>JACJWN010000009.1 GCA_020637165.1 Mycolicibacterium sp. | reverse complement strand
TGGCGGATCATCACGAACGACGCCGAGCCGGAACCGACCACCACCCCGGCCTGCAGCACGATGGTCTCGATACCGGAGGCGATCAGAATCTCGCCGACCCTGGTGCGCGACGACAGGTGCGTCGACAGTTCCGCCCCCGCCGGGTGCAATCCGCTCAGGTAGATGATGCGGCGCACCCCCGCCTTGCGGGCGGCCGCGACGACGTTCTCGGCCGCGCGACGCTCCTCCGCGGCGAAATCCTTTTCGAACCCCATCGAGTGCACCAGGTAGTAGACGACGTCGACATCGTCGAACGCCGCCTCCAGCGAGGCCCGGTCGTTGAGATCGCCGCGGGCCACCTCGACGTCCTTACGCCACGGCACGGCCGAAAGCTTGTCGGGATTGCGGGCCAGGGCGCGAACGGCGAACCCGCCGTCCAGCAGTCGCGGTACCAGCCGCCCACCGATGTAGCCGGTGGCGCCCGTCACCAAGCATCGGATCTGCTCACCCGCCACGCGCGCCTCCGTTCCTCTCCCTGCTGACATTGAACCCCGCAGCCGCCAGCTCGCGCACCCGAGGCCGGTGCGCCGTCACAACGTCGTCAGGGGATGGTGCAGTTCTCCGGTTCGGGAACCTCCACCGACAGCGGCGTGCCGACCGGGTTGATGTAGACCACCTCCATCACCAGCGGGGTGGAGCCCTCGTTGCGACCGTTGTGCACGAAGCCCGGGCCGACGCCCTCCTTCACCGGAACCCCGGTGGCGAAGACGTCGTCGACCAGGCAGTTGGGTCCGTAGTGCGTCATCGTGCCCTCCTTGATGAAGCCGAACACCTCGCCGGGGTGGTAGTGCCACCCGGTGCCGCCGCCGGGGGCGACGGTGATCTGGGTGACGATGTAGTCCACCCCGTTGACCGTGTTCTTCGACAGCGTCTCCACCTGCACCCCGGTGCCCGGCGTCGCCGATGCGGGGCCGGCGAGCAGCAGAGCCAACGCGGCGGTGCCCAGTCCTGCGGACAGAGTTTTCCGGGGTGTTTTCATGGCTGTCAGGGTGTCACAGCGGCAACCGGCACCGTGGCCAAACCCGCCGGGATAGCGTCGCCGATGTGACGAAGTCCTACCTGCTCACCGGGGGCCCGATCTGGACCGGCGACCCGGCGCAACCGTGGGCACAGGCGGTGGTGGTGCGCGGCCGCGACCTGGTGCACGTGGGCACCCGCGACGGCGCCGACGACTTCATCGACGCCGGCACCGAACAGATCGACCTGCGCGGCCGGATGTGCCTGCCCGGCTTCATCGATGCGCACAACCATCTGGCCTCGATGGCGCTGTCCAAGTTGGGCGTCAACCTCGCCGGCATCGTCGGGCGCGACGCGGTGCTGGCCGCGATCCGCGACTGGGTGGCGGAGCAACCCCCGGACGCGCCACTGCGCGGCCACGCCTGGATGCCGGACTCCTTCGAGGAGCGGTCCCCGCGCCGGGAGTGGCTCGACGAGATCACCGGCGATCGGCCGATGTACCTCTTCTCCGCCGACGCGCACGACTCGTGGTTCAACACCGCGGCCATGCGCGGCGCCGGCATCGGGCCCGAAACCCCCGATCCCGACCCCGGTTCGCAGTACTGGGTGCGCGACCCCGACGGCACTCCCACCGGCCACGCGGTGGAGGCCGCCGCGACGATCCCGATCCTGGTCGCCCAGGGCCTGTTCTCGGTTGCGAATGTCCGTGCCGCACAGCAACTCACCCTGCAGCCGGCGGCCTCGTGGGGGATGACGGCCTACTTCGAGGCGGGCACGATCGTCGGCGCGACGAGCGACGACTCGCGCTGGGTGTTCGCCGACCTCATCGACCAGGACGAGGCGGGCGGCCTTCCGGTGCGGGTGGCCGGCTCCTACTGGACCCGCACCCCGACCGACGACCCGCAAACCATCGCCGAGGGTCTGACCCGCTGGCATCGCGAGCTGCGCTCGGAACATGTGCAGATCGGCACCTGCAAGTTGTGGGCGGACGGGACGTTCATGAGCGGCGGGGCGGCGCTGCTGTCGCCGTGCTGCGGCCACGCCGCCGATGACCTCGGAACGATGACCTTTCCGCCGGAGGCGATCACCGCCCAGATCGAGGCGGTACAGGCCGCCGGTTTCGACATGCACATCCACATCGACGGCGACGGTTCGGCGCGGGTGGTGCTGGACGCCTACACCGCCGCGCGGCAGGCGCCCGGTAGTGCGGGCCGTCGGCATGTGCTGGCGCACAACTCGATGGTGGACCCGGCCGATGTCGACCGGTACGCGCAGCTCGGCCTCATCGCCAACTGCACCCCGCTGTGGGGGACCGACTACAACGGCCAGTACCGCGACATCTACACCGCGATGCTCGGCGCCGAGCGGGTGGAGGAACGGCTGTTCCCGTACGGCGACCTGGTCCGCTCCGGCGCGACCGTCACCTACGGCAGCGACATCCCCGGCGTCGACATCCCGGAGATCCCGCCACTGATCCAGATCGAGGCGCTGCTCACCCGGCAGCGCCCGGGGCATCCCGACGACCTCCCGCTGGTGGCCCGCCAGCGCATCGGGCTGCACGACGCGCTGCGCGGCTACACCGCCAACGGCGCCTACCAGCTGCGGTTGGACCACCGCACCGGCACGCTGACCACCGGCAAGGCCGCCGACCTGACCGTCCTCGGCGCCGACCTGTTCCGCGTCGCCCCGCACGAGATCCACGCCGTGCCGGTCGTGCTGACGATGATGGACGGCCGGATCACCCACGACGCCCGCTGAGAGGATCCACAATGGCCCCATGGCGTTTGCGGGCTGGCCGATCGAGGCGATCGAATTCTACGAGGGCCTGGAGGCCGACAACTCCAAGGTCTACTGGCAGGACCACAGGGCGGTCTACGACCGGCGCGTGAAGGCGCCGATGGAGGAGTTGCTGGCCGAGCTGGCCGACGAGTTCGGCACCGGCAAGATCTTCCGGCCCTACCGCGACGTCCGGTTCAGCGCCGACAAGACGCCCTACAAGACCACCTGCGCCGCCACGCTGGGACGTGCCTACATCTCGTTCTCGGCCGAGGAACTGGCCGCCGGCGGCGGTCTCTACATGCCGGATGCGCCGACTCTCAAGCGCTTCCGGGTCGCGGTCGACCGGGAGAAGTCCGGGACCGAACTGGCCGGGATCGTGGCCGACCTGCACCGGGCCGGGTACAGCACGATGGCCCATGAGGTGCTCAAGACCACACCTCGCGGGTTTCCCGCCGACCACCCGCGTATCGAACTGCTGCGGCACAAGGGCATCGCGATGATGAAGACATGGCCGGTCGGCGCCTGGCTGGGAACCCCCGAGGCCAAGGATCGGGTGGTCGCCACCCTGCGGGCCGGGGTGCCGCTCAACGATTGGCTGGCCCGCTACGTCGACTGAGAACCCGGCTCACTGGGAAGACCGAGAAGAAGATGCCGCGCCAAGGCCATGATCTGGTGGTGGTCGGGGCCGGGATCGTCGGCCTGGCGGTGGCCCGGGAGTGGATGGCGCGTCGTCCGGCCGACGATGTCGTGGTCCTCGAGCGTGAGACCGCACCGGCCCGGCATCAGACCGGACACAACTCCGGGGTGATCCACGGCGGGGTCTATTACACGCCCGGTTCACTCAAGGCCCGGTTGTGCGTCGAAGGTGCCCGGCTGATGTACCGATACTGCGAGGACAACGGAATCCCCTACGAACGGTCCGGCAAGCTGATCGTGGCCCTGGATGCCGACGAACTGCCCCGCCTCGACGATCTGGAGGCCAGGGGGATCGCCAATGCCGTTCCCGGGCTGCGCAGGATCGGCCGCGAGGAGATCGCCGAGATCGAGCCCAATGCGGTGGGGCTGCAGGCGCTCCATGCGCCCAACACCGGGATTGTGGACTACTCGGAGGTCGCCCGGGTGCTCGCAGCGGAACTGCGCCGACGTGGCGTCGACCTGCGTTTCGGCGTGCAGGTCACCTCCGTCGAACCCGGGCAACCCGGCGTCGTCAACACCTCCCTCGGACCGCTGAAGACCCGGTCGGCGATCGTGTGCGCGGGCCTGTGGGCCGACCGGCTGGCCCGCCGGTCCGGCGCGCCGCGAGATCCGCAGATCGTGCCGTTCCGCGGTGCCTATCTCGGGGTGAAGACCACCCGGGCGACCAGACTCAACGGGATGATCTACCCGGTTCCCGACCCTCAACTGCCCTTCCTGGGCGTCCACATCACCAGACACATCAACGGAGCACTCTCCCTCGGCCACACGGCGATGATGGTCGGTGCCCGAGACGGCTACTCGCTGCGCCGTTTCAGCGGCCGGGATGCGATCGAATCGCTGACCTGGCCGGGAACCTGGCGGGTGGGCCGCCGGTACTGGCGGGTGGGGATCGAGGAGATCCGGATGGCGGCCAGCCGGAAGGCGTTCGTTGCGGCCGCCGCCCGCTACCTGCCGGGGCTGTCGGTGGCCGACCTCGACGGCAGCTCGCACGCCGGGGTGCGGGCCCAGGCGGTGGGCCGGGACGGCGCGCTCGTCGACGACTTCGTGATCTCCCGGGACGACTCTCCTGGACCCGATTCACCGGGGGCGGTGACCCACCTTCGCAACGCCCCCTCCCCAGCCGCGACCTCGGCGTTCGCGCTGGCCACCGAATTGATCGACCGGGTCTGCAGGTCGGGGGTCTCCGGTCGGGGTCGGGACGAGTAGCCTTATCGCCGATGTCCGGCAAGTCGACGAGCAATCAGCGCGCTGGGGGCGCCCGCGTCTCCTACGCGTCAGCCGGTGTCGACATCGAGGCCGGCGACCGAGCCGTCGAACTCTTCAAGCCGCTGGCCAAGCGGGCCAGCCGACCCGAGGTGCTCGGAGGGCTGGGCGGGTTCGCCGGACTCTTTTCGCTGCGCGGTGGCTACCGGGAGCCGGTGCTGGCCTCGTCCACCGACGGGGTTGGCACCAAACTGGCCGTCGCGCAGGCAATGGATAAGCACGACACCATTGGGCTCGACCTGGTTGCGATGGTCGTCGACGATCTCGTCGTGTGCGGCGCTGAACCGCTGTTCCTGCAGGACTACATCGCGGTGGGGCGCACCGTTCCCGAGCGTGTCAGCGCCATCGTCTCCGGTATCGCGGAGGGGTGCGTCATCGCCGGCTGCGCACTGCTGGGCGGCGAGACCGCCGAACACCCCGGGTTGATGGCCCCCGATCACTACGACGTCTCGGCGACCGGGGTCGGAGTGGTCGAGGCTGACGACGTACTCGGGCCGGACCGGGTCCGGCCCGGGGACGTCATCATCGCCATGGGGTCCTCCGGTCTGCACTCCAACGGCTACTCGCTGGCCCGCAAGGTGCTACTTGAGATCGACCGGATGGATCTGGGCGGCCATGTCGAGGAGTTCGGCCGGACCCTCGGTGAGGAGCTGCTCGAACCCACCCGGATCTACGCCAAGGACTGTCTGGCCCTGATCGCCGAGACCCAGGTGCGGACCTTCTGTCACGTCACCGGCGGCGGTCTGGCCGGCAATCTGGAACGGGTCATCCCGCACGGATTGGTCGCCGAGGTCGACCGGGGCAGTTGGACGCCGGCTCCGGTGTTCGGGATGATCGCCCAGCGCGGCCGTGTCGAGCGTGCCGAAATGGAGCGGACGTTCAACATGGGTGTCGGCATGGTCGCGATCGTCGCCCCACAGGACACCGAGAGGGCGTTGGCTGTACTGACCGCCCGTCACCTGGACTCCTGGGTGTTGGGCGGGGTCAGGAAGGGCAAGCACGGCCCTCGGGCCAAGCTGGTGGGTGAGCACCCGCGGTTCTGACCGGGAAGCTCGTCCTCGGCCGCAACCCAAACCCCGGGGGCTTAGCGACGCCAGTCGTCCTCGTCGTCGTACGAGTCGTCGAATCCGTTGCTCGAACGCCCTGGCGCACTGTCGCCAGAGCCCGCGAGCTCCTGTCGAAGCCGCTCAAAATCGGTTTGCGGAGAGCTGTATTTCAGCTCTCGGGCAACCTTGGTCTGCTTTGCCTTAGCCCGGCCGCGGCCCATGGGGGAACCCCCTCGCGCAATAACGGAGCGGCCTGAAGTCAGGCGGCTCCGATCTAATGTCGTGTTTGTCCTGACCACACTTTACCGTGCCGTGCCCCGAAGTGTTGGCAGGCCCGTTCACCCGACGGCGAACCGTGGCGAACCTCACCGCCCACCGCCGCGCAACCTTTCCACCGCGAGCCGACCGGCGCCGGTGGTTTCGGCCGCAGGCAGTGTGTCGGGGTCGATGGCCGCCGACACGGTGTGAACCCCACCTGTGGTCAGCACGGTGTCGGCGGACAGGCCGCGTCTGACCAGGGCGAGAGCGATGGGACCGAGGTCGGCGTGGTCGACGACGGTGCCCAGCCGGCCAACTCGCCGACCTTCGGCGAGCAGTGGGTCGCCGGGCGCGGGCCGTTCGGTCGAGCCGTCGAGGTGGAGCAGCACCAGCATCCGCGGTGGCCGGCCCAGATTGTGCACCCGCGCCACGGTCTCCTGGCCGCGATAGCAGCCCTTGTCCAGATGGACGGCGCTGAGGCCCGGAGGGCCGATCCAATCGACCTCGTGCGGAATGGTCCGCTCGTCGGTGTCCACCCCGAGGCGGGGGCGCCGCTCCGCCACCCGGTGCGCTTCGTAGGCCCAGACGCCGGCGCGGCGGACCCCGGCGGTCTCGAGTCGGTCCAACCACGCCGCCACATCCGGTCGGGGTACCACCAGGTCGAGTTCGACCGGTCCCCCGGGCCGGCCCGGCATCCGGCGGGCGAAACCGCCGCCCGGCAGCGGTAGCGCCCTCGACTCCGCCGGCAGTGAGTCCACACCCAGGGCGGCCAGCACGGCCGGATCGGTCAACCGGGGGCCGATCAGTGACAACACGCCGAAATCGGCGGCGGCCGGTCGTACATCGGACCAGAAGACCATCTTGTTCAGGTATGCCAGCAGCGGCTCGCCCCGCCACGGCTCGGTGTCCAGGTAGGTGGTGGTGCCCAACTCGGTCTGTTGCCAGTGATCCTCGACCCGGCCCTGGCCGTCCAGACTGAGATTCTCGGTGCAGGCCCCGTCGGTCAGGTCCTTGACGTGCTGGGTGCAGATCGAGTGCAACCAGGCCAGCCGGTCGTCGCCGGTCAGCGTGATCACCGCCCGGTGCGAGCGATCGACCACGACGGCGGACTGCCCCGCCGCGTGCTGTTCGCCCAGCGGATCGCCGTAGTGCCAGAACGCCCCGGCGTCTGGGGAGTCCTCGGGTGCGGGAACGGCTGACACACATCAACTCTACGAGCCCGGCCAGTAGGCTCGGCATCCATGTCGAGTTCAGGCCCCACGTCAGGTTCGGGGTGCTCGGTGCTCGTCACCCTCGACGGTGTGGTCCACGACCCGGACCGTCCCCTGCTGTTCGGCGACGACCTGGCGGCTGTCCGCGGTGACGGTGTGTTCGAGACCCTGCTGGTGCGCGGGGGGCGGGTATGCCTGGTGGAGCCGCATCTGCGCCGGCTGGCCCATTCCGCGGCGATGATGGACCTGCCAGAGCCCGATCTTGCGGCCTGGCGGGAGGCCATCGCGATCGCGTTGCGCCAGTGGGCTTCCCGGTCGCCGGAGGAAGGCGCGCTGCGGCTGGTGTACAGCCGCGGCCGGGAGAACGGATCCGGACCGACCGCCTACCTGACGATCAGTCCGCTGGCCGCACGGGTCGGGACCGCCCGCCGCGACGGGGTGGCCGCGGTCGCGCTGGAGCGGGGTCTGCCGGCCGACGGGGCGCAGGAAATGCCGTGGTTGCTCGCCGGCGCCAAGACGCTGTCCTATGCGGTCAACATGGCGGCACTACGGCACGCCGCCGCGCGCGGGGCCGACGATGTCATCTTCGTCAGTTCGGACGGCTACATCCTGGAGGGTCCCCGGTCGACGGTGGTGATCGCCGTGGACGGCGGCGCCGGCCGACCCTGCTTGCTGACCCCGCCGCCGTGGTGGCCGATTCTGCGCGGCACCACCCAGCAGGCGCTGTTCGAGGTGGCCCGGGACTCCGGGTACGACTGTGACTACCAGGCGCTTCGGCCCGATGATCTTGGTGCGGCGCAGGGGATCTGGCTGGTTTCCAGTATCACGCTGGCGGCCAGGGTGCACACCCTCGACGGGCGGGTGTTACCACCCTCGCCGATGCGCGCCGAGATGGCACGTCTCGTCGAGGCCGCGATCGCAGGGGATCGCTGACCGCGAAAAGTAGTGGCGCGCAGGACGCGTCACCGGTACGGTCGCCGGTACACAGGGAAGGAGGTGGTCCGAACATTGAGTACGTCTTGGACATGTGAGGTGGCTGCCCGCTAGCAGCGCCACGGTGCCGGAGTCACCCGCGCCCGAGCGCGTCGGCGAATCCCCGGCAGCTACCCGGCCCCCGAGTTCCCGGTCCGTCCAACCCGGACAACACGGCTCGGGGGCCGTTCCGTGTCCGGGCTCGACCGGCTCAGCTCCGGCGGTCCGGCCGACTTGCACCGCGGCGCAGGCCGGCGGCTCGTTCCAGACGGGCCAATTCGGGCTCGATACCTTCCGCCAGGTCCGCGAGGTCACCGGCGATCTCCGGTGTGCTGAGGAATCCGAAGTCCATCCACCCCCGATAGCTGAAACAGGTGACGTTGAGCCCGACGTCCATCAACAGCGGTCCGATCGGGGTGAACCGTTCCAGTACCGCCCCGGCCGCGTAGAGCGGCATCGACGAGCCCGGAACGTTGGACACCACCAGATTGGTCGGGGGGACGTTCTCGCCCAGCCGACTGGCGGTGTAGGCACGGGCGGCCAGCCGGAACAGGCCCGGGGGGGTCGTCTCGGTCAAGCTCATGATCTGGTGTGCGGTCATCGCCTCGGCCATCTGTTTGGCGGCCTGCGAGACCTGATGGACTGAGCGAATCCGCTCGGCCGGATCGGCGATCCCGGTGGGCAGCCCGACGGTCATCGAACTGATGGCGGTACCGGCCCCCGTGGCATTGGTGCGGGTGGACACCGGCACCTGCGCGACCAGCGGACGGGCCGGGAGTTCACCGGTACGTTCCAGGTAGGACCGCAATGCGCCGGCAACCGTGGCCAACACCACGTCGTTCACCTTGACCCCGTAGGCGTCCTTGACCGCCTTCACGCGGTCCAGTGACACCCTGGCCGCGCTGAAGCGGCGCTGCTGTGAGATCGGTGCGTTGAACCGACTGGGTGGAGCCTCGAAATAGCCTGGCGCCTTCTCCGGCAGACTTCGCACGGCCAGCCACTGGCGCACCGTCTGGTCGACCAGGCGGACGATGCGGTACGGGGTCACGAGGGCGAGGTTGGCGGCGGCGCTGAGTAGCCGTACTTCCGGACGGGGCGGTCTGCTGCGAGCGCGCGGTGCGGCTGATTCGGCCGGCGGCCGAGGATCGGGGGTCGGGTCGAAGAGGATTTCGGTGATTCCGGCGCCGGACACCCCGTCGACCAGAGATTGATGAACCTTCGTCAGCAGCGCGACCCGTCCCTCGTCGAGGCCTTCGATAAACCACATCTCCCACAACGGCTTGTCGCGATCCAGCTTGTAGGACCACAGCCGTGCGACGAGTTCGTCGAGTTCTGTCCGTCCGCCCGGGGAGGGCACGGCGATGTGGCGGATGTGGTACTCGAGATCGGGGTCTTCGTCGACGTACCACGGCCGGTCGAGCCCGAACGGAGCCTCCGCCACCCGGTAACGCAACTGCGGGAGTTCGGGCAGGCGCTCACCGACGATCCGGCGCACACTCTCGACCGAGAAGCCGGGAACCTGACGCGGATCGCAGATCGCCAGTGCCCCGATGTGCATATGCCAGGACGGCGTCTCGGCGAACCAGAACGCCGCATCCACGCTGGACATGCGGGGCACGGTGTTCAGCGTAGGTCAGGATGTGGCCGGCCCGGGTGCCAATGTCGAGCACGCCTTCATCGCCTCGTCCCAGGTGCCGGGGTCGACTCCGGCGGGCGGGCCGGGGACCGCCGGGGCGCCCCCGGACTCGGTCACCCCGTGCGATTTCAGACATTCCGCGAGCGATCCGTGCTCCGCGGGTGCCGGTGACGGCGTGGAGGTATCGGGCTCGGTCGATGTGGACGAGCAGGCGGACAGGACTAGCGCGGCGGACGCGACCACCACGGCCGTGAGGCGCCTCACCCGACGTACCTCGAGAGCCGGGCCGAAAGGTGCGGCACCAGTCCGCCGTCGGCATCCACCCGCTCCTCGACATAGGCCAGGTCGCCGCCGTCGACGATGCCGTAGAGCCGCTTGGCGCCGCCGACGAGAACCCCGGACTTGCTGCGAGCCAGTGCGTCGGTCACCAGTTCCCAGGAGGACTGGGTGCGGGGATGTCCGTAGAACAGTTCGACGTACCCGGCAGAGTGGGCCAGCAACAACTCGATCGCCTGTGCTTCTCCGGGGTCGGCCGGATCGTTGACGAACCGCCAGAACCCCGTCTCGCGAAGACCCGGGCTGTGGTACTCGCCGGCCTCGTCGAGCCGCCAGGAACGGGCCTCCCAGTTCAGGTAGTCCGCGCCGTCGTGGGAGACGATGATCTGCTGACCGAACCGGTAGTCGCCGTGCGGTCCGCGGCCTTCGCCCTCCCCTCGCCACACTCCGACCAGTGGCAGCAGTGCCAGCAGCGCGTCGCTGAGGTCCGCGCCTATCCGCAGGTTGGCGGTGTCGGCCACGGGTAGATCGTCGAAGACCGGGATGTTGCGGCCTGCGGTCTGCTTGGCCCGCTCCGCTGCGGCGGCCACGGCGCGGTCACCGCTGCCCTTGATGTCATCGCCGCCCTTGATGTCGTCGGTGCTCACGATTCGTCGGTGATCAGCCGGTAGACCGCGTAGAGCGCGAACCAGGTGATCACGACGACCGACACCACCAGCAGAACCTCGAAGAAAAGCACCACGGGGGGAGTTTATCGCGCGAAGACCACGTCGTCTCGATGTCGCCAGGGTCGTCTCGATGTCGCCAGGGGCGTCCCCGTGGCGTCACGCCACCTTGATGTCGATCTCGTGCAGGCCCGCCCCGGTGGGTGCCACCGTGACATCACCCTGGCCGGACCCCGACAGCGCCAGCACCGTCCAGGTGCCCGGCGCGGCGAAGAACCGGAAATCGCCCCCGGCGGTCGCCACCAGTTCCGCGGTGAACTCGTTGGCGGCGTCCAGCAGTCGCACCGAGGCGCCGCCGACGGTGCGGCCCGAGTCGTCCACCACCCGGCCGATGATCACCGTCTCCTTGTCCAGATCGACCCCTTGGGGAAGGGCGGTGCGCTGATCAAGTGTGGAGTTCATGATCTACCGTCCCGCCTCGGTCTGGGCCTGCTGGGGATGAAGTCGGCCGAACAGTCGGACGTGGGCGACCAGGGGGTAGACCTGGCAGCCGAGGCAGATGCCGAAGGCCGCGTTGAGGAAAGCCGCGGTCAGGGCGAACGCGGCCGCGATCACACCGATCAGAGGAGCACCGAACGCGAATCCGGTGACTCCTGCAATGGCGAAGAGCAGCCCGATGAATTGCGCGAACCGCAACGGCTGTGCGGGTTCCCGTTCGGTCACCGGTCCGAGGCGGGGAGCCACCAGCGTGGCGAACAGCTTTCCGTACGGGTGCCGGCGCGGTCCGCGCAGCGCTCCGAGGGCGAACACCGCGGCCTGCGCGGCCAGGATGGCGCCCGCGGCGGCGGTGCTGACGGCCGAGGCGAGAAGCACCACCAGCAGGACGGCGCTGGTGATCCAGGCCGCGAAGCGGGGGCCGCGCACATCCACCTGATCGGGGACGTGCACACCGCCCGGGGCGAGTTGGGTATTGATCGACATGAAAACTCCTGTGTTGTTGGCAAGGTCGGACGACGACAGACCTCTGGCGATCGGCTGGGGAAGAATGCGGCGCGCAGCGAAGCGCGGCGACTCAGCAGCTACAACAACAACAGCAACAACCCGCGATGCGGCACAGATCGACTGCGCGGCGCTTGGTGAGCATCGGCTCGAGACGGGTCGTCACGTCGGTGATGCTACACAGGGGCAGGGGTGTCGCGTCAACAACATCAGTTCAAAAGAGGCTCCGGAGCCTTCTAAGGTCGGCGGCCTTCGGTACCCCAGCCGACTGGTACAGCTGGCGCTGGCCGTCGGCGTCGAAGATGAACGTCGTCGGCAGCGATAGAACTGAGTCTGCGGGCGGCTGCCGGTTCTTCGTCCATGTCGATCCCTGACGTGGGGCCACCTGCCAGCTGTCGGCGAGGACCTGAGAACGACGCGGCGCAATACCGCGGCGCACGGCCCGCACCAGACCGCGTGTGGTGAAATGGATAACCGTCGGCCCGCTACGGACAGGCCGAATCGGCCAGTCCCAGGCCGTCGTTCGGTACCGCGGAGCGACACCGTGACGGCGGTTGTGGCACGCCCACCGACCGTGACCTCCTCGGTGATGCCCTCGATGATGATGTCCGACCTGCGCGCCTCGGCGGTGGGCCGCAGCCCGACCGGAGCTTGTCCGGGGCATGCTACTGAACGGCCCTGAGGACGGCGGGTCGCCGGTCCTTCTCGGCACCTCCCTGGTCGGCGGTGTTGGGTCCGGTGACGACCCCGGTCGGGGTGACCAGCGTCGTCTGGTCCGACCCGCCATGGACAGATCGACCGTGACGCTGACCGGTTTGTCGAATCCCCGCCTTGGTCAGTGCCGGTGAAGACCAGTCCGTTGCCCGGAGATTCCGATTTCGGTAAGCGCTGGTGGCGTCATTGGTGTCCTCGGCGGGGCCCTCGACGGTGAGATCTCGATGCCGATGAATCCGGTCCGACGTGCCGCGAGTCGATGATGATCCGGTTTTCCGCATTTCCACCGATGTCGGCGTCGGCCGCATGAGCCACGAAGCCTGAGTCAACCTGATGTCATGCATGGTGGCCCAGTGTGACCTTGCCACCACGGGATGTTCCACTCCGCCGGCTTTGATCTCTAACTCTGTTGTAGCGGTGGCGCATCGCCTGGGGGGATGAAGGGGAACCCCAGGATCGCGACCCACGGATCGAAGTTCGCGCCCGGCTGTGGTCCGGACATGGAGTGCTAGCTGGTAATTCGCGTAGATACTCGCGCTGGTGTCGACTCCGGATCGCGCCCAGAACGACCGCGAGTGAGGGCGCCTCAGCGCGGTGATCAGCTGCACCAGGATCATTTTCGCCTACCGTACGTGCCCGCTCGGATCGTCGAGAGCAGGTCGGGGTTGCGACAGCGTAAACCGGGAGAGTTCGTTGGACCCGTTGCTTCCTCACCGCCGACCCCCAACCTGAGTCGGTGCTGCCCCCTGCTGGCGCTGCTCGCTCATAGTGTGTGCGCGGCGCCGACCGAGGTCGCCTTGCTGCTGGAGGCTGGCTCGGCCGGATCGCGATCGTCGACGCCTGTGCCGATCTTGGCGCTGCTGCGCGGGCTGTGCCGATTGCTGGGGAACCACCGGTGCCCCCTGGTTCCGGTGGTTGCGGTCAACGAGGGCGGTCTGGTCGCCGTGAACGCTTCGGATCGGGGCATCGATGAGATTCTGCTTCCCGGAACCGGTCCGGCTGAGATCGACGCCCGGTTGCGGCTGTTGGTCGGCCGCCGCGGCGGGCTGGTCAACCAGGAGAGCGCCGGGAAGGCCGCCTGGCGAGCTGGTGATCGACGAGGGCGGACGCATCAGCGCGGCTGCATGCCCGCTGGATTTGACCTACATAAGAGTTCGAGTTGGTTGAAGTACTGCTCAGCACGCCGGGCGGAAAGCCACCCGCGCAGCTGCTGCAGGAGGTCTGGGGCCATGACTTCTTCGGTGGAACCCGGACCGTCGACGTTCACGTCCGGAGGTTATGGGCCAAATCCGGCCCTGAGTACGAAGCGCTGATCGGCACTGCAGCGCAAACGTCGGTGGGCGCCGTGCGTGTTCCATGCGGGGCGTTCTGGGCGGTGGAGGGGGTGGTCGAGGCCGACGCCGTCGACGACGACGTCGAGGTCGGGCGTCGCCGTCGCTGCTCGGTCAGTGACGGCTGGACCGGTGCCGGCGATGCGCTGGCAGGGCTCGGAGGCGGAGCAGCAACGCGTTCGTGATCTGATCGCGGCCGCGCAACTGGCGGACGGGTGGCCCCTGCGGGCGAGCAGGTGCTGCGCCGACTGGCCCGGGAACTCTCCACTGAACAGACCGGAGCACCTGCTCGTCACAGATCCCGGACGGTTCCGCACAAGCCGGCATCCTTCAACCTGACACCCGGGTGAGACGGCCTGACCGCCGAGCTGGTGGTGTGTCCGGAGTCGCGTCGCTGCGGCATCGGAGCGAGCTGCTCGTGCGTGCGGCCCGAACGCCGCGACGGGCAGGCGCGGTTCTGGGCGCACGGAACCAGTCACAAAGCCCTGGCCGCCGCGTTGATTGCGACCGGTGCGCGAATTCGATCCAGATGCGGTACCGCTCGGTGGCGCAGTTCCGAATTCACTGTCCTGGCAGGCATTTCGATCCGAAGCTACGTGGTGTCGATGATATCGCCGAGGGTGCTCGGTCAACAACGCGGCTCTTCTCCTGGCACCGGAACAGGGCGGTTGGAACCACTCCGGGACGTTCTTTGACTGCTGCCGAACTCCCCGGGTCTGATCCCGCTGATTGCTTCGGCGGTCGATGAGCTCTCCGGTGAACTGTTGGGCTTCCACTGACCAAGGTGCATCCTGACGGCAACCCGGAGAGGTCTACGCGTTGGCGGTGGACCCCGGCCGCCCAGGGTAGGACTGGGGGCGCGCTGACCCCGGATTGCACCATCTGGCCGACCGATCGCAGCACGCTGGCGGAGCCCCGCGTGATGCTCTACGTCGAAGCCGACAACCGTGCGGGCGATCAAGACTCTATCAGGGCTGGGCTTCACCGTCGCCGCCGGACACGTCTTACGCGCCGCGCTGAACCGAAGCTGTTCACCTCCGTTAACCGAGTATCCCTTGAACTGGCCACCCGGTGCGCATACTGCGGCCACCGGAGTATTTCAGGTGGAATCTCCGAACGTGGGATGTTTCGCACGGGATGTTTCGTCGTTCAGGCCGTGCATCGAGGACAGAAGGTTGGTTGGGGCGTAATCAGAGGGTCGATTTGAGGTTTTCGGCAAGGCGGTCGTCGACGATGACCTTTGATTGCGGCGCGCTGACCGCGTGTGGTGGCGACAATAACGCGCCTACGGCCGGTCAGGGGGCGGCGCCGGCGTGACTGCGGCGGAAGAAATCCCGAAGGCTGAAGCGGTGCGTCGAGCCGAAAGGAACGCCATGACCTGCTTCCGTCACCGCCTACGAGGCGGCCTGCCCGGGTTTCACCTCAACTACACCTCCAGTGGATCCGGTGCCGGATCCGGAATCGTCGGCGGCCAAACCGACATGGGCGGTCTGATCTGCCGCTGAACGCGGACAAGGGTGAGGTGGAAAGGCCAGAAAATTCGCTGTGGCGATTCCGGACGCGTGGAACCTGCCGATGGTGCTCCGGTCCCATCGCGATCACCTACAACGCCCCCTGGATGTCGAGGGCCCGTGCTGACGACGACCGCGGCCGGCGATCTTTCAACGGCTGCGAATAGCGAACGCGCCCGAACTGCCGCGCTGAATCCGGGAAGAGCCTTCCGGACCAGCCGATCGGTGATCTTCCGCAGCGATGAGTCCGGTACGACCGACAACTTCCAGAAGTAGCCTGGAGGCCGCCGCCTGACGCGCATGGGGCGGCGGGCGCGGGCAAGACCTTCAACGGCGGCGTCGGCGAGAGGGAAGCGAAGGGTAACGAGGGCACCTCGGCGGCAATCAAGACGACCCCGGTCCATCACTCCACAACGAAGTGGTCCTTCGCCAAGAGCTAGGACTCGGTTGCCGACATCGTCACCCGGCCGGCCCAGACCCTGTTGCGCTGTCGGTGGAATCGCCGCCAAGTCGATCGACGACGTGGAAGATCGCTGGTGCGGGGCAACGATCTGGTCCTCGACACCTCCCCCGTTCTACAAGCCCACGGATCCTGGTGCCTACCTGATCATGCTCGCCACCCACTCGCTGGTCTGCCTGAAACACCCGAGGCCGACGTCGCCCCTGCGGGTCCGGGCGTTTCTGACCGCGGCGCTGGGCAAGGCAGAAGGGCCTGACCCGACAACGGCTACATCCCGGTGCCGGATGCGCGTTCATACAAACTCGCTACCGCGATCGACGCGATCACCTGATCGGTAGCCCAGACGATCAAATTCCGAATCGGCTTCCGTGCGGACCTGTTTCGAGGACGGAGTCCGTGTGACAATTCCACGTCGTCCCAATCGTCGTGCAAGCAGCGGGAAGCTCGCACTGGCGCGCCGGATGGCGACAGGATCTTTCGGGTTCAGCTGCCCGGTCGCCGCCGGGGGACCATCATCGCCGCCATCGCCTACGGCGGCTGTTCCTCATCGTCCGGGTGCGCGGTGCCATCACTACAGGCGGATAAGGCGAATTTCCTCACCAGCTCGGAGCGTCCAGCACGATTACGAGTCGAACCTGCGGTCTGGGGTCGCCGAGCACCCAGGTCACCGTCCCCAGCCTGGCAGTTCGCCTGCTGATCGCGCGCCCATCGCCATCGGCACGCCACGTTCCTGACCAATTCACGCGCCCCGCGCGCGGCTGCTTCGTTCGCCGTCCTCGTCGATCCGCTGCCATTGCCGTGCCGTCCATTGTGTTCGGCCTGTGGGCATTTTCGCGCTGGCGCTCCCTGATTGGGAAACCGGTCGCCCGATTCCTCAACGACCACCTCGGCTGGTTCTTCTGTTCGCCGATGGCAACGTCTCGCTGGCCGGCGGCGGGACCATCTTCACCGCGGGAGTCGTCCTGGCGGTGATGATCCTGGCGACATCACCGGTCACGCGCGAGGTTTTCAGCCTCACCCCGCGAGGGCACGTCGAGGCAGCAGGCACTGGGCAATGGAAAATGGGAAGTCAACCGATGACGGTACCCCGGACGCAGCGATGATCGCGGATCGATGTCGGACTGGGCGAGCCCTGGGTGAGACGGTGGCGGTCCTGATCATCCTGCGTGCCGCCGCCTGCCGGGCACTGGTCGTTGTTCGATTTGCGGCTACACCTCTTCGCGTCGAAGATCACCCCAGCGGCCGCGGAATTCAAATCGCTTCCTGACCGGGGCTCATCGCGGCCGGCTTCGTCCTGTTCATTCTGACGTTCATCGAACGCGGCTTCGCCCGCGCCGCTGCCGGGGGAAGGGTTAGCGGAGATGACGACCGATCCGTTGCAGCTGCCGGTCAAGGGTCCGACCTTCCATCCGACGAGCGCCCGCCGTAGAGCCGCTGGGCGACAGGATCGCGATGATCCAGCCCGCGACCTCTTCGTGATCGCGATGGTTCTGGTGTGGGTGCTCTACACGGTCATCGAGCAGAAGCCTGGCGCGGTCAGTCCTCAGTGCTTCCTGCGGAACCGGTCGCTGGCCGGTAAAGCGCCTGATCAGATGGGCTGGCGGCGTCTACCACGCGATCTACGGGACGATCGTCCAAGCCGCGATCGCCGCGGCTTTGGTCTCGGTTCCTCGGGTGATGGCGGCGATCTATCTCGGTCGAGTATACGGAACCGGCCGATTCGCCCGGCCGTTTTACCTTTCATGGTTGACATCCTCGCCATGTCCTCTCCATCGTGGCGGCGCTGTTCATCTTCGCCCTGCGGATCGCGACGCTGGGTTTCTGCAGAGTGCCTTCGCAGTGGCGCTGGCGCTGGATTAAGGATGTTCTGGTGGTCGTGCGCACACCGAGGAGATGCTCAAACTCGTTCCTGATGAGTCAGCGAGGGCGTCCTACGC
Organism: Mycolicibacterium sp.; assembly: GCA_020637165.1. Lineage (GTDB taxonomy): Bacteria > Actinomycetota > Actinomycetes > Mycobacteriales > Mycobacteriaceae > Mycobacterium. The sequence continues at coordinate 215,567 of JACJWN010000009.1, read as the reverse complement.
ACCGGCGTTCCGGAAGGAAGTACGATCGCGCGGAATCGTGGTGCCGACCGCGCTGCCGGGCAGCATGATCAGCGGTGCTCCTCGCGCTGGCAAGGGCCGCGGGGCGAGACGGCACCGGCGCATCTCGTCGGCTACGCCTGCCTCTGATCAATCATGACCCCTTCAACGGGCAACATGGCGTCGCGTTGCTGCACCATCTACACTGAGTTGACTAACCCGGAAGCCGCCGCGGCTTCGGGTGTGGGGGCCGCCTTTGACGCTGATATTGCTCGTCGCGGCGCTCTATATCGCAGCGGCGTTCGTCAACAAGTACCTCACCCGGAATCCGCCTAGGATTGAGGAGCGCGCCGTGGCTGGGCGGTTAGATCTCAAAGACGTCAACATTCATTACGGCGCGTTTCACGTCAGGCTGACGGTCGTCAAAGCCGTGCCGCCTCTGCAGCGTCACGGCTCTATCGGGCTGTCGGCTGCGGTAAGTCGACGGTGCCAGGTGACCTCAACCAGCGCTGAAGTGATCCCGCGGGCGGGCGAGTGGAGGGCTCTATTCTGCTCGATGGGGAAGACGTCTACGGGTCCGGGGTGGATCCAGAGTCCGAAAGACCATCGGCTGGTGCGTTCCAGTCCGAATCTCCCGGACCGCCATGTCGATCAAGGGAGCAACGTCATCGCTGGCCTGACTGCAGGTTCGGAAACCGCGACGAACTCTGAACAGACCGCGGAGAAGTCACTGCGGTCGGCCAACCTGTGGAACGAGGTCAAGGATCGTCTGGACAAACCCGGCGGTGGTCTCTCCGGTGGCCAGCAGCAACGGTTGTGCATCGCCCGGGCCATCGCCGTGCAGCCCGACGTGCTGCTGATGGACGAACCCTGCTCGGCACTGGACCCGATATCGACGCTGGCCATCGAAGACCTGATCGCCGAACTCAAAGGCGACTACACCATTGTGATCGTGACCCACAACATGCAGCAGGCTGCCCGCGTCAGCGATCAGACGGCCTTCTTCAATCTGGAGGCGGCCGGAAAGCCGGGGCGGCTCGTGGAGGTCGACGACACCGGCAAGATCTTCTCCAACCCGAGCCAGAAAGCCACCGAGGATTACATCTCCGGCTCCGGCTGAACGCCGCCTAAGGCTGGTCCCGCTCAGTAGGTGGCGATCTCTTCCTCGGCCGGCAGTTGCCCGGTCACATGAAAGATCACCCGCCGGGAGATCTCCACGGCGTGGTCGGCGAACCGCTCGTAGAACCGTCCCAGCAGGGTCACGTCGACCGCGGCGGCAACGCCGTGTTTCCACTCCCGGTCCATCACGCTGGAACAGATGCCGATGCAGGCGTCCATCGCGTCATCCTCTTCGCGGATCCGGCGGGCTTGTCCGGATCCCGGGAGAGCAGCACTCGCGCAAGGCTGTCGGCCATCCTGACGGCCACACTCGCCCGGTATTTCGGCGAAGTAGCCGCTGACTTCCTCGGGCGACATGGGGATGGCGGCGACGTGGGCGATCTTGGCGACGCAGGGCGAGCGCCCCCATTCGCTCGACGTCGGCGACGATCTGGATCGAACTGACGATCGCCCGTGGCGGTCGCCGCCACCGGCGCCTGTAGTGCAAGCAGGACGAAGGCGGTTCCCCGGCACGGGCGCTGGTTGCCGAGATATTCTCGTGGTCGCCGATCACTCGTTCGGCCAGCAGCAGGTCGGCTCAGTAGTGCCCCTGCGGCGCGTTCCATCGTTACGCTGGCCATCCGGCACATCTCTGCCAGCTGGTTGTTCAGCGCATCGAGCTGCTCGTGATAGGCTGTCCGCATCGCCCCAGCTTACTGGCCGGTCGGCGACCACGGAAATGCGCGACCTGAACGGACGGTGAACCCGGCTACTGCAGCTGATGTCGGCGCCGTTGGTGACAGTCAGGCCTGATGGGGAGCTGGGTGGGCGTGCTGGTGCCGGTGTAGATGACGTCCACGCTCAGAGCGGTTCCGCTGGCCTGTGATTACCGTATCGGTGGTGAACTCTCGCTGACAATTACCTCCACCAGTTCGCCGAGACCGATCCGCTCGCTGATCCGGGCACCCGGCAGCGGCAGCCACGGTGGCGGCGGCCTGCTCGTTGCCCAGCGAGTAGTAGACGGTGGCCGGAGACGGGGCCTACTCGAGTAGTAGTCGGGGTCGCGAACATCGAACCGATAGGTCTGAATTCCTGGTGGCTGCCAGGCCAGGCTGGCTTGCTCGGTCGGGTTGGGAACCTGCACCGTGACGTCGGTGGGGATCCGCGGCGACGGCCTGGACTACCCTTTGGTCGCGGTCGTCTCAGCGGCTATCTCCCCGGCGGCCACCGGAGGCCATGTCGTCGGCATAGGAGTCCGCCGTCGTGCTGGTGGGGGGTGGCGTCGGCGCCTTCGTCGCCACGGTGAGGGGCTCACGGTCCTGTTCTGGTCATTCTCACCGGAAGCGGTTGTCACGTCGATGATCGCGTCGAACAGCGCTCCGCACGTCCTCGGTGGGCACTCATTGCCCTCGTCGTCGGCGATGCCCGTGGTCGAATGGTCATTGGGGTGATCCGCCAGCGTTGATGCCTGCAGCGACTGCCCCAGCCAGACGAGGTCACGGGTCTGGATGCGGTCGACGGAGCTGTCTCGATAAAGGTGTTGACTACGTCGTTGAGCTGGCCGAGGTCGAACAGGGTGTCCGAGGAGATCATCGATCTGAGCAGTTGAGATAAAACAGTTGTTGTGCTTGATGCGCCGTAATCCCCATTGTCCTCAGTGTACAGACCGGGCGCCAACGTAGTTCAGGCGGTATGGCCGTCGAGTTTTTTCTGATGCCCCGCCTGGCGGAGCACGGTACCCAGTTCGGCGTCTCAGTGGAGTGGAAAATTGCATTACCTCCACCCTAAGCTGACGGCGGTGTCGACCATCTTGAGAACCTGCTGAAATCAACCGCGATGAACCGCCGCTTTGATGGCCAGGCCGGAAAGTTTCGGATCAATTTACCAGGAGGTATCACTTGGGCCGCTGAGCGCATAGGCGAATTGAGCGCTTGCGCAGCAGGGCGCCTGTTGTCGCTCCACTCGTCGTTGTTCTTGGTTACAGACTGGCTGTACTGGCCGCCGGTCTCGGGGTTCCAGGCCTGGCAGTTCATCGCGATGGGCCAGATCGCGGGAATGATACAACGCTACCACTTCCGTTGCTCTCTGGTTGGCCGGGATGTTGACCAGCATGATGGTGTCCGCCTGGGCGCCTCGACTGATGTCGAAGTGCTGGCCCCATCTCGGCATCTGCGCCGATCCGGCTGTCGACCCCACGATCAGGGTGTTCTCGGGTCGCTGGTCTGGGCGCCAATACGGATACCGCTGGAGTTCGGGTCCAGGGCGGCGATCGTGTTGAGCAGTTTGTTCTTGGCGGACTGCCACTGCCAGGCGGTAAGTACCGGTGAGCGCCAGCGCACATCGCGATGAGCGCGGCGGCCGTACGACTGGCGAACAGGCCGGGCGGCGCCGACGCCGCCTCCTGGGTACGCGGCGTCCTGGGTGGCGGGAACGGATGTGATCGGGCGGCCAATGACGCTGCGAGCGGGCCAGCGCCTCGAGGTCGGGATCTCAGCCGAGGCGGGCGCTGGCAGGAAGAGCTCCGGCGGGCCCGGCGGGAGGCCTGGCGGGAGGCACGGGTGAGATCATCCGCGGCGTAAGTGGACCCTGACGCCGCGTTTGGTTTCTGGGGTTGATGCCCTGATCGCCGCGATCTTGGCGATAAGGTCGGCGACGGCGACACCCTCGGTGTGATTGCCTGAGACCGGCGTGGCTGGCGCGGCCGACCTGCCTTTGGTGCCGCCGCCCGGTCGGAGGGCGTCTGCCGTCACCATGATCCAGCCAGCCTGGAGTCAACTGGAAGTCGCGTGGCCACCGATCTGCGAGCCCCGGCACAGCGATCGCAGGCGGACAATGGGTCCGCGACATAGGGGATCGTACCGATTGAACCTGAGAGCACTTTTAGGTTCGGGCCCCTACGGTTCAGCCCCCTGAATTCATCACGTCGGCGCTGAACGGCGCACCGCACAGTCGTCAGGGTCGTCCAGCCAGCCTTCTAAAGGGCAGGGGCGCGACCGAGGCCGCCGAGCCCAGGCGCCCTTCGCGGGCCCCATCCCGCGGCGGAAAGTCGGGATGTCGGTCGAGTTGGTCGAGCAGGCGGTCGAGTTCGCCCGGGTGGTGACCAGGGCCAGCGCGCGCCGTAGATCGGGTCCGCTGGAAACCGTGCAGGTACCAGGGCGATGTGCTTGCGGATGTCGCGCATGCCCTTGTCCTCGCTGAAATGGTCGCTCAGCAGGGGCGCCGTGCCGGCGGGATGATGTCGGCGACCTGCCCAGGCTGGGCGGGGCTGGTGCCCGGGTGCCGCTGAATTCCGCGGACAACTCGGCGAACAACCAGGGCTGGCCCAGGCAGCCGCGTCCGATGACGACACCGTCGCAACCGGTTCGTGCCATCATCGCCCCTGGCGTCGGCGCCTATAAGGAAGATGCGTCGCCGTTGCCCAGCACCGGGATCCCCGTGACGGCCTCTTTGAAGCTCGGCTATCCGGCTCCAGTCGGCCGACCTCGAGTAGCGCTGATCGGCATCCGCGCAGCGCCACGGGCCGCACCCCTCCTGCTCGGCGCGATGCGTCCTGCGTCGAGGTGGTGTGGTGGACGTCGTCGATGCGCGACCTGAATCACCGTCACGGGATCCGTGCCTTCGGTGGCTCCGCACCGCTGCCGCTACGATCTGGCCGAAGAGCCGGCGTTTAGGCAGTGCTACCCACCCCGCGTCGGGTGACCTTGGGCACCGCAATTGAAGTTCATGTCGATGTGATCGGCGAGATCCTCCTCGACGATCATCCTCGCTGCGGCGTAGGTGGTCTCCTGGTCGACGGTGTAGAGCTGCAGCGAGCGGGGCGACTCATCAGGGCCGAAGGTCAGCGCATGGTGACCGCGGCGCTCCACCAGTGCCTGCGCAGACTATCTCGCATACGTACAGGCCGGGCTGACGCAAAGCCTGCCCGCCAGTCTGAGCTCCTCGGCACAGGGTCCGGAAAGCGACGTTGGCCTACCCCCGGCCATGGCGCCAACACAACCGGGCTGCGCAGGGTCAGCGACCCGATACGCAGCCCGGTTGATACCCTGGAGCCGAGGCGACTATGTGGGCTGCCCGCCAAAGCGGCCTTGGCGGCGCGCTTTCGGCGAGCTTTGGCGTCACGGTCCAGCTTTGCGTTCCTGGCTTCCTCGAACTTGACGTAGGCCCTGAGCCCTTTCGATGAGCTTGCCGAGTTCGTCGCGCAGCCGGGCTCCCTCGCCGCTGAAGTCGTCGCGCTCGAAGATCCGCCACTTCTTCAAAACCGGCATCACCACGTCTTCGAGGTGGATCCGCGGGTCGTAGACCCCGCCCATGGCGATCGTGACGGCCTTGCGGCGGAACTCCGGAACGGTGAAACCGGGCATCTTGAAGTTCTTCAGGATCCGGTAGACGGACTGGATCGCCATGTTGGGGGCGATGTCCAGGCCGGCGGCGCTGACGTCGCGGTAGAAGATCATGTGCAGGTTCTCGTCGTTGGAGATCCGGGCCAGCAACTGCTCGGCGACCGGGTCATTGCACGCCTTGCCGGTGTTGCGGTGCGAGACGCGGGTGGCCAGCTCCTGGAAGCTGACGTACATGACCGAGTCGAACAGGGTGTCGGCGAACAGGTCGCCCTGCTGGTTCTGGCCCGGCGAGAAACCGCGGGTCATCTGCTCCACGCGCAGCTCTTCGAGCTCGATGGGGTCACAATTGCGGGTAACCACGAGATAGTCGCGGATGGAGATGCCGTGGCGATTCTCCTCAGCGGTCCAGCGGTTGACCCAGTAGCCCCAGGGGCCGTCCATCGAGAAGTTCATCGCGATCTCGCGATGGTAGGCGGGCAGGTTGTCCTCGGTGAGCAGGTTCTGCACCAGGGCCGTGCGGGCCACCTCGGAGAGCTTGGCCTGGTCGGGATCCCAGTCCTGGCCGCCGAGGGCGTAGTAGTTCTTGCCCTCTTTCCAGGGGATGTAGTCGTGCGGGTTCCACTCCTTGAACATCGACATGTGCCGGTTGATCAGCTTCTCGGCGACGGGCTCGAGCTCGCGCAGCAATTCGACGTTGGTGAACTCTTGGGACATCGGTCCTCCGGTTATCTGTACCTCGTGGTTGCATCAATATATCTGTGTCTGTCGGTGACATTCAAGTTCCGGCGGTCTCGCGGCATGTCGATCGCTGCTGCGCCGGTCGCGGAACGACGGTATATTCGGTGTCGAGTCGGATTGATGCGCGGAGGTAAACAGCGGTGAAGAAAACCCTGGTCCGTGGTGTGGGCGCCGTAGCCGGCGCCGCCGCGGCCGTGGCTCTGTTCGGCTCGGGCTCGGCCGGTGCGATCAACGAGTATGTCGGTCTGACTTACGAGAAGGCAGCTGAGTATTACGGCGCCAACCCCGTCATCGCCAGCCGTGTGGGCAGTTACCTACCCACCTCCCAGTGCATCATCACCGGGTCGCGTTCGGGAAGCTACAACGACTCGAGTGGCAACTACCGAGGCGGTCTCTACGTCGATCTGAACTGCAACGACACCAAGACGGCCGGCCACCCGGGTTACTCGGCGATGACCCCGATCGGCAAGGAAGCCGCCGACCCAGGACAAGGCGTCCTGCAGTATCAGCACCAATCACGCGAAGGCCACTGAGGTCGGCGGCTCCGGCATGCGAGCAGTACTTCGACAACTGTCAGCAGATCTGCAACCTGTCCGACGTGCTCCAGCGAACTTGACTACCCGGGATGTAGTGACGCGGTTGAGTCTCGAGGATCGGTTGAGCGCCGATGCAGATTCCGCTGCGCCTGGCGCGGCGGATACGGAAGCACCGTCTCGCCAGGGGCCGGATTCGCTGACCTGGAAACTCTTCGGCGACTGGCGTGGATTGCTGTAGGCCGTGGGCAGGATCGATGGCAATATGCACCCGGCAGCTGGGCGCCGCGGTCAAGGACCACTCTTGATCTTTCACCGAGCGCATCCCCGGCTTTTTCGTTCGCTCTACCCGATCGGCGGCGTGTCTTCGACGGCGACTCGCGCGCCGGGCCACCGGTGCCGAGGTTCGGCGATTACCACATTCCGATCAAGGGCGGATTTGAGAAGGGGCGCGCTTTACAGCGCGCTGGAACCCGGAGGTCTTCTACTGGGCGCACGCCACCTTCTTCATGGGCACCATCCTTACCGCTGCCGAGCACTTCGGGGACGGCTCTCACCGACGCCGACAAGTTGCCTTCGACGAGCACATCACCCGGGTACCGGAAGGAGCGAGCACGGCCGGTTCCTGAGACCTGGGAGGAGTTTCAGGCCCACTGGGACCGGATGTCGAGGTGTTGAGATTACCGGCGGCCCGGGCGAAGTGCCTGATCTGTCGACTGGCGCTGAAACCGCCCACTGCGGCAATGGATTCCGACATGGTCTGGTCGACGTTCCGCGGCGACGGGTCCCTTCGCCGAATGGGTCACGGTGGGGCTCTACGACGAGTCGGTGCGCGAGCTGGATGGCTACCTGGTCATGCCGTGATCGACGAGCGGCTGCACTGCGTTCGGCCGCGGCGTCAACTCTGGCCTTCGCCCTGCCCTGGCGGCGTCGGATGCACCCGAGGGCGCGGGCGGTGGACCGTGCCGAAGGTCGTCTGCCTGCCGACGCCGCTGCCGCAGACCCTTGGCCCGCAACCTCCCGCCGGAGCAGGAGCGGGCAAGGGCATCCACCAGCCTCGGTGGTTCTGAGAAGTGGCTGGCCGGACGCCGGCGCCGCTAGTGCCCCCACTAGGACTCGAACTTCAGGGACCCGGATTAAAAGTCCGTAGCTCTACCAACTGAGCTTATAGGGGCGTGACCAGAGGATACTGCCTGGTTTTCCCGTCTGGGCTTTCACCGGTCCATACTGGGTCAAGTGATACCTCTAAGCCTGCGAGCGCTCCACGTTGATTCGTTGTGAGTACCCCGGAGAGATTCGGCTCTGCCCCTCTTCGTCTAGCGGCCCAGGACGCCCTTTCAAGGCGGTAGCGCGGGTCTGAACCTGTAGGGGTACGACGACGCGGAAAACGCGGAGTGCGCGCGCCCCTGTGGCGCAGCGTCGAAAGCGCGCGCCGCCCGTCACGGCGGAGGTCGCGGGTTCGAGTCTCGTCAGGGTCGCTGATTCGGCGAGGTACCAGGTTCGGCATCGAGCCTGGCTGCCTTCCGCCAGGTAGCCCAGTTGCGCCGAGCGTCCGCCTGAAAAGCGGAAGGTCGCCGGTTCGGATCCCCGGCCCTGGCCACCAGGGATCTACCCGTACATAGACGCGGGTCATGCACTCGGTGGTTACGGTTTGATTTGGTCCGGTCTTGTCCGGTCTTCTCTGTGTGAATTTCAGTGGCGTGAAGCCGATCCAGGCTTTTTTCGCGACCTGGTCGAGCCTGTCGGAGAGGTCGCTGTAGATGTACTGCGGTGACGGTCGGTGCTGAGGCCCATCGTTTTCTGTACATAGCGAAGGGTCGGCGCCGGATTTGCGGGCCAGCTGGCGGTGTCGCAGGTCGTGGATTGTCAGTGGGCCAGGTCGGTGTTCTTGAGGGCGCCGTTCCAATGCGTGCGTGCCTGCGCCAGTTGTTGGACTGCAGCATCGCACCGTTCGGTGAGGTGACGGCGGATCGTCGGTCGCGCGGCCAGCGAGGTGGTCTTTGAAGATGCCGACCACCACTTGCGGCAACGGGATGGTTCCGGATGCCGGCTCGTCTTCGGGGGCCGACGACGAGGCCCCCTCGATTCCCCGGGCGGTGCGGCCTCCTGACGTACAGCCGACGGGCCACGAGGTCGACGTCCTTGGACGCGAGGCCGACGAGTTCGGACCACCGCAAGCCGGTGTAGGCCAGGACCGTCACTACTGCGTCGCCCTGGTCGCCGTACGTGCGACGGCGAGCGTCTGACTTCTTGTGCGGTCAGGTAGACGCGACGCTCCTGCTCGGGAATGTGGCCCGCTGAGACGCTGGCAGTAGGGTTCCGGTGGATTCGGCCGTCCGGTGAGCGACCGAGAATCGACCGGAGGAGTCGCCGCAGCGTTGACACCGCCCACGGGCCGTGATGGTCAGGCCGTCAACGAACGCCTGCACGTCGGCGCGGGTGATCTTACTGACGGGCACATGGCCGAACTCGCGGTTTGATGCGCAGTTCCCAGCGCTGCGTAGCTGCCCAGGTCTTCGGCGACACCGCTGGCCTTTTTTTGAGTCGGAGAACTGCGTCCATATCCGGTTCAACGGTGTGCGCCCAAGGCGTGGGTCGAACCGGCGTGCACTGAGGGCCGCTTGCTGTCGCGCTCGGACTTGAATGCTTTTTTGCCTCATGCGTCGGGGAACGTCGCGCGACGTTTCGACCCAGCCGGATGGGGGCGTCGGATCGCGGATCAGGTAGCGGACTTTGATAGCGCGGCTTCCGGCGGCGTTAAGATGCTCGGATGCCGCGTGTTGCTGGTCATTACCGACGCAGCTGCTTGAGCCAGACCGACTTCGGCAGCATCCTGTTGACGGACCCGCTCTGACAACGGTAGCAGGGCGGGCTGATCTGCTTCCTGTGGTTTCGGCGGAGCGCAGGCCCAGCGGTTGAGTGCGGTCGCGGGCAGAGACGCCATGAGCGGGCGGATACTTGATCTGCGGTCAGCAGTTCAGGGAAGTTGCTCTGCGGTGACGAGAGCGTCCTTCGAGGCCGGGTGGATCATCGCGTCACCCTCGCTGCGGATCGAAGTGAACCAGGCGCGCGTGCGCCGTAATCCGGCCTCGATGTCGACTGATTGCCGGTGATTCCCCACAGCCTGAAAGCCCACCGCCCAGCATATCGGAGATCGCTGTCCACCGCGGCGCTGGAGCTCGGCGTCGTCACCGAGGATCAGGGCGGTGCCGGATGGCTTCGCCGCACGACCAGAGATGCCGGTACTGGTCCGCATCCGTCCCTGCGGACGAGGTTTGGTGCGGTGGATCAAGTCTGCTGCATGCTGCGCGACCCGATCCTGGTCGGGTGGCTCGAACATGGACCAGTCGTCACCATCGCGCGTTCCTCCGCTGCGTGCGTTCGTCCGTGGTATTTGCTTTGGTGAAGGGATTTGCTCATCGGACCAGAAGTCGGATCGCACCTGGTTACTTGGCCGTCCTCTCGCTGGCGACGCTCTGGAAGCTGGTCTGGTTCGGGCCGATCCAAAGCTGCGCGGCCTCTGCCATCCCCAGCCGTGCCGAGGACCATCGCGACGGTCTCGGGACCGCAGTCGAAGCGGCGATGGTCTGGGTAATAAATCCTCTCATCGGCAGTGACTCTTGCGTGGGTCTTGCAGGAACGCCACGACGACGATGCCCAGCGCACGGCCCTTCAGAGAATGTGGGACAACGAGGTGGCGGCCTTTGCGGAGGGCCGGATCGCCCGGAAGTGTAAGCCGTCACTCCGGCGAGCGCCCATCGATCAGGACCACAAAGAGCGGTACCCCTTTGATCGGAATGTGTCGCTGCGCGTGCGACTCGCCATCGCTTGTCCGCCTGGTCCACCGCTTCCAGAGCGCAGGCGGTCCCCACGGCATCGGATTCCGTGGTGGCGCGATGTTGGTGAACAGACCCGAGCCCACCGACAGCTCGCTGATGCCGTACTTCCAGATCGATGCCTGCCCAGGGTGAACTATGCCGGCGGCGACGGCGATTGAGCCCAGCGGCAATGCCCCAGAAGATGCGGAACCTTTGCCTGCACCGAGCAGCCCACGGGCAGTGGTGTGCTACCACCAATGGCAAGGTCCAGGGCTGATCCGTTTTCGCATCGGCCAGCGTGACTCGTGTGGCTACATCGCAGCCGGCGGCAGCGGCCTCATCGTTGATAGCCGTTCCTCGCATGACCAGCCTGATGCGCAGTGTCCCAGGCGAGACGAGACAACCGACCTCGCGGAGGCAAGCCCGCGGGCGTCGCGAATCGCTGGAACGGCGTGCGCTCCAAGTCCTCCGACGGTCTGGCCCATCCGTGCCCGTACCGTCAGACGGTGGTTCGGGATACGTTTGTTCCTGCCAACTTCGGGTGAAAGCCAGCGGGTCGATGTCACCTGCCGCCCTTCTTTGTCGCCGACGGGGTGACCTGGCTCGGAGGCGGACAAAACCGCGTCTGCACAATCTTTGCCATGAAAGGTGTGCCCAGATTCGCCAGCGCAGGAGCCATGCGGGGCTGCGGAACCGTCTCGTACGCCGGTGAGTGAAGCCGCCAATAGACGACGAGCGCGCGCCGGTGAGGCCTACGATGACCGCAAACGCATAGCGCAACGCTGGTGAGGAAGTGCAGCATATGGTCGAACCGGAACGGAGTATCGAGATCAACGGGTGCGAACGGGTCAGGGTTCGATGCCGATTCCCGGGCTGTTGTTGCCTGCGCCGGACGGCTTGCCAGGTCCCCGCTGCCTGAGGCCCGGAATGACCAAGCGATACGGGAGAAATCGCTCCGACCGCCTGATGTGGTGGGCAGTGCCACCAGCCCTCGAAGGCGACGGGAGGAATGGCGTGCCACCGAGTTAGTCGGTGCGGCTGGTTGAATCCAGACGCGAACTTCACCGTCACGGTGCGGCTTCAGCTTCGCGTGCTTGATCGCCATCGAGCACTTCGACCCGCCACATTGGCGCGCCGGTTTTCACGGTCGGTCGCCCATCGCGGTTCTCGCCCGACGACTTGTCGAAGTCGATCATCGGCATCACCTGATACGACGTAAATGTGCCGCAAGGAAACACTGGTCGTGGGTGAGCTGGAGCCATTTTGGGATGATATTTGCTGGAACCTTTCGAAGTGGATTTCGAGCCAGATGACCAGCCTCAACCTAGTCGTCTAGGAGGAGTAAGTCAAGATGATGGAATCTCTGGTCGTTTCTAAAGATTTAGCGCGCGAAAAAGTCGTATTCCAGCAGGTAGGCGGATGACCTTCACTGTGTCGCAGACCTCGACGGTGACGTCGTTAGTGCCATAGGCCGTCCGGAACTACCGTCAGGACAGGTGCCCCCGCTGGTTGCAGGCGATGCGTTCTTCGGGGTGGGCATCCGGGCGCCAACTTCCTCGGTAAACGCGCGAGAGGTGGGCCAGCTCTTCGAGGCGCGGCAGATTCCGCCAGGTCCGGTGTCGTAATTCGTTCGATCTTGGTGCCCTGCGAACGCCGCAGGAAGCCGGTAGGGAGATCGCGGTTTCGACCGGCTGGCTGTCTGCGAGGTAGCGCCTGACTTCAGGGCGATAACCTCATCATCTGGTTGCTAGTCGAAGTCGTTCGGCAACAAGCCGGAACTGGCCTTGTGCCGTGTCACGTGAGATCCTGCCGACCTGAGGCGCATATAGCCGACTCTCCGCTTCTGATCGTGAATGCTGCTTGCCGCTGGCTCGCTGCGTCGTCGTGCGAAGCGACTGTGACGCGAGCTGCCGAATTGGGGCAGCTGGTCGCACGAAGACATTCTCGGCTGTGCGTTCGGAGACCACCAACCTCCGAGCGCGCAACTCCTGCACAGCTTGCCGAACTGTCATCCGGAAGGACTCCTGAAGCGGTCAATCAGTGCAGCTTCGACGGCAGCCGTTCTTCTCCAGCCAGCAGGCCTGGAGTTGATCGCCCGCAGCATGCCAGCAATCTGGAGCCGATACGGCGGCTTGTCATCCGCTCGATCGATCTGGCCAAGCTGCAGCACCTGAGAGAGCCTTCCCTTACATGTCTAGGCGACTAGTCTAGGGAAACGACACGTCCCTGTCACTACTGGGTTCAGGTCCCGAAGAGGAGTCTCCCATGGCAGCCACCCCGAAGCACTCGGTCAGCGTCGCCGGCATCGTGGTCCGCGACGACGGTCAGGTTCTGGTCATCAAGCGCGACGACAACGGGCATTGGGAGGCCCCTGGGGGAGTCCTGGAACTCGACGAATCGTTCGAGGCTGGTGTTCAGCGCGAGGTGCTGGAAGAGACTGGCCTTGAGGTGGTCGTGGAGCGGCTGACCGGCGTCTACAAGAATCTGACACATGGGATCGTCGCGTTGGTGTATCGCTGTCGGGCTGCTGGAGGTGAGCCGCACGCCACTCAGGAGGCGCGTGAGATCCGTTGGATGACAAAGGAAGAAGTGCAAGCGGCTATGGTGCCGGCGTTCGGAGTGCGTGTGTTGGATGCGTTCGAGGAAGCGCCCCAGTCACGAGCGCATGACGGGGTCAACCTCGTGTGAGGGGGCGAGTACCACTCATGCGCTGTAGGTCTCACCGCAGAAGAGGCAGTACAGCGGGCCACTGTCAGCGCGGGATTCGTCAACCTTCACGGGTTCCCACGGATGGCAGGGAGGCTCAATGATGACCATGTCGTTTGGTTCGTGAAGCGGCGTCGGCGGCGGTGCCGAGTTCTTGCCAGGTGTGTAGTTGGTTCCGAATACGCGATGCAGCTCGTCGTTGACCACGTCCACCGCATAGAATTCGACTGTCTCGCGTTGATGCTTGATCTGCTCTTGGGTGAACCAGTGATCCGTTGGCGCAATCGCTCCGCATAGTGGGCATGTGTACTCCGCGGGATCAATCGCGGTAGCAGGTCGGCCGACCGTAGGCCCGTGGTACCACTTGAACTCGCCACCGCAACTTGGACATTCGCGACGCAGGAAACCATCGTCGTCGAGAGGAAACGAAATCGATATGTCCATCAGCGCCTACCCATTGAGGTCTAGGAAAAGTGTTTCGGTGAACTCTTCGTTCTCCTCGGTTCGTCCCGTGACCACCAAGTCGAACGTGTCCGGCGAACTCGACGATTGAAGTGCCCGCAAGCTCACGGATTTTGAGGCGGGCAATCGCGGGACGGGGAAGCCGTCAAGCACGGCGTTGAAATCCTTGGCATTAGGTGAGTTGAGGTCGAAAAGGTCTTGACCGCTTCGATTTATGAGTTGAACGATGTCGGAACCGGAACCACGTCTGAGGTACTGGGCGTCCAAACGATCGCGAGGCCGCCCTGATGCGCTGGGCACTCGGCGTCCCATCGGCTTGTCGGGAGCGTCGGGCGGCGTGAAGTCGCCTGCACTCAGCCAGTCGGAGCCCGCAGTAGACACGTCACACCCAGCGTCTTTGAGGCGGTTCGCAAGGTCGTTGCGCTTCTGCGACGAGTTGTCGAGCCTTACGGCGTGCCGGCCCGCCACATCACTGAACGCGCGTAACGAGCCGAGCTCCACAAGGACGGTTCGCTCGGGGTGACGGCCCATTGCCATGCCCGCTTCGAAGAGCACGTTAGGCCTGGCTTGCGGACTCGGAACCCTCTCGGGGTCATCGTCGCCGTTGGCGTACTCCGATCGTAGGTAGGCAATGTCGTCAGGTGTTAGGAGAACGACAACGGCTTGCGCCATCTCGAACGCGGCATCGAGGGCCTGGCCAATGTATGGGCTCGCCGATCCTGTCGCGCTGATGGCGGTCGACCATTCGATTGGTTCAAGACCTATCGTCCGTAGAAATGCGAACATCGCATCACGTGCGGCCAGGTTGCGACCGTGGACGACGAAGACTTTCTTGGCGTTCTTTACTTTGTCCTCGGGCGCGGGGCGCGTCATATTGGCTCTTTCAGGTCGAAATAGATACGGCGAGAGGTGAATTGGTCGACGGCATGCCCTGCATTTCAGAGCCCGTAGAGTTTCAAGCCGACATGATCGACGATGAAGCGCTCGCCTTCCGCGTCCATGGCGAAGTAGACGCGGCCCACCTCGTTCGGCGATGTGTTGTCGCCCAACTTAAGGTGCGGTAGTCGACTGTGCGTCTTTCCATCGAAGTCGAACGAATCGAGCCTTTGCTTGCTCATGTACTGGTCAGTCGAGGCGAGATTGAGTTCCCATTCGTGCTTGAACCAGTCGTCCGGAACCATACCGAGCTGGCATCCGAGACGCCGATACTCGATGGCTGCCTTGGTGAGTGCGATGAGGGCTTCACGCATGAGGTCGACATGTGGATAAGCGTCACGCTTCCATGACTGGTGTGCGTTTCGAGTGAAAACAATGGCACCTTGCCCCTGCTTCTCAAGGTAAGAGGCCAGATCACCAAGGTCGATCGGGTCCAGTTCCGGTGCTTCCGCCCAGTCAGCCACGCGGACCCCGCTCGACTGGCGGGCGCGTTCGGCTTCTTGTTTCCAATACGCGGCTTGTGCCGCTTGCGCCTTGTATCGGTCCCGTTCTTCCTCGACCTGCTTAAACCATGAGTCGTATTGGCTGATTTCGTCCTGCAACTCTCCGATAACTCGGGCCTGCGCCTCAATTTCTTTGGAATTGTTGCCGTGGGACTTTGCGGCGGCGAGATCGGCTGCGATTTGTGCGTTGCGCGCAATCCTTCGAGCACCCTCCGCCCTGCGGAGCAACTGATTCACACCGCGAACCGTTACAGAGACGGAACTCAACATCCGCAAGAGACGGCCTGGCGCGAACGCTGCTTGATCCGCCGCGAAGGCCGGGTGCCTCAGTGAGAGTTCCGGCCAGACGAGACGCGCACCGCCCCGGGGAATAGATGCGTCAACCTGGTCCAACCTGTCAGCGAGTAGTCGTTGTGACCGTGCATCGACTGCGAGGACGGGTGCCAGACCGACCAGTTCGCCGGCGGCCTTGCGCGCCAGCTGCTCGCCCGCGTCCTCACTAGCGTCGACGAGCAGGATCGGCAGGAGGCGCCCCTCTGCGGACAGTGCCTCCCACACAAAGTCCGCGTGCTGCGGGTTGACCCAGTTGAACCGCCCGTCAACCCGACTGGGTCCGGACCAGTACTGCAGGTCGCGGTCTCGTAGAAGCAGGACGAGAAGATGCGGCCGTCGGAAAAAGTCGATGCCCGTCGGCGCAAGGACACCGTCGAGGGACTCGCGCCCCAGCTCAATCCGAACGGCAGTCCTGTCACCTTCCGTGAAAACCGTAACCGCACAGATGAAGTCCGCTCGGCCACTACGACTGATCTCGGTCCTCACCGCGACGACCAACGCCATTACATCGGGAGTGCCTTCGGTGGACCAGGAGACACGGCTGTCGTTCCGGTCGTTGTTCCCGCTGACGAGAGTGATCGTCCCGTCGGTTTGGAAAGACTCGGCTTCCAGCGTCGGAGTGTGCTCGAAACTCAACCACTCCGCGGTGTGGCGCTTAACGCGGTCACGAACGTCCGTCGGCGTCAGGTCGGAGCCTTCGCTGGGACGCACGTCGACCTCAACGACGTACAGGAGTTCCACTACCCAGCTCCTTTCCCGAATCCCAACTCGACGGTAGCCGGGAGCCCCGACAATTCCGCGGAAATCATCTGCGCACCTCCCTGATTGGGCTCGATGCCTCCAGCTCGCGCCAGCCCGGAACTAGCGCAGTCATCATCGCGGCGAAGGCTTTGCCGTGGGACCGGTAGCGCAGGTGAAGCAGTTCATGTACGACGACGTAGTCCTGGAAAGCAGCTGGCATGTCCACAAGGTCTTCTGCCAGCGTGATGACACCGTCTGGCGCGCATGAGCCCCACTTCGTCGTCAGCTCGGCGATCACGATGCGCGAGGGATTTACTCGAATCTTGGTCGCCCACGCCATTGCCTTGCGGGTGAGTGCTTGATCGGCGGTCAGCGGCATCTTCGGCCTAGCCATCAGACTTTCTCCAGCACGGTCATTACGTTGTCGATGATCTCGGCGCAGGACTTCGCAGGCACCTGACTATCCAGCAGTGGTTTGTAGAGTCCACTGCGCAGGCGGCGTCGCTCGTCAGGATTTTGCTGCCAGTGCGGGAACTGATCCACCGCTACCTCGATGCTCAACGCAACCCTCTGAATATCGACCTTCAACCCACGCAACGAATGGTCGGCTTTCAATGCCGAGTAGATACCAAAGGCGCGATCCGACAGTCCGCTCTGCTTGGCGAACTCGCGCAGCTTGTCCTTCTCCTCTGCAATTGCTTTGAGCTCATCTAGTGCGGCAAGACCGTTGACCTTTCGCTCTTCGAGATTTTCGATGACACGGTCGGCCTTCTCCTTGATGCTCTGGAGCGCCACCGCGGCTGCCGGGTTGTCGTCCATCTCCTTGCGTAAGCCACGCAGCAGGTTGTAGACCTTCTCCTCGGGTGGTCCGTCGTCCCTACCCAGTGCTTCCAAAGTTGGAACGTCGAACGTGGCAACCTTGGTGAACCGACCGAGACCTTCCTGAGTGACGGCCTCCTCGATCAGGCGCTTGGTCTTGTGCTCTAGGTCGGCAGTGAAGGTGGTCGCCTCGGAGTAGGCATTCCGCACGGCCGCGTAAAGGACCGATAGGCGCTTGTACGTTGCGATGTGATCGCGTAGCTCGGCTGACGGCGAGAGGATCTCCCACAACGCCTCGATATCGCGGTAGTCGTCAAAGAACTTCTTCCGCTCATCTTCCGAGATGAATTTGCCGTAGACGATGCTCTCCAACTGCTCGTCAGCACCTTGGGCGCCCGCGACTTGCAGGTACTCTGCTGAAGCAGCGTCGATTTTCAGCAGCAGGTCCGCCATCAGCACATCGAGATCTTGCAGGGCTCCTTCGACATCGGCGGAGTCAAACCGCAGTGCCTTGTGAAGTTCTTTGAGGATGCCGACGAAGTCGACGACGAGTCCCACCTTCTTCTGCACGCCATCGCCATCGACATACGGTCGGTTCACGCGCGCCAGCGCCTGCAGCAGCACATGGTCACGCATCGGCTTGTCGAGATACATGGCGTACAAGATCGGCGCGTCGTAGCCGGTGAGCAACTTGTCAGTGACGATGAGGATCTTGGGCTGTTGTTGGGCTTTCTTGAACTGGCGCCGCACCTCTTTCTCGCGGTCGTCGGACAGCTGAAGCTCATGCACGTCGGGACGGTCGACGATATCGCTCGCATTCTTGCTGTAGACCACCTCGGACCACTCGGCCGGCAGCAGTTCGTCGAGCGCACGCTTGTACTTCGCGCACGTCTCACGGTCCACCGCGACGAGAAAGGCCTTGTACCCCAGCGGATCTACGTTTTCCTTGAAGTGGTTTGCAACAAACTCAGCCACCTGCACCACGCGGCTATCAGAGCCTAGGAAGGTACGCAGCCCGACTGCCCGCTGCAGTACCTTGTTGAGTTCTTCGATGTCGGTGACGGCCTCGTCGGATGCGAGGGCGTAGAACTGTTCGTCTAGGTCCTCTGGCGTCATGGACATCGATGATGGCGCCAGCATGTACTTGATCGGCAGCGTGGTTTCATCGTCGATCGACTCGATAATCGAGTACTTGTGCAGGTAGCCCTTTTCGTCTTGCGCTCCGAAGATCTGAAACGAGCTGGATCCGCCTCCCTGTGTCCCGCCGACCGGCGTGCCGGTGAAACCGATGATTGTGGCGTTGGGCACCGCCGCCATAAGGTACGAGCCCAGGTCAGCGGCGACTGAACGGTGTGCTTCGTCGATGAAGACGAAGACGTTATCGCGATTGGAGCTGTCCTTCCGGATCGTCTCGAACTTGTGGATCATCGACACGACCAGCCCGCGGAAGTCGGAATCGAAGATATCCTGCAAGTCATCTCTGCTGTTGGCACGCCGGACCGGAATGTCGTTGGCCTGCATCTCGCCGAGCAGTCGGTCGACCCACTCCTTGAGCTGGCCCTCCAGCTCGGTGCGGTCAACGACGAGGATGACGGTTGCGTTCTTGAAGCGGTCCTTCTGGCTGAGGATCAATTGCGCAGCCGTCAACAGGGTGAAAGTCTTGCCGGAGCCCTGGGTGTGCCAGATTAGCCCCCGGTTCTTCGCGGGATCGGCGCACCGTTCGACCACCGCATCGACTGCGCCGCGCTGATGCTCGCGGAGGACAGACTTCTTAGTCTCGCCATCTTCGATATAAAAGAGCACCCACTCGCGCAACGTGCGCAGGAACTCGCGCGGCTCGAAGAACGCCTGAACCGCCTCGCGGTAAGACTCGTCGCTCGTGTGCTTCCACTTAAAGAGCATGCGGCGGTTGATGTTCCACGTTACGCCGTACCAGTATTCGATCAGGTGGGTCTCGTTGTGGAGCTGGGCCTGAGCCAAGAGCTCCGGTGTTTCCTTCTCATAGCGCCGTAGCTGGGTCACCGCTTTGGTCAGAGCGTCGCGGTCCTTCGGGTTCTTGTGCTCGACGATCGTGACCGGGATGCCGTTAACGACGAACATCACATCGGCTCGGTTGCCCTTCGCCCGCGCCGGAGGCGCGATCTTCCACTCCCATGTGACGTGCAGGGCATTCTGATCGGGGTTGGCAAAGTCGACGACCTGGACTGGACGATGACGGTGCTCGTTCTCGTCGTTCCACTGACGTTCGCCGCGTAGCCAGCGCAACACTTCTCGGTTGCCCTCGATCGTGGCGGGCAGCGCTTCAATGCTCTCGACAATCGCGCGAGCCTGGTCCTCGCTGAGCCACGGGTTGAACTGCCGGAGCTTGTCTTCTAGCACCTGAGGGAACAGCATGTTGGCCTGCCCGCGACGCATGCCTTCGGCTTCCTCTGGTGTGAGTTGTTCCCAGCCAACGGCGGAAGCGTGCTTCACCATCGGGAACTGCACCGACTTGGCCTCGGAGATCTTGATCTGGCTCATGCGGCGCTCCCATCGTTGGCTGGCAGTGCACTCAGGTCGAGGTCATAGACTGAAATCTCGCCGGTCATCAGCTTGTACAGCAGCGACTTGAAGAGCTGATCAAGAACCTCACGCTTGCGGCGGTGCAGGTCGAGCTTGCGATCGAGGGCATCGAGGATGGCGATGATCTCAGCCTGCTCATTCAATGACGGGGGCAGCGGAAATGCGATGGTACGCAATTTGGTTGCGTTGATGTTCGCCTGCCCAACCGCCCTGCTAGCAAGGCGCTTGATGTCCTGTTGGACTTCCCTTCGGTTCATGTAGTAATTGAGGAAACGCGGCAAGCATCGGAGCGTGTCTACCTTTAGCCGCACAAGATATGACGCGAAGACCGCTTCCTTGACACCGTCGAAGATCGCCGTTCGTCCAACATGTTCGATGCTGTTCGTGCGATTGAAGAGTAGGTCACCGTCTTCGAGGCGGAACGCCGAGAGAGTTGCTTCATCAAGGTCAACGTATTGCAAGTCTCGGAACCGAACGCGGCCATCGTCTTGGCAGTTCATCCGCAGGATGGGAATTGCTCCCTCCGCTTGACCGCGTATCGAAAGTCCATACTGGGTCTGCAATGCCACGTCGTTAATCGTGCTCACATCCCAACTTTCCGGCACCGGACCGAGCTCGGTCTCCTTCAGCCGCTCCCCCCGCAGCCCCTGCGAGAACAACCGCTGCATCGTTGCGGCTCTCAGCTCTTCGGTCGTAGCGATGAGCCTTGCGTTTAGGTGCCGAGCTCGCTGTACGTACTTGAGCGAGTCGGCGATCGCCACCTGCTCCAGGAATGGCGGGTGCGGAACGTCGAGCGCCTTCAGTCGCCCAGAGGACAGGTTGGGGATCGTGGTCCTGTTGCCAGCGCCTTCAAAAAGTCCGAGCTGCGTGAAAGCGGACTGCAGGAAATACACGTAGAAGCGCGGATCGACGTCATCCGCTATCGGGCGAAGGCGGTGAAGGTGGTTTTGGAAGGAGATCGGCGTCCGGCCGCCTTCCCAGATGGCTGCTCGGCCAATCTCGCCTCCCTCGCATACGAGTAGGTCGCCGGGCTCGACCAGCTTCGCCGCCAGCTCCTGCTCGGGAATAGCCATCTCATCCACTTCAGAGAGATCAATCTCGTCCCACATGACATTCGATGTGCGTAAGAACGGCACCTTGTTCTCGCCCGACCGGGCCGCTGCCGACATAGTCTTGCCGGCTGCTACGGCGAAGAGTTCACCTAATGGCTTCGTCATCCAGTCAGCCGCACTCACAGTTTCACCAGCATCTTCGCGAGTGCTTCATCCGACTGCCGCGCAAGTTCATCCAACTCGCCGAGCTCGACGAGGAGTTCCTGCATGGACCGATGGTCTTGGGCGCTTGCCTGCTGAATCCAACGGCTTGGGCTGAGATTGAAATCCGCCTCGGCGACCTGAGCGAGATCGACGACTGCAACCTCTCCCTCGACGTTCTCCGCGGCGTTGTAGAGCCTCGCAAGTTCAACAATGTCGTTATCGGCGAGGTGATTTTTGGGCTTGCCCTTGGTGAACCGCTTGCTCGCATTGAGTAGCGTGATCTTGCCCTTCTTGGAATCATGCTTGCGCTTGTTAAGCACGACGATGATGCCAGCGGCCGTCGTGTTGTAGAAGAGATTGTCGGGCAGCAGAATGACGCCCTCGACGAGATCGCGGTCGACAAACCACCTACGGATGTTTCGTTCTTTGTCCTCGTTCTTCGAGCCCGAGCCGCGGGTGACAGCGCCCGTGTCGAGGACAACGGCTGCGCGGCCGGTTTCCTTCAGCACCGACAGCGTGTGCTGGAGCCAGGCCCAGTCGCCTTTGCCCGAGGTCGCGCCACCATGCTTGATGAAGCGGTCGTAGGGGTCGTCCTCGAAGATGCTCGATTCGAAAGGCTGATTCCACATCGGGTTGGCGACGACGAGGTCGAACTGGTCGAGGGATCCCGATGATGTCCGGAATTTGGGATTGATCATGGTGTCGCCGCGGCGAAGGTCGACGTCCATGTCGTGAATGATTGCGTTCATCTGCGCAACGGCGAAGCTCTCAGCTTGGAGCTCCTGACCGGAAAGCTTGAGCGGCACCTTCGCGGTCGGGTCGAGTTCATCCGCGATGAGCTGCAACTTGATGAGCAAACCGGCAGATCCGCATGCGTAGTCATGGCAGATCTGTCCCGGCTTCGGCCGCAGGATGCGCGCGATAAGGAATCCGACCTCGGTCGGAGTGAAGAACTCGCCCGCACTCTGACCGGAGCCTTCCGCGAACTTTCGGAGGAGGTATTCGTATGCGCGGCCTAGAAAGTCGGGCTGCACGTCGGCGAGGCCGAGGCGATAACGTGGGTCGGAAAAGGTTTCCACGACGCCATTGAGCTTGGCGGGGTTGATGTCCCGCTCACCGTTGCGCTCAGCCGCGAAGTCGACGACGTCGATGACTCCAGCGAGGCTCGGGTTGAATCGGACGACGGCCCGTACGGCCTTGGTGAGATGTTCACCGATGTCGCGCGGCCGCGTCGACCGACCGCGCTCGTCGTCAGGCCAGTCGTACTGCGCACGTCCGCTGATGACGGCCCAACGCGCGTCAGGTGGGAGGTAGAAGCGGAGCAGGTCGTGGTCGTTGTCCGCGATCTCCAGTGCGACGTCACGGTCGCCGTACTCCTCGGCAAGTCGGTCGATCTCGTCGTCGAAGACATCGGAAAGGCGCTTCAGAAAGAGCAGCGGCAGCAGGTAGTCCTTGAACTTCGGCGCGTCCTTCTCGCCTCGAATCGAGCAGGCGGCGTCCCACAGCATCTGCTCCATCGGCTTTGTAGTCGGAGTCGCTGGCTTTGCTTGGCGGCCACGGCGTCGGGTGACTACTGCTCCACCGGCAACTGGGACATGGCTGGCATCGACCCCGGCCTCCTCGGCCAGAGCATTGATCTTGGCGAGCTGGGCTCTCTGTGGCTTGCTGGAACCGCCTTCCCACCTGTTCACCGTGGCAAAGGAGACACCGAGCCGCTCGGCCAACTCGGCCTGGGTGAGATCGAGCGCAGCGCGGATGGCCTGAAGGAGCGTTGAGGTGGTCTGCGATTCCGTCATGTATGTTATGTTTGCATAGTGATATGACAAAAACAACCTGTATCTGGCCAGCCGACCGCCTAGGTAGCTGGGAAACCTGCGCGCCGGCTGGCAATAGTTCAAAGGAGAGGGGCCGTATGGCAGAGCCGACGGAAAAGACTTCAGCAGCGGAAGGCAGCCCCGAACTGTTGCTCGCACAAGTCCGTGAGTTGTACGGACGCGCGGCTTACACGCACAAAACTCATGAGAAGCAGGCAGATTTCTGCTACCGAAAATATTGGTGGCAGCGCCGAGGGCTTATGGCCATGACAGCCGTTAGCTCGACCACGTTCGTGGCGTCGCTCCTCGGCCTGGCAATCGGGGAGCAGTGGGCACCAATGGTCACCTCGTTCATCGCGCTGGTCGTCACCGCGATGAATCTTGGCAGCAAGAATTTCAAGCACGGTGAGGAGATGCAGCAGCACCGTGACGTGGCGGCAAAGGTGTGGGATATCCGCGAGTCTTACCTGTCGCTCATCGTTGACCTTCAAGCGGAAGCGTGTTCGATGCAGGAGGGAATCGCACGACGCAACGATTTGCAGGAACGGTACTTCGCCATCCTCGGTGATGCTCCGCGCACAACCCCGAAAGCCTACGAGGCCGCGCAGGATGGTTTGAAGAACCGCGAAGACTTGACGTTCTCGGAGAGTGAGATCGACCAGATGCTGCCGGTCCAGCTTCGGCAGGGAAAGCCAGCGGCCGATGAAGACAAGTGAGATTTTTGAGGAACTGCTCACGAACCTTCAGGTCGACAATGCCGGCACTATCGGTGCCCGCCGTGATGAAATCACCAAGGTGCTGAATAAGGAGTTCCGGAACCTCGACAGCTCCGAGAACAATCAGCTCATGGTGGGCTCCTATGGGCGCTTCACGGCAATTCGCGGGATTTCGGACCTTGACATGCTCTACGTCCTGCCGTCGTCGCTATGGGACAAGTACGAAGGAGAGAACGGACCCTCGGATGTCTTGTCGCGCACGTGCACCGCTATACAAGCGCGCTATCCGACATCCAGCGTGAAGGTTGACAGTCCGGTGGTCGTCGTGACGTTCCAGAATTTCATGTTCGAGGTACAACCCGTCTTCGAGCAAGAGGACGGCTCGTTCAGTACCCGCATACGAAATCGAAATCCTGGAAGGTCACCAAGCCGCGCGACGAGATCAATGAGACCCGAGACTGCGACAGCATCACCAATCGCAATTTCCGCAAACTATGCAAGTTGGCGCGTGCGTGGAAGAACAAGCACGGCGTAGTCATGGGTGGGCTGTTGATGGACACCTTGGCGTACAACTTCCTTCAGAAGAACACCGACCACCATTCCGCGACCACGGCCACTTATGCCTTCATGGTCCGAGACTTCTTCAAGTTTCTGTTCGAAGAGGACGACCACGACCACTACCAGGCGCTGGGAAGTAAGCAGGACGTAAAGGTCAAGAAGAGATTCCAGAGCAAGGCAAAGACCGCTTACGAGTTGTGCCTCAAAGCGATTGACGCTGAAGGTAAAACGACGGTCAGCGCAAAATGGAAGAAGGTCTTCGGCAAGCCTGTTCCTGCAGCCGACACCACCGCGAAAACTGCGAGCGCCTACAGTTTCGACAACACCGAAGAGTTCGTCGAGGATGAGTTCCCGGTAGACGTCAGGTACAACCTGGCCATCGACTGCACCGTCACCCAAAACGGCTTCCGGCCGGACACGCTACGCAGCATGCTTGCCCGACAGGTCTGGCTCAGGCCGCAAAAAACGTTGGACTTCACGGTGTCGGAATGCGATGTGCCACAACCATACAAGCTTAAGTGGAAGGTTTTGAATCGTGGTGACGAAGCCGAGAAACGAAACGAGATTCGGGGTCAGATAATCAATGAGGACAGTCGCACACACCGAGAATCGACAAAGTTCCGTGGTGAGCACTACGTCGAGTGTTATGCCATCAAGAACGGTGTGATCGTTGCGCGCGACCGCATCGAGGTGCCAATAACCACAGTCACGTAAACCTCTTTGTTCACTCGGGTCGCCGTGCGTCTTCCGAAAGCAGCGGGAGCAAGATCTCGGCGACCTCGGTCATTTCGTGCCGTGTCACCAGCAACTCGAGGATCTGTTCCGGGGTCTGTGGTGGGTTGGTTCGACGATTCGACATCTCTCGCAACGCGCGCACTCCTGCATGCGGGTGCGCTGACACCGTGTTGGCCGCAAACTGATGTGGGTAGATGGTCTCGACGTCCGCCTCCACGAGTGCGTGTGCCGAGCTGAACCCTGCGCGACAATCGTCGGTGACGATGGCGTCGGCTTTGCCGATGATCGCCGCGTGGGCGACGTGTCCGTCGTCAGGATCGTTGAGTCCGTAGCTGTACTCACGGTCCTTGGGTGCGTGAACTTCTGAGCCCGGAAACGCACGCCTGAGCTGGTCGAAGAGGTGCTGTCGGCGACTGGCGCTATCGCTGATTCCACGCTTGGCGTGCAGGCCGGCGAGTACGTAGTCCAGCTCGAAGAGGATTCCAGATCCCCACACGGGCGCGTAAGCCTCCTCGGTGGCCAGTTGCAGCAGGAAGTCGCGCTGAAGGCTCGGCACAAGGGCACAGGTGTCGAGGACGGCGCGATACACGTGGGCGAGTCTTTCAGACGGCGCGGACGGTCAGCGCTTGCGTTTCGCCTCGGCGAGCAGCTCGGCGACCTCGTCGGCGTCGGTATCCGCGAACTCCGCCGAACTCTCGGTGATGAAACGGTTGCGCCGGGTGTGAAGCTCTTCGCGGTAGGCGAGAACATCGGCAAGCCGCAGCTTGCGTCGGACCGCGCCAGGTACGTGCGCGTGCAGCTCGCCGTCCTGGATGAGGCGAACCACCGTGGGGCGGCTCAGGCCGAGGATCTCCGCGGCCTGCTGGGTGGAAATTTCCTGGTCGCGGGTCAGGATGCTTATCGACTGGCCGTGGCTGAGTGCGTGGGCGACCCGCTTGAGGACCTCGTAAAGCTGCTCGGTCAGTTCGACACGATCATGTTCGCCAGCACCGGACAGGAAGAAGGCAGGCTCAGGAGAGGTCCCGTGGCGGACCTCGTGCGCCTCGATGAAGCTGAGGACATTGGCAAGCCCATCGGCATCGGCCGGAACCGGGCTAACAATCTCCGCGGAGGCGGTGCTCATGGGTCTCACTTCCTCTCATTCCGCTCTCGGAACCCGACCCATCGTAGCAAGGTTACGAAAGTTACGAAAGGGGGAATAGCGTTGGGCCATGCAGGAGCAGTGCCGTACCCCCCCTGGTCATCAAGGAGCGCCCACCCGTCGGTGGCTTCGCTCAGCAGGTAGGACGCCATGCCAACGGCTGTAGCCTCAATCGTTCCAATGGTGTCGGTGCTCACCGGTAGCGTCTGGTGGCGAGGCGAACCGAGAGGCCGGTCGATGGCCTTCCACTCAACGGAGAAAAGATGGGTAACGAGATCGAACTGGTCACCGACGGCGACGGTTTGGCCGTGATCGGTGACTCAGCCGATGTTGAGCGCTTCCTACTCGACCAAGGCCTTAGCAGGGTGCCATCGAAGGTCCTGGATGTACGCCGTCTTTCGTCGTTCGCCGGCACCAGCGGGACGGCACTACGAGTCGGGTCGGAGGTGGCCACGCACTCGGGACGCTGGGTCAAGTTGACCGCCGAGTCGGCGCAGGCCGTCAAGCAGTACGGGCTGATGGCAACCAAGACCCCCGGTGTCAGCCACGCGATGATCGGGAAGCCCGGTGAGGTCAAGCGGTGGCTTCAGATCGCTCAGGCCCCGACGGCGCTGCTTAGTGGCCCCTTGGCGCTCTCCGCGCTGTCGACGATGATGCAGCAGCAGGCGATGCAGCAGCAGATGGACCAGATCGTCGAGTATCTCCAGGAGATTAACGAGAAGGTCGATGACATTCTGCGCGCCCAAAAGGATGCGGTTCTCGCGGAGATGATCGGCGTCGACCTGGTCGTCGAGGACGCGCTGACCGTCCGCGACCAGGTCGGGCGGGTGTCGGAGATTACCTGGTCCAAGATTCAGTCGAGCTCCTTGGTACTCGCACAGACGCAGGCGTACGCCATACGCCAACTTGACGCCATCGCCGAGAATCTGGAGAAGGAGGCCAACCTGGGCAAGATCGCCAACGCCACCAAGGAGGCCGAGCCCAAGGTACGCGAGTGGCTGGTGGTGATTGCGCGCTGCTTCCAGCTTCAGGATGGGGTGGCCATGCTGGAACTCGACCGGGTGCTCGACTCCGATCCGGATGATCTCGACAGCCACCGACTGGGCCTGGCCAAAGCTCGCCAAAAGCGGCTGGACCTCATCTCGAACAGCACCGCCCGGTTGCTGGCCCAAATGAACGAGACTGTCCGCAAAGCGAACTCCAAGGTGCTGCTCCATCCGCGCGACGCGCCGGCGGCCGTCCGGTCGAGCAATGAGATCGCGACGGGCGTGGTGGCTTTTCGCGACCGCCTCGACATCGAGACCGATCACGGCACCAACGACGCGAAGCGATGGGGCCAGGCCGCGGGCGAGGCGGTGAACAAAGCGCTGGCAACTGGGACAGAGGGCGCAACGGTGGCCAAAGACAAAGCCGCGGATCTGGCCGACGCGGCCAAGGACAGAGCAATCGATCTGACCGAAGCTACGAAGGTAAAAACCGCCGAACTGCAAGACGTTGTCCGGACATTTTTCCGCCGCAAGTGAAGTATTGCAACGGCAAATACGAGATTGGCGCCTACGTGATCGCGCGCGCAAGCTGGGCGGCGAACGCTGGACCGTCATTCACAAGGGCATAGCCGCCGGCCAACCCGCCTTGATTGCAGAGCGTTCGTCGTCGGTGAGTCCGCCGGTGCTTCACAGTGCCGGTATCGCGGTTGACGCGCGATATGCGGCGGGTAGCCGTGCGCGGCACCACCGCAGTTGGGAAGCGGGTGGACGGTTCGCCGTACACCGCTTGGCTACGTGACCATCGCCGCACGATCCGGCGAGCAGTGATGTATGCGTCCTGGGCCACCTCCACAACGGCGATGGCCTTCTTGAGTCCGTACACGCCCCAGAATCGGCCAGGCCCGCGGCCAGGCTGCCGCCACAGTTCGGGAACGATGTGCTGATATTCCTTGTCGCCGCGAAGGTTTGGTGATGAGTGCTTGGTGAAATAGATGGCCAGCCGCTTGGGGTCGCAGGCTTTCAGTCCGTTGCGAACGTCGACGGCGGTGCCAGCCAGCCGATGCCGCGCCTTCTGCTCGGCGTCGGGGTGGTCGACGATGTGTGCCCAGGTCTCCGAGAGCCATTGAGCGAAGCCCCATCCTGATCGCCCTGGCGAGGTCGGCGGCGCCATCCATAGATGAATGTGCGGGGCACCGCGCCGCTGGAACTCCAGCTTCCAGATGTAGCGTGCTGTCTCGCCATACTCGCGTTGAAAGCGTTTGCGCCACAAAACCATGTGTCGCTTCACGGTCGCCCCGTCGGGTGCGACGGCTTCCCAGTCCCCAGGGTAGGTGAGCGTGACCATGGCAGGGACGCGACCAGATTCCATCAGTGGGCTGTAGTCGAGCTCAGCGAAGGTGCGGCACATCGCCGACCGTGATTTGCGGGACCACTCGGTGATGACACCGCCGGAACCGCCCTGCTCGTTTTCCGTAGGACTCCGTCGTGTCACAGACACGACGGCCCGATCACTGTCCCCGGCAGAAAGTTCGAGGTCATTTCTGATATGAAATTTCGCGTCGTCAACGTCACGTTGGTGATGACCGACTGTCCGTTCGGCGGCTTTCTCGGCCCGGACGGGATTGGTCCACCCGAGTCGCACGACACCAGGGCCGATGATGATGCGGAACCGCCCGGATTCCGGTTCGATACCACGACGCTCCGAGCCAGAAGCCCACGGCGCCGCCCGCTCGAACAACGCCGTAGAAGCGGCGACCAACTCGGGGCTCGGGAACCGCAGCCCCAATGCGTCGATCGCCCGCAGCTCCCCGGGCGCGAACCCGTCGGCAACCGGGTCGCGGACATTTTCGGCACATATAACAAGCCCGCCAACCCCTGGCCGGTCTGATGCCGGTAAGTCGGTCGACGTCCGGCCGAACGCTGTCGCTCTCCCGCCCTGCGGCCTGGCGGCCTCGGGCGCTCGCGACCTCCCGTCGACTGACTTACCGGCAGAACCGTGCCTGAATGGCGGCTGGTCTGAGGCGCAAGTCGAACCATTCGTCGACGAGCTCGGGGCGTTGGCTGATGGTGCGATGCTGGGCATCGGGGTGCCTGCTCCCCGGAGCCCCGGAGGCTGCCGACAACGCAGGCGGCAGCGAAGAAGCTCCTGGTCAGGAGCGCATGCACCGTGTCCGGTTTATGTCCGTTCGCCGGACAAACTGAGTACGTCAGCCCTGCTCAATGCGGCGCATACGACGCATACGAGCAGATAAACCGCAGGTCAGTGGCTATCCCGTCCGCCTGAAAAGCGGAAGGTCGCCGGTTCGATCCCGGCCCTGGCCACCTCGGAGGCGGTTTTCGTCTCAGTTTCCGGCCTGAGTCAACGTTCACTCAGCGTTAATGCCCGGTCGAGGATGCCTCGGCCAAGGGTCCCCCTGTGGCACGGGGTTTCAGGGGGCGCATCTCGTAGTGGTTTCCGGGGCCGCCGGGCACCTTGGTGTCGGTCGGGGACTCCTTGGTGTCGCTACCACAGGCGGTCATGGTTGCCAGGCCGGCGATGGCGGCCGCGCCGGCCAGCAGGGCGACTTTGTTGCTCAGGTGGGAGTGCTTCAGGTACGGCTCCTTGTTCCCCGAGTCGCAGATCACGATGATATCGGCTTTGGCCATTCAGCCTCCGGTCCGTGCATTCTTCACCAGGCCGCCGCCGATGATCAGGCGCTGGATCTCGCTGGTGCCTTCGTAGAGTCGCAGCAGCCGGACATCGCGGTAGATGCGCTCGACCGTCACCCCCCGCATGTACCCGGCGCCGCCGTGGATCTGCACCGCGAGGTCGGCGACCTCGCCGGCCATCTCCGTGCAGAACAGCTTGGCGACCGACGGCGCGATCCGGCGGTCCTCGCCGGTCAGCCACTTGCCGGCGGTGTCGCGCACCAGCGCGCGCCCGGCCATCACTCCGGTCTGCTGGTCGGCAAGCATGGCCTGGACCAGTTGGAACGTGCCGATGGCTGTGCCGCCCTGGGTTGCGGTCGCCGCGTGGCTGACCGACTCGTCGAGGGCGCGCTGGGCGGTGCCGACCGCCAGCGCCGCGATATGGATCCGCCCCCGCGCCAAGGAGGTCATGGCGGCGCGGTATCCGAGGTCCACCTCGCCGCCGACGAGTGCTTCCCGGCCGACCCGGACGTCGCTGAAATACACATCCGAAGTCCAGGCCCCTTCCTGACCCATCTTGGCGTCCTTGGGACCGATCCCGACTCCGGGCGTATCGGCGGGGACAAGGAACACCGCGATCCCGGGTCCGTCCGAGTCGGCCGGACGGGTGCGGGCGAAAACGATGAACAGATCGGCGGCCGGCGCGTTGGTGATGTACTGCTTGCCGCCGTTGATGACCCACTCGTCGCCTTCGCGTGCGGCCGCGGTGCGCAGGCCCGAGGGATTGGAACCCGCCCCCGATTCGGTGAGGGCGAACGAGGCGACGACGTCACCGGCGGCGATACCGGCCAGCCAGCGGGACTTCTGCTCCTCGGTGCCGAAGCCGACCAGCACCTGCCCGGCGATGCCGTTGTTGGTGCCGAACATCGAGCGCACCGCCAGCGAGGTGTAGCCCAATTCCATCGCCATCTCGACGTCCTGGGTGATGTCCAGACCCAAGCCACCCCATTGCTGCGGGATCGCGTAACCGAACAGCCCCATGCTCTTGGCCCGCTCGCGCACGTCGTCGGGGACGGCGTCGTCGTACAGGATCTCCGACTCCCGGGGGACGACGAAGGAGCGGACGAAATCCCTCGTCGCGGCCAGAATCTCACGGAAATCGTCGTCGCCGACGGCAGCCTGGGATGTCATCAGGTCATCAAATACGATGGCCCGTGGGGGCGATCAGGAGGGTGATCGGATGGAACTTCTGGCCGGACGGACCGCGGTCGTCACCGGCGGCGCCCAGGGATTGGGTTACGCGATCGCCGAAGTCTTCATCGCCCAGGGCGCCCGGGTCGTCCTCGGGGACCTCGGGTTGGAGCGCACCCAGGAGTCGGCCGCGGCACTCGGCGGGCCGGGAGTGGCCCTCGCGGCGCACTGCGACGTGACCTCCGCCGCGGACGTCGAGGCCCTCGTCGGGGCCGCGGTGGACGGGTTCGGGGGCCTGGACATCATGGTCAACAACGCCGGAATCACCCGGGACGCGACGATGCGAAAGATGACCGAGCAGCAGTTCGACGAGGTGATCGCCGTGCACCTGAAAGGCACCTGGAACGGCACCCGGGCCGCAGCGGCGGTCATGCGGGAGCGGGGCCGCGGGGCCATCATCAACATGTCCTCGATATCCGGCAAGGTCGGCCTGGTCGGTCAGACGAACTACTCGGCGGCCAAAGCGGGCATCGTCGGCCTGACCAAGGCGGCCGCCAAGGAGCTGGCCCATCTCGGGGTCAGGGTTAATGCCATCGCGCCGGGCCTGATCCGTTCGGCCATGACCGAGGCGATGCCGCAACGCATCTGGGACGCCAAGCTCGCCGAGATCCCGATGGGCCGAGCGGGGGAGCCTGCCGAGGTGGCGACGGTGGCACTGTTCCTGGCGTCCGATCTGTCGTCGTACATGACCGGTACCGTCCTGGAGGTCACGGGCGGTCGGCACGTATGAGCCGCGAAGCGGTCATCTGCGAACCGGTCCGCACCCCGATCGGGCGCTACGGCGGGGTTTTGCGGTCACTCAGCGTGGTCGAATTGGCGGTGGCGGCATTGACCGGATTGCTGGACCGGACCGGGATCGCACCCGATGCGGTCGAGGACGTCATTCTGGGGCACTGCTACCCCAACCCGGAGGCGCCGGCGCTGGGACGGGTGGTGGCACTGGACGCCGGGCTGCCGGTGTCGGTGTGCGGGATGCAGGTGGACCGCCGGTGCGGGTCGGGCCTGCAGGCGGTGATCAACGCCTGCCTGCAGGTTGGCTCCGGCGCCGCCGAACTGGTGGTCGCCGGCGGGGCGGAGAGCATGAGCAACGCCGCTTTCTTCTCCACCGACATGCGCTGGGGCGCGGGGTCTCGCGGGGTTCGCCTGCACGACGGACTGACCCGCGGCCGGGTCACGGCCGGCGGCAAGCGCTACCCAGTCCGCGGCGGCATGCTGGAGACCGCGGAGAACCTGCGCCGGCTGTACGGCATCACCCGCGCCGAGCAGGACGAACTCGCCGTGCAGTCCCATCAGCGGGCGGTCGCGGCGCAGAGATCGGGGCTGCTGGCACAGGAGATCATCCCGGTGGCGGGAATCGATACCGACGAGCATCCGCGTGCCGATTGCACGCTTGAGGCACTGGCGGGGCTCAAACCGCTTCTGGCCCAGCAGGACCCGGAGGCCACCGTCACCGCGGGCAATGCCAGCGGCCAGAACGACGCGGCGGCGATGTGCCTCGTCACAACCCCGGAGAAAGCCGCGGAATTCGGGCTGACACCGTTGGTTCGGCTGGTGTCCTGGGGACTGGCCGGGGTGGAACCGAAGGTAATGGGGATCGGGCCGGTGCCCGCCACGGCGGTCGCCCTCGGCAGGGCGGGGCTCTCGCTGGCCGACATGGATCTCATCGAAATAAACGAGGCCTTCGCCGCCCAGACCCTGGCCGTCATGCGGGAGTGGGGATTCAGCGCCGCCGACCGCGAACGCACCAATGTCTGTGGATCGGGGATCTCACTCGGACATCCGGTGGGCGCAACCGGCGGCCGGATGCTGGCGACACTGGCGCTCGAGATGCGCCGAAGCGATGCCCGCTACGGGTTGGAGACCATGTGCATCGGGGGCGGCCAGGGCCTTGCCGCGGTGTTCGAAAGGGTCAGCACGTGACCCGGCTGGCTCAGACCCTGGGCCTCACCGATTTCCAGACCGAGATCCTGGCCACCGTGCGTCGCTTCGTCGACAAGGAGATCATCCCGCACGCGATGGAACTCGAACGCGACGACGCCTACCCGAGCGAGATCGTCGAGAAGATGCGCGAGATGGGCCTGTTCGGTCTGATGATCCCCACCGAGTACGGCGGGCTGGGGGAGTCGTTGCTGACCTACGCGCTGTGCGTGGAGGAGTTGGCGCGCGGCTGGATGAGCATCTCCGGGGTGATCAACACCCACTTCATCGTGGCCTACATGATCCGCCAGCACGGCACGGAGAACCAGAAGCGGCGTTTCCTGCCGCGCATGGCCACTGGCGAGACCCGTGGTGCGTTCTCGATGTCCGAACCCGGGGTGGGCTCCGACGTCGCCGCCATTCGCACCAAGGCGGCCCGTAACGGCGACGGCACGTACACGGTCGACGGCGCGAAGATGTGGCTGACGAACGGGGCGAGTTCCACCCTCGTCGCAGCCCTGGTGCGCACCGAGGAAGGTGCTTCGACCCCGCACCGGAATCTCACCGCCTTCCTGATCGAAAAACCCAGCGGCTTCGGCGAGGTTGTGCCGGGGCTGAGGATCCCGGGGAAGCTCGACAAGCTCGGTTACAAGGGCATCGACACCACCGAGATGATCTTCGACGGCTATCGCGCCGACGCCGACCACGTGCTGGGCGGGGTACCCGGGCGCGGGTTCGCCCAGATGATGGACGGCGTGGAGGTCGGCCGCGTCAACGTGGCGGCACGGGCCTGCGGGGTCGGCATCCGCGCGTTCGAGCTGGCGGTGCGCTACGCCCAACAGCGCTCGACCTTCGGAAAGCCGATCGCCGAGCACCAGGCCGTCGCCTTCCAGCTCGCCGAGATGGCGACCAAAGTCGAAGCGGCACATCTGATGATGGTCAACGCGGCCCGGCTGAAGGACTCCGGACACCGCAACGACCTGGAGGCCGGGATGGCGAAGTACCTGGCCAGTGAATTCTGCGCGGAGGTCACCCAGCAGAGCTTCCGCATCCACGGCGGGTATGGCTATTCCAAGGAGTACGAGATCGAACGTCTCATGCGCGATGCGCCGTTCCTGCTCATCGGCGAGGGAACCAGCGAAATTCAGAAGATGATCATCAGCAAGCGACTGTTGAACGACTACCGGGTGTGACCATGACTATCCAGCACGGGACCGACGAGCACGAGACGACCGAACACAAGGCCACTTACTGCCGGATCTGTGAATCCTTGTGCGGCATGGTCGCCGAAGTGCGGGACGGCCGTTTGGTGGCACTGCGCCCCGACAAGGACCATCCGCTGTCCTCCGGTTTCGCCTGCCAGAAGGGCATCGCCTTCACCGAAGTGGTCAACGACCCCGACCGGGTCACCGCGCCGATGCGGCGATGCGCCGACGGGACCTTCGAGGAGGTCTCCTGGGACGACGCGATGGCCGATATCGCCGGACGGCTCAGCGAGATTCACCGGCGGCACGGATCCGGTGCGCTGGGCTGGTACTTCGGCAACCCGGGAGCCTTCAGCTACTCGCACCTGATGGCGGTCGTCTGCTTCGTCAACGGCCTGGGTGTGGGCGCCCACCTGTTCACCGCGTCGTCCCAGGACACCAACAGCCGGCTGATGGCCAGCCAACTGCTCTACGGTGCCCCCTCCGCCGTACCGATCCCCGACCTGAACCGCACCGAACTGCTGGTGGTGATGGGCGCCAACCCGGTGGTCTCGCACGGCAGCGTGCTCACCGCCCCCCGGATCAAGGACCGGATGCGCGACGTGGTGAAGCGGGGTGGTCGGGTCATCGTGATCGACCCGCGCAAGACCGAGACCGCCGCGCAGTTCGAATGGGTGGGCATCGTCCCCGACAGCGACGCCCTGCTGCTGCTGTCGCTGCTGCAGGTGATGTTTGCCGAAGACCTGGTCGACCGGCGCAGGGTGGGCGGGCAGGCCGACGGCCTGGGCTGGCTGGCCACCCAGTGTGCGCCGTTCACCCCGGAGCGCACCGAGGCCGCCACCGGGGTTCCCGCCGATGCCGTCCGCGAATTGGCCCGCAGTCTGGTCGGCACACCGCGGGCAGCCGTCTACGGGCGGATCGGAACCTGCGCAGGACGGTCCGGGACGCTGACGTCCTACCTCATCGATGCGGTCAACCTCGCAGCCGGCAACATCGACGTCCCGGGGGGATCGGTGTTCGGCTCGTTCGGGTTTCCGGCTGAGGGATGGGCGTTCACCGCACTGGGTGCGCTGCTGCGCTATGACTACCGGCGAAACCGTTCCCGGGTCGGTGGATTCGGCAACCTCGTCCACACCGAGCCCGCCACGATGCTGGCCAAGGAGATCACCACCGGCGGCGACCGACAGATCCGGGCACTGTTCGTCAGCGCCGGCAATCCGGTGCTGTCGGTACCCAACGGCGCGGAACTGGCCGAGGCCATGCCGCAACTGGACCTCTCGGTCGCCCTCGACTTCTACCTCACCGAGACCACCGCCCTGTGCGACTACGTCCTGCCGGTCACCACCATGTACGAGCGCGACGATTTCCCCGTGTTGTTACAGCCCTTCCATGCCACGCCGTTCCGGCAGAGCACCGAAGCCGTGGTTCCGCCACAAGGGCAGGCGCGCACCGAATGGGAAATCGTCGACGATCTGATGGCCCGCATGGCCAAACGCTCCCCGGTGTTCGCGGCCCTGGCGGCGGCACGAGCATCGGCCGGACTGTTCGGCCGCCGACTCAGCCCGCGGCCGTTGATCGACCTGATGATCCGGACCGGCCGCGGTGGCGACTGGTTCGGTCTGCGCCCCGGCGGTCTGTCGTTTCGGAGCCTGACCGAACAGCACCCGCACGGGGTGGTGCTGGAACCCGATCTGCCCACCGGGGTGCTCGGCCGTGCCGTGGCGTATACGAGTCGACGGATACGGTTGCGGCATCACGAGATCGCCGAGCAAATCGAACAACTGCGGCGCAGGAAGGATCCGATCGGCTATCCACTGCGTCTGATCGGCATGCGCGATGCCAGGTCGGAGAACTCCTGGATGCACAACGCGCCGCTGTTGATGCGTGGTGACCGCCGGCCGCGGGCGCTGATGCACGCTACCGATGCCACATTGCGCGGCATCGCCGACGGCGACGACGTCTGGGTGCGCTCGCCGTACGGGAAGATCGAGCTGCCGGTCAGGCTTACCGAGGACATCGTCGCGGGCACGGTGGCCATCCCGCACGGGTGGGGACACAACGGCAAGGGCGGCTGGCGACTGGCCAACGGGGTCGGCGGGGTCAACGTCAACGAACTGACCTCGAATGACCCCGACGATGTCGAATCACTGTCCGGGATGGCCTGGCTCAGCGGAGTGCCGATCGAGGTGGAGCGCTCGTGACCTGACTTGCAGTCTGGCGCCAATGGCGCCAAAATGGCGCTGTGCCGAGCGTGCAGATCAAGGATGTCCCCGAGGGGACGCACGCCGTGCTGCGGCAACGGGCCGCGCGCGCGCACCAGTCGTTGCAGGAGTATCTGAGGAGTCGGCTGATCGCGGAAGCCGCCATGCCGACCCTCGACGAGGTTCTCGAACGCGCCGGGAGCGATTCGGGTGGATCAGTCCCGTTCTCGGCTGCTGTCGAGACAGTCCGTGACGACCGTGATCGTCGTTGATGCCAGCGTGCTGGCGGTAGCGCTCGGCGACGACGGTTCGGAAGGCTCCGTTGCTCGGACCGCCTTGGCGGGGGAGACCCTTGTTGCGCCGGAATCGATCGATCTGGAGGTCCTGTCGGTACTGCGCCGGCAGGTGAAGGCCACAAGCATGACGGCCGCGCGAGCGCAACGCGCGCTCTTGAGTCTGGCCGACCTACCGATGCGCCGCGCATCGCACAGACCGTTGTTGCGGCGGTGCTGGGAATTACGGCAGACCGTGACCGCATACGACGCCGCCTACATCGCGCTTGCCGAGGCCCTCGGGATCTCCCTCGTCACCGCCGACGCCCGGCTGTCGCGGGCCCCTGGCGTGCGCTGCCACGTCACACTGCTGGGCCGGTAGCGGGAGGCATAGCGCAGTGGTCAGTGCGTCACCGACGAAGGTGGCTCACGAACCGGTTCTGCGCAGCGGCGAACCGCAACCGATTCCCTGCTCGTGTCGCTACTGTCGGACCATGACAGTCAACGATTCCCGCGAAGTCGTCATCGAGGCGGAACCCGAGGAGATCCTCGCGGTGATCGCCGACGTCGAATCGGCGCACACCTGGTCGCCGCAGTACCAGAGTGCGGAGGTCCTCGAGGCCTACGACGACGGCCGGCCCAAACGGGTCAGGATGAAGGTCAAGGCCGCCGGGTTGACCGATGTTCAGGAGGTCGAGTACACCTGGTCGGCCAACACCGCCGGGTGGACGCTGATCTCGGCCGGGCAACTTCGCTCTCAGCAGGCCGCGTACACGCTGACCCCCCAGGGCGACAAGACCAAGGTCCGCTTCGAGTTGACCGTCGACCCGTCGGTCCCGCTCCCGGGGTTCCTGCTCAAGCGCACCCTCAAAGGTGCGATGGAGACCGCCACCGACGGCCTGCGCAAGCAGGTGCTCAAGATCAAGAAGGGTTGAGCGCGCTCAATCGCCGGATCGCCTCTTCGAGGGTGCCGTCGCGTTTGCAGAAGGCGAAGCGCACGAGGTGATTCCAGGCTTGCGGCGCCCCGCCCGGATCGCAGAACGCCGCCATCGGGATCGCCGCCACGCCCGCGCGGCGCGGTAACTCCTCGCAGAAAGCCGTGCTGTCGCCGAACCCCAACGGACGGGGATCGGCGCACAGGAAATAGGTGCCGACACTGTCGTGGACGTCGAAGCCCAGACCGGCGAGTGCGGCCGACAGTGTATCCCGTTTGGCCTGCAGTGAGTCCCGCAGCGCGGCCACCCACGCGTCCTCGTGGTCCAGCGCGTAGGCCACGGCCGGCTGGAACGGTGCTCCGCTGACGTAGCTCAGGTACTGCTTGGCGGTCCGAACCCCGGCGATGAACCCCGGCGCCCCGCAGGCCCAGCCGATCTTCCAGCCGGTGCAGTTGAACATCTTGGCCGCACTGGAGATCGTCACCGTGCGCGAAGCCATCCCGGGATAGCTGGCGATCGGCAGATGTCGATGACCGTCGAAGGTGAGGTGCTCGTAAACCTCATCGGAAATCACCAGAAGGTCGGCTTCTTCGGCCACCGCGGCCAGCCCGCGTAGTTCGCTGTCGGACAGCACCATGCCGGTCGGGTTATGCGGTGAGTTGACGATGATCGCCCGGGTCGCGGGGGTGATCGCGGCGCGCACCGCGTCGACGTCGAGGGCGAATCCGCGGCCGTCGGGGACCAGCGGCACCGCCACCCGGCGCGATCCCGCCATCGCAATCACCGGAGCGTAGGTGTCGAAGAACGGCTCGAGCACCAGCACCTCCGAGCCCGGCTCGACCAGGCCGAGGACCGCCGCCGCGATCGCCTCGGAGGCGCCCACGGTGACCAGCACCTCGGTGTCGGGGTCGAACTGCTGGCCGTAGCGCCGGGAGCGCTGGGCGGCGATGGCCCGGCGCAGTTCGGCGATACCCGGCCCGGGCGGGTACTGGTTGACCCCGTCGGCGATCGCCTGGCGGGCGACCTCCAGCATGGCCGGCGGGCCGTCCTCATCGGGGAAGCCCTGCCCGAGGTTCACCGCACCGAGCTCGGCCGCCAGCGCGGACATCCTGGCGAAGACGTTGACCGAGAAAGGGCGCAACCGCTCGACGGTCTTCGCCGGGCCGACGTCATCGGGTTCGGTCATGGGCGCCGAGCCTACTGGCGCCGAGTCCTCGCCCAACCCAGCTCTTGTCCAACAGAGCCTCAACCAACAGGTTGGCCGGGGCTGTTGGTTGCCCGTCGCTGCGCAGGACTAGGCTGCAGGGTGCCGGAAATCCACATACCGAAATCCGAGGAATCCACATGTCCGAAGAAGCCTTCATCTACGAGGCCATCCGTACTCCGCGCGGCAAGGGTAAGAACGGTGCGCTCAACGAGGTCAAGCCCCTCAACCTCGTCACCGGTCTGATCGACGAGATGCGCCTGCGCCACCCGAATCTCGACGAGAACATGATCAGCGACGTCATCCTCGGCTGCGTCTCGCCGGTCGGTGATCAGGGCGCCGATATCGCCCGCACCGCCGTTATCGCGGCCGGCATGCCCGACACCGTCGGCGGCGTGCAACTCAACCGGTTCTGCGCATCGGGTCTGGAGGCGATCAACACCGGCGCCCAGAAGGTGCGCTCGGGCTGGGACGATCTGGTGATCGCCGGCGGCGTGGAGTCGATGAGCCGCGTCCCGATGGGCTCCGACGGCGGCGCGATGATGGTCGACCCGGCCACCAACTACGACGCTTACATCGTTCCGCAGGGCATCGGCGCCGACCTGATCGCCACCCTGGAGGGATTCACCCGTGACGACGTCGACGCTTACGCGGTGCGCTCACAGCAGCGTGCGGCGGCGGCCTGGTCGGGCGGCTACTTCGCCAAGTCCGTGGTGCCCGTTCTCGACCAAAACGGCCTGCTGGTCCTCGATCACGACGAGCACATGCGGCCGGAAACCACGCTGGTAGGCCTGGGCAAGCTGAAGCCGGCGTTCGAGGGTCTGGCCGCGATGGCCGGCTTCGACGACGTGGCGATGCAGAAGTACCACTGGGTGGAGAAGATCAACCACGTCCACACCGGCGGAAACAGCTCCGGCATCGTCGACGGCGCCGCCTTGGTGCTGATCGGCAGTGAAAAGGCCGGCAAGGCCAACGGCCTGACCCCGCGCGCCCGCGTGGTGGCCACCGCCACCAGCGGCGCCGACCACACGATCATGCTCGTCGGGCCCACCCCGGCCACCGAGAAGGTGCTGGCCACCGCCGGGCTGACCGTTGACGACATCGACTTGTTCGAGCTGAACGAAGCCTTCGCCTCTGTGGTGCTGAAGTTCCAGAAGGACCTGAACATCCCCGACGAGAAGCTCAACGTCAACGGCGGCGCCATCGCGATGGGCCACCCGCTCGGCGCCACCGGCGCCATGATCACCGGAACCATGGTCGACGAGCTCGAGCGCCGAGGCGCCAAGCGCGCCCTGATCACGCTGTGCATCGGCGGCGGCATGGGTGTGGCCACCATCATCGAGCGCGTCTAAGCGGCGCCGACCAGAGACGACTAGGAGCTAACGAAAAAACATGGCAGAGAACACAATCCAGTGGGACAAGGATGCCGACGGCATCGTCACGCTGACCCTCGACGACCCCACGGGCTCGGCGAATGTGATGAACGAGCACTACAAGGAGTCGATGCACAAGGCGGTCGAACGTC
Organism: Mycolicibacterium sp.; assembly: GCA_020637165.1. Lineage (GTDB taxonomy): Bacteria > Actinomycetota > Actinomycetes > Mycobacteriales > Mycobacteriaceae > Mycobacterium. The sequence continues at coordinate 175,637 of JACJWN010000009.1, read as the reverse complement.
TTGAGGCCGAGAAGGATTCGATCACCGGAGTCGTCATCACCTCGGGCAAGAAGACCTTCTTCGCCGGCGGCGACCTCAAGGCGATGATCCAGGCAGGCCCGGAGAACGCCGGTGAGATCTTCGACGAGGTCGAGGAAATCAAGGCCGATCTGCGCAAGCTGGAGACCCTGGGCGTGCCGGTGGTCGCGGCCATCAACGGTGCCGCTCTGGGCGGTGGCCTGGAGATCGCGCTGGCGTGTCACAGGCGCATCGTCGCCGACGTCAAGGGTGTCCAGCTCGGCCTTCCCGAGGTCACACTGGGCCTGCTGCCCGGCGGTGGCGGGGTAACCCGCACCGTGCGGATGTTCGGCATCCAGAATGCCTTCGTCAACGTGCTGTCCCAGGGCACCCGGTTCCGCCCGGACAAAGCCAAGGCCACCGGGCTGGTCGACGAGCTGGTCTCCGACGTCGAGGAACTGATCCCGGCCGCCAAGGCATGGATCAAGGCGAACCCGGAGGCCCACACCCAGCCCTGGGACGCCAAGGGCTACAAGATGCCCGGCGGCACCCCGGCCAGCCCGGCGCTGGCCGCGATCCTGCCGTCGTTCCCCTCGCTGCTGCGCAAGCAGCTCAAGGGTGCGCCGATGCCCGCGCCGCGGGCGATCCTGGCCGCCGCGGTCGAGGGCGCCCAGGTCGATTTCGACACCGCCAGCCGCATCGAGAGCCGCTATTTCACCAGCCTGGTGACCGGGCACGTCGCGAAGAACATGATCCAGGCGTTCTTCTTCGATCTTCAGGCCATCAACGCGGGCGGGTCCCGTCCGGCGGGCATCGGCAAGACCCCGATCACCAAGATCGGCGTGCTGGGCGCCGGAATGATGGGTGCCGGTATCGCCTACGTGTCGGCCAAGGCCGGCTTCGACGTGGTCCTCAAGGACGTCACCATCGAGGCGGCGCAGAAGGGCAAGGGCTACTCGGAGAAGCTGGAGGCCAAGGCTCTTGAGCGCGGCCGGACCACTGAGGAGAAGTCCCAGGCGTTGCTGGGCCGGATCACCCCGACCGCCGACCCGGCCGATTTCAAGGGTGTGGACTTCGTGATCGAGGCTGTCTTCGAGAACCAGGAACTCAAGCACAAGGTCTTCCAGGAGATCGAGGACATCGTCGAGCCCAACGCCATCCTCGGCTCCAACACCTCGACCATGCCCATCACCGGCCTGGCCGCCGGGGTCAAGCGCCAGGAGGACTTCATCGGCATCCACTTCTTCTCCCCGGTCGACAAGATGCCGCTGGTGGAGATCATCAAGGGCGAGAAAACCTCCGACGAGGCGCTGGCCCGGGTGTTCGACTACACCCTGGCCATCGGCAAGACCCCGATCGTGGTCAACGACAGCCGTGGCTTCTACACCAGCCGCGTCATCGGCACCTTCATCAACGAGGCGCTGGCGATGTTGGGCGAGGGGGTCGAGCCGGCGTCGATCGAGCATGCGGGTTCCCAGGCGGGTTACCCTGCTCCGCCCCTGCAGCTGTCCGACGAGCTCAACATGGAGCTGATGCACAAGATCGCCGTCGCCAGCCGCAAGGGCATCGAGGACGCCGGGGGCACCTATGTGGCGCACCCGGCCGAGGCCGTCGTGGAGAAGATGATCGAGATCGGGCGCCCGTCGCGGCTTTCCGGTGCGGGCTTCTACGAGTACGTCGACGGCAAGCGGACCCAGCTGTGGCCTGGTCTACGGGAGACGTTCAACTCCGGGACCTCCAAGCCGCCGCTGCAGGACATGATCGACCGGATGCTGTTCGCCGAGGCGCTGGAGACCCAGAAGTGCTTCGACGAAGGCGTCATCACCACTACCGCGGACGCCAACATCGGCTCGATCATGGGCATCGGTTTCCCGCCGTGGACCGGTGGCGCCGCGCAGTTCATCGCCGGCTACCCGGGCGGCAAAGCCGCGTTCGTCGCGCGGGCCAAGGAACTGGCCGAGCGCTACGGTGACCGCTTCAACCCGCCGGCCTCGCTGCTGACCTAGCTCGCCGGCGTTGTGAAAGCCCCTGGAACGCAAGGTTCCAGGGGCTTTCGCATGCGCGGGACGTAGAGTTGCGACATGCGGTTCGGGCTTTTCATCCCTCAAGGCTGGCGACTGGATCTTGTCGGTATTCCGGCCGAAAACCATTGGGCGGTAATGCGGGATCTCGCGGTGTACGCCGATGCCGGTCCGTGGGAATCGCTGTGGGTCTATGACCACTTCCATACTGTGCCGATGCCCACCGACGAGGCAACCCACGAAGCGTGGACGTTGATGGCCGCCTACGCGGCCAGCACCACCCGGATCAAGCTGGGCCAGATGTGCACCGCGATGAGCTATCGCAATCCGGCTTACCTCGCCAAGGTCGCCGCCACTACCGACGTCATTTCCGGCGGCCGTGTGCAAATGGGTATCGGGGGTGGCTGGTACGAGCACGAGTGGCGGGCCTACGGTTACGGGTTCCCTTCTGCCGGCGTTCGGCTGGCGCGCCTCGACGAAGGTGTGCAGATCATGCGCGAGGCCTGGGCAGCGGGGAGAGTCAGTTTCGAGGGCAGGCAGTATCAGGTCGACGGAGCCATCGTGGCGCCTCGTCCGCTGCAACCCGGGGGCATCCCATTGTGGATCGCCGGCGGCGGGGAGAGGGTGACCCTGAAGATCGCGGCCAGGTATGCCCAGTACACCAACTTCACCGCCGCTCCGGCGGAGTTCGCGCACAAGTCAGAGGTCCTAGCTGGTCATTGTCGCGAGGTGGGCACTGACTTTGGCGCTATCGTGCGCTCGGCCAATGTCAATGCGGTTCTGGGTGTCTCGGAGGCCGACGTCGAACAACGGCTGCGCCGAGTCCGCGATCGGCTGGCCGGAGTGTGCGGCGACGCAGCGGCCGAGGCGATGATCGAGATGAACCGGGCCCCCGGAAACGCCACCGGCACGCCGGCGCAGGTGATCGAAACCCTGGGTGCCCTGCGCGATCTGGGCTGCGAATACGTGATCTGCTACTTCCCAGAGGCCGCCTATGACCGTTCCGGTATCGAGTTGTTCGAGCGCGAGGTCATCCCCGCGCTGGCTTAGTGAGCGTTACCGCACGGGGCGAGCAGACGCACAGGACTTCGACGCGCCGCGGCTCGGCGGCTTCGGCATGTCTATCCGGCGTCCGGTTGTCACTCCAGGGTGAAGACCCCGGCGATCGCGTGTCCGATGACCTCTACCTCGATCAGTGCGGCGGTGGTGACCAGTCCGACGGCGGCGGCCACCGGGAGTCCGATGGCGTTGAGCAACCCGCCGATGATGTCCCCGCTGAGCATCTGCTCGATGCCGTCGAGGAACAGGTTGATGGCGTAACCGGGCAGGACTGTCACGATGGCGTTGACGATGTCGGCGGTGGGGAGCAGGGCGGCGTAGAGGGAGGCGGCGGCGTTGGAGATGAACTCCGTGACTCCGGTGATGACGCCCTGAATCGTCGGGATGATCCCGCCGGCGGTGAGGGCGGGCAGTGTGGTGAGCGCCGTCATTGCCGAGGTTGCCCCGGCGATATGTGCGTCCAGTTCCTGCCACATGCTTCCGCCGGGGGTGATATCGGAGATGAAGTCGTTGATGCCCTTCGCGACACCTTCGAAGAACAGCCCGATGGTCTCACCCCAGTCGACGTCGGGGAAGACACCGAAGGGGGTCTCGACGTTCGCGAGGCCCTGGGACCAGCCGTACTTCGGGTCGCCGTATCCGAGGTTGACGATCACCCGCAGCGCGGGCTGGAGCAGATCGGCGATCGGACCGCCGATCAGCGGAATCGCCCGGATCGGCGCCAGCAGGGGCAGGTCCTCGGTGGGGATGACGTAGTACTTCTGGGTCGGGGAGCTGGTCGGCAACTCGATGGCCGCCGCGACCTGCTCCTCGGTGAGGTCCAGGTAAGTGCCGTGGACGAAACCGATACCCATTGCAGCGTTGAGGCTGGAAAGGAAGTTCCCCGGGTACTGGGGAAAGTCGGCGAACCCGTCGTACTCGAGCATGTAATTGGCGACGGCGAACGAGTCCTCGGGGGTGGGGCCGTAGAAGGGGATGCCGAGGCTGGGAAGGTTCAAGCCCGGGAAACGGGACAGGAATCCTCCGTTGGGGTTCATCTCGTTGCCGATCAGCACGAAGTTGACCGGGGTATCCGGGTCGATCCCGCACGTTGTGGTGTTGACGCAGTCGGAGTTGTCCGGGTCCATCACCAGCGAGGAGATGATGGCGCTTTGCGAGTAGCCGAAGACGGTCAGGGTGTTGTCGTCGGCGAGTTGCTGGAGGACCTCGTCATAGAGGATCTGGTTCCCCTGTCCTACCGAGACGCTCAGCGGCAGCACCTTCACATAGGGGTAGGGGGTGATCGGATACAGCCCTTCGGGGGTCACCAACTGCTGCGGGATGGTCTCGGCCGGGGCGTGGGGCTCGACGTAGAGGTCGAAAGCAGCGTTGATGTAGTCCTCGTTAGGTATCGGGACTCCGCTGCCCCCCATGATCAAGGCGATGTTCTCCGCGGCGGCGGCCTGTGGAATCGCCGCGGGCGTGGCAAGGGCGCTGGCCGCGGGTGCCGGGAGCGTAGCGACGGCCGTTTCTCGACGGGGGTGAACAAGCTGCGTCGAGGCCAGCACCACGTCGAGCGATGTCCCAGGCAGCTCTTCGGTGGTCGGGTCGGGGACCGTGGCTACCGGGGGAACTCCCGGCAGAGCCGTCAGCGTGGCTGCTCTGTCGCCGAGGTTGGTGGCTGCGGGCGGGGGTACCGGTTGGTTTCTCGTGCTCTGGGCTCTGATTGTCGACGCCGGTGCGGAGGGCCCTCGACCAGCAGGCGCAGCCTTGGTGCCTACGCGGGTGGCCGAACCGGCTGAGTCCGATGACGATCGTGGGCCGGCTGACTGGCTTGTGCCTTGCCGCGCCGACGGACCGTCGGACGAGGCGTCCGCCCAGGCGACCGCTGTTCCGTAGAGGACGGAGCCCACTCCGAGCGCTACCGCCAATCCTCCGACTCGCCCGACAAATCTCGACCCATTCACCCTGTTCTCCTATGACCAGAATCACATTGACCGGTCGAACGCTACCCCCTCCTCAGGAATGTCGCTGGAACTTCGCGCACCATCGGGAGAGTCGTCGCGGGAGGGGAGCATCGTGGTGTCGAACCCAGGGCCCTCTGTAGCGGCGGCTGCGGGATGTCGTTACTCGGCCCTCAGACCGCCGGGCCGAGCAGGTCGTCGGCGTCGGTGATCACGTATCCGTAGCCCTGTTCGGCGAGGAAGCGCTGCCGGTGTGCGGCATAGTCGGCGTCCAGACTGTCGCGGGAGACCACTGAGTAGAACACCGCCCCGCCGCCGTCCTTCTTGGGTCGAAGCAGCCTACCCAGCCGCTGCGCCTCTTCCTGGCGCGAGCCGAATGTTCCCGAAACCTGAACGGCCACCGAGGCCTCGGGCAGGTCGATGGAGAAGTTGGCCACCTTCGAAACCACCAGGGTCCTGATCTCGCCACGCCGGAAGGCGTCGAACAACGCCTCCCGTTCGGCGTTCTTGGTCGACCCCTGGATCACCGGGGCGTCGAGTTCGGCGCCGAGTTCCTCGAGCTGATCGAGATAGGCCCCGATCACCAACGTCGGCTCATCGGGATGGCGGGCCAGGATCGACTTCACCACCGCGATCTTGGTGTGGGCCGTCGAACACAGCCGGTAGCGTTCCTCGGGCTCGGCGACGGCGTACTGCATCCGCTCGTTGTCAGTCATCGTGACCCGCACCTCGACGCACTCGGCCGGGGCAATCCAACCCTGGGCCTCGATGTCCTTCCAGGGTGCGTCATACCGTTTGGGCCCGATCAGACTGAACACGTCGCCCTCGCGGCCGTCCTCGCGGATCAGGGTAGCGGTGAGTCCGAGCCGCCGGCGGGACTGCAGGTCCGCGGTCATCCGGAATACCGGTGCCGGCAGCAGGTGCACCTCGTCGTAGACGATCAGGCCCCAGTCGCGGCTGTCGAAGAGTTCCAGGTGCCGGTACTCGCCCTTGGTCCGGCGGGTGATGACCTGGTAGGTCGCGATGGTGACCGGCCGGATCTCCTTGCGTTCGCCGGAGTATTCGCCGATCTCGTCCTCGGTCAACGAAGTTCGCGCTATCAGCTCGCGCTTCCACTGCCGCCCGGCCACGGTGTTGGTCACCAGTATCAGGGTCGTGGCCCCGGCCTTCGCCATTGCCGCGGCGCCCACGATGGTCTTGCCGGCGCCGCAGGGCAGCACCACCACGCCGGAGCCGCCGGCCCAGAACGAGTCGGCGGCCATCTGTTGGTAGTCGCGCAACTCCCATCCGTCCTGCTTCAGGGAGATCGGATGGGCTTCCCCGTCGACGTAGCCGGCGAGGTCCTCGGCCGGCCAGCCGATCTTGAGCAGCATCTGCTTGACCCTGCCGCGTTCGCTCGGGTGGACCACCACCGTGTCGTCGTCGATCTGGGCTCCGAGCATCGGGGCGATCTTCTTGTTGCGCAGGACCTCCTCGAGTACCGGGCGGTCCAGGCTCACCAGGGTCAGCCCGTGGGCCGGATGCTTCACCAGCTGAAGCCGGCCGTAGCGCGCCATGGTGTCGACGATGTCGACCAGTAGCGGTTGCGGGACGGCGTAGCGGGAGAAGGTGACCAGCGCATCGACGACCTGCTCGGCGTCATGTCCGGCGGCGCGGGCGTTCCACAGCGCCAGTGAGGTGATGCGGTAGGTGTGGATGTGTTCCGGTGCGCGTTCGAGCTCGGCGAACGGGGCGATCGCCGCCCGCGCGGCGTCGGCTTGTTCGTGGTCGATCTCGAGCAGGACGGTCTTGTCGCTCTGCACGATCAGGGGGCCGTCGGTCATCGCGATCCTCGCCGGTAGGTCATGGTCGCCATTATCCGGACTCGGAGGGGATGACCGAGGTGACCCGGTGCAGGGCGAACTCCCGCGGACGGCCCTGGGAGGAGTCCCATGCGATCAGTTGCCCGCCGCGAACGGCCAACGGCCGGACCGCCCGCTGGGTGGCCACTCCGGCGGCGTCGACGTAGCCGATCAGCACCTCATGGCCGTGCAGGGCGGCCTGCTGCAGCAGTGCGATCGCGACGCTCGGGTCGACGCGGACCCCGCCCAGCGGTGTGGAGGCAACCCGGCGCAGGATCGAGACCGTGGAGGCCAGGCTCTCCGGGTTGGGTCTGGGCAGGGCGCGCACAGGTCGACGAAGGGGATTCCCCGGCACCCGTGCGCCGCGGCGGCGCAGGTCGACGATAGCGCCGGAGGGATCCTCGGCCGCCGGGGCGAACCCGTTCTGCCGCAGGGTGGCAAGCACCTCCGCGATGGGGGCCTGTGACACCGCGACCGTCGGTGCCAGCAATCGCACCTCGAGGGCGGCCATACCGGGGGCGGACACCGCATGGGACAGCAGAACCGGGTCGTCGCAGCGGACGAACGAGGCCGCCATGCCGACACGGAGTTGTCCGTGGCGGCGCGCGACATCATTGATCAGGTACCGAAGTCCCTGCGGAACGGGGGTTTTGGAGTGCTGCTCGAAGAATCGTTGCAGCCCTTCGGCCGTGCGGCCGGTGTCCAGTGCGTGCCGTACCGACTGCTCGCCGACCCGAAACACCATCGCCGCTCCCGCCGATTCGACGGTGGCCACGGCGGCGAGTTCGTCGGCCAGTTCCCGTTGCAGGGGCCCGGGCACCACGACGGTGAGATCGGCCTGGACCAGGAAATGATCGATCGGTTCGGGCAGTGCGGTGGTCATCGCGACGAGCGCGGCCTCCTCGCCGTCGGCCAACAGGGCGCGCCCGGGACTGCTCAGTGCATCGCGGCCGGTGAGCCCGACTGCGTGGGCCTCGACGAGCAGGTGCCCGACCGGTTCGGGTTGCAGCCGCGCGGCCCAACGGGGCCGATGCCAGATCAGCGCCGCCGAGGCGTGGGCGGCGTCGGACCCGGTCCCCGCCGGTAACTCGGCGAGCAATTCCAGGAGAAGTCGCCGGTCCAGGGGGGCGGCGGTGGAATAGAGCGAATCCGACAGCGCAGCATAGGGTTTGCCGTCCTGTCCGCGTTGGCCGATCAGCCCGGGGCGTGAGGGCAGGTCCAGCCAGACGGTGGCCAATTGCAGCCAACGGGACGCCGCCGATGCCTCCAGGAAGCGATCGGTGGCCACCGTCGGGGCCCAGTAGCCCGCGGTGTCCCCGGGCGGGGCGGGGTCGGGAACCCCGCTGGCGATCAGCCCGGCGGCTGCGACGAGTTCCAGGATCAGGCCCAACCGGGGTTCGTCTATTCCGGTGCTCTTGGCGAGACGCTTGGCTTCGCGCACGCCGAGTCCGCCGCTGCGCAACTCGGGCACCGGTGTCGCCGACAGGCTGTCCAGGACGGTCTCCACCTGCCTGATCAGCTCCAGCGCCGCGCCCGCCGCCGAGGCGTCCACGTCCTTGGCGGCCCCGGTGCGGACGGCCGCCTCCGGCGGAGTGAGCCCAGCCGGCCCCGGCGTCTGTCCGCGCAGCCACTGACCCACATCGCGGGGGAGCACCACCGTCTCCTCGTCCACCGGGCGCAGCAATCCGGCGGCCAGCAATCGCTGGACCGGTCGGTCGGCCGGTGTGCCGGGTGCGGCATCGCGGGTGCGGCCCACCGGGGAGCCGGTTCCCAGCCGTTCCAGCACGTCGCGGGCGGGTTCATCGAGGGCCTCGATCGCCGCGGACAGTTCGGCGGCGCAGCGCGGGCGATCCTCGACGACAGCCTGCCCCGGATACCAGGGCAGCGCGGCGCCCGCCTCGGTCGACACCCGGATCTCTTCATCGCCCCACACCAGTGCGCGTTCGCGGAGGTCGTCCAGCGCGGAACACACGGCCCAATCCGGGGCCCGTTCGCCGAGCAGCGAGAGCACTTCGCCGGCTTCCACCGCCGACTCGTCGGCCCCCAGCGTCAGCAGGGCGTCCAGCACGGCCAGGCGAAGGAAGTCCAGGTCGTCGGCGGCGGCTTTGACCGACTGCCGCGACTCGGCGCGCGCGGCCAACGCGGAGATACTGCCGGGCGTGGGCTGGGCAAGGTCCGGTCGAAGTTCGAGCAGCCGGATCAGGCGCTCGTCGGGTAGCTCCGCCAGCCAGGCACCCAACGGCACGCCGCGCCGCGATGGCGAGTGCTTGGTCGGCGGGTGCTTGGTCATCGCCGACCAGGGTAAATCAGCGGGCATGCGGGCGAGTTCGACGTACAAGTGTCAGAATGATCCGGTGGCACAGAACACGAGCAAGCAACGGTATGTCGACAAGGGCTGGCCGACCCGGGATCCCGACGACCACCCGGTGAGCGAGCTGGCCTCCGACCGGGTCGGTCCACTGTCTCCGTTCGGGGATGTGACGTTCCCGGTGCCCGCCTCGACCCTGCCGTACCTGCACCCGGTCACCGTCGTCAACCGATAGCGGTGACCAACGGCCCCTCTTCGGGACCACAGCGCTCTCCGGAAACAGAGCGCCGGCTATCGCATCTCGACGACCATGGTGCGGCGCGGATGGTTGATGTCACGGCGAAGACGGCCACCCATCGCAGTGCCACAGCCTGCGGCACCGTGCACACCACCGCCGAGGTGGTTGCGATGATCGCCTCGGGTGGACTTCCCAAGGGGGATGCCCTGGCCACCGCTCGGGTGGCCGGCATTCTGGCTGCCAAGCGCACCAGCGACCTCATCCCGATGTGTCATCAGCTTGCCCTCAACGGGGTCGACGTCCAATTCCGCATCGGTGCCGCCGATGTCGGCATCACCGCCTCGGTGCGCACCACCGGCCGTACCGGTGTCGAGATGGAGGCGCTGACCGCCGTCACGGTGGCCGGGCTTACGGTGTACGACATGATCAAGGCGGTCGACCCGGCGGCCCGCCTCGACGACGTCCACGTGATGCGCAAGGAGGGCGGCAAGAACGGCGTCTGGACCGCCCGGCCATGACCCGGTCCGCGCGGGTGATCATCGCCTCTACACGCGCGGCTGCCGGCGCCTATCAGGATCGCTGCGGTCCGATCGTCGTCGAATGGCTGACCTCTCGCGGTTTCGCGGTACCTCCCGCAGTGGTGGTGGCCGATGGCCCCGCGGTGGCGCGGGCACTGCGGGCGGCGTTGGATGAGCGCGCGGATGTCGTCGTCACGTCCGGCGGAACCGGCATATCGCCGACCGACTCCACACCGGAGGCCACCCTGGCGCTCCTCGACTACCAGATCCCCGGGCTGGCCGACGCGATCCGCCGGTCCGGTCTGCCGAACGTCCCGACCGCCGTCCTGTCCCGAGGCGTGTGCGGTGTCGCCGGGCGCACGCTGGTGGTGAACCTCCCCGGATCGACCGGTGGCGTCCGCGACGGACTCGAGGTGCTCGCCGGGGTCCTGGATCATGCTCTGGATCAGTTGAGCGGAGGAGACCACGGATGAGTAGGATCCTGCGCGCGGCGGTGACCGAGCAACCAATCCTGCTCACCGAGCATGAGCATCTGGTCGCCCACCAGGCCGCTGGTGCCGTGGTCGGATTCGCCGGCGTGGTTCGTGATCACGACGGTGGCCGCGAGGTTGTGCGGCTTGAGTACTCCGCCCACCCGCACGCCGAGCAGGTTCTCTTCGAGGTGCTCGCCGAAGTGGCGGCGACGGCCTCGGGCGTCCGAGCCATCGCCGCCAGCCACCGGGTCGGGACGCTGGCCATCGGCGAGGCCGCCCTGGCGGTGGCGGTAGCGGCCGACCACCGCGCGGCGGCCTTCCAGACCTGCGCCCGAATCGTCGAAATCGTCAAGGAACGGCTCCCGGTCTGGAAGCACCAGTTCTTCGCCGACGGAACCGACGAGTGGGTGAACTCCGCCTAGCCTTCGGTCGGAGCTGCCGCGGGACCCGGTGCCAGAGTCACCGCGTCACCGGGGACGGGGGCGGTGAACGAGCGCTGGGCCAAGGCGACCAGAAGATCGTTGCGGTCGATCTCCTGATTCTTCAGGGCACCCCACAGTTCCTTCAGATAGGAGACGTTCGGGTTGGATGCCGGCCCGATCGGTTCGTCGCTGGTGCCCGGCGGCAGGTTGTCCGGGCTGGGCAGGTGCGGGACGCCGATCTGCTCGGCGGCGACCACGGTGGTGTCGCCCGTCGCCGGAGAGGTGGTCGATGCCCCTTCGGCCGCGATGACGTCGGTCTCCACGAGTACCGGCTCTGCTGGGCCGGCCGGGTCGGTGGGTTCAGCCGGTGACTCGGGCAGCGGAACGGAGAAGCCGGCCTGCACGATGGTGGCTTCCGCCGCGGTTGCGGGGTCGTCGGCGATCAAGTCGGGACCGCTCGTCGTCTCCGAGATCGCGATGATCTGGGGCTCGGGGGCCTCGGGCGCGGTGTCTTCCTGCGGCGCCGGCGCCGCAGGCTGGTCCTCAAGCGCCGGGGCGGCGGGTTCGTCCGCGGGAGCAGGGGCGGCCGGCTGGTTCTCAGGCGCCGGGGCGGCGGGTTCATCAGCTTGCGCCGGTGCGGCGGGCCGGTCCTCAAGCTCCGGTGCGGCGGGCAGCGGGTTGTCCAGGGTCGCGGCCAGCGCTGGCGCCTCGGACAACGGATCGGCCGCAGCCGCCTCGGCCGCGGCTGCCGACTCCTCGAGATCGGCCTCGGCCGGGGTGGCGGTCACGTTGCGCGGCGTGGGCCCGGAAAGTCCGCGGCCGCAGACCGGCCAGGCGCCCCTGCCCTGCCCGGCGAGCACCTTCTCGCCGATCGCGATCTGCTGCTCGCGGGTGGCCAGGTAGGCGGCGGAGGCGTACTGGCCGCCGCCGTAGCCCAACCAGGTGCTGGGGGCGAACTGCAGGCCGCCGTGGTAGCCGTTGCCGGTGTTGATCGACCAGTTGCCACTGGCCTCGCAGTTGGCCACGGTGTCCCACTCGGCGTCGGTGGCGGCCTGGGCCTGTCCGGCGAGAACGATGCTTCCGCCGCCGAGTACGAATCCGGTCACGGCGATCTTGGCGACGCCGACGGATGAAGTGGTGGGCTTGCGATGCCGTCCGCTCATGGATCGGTCCTCTCTCGGGCGCGCCTGCGGGTCAGCTGTCGGGTTCGGGCGCCAGGATGTGCCCGGCCGCGGCGACCACGCCAGCGGCTTCACCCCGTGGAGCCGGGGCTCCTGGTCCTGATTCGGCGGACCGGTTGGGTCCCCCGCCTCCATCCGAGATGCGTCGTTGTTCTCTCCGCCCCAGTGGATGGAGCTCGGCGCGAGGAGCGGAGAGGGCCGCGCCCCGTTGGGGGCGAGCCATCGAGAACGGTAATGGGTGCCTAAGGGCGCGTCACCTTTTTGGAAAATAGGCGTTTTCCCAGCTGGCAAATATTAATGGAACTCTAAAAGCCCAGCGTCACTCCTGGTGGGAGGGCAACTTGATCGGCCCGTGGCCACTCCGTGACCTATTCGTGATGTGATCCAAATCACGGCTATCCGCCCGCAAACGGGGGCAGAACATCCAGGGTCTGATGTGCCAGCAGCACAGTGGCCCTATCGCGAACGGCCACGCCGTCGCTGAGGAAAGAGCACTTCCGTAACACTAGTGCCATTCTGTCACTTTGACCACTTAATTCACGGATTGCGTCGGACAGTGTCGACCCTTGTTGGAGGGCCAGTGTCGCGGTCTCCGTGCCGGCGGCGTCGCGGGCCGCAGCAAAGAAGCGGACTGTCACCGGGATCGTGTCGGTGATCTCGGTCATAGTCAGCCTCCGATGGCGCTCATCGGGCGCTGCGGCTGCACGAAACCCGGTTCGCCGATACCGTGCCCAGCTGCCTTCTGCCACATGGCGCCGCGCCACGCCAGCTCAACTTCGGCGTCGTCGGCACCGCCGCGCATCAGGGTCCGCAAGTCGGTCTCCTCGTTCGCGAACAGGCAACTGCGAACCTGGCCGTCGGCGGTCATCCGAGTGCGGTCGCAGTCCGAGCAGAACGGGGCCGACACCGAGGCGATGACACCCACGGTCGCCGGACCACCGTCGACCAGCCACAAACCGGCGGGCGCGGAACCCCGGGGGGCCGGGTCGGGGCGTAGATCGAAGTGGGCCGCCAGTGCTCTCATGATCGCTCCGGCAGTCAGGCCATCGTCAGGGCGCCACCGATGGTCGGCATCCAGCGGCATCTGTTCGATGATCCGCAGCTGATAGCCATGGAGCAAGCAGAAGCGCAGCAGTTCGACGACGTCGCCGATACCGGTGACCGGGTCCGGCACCGCGTTGACTTTGACCGGGCTCAGACCGGCGGAGGCCGCCGCGGCCAGACCCTCGAGCACCTCGTCGAGACGTCTGCGTCGGGTGATGGCGGCGAAATGAGCGGCGTCGACGGTGTCGAGTGACACGTTGACCCGGTCGAGTCCCGCCGCGGCCAGGCCGGCGGCCCGACGGGCCAGTCCGACACCATTGGTGGTGAGGGCGATCTCCGGCCGCGGCCGCAGTCGAGCGGTGGCCGCCACCACGTCCTCGAGCCGTCGGTAGAGCAAGGGCTCACCGCCGGTGAATCGGATGCTGGTGACCCCCAGGCGGGTCACGGCCAGTCGCAGCAGCCGGGTGATCTCCTCGAAGGTCAATAGGTTCTCGCCGGGCAGCCAGTCCAGGCCCGCGGCGGGCATGCAGTAGGTGCACCGCAGATTGCAGCGGTCGGTCAGCGAGACCCGAAGGTCGGTGGCGGTCCTCCCGAAGGTGTCCAGCAGCGGGCCCTGCCGCGGCATGGTGTCGGGAAGGTCCCGTGGGCCGGTACGGACCCCGGGCACGCCCAGGGCTGTGACGGTCATGCCCTGCCCTGGACGTGGACCCAGTCGTTGGCCTGGTCGACCGGGACGATCTGCTTGCCCAGGGGCATCAGCGAGACCGGGATGAGTTTGAGGTTGGCCAGCGCCAGTGGAATGCCGACGATGGTGACCGCCATCGCGACGGCGCTGATGACATGGCCGATGGCCAGCCACAGCCCGGCGACCAATATCCAGATGACGTTGCCGATCAGCGCGCCGGTCCGCGGTCCCGGCTTGTCGACAACGGTCCGTCCGAACGGCCACAGCGCGAACAACGCGATGCGTGCCGAGGCGAAGCCGAAGGGAATGGTGATGATGAGGACGAAGCAGACGAGGGCCGCCAGCAGGTAGCCGATCGCGAACCACAGGCCACCGAAAACCAGCCAGATGATGTTCAGGATCAGACGCATATCTTCCTCCCGCGGTCAGGCAAGCCTACCTAACCAAAGTCGCCCGCTGACCCGGCCCGCGGTTGAGTAGGATCGCTCACGCGCCCGGCCGCGGGTGCCATGTAGACGTTCAGACAAGCAGGTGAGACCAGTGCCGACCGGCAAGGTGAAATGGTACGACTCCGACAAGGGGTTCGGCTTCCTCTCACAAGAGGACGGCGAGGACGTCTACGTGCGCGCCTCCGCTCTGCCCGAGGGCGTCGAGGACCTCAAGGCGGGCCAGCGCGTCGAGTTCGGGATAGCCACCGGGCGGCGCGGACCCCAGGCGCTCAGTCTCAAATTGCTGGACCCCCCGCCGAGCCTGTCTCGGACCCGGCGCGAGGCGGCGGCGCCCGAGCACAAGCACAGCCCGGACGAATTGCACGGCATGGTCGAGGACATGATCACCCTGCTCGAGGGTGCGGTGCAGCCGGAGTTGCGCCGCGGCCGGTACCCGGACCGCAAGGTTGCGCGCCGGGTTTCGGAGGTCGTGCGGGCGGTGGCCCGCGAACTGGACGCCTGAGCCGGTAGGCCGGGGGCCTCAGTTCCAGATCAGGCGCAGCGACCACTCCGCGTGCGGAAGGTCGCGCAACTCGCCGTTCTGGTCCTGGACCAGGGTGAGTAGCTGCACCACCAAACCGACCACCCGGCCGCGGTGCGGGTCGAGGGTGGGCACCGTCACCGCCAGCCGGGTGCCGGGACGGTATGAGGTGGTGGTGGTGTCGCGCTCGTCGGCGTAGACCTTCAGCAGCCGCCAGGGCGTGCGGGCTATCTCCGGCGGGACCGATAGCTGCACCGGATAGTGCTCGCTGACCGACAGCTCCCCTTGCGCACCGTCTTGTTCGCAGTCGTTGAGATCGATGACGTTGCAGTACAGGTAAGGACCCACCCGGACGGTGGTGCCCTGGGAGTAGGCCGTGATCTGGGGAAGCGCGTGTCCGCCGGGGCTGCGGGCCAGCCGCCAGGCGCCGACACCGGCACCGGCGGCGGCCAGCACCACCAGTGCGGTGAGAATCCAGGTGACGTGACGCTTCACCGGCGCGACACCTCCGATACGCCTTCCGGTTCGGCCAGCACCGGCCGGTTGCCGCCGAAGCCGGGGATCAGCGAGGCCCCGCGGTAGCTCACCACCGTTTGCGCCAAGCCCGGGATGAGCATCGCGGTGACCGCGGTGAAACCCACCCACAGCTCGGTGTAGACCAGCACACCCAGAGCCCCGCCCAGCACCCAGGCCAGCTGCAGCACCGACTCCGACCGGCCGAACGCCGACGCTCGCGACTCCTCGGGAAGGTCGTCCTGCAGCGAGGCGTCCAGCGAAGCCTTGGCGATCGCGCTGGCTCCGGAAGTGACGAAGGTCGCCACCGCCGCGACGATCAGGCTGCCCGTCACCGCGGCTGCCAGCGCCATCACGCAGACCGCGATGGTCGCCCGGACCACCAGCACCGCGGGCCGGCCCAACTGCAGCCGTGCGGCGGTGAAGTTACCCGCGAAGTTCCCGAGGCCGGCGGCCACTCCGATCATGCCGAGGATGCCCAATTGCACCCAGCCGCTGGCGTCATGGGACTTGGCGACGAACGCCGGATAGAGGAACAGGAAGCCCACCATCGCCTTGATGGTGCAGTTGCCCCACAGCGCGGTGATGGTATTGCGGCCCAACGGTTGTCGCTGCGGGCCGGTGGTGATGGCGGTGGTGGGTTCCTCGTCGAGCCAATCCCACTGCCCGCCGCGGCCGTGGTAGGTCAGGGTGGCCGGAACCTCGCCCTCGGTGACTTCGACCCACCGTGGGATCCGCATCGTCAGCGAGGCGCCGGCCAACGTCACGAACACCACGACGAACAAGGCGCCGGGCAGGGCGAACAACCGTGAGAAGACGTACTCGACCGTGGCGGCGATACCCCCGCCCACCATCGTCCCGCCGATCAGGCCGAACATGGTCAATCGCGAGTTGACTCGCACTAGGTCGATGGTCGGTGGCATCACTCGTGGCGTCACCGCACTGCGGAGCACCGAGAACGACTTGGACAACACCATCATCCCCAGAGCGCAGGGGTAGAGCACCCACGACGGGTAACTCCCGGTCGCGCCGTCGTAGTTCATGATCAGCAACACCGCCAGCCCGGTGCGCAGCAGAAACGACATCGACAGGGCGGCGCGACGGCCGTGCTGCACCCGGTCGAGGGCAGGGCCAATCAGCGGTGCGATCACCGCGAAGGGGGCGATGGTGATCAGCAGGTACAACGCCACCTTGCCCTTGCTCTCCCCGGTGGCCGCGGCGAAGAACAGGGTGTTGGCCAGGGCCACCGCCATCGCGGAGTCGACCGCGAAGTTGGCCACCGTCGGCCATGTCAGGGCGGTGAGGCCAGACTTGTCGGCGCCGTCGGCGGTGGCGGCCCGGTGCACCATCGAATACATCCGCGAGCCCATTTCGGCCGCCGCCCGCGTGACACCCGGGCGTTCGGCGCCGGGTTGTTCGGCGCGGTGTCGTTCGGTACCGGGGTCGGAGTCCATTTCGGGTTCGGTGAAGAAGCTTCGGCGCTCGGAATCCAGCGGCGGCAGGTATTGGTTGCCGCTGCCGGACTGGTCGCCGCGTTCGCGCGCGGCGTCGCGACGATGAGTGGACTCCTCGCTCGGGTAGTTCGCCATGCCGGGATGGGCGCGACGCGGACCCGGGGGCGAACCGGCGCCCGGGGAGACACGCCAGTTGCCAGACACGACCTCGATTGTCCCTCATGTCGGCGCCCCGTAGGCCGCAGCCGACCGGTGTGGCTGCTCTCCGGCGCGGTGAGGCAAGATTGTCGGTGATGGACTCCTCGATCGGAACCTACGAATCCGCGCCCCCGGCCGCGCCGGGTGAGCCCTCGGACGCTGTCGCCGTCGTTCTCGGCGGCGCGGTGGAGCAGGCCCGCCGGGCGATCGTCGAGTTCAGCGGCGAGACGGTCGGGGCATATCTGGGCGTGACCTTCCAGGACGAGGCCGCAGCCACCCACCGGTTTCTTGCCGTGATGCCCGGCTACCAGGGTTGGCAGTGGGCGGTGGTGGTGGCCGCCTGTCCGGGCGCCACGCATGCCACGATCAGCGAGGTGGTGCTCGTGCCTGGTCCCACGGCGCTGCTGGCCCCGCCGTGGGTGCCCTGGGAACAGCGGGTCAGGCCCGGCGATCTGGGCCCGGGAGATCTCCTCGCCCCGCTACCGGACGATCCGCGATTGGTTCGCGGGTTTGTCGCGACCGGCGACCCCTTGATCGACGACACAGCCGTCGAACTCGGTTTCGGCCGCCGCCGGGTGCTCAGTGCCTTCGGCCGCGACACGGCCGCCCAGCGCTGGCACGACGGCGACCACGGGCCAACCGCGGCGATGGCCCGGGCCACCAAGCGGGTCTGTCGGGACTGCGGATTCATGGTTCCGCTGTCCGGGGCGCTTGGGGGACGTTTCGGGGTGTGCTGTAACGAACTGTCCGCCGACGGTGAAGTCGTTGACTTCTTCTACGGCTGCGGGGCTCATTCGGACACACCCGCCCCACACGGGTCCGGGTCGCCGGCCTATGACCCCTTCGACGACGGGGTGCTTGAGGTCGTGGAGGCACCCGAGCCGGAGCCCGCGGCACCCGAGTCGGCGGGGGCCGAGCCTGCGGCTCCCGAATCAGCAGGGGCCGAGTCGGCGCGGGCCGAGCCGGCGGAGCCTGAAGCGATGGCGCCTGAAGCGATGGAGTCTGAATCGGCGGGGGCCGAACCGACAGCCGAAGGCTAGCCGCTTTCGGCGGCAGCCTTGATCCGCGCCAGGGACAGGTTCATGCCCTCGACAAGTTCCTTCTCGAAGGTGTCCACGCCGCCGAGCGCGGCCTTCGTCACCGCGGTCGAGACGGCCGTTACCCCGCCCTCCGCGTGTCGCGACTCCGTGACCCGTGTGCCCGTGTCGGTGGGCTCCAACTCGTAGACCCAGATCGAGTGGTTGATATCGACCCGGAAGGCCAGTTTGCGCTCCGGGATAACCTCGGTGATGGTCGACGTCGTCGGCCAGAACAGCAGTCCGCGCCGGTTGAGGTTGAGCGTGCGGGCACCGGGTCGCAGCGGGCCGAGCAACTTCATCTTTCGGCACTGCGGGCTCCACTGCGGCATCCGGTTCAGATCTGAGATCAGGCCCCAGACCTTGCTGACCGGTGCGTCGATGTCGATCTGGGCTGTCAGGAGTGGCGCTGCCATCGTGTTCCCCTATTTCTCTCGGTGCTTCGTCGGTTCTAGTCCGGTTTGTGCGCCCTTGGCGCCCCGTCGGGCCGCCGAGCGCTGCCAGATGAAGATGGAAACCCCAACCACGCCCACCGCCAGACCGGCCATCGTCACCGGGCGCCAACTCTGCAGTGCAGGAATGGTGAAAGAAGCCAAGGCGGCCAGCAACCACAGCACCGCCCCGGCGAGGATCACCGGTCGCGGGTCCAACAGTGCGGCCGGCAACGCCGGGGGGAGCGTTCCGGACTGGCAGTCGGGCTGGTGGTCTGGCATTGCGATCACCGTAGCCGACCGACGGTGGGCGTAGGTTGTCGACGTGCAGGCGGTCATCGACATCACCGACGCGGATGACCCGCGGGTCGACGACTTTCGCGACCTCAACAGTGTCGACCGTCGGCCCGACCTTCCCACCGGTAAGGGGCTGGTGATCGCTGAAGGGGTTCTGGTGGTCCGGCGCATGCTCGCCTCCCGGTTCGCCCCGCACGCGATGCTGGGCACCGACCGCCGGCTGGCGGAACTCGCCGACGACCTTTCCGTGGCCTCCCCATGTCTCGATATGACCTGCTACCGGGCGACAGCGGAGGTGATGGCCGACGTGGTGGGCTTTCACCTCAACCGGGGCGTGCTTGCCGCCGCCCGCCGTCCGGTGGAACTGTCTGTTTCGGAGGTGCTGGAGTGCGCCCGCACGATCGCTGTGCTCGAAGGGGTCAACGACCACGAAAATCTCGGCTCGATCTTCCGCAATGCCGCCGGGCTCGGCGTCGACGGGGTGATTTTCGGCGCCGGCTGCGCCGATCCGCTTTACCGGCGATCCGTTCGGGTGTCCATGGGCCATGCTCTGCTGGTCCCGTTCGCCCGTGCGGCGCGCTGGCCGGCGGACCTGGAGTTACTGCGCGACGACGATTTCCGGCTGCTGGCGATGACCCCGAGCCCGCGAGCGGTGTCCCTCGCCGAAGCGATGACGAGGCTGGCCGGGGACAAGGTCGCGGTGCTCGTCGGCGCGGAGGGGCCGGGTCTGACCGAGACCGTGATGCGGGCCAGCGATGCTCGGGTCCGGGTTCCGATGTCACGCGGGACCGATTCGCTCAACGTCGCCACCGCCGCCGCCCTGGCCTTCTACGAGCGGGTCCGCTCCGCCGACCGATAACCTGACCCGGTGGCTGACGACTCGACGCCGTGGGGAACCGGTCTGACGGTCGCGGCCTTCGTCGCCGCCGTCATCGCGACCGCGATCGTCGTCCTCAGTCTGGGGATGAGCCGGGTGAATCCGGTGGTGTCCATCGGACTGAACCTGGTGGCAGTCGGCGGTCTGGCACCCACGTTGTGGGACTGGCGCAAGCGGCCGGTGCGGCGCTGGTTCGTCCTGGGCGCCGCGGCGGGTGTGGCCGTTGGCTGGACGGCGATGCTGGCGCTGATGCTGAGCTAGCGGTCGCCGCTGGTGCGCACGCCGAGCAGCACGTCTTCCCAGGCGGGCACCTCCGGCTTGCGCTTTCCGCGCTTGGGTGCGGCAGGCTGCTGGCGCGGTGTCTCGGACGCGGCCGGCGCCGGAGCGGGCGTGGGGGTGGGTTCTGGCTGCTCGAACTCCAGCTGGGCTACCGCGGCGACTGGGCGCAGTGGCCGCTCGAACTCGGGGTCGATCAGTTCGCTGGCAGCTTCGTCGATCGCCGTGACGGTCCCCCCGTGCGCACCCGGGGTGAACCGGAAATGCGCGAAATTTTCCGAGAGGCCCGCCGTCCATGACATCCGCACGGTCCAGCGGCCGTCGTCGGTGCGCCAAGCGTCCCAGCTGGTGGCCTCGGTGCTCAGGCCCCGCTCGGACAACGCCGAGGCGATGGTCTCCAGCAGCGTCTCGACGGCCGGGCCGTCGGCCAGCACGGGATGAGCTGCGGTGGCCAACTCGGCGGCGCGCTGCCGCTCCAACAGCACCGGATGCGCGAAGCGTTCGACCTTCGAGACTTCCATCCCGGAGGACTCGGCGACCTCCTCCACGGATGCGCCTGCCCGGATACGAGACTGAATGTCCTTGGGACGTAACACGCCTTTGACCTCGTTGTCTCTCTTCTGCTGGAGCAGACCGACGCGATCGCCGCGCACTGCCGCGCGCAACCGGTCATCGAGCCGGATGAGGAACTTGTCCGACGGTTGGCCGCCCTCGCAGATGATGTGCTTGCCGTCGACATCGAGACCGATCAAAGTGATTTCCCGCACGCCGACCTCCTTTAATCGGACTCTAACCCAGCCCGGGCGAAGATAACGAAGAGGACACGCCCAGTCGTCGGAGGCGATCAGAGACGTTCGACGACCCAGTCCACGCAGCGTGTCAGAGCGGTGACGTCCTCAGGCTCGATTGCCGGGAACATCGCTACCCGCAACTGGTTGCGGCCGAGTTTGCGATAGGGCTCGGTATCGACGATGCCGTTGGCCCGCAGTGTCGCGGCGACGGCGGCGGCGTCGACCCCGTCAGCGAAGTCGATGGTGCCCACTACCTGGGAGCGCAGGGCCGGATCGGTCACGAACGGAGTGGCGAATGAGGAGGCCTCGGCCCATGAGTACAGCCGTGCTGATGAGTCGACGGTGCGCTTGACCGCCCAGTCCAAACCGCCGTTGGCCAGCATCCAGTCGATCTGTTCGGCCATCAGCAGCAGGGTGGCGATCGCCGGGGTGTTATAGGTCTGGTTCTTGAGGCTGTTGTCCACGGCGATCGGCAGCGACAGGAAGTCGGGGACCCAGCGGCCCGACGCGGCGATCGCCTCGATGCGGGCCAACGCGGCCGGGGACAGGATCGCCAGCCACAGCCCGCCGTCTCCGGCGAAATTCTTCTGCGGTGCGAAGTAGTAGGCATCGCACTCAGTGATGTCGACAGGCAGGCCGCCCGCGCCGGAGGTGGCGTCGATGAGGATCAGCGCGTCGCCGGATCCTTCGGGCCGGCGCACACCGACGGCTACACCGGTCGAGGTCTCGTTGTGGGCCCAGGCGATCACATCAACCGACGGGTCGGACTGCGGGGCGGGCGCGCTGCCGGCGTCGGCCTTGATGACGATCGGCTCGCCGACGAACGGGTTCGCGGCCACTGCGGAGGCGAACTTCGAACTGAACTCGCCATAGGTCAGGTGTAGCGACTTGGTGTCGATGAGGCCGAACGCGGCGGCGTCCCAGAACGCGGTGGCGCCCCCGTTACCCAGGATGACTTGGTAGCCGTCGGGCAGCGAGAACAGCTCGCGCAACCCTTCGCGCACGCGGCCGACCAGGTTTTTCACCGGAGCCTGCCGGTGCGAGGTGCCGAACAGGGCGGCCCCGGCGGTGGACAGCGCAGCGAGTTGCTCGGGTCGCACCTTCGACGGGCCGCATCCGAAGCGGCCATCGGCCGGTTTTAGGTCGGTGGGAATCGTGAGCCGGGCGGGATCAGCCATGCCCCAAGCCTAGGATCCGAGGCCCCGGGAGCAGAAATCGGCCGCCCCGGCAAACCCGCTCAAGGGTATGGACAGTACCCGGTACCTGCGGTACCGTTTGGACATCGAGCACCCCAATGTAAATCCCGCGGGAGGCTGTTCATGGCGAGAACCCGAATGGTCCGGCGCTGGCGGCGCAACATGGAGGTCCGCGACGACGCCGCGTACGTGGAAACGCTCGCGGCCCTGTCCGAGGGCTCCGTGCGGCGAAACTTCAACCCGTACACCGACATCGACTGGGACGACCCGGAGTTTGCCGTCACCCCCGGCGACGAGCGCTGGATCCTGCCGGAGTCCGATCCGCTCGGCCGGCATCCCTGGTACCGGGCGCAGCCGGTGGACAAGCAGATCGCGATCGGTCAGTGGCGGCAGGCCAACGTCACCAAGGTGGGCCTGCAGTTCGAGTCGATCCTCGTCCGCGGCCTGATGAACTACTCGTTCTGGGTGCCCAACGGCTCCCCGGAGTACCGGTATTGCATGCATGAAGCGGTCGAAGAGTGCAACCACACCATGATGTTCCAGGAGATGGTCAACCGCGTCGGTGCCGACGTGCCGGGAATGCCGCGGCTGTTGCGCTGGCTGTCCCCGCTGATCCCGCTGGTGCCCGGCCCTCTGCCGATCCCGTTCTTCTTCGGGGTCATCGCCGGCGAGGAGCCCATCGACCACACTCAGAAGGCGGTGTTGCGCGAGGGCGGCGAGGGGCGGCGGCTGCACCCCATCATGGAGAAGGTGATGGCCATCCACGTCGCCGAGGAGGCCCGCCACATCTCGTTTGCCCATGAGTATCTGCGGAAGCGGCTTCCGCGGCTCAACCGTCGCCAACGGCTCCTGCTGTCGGTGAACGTGCCGATCATCATGCGGGTGCTGTGCCAGGCGATCCTGGTCCCGCCGCGCAGCTTCTTCTCCGAGTTCGGCATCCCCCGGGAGATTCGCAGAGAACTGTTCTTCCGGGCGCCGGATTCCCGGCAGATGCTGCGCGACATGTTCGGTGACGTGCGAACGCTGTGTTACGACACCGGCCTGATGAATCCGCTGGCGAAGGTGGTCTGGCGGATCTGCCAGATCGAGGGGCCGCCCAATCGCTACCGCAGCGAACCGCAGCGCCGCTACGTCCTTCCGGCAGCCTGAGCGACATCCCCCGACTCGATGCCCCACGTCATCACGCAGTCGTGCTGCAGCGACGGTTCTTGCGTCTACTCCTGCCCGGTGAACTGCATCCACCCCAGTCCCGACGAGCCGGGATTCGGCGACGCCGAAATGCTCCACATCGACCCTGGTGCTTGTGTGGATTGCGGAGCCTGTGTGACCGCCTGCCCGGTGGGGGCGATTCGGCACGACAGTCGTCTGACACCCGAACAACTGCCGTTCGTCGAAGTCAACGCCGGCTACTACCCGCCCCGCCCGGCCGGGGTGAAACCGCCGCTGACGACCCGGTTGGCCCCGGTGGCCCCGGCACCACGAATTCACCGGCCCGGTCTGAGGGTGGCGGTGGTCGGCTCGGGCCCGGCCGGCATGTACGCCGCCGACGAGTTGCTGACCCAGACCGGGGTCACGGTCAACGTCTTCGACAAGCTGCCCACCCCGTACGGCCTGGCACGGGCCGGGGTGGCGCCGGATCACCCGAACACCCGGGCCATCACCGCGTTGTTCGACCGGATCGGCGCTACACCCGGTTTTTCCTATTTCCTCAATGTCGAAGTGGGAAAGCACCTTTCGCATACCGAACTGCTAGCCCACCACCACGCGGTGCTCTACGCGGTCGGCGCATCCGGTGACCGCAGACTCCAGGTGCAGGGAGCCGGTTGGCCCGGGCTCGCCAGTGCCACCGAGACCGTCGCCTGGATCAACGGCCATCCCCGCTTCGCCGACCAGAAGGTCGATCTCGGGCACGAGCGGGTGGTGGTCATCGGCAACGGTAATGTCGCGCTCGACCTCGCCAGGATCCTGACCGCCGACCCGGACTGCCTCGCCGGAACCGATATCTCCGATGCCGCGCTGCGGACCCTGCGTGCCTCATCGGTGCGGGAAGTCGTAGTGGTGGCCCGCCGCGGCCCGGCCGACTCCGCCTTCACCCTGCCGGAGTTGATCGGGCTTGCCGCGAACTGCGATGTCGTCCTCGATGCCGGGGATCGGGATCGGGTCCTGGATGACCTCGCCGTCGTGCGTGATCCCGTCACCCGCGCCAAGCTGGAGGTTCTCGCCGGGCTGTCCGAGGCGGCCGGTGAAACACGGCGTCCGCGCATCAGGCTGGCCTATCGGCTGAACCCACGCCGCGTCCTCGGTCCGGACCGGGTGCGCGCGGTCGAGTTCACCCGCACCGACGGCACCGGGACGGTGACGCTGGAGTCCGGTCTGGTGCTCAGCTCCATCGGGTACCGCGGGGAG
Organism: Mycolicibacterium sp.; assembly: GCA_020637165.1. Lineage (GTDB taxonomy): Bacteria > Actinomycetota > Actinomycetes > Mycobacteriales > Mycobacteriaceae > Mycobacterium. The sequence continues at coordinate 151,423 of JACJWN010000009.1, read as the reverse complement.
CCGATCGCCGGACTGCCCTTCGACCACGCCGCATCGGTGGTCCCCAACCAGGCGGGCCGGGTCCTCGACCTGGTCACCGGCCGCCCGGTGGCCGGCGCCTACGTCGCGGGATGGATTAAGCGGGGACCTACCGGATTCATCGGCACCAACAAGTCCTGTGCCATGCAGACCGTTGCCGCGCTGGCCGAGGACTTCAACGCCGGACTGCTCGATGACCCGGTGCACCGACCCGCGGCGCTGGGACGGCTGGTGCGAGCGCGCCAGCCCGACGTCGTCGACCGGGAGGGATGGCGGGCGATCGACGCCGCGGAGATCGCGCGAGGGGCGGCCTCCGGCCGGCCCAGGGTGAAGTTCACCTCGGTGCAGGACATGCTCGCCGTGGCGCGACAGCGGACGCCCGGGCCGCGGGCGCGGCTACGGCGTGTGGGAGATCTCGTCCCAGCCCGGCACCGACTCCGGTGAACGGGGAGCCGGGCCCACGTAGGGAGCCGACGGTCGAACCAGCTTGCCGAGCCGTTTTTGCTCGAGGATGTGGGCACACCAGCCTGCGGTCCGCGCACAGGTGAACATCGCCGGCATCATCGCGGGTGGCACCTCGGCGAAGTCGAGGATGACCGCGGCCCAGAACTCGACATTGGTCTCGATGGCCCGGTCGGGCCGGCGCTCCCGGAGTTCGGTCAGTGCCGCCTTCTCCACCGCCGCAGCGACCTCGTAGCGTGGGGCGTCCAGGCGCTTGGCGGTGGCGCGAAGCACCCGGGCGCGTGGGTCCTCGGCCCGGTAGACCCGGTGGCCGAACCCCATCAGTCTTTCTTTGCGGTCAAGGATCCCGCGGATCACGGCACCGGCGTCGCCGGTGCGCTCGGCCTCATGGATCATCGGTATCACCCGCGCCGGCGCGCCGCCGTGCAGCGGCCCGCTCATCGCGCCGACCGCCCCGGACAGCGCGGCGGCGACATCGGCTCCGGTGGAGGCGATTACTCGAGCGGTGAACGTCGAGGCGTTCATGCCGTGTTCTGCTGCCGAGACCCAGTAGGCGTCGATCGCCGCCACGTGGCGCGGGTCCGGCTCGCCCTGCCATCGGGTCATGAAACGTTGGGTGATGGTGGTGCACTCGTCGATGACACGTTGCGGCACGGCCGGCTGGTAGATGCCGCGCGCTGACTGCGCGACGTAGGACAGCGCCATCACCGAGGCGCGCGCGAGCTGGTCGCGGGCTGTTGCGTCGTCGATGTCCAGCAGAGGCCGGTAACCCCAGATGGGCGCCAGCATCGCCAGGCCGGCCTGGACGTCGACCCGCACGTCGCCGGTGTGAATCGGTAGCGGAAAGGGTTCAGCCGGCCTGAGGCCGTCCCCGAAGCGCCCGTCCACGAGCAGCGCCCACACGTCACCGAACGTGACCCCGCGTGCGACCAGGTCCTCGACGTCGACTCCGCGGTATCGAAGTGCCCCGCCGTCACGGTCCGGTTCGGCGATCTCGGTGGCGAAGGCCACCACGCCCTCGAGGCCTGGCACGAAGTCATCCGGTAGCGCGGTCATGGGGCGGATTCTGCCAGGTACGGTAGTGCCGTGGCTGACCGAGATGCCCTCCCGGGCGCGCACCGACTGGCGGCGATGCGGGTGGAGTACGGATCTCCGGAGAAAGACGGCAGCGCCGACCTGGACGCCGATTGGTTGGCCGACGGCTGGCTGGCGTTGCTGCACCGTTGGATCGAGGAGGCGGAGGCGGCAGGGATAGCGGAGCCCAACGCGATGGTGCTCGCCACCGTCGAGGACGGCCGGCCGGCGAGCCGAACGGTGTTGTGCAAGAGCGTGGACGCCGACGGGGTGACGTTCTACACCAACTACGAGTCGGCCAAGGGCGCGGATCTGGCCCGGGTTCCCTACGCATCGGTGACCTTTCCCTGGTACGGCCTGGGCCGTCAGGTACACGTCCGTGGCGCGGTCACCAAGGTCAGTGCGGAGGAGACCGCCGAGTACTGGGCCCGCCGGCCCCGCGGCTCCCAGCTCGGGGCGTGGGCATCCGAGCAGTCCCGAACGATAGGTTCACGCGAGGACCTGATGTCCAACCTCGCCGCGGTGACCGAGCGATTTTCCGGTCACGCACAGGTTCCGGTGCCCCCGCACTGGGGCGGCTACCGCATCGCGCCCGAGGTGATCGAGTTCTGGCAGGGCCGAGAGAACCGGATTCACAACAGAATTCGTGTGACAGGCGACCGGGTGGAGCGTCTGCAACCCTGAGCCCCAGCCGGGCGCGCGAACAGGATGCAGCCTAAAAACCGTTGCAGTACAACATGTTCAGCCTCTATCTGAGGATAGTTGCTGCGAACGGCTTAGTCTCCGTTGGGCTTACGCGAGCGTCAATATGCGGCTGCGCCGGGTAACACCTCGGTGACGGAACTGGCAGTCGACGGTCTCCCGCACCTACGATCGGAAGGTGCCTCAACGCACCGGTAAGGCGGCCCCCGGGCTTCGGGAACATAAAAAACAACGAACCCGCGCAACGCTGGTCGACGTGGCTGCTCGGCTGTGCGCCCAACAGGGCTACGAGCGAACGACCGTCGACCAGATCGCGGCAGCGGCAGAGGTGTCCCCGCGTACCTTCAGCCGCTACTTTCCCAACAAGGAAGCCGTCATCGGCGCGCTGATCGAGGAAATCTCCGACCACGTCGCCGCGGCGCTGGACCGCCAGCCCTACGACATCACCGAGCACGAGGCGCTGGTCCGGGCCCATATCGAGGTTCTCCGGGGCGCCCGCAGCGGTGCCCCCGATGCGATGCCGTTCGACAGGGTCAGCGGTTTCATCAGCATTGTCAACAGCACCCCGATGCTCGGCCTTGCGTCATTCACCTTCCGGCCGGAGGGCCCGACCCAGACGACCGTCGAAGCGATCGCCCGACGGATGGGGCTGCCGGTGGCCCACCCGGCCGTCCGGATCGTGTTCGACACCTGGGCGGTGCTGATGGCGACCGCTCTGGGAGTCCCGGGTAGTGGTGCGAGTGACCCCGTTTCGGTCAGTGAACGCATCGAGGCCAGTTACGCCATTTTCACCCGGCTCTGGCAGCCCTGGCTGCCCCAGGGGCAACCCCCGTCGGGCGCGCCGCGGCCTTAGCGACTACGTTCACCTGAGAAAGCACAGTGTTGGTACGAAGCACAGTGTTGGTATGAAGCACAGTGTTGGGTTGATACGAAGCACAGTGTTGGGTGAAACGCGCAGGGTCGATCCGCAACGCACAGTAGCGTGACCCGAGGACGGAGCGCCCAGCGCCGTCGAACGCGCATGAAGGGACTGATGTGGCCGCAACCGACGACACCGCCACCCTGCGGTATCCCGGCGGAGAGCTGGACCTGGAGATCGTCCACGCGACTGAGGGTTCTGACGGCATAGCCCTGGGGCCGCTGTTGGCAAAGACCGGTTACACCACGTTCGACCAGGGTTTTGTCAATACCGCGGCGACAAAGAGCGCCATTACCTACATCGACGGCGACGCCGGGATTCTGCGCTACCGGGGCTACCCGATCGAGCAGCTCGCCAACAAGTCGACCTTCATCGAGGTCAGTTACCTGCTGATCTATGGCGAGCTGCCGACCGCGGCGCAGCTCGAGGAGTTCACCACCAGGATCCAGCGGCACACCCTGCTCCACGAGGATCTCAAGCGTTTCTTCGACGGCTTCCCGCGCGACGCGCACCCGATGCCCGTGCTGTCCAGCGCCGTCAACGCGCTGAGCGCCTACTACCAGGACTCGCTGGATCCGCTGGACCACTACCAGGTCGAGTTGTCGACCATTCGGCTGCTGGCCAAGCTGCCGACCATCGCGGCCTACTCCTACAAGAAGTCCGTCGGGCAGCCGTTCCTGTACCCCGAGAACTCGCTGACGCTGGTCGAGAACTTCCTGCGGATGACCTTCGGCCTGCCGGCCGAGCCCTACGACCCGGACCCGGAAATCGTCCGAGCCCTCGACATGCTGCTGATTCTGCACGCCGACCACGAGCAGAACTGCTCGACATCGACGGTGCGGTTGGTGGGATCCTCGCAGGCGAACCTCTTCACCTCCATCTCCGGCGGGATCAACGCGTTGTGGGGTCCGCTGCACGGTGGGGCCAACCAGTCGGTGCTGGAGATGCTGGAGAAGATTCGCCTCGCCGGCGGCGACGTGCACGATTTCGTTCGCAAGGTCAAGAACCGCGAGGACGGCGTGAAGCTGATGGGCTTCGGGCACCGGGTGTACAAGAACTACGACCCGCGGGCGCGCATCGTCAAGGAGCAGGCCGACAAGATTCTGGGCAAGCTGGGCGGCGACGACGCGCTACTCGACATTGCCAAGTCCCTCGAAGAAGTCGCGCTGACCGACGACTACTTCATCGAGCGCAAGCTGTACCCCAACGTCGACTTCTACACCGGCGTGATCTACCGGGCGATGGGCTTCCCCACGAGGATGTTCACCGTGCTGTTCGCGCTCGGCCGGCTCCCGGGTTGGATCGCGCACTGGCGCGAGATGCACGAGGAGCCGAACAAGATCGGTCGGCCGCGCCAGATCTACACCGGCTACCGCGAACGCGACTACACCGATCTCAGCGGCCGCTGAGGCGGGGGCGGCCAGCGGCCGGCCGACTACCCGGCGCAAGAACGTCATCCTGTTCTCGTGCTGTCTGAGCTTGCTGATCGTGTCGATGGACGCGACCATCGTCAACGTCGCGATCCCGTCGATCCGGGCTGATCTTGGTGCGTCGGGAACTCAGATCCAGTGGGTCGTCGACGTTTACACGCTGGTGCTGGCCTCGCTGTTGTTGTTGGGCGGTGCGGCCGGGGACAGGTTCGGCCGTCGGCGGGTTTTCCAGTTGGGTCTGACGATCTTCGGGGTCGGGTCGCTGCTGTGTAGCCTCGCCCCCGGCATCGGAACGCTCGTCGCGGCCCGGCTGGTCCAGGGTATCGGCGGTTCGATGATGAACCCGGTTGCGCTGTCGATCGTTTCGCAGGTGTTCTCCGGCCGGGTGGAACGGGCGCGGGCGCTGGGCATCTGGGGCGGGGTGGTGGGTATCTCGATGGCCCTTGGCCCGATCGTCGGGGGCCTGCTGATCGACTTCATCGGCTGGCGCTCGGTGTTCTGGATCAATATTCCGATCTGTGCCGCCGCGATCCTGCTCACGGCGATGTTCGTTCCGGAGAGCAGGTCGGTGACCATGCGGGACATGGACCCGGTCGGGCAGGTGCTGGCGGTCTGCGCCCTGTGCGGACTGGTGTTCGTCCTGATCGAGGCTCCGGCGCTGGGTTGGCGCAGCCCGGTGGTCCTTACGGTCGCAACCGCATCGGCGGTCGCGCTGGCAGCCTTCCTGCGTTTCGAGTCCCGCCGCCGGGATCCCTTCATCGACCTGAGATTCTTCGCCAGTGTGCCGTTCGCCTCCGCCACCGTCACCGCGGTGTGCGCGTTCGCGGCGTGGGGCGCATTCCTGTTCATGATGTCGCTCTACCTGCAGGGCGAGCGCGGTTACTCGGCCGCCTACACCGGCCTGCTGTACCTTCCGATCGCCATCGGCGCCCTGGTGTTCTCGCCACTGTCGGGTCGGATGGTGGGACGGTTCGGCCCCCGCCCGTCGCTGCTGGCTGCCGGATTGCTGATCACCGCGGCGTCGGTGCTGCTGACCTTCCTCACGGCCGGCACGCCGGTCTGGGCGATCCTGGGCATCTTCGCGGTGTTCGGCATTGGGTTCGCATTGGTCAACGCCCCGGTCACCAACGCCGCGGTCAGCGGGATGCCGCGGGACCGCGCCGGGGCGGCCTCGGCGGTGACCTCGACCAGCCGCCAGGTGGGCGTGAGCATCGGTATCGCCCTGTGCGGCTCGGTCGCCGCGGCCGCCCTGCACCCGGCCGGCGCCGGGTTCGCGGCGGCGGCACGGCCGATGTGGTGGGTCAGCGCCGCACTCGGCGCGGTGATCACCGTGCTGGCCATCACCTCCACATCGCCGCGCGCGCTGCGGTCCGCGCAGCGACTGGCACCGTTGATCGCCGACTAGCCACCGTCAGGCACCCTCCAGGACCGCCATTGCCGCGTTGTGCCCGCCGATTCCCGACACCGCGCCGCCGCGTCGGGATCCGGAGCCGCACAACAGCACCCGTTCGTGCGCGGTGGCAACACCCCAGCGCCGAGCAGGAGTGTCCAAGGCTTCGTCGTCGTCGGCGAACGGCCACCTCAGCGCACCATGGAAGATGTTCCCTCCCGTCATCGCCAGAGCGTCCTGCAGGTCGAGGGTCGTCTTGGTCTCGACACACGGCCGCCCCTGGGCATCGTTCATCAGTACCTCCTGAACAGGTTCGTTCAGAACGGAATTGAGCGACTCCAGTACCGCGTCGGTGAGGCGTTGCCGGATGGTTTCCGGCGAGCCCCGCTGCAACTCGTGCGGAACGTGCAGGCCGAAGACGGTCAGACTCGCCGCCCCGGAACCGCGCAGGTCGGCCGACAGGATGCTGGGGTCTGCCAGCGAGTGGCAGTAGATCTCGCACGGCAGCGGGTCTGGGACCCGGCCGCCGACGGCGGTGCCGTAGGCCGCGTCGAGTTGGGACCAGGTCTCGTTGACGTGGAAGGTGCCCCCGAAAGCCTGCTGCGGGGTGACGGCCCGGTCGCGAAGCCGGGGCAGCCGACGCAGCATGAGGTTGACCTTCACCTGGGAGCCGCCGGCCAGTTCGGGCTCGGGCTCCCCGAGCAGACCGGCCAGGACGGCCGGGCCGACCCCCGCCAGCACGACCCCCGCCCGAACCCGGTGTTCGTCCTGGCCGCACCGATAGCACACCTCGCCGTCCGGGCTGACCGCCGAGACCTCTGCGCCGGTCAGGATCTCGGCCCCGTGTGCGCGCGCCGCATCGGCCAGTGCGGCGGTGACCGCGCCCATGCCGCCCACCGGCACGTCCCACCTACCGGTGCCGCCGCCGAGCAGGTGGTAGAGGAAGCAGACGTTCTGGTCCAGCGAGTCCTCGCCGAGGCGGGCGAAGGTCCCGATCACCGCATCGGTGCCCATCACACCTCGAACCAGGTCGGAGGACACCGCCGCGGTGATCGCCCGACCCAGGGGTTGCTCGATGAGCTCGCTCCAAGCCGTGGCGGCCCCCGGGTGTCCAGCGGCGAGCACGTGGTCGCGGGCCACGGAGCGGGTGCGCAGCGGCTCGAGCAACGTCGGCCACAGCGGTTTGGTCAGCGCCCGGCAGCGCCGGTAGAACTCCTCGAAGCCCCGCTCGTCCCCGCCGGCCCCGACAGCGGCGAACGTGGACTGCGCCCCGACCAGCAGTCCGGTGCGCGCGTGGTCGGCCGGATCCGGGGTGTAGGAGGCATATTGGCGCGGGGCCAACCGAACCGTAGCGCCGATGTCGCGCAGGATCCGGACGGGCAGCAGGCTCACCAGATAGGCGTAGCGCGACAGCCGGGCGTCGACCCCTTCGAATGGCCGCGCCGATACGGCCGCTCCTCCAACGGCACCGAGCCGCTCGAGTACCCGAACCCGCCGCCCGGCGCGGGCCAGGTAGGCCGCAGCGACCAAAGCGTTGTGTCCGCCGCCGACGACGACCGCGTCGAACGAGTCCCCGGTGCCCATGCCGATCAGTGTGCCCGACCGCGGCTGACCAACGGGGACGGTCCGAAGCGGGTCCCGGCCCGTTACGGTGGTCCTGTGACGAATAAACCCGATATCGAGTTCCCCGGCGGTCCACCGCCCGCCGAACTGGTCATCACCGACCTGGTGGTCGGAGAGGGCCGGGAGGCCAAACCCGGCGATCTCGTCGATGTGCACTACGTCGGTGTGGAATTCGACTCCGGTGAGGAGTTCGACAGCTCCTGGAACCGCGGGGAGTCCATCTCCTTCCCGCTGCGTGGGCTTATCCAGGGCTGGCAGGACGGGATTCCGGGGATGCGCGTGGGCGGCCGCCGGCAACTGGTCATCCCGCCCGCACTGGCCTACGGCCCGGCCGGCGCGGGGCATCGGCTTTCCGGAAAAACGCTGATCTTCGTCATTGACCTACTGGGCATCGGCTGAGAAACCCGCCAAAACGCTGGCACCGCACCCCGGCTGTCGTATGTTGCTCCGGTCGCGGAAAGTGATGGTCCAGCAACTGGCGGAGGAGGGAACCGATGGCGGGTTCCGGTGACGCGCGGGTCAGCGCGACGGCGACCGAGTGGCGAGCGGAATCGCGCTACTACCGGCGTTCGCCCGGGTGGGGGTGGCTGCTGGGACTGCTACTGATCCCATTGCTGTTCGGTTGGCTCGGCTGGGGAGCGCTCAAGCCGAAGGTGAGCGTCAGTGCCCCGAGTATCGGCGTGACCGCGCCCAGCCTGGCGGTGCCGTCGCTGAACTTCTCGCCGCTGTCGATCCTGCGCAACGGCAACGACTTCACGCTGGCCGGCATCCTGCCCGACCTGTCGGTGAAGAACAGCCTGCTCGCCACGCTCAAGTCGGCTCTCGGCCCGTCGGTCAACCTGATCGACAAGATCGATGTCGAGGCCGGTGCGACCGCGCCCGACTTCGCCGGCCTGAGCGGCCTTCTCGAGGCTGCCGTCGACGTACCGGACTTCCACTTCACCGTCGAGGGCGGCACGCTGACTCTCACCGGCACTGCGCCCTCGGACGAGGTCAAAGCCGCCGTGGAGGCCGCTGCGAAGGCCGGCTGGCCGAACCTTCAGATCATCAACAACATCGCACTGAAGGGCGCCGCACCTTCGTGTGACAACCTGCAGGCGACCGTGGATGCCAATCTCGCCGCGCCGATCAAGTTCGAAACCGGCAGCGACAAGCTCACGGTCGACGGCGAGCAGCAGTTGAGTGCGGTCGTCTCCGCGGTCGAGGGCTGCCCAGAGGTGAAGCTGACGGTGATCGGGCACACGGACAACACCGGTACCGACGCGATCAACAATCCGCTGAGCGAGAACCGGGCGAAGTCGGTCGCCGCCTACCTGGTCTCTCAGGGCATTCCGGCCGATGCGGTGACCAGCAAGGGCGCCGGATCCACAGAGCCCGTCGCCAGCAACGACACCGCTGCCGGGCGCGCCCAGAACCGCCGCACCGAGATCACAGTGAACTAGGGAGAAACGAGATGAGTTTCGTCGCGCAGTGGTTGTGGTACCTGCTCGCCTTTCTGGTCGGTTCGGCGGTGGCCTGGGTGATCACCGTCCTGACCATCCCCCGGACCAGCAGGGAAGAGGCTATCGCCGATCTTCCCGGCTCACGTGAGATAGGAGCGCGCTGATGGGTGACGTGAACTGGTGGCTGATGGCGCTTGCCTTCGCGCTGGGCCTGCTGCTGACCTTCGCCATGATGATCCGCAAGGTCACCCGTGAAGTGCCGGTCACCCACACGGTGTCGGCGGCGGCGACCGCTGCGGGCGCGGCCGCGGCCGGCGGTGCAGCGGCGAAGGTGCGCGGCGTGGCGGAGAAGGTTCACGGCGATGTTCGGGGTGTGGCGGAGAAGGTCCACGGCGATGTGCATGCCGCCGCCGAGAAGGTCCACGGTGATGTGCGCGGAGCTGCCGAGAAGGTCCACGGCGATGTGCATGCCGCGGCCGAGAAGGTCCACGGCGATGTGCATGCCGCGGCCGAGAAGGTCCACGGCGATGTGCATGCCGCGGCCGAGAAGGTCCACGACGATGTCCATACCCTCGCCCAGAAGGTCGATACCGTGGAGAGCCGCGGAATCATCGAGGCGGCTCCGTACGGTTCGGGATCCATCCGTGTGACCCGCCGCCGGAGCGCGCCGGCTGGCTACCGGATCAAGGGTGTGAAGAAGACCGGGCGGTACTACACCGCCGAGAGCCCTGACTTCGATGCGATCGAGACCGAGCTGTGGTTCCTCAATGGGGAGAGCGCCGAGAAAGCCGGGTTCCTGCGTTGGGATGCCAAGGGCGACAACATGGTTGGTCTGGTCGAGGGCGCTGGGACGGGTGCGGTTGCGGCACACATCGCCTCAGTGGATGCCGTTCCGGCCGGCCCGTACGGTAGGGGCTCCGCCAAGGCCGATGTCGACGGCAGCGGCCCAGCGGGCTGGACGATCAAAGGCAATGCCGACTCGATGCTTTACCACACCACGGACAGTCAGTGGTACGGGCAAACCATCGCTGAGGTGTGGTTCGCCGACGAGGAGTCCGCTCGGGCGGCCGGCTTCCTGCGTTGGGACTCCGGCCGCGGCGCCGAGGCTCGGGCCGCGGTCGCGTCCATCGAGGAGGTGCCGGCAGGTCCCTACGGCAAGGGGTCGGCCAAGTCAGGTGCCGGTGGAAGTGGACCGCGGGGTTGGCTGATCAAGGGCAACGCGGACTCGATGCTTTTCCACGGCCCGGACAGCCCGGCCTACGAGCAGACCATCGCCGAGGTCTGGTTCTTCGACGAGGCCACCGCCCGGGCTGCCGGCTTCGACAAGTGGGACAAGAACTTCAAATAGAGCCGGGCTAGCGCGGCGCGGGCAGTCGCAGCGCCAACCGGGTTCCGCCCAGCGGGCTGTCCTCCAACGACGCAGTGCCGCCGTGGATCTCGGCTTGCTGGGCGACCAGCGCCAGACCCAGTCCGGATCCGGAGTGCGAGGCAGTGGAGCCGCGCGCAAAACGGTCGAACACGCTGCGCCGCTCGGACTCGGGTACTCCGGTGCCGTTGTCGTCCACTGCGATGGTGACTCCGTCTCGCGAGGTCACCGCCGACAGCTGAACCCGGGTTGCCCCGCCGTGCTTGACCGCGTTGGCGATCGCGTTGTCCACCGCCAGCCGTAGTCCGGCGGGCAGGCCGATGATGATGCAGGTCGGCGATGGAACCAGCGAAACGTCGAGATCGGGGTAGACGCGCATCGCGTCGTGGGCGGCCCGGTCGAGCAGTTCGGTGATGTCCACCGGCACCTGATCGGCCTCGGTGGACAGCTCGCCCTGGGCCAGTCGCTCCAGTGCGCTCAGTGTCGCCTCGATGCGGCTCTGGGTTCGGATGACGTCGCCGAGCACCTCCTTGCGCTGTTCCTCGGGAAGTTCCAGGGTGGAGAGCACCTCGAGGTTGGTGCGCATCGCGGTCAGGGGGGTGCGCAACTCGTGCGCCGACACCGCGGCGAAGTCACGGGCCGAGGTCAGGGCGGCCTTGGTGCGACCCTGCTCGGTCCAGATCCGCTCCAGCAGGCCCTTGAGCGCCTCGCCGATCTCGACGGCCTCGGTGGCCCCGCTGACGTCGATATCGGGTTCGCCGCCGCCGGCGTCGATCTGGCGGGTCTGCTGAGCCAGCCGGCGCAACGGACGTACCGCGAAGGCTGCCAGCAGCCAGCCCAGCAGCGCCGCAGCCCCGACGGCTAAGACGCAGATCATCAGCACCCGCCGGTGCAAGTTGTTGGTGTCGGCGATGGTGTCGTCATAGGTGGCACCGACCTGCAGCGTGGTCGGCGGCTCCGAATACGGGATCTCGACGGTACGGACCCGGTAGCGCACACCGTCGACGTCCGTGGTGGCGTAGGTGGCGCCGAGTTCGGGCAGCACGATGTTGGAGTTGGAACGCACCTCGCTGCCGCGGTGCACGGTGATCACCACATCACGGATGGTGGGGGAGGGCGGGATCTGGTCGAGGCCCCGGGGCACGAACGGAACAGCGAACCCGGCGGCCTCATCGAGGCGGCGGTCCAGACGCTCGAGGCGGTCGTTGGTGATGCCTATCCAGACAATGGTGCCCACGATGGTCACCACGATCGCCGCACCGATCGCCGTCGCGAACGCCACCCGGGTTCGCAGCGAGGGGGTTCTGCGCAGGATGCGCGGAAGCGTCACGGGAATGCCGGCATCAGAGGCTCGATCACTGGGTGCGCAGGACGAAACCGACTCCGCGCACGGTGTGCAGTAGCCGCGGCGCACCGCCCGCCTCCAGTTTGCGGCGCAGATATCCGATGAACACGTCGACGACGTTGGTGTCGGCAGCGAAGTCGTAGCCCCACACCAACTCGAGCAGTTGGGCGCGGCTGAGCACTGCGGTCTTGTGCTCGGCGAGCACGGCGAGCAGGTCGAACTCGCGTTTGGTCAGGTCGACGTCGACTCCGTTGACCCGCGCCCTGCGCCCGGGGATGTCGACCTCCAGCGGTCCGACCTGAATGGTTTCCGAGGAGAACGTCGCACTCGCGCCGCGGCGGCGCAGCAGCGCTTTCACACGGGCCACCAGTTCGGCGAGGACGAACGGTTTGACGAGGTAGTCGTCGGCCCCGGCCTCCAGACCTGCCACTCGGTCGTCAACAGAACTGCGGGCGGATAGCACGCAGACCGGCACGTCGTTGTCCATCGCGCGCAGTGCGGTCACCACACTGACCCCGTCCAGTACCGGCATGTTGATGTCGAGAACGATCGCGTCGGGCCGGGTTTCGGTGGCGCTGCGCAGGGCCTCCGCGCCGTCGACCGCGGTCGACACCTCGAACCCGGAGAGTCGCAGCCCGCGCTCCAGAGAGGCCAGCACGTCAGGGTCGTCGTCGACGACCAGAACGCGCGGTGAAGCCGAGCCGGTGTCCATGATGCCCATATTGCCGGATCGCCGCCCGGACGGTGGGAGGCATGGCCGTGACATGATTCGCATGGGGGTCGTCTGCCCGAGGGGGCGGCTGTTTTGTTCGCAGAAGGGGTTTGGCGCAAGAAGGGTTCGGCGCAGAAGCTGGAGACGATTCGGTGGTGGAACAGGTCGGCCAGGGAGGGCTGAGGTCGAAGCCGTCGATCGCGCCCCGGCCGGCCCGGGCGCGAGCCGTCACCGACCTGCTGCGGCTGGTGCCCTACCTGATGCCCTACCGGGTGCGGTGGATCGCGATGGTGGGGGTCGCGGTGGCCAGCCTGTTCGCCACGATCGCGATTCCGCTAATGACCCGGGCGGTGATCGACGGGCCGGTGCACCGCCGAGACCCGCACGGCCTGTGGATTCTCGGTTCGGCGGCGGTGGCGGTCGGCGTCGCCGAGGCCGCGCTGTGGTTCATCCGGCGATGGCTGGTGGCGCGTGCCACGATGGGTGTCGAATCCGACATCCGCAAGGATCTCTATGCGCGGCTGCAGATCCTTCCGATGTCCTTCCACGGACGGTGGGAGTCCGGCCAGTTGCTCTCCCGGATGATGAACGATCTCGGCACCATCCGACGGCTGCTGTCGTTCGGGCTGATTTTCCTGATGCTCAACGTCCTGCAGATCGTGGTCGTCACAGTGATTCTGCTGGTGATGTACTGGCCGCTGGGAGTGGTCGTCGGTATCTCGGTCATCCCGGTCACTGTCACGATGCTGCGGTTCGAGCGCCGATTCACCACGTTGTCGCGACGGGCGCAGGATCAGGCCGGCAACGTCGCCACCGCGGTCGAGGAGTCTGCGCTGGGATTTCGGGTGGTCAAGTCCTTCGGGCGGGAGGACTACGTCTACGAACGGTTCGACGGCCGGGCGACCATGCTTTACGACACGGCAGTCCGGAAGGTGTCGGTCTCCGCCCGGTTCTGGACTCTGCTCGAGGTCATCCCCAACATCACCGTGATCATCGTGCTGGGCCTGGGCGCCTGGGCCGTCGGCCACGGACAGCTGACGTTGGGGACCCTGGTCGCCTTCATCACTATGATGTTGTCGCTGGTGTGGCCGATCTCCTCGCTGGGCTTCCTGTTGTCGATGACACAGGAGGCGATGACGGCCGCCAACCGGATCGCGGAGATCTTCGACGAATCGCTTGAGATCGTCGACGGCCCGGAGCGCCGGGTGCCGCGGACGGGCCGTCTCGAACTCGACGACGTGGGCTTCCGATTCCCCGGGGGCGGCTGGGTGCTTCGGCATGTCAGCCTCACCGTGGAGCCGGGGCAGACGGTGGCCCTGGTGGGAGCAACCGGGTCCGGAAAGTCGGTGCTCGCCGCGCTGCTGCCGCGACTCTACGACGTCACCGAAGGGGCCATTCGCCTCGACGGTATCGACATCCGCGAACTGCCGTTGGATGTGCTGCGGCGCGCGGTGGCGGTCGCGTTCGAAGACCCCACGTTGTTCTCGATGTCGGTCGAGGAGAATCTGCGCCTCGGCAACCCCGCGGCCGGAGACGGCGAGGTCCGACGTGCCGTCGACATCGCCGCCGCGCATTTCGTCGATGACCTTCCCTATGGCCTTCATACCCGGATCGGGGAGCAGGGGATGAGTTTGTCCGGGGGGCAACGTCAGCGTCTGGCGCTGGCCCGGGCGATCCTCTCCGAACCTCAGGTACTGGTGCTCGACGACACCTTCTCGGCTCTCGACGTCCACACTGAGGCCGCTGTCACCAAGGCGCTGCGCGCGGTCTTGGCCGGCCTCACCGGAATCGTCGTCGCCCATCGCGCTTCGACGGTTGCGCTTGCCGACAAGGTGGCCCTGCTCGACACCGTTGACGGGGCGGGCACCATCACTCACGTCGGCACCCATGAGCAACTCCTGACACAGGTTCGGCGTTACAGGTACCTGCTGGCCGCCGGCGATGAGCTCGACGACGGGTACGAGCCCCGGCCGGTCTGGGAGGACGACACCGAGCGCCGGCGGCTTGATCATGCCCGCGAGGAGGCCACGGGGGAGCGGCCCGTCGGCTATGCGGAGTCCGAGGGTCGCCTCCGGTGAACGAGTGGCGGGGGCGGCTGGAGGAACACGGCGAGGACCTTGAGCCCGGTGAGGCGGCCGCCCGCGGCCGTGAGGCCCGCGCTCTGCTGGGGTCGCTGCTGCGGCCTTTCCGGGTCGCCATGGCTGTGCTCGCCGTAGCGGTGATCATCGAAAACGCTGCGCGACTGGCCATTCCGTTGATGGTCAAGCGTGGAATCGACCACGCGATACCGCCGCTGCTGGCCGGAGGTGCGGCGGGGGAGTTGATCGCCGTGGTGGCCGTGTTGTGCGGACTGGTTGTGGTGCAGGCGGTCAGCCGGCTGTTCTTCCTCAACGGTGCCGGCCGAATCGGGCAGCAGGTGCTGCGGGAACTGCGGCGCCGGTTGTTCCGCCAGTTTCAGCGCCTCGACGTCGACTTCCTCGACCGCTACACCTCCGGCCGGGTCGTAAGCCGGTCGACCAACGACGTAGAGGCCATCGAGGAGATGCTCGAGACCGGCTTCGACAGTCTGGTGACCGCGGCCCTCACCCTGGCCGGAACCGCGGTACTGCTGGTCGTGCTCGACGTCCGGCTGGGACTGATGTGCCTGGTGGCCGTCCCTGTGCTGGCGGTCCTTGTGCGCTGGTTCGCCACCGAGTCGGCTAGGACCTACCGCAGGGTGCGCGAGAGCGCGGCCCTGGTGATCGTGCAGTTCGTCGAGACGATGACCGGCATCAAGGCCGTGCAGGCCTACCGTCGTCAGCCGCGAAACCAGGAGATCTTCGATGACGTCGCCGACGGCTACCGGGCCGTAAACGAACGCAGCTTCCGACTGCTCGCCATCTTCATGCCGGCGGTCAAACTCGTTGGCAACCTCACCACCGGGGTGGTGCTTCTCTATGGCGGCTACCGGGTGCTGCACGGTCAGATGACCATCGGCACGCTGACTGCGTTCCTTCTCTACCTTCGGATGTTCTTCGAGCCGATGCAGGAGATCGCGCAGTTCTTCAACACCTTCCAGTCAGCGTCCTCGGCCTTGGAGAAGATCGCCGGCGTGCTGGCCCAGAAGCCGGCCATCGCCGATCCCGAACAACCGGTCCGGCTCGGGACGGTTCGCGGCGACATCGAACTGCGAGAGGTGCGATTCGGCTACCTGCGCGAGCGTCCGGTTCTGCCCGCGATGAGCTTGAGCGTTCCCGCCGGACAGACGGTCGCGCTGGTCGGCACCACCGGAGCGGGCAAGACCACCATCGCCAAGCTGATCGCCCGTTTTCACGACCCCGATGCGGGTTCGGTCACCCTCGACGGCGTCGACCTGCGGCGGATGAGCCAGCGTGATTTGCGGCAGCGGATCGTGATGGTGACCCAGGAGAATTTCCTGTTCTCCGGCACCGTGGCCGATAACATCCGGTTCGGCCGCCCGGAAGCCACCGACGATCAGGTCCGCGCAGCGGCGGCCGCGGTGGGGGCCGACGAGTTCATCAGCCAGCTACCCGACGGGTACCAAACCGATGTCGCCAAGCGCGGCGGCCGGCTCTCCGCCGGACAACGCCAGCTGGTGGCTTTCGCTCGCGCCTTTCTGTCCGACCCGACCGTGTTGATCCTTGACGAGGCGACGTCGTCGCTGGACATTCCCAGCGAGCGCCTCGTGCAGCGCGCGTTGCGCACGGTGCTGGCCGGACGCACCGCGCTGGTCATCGCCCACCGGCTGTCCACGGTCTCCATCGCCGATCGGGTGTTGGTCCTCGAACACGGCCGCGTGGTGGAGGACGGCCTGCCACGGGACCTCATCGGCTCCGGCGGCCGGTATGCGGCACTACACCGGGCCTGGATCGACTCGCTGGCGTAGCGCGCAAGGAGCGACGGAAGTCCTTCCCGTCGGTTGGAACTTCCAGCTTCCGCCCCGGAGCAGCGGGTCGAACCCGTCGGCGGTGGGCCCGCCGGCCTGGGCCAAGCGGCGGCCCACCTAGCCCTAAGTCCGGACCCGCGCCGCCTTCAGTGCGGAGGCCGTAACTGCGGAAGAATGGGCTTATGAAGCGTTTCGCCGACCGGGCCGACGCCGGGCGCCAGTTGGCTGAGGCTCTCGCTGGCTACCGCGGGTGCGACGTGCTGGTCCTGGGCCTGCCGCGCGGCGGGGTTCCGGTGGCCTATCAGGTGGCCACCGCCCTCGGTGCGCCCCTCGACGTGCTGGTGGTCCGCAAACTCGGTGTTCCCTACCAGCCGGAGTTGGCCTTCGGGGCGATCGGCGAGGGACCCGAGGGTGGGGAGAACGTTCGGGTCCTCAACGAGGCGGTGCTGCGCCAGACGCTGCTCGACGCCGCGGATATCGCGGCCGTTGAAGCCGAGCAGCGAGCCGAGCTCCGGCGCAGGATCGACCGGTACCGCGGCGGCCGGCCGGGTCCGGATCCCTCAGGCCGGACCGTGCTGATCATCGACGACGGCTTCGCCACCGGCGCCACCGCCCGGGCGGCGGCTCTGGTGGCTCGCGCGCAGGGGGCGGCAAGGGTGGTACTGGCCGCGCCGATCGGGGCCGCCGACACCGTCGCCCGGCTGTACGACGTTGCCGACGAGGTAGTCTGCCTGGTCGTCCCCCGGGGTTTCCACGCGGTCGGCCAGGGATACGACGACTTCACCCAGACCCCCGACGAACAGGTGTGCGCCCTGCTCGAAGCCGCCCACCGTGACCGGCGGCCCCCCGACACCGATCAGTAGGCTCATGCCCATGATCGGGATAGAGCGTGTCGGCGATGTGACGACCATCGAGTTGCGGCGCCCGGAGCGGCGCAATGCGCTGAACTCCGAACTGGTTGATTCGCTGCGTGAGGCGGTTCAGGCGGCGGCCGCCGACGATGTGCGCGCGATCGTGCTGACCGGGGCCGGAACAGTGTTCTGCGCGGGGGCGGACCTCTCCGGCGACGTGTTCGCCGCGGACTTCCCCGACAAGGCAATCGCGCTGAACCTGGCCATCGACGCCGTGCCGGTGCCGGTGATCGGCGCAATCAACGGTCCGGCGATTGGCGCCGGTGTGCAGCTGGCCATGGTCTGCGATCTGCGGGTGGTCGCCCCGGACGCCTACTTCCAGTTCCCGATCGCCAGGTACGGGCTGGCACTGGACAACTGGAGCATCCGCAGGCTGGCGTCGCTGGCCGGCTACGGCCGCGCCCGGGGAATGCTGCTGGCGGCCGAGAAACTCGATGCCGAAACCGCCCTGATGACCGGGATGGCCAACCGGATCGGCACCCTGGCCGACGCCCAGGGCTGGGCGGCCGAGATCGCCGGACTCGCTCCGCTGTCGCTGCGGCACTCCAAGCGGGTGCTCAACGACGACGGCGCCTACGAGGAGCAGGCCGACATGCACAAGGAACTCTTCGACAAGGCGTGGGGAAGCCGGGATGTCATCGAGGCGCAGGTCGCCCGTATCGAGAAGCGTCCCGCGAGGTTCCAGGGGGCATAGTGGCCGGTCTCCCGGATCTTTCGGCGCTGTTGCCCAGCGGAAAAGCGGCGGTGCGGCTGGCGGCCGGCTCCGTTTCGCTCGCTGCCGGCGGCTGGGCGCTGCGGGCGCTGCGTGACACACCGGCCGCTTTGGGAGCCGGTGCGGCGGCGATCCGGGCGGTCGCCGAGGGTTCGCCGAACTACCGGGGCGGGGTCTTCCGCAACCTCGAGCCGTCGGCGGCGATCCGCCTCGACGCCGAAGAGAACCGGCTGGTGGTCTTCGAACTGTTCTCCAACGGGTCGGAGAGCCGACCCAGAAACGGCGTCCCGATGGCCGACCCGATGCCGGGAATCGACCCCGGTCCGCTGGCGGTGACCTGGCTCGGCCACGCGACAGCGCTGCTGGAGGTCGACGGCTACCGGCTGCTGACCGACCCGGTGTGGGCAGACCGCTGTTCTCCGTCGCGCTCGGTGGGCCCGCAGCGACTGCACCCGCCACCCGTGTCGCTGGAGGCGCTTCCCGCACTCGACGCCGTGGTGATCAGCCACGACCACTACGACCACCTGGACATGGACACAGTGCGGATGTTGGCCCGCACGCAGCGGGCGGTGTTCATCACTCCGCTGGGGGTGGGCGCGCACCTGCGGCACTGGGGAGTCCCGGCGAGCCGGGTCGTCGAATTGGACTGGGATCAGAGCTTTCACATCGACGATCTGACTCTGACCTGTACCCCGGCCCGGCATTTCTCCGGCCGATTCCTGTCCCGCAACAACACGTTGTGGTCGTCCTGGGCCGTCACCGGGCCGGCTCATCGCGCCTTCTTCGGCGGCGACAGCGGCTACACCGCCAGTTTCGCCGACATCGGAGCCCAGCACGGTCCCTTCGACCTGACCCTGCTGCCGATCGGCGCTTACAACAAGGCCTGGCCCGACATCCACATGAACCCGGAGGAGGCCGTCCGGGCGCACCGGGACCTCAACGCGAACAACGATGGGGCGGGCCTGCTGGTGCCGATCCATTGGGGCACTTTCCGGCTGGCCCCGCACCCGTGGTCCGAACCGGCCGAGCGTCTGGTTGCGGCGGCCGCCGACGGCGGTGTCGAGGTGGCGGTCCCCAAACCCGGCGGGCGGGTGGCGGTGGATGCCGCCGCACCCGGCGAACGCCGGTCGGAGTACGGCTGGTGGCGACGGTGACGCCGCGGCGGCACCGGTGACGGCCCGGCCCGTCGCGGTCCCGCGTGTTCTGGGACGGTGCGGGGCGGTCTTGGCCGTGGTCGCCGCCCTCACCGCCTGCGGGGCGAAGACCTCCCAACCCGCCCCGGTGTTCTCCCAGGAGCCCCCGCAACTTGTCCCGGCGATGCCACTGCCTCCCGACGCCGTCGACAATGCCGTCTCCAGGCTCGACGGTCTCGCCGAGAAACTGATGGATTCGTCGGGAATCCCCGGTATGGCGGTCGCGGTCGTGCACGGCGGGAAGACCCTCTACGCCAAGGGTTTCGGTGTGCGCGACACCAGAACCGGGGAGAGCGTCGATGCCGACACCGTTTTCCAGCTGGCCTCGCTGTCCAAACCGCTGGCCGCCACCGTCACGGCTCATCAGGTCGGAGTGGGCGCGATCGGCTGGGACACCCGGATCGTCGACGAACTCCCGTGGTTCGCATTGTCCGATCCCGCGGTGACCGGAATGCTGACCATCGGGGACCTGTTCGCGCACCGGTCCGGTTTGCCCGACCATGCCGGCGACCTGCTCGAGGACCTCGGCT
The DNA here is from genome assembly GCA_020637165.1 of Mycolicibacterium sp. Taxonomy (GTDB): domain Bacteria; phylum Actinomycetota; class Actinomycetes; order Mycobacteriales; family Mycobacteriaceae; genus Mycobacterium. The sequence goes on along the minus strand of JACJWN010000009.1, from coordinate 131,708 downwards.
ACGACCGGCGTGCGGTACTGGAGAGGCTGCGGCTCCTGCCGCTGGACGAATTCCGGACGTCCTACGCCTACACCAACTTCGGGTTGACGGCGGCGGCCGAAGCGGTGGTCGCCGCGGCCGGCATCAGCTGGGAGGAGCTCAGCGAGAAGGTGCTCTACGGTCCGCTGGCGATGTCGTCGACCAGTTCACGCTTCGCCGACTATCGGGACCGGCCCGACCGCGCCGTGGGCCATGTCCGGACCGAGGGCGGCTACGAACCCCGCTACATCCGTGACCCGGACCCGCAGTCACCGGCCGGCGGGGTGAGCGCGTCGGTCAACGATATGACCCACTGGCTGGCGATGATGCTCGCCGACGGCACCTACAACGGCGAACGGATCATCGAGCCGGAAGCACTGCTGCCGGCCCTCACACCACAGGCGGTGTCGAGTCCGCCGAGCCAACCGGCCATGCGGTCGGGTTTCTACGGTTACGGATTCAATGTCGGAACCTCGGCGGCCGGGCGGGTGCAGTTCAGTCACTCGGGAGCCTTCGGCCTCGGTGTGGCGACCAATCTGGTGATCATCCCTTCCGCCGACGTTGCGATCGTCGCGCTCACCAACGCCGCGCCGACCGGTGTCCCGGAGACTCTGACAGCCCAGTTCACCGACCTCGTCGAATTCGGTGAGATACGCCAGGACTGGGCCCGGCTCTACGCCGACGCCTTCGCCGGGATGAACCGGCCGTTCGGGGAATTCGCCGACCGCCAACCTCCGGCGAACCCCACCCCCGCGCGGGCGTTGTCGTCCTACGCGGGCACCTACGCAAACCCCTACTGGGGTGCGGCCACGGTCGCGGAGACGGGCGGGGTGCTGACCGTTTCGCTGGGCCCACGTCCGGACTCATACCGGCTGACCCACTGGGACGGCGAGGTTTTCACCTTCCCAATCACCGGTGAAAACGCCCCGCCGGGCAGCATTTCGGCTGCAGTCTTCGACAGTGACAGGCTGACGCTGGAGTTCTTCGACGAGGACGGGATGGGAACCTTCCTCCGATGAGCCGCCAGGATCGAGAGAGTAGAGGGCACAGTTGACGGTCAGTATCGCTGCCGGTTTGTCCGACGCCGAGGTCGCCGCCAGAGTTGCCGAGGGCAAGACCAATGACGTTCCCAACCGCGCCTCGCGCAGCGCGGCCGACATTGTCCGGGCCAATGTCTTCACCCGGATCAATGCCATCCTCGGCGTGCTGTTCCTCATCGTGCTGGCGACCGGATCGCTGATCAACGGCCTGTTCGGGCTGCTCATCATCGCCAACAGCGGTATCGGCATCATCCAGGAACTCCGGGCCAAGAAGACCCTGGACAATCTGGCCATCATCAGCCAGGCCCGGCCCACGGTGCGGCGTCGCTCCGGCACGCGGGAACTGCCGCCCAATGAAGTCGTCCTCGATGACGTCATCGAACTCGGTCCGGGCGACCAGATCGTCGTCGACGGCGAACTGATGGAGGCGGCGGGGTGCGAGATCGACGAATCGCTGCTCACCGGCGAGGCGGATCCGATCGCCAAGGCGGTGGGCGATCCGGTCATGTCGGGCAGTTTCGTGGTCGCCGGGACCGGTGCCTACCGCGCGACCAAGGTGGGCCGGGAGGCCTACGCCGCCCGGCTCGCCGAGGAGGCCAGCAAGTTCACCCTGGTGAAGTCCGAACTGCGCAGCGGTATCAACAGGATCCTGCAGTTCATCACCTATCTGCTGTGGCCGACCGGTCTGCTGACGATCTACACCCAGTTGTTCCTCACCCACGTCGGGTGGCGCGAGTCCGTGCTGCGGATGGTTGGTGCGCTGGTCCCGATGGTGCCGGAGGGCCTGGTGCTGATGACCTCGATCGCGTTCGCGGTCGGTGTCATTCGGCTGGGCCGGCGCAAATGCCTGGTTCAGGAACTGCCGGCGATCGAAGGCCTGGCCCGCGTCGATGTGGTGTGCGCGGACAAGACCGGCACCCTGACCGAGAACGGGATGCGGCTCTCCGATACCAGTCCACTCGGCGAGGTCGGTGCGGACCGGGTCGCCGCGGTTCTGGCCTCGCTCGCCGCCGACGACGGGCGCCCGAACGCCAGCATGCAGGCCATCGCCGAGGCCTATCCGGAAGCGCCCGGGTGGCGGTCGACGGCGGTGGCGCCGTTCAAGTCCGCCACCAAGTGGAGCGGGGCCTCCTATGTCGAGCACGGCAACTGGGTCATCGGCGCACCCGACGTGCTATTGGACCCCGCGTCGACGGCCGCCGAACAAGCCGAGGAGATCGGAGCCCGCGGTCTGAGGGTGCTGTTGCTGGGCTCCTCCGAGCACCAGGTCGACAGTCCTGACGCGCCCGGTCGGGTGACGCCGGTGGCGCTGGTGATCCTGGAGCAGCGGATCCGCCCGGACGCCCACGACACCTTGGAATACTTTGCCAGCCAGCATGTTTCGGTCAAGGTGATCTCCGGGGACAACGCGGTGTCGGTGGGTGCGGTGGCCGCATCGCTGGGCCTGCGCGGGGAGACCATGGACGCCCGCGAGTTGCCGACCGACCCGGATGCGCTGGCCGACACCATGGCCGAGTACACCACCTTCGGCCGGGTACGCCCGGACCAGAAAAGGGCCATGGTCCACGCGCTGCAGTCCCGTGACCACACGGTGGCGATGACCGGGGACGGTGTCAACGACGTGCTGGCACTCAAGGACGCCGACATCGGTGTGGCGATGGGCTCAGGCAGCCCGGCCTCGCGGGCGGTGGCCCAGATCGTGTTGCTGGACAACAAGTTCGCCACCCTGCCCTATGTGGTCGGAGAGGGCCGCCGGGTGATCGGCAACATCGAACGGGTCTCCAACCTGTTCCTTACCAAGACCGTCTACTCGGTCCTGCTGGCCCTTCTGGTGGGCCTGGCCGGACTGGTGTCGCATTTCGGCCACACCGAGCCACTGCTCTACCCGTTCCAGCCGATCCACGTCACCATCGCAGCCTGGTTCACCATCGGGATCCCGGCGTTCATCCTGTCGTTGGCGCCGAACAACGAGCGCGCCAAGACCGGTTTCGTCCGCCGGGTGATGACCTCCGCGCTGCCCGCCGGCGTGATTGTCGGGCTGTCCACGTTCGTCTCCTATTTGCTGGCCTACCCTGGCCGCTACGGCAACGCCGTACAGCAGACCCAGGCCTCCACGGCGGCGCTGATCACCCTGCTGATCGGCTCTTTGTGGGTGCTCGCCGTGGTGGCCCGGCCCTACCAGTGGTGGCGGGTGGCGTTGGTCGCGGCCTCGGCGACGGGCTATCTGGTGATCTTCGCCTCACCGCTGGCCAGGGAGAAGTTCATGCTGGATCCCTCCGACCCGTCGATGACGGCGACCGCGGTGCTCATCGGTCTGCTGGCCGCCGGTCTGATCGAGGCGTCGTGGTGGATCCAGGGCAAAGTCCTCGGCGAGCCCCGGCTATTGTGGCGTCGGGCCGACTGCGTTGCGTAGTTCGGCGGCGGGATGTTCGCCGGATGACCGGACGGCACCCGCTATCACGACACCACGAAAGGGTGGACACATGTCCTTCATCGACAAGGCCAAAGAAGCCATCAGCGAGAACATCGACAAGGCCAAGGACGTCATCAGCGAGAACGCCGACAAGGTGGAGGCCGCGATCGACAAGGCCGGCGATGTGATCGACGAGAAGACCGGCGGCAAGTTCTCCGAGACCGTCGACAAGGTGCAGGGTGCCGCCCACGCCGCCGTGGACAAGGTGACCGAGGCCGCCGAAACGGCGAAGGGTGCGGCTGCGGAGGCTGCCGACAAGGCCAAGGACGCCGCCGACGTGGCCGACAAGGCCGACGGCCAGTAAAACCCGATGGCGAAAGTCTCGGTCTCCGTAGACGTTCCGCTATCTCCCGAGGAGGCCTGGAACCACGCCTCCGACCTGTCCCGGTACAAGGAGTGGCTGACCATCCACCGGGTCTGGCGCTCCAGGCTGCCCGAGGACCTCGGCAAGGGAACCGTTGTGGAGTCCATTGTCGAGGTCAAGGGTATGCCCAACCGGGTGAAGTGGACGATCGTCCACTTCAACCCGCCGGAGACGATGACGCTCAACGGCGTCGGAGTCGGGGGCGTCAAGGTCAAACTGATCGGCAAGGTTCGCCCCGGCGAGGGGGGCTCGGGCAGCGGCGGGGCCGCTTCGGTCGTCACGATGGACGTCCACCTCGGCGGCCCCGCCTTGTTCGGGCCCATCGGGATGCTCGTCGCCGCGGCCCTGCGCGGCGACATTCAGGAGTCGCTGGAGCGGTTCAAGGCGACGTTCGTCGAAGGCTGACCCGGTGTTCTACGAGTACGGTATCGACTTCGCTTCGGTGGACGCCATCGACATCCACACCCACGTCGACGTCGACTCGGCCGGAAATTGCGCCTACGACCCGGAACTCGCCGAGGCTACCGGCCGCTACTTCAAACTCGGACCCGATCACGTCTCCCGCGTCGACGATCTGGCCGCGCACTACCGCCGGCACAACACCGCCGCAGTGGTCTTCACCATCGACGCCCGGAGCGCCACCGGGCACCCGGGCAATTCCGTCGAGGATCTCGTCGCCGGGTGCCTCCGCAACAACGACGTGCTGATCCCCTTCGGGTCGGTGGATCCGTGGGCAGGCAGGGCGGCGGTGCGGCGGGTGAGTGAACTGGTCGACGATTACGGGGTCCGGGGGTTCAAGTTCCATCCCAGCCTGCAGGGATTCGAACCGAACCTGCGCCGCTTCTACCCGATCTACGAGGCGATCGCCGCGGCCGGTGTACCCGCGCTATTCCATACCGGCCAGACAGGCCTGGGTTCGGCGCTGCCCGGCGGACACGGCATCAAGCTGCGCTACTCCGATCCGATGCTGCTCGATGACGTTGCCGCGGACTTCCCCGAACTGACCATCGTGATGGCCCATCCGGCGGTTCCCTGGGTGGATGCCCAGATCGCGATCGCCGCTCACAAGGCCAACTGCTATATCGATCTTTCCGGCTGGTCGCCGAAGTACTTTCCGCCGCAACTCGTCGGTGCCCTCGGGCGTCAACTGCGCACCAAGGCGTTGTTCGGCACCGACCACCCCTACATCACGCTGGAGCGCTGGCGCCGGGACTTCGAGGCGCTGGGGATCGACCCGGCGATTCTGCCGCTGATCCTGAAGGACAACGCTTTACGGGTACTCGGCGTCGAAGGGTCCGCCGCCGAGTCCTAGCCGCTCGACGGTGCCGATCGGGGGTCCGGCTTTGCGCGGCCGGTCCTCGCGCTGGCCCTTGCGCAGTGTGTCGAGCAGTTCGTGGTACGGGCCGACCAGATAGGCGGTGTCCCCGGCCTGGAAGCTGGTATCGCGGCGCGGATGCAGTTCGGCCCCCTCACCCTTGCGCTCGACGGCGATTACCCGGGTCAGCGTGGACAGCTCGGAGATCGGCATCCCGTCCAGTTCGCTGTCGGGCTGGATCAGGACCCCGCCCACCATGAAGGAACGCTGGCCCACCGAGAAGGTGCCCACGACGTCCAGGCCCATCGCCGCACCGATGAACCAGGGTGTGGCCAGGTCGACCACCGAGCGCACATGGTTGAAGTCCAGTCGGCGGCCGACCGCGTTTCCCAGGGCCCGGTCGTAGATCCGCAGCACGATGCGAACGCCGGATCGTGTCTTGACCCCGGGCGGAACGGTCATCTCACGGAGCACGAGTCCGGTCTCGATATTGACGATGTCGTCCTCGGTCAGGACCGCGACGGCCCGGGCGTGTTCGGCACGCGCGGCGGTGAGGGTCGTCCGGAGCGTGGCGTCGCCGGCAATCACCGGGATGCGCTGTTCCGTCAGGGCGGAAACGTAGCGGTTGTCCTCGTCGCGTTCGACGACCACCACGGGGTGGCCGGCCTCTTTGAGCATGCTGGCCACGCGGATGCCGAACGATCCCAGACCGACGACAACGAAGTGGCGGCGAAGGTGGCTGACCTGCTGGCGGCTGGCGGCTTGGTAGAGCCGCCGCGAAAGCAGCACGTCGGCGACGAACGCAACCATGACAGAGATCATGGCGATGCCGCTGAGCATCATCACCACGCCCCACAGCCGCAGCCAGAGGTGCTGACCGAAGAAGGTGAAGTCTCCGTACCCGACGGTGGTCAGGGTCTCGGTGGCGAAGGACAGCGAATCCATCCAACCCATGGGCGGATCGAAGGTGAATCGCAGCAGAACCGTCGAACCGAGCAGCATCGTCATGGCGATGCCCAGTGCGCCGTAGAACATCGGGTTGACATCCTCGTGGAACGCCCGCGCCCCGTCGAAGGCACGGACCGGCGGCGAGCGGTGGGCCGGTTCGGCGTCCTCCTCGAGCCCCACCCTCAGGCCGCGTCGGCTCAGTTCCTCGGCCTGGCCCATCACCGTGGCCCGGTCGCCCTCGAATACCGGGTCGTCGAGATGCGGGCAAGCGATCACCTCACCGGGCGTCGGGGCGTTCTCCCCCCGGATGACGGCGACCGGGGCCAGCCGGCCGTAGATCTCCCGGAGCGTGCCATTGCGTTCGACGGTGTCGCTGGAGACGACGAAATCGACCCCGCCGGCCCTGATGGAGTGCGCGGTCCGGCCCAGCATCGCCTCCACCACCGACGGCGCAGCCAGGGCGGCGACGTCGAGCACCGCACCGGGGCCGATGCCGTCGTTCATCGCCTGGTGCAGAACGGCGTTGGACAACCGAGCCACCACCCGGACCCTGGGGTTGGCCTGCCGGGCCAGCAGGGCGACTTCGAGGTTGACCGAGTCCTCGGCGGCGGCGGCGATCACCGCATGCGCGGTGGCGACCCCGGCGGCGTCCAAGGCGTTGGGGCTTGCCAGGAGAACGACGGACAGCTCGGCGTCGTTGAGTTCGTCGATGATCCTCCGGGCGAGGGCATCGTCACCACAGACGATGATGTGACCGCGCATGACAAATCGCTACTGCGCCGCCGGGTGGCCGGCCTCGAGTTGGAAGTCGGCGAAGTCGAAGCCCGGGACCACGACGCAGCTGACCAGGCTCGGCTCGTTGCCGATCGGCCGGGCCCGCTGCCAGTGGGCGGCCGGAACCACCAGTTGGGGGTGCTCACCGGCGAGGATGTCCGAACCCAGGGTCAGTACGGTCGCGCTGTCCCGGTCGGGGCCGATCTCCAGCGCGAGCGGGCTTCCGCGGTGGTAAAACCACATCTCGGCGCTGCGCACGGTATGCCACGCCGACTGCTGACCGGGCATCAACGCGAACAGAATCGCCGTGCCGGCGCTGCGGGGGCCGTCGTAGCCCGCCGGCAGAGCGGACGGAGGCAGCGTCACGTCGCTGCGCCAGGTTTCGCGGAACCAGCCGCCCTCGGGATGAGGACTCAACTCCAGTTGCCCCAGCCACTCGGGTAACGCCGTCACTCGGGTAGCTCCGTCATGGCACCCACGGTAGCCGTTAGGGTCTGGGAATGGCTCGCCTGCGTCCCGGGTGGTCGGTCGCGTTCTGCGCCGCCGGTCTGGCGATCAGTTCCTGGCTGCCCTGGCTGACCACCAGCGCGCTCGGAGGGGGCCGGGCCAGCGCGATCGGCGGGACGGTCGGCAGCATCAGCTTGCCGCCCCGGTTCGGTGCGGGTCAGTTGATCGTGCTGCTGTCTTCGGTGCTCATCGTGCTCGGCGCGCTGGTCGGCCGGGATCTCTCGGCGCGGCTGGCGGCCGCGGCGGCGGTGGTGGTCTCGGTGCTCGTCGCTGTTCTGGTGTGGTGGTACTTCGCCGCGAACGTCAGCCCTCCGGTCGCAGCGGGTTACGGGTTCTACGTCGGTGCCGTCTGTGCGCTCGGGGTGCTGGCCTGTTCGGTGTGGGCGCTGGTCTGTGCGTTGTCGAGTGGGCGAGCAGACGAGACGCCGGACTCTGCTCAGGTGCGCCGGTAGGCTGTTGCCGGTTTCGAAGGGGAGTAGATGCGCAGAGTACTGAGTCCGACCCGGGCGGTCGCGGCGATCGGCGTGGCGGCCGTGCTGACGGTGTCGGCGACAGGATGTTCGAGCAACACCCCGAGCGCGGAGAAGTGCCAGGAGGTTTCGGTTGAGCTGACCGACGTCCCCACCCGCACCGACCAGGAGCCCAGGATGCGGATACCGTCGCCGCAGGGGTGGGAACGGAGCACCAAGATGGACTCCGAGCAGATCCGGTTCGCCATCCGCAACCCCGGCCTGGCCGCCGACGGGTTCACCCCGAACGCTGTGGTCACCCTGCAGAAGGTCCCCTCCGACGTCGGCCGGCCCGAACAGATTCTGCAGGCCCAGAACGATCAGCTCGCCAAGAAGCTCAAGCTCACAGATCTCAACGCCACCCCGACCGAGGTGTGCGGTGCGCCCGCGCTGTCGACCACCTACACCGCGCCCGAGGTGAAGCTGGGAAAAAAGGCCCCGGCCGTCCCACCGCGCAGTGCCAAGCAGCTGGGCGTTGTGTACAAGGCCGGCGATCTGATCTGGGTTGCGACGCTGACGGTGCAGACGGTCAAGCCCGACGACCCGACCTACATCAAGGATTCCGACGAGATCATCAAGGGGTTCCAACTACTGCCGCCACGGTGACGCGTACCTGAGACCCGCTCAGTCGCCCGCCACACCGGTCACAGGCCAGTTCACCGGTGAACGCCTTCCCGCAACCGTCGTGGCGCAGGGTGATGGCCGGTCCCTCCGGGGCGACGAACCAGCGCTGTGCCCACTGCAACGCGGCGGCCAGAACGGCGCCGAAGGCCAAGCCCTTCTCGCTCAGTCGGTAGTGCACCCGCTCCGATCCTGTGCGATGGGCCGGCCGGGTACTCAGCACACCGATGGCGCAGAACGTCTGGAGCCGTTCGGCCAGCAGGCTCGGCGGTGCCCCGAGCTGAGTCTGGAAGTCGGTGAAACGCTCGGTTCCCAGAAAAGCCGCGAGGAGGAGGGCGGCCGCCCAGCGGTTGCCGAGCACGGCCATGGTCTCCGGGAACAGCCCCGCCTGTCGCTCGCCGGCCTGCGAGTCGGACCGGCGCCGGGTGGCGGAGGCCGGTGCGGATCGCGTCCACTGCCCGCTGGGCCCGAGGGTGAGTTCGACCTCGTCGCCGTGGACCGGCACGCCGCAGGCCGAGCAACGCCACAGCGCGGAGAACAAATCCCCGCAGTGGTCGTCGCGCATCTCCGGCAGCCGCTCGCGGTGTGTGCCCGCCCAAGTGCGCTCCCATTCCCAGATCAACAGCAGCAGAGGCCACAGCGAACGGCTCCGCGCCGTGGGCAGGTACCGGTTCTTCCGCCGGGCCAACAGGCCCTCGTCAACCAGCAGCCGCAGCCGTTTGGTCAACACCGAGTTAGATACCGGCAGCGCAGTGGTGAAGTGACTGTAGCGATCTGCGCCCATCAGTGACTGCTGCAGGATGAGCAGGGTCCACTCGTCGCCGAGCAGCCCCAGCATCCGGCCGATGGCGTTGGTGTCGCCGGGTTCCAATGCGGTCGGGGCGGCCCCGTTGACTTCCCCCTCCACCGTTACCCGAGTCCGACGGCCGCCGCGGTGGTGTCGGTCTCCCGCCAGCGCCGCAGTTCCGAACCGGCGACCCAGGTGGAATGGGTTCCGCTGGAAATGCGCTCCGGCAGTTGCAGTTTGCAGACCGGCCCATCCTCGATCCGGGCGGCATCGAAGACCAGACAGTAGGACGCATCGTCGTTCATGTCGGTGGTCAGCGTGACCAGATAGCCGTCGTCCTCGGAGGCGCTGCCCAGCCGCGGGGCCATCGCGGTCTCGCTGCCGTAGACGCCGTCGCCGAAACCGATGCGTTGTTCGGTCCCGGCCACCACGTCATGGCGGACCAGTCCGTCGAAGAGGAACCAGCCCGGCTTGCCGGTCGCGGCATAGACGTAGCGGTACGGTTCGCCGCCGTGGCCGGGGTTGATCATGCCGAACTCGGAGATGGTGTCGCTCAACGGTTCTTCGATGAGCGAACCGGTGACCAGGTTGAGCCGCCAGCGGTGCAGTCGGGCCTGCATCCGGTCCAGCGCCAGGAAACGGAACGCGCGCTGCCATTTGTCCCCGGTGCCGTCGTCGGCCGGTTCTGGCTCACCCTGATAGAAACCGTCCAGCACGATCTCGTCGCCGTCCTCATAGGCGTTGGTGAAGTGCAGCACGAAGGTCGGATCGGCTTCGAACCAGCGGATGTCGGTGCTGCCCCCGCGCCGGGGGATCACCGCGAAACGCGACGGCATGTCCCGGTAGAAGTGCGGCACGTGCAGGTTGCGCTCCAGTAGCTCCGGGCGCCAGAACAACGGGAAGTCGTTGAGGATCGCGTAGTTGCGGGTGAACGCCATATCGTGCGGAAGCCGGGGGCCTGGCAGGGGCACGTCGACGTAGTGGACCAGGTCGTTGTCGGCGTCCACCACCCCGTAATGCAAATAGGGCGCGGACTTGGCGTAGTTGAAGAACAACATCTCGTCGGTCCGCTCATCGACCTTCGGGTGTGCCGAAACGCCCCAGTCGAACGGGAAGGCGCCGTTCCAGGTGTCCTTGCCGAGGGTTTCGCCGGTGTAGGGATCCACCCGGTAGAGGTCGCCGCACTGGTAGAAGCTCGTCAGCGCAGTGCCGCGGTGAACGACGACGTCGGTGCTCGACGCGTCCTTGAGCATCGTGCGTGCCCCCCAGCCATGGTCGGCCCTGGCCAGCGACAGCGGCTCGGCCAGTCCGGGCCACAACGGCCCGCCGGCCTGCTGCTCGTCCTCGAAGGCCTCGGTGCGGACGAACCGGTTGCGGTAGAAGGCTTTCCCGTCGCGGAAGCCGACGATGTGCAGCATCCCGTCGCCGTCGAAGGGATGGTAGGACTTCAACGCGGGATGCAGCGGATTCTCGGTGTTGCGCAGGTAGATCCCGTCGAGGTCGACAGGAACCTCCCCGGCGACAACGGTCAGATCGTCCGCCTTCCATTCGGTGTTCTGCGGTCGCCACGGACCCGTCCGGTAGGGGTGATCGTCGTCGTCGGGCAGGGTGGACAGGAACTTTCCGACGATCTCAACGTCCATTTCAGACTCCCATCAGGCGGCGTCCTCGGCGGATCCGATGACGAAACTGGCCGTGGTGGCGGTGCTTCCGCCGATGTTGAGGGTTCCGAACCGCCGCGCGCCGTCCACCTGGTAGTCCGCCGCCAGCCCGCTGACCTGTTTGGCGGCGTCGAGCAGCATCCGGATGCCGGAGGCGCCGACCGGGTGGCCGCCGCCGATCAGACCGCCGCTCGGGTTGATCGGCAACCGGCCGCCGATCTCGATGTCGCCGGACTCCACGGCCTTCCATGATTCGCCGGGCCCGGTCAGCCCGATGTGGTCGATGGCCAGATACTCGCTGGGGGTGAAGCAGTCGTGCACCTCGAAGCCGTCGATGCCGTCGATGTCGGTCCGCGCGCGGCCGAAGGCGTCCAGAACGGCGGCGCGAACGTGGGGGAGCACGTAAGGGTTGCCGGCGTCGCGCTCGAGCTTCTGCCGCAGCCCCAGGCCGACGGTGCGATGGCCCCAGCCCTCGATGAGCCCGATCGGGCGGATTCCGGGGTGTTCGCGCAGGAACTCGTCGCCGACCAGGACCACGCCCGCGCCGCCGTCGGTCATCTGACTGCAGTCGAAGCGGCGGATGCGTCCTTCGATGCGGGGGTTGACCGAGTCGTCGTCGCCGCTGGCCGTGAGGTCGGGTACCCGCCAGTCCCGGGTCTGGGCGTTGGGGTTGCGCCGGGCGTTGGTCAGGTTCACCGCGGCGATCGCGCGCAAATGGGCGTCGTCGAGTCCGAATCGGCGGTCGTATTCGTCGGCGACCTGGGCGAACATGTAGGGCCAGAGAAACTTGGCTTCCTGACCCTCGTGTCCGGTCCAGGCCGCTGCGCCGAGGTGCGCTGCGGCGGTGTCGCCGGGCACCGTCTTCTCCAGTTCCAGGCCGACCACCAGTGCAGTCCGGTAGTTCCCGGCCCGCAGGTCCGCCATCGCGGCCAGGGCGGCAACGCTGCCCGAAGCGCAGGCCGCCTCGTGTCGGGTCGCCGGGGTGTTCCACAGTCCGTCATGGACGGTGGCGGGCATCGCTCCCAGATGGCCCTGGCCGGCGAACATCTCACCGAAGGCGTTGGCGACGTGGACGACGCCGATGTCGGCCGCGTCGATCATCGCCTCGGCCAGGGTCTGGTCGACCACCTCCCGGGTCAGATCGGCGAAGTCGCGACCCTCTCTGGTGAGATTGCGCGCGAAGTCGCTCTGGTACCCGCCGAGAATCCAGACGTTGCCGCCGGTGGTTGCGCTCACGGAACGAAAGAATACTCCAATTAAGAGAGCATCCTCCTTGGTCGGCCCGCGAGCTTTCGCCTTGTGCCTTCTCGGGAAATTTTCCGCGTAATTGCATCGGGGAGTTCAGCAACATGACCGAGTCCGTGCGCTCTCTGTCCCTCACCGGTACCGCGCTGGCCAGCGTCGGTGCGCTGTCGTTCGCCATGCCGGCGATCAACGTCAACGAAGCCCCGGCCCGGGCGTTGAACCTGACTGAGGGCGCGCCGGCCATCTCGTTGGTGGAAGCGACAACGACCACGGCTACGGCTGCGGCCATGACGATGACGACGACGACCACGGCTGGGGTGGCTTCGGCGGAATCGGATCTTTCAGCACTGACTTCCCGGCCAGCAACCAGGACCAGTTCCTCTCGGTGACCACGATGATCCCGACCTTCTACCTTGGGCCGCTGGCGGCGGGTAACTGCGTGCTCGCCAACGCCTAATTCAGCGGTTGCAGCGGCGCGGTGACCGGGCTTCCCGGTGTCATCTCCGACGTCACCGATCAACCCGGGCTGCAGACGACGCCGGCCGCGGCGTCAGTGGGCCGTTTCCCTCGCCGCGCCCGCAGCCGTTGAGGTCGCCAGCGAGCCCGTCTCGGTGCCGCGCTCGTCCAGCGGCCCGAGCGCGTCTGGCGGTGGAGTGGCCCCGAACCTTTCGGTTCTGGGCCACTTCGTTGCCGCACCCCAATGTCGGGCCCGGCAGGGCGCTTGGAGACGCCTCGGCTCGCCATCCGGATTTACCCGTCGCGACCCTCTATCGGGGTTTAGCGTTGGACGACCCCGAATCAAGGAGGACACCGTGGCGGACAGCCCGGAAAGCAATGCCCCGGTCGAGACAGCAGCCGTGGAGAAGGCGCCCGCGAAGAAGGCGCCCGCGAAAGAGGCTGCCGCGAAGAAGGCGCCCGTGAAGAAGGCCGTCGCCACGACCGCTGCCGCGAAGAAGGCGCCCGCGAAGAAGGCGCCCGCGAAGAAGGCGCCCGCGAAGAAGGCGACCGCGAATAAGGCGACCGCGAAGAAGGCGACCGCGAAGAAAGTTGCCGTGAAAGAGGCGCCGCCGCAGAAGATACCCGCCAAGACACTCCGAGGCGGGGAGACCATCACAGAGGCCCGGCGGCTCGGCGGCTGGGATTTCGCTACCTGGCGGATGGCCACCGACGATCCGGTAATGCGTTCCACCATTCTGGGGCTGCTCGTGCTGGAGAGCAGCCCGGACTGGAGCAAGCTGCGGGAGCGCTACGAGCGGGCCACCCGACTCGCCCCGGTACTGCGCTCGGTGATTGTCGAGGGGCCGACCGGTTTCGAGACACCGCGTGTGGTGGTCGATCCCAACTTTGATCTGTCCTTCCATATGCGCCGTTTCCGCATGCCCGAGGGATCGACGTGGGCTGACGTCCTCGAGGAGGCCCGTCGCCAGAGCATGGCTGATTTCGACAAGGACCGGCCGTTGTGGCGGGTCACCCTGCTCGAGGGCCTGCCCGAAGGCAAGTCTGTGCTGGTGCAGAAGCTGCACCATGCCATCGCCGACGGCCAGGGTGCGGTGCAGCTCGGCTTGGCCTTGCTCGACTTCACCCCGGAGGGCGTCGATCTGGGTCCGATGCCGCCGGCGCCGGCGCCGGTGGTCCTCGACACGAAGGGCTTCGTGCAGGCGGTGGTTCGCAACAACGTCGGCTGGGTGGCCAAGACCGCAGAGGAGGCGATCAAGGGCCTCCCTTCGCTGGCGCTCTCCGCGATCCGCCACCCGCGGACCCTGATCGGGAAGGTCAGGGGTACGGCCGAATCCGTGGCGCGATTCACCAAAGTGTCGGTCGAGCCGTTGTCCCCGATCCTGCGGGGACGCAGCATCAACTACCACTTCGACACCATCGACCTGGACTTCGCCAAATTCAAGGCGGCCGCCAAGAAACGGGACCGGACCGTCAACGACCTGTTCCTCGCGGCGATCAGCGTCGGCATGTGTCGCTACCACGAGAAGATGGGCCACCCGGTCGGCGAGCTGCGGATGAACATGCCCATCTCCCTGCGCACCTCCGCGGAGGAGGGCAACGCGGTGACCATCGCGCGCTTCGAGATCCCGGTGAGCAACGCCATCGACGACGTGCTGGAAACGGCGGCCAGCACCGTGCGCGCCTGGCGGGCCGAGCCGGCTCTGAAGCTGGCCGACTACCTCGCTGAGCTCAGCCGGTTCCTGCCTCCGGAGCTGGTGTCCGCGGCTGCCCAGACCTCCGACCTGACCGCGTCGAATGTGCCGGGTCTGCCGGTTCCGGTGTGGCTGGCCGGGGCGAAGGTCATGCGGATGTACCCGTTGGTCGGGACCGTCGGGGCGGCGATCAACGTGACGATGCTGACCTACACCGATACCGCGAGCCTGGGGATCAGCAGCGATGACGCGGCGGTACAGGATCGGGAGGAGCTGATCGATAGCCTGCGCTACGGGTTCCGCAAGGTGATCGGCGCGCCGGTGACGGGGGGCGACCCGCTGAGCGTGTAGCCGACCTGAAGCCGGTTAGCGGCTGGTGCCCCCGGCAGGATTCGAACCTGCGACACCGGCTTTAGGAGAGCCGTGCTCTATCCCCTGAGCTACGGGGGCGGACCGGGTGGCAGCTTACCGCCTGCCGTCCGGCCGCTCCGGTGACTCCGGCTCAGCGGTACGCGGCGTCGCAGGCGCGGCGCGCGATCAGATAGCGGCGACCGAGCTTGGGGGAGGATCAGCTGAGCGGTAACTCAGCGATAACGGTCCCGGTGGGGCGGGTCGATCCGGTTCCGGGTTCGACGGTGAACGCCAGCTTTGTCGAGTCGCCGAGATTGTCGAGGACCGCGGTGGTCGACGGTGCTACGGCTTCGGAGTCCATCGTCCCGGCGGATTTCGCGCCGCTGGAGCTGACCAGCCACATCTGGTAGACGTTGCCCGGCGAGGGGGGCGGCACGTCATTCATCACCAGCACACCGGCGTTGCGGTCACGGGAGAACACCACCGTTGCGGTACCGCCGGCCGGGATCGCACCGGACACGGTGTGCACGTCGGGAGCGGAGAACACCTGCTGTGCGGTGGACTGCTGCTGCGCCGGGGGTCGCAACGTAACGCCGAGGCCCACTGCGGCCAGCGCCACCGCCAGGACGGCGGCAGCCGAAAGCAGGGTCGTTCGCCAGCGACGGCCGGACCGGGCGGTCGACAGGCTCCGCACGTTGTGGTCGGAATCCGCGGCAACGGCATTCAGCAGCCGGTCCCGGAGATCAGTGGGAGGCTCGGCGGCACTGGCCGCCGAGACCACCGCCATAGTTTCCCGGGTCGCCCGGACCTCGTCATAAAAGGCGTCCGCGACCGGAAGGCCGGCGTCGGCCACCTGGGCTTCGATCTCGTCGCGTTCGGCATCCGAGACCGCATGCAGGGCATAAGGCACGGCCAGGTCGAGTAGGTCTGATGTGTGCTGATCGTCAAATGATCGAGTCATCGTCCCGCCCTCACCGCACACCCAGGCACTTGCGCAGTCCTCGCAACGCATCGCGCATCCGCGACTTCACAGTCGCGAGGTTGGCCGAAAGACGTTCGGAGACCTGAACGTAGGTCAATCCCTGGTAGTAGGCGAGTTCGACGGCGTCGCGCTGCATCTCGGTGAGCCCATCTAGGCAAGCGGCGACCCGCTGTCTTTCCTCGTCGGCAATCACCGCGTGTGTCACGTCATCGGTGTCTCGGTCGATCGTCGCAGCGCCGTACCGCGAATTGCGCTGGGACGCGGCTTCTTCGGAGCGGACCCGGTCCACGGCCCTGCGGTGGGCCAGGGTGAGCAACCAGGCCAGCGCGCTGCCCGACGCCGGGTCGTAGCTCTCTGCGGTTCGCCACACCTGCAGATAGACGTCCTGGGTGGTTTCCTCGCTGTATCCGCGGTCACGCAGCACGCGGAGGACCATGCCGTAAACCCGAGATCGGGTGGCGTCGTACAGAGCGGCGAACGCGTCTGAGTCGCGGTGGGCGACCCTGCGCAACAGCGCGTCAAGGTCCGTGCTGGTCACCGGCGCGTATCCGTCTTTCTCGGGGCCATCAACGAGCAGCGTAGCGGGACGGTCAAGCAGACGGGTCACGGTGCCGCCCACGAATGGGTCTTTGCCCCCCAGCCCTGTGCGCCGTCGAACGACGTCCGTTCGATCTGCCTGGGCGGCAGGGCCGGTTCCGCGGGTATTCCCCGCCAGCGCAGCACGGCAACTTGCCACCGCAGGGCCAGCCTGGCCATCTGCGGAGCAAGGGGGTTGGTGAGTTGCAGCATCAAGACACGGCCGACGGTTGCTGGTCGCCGCCGACCCCGCCAGGTGGCCACCAGCGCCGCGTTCTGCTCGCGGTGCAGGGACACGCTTAGGTCCAGCATCTCCCCGGGCCGCGGCACCCGCAGTAGGAAGTAGCCCTCGTTGTCGGCGAACGGCGCTGCCCGCAGTGCCTCGGTGACCGCGGCCGGCTCGTCTTCGGCTGGCGGGAGGAGGAAGGCCCTTCGGTCTCCCCCGGTGCCCATAACCTCGGCGACCACGCATTGCAGCGCTCCGGCGGCGTCGTGGCACCAGAACAAGCTCAGCGGGTTGAACGCGTGTCCTAGCACGCGCGGCAGTAGCAGTGCGGTGACCCGACCCCCCGGAATGAACACACCCTTGCGTGCGAGGAAGGCGTCCACTCGCTGGCGCAGCGTGTCATTCGGACCGCCGTCGAAGTGGTCGGCAGCTTCGAAGCGGGCGAACGGGCGGATCCATCGGGGGAGCCGCGGCAAGTCGTCGAGGTCGACGTACCAGGCGTAGCTGCGGTGTTCGGCATAGTGACGCGCCGGCCAGCGGTGCAGATGGGTGACCAGGGTGGGGTACAGCGCGGGGGTCGTTGCGGTTTCCACGTCTGCAATTCGGAGCGATCCCCGTCCCGGATCGGTGTGTGACGCGAATCTCAGCCGTTGAGGGTGAGGTAAATCAAGGCCACGTTCAGAACCGTGATCAGAGCAGCCACCAACCAGCCGAGGGCAGTGGTCAGCGCGCTGTTGGCGTCCGCGCCCATCAAGGTGCGGTTGCCGGTCAGCCGAACCAGGGGGACGAGCGCGAACGGAATGCCGAAGGACAGCACCACCTGGGAGAGCACCAGCGCGCGGGTGGGATCCATTCCGCTGGCCAGAACGAGCAGGGCGGGCAGCAGGGTGACGCCTCGGCGCACCAGCAGGGGAAATCGTCTGCGCAACAACCCCTGCATGATCATCGCGCCGGCGTAGGCGCCGACCGAGGTTGACGCCAGTCCGGAGGCGAGCAGGCCGATCGCGAAGAACAATGCCACGACCGGACCCAGCGTGTCGGCGACGGCCGCGTGCGCACCCTCGATGGTGTCGGTACCGTCCCGGCCCCGGAGGTTGGTGGCAGCCAACAGCAGCATCGCTAGGTTCACGGTGCCGGCGATGAGCATCGCAGCGCCGACGTCCCAGCGTGTGGCGCGCAGCAATGTGGTGCGTTCCGGTCCGGCATCGGGATGGCCGTGGCGGTCTCTGGCCAGGCCGGAATGCAGGTAGACGGCGTGGGGCATCACCGTCGCGCCCAGCATGGCGGTGGCTAGCAGAACGCTCTGGACTCCGTCGAATCGCGGCACCAGTCCGCCGATCACCGCACTAGCCGGTGGTGCCTTGACCACCAGACTTGCCAGAAAACCGATGGTGATGACCAGCAGTAGGCCGGTAATGACCCGTTCGAATATCGGCTGGCCGCGCCGGTCGCCGATCATCAGCAGCCCCAGCGACACCACTCCGGTGATGACTCCGCCGAGAATGAGGGGAAGGCCGAAGAGCAGTTGCAGGGCGATGGCGCCGCCGATGATCTCGGCGACGTCGGTGGCGATGGCCACCAACTCGGCCTGGAGCCAGTAGGCGATCCGGGAGGGGGTCCCGGTGCGGTCCCGGACCGCTTCGGGAAGCGTATGCCCGGTGACCAGGCCGAGTTTCGCGCTCAGGTACTGCACCAGCGCAGCCATCAGGTTGGCCGCCACGATCACCCACACGAGCAGGAAGCCGAACTGCGCCCCAGCGCTGACGTTGGCGGCGATGTTGCCCGGGTCCACATAGGCGATGGCGGCGACGAAGGCCGGCCCGAGCAACGACCATCCCGGCTTCCCCCGGACCGTCGTCGGTTCGGACCTCAAAAGCCGAACCAGATGCCGCCGCCACCGAGGCCGAACACCGGCGTACCGAAACCGAATCCGCCCAGATGATAGGGGTCGATGGGAATCGGTGTCGTGGTGATCCCCGTGTGTCCGGGGCCGCGGTTGCACATCCGGGTTCCCGGCCCGACGTCGACGCATTCGGGAGCGGCGTGCGCGGGGGCGGCCGTTACGAGCCCGGCCACGAGTGCTGCAATCAGCACGGTTGTTCTCATGGTCGGCTCATGTCAGCGCACACCGCCGCCGGCTGCCGGCACCGGACCGCGTGCCATGCCGCCGATCAGAAGCGCCGGACCGTAGAACGGGTCATCCCACGGGTAGGGCAGATCGGGCTCGGTCGGCGCGGCGTTGTACTGGTAGTTGTCCCGGGTGGCGCATTCGGTGGCGGTGTCGGCAAGGATCACGCCGCCCGTCTCGGTGATATGCGGGCAATTGGTGATCACTTGGCTGTCGGCGGCGGCGATGCCCGGGGCAGCGAGGGATCCGACTGCCCAGCATGTGACGGCGACCGTGATAGCCAAGGTCGGGGCAACGCGCTGGCGTGAGGTCGCCATGACGTCCTCCTAGTCCCCTTTGGAGTAGTCCCCGTGTAGCCCCTAATGCCCCTCTGGGGCCTAACCCCCTATGGGGCAGAGTACAACCCCTTTCCGGTGACCAGTGGCAGGTCCAATGTGGTGCAGATACCTGGCTGGGCTGCCACGACGGCGGGAATGGCGTTGACCACGCGCATGGCGGTGGCGAGCACGCCGGCGTGATTGTGGTCTCCGTTCGGGCTGGACAGGCACAGATCGAGTGCGTAGCACGGTTCCCCAGTGACCTCGATGCGGTAGTTGCCGCCAGGCTGGGCCGGCTGCGGCCAGTCCGGGCACAGATCGTCGCGCAGTCGGGTGACGTGCTCGAGCACCACCGCCGGCGCCCCGTCGACCAATCCGATCACCTCGAACCGCAGTGCGGCGGCGGTCCCCTCGGCGATGTGACCGGAGGAGATGTCAAAAGCCTCGGGTGCGGGCTCGCGAACGTACATCTCCTCAAGGCCGTCGAGTTCCAGGCCCAGCCCGGCGGCGAGTTGGCGAACCACCGACCCCCAGCCGATACTCAGCACGCCTGGCTGCAGCAACATCGGGATCTCGTCCATCGGCTTGCCGAAGCCCATCACGTCGAACATCACCGTGGCGCTGTCGTAGGTCGCGTAGTTGACGATCTCCATGCACCGCACCTGCTCGATGCTCTGGCAGGTCCCGGTCAGGGCCAGGGGAAGCAGGTCGTTGGCGAAGCCGGGGTCGATGCCGTTGACGAAGACGCTCGACTTTCCTTCATGAGCGGCGTCTTCGATGGGCTTGATCATCTCGTCCGGGATCACCTGCCATGGCCACTGCAGAAACACCGGGCCGCTGCCGACCACGTTGACCCCGGCGGCCAAAATGCGCCGGTAATCCTCCAATGCCTCCAGCAGCCGGTTGTCGGCCATCGCGGTGTAGACCGCGCAGTCCGGTTGGGTTGCCAGCACCGCATCGAGGTCATTGGTCGCCCTGATGCCGGTGGGGGTGTCCAGCCCGGCGATCTCGGCGGCGTCCTTGCCCGCCTTGGCATCCGAGGACACCCACACCGCGGTGAGCTCGAAGTCCGGATGGGTGATCAGCGAGCGAAGTGCATGGGCGCCGACGTTCCCGGTGCCAACCTGGGCGACGCGGATGGGCATACGAACTCCTTGGCGGTTGAGGTTTACAGATCCGGGATGGGCAGATCCAGGTTCGGCACCGTCAGTCCGCCGTCGACCTCGAGCATCTTGCCGGTGAGAAAACTGCTGGCGGGGGAAGCCAGGTAGACCGCCGCTGCGGCGATGTCGAGCGGGTCGCCGAGTCGGCGCAGCGGGGTGGCCTGTTCCATCGGCTCGCGCAGGGCGTCGTTGGAGGCGACGATCTCCAGGGCAGAGGTCAGAATCGACCCCGGGGCGATCGCGTTGACCCGGATGCGCGGGCAGAGGTCCAGCGCGGTGAGCCGGGTGTAGTGCGCCAGTGCGGCTTTCGCGGTGCTATACGCGGCGAATCCACGTCCGGCCAGCCGGCCCATCGTCGAAGAGATGTTGATGATGGCGCCGCCGCCGGAATGCTCGAGCATCAGCGGTACGGCCGCTATGGTCAGTGCGTGTGCGGTAAGCACATTGAAGGTGAAGGCGTCGCGCATGTCCTTGACACTGGTGGTCAGCAGGGTGTTTGGCATGCTGCCGCCCACGTTGTTGACGACGACGTCCAACCGGCCGAACGCTTCCACGGCCATTCCCGCCAGTTCGGCGGTGGTCTCGGGCTTGGCGAGGTCGGCGACGACGACGTGAGCCCGCCGGCCGGTGCCCTCGATCTGGGCGGCCACCGTGTCCAGTTCGGACCGGGTGCGCGAGCAGATCAGCACGTCGGCGCCCACCTCGGCGAACGCGACGGCGATTGCGGCCCCGAGTCCTCGGCCGGCCCCGGTGACGACTGCGGCCTGTCCGTCCAAGCGGAATCTGTCCAGGATCACGTGTCCTCTTCCCTCGCCGTTCCACCGTAACAAGCAAGTTGTAACACGTTCTACTTCTTGACTGTCGCCTTCTGGGCGGGGGCCTTCTTGGTCGGTGTCTTCTTGGCTGGCGCTTTCTTGGTGGGGGACTTCTTCGCCGACCTCGTTGCGGGGGACTCGGGGTCGGCGGGCGCACCATCGGCCGGCGCTTGATCGGCGGGTGGGGCGGCCGCTGACTGCTCGCGCCGCCGCCGCACACTGGCCTCCAGCTTGGCCAGCAGATCGGAGACGTCCTCGGAATCGTCGAGCATGGCCGGGGCCTGCGCCGGGGTGAACGCCTCGCCGCCGGCGAGCTTGGCTGCCACCAATTCGCGGAGCTGCTCCTGGTAGGTATCGGTGAACTGGTCGGGGTGGAAATCGGCGGCCATCGAAGCGACCACCTGCCCGGCCATCTTCAGCTCCGGTGCACGGACCTCGACCTCTTGGTCGAGGCTTGGAAAGTTGGGCTCTCGGATCTCGTCGGGCCACAACAGCGTGTGAACCACCATCACGGTCCGCCCGGAGAAATCCTTGACCCGCAGCGCAGCCAGCCGGGTCTTATTGCGCAGCGCGAAGTGGACGATGGCGACCCGGTCGGTCTCGCCGAGTGCCTTGGCAAGCAGCACATAGGATTTCGCCGACTTGCCGTCCGGTTCCAGGTAATAGCTGCGGTCGTACATCAACGGATCGATCGCGCCGGCCGGAACGAACTCGAGCACTTCGATCTCGTGGCTGCGTTCCTCGGGCAGCGTGGAGATGTCCTGCTCGGTGATGATCACGGTCTGGCCGTTGTCGGCCTCGTAGGCCTTGGCGATATCGCGGTACTCGACGACCTCGCCGCACTCCTCGCAGACCCTCTGGTACTTGATCCGGCCGTGGTCCTTGGCATGCACCTGATGGAACTTCAGATCGTGATCTTCGGTTGCGGCGTACACCTTGACCGGTACGTTCACAAGACCGAAGGAGACTGCACCCTTCCAGATGGAACGCATGAGATCTCCTATACCCAGGAGGGCCGGGTCAAACCGCCGGAACGGATTCGGGATCGACGCCCAGTGGGACAAGCGGGTCCGCCCCCGGTGCGTCATCGGTGGAAACCTCGCCCTGCTCCTGCTGGCATTCGCCGGTCGTGGGCTCCTGCCCGCCGGTGCAGTACGGTTCGAGATCCTCCGGGTCGGCGGACGCGGCGGGAGCGGCCAGCAATGCCGCCACGAGCACCACCACCGCCGAGCGCCTGATCACTGGTTCACCGTAGCAGCGCGGAATGCCCTGCGGCGGAATACGTTGAGGTGGTGAACGATGTGTGGCCGCCGGGCGCGACGACCGGACCGCTGGTCAAGCTGACGAACCCGGACAAGGTGCTCTATCCGGCGACCGGCACCACCAAGTCCGAGGTGTTCCACTACTACACCACGATTGCCGAATTGATGCTGCCCCACATTTCTGGGCGTCCGGCCACCCGCAAACGCTGGCCGGACGGAGTCGACGGCAAGGCGTTCTTCGAGAAGAACCTGCCCCGATCCGCCCCGGAGTGGCTGCACCGCGGCGTTCTGATGCACCGCTCCGGTGAGACCACTTACCCGATCATCGACACTTCGGTCGGTCTGGCCTGGATCGCCCAGCAGGCTGCACTGGAAGTGCATGTGCCGCAATGGGTGTTCGGCCCGAACGGCAAGCCCGGGCTGTCCAACCGGCTGGTGTTCGACCTCGACCCGGGCGAGGGAACGGACATGGCACAGATGTGCGAGGTGGCGCACGCGGTTCGGGAGTTGATGCGCGACATGGGTTTGGTGCTCTACCCGCTGACCAGCGGCAGCAAGGGTCTGCATCTTTACGCGCGACTCGCGGATCCGCTGAGCAGTGTCGGCGCGGTGACGGTGGCCCGCGAAGTGGCGGAGCAGCTTGAGCGGTCCATGCCGGATCGGGTCACAGCAACGATGGCCAAGAGCGCCCGAACGGGGAAGGTCTTCCTCGACTGGAGCCAGAACAACGCGGCCAAGACCACCATCGCGCCGTATTCGATGCGCGGGCGCCAGTCGCCGACCGTCGCCGCGCCCCGGACCTGGGATGAACTCGGCGATTCCGGACTGCGGCAGCTTCGCTATGACGAGGTGCTCGCCCGAGTGGCCGAACACGGTGATCTACTGGCCGGGCTCGACCCCCCCGGCGCTGCGCCGAAGGGCGCCGTGTCGGGTGCTGCGCGCAAGCCTGACCGGCTGAGCGCCTATCGGGAAAAACGGGACGGCGCGAGGACCCCAGAACCCCTGCCGGAGAGTGTGTCGCGGGCGGGCGCCGACAACCGCTTCGTCATCCAGGAGCACCATGCTCGCCGGCTGCATTACGACTTCCGGCTGGAACGCGACGGGGTTTTGGTGTCCTGGGCGGTGCCCAAGAATCTGCCGGCCACGGCGTCGGAAAACCACCTGGCGGTGCGCACCGAGGATCACCCCTTGGAGTACGCCACCTTCGAGGGGGTAATCCCCAAGGGCGAATACGGAGCCGGGACGGTGACGGTCTGGGACTCCGGAAACTATGAGGCGGAGAAGTTCGATATAGCCCCCCGTGGCAGGAAGGGTGAGGTGATCGTCGATCTACACGGCCGACGTATCAGCGGGCGCTATGCGCTGATCCAGACCGACGGCGATCACTGGCTGGCGCACCGGATCAAGGAACAACCGTCGGTGCGGCTACGGGACGTCGCCCCGATGTTGGCGACCCTCGGGTCGGTCAGCGCGCTCACCGCCGCCCGGTGGGCGTTCGAGGGTAAGTACGACGGTTACCGCCTTCTGGTCGAGGTGGACCATGGACGGCTGCTGCTGCAGTCGCGCAACGGCCGCGATGTGACCGCCGAATTCCCACAGTTGCAGGCACTCGCCGCGGCACTGGCCGAGCACCACGGCATTCTCGACGGTGAAGTCGTTGCGCTGGATTCCCATGGTGTGCCGAGCTTCGCAGCGATACAGAATCGCGCTCGCAGCGCCCCAATCGAGTTCTGGGCGTTCGACATTCTTCACCTCGATGGCCGTTCGCTGCTGCGGGTGAAGTATCGAGATCGGCGAAGAGTGCTCGAGACCTTGGCGCAAGGGACGGATCTGATCGTTCCGCCATTGATCGACGGTGATGGACCAGATGCATTGGCGTACTCACGCGGACGCAAGTGGGAGGGCGTTGTCGCCAAGAGGTGGGACTCCACCTACCAGCCGGGGCGGCGTTCAGCGGCCTGGGTCAAGGACAAGAATTGGAACACCCAAGAGGTGGTCATCGGAGGCTGGCGCAGGGGGAAAGGCGGGCGTGCCGGCGGACTCGGTTCGCTGCTTCTGGGGGTTCCCGACAAGGGAGGGCTACGTTTTATCGGCAGGGTGGGAACGGGCTTCACCGAAAGGGACCTGGAAACTCTGAAATCTGTTCTGGCACCGCTGCAAACCGACGAATCTCCCTTCCGCCCCGAGCTTCCTCGGAAGGACGCCCGGGACGTCGTGTTCGTTCGTCCCGAACTCGTCGGAGAAGTCCGCTACAGCGAGAGGACTCCGGACGGTCGCCTCCGCCATGCGAGCTGGCGGGGTCTGCGCCCGGACAAGGCGCCCACCGAGGTGGTGCTCGAGGTACCGGTCGGGCAGTCCCTTCGGCGGCAGTAGTCGTTCCGGGTGGGGTAGGTGTTCGTGAGTTCGGCAGTGCCAGGGTGAAGTTGTCGATGCCGGTGGCACTGCCGAGAGGCCTGCCATCTCCGCTTACCGGCGAGAGCAGGTCGGATCGGGGGGGCGGGCCTAAGGTTTGTCGATGATCTCCCAGCGGTCCGGGGCATCGACGGCACCCGCAGTTACCTTCACCTGGCGGGTGTCGCCGTTGCGGTCGGCTGCAGTGCATTCGAAGGACTGCCCGATCTCGACGACCTTAAGCCCTTCACCGCAGGTCACCATGACGGCAAAGCCGCGGTCGGCCGAGATCTCCTGCGTGAGGCGCTGGGCGACGGTGGACAGGTCATAGACGGTGTCCATGGTGCTGAAGTCCACGTTCTGCTCGTCGTCCTTGACTGTCACCAGCACCCGCACCGGCGTGCCGTCGAGGTCGGCTTTACAGATGAAGGTGTCGCCGGTTTTGGGTGTCTCGGACTGCCGCGGGCAGTCCACACCGGAAACCTGTTTGTTGAAAGTCTGATAGTTCTCGTTGAGGTTGTCAGAGATCGCGTTCTCTAACTTTTTGTAATCCGGGCCGCCGGCCGACATCGAAAACTGACAACCGGCCATGGCGGGTATGAGAAGCAGTAGAGCCAGGGGTGATTTTAGCGACCGCATGCTACACAGCGTATTGCCAGTTCAGGCTCCAATGGGAACTTTTCCCATCATCCGGGTCAGCCGCGACGCGGGCAGCCGGCTGCAACGACCACCGTGGGACTCTCCGACGGTGCGTCGCTCAAAGGCATCAGCTCTTGCCTCGCCTCGGCCACGCACCCGGCGCGGAAGCCAAACACAACGTCGGCGGGTGTGGGGGCCGGGGATTGCTGCCAGATTCCTGGATCACCGATCAACCCGGCCGGGGCGACCTCCTTGGTGACCTCATCGCCCGGGAACCTCATGACGACCGATTTGTCCTCGAACTCAGCCGCGAACACTTAGGCGGTATTCAAAGTCAACGGCGCAGAATCGGACGCAAGGCCTCGAGCACGTTGGGGTCCTCGATGGTCGATGGCATCGGTTCCTTCTTGCCGTCGGCGATTCCGCGCATGGTTTTCCGGAGGATCTTCCCCGACCGGGTCTTGGGTAGTGCGGACACCACGTCGACCGTGCTGAAACATGCGACGGCGCCAATCGCATGCCTCACGGCCGCAACAAGTTCCGCAGCCACCCCGTCGGCGGAGGCGCCGGACTTGAGTACCACCAGGCCGCGAGGCACCTGCCCTTTGATCTCGTCGGCCACGCCGATGACAGCGCACTCGGCCACAGCCGGGTGCTCGGCCACCACCGCCTCGATAGCGCCGGTGGACAGCCGATGGCCCGCCACGTTGATCACATCGTCGATACGGCCCATGACGAACAAGTAGCCGTCCTCGTCGAGATAGCCCCCATCGCCGGTGAGGTAATGGCCCGGATGCTCACACAGATACGACGCCTCGAACCGAGCATCGTCACCCCACAGCGTGGGCAGGGTGCCAGGAGGTAGCGGCAGGCGGATGCAGATCGCTCCCTCCTGGCCGGTTTCGCACCCCGATCCGTCCGGATGCAGGATCCGCACGTCGTAGCCGGGCATCGGAACGGTGGGCGAACCGGCTTTCAACGGAAGCTGTTCGATACCAACCGGATTGGCGGCAATTGCCCAGCCAGTCTCAGTTTGCCACCAATGGTCGATCACCGGAATGCCCAGCATCCGCGAAGCCCACGAGTAGGTGTCCGGGTCCAGGCGTTCACCAGCCTGGAACAGGTAGCGCAGCGAGGACAGGTCGTGACGGCCGATGTGTACGGCGTCGGGATCCTCCTTGCGGATCGCCCGCAGTGCGGTGGGCGCTGAGAACAGCACCTTGACCCCGTACTCGCCGATGACTCTCCAGAACGCACCCGGATCCGGGGTTCCGACCGGTTTGCCCTCGTAGAGGACAGTCGTCGCGCCGGCGAGCAGCGGACCGTAAACGATGTAGGAGTGTCCCACCACCCAGCCCACATCGGAGGCCGCCCAGAACACCTCGCCCGGCCCGACATCGTAGATATTGCGCATGCTCCACAGCAGCGCCACCGCATGACCGCCGTTGTCACGGACGATGCCCTTCGGCTTGCCGGTGGTACCGGAGGTGTAGAGCACGTACAACGGGTCGGTGGCGGTCACCGGAACCGGGTCGGCCGGTTCGGCGGCGGCCATCAGATCGTCCCAGTCATGGTCGCGGCCCTCGACGAGATCACAGCGATACCGGTCGCGTTGAACGATGACGCATGCGTCAGGGCGATGCGAGGACCGTCGCAGCGCATGGTCGAGCATCGGCTTGTACTCCACCACTCTTGTCGGTTCGATCCCGCAGGAGGCGAACACGATGACCCTCGGCCTAGCGTCGTCGATGCGGCTGGCCAACTCGTGACTGGCGAAACCGCCGAATACCACCGAATGCACAGCGCCCAGGCGCGCGCAGGCCAACATGGCGATCACTGTCTCCGGGATCATCGGCATGTACAACACGACGCGGTCTCCCTTGCCGACCCCGAGGTCGCGCAGGGCGCCGGCGAAACGTGCTGTCTCGTCGCGTAGTTCGCGGTAGGTGTAGGTGCGCGCGGAGTTGGTGACGGGCGAGTCGTAGATCAGTGCCGCCTGGTCGCCCCGCTCCGCGATATGGCGGTCCAGCGCGTTGGCGCAGGTGTTCAATTCGGCGTCGGGGAACCAGCGGTAGAACGGGGGATTGGTGTCGTCGAGAATCCGGTCCGGCCTGGTCGTCCATGACACCGAATCGGCCGCCTGCGCCCAGAATGCCGCCGGGTCACGGAAGCTCGACTGGAAGATCCTCCGATACTCTGCCACGGATACCCCCTTGTCTTCCTTCCACCGGGTGTCGCACCGTCGCGTGGAACATCCTCGGAACGATTATTCAATGCGCTGGACTGCTCTCACCGCTCGGGAGGCAACGGTGGGTCCGAACTCCTGGTGCGGTGGCCACCGGCCCCTGCTAGGGGGGCATGAACAACGGTACCCCAATGGTGGGATACCAGCTGGGCGGCCCGTAATAGCCGGGCGGCACCACTCGGCTGTAGTAGGGCTCGCCGGGGAAGCAAACGCTAGGCCTGATATCGGTTGGCCCGCACCAGGGATTGGCAAGGGGCGGCGGCGGTAGCTCGGGATAGGGCTGCCCCGGCGGCGGAGGTGGCGGGGCGGGGCATGGCGAATATTGGACTTGGGTCCAGATATTGAACCGCGGAACACCCGTTGGCGGTGGTGGTACTCCCGGCGGTTCCCACGCCGGCCAGCATTTCGGGAAGAACAGATCCTACCCCGCCTGAGTCAATCCCTGACCCACGAGTTCGGGAGGTGGCGGCGGCGCCGAATCTTCGTGAGCCGGTGCCGGCACGACCGGGGGCGGTTCGGGATCAGCGTTGGCCAGGCCCGCTCCCAGAGTGAGTAGCATCCCGCCGAGCGCTCCCGCGAGAAGCAACCGCGGCACTTGACTTTTCGTCGTCGTCTCCCGCCTATCCCAAGCGATCCGCGGCACCGATCGTAGCTACCACGGGGCGACTCCGATCACCCTCTGAACTCATGGCGTCGGTCAGTTCACTTTGGCGATGACGTGCTCGGCGAACATCTCCAGGTTGCGGATCTTGGCGTCCAGGGGTTCGGTGTCCGGTCCGGTGATGTACGGAATGCGGAAGCCGATGATCACGTCGGTGACTCCCTTGTCCTCGAGTCGTTTGATTCCGTCGGGCGTATAGGCGTCGATGGAGATGACGTGGATCTGGAAGTCCTTGTCGGCGGTGCCCTCCTCGTCGCGGTAACGCTGCAGCTTGGCCAGCAGTTCGTCGAGGTCCTCGGTGCCGCCACCGTGCATCCAGCCGTCATTGCGCGCCGCGCGGCGCAGTGCGGCATCGGCGTGACCGCCGACGAGGATCGGGATCGGTTGGGTGGGGGCGGGCGCCATCTTGGTCTTGGGGATGTCGTAGAACTCGCCGTGGAACTCGAAATACTCACCCGAACTCAGGCCTCGGACGATCTCGATGCATTCGTCCATTCGCTTGCCGCGCCGGGCGAACGGGACCCCCATCAACTCGTAGTCCTCGGGCCAGGGGCTGGTGCCCACGCCGAGACCGACCCGGTTGCCGATCAGCGCCGCCAGGGAACTCGCTTGTTTGGCGACCAGGGCGGGCGGCCGGATGGGAAGTTTGAGGACGAAGAAATTGAAGTGCAGTTTGGTGGTCACCGCACCGAGTGCCGCAGTGAGGACGAAGGTCTCGATGAAGGCTTTGCCGTCGAGGAACTCGCGGTTGCCGTCCGGGGTATAGGGATATTTCGAATCGGACTCGAACGGGTAGGCGATCGAGTCCGGAATCGTCATGGCGTGATAGCCGGCGGCTTCGGCGGCCTTGGCCAGCGGAATGTAGTAGCTCGGATCCGTCATCGCCTCGGCGTAGGTGAATCGCACCACCCGATTCTAGAACGCGTTCTAGTTGGCGGTCACGGCTTTGGCGGTCACTACTCGTGGTCTTCCTCACCGCCGCCGGAGGGGTTCGTGGTGACGACGTCGCCCCAGGTGGCCTCAGCGCCGGAGTGACCGATCCGCAACACCTGCACCGTCGCGGCCACCGAAGCGATCAGCACGAACACCGCGATCACCACCGACCATGCCGTCGACAGGGCTTTGTCCCGATTGGTGCGAACGTGTCCGATCACCAGCAACACCGCCGCCACCAGAAGGGCCAGCGAGAAATAGATCATCGTCTTGCCCAGATGCTCGTGGGTCTCCAGCGCGGCGGACTCCTCGACCCTGTGCTCCAGCCACTCGCCGGCTTCGGCCGCGATCGGTGTCAACACCGCCGTGGCCCCCGCCAGTGCCAGCGTCAGCCAGACCAACCGCTGGCGGGCGGCGGGCCACACGGCGCACAGTATCGCCAGGATCGCCGTGAGTGGAGTCAGTACGACGATGAAGTGGACCAGCAGGGGATGGGCGGGAAGGCCGTTGAAGGTCGACATGGGCCGAATGGTACTGCCGCCGCAGCGCTGCATCCCGGATCACCGCAGACTGTCAGACTGGGGGAGTCATGATCACGCTTCGCTGGGTTTTGCTCGGTGCGACGCTGACCGCCCTTGGCGCTGGAGCCGTCGCGTGGGCGGCCGGTTCCCCGCCGGTCGCCCACGCCTGCTGGATCGCCGGCACTGTCGCCGCGTTGGTCCCGGCGACGTGGTGGGTGCTCTCCGGTCTGCGGCAGGGCCGGTTCGGCGTCGACATCCTGGCGGTGATGTCGTTGGCCGGCTCGTTGGCGGTCGGGGAGTATCTGGCCGGGGCGTTGATCGCCGTGATGCTGGCCACCGGTCAGGCACTCGACGCGGCCGCCGAGCGTCGTGCCACCAAGGACCTGCGCGCGCTGCTGGACCGCGTTCCCCGCACCGCGCGGCGCCGCAAAGACGATGCCATAGAGGTCGTCGACCTCGACTCTATCGTCGTCGACGACGTCGTGGTGATCGGCTCCGGTGAGGTGCTTCCCGTCGACGGAACAGTCCACTCGGAGTTCGCCGTCATCGACGATTCCGCGCTGACCGGTGAGCCTCTTCAGGTGCGGTATGAGCGCGGAGACATGGTGCGCAGCGGCAGCCTCAATGCCGGCGCGGGACTGGAGATCCGCGCTTCGGCGACGGCGGCGGACAGCACCTACGCCGGGATCGTCCGGCTGGCCAAGGAAGCCGCGGCCGAGTCGGCGCCGGTGGTGCGCCTCGCCGATCGGGTGGCCGCCTGGTTCGTTCCGCTGGCCTTGTCGGTGGCCGGGCTGGCGTGGCTGGTGAGTGGCTCCGCGGCGCGTGCGGTCGCGGTCCTGGTGGTAGCGACGCCATGTCCGCTATTGCTGGCCGCGCCGGTCGCGATCGTGTCTGGGTTGTCGCGGGCCTCGCGGATCGGAGTCCTGGTCCGGGGCGGCGGTCCGCTGGAAACCCTCGGGCGAGCGACCACACTCGTTCTGGATAAGACCGGAACCCTGACATCGGGGCGGCCCCGGGGAACCGACGTGGTCACCGCACCGGGCTGGACGGTCGACGACGTGCTCGGGCTGGCAGCTTCCGCCGACCAGCTTTCCCCCCATGTGCTCGCCACTGCGATCGTCGCGGAGGCTCGATTGCGCGGGTTGGCGCTGAGCGTGCCGACGGACGTCCAGGAGGAGGCCGGGACCGGAGTCGCCGCGGTCGTCGGCGGCCGTCGGGTGCGGGTCGGAAACCTCGGTCTCGACGGTGAGGATGCCGGCTGGGCGGCATCGGTGGTGTCGCGCGCTTCCCTGGATGGAGCGGTGGTCGCCTGGGTGCGCGTCGACGGCGAACTGGCCGGCGCGATCATGCTGGCCGATCCGCTGCGCCCGGATGCGCCGCGCACACTGCGCCGACTGCGTGCCGCGGGCATCGAGCGACTGGTGATGCTGACCGGCGACCGTCCGGCGCCCGCCCGGGAGATCGGAACGGTGCTCGGCCTCGATGAGGTCGCCGCCCAGCAGAAGCCCGAGGACAAGGTCGCTCGGGTGCGGCGGGAGAGCGAGCGTGCGGTGACGGCGATGGTCGGCGACGGGGTGAATGACGCCCCCGCGCTCGCCGCCGCCGACGTCGGGATCGCGATGGGGGCGCGCGGATCCACGGCCAGTTCCGAGGCCGCCGACATCGTCCTGACCGCCGACCGTCTCGACCGGTTGGCCGACGCGAAGCTGATCGCTCGCCGTTCCCGGCGTATCGCGGTGCAGAGCGCGGGTGTCGGGATGGGTCTGTCCCTGGTGGCCATGGGCTTCGCGGCCTTCGGGCTGCTGCCGCCGGCGGTCGGCGCGCTGCTGCAGGAGGGCATCGACCTGGCGGTGATCCTCAACGCGTTGCGGGCGCTGCGCGGTGAGCATCCCGGAACCCCACCGCTGAGTCCGCGGGCTGAGGAACTGGTCCGCCGATTCAGCGGCGAGCACGACCGGATGCGCGATGACCTGTCGATCCTGCGCGATGCCGCCCACCGGATCACCGCCGGTGACAGCGGCGCGGCCCTGGCGACGTTGCGCGGCGCCGACGAATTCCTGCAGGAGACCTTGCTGCCGCACGAGGACGCCGAGGACGCCGCGCTGTACCCGGAACTCGCCGGACCGCTGGGCAGTGCGGAGGCCACCGCGACGATGAGCCGTATGCATGCCGAGATCCACCGGTTGGCTCAACGCTTGCACAGCCACCGCGAGATCGCCGAGGCGGCCGGTGCCGTCACCGCCGAGCAGGCCGACGATCTGCTGGCCTGCCTGTACGGTCTCTACGCCCTGCTGTGTCTGCACTTCGTGCAGGAGGAGGAGAACTTCTTCGTGCTCGCACCAACCTCCACCGGTACCGACCGGTAGCCCGGATGGCCCCGACCTGGCTGACCCGCAACGTACGGGTCCTCGCCGCGGTGTCCTTCCTGCAGGACACCGCCAGCGAGCTGCTCTATCCGCTGTTGCCCATCTACCTCACCACGGTCCTGGGCGCCCCGCCCTCGGTGGTCGGGGCCGTAGAGGGCGCGGCGGAAGGTGCGGCCTCGGTCACCAGACTCGCGGTCGGCCCACTCGGCGACAGGTTCGCCAGACGGCCCCTGATCGCCACTGGATACGGAATGGCGGCGCTGGGCAAGGTGATCGTCGCGGTCGCGGTGGCCTGGCCCGGAGTGCTGGCCGGGCGGGTGGTCGATCGGCTGGGCAAAGGGATCCGCGGTGTGCCGCGTGATGCGCTACTGGTTGAGGGGATCGAATCCGGCGCGCGCGGAAGGGTTTTCGGCTTCCACCGGACCATGGACACACTCGGCGCGGTGGTCGGCCCGCTGATCGGACTGGCCGGCTACGAACTATTGGACCATCAGATCGCCCCACTGCTGTACGTGGCGATCGTGCCTGCGGTGCTCTCGGTGCTGTTGATCTTTCTGGTTCGGGAGAAGCGCCAAACCCGTCCACGCCCACCGCGTCAACCGCTCTTCAGCGGCCTCAAGGACCTCTCCGCACGGTATTGGCGGGTGACTGCCGTGGTCGTCGGCTTCGGCCTGGTGAACTTTCCCGACGCGCTGTTGTTGTTGCGGCTCAACGAGATCGGCTTCGGCGTCGTTTCGGTGATCCTCGCCTACGTCACCTACAACCTGGTCTATGCGTTGGCCAGTTTCCCGGCCGGGCTATTGGCCGACCGCCTTCCCCGGTCGGCGGTTTTCGGAATCGGCCTGGTGTTCTTCGCGATCGGCTATATCGGACTGGGGCTCACCACCGACCCGCTCGCGGCCTGGTTGCTCATCGGGGTTTACGGGTTGTTCACGGCGTTCACCGACGGGGTGGGCAAGGCGTGGGCATCGTCGCTGGCCCGCTCCGACCGTCAGGCCACCGCGCAGGGTGTGTTCCAGGGCGGCAGTGGGCTGGCCATCCTGATCGCCGGGGTGTGGGCCGGCCTGCTGTGGGGGGCCGACGGGCATCTGCCGCTGCTCATATCGGGGATCGTGGGGGCGTGCTTCGCGGTGCTGCTGCTGGGGCGCTGGGCTCTGGTCGGGCGGGCGCGCTGATGCGCCGAATCCACGTCATCGGTATCGGGGTAGGCGATCCGGACTACGTCACCACCCAGGCGATCCGGGCGCTCAACGACACCCGGGTGTTCTTCGCCATGGACAAGGGCGAAGCCAAGCGCGACCTGGTCGCGTTGCGCCGGGAGGTGTGCCGGCGCTTCATCGCCGAGCCCGGGTACCGGTTCGTCGAACTGCCCGACCCGGTCCGCCGCGCCGCCGACGACGGAGCCGGCGGTGAGTACATACGCGTGGTCGCCGACTGGCACTCCGCCCGGGCCAGATTGTGGGCCGAGGCGATCGAGACCGAACTCGGCCCCGGCGAGGTCGGCGCCTTCCTGGCCTGGGGTGATCCCGCCCTCTACGACAGCACCCTGCGGATTCTCCGGGACGTCGCCCGCCACATCGAGCTGAGCTATGACGTGATCCCCGGCATCACCGCGGTGCAGGCACTCACGGCCAGGCACCGGATCCCGCTCAATGACGTCGGCGAGCCGGTCGTGATCACCACTGGTCGGCAGTTGCGGACCCACGGGCTGTCCGGGTCGGCCGTGGTGATGCTCGACGGGGAGTGCTCATTCCTGTCCTGTCCGCCGCGGACCAGGATCTGGTGGGGTGCCTACCTGGGGAGCGCCGAGGAGATTCTGGTGGCCGGTACGGTCGGTGAGGTCGGCGAGCGCATCGCCGCGCTGCGCTCCGAGGCCCGGGCCCGGCACGGCTGGATCATGGACACCTATCTGCTGCGTGCGTGACATGATCGGGGCGTGGGCTTTCTCTTCCGGGTGGCGCTGACCGGACTGGCGCTGTGGGTGGTCACCCTGCTCGTGCCGGGCATCGGCTTCGTCGGCGGCCAGACCAGCGCCGAGAGGGTCGGCATCGTTCTGGTCGTGGCGCTGATCTTCGGTGTGGTCAACGCGGTCATCAAACCGATTGTGCAGGTGCTGTCGATCCCGCTGTACATCCTCACCCTCGGTCTGTTCCATGTGGTGATCAACGCGATGATGCTCATGATCACCGCGTGGATCACCGAACACACCACGCACTGGGGCCTCTACATCGACCGTTTCTGGTGGACCGCGATCTGGGCTGCGATCGTGCTGTCGCTGGTGAACTGGTTGCTCTCCCTGCCGTTACGCACCGCCGACCGCACTTTCGGTTGAGGCCTTGCCCGAACTGCCCGAGGTCGAGGCGCTGGCCGAACATCTGCGACGGCACGCCATCGGTGCGCGCATCGAACGGGTCGATGTCGCTTCCCTGTCGGCGCTGAAGACCTTCGACCCGCCCACTGCCGAACTGCACGGCCGCACCGTCACCGCCGCGCACCGGTGGGGCAAATACCTCGGGATGCAGGCCGGTGAGCTGCACCTGATCACCCACCTGTCGAGGGCGGGCTGGCTGCGCTGGTCGGACAAACTCTCCACCGCCCCGTTGCGGCCCGGCAAGGGGCCGATCGCTTTGCGGGTTCACTTCGGAGCTGGCCGTGGTTTCGACCTCACCGAGGCGGGCACCCAGAAGCGGCTCGCCGTCTGGCTGGTCAAGAATCCCGCCGCCGTCGAGGGCATCGCCGGGCTGGGGCCGGATGCGATGGGCCTGAGCATCGATGAGTTGGCAAAGATGTTGACGCACAATGGCGGTCGTATCAAGACGGTGATCACCGACCAGCGGGTGATCGCCGGCATCGGCAACGCCTACAGTGACGAGATTCTGCACACGGCCGGGCTGTCCCCGTTCGCCACCGCCGGGAATCTGGATCGTGGCCAGGTGGTGGCACTGCACGACGCCATCACGCAGGTACTGGACGACGCGGTGGAGCGATCGGTCGGACAACAGGCCGCCACGCTCAAGTCGGAGAAGCGCTCGGGTTTGCGGGTCCACGGCCGCGCCGGACTGCCCTGCCCGGTGTGCGGCGACACGGTGCGCGAGGTGTCCTTCGCGGACAAGTCGTTTCAGTACTGCCCGGGTTGTCAGACTGGCGGCAAGGTGCTTGCCGACCGGCGGATGTCGAGGTTGCTCAAATGATCAGGCCCAAGGCTTTCCGAACCAGGGCTTTCAGGCGGAGCATTCTCATCACCGGCGCCAGTTCTGGTCTCGGCGCCGGAATGGCGCGGGCGTTCGCCGCACAGGGCCGCGACCTCGCACTGTGTGCGCGCCGGATGGACCGGCTCGAGGCGATGAAAGCCGAGCTCAACCAGCGCTACCCGAACGTGGCCGTTGCCATCGCGCAACTCGATGTCAATGACCATGAGCAGGTCCCGAAGGTCTTTTCCGCGCTGGCCGGCGAATTCGGGGGCATCGACCGGGTCATCGTGAACGCCGGAATAGGCAAGGGCGCCCCGCTGGGTAGCGGAAAGTTGTGGGCCAACAAGGCCACGATCGAGACCAACCTCGTCGCGGCGCTGGTACAGATCGAGACCGCGCTGGAGATGTTTACCGAACAGGGGCACGGGCATCTCGTGCTGGTCTCCAGTGTTCTGGCGAACAAGGGTGTGCCCGGCGTCAAGGCCGCCTATGCGGCGAGCAAGGCCGGGGTGTCATCGCTGGGGGAGTCGCTGCGCGGCCAGTACCCGTCCGGCCCGATCAGGGTGACCGTCCTGGAGCCCGGTTATATCGAGTCGGAGATGACAGCGAAATCGGCGACGACGATGCTGATGGCGGACAACGTGACCGGTGTGGCCAAGATGGTCGAGGCCATCGAGAAGGAGAAGGGTCGCGCGATAGTTCCGGGCTGGCCCTGGATTCCGCTAGTGGTGGCGCTCAAGGCGCTGCCGCCCCGATTCACGAAGCCGTTCGCCTGATCTGGGCTGCGGGTCCACAATGGAATTATGAAGACAACAAAGATTGCGGCGCTCGGCGTCTGGGCTGCCTCGGCATTGGTAGCCGGGGTGCTGGCCATTGCTGCTCCGGCCGCCGCCAACCCGCCCGACTGCGACAGCCAGGATGGCAGCGCCTGCGGCACGGTAGAGGGTGACGGGGCGACCGGTTCGATCCCCGGAGGTCCTTCCGGCACCGCCGGTCCGGATCTAGTCGAGGGCTCGATACCGGGCGGACCCAGCGGTCAGGTCACCCCGGACGATGTCAGCGGATGCGTCCCGGGCGTCGGCTGTCTGAACATCCCCCGCTGAGCGGTTCCCGGGGCGCGGTTCCCTGAGCGCGAGCAGACGCAAAAGGCTCTGACACGCCGGGGAATTGGAGTCCTTTGCGTCTGCTCGCGGGAGGAAAGCGGGAGGCTACCGGACCCGGCCGCGCTCCTCGCGGTAGCGGCGGACCAAGGTGTCGGTCGAGCTGTCCGTCTGCTGGGCCGGAGAGTCGTCTGAGGTGATCACCGGCAGCAGCGCCTTGGCCTGCGTCTTGCCCAACTCGACACCCCACTGGTCGAACGAGTCGATACCCCAGACGACCCCTTCGGTGAACACCTGATGCTCGTAGAGCGCGATCAGCTGGCCCAGCGCCGACGGCGTCAGCCGGTTCGCCAGGATCGACGTCGAGGGTTTGTTACCCGGCATGACCTTGTGCGGCACCACACCCGACGGAGTTCCTTCGGCGGCGATCTCCTCGGCGGTCTTGCCGAACGCCAGCACCTGGGTCTGGGCGAAGAAGTTGCTCATCAGCAGATCGTGCATGCTCCCCTGACCGTCGGCGGTGGGCAGATCGTCGGTGGGCTGGGAGAACCCGATGAAGTCGGCCGGCACCAGCCGGGTGCCCTGGTGCAGCAGTTGGTAGAAGGCGTGCTGGCCGTTGGTTCCCGGCTCGCCCCAGAAGATCTCCCCGGTCGGGTCGGTGACAGGGGTGCCGTCGGCGCGTACCGATTTGCCGTTGGATTCCATGGTGAGCTGCTGCAGGTAGGCGGCGAACCGGGCGAGGTCGTTCGAATACGGCAGCACCGCACGGGTTTCCGCGCCGAAGAAGTTCGAATACCACAGGCCGATCAGTCCGAGCAGCGCCGGCGCGTTGGACTCCAGCGGCGCGGTGGCGAAATGCCGGTCGATGATATGGAATCCGGACAGGAAGTCGGCGAAGGCCTCCCGCCCGATCACCGCCATCAGCGACAGGCCGATCGCCGAGTCCACCGAGTACCGGCCGCCCACCCAGTCCCAGAACCCGAACATGTTCGCCGAGTCGATGCCGAAGGCCTCGACCAGCTTCTTGTTCGTGGAGACGGCGACGAAGTGCTTGGCTACCGCCTCGTCGCCGAGTGCGTCGACCAGCCAGCGCCGGGCCGCGGTGGCGTTGGTCAGCGTCTCCAGGGTGGTGAAGGTCTTGGAGGCCACGATGAACAACGTTGTGGCGGGGTCGAGCCCGTCCAGCTTGGCCACCAGATCGGCCGGGTCGACGTTGGAGACGAACCGCGCAGAGATCCCTGCGTCTGCGTAGTGCCGTAGGGCCTGATAAGCCATCGCGGGGCCGAGGTCGGAGCCGCCGATACCGATGTTGACCACCGTGGTGATCCGCTTGCCGGTGGCACCGGTCCAGTCCCCACTGCGCAGTCGGTCGGTGAATTCACCCATCGCGTCGAGGACGGCGTGAACGTCGGCCACCACCTCGCGGCCGTCGACATCCAATGTGACATCACGCGGCAGTCGCAGGGCGGTGTGCAACACCGCCCGGTCCTCGGAGGTGTTGATGTGTTCGCCGGCGAACATGGCGTCGCGACGCTGCTCCAGCCCCGCCGCCCGGGCGAGATCGAGCAGCAGCGAGAGGGTCTCGCGGGTGACCCGGTGCTTGCTGTAGTCGATGTAGAGGTCGCCGACGGTCAGCGCCATGTCGCGGCCGCGGTCGGGATCCTCGGTGAAGAGTTCTCGCAGATGCTTCCCGGCGATCTGGTCGTGATGGCGATCCAACGCCGTCCGGGCGGAAGAGATGGTGGTATCTGCACTCATTCCCCAGACCCTAATGCGGCAGACGGGTCGACGGTGTAGATGATGAAGGTATGCGCACCGCTGATATCGATCGCCTGTTGTCCTCGGTTCCGACCGGACTGTGGATCGGTGGTGAACAGTGCGCGGGGTCATCGAGTTTCGATGTGGTCAACCCCGCCGACGGCGACGTGTTGGCCTCAGTGGCCAATGCCGGCGCCGCCGACGCCATCGCCGCGATGGACGCCGCCTGTGCGGTTCAGGCTGGCTGGGCGGCCACCCCGGCGCGCGAGCGTGGGGAGATCCTGCGGTCGGTGTTCGAGATGATCATCGAACGTGCCGACGACATCGCCACCCTGATGACGCTCGAGATGGGCAAGGTCGTCGCGGAAAGCCTGGGGGAGGTCCGCTATGGCGCCGAGTTCTTCCGGTGGTTCGCCGAGGAGGCGGTGCGGATCGCCGGACGGTTCACGCCGAGCCCGGCCGGGACCGGCCGGATCCTGGTCACCAAGCAGCCCGTCGGACCGTGCCTGGCCATCACACCGTGGAACTTTCCGCTGGCTATGGGAACCCGCAAGATAGGTCCGGCGCTGGCGGCCGGTTGCACCATGATCGTCAAACCCGCCCAGGAGACCCCACTGACCATGCTGCTGCTGGCCAAGCTGATGGATGAGGCCGGGCTCCCCAAGGGCGTGCTCTCGGTGCTGCCGACCGACCGGCCCGCTGAGGTCACCACAGCGCTCGTGGACGACGGCAGGCTGCGCAAGCTGACCTTCACCGGCTCGACCGGGGTGGGCAAGGCTCTGGTGAAACAGTCGGCGGACAAGCTGCTGCGCACGTCGATGGAACTCGGTGGCAACGCGCCGTTCGTGGTGTTCGATGACGCCGACATCGACGCCGCGGTGCAGGGCGCGATGCTGGCCAAAATGCGCAACGGCGGTGAGGCCTGCACGGCGGCCAACCGCATCCACGTGGCCAACGCCGTCATCGACGAGTTCACCGACAAGTTCGTCAAGCACATGGGCGAGGTCAACATGGGCGACGGATTGGATCCGACGGCCAAACTCGGTCCGCTGATCAGCGCCAAGCAACTGGCCACTGTGCAGGAGCTGGTCGACGACGCCGTCGACAAGGGGGCCGCCGTGGCACTCGGTGGACGGGCGCCGGGCGGACCCGGCTTCTTCTACCCCGCGACCGTGCTCACCGACGTTCCCCGGGATGCCCGGATCCTCAAGGAAGAGGTTTTCGGGCCGGTCGCGCCGATCGTCGGCTTCGACACCGAGGAGGAGGGTGTCGCCGCGGCCAACGACACCGAGTACGGGCTGGCGGCCTACATCTACACCCAGTCGCTGGACCGGGCGTTGCGGGTGGCCGAGGCCGTCGAGGCCGGCATGGTGGGCATCAACCGCGGGGTGATCTCAGATCCGGCCGCGCCGTTCGGCGGGGTCAAGGAATCCGGCTTCGGCCGCGAGGGCGGCGATGAGGGCATCGAGGAGTACCTCGACATCAAGTACATCGCCCTGACCAGCTGACGGGGTCTGACCAGCTGACCGCAGGCCTCCGTCAAGGCCGACGGCGAAATCGCGCTGAGCGCCCTGCCAGGGGCCCCGATCGTTCAGAGTCCCAATCGGTCAGTGGCCCAGCCTGCCGCGACCCATCCGCAGCAGGAGCATCGCCAGTTCCTTGCCGCCGTCACCCAGCGCGCTGTAACGCTCGATGACCTTCATCTCGCGGCTGTGCACCAGTCGGGTGCCACCGGAGGCCATCCGGGCCCGGCCGATCGCCCGGGACACCTCGGTGCGCTCCCTGACCGCGGCCAGGATCGCCGCGTCGAGGCGGTCGATCTCAGCTCGCAGCATATCGATGTCGGGTTCGGTCTCGACGGTCATCTCGTTCTCCTCGTGTGGGGGTTGTGGTGGTCTCATCCGTTCCTGGCCTCACACACAAGACGAGCCCCGGATCCGGATGCGGACCGCGGGGCTCTCAGGTTTGAGCAGCTAAGCCACCACGGGCACCGCGGTGCGGTACCCGTAGAAAAATCGCTGCCGTGCAGTGAGCACGCCGGTAAGTCTGCCACCTTCAGACCCGCGTGCGCAAAAACCCGTCGCCGGACAACGGTAGGTTTGGTTCCGAGATGACTGCGCATGCGATGGCGGTCGGGCCCGCCGGCTCGACCGAACTGCTCGAAGGGCTTAACTCCCAGCAACGCCAGGCCGTGCTGCATGAGGCGACCCCGCTGTTGATCGTTGCCGGGGCGGGCTCGGGCAAGACGGCGGTGCTCACCCGGCGGATCGCCCACCTACTGGCTGCCCGTGACGTAGGCCCGGGTCAGATCCTGGCCATAACTTTCACCAACAAGGCCGCCGCCGAGATGCGTGACCGGGTGGGGCAGCTGATCGGCCCGCGGGCGGCGAACATGTGGGTGTCGACGTTCCACTCCACCTGCGTGCGGATCCTGCGCAACCAGGCGTCCCTGCTGCCCGGCCTGAACTCCAACTTCTCCATCTACGACGCTGACGACTCCCGCCGCCTGCTGCTGATGATCGGCCGGGATATGGGCATCGACGTCAAGCGGTACACGCCGAGGTTGTTGTCCAACGCCATCTCGAACCTCAAGAACGAACTGATCACCCCGGAACGGGCCGTGGCCGACCTGGGGGAGGGTGCCGATGACCTGGCCCGCGTCGTGGCCGAGGTTTTCGGTGAGTATCAGCGACGCCTGCGCGGCGCGAACGCGCTGGATTTCGACGACCTGATCGGGGAGACGGTGGCGGTGCTGCAGCGGCACCCGCAGATCGCCCAGTACTACCGCCGGCGTTTCCGGCACATCCTCGTCGACGAGTATCAGGACACCAACCACGCCCAGTACGTGCTGGTCCGTGAGCTGACCGGTGTCTCCGCTCCGGACACCGATGCGGTTCCGCCGGCCGAGCTCTGTGTTGTCGGCGACGCCGACCAGTCCATCTACGCGTTCCGCGGAGCGACGATCCGCAATATCGAGGACTTCGAACGGGACTTTCCCGACGCCACCACGATCCTGCTGGAGCAGAACTACCGCTCCACCCAGACCATCCTGTCGGCCGCCAACTCGGTGATCTCGCGCAATACCGGCCGGCGGGAGAAGCGGCTGTGGACCGATGCAGGCGACGGCGAACAACTCGTCGGCTACGTCGCCGACAACGAACACGACGAAGCGCGGTTCGTGGCCGGGGAGATCGACTCCCTGGTCGAGGGGGGCTCCCAGTTTTCGTTCGGTGACGTGGCCGTGTTTTACCGAACCAACAACTCCTCGCGCGCCCTGGAAGAGGTGTTCATCCGCACCGGCATTCCCTACAAGGTGGTTGGCGGCGTTCGGTTCTACGAACGCAAGGAGATCCGCGACATCGTGGCCTACCTGCGGGTGCTGGACAACCCGGGTGACACGGTCAGCTTGCGCCGGATCCTCAACACCCCGCGTCGCGGCATCGGCGACCGGGCCGAGGCGTGCGTGGCCGTCCACGCGGAGAACACCGGCTGCGGTTTCGCCGAGGCGCTCGCCGCCGCCGCCGAGGGTCGGGTCCCGATGCTCAACACCCGTTCGGAAAAAGCGATCGCCGGGTTCGTCGAACTCCTGGAGGAATTGCGCGGCCGACGGGGCCAGGAACTCGGGGACCTTGTCGAGGCGGTGCTCGACCGCACCGGCTACCGGCGCGAGCTGGAGAATTCCAACGACCCTCAGGATCTCGCGAGGCTGGACAACCTGAATGAATTGGTCAGCGTCGCACACGAATTCAGCATCGACCGGGCCAATGCCGCAGCACTCCGGGAGGACTCCGAGGACGAGGACACCCCAACGACCGGGTTGCTGGCGGAATTCCTCGAGCGGGTTTCGCTGGTGGCTGACTCCGATGAACTGCCCGAGAACGACGCGGGTGTGGTGACGCTGATGACACTGCACACCGCCAAGGGGTTGGAGTTCCCGGTGGTATTCGTCACCGGTTGGGAAGACGGAATGTTCCCCCACATGCGCGCTTTGGGCGATCCCGACGAGCTGTGCGAGGAACGTCGATTGGCCTACGTGGGTATCACGCGTGCCCGTCAACGGCTCTACCTCAGCCGGGCGAAGGTGCGCTCATCCTGGGGTCAGCCGATGCTGAACCCGGAGTCCCGCTTCCTGCGCGAGATACCCGAGGAACTCATCGACTGGCGACGTACCGATACCGCACCATCATTCAGCGCCCCGGTCGCGGGGCGCTTCGGTGCGTCTCGGCCGTCGGGCGCGTCGCCGATGCGCTCCGGCGGCCGTTCACGAGCGTTGATCGTGCTGCAACCCGGAGATCGGGTCAACCACGACAAATACGGCCTGGGCCGGGTCGAGGAGGTCTCCGGAACCGGCGAGGCGGCGATGTCGCTCATCGACTTCGGAAGCTCAGGACGGGTCAAGCTGATGCACAACCACGCGCCGATGCAGAAGCTCTAGCTGCAAAAAACTATTGGAGCGCCCGGATCAGGGCGCGGTGCACCAACGGCGAGTCCCAGGATGCAGGGCCAGCACCAGGCTGGCCAGCGGCAGAGTCGGGATCGCGTAGACGGGCCAGGCGATGCGTGCGCCGGCGAGGAACACCGAACCGAAGGTCAACAGGGCCACCGCAGCCCCGAAAACGATCAGCCAGCGGCCGATGTCACGCCGGCTCAACAGCAGGATCACCCCGGGCACCGTCGCCGCGGCGAACAACAGCGTCAGAAACCCGACCGCAAGGCAGAACAGCCGGTCGGTGCGCCACCATCCGGCGATCAGGTCGGTGGCGACGACAGCGGTGGCCCAGCCGCTCAGGATGCTCACCGTGGCGGTGGCGTACGCGCTGTGTGGCCGCGGCCCGGCCTGCGGTGTCGGCTCTGCGCCGGGGAGCAGTGTTGTCGGCGAGACGTGATCGACGGGGGTGTTGGTCGGCGCGCGGCGGATGATGCGGGTGCGGTCCTGGTCGGTGTGTACCCGATCGCTGGGAGAGGTGACCGCTGCCGACGGCCGACGGCGGATTCGTGGGGAAGTCGGGCCGTCCGGTCCGGGCAACGCTATCCGGTGTAGGGCCCGACGGAGACGCCGCGGGCAGCCAGCCACGGCACCGGATCGGTGCGGTTGGTGCCGCCGAGTAAAACCTCGAAGTGCAGGTGCGGCCCCGTCGAGTTGCCCCGGTTTCCGACGGTCGCGATCTGATCGCCGGCGAAGACCCGCTGGCCGATCGAGACGTCCCAGCTATTGACGTGCCCGTAGAGGGTCACGGTGCCATCGGCGTGCCGGATCTTGACCCAGGCGCCGTAGCCGGCGGTCGGGCCGGTGTCGACCACCACGCCGTCGGAGGCGGCGTAGATGGGGGTGCCGATCGGGGCAGCCAGGTCTATCCCGGCGTGCAACGCACCCCAGCGGTAACCGAATCCGGAGGTGAAGATGCCCCTGGTCGGCATGACATACAGCGGCCGCTGCAGGCGGGCCTCACGCTCGGCGCGCTCGGCGGCGTAGGCGACACCCTTGGCCAGTTCCTCGGCGTGTACGGAAGCGACCACGTTCGACCTGGCCGCGACGACCTCGGCGCCACGTGTCGCGGCCCCGCCGACACGGGTCTTCTCCGAGGCCAGCACGGTACGGGTCTGGGCCTGCTCGCGGGGCTGGACCATGGTGTACGCGGCAGCAGCGGCGGCCCCGGCGGCCATCGCCGCTATCAGGGCCCGGCCCCGGGCGGCGCTGGTGGGCTGGCGGCGGTGCTGGGGCGTGCGCGGCAGGAGGTCGGTGTCCTCGGTGCTGCTGAACATCGGCCGCTCGGCGCGGGCGGCCGGATTACCGGCGTACTTGGCGGGAACGTCGAGCAGCGGGGTCAGGTCCTCGACGTCGCGCATCACGTCGTCTGTGAGGGGATCAGCGGCGGCGGGGGCCTTGCGAACCGCGGCCGGAGCGTCGTGCCCGACGGGTGTCTGGGGTGCCGACCATGACCTGACGGATCCTCGCGTCGGCGAGTCCGAGACCGGGGCCGTCCGAATCTGCGTCAAAACCAAGTCCTCTGAGTCCGTGACCAAAGCGTTATCAAGACCGGGAGAACGGTAACCAAAATGTGATCAAAGTGGCAACCCATGCGAGCCCGGCGCCGGTGTTTGTGATTCTCGTCACTCCAGCGCGGCGCGGGATTGTCTCGTTACGGTGATCAGGCCCCTGAGGCCTGCCGCCTGCGGATACAGTTCCCGTGGAGCGACTTGGTCAAACTACCGACGCAGACAATCTACCGACGCACGCAGAATCCACCGACGCAGCAGAGAGCCCAACAGAGAGCCCATGGACCTTTTCGAGTACCAGGCGAAGGAACTGTTCGCCAAGCATCACG
Source organism: Mycolicibacterium sp. (assembly GCA_020637165.1). Classification (GTDB taxonomy): domain Bacteria; phylum Actinomycetota; class Actinomycetes; order Mycobacteriales; family Mycobacteriaceae; genus Mycobacterium. The sequence goes on along the minus strand of JACJWN010000009.1, from coordinate 87,345 downwards.
TCCCCACCACCCCAGGCCGGGTCACCACCACCGCGCAGGACGCCAAGGCGATCGCCGAGGAGATCGGCCGACCGGTCATGGTGAAAGCTCAGGTCAAGACCGGCGGCCGCGGTAAGGCGGGTGGGGTCAAATATGCGGCCACCCCGGAGGACGCCTTCACCCACGCCTCAAACATCCTGGGCCTCGACATCAAGGGCCACATCGTGAAGAAGCTGCTGGTGTCCGAGGCCAGTGACATCGCCGAGGAGTATTACGTCTCCTTCCTGCTGGACCGGGCCAACCGCACCTACCTCGCCATGTGCTCGGTGGAGGGCGGGATGGAGATCGAGGAGGTGGCCGCCACCAAGCCGGATCGGCTGGCCAAGGTCCCGGTGGACGCCGTCAAGGGTGTCGATGTGGCCTTCGCTCGTTCGATCGCCGAGCAGGGTCATCTTCCCGCGGAGGTGCTTGACGCGGCGGCGGTGACCATCGCGAAATTGTGGGAGGTGTTCGTCGGCGAGGATGCCACGCTGGTCGAGGTCAACCCGCTGGTACGCACCCCCGACGACCAGATTTTGGCGTTGGACGGCAAGGTCACGCTGGACGGCAACGCCGACTTCCGGCACCCCGACCACGCACAGTTCGAGGACTCCGCCGCCACCGACCCGCTGGAGCTCAAGGCCAAACAGCACGATCTGAACTACGTCAAACTCGACGGTTCGGTGGGGGTGATCGGTAACGGCGCCGGCCTGGTGATGTCCACCCTCGACGTGGTGGCCTACGCCGGTGAGAAACACGGCGGGGTCAAGCCGGCCAACTTCCTCGACATCGGCGGCGGCGCCTCGGCCGAGGTGATGGCCGCGGGGCTGGACGTGATCCTGGGCGACAAGCAGGTCAAGAGCGTGTTCGTCAATGTGTTCGGTGGCATCACTTCGTGCGACGCGGTGGCCAGCGGCATCGTCAAGGCTCTGCAGATGCTTGGCGCGGAAGCCAACAAGCCCCTGGTGGTCCGACTGGACGGCAATAACGTCGAGGAGGGCCGCCGCATCCTCGCCGAGGCCAATCACCCACTGGTTGTGGTTGCCGACACCATGGACTCCGGTGCCGACAAGGCAGCCGAACTAGCCCACGCAGCCGGGAAGGACGCCTAAGTCATGTCGATTTTCCTCAACAAGGACTCCAAGGTCATCGTCCAGGGCATCACTGGCGGTGAGGCCACCAAGCACACTGCGCTGATGCTGAAGGCCGGCACCCAGGTGGTTGGCGGCGTCAACGCCCGCAAGGCGGGAACGACCGTCACCCACAAGGACAAGAACGGCGACGACGTCGAACTGCCGGTGTTCGGATCGGTGGCCGAGGCGATGGCGAAGACCGGCGCCGAAGTGTCGATCGCCTTCGTTCCGCCGCGTTTCGCCAAGGATGCGATCGTGGAGGCGATCGACGCCGAGATTCCGTTGCTGGTGGTCATCACCGAGGGGATTCCGGTCCAGGACACCGCCTACGCGTGGGCCTACAACGTCGATCACGGCAGCAAGACCCGCATCATCGGCCCGAACTGCCCGGGCATCATCACCCCGGACGAGGCGCTGGTCGGGATCACACCGGCGACCATCACCGGCAAGGGGCCGATCGGCCTGGTTTCCAAGTCCGGCACGCTGACCTACCAGATGATGTTCGAACTGCGGGATTTCGGCTTCTCCACCGCCATCGGCATCGGCGGCGACCCGGTGATCGGCACCACCCACATCGACGCCATCGAGGCCTTCGAGAAAGACCCCGAGACCAAGCTCATCGTGATGATCGGCGAGATCGGCGGCGACGCCGAGGAGCGCGCAGCGGACTACATCAAGGCCAATGTGACCAAACCGGTCGTGGGCTACGTCGCCGGGTTCACCGCCCCGGAGGGCAAGACCATGGGCCACGCCGGCGCCATCGTCTCCGGGTCGTCGGGCACCGCGGCCGCCAAGAAGGAAGCGCTGGAAGCGGCCGGCGTCAAGGTCGGCAAGACGCCGTCGGCCACCGCCGAGCTGGCCAGGGAGGTCCTCAAGGCCCTCTGATGTCCCTGGGCGTGACTCGTCGGCCGAGCAGACGCAAAGGGCCCTGAAATCCCGGCGTGTCGGGGGCCTTTGCGTCTGCTCGGCGGGCTGGGTCGCGCGGCTAGGCCCACTCGGCGAGTTTGGCGGCCAGGCGCTCGACATAGCGAGCGACGTCGTCGGCCGGTCTGTCTGGTAGCCCGAAGAGCACCTCGGTCACCCCGAGCCGTCGCCAGCGCTCGAGCTTGTCGGCGACCGGCTTGAAGTCCAGCGCCACGATGCGCGGGACGCCCACCCGCCCGGCGGCGGCCCAGGTGTCCTGCAGCAGTCGCACCGGCGTGTCGATGTCGACGTCGCGGGGGGTGGTGATCCAGCCGTCGGCCGACCGGGCGATCCACTTGAAGTTCTTCTCGGTGCCGGCGGCGCCGAGAAGAACCGGGATCGGTGACTGCGCCGGTTTGGGCCAGGCCCAGCTCGGTCCGAACCTGACGAACTCGCCGTCGTAGGACGCCTCCTCCTCGGTCCATAGCGCCCGCATGGCCTCGATGTACTCGCGCAGCATCGTCCGCCGCCGGCCGGGCGGCACATTGTGGTCGGCGAGTTCATCGGTGTTCCAGCCGAACCCGACTCCCAGGCTGACCCTGCCGCCGGAGAGGTGGTCGAGGCTGGCGATCGTTTTCGCCAGGCTGATCGGATCGTGTTCGACGGGCAGCGCGACGGCGGTGGATAGCCGCACGTGCGAGGTGACGGCGGCCGCGGTGCCCAGACTTACCCACGGGTCGAGGGTTCGCAGGTAGCGGTCGTCGGGCAACGACGCGTCGCCGGTCATCGGGTGCGCGGCCTCCCGTCTGACCGGGATGTGGGTGTGCTCCGGCACATAGAAAGTGGTGAAGCCATGCTGCTCGGCGAGCCTGGCCGCGGCCGCCGGGGTGATCCCTCGGTCGCTGGTGAAAAGGACAAGCCCGTGATCCATGCCCTGAATTAGAACGTGTTCTAGCTTGCCGGACAAGGGAACGTCGGGGATCGCTGGTGACGCACCCCGCACGGGTGACACGCCCGCGGTGGGGCGGTTGCCCCAGCGTCGTGCGCTAGCGTTGCTTTTCGGACGTCAGGTCCGCCAGCTGTGAGGAGAGACCATGACCTACCCGCCCGGCACCCCCCCGACCGGCCCGGGGTACCCGACGCCGCAGCAACCCGTGGGCTATGGCGCACCCGTTCCGCCGTCCTACCCCGCCCCGGTCGCGGCCCGGCCGACCGGACCCGCCAAGTCTCCGGCCTACCTGACTCTCGGGGTGGTCGTGCTGGGTCTGGCCGCCTATCTGGCCAGTTTCGGCCCGCTGTTGAGCATCAACACCGATATCGGACCCTTCGGCGGGGCGGAGTTCACCGCGAGCGGTCTGAGCTACTGGACCGTCGCCGCTCTCGTCGCCTCGCTGCTGGCGGCGGTGAGCATGGTCCCCAAATCGCCGAGTTACACGGCGATCGTGGCGGTCGCAGCGATTCTCGGGGTGCTGCTGGTCATCGGCCAGGTCGTCAACAGGCCGACCGGTTTCTCCATTGGATGGGCGCTGTGGCTGGTCCTGGGGTTCACCCTGCTGCAGTCCGTTGCGGCGGTCGCCGCGATGTTGTTCGAGTCCGGAGTGCTCTCCGCGCCGCCGCCGCGGCCGCAGTACCCGGCGTACGGCCAGTACGGCCCGCCGCAGGCCGGTTATTACGGCCAGCCGGCGGCTCCGCAGGGGGCACCCGGCCAGCAGTCAGGGTATCCGGGTGGTTATCCGGGGAGCTACCCCCAGGCCGGGGCGTCGGGCGGATACGCCCAACCGGGCGACGACTCTCCGGACACTCCGCCGAGTGGGTTCCCGGCATACACCCCGCCATCGGCGTCCGGGACCCAGCAGGCTCCGGATCCGTCCGCCAAGCCGTCGGAGCCCGCATCCGGCTCGACCCCGTCCTGAGCGATCGGTTCGCTCCTGAGCCGTGACACCGATGGAGGGCAGGGTGCCGCCGGTGACGGGTGCCCCGCAGCCCCGTGACTTGGTGCGGGTCGCTTTCGGCCCGTCGTTGGTGGCGCTGGTCGTCATCGCCGCCATCGTCCTGGTTCAACTGGTCGTCGCCAACAGCGATCTGACCGGTGCTCTCGGCGCGGTGGCCAGCATGTGGCTGGCCGTGCACCTGGTTCCGATCTCCATCGCCGGCCAGCAACTCGGTGTGCTGCCACTCGTTCCCGCGGCCCTGATGGTGTGGGCGACCGCGCGGGGCACCGCCCAGGCCACACCTCCAAGGGGTTCATGGTTCGTCATCCGATGGATAGTGGCCTCCGCGCTGGGCGGCCCGCTGCTGATGGCGGCGCTGTCGCTGGCCGTCGTCCACGACGCCGCATCGGTGATCACCGAGTTGCAGACCCCTAACGCGCTGGGAGCCTTCGGCGGCGTCCTGGCCGTGCACGGCCTCGGGGCGCTGATCGGCGTCGGCTCGCGGGTGCGGCAACGCGCGCTGGGTCTGCTCGGGCTTCCCGGCTGGCTGACCGACGGCATCCGTCCGGCGTTGATCGGGGTGGCGGCGCTGTTGTCGCTGTCCTGCGCCGTCGTCGCGGCGTCGTTGGTCGTGCACTGGGGCACCATGCACGGGCTGTACGACATCACCGATTCGATCGTCGGCCAGTTCAGCCTCACCGCGCTGTCGCTGCTCTACCTGCCCAATGTGGTCGTCGGCGCCGCGGCGATGGCGGTCGGTTCCAGCGCTCACATCGGCTTCGCGACATTCAGTGCGTTCACCGTCTTCGGAGGCGACATCCCCGCCCTGCCGATCCTGGCGGCGGCCCCGACGCCGCCGCTGGGACCGGTATGGGTGGCGCTGCTGATCGTCGGGGCTGCCTCCGGTGTGGCCATCGGACAGCAGTGTGCGCGTCGTCCGCTGCCCCTGCCGCTGGCGTTCGCCAAGTTGGCGGCGGCATCGCTGCTCGCGGCGGTGATCCTTGCGTTGCTGGCGGTGGCAGCCGGCGGGAAGCTGGGCAACTTCGGCGATGTGGGGGTGGATCAGGCCACCCTCGGGCCGGGGGCGTTCTTCTGGTTCTTCGTCGTCGGCGGAGTGACGGTGGCGATGACCGGGGGCATCAGCCGCCGATCGCGCCCGGTGGCTCCGGAGACCTCCCGAGTCCTGACCTCATCGGGGAATCCGCTGCAGGAACCGCTCCGTGACGGCGAGGACGGCGAGCCCTCCGCAGCGGAGGTGCCCGCGCGGGAAGCCGGACCCGAACCGGAACCCGGACCCGGACCCGAACCCGAACCCGAACCCGAACCCGAACCCGAACCCGAACCCGAACCGGAACCGGAACCAGCGCCCGGACCCGGGCCTGAGCCTGGGCCGCCGCCGCCGCCGGTGAAGCCGGCCCCGGATCTCGAGGACGTCGAGGACCTGATGTTCGTCGATGCCGATATCGAGGTTGGCGACGGGGACTCGCGGCCCGGCGCCGGGTGACCCCGGCGCCAGGGGCCCGGTGTCCGGCTAGGCTCTGGGCCGTGTCCGATCCGATCCTCGTGCCGCCGAGCGCTCCGGCCCGCCTGGTGGTGTTGGCCTCGGGTACCGGTTCGCTGCTGGCGTCGCTGCTCGAGGCGGCCGCCGGTGACTATCCGGCGAGGGTGGTCGCGGTGGGGGTGGACCGGGACTGCCGTGCGGCGCAGATCGCGGCGTCCGCGGGAATTCCTTCCTACTGCGCGCGGATCGCCGACTATCCCGACCGGGAGGCTTGGGACGCCGCTATCACCGAGAAGACCGCCGATCACGCCCCCGACCTCGTGGTATCGGCAGGATTCATGAAAATTCTTGGCGCACAGTTCCTCTCCCGATTTTCCGGCCGAGTCGTCAACACCCATCCCGCGCTCCTGCCGTCCTTTCCCGGCGCGCACGCGGTTCCCGAGGCGCTGGCCTACGGGGTGAAGGTCACCGGCTGTACCGTCCACCTGGTGGACGCCGGGATGGACACCGGGCCGATTCTGGCCCAGAAGGCCGTCGAGGTGCACGACGGCGACACCGAGGAGACGTTGCACGAACGCATCAAGGTCGTCGAGCGACGGCTGCTGGTGGAGGTGTTGGCCGCACTGGCCATGCGCGGTGTGACCTGGAGCGGCAGAAAGGCGACCCTGGGAATGGTGGAAGCATGACAGCGCGGACCCTGATCGGCCGGAAGCCGATCCGGCGGGCCCTGATCAGCGTGTACGACAAGAGCGGTCTGATCCCGCTGGCGCAGGGCTTGCACGAGGCGGGTGTCGACATCGTCTCCACCGGCTCGACGGCAAAGACCATCGCCGACAAGGGCATTCCGGTCACGCCGGTGGAGTTCGTCACCGGATTTCCCGAGGTGCTCGACGGGCGGGTCAAGACGCTGCACCCGCATATCCACGCCGGACTGCTGGCCGACACCCGCAACCCGGAGCATGTTGCCGCGCTGGAGAAGCTCAAGATCGAACCTTTCGATCTCGTCGTGGTGAACCTGTACCCGTTCAGCGAGACGGTGGACTCCGGCGCGGAAGCCGACGAGTGCGTCGAGCAGATCGACATCGGCGGGCCTTCGATGGTGCGCGCGGCGGCCAAGAACCACGCCAGCGTCGCGGTGGTGGTCGAGCCGCTGGGCTACGACGGTGTGCTGGCCGCCGTCCGCGCCGGCGGCTTCACCCTTGAGGATCGGCGGAAGCTGGCCACCCTGGCGTTCCGGCACACCGCGGAATATGACATCGCGGTCGCCAGCTGGATGGGCTCGACGCCGGCGCCGGAGGAGGGCTCGGAATCGACCACCGATCTGCCGCCATGGTTCGCCCGCTACTGGCGGCGCAGTGCGGTGTTGCGGTACGGGGAGAACCCGCATCAGCAGGCCGGCCTCTACAGCGACGACATCGGCTGGCCGGGTCTGGCGCAGGCCGAGCAGTTGCACGGAAAAGAGATGAGCTACAACAACTTTGCCGATGCGGACGCGGCCTGGCGAGCGGCGTTCGACCATGAGCGGATCTGCGTGGCGATCATCAAACACGCGAATCCCTGCGGTATCGCCGTCTCTTCTTTTTCGGTGGCTGACGCCCACCGCAAGGCCCACGAATGCGATCCGCTCAGCGCCTTCGGTGGGGTCATCGCGGCCAATACCGAGATCACCAGGGAGATGGCCGAACGGGTCTCGGAAATCTTTACCGAGGTGATCGTCGCCCCCGCCTACGAGGAGGGCGCGGTCGAGATCCTGGCCCGGAAGAAGAACATTCGCGTGCTGGTCGCGGCCGAACCCACGGTCGGCGGGGTCGACCTCCGCCAGATCGCCGGAGGTCTGCTGATGCAGGAGCGCGACGCGCTCGATGCGCCCGGCGACGATCCGGCGAGCTGGACGCTCGTGGCCGGCGATGTGGCCGACGAGGCCACTCTGGCCGACCTGGCGTTCGCCTGGCGATCGTGCCGAGCGGTGAAGTCCAATGCCATCGTGATCGCGGCCGACGGCGCGACGGTGGGAGTGGGTATGGGGCAGGTGAACCGGGTGGACGCCGCCCGGTTGGCCGTCGAGCGCGGTGGTGACCGGGTCTCGGGTGCGGTGGCGGCCTCCGACGCGTTCTTCCCGTTCCCCGACGGTCTGGAGGTGCTGACCGCGGCCGGGGTGAAGGCCGTCGTTCATCCGGGCGGCTCGGTGCGTGACGACGAGGTGACCGCCGCGGCGAACGCGGCCGGGATCACGATGTACCTGACCGGCGCGCGCCACTTCGCCCACTAGCCGACGTCACCCCCCCGCGAGCAGACGCAAAGCCCTCTCGCTGACGGCGTGTCGCGGGCATTTTGCGTCTGCTCGCCGGTGGGGGGCGGGGCACGTAGCGTGGAGTTCGTGACTGCGCGCCCGGACCATCTGCCCACGACTCTCGGCGAGCTGCGTGCCTCGGGCCACCGTGAACGCGGGGTCAAGCAGGAGATCCGGGAGAACCTGCTGGCCGCACTCGCCAACGGTGAGGACGTCTGGCCCGGCATCTACGGTTTCTCCGGCACGGTTCTGCCGCAGCTGGAGCGTGCGCTGATCGCCGGTCATGATTTCGTTCTGCTCGGGGAGCGCGGTCAGGGCAAGACCAGGCTGCTGCGCTCGGTCGCCAACCTGCTTGACGAGTGGACACCGGTCATCGCCGGAGCCGAACTCGGGGAGCATCCCTACACCCCGCTCACGCCGGAGTCGATCCGCCGGGCCGCCGACCTCGGCGATGCCCTGCCGGTGGCGTGGCGCCACCGCAGCGAACGGTACTACGAGAAGCTGGCCACCCCCGACACCAGCGTCGCGGACCTGGTCGGGGACATCGACCCGATCAAAGTGGCCGAGGGCCGCACCCTCGGGGATCCGGAGACCATCGCCTACGGTCTGATCCCGCGGGCGCATCGCGGGATCGTGGCGGTCAACGAGCTTCCCGACCTGGCCGAGCGCATCCAGGTCGCGATGCTCAACGTGATGGAGGAGCGTGACATCCAGGTTCGCGGATATACGCTGCGGCTGCCGCTGGACGTGCTGGTGGTGGCCAGCGCCAACCCGGAGGACTACACCAACCGCGGCCGGATCATCACCCCGCTCAAGGATCGCTTCGGTGCGGAGATCCGCACCCATTACCCGCGCGAGCTGGAGGCCGAGGTCGGTGTCATCGGCCAGGAGGCGCACCTCACCGCTGAGGTGCCGGCCTATCTGCTGCAGATCATCGCCCGCTTCGCCCGGTACCTGCGGGAGTCGCACTCGGTCGATCAGCGTTCGGGGGTCTCGGCACGGTTCGCCATCGCCGCGGCCGAGACGGTCGCAGCCTCCGCGCGCCATCGCGGTGCTCTGCTGGGCGAGGACGAACCGGTGGCGCGGGTGGTCGATCTCGGCACCGTGATCGACGTGCTGCGCGGCAAATTGGAGTTCGAGTCCGGGGAGGAGGGCCGCGAGCAGGCCATTCTGGAACATCTGCTGCGACGTGCCACGGCCGACACCGCCCAGCGAGCCCTGGGAGGGATCGACGTCGGACCGCTGGTGACCGCCGTGGAGGATGCGACGGTGACGACGGGGGAGCAGGTGGCGGCCAGTGTTGTGCTCGCCGCACTGCCCGCCCTGCCGGTGATCGACGCGATCGCCGCGCGACTGGGCGCGCGCACCGAAGGGGAGCGCGCCGCAGCTCTGGAACTGGCGCTGGAAGCGCTGTATCTGGCCAAGAAGATCGACAAGACCGCCGGCGACGGGGAGACCGTGTATGGCTAGAGGGCGCGGCAGGGACTCCCGGTACTCGGCTTACACCGGGGGCCCGGACCCGCTTGCTCCGCCGGTGGACCTGCGTGAGGCGCTCGGGCAGATCGGCGAGGACGTGATGGCGGGCGCCTCGCCGCGTCGCGCTCTCTCGGAGTTGCTGCGCCGTGGCACCCCGACCATGAAGGGTGCCGACCGGCTGGCTGCGGAGGTCAATCGCCGGCGCCGGGAGCTGCTGTCGCGCAACAACCTCGACGGGACGTTGCAGGAAATCAAGAAGCTGCTCGACGAAGCGGTGCTCGCGGAGCGCAAGGAACTCGCCCGGGCGCTCGACGACGACGCCCGCTTCGCCGAGATGCAGATCGAGTCGCTCTCGCCGTCGCCGGCGAAGGCCGTGCAGGAACTGTCCGAATACGACTGGCGCAGCGGCGAGGCGAAGGCCAAATACGAGCAGATCAAGGATCTGCTCGGCCGGGAGATGCTCGACCAGCGTTTCGCCGGTATGAAACAGGCCCTGGAGAATGCCACCGACGACGACCGACGGGCCGTCAACGAGATGCTGGACGACCTCAACGACCTGCTGGACAAGCACTCCCGCGGCGAAGACAGCCAGGATGACTTCGAGAAGTTCATGTCCGAGCACGGTCGGCACTTCCCGGAGAACCCCGGCAACGTCGAGGAGCTGATCGACGCGCTGGCCCGGCGGGCGGCCGCCGCGCAGCGGTTCCGCAACAGCCTCACCGCCGAGCAGCGGGCGGAGCTGGACGCCCTGGCGCAGCAGGCGTTCGGCTCGCCCCAGCTGATGAACGCGCTGGACCGGCTCGACGCTCACCTGCAGGCGGCCAGGCCGGGGGAGGACTGGAGCTCATCTGCGGAGTTCCGCGGCGACAACCCGCTCGGAATGGGCCAGGCCGCACAGGCGATGGCCGATATCGCCGAGCTCGAGCAGCTCGCCGAGCAGCTGTCCCAGAGCTACCCCGGGGCCGGCATGGATGACGTCGACCTCGAGGCGCTGGCACGCCAACTCGGCGAGCAGGCGGCGGTCGACGCGCGCACGCTGGCCGAATTGGAGCGGGCGCTGATGAACCAGGGGTTCCTCGACCGCGGCTCCGACGGTCAGTGGCGGCTGTCCCCGAAGGCCATGCGGCAACTCGGCCAGGCCGCGTTACGCGACGTGGCCCACCAATTATCGGGGAGGCACGGCGAGCGGGAGACGCGTCGTGCCGGGGCCGCCGGCGAACTCACCGGCGCTACCAGGTCGTGGGAGTTCGGTGACACCGAGCCCTGGAACGTCACCAAGACGATCACCAACGCCGTGCTGCGACGGGCCGGTTCCGAGGGCGCCGACGCGCCGCTGCGCATCACCGTCGACGACGTCGAGGTCTCCGAGACCGAGACCCGCACGCAGGCCGCGGTCGCGTTGCTGGTCGATACCTCGTTCTCGATGGTGATGGAGAACCGTTGGCTGCCGATGAAGCGGACGGCGCTGGCGCTCAACCACCTGGTGAGCACCCGGTTCCGCTCGGACGCATTGCAGATCGTCGCCTTCGGCCGGCAGGCCCGGACAATGTCGGCCGCCGAGCTGACCGCTCTGGAGGGCGTCTACGAACAGGGCACCAACCTGCACCACGCCTTGGCGCTCGCGGGCCGGCACCTGCGCCGGCACCCCAGCGCCCAGCCGGTGGTGCTGGTCGTCACCGACGGCGAACCGACCGCCCACCTGGAGAACTTCGGCGGCCGGGGCGCGCAGGTGTTCTTCGATTACCCGCCGCACCCGCGCACCATCGGCCACACGGTCCGTGGTTTCGACGAGGTGGCCCGGATGGGCGCACAGGTGACGATCTTCCGGCTCGGTGACGACCCCGGTCTGGCCCGGTTCATCGACCAGGTGGCCCGCCGGATCGAGGGCCGGGTCATCGTGCCCGACCTCGACGGCCTCGGCGCGGCCGTGGTCGCCGATTACCTTCGCTCCCGGCGGCGGCGACGCTGATCTCCCGCCGTTGCGAGCAAAAGCTGCGCCGACCGGGGGCCGGCGGGCACCGCTAAAGCGGGATTTCCGTACGGGCGGTGAGGGTCTTTGCGGGGTGAGGCCGGCCCCCGGGGGCCGGCCCGGCTCGGCCATCGCGGTGGATCTGCATTGCCCCAAACGGGGCATCTTCTACCTAAGCCCTGTTCAGAACGTTTTCTGCTCGGATCCCGATTTGCTGCGAATTGGTCGGGTACTATCGGCGCTCGCGGGCGACGGGGGGCTGCGACCGGCACTCTGGCAAACAAGCGCCCGCGCGAACCAACCTGAGGGCAAACTGAGAAGCCAATTAACATCAACTGGCAGATAACGGCCAGCAATCGCGCCGTCGCAGGTTGACGGGAGTTCGCTGGCTAACTAAGTTATCAACTCCGGCTCAGCGAGATCCCGGAGACGGGGGCGCAGGTTGCCGGACGGCAAACTTGTCCGTACGATTGGGATGTTGCACCGAGACCGGCGTCGGCATACCGAAAAATTCGCTGCTAACAGCGCGAACCGCGCAGAAAAAGGGGATTCAGCATCATGGCGACTCAGATTCGTCCACTCCTGATGACGGGAGCGGCCTTCGCCAGTGCCGCTGCGATCGTCGCGGCGACACCGGCGATCATGCCCAACGTGACCGCACCGGCCCCTCTCGCGCTGTCCGCGGCGCAGGCGGAGGTGCAACTGGCAACCTTCTCCGACCTACTGTCGATCACGCCGGAGGATTGGAACTACTACCTTTTCCAGGGCTGGGGTCAGGCGATCAGCCCGAATCAGGACCCGGACGTCGATTGGTTTGCACAGTTTCTCGACCCCTTTTCGCGCTGCAACTTCAATTGCCAGGTGAACGGCCCCTCGGGCGTCGCCTACCTGGCTCTTGACGCGCTGCTCAACGGTAACGGCTACGGGATCGACTACGTCAACGGTGAACTGGAGGATCCAAGCAAGCCCTATCAACCGGATCCCGACAAGCCCGACTACAACCCGTACGTCATCCCGCCGTGGGGCGTTTCCTCCGTCAACTACTTCTTCGAGGCCGGTGCTGGTTCTGGCGTGCAGTACCTACTCACCCAGCCGTTCGGTGATCCGGCGAGTCCGTTGTACAACCCGGACATTGCGGGCCTGATTTATCAGGTGTTCCAGGGATCTTTCAACGTGACCATTGCCACCGTTACGGTCCTGGACACGATCTCGAAGCTGGCGCTGGCCAACGTTCCCGTTCTGGGCCCCTATATCTACGGCGGCATCCAGGCGGCCCTTGGCGTCTATACCTCGGACGAGTTCTTCGGCGACTGGGGCTACTTTGCGGGTCTGTCGGGTGTACTGCGTTATTCGCTCGACGTGGTCTTGAGCGGGGGTAACCCCTTGCCGCCGTATCCGCCGGAACCGACCGCAAGCGCGTCGGTGCTGCCCAGCGCCTCAGCCACCGCACTGGAAGCCGTGTCGGCGGGGGCTTCCACACCGGCCGCGGAGTCGGCGGCACCGAACGTCCAGGACGCCGCGCCGGTCGAGACCCCGGCTGAGCAGGTCGAGACCCCGGCTGAGCAGGTCGAGACCCCGGCTGAGCAGGTCGAGACCCCGGTCGATCAGGTCGAGACCGCAGTCGTTCCCGCGGCTGAGCCGGTCGAGGCCCCGGCTGTCAGCTCTGTCGATGTCGCGCCTGTGGAGGCCCCGGCCGTCGAAGCGGCGGACGTGGAGACACCTGCGGCGTTGGACGAGGTCGACACGAGCGTCCCAGCCGCAGACGAAGCGGCCAGCGCGCCGGTGGAGGCTCCGGTGAAGTCGCCGCGCCGCGCGGCTCGCGGTGCGGTGGAACGGGCGGCCAAGTCGATCGCCTCTGCCCTCGGTGGCTCGAAGGCGGCCAAGTCGAGTGGGGACCGCGCGACGTCGACCGCAAACGGCTCGGGAGACAAGAGCTCGGACGATAGCGCCGACTAGTCGGCACGAAATACATCGTCCCCCGCCCTCGTCGGGCGGGGGACGATGTATTTCCCCAGGCCGCGGTTTTCCCTGGCTTGCCCCACGAGTTCGGTTCAGTCGGAATCGTGAGCCGCGCGCTTGCGCCGCTTGATGCCGACCCCGCCCCACAGTGAGAATCCCTTGATGGTCACCTTGGGGGCACCCGGCACGCCGCTGCCCTCGACCTGGTGGTTAAATCCGCCCATCACGCCGTGGCCCTGGATCTCCACGTTCACCTCCGGCGGCAGCAGGATGGTCTGGCCGCCCAGAATCGAGTAGGCGTGGATCTCGACATCGGAACTGGTGAAGTCGGCGTACCGCAGATCCAACGTGCCGCCGCCGAACAGGGTGAAGGTGGTGAGCCGGCCGGGAACGTACCAGCGGCCGCGGCGCTCGAAACCACTGAGAATGGCCAAAAGCATCGTCGAGGGCGCCGGCCGAATCTTGCCGCGCCGGTACTCCATGGCCTCGGGCAGGTCGTAGGTCAGGCGATCGAGTTGGTCGTAGCTGTTCGCTGCATAGGCCTTGTTCAACCGGGTCTCGTACTCGTCGATCGTCAGGCGGCCGTGCGAGGCGGCCTCGGAGAGCAACTGGGCAACCTGAATCCGGTCGTCGTCGGAGGCCCGCGTCGCCGGTTTGCGGGGGGAAAGGTTGCTCATGACACTCCCAGCCTACGGCCCGTCAACGACGACGCAACAGTCCGTTCACCGAACCGTCACCTCACTCGGCGACCCATCGCGGTGGGCGCTTCTCCAGGAAGGCCAGCATGCCCTCCCTGGCCTCGTCGGAGACGAACAGCGCCGCCGACTCCTGCGCCAACCGTTCGGCATCACGATCGAAACCGGCGAGCACGCCCGCGGTGGTCAAGGCCTTCGAAGCTGCAAGACCCTGGGGTGACGCTTTGGCGAGGTCTGTCGCCACGGCGTCGACGGCCGCCGCAAGATCCTCGGCCGCGGTCGTCACCAGCCCGATGTCGGCGGCCCGCCCGGGGTCGAAGGTCTCGCCGGTGAGGTAGTAGCGGGCCGCCGCCCGCGGATCCAGCTTGGGAAGCAGCGTCAGCGAGATGATGGCCGGAGCGACCCCGATCCGGGCTTCGGTCAGCGCGAATGTGCTCTTCGGGCCGGCGATCGCGATATCGCACGCCCCGACCAGGCCCATACCGCCGGCGCGGACGTGGCCGTCGATCGCCGCGATCACCGGTTTGGGACAGGCCACGATGCCTCGCAACAGGGCAGTGAGTTCCCGCGCGCGACCGACGGCGGCCTCGCGGGGGTCGCCCCCCGTCGCCTCGGACAGGTCCGCCCCCGCGCAGAACGTGTTGCCGGTGTGGCCGAGCACGACCGCGCGCACCGCCGGATTCGCCGCCGCGCGCTGAAGTCCGTCACTCAACTCGCGAACGAGTGCCGAGGACAGGGCGTTGCGGTTGCGCGGGGAGTCCAGAGTCAGCCGTGCGACGGTTCCGTCCACCGCGTAGTCCACGACTACCATCAGTACGACCTCGGCAGGCCGAGGGACGTCTGGGCGACGAAGTTGAGGATCATCTCCCGGCTCACCGGGGCGATCCGGGCCAGCCGGGACCCCACCAGCATGGCGGCCACGCCGTATTCCTGGGAGAGGCCGTTGCCGCCCATCGACTGCACCGCCTGGTCGACCGCCCGGGTGGATGCCTCGCCCGCCGCGTATTTGGCCATGTTCGCCGCCTCCGCGGCGCCCATATCGTCGCCGGCGTCGTAGAGGGTGGCCGCCTTCTGCATCATCAGCTTCGCCAACTCCAGTTCGATGTGGTTCTGCGCCAGTGGATGAGCGATGCCCTGATGTGCCCCGATCGGCGTCTTCCACACCTGGCGGGTCTTGACGTAGTCGCAGGCCTTCTCCAGCGCGAGCCGGCCCATCCCGACCGCGCTGGCCGCACCCATGATGCGCTCGGGGTTAAGGCCGGCGAAGAGCTGCGCGATGGCGGCGTCCTCGGCGCCGACCAGGGCGTCTGCGGGCAGGCGCACCTCATCGAGGAACACCTGGAACTGGCTTTCCGGCATGTTCAGTTCCATCGGGATCTTGGTGAAGGTCAGCCCGGTGGCGTCGGTGGGGACCACGAACAACGCCGGGCGCAGGTTTCCGGTCCTGGCATCCTCGGTACGGCTCACCACCAGGACAGCGTCGGCCTGGTCCAGCCCCGAGATCCAGACCTTCTGTCCGGACAGGATCCAGTCCGCGCCGTCGCGGCGGCCGGTAGTGGTGATCCGGTGCGAGTTGGAACCGGCGTCGGGTTCGGTGATGGCGAACGCCATCGTGACCGACCCGTCGGCGATACCGGGCACCCAGCGCTTCCGCTGCTCGTCGGTGCCGAACTTCGCGATGATGGTGCCGTTGATGGCGGGGGAGACCACCATCATCAGCAGCGGGCAACCCGCCGCAGAGAGCTCCTCCATCACCAGCGCCAGCTCGTACATGCCCGCGCCGCCGCCGCCGTACTCCTCGGGCAGGTTCACCCCGATGAAGCCGAGTCGGCCCGCCTCTTCCCAGAGTTCGTCGGTGTGCCCGCCGGCCCGGGCCTTCTCCAGGTAGTAGTCGGGGCCGAAGTTCGCGCCGAGCGCGGCGACGGACTTTCTCAAGGCCTGTCGTTCCGGGCTCTCGATGAAGCTGGTGTCGCATTCGCCAGTCATGGTCATTTCCCCTCGGGTTCGGCGGTTTCCACTCGTGCCAGCACGGCTCCCACCTCGACCTGCTGGCCGACGGTGACCTCCAGTTGGGTCAGGATGCCGTCGACGGGTGCGGTGATGGTGTGTTCCATTTTCATGGCCTCCAGCCAGACCAGGGGTTGCCCGGCGGCAACGGCGTCCCCGAGTGCGGCACCGAGTCGGATCACCGCGCCGGGCATCGGCGCCAGCAATGAGCCTTTTTCGACCACCGATCCCGGTTCGGGGAAACGGGGCACCGCCGTCAGCGCGACTGAGTCGTGTGCCGAGTCGACATAGACCTGGTCGCCGTGTCGGCTGATGACGAACGCGGTGGCCACCCCGGACTCGGCCAGGACCACCTCGTGGGCGTTCACCGAGTCGACGGTGACCGCCGGATCGTCGGGCAGGCTCACCCCGGTGCGGGTGAACCGGTAGGACACCCGGTGCTCGGTGCCGTCGTCATCGTGAAATGTCTTGTGCTGGTTGCCCGATACCACGTTGCGCCAGCCGCTGGGAACGCCGGCCAGCACGGTGGCGGTGGCACGGTTGTGCGCGGCGTCGGCCAGTCCGGCGGCGATCGCGGCGAGTCGCACACCGCGGTCACCGATCAGGGGTGTGGCCAGCGCGTCCAGTCCGTGGGTGTCGAAGAACGCGGTGTCGGTGTCGCCGGCCAGGAAGGCGGGATGACACAGCACGTTGACCAGGAGTTCGCGGTTGGTGCGCAGACCGTGCAGTCGGGTGCGGGCCAGGGTATCGGCCAGCACCCGGGCGGCCCGTGTCCGCGTCGGTGCGTAGGAGATCACCTTGGCCAGCATCGGGTCATAGTGGATCGACACCACCGAACCGTCCACGATTCCGGAGTCCAGGCGAATCCCGGTCCGATGGGTGAGCCCGAATTGCGTTGCCGCACCGGGTACCTCGAAGTGGTTAATCCGTCCGGCCTGCGGCTGCCAGCCCTTGGCGGGATCCTCGGCGTAGAGCCGGGCCTCGATGGAGTGCCCGGTTGCCGCGGGCGGCCCGGCGGGAAGCGGATCGCCGTCGGCTACGGAGATCTGCAGTTCGACCAGATCCAGGCGGCTGGTCAGCTCGGTGACCGGGTGTTCGACCTGTAGCCGGGTGTTCATCTCCAGGAAGAAGAAATCGCCGTTCTCGTCGGCGAGGAACTCCACTGTGCCCGCGCCGGTGTACCCGATCGCGGCCGCGGCCTGTCGGGAGGCCTCGAACAGTCGCTCCCGCATGGCCGGTATGCGCTGCACCAAAGGTGAGGGCGCCTCTTCGATGATCTTCTGGTGGCGTCGCTGGATCGAGCACTCCCGCTCCCCGACGGCCCACACCGTGCCGTACCGGTCGGCCATCACCTGCACCTCGATATGGCGACCGCGCGGCAGGTAACGCTCGCAGAACACCGTCGGGTCACCGAACGCCGAATGAGCCTCCCGGCGGGCGGCCCGGACCTGATCGTGCAGGTCGGTGAGGTGCTCCACCACCCGCATACCTCGGCCGCCGCCGCCGGCCGAGGCCTTGACCAGCACCGGCAGCTGCTCGGCGGTCACCGTGGCCGGGTCGATCTCGTCGAGCACCGGCACCCCGGCGGCCGTCATCAGCTTCTTGGCCTCGATCTTCGACCCCATCGCGTCCACCGCCGCCGGCGGGGGGCCGATCCAGGTCAGGCCGGCGTCGGTCACCGCGCGGGCGAAACCCGCCTTCTCCGAGAGGAATCCGTATCCGGGATGTACCGCGTCGGCGCCGGCGGACAGCGCCGCCCGGACCAGATCCTCGGCGTCGAGGTAGCTGTCGATCTTCACCCGGGCATCGGCTTCGGCGACATGCGGCGACCCCGCGTCCGGGTGGGTGTAGACCGCGACGGTGCCGATGCCGAGACGCCGGCAGGTGGCGAACACCCGCCGGGCGATCTCGCCCCGGTTGGCCACCAGAACCCTGCTGATCATCGGCCGCCCCTCACATCCGGAAGACGCCGAAGGCCGACGTCCCCTCGATCGGGCCGTTCGCTATCGCGGACAGGCACATCCCCAGCACGGTACGGGTGTCGCGCGGGTCGATCACCCCGTCGTCGTAGAGCCGACCGGAGAGGAACATCGGCAGCGACTCCGCCTCGATCTGGGCCTCCACCGCGGCGCGCAAGGCGGCGTCGGCCTCCTCGTCCACAGCCTGGCCGCGGGCGCCGGCCGCGGCGCGGGCCACGATGGACAGCACCCCGGCCAACTGCGCCCCACCCATCACCGCTGATTTCGCGCTGGGCCAGGCGAACAGGAAACGCGGGTCGTAGGCGCGGCCGCACATGCCGTAGTGGCCCGCCCCGTAGGAGGCGCCGATCAGCAGCGAGATGTGCGGGACGGTCGAATTGGACACCGCATTGATCATCATGGCGCCGTGCTTGATCATCCCGCCTTCCTCATAGGCCTTGCCGACCATGTAGCCGGTGGTGTTGTGCAGGAACAACAGCGGGGTGTCGGATTGGTTGGCCAACTGGATGAACTGGGTGGCCTTCTGGGATTCCTCGCTGAACAGCACGCCGCGGGCGTTGGCCAGAATGCCGATCGGGTAGCCGTGCACACGCGCCCACCCGGTAACCAGGGAGCCGCCGTAGAGCGGTTTGAATTCGTCGAAATCGGAGCCGTCGACCACCCGGGCGATCACCTCGCGAGGGTCGAAGGGTAGCCGCAGATCCGCCGGGACGATGCCGACCAGTTCCTCGGGGTCGGCCAGCGGCTCGCTGAAAGGAAGCGGGGCGGGACCCTTCTTGGTCCGGTTGAGCCGGGCCACGATGCGCCGTCCGATGCGCAGCGCGTCGAGTTCGTCGTTGGCGAAATAGTCGGCCAGACCGGAAGTGCGGGCGTGCATCTCGGCCCCGCCGAGCGACTCGTCGTCGGACTCCTCGCCGGTGGCCATCTTGACCAGCGGAGGCCCGGCCAGGAAAACCTTGGAGCGCTCTTTGATCATGACCACGTAGTCGGACATGCCGGGGATGTACGCGCCGCCGGCGGTGGAGTTGCCGAACACCAGCGCGATAGTCGGTATACCGGCCGCCGACAGCCGCGTCAGGTCGCGGAACATCCGCCCGCCAGGGATGAAGATCTCCTTCTGGGTGGGCAGGTCGGCGCCGCCGGACTCCACCAGCGAGATGACCGGCAGCCGGTTCTCCAGCGCAATCTGGTTGGCCCGCAGGACCTTTTTCAGCGTCCACGGATTCGACGTTCCGCCCTTGACCGTGGGGTCGTGGGCGACCAGCATGCACTCGGTTCCCTCGACGACGCCGATACCGGTCACCAGGCTGGCCCCCACCTGGAACTCCGTTCCGTAGGCGGCCAGCGGCGCGAGTTCCAGGAACGGGGAGTCCGGGTCGATGAGCAACTCGATGCGCTCGCGGGCGGTCAGCTTCCCGCGGTCATGGTGGCGCTGAACGTATTTCGGGCCGCCTCCGGCCAGTGCCTTGGCCAGCTCGGCGTCGAGGTCGGCAAGCTTGGCGTGCATCGCCGCGGCCGCCTCGGTGTAGGCCGGGGAGAAGAGGTCGACGGCGCTGCGCAGAGCGCTCACGGCTGGTATCCCAGCGTCTTGGCGGCCAGTGCGGTGAGGATCTCGGTGGTGCCGCCTCCGATGCCCAGAATCCGCATGTCGCGGTATTGCCGTTCGATTTCACACTCGGCCATGTAGCCCATCCCGCCGAAGAGTTGCACGGCCTGGTTGGCCACCCATTCGCCGGCCTCCACTGCGGTGTTCTTGGCGAAACAGACCTCCGCGATCAAGTTCGTCTCGCCGGCCAGCGAGCGTTCGACCACCGTGCGGGAGTACACCCGGGCGACGTCAATGCGCCGGGCCATCTCGGCCAGCGTGTTCTGCACGCTCTGGCGGGCGATCAGCGGTTTGCCGAAGGTCTCCCGGTCGCGGCACCACCCGAGGGTCAGATCCAGGCAGCGCTGCGCGCTGGCGTATGCCTGGACCGCGAGGCCGATCCGCTCGGAGACGAAGGCCGCGGCAATCTGGAAGAAGCCGGTGTTCTCGGCGCCGATCAGGTTCTCTGCGGGAACTCGCGCGTCGTTGAAGGACAGTTCGGCGGTGTCCGAGGAGCGCCAGCCCATCTTGTCCAGCTTGCGGCTCACCTCGAAACCGGGTGTGCCCTTCTCGACGACGATCATCGAGACCCCGCTCGCGCCCGGGCCGCCGGTGCGCACCGCGGCCACAACGTAGTCCCCGCGCACCGCGGAGGTGATGTAGGTCTTGGCGCCGTTCACGACGTAGTGGTCGCCGTCGCGGACCGCAGTGGTGCGCAGGTGCCCGACATCCGAGCCGCCACCGGGTTCGGTGATGGCCAGCGAGCCGATCAGATCCCCGGCCAGGGTGGGCTTGACGAACTTTTCGATCAATCGCGCGTCGCCTGAGGCCACCATGTGCGGAACGGCGATGCCGACGGTGAACAGGGAGGCGAACACCCCGCCGGGCGTGCCGGCCTGGTGCAGTTCCTCGCAGATGATCGCGACGTCAGCGGCGTCGCCGCCCTCGCCGCCGACGTCCTCGGGGAACCCGACGCCGAGCAGTCCGGCCGCGGCGGCCCGCCGGCTGAGGTCACGGGGCAGCTCGCCGGCCCGTTCCCACTCGTCGATGTTCGGCAGAATCTCCCGTTCGGCGAAGGTGCGCACCGACTTGCGTAACTGCTGACGTTCGGGTGTGGTCCAGATGCTCACCTAGAGGATCTCCTCGGGGATCTCGATGTGCCGGCTGCGCAACCATTCGCCCAGCCCCTTGGCCTGCGGGTCGAAGCGTGCCTGGTAGGCCACGCCCTTGCCGAGGATGCCGTCGACGACGAAGTTGACGGCGCGGATGCCCGGCAGCAGGTGGCGGGTGATCGGCAGATCCCGGGCCTCCGGCAGCAGTTCGCGGACCGCTTCGACGGTCAGCGCGTGGGCCAGCCAGCGCCACTGCCGTTCGGTGCGCACCCACACCCCGATGTTGGCGCCCCCGCCCTTATCCCCGCTGCGGGCCCCGGCGACGGTGCCCAGCGGCACCCGGCGGGTCGGCCCGTCCGGGAGCGGTTCGGGGAGCGCGGGCGGCGCGGCCTCGGACAGCTCCAGGGTCTCGGTCGCCGGGGGGATCGGCACCCGGGTGCCGTCGGCGAGAACGGCGGTGTGCGGCACCTCGCCGGCCGGCACATAGCCGGCGGTGAACAGGCCGTAGACCGCCGCGCCGGCGGGCGGGGCGGTGGTGTGGAAGCCCGGATAGCTGGCCAGCGCGAGTTCGACCGCGGCGGCGGAGAACCGGCGGCCCACGGTGTTCTCGTCGGGGTCGCGCACCGTGCAGGTCAGCAGCGCGCTGGCGGTCTGCTCGGTGTGGGCGTCGGGGTGGTCGGTACGCGCCAAAGTCCATTCCAGCTCTTGGGGCCGGGCGCTCAGCGCGGCGTCGAGTTGGCGGCGCACCAGCGCTGCTTTGGCCTCGATATCCAGCCCGGTCAGGACGAACGTGGCCGAGTTGCGGAAACCGCCGATGCTGTTGAGCGAGACCTTCAGCGTCGGCGGCGGGGGCTCGCCGCGCACACCGGAGATCCGTACCCGGTCCGTGCCGTCGTCGCCCAATTCGATCGAGTCGAACCGGGCCGTCGCGTCCGGGTTGGCGTAGCGGGCCCCGGTGATCTCGTAGAGCAGTTGCGCGGTGACAGTCCCGACGCTGACCGCCCCGCCGGTGCCGGGATGTTTGGTGATCACCGACGAGCCGTCATGGTGGATCTCGGCCAACGGAAAGCCGGCGTGGGACAGGTCGGGGATCTCGGTGAAGAACGAGTAGTTGCCCCCGGTGGCCTGGGTGCCGCACTCGATCACGTGCCCGGCCACCACCGCGCCCGCGATCCGGTCGTAGTCGCGCGGTTCCCAGCCGAAGTGGGCGGCGGCGGGTCCGACCACGACTGAGGCGTCGGTGACGCGGCCGGTGACCACGATGTCCGCGCCTGAGTTCAGGCATTCGACGATCCCCCAGGCGCCCAGGTAGGCGTTGGCGGTCAGCGGTGAGCCCAGCGCGAGTTCGGCGCTTCGGGCCAGCAGGTCGTCGCCCTCGACATGGGCCACGCTCAGCGGCACCCCCAGCCGGTCGGCCAGAGCCCGGACCGCGGCGGCCAGGCCGGCCGGGTTCAGGCCGCCCGCGTTGGTGACGATGCGCACCCGGTGCTGGTGAGCCAAGCCCAGACATTCCTCGAGTTGGGTCAGGAAAGTCTTGGCATAGCCGCGTTCGGGGCTCTTCATCCGGTCTCGACCCAGGATGAGCATGGTCAGTTCGGCGAGGTAGTCGCCGGTCAGGTAATCCAGCTCGCCGCCGGTGAGCATCTCCCGCATGGCGGCTGAGCGGTCGCCGTAGAAACCCGAGCAGTTGCCGATCCGAACCGGGCCGGCGCCGCGGGAAGCCGTCACCGAGATCCCTCCCTCGCCGAGCGCGTGGCCGACGCCTACCGGCCAACCAACCGGTAGGTTACTCGCGCCGTCTCGCGGAGTGTCAACGACGTGCCCGGAGTGCGGTGCTCCCGGCGCGAAGCCGCAGGAGGATGATCGCCCGCTTTTTTGGCGAAGGCGCCGCCGACGGCTATTCTTGGAGCAACTTGCCGGCGCCTCAGGTCTGCGCGGCAGCAATCAAGAGGAGTCTGTTCCCATGGCCGTGCCCAAACGCCGGATGTCGCGCTCGAACACCCGCAGTCGGCGTTCGCAGTGGAAAGCAACCGAGCCCGGCCTGGTCACCGTGTCGGTCGGCGGCCGTCAGCACAAGGTGCCGCGCCGGCTGCTCAAGGCCGCCCGGCTGGGTCTGATCGATCTAGACAAGCGCTGATTTCGTCCGCCGTGCATCGGCGAATCGACGATGGATGCGGCGCGTCTCTTAGACGAATCTAAGCCGATTGGTTGAGACTGGCTCTCGTGCGAATTCTTGTGGTCGACGACGACCGGGCGGTGCGGGAGTCCTTGCGGCGGTCGCTGTCCTTCAATGGGTACACCGTCGACCTCGCCGAGGACGGAGTGGAAGCCCTCGAGGCGATCAGCAACGAACGGCCCGATGCGGTGGTGCTGGACGTGATGATGCCCCGCCTGGACGGCCTGGAGGTGTGTCGGCAGCTGCGCAGCACCGGTGACGATCTGCCGATCCTGGTGCTCACCGCGCGGGACTCGGTATCCGAGCGGGTGGCCGGGCTCGACGCCGGCGCCGACGACTATCTGCCCAAGCCGTTCGCGCTGGAGGAACTACTGGCCCGGTTGCGGGCGCTGCTGCGCCGCACCGGTCCGGACGAGCCCACCGAGACCGCGGTGATGACCTTCGCCGACCTCACCCTGGACCCCGGAACCCGCGAGGTGCACCGGGGCAAGCGCGCGATCAGCCTGACCCGTACCGAGTTCGCCCTGCTGGAGATGCTCATCGCCAACCCCCGCCGGGTGCTGACCCGGAGCCGGATTCTCGAGGAGGTCTGGGGTTTCGACTTCCCCACCTCCGGCAATGCCCTCGAGGTGTACGTCGGCTACCTGCGCCGCAAGACCGAAGCAGAGGGAGAGCCGCGGCTGATCCACACCGTGCGCGGGGTGGGTTATGTGCTGCGTGAGACACCGCCCTAGCTAGATGTTTGGATCCTGATGTTTGGACTGAGGCGGCGCGCGCAGGCCATCCGGGTGCCGGAGAAAGCCACCACGTCGCTGTCGCTGCGATGGCGGGTGATGCTGCTCGCGATGTCCATGGTGGCGATGGTGGTCGTCCTGATGGCCGTCGCGGTGTACGCGGTGGTCTCCGCGGCGCTGTACTCCGACATCGACAACCAGTTGCAGAGCCGGGCGCAACTCCTGATCGCCAGCGGTTCGCTGGCTGCCGACCCGGCCAAGGCCATCGAGGGAACGGCCTACTCCGACGTCAATGCGATGTTGGTCAACCCGGGCCGTTCCATCTACACCGCCAATCAGCAGGGGCAGACCCTTCCGGTCGGCCAGCCGGAGAAGGCGGTCATCCGGGGCGAGCTATTCATGTCGCGCCGCACCGTCGGGGACCAGCGGGTGCTGGCGATCCACCTGCCCAACGACAGTTCGCTGCTGATCTCCAAGAGTCTGCAACCCACCAACGCCGTGATGACGAAACTCAAATGGGTGCTGTTGGCGGTCGGAGGTATCGGCGTGGTGATCGCCGCGGTCGCCGGCGGAATGGTGGCGAGAACCGGTCTGCGCCCCGTTGCTCAGCTGACCGAGGCCACCGAACGGGTGGCCCGCACCGATGACCTGCGGCCCATCCCGGTTTTCGGCAGCGACGAACTGGCCAGGCTCACCGAGGCGTTCAACGCGATGTTGCGGGCGCTGGCGGAGTCCCGCGAGCGGCAGGCCCGCCTCGTCGCCGACGCCGGGCACGAACTCAAGACGCCGCTGACCTCGCTGCGCACCAACGTCGAGTTGCTGATGGCCTCCAGCGCGCCAGGCGCTCCGCTGATCCCGGAGAGCGAGTTGGCCGATCTGCGTGGCGACGTCATCGGTCAGATTGAGGAACTGTCCACGCTGGTGGGGGATCTGGTGGATCTGACCCGGGAGGACAATGCGCGGGGCAGCGTCCTCGAGGACGTCGAGATGACCGAGGTCATCGACCGGAGCCTGGAGCGTGTCCGCCGGCGTCGCAACGATATCCGTTTCGACGTCGACGCTGTCGGCTGGCAGATTCACGGAGACCCCGCGGGATTGTCCCGGGCGGTGCTGAACCTGCTCGACAACGCGGCCAAGTGGAGCCCGCCCGGCGGAACGGTGGCACTGCGGTTGCGCCAGGTGGATGCCGCCCACGCCGAACTCACGGTGTCCGACCAGGGTCCGGGCATCGAACCGGAGGAACGGGGTCTGGTCTTCGAGCGGTTCTACCGTTCGACCTCCGCCCGAGCCATGCCCGGTTCAGGTCTGGGGCTGGCGATCGTCAAGCAGGTCGTGGTCAAGCACGGTGGGATGATCCGTATCGGGGAGACTGTGCCCGGCGGGCAGCCGCCCGGCACCACCTTCCACGCGCTCTTACCGGGCCTTCCGACCGGTTTGTCCTACCGCTCTGAATCCGCCCAGAGCGAAATCCCCCCAGCAAACGACGAGGTTGGGCGTGGCGATGGGAACGCATCAGCCGTACCGAGTGTTATCTCAGTGGATTCTCAGTAGTAACCGGCAAGCTGACCGGATCAAACATGACGCGCTCGCGTGTCGACAAGCAGAAAGAGCAAAGCAGCGACCATGACAGACGACCCGCGTTACTCGCCGTCGCAGCAGTCCGGCCGGGGCATGCCGAATCAGCAAGCGGGGGCCGGCTACACCCAGGGCGGCTACCAGACCCAGGCGGGCTACCAGCCGTCCTACGACTGGCGGTACGCGAGCGCCCAACAGCCCGGCTCCCAACAGTCGTGGGATCCCTACCGTGCTGCGCAGGCGGGAAATACTGCCGTCCTGCCTCCGGTGACCGGCGCGCCGGCCCGGAAGCGATCCCGCCCGGTCGCGCTGACCGTCGGCGCGCTGGCGATCGCCGCGGTGTCGGCCGGGATGGGCGGGATGGTTGCGGTGATGTCGCAGCCGCAGAGTGGCCCAATCACGACGATCGCCACCGCGGCGCCGAACGGACGTGCCGTCCCCACCGCCAACGTGCCGGTGGGCTCGGTCGAGCAGGTGGCCGCCAAGGTGGTGCCGAGCGTGGTGAAGCTGGAGACCAAGATGGGGCGGGCCTCCGAGGAGGGCTCGGGCATCGTGTTGTCCGAGGACGGCCTAATCCTGACCAACAGCCACGTCGTGAGCGTCGCGCAGGACGGCACTCCGGTACTCCCGGGTCTGCCCGGGGCTCCCGGGAAGGGCGGTGTTCCGGCCAAGTCGACCACCTCCACGGTGACCTTCGCCGACGGCCGCACCGCCCCGTTCACGGTCGTCGGGGCCGACCCGTCCAGTGATATCGCGGTCGTCCGGGCCGAAGGGGTTTCCGGGCTGACGCCGATTGCTCTCGGCTCGTCGGCGAACCTGCGGGTCGGCCAGGACGTCGTCGCTGTGGGGTCCCCGCTGGGCCTGGAAGGCACGGTCACCACCGGCATCATCAGCGCGCTGAATCGGCCGGTGGCCGCCGGGGGGGACGCAAAGAACCAGAACACCGTTCTCGATGCCATCCAGACCGACGCTGCGATCAATCCGGGCAACTCCGGGGGCGCGCTGGTGAACATGAACGGCGAACTGGTCGGCATCAACTCGGCCATCGCCACCCTGGGCGGCGACTCCGGTGACGCGACGAGTGGTTCGATCGGGCTGGGTTTCGCCATTCCGGTGGATCAGGCCAAGCGCATCGCCGATGAATTGATCAGTAGCGGCACCGCCTCGCACGCCTCGCTCGGTGTGCAGGTCAGCAACGACATGACCGCTCATGGCGCCAAGATCGTCGAGGTCGTCAAGGATGGGGCCGCTTTCAAGGCCGGCCTCCCCAGCGGCGTGGTGGTGACGAGGGTCGACGACCGGGTGATCGGCAGCGCCAACGCGTTGGTGGCCGCCGTGCGGTCCCGAGCCCCCGGCGAGAAACTTCAGCTGACCTTCCTGGACGGTTCCGGCAACCCCCAGACGGTCGAGGTCACGCTCGGCAAGGCGGACCAGTGATCCGGGTGGTCACCGAACCGGGAGGCCCGGGGATCGGCGAGTCACCGCGAGGGCAGGCGCGCGCATATACGGTGGCATCCATGGAACAGCCCGAGGGTTCGGCCGGTCGCGCACTGGTGGTCGTGGTGGACGATCGCAGGGCCCGGGGGGTCGCCGAGGATCACAGCGGCCCCTTGGTCACCGAACTGCTCAACGAGGCGGGGTTCGTGGTCGACGGTGTCGTGGTGGTCTCCGCTGACGAGGTGGAGATCCGCAACGCTCTGAACACGGCGGTGATCGGCGGCGTGGACCTGGTGGTCTCCGTCGGCGGCACCGGGGTGAGCCCACGCGATGTGACCCCCGAGGCGACCCGGGCGGTGCTGGACCGTGAACTGAAGGGCATCGGCGAAGCGCTTCGGTCCTCGGGGCTGGCAGCGGGCAGTGCCGATGCGGGCCTCTCGCGTGGTCTCGCGGGCATATCCGGCAGCACTCTGGTGGTGAATCTGGCCGGATCCCGGGCTGCGGTGCGGGACGGTATGGCAACGTTGTGTCCGCTGGCCGCGCATGTGATCGCTGAGCTGTCGAGCCTGGACATCTGAATCAGCGAACTTTCGGTAAACACCATGTTTCACAGCTGTGACGTGCGAAAACACCAGCAAAGTGACCTTTGTCACATTTGGCGCTAGCTGTGACTGGCTCGCGACGCCCGGACAGAGGCACAGTTAACAGAATTTTCGGATCCGAACTGCCCCAGGAGTCCTCCGACGAGGGCGATCCCGGGGGCGCGGAAGATGTCGAGCAGGGCGATCGCTGGCTAAGGGAAAATGTTCCCCCACATCATCTTTGACCACGTCAGCGGGTTTCGGTTGTCATCCCACAGGTTCCGCGAAGAGGGTTGCGTCCGGAATCGGTGGGCCCGGCAGTGCCGGGCGCGTCGGCTCGGGCCGGCCGGTGTGGGCAGCGGACAGCTAACCGGCTCGCGGGGGGGTCGGCCGTCGGGATCGGGTGGTTCGCGTTGCTCGGACGGTTGCCCTACCGATATCTTCCTCGTGTCGTTTAAGTTCCGTCGTCGGCGCCTCCGGGAGCCGACGGCATCCACGCCGGTGACTCCGCATCACCGCCGAACCGTGCTAGGGAGACCATGAAGACTATTGGTCGTGTTCTGGTGACGCTGGTCGCCGCGTTGGCGGGCCTGTTCGCCGGTACCGGGACGGCCTCGGCGGACCTGGACAACCAGATGAGTCTGGTCGACGGCGGTGGCCGCACCATGACCATCCAGCAGTGGGACACCTTCCTCGACGGGGTGTTCCCGCTGGACCGCAACCGGCTGACCCGTGAGTGGTTCCACTCCGGCAAGGCCCGCTACAGCGTGGTCGGCCCCGGTGCCGACGACTTCGCCGGCACCCTGGAACTGGGCTACCAGGTCGGCTTCCCGTGGTCGCTGGGCGTGGGCATCAACTTCAGCTACACCACGCCGAACATCCTGCTTGACGACGTCAGCCTCTCCCCGCTGGCCTTCGACCCGCTGGGCTCGATCATCACCCCGAACCTGTTCCCTGGTGTGTCGATCAGCTCGGATCTGGGCAACGGCCCGGGCATCCAGGAGGTGGCCACCTTTTCCGTCGACGTCGAGGGCCCGGAGGGCTCGGTGGCGGTGGCCAACGCCCACGGCACCGTGACCGGCGCCGCCGGCGGCGTGCTGCTACGCCCGTTCGCCCGACTGATCGCCAAGACCGGCGACAGCGTCACCACCTACGGCGAACCCTGGAACATGAACTGAGCGACCGGCTTGTCAAGAAGGCCCCCGGCTTATCGCCGGGGGCCTTCTTGTTGTCCGCGCGGTGTTGGCTACTTGAACGGCTTCACGTCAGTCGCATTGCCCTGACCAGCGGTGCTGTCCTTGCCTCCGAGCGCGTCGCGGATCTCGGTCAGCAGTCGGAGTTCTTTGTCTTCGTTGGACTCCGAGTCGTCCTTGGCGCGCACCTTGCTGTAGGGCAGCACGATCAGGAAGTAAACCACCGCGGCCACCAGAGCGAAGTTGATGAGCGCCGTCAGCAGAATGTTCAGGTCGATGGTCTGATCCCCGCCGATTCCGATCCGCAGGATTCCGTACGAGGCGTCCTTGCCCGCGCCGATGCGGTCGATCAGCGGTTGGATGATGCTGTCGGTGAACTTGGTGACCAGTCCGGTGAACGCGGTGCCGATGACCACCGCTACCGAGAGGTCGACGATATTTCCGCGGGAGAGAAACTCCCTGAATCCCTTTAACACGGTTAGCCTTTCTTTGCTGAGTTCCCCTGAGGGCGTCGAAAGCCTAGCGGAACCGACGATTTCGGCATTACGCGATCGAACGGCGCTGAACCGAGTGCGAGGCGGGTCAGTGAGATGGTCGGCTCAATGGATGGTCAGCGTGACCTGCTGGACCAGGGTCGCGGCCGCGAGGGCGGTGGCGGCGGGCCCCGGCAGCGCGACCAGCACAACCCTGTCGCCGCCGCCACCGAGGGCTGTGGACGCCGGCGAGACCAGCACCACGACCGCGTCGCGGGCCACCACCTGAGGTCGGGCCTGACGGTCTGCCGGCGTCGCGCCCAGCACGTCGACGATGTCGCCGCCGCGAACGATGTCCAGGACGGCTGAGTCGGCCAGCCGCAGCGGAACCACCCGGGCGTCCGGCCCGGCGCTCAGCCCGGCCAATCGGGGACCGAGCACTCTTACATCGGTCAGGATCTCGCCCCGCCGGGCGGGTCCGGCCAGCGTCGCGCCGATGAGCGGGTCCAGGGCAGTTCGCGCGCCGTCGGGAAGGGTCGCGGCCGGCCGGCGCGCGAGCTTGACGTCCTCGGCGGTCAGGGAGACTCCCGGACTCAGGTCGCGAACCGCGACCACCACGTCGCGCCGTGCGTCCGCCGCGTCCGGTCGCAACGCGGCGGCACCGGCCAGCAGGACGAGGACCGCGGCAGCGATGCGCCGGGCGAGCAGGGTGCGGGCGAAGTCCGGTCGCAGTGCGCGCGAGACGCGGTCCAGCAAGGTGGGATCGAGTGGGCCGGCCATGCCGACACGGTAGGGGCCCGGGCGGCGACCGGTCGTCAGGGCCGGCGTCGGCTGTGGAGAACTATCCGGTCGAACTGCTGGCGGTTGTGGAACTGGTCGACGCCGAGGAGCCGGAGGCGGCGCTGGACTTACCGGCGCTGGACGTACCGGTGCCGGAGGTCCCACCCGAGCCGTTGCCGGACGAATCCGAGCTTGAACTCTTCCCAGAGGTGGCAGCTGAATCGGAGCCGGCTGACGCAGACTTACTCGACTCGCGGCTGTCAGTGCGGTAGAAACCGCTGCCCTTGAACACCACGCCGACCGAATTGAACAGCTTGCGGAGCCGGCCCGAGCACTGCGGGCAGGTGGTCAGCGCGTCATCGGTGAACGCCTGTACCGCGTCGAACCGGTTGTCGCACTCGGTGCAGGCGTAGCTGTAGGTCGGCACAGGAACCTCCGGGAAAACTTTGGTGTTAGCACTCTATCGTGCCAAGTGCTAAAACCGCCATCCGGCGATCAGCATTCCCCGAGGCGGATGAGTCCGCCGCCCGGAGTCAGGGCGTGGGTCATCGCGACGTCGTGCGGGTCGCGGGGGAGCTCGCCGAGGATCTCGCAGTCACGGACCACCGCGATCAGCCGGGTTCCCGGTGGGCACAGGGGCAGGGACCTGTCGTAGAACCCCCCGCCGCGGCCCAGTCGCACGCCGCGGCGATCGACCGCCAGCGCCGGGACCAGCACGATGTCCGCCGTGGCGATCGCCGAGGCCGGCAACCAAGGTTCGGTGGGCTCACGCAGGCCGAACAAGCCCGGCGACAGCCGTCCGGGCGCATAGCGGCCCCATTGCAGCGGTAGGTGGGAGTCGTCCGAACCCTTTCGGGCCACTGGCAGGAGCACCGCCGGTCCCAAGCGGGCCAGCACGTCCAGCATCTCCGGGGAACCGGGCTCGCTGCTCACCGGGTAGTAGGCGCAGACGGTGCCGGCGGTGTGGCCGCTACTGAGGCTTACCGCCGTGGCGAGGTGGGCGCACAGCTTCTCGGACTCGGCGCGATGCAGCGCCTCCGGAACCGCGCGGCGGGCGGCGAGTAACTCGTTGCGAAGGTTTGCCTTGGTCCCGGCGGCCACGCCTAATACCCTGTCAGCGACGCGCGTTCGGCGCTACCTGCGAGAGGCGTTAGGCTGAAGCGATGACCAGCCCACAGGTTCCCATTCCCCGAACGGCGATCGTGCCTGCCGCGGGTCTGGGAACCCGTTTTCTACCCGCCACGAAAACCGTTCCCAAGGAGTTGCTGCCGGTCGTCGACACTCCCGGCATCGAGCTGGTGGCCGCGGAAGCCGCCGACGCCGGCGCCGAGCGGTTGGTGATCGTCACCTCCGAGGGCAAGGACGGTGTGGTCGCCCATTTCGTCCAGGACCTGGTGCTGGAGGGGACGCTGGAGGCTCGCGGCAAGAAAGCCATGCTGGAGAAGGTCCGTCGCGCTCCCGCCCTGATCAAGGTGGAGTCGGTGGTCCAGGCCGAGCCGCTGGGCTTGGGGCATGCGATCGGCTGCGTGGAGCCGGTGCTGTCCCCGGATGAGGACGCGGTCGCCGTGCTGCTGCCGGATGACCTGGTGCTGCCGATCGGCGTGCTGGAGACGATGGCCAAAGTTCGTGCCAAGCGCGGCGGCTCCGTGCTGTGCGCGATCGAGGTCGAACCCGACGAGGTCAGCGCCTACGGTGTTTTCGACGTCGAGGCCGTGCCCGACGCGGTCAACCCCAACGTGCTCCGGGTCAGGGGAATGGTGGAGAAGCCCCCCGCCGACGAGGCGCCGTCGCGGTACGTCGCGGCAGGCCGCTATGTGCTGGACCGGGCAATCTTCGACGCGCTGCGCCGGGTGGAGCGCGGGGCCGGGGGTGAGATACAACTCACCGATGCCATCGCCCTGCTGATCTCCGAGGGCCACCCCGTCCATGTGGTGGTGCACCGCGGGTCTCGACACGACTTGGGAAATCCCGGCGGGTATCTCAAGGCTGCGGTTGACTTTGCCCTGGATCGTGACGACTACGGACCCGAGCTGCGCCGTTGGTTGGTGGCTCGGCTTGGCCTGACCGGGCAGGTCGACACCTAAGGCGCTGCGGCAGGCCCGTCTGATCAGGCCGAATGGGTCTCGAGGTGGAAAGGCGCGCTGTGCGTTCGGTTGAGGAGCAGCAGGCCCGGGTGACGGCTGCCGCCGTGGCCCCAAGGCCGGTCCGGGTGCCCATTGCGGAGGCGCAAGGCCTCATGTGCGCCGAAGAGGTGGTCACCGAGCATCCGATGCCGGGCTTCGACCAGGCGGCCATCGACGGCTACGCGGTGCGCAGCGTCGACGTCAGCACCGCCGGGGAAGCCGAGATCGTGCTGCCGGTGACAGGTGTCATCGAGGCGGGCACCCGCACGCCGAGCCGGCTGCAGCCCAAGCAGTCCGCTCGTATCCAGACCGGCGCGCCGATGCCCACGCTGGCCGACGCCGTGCTGCCGCTGAGGTGGACAGACGGGGGCCAGTCCAGGGTGCGGATTCTGCGCGGGGTGCGGTCCGGGGCCTACGTGAGACGCGCCGGTGACGACGTGCAACCCGGCGACGTCGCGGTGCGCCCCGGGGCGATCATCGGCCCCGCGCAGGTTGGACTGCTGGCCGCGGTCGGCCGCGAGCGCGTGCTGGTGCATCCGCGGCCCCGGGTGGCGGTGATGAGTGTGGGTGGCGAGTTGGTCGACATCTCCCGGACACCGGGAAACTCCCAGGTCTACGACGTCAACTCCTACGCGCTGGCTGCGGCCGCGCGCGACGCCGGGGCCGAGGTGACCCGGGTCGGCATTGTCAGCTCCGATCCCAAGGAGTTGCGCGAGGTCGTCGAGAGCAACCTCAACCGCAGCGAGGTCGTGGTGATCTCCGGTGCCGTCGGCGGGGCGGCGGCGGAGAATCTGCGGACGGTGCTGTCCGAATTGGGCAGCATGGAGGTCACCCGGATCGCGATGCATCCGGGTTCGGTCCAGGGTTTCGGGCAACTCGGCGCGGAAGGGGTTCCCACCTTCGTGCTGCCGGCCAACCCGGTCAGCGCTCTGGTGGTGTTCGAGGTGATGGTGCGTCCGCTGATCCGGCTCTCGCTGGGTAAACGTCAGCCGATGCGCCGGATGATCCGCGCCCGCACGATCAAGCCGATCACCTCGGTCGCCGACCGCAGCGGATTCCTGCGGGGGCAGTTGTTGCGCGATCAGGACACCGGTGACTATCTGGTCGAGGTGATCGGCGACACGCCCGGTGGATCATCGCATTTGCTGGCCTCGCTGGCCGACGCCAACTGTCTGGTCGTCGTCCCCAGTTCGGTCACCGAGATCTCGGCCGGGGAGTTCGTCGACGTCGCCTTCCTGGCGCAGCGCGGCTGATGATCCGGTGAATCTGTGGGGAGCCGGCCCCGCTCATCCCGGCTGGCCCGCAGCGGTCGGCCCGTTGCGGGTGCCGGGCGGTTTGATCAGGTTGCGGCCCATCCGGATGCGTGACGGCGCCCAGTGGAGTCGTATCCGGATGGCCGAGCGGGACAATCTCGAGCCGTGGGAGCCTTCGGCCGAAGCGGATTGGGCCGCCCGGCACGCGCTGTCCGCATGGCCGGCGATGTATTCGGGCCTTCGGGCCGAAGCCCGTAAGGGCCGAATGCTGCCCTATGTCATCGAGGTCGATGGGCGTTTCGGCGGCCAACTGACGATCGGCAACGTCACCCACGGATCGCTGAAATCTGCCTGGATCGGCTACTGGGTGTGCGGTGAACTGACCGGCGGCGGCGTGGCCACCGGTGCGGTCGCGCTCGGATTGGACCACTGTTTCGGCCCGGTCGGGCTTCACCGGGTGGAGGCCACGGTCCGGCCGGAGAACGGGCGGAGTCGCAGGGTACTGGCCAAGGTGGGCTTCCGCGAGGAGGGCCTACTGAGGCGCTATCTCAACGTCGACGGCGATTGGCGCGACCACCTCCTGGTGGCGATGACCGCTGAGGAGCCCGACGGCTCGGTCGCGGCGACCCTGGTGCGGCGGCGACTGGCCACCTGGCAGTAGAAATACCGGGCCCGCTGTTACGAATGTGACATTTGTGACTGTTGGTGCTTGTCATCCTTGAATTACACGTGTGTAATTGGACCGGCGCGCCGCCCCGGAAAGCGGACGTCACGGACCTAATCTGGTCGGGAAAGGAGCGGGCCCATGCCAAGCATCCCCCAGTCACTCCTCTGGATCTCGCTCGTGGTGCTGTGGCTATTCGTCCTGGTGCCCATGCTGATCAACAAGCGTGACACCGTTCGGCGAACCAGCGATGTCGCGCTGGCCACCCGCGTCCTCAACCGCGGAATGAAGTCGCGCCTCATCAGGCGCGGCGGCCCGGCCGCCGGCCACCGGCACGACCCGGACTGGCGGCCCGAGGACGACTTCGCCGAGCAGGACTTCGCGATCCAGGACGAGGTCGCCGACTACGACGATGCGGTGCGCGCGTCCCGACTCCGGACTCACACCCGTTCGGTGATGGTGGTGGCTGCGGTGACCGAGCAGTCCCGGACTGAGCCGGACTACCTCGACGTCGACGTGGTCGATGAGAATTCCGGCGCGCTGCCGGTCGGCGGCGGCGTGCAGGAGGCACTCTTCGACGCCGAACCCGAACGTGCTGAACCCGAACCGCACGTCTCCAGGGGCGCCCCGCGGGAGGACCTCGCCGCCGCCGTCGACGAGGTCGCCGTCGAGGAAATCGCGGTCGAGGAAGTCGCGGTCGATGAGGTCGCCGTCGAAGTCGGGACCCGGGCGGAGGTCGAGTCCGACGTCGAGGGGGAGGCTGCCGCGCCGGAGACCGACGCCGAAGGGGTGAGCGCAGCTGGATCCCCGGATCCTGCCGCTGATGAATACGAGTACATCGACGACACCTCGGGGCTGGAAGCCGAGGAGGAACCGGTGGTCCCGGTTGCTCCCCGAGCGAGTCGGCAGCGACGTCTGGAGTCCAGCACCGCGGCGGCGGTGAGCGCGCGCAAGTACCGCTTCCGCAAGAGGATGCTGACCGCGATGTCGGCGGCCATGCTGCTCACCGCCGTGCTGTCGTTCACGGTCAGTTCGTCGCTGTGGTGGACCTGCGGGGTCACCGCGGGGATCACGGTGCTCTACCTGGCCTATCTACGCAGGCAGACTCGCATCGAGGAGCAAGTGCGGCGTCGACGTCAACAACGCGCGTCACGAATGAGGGCTGCCGAGTTCGATGACCTCGAAGAGCGGAAAGCCGAGGTCGGCGTCACCGATTTCCCTACCCGGCTCCGGCGCCCGGGAACGGTGGTGCTGGACATCGACGACGAGGATCCGGTGTTCGAGCATCTCGACGAGATGGCCTACAGCCGGAGCTACGATCCCCACGACCTACCCCGGGCGGCGGGTCAGTAGGAACGCTGGAACGGCCGGACTGGTAGTCTCCTAGCGTCCAGGGGCTATGGCGCAGTTGGTAGCGCGACTCGTTCGCATCGAGTAGGTCAGGGGTTCGATTCCCCTTAGCTCCACCGAGTGGGTCGACCTCCGTCACCAGATGTTGCGCACGAACTTAGCGACCTGGCGGTGCGCCGGGAACCGCGGGTGCCATCCTCCCAGGTCGCGTGCCATCGGAGTTCGCGCCCGGCCCTTTCATTCCAGGTTCTTTCATGCCGCCCTCGCGCATCATCGGGCAGCCCCCTTCGCCCATCGGACCCTTGCTGATCTGGCTGCTGTGGTAACCGCGTTTCCAGCTGTGATGGCCGTCTGAGGCACGGCCCAGTACGAAGCCGGAGAAGAAGATCGCCGCGACGATGAAGACTACGCCCGCGACGATGCCGACCCAGGCGAGGGCGCGGTGTAGTCGGCGGTCGCGGTGGTCGAAGTCGGGCGACCCAGAGGTGCCCGCGGATTCCTGAGTCGTTCCGGTCGTTTCGCTCATCACTCTCCTCGTGGTTATGCGCGCGGCCCGTGTCGCACCGCCAGGTATACCCGGATCCACCGTCTCGGATAGCGGTGCGTCAGGGTCAGACGCCCCTCGGTGTCAGACCTGATGCTCGCGCAGCAGGGCGATCCGTCGTCGGTATTCCTCGTCATCGATCTCGCCGTGCGCGTAACGCTGGGCGAGGGTGTCCTCGGGGCTGGGCGGTGCGATGGCAGCTCCCCGCTCAGGGGGACGGTTGGAAGCGCCAAGGTAGCGGATCGCCAGGACGAGGGAGGTGATCAGGGCGGCCCATAGCAGCAGGACCACCATGCACATCAGCAGCCAGCCACCCCATCCCCAGCCGTGACCCCACATCCAGCCGTCGCCGTCCATCATCAGCTGCCCCCTCGCATACCTTCGGCTTCACCGCGCCCGACCCACTTTCCATGGTGCTCTCCGCCGATGAAAACTGCCAGGAGAGGTCGCCCAGCTCTCAGCCCTTCCCGAGGGTCCGGGCCAGTCCCTTGTTGATCTGTCTGAGGGCGGCTACGCGGGCGAAGTGCTTGTCGTTGGCGGGAAGGACGCTCCAGCGGGCGCGGTCGGACGTCGTGCGCAGCACCATCTGGTCCACGGCCTTGACGTAATCGTCCCACCGTTCGCGGTTGCGGTAGTCCTCCTCGGTGATCTTGTGGCTCTTGTAGGGGGTCTCCTCCCGCGCCTTGAAACGGGCGAGTTGTTCGTCCGGTGAAATGTGCAGCCAGAACTTGCCGACGTAGTAGCCCTGCTCGACCATCTGCGCCTCGAAGTCATTGATCTCGTCGAAGGCCCGCTGCCACTCGGCCGGGGTGGCGAAGCCCTCCAGCCGTTCTACCAGGACCCGGCCGTACCAGGTCCGATCGAAGATCACGACCTTGCCCGCCAGCGGCAAATCCCGCCAGAACCGCCACATGTAGTGGTATCTGCGCTCTTCTTCGGTCGGCGCGGCCACCGGGATCACCCGATAGTCGCCGGCTTCCATGGCCCCGGTGATCCGCCGGATCACCCCGCCCTTGCCGGCGGCGTCCCAGCCCTCGAAGGCCAGCACCGTGGTGACTCCCCGCTGGCGGGCCTCCAGCGAGAGCTCCTTGAGCTTGGCCTGCTCCTTGGCCAGCTGTGCCCGGTACTCGCCGCGGGTCAGGCTCTGCGACAGGTCGATGCCGGAGAGCACGTTGGCCTCGGCATTGAAATCGCCGAACACCGACTCGGCCAGAGGCCTCGCGGTATGAGCGGTCTGCTCGTTGAGGCGGGCGGTCAGAGCTGCCAGAATGGTGCGCGCCACGGTGAGGTCCCGGTAGCGGGAGTCGGTGGATTCCACGATGGTCCAGGGCGCGCCGATTCCGCTGGTCTCCCGCAACATCCGCTCGGCGATCGGTAGAACCGGTCCCATGGAGTCCAGCGCGGCCCAGTCGCGTTTGTCGACCTGCCAGCCCGCGTGCGGATCCTTCTTCGCCTTCTTCAGCTTCTTTTTCTGAGCCTTGGCCGGGGTGTGCAGGAAGAATTTCAGAACCAGCGAACCATCGGCGACCAGTTCTTCCTGCATCTTGGCGATATGGCGCAGCCAGATGGAGAACTGAGGCTCGTCGATCTCGTCATTGGCCCGCTGGATGGCCGCCCGCATGAGGCCGCCGACGAAGAAGGCCGCCCTGCCCTTGGGGGGCAGCGAGCGCCACAGCCGGTAGAGGTGCGGCCGCTGATACTCCTCGTCGGTGGGATCGGCGAACACCCGGGTGTCGGCGTAGCGGGAGTCCATCCACTCGTTGAGCCGGTTCACCAGTTCGTTGGCGGCGAGCCGGTCGTCGCCGGCGATCCAGATGATGACCGGGAAGTTCGCGTGGCGCAGGTCGTACTGGGCGTTGATCAGTCCGACGCGCAGGTCCGGGATGGCGGCGTTGTATTCCTCTTTACCGACCTGGTTGCCGACTTCGGCTACTTCGAGCATGGCCCGACTCCCTCGACCGCGGGTTAACGATAGGTAAACACCCTCTCATTACCGGCACGGTCGTGGGGTGGGAATCAGGTTGCGCTGCGTTCGTCGTGCTCCAGTGCGCCGAGTACGAGGATGCGCGCGCCCATCTCCTCGTCGGACTGCGACAGTGCGTTGCGGGTGCTGCCCTTGCAGAGCAGTTCCCGCAGGGCGTCGTGGTCGTAGTCGGCAGGGGGGGATGAGTCGATGAAGTCCTCGACGAGGTCGATGAAACGCTGTGGGTCGTCGTGATGCGGGAAGTGTCCGGAATTCGGGAACACCTCGAGTCGGGAACCGGGCATGGCCGCGTGCGCCATGTGGGCGTGGCTGACTGGGATGACGACGTCCTGTTCGCCCCACACCAATTGGACGGGAACGGACTCGGTCAGGTAGCAGCGGTCCAGCATGGTGACGACCTGGCCGCGCCAGTCCACCACCGCCCGCAGGGTGCGGGTGAACGCCGCCGAGGCGGTCGGCTCGGGTAGGGCGGCGAGGATGCGCATGAGATTGGGAATGTCGCGGCCCACGCCGGTGGATCCGGCGAAGGTGGTCAGCAGGCGGCCGACGGACTCCAAGGCCGGAAGCACCATCGGCAGGCGCAGCAGGGCTATCGCCTCGCCTCCGACCGGCAGGGAGACCAGTCGGAGGGCCATGTTCACATCCTTGGTCACCCCTCCGGCACCGACCAGGATCAAGCGCTCCACCAGTTGCGGGAACTGGTAGGCGA
Source organism: Mycolicibacterium sp. (assembly GCA_020637165.1). Taxonomy (GTDB): domain Bacteria; phylum Actinomycetota; class Actinomycetes; order Mycobacteriales; family Mycobacteriaceae; genus Mycobacterium. Next base: position 49,211 of record JACJWN010000009.1, on the reverse strand, counting down.
ACTGCATTGCCACGCCGCCGCCCAGTGAGTGACCGATGACGGTGACCTTCTCGATGTCGAGCACACTGAGCAGGTCGCGCATCCCGTTGGCATAGGCGGCCACCGAATAGTCCGCACGGGGCTTGTCGGACTGGCCGTGGCCGAGCAGATCCGGCGCGATGACGGTGAACCGGCGAGCCAACTGGGCGTGCACCGGTTCCCAGGCCGTCGAGTTATCGCCGATGCCGTGAATCAGCAACAGGGCCGGGCCGGACCCGGCGATGCGATAAGCCCGGCGATAGCCGTGGATGGTCCGGAACTGCAGTGCGGGCACCGGGTCGGCGACCTCGACGTGCTGCGGTTCGGGGGAGGGCTGGGCCATATCCACCTCGGCGGTCAGGGGCGACCGGTGCACTCCGGCCGTTCCGAAGATCCTAACGGGGGCTGGCCGCGGGCTCCACTCGAAGCCCCTTGCAGCTGCAAACACAGAAGCGTTGTTGCAGGTTATTCGCCTTGTTGCGGGCTATTCGTTGTCTCCACCGGTGGCGGCGGTGGCCCCCATCCGCGAATCGCCCCGCATCCCGCGGGCCGCCGGCCAGACCCAATCCCGCACCTCGGGGATGTCGTCCCCGTGCGCACGGGTGTACTGGCGGGCGTGTATCCGTTTGTCGACCATTTGCTGGCGCAGCGCGGCATAGTTCGATCCCAGGCCCGGCACCCGGTCGATCACGTCGATCACCAGGTGGAAACGGTCCAGGTCGTTGAGCATCACCATATCGAACGGGGTGGTGGTGGTGCCCTCCTCCTTGTAGCCGCGCACGTGGATCCGGCTGTCGTTGCTGCGCCGGTAGACCAGGCGGTGGATCAGCCACGGGTAGCCGTGATAGGCGAAGATGACCGGCCGGTCCTCGGTGAAGACCATGTCGAATTCCCGGTCGGACAATCCGTGCGGGTGCTCGCTCTCGTCCTGTAACCGCATCAGATCCACCACGTTGACGAACCGGACCTTCAGTTCCGGTATGTGCTGACGAAGCAGGTCGGCCGCGGCCAACGTCTCCAGTGTCGGTACGTCACCGGCGGCGGCGAGAACCACGTCGGGAGCCGATCCGTGCACCTCAGTGCCGGCCCACTCCCAGATGCCCAGGCCGCGGGTGCAGTGCGCTATCGCCTCGTCCATGGACAGGAAGTTCGGATGCGGCTGCTTGCCGGCCACGACGACGTTGACGTACTGCCGGGAGCGCAGGCAGTGGTCGTAGGTCGAGAGCAGGGTGTTGGCGTCCGGCGGCAGGTAGACCCGCACGACCGAGGCGCTCTTGTTGACGACGTGGTCGATGAAGCCGGGGTCCTGATGGGAGAACCCGTTGTGGTCCTGGCGCCAGACATGGCTGGACAGCAGGTAGTTCAGGCTCGCCACCGGACGCCGCCACGGGATCTCGTTGGTCACCTTCAGCCACTTGGCGTGCTGGTTGAACATCGAGTCGATGATGTGGATGAAGGCCTCGTAGCAGTTGAACAGTCCGTGCCGGCCGGTCAACAGGTAGCCCTCGAGCCAGCCCTGGCACTGGTGTTCGGAGAGCATCTCGACCACCCGGCCGGCCCGGGCCAGATGCTCGTCGACCTCGGGGCCGAAAAACTCGGCCTCCCACTGCTTGTCGGTCACCTCGAACACGGCCTGCAAGCGGTTGGACGCCGTCTCGTCGGGTCCGAAGATCCGGAAGTTGTCCGGATTGAGCCGCACGACGTCGGTCAGCCAGTGGCCGAGAACCTTGGTGGCCTCGGCGAGTGTGGACCCGGGCGCGGGAACCTCGACGCCGTACTCACGGAAGTCGGGCAGTCGCAGATCCTTGAGCAAGAGTCCGCCGTTGGCGTGCGGGTTATCGCTCATCCGCAGGTGGCCTGAGGGGGCCAGCGCCGCGATGGATTCCTTGAGTTTGCCTGCCTCGTCGAACAATTCGTGCGGACGGTAAGACGCCAGCCAGTCGGCGAGCACCTGCAGATGCTCCGGGGTGTCGCGGGCGCTGGCCAGCGGCACCTGGTGGGCGCGCCAGGAGCCGGTGGTCTTCTTGCCGTCGATGTGGGCTGGTCCGGTCCATCCCTTCGGGTGGCGGAAGACGATCATCGGCCAGCTCGGTCGGGTCTCGTCGCCGCCGGTGCCGTCGCCGGCGGTGCCGTTGCGCCGCTCCTCCTCATCGCTTCGCTCTGCGTCGTCGCCGGCGGTGCCGTTGCGCCGCTCCTCCTCATCGCTTCGCTCTGCGTCGTCGCCGGCGGAAGCCCGGGCCTTGATCGCGGCGATCTCATCGAGCACGTCGTCGAGGAGGCGGGCGAACCGGCGGTGGTCATCGGCATGGTTGCCGTCCTCGGTGGCCTCGAAGAAGTACGGGTTGTGGCCGTAGCCGACCATCAGCGAACGCAACTCCTCCTGCGGGATGCGGTCCAGCACGGTCGGGTTGGCGATCTTGTAGCCGTTGAGGTGAAGGATGGGCAGCACCACGCCGTCTTTGGCGGGATTGATGAACTTGTTGGAGTGCCAGCTGGTGGCCAGTGCCCCGGTTTCCGCTTCGCCGTCGCCGACGACCGCGGCGATCAGCAGGTCGGGGTTGTCGAACGCGGCGCCGTAGGCGTGGGAGAGCGCGTAGCCAAGTTCGCCGCCCTCGTGGATGGACCCGGGCGTCTCCGGGGCGACGTGGGAGGGAATGCCACCGGGGAAGGAGAACTGGCGGAACAGCCGCCGCATGCCCTCGACGTCCTGGGTGATGTCGGGATAGGTCTCCGTGTAAGTGCCGTCGAGGTAGGCACTGGCCACCAGTCCGGGGCCGCCGTGGCCGGGCCGGTGACGTAGATGGTGGACTGGCCGCGGTCGGATATGGCCCGGTTGAGGTGCGCGTAGAGAAAGTTCAGTCCCGGTGTGGTTCCCCAGTGCCCGAGTAGTCGGGGTTTGACGTCGTCGCGGGACAGCGGGGTGCGCAGCAGCGGGTTGTTCAGCAGGTAGATCTGTCCGACGGACAGGTAGTTCGCCGCTCGCCACCAGCCGTCCAGTTGCGCGACGGTCTCATCGGTCAATTCGCCGTGCGAGCCGGTCCGCCATGCCGTTTCGGTCGTTGCTGTCATCGCCATCCCTGATCGTTATGGGCTCTTGATCGTCACGGGCTGAACGTTCCAGATCTCGTCGCAGTACTCCGCGATCGACCGGTCCGAGGAGAACTTCCCGCTGCGCGCGGTGTTGAGAATCGACATCCGGGCCCACCTCTTGGGCTCCCGCCAGGTCCGGTCGACCTCCCCCTGGCAGCGGATGTAGTCGCCGTAGTCGGCCAGCACCAGGAACGGGTCGTGGTCGACGAGATTGGACACCAGCGGCGCGAACACCTCTGTGTCGCCGCCGGAGAAGGCACCCCGGGAGATCAGCCCGATCGCGGCGGCCAACTCCGGGTTGCCGGCGAGGTAGTCGCGCGGGCGGTAGCCCTTGGCGAGCAGTTCGTGCACATCATCCACGGTAAGTCCGAACAGGAAGAAGTTCTCGGCCCCGGCCTCCTCGCGCATCTCGACGTTGGCGCCGTCGAGGGTGCCGATGGTCAGGGCGCCGTTCATCATGAACTTCATGTTGCCGGTGCCGGAGGCTTCCTTGCCCGCCGTGGAGATCTGCTCCGAGAGGTCCGCCGCGGGATAGATCAGCTGGCCGTTCTGGACGTTGAAGTTCGGGACGAACGCCACCTTGAGCCGGCCGTTGACATCCGGGTCGTTGTTGACCGTCTCGGCGACGGCGTTGATCAGCCTGATCATCAGCTTGGCGATGAAGTAACCCGGGGCGGCCTTACCGCCGAAAATGAAGGCACGCGGAGCGATCTCGAGGTTCGGGTTCTCCTTGAGCCGGTTGTAGAGAGTGATGATGTGCAACGCGTTGAGATGCTGGCGCTTGTATTCGTGGATGCGTTTTACCTGAACGTCGAACATCCACTCCGGGTCGAGAAGGATGCCGGTGTGATCGGCGATGTAATCGGAGAGCCGGGCTTTGTTGCCACGCTTCACGGCCACCCACTGCTGTTGGAACGCAGCGTTGTCGGCGTAGGGTTCCAGGCCGCGCAACTTTTGCAGGTCGACCATCCACCCCTTGCCGACGGTGTCGTCGAGGAGCCTTCGAAGGCCCGGATTGGCCAGACCCATGAACCTGCGCGGGGTCACCCCGTTGGTCTTGTTGGAGAACCGCTCCGGCCACATCTCGTAGAAGTCTTTGAGGATGGTGGTCTTGACCAGTTCGGAGTGCATCGCCGCGACGCCGTTGACGGCGTGGCTCCCGACGGTGGCCAAGTGTGCCATCCGGATGCAACGGTCCCCGTCCTCGCCGATCAGCGACATACGCCGGGCCCGGGCCTCGTCGCCGGGGAAGCGGGAGCGCACCTCGGCGAGGAACCGCGCGTTGATCTCGTAGATGATCTCCAGGTGCCGGGGCAGGAACCGTTCGAACATCTTCAGCGGCCAGGTCTCCAACGCCTCCGGTAGCAGGGTGTGGTTGGTGTAGGCGAACGTGGCGACCGTGATCGCCCACGCCTCATCCCAGCCGAAGCCCCGTTCGTCGATCAGCAGCCGCATCAGTTCGGCCACGGCGATCGAGGGGTGGGTGTCGTTGAGTTGAACGGCGACCCGGTCGGGCAACTGATGGGCGGTCAGGCCGGCGAAGTCCTCCAGCAGGTGCAGGATGTCCTGCAGCGAGCACGAGACGAAGAAGTACTGCTGCAGCAACCGCAGTTGTTTACCGACCTCGGGTTCGTCGTTGGGGTAGAGCACCTTGGTGACGTTCTCGGAGACCACCTGATCCTCGACCGCGCGGTAGTAGTCCCCGGCGTTGAACGCCTCCAGTGCCAGTGCGTTTACCGCGTTGGCGCTCCACAGCGTCAGGGTGTTGCAGGTGTTGACGCCGTAGCCCTGGATCGGGGTGCCGTAGTAGACGCCCTTGACGACGCGTTCGGGGATCCAGCGCACCCGCGGCTGACCGTCGGGGTCGGCGCCGTGCTCAGTGCGGCCGCCCCAGCCCACCTCGTAGTTCAGCTCCGGCTTGGCGATCTCCCAGGGGTTGCCGGACGCCAGCCAGTTGTCGGTGCGTTCCACCTGGACACCGTTGCGGATCTCCTGGTCGAAAATCCCGAATTCGTAGCGGATTCCGTAGCCGATCGCCGGACGTTCGAGGGTGGCCAGGGAATCCAGGTAGCAGGCCGCCAGCCGGCCCAGCCCGCCGTTGCCCAGACCCGGTTCCTCCTCGCAGGCCAGAACCTCGTCGTAGTCCTGGCCGAGCGCCGCGAGAGCTTCGCGGGCCTCGTCCTCAAGGTGCAGGTTGAGCAGGTTGTTGCCCAGATGGGGCCCGAGCAGGAACTCCGCCGACAGGTAGACCGCCACCTTCCGGGACAGGTCCAGGTAGGTCTGGGTGGTGTCGGTCCAGCGCTTCTGCATCCGGTCTCGGACCGCCAGGGCCAGCGCGTGGTAGTAGTGCTGGGGTTGCAGCAATTGGAACGGTCGCCCCAGGGTGTAGCGCAGGTGGTCCTCGATGGCCTGGCGCAGGCAGGCCGCACTCATACCGGTGCGGACGTCGGCCGCGGGGTCGGCGGCCGGGTCCCCCGCAGCTCCCGGTGAGTTGCTGACGTCCCTCATTTGGTGTCCTCCCCGATGGGCTACGCCCCAGTTGTCTGGGTGCGAGTATGGCACCCCGAGAGCAGCCCCTAGCTGCAGTTCGGGCAACTCCGAAGGTGAACTCTTGGGTGCGCACACCCGGCAGGCGGGCCGGGCTGGGCGGCCGGTCGGGAAGGGGGTGGTGCACCGACTCGTCGAGACTGTCAGACTGGGACTCGGCTGGTCCGACACCGCTGGCGGATGACGAGGAATCGAGAGTGCTAGCACGCATCGCGCGACTCGGGATCGAAGCGCCGCGAAGGGTCCTCACCTCCGTGGCGTTGATCATGCTCGTCATCGGCGCCTTCGGGGTGACCGTCGCCGACGAACTCTCGCCCAGCGGGTTTCAGGACCCGGGCGCTGAGTCCTCGCGGGCCGCCAAGCAGCTCACCGAGAAGTTCGGGCAGGGCGACGTACCGCTGGCGGTGGTCGTCACCGCGCCCGACCGCTTCGACAGTCCGCGGGCCACGGCGGTGGCACAAGACGTCATCGGCCAGCTAAAGGGGTCCGGGCATGTGGCCGCGATCAGCTCGGCGTGGACCTCGCCGCCGGCGGCCGCGGCGGCCCTGGTCAGCCAGGACCGGAAGTCGGGGCTGATCGTCACCGGTGTCGTCGGCACCGAGGCGCAGCAGCAGGAATACACCAAGGCGCTCACCGACGCCATCGACGGCGAGCGTGACGGCGTGCTGGTCCGCTCCGGCGGCACCGCCATGGTCAACCTGCAGGTCACCGAACAGTCCAAGCGTGACCTGCTGGTGCTGGAGGCCATCGTCGTTCCGCTGAGCTTCCTGGTGCTGGTGTGGGTGTTCGGCGGCTTGTTCGCGGCCGCGCTGCCCGTGGCGGTCGGGGTGATGGCGATTCTCGGTGCCCTGGGCGTGCTGCGTACCGTCACCTTCTTCACCGATGTGTCGATCTTCGCGCTGAACCTGACCACCGCTATGGGTCTGGCGCTGGCCATCGACTACACCCTGCTGATGATCAGCCGCTATCGCGACGAGCTCGCCGGTGGCGCCGATCGGGAACAGGCGATCCTGACCACGATGGCCACCGCCGGGCGCACCGTGCTGTTCTCCGCGGTCACCGTCGCACTGTCGATGGCGGTGATGGTGTTGTTCCCGATGAACTTCCTCCGCTCCTTCGCCTATGCCGGGGTGGCGACGGTGGCCTTCGCCGCGCTGGCGGCGGTGATCGTGACCCCCGCGGCCATCATGCTGCTGGGCGACCGGCTGAACTCCCTTGACGTCCGCCGGCTGGTGCGGCGCCTGCTGGGCCGTCCGGAGCCGGCGGCGCGGCCCTGGCACGAGGAGTTCTGGTACCGCTCGGCGAAGTTCGTCATGCGTCGCGCGGTCCCGATCGGGCTGGCCGGGGTGGCGTTGCTGGCTCTTCTCGGTGCCCCGTTCTTCGGTGTGCGGCCCGGTTTCCCCGACGACCGGGTGCTGCCGAAGTCCGCATCGGCCCACCAGGTCGGTGACCTGCTGCGCGACGACTTCCCCAACGACTCCGACAACGCCGTGTCGATCGTCGTCGACTCCGCCGGTCTGGACCCCGCGGAGGTCGAGCGATACGGCGCCGAGTTGTCCCGGGTCACCGATGTCACCTCGGTGTCCTCTCCGTCCGGAACCTTCATCAACGGCAACCTGGTCGGCCCACCGGTCGCGGCGACCGGGGTCAGATCGGGCGCCACACTGCTGACGGTCGGCAGCAGGGTCCAGCTGTTCACTCCCGCCTCGGAGGCCCAGCTGGACCGGCTGCACGCGGTGCCCACGCCCGGCGACCACGCGGTCGAGTTCGGCGGGCTGGCGCAGACCAATCGCGACAGCGTCGCGGCCATCACCTCGCGGCTGCCGCTGGTGCTCGGGCTGATCGCGGTCATCATGCTCGTCCTGCTGTTCCTGCTGACCGGCAGCGTGGTGCTGCCGGTCAAAGCGCTGATCCTGAACATGCTGTCGCTGAGCGCGGCGTTCGGTGCGATGGTCTGGGTATTCCAGGACGGCAATCTCGGTGGGCTGGGAACCACGACCACCGGCACGCTGGTGGCCAACATGCCGGTCTTGTTGTTCTGCATCGCCTTCGGTCTGTCGATGGACTACGAGGTGTTCCTGGTCTCGCGCATCCGCGAGTTCTGGCTGGCATCCGGCCAGGGGCCCGGCGACAGTGACGAAAGTGTGGCACTGGGCCTGGCGCGGACCGGCCGGGTGATCACCGCCGCCGCGCTCATCATGGCGATCACCTTCGCCGGACTGGTCGCGGCGAAGGTGGCATTAATGCGCCTGTTCGGCGTGGGTCTGACGCTTGCGGTGCTGATGGACGCCACGCTGGTACGGCTCGTCCTGGTGCCGGCGTTCATGCACGTGATGGGCAAATGGAACTGGTGGGCGCCGGCGCCGTTGCGCCGCCTGCACGACCGGTTCGGCATCAGCGAGTCCGGCCATCCGGCGACACCGGCGGGCAGGACGGGTTGATCCCTAGCCCAGGTAGTCGGATTCGAGAACCAGGTCACCCAGCAGCGACTGATACTCGACGTGCGTGCGGTGCTCGACGGTCCGCCAGTGCCGGCCCTGTTGCTCGCTCATGAATTCGCGGTATTTCGGGGAGCCGGGAAAACCGACGTTGTCGGCCATCACGATTGAGCCCGGATGCAGCCAGCCGCGATCGACGATGGCACACAGATCAGCCAGGTAGGCGTTCTTGTCGTGGTCGATCAAGAGAAAATCCACAGCGCCGGCGGTGAATCCTTTCTCCCGCAACACATCCAGAGTGCGGCCGCCGTCGCCGATCGTCCCGATGACGCAGGTGATGCGGTCCCCGACACCGGCGTGCGCCCAGATGCGGCGGGCCACCTCGGCGTTGGCGGCGGACAGTTCCACCGAGAACACCCGTGCCGACGGCGCCGCCCGCGCGATGCGCAACGCGCTGTAGCCGCAGTAGGTTCCCAATTCCAATGCCAGCCGTGGCTCGGCTCGTTGGACGGCTGCGTCGAGTAGCCGGCCCTTCTCATCGCCGATATTGACCAGGAAGGACTTCTCATAGGCGTACTCGTCGAGTTTGGCCAGTGCGTCGTCGATGTCGCCGGGCCGGGCGTGTGCTAGCACGTAGACGGCGGCCGCTTCCTCCCGCCCGTCGCCCAACTGGCCGGTGGTGTTGAACTTGCGGATGCCCAGGCCGGTGCGCAGCACCGACCAGCGCAGCATCGGCAGCCGCTTGCGTAGGCCCATGGACCCACGCTACGGGAGTACTTTGGACGCGAGGAGGTCCGCCTGTCCGTGCCGAACCAGACGCCGCCGAGCCATACGATGCGACGCAAGCTCGTGGCTCTGTGTTCCGGAGTGGTCTGCCATGTGTCATTCGGCATCGCCGTGCTCACCATGATGGCCGCGATGTACTTCGGAATGAGCCGATCGCTGGGACGGGTGCCCGAGCCGTGGAACTGGGTTGCCAACGCCGCCCTGCTGATTCAATTCCCCGTCGTCCATTCACTGCTGCTCACCGGCAGGGGCAGAAGGCTGCTGGCCCGGCTGGCGCCGTTGGGCGCCGGTTCGACACTGTCGGCGACGACCTACGCGACCATTGCGGCCTTCGGGGTATTCGCGCTGTTCGCCTTCTGGTCGCCGACCGGGGTGATCCTGTGGCAGGCCCATGGTTCGGTGTTGGTGGTGATGACCGCGCTCTACGCGGCATCCTGGCTGTTACTCGGCAAGTCGATGATCGACGCCGGACTCTCCCTGCAGACCGGCGCGCTCGGATGGTTCGCGTTGTTCCGCGGCCGCAAGCCCGTCTATCCACCCATGCCCGAGAGCGGCTTGTTCCGGCTTATCCGTCAGCCGATCTACCTCGCCTTCACGATGACCCTCTGGACCGTGCCGACCTGGACCCCCGACCAGCTGGTCGTCGCGGTGGCCCTGACCGGGTACTGCCTTGTCGCGCCTAGGTTCAAGGAGGCCCGGTTCCGCCGCATCTACGGCCGGGAATTCGACCGCTACGCGGCCGCGGTGCCCTACTGGCTTCCCTGGCCGCGGCCCCGTATCTCGGCCGCGCCCAGGAAGGGGATGTCACCGGCCGGTAAGACGATCGAATGATGAGCGCGTCATAAAAATGCATACTTGAGGGGTGTCGAGAACAACCGGAATCGACGATGCCCGTCCGGTGAGCGTGATCGCCGGCGTGCAGGGGGCACTGCCCGCCAACCGCTACAGCCAGGACGAGATCGCTGACGCCTTCTTGGCGTTGCCGGGCTTCGCCGAGCACGAGAAGATCGTTCGCGGTTTCTACCGGGCTTCCAAGGTTGGCCACCGGCATCTCGTGCTCCCGCTGGATGCCTACGCCGGATTGCGCGACTTCGGCACCGCCAACGACACGTTCATCGACAACGCCGTCGAACTCGGTTGTGCGGCCGTCTCGGCTGCACTCGACGAGGCCGGTCTGTCCGCCGCCGATGTGGACATGATCATCTCGACGACCGTTACCGGTGTGATGGTGCCCTCGGTGGAAGCCCGGGTGGCGAACAGGCTGGGCATGCGGCCGGATGTGCGGCGGGTGCCGATGTTCGGACTGGGTTGCGTCGCCGGTGCGGCCGGAGTCGCGCGGGTGCACGACTACCTTCGCGGCGACCCCGACGGAGTCGCCGTGCTGTTGTCGGTGGAGTTGTGCTCGATGACCTTCACCGCGGTGCAGCCCACGGTCGCCAGCCTGGTCGGCACCGCGCTGTTTGGCGACGGTGCCGCCGCGGTGGTCGCGGTGGGTGAGCGCCGTGCCCGCGAGACGGGCGCGCGGGGGCCGGCCGTCCTGGACTCCCGAAGTCACCTGTATCCGGACACTCTTCGCACCATGGGCTGGGATATCGGTTCCAGTGGTTTCGAATTGGTGCTCTCGCCCGACGTCCCCGAGGTCGTCGGCCGTTATCTGCACGGAGACGTCACCGGATTCCTCGCCGCGCACGACCTGGCCATCGACGACATCCACACCTGGGTGAGCCATCCGGGCGGGCCGAAGGTCATCGAGGCCATCGTCGAGAGCCTCGATCTGCCCGACGGCGCACTCGAGCTGACCTGGCGCTCGCTGGCCGATGTCGGCAACCTGTCGTCCTCCTCGGTGCTGCACGTCTTGCGCGACACGATCGCGAAGGGGCCGGCCGCCGGCCCCGGCCTGATGATGGCGATGGGTCCGGGCTTCTGTTCGGAACTGGTTCTGTTGCAATGGCATTGAGCTGGTACACGCTGCTGGTCGCAGCCGTCGCCGGCGAGCGGTTGATCGAACTTGTGGTGGCCCGGCGCCACCTCGCGTGGAGTCGCGCACAGGGGGGCGTCGAGGTCGGCTTCGGTCACTACCCGGTCATGGTGCTGCTGCACACCGCTCTGCTGATCGGTTGTGTGGTGGAGGTGGCCGCGCTGAACCGGCCATTCCTGCCGTGGCTGGGATTCCCGATGCTGGCGATCCTCGTCGCGGCGCAGGCCCTTCGCTGGTGGTGTGTCGCAACGCTGGGGCGCCGGTGGAATACCAGGGTGATCGTGATTCCCGGTGCGCCGCGGATCAAGGCGGGTCCCTACCGGCTGTTCAACCACCCCAACTATGTGGCGGTGGTGGCGGAGGGTATCGCACTGCCGCTGGTGCACACCGCTTGGATCACCGCGGTGGCTTTCACCGTTCTCAACGGCCTCCTGCTGAGGGCGCGGATCAGCGCCGAGAATGCCGCGCTGACGAGGCTGTCGTGACCGATCTGATCGTGGCCGGCGCCGGACCGGCGGGTCTGGCCACCGCGACGTACGCGGCCCGGGCCGGGCTGGACACCGTGGTCATCGACCGTCGCCGCGGTCCGATCGACAAGGCCTGCGGCGAGGGACTCATGCCGCACACCGTCGGTCAACTCGAGAAACTCGGTGTTGCCCTGCGGGGCAAGCCGTTTCGGGGAATCACCTATCTCGACGGCGATCGCAGCGTCGAGGCCGACTTCCGCTCCGGAAAAGGTATGGGTGTGCGACGCACCGCACTGTCGGAGGCCCTGCACGACGCCGCCACTGACGCCGGGGCGGTCATCGTGCGCCGCGATATCGGTCCGGTCAGCCAGGACGCCGAGACGGTGCGTTGCGGCGATCTCACAGCCCGGTACCTCGCCGCCGCCGACGGCCTGCACTCACCGATCCGGCGATCCCTCGGATTGGACCGGCCGTCCCGGGGCCGGCGGCGGTGGGGAATCCGCCGGCACTTCGAGATTGCCCCGTGGAGCGATACCGTCGAGGTGTACTGGGCGCGGCGCACCGAGGCCTACGTCACGCCGGTGGCCGACGACTGCGTCGGAGTGGCCATCCTGACCTCGGCGCAGGGCAGGTTCGACGATCAACTGGCCGAATTCCCCGCACTGGCCGCGCGGCTCGGCGGCGCCCCGCACCGCTCGTCGGACCGGGCGGCGGGGCCGTTGCGCCAGCGGGTTCGCAGCCGGACCGCCGGCCGGGTGCTGCTCGTCGGCGACGCTGCCGGATATGTCGACGCCCTCACCGGCGAGGGTCTGGGCATCGCCTTCGGCGGCGCCGAATTGCTGGTCGACTGCGTGCTGGCCGGCCGGGTCGATGACTACGACCGGCGGTGGCGGCGGATGTCGCGGCGCTACCGGCTGCTCACCGCCGGGCTGTTGCAGGCGAGCGGAGTCGCACCGGTCAGGTCGATGATCGTTCCGGCGGCCAGCGTCTTTCCGGCCGCATTTGGTGGCATGGTCAACTTGTTGGCCTACTGAGAAGAGCGACCGGGAGTATGACTGACGAGACCGGGCTGAACTCTGCCCTACAGAGCGGCCCCGAGTTGGTGGCACTGCGCGCCGCCGGGCTGGCCGAGATGGGTTTGTTCGAGGGGTGCACGCCCGAACAACTGCAGGCGCTGGCCGAGCGACTGCGTCCGGTGCGTGCCGAGCCCGGACAGGTCCTGATGCGCCAGGGCGAGCAGGCGGTGTCCTTCGTCCTGATCCACTCCGGGCGCGCCGCGGTCAGCCACACCGGTGACGACGGTGAGGTGGTGCTCGACGAGGTTGGCGCGGGAGCGATTGTGGGCGAGATCGCGCTGTTGCGCGACAAACCCAGGACCGCCACCGTCACCGCTACCGAGGCGTTGTCGGGCTACCTCGGCGACAAGCGGGCGTTCGCCCTGATGGCCGACCTTCCCGGGGTCAGCGAACGACTGCTGCGGACGGTCCGGCAGCGACTGGCCGCCTTCATCGAGCCGATCGAGGTGGCCTTCCGGGACGGCACCGGTCTGCTGCTCCGGCCGGTGCTGCCCGGTGACAGCGAGCGGTCGGCGCACACGCCGGTGGAGTTCTCCAGTGACACCATTTACCGGCGTTTCATGTCCACCCGGGCGCCCAGCCCGGCGCTGATGAACTACCTGTTCCAGGTGGATTACGTCGACCATTTTGTGTGGGTGCTCGTCGACGGGCCGGATGGGCCGGTGGTCGCCGACGTGCGCTTCGTTCGGGACGTCGAGAACCCGGCGGTGGCCGAGATCGCCTTCATCGTCGCCGACGATTACCAGGGCCGCGGTGTGGGCAGCTTCCTCATGGACGCCCTGATCGTGGCCGCGCGGGCTGGGGGGGTCCAGCGATTCACCGCGCGGCTGCTGGCCGACAACCTCCCGATGCGCGCCATTCTGGACCGCTTCGGCGCGGAGTGGGAACGTGATGAGCCCGGGGTGGTAACCACCGCTTTCGAGGTCCCGGACCCGGACCGGTTGCGCATCGACCCGGAACTGGCGGACGGCATCCGCGCGATGGCACGACAAGTGGTGCGGGCGGCGGTCGGCTGAGCCCCTCAGGCTGTGATCCCCGTCAGACAGGTATCGCCATCAGAAGGTGATGGTTGAGTCGGCGTTGAGAACCTTGGCCGCGTCGAGCACGACCTGCTGCTGGCCCTCCGGGGCGTCGGCATTGAGTTGGAGCACGAACAAGGCTCCGTCCTTCCCGGGGATCACCACGGTCTCCTGGGCGATGTAGCGCCGCACGTTCTCCTGCAGGTAGGAACCCTGGAACTGGATGGCGTCGAAATCGCCCAGCTTGATCTTCTCCACCTCTCCGTCCTGCTCGTAGCCGGGCAGGTTCTGCAGCATTCCGGGTGCGTATTCGAGCACCTTGGCCGCCTCCACATCGCCGGTGAGTTTGGAGACGATCGCGGTGATGAACGGCGGGTCGGCGGGATCCTCGGCCTTGTCATAGATGATGGCGCCGTAGGCCCACTCGGGCTTGCGCGGGCCGGCTGCCTTCCAGTCCGGAGGCATCGCGAAATTGAATGTAGGCGAACCGGGTTCGCCCTTGGTGACCGCCGACTCGACGATCTTGTTTTCGGCCACGTAGTCCGCGATGGTCTTGTTCGGCCCGGTGGGCAGATCGGGCACGGCGAGCCCGGAACTCGATGCGGCCGCACCGGCTTCCGCCGATGTCTCCGTGGCGGTCTCGTCCTTGGTGGCTTCGGTCTTGGTGGCGCTGCAGCCGGCCAGTGCGACGCCCAGTGTCAGGACCGACACGCCGACCGCCAGCGACATCTTCTTCATCGAGTCTGTTCTCCCTTGTCACCGTCGCTGCATATCCGCACTGACCGGTGCAGCTTAGCGAATCGGCAGTTCCCCCGCCGGGGGGCGAAGAGGCGGTAGGTTGGGGCCATGCGCAAGGCACTGGTGGGTACCGGCCTGGCCACCGCGATGGCCGCTGTTGCCGGAAGCGTGGCGAGTCAGCAGGGTGTGCGTGGGTGGTACACCAAGATCCGCAAACCGGGATACGTCCCGCCCAACGCGGTGTTCCCGATCGCCTGGACGACGTTGTACGTCGACATCGCGGCCACTTCCGCCGCGACCATCGAACGTTTCCGCGCCGAGGGGCAGGATGGCAAGGCCCGCGCCTACATCGCCGCCTTGGGCGCCAACCTGGCCCTCAACGCAGGCTGGAGTTGGGTGTTTTTCAAGATGAACAAACTCGGCCCGTCAGTCGTGGCGGCCGCGGCGCTGGCGGCCAGCAGCGCTGACCTGACCCGGCGCGCGGCCGACGCCGATCCGAAGTTCGGGGCCGCGCTAGCGCCGTACCCGTTGTGGTGCGGGTTCGCCACGGTGATGTCGGCCGATATCTGGCGACTCAACCGCTGAGCGGGCGGCGGCTGGCGATGCCGGCGGCCGTGCTGACCACCGTGCTGGCCGCCTGTGGATCGCCGTCGGAGCGGCCGAGCGCTCCGACAGCGGCTCCCTCGAGTGCGGCCAAGGCCGACCTCACCCGGGTCCGTGCCGAACTGCCGGCGGGCTACGAAGTCAAGGAGTTAACCGGTGCCCTGAGCGCCCCGGGGCTGTGGGGATTCGGGCCCGGGTGGAGCGCCACCCCGCCTCAGTGCGGGGCGCTGGCCGAACCCGCTGACGGTGACCCCTCCGCGCGCGGCCTATCCGCCTCGGGGGAGGGAGGAACACTCTTCGTCGTCGTGGCCGCCAGCGCCGCCGGTGCGCCCCCGATGGGTGTGCTGACCGAATGCTCGGAGTGGACGATGGCCTTCGGCCACACCATTGCCGAAGTGACCGGCACCGGCGGCCCGCACATCGAGGGTGCCGAGACCACCGCCTGGAACGCCGTCGCGCGAACCGTCGTCGAGTCGGGAAGTCAGACCAGCACGCACATCTCGATGCAGTCCGCCTTCTTCGGGTCCAGCGTCGCTTTCGTCACGCTGATCACCGACCCCGGATCGACACAACCCGCGCTGGATCCGGAGTTCGCCGCCGGTCTGCTGGCCACCACGGTCGCCGCGTATCGCGGCTGAACGCCGCGCGGGCAGGCATCCTCCGGGGGGAGTAGATTGTCCGCGATGCCCATCCGCAACGTCCTGATGGTGTTGCTGTGCACCGGAGTGCTGGCCGGGTGCAGCTCCGCCGCCCCGACCGCTGACATCGCGAAGATCGCCGCGGTAAAGGCGAGTTTCGGCCCCCAGTTCCTGATCACCGAGGTGGCCCCGACCGGAATCGACCCCAAGTTGCTGGCCGGCCAGAAGCTGCCGGACGGTATGACCTTCGAGCCGGCCGACTGCGCCGCGTTCGCCACCGGTCAGTTGGTGCCCACCGGAACGGAGGGCAACATGGCCGCGGTGGCCGCCGAGGGCGAGGGCAATCGGTTCATCGTTATCGCCGTCCAGACCAACGAGCCGGTGCCGGTGGCCGAACCGGGCCCGGATTGCCGCAAGGTCTCGTTCCGGGGCGGACCGCTGCGCGGCACCGTCGAGGCCGTTGAGGCGCCCAGGATCGACGGCGCCACCACCATCGGTGTGCACCGCGTGGTGCAGACCGCGGTCGAGGGCAAGCCCAGAACCGGCGAGGTGTTCAACTATTCCGCCCATTTCGGCGACTACCAGGTGATCGTCGCCGCCAATCCGCTTGTGGAGCCGGACAAACCGCCGGTTCCGGTCGACACTCAGCGTGCCCGCGATCTGCTGATCGCCGGAGTCAATGCGATTCGCTAATCAGCGGACGCCGCGTGGCCGGAACTGGATGCTGATCCGCGGGCCGGTGGGTGCGGCCGTCTTGGGAACCGCGTGCTCCCAGGTGCGTTGACAGGAACCGCCCATCACCAGCAGATCCCCGTGCGACTGCGGCAACCGCAGCGAGGTGCCGCCGCCGCGGGGCCGCATCGTGAACAGCCGGGTGGCGCCCAGGCTGACGATGGCGACCATGGTGTCCTCGGCGCGGCCCCGTCCGATGGTGTCGCCGTGCCAGGCGACGCTGTCGGCCCCATCGCGGTAGAGACAGAAACCCGCCGTTGTGAACGGCTCCCCGAGTTCGCCGGCGTAGACGTCGTTGAGCCGCCGACGCAACCGTGAAACGGCCGGATGCGGTGGCGCTTCGGTGCTCAGGTCGTAGAAGCCGACCAGGCGCGGCACGTCGAGGGTGCGGTCGTACATCCGCCGGCGTTCGGTGCGCCAGGCGACCATATGCTGCAACTCGACGAAGAGACTGTCCGGATCCTCGACCCACCCCGAGCGAGACTCGATCCAGGCTCCCGAACCCAGGTCGCGACGCTCGCTGTGGTCGAACAACGAGCCCTGAACCGTCACGGACACCCCACCAGTGTATCGCACACGCGTTCGAATTGATCGGCTGTCGTCGCGCCGGGCGCTACGGTTCACTGATGACCACGACCGAGTTGGGCGTCGACTCCGAGGTCGGCAGGCTGCGAGCTGTGATCCTGCACCGGCCCGGAGCGGAGCTCCAGCGACTGACCCCGCGCAACAATGACGCTTTGCTGTTCGACGGCCTGCCCTGGGTGGCCCGAGCTCAGGAGGAGCACGATGCCTTCGCTGCGCTGTTGCGCTCCCGCGGAGTGGAAGTGCTGCTGCTCGCGGAGCTTCTCGCCGAGGCGCTGGCCAGCGGGGCCGCGCGGATGCAGGGCATCGCCGCCGCGGTGGACAGCCGGCGATTGGGTTATCCGCTGGCGCAAGAACTCTCGTCCTACCTTCGCGGCCTTCAGCCCGCTGAACTGGCCCAGGTGCTGATGGCCGGGATGACCTTCACCGAACTCCCGTTCGGCGCCCAGGGAGACGCGTCACTGGTACGTCGTATGCACCACGGCGGCGACTTCGTCATCGACCCGCTGCCCAACCTGATGTTCACCCGTGATTCGTCGTTCTGGATCGGGCCCCGTTTCGCCATCACCTCGCTGGCGCTGCCGGCCAGGATGCGTGAGACATCGCTGACCGATCTGGTCTACGCCCATCACCCCCGCTTCCTCGGGGTGCGCCGGGCCTACGAATCGCACACGGCCCCGGTCGAGGGTGGCGACGTGCTGCTGCTCACATCGGGCGTGGTGGCGGTCGGGGTGGGGGAGCGAACCACGGCGGCCGGAGCGGAGGCGCTGGCGCGTAGCCTCTTCGACGACGGACTGGCGCACACGGTGCTGGCCGTGCCGATCGCCCAGCAGCGCGCGACGATGCATCTGGACACGGTGTGCACGATGGTCGACGTCGATGCGATGGTGATGTACCCGGCGGTGCAGGACTCGCTCTCGGCGTTTCCCATCCGGCGCACTCCCGGTGGGGTGCGGATCGGTGACGAGCAGCCGTTCGTGACCGCCGCGGCCGAGGCGATGGGTATCGACCGGCTTCGGGTTATCGACACCGGACTGGACCCGGTGACCGCCGAGCGGGAGCAGTGGGACGACGGCAACAACACCCTTGCCCTGGCGCCCGGTGTGGTGGTCGCCTACGAGCGCAACACCAAGACCAACGCCCGCCTGGCCGACGCTGGAATCGAGGTCCTGCCCATCTCGGCGGCCGAACTGGGTACCGGCCGCGGCGGACCGCGATGTATGTCGTGCCCGGCGGCGCGGGACCCGTTGTAGCCGCCGGCGGTCGACGCTGATCACTCGATCAGTCGATCAGCGCCAACTCGGCAGCCACATCTCCATGTTCCAGGTCATTTGGGACACCGGAAGTCCGGTCATGATCGGGAAGAGCCAGGCGAAGTTGGTGACGGCCAGCGCGAGGTAGCAGCTGGCGACCATCACCCCGAGGGTGCGTCGTTCGGCGCTCCGGGTCGGTTGGTAGACGATGTCGCCGAGGATCAGGGCAATCGCCATCATCAGGAATGGCGCCAAGGGCACCGCGTAGAAGAAGTACATCTGCCGGTCGATATTGGCCAGCCACGGCAGCCATCCGGCGAAATAACCGACCAGCACCACCGCGTAGCGCCAGTCCCGGCGCACCACGGCGCGCCACAGGGCGTAGAGCAGAACCGGAATGGCCAGGAACCACATCGTCGGCGTGCCGACCAGAAGGACCGCTTTGACGCAGGAGGCGGCTCCGCAGCCGGGCACGTCCTGGTTGTCGATGGCATAGAGCACCGGGCGCAGCGACATCGGCCAGGTCCACGGCTTGGACTCCCAGGGATGGTGGTTCCCGGCGGAGTTCGTCAGCGTGGAGTGGAAGTGGTAGGCCTTGTAGGTGTAGTGCCACAGCGATCTGATGGCGTCCGGGGGCTGCCACCATTGCCGCGGCCCGATCGACTGGCCCACCTCGTGCCGGTTGACCGCGGTCTCGGAGGCGAACCACGGCGCGTAGGCCAGCAGGTAGAGCCCCAGCGGGATCAGGCCGAAGACGTAGGCGGCCGGGCCGGTGTCCCGACGCAGCACTCCCATCCACGGGCGCGGCACCCGGTAGGCCCGGCGCGCGGAGACGTCCATCGCCAGAGTCATCACCCCGAAGAAGGCGACGTAGTACAGCCCGGACCACTTCGTCGCGCACGCCAATCCCAGCAGCACGCCCGCGCCGAAGCGCCACCAGCGAACGCCGAGTCTTGGACCCCAGGGGGTTTCGGCGATGCGCCCCTCCCACAGTGCGGTGTCCAGGCGCCGGCGGACGTCGTCGCGGTCGACCATCAGCGCGCCGAAGGCGGCCACGGCGAACAGCGTCATGAAGACGTCCAGCAACGCGGTGCGCGATGACACGAAGCTGACGCCGTCGACGATCATCAGCACTCCGGCCATCGTGCCGATGAGTGTCGAACGGCTGATCCGCCGCACGATGCGCATCACCAGCGCGGCCAGGATCACCCCGCACACCGCGCCACTGAACCGCCAGCCCAGCCCGGTGTAGCCGAATACCGCCTCGCCCGCCGCCATCAACTGCTTGCCGAGCGGAGGGTGAACCACCAGGCCGAAGCCGGGATTGTCCTCTACCCCGAAGTTGTGCAGCAGCTGCCAGGCCTGCGGTGCGTAGTGCTTCTCGTCGAAGATCGGCGTTCCGGCGTCGGTGGGCGAACCCAGGTTCATGAACCGGGTCAGCGCCGCGAGAGCCGCGATCACCGCCGTCGCCGCCCAGCCCCGCAGGCGGTCGGTCGGCCCGAAGTCGGGGGCGGGGACCAGTGGGCCGGGGCTGACGACGGGGGTGCGGCGCTCGGGTGCCTCGAGGTCGTCGGCCGTGATGGTCATTTGCGGACAATCGTAGGCTCTGTGGCATGCCCGCCGGCCGCCTGCTCCTCGGTGCGACCCCGCTCGGCCAGCCCGCCGACGCCTCGAAACGCCTGCTCGACGCCTTGGCCCGCGCGGAAGTTGTGGCCGCCGAGGACACCCGGCGGGTGCGCGTCCTGGCCCAGGCGCTGGGGGTCACGATAGGCGGGCGGGTAGTCAGCCTGTTCGACCAGAACGAGGAGTCGCGCGTCCCTGCACTGGTCGCCGAGATCGCCGGGGGTGCGTGCGTGCTGGTGGTCAGCGACGCGGGCATGCCGCTCATCAACGACCCGGGCTACCGGCTGGTGACGGCCTGCGTGGCGGCCGGGTTGCCGGTCTCGTGTCTGCCGGGGCCGTCGGCGGTGACCACCGCTCTGGCGGTGTCCGGGCTGCCCAGTGACCGGTTCTGCTTTGAGGGTTTCGCGCCGCGCAAACAAGCGGCCCGGCGCGCGTGGCTGGCCGGGATGGCCGCTGAGGAGCGAACCGTGGTCTTCTTCGAGTCACCCCGCAGATTGGCCGACTGCCTGGCGGACGCCGGTGAGCAGCTGGGGGGCGGGCGCCGCGCGGTGGTGTGCCGAGAGTTGACCAAAACCCACGAGGAGATCCGCCGGGGCACCCTGGCCGAGCTCGCGGAGTGGGCCGCCGAGGGCGTCCTCGGCGAGGTCACCGTGGTGCTTGGCGGGGCTGTCCCGGTCGCGGACATCGATTCGCTGGTCGCAGAGGTGGCGCGGTTGGTCGAGGGCGGGCGGCGGCTCAAGGACGCCTGTGCCGAAGTGGTCGCCACCCGGCCGGGTGCACCGGCCCGGCGTGAACTCTACGAGGCGGTGCTGCGCTCCCGCTCTGAGGAGTAGGAGCGCGGGGGTCCGGGCACCGCGCGTTCCCGACCGGCGAGATGGCCCACGATCGGTGCGGCCTTGTGCAGGCACTCCTGCCATTCCGCCTCAGGGTCGGAGTCGGCGGTGATACCGCCGCCCACGCCGAGAACCGCGCCGCCGACGGCGTCGAACTCCACCGTCCGGATGGCCACATTCAGCTCCCAGCCGGCCACCGGCGAGGCCAGGCCGACCGTACCGCAGTACACCCCGCGTCGGTGCGGTTCCCACTGCGAAAGGAGTTGCCGGGCGCGCGTTTTCGGCGTCCCGGTGACCGATGCCGGTGGGAAGGTGGCGGCCAGCAGGTCGGCCGCCGGCAGGTCGGTAGCCACCTGGGCCGAGACCGTCGACACCAGATGCCAGACCCCCGGGGCGGGGCGCACGGCCAACAGTTCCGGCACCGTGACCGATCCGATTCGTGCGACCCGTCCGAGATCATTGCGGAC
This sequence comes from Mycolicibacterium sp., assembly GCA_020637165.1. Lineage (GTDB taxonomy): Bacteria > Actinomycetota > Actinomycetes > Mycobacteriales > Mycobacteriaceae > Mycobacterium. The sequence continues at coordinate 28,323 of JACJWN010000009.1, read as the reverse complement.
GAGGTCGACGATCATGACGTTCTCCGCGACGTCCTTGGCGGATTCGCGCAACAGTTCGGGTGCGGCGTGCAACGGCAGCGTGCCTTTGATGGGGCTGGAGACCACCCGGTCTCCGGTCCGTCGCAGGAAGAGTTCGGGTGACAGCGAGGCCACCGCTCCCCAGGTTCCGGACAGGAAGGCCGCCCGGGCGGGGCCGGTGCGCTCCACCGAGTCGGCGAAGAAGTCCAGCGGCGAGCCGGTGGCGCGGCCGGTGAAGCGGGTGCACATACACGCCTGGTACACCTCGCCGGACCGGATCGCCTCCAGGCAGGCCAGCACGCCGCCGCGGTGCTCGGCCGGATCCGGTGAGCTCCAGGTGATCTCACATCCGCCCCGCGGGGCGCGTGTCGCCAGGGCCGCTGCCAGCCAGCCGGGAAGGGCTGCGCCGGAGAGGCTTTCGAACCACCAGCAGCCCTCGCGGTCCAGCCGCAGAACGCAGTCGGTCCACCCGCCCGCGGCAACCGGGATCCGCGGCGCCGCCTCGTCGGCTCCCGGATCCGGATACGACAGGTATCCGAGCCAGCCGCCCCCTACCGCGTCGGTGCGATTCCCGGGGGTGACCGGGAAGACCTCGGCCGGATCCACCGGAGCGGTCTGGAGGCTCGGTGCGATGACCGCCGCGGCGCCGAACCATTCGCCGGTCAGGGCGGCCGGGGGCGGCAGGCCCGACCGGCGGGTCCCGGCGTCGACGGCGCGCAGCACCTCGGCGGTCCCGCCCAGCGCACCCAGCCGCTCGATCAGCATCGCCATAGCTTGCGCCCTCACCGCGAGCAGACGCAAAAGTCTCCGACACGCCGGGCGTGCGGAGACTTTTGCGTCTGCTCGCCGGAGGGGGCCTCAGGGGGCGGGCGGCTCGTAGCGGGGGAAGACCCCCGCGGGGGTGGGCAGCTCAGTGCCCGGCGTGAGGCGCTTATCAAGGGCCGCGAAATCCCTCCGGTCGGAAGGCTGGCCCAGCAGATCGAGCAGCCGGCCGGCCGAGTCCGGCATGACGGGCTGCACCAGCACCGCCGCGATCCGCACCGCCTCCAGGGTGGTGTAGAGCACGGTCCGGAAGCGCTCCTGATCGGCCTCGGCATCGGACTTGCGCAACACCCACGGCTCCTGCGCGGAGAAGTACCGGTTGGCCGCCCCGAGCATCAGCCAGATGGCTTCCAGACCCTGATGCATCGCCTGGTTGTCGAAGGCCTCGCGAACCCGCGGCAGCAGGGCGTCGGCCAACTCCAGCAGACCGGTGTCCTCGGCGCCGAACTGGCCGGGTTCGGGAACCCGTGCGCCGAGATTCTTGTTGACCATCGACAGCGAGCGCTGCGCCAGATTGCCCAGCTCATTGGCCAGATCGGTGTTGATCCGGCCGATGACGGCCTCTTCGCTATAGCTGCCGTCCTGGCCGAAGGGCACCTCCCGCAACAGGAAGTAGCGGACCTGATCGACTCCGAAACTACGCACCAGCGACACCGGGTCGACGACGTTGCCGATCGACTTGCTCATCTTCTCGCCCCGGTTGTAGAGGAAGCCGTGGGCGAACACCCTGCGCGGCAGCGGGATTCCCGCCGACATCAGAAACGCCGGCCAGTACACGGCGTGGAACCGGATGATGTCCTTGCCGATCATGTGCAGATCCGCCGGCCAGTACCGCTGATATAGCGACGAGTCGGTGTCGGGGTAGCCAGCGCCGGTCAGGTAGTTGGTCAGCGCGTCGACCCAGACGTACATGACGTGCGCGGGATCGCCGGGCACCGGCACGCCCCAGTCGAAGGAGGTCCGCGATACCGACAGGTCGCGCAACCCGCCGGAGACGAAACTGATCACCTCGTTGCGGCGGACCTCCGGGGCGATGAAGTCCGGATTGGCCGCGTAGTGCGCCAGTAGGGGCTCGGCGTAGGCCGAGAGCCGGAAGAAGTACGTCTGCTCCTCGGTCCAGGTCACCGGTGTGCCGGTCTCGGTCGCGACCCGGGCGCCGTCGGGGCCGACGCTGGTCTCGGCCTCGGTGAAGAACCGTTCGTCGCGCACCGAATACCAGCCCGAGTAGCTGTCGAGGTAGATGTCGCCGCGCTCGGCCATGCGCCGCCAGATCGCCGTCGAGGCCGCGTAGTGGTCGGGGTCGGTGGTCCGGATGAACCGGTCGAAGGAGATGTTCAGCATCTCGTCGAGCCGCTGGAAGGCGTCGGAATTGCGGCGGGCCAACTCGGCGGTCGGCAGGCCCTCGGCGGCGGCGGTCTGGGCCATCTTCAGGCCGTGCTCGTCGGTTCCGGTGAGAAACCGCACGTCGAAACCGTCTAGCCGCTTGAACCGCGCGATCGCATCGGTGGCGATGTACTCGTAGGCGTGCCCGACGTGCGGCGCGCCGTTGGGGTAGGCGATCGCGGTTGTCACGTAGAACGGGGTCTTGTCGGCCTTGCTCATGTCGACATCACCTTATGGTGTTGCGGTGAACCAGCGAAGGAAGCGTCCGGCACCGCCGCCACCGGAGCCGTTGACACCGCTGATCGACGCCCACACCCACCTGGACGCGTGCGGTGCCCGAACCGCGCAGGATGTTCGCGCCGTGCTGGACCGCGCCGAGGCCGTCGGGGTGCTGGCCGCGGTCACCATCGCCGACGACCTGGCCTCGGCCCGCTGGGCGGCCGGGGCCACCACCTGGGATGACCGGCTCTACGCCGCCGTCGCACTGCACCCCACCCGCGCCGGCGCCCTCACCGACACCGCACGCTCCGAGATCGAGCTGCTGGCCGGCGAGCAGCGGGTGGTGGCCGTCGGTGAGACCGGGATGGACCTGTACTGGCCGGGCCGGATCGACGGCTGCGCCGCGCCGGTCGTCCAGCGCGAGGCCTTCGCCTGGCATATCGACCTGGCCAAACGCACCGGCAAACCGCTGATGATCCACAACCGGGACGCCGACGCCGAGGTTCTCGATGTGCTGGCCGCTGAGGGGGCCCCGGAAACGGTGATCTTTCACTGCTTCTCCTCGGGGCCGGAGATGGCGCGGGAATGCCTCGACGCCGGCTGGGTGCTCAGCCTTTCCGGCACGGTCAGTTTCACCAATGCCACCGCGCTGCGCGAGGCCGCCGGACTCATCCCCCCGGGGCAACTGCTGGTCGAGACCGACGCGCCGTTTCTGACCCCGCACCCGTTCCGCGGTGCGCCCAATGAGCCGTACTGCCTGCCCTACACCGTGCGGGCGCTGGCCGACCTGCTGGGCCGGCCCGCCGAGCAACTCGCCGAGGATTCGGCTCGGACGGCTCGCCGCGTCTACGGCCTGGACTGAGCGTCGGCTGAGAAGAACCCGGCGACGTTGCCCGGCCGCAGCCGGTTCGTTACCGTCTTGTGATCGAAGGGCCGCTGATGTGGCCGCTGTTGCCGACGGAGCCGAGGCCGTCACCACCAAGGAGGCCGGGACAATGAAGAATGCGCTGACCAGACTCCAGCAGTCTCCCTCACCTGCGCTCCGGGTGATCACCGCGGCGATCCTGGTCACCCTCATCGGGGCCGGAACTCTGGCGATCACGTCGCGTAAGACCGTCACCCTCAACGTCGACGGCACCGCGATGACGGTGACGACGATGAAGTCTCGGGTGGCCGACATTCTCGAGGAGAGCGGATACACCGCCGGCAAGCGCGACGAGCTGTTCCCCGCCGCGGGTCAGCGGGTGGGCGAAGCCGCCACCATTGTGCTGCGCCGCAGCCGCCCGCTGCAGATATCGCTGGACGGTCAGGATCCCAAGCAGGTCTGGACCACCGCGGCCACCGTCGACGAGGCGCTGGACCAGCTGTCGATGACCGACGCCGCCCCGATCGCGGCCTCCCGGGGCAGTCGGGTGCCGCTGGCCGGCATGGCCCTGCCGGTGGTCGGTCCCAAGACCGTCCAACTCGACGACGCCGGGGTGATCAGCACCGTGCGGCTTGCGGCCCCGGACGTCGGCTCGCTGCTGGCCGCCGCCGGTGCGCCGCTGTTGCAGCGCGATGTCAGCGTTCCCCCCGCCTCGGCACCGGTCACCGACGGCATGAGCATTCTCGTCACCCGGATCCGCGTGGAGAAGGTGACCGAGCAGTTGCCGCTGGAACCGGTCGCCCGCCGGATCGAGGACCCGACGATGAACATGAGCCGTCAGGTGGTCGAGGATCCCGGCACACCGGGCGTCCAGGACGTCACCTTTGCCGTGGCGACCGTCAACGGCGAGGTGACCGGCCGGCTGCCGGTGGCCAACACCATCGTGACGCCGGCTCGCGACTCGGTCCTGCGGGTCGGGGCAAAGCCCGGTACCGAGGTGCCGCCGGTGACCAACGGCGCCCGCTGGGACGCGATCGCGGCGTGCGAATCGGGGAACAACTGGGCGATAAACACTGGCAACGGGTACTACGGCGGTGTGCAGTTCGACCAGAACACCTGGGAGCGCAACGGCGGTCTGCGCTACGCTGGAAGGGCAGACCTGGCAACCAGGGAGGAGCAGATCGCAATCGCCGAGGTGACCCGGGCCCGTCAGGGATGGGGAGCCTGGCCTGTTTGCGGCAGCAGCTGAGCATGACCATCCGGCTACTAACTCGCACCGAGATCAGGAACATCGCCAGGGAACTCGACTTCCGGCCGCGCAAGGCCCTGGGCCAGAACTTTGTTCACGATGCGAACACGCTGCGCCGGATCGTGTCCTCCTCGGGGGTCGGCAAAGTCGACCATGTTCTGGAGGTCGGACCGGGGCTCGGGTCCCTCACGTTGGCCCTGCTCGATCGCGGCGCGCGGGTGACCGCCGTCGAAATCGACCCGGTGTTGGCCGGACGGCTGCCCAAGACGATCGCCGAGCACTCGCACAGTGAGATTCACCGGCTGACGGTGCTCAACCGTGACGTGTTGGGTCTACGCCGCACCGATCTGGCCGATCAGCCCACCGCGGTGGTGGCGAACCTGCCCTACAACATCGCCGTCCCGGCGTTGCTGCATCTGTTCTGCGAGTTCCCGTCCATTCGCACCGCCATGGTCATGGTCCAGGCCGAGGTGGCCGAACGGCTGGCCGCCGAACCCTGCACCAAGGAGTACGGCGTCCCGAGCGCCAAGATGCGCTTCTTCGGCGACGTCCGGCGCTACGGCATGGTCTCGCCGACGGTGTTCTGGCCTATCCCGCGGGTGTACTCGGGGCTGGTCCGGATCGACCGTTACCAGACCGCGCCGTGGCCGACCGACGATGTCTTCCGCCAGCAGGTCTTTGAGCTCATCGACACCGCCTTCGCGCAGCGGCGCAAGACCGTGCGTAACGCGTTTCTGGATTGGGCGGGCTCCGGCAACGAGTCCGCCGAGCGGCTGTTGTCGGCCAGTATCGATCCGGCCCGACGCGGCGAGACGCTGACCATCGCCGATTTCGTCCGGCTGCTGGAACGCTCGGGCACCGGTCGGCACGTCGAGGACGACGCGCAATCGGTCGAGGCGCGCTGATCCTGCCTCCTCAGCCGTTACCCTCATCCGGTGTCGTACAACGACAGCACGGCCGCGGAATGGGTGACCACCGGATCGGTGACCGTGCGGGTTCCCGGCAAGGTCAACCTCTACCTGGGGGTGGGTGACCGCCGTGCCGACGGCTATCACGAACTGACCACCGTCTTCCACGCCGTCTCGTTGTCCGACGACGTCACCCTACGCACCGCCGACGTGATCTCACTGAAGGTGATTGGTGAGGGCGCCGAAGAGATCCCGGTCGATGGCCGCAACCTGGCCTGGCGGGCCGCGGAACTCATGGCTGAGCACGTCGGGCGCGCGCCGGACGTTGAGATCGTCATCGAAAAATCCATCCCGGCTGCCGGCGGAATGGCCGGAGGCAGCGCGGATGCGGCCGCGGTGCTGGTCGGGATAAATGAATTGTGGGAGCTGGGTGTCCCGCGCCGGGACCTGCACACGCTGGCCGCCGAATTGGGCAGTGACGTTCCCTTCGCCCTGCACGGCGGGACGGCGCTGGGAACCGGGCGCGGCGAGGAGTTGACGACCGTCCTGGCCCGCGCGACCTTCCACTGGGTTCTCGCATTCGGCGCGGCAGGACTGTCGACGCCGGCGGTGTACGCCGAGATCGACCGGCTGCGCGACAACGGCAACCCGCCGCGGTTGTCGGATCCGGAGGCGCTGCTGGCGGCCCTGTCCAGCGGCGACCCGCACGCCCTGGCGCCGCTGCTGGGCAACGATCTACAGCCCGCCGCCCTGAGCCTGATGCCCGGGCTGCGCCGCACGTTGCGGGCCGGCGTCGAAGCGGGCGCGCTGGCCGGGATCGTCTCCGGTTCCGGACCGACCTGCGCCTTCCTGTGCGCCTCGGCCGAGGCCGCTATCGACGTTGGCAGCGAACTGGCCGGCGCGGGGGTGTGCCGGACGGTCCGGGTCGCCAGGGGGCCGGTGCACGGCGCCCGCGTGCTGCCCACCTCGGCGCCGGGGGGGTGATGACCCGGGCCGGGTCGTCCTATTCGGCTGGGTGATCGAATTCGTGTGTGACACGCCCCTCAAACAGCACCGAAAGTTGGCCCGAAACTTAAGGGAAGTTTAAGATGGTGCGCGGTGACCATGACCGGCCGAACATCGCATGACTGCGGATCGCCCACCGACTCCGGCGGGCGGTCGACAGGCAGCGCCGGATCACCGATTCGAGACCAAAACGCTCCCTGCTCGTGCGGGCGCGCCGCCCATGCGACGGGGGGCCGCAGGCAGAACATAAGAATCCGGGCGACTGCGCCGACGACGCCGCACCGGAACCCGAGGAGGCCGTGGTGAGCCGATTCACCGAGAAGATGTTCCACAACGCCATGACCACCAGCAAGGGCATGGTCACCGGTGAACCGGTCGAACCTGTCCGGCACACCTGGCGGGAGGTCCACGAACGTGCCCGCCGGATCGCCGGCGGTCTGTCCGCGGCGGGTGTGGGTCCCGGCGACGCCGTCGGGGTGCTGGCCGGCGCCCCGGTCGAAATCGCCCCGACCGCGCAGGGCCTCTGGATGCGCGGTGCGAGCCTGACGATGCTGCATCAACCCACCCCGCGCACCGACTTGGCGCATTGGGCGGAGGACACCACCAACGTCGTCGACATGATCGAGGCCAAGGCGGTCGTGATCTCCGATCCGTTCCTTGCCGCGGCCCCGGTGCTGGCCGAGCGCGGCGTGCTGGTGCTGACCGTCGCCGATCTGTTGGCCGCCGACCCGATCGACCCCGTGGAAACCGGTGAGGACGACGTCGCGCTCATGCAGCTGACCTCCGGTTCCACCGGTTCGCCCAAGGCGGTCGTCATCACCCACCGCAACATCTATTCCAATGCCGAGGCCATGTTCATCGGCGCGCAGTACGACGTCGATTCCGACGTGATGGTGAGCTGGCTGCCCTGTTTCCACGACATGGGCATGGTGGGCTTCCTGACCATCCCGATGTACTTCGGGGCCGAGTTGGTCAAGGTCACCCCGCTGGACTTCCTGCGCGACACCCTGCTGTGGGCGAAGCTCATCGACAAGTACAAGGGCACCATGACCGCCGCGCCGAACTTCGCCTACGCCTTGTTCGCAAAGCGGCTCCGGCGCCAGGCCAACGCCGGCGAGTTCGACCTGTCCACGCTGCGGTTCGCCCTCTCCGGCGCGGAACCGGTGGAGCCCGCCGACGTCGAGGACCTGCTGGATGCCGGCAAGCCGTTCGGGCTGCCGCCGGGAGCTATCTTGCCGGCCTACGGCATGGCCGAGACCACCCTGGCGGTGTCGTTCTCCGAGTGCGGCGCCGGACTGGTTGTCGACGAGGTTGATGCCGATCTGCTGGCCGCACTGCGCCGTGCCGTGCCGGCGACCAAGGGCAACACTCGCCGGCTGGCCACCCTGGGGCCGTTGCTGCGCGATCTGGAGGCCCGCATCGTCGATGAGGACGGCAAAGTGCTGCCGGCGCGCGGGGTCGGGATCATTGAATTGCGGGGCGAATCGCTGACGCCCGGGTACATCACCATGGGCGGCTTCGTGCCGGCCCAGGACGAGAACGGCTGGTACGACACCGGCGACCTGGGCTACCTGACCGAGGAGGGCCACGTCGTGGTCTGCGGCCGGGTCAAGGACGTCATCATCATGGCCGGCCGCAACATCTACCCGACCGATATCGAACGCGCCGCCGGGCGGGTCCCGGGAGTTCGGCCGGGTTGCGCGGTCGCGGTGCGCCTCGATGCCGGGCACTCCCGCGAGACGTTCGCGGTGGCGGTGGAGTCCAACGACTGGGAGAACCCCGCAGAGGTGCGTCGTATCGAGCAGCAGGTCGCCCACGAGGTCGTCGCCGAGGTCGACGTCCGGCCGCGCAACGTGGTCGTCTTGGGTCCGGGCACCATCCCGAAGACCCCCTCGGGCAAGCTGCGCCGGTCGACGTCGTTGACACTGGTGACCTGAGCGCTGAACCACAGCGCCCAGCCGCCCCAACTCCGCGCCGGTCTAGTACGCTGACGGCCAAGTCACTTCTAGAGAGGGCGGGCATGGCCAGTACTCGTAAATTCTGGGCGATCGTTGCGGCGGGTGTTCTCGCCGGTGGAGTCATGAGTGGCTGCGCGAAGTCGGAAAGTCCGAGCAGCGAAACCAAGGCCAGTGAAACCACGGCTTCGGAAACGAAGGCTTCCGAGACCAAGGCTTCCGAGGCCGGTGGCGCCGAGGATATTTCGGTTGCTGTCGGCACTGGAGAGTTCGCCGATGCCGAGGGTGACGGGGACCCGGAGACCAACACCATCGTCGGTTTCACCGCCACTGCGCCGACCAACGATGAGGCGTCGGCCAAGGTCATCAAGGCCTGCGAGGACGCCGGCGGCGTCGAGTGCACCGCTGACGAGGTGACCAACGACAACGTCTGCATCGTGTCCGTTGCCTCGAGCGAGACCCACGTGGTCGCCGGTGGCGCCGGAGCCACGGTCGAAGAGGCCAAGCAGGACGCGATCAAGAAGGCCGCGGACAACGGAACGCCCGAGGGTGAGGACGCGGTGGTCGTCATCTCCGCCTGCCCGTGACCAGCGACTACGCGCGTTACACCAGGACCTCAGCCCGGAAGGGGATCTACACAATGACAGTTGCAGTCAAGGCCGCAGCGCTGATGGCGGGTCTGGTGGTGGCCGCCGGGTTCTCGGCTCCCGTCGCCGGCGCCCGGCCCACCTGCCAGGACACCGCGACCAAGACCATCTGCCAGACCAACGGCAGCGTGTCGATCAAGGCGCGGCCGGGAACCACGGCGCCGCCGGCCAACCAGCCGGTGTTCCCGTGGCTCGGCATGCCGGGAGCCCGTCGCTAGCGACGGGCTATTCCTTCGCCAGTCCATCGACTCTCGCTGAGGCGGGCGGCGTTGACTGCGGAGACACGCGGTTACCCCGAGGGCGGATCGCGTACCGTACCGGAGCGGTGAACCGGAAGGGAAAGACTATGACCGTTCTGCCCAGGGTCGCGCTTCTGCTGGCGGGTTTTGCTGTCGCAGCTGGTGTTTCGGCTCCGCTCGCGGGTGCCAGGTCCACCTGTCAGGACAGCGACACCAAGACCATCTGCCAGACCAACGGCAGCACGGCGATCAAGGCCCGGCCGGGAACCACCGCACCGCCAGCCAACCAGCCGGCATTCCCCTGGCTGGGTCTGCCGGGGGTCCGGTAACGGCAAAGAACCGCGGGCGGGAAGCGCGCCTACCAGGCGTGCACGCGGTTTTGCGCGGTCTCTAGTCCGACCTCGATGAGTAGTTCGGTCGCATCGGCGGCCAACTCGCAGATGGTCGGCACCTCGGTGCGCTCGGCGGCGGTGAACGGTTCCAACACGAATGCCGCGGGGTCCCTACGGCCCGGCGGCCGACCGATGCCGATACGAACCCGCTGGAAATCCTTGGAGCCCAGTGCGTTGGCCACCGAACGCAGCCCGTTGTGGCCGCCCTCGCCGCCGCCGGTCTTCAGCCGCACCCGGCCGAAGTCGATGTCGAGTTCGTCGTGGATGACGATCACGTCCGCCGGCGGTATCGAGTAGAAGCTCGCCAGGGGGCCGACCTGCCGGCCCGATTCGTTCATGTAGCAGCGTGGCTTGGCCAGCACGACAGGGCGGTGGCACAGGCGTCCGGTGAGCACATCGGCCCCGGAGCGCTTGTGCACCTTGAACGTCGCTCCGATCCGGGCGGCCAGCAGGTCGGCCACCATGAACCCGACGTTGTGCCGGGTCTTGGCGTATTGCGGACCAGGGTTGCCGAGGCCGACGACCAACAGTGGCTCGGCCACCGTGGGCTACTCGCCCTCGGCGGCCGCGCCCTCGGACTCGCCAGACTCCTCGGCCTCGCCCCCGGCGGCTTCGCCTTCGCCCTCGGCCTCGAGGTCCTCGGCGGTCGGGGCCGCGACGATGTTGACCACCAGCATCTCCGGGTCGCTGACCAGGGAGACGCCGGAGGGCAGAACGACGTCGCCGGCCACGATCTGGGTGCCTTCCTCAGCGCCCTCGATCGACACGGTCAGGCTCTCCGGGATCGACAACGCCTCGGCCTCGATCTCGATCGTGGTGGCGTCCTGGGTGACCAGGGTGCCGGCCTCGGCGTCGCCGTCGAGGTGCACCGGCACCTCCACGGTGACCTTCTCGCCGCGGCGCACGATGATCAGATCGGCGTGGGTGATGCTGCGCCGGATCGGGTGCATCGCCAGGGCCTTGGTGAGGGCGAGTTGCTCCTTGCCGTCGATATCCAGGCTCAGCACCGCGTTGGTGCCGGAATGGCGCAGCACCGCGGCGAAGTCATGAGCGTTTAGTTCGAGGTGTTGCGGATCGCTGCCGTGGCCGTAGAGCACCGCGGGCACCTTTCCCTCCCGGCGGGCCTGCCGCGAGGCGCCCTTACCGGTGCGGGTGCGCACATCCGCGGTGAGCTTGTTGGTGCTGGCGCCTTTGGCCATAGTCGATGCTCCTGCCTTCTCCGGGTTGTTCTGCCGCACGGCGAAGGGGGCTTCAACGCCGCTCAGTGCGGCGAATGCCTCGTCGATAACGGTGGCCGGACCACCCTCGCCGTGACGCTGCGTCAAGGGTAGTCGACCGGTGCCCTACAACGGAAATTCGACTCCGGTGAGCTGCTCGGAAAGCCGCCACAGTCCCGCGGCGGTGCCGCCGTCGCGGGCCAGGGGGCTGCGGCCGACCTGTCCGACGGGTCCGCGGGCGCCGAACTTCGGGCCGATGAAGCTGTCGCCGGGAAGATCGCGGGATGCCGCGTACAGCGTCGGGTTGGCGCCGAACTCGGGGGTGGTGCCGGCCAGCCTGTTGGTGAGCGCCCAGAACCGGGTGCCGATCGGGTTGCCGGTGTGTCCCTGCAGATTGGTGGCCGAGTACCCGGGGTGGGCGGCGTGCGCCGCCAGCGGCGAACCCACGGCGTCCAGTCGGCGCTGCAATTCGCCGGTGAACAGCAGGTTCGCCAGCTTGGACTGGCCGTAGGCCAGCCACGCCGAATAGGGCCGCGCCTTCCAGTTGAGGTCCTTGAGGCTGATCACCCCGGTCCAGTGCATGATCGATGACACCGTCACCACCCGGTCGGTGATCTTGGGCAGCAGCAGGTTCGTCAGCGCGAAGTGGCCGAGGTGATTGGTGCCGATCTGGCTTTCGAAACCGTCACGGGTGAGTGCGTACGGCACCGCCATGATTCCCGCGTTGTTGACCAGCACGTCCAGGGCATCGACGGAGTCGGCGAACTCCCGGACCGAGGCCAGATCCTGCAGGTCCAGACTGCGAACCTCGACGTCGCCGGTCATGGTGGCCGCGGCTTGTGCGCCTTTGTCGGCATTTCGGCAGGCCAGGATCACCCGGCCCCCGACCCGGGCGAGTTCGCGGGCGGTCACCAGTCCCAGGCCGCTGTTGGCCCCGGTGACGACGACGGTCTTGCCGAGGAACGATGGCAGGTCGGCCGCTGTCCAACTACTCATGGGGGAGAACCTACTTCACCGCCACCGAGAAGCCCTCGATCACCTTCTGTACGTCGGGTGCCTGCTCGGCGGCCTGCTCGGCCAAGGTCGTCACGGTGAACTGAACCAGGTAGCGCTGGAAGTCCGGGGTCACCGGAATGACGATGCGGTTGTAGGTATGCAACCGGGTTGACCCGTTGTCGTAGCTCCCCTCGACCATCGCCGAGGGGAAGCCGTCGAAGTCGGCGTCGGAGTAGTTCAGTCTTTTGAAGTTCTTGGTCAGTTCGGCGTCGTCGTCGGCGTGCTCCAGTGCGGCCTGAACATCGAAGTTCCCGTCGAGCTTGAACACCATGAGCAATGCGGTCGGATAGTTGTTGTCCTTGGCGATCGCCTCGGTTCCAGGCGAGAAGTTCGGGTTGTCGTAGGTGGTCCATCCCGGCGGTCGGGGCAGCGTCACGGTGAGATCGGTCAGTTCCTTCAGTGACACCTGCTGGCCGGTGACGCCGACGCCGGCCAGGTACTGGGCGATCGGGGTCGGTGTGGCTGAGGTGGTCTCGGTGGTACTGCGGGGGCTGGTGGTGGCCAGCGACGAGTAGTCGGCGGTGTGGGCCTGGCAGCCCGTGGCCGCCACGGACACCGCGACCACGACGGCGGCCGCCCACGACCGGCTGAGGAGGTGTGCGCGCACCGGAGCGATCACCAAATCGGTCTAGGCGTCGCCATCGAAAAGGCTTGTCACTGAGCCGTTTTCGAAGACCTCGCGGATTGTGCTGGCCAACAGTGGGGCGATCGACAGCACGGTTAGTTGAGCAAAACGCTTGGAGTCGTCGATCGGCAGCGTATTGGTGACGATCACCTCCCGGGCGCCGCAGGCGGCGAGCCGCTCGGCGGCCGGGTCGGACAGCACGCCGTGGGTTGCGGCGATGATCACGTCCTTGGCGCCGTCCTCGCGCAGCAGCTTGACCGCACCGGCGATGGTGCCTCCGGTGTCGATCATGTCGTCGGTCAACACGCAGGTCTTGCCCTCGACCTCGCCGACGACCCGGTTGGACACCACCTGGTTGGGCACCCGCGGATCACGGGTCTTGTGGATGAAGGCCAGCGGCGAGCCGCCGAGCGCGTCGGCCCACTTCTCGGCCACCCGGACGCGCCCGGAGTCCGGCGACACCACGACGATGTCGGAGGTGGCGTAATTTTCCCGGATGTAGCCGGTGAGCAGGGGCTGGGCCCGCATGTGGTCCACCGGACCGTCGAAGAAGCCCTGGATCTGGTCGGTGTGCAGGTCCACCGAGACGATCCGGTCCGCGCCTGCGGTCTTGAGCAGATCGGCGACCAGACGTGCGGAGATCGGCTCGCGGCCGCGGTGCTTCTTGTCCTGCCGGGCGTAGGGGTAGAACGGCAGGATCGCAGTGATGCGCTTGGCGCTGCCGCGCTTGAGGGCGTCGATCATCAGCAACTGTTCCATCAGCCACTGGTTCAGCGGGGCCGGATGGGACTGCAGGACGAAGGCGTCGCTGCCGCGCACCGACTCGTCGAAACGCACGAAGATCTCGCCGTTTGCGAAATCCCGGGCGGTCTGCGCGGTGACGTTGACGTCGAGTTCCTTGGCGACCTCGTCGGCCAGTTCGGGGTGCGCCCGGCCTGAGAACAGCATCAGGTTCTTTCGGCTGTCAATCCAATCGGTGCCCACTGTGATGCCCTTGCCGGTCATGGTTTCGATACGCGGCTATCGTACGGTGCCCGGTCCGGATCAGCCCTGCGCGGGGTCTGCAGCCCGCGTGGCCGCGCGCGCGGAGTCGCTGCCGGGCCGGTTGCGCAGCACCCAGTCGGCGATGATTCGCTGCTGTCCCGCTGAGATCGCCAGCGCTCCTGGCGGGACGTCCTCGCGCACCACCGTGCCGGCCCCGGTATAGGCGCCGTCCCCGACGGTGACCGGCGCGACGAACATGGTGTCGCTTCCCGTGCGGACATGCGACCCGATGGTGGTCCGGTACTTGTTCTCGCCGTCGTAGTTGACGAACACGCTGGAGGCGCCGATGTTGCTGTGCTCGCCGATGTCGGCGTCGCCGACGTAGGTAAGGTGCGGCACTTTGGTGCCGGTCCCGATCGAGGCGTTCTTGGTCTCGACGAACGCGCCGAGCTTGCCTTCGGCTCCCAACTGGGTGCCCGGCCGCAAGAAGGTGAACGGCCCGACCTCGGCGCCCGCGCCGATGACCGCCTGGCTGCCGTGGGTGCGTACCACCGAGGCGCCGTTGCCGACCTCGACGTCGGTCAGAGTGGTGTCGGGTCCGATCGCGCAGCGGCCCCCAATTCGCGTTGCCCCGTGCAGTTGGGTGCCGGGCGCGACGACGGTGTCCCTGCCGATCGCCACGTTCACATCGATCCAGGTGCTGGTGGGGTCGACCACGGTCACACCCGCGCGCTGGTGGGTGGCGACGACCCGCCGGTTGAGTTCTGCCGCCAGCTCCGCCAGCTGCACCCTGTCGTTGACGCCGGCGACGAGCGCGGAATCCTCCACGTGCTTGGCATGCACGATCTGCCCGTCGGCGCGCACGATCGAGATCACGTCGGTCAGATACAGCTCGTGCTGGGCGTTGTCGGAGGACAGTCGGCCCAGTGCCGAGCGCAGGGCGGCGATGTCGAAAGCGTAGATCCCGGCGTTGATCTCGTGGATCGCCCGCTGCTGCGGGGTGGCGTCGGTCTCCTCGACTATTGCGATGACTTCGCCGTCCTGGGTTCTCAGGATGCGGCCGTAGCCGGTCGAATCGGGCACCGTGGTGGTCAGCACGGTCACTGCGGCGGGTTCGCGGCGGTGGGTGGCGACGAGTTCGGCCAGCGTGCCGGCGTCGAGCAGTGGGATATCGCCGGAGGTGACCACGACGACCCCATCGAAGTCCGCGGGCAACGCCGACAATCCGCACAGTGCTGCGTGGCCGGTGCCCAGTTGCTGGTCCTGGATCGCCACCTCGACCGCTCGGCCGAGTTCGTCGGCCAACTCGGCGACCACCGGGCCGATGCGTTCGCGGTCCTTTCCGAGTACCACCACAAGATGCCGCGGGTCGACCTCGGCCACCGCGTGCAGGGCGTGCGAGAGCATGCTGCGCCCGCCCAGGCGGTGCAGAACCTTGGGTGTGTCCGATCGCATCCGGGTGCCGGCGCCGGCTGCCAACACGAGGATCGCGGAGTCATCGGTTGTCGTCATCGGGCCTCCCAGGGTGTTGGTTTCGTCCGTGACACGCCGCGGGGCCGTGGGAAAACGCATAGTCGCGGTGAAACTCGCTCCGCCGCCAGGACTCGAACCTGAACTATCTGAACCAAAATCAGAGGTGCTGCCAATTACACCACGGCGGATCGCCCCCCAGGGACTCCTCCGTGACTGTAGTCCACCTGGGTACCCTGGTAGCCGTGGCAGCACCGGAGACCCCGCAGCGGCCGCCACGGGTCCGGATGACCGGCAGCGAACGTCGCCACCAGCTGATCAACATCGCCCGGTCGCTGTTTGCCGAACGTGGCTATGAGGGCACTTCGATTGAGGAGGTCGCCCAGCGGGCGGGAGTCTCCAAACCGGTGGTCTACGAGCACTTCGGCGGCAAAGAGGGGCTTTACGCGGTGGTCGTCGACCGGGAGATGTCGGCCCTGCTCGACGGTGTCACCTCGTCGCTGACCAACAACCGCTACCGGCCCCGGGTCGAGCAGGTGGTGCTGGCCCTGCTTACCTACGTCGAAGAGCGCACCGACGGGTTCCGGCTGCTGCTACGCGACTCCCCGGCCTCGGTGAGTTCGGGCACCTACCTGAGTCTGATCAACGACGCCGTCAGCCAGGTCGCCTCGATTCTGGCCGGCGACTTCTCCCGCCGTGGATTGGATCCCGAGTTGGCTCCGCTGTACGCGCAGGCCCTAGTGGGCTCGGTGACGCTGACCGCACAGTGGTGGCTCGACGCCCGCGAGCCCAAAAAGGAGGTCGTGGCCGCCCACCTGGTCAACATGATGTGGAACGGCTTGACCAACCTCGAGGTCGACCCACAGCTGCAGGGAGACTAGTCGTTAGGCGAATCGCTTCCCGCCGCAACGGTTTCTGGGCGGCTACCTAGAATGTGCGCATCATGACCACAACGGGGCGTCAGCACGTCCAGACCCCGCTGGTGGGTCTGGTCGACACCGTGCTCGCCGCGCCTACCTTCACCGAACTCGCCGAACGGGCCGCCGGACATCCCGACGCACTGGACGTGGTGGGCCCGCTCAGCGCGCAGCTGTTCGTCGCGGCCGCCCTGGCGCGCCGGGGACCGCTGCTGGTGGTGACGGCGACCGGACGGGAGGCCGACGACCTCACCGCCGAACTGCGCGGGGTGCTCGGCGAGGCCGCGGCGATGTTCCCGTCCTGGGAGACCCTTCCGCATGAACGGCTCTCGCCGGGGGCGGACACCGTCGGTGCCCGGATGATGGTGCTGAGGCGGTTGGCGCGCCCGGACGACGAACGGTTGGGGCCGCCGCTGAAGGTCGTCGTCACCACGGTGCGCTCGCTGCTGCAGCCGATGGCCTCCGATCTGGCCGAAATCGAGCCGATCGTACTGTCCATCGGCGCCGAGTTCGACTTCGAGGGCCTCGCGGCGCGGTTGGTCGAGCTTGCCTACAACCGGGTCGACATGGTCGCGCGGCGCGGTGAGTTCGCGGTGCGCGGCGGCATCCTCGACGTCTTCCCGCCGACCGCCGAACATCCGGTCCGGGTCGAGTTCTGGGGCGACGAGGTCACCGAGATGCGGATGTTCTCGGTCGCCGATCAGCGTTCCATCCCCGAGTTGGACGTCGACGTGGTGGTCGCGGTCCCCTGCCGCGAATTGCTGCTGACCGACGAAGTGCGTTCCCGCGCAGAGGCATTGGCCCAACGCGCGCCCAGCGACGAGAACACCCTCACCGGGGGTGTGGCCGACATGCTGGTCAACTTGGCCGAAGGCATACCGGTGGACGGGATGGAGGCGTTGTCCCCGGTGCTGCGCCCCGAGGCGCTCAGCCTGCTCACCGATCACCTGCCGGCCGGGACCCCGTTGCTGGTGTGCGAACCCGAGAAGGTCCGAACCCGTGCAGCAGACCTGATCAAGACCGGCCGGGAGTTTCTGGAGGCCTCCTGGTCGGTGGCGGCTATCGGCGGCCAGGCGCCCGTCGACGCCGAACAACTCGGCGGGTCGGGTTTCCGCGAACTTGACGAGGTCCGGGCGGCGGCCACCGCGGCTGGGCGTCCATGGTGGACGGTCAGCCAGCTGTCCTCCCCGTCCACGTCGGCCTTCGAACTGGACGCGCGCCCCGCCCCCTCGGCACGCGGGCAGCAGAGCAACGTCGAGGAGATTTTCGCGATGTTGCGCGCCCATGTGCTGACCGGCGGAGTGGCCGCCGTGGTCGCGCCGGGCGTGGGCATCGCCCACCGGGTTGTCGAGCAACTCGCCGAACACGACACTCCGGCGGCGATGCTGGAGCCGGGGCAATCGCCCGGCCCCGGTGTGGTCGGTGTGCTCAAGGGCCCGTTGCACAACGGGATCATCCTGCCCGGTGCCAACCTGGTGGTGGTCACCGAAACCGACTTGACCGGCAACCGGGCCACGGGTCCGGAGGGCAAAAGGCTGGCGGCGCGGCGGCGCAACACCGTCGATCCGCTGGCACTGACCGCCGGTGATCTGGTGGTTCACGACCAGCACGGCATCGGCCGTTTCGCGGAGATGGTGGAGCGCACCGTCGGCGGGGCGCGCCGGGAGTACCTGGTTCTGGAGTACGCCTCCAACAAGCGGGGGCAGACCGCCGACAAGCTGTTCGTCCCGATGGACTCCCTGGATCAGCTCTCCCGCTACGTCGGCGGCGAGCAACCCGCGCTCAGCAAGCTGGGCGGCAGTGACTGGGCCAACACGAAGACCAAGGCGCGCAAGGCCGTTCGGGAGATCGCCGGTGAACTCGTCGCGCTGTACGCGAAGCGGCAGGCCGCGCCCGGGCACGCCTTCGCCCCGGACACCCCGTGGCAGGCCGAGATGGAGGACGCCTTCGGCTTCACCGAGACCGTCGATCAGATGACCGCCATCGGCGAGGTCAAGAAGGACATGGAGAAGCCGGTCCCGATGGACCGGGTGGTCTGCGGCGACGTGGGATACGGCAAAACCGAGATCGCCGTGCGGGCGGCCTTCAAGGCGGTCCAGGACGGCAAGCAGGTCGCCGTTCTGGTGCCCACGACGCTGCTCGCCGAGCAGCACCTGCAGACCTTCACCGAGCGGATGGCCGGGTTCCCGGTGACCGTCAAGGGCCTGTCCCGGTTCACCGACCCGGCCGAGTCCAAGGCGGTCATCGCGGGTATGGCCGACGGTGGCGTGGACGTCGTCATCGGCACCCACCGCCTGCTGCAGACCGGGATCCGCTGGAAGGACCTCGGCCTGGTGATCGTCGACGAGGAGCAACGCTTCGGCGTCGAGCACAAGGAGCACATCAAGGCGCTGCGCAGCCACGTCGACGTTCTCACCATGAGTGCCACCCCGATCCCGCGCACGCTGGAGATGAGCCTGGCCGGCATCCGGGAGATGTCGACCATTCTGACTCCGCCGGAGGAGCGCTACCCGGTGCTGACCTATGTCGGCCCACACGACGACAAGCAGGTCGCCGCCGCGCTGCGCCGCGAACTGCTGCGCGACGGCCAGGTGTTCTATGTGCATAACCGGGTCGCCAGCATCGACAACGCGGCCGCGCGGGTCCGCGCGCTGGTGCCGGAGGCCCGTGTCGTGGTCGCCCACGGGCAGATGCCCGAGGAGCAGTTGGAGCGGACCGTGCAGGGTTTCTGGAACCGCGACTATGACATCCTGGTCTGCACCACGATCATCGAGACGGGATTGGACATCTCCAACGCCAACACGCTCATCGTGGAGCGGGCCGACACCTTCGGGCTGTCGCAGTTGCATCAGCTGCGCGGCCGGGTCGGGCGCAGCCGCGAACGGGGCTACGCCTACTTCCTCTACCCGCGGGACAACCCGCTGACCGAGACCGCTCACGACCGGCTGGCCACCATCGCGCAGAACAACGAACTCGGCGCGGGTATGGCGGTGGCTTTGAAGGACTTGGAGATTCGCGGCGCCGGAAACGTCCTCGGCGTCGAGCAGTCCGGGCACGTCGCCGGAGTCGGTTTCGACCTTTACGTTCGTCTGGTCGGTGAGGCGGTGGAGGCCTACCGGGCGGCATTGAAGGCGGCCTCGGACGGCACGGCGGTGCCCGTTGCCGAAGAGCCCAAAGACGTCCGGATCGACCTGCCCGTCGACGCGCACCTGCCGCCGGACTACATCGGCAGTGACCGGCTGCGGCTGGAGGCCTACCGGCGGCTGGCGTCGGCGGCCGACGAGGCGGGGGTCGCGGCGGTGGTCGACGAACTCGTCGACCGGTACGGTCCGCTTCCCGAGCCCGCTCAACGGCTGGTGGCGGTGGCCAGGCTGCGGCTGCTGTGCCGTCAGTTCGGCGTCACCGAACTCGCCGTCACCGGCAGCAGTTCGGCGGCGACCCTGCGGGTGGCACCGCTGACCCTGGCCGATTCCGCACAGGTGCGGCTGGCCCGGATGTACCCGGCGGCGCGCTACCGCGCGACGACGGCGACGGTTCAGGTGCCCGTCCCTCGGTCCGCCGACAGCGTGGGAGCACCCCGGATCCGTGACCTGGAGTTGGTTCAGATGGCCGCTGACCTGCTGCTGGCACTCGACGGCAGGCCCAAGGGCGAAGTGGACGTGACGACCTTGGCTCTCGGCACCCAGGAGGCAGCCCGGTGACCGTCATCCTGGTCGATCCCCGCCGGCCGGCCATGGTGCCGATCGAGGCGGTGGAACACCTCGGTGGTGACGTTCAGTACACCGAGGACATGCCCATCCGGGTGCAGTGGTCGCTGCCCGCGGCGCGATCGTCGCTGATGCCCCCGTCCGCGTCGGTATTGCTGTCCTCCGACCCCGATCACCCCGAGGTGCGTGACCGCCTGGCCGCGGGCGAGGAGCTCATCACTTTCACGGCCCGGCCCGGGGAGCGCCTCATCGACGCGGTTGAGATCATGGACCGGCTGCGCACCTCGGGGCCGTGGGAGAGCGAGCAGACCCATGACTCGCTGCGCCGGTATCTGCTGGAGGAGACCTACGAACTCTTCGACGCGGTGCACGGGGGGAACCCCCAGGAGGTGCGCGACGAACTCGGCGACGTGCTGCTGCAGGTGCTCTTCCACGCCCGCATCGCCGAAGAGTCGCCCGATCACTCGTTCAACATCGATGATGTGGCCGACGCGCTGGTGCGCAAGCTGGGCAACCGGGTTCCCGCCGTCCTGGCCGGCGAGCAGATCACCCTGGAGGATCAGCTGGCCCAGTGGGAGCAGCGCAAGGCCGCCGAACGCTCCGATGCGCAGTCCTGTGTCGAGGGACTTCCGACCGGGCAGCCTGCCCTGGCCCTGGCGCAGAAGGTCATCGACCGGGTGACCGCGGCGGGGCTTCCGGCCGACCTGATCCCGGCGTCGCTGCGGTCGGTCTCGCTGCGCCCCGGCGGTGACGCCGAACAGGAGTTGCGCAGCGCGGTGCTGGAGTTCATGGACGCGGTTCGCGCCGCCGAGCGGGCCATCGTCCAGCGACGCGGCGGGCAGTTGGGCCGCAAAGGCCCGGTCGATGCCCAGGAGTGGCGGGTGCAGCTGTCGTGACGGCGCCGCGGACAAGGGCGTCGTAGCGGCTAACGAAACCCGTCCCGTGGGACGATATACGGGTAAACGTGGGTGGTAGGAGTTTCGTGTCGTTGTCACGCCGGGTGCGCAATCTCGTCGCCGCAACGGCTGCGGTGGCGCTGCTCGCGCCCGGCTGTTCCTGGAAGCCTGGAATCCCCGTTCCCGACGGTGTTCCGCCCCCGGCGGGGGATCCGGTGCCCGCGATCGACACCAATGTCACGGGGCGGGCGGCCGACCAACTGCGGGAGTGGGCCGAGCAGCGCGCCCCCGCTCTGGGCATCCCGATCTCGGCGCTGGAGGCCTACGCCTATGCCGCGCGGGTGGCCGAGGTGGAGAACCCCGACTGCCATCTGTCCTGGACCACCCTGGCCGGCATCGGCATGGTGGAAAGCCATCACGGCACCTACCGCGGCGCGGAGATCGCCCGCAACGGCGATGTCAGCCCCCCGATCCGGGGTGTCGAACTCGACGGGACCAACGGGAATTTGGAGATCCTGGACCGTGACGCCTCGACGGACGATGACCCGGTCTATGCCAGGGCGATGGGACCCATGCAGTTCATCCCGGAGACCTGGCGGCTCTACGGTGTGGACGCCAACAACGATCGGGTCGTCAGTCCGGACAATTTCGACGACGCTGCCCTGTCCGCGGCCGGCTACCTGTGCTTCCGCGGCAAGGACTTGGCCACCCCGGTCGGCTGGATGAATGCCCTGCGGGCCTACAACCATTCCGACCAGTACGCCAGGTCGGTGCGGGACTGGGCCACCGCGTATGCGGCCGGGCATCCGCTGTGACCGACCGGGTCCCGGTAGACCCGCCGAGTGCCGCCCGACCGGACCGTTGAGCATCTAGGCTGTTCGTCTGTCAGCCCTTCCGCCCAGCAAGGAGAACTCCGTGCCCATCATCGAGCAGGTGGCCGCCCGCGAAATCCTCGACTCGCGCGGCAATCCGACCGTCGAGGTCGAGGTGGCCCTCATCGACGGGACCATCGCCCGTGCCGCCGTACCGTCCGGGGCGTCGACCGGTGAGCACGAGGCGGTCGAGTTGCGAGACGGCGGTAGCCGCTACGGGGGCAAGGGTGTGCAGAAGGCCGTCGAGGCGGTCCTCGACGAGATCGCCCCGGCGGTCATCGGCATCTCCGCCGACGACCAGCGTCTGGTCGATCAGGCGCTGGTCGATCTTGATGGCACCCCGGGCAAGTCACGGCTGGGCGCCAATGCCATCCTGGGCGTCTCGCTGGCGGTGGCCAAGGCCGCCGCGGAGAGCGCGGACTTGCCGCTGTTCCGGTACCTGGGCGGACCCAACGCCCACATCCTCCCCGTGCCGATGATGAACATCCTCAACGGCGGCGCTCACGCCGACACGGGGGTCGACGTCCAAGAGTTCATGGTCGCCCCGATCGGGGCCCCCAGTTTCAAGGAGGCGCTGCGCTGGGGCGCCGAGGTGTACCACGCGCTCAAGGCCGTCCTGAAGAAGCAGGGCCTCAACACCGGTCTCGGCGATGAGGGCGGTTTCGCCCCGGACGTCGCCGGCACCAGGGCGGCACTCGACCTGATCTGCTCGGCCATCGAGTCCGCCGGCTTCACCCCCGGCGGGGACATCGCACTGGCCCTCGACGTCGCGGCCACCGAGTTCTTCACCAAAGGTTCCGGTTACAGCTTCGAGAAACAGGTCCGTTCGGCCGCGGAGATGGGCGAGTTCTATCTCGGCCTGCTAGACGCCTACCCGCTGGTGTCCATCGAGGATCCGTTGGACGAGGACGACTGGGACGGTTGGGTGGCGCTGACGGCCGCGATCGGAGACCGCGTGCAGATCGTCGGCGACGATCTTTTCGTCACCAACCCGGAGCGGCTCGAGGAGGGCATCGAACGGGGGGCGGCCAACGCGCTGCTGGTGAAGGTCAACCAGATCGGCACCCTCACCGAGACCCTCGACGCGGTCGCGCTCGCTCACAACAGCGGATACCGCACGATGATGAGCCATCGCAGCGGTGAGACCGAGGACACCACCATCGCCGACCTCGCGGTTGCGGTGGGCAGCGGCCAGATCAAGACCGGCGCGCCGGCCCGCAGCGAGCGAGTGGCCAAGTACAACCAATTGCTGCGCATCGAAGAGGCCCTCGGCGATGCCGCCCGTTACGCGGGCGACCTGGCTTTCCCGCGCTTCGTCGGGCCTGAGTAGACGGCCGCGACCGAACGAGCAGCACGTGGCAGAAGGTAAGCGGTCCGATCCGAAGCGGCGCGCGCCTGCTTCCCGGCCGGGTGCGTCGGGCCGTGCCCGCGCCCGTCCAACGCGAATCGGCGCCCGCGAAACCCGTCCTACCGGGCTGCGGGCCAGGGCAGAGTCGGTCGGTCGCAGCATCACCGGGCCGATCCGGCAGGTCATCTCCGACTCGGTGCAACAGCAGAGCGAGCAGCGCCTGGGTTTCACCGCCCGCCGGGCCGCGATCCTGGCGGCGGTGGTGTGCGTGCTGACGCTGACCATCGCCGGGCCGGTGCGCACTTATTTCGCCCAGCGCACCGAGATGAAGCAGTTGGCTGCCAGCGAGTCCGCCCTGCGCGCCCAGATCGCCGAATTGGAAAGCCAAAAAGCCAAACTGGCCGACCCGGTGTACATCGCCGCTCAGGCCCGCGAGCGACTCGGCTTCGTCAAGCCCGGTGACATTCCCTATCAGGTTCAGTTGCCGCCGGGCGCGATGGTGGAACCCGGCGTCGAACCGCAGGCCCAACCGGTGCACAGCGGCGATCCCTGGTACACGTCCTTGTGGCACACCATCGCCGACACCCCGCACGGCCCGCCGCCGGCTCCGACGGCCGCGCCCGGCGCGCCGGGGCCGGTGCTGCCACCGCCGCCCGACCCACCCGCGCCCGGTGGTTGATCCGGCCGATATCGACGCGGTGGCGCGACAACTTGGTCGCGACCCGCGGGGCGTGCTGGAGATCGCCTACCGCTGCCCGAACGGGGAGCCCGGGGTGGTCAAAACCGCGCCCCGGTTGCCGGACGGAACCCCGTTTCCGACGCTGTACTACCTGACCCACCCCGCCCTGACCGCTGCGGCGAGTCGGCTGGAATCCGAGGGGGTGATGCGGGAGATGTCGGCCCGGCTGCGCGAGGACCCCAATGTGGCGGCCGCCTACCGCCGTGCCCATCAGTCGTATCTGGCCGAGCGCGACGCGATCGAGCCGCTGGGTACGGACTTCTCCGGCGGCGGTATGCCCGAACGGGTCAAATGTCTACACGTCCTGATCGCTCACGCGCTGGCCAAGGGCCGCGGGGTCAATCCGTTCGGGGACGAGGCTCTGGCCATGCTCGCCGACGAACCCGCGATGGCCGGAATCCTTATCAGACAGGAGTGGGTGTGAATCACATTGCCGAGGGCGAGCGGGTTGCGGCGATCGACTGCGGCACGAACTCGATCCGGCTGCTCATCGCCGACCGCTTGGGGGGACGGCTGCGGGATCTGCACCGGGAAATGCGCATCGTGCGGCTCGGCGAGGGCGTCGACGCCACCGGCCGGTTCGCCCCGCAAGCACTTGAACGGACCAGAGCCGCGCTGGTGGACTACGCCGCACTGCTGCGCGCTCACTCGGTGTGCAAGCTGCGGATGGTGGCGACCTCGGCCACCCGGGATGCCGCCAACCGCGATGAGTTCTTCGCCATGACCTCTGCCGTCCTCGGGCAGGTGGTACCCGGGTCGGTGGCCGAGGTGATCAGCGGCACCGAGGAGGCCGAACTGTCCTTCAACGGCGCGGTCGGCGAATTGGATCCCGCCGCGGCGCCTTTCGTGGTGGTCGACCTCGGCGGCGGGTCGACAGAGGTGGTGCTCGGCGGGGGTCCCGGGCAGACCGCCGGAGCGGTTCAGGCGAGTTACTCGGCAGACATCGGCTGCGTTCGGATGACCGAGCGGTGTCTGCATTCCGATCCCCCGAGCGCCGACCAGGTGAACGCTGCCCGCGAGGTGGTGCGGGAGCGGCTCGGCGAGGCGCTGCGGGTGGTTCCGATCCAGCGGGCCAGGACCTGGGTCGGTGTGGCCGGAACGTTCACCACTATCGCCGCACTGGCCCACCACATGACCGTCTACGACTCCGAGGCCATCCATTTATCCCGGGTGCGGTTTGCCGATCTGCTGGATGTCTGCGACCGGTTGATCTCGATGACCCGCGAGCAGCGCGCAGCGCTGGGGCCCATGCACGAGGGCCGGGTCGATGTGATCGGCGGCGGTGCGATCGTCGTGCAGGAGTTGGCCTCGGCGCTTGCGCGGCGTGCCGGGATCGACGAACTCGTGGTCAGCGAGCACGACATCCTCGACGGGATCGCGCTGTCGATTCGTTGATCCGGTTGGGCGATACTGGGATAACGGAAGGCCGGGGGACTCGGAGACAGGGAGGCCGACGTGTCGGAACTCAAGGACGACCCCGACTACTACGTCCGGCACCGGGAAGTGTTTCTCAAGGACTTCGACAAACAGTCCCCGCCGTTCGCGAGAATCCTCGAGGATCGATTCCCCGGCGAATCCGAGCGGATCGTTGGGCTGGCCCGCGAGGAATTCGCCGGGGTGCTGCCGCATCTGCAGTACATCGGCGGCGGGATGAACCCGATGACTGAATACCTCGTGGGAGCCGCGGTCGTGCTCGGTTTCTACAAGGTGCACTCCGCGTGGGGTATGGCCGACGAGCAGGTGGGTGAATTCTGCTACCAGGGGTCCGCGCACCGGTTCGATGACGACTCCCGGATCTACCGATGGTTCGCCAAGGAGGTCGGCTTCGGCAAGCTCTACTGGCAGTACGTGGCCCACTACGCCAAGACCCGCCCCTACGAGGGTGGTTGGGACTGCGAGATCGTGGAGGGCGCCGAGTACGACTGGGGGATCGACATCACCCGGTGCGGGGTGTGCAAACTTTACGACTCCCAAGGGGCCGGCGAGTTCACGAAGTGAGCCTGCCCGTCGGATTTCGCCATGACCAAATCCCTGCACATCGGTATGCGGCGAACCCAGGCCCTGTCCGCCGGTGACGAACGATGCGACTTCCGCTTCAAATCGGACTGGGTTCCCGAGGACGACTGGCCACCGGAATTCGCCCGCAACCGCTCGCGGGATTAGACGGGATCGGACAGCACCCCCGACACCCGCGGGGACCGGGTGGATCCCAGCGGGTCAGCTAGGGGCGGTGATCAGAGCTTGACCCGGCAGCCGCTGCCGATGTTCTTGCAGTGTGCCTGGCTCCTGCATGCGCCGCAGCGGCAGGTGCAACCGCCGACTCGCTTGACCTCGGGAACGCCCATGGTGTTCATCTCCTCCGTGCCCACGCGGTGCGGGCTTGCCTACAACGATAGTTGGCTGACCGGTGCTATGTCAGTGACTCGACCCGCTCCAGGTGCCGCTGTCCGCAGCGCGGGCTTTCGACGATTGGGGGGTGCCGTGGCGGTACGGTGCTGTGAGCCGGTGTCGGCATGCCCCCATAGCCCAATTGGCAGAGGCAGCGGACTTAAAATCCTCTGAACTGGGTGTTTGTTGTGTTTGACTCATTCGGCAGCTGCTGGATGAACGACCTCGACCTGCGAATATGTTGTTGGTTGCATTGGCGGCCGATGAGGGCGAATGAAAGCACTGCGGTATCTCCTGCGGTATCTCACGGGCGGCTCTCGGCCCGCCCGCCAACAGGGCGGCGCATCGCCTCCCACTGGGACGGCAGTCGTTACAGCGAAATAGCGGCCATAGGGACCAATTCCGCCACCGCAGCGTTGATCTTGGCGGCGATACCGGCGTCTTTCAGAGCTTTATCGACCAACTTCCGCGCAGCCTGGAACGTCCGAGCCGAGGACACATCGACCTCAGCGGCGAGTTTCTCGGCCGCGGCGCCGAGCTTCGCCAACTGCAGGTGCAGATCGATGGTGTTGTCGTACTCCGGGAACGGAACTAGGAATACATACTTATCGAAGTGCCGGGCTCCGTACAAGCCCAGGGCTTGCAGCGGCTTTACTCGCTCCAACACGGTCCCCGAGTTCAGAATGGCGCAGAGGTAGCTCGCTTCTGACTCAGTCGCGACGGCCGTCCAGTAGAGGGAGAAGTCGATAATGGCCCGTGAATCCCTTACGACCGCTGCGGCGAGTCTGTTCCCGGTCTTGGTGTAGACCACTCTGACCGCTGCGGGCGGCAGCTGCGCGGACAGTTGCCCGTGGAAATCGATGCGGTCCAGCAGCGTCCCTGCGTCGGACTCGGACTTATTCTCGGCCCACGCTTTCTCAGCTTGGTCCCACCACGACTTCAGTCCCGGGTGGTCAACGACTGCCGCTTCCTCCAACACCCCGTCGTCACTGATCGCGAGTAGTGTTCGGCGCGGCTCCAGAGTGCGGAACGGAAGCGTGGTCAGGCCCAGATACGTTGGCCGAACGAACCTCGTCTCGACTGTGGCGGTGATCGCCGGCAACTGTTTCCACCGTTCGGGCTCGTAGACGCTTCGGTTCGATGACACCGAAACGCGGCCCGCGCCCGCGCCCAGTGGACCTGCCGGAGCCTCGCGTACAAACAGTGCCATCTGGGGAGCGAGCACGGCGCCCTGCCGGAACTGCGACTTGTACGGGGACTCCGGGCGCACCGCTCCGGCATCGTGCGCAGCGACGGTGCCGGAGCCGACGGTGATCTTGTCCTTCGCTTCGTCCCACGGAATGTCTGGTCGTGCAAGGTATCCCGTCCACGTTACGGTCTCAGCGTCGATCGGAGTCGCTGATGAGGACCTCTCGCCGTGGATGACGCAAGACACCATGGGGAATCCGGTGGTTGCGCGTGCGAGGTCCCAGCTGAGCCCGAATTTGACGGCGAGGTGCTCGGAGTTCCTCGTCATCCACTTGCCAGTGCGGAATCCGGTATGTGGCTTGCGCGTCAGGATGCCGTAGGGCATCACAAACGAGAACGCGCCGCCGGGGCGGAGGTACAGCTCCACAGCCCGTACGACGAACAGCGTGGACAGGTCGCGGCTGGCCGCTCCTAGGCCGCCGGTGAGCAGATTGCGCGGCTTGGCGAGCTTCTTGTAGTTCTCCTGCATTGTGGCGGTCATCTTTGCGTACGCCAGCCACGGCGGATTTCCTACGAGTACGTCGACGCGGTTGTCCGGCTCGGCGAGCCACAGGGGGCGGATGAGGTTGCGGACGTAGTAACCCCAGATGTGGTCCTTGCCCGACTTGTGCAGCGCCCGCATGGTCGCGAAGGTGGCGCTGAGAACCTCTGCCTCCTCAGCGGTCACCTTAAAGCGCTTGAGGATCGGGTCGATCAGCGTCCCGTTCCTCTTGTTCGTTGAGTCGAGCGCGTTGTCGGCCATCTCCGACACCAGGCGGTCGAACCGGCCGGCGTCACCGAGGATGCTGCGCGGGAAGACCAGATCGTCACCGAACAGGACACCGCCTCCGCCGGCGATGATGGAGTCCCCCTCGGTACTGATGGTCACCCGGTCCACGCCTCCGATGAGGTCCCGGCTCTGCTCCCACTGCATCGAGTCACCCAGATACACAGGGATCGCGATGGGACCCCTGTCATCGTCTCGGAGCCGATTCAATCCGATCGCCAGGACGTAGGTGACCCTGGCGAGGGTCACCGCGACCGGGTGAACGTCCATGCCGATCACATTCGCAGTTACCTCGTGCACCGCTGTCGCCGTTGGCGTTCCCGACTTCTCCGCGGTCTCGAGGTAGCGCCGGATGGCGTGGAACAGGAATGTCCCGGAGCCGCAGCTC
>JACJWN010000008.1 GCA_020637165.1 Mycolicibacterium sp. | reverse complement strand
AAAGACACTCGCGCGAACACCACCGTCTCGGCGGTGCGCCCCACGGCGACGACGGGGGTGTCGACCAGGATCAGGCCGCCCACCTTGCGGGCCGGAACAGGCAACTTCCCCTCACGGAACCAGCGATATGCCGTAACCCGGGCGATGCCCTGAGACTCCGCCCACTCAGCGAGGTTCATGGGATCACCATAAAGCGCTATAGAAACTTAAAGTGTTCTACACCGCCATCAGGTGTTAACCCTGCCCGGGAAGGAGCCAACCGGAAAGCGAGCGGCGTCACCCGCAGCCCAGCGTCATTCACAGTCCAGGGCGGCGCGGGCAGCCGACGCGGTCTGGTGTGCGTAACCGGGGCCGAACAGAGCGGCGTGGGCCAACAGCGGATAGAGCTGATGCAGCGCACGCCGATCGCGCCACCCCGCCCGCAGCGGGTGCACGCTCTGATACCCGCTCAGCACCGACTCGAGGTGCGGGCATCCGAACAGCGCGAGCATGGCCAGATCCGTCTCCCGGTGCCCGCCGTGGGCCGCGGGATCGATGAGCACGACGCCCCGCGCGGTCCAGATCAGGTTGCCGCTCCACAAGTCGCCGTGCAGGCGCGCCGGCCGATCGTCATCATCGAACTCACCGGCCCGGCATCTGCCGATCACGTCGTCGACCAGCTCGAGTGTCTGGGCATCCAGCGACCCCGTCGCGTACCCGCGCATCGGCACGAGCCGCTCGGCGGCGTAGAAGCGGCCCCAGCTGTCGTGCGGGACCAGACGCATTGGCAGGGGGTCTGCCAGCGGTCCAAAGAATCCGGAGCCCGACCATCCATCCGGCGGCGCCCCGAAGCCGGCCGCACCGGCGTCGTGGGTGGCGGCCAGCCGACGGCCGAACTCCCGGGCAGCATCGGGTGTCGGTGCGGCGAACTCCAGGCGCTGCAGGGTCAGGCTGGTCTCATCCCAGCGCAGCACCGGCACACAGGGCACACCACCCGGTGCCGCCGACAGCCAGCCCAAACCGCTTGCCTCGCAAGCGAAGAAGCCCGGCGGCGCAGCGCGATTGGCCTTGACGAACTCGGTCATCCGCTCAGAGGTCGCCGCAACGGTCGACGAGAAAACATCATCCGACGTTAAACTAATGGCGTCCGCGTCGCAGTCGATGCCGCTGCGCCGACGTGTGCCCGGCGGCCTCGGCCCACGCGGCGTCGTTTTGTCAGCTGGACGAAAGCGTCGACATGCGCACTGGTTTTTTTCCGATGAACACCGGGTTCTTCTGATGGACACTGGGCCCGTCCGACCCCAAGCGAGGAACCGGAGATCGGTTCGCTTGTCCCCCCGTTCGTGGGGCAGCGTCCTGATCTTCGGCACCGCGGCGATGTACGTCTTCTTTCAGATGGTGTTACAGACGTTCCCGAGTGTGATGCGGGAGGGGCTGGTCGTCGACCTCTCGCTGAATGAAGCGGGCTTCGGTGGCCTGTCGTCGAGCTTCTACTACCCCTACATTCTCCTGCAGGTGCCCGCGGGAATTCTCGTTTCTCGCTTTGGAGTTCGCTCCGTGCTCATCACCGGCGCATCGCTGTGCACGGTCGCGTCGTTTCTTTTCGCGATGTCGAAGACCGCCGCGACGGCGGAGGCCACCCGGATCCTGATGGGGCTGGGCGCCGCACCCACCGTTGTCTGCGCGCTGGCCCTAGCCGCGCAATGGTTTCCGGCGCGGATCTTCCCCATGCTGGCCGCGCTGACCGAAGTGGCCGGCATGACCGGCGCCGCGCTCGGCCAGGAAACCCTGGGTTTCATCGTTGAAAACGCCGGCTGGCGGGTCGCGATGACCGCCTGCGGGGCGTTCTCGGCTTTCCTGCTCGTTCTCATCGTCATGTTCGTCAGGAACGCCGGCAACACCGAAAGCGAAACCGATACGCAATGGCCGGAGGCCGCCCAGATCGGGCGGCTTCTGGTATCCCTGCCGATCCTGTCCCGCGGGTTGGCCGGAGGTTTGGTGGCCGCGGCGGGCATCGCCTTCGGGATGCTCTGGGGCGTCTCGTATTTCCAGAGCTACCATCACATGAGCCTGTCGGCCGCCTCGGTCTGCGCCTCTTTCTACTTCTGGGGCTGCCTGCCCGGGTTCATCGGCTCAGCCTGGCTGTGCGAACGACTCGGACGACCGGCCCTGCTGCTTGCGGCGGGGGCTACCGGTTCAGCGGCCACGATGTTGCTCATCCTGTTCGCTTTGCAGGGCCAGTTCGCGCTGTCCGCGGCGATGTTCTTCCTCGGGGTGTTCAACGGGTTCTACGTCTTGTCCTTCACCATGGTGAAGGATCAAGCGCCCGAAGAGCTTTCCGGTGTGGCGATGGGTATGACCAACATGCTGATCATGGGTGTCGGCGGTGTCATCCTGCAACCGTTGATCGGCGTGCTGGCCCATATCCGGGGTCAGGAGGTGCCCGACGCCGTCACGCTGAGCGTCACCGTGATCGCCCCGGTCCTGGCGTTGGTGGTACTGGCGGGCATCGGGATGGGCCAGCGGCGCCGCGCCCTCAGATGAGGGGCGGGCCGACCTCGCTGTCCAGGGAGGTGTCCTTGGTCTCCCGCATGACCAGTAGCGCCACGAACGTCAGGGCCGCTGCCGCTGCCAGGTAGACACCCACCCAGCCCACGCCGTACTCGGTGGCCAGCCAGGTGGCCAGGAATGGCGCCACGGCGGCACCCAGGATGCTGGCCGCGTTGTAGGAGACCCCGGATCCGGTGTAGCGGACGTTGGTCGGGAACAGCTCCGGAAGAACGGCGCTCATCGGCCCGAAGGTCAGGCCCATCAGGGTCATGCCGACGATCAGGAACACCAGCATCTTGGTCTGCGAGCTGGACGAGGGCGAGAGCATCGGCGCGAACAACGCCCCGTAGGCCATGATGCCGGCCGTCACCACCAGCAGCGTTCTGCGGCGGCCGAAGCGGTCGGCCAGCCGGCCGGCCACCGGAAGCAGCGCGGCGAAGAACAACACCGCGATCAACTGCCATTTCAGGAACGACACGTAGTCGAAGCCGAGCCCCTTGCCCGACGGCGGGCGCTTGGCGGTGCCATAGCTCAGCGCCCACGTTGTGACGATGTAGAAAAGCGTGTAGGTGGCCAGCATGACGAAGGTTCCGACGATCAGTTGCCGCCAATTGCTTCGGAACACCTCGGCCAGCGGCGATCTGACCCGTTCCCCACGATCGACGGCACGAACGAACACCGGTGTCTCGGCCAGCCGCACGCGGACGTACAGGCCGATCACCACCATCACGGCGCTGAGTAAGAACGGAATCCGCCAGCCCCAGCCCAGAAACGCCCCACCCAGATCGGCGCTGGCGGTGCCGGGCCCCAACCAGCCGATAAGAACCAGGAACAGTCCGTTGGCCATCAGGAAGCCGATCGGCGCGCCGAGTTGCGGCCACATCGCCGCCCAGGCCCTCTTCCCGGGACGGGCGGTCTCAGTGGCCAGCAATGCCGCGCCGCTCCATTCCCCGCCCAACGCAAGTCCCTGGGTGAAACGCAACACGGCCAGCAGCGCCGGGGCCAGCAGCCCGACCTGATGGTAGGTGGGCAGCAGGCCGATCGCGAAGGTCGCGATCCCCATCGTCAGCAGCGAGCCCACCAGGGTCGCCTTACGCCCGACCCGATCTCCGAAGTGCCCGAACAACACCGAACCGAGGGGTCGAGCCACGAACGCCAGGCCGAAGGTCGCCAGCGAGGCCAGCAGCGCCGTCGTCGGATCGCCCTTCGGGAAGAACAGAACGGGAAACACCGAGACCGCTGCGGTGGCGTAGATGTAGAAGTCGTAGAACTCGATGGTGGTACCCACCATGGATGCGATCACGATGCGGCGGCGTTCCGCCGGGCCCAGCGAGTCGGTCTCGGCGATATCAGGATTCAACGATTCGGCCGTTCATTCCGGGGGCAGGGACGGGGACGATTCCTATCATCGCTGATCGGAGCGGGCAAGCCCGGACGGCGGCCCGGAATCCGCTCAGCCACCGGCGGCTGCCCCGGCCCGGCTGCCGCCGGTCTCCTGCCGCAGGATCGCGACCAGACACCCGGCCGCGAGCACCCCCACGGCCACCGCGAACAGGATTCCGGCGGTGCGCAGGCCCCAAAGCTGGGCCGCGACGCCGACGCCGATCACCGGTACCGAGATCGCGATGTAGGAGACCAGGAAGTACGCCGAGCCGACCTCGGCGCGGAAATCGGCGGGGGTTCTCTCGGCGACCGCGGCGAGTCCCCGGCTAAAGCTGATGCCCTGCCCGACGCCGGAGATCACCGAGGCGGCGACCAGTCCGGCCAGGGAGGAAAATCGCAGCGCCACGGCGAGGACGGCCATTCCGGCGACGAGCAGCGCGCACCCCCACGCCACGGCCCGTCCGGGCGGGATACCGGCCGCAAAGATCTGCGCCACCGCCGAGGCCGCGAAGATCGAGCCGGCCAGCAGTCCGGCCACCGCATGATTGGAGATCCCGATGATGGAGGCGATGAAGGACGGCGCCACGGCGGCGAACAGGCCGGTGACGGCGAAGCCGGCGAAGGCTGCCAGCGCAGCGATGACGAATATCGAGCGGACCTCGTTGGGCACCGACAGCGGCTGCACCCGGATTCGCCCCGAGCGGCTCGAGGTTTCCGGGACCAGCAGCACCACCCCGGCGGCCAGAATCACCAGCACGATATGGACGAGAAACGACAGCCGTAGCGGCTCCGGCGCGTACTGAACCAGCACGCCGGCCAGAATCGGCCCACTGCTCAGCCCGCCCATATTGGCGATCGTGGCCACCATGGGAGCTCGGGTTCGCCAGTTGGGTGGTGCCGCTTCGATGACCGCAGCCGTTGCCGTCCCGGTGAACAGACCCGCCGACAGCCCGGACAGCAACCGGCCCGCCAGCAGCACCGGCACCGAATCGGCGGCCAGGAACACCACCGCGCTGCCCAGCGCGCATAGCGTGCCGGCCAGCAGCACCGGTCGGCGGCCGATGGCATCGGACCAGCTGCCGAAGACCACCAATGCGAACAGCACGCCCCCCGCGTAGGTGGCGTAGATCACCGTGGTGGTTGCCACGGAAAAGTGCAGGTAGTCGGAGTACAGCGCGTACATCGGACTGGGCATCGTGGTGCCCAGCATGATCGCCGCGAACGCGTACGCCAGCAGCGCGAAGGCCGGGAATGCTGGGCCTCGCGATCCGGCGATCATGGTCCGCAGTATGACAACCACGGGCGTCATGCGGGTGTTCCGGAGGCCCCCGGCGGTTCATTGGCGTGTATTCGCCCTACTCGGCCTATTAGGGTGCATGCGTCGGCCTCCACGAACCCGCCGATAGAACAGATGGGCGAATTCATGACCGCAGCACCAGAGGCGTCGGCGATCGAGTCCCGGGTCGGCCACTACTACCAGATGGACGGCACCTACCTCGTCGGCCGGGAGAAGGTGCGCGAGTACGCCCGCGCGGTGCAGGACTATCACCCCGCGCACTGGGATGTCGCCGCCGCCGCGAAGCTGGGCTATTCGGGTCTGGTGGCACCGCTGACGTTCACCTCCACCCCAGGCATGTCCTGCAATCGCCGGATGTTCGAATCGGTGGTGGTCGGTTACGACACCTACATGCAGACCGAAGAGGTCTTCGAACAGCATCGCCCGATCGTGGCCGGGGACGAGCTGGTCATCGATGTCGAATTGACTTCGGTGCGCCGCATCGCCGGCAGAGACCTGATCACCGTCACCAACACCTTCACGGACACCGCCGGCGAGCGGGTGCACACCCTGCACACCACCGTCGTCGGCGTCACTGCCGAGGACATTAACCCGGCGATCAAGGAAGCCGTGCAGAAGGCCATGATGCACGATGTCGACATCATGGGGGTCGGCGACTCCTCGTCCGCGTACCAGAAGACCCTGCGCCCCGACACCGAAGCCCGAATGGCTACCGACACCGTACGCACGCCAGGCACCCCGTCCTTCGACGATCTGAAGGTCGGCGACGAACTGCCGGTGCATCACACCCGGCTCTCCCGGGGTGATCTGGTCAATTACGCGGGTGTGGCCGGTGACGCCAACCCGATCCACTGGGACGAAGACATCGCCAAGTTGGCCGGACTGCCCGACGTGATCGCCCACGGCATGCTCACCATGGGTTTGGGCGCGGGATTCGTCTCGGCATGGTC
This sequence comes from Mycolicibacterium sp., assembly GCA_020637165.1. Classification (GTDB taxonomy): domain Bacteria; phylum Actinomycetota; class Actinomycetes; order Mycobacteriales; family Mycobacteriaceae; genus Mycobacterium. The sequence goes on along the minus strand of JACJWN010000008.1, from coordinate 251,672 downwards.
CGGCGATCCCGGGGCGGTCACCCGCTATGCGGTGCGGCTGTCCGCGCCGGCGGTCGTTTCCGCGGCAACGGGAGCCGATATCGAGTTCAGCGGCAAGGTCAAGTCGCTGGACCCGGAAACCCGCACCGGCGTGGTTCTTGTCGCCGCGAAGTCCGATGGCCGCAAGATCTTCGGCTTGGCGACCCTGGACATCCGCTTCAACTAGGGGCCGCGGGCATGAGTGCTCCGGAGGCGGCACCGACCGGCGAAGAGGACTCCCCCACCGGTAGCCGGCGGCGACACATCCTGCGGCTTGCGCTGTTCGCCGCCGTCCTTCTGACGCTGTTCTATCTGGTCGCCGTCCGGCGGGTGCTGGACGTCGACGCGCTGCGCGCGGCCGTCGCCGCCAGCGGACCCGTCGCCCCACTGGTCTACGTAGTGGTGGCCGCCGTCCTGGCCGCGGTCTTCGTTCCCGGCCCGCTGCTGGCGGCCGGCAGCGGGCTGCTGTTCGGCCCGGTTCTGGGGACGTTCGTGACCCTGGCCTCCACCGCCACAACCGCCACCATCGCCGCGCTGGGGGGTAGGCACGCCGGCCGGGACAGCGCGCGGGCGCTGATCGGTGCGGACTGGGCCGAGCGCATCGACGCACAGATCAAACGGCGCGGGCTGTGGGCGGTGGTCGGTCAGCGGTTCGTTCCTGGCATTTCCGACGCGCTGGCCTCTTACGCCTTCGGAGCGTTCGGGATGCCGTTGTGGCAGATGGTGATCGGGGCCCTGATCGGTTCGGCGCCACGGGCGTTCGTCTACACCGCGCTGGGCGCGTCGATCTCCGACCTGACCTCACCGTTAGCCTATGTGGCGGTCGCCGTCTGGTGCGTCACCGCGATCATCGGTGCCTTCGCCGCCCACCGGGTGTACCGGAGATGGCGTCGCCCCGGGCGCTCCTGACCCCGCCGTGCTCGCGGCGGTGAGGACAATCCGTTGGCAGTCGAATTGTCCGACGTCTTCGTGAGTCGCCACCACGACGGTGCGCGCTGGTTCGAGTAGCGAGCCGGCCGGATCGAGAAGCGCCCCGAGCAGGCGGCTTCCATCGACGGCGTCGAGGTGTTCGGTGGGCTCGTCGAGGAGCAGGACAGGCGCCGGGCACAGCAACGCCCGGGCAAGCAGCAACCGACGGCGCTGACCCGCCGACAGTGCCTCCACACCTCCGGCCAGGACGGTGGACAGCCCCTCGGGCAGGGTGTGCAGCCAGTCGCCCAGGCCGACCCGGCGCACCGCGTCGACGAGTTCGTCGTCCGAACAGTCCCCACGCGCCACGAGCAGGTTGTCGCGGACGGTTGTGGCGAAGACGTGTGCGTCCTCGGCGAAATAACAGACGGCGCCGCGCTGCTGGGCTTCCGGATACCTGTCGATCGGAATGTCGTCGAGGATGACCTCGCCGCTGCGGGGCCGAAGCATCCCGGCCAGCGTCATCAGCAGCGCGGTCTTACCGACGCCGCTCCCGCCGCTGACGACCAGCCGGTCTCCGGGCCGCAATCCGATCGTCACGGGTTGACCGGCCGGACTGCCGCCGAAGCCGGCACACAGACCCGCCGCCGCCAATCGGGGTGCTGCTGCCGACGGCATCACCGGCACGGCGCGCGGGGCCGGCGATGCCGGGGCCGGGGCCGTCTGGGTCAACCGTTCCCCCGCTATCCGCGCCCGGACGAGCGCCACCGCCGCGGCGGGAAGCACCCCGATCGCCTCGAAGGCCGACAGCGGGAACAGCATCAGCACCGCCAGCGTGGTGGGGCTGACCGTCGGCGCGATCAGGATCCCGATCAGGATCGCTCCGATCGTGCTGACCCCGACGGCAATGCCGGGCACTGCCGCGGCGACCGCCATCGGTGCCACCGCGCGATCGATCGAACGTCCCCACTGCCGCTGCCGATGCCCGGACTCGGCGATCAGTGCCGGCAGCCTCCCCGCGACGCGCAGTTCGGGGGCGTGATCCAGCGCGGTGATCGCAGCGATGTCGCGCTGCGCATGATGGCGCCGCGCGACCTGTTCCTCGGCGCGGGCCGCCCGGGCCGACAACCAGGGCGCAAGACCACCGGCGATCACCATGCACACCGCCAACAGGGCGGCCGCAGCCGGGGAGATCATTGCGATCAACGTGACCGAGCCGAGCCCGAGGACAACGGCCACCCCGATCGGCACCAATGCCCGGGCGAGTACATCGGCGAGGGTGTCCACGTCGGAACCGACCCGCGCGAGGAGATCCCCGCTGTGCAGCCGCGCGGTGAGCCGCGCCGGCCCGTGGGTGAGCCGGCGATACAACTCACTGCGGGCCTCTCCGCCCGCCCGCAGCGAGGTCTCGTGGGACACCAGCCGTCCGATATAGCCCAGGACGCCCCGCGAGATGCCGAACGTCCGGACCGCCACGACCGCGACCGACAGGTCCAGAACCGGCGGCATCTGCCAGGCCCGGGTGATCAGCCAGGCCGACACGGCGGCCAGCGCCAACGCGCTGCCCAGCGACAAGGCGCCCAGTGTCACCGCCAGCAGCAGAAGGCGCAGCCGCGGCCGGAGCAGTGCCAGCGCGCTGCGTAACGAGTCAGCCGCCGACACGGTTGCCGGCTTCCAGGTGGACCACCTCGTCGGCGATCGCCAGAACACTGTGCCGATGGGCCACCACCACCACGGTGGCACCTGCTGCCGCGCGCTCGCCGAGGGTGCGCAGGACCCGCGCCTCGGTCGCATCGTCCAAGTGCGCGGTCGGCTCGTCGAGCAGGAGCAGCGGGGCACCGGATCCCAGAACCCGCGCCAGGCCGATCCGTTGCCGCTGTCCCAGCGACAGACCCGTTCCGCCGCGGCCGATGACCGTCTCCATTCCATCCGGCAGGTCGGCGAGCACTTCGTCCAGACCCGCTGCCCTGCAGGCGCCTTCCGGGTCGGCCAGGGGTCCGAACAGGGACAGATTCTCAGCAACGGTGCCCGGGACGAGAACCGGGCGCTGAGCCAGCCAGGCGACTTGGCGCCACCACTGCGACCGGTCGAGGCTGCCGACGTCCACCCCGTCTACGGTGATCCGGCCCTCGGTGGGTGCCACCAGTGCGGCGATCGCCTGCAGCGTCGTACTCTTTCCCGCGCCGTTATCGCCGGTGAGTGCGGTGACCGCGCCGGGCGCGATGAGCGCGGACACCCGGTAGGGCGCCATGCCGTCCCGTCCTCCGACCGACACCGATTCGAGCCGTATCCTCGCCCCGCCCGCCCTCACCAAGCGATCGCCGCCAAGGACGTCGGGGCCGTCCCCGATCAGTTCAAAGGCTTTGTCCGCGGCCGTCTTCCCGTCCTGGGCGGCATGGAATTCCATTCCCACTCTGCGCAGCGGCCAGAACACGTCCGGCGCCAGCAGCAGTGCCGTGAGCCCGGCGGACAGCGCCATCTCGCCGAACACCAACCGAAGACCGACGCTGACCGCAACCAACGCCACGCCCAGGGTGGCGATCAATTCCAGCACCAGCGCGGAGAGGAAAGCGATGCGCAACGTGGCCATCGCCGAACGCCGATGCTCGGCACTGAGTTCGGTGATCCTGCCCGCTGGCCCGTCGGCGCGGCCGAGAGCACGCAGGGTGGGGATTCCGGCGATCAGGTCCATCAGCCGTGACTGCAGGACCGTCATCGCGGCCAGGGCCGCCTGGGATCGCTCCGAAGTGGCCAGACCGATGAGAACCATGAAGATCGGGATGAGCGGCAGGGCGATCACCACGATGAGCGCCGAGCCCAGGTCGGTGACCGCTATGGCCACGACCGCGGCAGGGGTGAGGACTGCCGCGGAGACCAGGGCCGGCAGGTACGCGGCGAAGTAGGGCCGCAGTCCGTCCAGGCCGCTGGTGACCAGTGTCGCGGCGTCTGCCCGAAGCGCCGCCTGCTCGCTCGGGGGACGTTCGGTAATGCTCTGCAGCACTTGGCTACTCAGATCGGCGATCACCGCGCTGGCTCCGTGCTGGCCGAGGCGTGCCTGCAGCGTCTGGCTCAGCGCGCGCACCGTCCACAGCGCTGCCAGGATGAGCAACTCGGTTCGCCAGTGGCCGACGGTCCGGGTCGCCGGCTCGGTGATGATGCCGGCGACGAGGTGGCCGAGAAGCACCGCGGTACCGATGGCACAGGCTGCGATCACCACCCCCCAGAGGACCGAGGCGAGCACGTAGCGACGCACGGCCGGCGATGCCTGCCACAGTCGAGGGTCCAGGGGCGGCCCGGTTCGAACCTCGCTCAGGACACTCGCCTCGGTGACAGCCCGATGGACGGCGGGATCGATTCCGCGAAGATCCGTTTCCGGAAGATCCAGTAGGTCCAGGCCTGATAGGCCAGGACCACCGGGCTGACGATGCCCGCCGCCCAGCTCATCACCTTCAGTGTGTACGGGGTGGAGGACCCGTTGGCGACGGTGATGCTGTAGGCCGGATCGATCGTCGAGGGCACCAGATTCGGGTAGAGCGATCCGAAGATGAGGATCACCAGCGAGGCGACCACCACCGTGGTGGACAGAAACGCCCAGCCTTCGCGGTCGCGCGCCACGGCGACCGCGGCGACCAGCAGTGCCAGGACCGCGACCGCCAGGACCGCGGCGGTCCAGGGCTTGCCGTAATCCCGCTGGGTCCACAGGCCGAACCCGCCGACCACAACGATCGCGGGGATGCTGAGAACCTTGGCAAACTTCACCGCGTCGGCGCGCACCGTCCCGCCGGTCTTGAGCGCGAGGAACACCGCGCCGTGGAACAGGAACAAGGAGCAGGTGGCCGCACCCCCCAACAGCGTGTAGGGGTTCAGCACGTCGGCCACCGTCAATCCCACCACGTTCTTGTCCGGCCCTACCGGCAGACCCCTGACCAGCGCGGCGAACACCACGCCCCACAGCAGTGCCGGTAGCCAGGATCCGGCGGCGATACCGATATCGCACCAGGTGCGCCATCGGGGGTCATCGATCTTGCCGCGCCATTCGATGGCCACGACGCGGGCGATCATCGACAGCAGGATCACCAGCAGTGGCAGGTACAAGCCGGAGAACACCGTGGCGTACCAGTTCGGGAAGGCCGCGAACATGGCGCCGGCCGCAGTGATCAGCCAGACCTCGTTGCCGTCCCATACCGGCCCGATCGAGTTCAACACCGCCCGGCGGTGGGAGTCGACGGTGCCGCCGGCCGCATCTGCGCTGCGTCGGCCGACCCACTCCATCAGCATCCCCACGCCGAAGTCGAATCCCTCGAGGACGAAGAAGCCGAGGAACAACGCCGCAACGGCGATGAACCAGAACTCTTGCAGGTGCATGGCTGACGGCTCCTCGTGGCCTTGCTAATCGGTGGGCGCGAATCGGTAGGCGCGAATCAGTAGGCGAAGGACAACGGTGCGACGTCGGCGTCGTCCGGCGGGGTCGGCGTCACCGGCTCGGAGTCGTGGTCCTGCGGACCGTTGACCACGTAGCGGCGCAACAGGTAAGACCAGACGACCGCGAGTGCGGCGTAGGCCAGCGTGAACCCGATCAGCGAGACCCACACCACCTCCGCTCCGTGCGGCGTGACCCCCTCCCGGACGGTGAGCCTGATCAACTGGTCGCCGTCGGGATTGGGCGCGACGATCCAGGGCTGGCGCCCCATCTCGGTGAAGACCCAGCCGGCCGCGCTCGCCAGGAACGGGGTCGGAATGGTCCATACCGCGAAGCGGGACAACCATTTCCGGTCCGGGACCCGTCCCCGCCGGGTCAGCCACAGTGCGGTGAGGGCGAACAGCATGGGGATCGCCATGAACCCGATCATCGCCCGGAAGGACCAGTAGGTGACAAACAGGTTGGGCACGTACCACCCCGGACCGAACTTCTCTTGGTAAGACTCCTGCAGGTCTTCAACGCCCTCCAGGGTGACATCGGAGAATCTGCCCTCGGCCAGGAACGGCAGCACGTAGGGCACCTCGATGACGCGGGTGATGCCGTCGCAGTTGTTGTGCGTGCCGACCGTCAGGATCGAGAACTTCGGGTTCAGTTCGGTGTGACACAACGATTCCGCGGCCGCCATTTTCATAGGTTGCTGATGGAACATCAGCTTGCCCTGCACATCGCCGGTGATGAATATCGCCACAGCGGCGACCAAGGCGAACCAGGACCCCAGAATCGTCGCGGGGCGGAACATCGCGCGGGCGTCGGGCAGCCCCTTGGAGCGCACCATCCACCATGCCGACACCGCGGCGACGAAGGTTCCCGCGGTCAGGAAGGATGCCGCCACCGCATGCCAGAAGGCCGCCACGGCGGTGTTGTTGGAGAACAGCGCCACGAAGCTCTCCAACTCGGCCCGCCCGGTCACCGGGTTGAAGCGGGCGCCGACCGGATGCTGCATGAACGAGTTGGCGGCGATGATGAAGAACGCCGAGAAGTTGACCCCGAGTGCCACCAGCCAGATCGACGCGAGATGGGCCAGCTTGGGGATCCGCTTCCAGCCGAAGATCCACAGTCCGATGAACGTCGACTCGAGGAAGAAGGCGACCAGGCCCTCCATTGCCAGAGGTGCACCGAAAACGTCCCCGACGAAACGGGAGTACTCGCTCCAGTTCATCCCGAACTGGAATTCCTGGACGATGCCGGTGGCCACCCCGATGGCGAAGTTGATCAGGAAGATCTTCCCAAAGAACCGGGTCATCCGATACCAGTGCGGGTTTCCGGTGACGACCCAGAGTGTCTGCATCACCGCGACCATCGGGGCAAGCCCGATGGTCAGCGGAACGAAGATGAAGTGGTAGACCGTGGTGATCCCGAATTGCCAGCGGGACACATCGACGACGTCCATAAGTTGCTCTCCGGGGCCTGCCGAACGTTGATTTCCGAACTGTGGTGCGCGACCCGCCAAATGCTACCTGCATACCCCCGGTGGTATGCAAGCGTGATCCTGCCCACCGCGCCCACTACCATCGATCGCCGATGGACCACGACATTGACCTATCCGAGCCCGCGGGCGGCCGGGCCGCGGGCCGGGTGGCGGCCGAAGCCGCTCGCCGGCGCACCTTCGCCGTGATCAGCCACCCCGACGCCGGCAAGTCGACCCTGACCGAAGCGCTGGTACTGCACGCCCGGATCATCACCGAGGCGGGCGCCATCCACGGCAAGGCCGGCCGTCGGACGACGGTGTCGGACTGGATGGAGATGGAGCAGGCCCGCGGCATCTCCATCACCTCCACCGCACTGCAGTTCCCCTACACCTCGCCCGAGGGCCAGGACTGCGTCATCAACCTGCTGGACACGCCGGGGCACGCCGATTTTTCGGAGGACACCTACCGGGTGCTCAGCGCCGTCGACTGCGCGGTCATGCTGATCGACGCGGCCAAGGGTCTGGAACCGCAGACCCTCAAGCTCTTCCAGGTCTGCCGTCACCGCCGCATCCCCATCCTCACGGTGATCAACAAGTGGGACCGTCCCGGCCGGCACGCGCTGGAACTCCTCGACGAGATCACCGAGCGCATCGGCCTCAAGCCCACGCCGTTGACCTGGCCGGTCGGCATCGCCGGCGACTTCCACGGCGTCCTGGACCGGCGCACCGGCAATTTCATCCGGTTCACCCGCACCGCCGGCGGAGCCACGGCGGCTCCCGAGGAGCACATCAGCCCGGACCGTGCCGAGGAGTCCGCCGGCGCCGACTGGCTGACCGCCAGCGAGGAGTGCGAACTGCTGTCCGCCGACGACGGCGACCACGATCAGCAGGCGTTCCTGCGCGGTGAGACGACTCCCGTCCTGTTCACCTCGGCGGCGTTGAACTTCGGGGTGAACCAACTGCTGGACAATCTGGTCCGCCTCGCGCCCGCCCCAGGCGGGCAGGTCGACGCCGACGGCGATGTCCGGCCGGTCGAGGCACCGTTCAGCGCCTTCGTCTTCAAGGTCCAGGCCGGTATGGACTCCGCCCACCGCGATCGGATCGCCTACGCCCGCGTCTGCTCGGGCACCTTCGAGCGCGGTGACGTGCTGACCCACGCCGCCACCGGAAAGCCGTTCGTCACCAAGTACGCGCAGTCGGTGTTCGGCCAGCAGCGCTCCACATTGGACAGCGCGTGGCCCGGAGACGTGATCGGCCTGGCCAACGCGGCGGCGCTACGACCGGGCGACACGCTGTTTCGGGACGTCCCGGTACGTTTCCCACCGATACCCAGCTTCTCCCCCGAGCACTTCGCCGTCGCTCGCGGCACCGACCCCAGTAAGCACAAGCAGTTCCGGCGCGGCATCGAGCAACTGGGGCAGGAAGGCGTCGTCCAGATCCTGACGTCGGACCGCCGCGGCGACCAGGCGCCCGTCCTCGCCGCGGTCGGACCCCTGCAGTTCGAGGTGGCCAGCCACCGGATGGCCGCGGAGTTCAACGCGCCCATCTCGTTGGAGTCGTTGCCCTACACCGTCGCACGCGCCGTCGACCCGCAGGACGCGCCGTTCGTCGACAAGCAGGTGTCGGTGGAGGTGCTGACCCGTACCGACGGCGTCATGCTCGCGTTGTTTCCCACCAAGTGGCGGCTGCAAGGGTTCCAGCAGGACAACCCCGAGGTGCGGTTGAGCTCGCTGGTGGCCGCCGGAGACAACTGATCACTTCTCTTCGACGCGACCGGCGTCCACCACCCACGACCGGTCCAACCGGACGTTGCGCAGCATCCGCCGGTCATGGGTAACCAACAGCAGTGCGCCGTCGTAGCTCTCCAGCGCCTGCTCGAGTTGCTCGATCGCGGGTAAATCCAGATGGTTGGTCGGCTCGTCGAGAACCAGCACATTGGTTCCCCTGGCCTGCAGCAGCGCCAGGCCGGCGCGGGTCCGCTCGCCGGGCGACAGCTCGCAGACCGGGCGTTCCACATGATCGGCCCGGAGCCCGAATTTGGCGAGCAGTGTTCGCACGTCTGCACTCGACCAGTCGGGAACGTGCGACTCGAAAAGATCGACCAGCCGTCCAGGGCCGCTGAATTCTGCTCGCACCTGGTCGATCTCGCCGATGGCGACGCTGGCCCCCAGGCTTGCCCGACCACTGTTGGGTGCACGGCGGCCCAGGAGGAGTTGCAGAAGGGTCGACTTACCGGCCCCGTTGGGCCCGGTGATTCCGATCCGGTCGCCGGCCTCGACCTGCAGCGACACCGGACCCAACACGAAATCGCCCTGTTGCACAACGGCATCGGCGAGCGTTGCGACCACTGAACTGGACCGGGGAGCGGTTCCGATGCTCATCTGCAGCCGCCACTCCTTGCGGGGCTCGGCGACCTCCTCCAGCCGGGCGATGCGGCTCTCCATCTGTCGCACCTTCTGCGCCTGCTTCTCGCTGGACTCCGCGGCGGCGCGCCGCCGGATCTTGTCGTTGTCCGGAGACTTGCGTATCGCGTTGCGAACCCCCTGGCTGGACCACTCCCGCTGTTTGCGGGCCCGTGCCACCAGGTCGGCCTTCTTCTCGGCGAACTCGGCGTACTGCTCTCGCCGGTGCCGGCGGGCCACCTCACGCTCTTCAAGATAGCTTTCGTATCCCCCGCCGAACACCGTGGTGGTGTTCTGCGCCAGATCAAGTTCGAGGACGCGAGTCACGCTGCGCGCCAGGAACTCCCGATCATGGCTGACCAGCACCACGCCGCTGCGCAGATCGGCGACGAACCGCTCCAGCCGGTCCAGCCCGTCGAGGTCCAGGTCGTTGGTCGGCTCGTCGAGCAGCACCACGTCGAACCGCGACAGCATCAGTGCCGCCAGGCCCACGCGGGCCGCCTGCCCTCCGGACAGCGAGGTCATCGGCGTCGACTCCGGTCGAATCAGATGCGAGTCGAGACTGAGATCGGCCAGCACGGCGGGCAATCGCTCCTCGAGGTCTGCGGCCCCGGTCGCCAGCCAGTGATCCAGGGCCGCCGAATAGTTCTCGGCGGAATCGCCATCCCCATCGGCAGTGGCGGAGGCCGCCATCGCCGCGGCCGCCGCTTCCATCGCCGCGGCCGCCGCGGCACATCCGGTCCGGCGGGCGATGTAGCCGGCAACGGTCTCGCCGGGAATCCGTTGATGCTCCTGCGGAAGCCATCCGAGGAACGCATCGGCCGGGGCGGTGCTGACCGTCCCTTCGAGCGGTTCGATCTCTCCGGCGAGGATTCTGAGCAGGGTGCTCTTTCCGGCCCCGTTGGCGCCCACGACCCCGATGACGTCGCCCGGGGCCACGGTGAGGTCGAGTCGTTCGAACAGGGTCCGGTGGGCGAACCCGCCGGCCACGTTGCTGGCGACGAGCGTTCCGGTCATGGCATGAATCGTCGCACCTCGCCGCACAACCCGAGTCAGTGCGTGGGCAGCGGAACCGGCGTCGGCTTGAGTTGCTGGTTCGTCGACGGCGGCTGCCCCCAGGACGGGTCGACCGCGCCTTCCCACCAGACCCCGCCGTGGAACGGGATCTGACCGTAGTAGTCGGTGTCCCACGGCCCGCCGGTGGCGACTTGGTCGGGGTCGGTGTAAGAGGACATCAGCGCATACGGCAGATCATCGGTGTAGAACGCCCGGGTGTCCTTCGTAACGGTGCCGGTGGCGGCCTTGTTGTACTGCTGGCCGATGAACCCGTCGATCAGGCCGTTGGCGTAGGCCAGCGAAAAGAAGTTCCATTCCCCATCGCTACCCGCTTTCGGGTTCTCGGGAAGTCCGACCAGACCCAGTGACGCGAGGTACGGCGTCGTGCCGTCTCCGTTGATGATGTGCTCGGAGTTGTAGGCGCCCTGGGTGTCACTGCCCAGTGTCTTGAACAGGCTGCTGGAGGGCACTGGGAGGATCTTCACGGCGTCGCCGAGAACCTGCTTGCCGGCCCACAGGACGGCCAGTACCCCGGCATAGGCCCCGTCAGTCGAGGTGGCACCGGGGGTGAACTCGAAATCCTGGGCCCAGAAGACGTAGCCGCCCGCGGCTGTCGGGGTGCCTTCCGCCGAGGTGGGGAACTCATCCGGGTACACCAGCGCTGCGGACAGAATGTTCTGCGCCAGCTGCATCTTCTCGCCGTCGGGCACCGTAGCCGATGTGGTGAAGAGCCCGGAGAGCAGCGGCCAGAGGCTGTAGCCGTCGGTGCCGTCGTTGTTATGCAGGGCCACCGACTCCCCCACGATCCGGCCCGTGGCGGTCAGCGCGCTGCGGCCGTTGACGTCGAACTCCCCGATCACTCCGTAGGCGGCCGGGGTGCTGGACACCTGCGAGGTGTCGTCGAGGAAGTAGACCAGCGAATTGTCCAGGCCCGTTTCGCCGTCGCGGGGAATCACGAACAGCAGCCTGCCCCGCCCGGCCTGCCCGGCCGCCCCGACGGTGCCGGTAGCCCCGCCGTCACCGCCGAAGCCGAAGACCCAGCTGCCGTTTCCCCCGTCACCGCCGTCGCCCCCCTTGCCGCCGACCCCGCCGTCACCGCCGCTGCCGTACAGCGAGAGCAGCCCGGTGTCACCGCCCGCCCCGCCGTCACCGCCGGCCCCACCGGCGGTGAGGGCGACTCCGCCCGCACCGCCATTGCCGCCGTCGCCTGCGAAGAATCCGCCGTTGCCGCCCGGCCCGCCGTCACCGTCGGGAACCCCCGCGCCGCCGTTGCCGCCGGCCCCGAACCAGCCCCCCGATCCTCCGGTGCCACCGTTCCAGCCGTTGCCGCCGTTGCCCAGCAGGCCGCCGTTACCGCCGTTGCACGCGGTGACGCCCGGGCAGGTCTCGGCGTCATAGCTGAAGCCGTTGCCGATCAGGATTCCGCCGTTGGGGCTATCCGCGGTGCCGTCACCGACAAAGAACGAGAGGATCGAATGCGCACCGGTTGTCGAACCGACGACCGCCGCACGCGCCACGGCGGTCCCGGGCGGCGCGGCGGCACGAGGTGCCACCGCCGTCTCGCCCGCCGCGGCGTTGGCGGAGAGGATGTCGCGGTCCGCGGCGGCGGTCACCCATTCCAACGCCGCCGCCCCCGGAACCTCTGGACCGCCTCCGCTGCGCTGTCCGTTCGTCCGGCCTGGCCGGGAGATCTTTGCGGGCCGAACCGCTGGCGGCGCGATGCCCGCCGGATGCGTCGACGGCATCGGTATGGCCGCCGAGACGTCGAGCGCCGATGACACCGCATCGTTCGACACGGCGGCGCTGCCGGCCGGCACCGCCGTAGCCGACCCGCGTGGACCGGACACGCGCGGGCCGGACCCGAGTGTCGGACGGGTCTTCTTCAGCACGCTCGCTGTGGATGACGACCGCGCGGTGGCCGGCCGGGACCCCTGGGCCGACGATCTCGATGGCGAGGCGCTCGAGGATCCGGACGGAGGACCGGTGTCGGCTGCGGCGACCGAGGGCATCGCCGCAATTGCCGCGCCGATACCCAGGCCGACCGCCAGCGCGCCCATCCGCCCGATGGCCATAGAGCACCCCCCTTCGCCCCGCCCCTGCGCGGCGCGATCCACACCCATTCCTTTGCAGAACAACATTATTCGAGCAGAACGAGAAGCGTGACAAGAATGCCGACTGCGAGGAAAGCCAGCGCAGAGCCGATCACGAAGCCGCCGCCGCGACTCCGCAAAATGGCGAAGCCGATGCGAGTTTCCCGGACATACCGGTGTCGCGATACCGCCGCTACAGCGGAAACGACGCCAGCGTAGAGGAGCGATATACCGAACACCGCTTGGACATCAGCGTGAACCAGAAGGACGGTGGTCACGCCGAAGACACCGGCCAGGCCGGTCAAGGCCATGGCCCGCTGCAAGTGGTTGCGCTCGAAGGGGTATTGCCTTCCCCAGAGCTTTCCCGACGTATCGCGCATCGCAGCTCAACGCCGTGGGGTCAGGACCAGTAGCACGACCCCGAGGCCCGCCAACACGATCGCCACCGTGCTCAGCAGCGGACCGCTGAAACCCGGCAGCGGCCGGCGCAGCCGCAAGGCCCTCTCGGTCGCCCACCAGCGCCGCACCCCGACGGCGCAGGTGCCGAAGCCGATCAGGACCAGCGCCAGGGCGAGGATCTGGCTACCGAACCAGGGATGCTCGAGGAAAAGCCGGTCGATAGCGACGGCGGCGGCCAGCAGTGTGATCGCGAGGCGCAGCCAGGACAGATACGTGCGCTCGTTTGCCAGCGTGTAAAGAGGGTCCGGCTCCCAGCCGACGTCAAAGACCCCGGACGGGTAACGAGACCCGGTCACGGCACTGCCGTCGAAGTCCATCACCTCGTTGTCGGCCACCCCTTCACGGTAACGTTCGGCCGCAACGGACGGCTCCGGCCACCGAGCGGATCGGAGTCGATGCGCGCTGAACCCCGGCGCGATCGCCAGGTGCTTGAGACGCTGGTTCGATGTTGATGAAGTTTTTCCTAGCACCGCTGTCCGTCGCCACCACCGCCGGCGTCGGAGTGATTGCGTCCGTCGCCACCGTCGGCAGCGCACTGGTCGCCGGGTCAGCCGCAACGGTGTCCAGTGTGGCGGTCGCCGGCTCCATGGGCACCGCCGGCAGCATGGCGGTCGCCGGTTCGCTGGGAACGGTGTCCAGCGTCGCGGTCGCCGGATCGATCGCCACTTTCGACAGCGTGGCCGTCGCCGGCAGCGCCGTCACCGCCTTGTCGTTGATGATGAGTGGCTGCGCGGCCTGTCTGGCCTGCATCGCCTGTCGGCGCTGCCGGGCGTGCATCGCCTGCTCAAACTGTCAGGATTGCGTCGGCTGTGTGGGCTGCCACAACTGCTCGGGACTGCGCAACGCGGTGGGCATGCGCGACGTGCACGTGCCGGTCGCTGCCTGAGGCCGGGGTGCTCACACCATCACCAGGATCCCCCACCACCCCCGCCCCCGCCACCACCGCCACCGCCCCCGCCACCACTGGACGACCGCGAGGACGAGTAGGCACCGATCGACGACGACAGGGCCGACTCGAAACTGTCGAATCCTGAACTCGACCCGCCGAGCATGCCGTGCGCACCGGCGGCGTGATACCAGCCGGGCTGCGGTGCAGGTGCGCCGGTCGCGGCCTGATACTTCTTCGCCCACAGTGCTGCCGACCCCGCGGCGACGGCAAACGGGATGTAGGCCGTGTAGAGGTCCTTACGCGCCGCGAAATCGAAACGGGACTCCGCGGAGTCGGTGGCGACCAGGCGGTGGAATCCGCCGGCCCGCGACCACAGTTCACGACCGGCCGCGGTGCGCCGCAATCCGACGCCAGGCCTCCAGGCGGTCATGGTCGCCACGAAGAACAGCCCGAACGGCACGATCCACACGGTGCCGCCGAAGAGCCGGAACAACGCGGCGATCGCCAAGGCCAACGCCACCCCGTTGGCCACCCGCGCCCACCACTCGCTGCGCTTGGGCACTACCAGACCAGCGTCCAGTGCCCATTGACGCACCGCCTCGCCCATCTTCGCCGTGGCACGCTCCAGCGTCGCGCCGGCCGACACCGTCCCGTCGGCCCGGAACTCCCGGCCGGGCTTTCGGACCCCCAGCGCTGTGGCCACCGCCGCGCTCACCGGATCCATCGCCCTCCTGTCCCGCGCCGTCCCGGTCGAGCGGATCACCCACTTCTTCGGCTCGGTCTGGTCCAACGTCAGCAATCCGTGTTCGGCGAGATGAAAGACGGTCGCGGTAAGCCCGTGTTTGGGCACCGCCTCGGTGCGGATGTACTCGTTCTGAACCGGGCCGAGGCCTTCCGGCGGGGCGTACTGAACTCCGAAGCCCGGCGAGGGCTCAGCCGTCGTCCGCATCAGCGCCATGGCGGCGACCAGTCCCGCCACCGCCATGACGCCGACCGCGATCAGCCCGGCGGGCGAGGATCCGAGCACCGAATCCCACCTCTGCGTCCACGGCACCGTCGGGCGGGGCGGTGTGGCGACATCGACGCCGATGCGCACAGTCAGCGGTGTTCGCGGGGGAAGTGCGCGGGCGGAGACCTCGACGGTTCGCCCGTCGATCCTCAGGGCTCCGCAGGGCGCGCCCTCACCGGCGCCGACGACGCACTGGGCGCCGGTGGGCGGCCCGGGGAGAGTAACCGCGATGCGGGCTTCGGTGATGGGGTTGTTCCACCCCGGCGGGATGACGTTCCAGAAGAACACCGACCGGGCATCCGACGGCCTGCCCTCCGAGCCGGGGAAAGCCTTCTCGGCTCCCGTCCCACCGGGATCGAGCACTCCGGCAATGCGGTACCGGATGGTGAAGACGTGGGTTCCCTCGTCGAGGTAGCGGTCTGGATCGCCGATCTTGGCGACCCGGAACCTGCGGTCGTCCTCCCAGGACAGCTCGTAGGGAACCGGCGCCCCATCCACCGTGATGTCGGTGATGTCCGGTGGTTGCCGGATATGTGGATCGTTCGGGTTGGCCACATCCCAATATCGGAACAACCCGTGGCGCCAGAGCGGAAACTCGGCGGTGATCGTCTCGGTCGCGTCGAGCGTGCCGTCGGCCGCGACCGCGAAGTCGGCCCGGTACTCACTGAACACGACCGGGTCCGAGACGCCGGTGGGTTCGACGTACACCGTGATGAACAGCGGAGTCAGAACACCGATCGCGATGGCCACTAGCCCGATCGGCCATCTGAGCTTTCTCAGCCACGCCATCGAATGTCCGCCTCCGGTTCCGCGACGCCCGCCCATGCGGTGCCGATTCTCACATAGGGCCTGAACTCATACAGGGCCAAGATTCAGACAGGGCCTAAATTTCAGACAGGGCCGAACCTATCGGGGCGGTTTCATCGTCGGTGCCGCCCCTGGGATCGGGGTTGGAGTGACCGGCGGTGGAGGTGGCACGGCGTTGACCAACTGACCGCCGGACACCCACTGGATCGTGATGATGGCCTGGGGCAGGGTGGCGCGCAGGTCGGCCTCCAATTCGGCGACATCCGGCTGATCGCGGCCGATCAGGGTGACGGTGATCTCCTTGGCCGTACCGGTCACGCTGAGGACCGCCGCCTCTGGCCGCGAGGCTGCCCAGCTCGTGGCGTTGGTGCGCGCGGCCGCGAGGGCGGTTTCGTCGTCGCTGGGTCCGTTGTCCTCGGGAGTCCGAGTCCAACCCATGCTGATCGGAATCTGCTGGCCGTAGCGCTCCCTGATCTGGGCCGCCAGCTTCTCCGCATGCTGGGGCGGACGCGGGCCTGCCGTCGAGATCACCAGTGTCGTGGATTCGAAGCTCAGGCCCTGCAGGCTCAGCGATTGCGGTGCCAGCCATTGCTCGATCATCGGCGCGAGTTCAGTCAGGGGCGGTAGAGGAACCTTCGGCTTCTCTTCCTGTGGAGTCTGCACGGGTATCCAGCCGAGTTGCACCGTCACCGGCCGGCCGAGCGCACTGGTGAGTTTGACCGCGACGTCCTGCAGCGCGGGCGGTTGTGTTGGTCCGACGATCTCGGCGCGGACGGTGTCGCCCGAGGTGGTGATCCGGCCGAGGTTGTTACCGGGTCCGAGCATGTTGGTGATCGTCGCGGTGGCGGTTTGAAGATCGCGGGCGTGGCCGGTCAGTGCGACGAACTTGGGGATGAGGACCAGGGCGACCCCCACCGCGAGTGCCGCCGCGGCCGCCAGTGAGGCCAGGATCTGTGATCGTCGTCCGCTGAAGGTGCGGCGCGGCACCAGGCCGCTCAGCAGGAACACGACCGCCGCCATCAACACGATGCCGATGAGGTTCGTCACGAACAGCAGCGCCGCCCCGCGCGCCAACTCCGGCTGACCCCGGCCCAGCAGCACACCGACGGCCGCCAGCGGCGGCACCACCGCTACCGCGACCGCGACACCGGGCAGCGCCACTGAAATCCGTTTGTGGACGGTGGCGAACGCGCCGGCGGCACCGGCCCCGAGCGCGACCAGCAGGTCGCGAATGTCCGGGCTGCACCGTGCCACGACTTCGGTCGGCAGACCGGTTCCGGATGGGGACAGCAGCACGGCGAACACCCAGCCGACCGCGATAGCGCCCAGCGCCGATGTCGCCACCAGCAGCAGGCCCTGGAACAACCGCAACCCCCAGCCCATGACCAGTGAAGCGGCGACTCCCATGATCGGTGACATGAGCGGTGCGATCATCATCGCGCCGATCACCACTGCGGCGGAGTTCTGCAGCAGTCCGACCGCCGCGACCATGCTGGACAAGAACATCAAGACCGAGAACCGGGCCAACGCCGCCCCGCTCGGCACCACCATCAGGTCCTCGATGATCGACCGGCGGTCCTCGATCTGAAGATGCGGCCACCGCTGCGGCCAACGACGCCGGGCGGACCGTGGCTTGGCGGGCGGTGCCGGTTCGGCCTCGATCGGGGACAGCCCGATCTGATTCGTGTCCGTCACGGTCGACCTCACCACCCTTCGCGCTTTCGCCAGGGGTCGGTTCGGCTGCGTTTCCGAACCGGCGATCGAGCCGACTTTACTGGGTCAGCGGTCGCAGACCGCAGCATCAATCGGCAGTCGGCGACACAGCCGCCGAGCGGATGAAGGCGTTGGCGAAGACGGTGCAAACGGTGTCGATGTCGCTCTTGGGGTAATCGGGGGTGTCCGGGGCAGCGGGCCGGGTCAGCAGGTGCAGAGTTATCGGGCCCAGCAACTGCTGCGCCAGCAATGGGCGGGGCAAGTCGCGGATGCGACCGGCTCGAATCTCTCGCTCGAGCCAGAGGTTGAGTATTCCGAGGATGCGAGGACCGGTGTAAGCGGTGACTTTGCGCACCGCGGGGCTGCTCGGCCGCGCGAAAATTTCGGAGAGGATCGCCGGGGCCAGCCGCGGTTCGCGCTCGAACGACCGGGCCATGGTCTCCATGAACCCCCTGACCTCGGTGTTGAGGTTGCCTTGCTCCCCGGCGAGATAGTCCTCGAGGTCGCGAATCGGGCTGTGCCGCTCGAAAACCGCACGCATCAATTCATCGCGCCCGCCGAATGCGGCGTAGAGGCTGTAGACCGAGCAGCCGGCGCTGTGGGCGATCGCCTCCATCGTCGTAGCAGCCAGACCCGATTCGCTAATCAACGCCGCCGCGGCGTCGACCGCCCGGGTCCGCACCGGCGCTTGACCGCCGGGCTCCACCCCGGCCGCGCGCACCGCCTCATCCAGAACCTCGCGTGCGCCGCCGAGCCGACGCCACAGTGTGCTGCGGGAGATACCCGCGGTCTCGGCGATGACCGTGAGCGGAACGTCGGCGACGCCGCAACCGAGGGCCTCGGCGGCACTCAAGGCCGCCGCGACCAACTCGGGGTCCACCCGCGCTGCCGAGGGCTTCTGGGCGGCGGTGGACGGGATCTGATCACTCATGGTTGTTCGAGAACATGGTACGAGTGATACGTTATTCAAAGCTGACTGCAAGAGTGTTTCAATTCGATTGCTGCCGTCGGCGCTGGACACGTCAAGACATCGCCCAGGGAGGCGCGCCCGATGACACAACCAGAATCGACCACCTGTGCCGTGGTCGGCGGCGGCCCCGCCGGGATGGTGCTGGGACTGCTGCTGGCACGCGCCGGCATCGAGGTCACCGTCTTCGAGAAACACGTCGACTTCTTCAGGGACTTCCGCGGCGACACAGTGCACCCGGTCACCTTGACCCTGCTCGACGATCTCGGTCTGTTCCCCGAGTTCAAAGCGATGCCGCACAGCGAGGTCGAGACGTTCGAAGTGCAGGCCGGCGGGCGCAAGGTGGTCGTCTCCGACTTCAGCCGACTGAATGAACCGCACCCCATGTTGGCGCTGGCTCCACAGTGGGACTTACTGAACCTGCTCGCCGAGGCCGCGAAGTCGGAACCCACCTTCACGTTGCGGATGGGAACCGAAGTCACCGGGCTGCTGTGTGAGGGGGACAACGTCGTCGGGGTGCGCTACCAGGGTCCCGATGGACCCGGCGAACTGCGCGCCGATCTCACCGTGGCCTGCGACGGACGTACCTCGACCCTCCGCAGCGAGGCCGGAATGGTGCCACACGAGTACCCCGTGCCGTTCGACATCGGATGGTTCCGCCTGCAGGCCACATCAGCGATCAAATACGAACTCGGGCCACGGATGTCGGGCGAACTGATGCTGATTCTGATTCCACGGGAGGGCTACTTCCAGACCGGCGCCCTGCTACCGAAGGGGAGTGAGGATCAGCTTCGCGCACGGGGCCTGGACACCTTTCGCGCCCAGATCGCGGCCCTGGTCCCCGAGGCCTCGGTCGACTCACTGACGTCGTGGGATGACGTCAAGATCCTCGATGCCAAGCTCAACCGGCTGCATCGCTGGTACCGGCCCGGGCTGTTGTGCATCGGCGACGCGGCCCACGCCATGTCCCCGGTCGGCGGCGTGGGAGTCAACCTCGCCATCGCCGACGCCGTCGCCGCGGCCGGGATACTGGCCGAACCTCTCAAGCAACACTGTGTCGGCGAATCCGATCTCGCCGCCGTGCAGCGCCGCCGCAACCTGCCATCGGCGATGACTCAGGGCGGCCAGCGCGTCCTGCACCGGCTGTTCGGCCGGATCCTGTCCGGAAAGCCGATGCCCAAGCCGCCGGCGTTCGTGTCCCGCACCGCAATCGCGCTGTGGACCCGGATCCCGAAGGCCGCGGTCATCCCGGCGTACCTGATCGGCGTCGGAGTCCGGCCCGAACGGGCGCCGCAGTTCGCCCGCCGCCCGGCCAAGCCGGTGGCGGCCGAACCCATGAGTGAGAAACCGACCCGCCTCGACTCCTGATGCCGGTGACCGAAAGCGGCTGCGCCCGACGCCTGGGCCAGCCGGCGTTCGGCCGATATCGAACCGGGGCCGAGTCGAGGCTTCCGAGGCGATAGCCTGGCGTGCGGAAGAAACAACCGCGGGAGGCCGGGGCAACCGGTCTGAGAAGGTGGCACACCGCGCCGCCGACCGCATGACCGTCCGGGTAATGCCGGGCAGGGAGCGTTCACAATGTCTGTTCTGTTCACGGTATGGGGTTATGACCTCACCGCCATCGAGGCCGCCTCGGTAATCCTGGCCTTCATCGCCATCGGGCTCAGCATCAAGGGAACCCGGTGGGCCTGGCCGCCGTACTTCCTCTCGAGCGTGTTCTACGGTTGGCTGTTCGTGGAGTTCGACCTATTCGCTTCCGCCGCCATGCAACTGATCTTCATGGCTGCCGCGGTCTGGGGCTGGTTCTCCTGGGGTCAGGAAGGTGTCCGAATTCCGGGCCGGCTGACCCCGACCGGGCGAGTGCGCGGTGTGGTCGCGGCCTTCGCACTGTGGGCGCTGGTGGCTCCCCTGCTTCGCGCCATCGGTGGGGTCGCGACCTGGGGTGATGCCTTTATGCTGGTGGGATCGCTGGCTGGGCAGCTGCTCATGGTGCTGCAGAAGGTCGAAGCCTGGCCGGTGTGGATCGCGGTCAACACGGTTGGCACGATTCTCTACGCCAGCCAGGGCCTCTACTTCACCTCGTCGTTCTACGCGGTACTCGTCGTCATAGCGGTCACCGGCTGGCGCGCCTGGTCCGCACGTGCCGACGGCCCCACCCTGACGGCGACCGCCCGTGCCTGAGCCGGACCGCGCACGGCTGATCTCGGTAGTCGGCGGGGAGTCCACCGGCAAGTCGACACTGGCCACCGCGCTCGGGGATCGGCTGCCCGCGACGGTCGTACCGGAGTTCCTCCGGAGCTGGGTCGATCGCCACGGGCGGGTCCCGCTGGCAGCCGAGCAGGTCACCATCATGTCGGCACACCGGGAGTCGGAGGCGTCTGCCTTGCGGCGGGAGAGTCGGAACCCGCGTTCGTGGGTGGTCTCCGACAGCGGACCGCTGATGACCGCTGTGTACAGCATCCAGTACTACGACGACACCTCCCTGCTGCCGACGGCCCTGCGGTGGACGACGCAGAGCGATCGGGTGGTGTGGTGCCAGGACGACTTTCCCTGGCAACCCGAACCGCAGCGCGACGGCTCACACGCCAGGTCCCGGTCCCAGCAGATCCTCGCGGCGATCTTCGCCGAGCATCCCGAGCTTCCGGTGCTGGCCGTACGCGGATCGCTCGAGGAGCGCGTCGAGACGGTTCTGGACCATTTGGGCACCGCTACCGGCCAGGACGGTGCGTTCAGGCACGGTTGAGCCGAGGCGGCAGGCGAAGCCTGCTGGCATACGCTCCGATGCCTGGAGCCATTCCGGGCGAATGATGCTGCACAGCAACCCCATTCGCGCACATAAGGCGTTCCCCGAGAGCATTGCACGGATATGGCGATGGTGGGTTTCGGCAGGTTGTCTGCCGCCGAGGCGACCCAAGTTAGTCGAATGTGGTTGACCTGGCGCAGAGACGCTCGGCAACAGGAGTTCGCGCGGAGAAACCGGAATCCTCCACCCGGCATCGATGAGGCCGGACCCGCATGTCGGTTGCCTAGCCCCGCCGCTTGAAACTTCGTCCCCGACGGCCACCATTGGCCTACAGTGGCATCACGACGGTTTTGATTTGCCCCAATGAATGCGACGAATCCAGCGTCTCGATTTCGGCCCCACCGACCCAGGTCCCCACTCACCGCCTTGTTCAGGTTGAAGTAACCAAATTGAGCCCAGACTGAGGAGTGCGTTCTGATGAACCAACCCGGCGTTGACCTCGGAGTGCTCGGCGTTCTGCCGATTCGCGCCGCTGAACTGGACTCCCCCGAAGCGATCGCGCAGTGGTTGGGATCCGCCGGAGCTTCCGAACGGAGCCGCCAACTTTCGTCGATGTCGAGAGACAAACTGTCCCATTTCGTTGCGTTACTGGACTCCGAGACCGGACCGGAATTGCTCGGTTCCATCGATCCCGATCTGGCGGCCCGAGTGGCTCAATCGGCCGGCGTTGTCCCGGCGGCCGGCTGGCTCGAAGCGCTCGATCCCGACCAGGGCGCCGAAGTACTTCGGAAGGTCGGACATGCGACTCGCGAGTCGTTGCTCGCCCAGATCGGAGCCGAACAGGCAGAAGCGCTGAGCAAGATCTTGCGCTGCCCGCCGAAGTCCGTCTCCGCACATATCCTCCCGGATGTCTTTGTGGTGACCGACACGGTGACCGCGGCAGAGGCCGAGACGACCGTTCGAGCCCAGAGCGCAAAAGTGCGGGCCCGGGCCGACGCATACATCTATGTAACCAACGCCGCCCAGCGGTTGGTCGGATTGCTGGAATTCCAGGACTTGGTGCTTGCCGAGCCCAACCAGACGATCTCGGAATTGATGGCCGGCGATCCGTTCTCGGTTGGCCCACTGGTCGAGGCGGAACAAGCGGCCGAGGCGCTGACCGACCGTGAACTTGCGGCGCTGCCGGTCGTCGACGACGACGGCAAGCTTCTCGGAGTCCTGACCGCCGATATCGCTGCCGACATCCTCCGCCGGGAGGCGACCGCCGATGCGGAGCGTCAGGGCGGCTCCGCGCCACTCGAAGTCCCATATCTTCGCGCCTCACCGGGCCGGTTATGGCGAAAGCGCATTGTGTGGCTGCTCGTGCTGTTCGCCGCGGAGGCCTACACCAGCACAGTGTTGCGGGCCTTCGAACAGGAGATGGAGACCGTCATCGCGCTGGCCTTCTTCATCCCTCTGCTGATCGGCACCGGCGGTAACACGGGAACCCAGATCACCACCACCCTGGTGCGTGCCCTGGCGACAGAGCAGGTGCGGCTGCGCGACCTCCCCCGCATCGTGGGCAAGGAGATGTCGACGGGATTCCTCGTCGCAGCCACGATGGCCGCCGCCGCACTCATACGTGCCTGGATGCTGGGCGTCGGGGTCGAGGTGACCATCACGGTGTGCCTGACGGTCACCGCGATCGTCCTCTGGTCCTCGCTAGTAGCATCGATTCTGCCGCCGACGCTCAAAAGACTCAGACTGGATCCTGCCGTCGTCTCGGCGCCGATGATCTCCACGATCGTCGACGGCACCGGACTGATGATCTACTTCGCGATCGCCCATCTGACCATTCCGCAGCTCGCCGGACTGTAGCCGGAACTCAACCGTCGGGCTCAGCCGAACCTCGGCAGCGTCGCGCACAGCGCGGCGTGATCCCGCCCGGCGCTCATCACGGTGAAGTCGGGCCTGACGATCGCGGCTCGGGCACCGTCGCGATGCAGCCATCCGGCCAGCTCCGTTCCCGGGGGCGCGAAATGGATGGTGACGTGGCGCTTCTCGATGGCTTCTTTCTGCTCCTGTGTCACCGGGACTGTGGTGATCAGCGCGAATCCGCTGCCGAGGACGTCATCGAGCCGCTCACCCGTCGCGGTGACGGCATTGGGGCACAGGGTTCCCGCCAGTCTGGAGCCTCGGAGACCCGGGCCCCTTCGCCCGGAGCGGACGAGGGCCGAACGGCTCAACGCTGGCGTACGCGAGTCGAGAAGCCTGGCCGCCAGCCCGGGGACGAGTCGAAGGCGGGGCGCGAAAAAGCCGCGCAACGCCGTACCGAACCGGCCCCCGGCCGTCATCACCTGACCGACGGTCAGGGCGAGCAATATCAGTTGCCGCACATGGGGTTTGCGTTCGGCCTGGTAGGTGTCGAGCGCCTCGGCGGGCAGGTTGCCACTGATGACACCGGCAAGCTTCCAACTCAGATTCATCGCATCACGCAACCCCGCGCACAGTCCCTGACCGATGAAGGGAGGGGTGAGGTGCGCCGCGTCGCCGAGCAGGAAAACGTTCCCACGACGCCAACGGTCCGCCAACTGGGCGCGAAAGGTGTACTCCGCGACACGGATGAGAAGAAGTCGGTCGTCGGTGACCGATCCCAGCCACGGTGCGATCAGCGGGCGCAGGGCGGCGAGGGAGCCGAAGTCCTCCGATGACTCGCCGGGCAGGAGCCGGAATTCCCATCGGTAGCGCGACCGACCGACCCGCATGAAGGTTCCGCCGCGGTTCGGGTCGCAGACCTGGTGGACCCCGTCCCACTGTCCCAGATCGACAGACGAGTCGACGTCGACCACCAACCAGCGCTGCTCGAAGCGCAGGTCCCGCATCCTCGCCCCGATGTGTTTGCGCACAAGGCTGTTGGCGCCGTCACAGCCCAGCAGATAGTCGCACTCGAGGCTGTGTTCACTACCGTCGGCGCGGTCGGTGAAGGTGATGCGGGTCCGGCCGTCGCCGAGGCCGCCCAGATCGGTGACTTCGGAGTTCATCCTGAGCCGGGCCATCGGGTGGCGTTCGAGACTGCTGCGCAGCAGCGCCTCGAGCTCCGGCTGGTCGAACATGTTGGCCTGGGGGTAGCCGTGCCGACTGAGGCTGGGGTCGCGGCGAAACTCCGCCAACTCCCGCAGATCGGGATCGAGCAGGCGCAACCCGAGAGCAGGCCGGGAGATCGCCGCGAACTGCTCACCGATCCCGATCCGGCCGAGGATCCGGTAGACCTCGTCATCGAGGTGGACCGCCCGCGGTTGCGGATAGACCCCGGCCCACCGGTCGAGGATCAGGCTCTCGACGCCGTACTGGGCGAGCAGCGTCGCGGCAGTGACGCCCACCGGACCGGCGCCGACGATGACCACCGGGTAGTGGCTCCGAATAACCACGGGGACTCCTCACAAGGATCTGACGAAATCGTCACATGCGAGAAGATCGCCGGTCAAGTTCTTTTGACGAATTCGTCACCTTCGAGGCGGCGACCCGGTCGCTGCCAGCGGCAATCCCGGCAACGGCGACGGCGCCACCGAAGCGGCCAGAACCAATCCGACCGCCCCGGTGGCGCCGCCTCCGGTGGTGCCCTAACTACTCATTGACCCGGTTACCCAGATGCTCGCGCCCCCGCCCGCGAAGCGTTCGCGCTGCGACCCTGAGCGCGAGACTGCTTGATTGCGCCTGCCGCATCATCGGTGCTCTCGGCGCCGGCGCCGGCCCGCGTGGCGCGGCGAATCTGGCTCGCCGCCTCCGCAACCGCCCCACCTGCAACCACAGCTGCGGGAGCCTCGGAAGCAACCTCGGCAGCGTCATCCGCGGCCGGGGCCTCCACGGCCGGGGCAGCGGGCTTGTCGGCCACAGTCGGCGCGGCCTCAGTCGCGGGAGCCGATCCAGGATGCGCCGCCTCGGCGGCAGCCTCGGAGACCGCAGCCGGCGCGGCCTCAGCGGCCGCCGCCGGGGCAACGGCCGATTCCGCAACCGAACGCTCCGCCACCGCACCCCTCGCGGTCGCGACAGCCGCGGCCGCGGCGCCGGGCGCCTCAACGGCGGCCAGCGGGCCCGGGATCCACCCGATGATCCAGTTGATGACATTCTCGACCGTGTTGATGACATCGTTGATGATGTTCGGGATGTTGGGAATCCAACCGAAGAAGTAGTCGATCTCGGCCTCCACGAACCCGACCGCGGTGTCGACCAGACCTTCGACCCAATCGACCGTCGCGTAGGCGGCGTTGGACAGATAATTTCCGGGAGGGCCCGAGATCGGCCAGAAATCGAGGTTGACCAACGGAGTCACCAGATCGTCCACCCAGTACACCGTGCCGCCCACCGCCTGCTCGCCGTAGAAGTAGAGGATGTCGATCTGATCGGCGATCGGCGGACCAACCAGGGGAATGCTGCCGATCACGTCGCTGACGCCGTAGACGACCTCTGCCACCACGGCCTCGATGTCGTTGTAGATATCGGCGATTAAACCGGCCAGCATGACGTTCTGGGCAGCGACCGCCGAAGACGCCGGCACGACGGCGGGCGCTGCGACCAGCGCGGCGGGGGCGGCGGTCATCGTCGAGCCGATGGCCACAGCCGTGGCGGCCGCCAGTGCGAGAGCGGGTCGGGTCAGTGCTTCCATGTCGACTCCTGACGCTGAAGATTCGCTGTTAAAAACTTGGCAGGAAACTATCAGAATCCTGTGAGTGCCTTCCCGGTTATCGCGATTCCGGCAGCCTGCACGGCACCGTTCAGCGCTGGCCACAGCACTTTCCCCACCCGAATGACAGCGGACAGGTGCTGGGCCGACGCCGCAAACCGTGGCACATCGCCCGCTGCGGAGTGCAGACTCAGGGGATGATCCCGCGCTATCGCTTGGCCAACGAAGAGTCCGAAACCCACCCGAGTGCACGAATTCCCAACCTCACCAACGGGGTTCCGGCAACCTCACGGCGGGTGTGATCATGACGCTGCAAGATCTCAAGGGCCTAGCCGACGTCCGAGCCTTCTTCCACACCAACACGGTGCCGCTCTACTTCATCTCCCCCACCCCGTTCAACCTTCTCGGGATCGACCGTTGGGTACGAAACTTCTACTACCTGAACTATTTCGACTCTTTCGACGGCAACCACCCGCGGGTGTTCGTCCCACGGAACCGGGACCGCAGGGACTTCGATTCCATGGGTGACGTGTGCAATCACCTGCTCTCCGATCCGGAGACGCTGGAGTTCATCGCCGAGCGCGGACCCGGGGGCAAAGCCTGCTTCGTCATGCCCGACGAGCAGACCTCTGACCTCGCCCGGCGCGCGGGATTGCACGTCATGGAGCCACCGTCGGAACTGCGCCGCCGCCTGGACTCGAAAATCGTCATGACCCGGCTCGCCGAGCAGGCGGGGGTGCCGAGCGTGCCGCACGCGATCGGTCGGGCCGGCACCTACGACGAGTTGTTGACCCTGGCCCAGGGCGCCGGACTCGGCGATGACCTCGTCGTCCAGGACCCCTACGGAAATGCCGGTAGCGGAACCTATTTCGTGCGCAGCCGATCCGACTGGGACCAGTGCGCCGACGATCTGACCGGACAGCGCGAGGTCAAGGTCATGAAGCGTATCCGCAACGTCGAGGTGTGCCTGGAAGGCGCGGTGACCCGTTACGGCACCGTCGTCGGACCGGCCATGACCAGCCTGGTCGGCTACCCCGAATTGACCCCGTACCGGGGCAGCTGGTGTGGCAACGACGTCTGGCGCGAGGCGCTGCCGCCGGCCCAGACACGCGCCGCCCGGGCGATGGTTCGCAAGCTCGGCGACGTCCTGGGAGGTGAGGGCTATCTCGGCTACTTCGAGGTCGACCTGCTGCATGATCTCGACTCCGACGAGCTCTACCTCGGCGAGGTCAACCCGCGGCTGAGCGGCGCCAGCCCGATGACCAACCTGACCACCGAGGCCTACGCCGACATACCGCTGTTTCTCTTCCACCTCCTGGAGTTCATGGACGTCGACTACGAACTCGACGTCGACGAGATCAACGCGCGCTGGCAGCGGGGCTACGGGGAGGACGAGGTCTGGGGCCAGGTGATCATCGCCGAGACCTCGACCGAGGTCGAACTCTTCACCAAGACGCCGCGAACCGGTGTCTACCGGCTCGACGACGCCGGACGCGCATCGTTCGCCCGCCCCGCCGACGACTGGGATTCGATCACCGATGAATCCGAGGCCTTCTACATGCGCGTCGCAGCCCCGGGTGACCTGCGCTGCGAAGGCGCCCAACTCGGCGTGCTGGTAACCCCCGGGCACCTGCAGTCCGAGGACTATCAGCTCACCGAGCGCTGCCAGCGCTGGCTGAAGGCGATCAAGGCGAAGTTCACCTCGACGCCCCTGGCGCCGTCCGCACAAATCGTCTCCCGCCTCGTCGCGCGGGCGTGAACCCCGCGTCTCGACGATGAGCGACGACGGCCGCCGCCCAGCAGGCATCTCCCTGTCGAACTGGCTGTGGGAGCCCTACTCGCACTGGTCCTACCAGCACGTCGAGGACATGGTGCCGACGGCGGTGATCTCCCGCCGCAACGCGCCTGCGGTGGCCCTTCCGCCCGTCCACTCGCCGGTCGCCGAGATCCCGGTGACCACCACCGATGGCACCGCCACGACCGTGGGCGGGGTCATGGACGGCACCGAGACCGACGGTTGGGCGGTGGCCTACCGCGGCTCCTTGGCTGCCGAACACTACCGCGACGGGATGGGGCCGCACACCCGGCACCTGATGTTCTCGGTGAGCAAGTCGCTGATCGGGGTGGTTGCCGGGGTCTTGCACGGCGCCGGCGCCCTCGACACCGATGCTGAGGTGACCACCTTCGTTCCCGCCCTGGCGCGCAGCGGCTACGCCGGGGCGACGGTGCGCCATCTTCTCGACATGCGCTCGGGCGTCGCTTTCTCCGACGACTACAGCGACCCGAACGCGGACATCCACATCCTCGACCAGGCCATGGGGTGGGCGCCCCGGAGCAGTCCGGACATACCGTCCACGCTCTATGACTTCCTGGTGACGCTGCGGCAGACGGCCCCGCACGGCGGCCCATTCGAATACCGATCGTGCGAGACCGACGTGCTGGGCTGGGTCTGCGAGGTCGTCGGCGGCCAGCGGATGCCCGGGCTGATGTCGGAAGTGCTGTGGAGCCGGATCGGTGCGCAGACCGACGCCACCATCGGTGTGGACCGGGTTGGCACCGGCATGTTCAACGGCGGCATCAGTGGCTGCCTGACCGACATGATCCGGTTCGGGTCGTTGTTCCTGCGCGACGGCGTCTCCCTGAACGATCAACAGGTGGTCCATGAGGCATGGATCGCCGATACCCTCGATGGCGGACCCGACTCGCGGCAGGCGTTCGCCGCCACCGACACCGGACTGCCTGGCGGGATGTACCGCAACCAGATGTGGTTCCCGTACCCGGGCAACAACGTCGCGCTCTGTCTGGGCATGTGCGGCCAGGTGATTTACATCAACCGGGTCGCGCAGACGGTGGCGGCCAAGTTGTCCACCCAGCCGCACACCCACGGCCCGCATGTCCTGCTCGATACGTTGCGTGCCTTCGATGCGGCGGCCGCAGAACTCTCGGCCCACCGGGCATGGCCGGGGACTCGCTGAGCACCGACCCCGCAGTTGACTGCTGAATCGACCTGCATCAATATTGACGGGTGTCGATCCACCGGTCTATTGACGAGCAGCCCTGCTGTCGTCCGCTGACAAACCAGCCACTGGATTCGGACCGGGCCGCTGAGCTGGCCCGGATATTCAAGGCCCTCGGCGATCCGGTGCGGCTGCGGATCTTGAGCCTCATCGCCAGCCACGCCGGCGGCGAGTGCTGCGTCTGCGATATCGCCCCGGCGTTCGAGGTGTCCCAACCGACGATCTCCCACCATCTCAAGACGTTGCGCGAAGCGGGCCTGCTGGACTGTGAACGCCGCGGAACCTGGGTGTACTACTGGGTGATCCCGCCCGCGCTCCAACGGCTCTCGGCGGTCCTCGCCCCCGAGGCCACCGCGCACCTCGTGGCCGGGCGGAAATGCCGATGAGCGCCAAACCGTCGGTGCTGTTCGTCTGTGTCCACAACGCCGGGCGCTCCCAGATGGCGGCCGGATTCCTGGCCGCCCTGGCCGGCGACACCGTCGAGGTCCGCTCGGCCGGCAGCGCGCCGGCCGATGCGGTCAACCCGGCCGCCGTTGCCGCCATGGCCGAGGTCGGTATCGACATCTCCACCCAGAGCCCGAAAATCCTCACCGGCGACGCTGTCGAGGCTTCAGATGTGGTGATCACCATGGGATGCGGTGACACCTGCCCGTTCTTCCCCGGCAAGAGCTACCGAGACTGGGTCCTCGACGACCCGGCCGGCAAGGGTCTGGACGCCGTACGTCCGATCCGCGATCAGATTCGCACCCGCGTCGAGGCCCTCATCGCCGAACTCGTTCCGTCTTCCACCGATCGCTGAGCCGCCACCCCGGCAGGAGCCACCCATGGTCGATTCCCGCACCTCCGAACCCGCAGCACCCGTCGTGGGCAAGCTGTCCACCCTCGACCGCTTCCTGCCACTGTGGATCGGCATCGCCATGGCGGCAGGCCTGCTGCTCGGCCGGTCGATCCCCGGGCTGAACACGGCGCTGGAAAAGGTTCAGATCGACGGCATTTCGCTACCGATCGCGCTGGGCCTGCTGATCATGATGTACCCGGTGCTGGCCAAGGTGCGCTACGACCGACTCGACACCGTGACCGCCGACCGGCCGATGCTGATCAGCTCACTGATCCTCAACTGGATCGTGGGACCGGCGTTGATGTTCGCCCTGGCCTGGCTGATGCTGCCCGACCTGCCGGAGTACCGCACGGGTCTGATCATCGTCGGACTGGCCCGCTGTATCGCGATGGTCATCATCTGGAACGACCTCGCCTGCGGCGACCGCGAGGCCGCGGCCGTCCTGGTCGCGCTGAACTCGATCTTCCAAGTGCTGATGTTCGCCGTGCTGGGGTGGTTCTATCTCTCGGTGCTGCCCGGCTGGCTGGGACTGCCGCAAACCTCGATCACTGCCTCGCCCTGGCAGATCGCCAAGTCCGTCCTGATCTTCCTCGGTATACCCCTGCTGGCCGGTTATCTCTCCCGGCGCCTCGGCGAACGAGCCAGAGGACGCCAGTGGTACGAGATCCGGTTCCTTCCCGCCGTCGGACCGTGGGCGCTCTACGGACTGCTGTTCACCATCGTCATTCTCTTCGCGCTACAGGGAGAACAGATCACCACCCACCCCTGGGACGTCGCCCGCATCGCGCTGCCCCTGCTGGCCTACTTCGCCATCATGTGGGGCGGCGGTTACCTGCTCGGCGCCGCACTCCACCTGGGCTACCCGCGCACGACGACGCTGGCCTTCACCGCCGCCGGCAACAACTTCGAACTGGCCATCGCCGTCGCGATCGCCACCTACGGCGCCACCTCCGGTCAGGCGCTGGCCGGCGTGGTCGGCCCGCTCATCGAGGTTCCCGTTCTGGTAGCGCTGGTCTACGTCTCCCTCGCCCTACGACCACGCTTCCCCCGGTAGCCCCGAGCGCCGGCCGCTAGTCCGGCTCGCGTCCTCTACCGGACCTCATGAGCAATGACAACCCGGCCAGCCGCATCAATGGTTGCCAGCATGGTTTGGCGATACCCGTCGCACCGTCGGTGGCGAGTTCGCTACCGTCGGCCCGGTGACGTTCTCAGGGGCGCGAGTCTCGCGGGCCTGCGGTGCCGGGGCCCTCGCGCTCGGTGTCGCGGTCGCGCCCTCCTGCGGCCGTCCGGAACCGCCACCCCCGCCGGCCACCGTCGCACCCGCCCCGGCAACGACGTCGGCACAACCGGAACCCGACATCGC
This sequence comes from Mycolicibacterium sp., assembly GCA_020637165.1. Classification (GTDB taxonomy): domain Bacteria; phylum Actinomycetota; class Actinomycetes; order Mycobacteriales; family Mycobacteriaceae; genus Mycobacterium. The sequence goes on along the minus strand of JACJWN010000008.1, from coordinate 220,844 downwards.
CCCGGAAGCCTTCCCCGCGGTGTCCCGGCTCGTCGACGACGCCATCGCCGCACCCCGGATGCCCGGCGCGGTGATCCAGATCGGGCACGGCGGCACCGTCGTCTTTCGCCGAGCCTTCGGCGCTCGACGGCTCGCTACCGAGCCGGGACTGGACGGCGCCCTCTCACCGGCCGAGCCGATGACCGCCGACACCATCTTCGATCTGGCGTCATTGACGAAGATCCTCGCCACCACCACCGCAGTCCTGCAGCTCTACGAACGGGGCCTGGTGGGCATCGACGATCCCCTGCAGGACTACCTTCCCGAGTTCAACCCGGACGGTGACCCCAAACGTGCCAGGGTGACGCTGCGGATGCTGCTCACCCACACCTCCGGGCTCGGTGGGGACCTCAGCCGGCAAGGGCCGTGGGGGCTGGTGGCGGCGGACAAGGCCGACGGCATTCAGCGCGCGCTGGCCACACCACTGGAGTTCGGTCCCGGGGAGGTCTTCCACTACTCCGACATCGGGTTCATTCTGCTCGGCAGCATGGTCGAGAGGCTCACCGGGGAGACCCTCGACGTCTACGCCCAGCAGGAGATCTTCGAGCCGCTGGGCATGGGCGACACCCGCTATCTGCCCGCGGCCAAGGCCTGCGGACCCCACCAAACAATCGGCAACGCCATCGCTGTCAGCCCCGCCGAAACTCCGAACGGAACCTGCCCGGATGGCACGTGGAGCACCGCCCTGTTGGCCCGCGTCGCACCGACGGCCCGCGACGAGGACACCCCTGGCATCAACCCCGACTTCGACCGGCTGCTGCGCGGCACCGTCCACGATCCCACGGCCCGCCGGATGGGTGGTGTGGCCGGCAGCGCCGGAGTGTTCTCCACCGCCTCGGACGTCGGCAGGTACGCCCAGAGTCTGCTCGACCGGCTCGCCGGGCGCCCGAGCTCATTCCCCTTGCGACAGGCGACCCTGGAGTTGATGACCACGCCTCAGCAGCCCGGGCACCACCCCGGTCAGGTCCAGGCCGCCGAGAACGCCTCCCGGGCGGCCATCGCGGCAAGCCCCAACCTCGACAATCCGCTGCTGGCGCCCCACTACCCGGCGATTCCGGGGCAGTTCCTGCGCGGCTTCGGGTGGGACATCGACACCTACCAGTCCACCCCGCGCGGCATGATCTTCCCGGTAGGCAGCTTCGGCCACACCGGATTCACCGGGGTGACGATATGGATCGACCCCGGATCGGACAGTTACGTGGTGGTGCTGGGCAACGTGATTCATCAGCGTGGCGGCCCGCCCATAGCGACGCTGAGCGGCGAGGTGGCCACCACCGCCGCCCGTGCGCTGCATCTCTACGGAAGCTAGCCCATGCCCGCATCCGACCCGATATGCCCCGCCGGCACCCCTTTTGCCGCCGCCGTCGACGCCGTCCGCCGCGGTCATCAAAGCGTCGCCGAGGCCGCGGCCGCTCTGGCCGGCCGGCTGACCGACGATGAACTGCTCTGGCTGCTCGACGGCGACCTGACGATGCTGCGGGGTATCACCGGAATGTCGCAGCGCTACAACAGCGTTCCGTTCGCCGCCGGACGTATCGACCGGCTCGGCATCCCCGGCATCCGTTTCACCGACGGCCCGCGCGGGATCACGCTGGGAACCTCGACGGCGTTCCCGGTGGCCTTGGCCCGGGCCGCTACGTGGGATCCCGAGTTGGAGTGCGCCGTCGCCGACGTGATCGGGGCCGAGGCCCGAGCGCAGGGCGCGAACTTGTGGGCGGGGATCTGCGTGAACCTCGCCCCCGCCCCCGGCTGGGGCCGGACGCAGGAGTCCTACGGCGAGGACCCTCTGCTGCTGGGGGCCATGGGGGCGGCGGCCGTCCGGGGGGCAGGCCCGTGGTTGATGACCTGCGTGAAGCATTTCGCCCTGAACTCGATGGAGGAGGCGAGGTTCCGGGTCGACGTCCGGGTCGACGAGGATGTGCTGCGCGAGGTGTATCTGCCGCACTTCCGCGCCGTCGTGGAGGCCGGGGCGGATTGCGTGATGAGCGCCTACAACTCCGTCAACGGGACGTGGGCGGGGCAGAACCGGTACCTGCTCACCGACATCCTGCGCGGGGACTGGGGCTTCGGCGGATTCGTGATGACCGACTTCGTCTGGGGGCTGCGAGATCCCGTCGGATCGGTCGGCGCGGGCCAGGACCTGGAGATGCCCTTTCGCCAGCAGCGTGCGGCCGCCCTGCCGGCCGCCCTGGCCGCCGGGACCCTTTCGCGCGGCGACGTCGAACGAGCCGCTCGCCGACACCTGTCTGCCCAGATTCGACTCGCCCGGCGCGCCCGGCCCACGCCACCAATGCAGGTCGTGGCATCGGCCCGGCACCGGCGCCTGGCCCGGGAAGCGGCGAGTCGGGGGGCGGTGCTGCTGCGCAACCGGTGCGGTGACGGCGCGCCGGCACTTCCGTTGGCCGATGAGTCGGTGTCACGGGTCGTTTTGCTGGGCCCGCTGGCCGACCAGCCCAACCAGGGCGACGTGGGCTCATCCATGGTGACTCCCCCTTCATCGGCCACCATCCTCGACGGGCTGCGGGAACGGTTGGGAGAGAGGCTGACCCACGTCGCCAGCAGCGACCCGGCGAGAGGCGCCGCCGCGGCGCGTGGGGCCGATGCGGCGGTGGTCGTGGTGGGCCTGTCCTCAGTGGACGAGGGCGAGTCGCTGATCGGGGTGGACGTCGAATCGACGCAGTTGCTCGGCGGCATCGCCCGATTCCGGCCGTTCGCCGTGGCGTTGGTCAAGTTGGCCGCCCGGGTGGCTAAACAGAAGAAGTTCGGCGGCGACCGGCGCGATCTTCGACTGCACAGCGATGACGTCGCCCTCATCGTGGCGGTGGCCGCGGCCAATCCCCGAACCGTCGTCGTGGTGATCGGCGGGGGAACGATTGTGCTCGACCCCTGGGACGCCCAGGTCGCAGCGGTCCTGCTGGCCTGGTACCCCGGCATGGAGGGCGGCCACGCCGTCGCCGACCTTCTGCTCGGGGATACCGAGCCGTCCGGGCGTCTGCCGATGGCGATCCCGCACCGCCGGGCCGACCTGCCGGTGGTGGACTGGGACGCGAGCACCGTCAGCTACGGCCGGTGGTGGGGGCAGCGCAAGCTCGACCGCGATGGCACCCCGGCCGCCTATCCGCTCGGATTCGGTTTGGGCTATACCACTTTCACGATCACCGATCTGGTTGTCGGACGTCTCGGCGGTGAGCGCTTCGAGGCGTCGGTCACCGTCACCAACACCGGGCCGCGGCCCGGGCGGCACGTCGTGCAGGTCTATGCGATGCTCCCCACCGATACCGGGCGCTTAGCCCACCACCTCATCGGCTTCCGTTCTGTGGCTCTGGATCCCGGCATATCGAAACTGGTGATCGTCGACTGCTCCATCCGACCGGTGCAGCGTTGGGTCGGTGGCCGTTTCGTCCTCGACGACCACACGATCATCATCCGGGCAGCCTCCTACGCCGGCGATCCGGCGGCTCTCGACAGCGTCCTCCACCCGAGTGGAGCGCGCTGAGATGGCCGCCCCGCACCGCAGGAACCTGGAATTCGCCTGCGCAGTCCTCGCGATCGGCCTGCTGGCCGGGCTCGCCGGCGCCGCCACCACCTGGCTGCTGCACGTCATCGAGCACCTCACCTACCACTACAAGTTCGGCAGCCTGCTCGACGGTGTGACCGGCGCCAGCCGGATCCGGCGCGCCCTCGGCCCGGCGATCGGCGGGGCGCTGGCCGGGCTGGGGTGGTGGCTGCTGCGGCGCCACACCCGGGTTCCGCCGCTGTCGGAGGCCATCGCCAGCGGGAGGCGGCTCCCTCTGCGAGCGCTGTCCCTCGACGCGGCCCTGCAGATTCTGGTGGTCGGCACCGGAGCCTCGCTGGGCCGCGAAGGTGCGCCGCGTCAGGTCGCCGCGGCCCTCGGTGATCGCGGAACGTCGCGATGGGCACTGACGGCGGAGGACCGGCAGATCCTGTTGAGCTGCGCCGCCGGCGCCGGCCTGGCCGCGGTCTACAGCGTTCCGCTTGGTGGGGCGCTGTTCGCGATCCAGATCCTGTTGCGGCAGTGGAGCCTGCGGATCGCCGGCACAGCGCTGATCACCTCCAGCCTGGCCGTCGCGGTGGCCGCGCCGATCACCCACCTCGAGGTGCCGCTGCACTGGCCCGAAGCGAACGTGTCCTACCTGCTCACCGGCCTCGCCATTGCGCTGGCTCCGGTGGCCGTGGCGGTCGGCATCGCATTCAACCGATTGATGAACGTCGCCCGTGCCCGTCGGGTGAGCGACTCGTGGCTGTTGATCCCGGCCATCGCCACGGCAGGGCTGGCGGTCGGCCTGTGCTCGCGTTACCTGCCGGAACTGCCCGGCAACGGCAAGAGCGTCCTGACGGTCAGCATCAGCAGTGGGCTGACGTTCACCTCCGCGGCGGCCGTGCTGGTTCTCAAGCCGCTGCTCACCGCCTTCTTCCTGCGCACCGGGGCCGTCGGCGGGATGTTGACGCCGGCCCTGGCGACTGGGGCGGCCATGGGATCGCTGGTGGCCTTTTCGATCAACACCTGGACGCCGTTGCATGTCAGCGTGCCGGCGGTGTCCCTCGCCGCTGCCGCGGCGGTGCTCGCCGTTACTCAGGGGGCCTGGCTGTGGTCGGCGCTGTTCGTCTGGGAACTGGCCCGGCCGCCGCTCTGGCTGCTGATCGTGTTCGGCGCCGCCGCGCTGGCGGCCCAGCTACTCGCGAGGCTGGTGACGCGGCTTGGCGACGAGCCACCCAGCGCACCCTTCAACGCCGGGACGGGCCCTCTTCCAGAGCGTCGAGAATCCGCCTGAGTCGAGTCACCTCGTCGGGATCGATGCTGACCGAATCGAGTGACTCCCGAAGCGCCGGATTCGCGTAATGCATCCGGCTCGCACGTAGCGTCCGAGCCGAACTGTGAAAGGCGGTGGCACCGGTGAACGTCGCGATCTCGAGGACGTTGGTGGACCTGACACCGGATCCCGGCATGATCGTGATGCGGTCGCCGGCCGCCTCGACCAGGGCCTTGAGGACCTCCTTGCCCTCCTCGACGTTCGGACGCAGACCGCTGGTGAGGATCCGGCTACATCCCAGACCGATGATCTCCTCCAGCGCCGCCAGCGGATCCCTGACCCGGTCGAAGGCGCGGTGAAAAGTGACCTGCATCGACCCCGCGTGGTGGATCAGCTCGGCGCATCGCTGAATGTCGATGCTGCCGTCGTCAGCCAGCATGCCGATCACCACGCCGTCGCACCCCAATGCCGCACACTGCTTGACGTCGGCGAGCATCGCGTCGAATTCCATTGGGGTGTAGAGGAAGTCGCCGCCCCGCGGGCGGATGATCGGAAACAGCTGAAGGAGGGTGCTGCGTCTGGCGGCGGCGATCATGCCGTAGGACGGTGTGGTGCCCCCCTCGTGGGGATTGGCGCACAGCGCGATGCGATCCGCGCCACGGTCTTGCGCGATCCGGCAGGACGCGAGATCGAAGGCGATGACCTCCAACTCCGTACCGGCAAATTCCCTACGGGCCACCATCGTGCGTTGCGCCGGCTACCGAACCACCAACACCGGACATTCGGCGTGGTGAACCAGGTTCTGGCTGACCGTGCCGAGGATCGCATCGGAGAGCTTCCCACGGCCGTGGCTGCCCACCACCAATAGTTGCGCCTCCCGGGACAGATCGGCGAGGCCTTTGGCCGGGCTGACGTCCTGAAAGACCTTGTTCACATGAGCGTTCGGGTACTTGGCGGCCAACGGTGCGACCAACTCGTCCATCCGTTGGCGCTGTCGGGACTCCAGCATCTTCAACAACGGCCAATCCATGTTTCCCTGGCCTCCCAGGTCGCCCATGCCGACCGCCGCTCCGATCTCCCACATGTGCACAACGGTCAACGGCGCACGCAGCGTGCGGGCGATATCGAACGCCTCGGCGAGCGCGTGGTCCGACCTATCGGATTCGTCAATGCCGACGACGACGGGCAGCGGCTTTCCGGTCCGTTTGGCCAGCGGAGGGCGCCAGACCACGACCGGGCATTCGGCGCGGTGCACGATCCGCAGAGCCTGACCACCCAGTACGCGATGATCTGAGTCCCCCGTGCCCACCACCACGAGCCGGGCCGACGGCGTCGCCTCAGCCAACGCAGTCGCCACAGCGTCCTTGACGGCTACCATGCGGATCTCAAGATCAGGATGCTTGGAGCGCACAGCTTGCTCTGCCGCGGCGAGCACGCTGTCGCCGTCCGGAGCCGCTCCAAGTTCGGCGGTAGCGCCGGGGCCAAGGAAGTGTAGGTCCAACTTCCGCACCGCATGCAGCAGCGTCAGCGGCAACGCCGCGCGGGTGGCGAACTCCGCGGCCCACCGGGCGGCGCCGAGCGCGGCCTCGGATCCGTCGATACCCGCGACAACGGCCGGTTGGTCAGCTGCGGTGTTCACCCCGGTGCTCATACCTCGGACCCTATTCGGTCCGGATCGGGGATCCGGCTCAGGGCGATCAGTTGACCGTGATGTGGACGTGGTCGAAGTGTGCGGCCACCCGCCACATCGTGTATGAGACACCGAACCGTGCGGCCTGACTCTGGATGTCGGCGTTGATGGCATCCCCGAGCCCCATATCGGAGCCGATCATGACGTCCAGCGCGTGGCCGCTGGGGTGATCCGGAAGCGGATCGGCACGCACGCCGCCGATGGACCGAACACCGGGATAGGTGGTCATGATGTACTGCAGCAGCCGTCGCGCGTTGGGGACCAGCCCGTTCACCCCGACCGTGGGCATGGGGGCCACTATGCCCATCGCCGCCAGCACCGCTGAGGGCTGGGCGGTCAGCGCGGCCTCGTCGGCGACGGCCGCGAGTTGCGCCTTCAGTTCGGATTGTTGTTTCTGCAGGTCCGCTCGGATCGTGGCAGCCGCATCGGCGGCGATCCTGGCCTCGGCCGCGGACTTCGCAGAGGCGGCCTCGATGATCTGGATGTCTGCGATCGCCTGACGGAAGTCCCGCATCTGCCCGGAAGCCTGCACGGCCATCACCCGCTGCACAGAAAGCTTGTCGATCAGCCGTGTGGGCGATGAAGAGGTGAGGATCGCGGTGGGGGCGTCGGCCCGCCCACCCATGTAGACCGCGGCGGCGATCTTGTCGACGCCGCGTTGATAATCCGCCAGTCGCATCCTCGCGCTATCGAGCGCGGCCAGATCCTCGATCTGCTTGGCGTCCGCCTCGGCCAGAACACGCATCTTGTTGTCGAAATCCGCCTGAGCCGCGTTGATGGTCTTGCTCAGCTGCTCGACCTTCTTGTTCAACTCGTTGAGTTTGGTCAGCAGGTCCTGGGACGGCTCAGCGGAGGCGGCGCCACCCCACCCCGTGGCTAGCGTTGCGAGTGCCAGGACGACTCCGGCGAAACGGCTGCGGAAACCTGACTTTGCGACAACCGGGGCGTGAAACTTCAAAACTGCGAGTCCTTTGCCTACCATCGGCGACTTCTCCGCCGATCTACCTGTCGATCTACGTTAGGTCTCGATCAGGTTACGAAACGGTCTCACCGTTGTCCAACGATGAGGTTAGGAATCAGCTGTGAACTCATGGCTCGGTGGCCGCACCCAGCTGCAGTCGGCATCGGCCGACCCGCGACGGTAACCCGTGACAGCACGGAATTCCAACTCGCCGAGGTCGCGGCTACGCATCAACGCCGGTACACCGGGTTTTGGCGTCGAGGTCACAGCGGCCCGCCCGTGTCAAGATTCGCCTGGTGACAGACTTGACGACATGGCGCCGGCGACTTACCACCACGGCAATCTGCGCGAAGCACTGCTGGAGCACGCAGTGGAGTTGGCCCGCGGAGGGGGACCCGACGCCGTCGTGCTCCGCGATGTCCAGCGGGCCGCCGGGGTCAGCAACTCCGCGGCCTATCGTCATTACTCCGACCGGCAGGCCCTGCTGACCGCGGTTCAGATCCACGGAATGACCCTGCTCGGCGAGTCCATGATGGAGGCACTGGCCGCGCTGCCCCCGCGTGGCCGCAAAGACCGCCGGGCGCTGGCCCGACTGCGCGCCACGGGGCAGGCCTACGTCGATTTCGCCCTGGCCGAACCTGGCCTTTTCCGGACGGCTTTCGCCCCCGGCGGCCTGCACCACACTGATGCGAGCGTCTCGCCGGATCGGCATCCGTTCCGGATACTCAGCGCCTGCATCGACGATCTCGTCGCCACCGGCGTCCTCTCCCCCGACCGTCGCGATGGGCTCGACGAAGCCGCATGGGCCGCCGTTCACGGCTTGTCCGTGCTCTACCTCGACGGCCCGTTGGCCGCCGCCGACGTCGACCGCAAGCAGCTGATCACCGATCGCCTCCTCGATTTGGTGCAAGACGGCATCCGTTAGGAACCTCCGATGTTGACGGCGCTAACTTCCTCTGTCATGCTCGGGGATGTTACTGCCGTCAACATAAGGACCGCTGATGACCATCGCACCGCCAATCCCGCCTCACCCCGACATCGCACAACCCCGGCGGATTCGGCCCGCCGCCGTGCTCACCGTCGTTCTGGTCGCATCGCTGGTGATCAACGTCGAGACGACCATCGTCAACGTCGGCCTCCCGACGCTGAATTCGGCGCTCGGGGCGTCCACCCGTGGTCTGCAGTGGATCGTCGACGCCTACAACCTGGCGTTCGCCGCACTGGTGCTGGCCGGCGGAACGCTCGGCGACAAGTTCGGCCGACGGGGAACGCTGATCGCCGGTCTGACGCTCCTCGCGCTGAGCAGCGTCGGAGCGGCGCTGTGCACCACCACCGATTCGCTCGTCGTGGCCCGGCTGGTGATGGGAGTGGCCGCGGCGCTGATCTACCCGACCACGCTGGCGATCATCACCGATACCTTCCGGGACCCGAAGCAGCGCGCCGCAGCCATCGGGCTGTGGGGGGCGGTCACCGGCCTCGGCGTCGCGATCGGGCCAATCCTCGGCGGTGCGCTGTTGGAGGTCTTCTGGTGGGGCAGCCTGTTCCTCGCGCTGGTGCCCATCGCCCTGATCGCCGCCGTGGCGGCTCCACTGGTCATTCCACCCTCATCGGTTGACCACGGCTCCCGGCTGGACCGCGGCGGGCTGGTCCTCTCGGTGGTGATGCTCGGATCGCTGGTCTACACGATCATCGAGGCGCCGGAGCGCGGCTGGACCTCAGCGGCGACCCTGACCGGCTTCGGGACGGCTCTGGCCGCCGCTATCGGCTTCGCGGTGTGGGAGCGCCGGCAGGCCGACCCGCTCATCGACATCACCCTGTTCGCCAACCTCAGGTTCAGCGCGGCGAGCGGCGCAGTAACGGTGGCCTTCTTCGCCCTGTTCGGGTTCATCTTCCTGATCACCCAGTTCATGCAGCTGCTCCAGGGCTTCGGCCCGCTGGGCACCGGGGTGCGGATTCTGCCGGTGGCCCTGTCGATCGCCGTCGGATCGGTGTTGGGGACCCGGCTGGCGGTTAGTCGGGTCGGCACCAAGATCGTCGTGTTCGTCGGCCTGGTGATGATGGCGGCGGCCTTCGCATGGATCAACGTCATCGACCTGAGCGTCGGCTATCCGGAGATGGCCGCTCAGATGGTGCTGTTGGGCGCCGGCCTCGGCCTGACGACCGCACCCGCGACCGACTCGATCATGGGGGTTGTGCGACCCGAGCAGGCCGGTGCCGGTTCAGCGGTCAACGACGCAACCCGTCAGGTGGGCGGAACACTCGGCGTCGCGGTGATCGGCAGCATTTTCTCGACGCTGTATATCCGCCACCTCGCCGACAGTCCGGTGCTGCAGGGACTTCCGGCACCGGTTCGATCGGTGGCCGAGGAAGGCTTGGCGCAGGGCCTCGCCGTCGCCGCCCAGTCACCGGGCACCGCGTCCGGCGCCGTCCGGGACACGGTGACCGAGGCGTTCCTCTCCGGAATGGGCGCCGGTTGCCTGACGGCGGCGGGGATCTGCCTGGCCGGAGCGTTGTTCGTGCTGGCGGTGCTGCCGGCTCATCCGCTTCGGAGCCAGGCATGAACCGAATCGGTATGACGCTTCCCAAACCCGCTCGAGCGCCATCATTGCCCGCGGCCGGGGATCGATGCGGAACGGCGATGGACGTTAACCGCCGAATCGCCACCAGTGTGGGGATGCTGGCCGTCGCCGATCACGGGGCGGGAAGGCCGGTGGTGCTCTGGCCCTCCTTGTTCAGTGATCATCGGCTTGTCGACCTGATGGTCGGGAATCTCGGTTCGGGGTGGCGGACGATCTGCATCGACGGTCCGGGCTTCGGTCGCAGCGACCCGCCCCCCGGAGATGTCCAGCCGAGCCGCTACGCCGATGCGGTCAGCGAGCTTCTCGATGAATTGCAGATCGAAACGGCATTCTTCGCGGGGTGTTCGTGGGGTGGCCAGGTCGGGGTCCATTTCAGCCTCCGGCATCCACGCCGGGCGCGGGCCCTGCTGCTGATGAACACCCCCGTCGATCCGAACCTGGGCCAACGATCCGCCCTGGTTCCCGGGACCCGATGGATCGGTTCCACCACGATCTTCGGCCGCGGAGTCGCCCGGTCCATGATCAGCACGACGACGCGTCGCGACCACCCCGGCCGAGTCGACGAATTCGTCTCCGCGATGAGTTCTTTCGACCCGGCGGCGGCGTCCACCACCGTCCGGACCGTACTGACTCGTTCACCTGGCCTGGTCGATCTGCTACCGCAGGTCGCGGTGCCCACCGGGGTCCTCCTCGGCGCGGAAGATCAGCTTTGTCCGGTGCAGCGGCTGTTGCCGTTCGCCCGAAGCATCCCGAGAGCGACGGTCGGCATCGCTGCGGGCTGCGGCCACCTGGCCCCGATCGAGGTGCCCGACATCGTGGCCGGGATGCTGAGGAAACTGGGAGACCGGGCACCGGCGTGATGAAGCGTCCCGGGCCGAGAAGTGCCGTGCGGCGGTATTGACCGGGGCGAAACTGAGAGGCCGTCGCCCATATTCAGCATGAACAGCGCGCCTCACATCATCAACAACTGTCACATTGGTAACATCGCGCGGTGCGCGAATCATCGGGGGAGTTCAGGGGATCGAACCCCGTGTCCCGGCGCGACGCACTCCGCTACGCGGCCGCGGCGTCGGCCGTCGCCGGGTTGGGTGCGGTATCGGCGAACGCGGGTGCTCCGACGGCGGAAGCCGCAACCCCACGGCTGATCGACTTCGCCATGCGCCAGATTCCCGCGGAGCACATCAGGGCGGCCGGCTATTCCGGGGTGATCAACTACGTCTCGCTCTCCCGCCCCGGCTCCTCGTTCGGAGCCAAGCCGATCACCCGGCCCTACGCGGAGTCGCTGACCGCCAACGGCTTGGTCATCGTCAGCAACTATCAGTACGGCAAGCCGGGCGGAACGGCTCCGTCGGACTTCACGCGCGGGTTTGCCGGCGGCGTTGCCGATGCCCGCACCGCGTGGCAACTGCACACCGCGGCGGGCGGTGGTCAGAGTGCACCGATTTTCTTCAGCGTCGACGACGACATCAGCCGGGACACCTGGAACACCGTCGCCCTGCAGTGGTTCCGGGGCATCAACTCAGTGCTCGGAGTGCAGCGCACCGGCGTCTACGGCGGGATCGACGTGTGCCGGTGGGCCGCCGCCGACGGCGTCATCGGAAGTTCACGCACTCCCGGCCGCCGGTGGTCCTGGCAGACCCGGGCCTGGTCGGGCAATCAAATCGACCCGGCCGCGGTCCTGTACCAGCGCGTCGTGAGCACCGCGTCGAATCCAGGTCCGATCGTTGGCGGGATCGAAGTCGACGTCAACGACGTGCTGGCCGGTGACTGCGGTCAGTGGAATCTCCACCCATGAGGTCGTGATCCACCGGCAGCCGACACCTGCGGGCCCAGTGACGTTTCTGGCAGACTGATCCCGACATGCAGGTGACTGCACCTTTGTGGGTTGGACTTCTCGTCGGCGTCGCGTTCGGTATCCCCGCGTCGCTGTGGGGTATCGGTAACCCGGAAACCGTGATCAGGACCGCGCGGAGAATCGACCGACTCCTTCTCGGCTGCTTTCTTCTGGTCACCGCGGTGGGGTCCGTGCTGCTCTACGGGCTGCATGCCCTGGGATTGGCCATGCACTTCTCGCCCCGTCCGCTCTACCTGGTCGGCGTGACCGTGGGCGGGGTCTTGTTCGGCATCGGCGCAGCCATCAGCGGGTACTTCCCCGGCACCGAGATGCTGGCCCTCGGAGAGGGCAGGCGCGACGTGCTTTTCGCGATCCCCGGCGGCCTGTTGGGCGCTGCCGCATGGACCCTGCTCTACCAGACCCCCGTCGGTAAGTGGTTGGTCGGCGCAGCCAACTTCGGCGATCTGGTGGTCACCGGCGACATCGACACCGTCCGCCCGGTCCCGATGCTGATGATCGCGGTCGGCTACGCGGCGCTCTGCCTGATGCTGCTCTCCTTTTTGCCGCGGTACACCGGCGGAAAACGCAGCTACCTTCGCGATCTGGCAACAACAACACAGGACGAACACGACCGGGCGTTCGCACGCGACACCGCGGCCTACTTGTCCGAGGGTTCCGTCGATCCGCTCCGAACCGGGCGGGAGTCCCGGTTCGACCGCCTCACAGACGTCGAGGTTTCCAGCGCCAACCTGCATTCCAGAACCATCCGCCTGGTGGGTGTGCTGGTCGCGGCGGTCGTGGTCGCCTCGCTCTTCCTGCGCCAGGCGTTCGGGCAGTCGACCACGTACTCCTGGGTGGTCGGACATCTGTTCGCGCCGAACTTCGACTACAGCCGGGAGGTCTTCGCGGCGATCGGCTGGGAGCCTCTGACCGACCTTGGCGTGATCTTCGGAGCGATGCTCTCGTCGATCTTCATCAGCCGCCGTTTCACGGCGTTTCGTCCGGTGATCCCACCGTCGTGGCGAGGTCGGTTCGGCTCTCACCCGGGCAAACGCGCCGCGGGCTGTTTCGTGGGCTCGTTCCTGGTGCTGTTCGGGGCGCGGATGGCCGGCGGCTGCACCAGCGGCCACACCCTCAGCGGCGGTGTCCAGTTGTCACTCAGCGCTTGGCTTTTCACCGCCGCCATGCTGGCAGCGTTGTTCCTCACGGCCAGACTTGTCTATCGCGACGCACTCTGGCGGGTCCGCGATGTCTGACCGGCGCACCCTCATGCTGATCGTCATGATCATCGGCCTCGTTCTGACAGCCGCGAGCGCGGTCGTGCTGACCGGCGGACGATCCGACGGTGTCCTGACGCTCTCCGCCGTGGCCATCCCCGCGACGATCCCCGCCGTGCTGCTAGTCCTGTTCACTCTGATGTCGCGCCACCGCTGATCGCCGAGCCGGCGGCCTGCCCGACCACAACGAGGGAACATGGTCGCCAATCCGCCGTTCAGTAGTGGTAGCGCGCTTGGTGATTCGGTAGATGAGTCGATGCTCGTCGGTAATGCGGCTTGACCATGCTCCGGCTAGTCCGCATTTGAGCGGCTCGAGCTTTCCCATCCCCGCATACGGGGAGCCGGAGATTTCGTTGATCAGCGGGGTTAACGGCCCGCGGCAGACCGGCAGCAGCGCACGATCAGGCGCGCAGCTCCTTGGCCAGTTCGCCGAAGGCGTCCACCCATTTGCTCATGTCCGCATCGGTGTGGGCCAGCGACACCAGCCACTGATCGTCCATCCCGGGGGGTGTCAGCACGCCGCGGTTGATGCCCCACAGCCACCCCAACTCGGCGACGTGGAAGTCGGTGACGAGCTTGTAGTCGCGGTAGTTGCGGATCGGGGTGGGTGACCACGTCACCGCGCCCTTCACACCGAATCCGACGGTGTGGGCGGGCAGTTCGTACTCGCGGATGATCGTGTCCATGGCTTCCATGGCGTTGTCGTTGACCTGTTCGGCGGCGGCCAGCGCCTGCTCGGTGGCCACCTCGTCCACCGCGAGGGCCGCGGCCATGCACAGCGGGTTGCCGTTGTAGGTGCCGAAGTGGGCCATCCGGTTGTCGACGACGACCTGCATGACCTCTTCGGTGCCGCCGAAGGCGGCCAGCGGCAGGCCTCCGCCGATGGACTTGGCCAGCGTGATCAGGTCTGGCTTGACGCCGAGGCGCGCGGCCGCGCCATGGGCGCCGGCGGTCAAGCCGGTCTTGACCTCGTCGAAGATCAGCAACACGTTGTGGTCGTCGCACAGCTTGCGCACCCCCGCGAAATAGCCGGCGTCGGGCAGCACGATGCCCAGGTTCTCGATGACCGGCTCCATCACCACGCAGGCGACGTCCTTGGCGTGGGCGGCAAGCTTGCGTTCCATCTGGCCGAGGTCGTTGTAGGACACGGTGTGCACCACACCGGCCTCCACGTCGAAGGGCACCTGCGGGGTCGGGTCTTCGGCGGGACCGATCTCGTCAATGCCCGGCTTGACCGACACCGACAGACCGTCATAGCCGCCGTGGTAGCCGCCCTCGATCTTGATGATCGCCTTGCGACCGGTGTAGGCGCGGGCGGCGCGAACCGCATACATCGTCGACTCGGTGCCGGAGTTGGTGAAGCGCAGCATGTCCAGGCCGAAGCGGACCTTGAACTTTTCGGCCACCTCGGTCGAGATCGGCGACGGGGTCACGAACAGCGTGCCGATGTCATCGAGGAAGTCCTTGACCTTGGCCACCACCGTGGGGTTCAGGTGGCCGACGAGCATCGCGCCGAAGCCCATCGACAAGTCCAGCACCTGGCGGCCGTCACAGTCGGTGACGTAGGCGCCCCGCGCGGACTGCACCCCCATCGGATATGGATCCCAGTATTGGAAGCTGCTGGTCACCCCCAGCGGCAGGGTTTTCACCGACCGTGCCGCATGATCGGCCGAGCCGGGAGTGGTCTTGGCGTAGCGCTCCCACTCCTTGGCCATGAGCGCCGAAACCCGGGCGGGGTCCAGCGGGGTGTACGACTTAGGAAGCTGCCGCCAACCGGCGGGATCATGCGCAGGAAACGTGACCGGCACGCCTGTCCCTAGGCTCATCGAGACCACCTTCACCTAATCGGAGTACCTCAGGTGGAGCCTAACCCGCCCGCGGTCAGTTCGAACTGCGAAATCCAGCGGACGGCTGCGACGGCGTCGACCTGAGTCGAGCGCGGCGAGAACCCAGGCCCTGCGGCCGCTCTGATACAGCCCGAACGGCCACCACGGCGGGTCTTTGACGTCTGCTTGGTCTAGAACCGGCGGCGCCGGCGGGAACTTTGCTTCAGGTCGCCTGCCGATATGCTCGCGGCCCCGGGGAGGATGGGTCCAGTGGCGGATTCAAGTCGCGAGCCCCAGCGCGACGAGCTCCATCAGCGAGTGCCTCCCGCAGCCGGCCGCCACCCGGCGTCCGGCGGCATCGAACGATTCGAGTATCGCCACATCGCAAATCGGGCCGGACTCGCCTCTGCGCGCCGAAGAACGCGGCCACCTGCGTGACGGTGCCAGCCCGGATCACGCCACTCAGGTGGTGGGGTCGCTGCATTTCGATCTGTTCTTCGCAAAAAGTCCGATGTGACCCGCCTGCACCTCGCAAAACCTGAGCATCTTCATCAACGGAGCAACGGGGTGACCATGATCCAACGGCGAGCACGACCGTCGCAGATGCCAAGTGGCCAGGTCCCCCTGCTACAGTCCGAAGAGAGGCTTTGAACCAAAGCAGACGTCATGGCCCAACACAGTTCGAACTAGTACATCGGTCGCCTGCGGGCTGTTGTCGCTCGTGAAGCGCTTTTTCGGTGGGCGGAACTGTAATAGCCCTCGAGGTGGATAACTCTTGCGCAACAAGTTATTTGATTCCCCGTCCGAAGCTGAAGGCGTGCGTCAGAACACGTCAGATCCAACCGTGGTGGATAAGCATCGGCTCCCTTCCCGCGGAAAGGTCGTCGAGGTCTACGGCATTGCAACGCTGCTGGCGCTTGTGCTGTTCTATCTCCACGTGATGGTGATTTTCGATGTGCTCGGCGAGCTGCTGCAGCACAAAACGTGGATGCTCGAGCATCTGGGGCTCAATCACACCGGCAAGACCATCCTGCTCGTCAGCTTCTGCACACTCATGTTGGCGCACGTCGCGGAGTCCGCGGTTTGGGGCGTGTTTTTCCGCTGGAAACTGCTGATGCCCAGTGTCACCGAGGGCGTGTATTTCACCGCTGCGTCGATCACCACACTGGGCTACGGCGACATACTGCTGAAGCACCCCTGGAGACATCTCGGAACGCTGATCGCGATTACCGGGGTGCTGATGTTCGGCTGTTCGGCGGCGTTCTTGTTTTCAGTCATGCAGGCGGTCTGGCAGAGCTACTGACGACCCGGTCCAAAAGTCTTTCGACGATTGCTCTCTTCTGCATCTCGTCGACACATGTCGCGCACTGCACGTTGCGGCTACCCGTGCAGGCTGCCGTTACTGTCGGCTTGATCCAGCAGCAGTTGGTTTCCGGAACGAGGTGAATGACTCTATGCAATCTGGAATTCGGCGAAGGTTGCATTGGCTTTCGCCGAGCATTCCGGTTCGACGGGCCCGGGTTGGCCATACGATCTAGACCCTGCCCTCTGACCGTGAAAGCGATTGGCTGCATGACGACGGTTCGCGATGCCATTCTCGACTTATTCCGCGCCCACGGTTTGACCACGTGGTTCGGCAATCCCGGATCCTCGGAGCTCTCTTTGCTGCAGGACTTCCCGGCCGATTTTCGCTACCTGCTGGGTTTGCAGGAAATGGTTCCGGTCGGAATGGCCGACGCCTACGCGCAGGTGACGGGTCGGCCGGCGCTGGTGAATCTGCACACCGCCCCGGGTATGGGAAACGCACAGGGCCAGTTGTACAACGCCTACGTCAACAAGACGCCGTTGATCGTGACCGCCGGTAATCAGCGCCGGTTCATGCAGAACCAGTACTGCCTGCTGACGAACCTCGAGGCCACCACCGTGCCGAAACCTTTCGTGAAGTGGGCGGCCGAGCCGGCGATTGCCAGCGAGGCGCCGGCGGTGTTGGCACATGCCATCCATCTGGCTACCACGCCACCGATGGGACCGGTGTTCGTGTCGCTGCCGATGGATGATCTGCCGGTCGAGTTGACCGACAAGCAGGCGTCCGATGTCGCCGTCGTGCGGGACCGGACTGTGACTCGCGCGTCTGGATTTCCGCCGGAGCTGGCTCAACAAATCTGTCAGCGGATCCGGTCGGCTGCCTCCCCCGTCCTCGTCGTCGGGGGCGACGTGGAGCGCTACGACGCCTGGGGCAGCGTGGTCGCCCTCGCCGAACGCAACCGCCTGCCGGTCTGGACCGCGCCGTTGACCGGCTGGAGCGGATTTCCCGAGAACCACCCGCTCTACCAGGGGATGTTGCCGCCCGGGGCCGGCTGGATTGCCCAGATACTCAACGGCCACGATCTGGTCGTGGTGATCGGAGCGCCGGTTTTCCGCTACTACCCGATGATTCCGGGCCCCTACCTGCCCGAGGGGGCATCGCTGGTCCACATCACCAACGACCCTGACGAAGCCGCCCGCGCGCCCATGGGCGACGCCATCGTCGCCGACCTGGCCAGCGCCGCGCTGGCGCTGGCCGATGCGTCCACCCCGGCCCAGCGGCCGGCCCCGCCCACCCGCCCCGAAGCCCGGGCGGCCCAACCCGCATCCGCACCCCTCGCGCCGGCGAACCTCTGGAGCGCGGTCGCCGAGGCCGCCCCGCCGAACGCCCTGTGGGTCAGCGAAGCCGGCAGCAACGAGACCACGATCATCGACTGCATCCGGCCCGGTCAACGGCTGTCGCACCTTTCGGCCGCCGGGGGCGGTCTCGGCTACGGGTTGCCCGCCGCTGTCGGGGCACAGCTTGCCGCCCCGGACCGGCCCGTGGTCGCGCTCATGGGTGACGGCTCCATGCACTACGCCGTCACCGCCCTGTGGACCGCGGCCAAGTACCAGATCCCGATCACCGTGGTCGTCGCCTCGAACACCGAATACGGCGTACTCAAGGAGTTCGGGTTCATCGAGCAGACCCCAGGGGTTCCCGGCCTCGACCTACCCGGACTCGACGTCGTGGGCACCGCCGCCAGCTACGGCGTCGACGCCCACGAGGCGCATAGCGCAGACGAGGTCACCGAACTCGTTCGAGCCGGTGTCGCCGATCGTCAACGGCCCACCCTGATCAACTGCGCGACCGAAACTGTCGAAGCGGCGGTGCGCACCTCGTAGTGCCGACGCCGCACGGCGTATCCGTCCCCCGCTGAGGGGGCGCTCTGACGGGCACCCGCGTGAGCCGACATTCCGGCCCGCCCGGGCGCCGCTGTCAAGGTGGCGCTATGCCTGGTCTGAGGTCGAACTTCCGTAGTCCCAGGACAGTGTTCTGACGGGTGTCACGCGGATGTATGCGGTGCCCGGTCGAGGCGCGGTGGGCCATTCGGACTCTGGCACGCCTCGCGCCCGGGCGCCCTCCTTCGCAAGCTCAAGTGCTTCGCTTGGTTCGCGAACGATGCGGGCGCGACCCTGGAACATCACTCCCCGGATATCCGCCATGCTCGAACCGTCCTCGAGCAGGACACTCACGTTCGGGTTGCCTTCGACGTTGGCGACTTTGCGCGTCCCGTCACGCACGCCCATGACGATGTCGCGGCCGAGGCGGAAGTACCCCAGGGGCACCGTATGCGGGAAACCGTCCTTGTCGATGGTGCTCAGTATCGCCCAGCATGGGCGACTATCGAGATACGCCTCAACTTCTTCATCATTGAGTTTTCGCGGCACCCGAAAAGGCTAACAAGGTTCTGCACAAGCCAGGCTTCCCCCATTTGTCGGCGAGAGTGCCCACGAGGGCAGGCGGCATCACGGTGACTTCCTCGATGAGTCCGGTCTGCGTCGCCTTCTCGATCGGAGCGAACAAGCGGCGTTGCGCGGTAGTCATTGCGCCGACGGGCTCACGGTTGACTGGGCGGAACAGCCGACACCGCCGGACTATATTGACATCAATAACATAGGCGCTGGACTTATGTTCACGCTGGCAACACTGCTGAGGGGCCTCCGTGGAACCCGTTCCCCTTCAACACATGCGAGCAGGCCGCATCGACGCGCTCGTCAATAACGCCGGTTTCGACCTCTACGGTGCACTTGAAGAAACCTCCTGGGAGGAATTCCAAGAACAATGCGACACCAACTTCATGGGCGCAGTGCGCATGGTGAAGGCCGTGGTACCGAGCATGCGTGCACAGGGCGGCGGGCGCATCATCAACGTCAGCTCCCTAGGTGGCCGGCGCGGATTACCGATGAATAGTGCCTATGCCGCGAGCAAGTTCGAGCTGGAAGGTTTCAGCGAGTCGTTGCGCCTTGAGCTGATACAGCACAAGATCTACGTTTCCGTGATCGTGCCGGGTGCAGTTGCAACAGACACGCTCGATACATCGATCCGCGAGGTGAGAGCGCCCGAGAGTGTCTACGAAGTCAGGCGCAGAGCCATTGTTCGTCAGATGCCCGAGGAGGGGCGAAGAGCCGCGTGAGGCCCAGCGACGTCGCGGCTGCCGTCGAGCGCCTCATCGCCGACGAGGCGCCTCCGCTGACCCGCACGCTCGGCGCCCAGGACAAGTGGGTACCGCGGATGAAGGCCGCTTTGCCGCAGCGCACGTTCGGACGCGTCATGCGCAGGCTGTTTCCTTGACCGGGACTCGCCGATTGCGCCGCCGAAGGAATCGCGAACCCGGGCGACCCGCGAGTCACCACTTTCCGTCGGTGATCGCGTCAGAGCCGGCATCACCCAGTGTGATCACCGTCTTCGGATCGACCGGCACGAACGGTTCATCCTCGCCGCCACCGAACTTTTCGCCGACGGTCTTGACCTTCGCCAGGATCTGCGAAGGCGCCAGGTCCTGGGCATCGGCGTCGTAATAGTCGAACCATGGCAGGCCGGCGCTGACGTAGGCGTCGCGGTCGACCGGAGTCGGAGGGGGGACCTCCCCGGTGATGGCCGTCCACTGCGCGGCTGAGCACAAGTGCACGAACACCCGCTGAGCACCGTCCCCGTCGTAGTCGGCGAGCGGGCGAACGTCGGTGTACACCTCCTGGCGCATCCGCCCCCCGGCACCGAGTCCCATGTCCGCCGAACCGGCCGCTTCCGGGCACGGCATCGGGGCCGAACTCAAGCAGACCTCTGGTCGTATCCGCTGTGCGGCGCGCCATGCCGCAAGCGCCTGTACGGTCAGGCCCACGGCCCGCAATTGCACCCCGCCATGGGTCTCCTGCCCGGTCACCTGCGCTTCGACGGTGGCCCCTGAACCCAGTGGTACGGCGACGAACTGGCGGATGAAACCATCGCCGGCGTTGATCCCGTCCAGCCATGGCTGATCCGGCAGCACAACATAATTCTGCGGATCCTTGACCAGGTGCTCGATCCACGGCAGTCCACTCACCGCGCACACCTTGCCCACCCCGACCTGCAACGCAGTGGGCTCAGCAGCGTCGAAGGACAGCCACATCGCCTCACGCTGGTAAATCGGCAGCATCACCCCGCCGCGGGCCAGCCAGTCCCCTGGTGCCGTATCGGGATAGTCCTCCACCCGCCGCAAAGGGAACGGCCCCAGACCCGGCGGCAACGGATGCAACCCGGCCTCCGGGATGCGCAGCGTTCGCTGGAACTCCACCGTCAGCGGACCCATCACCAGCCGGTCCCTGACAATCCTCACCGACGTTGCGCCCGTCATGACTCCCCCATCTGTTGCGTTCTGTGTTGCCAATATCTGTACCCGGCGTCACCGACAGAAAAGGTTTGCGCGCCGACCGAGACGCGGCCACGCGGCCACGGGGTCTGTCGGGTATCACCGGCCAGGGAGGAGCGCTGTTCTCGTCGGGGAGTAGACCGTCCTGGAATTCGAGGTCTCGCCGATCAGGGCCACCTGATGATCGCGTTAGGTTCCCATAACCGCCAGGCCCCAGTTGAGATGCTCACTCCAGACCGATGCGATCCGCCCGCCCTGCACGGCAGGCTTGGGGTCGGATACCGGTCCACCGCAGAGGCGGATCTGCGCCACCGTGGCGTCCAGATCCGGCGTCTTCAGCGCCAACCCGATGAGTGCGGGTTCCCGACCAGTCGCGACGACCTCGATGAAGGCCTCGCCGACACGGTAGAAAGCCATCTCCGGGCCCTGTGGGCCTCGTGGGTGAAAGCGCCTGCGCGGTGCTGTGCCCAGCACCTCGTTGAGTGTCTCGACCGCTGAGTCCAGATTCGGCACTGCGTAGACGATGTGGTCGGCGGCGGTAACCCCACAGGGTTGCGTGGTCGGAACGGCCGGGGGACATGTGATGGTTCGCACGCCGAGAGCGGATGGATCCGAATGGATTGCGTCGAATCCCCAGCCGCTGCCGCCGATGCTGCAGCGAACCCGACCGACGGTGATTCCCCCACCGTCGACAACGAACCCGAGCGCCATCCATGCCCGCTCATCACCGGGTACGCCCAACCACGTGAGAGTAGACATGGGCACCATCGTGGCAGCAATTTTCGCGTGACAGCAATGCGGCAGTCAGCAGAACACTGGCGTTACTTCATCCACCGCTGCCCGTGGTTGCTGCTTCGTGGATCTCGGCGAGCGTTTCGTCGCGGAGTTGCCGTCGGCAACCCATGCAGTGATTGCGGGCGAAAGGAGCAGCGTCGCGGTAGTGAACCGTGCGGTGCCGTTGTCCGCGGAAGGTTTGGGCTCACCTCATCCGGATAAGGCGCTCAGATGCTCTGGCAGCGATCCCCTGCGTGTCAGGGTGAGTTGAGTCCAGTGGTTCATAGCAACCCGCCTGCAGGGCGAGATACGGATCAACGCAACGATGACGATTTCCAGCCTGGCTTCAGCTGGGGAAAATGGGCAGATGGGTTCACCACGTCCCCGTTCGGAAGGGCCGCAGCGGCGGCGTACGTTCAGTCCGGCTGAGAAGCTGGCGCATCTGGCGGCCTACGAGCAGGCCTGCGAGACCAACAGGGGTGGGGCCTATTTGCGGCGTGAGGGCTTGTATTCCTCGCTGATCTGCGAGTGGCGCAAGCAACGCGATGCCGGGGTTCTGCAGGGTAAGCCGGCCGGGGCCAAGGTCGGCAAGCTGACCGCCGAGCAGGCTGAGATCGCCCGCCTCAAGCGGGAGAACGCCCGGTTGAATAAGCGGTTGACCAGCACCGAGGCCGCTTTGGAGATCATGGGAAAAGCACACGCGCTCTTGGAGAGTCTCTCCGAGAGCGCGGAGCCGCCGAGCACGCCGAGACGGCGTTGATGGACGCCTGGAAGGCGTTGCGGGCACAGGGGATTCCCACCCGGGCGGCGGCGGAGTTGACCGGCATGAACCGCTCGACGGCGTTGCGTCGTTCAGCACGCAAGCCCAGTGAATGCACCGCGGCGGTGACGGTGCCGGTCAACAAGCTCACCGCCGCCGAGTGCGCCCGGGTTCTCGATGAGCTCAACAGCGCCCGCTTCGTTGACTGCGCGCCGCTGCAGGTGTGGGCCACGCTGCTCGATGAGGGCACCTACCTGTGTTCGGTGTCGACGATGTATCGCATCCTGACGGCGAACAAGCAGGTCAAGGAGCGTCGCCGGCTGGCCCGGCACCGCAAGGCGGTCTGCCCGGAGCTGGTGGCCACCGCCCCGCGGCAGGTGTACTCCTGGGACATCACCAAACTCCCCGGCCCGGCCAAGGGGATCTACTACGACGCCTACGTGATGATCGACATCTTCTCGCGCTACATCGTCGGGGTGCACGTGCACGCCCGCGAATGCGGGGTGCTGGCCACCGAGATGATGGAGCAGATCTTCGGCACCTACGGCATCCCGCATGTCGTGCACGCCGACCGGGGAACCTCGATGACCAGCAACACCGTCGCCGGACTGCTCTCCGATCTTGGCGTCACCCGGTCGCACTCGCGGCCCAAGGTCTCCAACGACAACCCCTACAGCGAGTCCTGGTTCAAGACCCTCAAGTACGCCCCGGCCTTCCCGGAACGCTTCGCATCCATCCACCACGCACGAGATTTCATGGATGAATTCGTCGCCTGGTATAACCACGAGCATCGGCACAGCGGGATCGGTCTACACACCCCCGCCGATGTGTTCTACGGCCTGGCCGAGGAGAAGGACACCCAGCGGCGACAGGTGCTTGCCGAGGCCCGAGCATGTCACCGCGACCGCTTCAGCCGTGACAGCGCCCCCAAGATCATCGACCTACCCGCAACAGCCGCCATCAACCCGCCCAAACCACCAGAATCGGAGGACCAGACGACAGCTGCTTAACACCCGCTGGACTCAAACACCTTGACAAATTCCGATCGCGCGGGACGGCCCACACACTGTGCTGGTCAGCCGGTCCTGCCGAGGAGGACCAGTAGCCCGCGCTCCAGCTGCAGCATCTCAGTCGTCGATACCTAGCCGATGCGTTTCCCTAGCTTCGACTTGTGGGTCGTGGTGATCTTATCGATCACGATGCTGCTCGGAGCAATTGGTCCATTGGTTCTGCAGGGCTGCAATGTGATTCGACGCAACGGGACATCGGCGCTGTCAGCGTTCAGCGGACAGAGGATTGTTGATTCATCGGCGTCGAGTCGGTCATTTTGGATGATGAGAACCGGGCGTGGCTTGCCCGCGTAACTTTGGTTGGCCGAGGTGGTCCGGATTTCGCCGCGCCCCACTACCGAACAAATTCTTTGCCATTGAACTGATGAACGGCGTCAACGAAGGCCTGGTCGACACTCGCGCTCATACTGACCTCGGCCGAAGCTGATTGACTCCCCCCAACCGCCGCCACAGCAGCAGTCGTTGGAGGTTACGTCGAGACCAACATCCCCGAACTGCACCGGCTGGCCACCACGATCGAGACCTGGCGGGCGATCCTGGCGTTCCTGCACATCGCCCTGAGCAACGCCCGCACCGGAGGTCTCAACAGGCTGGTCAAACAGGTCAGACGCGTCGCCTGCGGCTTCCGCGACACCGAGAACTCACGCCGCCGGATACGCTTGCACCGCACCCGCACCCAGCGGGCCAGCGCCAGATTCACCACCGCGCAGCTGCCCGCTTGGCTTCGAAGAGCCGGTGAACCAGGCGGTCAGAGCCGTGGGGCCGAAAACGGTCTCGGCTGTGGCCAGGAAGTAGTTCGTAGACTCGTCGCTCCAGAAGTCCTGCGCCTCAATGAAATCCCGTTGCTTGAAGACGCGGATGAACACCGAGCGCACCCGGTCGCCGTTGGCGGTGCCGGGTTGTAAAGCGGTCATGGTCGGCCTCCCCTCCGGAGCGGCGAACCACGACGCTCACGGCCGCTTTCTTCAGGCAAGGCCGCGCCGACCGCCGGAGAAAGAGTCGCGCGCCTCCGGGTTGCTGACTATCCCGCTACACCTGACGAACGGGCTTTCCGGTTTTTGCGGCGACTCCGAGAACCGTAAGGTTGTCCCGGTCGGGCGACTGGCCGGTCGCCGTGATTCCCGGCCCCGACTGCGCTTTCGCCGGAATTCGTGCCCCTAGCTCGGGGGACGAACGCGGTGCGGTCGGAGGGCTCCCGGTGGGATCGCCCCGAACCTGCCCGACCGGTAGTCCTCAAGGGCCCGGATCACTTCGGCCTTGGTGTTCATGACGAACGGCCCGTAGTGGAAGACGGGCTCCCGGATCGGCTTGCCGCCCATCAGCAGCACCTCCATTGCCGGGTCCGGTGAATCCTGGTGCCGATTTGCGGCGACGGTGGTGCGGTCGCCGGGTCCCAGCACCGCGAGTTGGCCCTGGTGAATCGGGTGGCCAACCGGCCCGACGGTTCCGCGTCCGGCTAGGACGTACACCAGCGCGTTGAAGTCGCGTCGCCATGCAAGGTCGAGTTGCGCACCGGGTTGCAGGGTGGCGTGCGCCATGGTTATCGGGGTGCGGGTCGAACCCGGGCCGCCGCGGCCGTCGACCTCGCCGGCGATCAACCGCAGCAGTGCGCCCCCGTCGGACGAGGACAACAGGGTCACCGCCGTGCTCTCGATCCCCTGGTAGGCCGGTTCGACGAACTTCTCGGTGCGGGGCAGGTTGACCCATAGCTGGATTCCGTGGAACGTTCCCCCGCTCTCGACGAGTTCAGCGGGCGGGGTTTCGATGTGCAGGATGCCCGAACCCGCCGTCATCCACTGGGTCGCGCCGTCGGTGATCAGCCCACCGCCGCCGTGGGAGTCTTGGTGGGCGAAGCGGCCGTCGATCATGTAGGTGGCGGTTTCGAAGCCGCGGTGCGGATGCCAGTCGGTGCCGCGGGGTTCACCGGGGGCGTATTGCACCTCGCCCATCTGATCCAGGTGGATGAACGGGTCGAGGTCGGCGGCACTCACGCCGGCGAAGGCCCGCACGACGGGGAAGCCCTCGCCCTCGAATCCGCGTGGTCCGGCGGTGATCGAGCGGACGGGGCGTTCGGTGTCGGTGGGGGCGGGTCCCTTGATCCGCGGCAGGGACAGGGTGTCAACGGTCACAGCGGGCATGACGGTCGTCCTCCTCTATCGGGGTGGAAGGTGGATGGGTAGTGCCCGGGGGCTGGGCCGGTGTCGCAGCGTCGGTACCGGCGGATTCCGGCCCAGCCGTGGGAAGCTCAGACGGTCTTGATCGCCGAGATCTCGAACTCCAGGACGATCTTGTCGCTGACCAGAACGCCCCCGGTTTCCAGCGCGGCGTTCCAGGTGATGCCGTAATCCCTGCGGTTGATCGTCACTGCGCCCTCGAAGCCGGCGCGCTGGTTGCCGAACGGATCGGCGGCCATGCCCTCGAAGTCGAACGGGACGCTGACAGCGCGGGTGATGCCCTTGACGGTCAGCTCGCCGGTGATCTCCAGCGCCGCAGGGCCGGTCTGGGTCACCGAGGTCGACGCGAAGGTGATTTGCGGGTATTGCTCCATGTCGAAGAAGTCATTGCTGCGCAGGTGCTCGTCGCGCTGCTCGTTGCGGGTGTCGATGCTGGCGGCCTGGATGAACAGGTTCACCCGGGATCCGGAGAGGTCGGCGCCGTCAACGACGGCGCGGCCCTCGAAGTCGTTGAACGCGCCGCGAACCTTGGTGACCATCGCATGGCGGGCGACAAAGCCCACCCGGGAGTGGGTGGGGTCGATGGTCCAGCTGCCGGTCAGGTCGGCCAGGGCCGCGGGGGTGGCGGTGATGGTGGACATCAGTGCTCCTTCCGAAGTGGCATGTCACGCATTTTGGTGACGCGTCACCTACGGTGCCACCAGTTTGGTGATGTGTCAACTACTGGGTTTAGAGTGGAACTATGGCCGACGAATCCTCCTGGCTTTCCCCCGATGCCCAGCGCCTGTGGCGGCATTGGCTGCGCCTGAACGCGCTGCTGCCCGGTGTCCTGCATCGGGAACTGCAGTCCGAGGCCGGCATCTCGCTGCCGGACTACGAAGTCCTGGTCCATCTCACCGACGCACCCGAGGAGCGGGTGCGCGTGACCGATCTGGCACGGGAGATGAATTGGGAGCGCAGCCGGTTGTCCCACCACGTGACCCGGATGGCCGGCCGCGGCTTGGTGGAGCGCACCGAGTGCCACGACGACGGCCGCGGCGCCTGGGTCGTGCTCACCGAGCGGGGACGTTCGGCGATCGAACAGGCCGCGCCCGGTCACGCTGCGACCGTGCGGGGACTGATCTTCGACGACCTCACGCCTGAGGAACTCGAAACGATGACCGCCGTTGTCGACCGGGTGCTGGCCCGGCTGGGCGAACCCGGACCGTCCTGACTCCGGGGCCCTCACCTGGCAGCATCGAAGCCATGAGCGATACCGACACCAGTCCTGCCGAACTGCGGACCGACTGCCCGCCGTGCGAACGGGACCGCGCTGGCAATCCGGTCGTGGAGGTTCTCTCCGATCGCGAGGTTCCACTTGGCGGGCCGCGCGGGATCGCGGTGCGGCGTACGCTGCCGCAGCGGGGACGTTCGTTGATCGGGGCATGGTGTTTTGCCGATCACTACGGCCCGGCGGACGTCGCGACCGCCGGCGGCATGGACGTCGCACCTCATCCCCATACCGGATTGCAAACGGCCAGTTGGTTGTTCAGCGGTGAAGTCGAGCACCGCGACAGCAGCGGAGTGCACGCGATGGTGCGTCCCGGCGAGTTGAACCTGATGACGGCCGGCCGCGGCATCTGCCATTCCGAAGTTTCCACCCCGGCGACGACGACCCTGCACGGCGTGCAACTGTGGGTGGCATTGCCGGACACGGCGCGCTACGCACCCCGCGATTTCCAGCACTACGCACCGGCTCCCCACGATCTCGGCGGAGCCACCGCCCGGGTCTTCCTCGGCGCCCTCGGCGGTGCGGTGTCACCGGTGGAAACGTTCACCCCGTTACTCGGGGCCGAACTTCAGCTACCTCCGCGGACTCGGCTGGATCTGGAGGTCGACCCGGATTTCGAGCATGGACTGCTGGTCGACAGCCAAGCCTTGGTGCTGGGTGGCACACCGTTGCGCCGCAGCCAGCTCGGCTACCTCGGCACCGGGCTTGCCAGCCTGACGGTGACCAATGCGACTGATGCCCCGGGGCGCGCACTTCTGTTGGGCGGCATGCCATTCGGCGAGGACATCCTGATGTGGTGGAACTTCGTGGGCCGCAGCCACGAGGAGATCGCCTCCTTCCGGGTGGAATGGCACAACGGGTCGGATCGGTTCGGGCGCGTCGAGGGTTACCGCGGCACGCCGGATCGGTTGCCCGCTCCCCCGCTGCCGGCGATCCGGATGGTGCCCCGGCGCACCGCGCCGCCGGGCTCGGGCTAGGTGTCGATGAGCGACGTCACCGAGGGCGCTGCGAGCGCGATGACCGCCGCGCTGTAGGACTGCCGCCAGCGCGGGAACGCTCAACAGGTAGCGCTGGCTGGCGATGCCCATCAGCAGCAAAAGGGCCGCGGCAGCCCTGCTGGTCAGCTCGCGACTCAGCCGCTATTCGCGAAGGTCGCCGAGAAGTTGCTGGAAGGTGACGCCTTCTTCGCCCAAGCGCAGTTGAAGGGTCCGGGTGCTGATACCGAGATGTCGGGCGAAGCCTTGTCTAGTCCCACAACCGGCGGGCAGTAGTTCGACCAGAGTTGCGCGGACTTTGGAGTTGAGCGTGGCGTCGCCGGCGAGGTCATCGAGGCGGCGCCGTAGCTCTGGTCGAAGAATTCCCACATGACGGCATTGGACGTCAGTAACGCTCGGGGACATCGAGGCGGGAGAATCGGAGCAGCGTGGACAACACCACCTCATCGCGGCTGATCAGGTCACCGGGAGGACCCGCCGCTTGCAGGAGGTCGCCCGCCCGAACACCGAGCTCGGCGAGCATCACTCACACGAACGGCCCCGAGAGACTTGCCGATCTCTCGTACCGGGCCCCCTGAGGTCAAACCTCGGTTCAGGCCGAGTTGAGCAGTCGCCTGTTCAACAGCGAGCTCTCCTTGAACTGCTGCAGACTCTTGGCCGCGGCCAGGACGGTGAGATCAGCCAAGGGCTCGATAGCGATCACGGTCAGGTAGGCCGCGCCGAATGCTGCGATGCTCTGCACGGTCTGGACGTTGAACCCTTCACCGTAGAGCGCCCAGAATCCCACCCAGGTGACGATGCCCGCCTGATAGCTCGTCGATAACGCCAGGGCCTGCCGGTAACGCAGCTGCGCGTACGGGGTGTTCGCACCGATGACTCGCCCGGCGACGTACTGCAGTGCGAACAGCGGCACCAGCAACGTGGTGACGTTCATTCCGTACTGCGGAAGATCGAACGGGGCGAAGAACAACCCCTGCAGCAGCAGGCCCGTAGCCAATCCGATCGCCGCCGGCGCCATGCCGAACAGCAGGAACAGTGTCGATCCGAGGATCAGGTGCACTTCGGAAATACCGACGTGCACATGAGGAAACACCTGGAAGAAAGTGAACACCAACGCAGTCGTCGCCAGACTGCGGAACAGCACCGGCACGATGCCGCACTTTTTGACCAACTTAAAGGCTGATCGCAGCGCGTACAGACCGGCTCCGCCGGAAGTGAGGTAGCCGAGGATGATCTTGGGACCTTCAACGATCCCGGGTTCGATGTGCATGTTCATTTCCTTCGGGGCGAAACCGATGGCCCATCGCCCAAGGACGCACACCCATTCGGCTGTGCGCCCATCCCACGGGGCGATGTGCCGCCGGGCGCGGCGCACCCGGCACGATTGGCAGGTCTTCGGACTCGCAGGCCCACACCCTCCCGGGTGTACCTAATGACCGTCGCTTCCCAACCCCAACAGGGTCAGTGCTGATGACGGCGTTCGTTCCTGCATACCGCTGCGGGACAGTCCCGGATTCCCACCGGGTTCCCTCTCGCCGTGCGCTGACTGCTCGCACTACTTCGATTCCCGGACGCGCCTTGCGAACGGCCGGGAAAACCAACCGCAGTGCGGAGGCTATCAGGGGATGTGCAGCCGCACCGGAGATGAAAGCGCGTTCGGGATCGACAGCCAAGCTACTTCGGATGCGCCCATTCGAGTGGGAAGCGATCAAAGTTGACCAGAGCGTCGCCGAGGCCACGCGCGAATCCGGCTAGGTTCATGTAGTCGACGATGCCGCGCATTGGATCAAGGGTTGCCTCATTAAGAGTTGCCATATCTTAAGCCCCGAGCTTCTACCGGCAGGCGGGGACCGCTAGGAGCAACATCTGGATGCCCACACGCCCCCAGGGCCATCGAGACCGACCGTGCCCGAACGCGTGCGCGCGGTTCCCACGCGGGCAGCCGACGCCCGGATCGCCGTAGACGGTGCGCACGCCGCGACCTGCCTGGTGAGGGGTATAGGGCCAAGCGCTCCTTCGATGCCAATTCCTTGCCTGGCAGATCCTGATTCGGCGGCGCAGCGCCCCTGAGCGGCGTGGCTGACCCAATTTCCGGGCTTGACCGCGAAGCGATATCGGCCTTCTTCTCGAATCCGAGAGAGGCGCCAGCCGGCATGCGGAATCACATCGGCGTCGCCGCCTGTGGAAGACGGCAACACCCGCGTTGCTTCTCCAAGCCGAACGCCGTAATCGTCTCAACGAGTTGGACAAGATCGGGGTTCCGGCGGATTCGCACGCCAGGCAACGCAAGCCACAACTCAGAGGCGTCGGCCTGCGGTACGCGCTGTAGGCGCAGAGACCGCACCGGCTCGGAGAACACGGGCCTCCTCGAGGCGAAGCCGCCCACATGCTGGTGGACGATCTGGGCTTGCAGCCACCTGCCGTCGGTGCGGCGGACCACCATGGCCGACGGAGTCTTGGCCACCTCGATAGTCCCTTTGGCCAACGGGCCGGCGGCGCCCACTTGTATGACGTCATCCAGGAGGGGAACGCTGAGAAGGACAGTGCCGGTACGCAGTTCGGAGATCGAACTTGCTACTTGCGCGGGCAAGCCGATCAGCCATTGGAACCCACGTCCGGCTTCAGCGGTGGATGCCATCGGCGGCCCTCCCAATCTTGAGTGCGCCGGCGCGGCCGACGGCTTCAAAGCTGCGATTAATGACAATGGTTGTCATTGTATCTAATCCCACCCACCCGGTATGGAAATTGGTTCTGGAGCGGACCCATTGCTGCGGGACGCGGCGCATTGACATGCGCGATTACGGATGAGACAGTTCTGCCCGAGCTGGAAACCGTTTCCATTTGGGAATGGTCCCCGCCGCTCGATGATGACCTCAGGAGGACCATGAAGTCCGCCACTTCCGAAGCCGAACTGTCAGGGTTGAATCCCGATCGGCAGTGGCATCCGGTGCCGCCCACCTCAGTCCGCCAGCACTTGCGGGTGTTGAAGGCGGCCGGCGTGGCAACCGGCAACCGCGTGGGGTGCGAAGTGTGCTATCGCCTGGCCGAAAACCAAGTTGGGGATCTCGTCTTGGCTGCAGTCGCGCACGCGGAAGAGGGCCAGTGATGGGCGCCAGAGGCGACTGGAGCCCGCCGAGCATTCCCGGCACCCGCGCGACCCGGCAGGGTGCAGCCGTCTGGGATCTGCTGGAGAACCTCGACGAGTTCCGTTCAGCTCAGGAACTCCATGACGAATTGCGCCGCCGAGGCGAGGGCATCGGACTGACCACGGTGTATCGAAGGTTGCAATCCATGGCCGCCTCCGGCATGGTCGACACGCTCCGAACGGAGAACGGCGAGTCGGTCTACCGACGGTGCTCGCAACAACACCATCACCATCTGGTGTGCCGGCAATGCGGCGCGACCGTCGAAGTGCAAGGCGCCAAAGTCGAAACCTGGACCGCCGAAGTCGCGGTTGAGAACGGATTTACCGACATCAACCACACGATCGAGATCTTCGGGCTCTGCCCGGAATGTTCGGCAAGGAAGTGACACTGGTTCACGCCGTGACGGCGTGCGTACCGTCTGGACCCGCCGCCTGAGATGGCGCTACCGCCGTTCGCAGGTCGTTAGCGGAACTCTGTCAGTACGCGTAGGGGTTCTGGGGCGCCTCGATGGGTGTCACCGCTGAGACCGTCAAAGTCGGGGTCGGCAACCCGGCGATATCGGAGGGTTTAGGGACCACGGTACCCTCCACCCGCAGCCAGGTCTCCTCCGGAAAGGCGGCCGCTGTCGCCGCAGCTGGCCCCCCGAGATGGAGCCGAGCCAGCTGTCCATCGGCGGCACAGCAGATGATGACGACCCTCCCCAGATCGACTCCGTCGCCCTCCTTGATGGTGAAGCCGGTGACGGTGATGAGCCGATCCTCAAGGGTGTAGGCCGAGTCCCGATTTGCGCGGACCACCACCTCCGGAAGCGCAAGCTCCGGGGCGCGACTGGCAGGCAACGGCGGAAAGGGACGCAACATCGCCAGACGTGGTGATCCGGTGGTCGCGGGCGCGGCGGCCCGCGCGCCCAGCGCCGGCGGGACCACGAAGCCCAGCAACGCAACGGGCAGCACCAGCAACCACACCACCACGGACCGGTGCGCGTGTTCGAGATCGCCGTCGGGCTGATCGACATCGTCTCCACGGCCTCCGCGGGCCCGGACATCCCGGATGGCCGCGGACAGTGCCAGCACCACGAGCAACACGGCGGTGGCGGCCAACCACGGCATGAGGGCGGGCTTGACGTACCGGGTGAAGGTACCGGTGACCACGATGGCGGCAATGCAGGTACCTAATAGGAACAGGATCACGTTCTCGGTGGTCCGGCTCACCGGGCACCTCCCAGGAAGAACAGGCCAACTACCGTGGCGACCACCGTGGCGACGACGAACGTGGCCGGGGCGAACCGGCTGGCGAATGGGCGGCCGAACACGCCCGCTTGCATCGCGAGCAGCTTCGCGTCTACCGCGGGTCCCACGACCAGAAACACCAGCCGCGGCAGCAACGGCAACATGGTCAGGCTCGCGGCCACGAAGGCGTCGGCCTCCGAGCACAGCGCCAGGACGAAGGCCAATATCGCCATCGTGAGGATGCCGAGCAGCAGTTGGCCCGCGAGGTGTTCATACACCGTCGGTGGCATCAGCACGTTCAGTGCGGCAGCGGTGGCAGCACCCAGGACCAGATAAGACGCGGCTTGGAGAAAGTCGTGGCGCGCCGCCTCGCTGAACACGGTCCACTTCGACCCGCCGCTGTGCGGCGGTCGCGGCAGGCGCCGGGTGATCCATTCGGCGCGGCCCCACCGTGACCACATAAGGCCCATGGTGAGGGCCGTCAGCAGCGAAGCGGTAAACCGGGCGCCGACCATGACCGGCTCGCCCGGGAAGGCCACAGCCGTCGACACCAGGACCACCGGATTGATCGCCGGAGCGGCGAGCATGAAGGTCAAGGCGGCCGCGCCCTGCCGATCCCTCGACCGGCCGTCACCGAACAACCTGCGTGCCGCCGGAACTGCTCCGCACTCGCAGCCCGGCAAGGCCGCGCCTCCGACCCCGGCGGTCAGGATCGCCACGCCCGTCCGCCTTGGCAGCCAGCGAGCCAGACGGTCCGGGGAGAGATACGTCGCGATCAAGCCGCTGATCACCACGCCGAAAGCCAGGAAGGGCAACGCTTGGACAAAGACGCCGCAGAACACCGTGGCAGCTTTCGCCAGGTCCGGCCGACCCACCAAGAAAGCACGGACAGTGCCGGCGAACAAGGCCAGCCCAATCAGACCTGCGAAAAGGAGTTGCATCGACCCGGCAATACGCGGGCGGGTGCGCCCGGCAAGCGTCACAGGCTCACCCCGCCAGCCATCCTGCCCTCACCGATCGTCGCTCGGCCGATCACGCCGGTGACGGTCGCCGTGTTGCACGATGCCGCTCATCGGTGGCTGTGGTCGCCGCCAACCACGTCCGGCTGTTGATCCTCTTTGAACGCCGTGGATAACCGTTGCGCCGTCGTTGATCGTGGCCGGACATGACGTTCGAGGGTCCACACGACCAACCACACCCCGCATGCGATGGTGACGATGACGAAGCTCGGCGGCAGGTTGAACATGGCCGACATCGCCACACCCAACCACACCGACACCACGCTGATCACTGCGGAAATGACCATCGCACCGGGCGGCTTCGGGGTCAGCATGATGGCGGTGGCGGCGGGGGTGACGACCAGCGCGAAGAGCAGCAGCGTGCCGACCGCCTGCACCGCCATCGTGACGGCGAAGCCGAGCAGCGCCAGGAAGACCATCGACAACAAGCGCACCGGCAGCCCTTTGGCCTGGGCTACCTCGACGTTGACCGAGGTATAGAGCAAGGGCCGGTAGATGAAGCCGATGCACGCGGCCAACAGCACCAGCAACACCGCGAACGTCACCAGCTGTTCGTGTGATATCGCCAGCAGATTGCCGAACAGCACGTTCGTCATCGTGCTCGACGATTTGGTTGCCAGTGAATTGAAAAACAGTCCGAAGCCGGTTGCCAGTGCCAGAACGGTGCCAGTGGCCACTTCACGGTCGGATCGACGGGTACCGAGGACCCCGATGACCAGCGCCCCGCCGACACAGAACACACCGAGACCCAGCGCGACGGGCAGACCGAGCAGCACCGCGCCGGTCGCGCCAGGCAGTCCGATGTGCGCCAATGCGTGGGCTGCGAACGCGGTGTTGCGCACGACGACGAAGTATCCGATCAAGCCCGCCGCGAGGGCGACAATCGTGCCACCGGCCAATGCGCTGCGCATGAACGGCGAGGTCAGGATCGGCCACCAGTTGTCCTGGTAACCGAAAGCCATCAGCTGCGCCGTCACGGGGTGCTCCTCATGTACAACTCGCCCTGCGGTGTCCGGACGACCTGAATCGGGGTTCCGTAGAGGTGACTGAGCAGTTCTTCCTCGACCACCCCGTCGAGCGCGTCGAAGTGCGCATGCCCATCCAAGAGATAGATCGCGCCACTCAGCACACTTAGCAGCGGGTTCAAATCATGGGCTACGACCAGAATCGTCACCCCGAGTTGCCTATTGAGGCGATCGAGGAGTTGAACGATTTCGCGCTGATTCCGAAGGTCCAAAGATGCCAGCGGCTCGTCGAGGATCAGGATCTTCGGGCGGGCGGCCAGCGCCTCGGCGATCGCGACGCGCTGGCGCTGCCCGCCGGAAAGCTCGGAGAGTCGACGGCCGGCTAATGCCCGGGCATCGACGGCGTCCAGCACCTCGGCGACCCGCCGCCGCTCCTCGCGGGTGGGGCGTCCGAACGCCCACCGAGTTCCGTTGAGACCCAACATCACCGCATCGCAAACGCGGATGGCGTCCCCCGGCGACGACGCGTAGTTCTGCGGCACATAGCCGATGAACTCGTTGACCTCGCCCGGCGGCCTTCCCAGCACACGAACGTGACCCGACGCAGGGGGTATCAGCCCCAGAACCACCTTGAGCAGGCTGGTTTTGCCTGACCCATTTGATCCGATGACCGCGACAATGCCGCCGACGGGAACCTCAAACGTGCCCTCCGACCAGAGCAGATGCCCCCCGCGCACCACACTGACATCGTCGAACGCCAGCGCAGGGGCGGTGGACTCCGGCTCACCCGGCGACACCGAGCGCCTTTGCCAGGTCGGTGAGCTGGGCAACCTGCCAGGTCTCGAATGACGTTGTTCCCGGCGGCACCGTCTCGGTCACCTCGACCACCGGCACGCTGGCAGCTTCAGCGGCCGAACGGAGCTGCTCTGGGACCGAGCCCTCCGTCTGCGTGTTGTAGATCAGAACATCGATCTTGCGATCCGCCAGCGCGCGACGGAACGCCTGAAGATCCGCCGGCGAGGGGTCCGAGCCGTTTGCCGACGCCGTCTTGTAGCCCTCCGGCGTCGCGTTCACCAGGCCGACATCCTCTGCTGTGTAGTCGAAGACGCTCTCGGTGGCCGCATAGGTCTTGCCCGCCGCGCCTGCCTTGATATCGGCGAGCAATTTATCGTACGGCTGCAGGCCGGTGCTGAATGCCGCGCGCTGGTCGGTGAAATAGCTCTTCCCTTCCGGCGCCAGCTTCACGAGTGCGGCGGTGACGGCATCGGCAACAGCAACGACCGCGGACGGGCTGTACCAGAGGTGCGGATTGGAGCCCGCCGCGGTCTTGGTCACTACACCCGCATCCACCACCGGCGCATCTGGAGCCGATGTCGCGGCGAACTTCGAGGCCCAAGAGTCATAGTCCACTCCGTTGACGACGACGAGCTGCGCCTTTGTGAAGGTCACGGCGTCAGCCGGGGAGGGTTCGAAGTCATGAGGGTCGACCGACGAACTGGCCAACACAGTCGTCACCTGGGCGCAATCACCGCCCAAGTCCTTCACGACATCGCCCCATTGATCCACACTGACCACGACGTTGACCGGCGTGGTGGGGCATCCACCACTAGCTGCAGCGTTGGTGGAGGACGCGGCGGGCTCCTCTCCGTTCCGCGACGAGCACCCCGACAGACCGAGGGGCGCGATCAAGGCGATGGCCGCGGCCGAGACGCCGATCATTCGCGGACGGAAAGATTTCATAAACGAAAATAGTAACCGTTTTCATACGGACGCGGACGCTGGGCCTCGCGTCAGCGCTGGAGAAGAGACGCAGGATTCGACTGTCACAATGTTTTGGTGGCCGCAGTGAAAACCGCCCGGTTGACGAAATCGGCGTCCATGCCGGTCTTGGTTGCGGCGGTGGTGGCCTGCGCGTTGCTGGGCAGCACCCTGCGGGCCGCGGTCTATGACAGCGCGGCGTTGTCGACAGCCGGCACGGTGTTCAGCGGCATCTTCGTCCAAGCCCTGCCCTTTCTGGCGCTGGGAGTCGTGCTGAGTGCGCTGATCGCGGTGTTCGTGACTGCCGAGCGGCTGTCCCGGTGGTTGCCCCGCCGACCGGCGGCAGCGGTGCTTACCGCAGCCGCTAGCGGTGCCGCACTGCCCGGTTGCGAATGCGGCTCGGTTCCAATAGCCCGTCGACTATTCGGTGAGGATGCTGTGGGAGCAGCCGCCCTGACGTTCATGCTGGCCGCCCCTGCGATCAACCCCGTGGTCGTCGTCTCCACCGTCGTGGCGTTCCCCGGCCAACCTCAGATGGTGTTCGCCCGCGTCGGCGCATCCTTGATCACCGCGGTCGTCATGGGCCTGGCTTGGTCCCGCTGGGGGCGCGCGGAATGGATCACCCGACGGCTACCGCGCACCATCGACGGCCGGGGCTCCCGCTGGCACACCTTTACCGAGGCAGCCCGTCATGACTTCATCCAGGCCGCGTCCTATCTCGTGATCGGAGCTGCCGCTGCGGCCGCGCTGCACGTGATAGTCCCGGACTGGTTGATGGAGCATCTGGCGGGCCAACTTCTGCTCGGCGTGTTGGTGATGGCCGTGCTCGCGGTGGTGCTCTCTTTGTGCTCGGAAGCCGACGCGTTCGTGGCCGCGAGCCTGACCATGGTTCCCCTGGTTCCCCGCCTGGTCTTCCTCGTCGTCGGCCCGGCCATCGACGTCAAGCTCTTCGCAATGCAGTCGGGAATGTTCGGTCGTGCCTTCGCGATCCGATTCGCCCCCGCAACGTTCGTGGTGGCCACCGTGGCGGCAACAGCCGCCGGCCTACTGGTGCTGGGCCACGGCGCATGAGCCGAGAAGCCGAGAACACGCTGTTGTTACTGGTCGGGATCGCGACCGCCATGATCGCCATCGGCGGCGCCTACACCCGCTACGTCAAAGCCTCGCTGCTGCCCTGGCTGATTCTGACCGCGGTGATCGTCATCGCGTTGGCACTGGTGTCGATGGCCGCCGACATCCGGCGCGGGTCCGGACCCGACGACGATCACGGCGGCCACTCGCATAGCGGATCCATCGCCTGGCTGCTGATGGTTCCGATCGTCGTGCTCATCTTCGTGACGCCGCCCGCCCTGCGCCCGGAGGCCGCCGCATCGAAGGTCACCGCCGTGTCGACCGAGGTGCTTCGCCGCCCGTTCCCTGCCCTGCCGGACGGGCGCGCGCCCGAAGTGGCGATTCCCGAGGTGATGATCCGCGCGGCCCAGGACACCGCCGGGACGTTGGATGATCGCCTCATCACCGTCATCGGCTTCACGCTCCCGGAGGCCGACGGCGTGGACCTGGGCAGGGTGGTGATCATCTGCTGTGCCGCCGACGCGCAACTTGCCCGCATCCACCTGCGCGGGCAGACGACCCCCGATCTGAGGAATTACCCCGACCAGACCTGGCTAAGAGTCGAAGGCACCGTCATCCCCGACAAGACCGACGGGGATTCGACGTCGATACCCACCCTGCTGGTCCAGTCCACCAACCGGATCGAAGCCCCAGCCAACCCGTACGCATGACGCCGCGGTCCGCCGAGATCCCGCAATGTGTGCCATCCGAATTGCACTCGCCGTTCGCCGTGAACATGGCCGCGCCGAGTAGGGAGTCTCAGTCGTGCGGTGCAGAAGTCCCGCGAGCTTTTCACCCTGCCTCCCGGCAGCCTAGCGGCTCCTGGATGAGGCGCAGGAAACCGCTATCTCCCTTGGCAACAGGGCATTTCGCGTCTTTGACCCGCGATCAACACCCCGCTCGGCAAGCGCGGTCGCTTCACCCGATGCCGGTTAACCGCCGGATCGTGCTGAGCAGCAGCCACCGCGGCGTGTGCCGGCCGATCAGGCGGGTGACGACGTTGGCCGCGCCGGGAACGACGATCCCATTGCCGCTCTCGACGCCGCGGACACCGGCCTCGGCGACCTCAGCCGGGTCCAGCCACATCGGCTTGGGTAGCGCCGATGCGCTCTCCTCCATGCCGGGCTCGTCCATGAACTCCGTCTTGA
This sequence comes from Mycolicibacterium sp., assembly GCA_020637165.1. Lineage (GTDB taxonomy): Bacteria > Actinomycetota > Actinomycetes > Mycobacteriales > Mycobacteriaceae > Mycobacterium. Next base: position 182,755 of record JACJWN010000008.1, on the reverse strand, counting down.
CCGGCCCGGGGCACAGCGCCGTGGCAGTAACGCCGGTCCCGTGCAGCTCGGTGTGCAGTGCCTGAGTGAAGGACAGCACGTACGCTTTCGTCGCTGCATAACCGGCCTGACCGGGCATCGGTTGGAAGGCAATCGTTGAGGCGACGTTGAGCACCGCTCCACGGCCGCGGTCAACCATGGGGGGAACGAACGCGCTGCACAACGCGACGACTGCCTCGATGTTGACGCGGACCATGCCAACCTCGCGTTCGGGGTTGAGCTCGACGAATTTGCCCGCCGTGCCGTAACCCGCGTTGTTGACCAGCAGCTCGACGGTGAGACCGAGCTGGGCGACACGGTCGGGCACCTCGGCGCGCGCTGCCGGGTCGCTGATGTCGCAACCGAGTACCTCGACGCGGACACCGAACTCGTCGGACAATTCGGATGCCAGGCTTTCGAGCCGGTCGACACGCCTAGCGAGAAGAACAAGGTTCTGGCCACGCTTGGCGAGCGCACGAGCGATCTCGGCGCCGATACCCGATGACGCGCCGGTGATCAAGCAGGTCGATTCCGGTGATGGTTCAGGCAGGGCCATGGTCGCTCCCATCAGCTAATACTCACGGCATGGGTCATGTAACAACTACTCAGCCATCGCCTGCCATACCTTAGCCCGCTTGCAAGATTCGGTAGCTGGCATGCGCGTCGGGCTGAGCTTCACCGGTCCGGCTGGATCGGATCGGCGTGCACCGCCTGAGTCTGTTGCTCGGTTAAATCTTCTGCGTGTTCGCCACCCGGCTCTTGGGCCTTCAACCAGACCGGCTGCCTTGTAAGGAAGTTGTCGCCAACAGGTGGGAAAGCAGGGGACGAAGAGGCTATGCAGGTTCTCAGTCTCTCCCGCATCTTCAGTGTGATTCAACTGGGGTTTTGTCCGGATGCTCCATCGCTCGCGCCGCCTGCCGCCTCAAAGTGCACTGCAGTTCCTAGCACCCGCGGGCGAGTGCGGCTCGGCGCATGTCGACCGACGCGAATGGGGCCGTTGCGCTTCGACTGCCTCTCAGTTCTTTCGGCTGCATCGGGTCCATTGCTGCTGCGTCTTGGACAACTAACCTGCTGATTGTCATGGCAGAATCTATGGAGCAACGAGCACCAGAAGGAGCGATGAGACGCGCCAAGCGCAAACCGCGAAGACCCCGGCCCGGCTTTGAGAGCCCCGCCTCCGCGCTTCGGAGACGCCGGTCGTGACCGGACTGGGTATCGGTCTCGGAGTTCTCGTCGTCTTGGCGATTACCGCTCTCACCGGTTATTTCGTTGCTCAAGAATTCGCCTACATGGCCGTCGACCGATCGCGGCTGAAGGTACTCGCCGACGCGGGTGACGCCGCGGCGGGCCGGGCGCTGCAGATAACCCGGCGCACATCGTTCATGCTCTCCGGTGCGCAACTGGGCATCACCGTCACCGGTCTGCTGGTCGGGTACATCGCCGAACCACTCATCGGCGACGGCGTCGGCGGCATCCTGGGCGGCGCGGGAGTTCCGACGGGTATGGGAGTGGCCATCGGCGCAGTGCTGGGGGTGCTGTTCTCAACGGTCGTCCAGATGGTGTTCGGCGAGTTGTTTCCCAAGAATCTTGCGATCGCCCGCCCAGAACCGGTAGCCCGGCGGCTGTCTCGATCCACAACAATCTATTTGGCACTGTTCGGCTGGCTGATCAAGCTCTTCGACGCATCATCGAACCTTTTGCTGCGCGCGCTACGTATCGAGCCAGTCCATGACGTGGAGCACTCTGCAACCGCACGCGACCTCCAGCACATCGTCGCCGAATCGCGCCAGACCGGCGAGTTGCCGGCCGAACTGTCCACCCTGCTCGATCGGATCCTCGACTTCCCCACCCGCACGGCGGAACACGCGATGATTCCCCGTGCACAGGTCGATGTCGTCAGCGCCGACGAGTCGATCACAACCATGCTGGCGAAGATGGCCGGCGGCCACACCCGCTACCCGGTGATCGACACCTCGCCCGATGAACTACTCGGCGTGGTGCACCTCCAAGACCTTCTGAAGGCAAGCCGGACCGGCACCGCGCGATCGGTGTGCCGACGGCCCGTCATCGTGCCTACGACCTTGCCGTTGCCCTTGGTCCTCGCCCAACTGGCCAACACCAAGGAAGAGATGGCCCTGGTCATCGACGAGTACGGCGGTTTCGCCGGTGTCCTCACCGTCGAGGACATGGCCGAGGAACTCGTCGGCGAGATCGCAGACGAGCACGATCCAGTCGATGACGAGATTGTCCGGCTCGAGGACGGTTGGCTGCTTCGCGGTGACGTGCACCTCGACGAGGTGGCCCGCACAGTGGGGCATGCAATGCCCGAAGGTGCCTACGAGACCCTTGCTGGCTTGGTCATCTCCGAGTTCGGCGGTCTACCTGGCGTCGGCGACTCCGTCGACATCGCGTTGGACCCCCGCCCCGCTGAGCTGGCGCAGGGGATCGCGCCGGTCCGACGTTTCCTGCGCGCGGAGGTCCGGGGCATCGAGCGCCGCGTCCCATGCTCTGTCTTCGTCGCTGTGCTCGACGACGCCGACTCCGATATCGGGGCGATGCAATGAATAGTCCATGGATCTTCCTCCTGGTGACCACCGGACTGATCGCCGCCAGTGCGTTTTTCGTCGCCGTGGAGTTCGCGCTCATCGCCGCCCGCCGCTCCCGCCTGGAGGACGCAGCCCCTCATAGCCGCGCTGCGCGGGCAGCACTGCGTAGCGCCTCGGAGTTGTCGGTTCTGCTCGCCGGTTCCCAACTCGGCATCACCGTATGCACCCTGGCCCTCGGCGCAGTGACCAAACCGGCGGTGCATCACTGGCTCACTCCCGCCTTCCGGCTGTGGGGGGCCCCACCATGGTTAGCCGACCTCGCAGGGTTCGTCCTGGCCTTGATCATCGTGACGTTCCTGCATTTGGTGGTTGGCGAGATGGCCCCGAAGTCCTGGGCGATCGCCCACCCGGAGAAATCCGCGACGATGCTGGCGATCCCGATGCGCGCCTTCATGTGGGTAACCCGCCCACTGATCGTTCAGCTCAATCGGCTCGCGAACTGGTGTCTGCGCAAGGTGGGCGTCGAACCCGTCGATCAAGTCACCACTGGACAGGATCCGGATGCCCTCCGCCAACTTGTTGAGCACTCCGCCACCGTGGGGACTCTCGACGAGCGCTACCACGGTCACCTCAGCAGAGCCCTCGCACTGCAAGCCCTCACCGTCGGTGATGTGGTCAGCCATAACGCACAACCCAGCAGCGTTGAGCCGCAGGCTAACTGCTTGTCCATTCAGGACACAGCCAAGCGAACCGGCCACCTACGGCTGCTAGTTCGGGGCAACGGCCGCGTCGAGGGTGTCGTTCATGTTCGCGACAGCCTGCAGGTACCAACAGAAACCACCGCGCGCGACCTGATGCGCCCCGCCGTGACCCTTGATGTCTCGGTCCCTGTCTATGAGGCGCTCAAGACGATGCGTGAGACACGTAGCCACCTCTGCACCGTCACCGAATCCGGAGAAGTCATCGGACTGATCACCCTCAACGACGTCCTCGAACGACTACTGCAATCCAGCAACGACGACAAAGCGGCCTGACCCGGACTCGAGAAACGGCCTGCTGCCCGCGGCGATCGTTAATCTCGCTGCACACGCGCAACGCAATCGAAGTAACGCCCGGAACAGCGCGGTCAGAATCCGAGAATCTAAATGCAGGTTCCCGAACCGACACCGCTGTAAAGCGGCTAGACATTTCGTAGTTTTCCGCTGTGCTTGGCGAAGGGGCTTTTCCACTCTTAGGTGGCGAAACCGAGAACCGTACGATTGTCCAGATCTGATGTCTGCGGAAAGCGCTCGGCTTCCCATCGGTGTTCAGTTGTTGACGCTGTCAGCAACTGATGTGATCGATCGCAGCCTTCACCGCGTGGTAGCCACACATTCCGTGCGCACCTGGACCGGGTGTGGTGGGCGCGGAGCAGATGTAGTAGTCGCCGATGCCGGACACGCCCTTGGCCGCCAAGTCGAACATCGTGATCGCCGAAGGCGGCAGGTCAGCCGCAGAGCGGATCCTGATGCCCGGTCTCGATACGTCCGCCCGAACGCGTCAGTGCTGCCGCCATAGCATCGGCGATGGTTCGGGATCCGCCTTCGGCCACTGCCCATCCGTAGCGGTGACCCGCGGTGAGGATGCCCACGCCAATCACCGACGTCATCGGTAGATGCAAGGGAAGGAAGACATGTGCTGCCACTCGCCCGAACAATGCCCGTGCCTGGGGTGAGCGGAAAATTCGGGCCAGAACGCTGGCCGGCAGCACCGTCGGTGCACCGAATCGGGCAAGCGCCAGTGGATGGTTGGGCACCCGCAACAACGGACTCATCATGTCGGCCGAGAGCTCGTCGAAGTGCGACGAGGCTATAGCGATCATGCAACGGTGACCGGAGCCGCTTGCCCACACGGAGCGGGTTATCGACCAGTGCGCCGATGATGAACTCATTGGCAGTAGAAGCGACCGATTCCGGAAGTTGCTCGGCTAGTTGCTTTTTCGCAGTCGGCGCAATGGTCGGCTCATACCGCTCGGTCATCACCTTCCAACTCGGCGCGCTTGCATCGCTGCAGTCAGGCTGTCGATATTCTCCCCTTCGCCTCGGGCAATCTCGGCCTCGTCCTCACCGAGGGCGCGAAGCGCCGTAAGGTCGGACAGCACTGGAATTGTTTCCTCGAGTGACTCCAGATCATCGACGACTAGAAGAACCGCCGCGGGACGCCCGGGCAACGTTAGCGTGATCCGCTCGTGCTGCTCGCCGACACTGGCCACCGACTCCGACAAGTGCGCCTTCACCTCGGCGAGTGAGCTGACTTCAGAAGTAACGCGGGGCGACCCTCGAGATTGGGCCAGCTAGTTCGTCGTGAAACGGATTGCCGCCAGATTATTTTCGTCGACCGCCCTCCGGAACTCCTGCAGCGACGGCACGCCGGCGTCCCGGAACTTCAGCCCCATGTTCCGCTGTGCCTTGCTCGCCCCGTAGCCCGTCGCTGTGCGGTGGCACAGATCCGCGATCACGTCGGGGTCCTCAATCAGCTCACCAAGCATGGCGGTCCTCTTTCCGCCGCGGACCACCTGCGCGGGCGCGCCACCACGGAAGTTCACCTTCCACCCTGCGTTCGCCAGCGCGTACAACGTCCCGTTGACGACATGTGCGCTCACCGGTATCGAGAACCGACGCCCCGACTTGCGCCCGGCGAAGTTCAGCACCATGAAGTCCGTCAGCGGCCTGCCCAGCGGGGTTCCCAACAACCGCCGCAAGACCGAGTTCATCGCCCGCATCATCGGCTCGGGCGGATGCGACGGGATCACCGCCGCGCTCTGTTCTTCCATACGTCAACCGTAGTCGAGTAGCGTTTGCGTGACCGACGGCCAACGCATACGAGTCAGCCGCGGCTCGGGCACAAACAAGGCGTAGGAAACCCTCGCTGTACCGCTTCGTTCACCCGTCAGCCGCCCATAGCGGGCTGCGCGGCAATTGGGGCTATGTCGGGCCGGGTTCTTGTCCGCCGACGCCGACCACGCCGATGTCGGTATGAATGAAGTCATTTCCCTTGAACAAGCGGGGCCCGCCGCTGATCGTCGCCCATGCGTAGAAAAAAACAGTCCCCGTCGCTCAACCCGGCGCGATGCCGTCCATCGCCATGGCGTCGATAGGCGGCCCGCGCGACTTCGGCCTGGTCGGCATCCACGCCGACGAGATCGACTCCGGCCCGATGCAGCCACAGGTCCAGTTCGCGCCCTCCCGGCTCGCCGAACCGCGTCTCGATCACGATGGCAGCCTCCAGATACGACGCCGTAGACATCAATCTCACCGGATCGTCCTGCACCGCCACCTCGAACTGTTGCGCCCCCGGCTCGTCACCGAGCATCGCGACGACGAGGAGGAGGGGATGTAGGTTCCGCTTTCCGATGGCGAACCGGTACTGCCGTGAGCACAGCCGTCTGTGTTTTTCCACTCTGCTTGGCGAAGCGGCTTTTCCGCTTTTCGTGGCGAAGCCCAGGACCGTACGGTTGTGGGGGTTTGGCGCAGCCCCCGGACTGCGACGGCACCGTCGGCTCTCGTTGACCGACCGTTGAGACGTCTTGGCCACTGCATGGCCTCAGTCGAGGTGCCGGTCGGCATCCATCCGTTGGTGGAGTACACGCACCACATCGATCACGTCGTCGCGGCCAATCCGGTAGTACAGCGTGTGCGATCCGACAGCGTGCTTGCGGTAACCGGGGCGGACGTCATTGCAGGCCCGTCCTATCGTCGGATTGGAAACGACGCGTTCGATCGCACGCTGGATTTCGCGCAGGTACTCCTCGGCCTGCTCGTCATCCCACCGGTTAGAGCTGTAATCCCAAATCTGTTCGAGATCGGCACGTGCGGCTGGTGAAAGCACGTACCGGCTCACCGGCGGCGAGGCTCCTCAGCTCGCTTACGGGCAACAAACTCGTCGAAGTCGAACGGCGTCGACTCACCACTTTGCTCGCCAGCAACGAGGGCCTGTCTCAACGCCCGCAGGCGGGTCTCACGATCCTCGAGCAACCGTAGAGCAGACCGCACTACGTCGCTGGCCGAGCCGTAACGGCCGGAAGCAACCTCATCCTCGATGAACGCGCTGAAATGCTCATCGAGGCTGAAGGACGTATTCCTACCCATCTGCGTGAGAATACCAAATCTTGGTATCGGCGGCTAGCTCCGCCGTTGCTCGTGAGCTTCCGCGCGGTTATCGCCCCGATTTAGGCGTATTGCTAGTTGATGGCTCGGGATGATCACTTCATCGCAGGCAGCAGCCGCCGCCGCAGGACCAGCAACGGATCCGACATCGCTACGACATTGCATGTGAGAATTCGACATGGCACGTGAGAACCGATAGTGGTGTAGGTTCTCAAATTCCGTTTCATATCGCGGTGTTCTGACCTGGGCTTCTTGCGGTTGTCTCAGTTCGTTTCATCTGGGTTTGTCTCATTTTGCGTTTCATTTCCCAGTGGTGCGCCGAGCGCTTCGCAGTTCAGCGGCTCGGACGCTTGCGCCAGTACCCCTTGATTGGTCTTCCGTTGCGTGTGTGTTCGGCAACCCATGTATCGCCGCTGCTGGAATCGCCAGGTGGGTTGTAGCTCGGGTTTGGTTGTCGTGGGGCCGAGACTAGTCCGCGCGGTGGTGGTGGGGGTAGGACTTCGCGTACGTGTCTGATCCGTTGCTGGAGGCGCCTTTTCATTTTGGTGGCGATCATCTTTGTCACCAGGCCGTCAGCCTCGTCGATGGCCTGGGTGATCGCCGCGGGGATCCGCTCGGCGTATTGATCGGCGATGTCGCGCATCCAGTCGGGGTCGACGCCCAACGACTCGGCTGCGCGCGCAAGGTGGCGCTCAGCGATGTCGCGAATTGCGTAGCGTCCGCCCATCTTCATCGCCAGTTTCGCGTGGTAGTGCACTTGGTCGGGTTCGAACACGAGGGCCGAGCCGGCGAGGTCGTAGAGTGGGGCAAGGCGGATGCGGGAGCCGAAGTGCAGCAGCGCGTAGTTCTTTGCATGAGCGTCAGTACCGGCGGTGAGCCAGTTGTAGACGAGCGCCTGGGCGAAGGACTTCCGTGATGTGGACAGGTCTCGGGGGTCGACCGCCTCACGCATCAGATTGCTGATCGAGGCGACCGAGGGGCCGCCGTCGGATTCATACTTCAGCGCGCGGGACATCCCCAGCGCCTGACATAAATCCTCTTGATGCAGTCGGTGCACGTGCCCGTTGTCATCGACGTACCGGTCAAATCGCTGCGAGATCATCGCGGTCTCGTTCCCGAAGCGGCGCAGAGTCGTTCTCACCGCGGGGATTCCGAGGATCTCGGCTGCGCGCATCGTGGTGTACTCCACCACGTCGCCGTGCTTGAAGGCTGTTACGCCGATCTTGAAGATATGCGTACTTGCCGCCCGCCCCGTGGGAGTCTCCCATGACCCATCGGGCCGCCGCGCCAGGGCGAATTTCCCCTGAGCACCGCCAAGCGACCAGCGGCCGCCGTGGTCAGCGAAGTTCCAATCCGCAGGATCGCGCCGAAGCTCCCTCAGCCGCTTCTCGATCATGTCCTCGTCAACGGGCTCACTTCCGGCATCGGTGTCCGGTGCAGTGTTGATCGGCAAGACCTGTACGGCTCCGGCGCAATCGGCACCCATGTGCCGCAGCAGATTGAAAGCATCGGCCCGGGACTCCCCGAAATGTGCGGCCCACCGCTGGCGGACCTCGTCGTTGTCGGGCAACAAGTTGTCGATCCAACGCCCGGCGATGTTCCCGCCATGGGCGGATCGGCTCTTGGGCATCGACACCGACAGAGCCGGGGTCCGTGCCGCCCGATAGGACGGGTCATAGCTGAAGTCGACATCGGTGTCCCTGCGATGCAGGCGACCGGCATAGACACCCTCGACCCAGACATCGAGTTCGTCCCGATCACCCACCGCCGCCCCCGAACACAAAGTGCAGCGCATCGCCGGTGTCATCGCGGACGACGTCAACGAGGAGGTCCACGCAGCGCAACGCGTCGAGCATCAGGTCCACGCGTGCCGTCGGCGCACCTTTCTCTGCCGAGATCACCCATTGCCGGCTGACTCCGACCATTGCGGCGAGCTCCGTTTGCGACATCTTCTTCGCCTTGCGGGCTTCGCGCAGCATCGAGCCCAGATCAGCAGCGCTGGCCGCGATCATGATGGGACAGCCTTGTTAATCGCAGTTGACATACACATCAATGTCAACTATTGGTGACATTCTGCAGTATGTCAACTGTGATTAACAGTGGAGCAGCGCTAGGGCTGTGACAGGGCGAGAAGGATTTCGGCCAACTCTGCGGGGCGCGACCGAAACGGTGAATGACTGCCCGGCAGTTCGACGAGCGCAGCGCCAAGCCTGTCCTGGGCTACAGTCCGCCATCACTGGTGAGATTCCGCCGCGATTCCGTGAGAATCTACTACAGCAGCTGTAGGTTCCGCGTTTGCGTGGCAAGGGCCCACGCCGCGAGTTGCGCAATGCGTGAAGTTCCGGTCACGATGGCGAACTGATTCTTCCGCTTATCGTGGTGAATCCGAGAACCGTACGATTGTGCAGTTTCTGTGATGGCGCTGATCCCGGAGGCGATCTCGTTTTCGATCATCGCCGGGGTCGACCCACGGGTTGGGTTGTTCTCTTCGTTCACGATGGCGGTGACGATCGCGATCGTCGGAGGTCGCCCCGCCATGATCTCGGCGGCCACCGGTGCGATCGCCCTGGTGGTCGCGCCCCTGGCCCGCCAGTACGGACTGGACTATCTGGTGGCGGCGGTGCTGCTTGCGGGGTGTCCCAGATCCTGCTCAGCGTTCTGGGGGTCGCACGGTTGATGCGGTTCATTCCGCGCAGCGTCATGGTCGGCTTCGTCAACGCCCTGGCAATCTTGATCTTCACCTCACAGTTACCCCATCTACTGGGGGTGCCCGCGATCTACTGGGGGTGCCCGCGCTGGTGCACCCGTTCGTGGCCGTCGGCCTGATCATCATGGTTTTCCTGCCGAAGCTGACGACGATCGTTCCCGCACCGTTGGTCGCGATCGTGCTCCTGACCGCTTTGCGGCGATCGTCTTCTCCGTGCAGATCCCCACGTTGGGAGACGAGGGCGAGCTGCCCTCGAGCCTTCCGTCCCTGTTCTTTCCCGACGTGCCGTTGACCTGGTCGACCCTGACACTCATCGCGCCTTACGCGCTGGCGATGGCGTTCGTGGGACTGCTGGAGTCGTTGTTGACGGCCAAGCTGGTCGATGACATCACCGACACCCACAGCAACAAGACCCGCGAGGCCTGGGGTCAGGGTGTCGCCAATGTCGTGACCGGCTTTTTCGGGGGCATGGGTGGTTGCGCGATGATCGGCCAGCAGCCATCGCCTCGTTCACGAACAACGGTCCTGGTGCAGACCGTCACATTGAGGCCACGGTTAGTGCATCGGCGGTCGGAACCGCGGCCGCCAGCGCGACAGCGGGCCGTTCTCGGTTGGGACGCTTGTTCACCGCGTCCATGGACGAGGCGATCGAGCTTCTCGCCGACGACATCTGCTCGCTCTTACGTAAAGGAGCCCTCGGTATCTAGCAGCCGTGCGGATGCTGAGTTTGTCGCTGGCGCAGCCCGGCAACGCGCGAGGCTGGAAAACCGACTGCCGTTCAGCCGTGTCCGTGGTGGTTTGACGGTGGCTGCGGGTCGTCGGCGCTGGTCGCGGGCAGCGCAGGAATGTTCAGTGCGATGGCGGCGCCGCTGGGAGCCGGTGGCCGTGGTGAGTAGCTGATGCCGTTGGGGCCCATGCCTACAGGGATTGTCGCCATCACTGACTGAGTTGGTATGTCGATGACGGACACGGTGTCGTCGTAGCTGTTGGTGACCCAGGCGTGGGTGCCGGTGGGGTCGATGACCACCCCGTGTGGGCCTGCGCCGGTGCTAACGGCGCGGAGCAGGGTCATCGCCGTCGTGTCGATCAACGAGACGGTGTGCCCAGCAGCTTCCCGGGTGCCTTGGTCAGCTGAGATCACGGTCGATTCATCGGGGGTCAGGTATAGCTGCACCGGGGCCGTCGGAACGGCGACGCTGCCGACCACTGTGCGGCTAGTCAAATCGACCTTCACCACCGCCGGGGGTTCAGTGGTTCCGGTGTAGGCGTAACGGCCGTCGGAGCTGACTGCTACCTGCGCTGGTCCGCTGCCCACGGCTATGCTGCCCGTAACTTGATCCGTGCCGGGGTCGATCAGCTCCACCGTCCCTTTCACTGGGTCGGCGATAACGATCACCGAGCCGTCGGCAGCGGAGCGCAGACCGTGTGGGGTGCCTCCCACGTCGATGCGGCCTATTTGCTGCAGGTCGGCGCCCTGATACACCGACACGGTGCCGTCACCCGAATTGGTTACATAAATCTTCTTGTTGGGCGCTTCGATCACATGTGCGGGAGAGGGTCCGGTGGCCGCGGCTGCGGCCACTTGGTAGGTCTTGGTGTCGATGGCCACCACCATGTTGGCGCTACTGGTCGCATACACCGTGTGGCCGTCATGGCCGATTTGAACGTTATGCGGCCCTGCCAGGCCAGTGAGGGTCGTGGCCACCACATCCCTGCGTGTCAGGGTGAGTTGAGTCCAGTGGTTCATAGCAACCCGCCTGCAGGGCGAGATACGGATCAACGCAACGATGACGATTTCCAGCCTGGCTTCAGCTGGGGAAAATGGGCAGATGGGTTCACCACGTCCCCGTTCGGAAGGGCCGCAGCGGCGGCGTACGTTCAGTCCGGCTGAGAAGCTGGCGCATCTGGCGGCCTACGAGCAGGCCTGCGAGACCAACAGGGGTGGGGCCTATTTGCGGCGTGAGGGCTTGTATTCCTCGCTGATCTGCGAGTGGCGCAAGCAACGCGATGCCGGGGTTCTGCAGGGTAAGCCGGCCGGGGCCAAGGTCGGCAAGCTGACCGCCGAGCAGGCTGAGATCGCCCGCCTCAAGCGGGAGAACGCCCGGTTGAATAAGCGGTTGACCAGCACCGAGGCCGCTTTGGAGATCATGGGAAAAGCACACGCGCTCTTGGAGAGTCTCTCCGAGAGCGCGGAGCCGCCGAGCACGCCGAGACGGCGTTGATGGACGCCTGGAAGGCGTTGCGGGCACAGGGGATTCCCACCCGGGCGGCGGCGGAGTTGACCGGCATGAACCGCTCGACGGCGTTGCGTCGTTCAGCACGCAAGCCCAGTGAATGCACCGCGGCGGTGACGGTGCCGGTCAACAAGCTCACCGCCGCCGAGTGCGCCCGGGTTCTCGATGAGCTCAACAGCGCCCGCTTCGTTGACTGCGCGCCGCTGCAGGTGTGGGCCACGCTGCTCGATGAGGGCACCTACCTGTGTTCGGTGTCGACGATGTATCGCATCCTGACGGCGAACAAGCAGGTCAAGGAGCGTCGCCGGCTGGCCCGGCACCGCAAGGCGGTCTGCCCGGAGCTGGTGGCCACCGCCCCGCGGCAGGTGTACTCCTGGGACATCACCAAACTCCCCGGCCCGGCCAAGGGGATCTACTACGACGCCTACGTGATGATCGACATCTTCTCGCGCTACATCGTCGGGGTGCACGTGCACGCCCGCGAATGCGGGGTGCTGGCCACCGAGATGATGGAGCAGATCTTCGGCACCTACGGCATCCCGCATGTCGTGCACGCCGACCGGGGAACCTCGATGACCAGCAACACCGTCGCCGGACTGCTCTCCGATCTTGGCGTCACCCGGTCGCACTCGCGGCCCAAGGTCTCCAACGACAACCCCTACAGCGAGTCCTGGTTCAAGACCCTCAAGTACGCCCCGGCCTTCCCGGAACGCTTCGCATCCATCCACCACGCACGAGATTTCATGGATGAATTCGTCGCCTGGTATAACCACGAGCATCGGCACAGCGGGATCGGTCTACACACCCCCGCCGATGTGTTCTACGGCCTGGCCGAGGAGAAGGACACCCAGCGGCGACAGGTGCTTGCCGAGGCCCGAGCATGTCACCGCGACCGCTTCAGCCGTGACAGCGCCCCCAAGATCATCGACCTACCCGCAACAGCCGCCATCAACCCGCCCAAACCACCAGAATCGGAGGACCAGACGACAGCTGCTTAACACCCGCTGGACTCAAACACCTTGACAAATTCCGCATTCCTGGCCGCGTCGAGGACCGTCAGGCTGTTGTCGCCTTCTTCAGCCACCCAGACAGACCCTCCAAACCGGGCGGATTCGGTGGCTGGCGTTGGCGGTGACGGCTGCGGCGCATCCGATACCGGCGAACAGCTTGCCAGAACAACACCGAGCACCGTCGCCGCCACGGCTGTCCGGAGTTCAATCCTCATGAAAGTCCCTCCATACCGGTGCGACGTGCTGGATGGCGGATTGATATCGGTAGGCCAATGATGATCAACGGTGCTTGCGTAAAACGGCCATACGACTGCGATATTCGTTTCGTCGATCCCACCTCGGGCGAACCGCTCGGTGAGCAGACTCTCCGAGTTGTCTGCAATGTTGGCGGCCGGTTGCGGTGAGACCTGTTGCGAGGCCATCAAATATCGGATGCCGAAAACGATCGCCGTGACCATTGCCACCGGAATCAGCACCATCACCACGCTGATGGGGACCCAGACAACCCCCGCCCCAGCCGTGCCCCCACATCCAGTGGTCGCCGTCGTACATCGTCGCCACACCCCTTATGTCCATCCACCGTGCTCTGCAAGTGTTGGCTACCAGTCAGTGTCGGGGCTAGGGCATATGGTCCCCGGCCGTGGCGATTTCAGAGGCTGTGAACGTGATCTCCCGCTACCACCGCGACATCCTCGCCGCGCTGATCCACCACGAGGACTGACGGGGCAGTCAATCCCGGCACACGCTGATCAGCGCACCGCAGGAAAGGAGACAGTAGGAGATGGATGCGATTCGCACCAATGCAAACGAACCGTCCGCCCGACCGATCGCGGGAGCCGCCAGCCGGCCCACGTACAGGAGCAGCAATGAGCAAACACAAGGTGCAGGTGCGCCGCGTCTACGACGACCCGGCCCGCGGGGACGGGAACCGCGTACTGGTGGATCGGATCTGGCCGCGCGGCATGACCAAAGAGAAAGCGGAGCTCGACGAGTGGTGCAAGACGATCGCGCCATCCACCGAGCTGCGCACGTGGTATCACCACGACCCGCAACGTTTCACCGAGTTCACCCGCCGCTACCACGACGAACTGACCCAACCCGAACGGGCCGAGGCGCTGGCACATCTGCGGATCCTGGCCAAGGACCGAAACCTCACCCTGCTTACGGCGAGCAAGGCCGTCGACATCAGCGAAGCCACCGTGCTTGCCGAGATGCTGAGTTGAGCGGCGGCGCCGCCACCGCAGCCCGTCGATGACGCCCGGCCGCCCGGCGAGTTCCCGCACGGCGAGCACGTTGACGAAGTCGTGTTCAGCTTTGGCCCCCATTCCAGGACACGTCGCTCGCCTTGAGAAGGACTCGTCCGTCGAGGACTTGCAGTGTTCATGGCAAGTCCGACACCGGTACGGTTTTTCTGCGGCCATAGCGTGCGGCCATAGCGTCCTGAACCCCAGACGTGGCAAGGAAGCCGACGCAGCGGAGTGGGCGACTGTGTCGACCTACGGGCTGAACGACCGCGGAGCCGTTTGTGAGGTTGTTCTGAAGGCGACGTGAGGAACCGTGGGAATCGACCGGGGCGCTGCGCCATCCGAGACCGATGATTTGCCAAAGCAGCGTCTCTATTAGAGTTCGGACAGTTCTGGTCGTCGCCGCGACCGTGTTCGTCGCAGTCCACCTAACAGAGGAGCCCACATGTTGTTGTCTGCTGAGTCGACAGCCGTCGTCAAGGCGACTGCCGGCGTCGTCGCCGACAACTCCGTCGAGATCACCACGCGGTTCTACCCGCATATGTTCGCGGCGCACCCTGAGTTGATGCGGGTGTTCAACAAGGCGAACCAGGCGATCGGCGAGCAACCGCAAGCGCTGGCCGCCAGCGTCGTCGCGTACGCCGTGAACCTCATCGACCCGAATGCGCCCGACTTCGGTCCGGTCATGCGCCGGATCGCCCATAAGCATGTGTCACTGGGGATCAAGTCGTACGAGTATCCGATTGTCGGCCACCACCTCATGTGGGCAATTGGTGACGTCCTCGGCGAGGCCGTCACCCCCGATATTGCCGCCGCATGGGATGAGGTCTACTGGCTCTTCGGCTGTCAGCTCATCGCCGAGGAAGCCAAACTTTACGCGCTGGGCGGTACCGACCCCGAACGGCCGTGGCGCAAGTACCGGGTCGTCGAGCGACTCGACGAGAGCCCGGAAATTTTCTCGCTGATCCTCGCGCCCGTTGAGGGAAAGACCCCCGAACATCACACGGGCCAGTACGTCGCGATCGCCGTCGACCTACCCAGCGGCGAGCGGCAGCCACGTCAGTACACGATCTCATCCGGACCCCGCGGCGACTCGCTCCGGGTTACCATCAAGCGTGTCCGTGGCGTCGGCGGGGCTCCAGACGGCCAGGTGTCGAACTGGTTGGGAGACAACGCCAAACCCGGCGCCGTTCTGGATGTCTCGCAGCCCTGCGGTGATCTGATACTCGATGAGTCAGACGGCCCCCTGGTGCTGGTCTCGGCCGGTATCGGCATCACACCGATCGCGGCTATCGTCGAGGACCTCTCGCGCCGTCAGCCCGACCGCCAAGTGCGGATCTTCCACGCCGACACCTCACATCGCAACCACGCCTTGTACGCCCACCTGCGCCGCCAGGTGCTGGCCATGGGCGACGCCAAGGCGCAGAACTGGTACGAGGAGGACGCCGAGTCCGCACCCACCCTGCATCCGGCCCTACCCGGCTACATGGATCTCTCAGACATCCAGATCCCCTCTGACGCCACCGTCTTCATGTGCGGTCCCCTGCCGTTCATGCGGGCAACCCGCAGGGCCCTGCTCGACAAGGGCATCTCAGGCGAACGGATTCACTACGAAGTGTTCGGGCCGGACCTGTGGGCACAGAACCCCGACTCGGCCGAAGACGCCAGATAGTCGGCACCCAGCCGACCATCTGAATGAACTTCGCGGGTGACATACTGATTTCCGTGCAACGATTTTCGCTCGACGCGCTGGCCGCCCAGCAGCTCGAACTGGCTGCCGCACACGGCGGGCGAGTTGCCTCCGACACGGTAGTCGGCGGTCATGAGCGAGTGCTGCGCCAGACGGTGGTGGGCATGATTAAAGGCGCTGAGCTACGCGAACACAACAACCCTGGAGAAGCCACGTTGCATGTGTTGCGGGGACGGGTCCGCCTGACATCCGAAGGCAACGCATGGGAGGGGCGGTCCGGTGACCTGCTGGAAATTCCTAATGCCCGCCATGGGGTGCTGGCGCTCGAGGACTCAGCCATCTTGCTGACTGTGGCCAAGCTGCCCTGAGTAGACCCTGCTCCAGCCAAAGTTGCGGGAGGGTGTCGTGTCGAGATACGACGCATGCCCGCGGTCGAGTTCGCAGTGGTGCACTCGTTGTTCTAAAAAGTTCCTTTTGGTTTGGGGTTGAATGTTTCGGCCGGTTCTTGAAGCTTCAGATCAGGCCGAGCTCCTCAGCAGGTCGAAGAGCTGTTTTGCGACCCGGCAGCAGCGGCTTGGTCGTCGGTCGGTCGGTTCAGTCGTGGTCAGCGCCGCAGGGCGTCCCAGGCTTCCGCGCAGAGTCGTGCGATGACGGCGGCCGCGGGTTCGACGGCGACGACGTCGCCGACGCCCAGGCCGGCGTTGACCGGCGCCAGTCGGTAGTCGCCGTCAGCGATGGCGGTACGCACGTGGGCGAGCGCGCCATGGTCGGCGGCCAACTCATGCTCGCGGCCGTGCCAGGCGTCGGTGAACCCGTTACCGATCACCCGTTCGGGCATCGAAGCGGGCCACGGGTAGCCCAGCGCGATGTCGAAAGCCCGGGTGACGACGGTGTCGGTACCGTCCGCTGCGATCATCGCCTCGCGCGCGGCGTCGGAGAGAGTGGATTCACGACAGGCGGCGAACGCGGTGCCTATCCACGCTCCGGATGCCCCGGCTGCCAGGGCCGCGGCGAGGGAGCGCCCGGATGCGATGCCCCCAGCAGCCAGCACCGGCACGTCCACCCGTTCGAGAAGCTCGCGAAGCAGCGGCAGAGTCCCCCTCAGCGGCTGGCCGTGCCCGCCGCCCTCCGCGCCGCGGGCCACCAGCACCGCAACCCCGGCGTCGACGGCCCTCAGTGCGCCGTCGAGGTCAGCGACTTGAGTTGCGGTGACGGACCCACTGCCTCGGGCGCGTTCCACCCATGACCAGTCCTCGCCGAAACTCACCGACAGCAACGCAGGCCGCGACGCCAGGGCAGCCTCTAGAAGGGCGGGCTCGACCCGCACTCCCCAGCCGATCAATCCAATGCCGAACGGGCTGTCAACGTCCGAGAGGTACGCGAGTTCCCGCTGCAGCAGCGCGGTTGACCCCGCGCTACCGATCCCGATCATGCCCAAGCCACCGGAGCGGGTGACCGCTGCCGCCAGCGCCCCACCGGCGACGCCACCCATCGGAGCGTTGAGGATCGGGGCGGACAGGCCCATCGCCGCCGCCCACGGCGTGGAAAGTCTGTTCATATCGCTCATCAGCGTCGCACAGGCTCATTCCGCTTACCTGCAGGACGCTGACGTCGATGCCGGCGCGGCGAAGGACTTTCACTCCCCGAACGACACCCACGCGTCCCGGGACACCGGCAGACCGCCAGCCCAAGACGCGCACCAGTTGGAAGAGAGCCGAGAGGAAACCAACCCCGAACCGCCAGACGGAACACCACACGTGCCAGCGAAAAGCCCCGCACGAACCATAACAGGACCCATCAGCCCACCACCAGCGGTCCTACCCCACCCCCAGGGCGGGGCCCCAAACCCCTGTGGCTAGGCCGACGGCCACCCCACGCCTCGGCACGCCCGGATCGTGGCCACCACCTGAGAGCCCTCGGCGGTCAGCTGCATCCGGTGGCCACGCTCGGCGCGGGTGAACAGGGTGACGTTCAGATCCTTCTCCAGCCGGTTTATCTGGGTGAACAGCGTGCTCGAGTGGACCCCGAGTTCGGTGGCCGCGATCGACAGGTTCGGGAAATCGGCTGCCGCCGCGAATCTTTCGAGGCGTTCCCGCCCCCCGATTCCCCGCAGCGCAGGCCTGATCAGCGCCGGTGCCGCGGCAGCGGCGTGCTCGGCGGCCAGGGTGGCGCTGTGACTGGCACCGCCCCGAGCCCGCAGTGGTATCGCGTGGAATCTGGCCCAGTTCGCCAGGGTGGTGGTGCTCATCGCGGCTTCGGCGGCGATGTCGGGCAGGGCCCGGCGGTTGTTGACGTACTGGTCGTAAAGCCAGTCGCGGTCGATGGTGGTGCGTGGTCGGCCGCCGGGGTTGCGGATCGGCAGGCCGTAGTCGCGGGCCAGGCTGGCGATCGTCGATCGGCTGACCCCGATGACCGCGGCGATGTCGTGCAGCGAGAGGCGGTCGCGTTCGTAGAGTTCAGCGAGGCGTTCGCGGGACAGCGCTGCTTTGGCCTTGACGTAGGCACGGTTGCAGGGAGTCGGTAGCGGGGTGCCTGGTTCCGGGTCGGGTCGGGGTGCGGGATGGCTGCCAAGGAGGTGTCGCAGGGTGTCGAGGGTGGTGTTCAACCGGGCGGCCGCGGCGCCGAGTTTGAGATTGTTCATCCCGATGAGTCGGTGGAGTTCGGGCATCGCGACGGCGGCAGGGTCGGGACCGGGAAGCTTGAGTTCCTCGAGGAACCTCGAGGTGGGCTGCCATGTCGCGGGTTCGCCCTTGATTCCCCGCTCGGCGAGGAACTCCTCGGCGTGGTCCTGGAGTGCGTGGGCGAGAGCGGGGGTGAGGTAGCGGGGGAAGTCGGCGGTCTTGGTCCGGAAGGCGCTGTCGTCCAGGGCTCCTGGTGCTGTCGCGGCGGGCAGTCCGCTGAGGCGTTCGAACAGAAAGCACCGGGCGATCCTTGCCCGGGCTGCTCCTGGTCCGGGGGTGGCGGTGTCGCGGCAGATCTGTGCCCACACCGCATCGGGTAGCAGCGTGGTGTAGTCGGTGCGGCGCCGCCGCTGGTAGTCGATCGGGATGTCGTTGTCAGCGAGGTAGGCCGCCATGCCGATCAGGGCGGCACGGATGTTGTGCCACTGGTCGTGCTTTTCCAGAAGTCGCAGAACCCGGGAGATGTCTTGGCCCTCGAGCGGACTGCCGATGAGGCGGGTCGCCTCGTCAAGGGTGAATCGGCTGTTGACGAGCAGAAGCACAGCTGACAGGGCGGGGCGTAGCTGCCATTGGTGGCAGTGCGGGATTGCCAGGCGAAGCGACCACGCCGGCCACAGCATGGTCGGTAGTCGGGCGGGCGGGAAGGGTGGCGCGGCCGAGGCTGTGGGGTAGCCCGGTAGCACCGAGCCGATCCGGTAGCGCAGTTGGTCGCTGGGCTTGAGCAAGGGTCCCAGCGCGGCGAGTTGGATCCCGCTCAGCACCGCGGTTGTGTTCTTTCCCCACCCGATGTTGGTGGCGCTGACCTGTAGTCCTCGCTGCCGCGAGGTGCTCACCAGCCACCGCAGCGCGTCGCCCCCGGCGGCAACGGAGTCGACGTCCAGCGCGTGCAGCGCGGCGAGCACCCCGACGGCGGCGGTGGCCGCCTGGGCCGGCGCGGCCAGCCCGGGTTTGGTCGGCGTCGGGGCGATGTCGGCTCGGGGATCGGAGTTGCTGCGGGCCCGATGGTAGGCGGCGAGGAGGTCGGCGGGCACGATCCTTGCGAGGTCCTGTGCTGTTCCGTAGGACAAAGCCCTGCCGGCGACGGCGCGGATATCGGCCAGGACGTTGATTCGCGGTTGGGGCAGGTGCCGGTACACACCCATGGCGGCGGTCGGGTGGTCGAGGATGGTGTTGACGGTGCGCTGGGCCCGGATGGCCGGGTGGTCAGGGCCCAGCACAGCGGCATCGGCGGCGGTCAGGTCGGCATCGCAGCGAGCCGGGGTTCGGCCGGTGGCGTGGGGGGCCGGACGAGCGCAGCATCCGATGTTTGAACCACCCCGGCTTTCGTGCACACTCGGTTACTGGTGTGCCTCCATCTTGGTGGCCGCTTGCTGAGTGTAGTAGCGGGCCTCGAACTCCACTGGGGGTGTGCGGTCGAGGCGGTGCATGAGCCGCTGGGTGTTGTACCAGTGGACCCATTCGGCGGTGAGCAGTTCGACGTCGGCCTGCCTGTTGAGCGGACCCCGTCGAAACGGTGAGTCCGCGCGGACGGCTTCGGTCTTGTACAGACCGATCGTGGTCTCGGCCAGGGCGTTGTCGTAGGCGTCCCCGACCGAGCCGATGGAAGGCTTGAGACCGGCGATCAACAGGGCCTCGGCGCACCTCACCGCAGTGTATTGACTGCCCGCATCGCTGTGGTGAATAGTGCTGCCCGTCAACGGGTTTCCCTGGCGAGACCGGCTTGCGGCGGCGTGGCGGATCGCGCGTTCGACGAACCCGACATGCTTGCTGGCCGAGCATTCCCAGCCAACGATCCGCCCGGCGAAGGCATCGATGACGAACGCGGTGTAGACGAAGCTCCCGCACGTCAGCCTGACGTAGGTGAAATCGGCCACGACCAGCATGTTGGGGGCGGGTACCTGGAACTGGCGGTCCACCAGGTCCGGCGGGCGCACCGCGTCCGGATCGGGGATCGTGGTGCGGACCCTCTTGGTCCGGGTGACCCCCTGCCAGCCGTTGGCCCGCATCAACCTCTCCACGGTGCAGCGGGCCACCTCGATGCCCTCCCGTTGCAGGTGGGCCCACATCTTGGTGGCCCCGTACAGCGACTCGGGCGTGCGCCGACCGAGCTCGTCAGGCTCGTAGTAGCCGGCCAGGATCTCGGTGATCGCGGTATCCCACAGTTCCCGTTTCGACGGGGGCCGCTTGCGCCAGGCGTAATAGGTTCTCGGAGCGATCGCACACCCGTGCTCAGATAGGGTGCGGCAGATCGGAGCGACTCCGAAACGAGCGCGGTGCTCGTCGATGAACCCGCAGATCAACGCAGTCGCGGGTCGCTCTCCCGCGCGAAGAAACTTGTTGCCGCCTTGAGGATTTCGACGGTCTGCTCGAGCTCGCGGTTCTTCTTTCGAAGCTCCCGCAACTCCTTGCTTTCCCCGGTCGACAGCCCAGGGGCCTGGCCGCTGTCGACCTCGTCCTGACGCACCCATTTACGCAGGGTCTCCACGTTCATTCCCAACCGGGTGGAGATGGCCTTCATCGCCGCCCATTCGGTGTCGTACTCATCGCGATGTTCCCGAACCAACCGGACCGCCTTGGCCCTGACCTCCGGGGTGTATTTGCTTGGCATCGTGCCATCCTTCCCACAAAAGAAGGTGTGCACGAAAGCCGGGGTGGTTCAGCATGACCGGAGCGGTATCCGGTGAGCACCTCTCGGACATGCGCCGCGCGGAAGCGCACAGACTCCAACTCGACCTCGGACAGCTTGGCAAGAACCACACCCGCCGGATCAGCGGGACCCTCGGAGTCGCCAACTTCGTCAATCAGGCGGGCACGACCACTATCCAGGAGTTCCCGCAACGCAATTCGCTCCGCGCGTTGGCCGCTCGATCCAAGACGAATCGTGAGTTCGATCCCTGACTGGCTTGGTTCAAGTGCGACGACACAGGCCGCCTCACCGTCCAGGATCAGCCGCGTCCCAACCCCGATTCGGACAGATGCCTTTCTCATTCCATCAACCCCCTCGCTGAAGTGTCGATCTAGGACTCAGTCGTGCTCGAAGGTCGGTCACAAACTCCTGCGACCACAACAGGTGGAATAGCGCCGACCGCACCTGGGGCGTGGACCACGCGGAAGGCGCCTCGATGACCTCGCCGATCGTTAATCCTCCTGTCACAGTTGAATGAAGCTCGGTCAGCAGAGCTGGATCGAATAGGTTTCGCCTTCGGTATCCGGCAAGGAAGCGGACATTGTGGAGTTCCACAGCGCAGGGCTCGCTCCACACCTCGTACATCCAGCCACGGCGTTCGATCGCCGATCGTGTCCACTCGAAGGTCGATACCACTTCGGGCACGGACAACCTCCGGGCGGGCTTCACATCTACTACCTTCGGGCCGCTAGTCGTCATCAAGAAATAGTCGGGAATGTGTTTCCGCTCAACGTTATTCACGACACAAGATAGGAGAAAAGGCTGGGCACAGATTCGCTGTACCGAACGATCGAAATCCGCGTAGAGCAGCCTGGCCAGTTCCAACCGCGATTCATAGATGACGTGCCGACTCTCAGTAGCCGACCAGTACGTACCCGAGTAGTGCTTCTGCCCCGAATACCACCGAAACTCGCGCCACGGAAAAGCCCCTGCGAGGACATCCGGATCGGTGTCGGTCAGCGCGACTGAAGAAACTTCGGCATTCGGTGCGGTTCGGTACCGCACCGTCTCGGTTACAGCGGTCTTGGCCGCCGAAACCATGGTCGTCCGCTACCGCTCGGCCGTACCCAAAACCAAAGTCATGCAACACAGACTGGCACTCAAAAGGCCGATCCGGTGAACTCCGATCGGCGTGTCTCATCGCAATTTCAAATTGGAAAGGCGTTGGAAGCTACCCGTGAGATTTTGAACCTACGCGTGAGAACCTACAAGTGGTCGTGTAGGTTCCGCTTTTGGTTGGCGAACGGACACCGCCGCGAGCTGCACTTTCGGTAATTTTCCGCTCTGCTTGGCGAGGGAGTTTTTCCGCTTTTCGTGGCGAATCCGAGAACCGTACGGTTGTTCCGCTCTGGGACGCTTCGGCCGGTCTATTGGCCGATACAGGTCTGGGGTCTTCGCAGGGCTGCGGCCGAGTTGTTAGTTGGTAAGCGCGGTGAGTTGGAAGGACGCATCCCCTGCCAGTACCGCCGGTGTGGGTACGTCGTTTGCCCTGCGGAGCAACCGATTTGGCAGCAGCGCATCCTTGTCGCACACGCCGGATGCCGACTGTTCGGCTTAGCCGACTCATAGTGCAGACACTGCCGGCTCCTAGTGAGTCAGAGTCGAATGATGTTATGAGCGAACATGTTCCGCAGCAGGTGCACTTTTTGGACGGCGTTGTGCTGATTACCCATGCAGACTGTGACGATGGTGGCCGGCGCGCCCTCCGTTTAGTGGCGGTCGGGTACCGCGTTGCTGTTACTGCCCGCCATGCTGGCAAGCTTGCGCGGCTTTTGGCAGGGCAGTCCGCCGATCGGGTGGTGGCCATTGCCGCCGATCCCGGCGACAGCGACCTATTGGAGAGACTCGTGAGCCGTATCGCGGCCAGGCTCGGTGAGGTGAGATGGATCGTTGACGGACGAACAGGCGCCGTGACTTCAGTTGGGATTGCCCACCCGTTGCGGTGGGCTTCGTGACCTGTTCCCGGTTCCCCGGACGGCTGGTGTTGGGTGTTCACGCGGCCGTGTTGGTGGTCGTGTGATGTCTTTCGTAGTCGATCGGGCTGCGGTAGTCCAGGGCGCTGTGGCGGCGGACCGGGTTGTAGAAGGCCTCGATGTATTCGAAGATCGCCGTCGCCAGCTCGGCCCGGGTGGTCCAGGTGCGGCGGTCGAGCAGCTCGATCTGCATCGAACCGAAGAACGATTCGATCATCGCGTTATCGAACGCCGAGGCCACCCGCCCCATCGAGCCCAGCAGGCCGGCCTCGCGCAGCCGGTGGCCGAACAGCCACGAGGTATATTGCGCTCCGCGGTCCGAATGGACAACTGTCCCAACGGGTTTGCGGCGTAACCGAGCCATGTCGAGGGCGTCGGCGACCAATTCGGTTCGCAGATGGTCGGCGATCGACCAGCCCACGACGCGGCGGGAGTAGACGTCGAGCACGACCGCGGCGTAGACCCACCCTTCCTGCGTGCGGTGTTGGGTGATGTCGGTGACCCACAACCGGTCCGGGCCGTCAGCCTGGAACTTCCGGTTGACCAGGTCCGGCCAGGACGCCACCGCCGGTCGGGGCCGGCGCCAGCGACGGCGGTGCACCCCCTGCACTCCCACAAGTTTCATGCACCGCCACACCCGCTTATGGCCGATCCGCACACCGTGGCCCTGGCGCAACTCGGCGTGGATACGGCGCACCCCGTAGGTCTGCCGCGAGCCGGCGTGGATCGCGGTGATGGCGTTGGCCAACTCGGCATCCTGGCGGTCGCGTTCCGATGCCGGCCGTGTTCGCCATTCGTAGAAGCCCGAGGTCGAGACTTTCAGGATCCGGCAGGCCACCGCGACGGGGAACCCGTCGGCGGCAAGCTCCTGGACCAGCCGGAACCCTATTTTGGGAGGATGTTCTCCCGCGCGAAGTAGGCGCTGGCCCGTTTGAGGATCTCCAATTCCATCTCTAAGACCCGCCTCTCCCGGCGCAGCCGGACGAGCTCGGCGCGTTCGTCTTTGGTCAGGCCCTCCTTGTGGCCTTCTTCGACGTCGGCCAGGCCCATCCACCGGCGCAGACACGACTCGCTGATCCCCAGGTCCTTGGCGATCTGGGCAATCGGTTTCTCCCGCAGTCGGGCCAACTCCACCGCACGGCGGCGGAACTCCTCCGGGTGAGCAGCAGGCATCGTTGATCGGACTCCTTCCGTTGAGACGATCATCGCCTCAACCTCGGTGTCCGGGAAAGCGGGAACAGGTCATTCGTGAAGTGCACGCGGGCGTTGCCGCCGGCTGCTGAGTGGGTGTCGCGCAGCCGCCGTGCATCTTGCGGATGCACTCTTCGCGAGGTGAACAGCCAACGGAAGCGGCCGTCACGGTCACGACTCTTGCCCGGCTTTACACCGTCCTGGTCAGGTCGTAGACCACCGTTCCACCGATGTTCTGCGCGGTGAAGTGTTGTTTGACCCAGTCGGTGATCTGGGTTCCGGTGCCGGATTGGAATCCGGGTCCGAAGCCGCTGTGACCGTTGAGGGCGCCGGGTCCGCCGGGTGACCCGGGACCGTTGCCGACGATGAAGTAATGGACTTGCCCGTCGGCGACATAGGTCTTGAACTGTTCGAGGGTGGGTGAGGGGTCTCCGCCGCCGAAGCCGCCGATCGACATCACCGACGCTCCGCTGCCCAGTTGCAGGCCGGCGGCGGTGTGGGAGCCGACAGTGGCTGCCGCCCAACGATTGTCGGCCTGGCGCACCAGCGCGATCAATGCGGTGTTCGCACTGATGTCGGGGCCGCCGAAGGGGCCGCTTCCGCCTGGCGCTCCCGGCGGGAGATCGCTGTCGGCGCGGTGCGGTCCTGAGCTCGGTACCGAGCCGCGGTGTGGCGTCGCGGCGGTGTCGATGGTGTAGGCCGCGGTTCCGGCGAACCCGAACAGCAGCCCGGAGGCGGCCAGCGCGACGGTCGCCTGCCGGCCGAACCGTGCCGCTCCCGCGGCCAGCGCTGCGGCAGCGAGGATAGCTCCGATGAGCAGGACCCATCGCAGCCATGGCAGCCATTGCGGGGTGCGGGTGAGCAGGATGAAGCTCCACACCCCGGTGGCGGCCAGCATGGCGGCCAGCACCAGGCGCTGGGAGACGACGTGTCGGCCGCGCCAGAGTTCTGGCACCGCGATGCCGACCAGTGCGGCGATCGCCGGGCCCAGTGCGACGGTGTAGTAGGGGTGCATGATGCCCTTCATGAAGCTGAACACCAGGGCGGTCACCACCAGCCAGCCGCCCCACAGCAGCAGGGCGGCGCGGGTGTGATCGGTGCGTGGGGCGCGGCGGGTGTACCACAGCCCGGCCGCCAGCGAGATCAGCGCCGCGGGCAGCAGCCAGGAGATCTCGGTTCCCATCGCGTCGCCGAAAAGCCTCGCGATACCGGGAGATCCGCCGAAGCCACCCGGGCCGGGTCCGCCGCCGGGGAGATCGGCGGGCGCTGCGCCGCCGGGGGCGCCGGGGTTGCCCTCGCCGCCGAGGACCCTGCCGAGGCCGTTGTAGCCCAGGGTCAGTTCCAGCAGGCTGTTGTTGGTGGATCCGCCGATGTAGGGGCGCGAGGCTGCGGGCCACAGCTCGACCAGTGCGACGTACCAGCCGGCGCCGATCACCATCGTGGTCAGTCCCACGGCCAGGGAGCGGACGCGGTGCCACACGCCGCCGGGTAGCGCCACCAGCACGACCAGAGCCAAAGCCGGTGTGATGAGCAGCGCTTGGAGCAGCTTGGCCAGAAACGCGAAACCCAGCGCTGCGCCGGCCAGGGCCAGCCAGCGGTAGTGGCTGCGGGGCGCGGCGCCGTCGAGGGCGCGGGTCACGCAGTAGGCCGCGGTGACAAGCAGCAGGACCAGCAGGGCGTCGGGGTTGTTGAAGCGGAACATCAGCGCCGCCACCGGGGTCAGGGCCAGCGCTGCTCCGGCGAGCAGACCCGCGCCGTCGCCGCCGACCCGGCGCACCGCGGCGTGCAGCAGCGCCACGGTGGCCACGCCCATCAGCGCCTGGGGTATGAGCATGGACCAGCTGCTGAAGCCGAAGATCTTCCCGGACAGGCTCATCACCCACAGCGATGCGGGGGGTTTGTCCACGGTGATGGCGTTGCCCGGGTCCAGGGAGCCGAACAGCAGCGCCGTCCAGTTCCGGGAGCCGGCTTGGACTGCGGCGGCGTAGTACTCGTTGGCCCAGCCGGAGGCGCCCAGTCCCCACAGGTACAGCAGCGCGGTGCCGGTGAGCAGCGCCCACAACCCGGGGCGGGTCCATCGTGGCGGGTGGGGGCGCGCACCCCGATCGGCCTCGGCGGTCATCTGCCACACCGTCGGGTGCGCCACGGCGGCGGTCATCGGGTGGTCCCGGTGGCCGCGGCGACCCGGCGCGGGTGGAACACCCAGCCGCGCAACAGCACGAACCGCACCACGGTGGCGATCAGGTTGGCCATTACCAGCACCCCGAGTTCCACCGCCCGCGGCGCGTGGCCGAACCCGCTGAGGACCGCCAACGCTCCGCTGGTCAGTGACAGCCCGATGGCGAAGACGAGCAGACCTTCGAAGTGGTGGCGGAGCACCGCACCCTGGCCGCGCACACCGAAGGTGAAGCGGCGGTTGGCGGCGGTGTTGGCGATCGCGGTGATCAGCAGGGCCGCCAGGTTAGCCCCTTGGGCGCCCATCGGGCGCAGCATCACGAACAGGGCGAGGTAGGCCAGCGTGGAGAACACGCCGACCGCGGCGAAGCGCACGCTCTGGTGCAGCAGCGAGCGTGGCGCGCCGGCCTGATCGCCGAACTGGGCGCCGATGGCCGCCACCGGGATCGCCCCGGTGGCGAAGCCGGTGAGGAGGCGTCCCACGCCCTTGAGGTCGGCGACGGCGGTGGCGACGATGTGGACCCGGCTGTCGGGATCGTCGACCCAGTCCACCGGGACCTCGTGGATCCGTAGGCCGCTGCGCTCGGCGAGCACCAGCAGTTCGGTGTCGAAGAACCAGCCGGTGTCGGCGACGTGCGGCAGCAGGCGCTGGGCGATGTCGGCGCGGATCGCCTTGAATCCGCATTGGGCGTCGCTGAACTTCGCCGCCAGGGTGGACCGCAGGATGAGGTTGTAGCAGCGGGAGATGAATTCCCGCTTGGCGCCCCGCACGACGCGCGAGCCCCGGCTCAGCCGGGTGCCGATCGCCAGGTCGGAGTGCCCGGACACCAGCGGGGCCACCAACGGCGAGAGCGCCGCCAGGTCGGTGGACAGATCGACGTCCATGTAGGCCAGGACCACCGCGTCGGAGGCCGACCACACCTGGTGCAGGGCGCGGCCGCGGCCCTTCTGCTCCAGACGGACCACCCGCACGTCCGGCAGTTCCTCGGCCAGCGCCGCCGCGACCGCTGGGGTGTCGTCGATACTGGCGTTGTCGGCGATCGTGATCCGGAACGAGAACGGGAAACTCTCCCGCAGGTGCTCGTGCAGGCGGTGCACCGAGCGGGCCAGGACCGCCTGCTCGTTGTACACCGGGACGACGACATCGAGCACCGGCACGTCGCGCTCGGCGGCGATCTGCGCGGCGTTGCGGCGGCGGAGGGCGGGGGCTTCGGTGGTGGTCATGGTGTCATCGTCAACCCCCGGTGTGAGCCGGCCGTGGGTCGCAGCTATGTGCCCGCTATGAATGCCCGACCGACAGGTCATAGACGGTGACACCACCAACGACCTGGGCAAGGAAGCTCTCGGCGACCCAGTCGGCGATCTGTTGGGCGGCGTCACTGCCGGAGGATCGGCCGAACATGGGCATCCCGGCGTCGATGAACCAGTGGATGCGGCCGGCGGCGACCAGCGCCTGGAACCGGTCGAGGGTGGGTGCGGGGTCGGTGCCGTTGAACCCGCCGACTGCCATCACCGGATCCCCGGCGGCCAACTGGTAGCCGGCGGCGTTGCTCGACCCGATCACCGCGCCCACCCAGGTGTAGGAGGCGGCGTCCGCACGCAAGGCCGCGGTCAACTCCGGCGGAACGTGCGGGGCGTCGAACAGGCTCGGGAAGTGCGTTCCGCCCGAGGGGCCGACCGACGGGATCGCCCCGCGGTGGGCGGTGGCGGCCGTGGCGATCGCGTAGGCGCCCGGCCCGGCCAGTGCCGCGACCACTGCCGCCGCGGCCACCCCGGCGCCGACCGGCCGCGGCAGCCGTCCCACCACGAGCAGCAGTAGCGCGGCGGCGATACCGATGATCAGGGCGGCCACCTGCAGCCAGCTCATCCATGCCGGGGTTCGCCGAAGCAGGACGTAGGCCAGTGCGGTGGTGATCGCGACCATGCCCGACAGGGTGGTGGCCGCCCGGATGTCGGTGCGGAGCTGCCACAGCAGGGTCGTGCCGATGGCCAGTCCGGCGCCGATGGCCGGCGCGAGGGCGACGGTGTAATAGGGGTGCAGGATGCCGTTGGCGTAGCTGAACACCACCGCGGTCACCGCCAGCCAGCCGCCCCACAGCAGCAGGGCGGCGCGGGTGGTGTCGGTGCGCGGGGCGGCGCGGGTGATACACAGTCCGGCGATGATCGCGATAGCGGCGGCGGGCAGCAGCCAGGCGATGTGCCCGCCCATCTCGGGTCCGAACAGCCGGGTCCAGCCGACGTCGAAGTTCAGGTTGCCCAGACCGCCGGTTTCCTTGCCGGTGAGCCGGCCGATCCCGTTATAGCCCAACGTCAATTCGAGGATCGAGTTGTGTTGCGAGCCACCGATGTAGGGCCGGGAATCGGCAGGCCGCAGTGTGACCAGCAGCAGATACCAGCCCGCGGACACCACCATCGCCGCACCCGCACCGCCCAGCCGCGCGAGCCGCCGGCGCACCGGCAGATCCGCCGCCAGCAGGAAGACCCCGGCCAGTGCCGGCACGACGAGGACGGCCTGCAGCATCTTCGTCAGAAACGCCGCCCCGATGGCGGTGCCCGCCAGCGGTAGCCACCACGGGGCCGCGCTCGCGTCCAACGCCCGCTGGGTGGCGTAGGCGGCCACCACCAGTAGCAGTACCAACAGTGCGTCGGGGTTGTTGAACCGGAAGATCAAGGCAGCCGCGGGGGTCAGCGCGAAGACCGCGCCGGCGAGCAGACCGGCCGACGGGCCGGCGACCCGGCGCACCGCGGCGTACAGGACCGCGACGGCGGCGGTGCCGGCCAGCGCCTGCGGCAGCAGAATGCTCCACGGATTCACCCCGAAGAGCCGAGCCGATGCGCCCATGAGCCACAGCGCCGCCGGGGGCTTGTCGACGGTGATCGCGTTCGCGGCGTCACTGGAACCGAACAGCCACGCCGTCCAGTCCGCGCCCCCGGCCTGCGCGGCCGCGGAGTAGAACGGGTTAGCCCACCCGCTGGCACCCAGGTTCCACACGTAGAGGGTGGCCGTCGCGATGAGCAGCAGCGCCAGCCCGATGCGGTGTCTGGTCATCGCGGCGGCGTCACGGCATCGTCGGCGCGGGGAAACTCCACCCGGAACTCGGTGCGCCCGGCCACGCTGTGCACACTGATGGTTCCTGCGTGGGCGCGCACCACCGCGGCGGCGATCGCCAAGCCCAATCCCGTCGACCCGCCCGACCGCGAGGTATCGCCGCGGACGAAACGCCCGAACACCTCCGGCTGCAACTGCGCAGGGATACCCGGCCCGTCATCGACCACCCGCAGCACGGCGCGATCGCCGCAGGTCTGGACCGAGACCGTGACGGTGGTGCCGGGCGGGGTGTGAATGCGGGCGTTGGCGAGCAGGTTGGCCAGAACCTGATGCAGCCGTGCGTCGTCACCGAGGACGTCCACCGGCTGGTCGGGAACCTCGAGACTCCACTGGTGATCGGGGCCGGCCGCGTGGGCGTCGGAGATCACGTCGGCGCACAACCGCACCAGATCGACCGGCTCGGCCGCCAGCGGTCGCCCGGAATCCAGCCGAGCCAGCAGCAGCAGGTCCTCCACCAGATCGGTCATCCGCTTGGCCTCGGACTCCACCCGACCCATCGCATGAGCCACGTCGTCGGGAAGCTCCGCTCGTCGGCGTTGCGCCAGTTCGGTGTAGCCGCGGATCGCGGCCAGCGGGGTGCGTAACTCGTGGCTGGCGTCGGCCACGAACTGGCGGACCCGGCTTTCGCTGGCCTGCCGCGCCGACAGGGCGGCGGCGATGTGGTCGAGCATCCGGTTGAGGGCCAGACCGAGGCGGCCGACCTCGGTGCGCGGGTCGGCGTCGTGGTCGGCGAAGCGCACCGGCACGGCCACTTCACCTCGATCCAGGGGCAGGTTCGCGACATCCGCCGCGGTGGCAGCGACCCGGTTCAGCGGCGCCAGAGCCCGCCGGACGATCAGGACGCCGACCGTGATGGCCACCGCCAGCGCACCGGCAGCGACCACCGCGAAGATCACCGCCACCCGCACCAGCGTCTGGTCGACACCCCTCATGCTGAGACCAATGACCAGCACCGTCCCCGGGCGCCGGGTGGGCGCCGCGATCAGCCGGTAGCGGCCGAGGTCAGCCAACCGTCCTGTACCGGGACGACGCTGACCCGCATAGCCGGCCAACTGCCGCGCCGCGGCCGGGGAGATCTCGGCGCGCACACCCCCGGCCGCCAGGACACCCGGGTTGACCGCCGTCCCGAACTCGATGACGCTAGCGACCATGCCGACCGGCTGGCCGGGCGCATCGAGAAACTCCGGGCCGGGACCGGGCTGCGGGAAGGGCCGGGTGCCGTCCCACGGCGGCGGCGGGGGCGGCAGCGGACGGCCGTACAACTCCGCCGAGCGATGGGCGGTCTCGCGCAGTTGAGCATCGAGCTGACCGACCAGATACCGGTGCAGCGCCACCTCGGTGGCCCCGCCGATGCCGATGCACACCGCAGTCAACAACAGGATCTGCCCGAGCAGCAGCCTCGCCCGCAGCGAGCGAGGGTCAGCCCGCAGGTTTGAGAACATAACCGGCGCCTCGCAGCGTGTGGATCATCGGCTCGCGGCCGGTGTCGATCTTCTTGCGCAGGTAGGAGATATACAACTCGACGATGTTCGACCGCCCGCCGAAGTCATAACTCCACACCCTGTCCAGAATCTGCGCCTTGGACAGCACCCGCCTGGGGTTGCGCATCAAGAACCGCAGCAATTCGAACTCGGTGGAGGTCAACACAATCGGGTCCCCGGCGCGGGTCACCTCATGGCTGTCCTCATCGAGCACCAGATCGCCCACGACGATCTGCGCCCCATTGTCCTCGGTGGCCACACCGGTACGACGCAACAACGACCGCAACCGCAGCACCACCTCTTCAATCGAGAACGGCTTGGTCACATAGTCATCCCCGCCGGCAGTCAACCCGGCGATGCGGTCCTCCACCCCGTCCTTGGCGGTCAGCAGCAACACCGGCAGCGTCGGGATCAGCTCCCGCAACGCCCGCAGCACTTCCAAACCGCTCATGTCGGGAAGCATGATGTCGAGAACCACCGCGTCCGGGCGTGTAGTGCGGGCGGCCGCGATCGCCGACGCGCCGTCGCCGGCGGTGGTGACCGACCAGCCCTCGTAGCGCAGGGCCATCGACACCATCTCGGCGAGCACAGCTTCGTCATCGACCACCAACACCTGGATCGGGGTGCCGTCGGCCCGGTGCATCACCGTCCGCTCAGCCGGCGCAGAAGAAGACATGGCTATCAGTATCCGAACGGCGATGGGCCGACTCTTTGTGGCACCTGTGCACCAGCTATGCAGATATCGCCGGCGCGCGACGCGGGCTGACAGCCCGGTGAGCGCACAGCGCGGACCTAGCTTCGGCAGCGATCATGACCCCATGAACGCCGAACAGCGACCGGCCGACGGACCGCACACGCCTCCTCCTGCGCACCCAACCTGGTCGCCGCGCACCACCCTGGCCGCGGTGGGGATCGCCGTGGCGCTCGCCGTCGGGGGCGCTGCGGCGGTCTACGCCGCGGCCGCCGGCTCATCGGCTGTCGGGCAGGGACCCGCCGGGCCGCCGCCGGGCTGGGAAGGCCCCCACGGCCCCGGCCCTGGACCCGGGATCGCCGCCGGCACACTGCACAGCCACTCCGTCGCCTCCGACGGGAAGGGCGGATTCACCACCGAACTGACCCAAACCGGAGCGGTGATCGCCAGCACCGACGACACGCTGACCGTGCGCAGCGACGACGGCTACACCCAGACCTACACGCTGTCCGCCCAGACCCGCAAAGCCGGGCCCTCGTTACGGCCCGGACAACAGGTGTCGGTCCGCGCTACCTCGGCCAACGGAGCCGCGACAGCCGCCGTCGTGGCAGTCATCCCCTAAACCAAAGCCGCGGCCCCCGAGCCGGGGAACTCGGGGGCCGCGGTGCTCGGAGTCAGCGCGCAGGCGGCACCGGCGCCAACGACTGACACGCGGCGATTGCCTTGTCCCACAAGCCCTTATCGACACCAGGAGGCGCTGGCGGCGTCCCCGCCGGACCACCCTGCGGCCCACCCTGCGGCGTACCCGAGGGCGGCGGACCGCTCGGCGCACCGGGTCCACCCGGCCCACCCTGCGGGGCGGACACACCGTTCTGCGCCATGCATGTGCCGAACGGATCGGAGGATTCACCCGGAGCGGCCTGGGCGAGCGGCACACCGATCACAGTGCCCATCGCCCCTGCAACCACCACCCCGAACAGCGCCCGCCGAAAACACGTAACCGTTTGCATCACTTCACCTTTCATCACCTTTACCGGACGACTCCAGAACCTAGGGCCGCCCGATGGGCCTCACCTAGCCGACAGCTGTGTGCCGACTATGAAAGCGGCGGCGCGCGGAAACAGTTCGTGCGGTGTCGGACCTGCGGATGAGTCGGGTGCCCGATCGGGCCTCATTCGAGATTGCTGTGCCGACCGGCCATGGCGGTGTGGGCGTCGGGATGGCCGGCGGTGACGTCGATGACCAGAGCATCGAGCAGGATCATCGACGCCTGCTCGAACAGCGATCCGCCGAACTGGGCGCTGCGGGCCGTGGGGATTGCGACGACGAGATCGACGGCGGCCAGGGTGCTGTCCTGGCGGGTGGTGATCGCGAACACTGTGGCTCCGGTCTCGGCCGCGCTTCGTCACCTCCGAAAGCGGGCTGGCTAGCTAGCCGGTCTAACGACTTTCCGGCAAAGTTGCCATCGCTTTGCCATCAAAAGCGGAATTTCGCCATCGTAAAGCGGAACCTACATTTTTGTAGGTTCCGCTTTCCATTGGCGAATGCCAACCGATCTGATCAGCGCAGCCGTCGGGATTCCGCCGACGATGGCGAAGTGCTTTTTCCGGTTTTTGTGGCGAATCTTAGAACCGCACGGTTGTCCAGGTCATGGCTGCCGCGGAAATTGCGGCACCGGTGGGCCGTCAGCGCTTACTCGCTAACCGCCGACCGCTCATTACGTCCGCGCCCGGTGAGGAGGTGATCGCGTCGCCAGGCTCTCCCGGGCTCGGCGATCATCGCGCGCGGCCAGCTGGCCCCGCGCTGAGATGACGTTTACCGCTGTCCGGCGGGCGGCATCGGCATTGACGAGGGCGGGGTCGATGCCCGGGAGCTACCGGGTGCCATCCCACCGGGTCCCATGCCGGGCATACCGCCGGGACTCATCATCCCGGGGCCCATTCCGCCGCCCTGCATCATCGGGCAGCCCGCTCCCATGGGCCCGCCCGAACCCATCTGGCCGCTCTGGACGCCGCGGTGCCATCCGTACCCGCCGGTTGCGCGGGCGGCGAAGAAGCCGGAGAAGAAGACCACGGCGACGATGAACAAGATCCCGGCGACGATGCCCACCCAGGCCAACACCTGGTACAGCCGGGTGTTGGGGCGGCCCATGGGTTCGGTGGTGTCGGTCGGGTCCAACGTCGCGGTGGTTGGTGTCGATTCGGTCATGGTGGCGATCCCTTCGGGTTGTAGATCCGAGCCTTCGGCCCGGGATTTCTGATGGCGCGCTTGTGTCTAGCTGATTCGGCGCTGCTCGTGCCCGCGGCGCCGAACGGTGATCGGCAGGCGGAAATCGTCGCGGCTCTCGGAAACCACCGCCCTCTGCCGTGTCAGCGCCGCGGGGTGCTGTGCAGCACCTCAAGGCGGTTGCGGTACTCGGTGTCGTCAATCTCCCCGCGAGCGAACCGGCAGGCCAGCACTTGCTCGGGTGTCTCGTAGTCCCTGTAGCGCGGGGTCGCGGTGACGCGGGTTTGGGTGGCACCGGTGGTGTAGCGGATCAGGACGACGATGCCGACGATGATCAGGACCCAGAACAAGACCATTCCGATCACCATGCCTGCGTATCCCCATCCGCTCATGTCGTGGTCGGACCAGAACATCATGAAACGTCTCCTTTCTCTTCCATGTCGATCTCTATCCGGACGCTGCGATGTCAGTTGCTGTAGTTGAGGGTCGTCATCATCCCGGCATCCATGTGATAGCCGTTGTGGCAGTGCAGCATCCAGACGCCGGGGTTGTCGGCGACGAGCCGGACCGACACGGTCTGCATGGGTGTGACGATGACGGTGTCCTTGCGCGGACCGGGACTTCCGTCGGCCTTGATCACCTGGAAGGTGTGCCCGTGCAGGTGCATGGGATGCCACATCGCGGTCTGGTTGGCGAAGGTCAGGGTGGCGCCTGGGGACAACCGGGCGGTCACGGTCTTGCCGGTGTGGGGGCGGGCGGCCTCGGCCGCGGCAATCGCCTCGGTGGTGCCGCTGGCGGTGGTGGAGCGGCTACACCCGACCAGGGATGCACCGCCGACGGCGGCGGCCACCAGAAACCCCCGCCGAGTCAGCGGCATCGCCGCCGGGCGCGCTTGGGTCATCGCCGGGCCTTTCGTCGTGGGCCTGCGCGTTCCACTGTCGCCCCGGGGCTGCGGGGGTTTGGTGTTGGTTGTGTGAAGATTCGCTCAAGCTGCGGTGTGCCGCGGCACGCGCGGCACGATGTGGGGATGGATTCCTTACCCGGTGCCGCCGGGGGTGGCGCTGACTTCGGCTATCGCGCGTTGGTGGTCGATGACGAGGCCGCCCTCGCCGACGTGGTCGCCAGTTATCTGCAACGCGAACATTTCGAGGTTACGGTCTGCCATGGCGGGGCCGAGGCGTTGGCGGTGGCCCGCGAGGTCGATCCCGACGTGGTGGTGCTGGACCTGGGGTTGCCGGGTATCGACGGGCTGGAGGTGTGCCGACAGCTACGGACGTTCTCCGATGCCTACGTGGTGATGCTGACTGCCCGTGACACCGAGATGGACACCATCGTCGGGCTCTCGGTGGGGGCCGATGACTACATCACCAAACCGTTCAGCCCGCGGGAGTTGGTCGCCCGGATCCGCGCCATGCTGCGCCGGCCACGCACGGCCGCGGTCGCGATGAGTCCCGCTGGCGCCGGTGCGCAGATGCCACCCGCCCGCAGTTTCGGGTCGCTGTCGATCGAGGTGGCCAGCCGTCAGGTATTCCTCAACGGCGATCCGATCCCGTTGACCCGCACCGAGTTCGACATCCTCGCGGCGTTGTCGTCGCGCCCGGGTGCGGTGTGGAGCCGCCGCCAGCTCATCGACGCGGTGTGGGGCGAACCGTGGGTGGGCAACGACCATCTGGTCGACGTCCACGTCGGACACCTGAGGCGCAAACTCGGCGACGACCCGACCGAGCCGCGGTTCGTGTTCACCGTCCGCGGAGTGGGCTACCGGATGGGAACCGGGCGATGACGCCGCGGCCGGGGATGGGGATGCGCGGGCGGCTGCTGCTCGCCCAGACACTGGTGCTGCTCGCCGGAGGAGCCACCACCTGGGTGGTCGCCTCGGTGGTCGGGCCGCCGCTATTCCGCGAACATCTGCACCAAGCCGGAGTGGAACACAATTCCAACGAGCAGTTCCACGCCGAGCAGGCCTATCAGCACGCCACCGCCCTGTCGATCGCGGTGGCGATCACCGTGGCCGCCTCGACCGCGTTCGTCGTCACCGCCTATTTGAGCCGGCGTCTGCAACACTCCATCGCCGAACTGTCGCAAGCAGCCGCGGCGATCGCTGAGGGCCACTACGACATCCGCGTCGCCCCACCGCAACTGGGAGACGAATTCGAGAACCTGGCCGGCTCGTTCAACCAGATGGCGCAGCGCCTGCAATCGGTGGAATCCACCCGCCGCCGGATGTTCGGGGACCTGGCGCACGAAATCCGGACCCCGGTTGCGGTCCTGGAGGCTTACCTGGAAGCCGTCGAGGACGGCGTGAAAACCCTTGACCCTCAGACGATTGCGATGCTGCGCGAGCAGACCGGGCGTCGGGTGCGGTTTTCCGCCGACGCCGGAGCACTGGCCCAGGCCGAGGAATCCCACACCGCGATCGCCCGGGGACCGGTCGACACGGCCGAACTCCTCACCGCACTGAAGGCGGCGTTCGCCGACCGCTACGCCGCCAAGGCGGTTGCCCTGCACACCGAAGCCGGCGATACCGCGCGGATCTGGGCCGACCGGCAACGGCTCACCCAGGTACTGGGCAATCTGCTCGACAACGCCCTGCGGCACACCCCCGCCGGCGGGCACGTCACTTTGACCACCACCCGGCGCGGACCGGAAGTGGCCTTCACTGTGACCGACGACGGCGACGGGATCCCCGCAGGGCACCTGCCGCACGTCTTCGAACGGTTCTACCGCGCCGACTCCGCCCGCGACCGCGGTCACGGCGGATCGGGTATCGGACTAGCGATCGCCAAGGCACTGACCGAAGCCCATGGCGGGCACATCAGCGCGGCCAGCCGCGGACCCGGTCAGGGCACCACCTTCACCGTGGCGGTGCCGGTCGCCTCTCAGCGCGAGGGTGTCCCGACGAGCTCGTAACCCGCGACCGCCACCACGGCGCGCACCGCATCGTCGGTCAGAGCAGCCGTGCTCGTCACGGTGACCAGTGAATCACCCTGCGGCACCACCTCGACCACCACCGCGGTGACGGCACCCAGCTTCTCCAGCTCCGCGGTCACCGCACCAGCGCAATGCCCGCAGGTCATCCCGCGCACCTGATAGGTCCGGGTCTGGGACATCCCAACCCCTACAGAGAGGACAGGATCTGGTTCATGGTGTCGATCTCCTTCTGTTGACTCCCCAGGATCGACCGGGCCATCGCAATCGCATCGGGGAACTGACCGTTATTGATCTCGTCCTGGGCCATGGTCAGCGCACCCTGGTGATGGGCGATCATCCCGGTCAGGAACAGCTTGCTGGCCTCGACACCCTGGGCGGTGGTCAACGCGTCCATCTGCGCCGGCGACATCATGCCGTCCATCCCGCTCATGCCGCCGTGATCCATCCCGGGCATTCCGCTCATGGGCGGCATGCTGCTACCGCTCATCCCCGGCATCCCACTCATCGGCATGCCCCACTGGCTCATCCAGCCTTGCAGGGTAGTGATCTCCGGGCCTTGGGCGGCCTTGATCTGCTCGGCAAGATCGACCACGCGGGGGTCGATGCCCTGCTTTCCGAGGATGATGTCGCTCATCTCGATTGCCTGCCGATGGTGCGGGATCATCCTGTGCGCGAAATCCATGTCGGCCTGATTGTGGGCGGCCGCCTGGGTTGTTGCCGAGATCTGGGTCGACGTTGACGCCGGCGGACCAGCCTCTGTGGTCGCCGACTTGCTACACGCCCCGATGGCGGCCACCGCCGCCAACGCCACCACGCCAATCGCCGCCGTCCTGATCTTCTTCACAAACAGATCCCTTTCGTCGTCCACATCGGTCCTCGGTTCAGCCTTCCCCCGACTGGTGCGGGTCTTTTGGTCGTTCTGTGAAGATTCGATAAAGAACCTCCTTGCTCGTCCCTCTTGGTGGATAGCGGTGCCAGATTCGGGAAGGAGATTAGGTAAACCGAGCATCCGGAGGGACCCCGCATGAGCATCGCCATTTCGACGTCGCTGCAATCCTCGTTCGCCGATGCGGTGGCGCGCACCCGGGAGGCGTTGTCCGACCAGGGCTTTGGTGTACTCACCGAGATCGACATGAAAGCTACGCTGAAGGCCAAACTCGACCAGGACATGGAGAACTACCTGATCCTCGGCGCCTGCAATCCCCCGCTGGCCCACCGGGCGGTGGGCATCGACCGCCAGATCGGCCTGCTGCTGCCCTGCAACGTGGTCGTCCGCACCGACCCGGCCGACGACGCCCGGGTGCTTGTGGAGGCGATGAACCCGCAGCTGCTGGTTCAGGTGACTGGTGAGCCGGCGCTGCAGGACGTCGCAGACGAGGTCACCAACAAGCTGCGCGCCGCGATCGACGCAGTGGCTCCCGCTCTGGGTTAGCTGGCGGCTTCACGCCGTGATGTGTGACGGCCGCCGGTCAGCTGCGGCGGTCGCCGCCGTCGGCGCGGGGAGCGTAAGGCCCTTGAGCATCAGCGCGTTGACGGCCACGATGAGACTGGATCCCGACATCGACAACGCGGCGATCTCTGGGCGCAACACAAGCCCGAAAGCCGGCTGAAACACCCCGGCTGCGATCGGCAGGGCGATCACGTTGTAGCCCACCGCCCACCACAGGTTCTGGCGCATCTTGCGCAGGGTGCCTCGCCCGATCCGCAACGCGATCGGCACATCGAGGGGATCGGAGCGCATCAACACCAGATCGGCGGTCTCGATCGCCACATCGGTGCCCGCGCCGATCGCCACCCCCAGGTCGGCCTGCGCCAGCGCCGGAGCGTCGTTGACACCGTCGCCGACCATGGCGACCCTGCGCCCCTGCCGCTGCAATTCGGCGATCGTGGCGGCCTTATCCCCGGGCAGCACCTCGGCGATGACGGTGTCGATGCCGAGTTGGTCGGCGATGCGGCGCGCGGTGGCCTGATTGTCACCGCTGAGCATCACGACCTGCACACCCAGGTCGTGCAGATCCCGGACCGCGGCGGCGGAGGTTTCCCGGGCGGCATCGGCCAGCGCGATCACACCCACTCCTCGGCCGTCGACGGCGACGAGGACCGCGGTGCGGCCGGTGGAGGCCCACTCGTCGCGGCGGCCCATCAACGCCGCCGGGACGTCCACGTCCTCGTCCACCATCAGTTTGCGGTTGCCGACGGCCACCCGCCGGCCGTCCACGGTGGCCGTGGCCCCGTGGCCCGGCACGTTGCGGAAGCCGGTGCTGGACGCAGCGGTCGCTCCCCGTGCGGTGGCGTGGCGCACGATCGCCGCGGCCAGCGGGTGCTCGGACTCCTTCTCCACCGCCGCCACCAGGCCCAGCAGTTCGGGCTCGCTGATTGCCTCGGCGATGAGGTCGGTGACTTCCGGCTCGCCTTTGGTCAGGGTGCCGGTCTTGTCCATCACGACGGTGTCGATGCGCGCCGCGGTTTCCAGGGCGGTCGCATTCTTGAACAGCACTCCGCGTTTGGCGCCCAGACCGGTGCCGACCATGATGGCCGTCGGGGTGGCCAGACCGAGGGCGTCCGGGCAGGTGATGACCACGACCGTGATCGCAAACAGCAGTGCGGTCTGCACCCCTGCCCCGACGGACCACCACACCAGGAACGTCACCGTCCCGCCGATCAGCGCGACGAGCACCAGCCAGAACGCCGCCCGGTCTGCCAGTCGCTGCCCGGGGGCCTTGGAGTTCTGCGCCTGCTGGACCATCGCCACGATCTGGGCCAGCACGCTGTCGGAGCCCACGTTGGTCGCCCGTACCCGCAGTGTGCCGGTGGTGTTGATCGACGCCCCGATCACGGGGTCCCCGGCGGCTTTGGACACCGGCAGGCTCTCCCCGGTCACCATCGACTCGTCGACTTCGGAGGCGCCCTCCTCGACGGTGCCGTCCACGGCGATCTTCGCCCCGGGCCGGATCAGCAGCAGGTCCCCGGCCACCACGTCGGCGGTGGGCACCTCCACCGGCTCGCCGCCGCGGATCACCATCGCCATCGGTGGGGCCAACTCCAGCAGGGTGCGGATCGCCTCGTTGGCCCCGCCCCGGGCCCGCATCTCAAACCAATGTCCCAGCAGCACAAAGGCTGTCAGCACCGATGCGGCCTCGTAGAACACCTCGCCGCCGCCGGTGGCGGTGATCGCGACGCTGTAGAGCCAGCCCGCGCCGACTGCGACGGCGACTAGGACCATCATGTCCAGGGTCCTGGCGCGCAGCGCCCGCCAGGCGCCGTCAAAGAAGATCCACGCCGAGTAGAACACCACCGGCAGGCTCAACAAGAAGCTGAACACGTCGTCGCGCAGCCCGAACGGGGCGGGCACATGGAACCCGAGCATGTCGCGGCCCATCGGCGAGAACAGCATGATCGGGACCGACAACACCAGTGCCACCAGGAACCGGTTGCGCATATCGCGCACCATGGCGTCCATCGACATGCCGGCGTGTCCGCCGTGGCCCATCATCTCGTGCGGGCTGTGCTGTGTCGCCGGGGCGTGATGGGCGTGTTCGCCGACTACCTGATGGTCGGCGGGGTGCTCTGCGGGCGGGCCGGCAGGCTCTGACATCGGGTCGCACATGTGGTCGGGAACCGAGCGGCCCGCGCAGTGGAAGCCGCACTCGCGCACCCAGTTGGTGAGGTCGGCCACGGAGGTCGCCGTTGAGTCGTAGGTGACCGTCGCGGTCTGATTGGCCGCGTTGGCGTGCACCCCGGTCACCCCCGGGCGGCGCGTCAGGGCCGACTCGACCACCGCGGCGGAAGTGGCCCAGTGCAGGCCGTGAACGTCGAGTACCGCGGTCGAGGTGGGCATGAATCTCCTTAGTGCTGCGGCCCTCGTCATGGCTTCCCACCGGGTCCTGCCGGGAAACTCATCCACGCCGAACGCCGTCTTCGGTCCACTTCGACCGTCCTCCCCGCTCGCTTTAGGGGCGGTAGGGGTTTGATAAAGATTCAACGAAGATTGCTCGAAGCGAAGTTCGGGACGGCCGGATCGGGCATGCGCGCTGCTACCGTCGGCATCACCATGGCCATCCGACGGACACTGCGCAGCGCCCGGTTCTGGGCGGCGATCGGACTGGTGTTCGTCGCGCTCTTCAGCGCGGCACCGGTCAGCGCGGCCTCCTCGGCTACCCCGCCGGTCGACCACCATGTGACCGCAGACGGCCACCACGACCAGCTCGCCTTCACCGACCATGCCCACATTGGCGTCGCCACCGACGCTGCCCCCGATGCCGTCGGTGACGTCGTGG
This sequence comes from Mycolicibacterium sp., assembly GCA_020637165.1. Lineage (GTDB taxonomy): Bacteria > Actinomycetota > Actinomycetes > Mycobacteriales > Mycobacteriaceae > Mycobacterium. Next base: position 141,740 of record JACJWN010000008.1, on the reverse strand, counting down.
CCTCCCGGTTACGCCCCGCGCTGCTCGCCGTGGGCCTGCTCTTCGCCGCCGCACTGCTGTGGGGATTCGTGCCCCGGCACACGCCCCTGGTCGGGCGGGATCCCCCGCGCGGGCCGATCGTGATTTCTTCGGGCCAAGACACCCTGGCCCGGCTCTGCATCTCGCGTCGCTGATCGGATAGCGCAGACCGCTCAACCCCGCCCCCGGCGCGGGCTGATCGGTCGGTGACTGTTGTCCACTTCAGCGGCCGCGCTTATCGATCGCGGCCTCGCATGGAAGCGATCCCCCGATGACCTCTGTTCTTCCTTTCGACCCCCCGCACCGGCGCCGCACCCATCCGCGGCTGCTGCATGGCCAGGACCCCGCCGCAACGATTGCCGCCACGGTGGGCAACACCCCGATTCTGCATATCACCACCCCGTTCACCGGTGGCGATCGAGGATTCTGGGCCAAACTCGAAGGCTTCAATCCGGGCGGGATCAAGGACCGCCCCGCGCTGCACATGGTGGAGCGGGCCCGCGCCCGCGGAGACCTTGCCCCCGGGTCACGGATCATCGAGTCCAGCAGCGGCACACTGGGTTTGGGCCTGGCCCTGGCCGCCAAGGTGTACGGCCACCCGGTCACCGTGGTCACCGACACCGGGCTGGAGCCGATCGTGGCCCGGATGCTGTCGGCCTACGGCGTCGTGGTCGACCAGGTCAGCGAGCCACACCCCGACGGCGGATGGCAGCAGGCCCGATGCGATCGGGTCGCACAGTTGCTTGCCGAGGACCCCGGCGCCTGGCATCCCGACCAGTACAACAACCCCGACAACGTCGACGCCTACCACGGACTCGCCCTGGAACTGCAGGCCCAACTGGGCCGCGTCGACGTTCTGGTGTGCTCGGTGGGCACCGGAGGGCACTCGGCGGGGGTGGCGCGGGTGCTGCGGGAGTCCAACCCCGGCATGGAGTTGATCGGGGTGGACACGGTCCAGTCCACGATTTTCGGGCAGCCGGCCGGGCCGCGGTTGATGCGCGGGCTGGGATCGAGCATCTATCCCCAGAATGTGGACTACGAGGCATTCACCGAGGTCCACTGGGTCGCCCCCGGCGAGGCGGTGTGGGCATCGCGGGAACTCGCGGCGGCTCAGTATGCGACCGGCGGGTGGAGTGTGGGCGCGGTCGGCCTGGTGGCCGGATGGGCGGCGCGAACCTACCCGGCCGGGACCACCATCGCCGCGATATTCCCCGACGGTCCGCAGCGCTATTTCGACACCGTCTTCAACGACGACTACTGCCGCGAGCATGGACTGCTGGATCAGCAGCCGCCGCCGTCGGAGCCGCTGACGGTTGCCGATCCCACCGAAACGGTCATCACTTCCTGGACCCGCTGCGCCACGGTGGTCGACCCGACCCGGGCGGTGCGCTGATGGGCGTGGTCGCTTCGTGGCGCAGTTTCGGCTGGCCGAGCCGGTTGCTGATGATCAACCAGTTCGGCATCAACCTCGGCTTCTACATGCTGATGCCCTACCTGGCCGGCTATCTGGCCGGGCCGCTGGGGTTGGCGGCGTGGGCGGTCGGCCTGGTGCTGGGTGTGCGCAACTTCTCCCAGCAGGGCATGTTCATCGTCGGCGGCACCCTGGCCGACCGGCTGGGCTGCAAACCGCTCATCGTGGCGGGCTGCCTGCTGCGCACCGCGGGCTTCGGGCTGCTGGTGTTCGCCCAATCACTACCCATGGTGCTGATCGCCTCGGCTGCAACGGGTTTCGCCGGGGCGCTGTTCAACCCGGCGGTGCGCGCCTACCTGGCCGCCGATTCCGGGGAGCGCCGCGTGGAGGCGTTCGCAGTGTTCAACGTCTTCTACCAGGCCGGCATCCTGGCCGGGCCGCTGGTCGGCCTGGCGTTCATGGCCGTGGACTTCCGGGCGACCGCCGCCGCGGCGGCCGCGGTGTTCGCGCTGCTGACCATCGCCCAGCTCTTCGCGCTGCCCCGCCGCGACCCCGACCCGGTCGAGGACCAGACCTCGATCTGGCAGGACTGGCGCGCCGTGCTGGCCAACCGCTCCTTCCTGCTGTTCGCCGCGGCGATGACCGGCTCCTACGTGCTGTCCTTCCAGGTCTATCTGGCCCTGCCTTTGCACGCCGCGGACCTTGCACCCCAGCACCAGGCGCTGCTGATCGCCGCGCTGTTCGTGGTGTCCGGCGTGGTGGCTGTGGCCGCACAACTGCGGGTCACCCGCTGGTTCTCCTCGCGCTGGGGAACCAGCCGCTCCCTGGTCATCGGCATGACCGTGGTGGCACTGTCCTTCACCCCGCTGATCCTGTTGCCCGACACCCGGTTCGGGACACCTGCTGGGATCGCGGCGCTGCTGCTGAGCACCGCCGTGCTGGCGATCGGTTCGGCCGCGGTGTTCCCCTTCGAAATGGACACCGTGGTGGGCCTGTCCGGCGGCCGACTGGTCGGCACCCATTACGGCTTCTACAGCACCATCGTCGGCGTCGGCATCCTGGCCGGCAACGTCGCCACCGGGGCGCTGATGCAAGCCGCCAGCCAGCACAGCCTGGGAGTACTCGTGTGGACGGCGCTGACCGGCATCGGACTGCTCTGCACCGCCGCACTGCACACCCTCGCCCGCAACGGCCACCTCCGGGAAGCCCACCTGGCAACGGCGAACCCATGACAAACAGCCCCGCACGGAAACGGGGTCCCGACGAGCAGAAACCCGCACGACACCGACTGGAGGAACTCATGTTCACACCCCCGCACCGCACCGCCGGAAAGCTCACCACGGCCCTGCAACAGCTACGGCGCAAAACCCGCGCTGTCGCGGTCATCGCCGCCGCCCCCGCCGTCGCCCTGTCATTGCTGGGCAGTGCACCCTTCATCGAGGACGACTCCACAACCAGATGCAGCGTCATGGCTCATCCGCCCGCCGTTCAGACAGACCCTGGCGCCGACAACCCCCTGACCCGACCGGGGCAGGTGGGCGGCCTGAACCAGCTACCGCCACCCAACAGCGACATGCCGATGGACTGCCCATCCATCGGCCACGGATAACCCTTTCAATTTCCGAAACGAGTCGCTCGGCACGCCGAGCGTCCGCGCACCACACCCAACACCCAACACCCAACACAACGGAGGTACCGATGTTCACTCCCTTGCGGCGCACAGCCGGAGTCCTATTGGTCAGCGCGGCCGTGGCCCTGATTTTCAGCCCGTCGGCGGCCGCCCACGTCGACGCCACCCTCGATGGCACCGGCCCGGGCGGATTCGGCGTGGTCACCCTGGGGGTTCCCACCGAGGCAGGTAAGCCGCCCACCACCAAGGTCGAAGTCCGCATCCCCGAGGAGACACCGCTGCGGACGGTGCGGGCCGAACCGGTCGCGGGCTGGACGCTGGACATCCAGAAGCGCAAGATCGACCCGCCGCTGCGCAAGGACGACGGAACCCCGGTCAACGAGGTGGTCAGCACAGTGACCTGGACAGCGGCCCCCGGTGGCGGCGTCCCGCAAGGGCAGTTCCAGGAATTCGCCCTCTACCTAGGGCCCATGCCCGACGCCGACACCTTCGCCTTGCCCACCACACAGACCTTCTCCGACGGCTCCAGTGAAGCGTGGACCGAGCAGAGCACCGGCGGCGACAAGCCCAAGTTCCCCGTCCCCACCGTGACCATCGGGAAGCAGGCCACCGGCGGGCTGCTGCCCGTCATCGCCTGGACCGCGCTGGGGTTCTCGGTCGTCGGATTGGGCCTGGGGGTGTTCGCGATCGACCGGGCCTCCCGCCGGCCCGCCGGCGGCGACCCGTCGTCGGACACCCGGGCACTGACCCCCGACCCCGCGGTGCACTGACGCGATGCGCCGGTCAACACTCGCCGTCTTCGGTGTCGTCGTCGCCCTTGTCGGCTCGGGATGCGGTTCGACGGCGACACCCCCGCTGGAATCATCCGCGTCGGAAAATGCCCCCCCGCTGACGTCCGCGGCCGGCGTTCCGAGCGCCCCGCCCCAGGTCGGGACACTCCTCCCTGTGAGCATCGCCGGGGGCACCGTGACCCCCACCAACGCCGAGGCAACGGCGGTTGCGGGGGAGCCGATCACACTCGAGGTCAACAGCGATGCATCCGACAGCATTCACGTGCATTCGATTCCCGAACATGTCTTCGAGGTACAGGCCCGTCCCGGTCAGCGCTTCGAGTTCACCGTCGAGGTTCCCGGTCAGGTGGACGTGGAGTTGCACGATCTGAACAGGACCATCGTCACCATCACGGTCCGGCCCCGATGAGCGAGGCAGGCGAGACCGTCCTCGCCCACGGGGTGGGCGGTTCCACCGATCTGCCGATCCCCCTGAACTATGCCCTCGTCGGCGGTGTGTGGGCACTGATCCTGACCTTCGCCGTCGTCGCGGTTGCCTGGCGCACACCGAAGTTCGACCCGGCCAAACCCGGGCGCGCCTTGCCGGGCTGGGTGACCACCGCCGTGGACTCGCGCCCCGTGCGCAGCATCCTCGCGGCGGCGGCGCTGCTGGTCACGGTGTGGGTTGGCATCGCGGCAATCTGGGGACCGCAGAACGCCGATAACGCCCTGCCGGGCTCGTTCTACGTCCTGCTCTGGGTTGGTCTGGTCGCCGTCTCGGTCCTCCTCGGGCCCGTCTGGCGGGTGATCTCCCCGGTGCGCACCCTCTGGGGACTTCTGGGCGGCAAGCGGACCGGGTATCCACCTCGGGGATACCCGCAACGCTGGGGATACTGGCCGGCGGCGGCAGGCCTGTTCGCGTTCGTGTGGCTGGAACTGGCCAGCCCCGATCCCGGCTCACTGGGGGCGATCAAGCTGTGGATCCTCGCCTACGCCATCGCCATGTTCGCCGGCGCGGCGGTGTTCGGGTCGCGGTGGTTCGCCCGCGCGGATCCCTTCGAGGTGTACAGCATGACCGTGTCCCGGCTGGCGCCGTTGCGGCGCAACACCGCTACCGGACGCATCGTGGTGGGAAACCCGCTCGATCACCTGCCCACCCTGCCGGTGCGGCCCGGCACCGTCGCGGTGATGGCGATGCTTCTCGGCTCCACGGCCTTCGACAGCTTCTCCGGGTTCACAGGCTTCCGCAACTTCGTCGACCGCAACGCCGCCGGCGTACCGCTCGTCGGTGAGGCCGGCGGCGGCTCCGCAATCAGGACCGTTGGCCTGCTGGTCTTCGTCGCCGTTGTGGGCGTGACGTTTTCGGCCGCGGCCCGCGCGACCGGCGGCGTCACCCGCGAGCAGCGCCGCGAGTTGCCCGGCCGGCTGGCGCACTGCCTCATTCCGATCGTGGTCGGCTACATCTTCGCCCACTACCTGTCCTACCTGATCGAGCGCGGCCAGGAGACCGTGGTCCGACTGGCGGACCCCCTCGGTGCAGGCTGGCAACTGTTTGGACTGGACTCCGGCGACGTGGTCTATGTCCTGTCGCTGAACCCGACGCTGCTGTGGACCATCAAGGTCGCCTGCGTGGTGGTCGGCCACGTCGTGGGTGTCCTCGCCGCACACGACCAGGCACTGCGGGTGATACCAGTGGGCCATCAACTGACCGGACAACTCGCCATGATGCTGGTGATGGTCGCCTACACCCTGACGGGCTTGTACCTGTTGTTCGGGGGATGACGTGGGTCTAACCGATATGCCGAGGCTGCGGGTCCCCGGCGCCGTGGACTTGCGAAGCAGTCAGTCGTGACCGGGCCCCGACGGTGACCCCCGCGACAGGCGCCGCCGGCTGTGGTGGCCGGTCCGGTTGATCGGCTGGTCTCCCCCACGGAGATCGGCTCGACGATCCGTGATCAATTCGATGCCGCGCCAAATTTGTCGATGGCGCCCCCGCTCACACCCTGGTCGTGTTCCAACACGGCCACTAGCGTTGATCTTCGACTGGGCGCCACAGCGGCGGGAGGGCTCCATGGCCACACCACGATTTCCCGCGGTCGCGATCTTGACCGTGATCTGGCTGACCGTGGGCGCGTGTTCGGGACGTCAGGAATCCCCTACCTATCCACCGCCACCGGCCGCCGCGACCGGTTCGGTTTGGGTCGCCGACGAGGGCGCCGACAGCATCAGTGTGATCGACGTGGCGACCCACTCCGTGGCCATGACCCTGGCGGGAATTGCGGCACCGCACAACGTTCAGACCGTTCGGGAAGGCGCAGTGGTGTACGCGACCAGTGGCGCTGAGGTGGTGGTGGCCATCGACCCAATGACCTACCGGGTCACCGCCAGCGCACCAACAGGACCCCACCCCGCTCACGTCATCGAGGCACCCAACGGCAAGGTGTACGTCACCAATGCCGGGGACGGCACGGTATCGGTGTACCAGGGACAGGGTCTGGTCCCGATCGGCGAGATTACCCTCGGTGGGATGCCGCACGGGATGCGTTCGGCCGCTGGGGGTTCAGTGATCGTCGTGGCAAACATGACAGCCGGCACCCTTGACCTCATCGACCCGGCCACCGACCGGCCCGGCGGCGCAGTGAGTGTGGGCAACTCCCCCGTGCAGGTCGCCGTGAGCTCGAACGGCCGGTACGCCTACACCGGACTTGCCGACCCGCCGAGTGTGGTGAAAGTGGATCTTTCCCTAGGCAAGGTCATCGGTCGGGCGGGCGTCCCCGATCCCCCGGTTCAGCTTTATCTGACCCCAGACGAGAAGACCGTTGTCTCCGCCAACCAAGGTAGCCGCGACAAGCCGGGCCACACCCTGTCGGTCATCGAGACCGCCGCGATGACCACTCGGGGAACTGTCAACACCGGATCCGGCCCACACGGCGTCGCGATCGACACGACCGGGAACTTCGCATGGGTCACCAACAGCTACGACAACACCGTTTCAAGCATCGACATAACCAGCATGTCGGTGTCGGCAACCACCCCCGTGCTCCGAGGACCCAACGGGATCAGCTACTCACCTCGCCCACCGGCTACCGCACCTGAGCCGGTGGCCACTCTGGAGATTCACGCACCCTCCAGCGCCAACTCGGAGGGGAAGCAACCCGATCCCCACAGCGGACACCATTAGCGCTGTGATGTGGGTGGGTTGCCACAGCATCATCGCAGTAGTTTTGTTCTACCGGGCCGAACAGGCGGCGGCAGTTGACGAAATGCGCTCGGGGCCAAAGCCAATGCGCTCGACAGCGACGAAAATGGCAGCAGCATGTACTTGCCGCAGCCCCCCACCAGCTACTGCTGGAGAAGAGGCGGGCCGCCGCCACCGCAGCAGCAGCCGCCGCCGCTGCAAGATGTAGGTTCCGCTTTTGGTTGGCGAAGGCCCATGATCCTGAGCTGCGTAATTGGCGGGATTCCGGGAGTGGTGGCGAAGGGGTTTTTCCGGTTTTCGTGGCGAATCCGAGAACCGTACGGTTGTCCCACATACTTCTGGGTTGGGGCCGGGTTTCAGTCTGAGGCGATTTCGTCGACAGCGTCGCGGGCGGTGCGTCCGACGCCGATGAGTGTGGCCGATCCGGGTCCGGTCCAGTCGCCGTAGCCGAGCAGGTGCAGACCACATGCCCGGAACCAACCAGGCATCCGACAGGTGGCGATGCGATGCTCGCAATCATGCGCGTCGAATTGCTGACCTCTCCCGGCTGTCCAAACGCGGAGCCAGCCAGATCGCTTCTCAGGGAATGCCTCAAATCTCTCGGCATCGCCGCAACGATCATCGACAGAGTCGGCACTTACCCGTCACCGACCGTTCTCATCGACGACGTCGATGTGATGCAACCTGACTCCACCCCGCCGAGTGGCGATGCGTGTCGCCTTGACGTGCCGACGAGTGATCGAATACTTCGCGCCCTGAAGACCGCTGCCGCCGACTGATCAGCCAGCGCCGGATCTGGCGAACGACGTGAATTGTCCGCACTGCCCAGCGCTAAAGATTGATGGAAGCATTCCTGCAGCGCCTCCGACACCCGGGTGAGTGTGGACGTTGCGGACCAGTTCGGTGACGGTCAGATCATTCGCTTCGTGTCCTTCGTGTCCTTCGTGTCCTTCGTGGACTGCGACGGCGGCGGTGGTCAGGCCGGCGATCGCGTCGGCTCACGACCAGTCGAAGCGGCTGTTGGGCCTACGTGCGCCGAACTGGACTGCGGACGGGGTGGGTCAGGCCGCGGTGTGGGACGGCACTGCGATGGGCACGGCCGGTGGCGGGTCTGCCTCGGGGGCAAGTGTGGTGGCGCGGCCTGCGCGTACGCCGTTGGCGATGACGAAGACCTCGGCGAGTTCGTGCACGAGCACGACTGCGGCCAGTCCGAGAATGCCGAACAGCGCCAAGGGGATCAGCGCGGTGATCAGTCCTAGTGAGAGGCCGACGTTTTGGACCATGATGCGCCGTGCGCGGCGGGCATGGGCGAAGGCTTGCGGTAGGTGGCGCAGGTCTTCGCCCATCAGTGCCACGTCGGCGGTTTCGATCGCCACGTCGGCCCCCATCGCGCCCATCGCGATCCCCAGGTCGGCGGTGGCCAAGGCCGGTGCGTCGTTGACCCCGTCACCGACCATGGCGGTATTGCGTTGGGTACGAAGCTCTTCGACGAGCCGGGCCTTGTCTTCGGGGCGCAGTTCGGCATGGACGTCGCTGATACCGGCGTCGGCGGCCAGCGTCAGGGCGGTGGCGCGGTTGTCGCCGGTGAGCATGGCGACGTGATAGCCGTCGGCCCGCAAGCGGGCGACGACCTGGGCGGCTTCGGGCCGCAATTGGTCGCGCACGGCGATCGCGCCGAGCACGTGGGCGTCTTGCTCCACGAGCACGGCGGTGGCCCCCGCGTGTTGCATCCGGGCGACGTCCTCGGCCAGTGGCCCGGGGTCCAGCCAGCCGGGCCGGCCCAACCGGATGGTGTGGCCATCCCGGTGGCCGATCAACCCCGCACCGGTGACGGCCTGCACGTCGCTGGCAGGTCGGACGTGCTCGACGGCGGCCAGGATCGCCCCGGCCAGGGGGTGTTCACTGCGGGCCTCCACGGCCGCGGCCAGGTCGAGGACCTGCTCGGCGGTGATGCCGTCGACGGCGGCCACTTCGATGACGCTGGGCCGGTTGGCGGTCAGGGTGCCGGTCTTGTCCAACGCGACACCGCGTACCGCGCCCAGGGCCTCCAGGGCTGCTCCGCCCTTGATCAGGGCGCCGAACTTGCTGGCGGCGCCGATCGCAGCGACCACGGTGACGGGCACTGAGATCGCCAGCGCGCACGGCGAGGCCGCCACCAGCACCACCAGTGCCCGTTCGATCCAGGTGGGCGGGTCACCCAGCAGGCTTCCGATCACGGCGATGAGCAGGCCGGCGACCAGGATGGCCGGAACCAGCGGTCGGGCGATGCGGTCGGCGAGTCGTTGGGAGGTTCCCTTGCGGGACTGTTCTGCTTCCACGATCCGCACGATGCGGGCCAGTGAGTTGTCCTCGGAGGTCGTGGTGACCTCGACCTCCAACGCTCCGGTGCCGTTGATCGACCCGGCGAAGACCTCGTCCCCGGGCCCGGTTTCGACCGGGACCGACTCGCCGGTGATCGCGGAGGTGTCCAGCGCGGTGTGGCCGTGGCGGACGATGCCGTCGGTGGCGATCCGCTCACCGGGGCGGACCAGCATGCGGTCGCCGACCTTCAATTCGGTTGGCGCCACGTCGATCTCGGCGCCGTCGCGCAGGACGGTCGCCCGGTCGGGGACCAGGGAGAGCAGGGCGCGCAGTCCGCGGCGGGTACGGGCCAGGGAGTATTCCTCGAGGCCCTCGCTGATGGAGAACAGGAACGCCAGCATGGCCGCCTCGCCGACCTCTCCGAGGATCGTCGCGCCAACGGCGGCGATGGTCATCAGCGTGCCGACCCCGATCTTGCCCTTGGCCAGCCGCCGCAGTGTGGAGGGAACAAAGGTGTAGGCCCCGGCGGCCAGGGCGATTCCTTCCAGGGTGAGCACCATCGGGCGCCCCGCCCCGGCCCAGCTGGCGATCAGAGCAGCAGCAAGGAACACACCCGAGAGTGCGGCGAACCGAAACTCGCGGACCTGCCACAGGCCCCCGGGCTCACGATCAGGCTCCTGTGCGGGATCGCCCTCGCTGCCGCAACCGCACGCCTCACTCACCGGGGTTGTTCCCCTCCAAGCCCACCTCTGTGCGGCTGTCGATGCCGTAGGACGGGCACAAAGCCACGGCCTGCCCGCCTGCCTGCAGTACCGTCTCGGCGGCGGCCAGCAGGTCGATCAGGGCGGGCTGGGACAGGCGGAACACCGACGCCCGGCCCACCGGCTCGAAGTCGACCAGGCCGCACTCTTTGAGGCAGGCCAGGTGCTTGGACACCGTGGACTGGGCCAGCCCGACTTCCTCGACGAGCTCGCCGACCCGGGCCTCTCCGGTGGCCAGGCGGCGCAGGATCGCCAGCCGGGTGGGATCACCCAGCGACCGGAACAACGCCGCCGCCGGGGCCAACTCGACTTTTGTCACCGCATCGGACACCACAGGGATCGCCATTGGGCGATGTTATCGGCATTTAGTGACATGCGGGCCGAACGGGCGCATGCTGGAGAGATCGGGGGTCATCCCCGGGGTTTACCCGCGAAGGGGGTTTGGTGATGTGCGGTGACGGCGGCATGTGGCACCACGGCTACTGGGGGTGGGGCAGCTGGATCGTGACCGCGATGGTCATGACCCTTTTCTTCGCCTTGGTGATCACCGCGATCGTGGCGGCGGTGCGCTACCTGGGCGGCCCCGGACACCAGCACGGACCGGCCGCCCACGGTCCACAGCCAGGACGCAGACCCGATGAGATCCTCGCCGAACGCTTCGCCCGCGGGGACATCGACGACGAGGAATACCGTCGCCGCGTGGCACTGCTGCGGGAACACCAGTGAGCGCGACCATGAACCACAACCGCCTGCGGACCGGACTACTGATTGGCGCCACCTCGCTGGTTCTCGGAATCGGCACCACCGCCACGATGGCCGGAGCAGGAGCAGGCCCCGGCTTCGGCGGGCCCATCCCGGCCCAGCCCGCACCCTGCACGCCACCCGCCTTGGCCGGAGCAGTCGTGGACGTCACGGTCTCCGACATGGGCGCCATGATGGGCCCGGGCATGAACGGCGGACCCATGATGGGCCCCGGGATGATGGGCCCCGGTATGAACGGCGGACCCATGATGGGCCCCGGAATGATGGGTCCGGGTATGAACGGCGGACCCATGATGGGTCCGCAAGGAGCGTGGCCCAATAGCCCCGGGATGGGGATGGGCATGATGCGCCTGAGCGTCAACCCGACCTCGGTACCCGCCGGCCAGGTCTCCCTGCGGGTTGCCAACAACGGCTGGCTCCCCCACGAAGTCATCGTCATGCCCCTAGGACCCGGGCAGAGCCCCGGCCAACGCCCCATCGGCGGCAACTGGGAAGTCGACGAAGCCGGCAGCCTCGGTGAAGCCGCTCAAACCTGCGGCGCCGGCCAAGGCGACGGCATCGCACCCGGAACCATGGGCTGGACCACCCTCACCCTCAATCCCGGACGCTACGAACTGCTCTGCAACATCGCCGGGCACTACGGCTCCGGCATGTACACAGAACTCGACGTCACACCAGCGAGGTAGAAACGCTAAAGCGTTGATGGCACCTGCCTTTTCGGAGTCCGGGTGATTCGTATTCGTCAATGCCTTTCCAGCGTTTCGTCGGAGCGCGCGCCTGGCGGGTGGCGCCGGTAGTGGCGTCGGCCGAAGGGGACTCGAAGCCCGCGATCAGTGTTTGCTTGTCGGGGTCCTTAGTTCGTTCGGGGGGCGTACATGATGACCGCTACCCCTATCAGGCAGATACCGGTGCCGATGGCGTCCCACCGGTCGGGGCGGAAGCCGTCGAAGGTCATGCCCCAGAGCAGGGAGCCGGCGACGAACACGCCGCCGTAGGCGGCCAGGATCCGGCCGAAGTGGGCGTCGGGTTGAAGGGTGGCGATGAATCCGTAGGCGCCGAGTCCGATGACGCCTAGGCCAGCCCAGGTCCAGCCGCGGTGTTCGCGGACTCCCTGCCACACCAGCCAGGCGCCGCCGATCTCGAGTATCGCGGCGAGGATGAAGAGCGCGATGGACTTCGCGGTTGTCACTGGGTTCCTCCGGATTGCCCGCGCCGATCAGTTCAGCAGCGTGGAACCCCAGTATTCGCCCTCGCGCAGGCCGGGTGGGCAGGCGAACACCGCGGAGCCGGTGTGGGTGATGTATTCGTTGAGCAGGTCGTTGGCGGCCAGTTCTGATTGCATCGGGATGAACTGCGTCACCGGGTTGCGCATGAAGGCGATGAAGAACAGGCCGGCGTCGAGGTGGCCGAAGCCATCGGAGCCGTCGGTGAAGTTGTAGCCGCGGCGCAGGATTTGGATGCCGCCGAGGTGTTCCTTGGAGGCCAGCCGGACGTGCGCGTCCGGGTCGATCAGTGGTGTGCCGTTCGTGCCGATGCCCGCCAAGTCCAGGGGCGCGAACTCGTCGTCGCCGCCGAGTGGCGCCCCGGTGCCTTTGGCCCGTCCGATCACCCGTTGCTGTTCGTGCAGTGCGGCGCGGTCCCACGGCTCGATGCGCATGCGGATTCGCCGCGACACCAGGTAGGTGCCGCCGGCCAGCCAGTCCGGCCCGTCACCGCCGGCGACCCACACCTGCTCGTCGAGTGCCGCGGTGTCTTCGGCTTTGAGGTTGTTGGTTCCGTCCTTGAAGCCGAACATGTTTCGCGGTGTCGATTGGTCGCGGGTGGTCGAGGAGGTGCGGCCGAAGCCCAATTGCGAGTAGCGCACCGCGGCCGTCCCGAAACCGACGCGGGCCAGGTTGCGGATCGCGTGCACCGCGACCTGGGGGTCGTTGGCGCACGCCTGGATGACGATGTCGCCGCCGCAGCGCGCCGGGTCGAGCTTGTCGTTGGGAAACTTCGGCAGGTCGGCCAGCGGGGCGGGCCGCTGGCCGGCGATGCCGAACCGGTCGCGGCCGTCCTTGACGAAGAATCCCGGCCCGAACCCGATCGTCAGGGTCAGCTGCGATGCCGGCAGTCCCAGCGCCTCGCCGGTATCGGCCGGGGGCGCATAGGGACTCAGGCCGACGGCACCGTCGGCGGCGGCTTCCTGACCGGCGGTCATCCGTTCGGCCATCGTGGTCCATTCCCGCAGCATCGCCACGACGTCGGGCTTGGAGTCGGTGGTGATGTCGAAGGCGCAGTAGTGCATCCGGTCCTGGGCGGGAGTGATGATCCCGCCCTGGTGGCGGCCGCGGAACGGCACTGGTTTGTCCAGTCCACCGCTGGCGGTGCTGGCGGCGGCCGCGCGGCCGGCCAGGGTCCCGGCGCTGGCAGCACCGATTACCGCGGCGGCGACCCCGGCCGCGCCGAACAGTCTGCGTCGCGACACCCCTTGCGGCTCAGCCTCGGTCGGGGTGTCGTCACTGGACGGCGATGACACCCTGGACCTGGCTCACTTCCTTGCTCAGCGCGTCGATGGCCCGCGAGAGCTCCTGGCGCTGCGGCTCGGTGACAGTGGTGTAGGCCACGAAACCGTCGCCGTCGCGGTACTTGTCCAGCAGCCGGTTGACCTCGGCGAATCGCTGGTCGACTCGCGTGCCGAGTTCGGCGTTGCGCTCGTCGAGGATGGGGCGCACCGCGGCCAGCGCCGCCTGGGAGCCTTCGATGTTGGCGTGAAAGTCCCACAGGTCGGTGTGGCTGAAGATGTCCTCCTCGCCGGTGATCTTGCTGACCGCGATCTCATCCAGAAGGCCCTGGGCGCCCCCGGCGATCTGGGTGGCGCTCACGCGGAAGCCGGGCGCTGCGATCTTCTCCTGCAGTTCGTTGATGTCGGCGAGCAACTGATCGGCGACGGCGTTGGTGTCGGGCTGCAGGCCGCTCACCCACAGATCCTTCTCCAGCCGGTGGAAGCCGGTCCACTTCTGGCCGGCCTGCAGGTCGGCCTCCCGCAGGTCGATGCGCGGGTCGAGATCATCCGGGAACGATTCGGCCACCGGCTCGATGCGCTCCCAGGAGGTCCGCGACGTCGGATACTGGGCCTTGGCGGCGGCGATGTCACTGGCTTTGACCGATGCCACGAAAGCCGCAGTGGCGGTGACTAATTCGCCGGCCTGGCCGAGGACGTAGGTCTTGTAGTCCTCGGAGGCCTTCGTGGAGACACCGGTGTCCTGGGTCTTGAATGCCGCGCCCGTGACGGAGAAGTCGCCGCGGATGCCGTCGCCGACCATGCCGGGCTTGCAGGCCACCGTGTAGGAGCCCGGTTCGTCGAACTGGACTACCAGTTGGCGTTGCAGGCCGGGTGAGATGTTTTCGACCTCGCCGAGGACCCGGTTGTCCTTGCCGTAGACGTAGAACTCGGTCGCTGCGGTGCCGTTGTTGGTGACGACGAAGGTGGCCGGCCCGGCCGCGCCCTCGGTCGCCGACAGTTCGCAGGCGGTGTCGGTGGCGTTGACGGTGACCTGCGCGCCGGGGGCCTTGCCCTGCTCTGTGGTGGCGGACTTCTTGGCGGTGCAACCCGCCAGGGAGAGGCCGGCCAGCAGGGCGGCGAAGGTGGCGGTGAGAACCCGGGGAGATGTCACAAGGCGGACCTTTCGGCAACGGGGACAGGGGGTTGGACCGAACGGGGTTGCGGCGCGGCGGGCTTGACCGGCCGCAGGAACACGGTGAGCACGACGACGAGGTAGGCCAGCCAGCACAGCAGTTGCAGCACCGTCGGGGTCGGGGTGATGTTGAAGACGCCCTGCACGATTTCGCCGTACCAGGCCGACCAGTTGAACCACGAGCTGATGTCGAAGGCGTGGAGGCCGGCCATCGGCAACCAGCCGACGGTCTGCAACGCGCCGATACCGTAGGCCAGGATCCCGGCGGCGACCACGATCAGGAACACGCCGGTGTATTTGAAGAATTTGGCGAGGTTGATGCGGACCGCCCCGGCGTACATGCCCCAGGCGATCCCGACCGCCACCGCCACCCCGGCAAGCAGACCGACCAGCGGCCAGGCGGTTTCGGCTTCGGCGTAGCCCACCATGAACAGCGCGGTCTCCACACCCTCACGCCCGACGGCCAGAAACGCCAGCATCACCACCGCCAGCGCCCCGGTCTCCAGTGCGCGCGACATGCCCGCCCGTAGTTCCCCGGAGATGCTGGCGGCGGCCTTGCGCATCCACAACACCATCGTGGTGACGATCGCCACGGCCACCAGCGAGGCCACCCCCGCGACCGCTTCGGCGGCAAGCCCGCTGACGTTGTAGGCGCTGTACTGGACGACCAGGAACACCCCGACCGTCACCGCGACCGCGCCCGCCACCCCGAGCCACACCCACTTCAAGGCGTCACGGCGCTCCATCTTGACCAGGAACGCGACCAGGACCATCACCACGATCCCGGCTTCCAGACCCTCCCGCAGGCCGATAAGCCCGCTGCCGAAAAGCTGTGCGGAAACATCGGGCGGGGCGGGGCTCAGGCTGACATTCAGCCCGCCGGACATGTCAATCACTGCGACCGCCCCTTCGAATTCCTCATGTTTGCCTACCCTAACTTAGGGTTGCCTACGCTAGCTTTCGGGTCGGCTTCCCGCAAACCTGCTGCTCCGACGCCAGCCGGCCGCGGTCGTTCGAGGGCTGCGGCATCGCCCCGTCTGAGAGGATGCGAGAAACAAAATCATCCCGACAGCCCCGTCACCGAGGCTCAGATCCGGCAGGCCGTCCAGGCAGTCATCGCCAAGGAACCCAACATCAACGAGATCAACCAGGTCGCCGCGCGACTAGGGCCTGTCCCATAACCGTTTGAGCCAGAGGAAGATCGCGTTCAGGACGGCGCCGCCACGGTAGTTGAGGTTGTGTTTGTCATACCGGGTGGCGATGCCGCGCCACTGCTTGGTGCGTTGGAAGCTGCGTTCAACGACGTTGCGGCCCTTGTAGTCTTCGGCATCGAATGCCGGTGGGCGTCCGCCAGCGCTGCCGCGGCGCTTGCGGTGGCCGATCTGGTCGGCGGGCTGCGGGATCACTGCCTGGATGCCCCGTGACCGCAGCAACTCACGGATCGCTTTGGACGAGTACGCCTTGTCCCCGCGGACTTTGTCGGGGCGCGTGCGGGGCCGTCCCGGACCGCTGGTGGCCACCCGCAGGTGGCTGAGCAGAACCGGGAACATCGGGGCGTCCCCGGCCTGACCGGGCCCGCACAGCACCACCAGGGGCATCCCGGCACCGTCAACGAGGTGGTGAATCTTGCTGCTCAGCCCGCCCCGTGAGCGGCCAATGCCATGGTCAGCAGGCTCGACGGACAGATTCTTGTAATTCGACGGATCCCCCTGTGTCCCGCGGGAGGTTCGTGGCGTGTTGATGGGCACGGTTGACCGTGGAGTCCACACTCAGCGCCCAGTCGATCAGATCGGCGTCAGCGGCCTCAGTGAGCACCGCGGCCAGGATGGCATCCCAGGTGCCGTCCTTGCTGTACTGATCATGGCGGCGCCACGCGGTCTTCCACGCCCCGAAGGACTCAGGCACATCCCGCCACGGCGAACCCGTCCGATACCGCCAGATGATCGCCTCCACCACCAGTCGGTGATCACGAAAGGGCCTGCCGCCCTTGGCTGAAGCCACCGGCATCAACGGCTCAATCTGAGCCCACATCTCATCGGAGAGCACCTGCAAACGCGACACCCTCCCGACACTGCCAGCCCCACCCCGAAACGGTTACGGGACACGCCCTAGCGCTGGTGGGCTGGCCGCTGGCCGACCACTGCTAGTTCGGGTATCTATTCTCGACCCGTCAGAGTGGGAACGGCCGCGCCGTACCAGCGGTCGGCATGATCTTCCGTGAAGTCGCCGCAGCTGCAGTAGCCATGCTGATTCGGGGACGGTTCTACCGTCAACAGTTGGGTAGCCGTCCTAACAACTTTCCGGCGAAATTGCCAACCTACTGCCATCAAAAGCGGAATTTGGCCATCGAAAAGCG
Organism: Mycolicibacterium sp.; assembly: GCA_020637165.1. GTDB lineage: Bacteria > Actinomycetota > Actinomycetes > Mycobacteriales > Mycobacteriaceae > Mycobacterium. The sequence continues at coordinate 124,855 of JACJWN010000008.1, read as the reverse complement.
GAACCTACATCGTCTGTAGGTTCCGCTTTCTATTGGCGAACCGATACGGCCGTGAGCTCAGCCTTCTGGGTTTTTCCGCTCTGCTTGGCGAGGGAGTTTTTCCGCTTTTTGTGGCGAATCCGAGAACCGTACGGTTGTGCCGTTCTGAGTGCGATCCCTGGCACAGGATGTTCACACCCCGGCACTCTTTCCGATGCTGTTGACGCGGTGGTTGCATGGATCTATCGCCATTTCCCGGCCGTCGAAGACGCCGTGGGTGCTCGACTCGGCACCCGCAGAGAGTCGTGGTGTCTGTGCCCGTTTGGTGATCGCGGCGGCTCTGACCCTCGCGGCCTGCAACACGGTCCCGACACCATCGGGGCACCCGCCGGCCGAAATCGTGTTGCCGGGCAACAACTCCCGCTTCGACTACGCCACGATCGACAGCTCGCGCGGCTTGATGTTCATCGCCCATTTGGGAGCCAGTGAGGTCATCGAGGTTGACGTTCACGCCAATCGGGTGGTGCGCACCATCCCCGCTCTGGCTCAGGTACACGGCGTGCTCGCGGTCGCCCCGCTGAACCGGGTGTTCGCCACCGCGACCGGTGACAACCAGATTGTGGCTATCGACGAGACGAGCGGGCAGGTCGTCGGCCGCGCGCCCACCGGCGATTATCCCGATGGCATTGCCTACGATTCGCGGCGCAACGCCATCTGGACCACCAACGAAACCGCCGGCACCGAAACTGTCGTCGACGCAGGCGATCTGCACCCACTGAGAACCGTCGACGCCGGCAGCGAGGTCGGCAATGTCGGCTACGACCCCATCGCCGATCTGATGCTGGTGGCCGTGCAGGGCGCCAACGACCTCGCCGTGATCGACCCGGCATCAATGAAGGTTGGCGACCGGATTGCCTTGCCCGGTTGCGACCATCCCCACGGGTTAGCGATCGACAGCACCGACCGGTTGGCCTTCGTGGCCTGCGATCACAACGACACCCTGCTCACCGTGGACCTGACCACCCGCACCGTCACCGCAGCCACGACGGTCGGCCAAAACCCCGACGTGCTGGCCTATGACCCCGGAGCGCACCGCCTCGTCGTCGCCGCCGAGAGCGGCATCGTCACCACCTTTGACCTACAGGGCCAGACACTGACCGGCGCCGGGCCCGAATTCCTCGCCGAGGACGCCCATGTCGTGGCTGTCGACCCCGCCACCCACCGCCGCTACTACCCCATCCCACACGACCGCGACGGGCACCCCGCCGTTCTGATTGCCGAATCCCACCAGTAGCGGAACCCGTTGTGCTGGAACCGAAACGACTCGCGGGCGGCGTGTTCCCGCCCCGGCTTCTCGAGATGGATCTCAGTTGTCAGCGTGGTTCGGTGCGGGTGCTCCGGCGTGCGGAGCCGCTTTGGATCGGGTCTGGATAGTCCGGAAGGGAACGTCCTAGCGTTGGCCGGCCGATGGTGGCGTCGTCGTTGTCGAGCCGGGGGTCGGCCCTGTCATCCCACCCGGCCCCATGCCGGGCATCATGCCGGGTCCCATACCGCCGGGCATCCCACCAGGCGCCATACCGCCCTGTCCCATGCCACCTTGTCCCATGCCACCCATTCCGCCCGGTTGCATCTGCATCATGGGGCAGCCTCCGCCCATGGTGCCGCCGGGTTGCATCTGCCCGCTCTGCGAGCCCCGGTGCCACCCGTAGCCGCCCGAGGCGCGGGCTGCGAAGAATCCGGAGAAGAAGACCACTGCGATGATGAAAAGGATGCCGGCCACGATGCCGACCCATGCCAGGGCGCGGTAGAGCCGGTTGTTTCGGTGGACGTCTTCGGCGGTGGTCACCGGTGAGACGACCGTTGTGGATTCTGGGGATTCGGTCATTGTGCTGGTTCCTCTCTGGTGATGCTTAGCCGTGCGCTGGCACATTCGGAGCGGCCCCCGCGCTGCCCGTGTTCCGACCGCTTGGCGGGCCTAATTCGACTGTGCGCCCATGGGCCGGTGGGTTGTGTATTGGTTTTGTGAAGATTCGCTCAAGACCGAGAAGCCAGTAGACGGGCGGTAGTCCTTCTGGTGGCGCTCACGGGCGAATCGCCCTGGCGCTGCCGGATTCCATGTCGCGCCGCGCCCGCCAGATTGAGGTGCCGAGCAGGTAGGTGCGGATCACCGGATTCAGGTCGATCCGGAGGAAGCAGATGCGGGAGTCGCCTCGGTCGTGCAGTTCGCGGTAGCTGGTGAGGATTTGGCGGCCAAGGAGGAAGCCGGAGAAGACCTGGGTGCCCTCGGCGTCGGCCCAATCACAGATCGCCGCGCGGCCGCGCAGTTGAATCGTTGCGGGCGGCACCGGCCATAGCAGCCTGCGCGACACCGGAATCACCAGAGAAACAGCGGGATTGGCGGCGACATTGCGGGCCTTCTGCAGGTGCCGCCGGGTCATCACATACATGACCGCCCCAGACGGCGTCAGGCCGTAGCTCACCCCCGCAGATGCGGGATGGCCATCGGTGTCGCTGGTGGCCAGCACCGCGAAGTGCTGGCGGTGCATCGCGCGCAGCACCCTCGGATAGGCGAGGGCCCGTTCACTCACAGCCAGGCCGCCTGGTTGTTCACTGGCGCGCGGTGGCCCGCAACACGTCGAGGCGGTGGCGATATTCGGTTTCGTCGACTTCCCCGCGGGCGAAGCGGGCAGCGAGCATCTGCTCGGGTGACTCGTAATCGCTGTAATGCGGCAACTGAGTTACGGCTCTCGCTTGGGGTGCGCCGGCGGTGTATCGGATCAGGGCGACGATCCCGACGATGATGAGGGCCCAGAACAACACCATTCCAATAACCATGCCTGCGTATCCCCATCCGCTCATGTCGTGGTCGGACCAGAACATCATGGGAACCTCTCCTTCTTTTCTCTCGGTGTGAGCTCGTTGCGGCTGAACGGATGTCAGCCGGTGTAGTTGAGGGTGGTCATCATCCCGGCGTCCATGTGATAGGCGTTGTGGCAGTGCAGCATCCAGATTCCCGGGTTGTCGGCGGCCAGTCTGGTCGTGACGGTTTGCATGGGTTTGACGATGACGGTGTCCTTGCGCGGCCCCGGGCTGCCGTCGGCCTTGATGACCTGGAAGGTGTGGCCGTGCAGGTGCATGGGATGCCACATCATGGTGTTGTTGGTGAACGTCAGCGTGGCGTGCTGCCCTTCCTGGATGGTCAGGGGGATTGTCTGGTCGTAGGGCCGACCGTTGATCGCCCAGTCGTAGGCCATCATCGTGCCGGTCAGCCGGGCCTGCAGAGCCAGATCGCTGGTGGTCGGCAACTGCACCTGCGGTGTGGCGGTGAAGGTGTCGACAGTGCCGACAAGACGGGTCAACTCCGGTGGCCGGAAAGCAGCATCAGGCGCGCTCCCAGTCGCGGTGGACAGCAGGGCGCGGGCCACGGCGTTCTTGCCTTCTGCGGAGGCCACCAGCGGGAACACCCCGTCCCCGGCGGTGACGACGACGTCGTAGCGCTCCCCCATGCCGAGCAGCAGGGCGTCGACGTCGGTGGGCACGACCGGAAATCCGTCGGTGTGGGTGACCGTCATCCGGTGACCCGCCAAGGCGACCCGGAAGGCGGTGTCGGCTCCGGCGTTGATGATGCGGATGCGGATGCGCTGCCCGGGCCTGGCGGTGAATGTCGTTGCCGCCGAGGGGATACGGCCATTGATCAGGTAGTAGGGGTAGGTGACGTCGCCACCGTCGCCGCCGAGCAGATTGCTGCTGGACGCACCACCCACGCCGGGGGTGCCGGGCATCGACCCCATCCCGCCCATTCCGGGCATCTGGCCCATGCCCCCCATGCCGGGCATATGTCCCATGTCACCCATGCCACCCATGCCGGGCATCTGGCCCATGCCGGGCATGCCGGCCATCGGACCCTGGCCGGACCCGCCGCCCATCGACTTCAGTCCCTGGTAGATCTGTTCGGGGCTGCTGCCGACTCCGGAGGTCCAGTCGTCGAGCATCACGATCCACTCGGCGTCGTAACGGCCGGGCTCGGCAGGGTCGTCGATGATGACCGGCACGTACAGGCCGTAGTCGGTGTCCAGCCCGGTGTGCGGGTGCGCCCAGTAGGTGCCCGGGTAGGGCGAGGTGAACCGGTAGGTGAAACTCTTCCCGGGATCGACGTTGGGGGTGGCCGGCGCTGCCCCGTCCATGTCATTGCGCACCGCCAGCCCGTGCCAGTGCATCGACGTCGGATGGTCCAGACCGTTGTCCACGGTGACCGCGATCTCGTCACCGACGTTGGCGCGGATCATCGGGCCCGGAACCGCGTTGTTGTAGGCCAGAGTCTGCGCCCGCGTTCCGCCGAGGTCGACGTCGGCCGGACCGGGGGCCAGGCGGGCGGTGACCGTCTTTCCGGTGTGGGGGCGGGCGGCTTCGGCCGCCGCGATCGGATCGGTCGTACCGGCGCCGTTGGGCGCGGTGGCGGAACGGTTGCAGGCGACCAGCGCCGCGCCGCCCAGCACGCTCGCGGCGAGGAAGCCGCGTCGGCTCAGCGTTGTGGCGGCAAGAACCTGCCTGCTCATCTACCAGTCCCCTCGTCGTGGAGTTCTGCTTCCACTGTGCTCCCCGCTGCCCGGGGGTTTGGTGTTGGTTGTGTGAAGATTCGCTCAAGACGCGGAAGCGCTGCGTCGGCACGGCACGATGAAGGCATGGATCTGATCCCCGAGCCCGTTGCGGGCGGCGCCGACCTGGGCTATCGCGCCCTGGTGGTCGACGACGAGGCGGCGCTGGCCGACGTGGTCGCCAGCTATCTGACCCGCGAGCACTTCGAGGTGACCGTCTGCCATACCGGGGCCGACGCGCTGGCGGTGGCCCGCGAGGTCGACCCCGATGTGGTGGTGCTGGATCTGGGATTACCGGGCATCGACGGCTTGGAGGTCTGCCGGCAGTTGCGCACGTTCTCCGATGCCTATGTGGTGATGCTGACCGCCCGCGACACCGAGATGGACACGATCGTCGGATTGTCGGTCGGGGCCGATGACTATGTGACCAAACCGTTCAGCCCGCGGGAGTTGGTCGCCCGGATCAGGGCGATGCTGCGCCGTCCCCGCGCGGTGCCCGTGGCTCTGGTCCGGGCCGCCGTAGAGGCTCCACCGCGGGCGTTCGGGCCGCTGTCGATCGACGTCGCCAGCCGGCAGGTGTTTCTTGATGGCGAGTCGATCCCGTTGACCCGCACCGAGTTCGACATTCTCGCGGCACTGTCATCGCGGCCCGGGGTGGTGTGGAGCCGCCGCCAGCTCATCGACGCGGTCTGGGGCGAACCGTGGGTCGGCAACGACCATTTGGTCGACGTTCACCTCGGGCACCTGCGCCGCAAGCTCGGCGACGATGCCGCCGATCCGCGGTTCGTGTTCACGGTCCGTGGGGTGGGCTACCGGATGGGCAGCGGGGAATGACCGCGCCCGTAACGCGCACCGGGTTCGGTATGCGCCGGCGGCTGTTGCTGGCCCAGACTCTGGTGCTGCTCGCCGGCGGGGTGACCACCTGGGTGGTGGCCTCGTTGGTCGGTCCGCCGCTGTTCCGTGAGCATCTGCACCTGGCCGGGGTGGCCCACGACTCCAACGAGCAGTTCCACGCCGAGCAGGCCTATCAGCATGCGACCGCGCTGTCGATCGCGGTGGCGATCACGGTGGCCGCGTCGACCGCGTTCGTGGTGACCGCCTACCTGAGCCGGCGCCTGCAGCGTTCCATCGCCGAGGTCTCCGCGGCGGCCTCCGCGGTGGCCGAGGGCCGCTACGACATCCGGGTGGCTCCACCGAGACTCGGGGAGGAGTTCGACGAGCTGGCGGTGGCGTTCAACCGGATGGCGCAGCGCCTGCAGTCGGTGGAGTCCACCCGCCGCCAACTCTTTGGTGACCTCGCCCACGAGATCCGCACCCCGGTGTCGGTCCTGGAGGCCTACCTCGAAGCCGTCGAGGACGGCGTGAAAACCCTTGACCCGCCAACCATTGCGATGCTGCGCGAGCAGACCGGTCGGCTGGTGCGGTTCTCCAACGACGCCGCCGCGCTGGCCCAGGCCGAAGACGCCCACGCCGCGATCACCCCGCAGTGGGTCGACGTCGATGAGCTCGTCGGCGCGGTGAAAGCTGTTGCCGCCGAACGGTACGCCGTCAAGGGGGTGACCCTGACCACGCGGACGAATGGTGGGCGTTTGTGGGCCGATCGGCAACGGCTGATGCAGGTGCTGGGCAACCTGCTCGATAACGCGCTGCGCCACACCCGGTGCGGTGGGCATGTCAGCCTGACGGCCACCCGCACCGGCACCGAGGTGGTGTTCACCGTCGCCGACGACGGCGAAGGGATCGCCCCTGAGCACCTGCCGCACCTCTTCGAGCGGTTCTACCGCGCCGACTACGCCCGCGACCGTGGACGCGGCGGCTCCGGTATCGGGCTGGCTATCGTCAAAGCCCTGACCGAGGCCCACGGCGGCCACGTCAGTGTGACCAGCCGCGGGCCCGGGCACGGCACCACCTTCACCGCAACGGTGCCGGCGTCCGCGACGTCGGCGCCACGGGGTGAGGGTCAGCCCGCGGGTGTGCCGACCAGTTCGTAACCGGCACGCGTGATCGCATCGCGCACCGCCCCGGCATCCAAGGCGGCTGAGCTGGTGACGGTCACGGTCGAATCACCTTGCGGGACAAGATCGACGGCGACGTCGGTGACGGTGCCCAGCGTTTGAAGCTCGCTGGTCACCGCCCCGACGCAATGCCCGCACGTCATGCCCCGGACCCGGTAGGTCTGTGTCTGGGACACGGGTTCTCCTCCTACAGCGAACTCAGGATCTGGTTCATGGTGTCGATCTCCTTCTGCTGGCTCTCCAGGATCGACTTCGCGAGCGCGATAGCGTCGGTGGACTGACCGTTCTTGATCTCGTCCTGCGCCATGGTGAGCGCACCCTGGTGGTGCTTGATCATGCCGGTCAGGTAGAGCTTGGCGGCCTGGACGCCGTTGGCGCTCTTCAACGCGTCCATGTCAGCCTGCGACATCATGCCGTCCATACCGGACATGTCCATGCCGCCGTGATCCATGCCGGGCATCATCGAACCGCTCGGCATCATCGAGCCGCTGGGCATCATGCTGGTGGTGGTCGGTGTGCCGGAGTCCTGCATGCCGCCGTGGTCCATCCCGGGCATTCCGCTCATGCCGCCGTGGTCCATACCGGGCATCCCGCTCATGCTCGGCATTCCACTCATGCCGCCCATGCCCCACTGGCTGATCCAGCCCTGCATCGTCGCGATCTCCGGGCCCTGGGCGGCCTTGATCTGCTTGGCCAGGTCCACCACGCGCGGGTCGATGCCCTGTTTGGCCAGGATGATGTCGCTCATCTCAATGGCCTGCTGGTGATGCGGAATCATCATCTGCGCGAAGTGCATATCGGCCATGTTGTGCGCGGCGGCCGGCGCAGCCGAGGAGGTCTGGGTCGTCGACGGCGCCGCCGAGGACGTGGCTTCCTTGGTCGCGGTGTTGCTACACGCCCCGAGGGCGGCCACCGTGGCCAGCGCAGCCATACCGGTCACCACAGTCCTTGTCTTCTTCACCACATACCTTTCGTTGTCGTCACGTTCGTTCGGCTTCCAGCCTTGCGCGCGTTGATAGGGGTGTCCTAGCCGTTCTGTGAAGATTCGATAAAGAACAGCCTGCGGTCGCACCACCCGGTGGATGGGCGTGCCAAATTCGGTGAAGAGGAACCCGTGACGGGCCGCATGAGGGGGAAACACCATGAGCATTGCCATCTCGACTGCCCTGCAGTCCTCGTTCGCCGACGCGGTGACCCGCACCCGTGAGGCACTCGCCGGCCAGGGTTTCGGCGTCCTCACCGAGATCGACATGAAAGCCACCCTGAAGGCCAAATTGGACCAGGACATGGAGAACTACCTGATCCTGGGCGCCTGCAACCCGCCACTGGCCCACCGGGCGGTGGACATCGACCGCCAGATCGGGCTGCTGCTGCCGTGCAACGTCGTGGTGCGCACCGACCCTGACGATGACACCCGGGTGCTGGTGGAAGCGATGAATCCCCAACTGCTGGTTCAGGTCACCGGCGACCCAGCCTTGCAGGAGGTCGCCGACGAGGTCACTGCCAAGCTGCGGGCGGCGATTCAAGCGTTGGGTCCGACCTCGGGGTAGACGCGCCGGGCTGTCACACCGCGGTGGCTGCGGGCTGCTGGGCGCTTGAGGCGCTCGGCGCTGGGGGTGCCGGCAGTTTCAGGCGCTTGAGCATGAGGGCATTGACGGCGACGATAAGACTGGAGCCCGACATCGACATGGCGGCGATCTCCGGGCGGAGCACAAACCCGAACACCGGTTTGAGCACCCCGGCCGCGATGGGTAGGGCGATCACGTTGTAACCCACGGCCCACCAGAGGTTCTGGCGCATCTTGCGCAGTGTTCCTCTGCCGATGCGCAGGGCGATTGGTACGTCGAGGGGATCTGAGCGCATCAGGACCAGGTCTGCGGTTTCGATCGCGACGTCGGTGCCCGCCCCGATCGCGACCCCGAGATCGGCCTGGGCCAGAGCGGGGGCGTCGTTGACGCCGTCGCCGACCATGGCGGCTTTTCGGCCCTGGTTCTGCAGGTCGGCGATCTTGGCGGCTTTGTCTCCGGGCAGCACCTCGGCGATGACGGTGTCGATGCCGAGTTGGTCGGCGATACGGGTGGCGGTGGCCTGGTTGTCGCCACTGAGCATGACCACCGTCACCCCGAGGTCGTGCAGCTCCCGCACGGCGTCAGCGGACGTCTCCCGCGCGGCGTCAGCCAGGGCGACCACCCCGACCCCGCGCCCGTCGACGGAGATCAGCACCGCGGTGCGCCCGCTGGCGGCGAGCTCATCGCGGCGGCTCATCAACGCCGTCGGGAAGTCCACTGCTTCCTCGACCATGAGTTTGCGGTTGCCCACAGCGACCCGCCGGCCGGCGACCGTCGCGGTGGCGCCGTGGCCGGGCACGTTGCGGAAATCCGTCAATGAGGCTGCTGCGGCGCCCTTTTCGGTGGCGAAGCGCACGATCGCCGCCGCCAAGGGGTGCTCGGACTCCTTCTCCACTGCGGCGACCAGAGCCAGCAGTTCTTGCTCGCCGATCCCCTCGGCGACGAAGTCGGTGACTTCCGGCTCGCCTTTGGTGAGGGTGCCGGTCTTGTCCATCACCACGGTGTCGATCCGGGCCGATGTCTCCAGGGCCGTGGCGTTTTTGAACAACACGCCCCGTTGGGCGCCCAGGCCGGTGCCCACCATGATGGCCGTCGGGGTGGCCAGACCGAGGGCGTCGGGGCAGGTGATGACGACCACCGTGATCGCGAAGAGCAGCGCGGCCTGTACTCCGGCCCCGACGGCCCACCAGACCAGGAAGGTGACGGTCCCGCCGATCAGCGCGACCAGGACGAGCCAGAAGGCCGCGCGGTCGGCCAGCCGCTGCCCGGGCGCCTTGGAGTTCTGGGCCTGCTGCACCATTGCCACGATCTGGGCCAGTGCGGTGTCGGAACCGACTTTGGTCGCCCGGACCCGCAAGGTGCCGGTGGTGTTGATCGAGGCGCCAATGACGCTGTCACCCTGGGCTTTAGACACCGGCAGACTTTCACCGGTGACCATCGACTCGTCGACCTCCGAGGCGCCCTCCTCGACCGAGCCGTCGACGGGAATCTTCGCCCCGGGACGGATCAACAACAGGTCCCCGACCACGACCTCCGCAGTGGGCACCTCCACCGGTTCACCATCACGGACGACCACCGCCATCGGCGGCGCGAGTTCGAGCAGGGTACGAATGGCTTCGTTGGCCCCGCCCCGGGCGCGAATCTCGAACCAATGTCCCAGCAGCACAAAGGTTGTCAGCATCGCGGCGGCCTCGTAGAACACCTCGCCGCCGCCGGTCAGGGTCACCCCGACGCTGTAGAGCCAGCCCGTACCGACGGCGACGGCGACCAGGACCATCATGTCCAAAGTCCGGGCTCGCAGGGCCCGCCAGGCGCCGTCGAAGAAGATCCACGCCGAGTAGAACACGACCGGCAGGCTCAGCAGGAAGGTGAAGACGTCGTCGCGCATGCCGAACGGCGCCGGCACCATGAATCCGAACATGTGCCGCCCCATCGGGGAGAACAACATGATCGGGATCGACAGCACCAAGGCCACCAGGAACCGGTTGCGCATGTCGCGCACCATCGCGTCCATCGACATGCCTGCGTGGCCGCCGTGTCCCATCATCTCGTGCGGCGACGGGCCCGCCTGGGGAGCGTGATGGCCGTGGTGGACATGGCCCGTCTCGACGGTGTGGGCCGTCGGTTCGGCCATCGGATCGCAGACGTGGTGGGGAACTGAGCGGCCGGCGCAGTGGAATCCGCAGTCGCGCACCCAGTCCGCAAGTTCACCCACGGAGGTCGTGGCCGGGTCGTAGGTCACCGTCGCGGTCTGGTTGACCGCGTTGGCCTGCACCGCGCTGACACCCGGCCGGCGCAGCAGCGCCGACTCGATCACCGCGGTCGAGGTCGCCCAGTGCAAGCCGCCGACGTCGAGGACAGTGCTTTCCGGCATGGGTTCTCCGTCCGCGTGATCCGCTGGCTACCAGGCTTCCCCGTGAGCACAGGGTTCTTGTGCGGGTTCGACAAAGATTCGATGAAGATTGCCGGCTCGGGCCGGACGCGAACCGACCGAGAGTGGCTCGGTGATTAGGTTGGGCATCATGCGCGCCCTTCTCCAGATGTCCGGCACGCGGCTCGGATCCAGGACGCTGCAGAGGAACACTCTGCTTGCGGTTCATTCGGTCGTCCTGCTCGTCCTGGCGGTCGCCATGCCGGGGGTGTTTCGCTGCCCGACACCGCTGTGTGGGCACGACGGAGACTCGGCGCACGGGTCCTCACCTGCGACGGTATCGGCACCGGCACCGGTCCAGCTAGCCATGCAGCCCGGACCCAACGCGAACAACGTCGACCCGCTCGCCCCCGTCACCGTCACCGCGGCCGCCGGCAGCCTGCTGAACGTGGAGATGGTCAACGAGACCGGCAAGGCCGTCGAGGGCGTGATGACCCCGGACAACACGGTGTGGAAACCCACCGTGCCGCTGGGCTACGGCCGCAGCTACACCGTGACCGCAACCGGCCGCGGCGCCGACAACGTCACCCGCGCCCTGGTGTCGACGTTCACCACCCTGGTCCCCGGCAACCAGACCGCGGTGAGACTGACCACCACCGGCAACCACGACCTCATCGACGGCGGCACCTACGGAATCGGGACCGTCGTGGTCGCCCGCTTCGATGAGCCCGTCCCTGACCGCGCCGCCGCCCAGCGCGCCCTGCGCGTAACCACCAACCCGCCCATCGACGGTGCGTGGACCTGGGTCGACGACGCGACCGCGCACTGGCGGCCCCAGCACTACTACGCCCCCGGCACCACCGTGAACGTCGTCGCCACCATCTACGGCGTCCCCCTCGGACAGGGACTGTACGGGCAAGCCGACGCGAGCGTGAGCTTCCGCATCGGCGACGCCCACGTCTCGATCGCCAACGACGTCACCAAACAGGTCAGCGTATTCAGCAACGGCCAACTGGTGCGCACCATGCCGACGTCGATGGGGATGGGCGGCAGCGAAACCATCGGCGGGCGCACCATCAGCTTCTGGACCCAACCCGGGATCTACACCGTGATGGACAAGGCGAACCCCGTCGTCATGGACTCCTCGACCTACGGCCTGCCCATCAACTCCCGGCTGGGCTACAAGCAAACCATCAACTGGGCCACCCGCATCAGCACCGACGGCATCTACCTGCACGCCCTGGAAGACACCGTGTGGGCCCAGGGCAACACCAACGTCTCCCACGGCTGTCTGAACCTCAGCGCCGAGAACGCCCAGTGGTTCTACAACTTCTCCCAGCCCGGAGACATCGTCGAAATCCGCGACACCGGCGGAGCCCCGCTGCAACAGTGGCAAAACGGCGACTGGAGCGTCCCCTGGGCGCAGTGGCTGGCCGGCAGTGCCACCCATGAACCGCCGCCACCCACCGTCCCCGATGCCCCGGCCGACACACTGGAGAAACAGGGAGCCGATGGTCAACCACCACGCTGATCGCGGCAACCGCGGCCCGCTGTTGTGGATCGCCGCCCTGGTCGTCGCCGGCGCCGCCATTGTCGCCGTCGCCGTCGCCACCGGCGCACTGCAGCTGGGAAAGCCCGGCGGGACCGCGAACTCCGCCGAGCAGGCCGCCCAACAAACATGCCAGGCCGAGGTGATGAAAAGGCTGGTCGCCCCGGACAAGGCCACTCTCTCCGATGTCCGTACCGAGCCCAGCACGCTCGACACCGAGGGCCGGGACTTCTCCTCCCTGACAGCCAGCGAAGCGCTCAAGGGAATCGACACTGCGCGTATCACGGTGCTCAACGTCTCCGGGGTGGCCAACGCGCCCAGCGAGATCGGCACCACGATTCAAGACCATTTCGACTGCCGCGCCTACTTCGTCGACGGCGCACTCGCCCACACTCTGGTGGTCTTCGACCACGGCCACTGAAAGTCCGGTTCAGCGAGGCCGAAATGCCGTGAGGGTCAGCACGGGTAGCGTGGAATCCACGTCAGGACGCGGTACGTCCTTCGTCGACCAGGGGGCCACGATGGCGACAGCAGCAGTCCGGGCGATCACCGCCATCACCCTTGTTGCAACAGCCCTGACGGGATGTTCGAGCAAGCCCCAGGCATCCCCACCCCGGTCGGGGTCGGTCTGGGTCGCCGATGAGGGCCACGACAGCGTGTCGGTCATCGACGCCGCCACCAACACGGTGACCATGACCCTCACCGGAATCAAAGGGCCACACAACATCCAAGTCGGCCGTGACAACTCGGTGGTGTACGCGGTCAGCAGCGCCGGCCTCGTCGTCGCGATCGACCCCGCCACCTACCGGGTGACCGCCACAGCGCCCACCGGACCCCATCCCGCCCATGTCATCGACGCGCCCAACGGCAAGGTGTACGTCACCAACTCCGGGGACGGCACGGTGTCGATCTACCAGGGTCCCGGTCTGAGCCCGGCCGGGCGGATCACCCTGGATGGCATGCCCCACGGGCTGCGGGCCGCCGCCGGCGGCTCGGTGATTGTTGTCGCCAACACGATGGACGGCGCCGTCGATCTCATCGACCCGGCCACCGACAAATACCTGGGCGCCATCCCCGTCGGCTCCAGTCCCGCTCAAGTGGCGGTCAGCGCCGACGGCAAGTACGCCTACACCGGGATCAGCGATCCCCCCAGCGTGGTGAAAGTCGATCTGGCACAACGCAAAATGGTCGGCAGCGCATCCGTGCCCAACGCGCCGGTCCAGCTCTACCTCACCCCCGACGGGAACGAAGTCGTCTCCGCCGACCAAGGCACCAAGGACGCCCAGGGACACACGCTGTCGGTCATCGACACCAAAGCCATGACCACCCGCGGCACGGTCACCACCGGCGCCGGGCCGCACGGCGTGGTGATCGACGACTCCGGCGAATGGGCGTGGGTGACCAACAGCTTCGACAACACCGTCACCGCTGTCGATCTCTCGTCGTCGACGGCGATGCCCCCGATTCCCGTCGGCACCGAGCCCAGCGGCATCAGCTACTCGTCACGACCGCCCGCCACCGCCCCGGCCAGCAGCACCACCCTCGACATCCCCAGCCCGTCGACCTTGCCGCCGGGTGAATCCCAGTCTGATCCGCACAGCGGACACCACTAGGCCCGTCGGGCGCTCAATCGTCGTGGTGGTGCTGGTGACCGTCGGCGTCACCATCACCCTCTGACTCCACCGCCGACGAAGAAGACTGCGCCGGAGCCGGTTTCGCAGCGGGCACCGCCGCGGGGGGCGCGGGGGCCTCCGGCGCTGGCTGGGTCACTCCACCGGCAGCCGGCACGCCGGGCTCCCCATGATGGTCGCCGTCGACCTCAAGGGACATGTCGGTCACCGGCAGCTCCTCCTCCGGCGCCCCCGTGCCTGCAGGGGGCGCCAGGGGGACCGACGGATGGTGACCGCCGTCCATGTGCCCGTCTGCATCCATGTGAGCGTCGCCGTCCATGTGCGCGCCATCCATGTGGCCCTCCATGTGGGCATCACCGTCCATGTGCGCCTCGTGATGGGAATGATGGCCCTCCTGCGCCTCGGCAGCTGCCCCATGGTGATGGTGATGGTGGCCCTGCAAGCTGGCCGCCAAGCCCAACGTGACCGCCCCGGCCACGATCGTGTTGGCCCCCATGAGCACCATCGCCCGCCCAAACCCGGAAACCTCTTCAGCCTGATGCATTCGCGACCACGCCCACCCGGCGCCCATGACGACATAAAGCTGAAGCAGCAGAACACAAATCCCGGCTGCCCCTACCGGTTCAGGCTGTCCTGCCGAAGGCCCGACCGGCGGCCCACTGATACAGGACATCACCCACAATCCGGCCGCGCCCACATTCGCCGCAATTCCGGCGGATAGCACCCAGGCGTTCTGCCGCGACCACGCCACCAACCCCCACACCAGCTGAAAACTGGCCAGGACTGCGAAAAACACGCCCGATGGCAACCAATCCCGCCAATGCATCGGCGTGACCGCGAAGTGAATCACCGCCGCGCCCATCGACGCCACCGCCGCACAGCGAGCGGCCAGCCGAACGTCGGACTTCGTCAATTTCCTCGTGGCCACGGCAATGACGGTCACACAAAGGGTGAATCAGCACGAGCAGCAACGGATAACAGTCGCGTCCCAGATCCGCAACGCACAAATCAGGACTTAGCAGTCTGTCGTCACGACAATAAGATCGCCGCCTCTAGCTGCAGTGACGCAGTGGTCTCCGGCAGATGGGGCCAGTATTCGTGATGATTAGTGCCGACATCGCTTGCTCCGCGCATCATGAGCGTCCCACCGGGAAGGCTCTGCGGTCAACAGTTAGGTAGCCGTCCCAACAACTTTCCGGCAAAATTGCCAATCTACTGCCATCAAAAGCGGAATTTGGCCATCGAAAAGCGGAACCTACAGTACCTGTCGGTTCCGTTTTTCGATGGCGAACCGAGTCGGCGGTAAACTGCGCCTTCGGTCATTTTCCGCTCGAGGTGGCGAGCGGGTTTTTCCGCTTTTCGTGGCGAAACCGAGAACCGCACGATTGTGCGATTCCGGGGCTAAAAGATCAATTGGCGGGGCTTTCAGAGGTCGTCGATTAGGCGGTTCCCGCGCCGGTACTCGTCGGCAGGCTGTGACAGGATTGCGACCCGTTTGGTTGTCGTTGCAGACCGATGCGGCCTACCGTTGATCGTGTAGGTGACTCAAGTACGGGGGTGATCTGGATGACCAGCGAATTTGAGCTGCGCTTGATCGACGCCGCTGCCCCGAACGGGGAGATTGCCGCGAAGGATCTCTCCGGACTCGCCAGTGCTCTCCAGGAACTGACGTTACGAATCGGCAGAGATATCGTTCAGACACCTGGTCCGGGCCGGACCAAACAGTACGTCGAAGAGTTCTCGCAACTGCGCCTCTGTGGCCTCACTGCTGGAAGTACCGTCCTGCAGTTCACCAAAGGACCCATTAACACACTCGACGTCGCTATTCCCGAACAGGAGTTAGCTGATGAGCGGTTTTGGGAGGTGTTAGCGGGCATTTCAGATAATCGGCGGGCCGACTGGGTCAGTGAACTAGTTGCCGAAAGCGCAAGCAAGCTGATTAATGCCCTACGGGTTGCGGCACCTCGTGCCGAGCTGTCGTCCGCTTCCCGTCCAACAATCGGAATCAACGTAGCTGGGCTTCAGTCCGAGATATGGTCCCCACCAGGTGATCGGCTGGGTGGTTTAACTCAGATTCACGGACGCTTGGAGAAGGTCGACCTGCGCTCTCATGAGTTCCGGGTGCGTGATGACGTCGACCAAGCTGTGGAACTGAGACACGTCGAGAATGATTCGGTCGCAGGACAGCTTGTCGGCCAGTGGGTTGTCGCGGAAGGAGAATCGGTTCTCCACCAATCCGGCCGACTAGTCGCTCTCGACAACGTGCGCGTCCACGGAGCCGATGATCCCGCCGCCGCTCATCTGGGGCGTCATGTCGTACCACTCAGCGAGATTCTGTTGAGCGCCCCCGGTGCCGATTTCGACGGTGGCATCGAGCTCACGTCTACGGAGTTTGACGAGTTCTTGAGGGCCGCCCGTTCGTGAAGCCGCTGCCTGCGTCGCTCGTCGACACAGATGTCTTCAGCCTTGTATACGTGAACAAAAGTTCTACCGACATTCGGGTGGCGGGCTGGAAGCTACATCTGACCGGCCGTCGCGTCTTGATCTCTTTTCAGACCCGGGCTGAAGCTCTTTCAGGAGCCCGGTCAGCGGGTTGGGGCACCACCCGAATGAGCCGACTAATGGACATTCTCGACCGCATGCCGACGATTAACACCGATGACGACGTAGTAGACGCCTACGCGACGCTAGCGGCGGACTGTCGACGGATCGGCCACGCGTTGCAAGGTAAAAGGCATTCCGGTGACCGATGGATTGCCGCCTGCGCGATAGCCAAAGGCCTTGAGCTAGTTGCCGGCGACGCCATTTACAGCGGCGCTCCTAAGCTCGATCTCTTCACCGCGACAAGCAATGGCGGCGTTGTCTTATGAGCAATTCGCAGCGAAGGCTGGCCCCCACGCTTTGATGTTCTCCCCAAAACAGCACTCAGACGTAATCGAGGGTCGCACGTCAGCGGAATGCGCGGGTCTAAAGGCTCCCACCGTCATGTCACTCGTGGTCCATTTGGGGGAGCGTCCCAACTCCACCGCGGCAACGCCGCCAGTCTCTTCTGACGGTCCGGCGCCAAGGTCCCTTTGCGATAGCTTTCGCGTTGTGTCAATGGCCAGGTTGATGTCCCCGCTGGTGGCCAGGTAAAAGTCGCCACCTTGTGCGGTAGTTCTGGTTGTGGTTAGTACTGCAGCCGTAGATCGTGGTTGGTGGGATTCGGCGTGTCTGCACTGGTCAGGGCGGTGACCGCGGCATTGTTCGGAGTTTGTGAAGACATCTGAATATGCCGCGATCGCCGCGGTTCATAGCGTAGACCCCCAGCGTTGGCAGGCTGAGTTCACCGCGGTGCTGGATCGCATCGCGCCGCGTTTTGCCCGTTTCGAGCCACTGCGCCATGCCGGCGAGTTACTCGCGGGGATGGTCTCGGGCCTGGATCGAAAAAATTGCTGGACCATCGCTGAGCACCGTGGCGCCGCCACGCCGCACGCGTTTCAGCACCTGCTGGGCCGGGCCCGCTGGGATGCCGAGGCGGTGCGTGACGATGTCCGCGACTACGTCATCGACGCCTTCGGCGACCCAGGGGCGATCCTGGTCGTCGACGAGACCGGAGATGTCAAGAAAGGCACCCACAGCGTCGGGGTTCAACGGCAATACTCCGGGACGGCCGGGCGCATTGAGAACTCCCAGGTGGCGGTATATCTGACCTACGCAGCCCCGCGCGGACACGCCCTGATCGACCGCGCTTTGTATCTGCCCAAGTCCTGGACCGAGGACCCCGGCCGCTGCGCTGATGCGGGAATCCCTCAGAGCGAGTGTGGCTTTGCGACCAAACCGGAACTGGCGAAGCAACTGATCGACCGGGCGGTAGCCGCAGGCGTTCCCGCTGCCTGGGTGACCGGTGATGAGGTCTATGGCGCCGACCCGCGTCTGCGGGCAGCCATCCGCGCCCACAACCTGGGCTATGTGATGGCCATCGCGGCCAACCGGCGGGTTCCTACCGGCGCCGGCCCGTTGCGCGTCGATGCCCTGCCGGGGCTGATCCCACCGCATGCCTGGCAGCGCCACTCCGCCGGCGCCGGCGCACACGGGCCAAGGATGTACTCCTGGGCCTGGTTCCGGCTGCTCGCCGAAGACGACACCGACCCCGGCATCCATCATTTGCTGATCCGCCGCAACGACCGCACCGGCGAGCACGCCTACCTGCGCTGCTACAGCCCCCGACCCGTCCCGCTACGCACCTTGGTTGCCGTGGCCGGACAGCGCTGGCGTATCGAGGAGTCCTTTCAGGCGGCCAAGGGTCTGGTCGGTCTGGACCAGCACCAGGTCCGGCGCTGGTGCTCCTGGCACCGCTGGACCACCCTGGCCATGCTCGCCCACGCGTTCCTCGCAGTGGCCACCGCCATCGAACGCGACGCCCAGCCCTCAGTCGCCGGCCTGATCAGGTTGACTGTCAACGAGTTTCGCCGGCTCTTCGACGCCCTGCTCCTGCACACCAACCACACCCTGGCCACCCTGCTGGCCTGGTCCAAATGGCGCCGACAACACCAATACCGCGCCCGCCAATCCCACTACCGACGACGGGAAAACCAATGACCACGATCTACGGCTGCAGTATTAGTGGGTCCCCTTTCGGTGTTGGGCGTCTTTCATGCGGTAGGACTGGCCGTCGGTGATGACGACGGTGGCGTGGTGCAGGAGGCGGTCGAGGATGCTGACCGCGGTGGTCTGTTCGGGTAGGAATCGGCCCCATTGTTCGAAGGGCCAGTGTGATCCGATGGCCAGGGATCGGCGTTCGTAGGCGCCGGCGACGAGGCGGAACAGTAGTTGGGTGCCGGTGTCATCGAGCGGGGCGAAGCCGAGTTCGTCGAGGATGATCAGATCGACCCGCAGCAGGGATTCGATGATCTTGCCGACGGTGTTGTCGGCCATGCCGCGGTAGAGGGTTTCCACGAGGTCGGCGGCGGTGAAGTAGCGGACCTTGTGTCCGGCGTGGATCGCGGCGGTTCCCAGGGCGATCAGGGTGTGGGATTTACCGGTGCCGGCTGGTCCGATGATCGCCAGATTCTGTTGGGCGCGTATCCATTCCAAACTTGCCAGGTAGTCGAACACCTTCGGGGGATGGAGGAGGCGGCCACGTCGAAGGAGTCCAGGGTTTTGGCCACTGGGAACCCGGCGGCTTTGAGCCGGTTGACTACGTTGGAGGCGTCCCTGGCGGCCAGCTCGCTCTCGACCAGGGTGCGCAACACTTCCTCGGGAGTCCACCGCTGGGTCTTCGCGGTCTGCAGGACCTCGGGTGCGGTGCGGCGGATCGCTGCGAGTTTGAGCCGGCGCAGCCCGGCGTCCAGATCGGCGGCCAGTTCGGGAACCGACCGCGGCGCAACCACTTGGGGAGTCTTGACCGTGGTGGTACTCATGAGCTCACCCCACCGTCGATGAGCGGGCTGATCTTGTAGGCCTCCAGCGAGCGGGTCGGGGCCACCGGCAGGTCCAGGACCAACGCGTCCCCGGCCGGGCAGGGCTGCGGGGTCCCCGCGCCGGCAGCCAGGATGGAACGCACATCAGTGGCGCGGAACCGGCGAAACGCCACCGCCCGATGCAGGGCGGCCAGAAGGGCCTGCTCGCCGTGGGCGGCACCGAGAGCCAGCAGGATCTCCAACTCCGCGCCCAGCCGGGTGTTGCCGATCGCGGCGGCCCCGACCAGGAACGCCTCGGCGTCAGACCCCATGGCGCAGAACTGTTTCTCCACCGTGGTTTTCGGGCGCGGCCCACGATCCGGCGCCGGACGAGCACCGTTGTAGTGGGCATCGAGGATCGAGGCGCTACCCGGGGCGCCGAGGGGGTGCTCGGCCACCACCACCCCGGTGGCTGGCTCCAGCAGACACACCCTGTCGTGATCGACCACCACGGTCACCGTGGCACCGATCAGCCGGGTGGGCACTGAGTAGCGGGCCGAGGCATACCGGACACACGAGAGCCGGTCGACCTTGCGGCTCAGCGGCGGAGTCCCGATCTGCAGGCGCAGCGAGGGCAGCGGCCGCAACAGCTCACGCTCGATGGCCAGCCGCTCATCGGGCACCGCGCAGATCTCCGAATGCACCGCGGCATTGACTTCAGTGCACCACCGGCGGGCTGCGGCGTTGGCGGTGCGCAGATCCAGCGTGCGCCCGGCGATGGCGGCCTCGGTGAGCAGCGGGACCGCCAGATCGCGTTGTGCGTAGCCGCACAGGTGTTCCACGATGCCTTTGGACTGCGGGTCCTCGGCGTGGCAGAAATCCGGGGTGAAGCCGTAATGGGTGGCCAATCGCACGTAGTCCGGGGTGGGCACCACGACATTGGCGACCACCCCGCCCTTCAAACACGCCATCCGATCGGCCAGCACCCGGGCCGGCACACCACCGATCGCCGACAGCGCCTCGGCGATCAACCCCAGCGTGGTCGATGCCCGCTGGTCGGTAGCGAAGGCCACGAACCGCCAGCGCGAGAAGGCCAACACCGCGCAGAACAGGAACAACCCCGGTGCGGCCTGAGCCCAGTCAATCACCAGATACTCACCCGGTGACCACACCGCAGGGCGTCGGCCGCGGTGATGTTGCCTGCGCCACAACGTTTTCGCCTCGGCCACCAGGCGCCGGAAGTTTCGGTCCGATCCGCTGTAGCCAGCGGCGCGGGCGATCGGCAGCATCCGCTTGGCCGACATCCGAGCCTCGGACTTGGCCACCCGCTCGGCGACCAGATCAGCCACCGAATCGTAGTTGTGGTCCCGCTCGGCCCGAACAGCCGGCGGTTCCCCGGCCTGCTCGGCCCAGAACTTTGTCATGACCCGTTTGACGGTCTTATGGGTCGTGCCGCACGCATCGGCGGCAGCTCGGTACGACCCGAGATCTTGGTAGGTAGTAATGATGTCCATACGGTCCTTCGCAGACTTCAATGGAACTCCCCGGTGGTGGTGATGAATGGTTGGCGCCTTCACCGTCACCGCCGGGGCCCTCAGTTCCTGATCAACACGACGAACACAGGGTGGGGACTTTTACTTGGCCAAAACCGGGGACCTCCACCTGGCCACCAGTGGGGACTTTTTCATGGCCATGGGCACGTTGGTCGCGAACCCACGAGCCGAGGGCGAATCCGGCGACCTTGTAGGGAGCCGGTACACGAGCGTCACCGTGCTCGTCGACGTAGCTCTTCAACAACGTGAATCGTTGTTCCCACTGATCGGCGCGGGGATCCCAACTCCACGTCGGCAATCGCTCCAACTCCTGCTGGCGCTCAGGGGCCAACGTCTCCTTCACGTACTCGCGGCGTTGCCGGGCCACCCATCCCAACTCCACCGCGGCAACGCCGCCAGTCTCTTCTGACGGTCCGGTGCCAAGGTCCCTTTGCGATAGCTTTCGCGTTGGTCGCGAACCCACGAGCCGAGGGCGAATCCGGCGACCTTGTAGGGAGCCGGTACACGAGCGTCACCGTGCTCGTCGACGTAGCTCTTCAACAACGTGAATCGTTGTTCCCACTGATCGGCGCGGGGATCCCAACTCCACGTCGGCAATCGCTCCAACTCCTGCTGGCGCTCAGGGGCCAACGTCTCCTTCACGTACTCGCGGCGTTGCCGGGCCACCCAGTTACCCAGCGGCACACCATCAAAGGTCAGTCCTTGGGGAACACGCGTATCGCCGTGCTCCTGAAGGTAGTGGCGCAGCGCTGCGATCGAGTCGTCCCATTGAGCTTGTGAGTGATCCCAAATCCATCCGGGCAACGCGCCCAACCGCTTTTCGCGGTCAGCCGACAGGGTGCCTTTCCGCCGACCGGTGCGCTGTGTGCCCACCCATGCACCCAGACCGAACTCGCCGACGCGGTAATCGTCTGGGATGCGGGCCGTTCCATGCTCGTTGGCGTAGTCGGCGACAAGGTTGAACGCCCGTTCCCAACTGTCGCCGAGTGGATCCCACGACCAACCGGACACGTTCTCCAGTCGGGCCCGGCGCTCCGGGAGCATGGTGCCGTCGAAGTACGCCAGTCGTTGAGTGTTCACCCAGCCACCGAGCCGGTAACCGTTGACGGCGTAGGCAACAGGCACCAGCGCGTCACCGTGTTCGGCGGCATACGCGACCAACTCGGTGAAGCCCCGCTCCCATTTGTCTTCTGTTGGCGTCCACAGCCACCCGTCGATCGCTTCTATTCGACGCACGCGAGCCAGGTCCAGTGCTCCTTTCCGATACGCGGATCGCTGGCGTTCCACCCATTCGCCGAGTTTGAACCCCTCATAGATCAAGCTGCCAGGAACAGCCGTTTTCCCGTTCTCCCGCTGATACGCGCAGAGAAGATCGAAAGCCGACTCCCAGTAGTCCGACTTTGGATCCCAGGACCAACCGGGAAGCTCTTCCAGTCGACGTGCACGGTCGGGACTTAACTCTCCCTTCGCCCCTTTGCTCCGCTGCTGGCTGACCCACCCCCCCAGCGCGAACCCGTCCTCGCGATGTGACTGCGGAACCAACGCTGTGCCTTCACGTTTCACGAAGGCGCACAGCGCGACGTAGGCGTTCTCCCATTGGGCATCGAAGGTGTCCCACACCCAGCCCGGCAACTCCTCCAGGCGACGGCGGCGGTCCTTGCTCAGTCGCCCTCTGCTAGCGGCGGCCCGCTGGTTCCTGCACCATGAATCCAGCCGGACCCCTTCGAAGACCAATCCCGCCGGCACTTGAGTATCTCCGTGTTGGTTCACGTACCGAGTCAGCGTCGCAAACTTCGCTTCCCAGCTGTCCGACTTGGGGTCCCACGACCAGCCCGGCACTTCCTCAAGTTGGCGCTGCCGTTCTTCCGCGAGCTTCCCTCGGCGGCGGGCCGCCCGTTGGTTGATAACCCAATTGCCCACCTGGTAGCCGTCCTCGGGGTCAAGGTACTCCCGCGGCAACCCCGCACTGCTGCCGGTGCTTTCGACCCATTTGAGAAGGTGAGCGAGTCCGGCCGCCCATTGCTCATCTTTGACATCCCAAACCCAGTGAGGGAGCGCTTCGAGCCGCTTTTGCCTCGTCTTGGAGAGTTTGCCCTCGGTGTTGGCGCGGCGTTGAGTGGTCACCCAGAGCCCGAGATTCACACCTTCGAAAACGCAGTCGTAGGGCAGCGCAGCCGATCCGTTTACCGAGACGTAGCGGCAGAGTGCGTCGTATCCGTCCTCCCACAATTGGAGCCGGGCGTTCCAGCTCCAATCGGTAAGGCCTTCAAGCTTTTTGCGTCGGTCATCGGTCAGGGTGCCAGCCGCGTGGGCATTGCGTTGGACGTTGATCCACTGCCCCAGGCGCAGGCCGTCGGGACTGCGGTAGCTGAATGGAACCCGCGAGGTGCCATGTTCGGCGACGTAGTCGAGCAGATGGGTGAACCCGTCCTCCCAGCGGGCGGCGATGTCATCCCAGACCCAGCCGGGCAACCCCTCCAGTCTGGCCGCACGCTCTGCGCTGAGCTGACCGTTGGTACGCGCGACCCGCTGCCGGCTGACCCAACGGCCAAGGGGGAAACCCTGAAACTTCTCCTCACCTGAGGTGCGTGCCGTTCCGTGGATCGCGACGTACTCGGCCAGCTGGGCGAAGCCCTGCTCCCACCGTTCGACCTGGACGCCACGCCACGTCCAGCCGGGTAGGGCTTCCAGCCGCCGACGACGTTCTTCGTCTAACTTCCCGTTGGCGAATTGCTGTCGTTGCGTCCCCGCCCACGCGCCCAACGGGTATCCAGCCACGGTGAACGGGCCGGGAACCCAGGCATTCCCGTGCTCCTCGACGTAGGCCACCAGATGCGCAAATCCCGCTTCCCATTGATCGTCGAACGGGTCCCAGGTCCAGCCGGGAAGGGCTTCCAGGCGCTGACGGCGCTCGTCGTCAAGGATTCCCTTGAGGAACTTGCCGCGCTGAGCCTGGACCCAAGTGCTAAGTGGCCTTTCGGGCCGCGGTACGCGGGAATGTCTCTGGGAGGCAACAAAATTCTGAAGTTGACGAAAGGCTTCCTCCCACTGCTCGTCAAAGGGATCCCATGCCCACCCGGGCAAGGCTTCCAGTTGCCGCTGGCGTTCCTCGGAGAGCATCCCTCGGCGCCTGAATGCCCGCTGGTTGGTAACCCAGTTGTCCAGCTGGAAGCCGTCTAGCTTGTATCCGCGCGGAACCCGCGCATGGCCGAACTCTTCGGCGAAACTCTCGAGAAGCCCCACCCAAAACTCCCACGGCTGCGTGGTCTGCTCCACGAGCCTAGCGTTGAACGCGGCCGAGAAATCCTGGCCGATCGCGGCAGGCAGATCGACCTGAATCTTCCCGGGCAGCCCGGGTTTACCTTTCTTGCGTCCCATCTGCCGACGCAGCGCATCGAGCAGCTCACCGAGTTCGGCGTCGTGGGCTCGGAGAGCTTTGACGATGTCCCACACTGGCTTGAACGCCGAGGAGTCCAGGGCTACTTCGGGATCGGCGTCGGGGTCGACAAATACCGGGATCACGATGGTGCCCACGGTCTTGGACTCGGATTTGCGGATCGCGCGGCCGACCGCCTGGACGATATCGACCTCGCTGCGGCGGGGATCGACGAAGGCTACCCCGTCGAGCGTTGGCACGTCGACGCCCTCGGAGAGGCAGCGGGCGTTGGCCAGCAGGCCGCGGTCGGTGTCATCGAGGCGGCCCAGGCGTTGGAGCAAGACGTAGCGGTCGCCGGCGGGCATCTCGCCGGTGGCGACGTCGGACCACAGGGTGCCTTTCGGTCGCTGCCGTGCTGGCATCCAGTCGATGACGTCGGGTAGCGAGGTGGCGAACTCGCGCGCGCGCTTGACCCGAGAGTGAAACGAAATCACCCGCCGCAGATCGTATTTCCGCATCGCTTTGGCAAGACCGATCTGCCCGGCCAGGGTCGCGGCGTTGTCGATCGTCGTGCCGTCGCGGGTGACCAGGGCGCCCTTCTCGGCCCATTCCTGATAGGTCGCGTCGTCCACACCGACGACGACAACTTGGTAGTCGGTGAGCAGGTCACGTTCGATGGCCTCACCGAACGGCAGCCGGTGGAAGACCGGGCCGAACTTCTTCCCGTCGTCCATCGACGCGACCTCATAGTCGGCCTCTTGCGCCGCTTTGCGGACGCGACCGGTGAAGTAGCGCGGGGTGGCCGTCATGAATAGCCGCCGATCGCTCTTGATCGCATCGGCGTCGAGCACGGTGGCGAAGGCCGAGGACACCGGACCGGCGACGCGGTGCGCTTCGTCTGCGATCACGAGGTCGAATCCTGGGACTCTGCCGAGTTTGAACGCCGCCTGGATCTGCGGTGAGGACTGATACGTCGAGAGCACCACCAAAGGGCCGGACTTGCGGCGCAGGAAGGCCGCGATCTGCGTCGGGTCGGTAGTAACCGGAACGCCGAGATCGGCGGTATGGGCGATCGCGATGTCTTCGGCGTCGGACACGGTGTCGTCGGAACACACCGGCAGAGACACAAAGTCCGTGGCGCAATTGGCTCGCCACTCGTTGAGGGTCTGCTTGAGTAGCGACAGCGAGGGCAACAGCACCAGTGTCCGTTGGGCTTTCAGTTCCTCGGTGATGAATAGGCCGGTGAGGGTCTTGCCGGTTCCGCAAGCCATGACGAGCTGACCGCGGTCGGAGGTTGTGAAGCCCTTCAGCACATCGCGGATCGCCTCGGCCTGATGCGGGCGCGGCGTGGCGGGGTTGCGTTCCTTGGCCGGGCGTAGCTGCTCCGGCGAGGCCGGCCAGTCCACCGCCGCGGCGCGCAGGTCGTTGAGGCGGAAGAAACTGCTGCGCTTCTCCTGCTGCTGGATGGTGCGCTCGCCGGTGCGGTCGATCAGATCGGTGGTGGCAATCAGCATCCGGTAGGCAAAAACCTTGCGGCCGGATTCGGCCAGGAACTTGTCGACGTCCTTCTTGCTAACCCGATACTTGGGGTCATACGCCTTGGCCTGAATCGCCCACAAATCGCCGTTACGGTCCTCGGCCACCAGGTCGATCCCGGCATCACCGCCCCACCGCGCCGGCCAGTCCTTCCAGAGCGATACCCGCCGAATTTCACTGCGATATACGGGGTCATTCTCGAGGAACCACTTGCAGACGCGTTCGAACTGCCGGCCCCGAACCTGTGGGTCGGGGTCGAACCGTGCAGCCAGGCTGTCAAAATCCCCCATGAGCAGTGAATCCTAAGACTGAGAACCGACACCTCGGCCCTCATGCGGCCCATTTTCGGAAGGGCGCCGCCGGTCGGGTATGCAAGTGTCGAGCCGTCTGTTAACGGTGCGGCGAAGTCTGTAAGGGATCAGGTGATGGTTTCGGTCACACGCCTGACTCGCCGATGCGGTCCCGCCGTCCAAAACCATCCCCGCTATGTACAGACGCCGGCCGACTCTGGGCCTCCCCCCCTCAGGATTTCGCGTCGTCTGCTTCGGTAAAGAGGTCGCCCACGGGGACACCGAGTGCGTCGGCGATGTCGATCAGCCGTTCGTAGAGAATCCCGCGCTTACCGAGTTCCACATCTATGAGAACGTTGCGGGTAACTCCAGATCGCAGGGCCAGAGCTTCTTGAGTCATCCCTTTGCCGGCCCGGATTGCTCGGATGTTGTTGCCAACCGTGACTCTCCACCGCTCCCAGTTCGTGACGCGCTCGGGGTTGTTCTGACTCGGGCGCGTTGGCACGCCTCCAAGTAATCCGGCCAGCAAGCGCCGGTGTCTGCCCTACTAGTAGGGCATGGCATTACGCTTAGATTCCGGAGTCGAGTTTGCGGAGCGGGTCGCTATGCGCACGTTGCCGTTGCGGGTTCAACCCGTGGAAGGCGAGGCCGTGGACTCATGGCTTGAGGCCTTGGCCGCTCGGATGCAATGCGCTTGGGGTGATCTCCTGGCCAGTGTCGGTCTTACGGCAGCACGTGGCCGTAGTTACACCGCCGGTTGGCTCGTCGCCACGAACGACCAACAGCTCAAATCCATGTCCGTTGTCACCGGCCAGTCTCCGAGCGCCATCAGAGCCATGGTGCTGAGCCACATCGCTCGACGGCTCGGCCGCCCGGATATCCCTCGTGAATCGGTCGAGTCGATGCTCTGGCTCAGCAGGCGTCGATCACGCTTCTGTCCAGCTTGCCTTGGCGACAACGGCGGGCGGTGGATGTTGAGCTGGCGGCTGCGGTGGAGTTTCGCCTGTCTACGACACAATTGCCTCCTGGCTGATGCCTGCCCTGCCTGCCAGGGTCCGCAACGGGGCGTGCCGGCATCGGTCGCCCTCATCCCAATCCCTGGCCTCTGTGCGCACAAGCTCCTCGGCTGTCATGGCCGGGGCGTCACCCGCTGCGGTACCGAGCTGTCAAGCGCGCCCGTGTTGCAACTGGCACAAGACCATCCGATCCTGACGGTCCAGCAGATGATCGACGCCGCGGTGTCCGCCGGCGTTGTGCAAACGGGCCTTTACGGCCGGGCGCCAGTACCGTTGTCCGCGCTGATCGCGGATCTCTGCGCTCTCGGCGGTCGGATATTGCGTTATCCCAACCTCGATGAGCTTCGCCGCCTGACAAGCGACGCTGTCATCGCGGAATTCCTAATCGCCAGGGAGGAAGCGGCTTTCAGTTACCGGGGAGTGACTGCAGATTCTTCTGCGGTGGCGAGCGGAATCGCCGCCGCTGCTGCTGGATCCATCCTCAGCGCGGCAGACCCCGCCGAGGCGGCCGGCCGCATGCGATGGCTGATCGCATTTAATCGGCGCCACGGCCTATCAGTGAGCGCCACCAACATCGGCTGGGGACGCGGCATCAGCGCGACGCTGCGTTCAGCTCAACTGTCAGCGTTGTCTTCATACCTTTCTGCGAGCGACAAGCTGCGCTACAGAACGCATTCGCCACCGTCACGGCGTCCCCATCCACGTAGTGCACCCGAGCGAGCACGTTGGCTTCCCTCGCTATTGTGGCCGCCACTGTGTCTGAACGTGCGGTGCGACGGCGTCGGCTTCAGCCAGGTGCGTTCCGCTCTCGCCGTCGCGGTGGTTCTCGTTGGTTCACGCATAAGTCTTTCCGCCGCCGCTGAGCTTCTGGGGTCGGCCACCAGCGCACGGGCGGTGTCACGGGTGTTGCAGCTCATTGAACGCAGCAGTAGCGCCGGAGAGGTCTGGCGCACGTTGGGGGACCTGGCTGATCAGCTCGACGCTGAGCGGGCGCCGATCGACTACGCGCGTCGGCGGACCTTGTCGTGCGGGAACCTTCTGCCGGAGTCGGTGTGGATCGAGATCTGCCTGTCTTCGGGCATCAGTCCGGGACGCGGCCCGCGGCTCGCGCTTGCTCGCTGTTGGCTCTACGAACGCATCACCGGATCTCCCGGGAGCCGGGCGCGCTGGGCTATCGACTCACCGGAGTTCCGCTCAAAGTTGGCCGACCTGCCGATATTGCTGAACAGCGAATTCATCACTACCGCAGACTCTTACGCCGGTCACTTCCTAGCCGAACAGGCCGTCACAGACGAGCCGGTGGCATGGGTTCCCGCGACGGTCCCTCACTGTTGGGAATCGGGGGCCGTCAGCGATCCGGTGCGGGGTCACCGAGCGGAGGTCAATCTGTCCAGGGTTCTCCGGGAAAGCAACTTGGCCGCCGGATTGGTGCCGCCGGGGGGATCTCGCGGCGTGTGCGCCGCGCGGCGGATACTGCCCAGAGAATCGTTGGAAGTTCACTACATCGGGCAGCGGCAGAGTCTGGCGCACATCGCGAACCGGTACGGGCTGTCGCGGCAGATGGTGACTCGGCTTGCGCACAACTACGGCATCGCGATTCGGTCACCGGGCCGGCCGTATCGCGGTGGTTAGCTTGCAGCGGGGCCACCCGCTTGTTGCAGGGCGCTTACCGCGGCGACAACTTTCTTCCCCAAGCGCGTCAACCGCAGCGGGTGGTGTTCGGTCGCCCGGATGAGCACTGGGCCGCCCAGGTCTCGCTCGACGCGGGCGACTTGCGCTCCCAGACTAAAGCCGGGCACCCCGAGGGCTCGTCCGGCGGCGGCGAACGATTCGTGCGAAGCGATGTCGGGCAGTCGCTGCAGCCGTTCCCATCCACCCTGTGTTGTTACGGCCGGCACCAACCATCGCGGAACGTTCCTGTTTGCGAGGACTTCTTCGGCAGAACGACGACTGAGTCCCCTCATAGGAATCTGTGCGCGGCGAGCGGCACTCACTATGCAGCCCACACTGACACCGCATTCGGCGCTGATCTCACTCAGTGAGCGTTTTTTCTCGGTGTACTGCTGACGCAGCCACTGTGGGTCGATGTGGTACCTACCCCTGCCATGCGGCGTGATGACAATCCCGTAGTCGTGGGCCAAGTGAAGGACCGTTTGGCGTGAGACCCCGATCGAGGCGCCGATGCCGCGGAGGCTCTGGCCTTCAACTTCATAAAGCCGTCGCAACCGATCAGGCGGCAGAGCGGCGCGCGCCATCTCGGATGCAGGTTGGGGCTTCGGCACCGTGCGCCGATAGGGACGGCGCGGTTCGCGAGGGGTCGGGCTCTCCTCGCAGGCCTGCCGAAAGACCTCGGCGCTGACTCCGAGCCGTTTGAGTATGACGGCGGTGGAGAGGTCCCCGTGGCGCCAACGGTTGACTAATCGGTGCATCTCGTCGACGTCAACCGATACACCATTGGTTGGCAGATGGAGGCCCTCCAGAAGGGAAATCGGCGGACTCCATTGAACGGGTTCATTCCGGATTTGGCGCTGGGCGAGGAAGTGCTCAGCGTGCCGGATCAGCGCGGCGTTGAGTTCGGGGGTCAGTCGTAGGGGGATTCGGTACGTCGCGGAATGCTGGGCTTCCAGGTGTTTCGGCACTGGTGTGCGAAATTGGGAAGTCCCAGTGAGGCGTTCGATGAGAAACGTCCGTACCGCTGTTATGCCTTCAGGTCTGGTAGTTGTCTCCCGGCAGATTCTTCGCCAGGTCGGTTCCGTCAGCAGGCCATCGAAATTCAGCTGCCGGCGGCGGTGGTAATTGATGGGCGACCCGTGCACCCGCAGATAGTCGGACAAGCGGTAGAGCGCACTCCGGACATCCGGCCAGTGAGGTGATTTCGACAAATTGCGCATTCCAGCATGAAAGCTCGCCCGTGCTTGCGGGCAGCCCAGGGCCGCGATCGCTTCTTCGACTCTAATGTCGTGGCCAATCAGGAGTAGACCCACCGAGAGCACGGAACGCAGGAACCGCTGATACAGGTTCTGTTCTGCCAGCCGCAGCGACCACTGGGACCACAGCATCGTGGGAATGCGGGTGGCCATGATCCGGACGAGATCGAGGTTGGTGGCCGGCTTGGTGGGCAACGTTGTGCCGATTCGATATTGGAGTTGTTCGGCAGCACCGAGTTTCGGGGCTAGACATTCCAGGTAACTACCCCGCAGGGCCGCGCTGGTATCGCCACCGAGTCGCCCGGTCATGGTGATGGATAACGAGATTCTGCCTTGATTCCCCGGCGGCCAGATAGACGACAGGACAGCGCCGGCCGCCCGAAGTTCGCTCTGGCCCACGACTGCGATGGCTGCAGTTGCGCCGATAGCAGTGATGACGGCAGGCACGGCGCGCGCTGGCACACGCCCGGCTGCGGTGCGCTCCTCATCAGAGAGATCCCGATATTCCCTCATGACGGCAGCGGGGAATCGCGGGCTGACGGCACCTCGGTCGAGAGCCGCTAGATACTTGTCCCCGATTGCGCGAACGTCAGCCAGTACCTGCGGCACGGGCGTCGGATTCGATTGGTAAATGCCGAAATTCGCCTGATCGTGAAGGATCGTCTCGGCGATGACTGCTTGCACTTCGAGCAGCGCGCTGGTCGGGGACAAGGCGATGACCGGTGCCTGCGTGAGGTCCGCGCCGCATCGAAGACCGACGTCCTTCGGCGAAGAACTCACAGGTGCCGAGCAGTGTCCCGGTTGCGGGACAACACCCGAAACGGGCCCACGGCGCTGAGGGGCGCCGCATTCCGGGCAGCGATGCGCAAGCAGACAATGATGCCTGGGACAGGCGAAGAACCACACCATGCGCCACACGAGGCGCCACGCACCGCCGGTCTCTGCAAGGCAGAACGGGCAGAACCGGGAGGCGTGGGTGTGCCGCCACGGGTACTTCGCCGCCTCCAGACCGGTACAGGGATCAATGCCGGCGGCAATCGCCGGATAGCCCTCCAGCGTCATGGCGCGCAACGCAACCGGATCAATACCGGTGAACAGGTTCAGGGCCGCGCGCTGCTCTGTGGTGAGACATCCAATCCAACGGTCGGCGTCCGAGCCGGCCGGGATCACCCCGCCTTGTGTGACCCGCAGCTCCCGCCAGGTCACGTTGCAGCGGTGCGCGATGCGTTCCAACCACGAGTCGATCGCTTCACCGGCAGCCGGGGTGACGCGCAGGGGCGGTGTGCGCACGACGGTCACGCTCATGGTTCACGACGCTTTGAGCTTGGTGGTGAGCTTCCGGGTGCGGAATGCCGCGGCGAGTTCCTTACGTCCCTTCTCAGCGGCGCTGTCGATCTTGATGGTGTCCAGCAGCTGCCGGTTGAGTGTCTCCTTGCCGGTTCGGATGGCGCGGACGCATCCCCGCCGGATCAGGTCCATCAGCGAACCGATGTGGCCGGTGCTGCGCTCGTAGAGGTAGTCGGAGAGGTCTTCAGCGAGCATGCCGATGCGTTTGTCACCGAGAACGAGGCGCTGCTCGATGGTCGTTAGGAGGGTTCTCCAGTCACGTCGCTGCGACTCGGTCTTGAGGAGGTAGGGCTCCATCGTCAGAACGGTGGTTCTGCGGCTGGTCTGTGCGAGCAGTTCGTCGTAAGAGGCATCCATGAGGACTCCGCGTTCGATCAGACCGATACCGATGGAGACCAGCGTGATCGGGAAGTCGTTGACGATGTACTTGAAGTTGTTGCTGATCTCGATACCGCCTTTGTTCTGCCAGTGCAGGAAGTGCAGGTCGTCGATGATCAGCAGCCGCGTCTCGCACTTGAGCACATAGTCCAGTGCCCGTCTTCCCAACTCCTCGGTGCTGCCACGCCATCCCGGGTGGCCGTAGAACTCGCACATCGCGCGGTTGAAATCCCTCATGGAAGTGTTGCCGCGCATACCGATTCGGCATACCGGCCACCGCTCATCGCCGACCTCGGTGAATTCACCATGGCGGCGGATCTCTCGTCGGTGGAACTCTTTGGCGAATGCCTCGACCGCCGTCGACTTTCCCAGTCCTGGATAGCCATCGAGTGCGACCGCTCCCTTGGCGTGGTCACCGTCCTGGGCGTTGCTGTCGAGGATGTCCCACAGATCCTCGTGCAGCGCAGCCAATTGCGGCGTCTTCAGCGGTCCGAGGTTGTTATGCCAGTCCTCTCGTCGCTGCTTGTAGATGTCGGCCGCCGCTTCACTGAGGCGGCGTATCTGGCTCTTCGTCAGCAGCTCGGGGGCGATCCGCTTCGGGGCTTCGGTACATGCTCGCCATCCCTCTTTGCGGGAGAGGGTCAGGTTGTCCAAATGGGGCTCGGCGGGTCTGCGGGACGGCGCTTTGGTAGTCATACGTCCTCCAGGACCTCGTCGTAGAAGTGGCCGTCGTCGATGAGGGGATCGTCATCGAGTTCGTCCTCAAACCCGGGAGGGTCACCGTGGAGAAGACGCTGCGCGGTGGGCAATTCGGCGACCGTAACCGCGGTCTTGGCGTCAATGCTCAGTGTTGACTGCTCACGGGATAGCCGCAGGGCTGCTATCCGCTCGGCCATCGTGTGACCCTGGCTGAGGTGCCGACGTTCGAGCATCTCGGCGAGCGCTAGTTTGTCGTCGAAGTAGTGGTGTTTCGCGCGCACCAGATCTCGTGCGAAGTGCAGGCCGTCCTCATTCATCGGCCCGTCGCACATCGCCGCTTCGGTCCAGGCAAGCGGGTGCCATTGGTTGGTGTTCTTCAGATCGAAGAAGTACACCTGCCGGACGTCATCGGGATCAACATGGACCGGCCACCGGCCTCCCCTCTCTTGGAAAGGGCTTTTCTCGCCGGCGGCATAGCCTTGGAGGCCCGGCCCGCGGTAGTACCTACGGTCGATCTCGAATCCGTAGTGCTGGATGGTGCGCCACTCCACTGCGAGGAAGTGATAGGCCAGGTACGGGTCGCGCGGCGCTTCAAGGTAGCCGGCGCGGGTGACGCCGTGTTCGAACATCTGCGCCGGGGACATCCTCAGCGCCCACAGACCGGTCTCACCGATCCCGTCATGGGGCCGTCGGTGATACACCGCGGCAATCCACTCGCGCAGCAGTGCCTCCAATTCGTCGATAAAGAACACAGCTTCGCGCTCCGGAAATACCCCGCGGGAGTACAGATCCGGGCCCTTATAGCCGGGCAACTCCAGCAGGAACCCCTCGCGCACGGTGCGGAAGAATCGCTCCACCGGGCCCTTATCGTGGGCGACTCGCACACGTGCGGGCTGTATCGAGATTCCGAGTCGCCGGCAGGCACTCGTCAGGTGTTCGCCGACATAGATTTTCCCGTGGTCGACGACCAGCGTCTCCGGAACCACCGCGGGGTTGGCGGCGAACACGCTGGCCAGATGCAGGGCATCGGCTTCGACGAGAACGGATCGCGGCACGCCATGGGGCGGCCACACGGCCTCCGCCGGCCAGTCACGGCCGGATGGGACCGGCCGGAATGATTGATAGAGCACCGCGGCCGCGTCGATCGCTTTGGTCGAGACCGGGCTAAGACGCAGCCCCGTGATGCAGCGGGAGTACCAGTCCATCGCTACCGTCAACTGCACGCCGACCCACCGCAGTGTGTGCGGGTCCAGTGCGAGAACGTCCAGCGGTGTCGTATCCATCAGCAGGTACTCCCCCGGCCTGGCCGGATGAAGCTTTCCGTAGGGCATGACGGGGCGCCCAGCGATATCGCGATTGCGCTTGGTGCTCAGGGTGAATAGCGGACACAGCTTGTTGAGCTCGGAGAGGATCTCATAGGCCCTCGTTTTACTCGGTATGGGAACGACGTCGGCGCCGTACGTGCCGATCAATCTGGCTTTGGCATGTCTGAAGACAAAGTCCTTGGTGGGTCGTGACTTGTCGACCTGCTCGCGCATGATGTCGAGTGCAAATTGGGTGAAGAGTTCGAACCGACGACTGATCGGAGCCGTCTCCACCGCTAGGTGCGGAAGGAGGCCGGTTTCTCCTTCTTTCTCGTAGCGGCTGATCCACCGGAGGAGAGTCCGCTTGCCTATGTTGAGCTGCTTAGCCTTCGCGCCCACCCGAGCACCTTTAGTCAGATGGGGCAAGTAACACGCTCGCGGCTCTCCGGGGGCGGCCACCGACGCCGTACCTGAGCGGTAGCCCGTCAGCACCTCACGAACGTGGGCCGCCCGTTCACGGGCCTCACAACGTGCCGACTCCGACGCCGCCGACCAGGCGAGTGAGGCGGTCATCCCATGGGCGGCTTCCGACGCGATCACTGGGCTATCGCTGAGCAGACGTGCCCGGGGCGAGAACATCAGTTCATTCAGGGCGATTCGACGTACGACTTCAGTCCGAACTTCTCGCGCTAGGACCTCAGGCGGCCCGTTGACTGCATGTATCTCTACAACTTCGATCACTTCGCCGTCATAGACGAATCGCGTTCCAGTGCCTATCCGTACTCCGGCAAAACTCATGATGTAACCTCCAATAGTGTTGCGGGCCTGAGGGGTTGCGTTAGATCACAGGTGTATTCGTGGCGCCAGAGCATGTGCATCAGAACGGGTCGGACCAGATATCGTGGGGCACTGAAGAGTGATTCCGTCTCACCCACCGAGAGCCCGGCAAAGTGAAGTCGGTGAGAACGGATCGCCTTCAGAACATCCTGGTTCAGGAGCCATTCACGCCGATAACCCGCAAGGAAGCGAATGTTCGCAATCCAGACAGGATCGGGCTCACACACCACGAGATAACTCCAGCCAATCGATTCGACGACGACCCGCGTCCAAGCGCAAAGAAGCTGAACCTTGTTGTAGCTCAATCGCTCCCGGCGTACTACGTCAACCACAATCGGGTTTTCGTCAGATCCCCATATGTAGTCGAGAATGTGCCGCCGCGGCTGACCCTCCACCTCTGCGGTCAGTTGGAACGGCTGCGCCGCGATCCGCTCAACACGGGGATCAAAATCGGCAGCAATGAGATTTGCGAGTTCCAGGCGCGATTCGTAGATGACATGGTCACCAAGGGTCGATGACCAATACGTTCCCGAGTAGTGCCTCTGGCCGTTGTAGCTTCGGAAAGTGCGCCATGGGTGGCCCTCGAACAACCCCTTTGGCGTCACCTCGTGAGCGGTTACCGACCGCTCTTCACCCGCCGCTGGTCGGTAGGTGACGACCGCGGAATTCAAGTCCACGCGGATAGGAACCGACATCGCTTGCTCCGCGCGGTGAAGCAACCACCGCATCGTCAGCGTCGCACTCGGACCGCTCCACCGTCAACAGTTGACTAGCCGACCTAACAACTTTCCGGCAAAATTGCCAACGCTTTGCCACTGAAAGCGGAATTTTGCCACCGAAAAGCGGAACCTACAGGTCGGTCGTTACTGCCGCGCCATATTCGTAAACCGCGACAGGTGCAGCTGATGCGCCACCGTCACCGTCCGCGTCGGGCCGTTACGGTGTTTGGCGACAATGAGATCCGCTTCTCCCCCGCGTGGATCGTCGCGCTCGAAGGCGTCCGGCCGGTGTAGAAGGATCACCATGTCGGCGTCCTGCTCGATGGCGCCGGACTCGCGGAGGTCGGCCAGCATCGGCTTCTTGTCGGTGCGCTGCTCCGGTCCACGGTTGAGCTGGCTCATCGCCACCACCGGAACCTCGAGTTCCTTGGCCAATAGCTTGAGCTGCCGGGAGAATTCGGAGACTTCCTGCTGGCGCGACTCGACCTTCTTGCCCGAGGTCATGAGCTGAAGGTAGTCGATGACCACCAGCCGCAGATCCGACTTCTGCTTGAGCCGGCGGGCCTTCGCGCGGATCTCCATCATGGTCAGGTTCGGTGAGTCGTCGATATAGAGCGGCGCCTCGCTGATCTCGCTCATCCGCCGAGCCAACCGGGTCCAGTCGTCGTCGCTCATCCGGCCCGAACGCATGTCGGCGAGTTTGATTTTCGCCTCCGCAGAGAGCAGCCGCATGACGATTTCGGACTTGCTCATCTCGAGGGAGAACACCACGCTGGAAAGCCGGTTCTTGATGGAGCAGGATCGCAGGAAGTCCAAGCCCAGGGTGGAGTTGTGAGTTGGGATCATCGCGCGGCCAGCGAGATACATCTGGTCACTATTGTCCACCTGGACACACCGAACCGGAACAGAGTCGACAGGTCGAACGTCGGTGATGAAGCGCGAACTGGTTCGAGCCGTTCCGCCCGCGGAGCGTCTTTCCTTATGCGCTTGGACCTTCCGGTGTAGAGCAAACACCTCGTCTTCGGTGGAGAAGTTCAGGATGAAGGCCGTCGAGGTCGATTCCGATCGTCCGCGGACACGTTTGGTTGTGCGGCCACACCGGTAGCCGAGCCCGACGATGAGCTCGAATACGTCATCAGCCAACCGCCGATCCGTGACATGGAACTGGATCGTCCCACCGTTCGTGACGGTCCCGTCGGTATCAAGCAAGCCGGCCAACAGTGCACGGCGCTGCGCTTCGGAGGCTCGCAAGTATTCAGTCGGTATGTGCTTGGCATTGAGAACGCCGATGGACCGCAGCCTCGCTTGTAGCGTTCCGACGGAGTTATGGCATGCCTCGCAGAGGCGCAACCCGCAGGACGGACCGCCGCAACGCGGGCAGGTCGGTGCAGGCACCGCGGCTGAGGTGAACCGTGCGCGTCCTCCGCAGGAACGCCCACAGGTTCGCACCTGGCTTGTCTGGGGTACGAATTCCATACCGCAGACGACGCACTCTCGTGGCGGGACGTCGGCGTGGCGAGGGAGGACCAGAGAGTAGCGGTATTGAGCGGCATCAGATTTGCGGGTCTCAATACCCTCAGCTTCGATGCGCATCAGGATTTCAGGGTCTGCGGTGGTGATTTGCGCCGCGGCGCTTGTGCCATCACCCAGCCAGGCCCCGAGTGTGTAGGGCGGCACGAGCAGCTGACGGTCGGGCATCTGCAATGGCTCAGCGTTGACCACGGAATGGTTCAGCCTGCGGTCTCGTGTCGAGCACCTGAGCGTCTCGGCGATTTCACGCGTAGTGCGGATTGCGGCGAAGGTTCGCTGATTTCGGCAGCGGTTGTAGCCCGCGGCGGCAGCTTGGGCTGACTTGCGCGAAGCGCGGGTATCGGTAAGCCACTGATGCTCCGCATCCGCCACAATCACCGACCCGTCGGAGAACTCGACCTCGAAACATGGCCGGTCGAACATGACCTCCGTCGCAGCGACGACGCGCGTCGGCCGACCGTCGGCTCCGATCAGGTAATCATCGACGGCGACCTCTTCCATCGTGGTCCAACCCGTCGGCGTCGGCAGCGGGGTGTCGAGCTTGAGTGCCTTCCCCATTCCGGGCCGTGCCGCGATCACGATCATCTGGCCGCCGTGCAGCCCGTTGGTCAGCTCGTCCAGTTCGGTGAATCCGGTCGGCACGCCGCGGGAGATCCCGCCCTGGGAGGCGATGGCGTCGATCTCGTCCATCGTGGGCTGCAGCAGGGCTTCCAGCGGCACGAAATCCTCGGCGGTACGCCGCTCGGTGACGTCGTAGATCTCCGCCTGGGCGCGATCGACAACCTCGTTGACGTCGACCCCCTCCGCCCCGGCGTAGCCGTACTGCACCACCCGGGTGCCGGCTTCCACCAGACGGCGCAGCAGCGCCTTCTCCGCCACAATGCCGGCGTAGTACCCGGCGTTGGCCGCGGTGGGAACCGTGGAGATCAGGGTGTGCAGATACGGCGCGCCGCCAATACGCCGCAGCAGACCGCGCCGGTCCAGTTCCGCGGCGACGGTGACCGCGTCGGCGGGCTCACCGCGGCCGTAGAGGTCCAGGATCGCGTCGTAGACGTTCTGGTGGGCCGGGCGGTAGAAATCCCCCGGGCGCAGCCGCTCCAGCACGTCGGCGATGGCGTCCTTGCTGAGCAGCATGCCCCCGAGCACCGACTGCTCGGCGGCCAGGTCCTGGGGCGGCTGACGTCCAAAATCCTCCGCCGGTGGTGGCGCCTGTGGTTCCGGCTGCCCGAGGTCGTCAATGACCGCCATCCGGCTCCCCTTCCTCCCAGCTCTGCAGGACTGCACACGGCATCGAACTCAGGTTCGATTCGCCTGTCGATCACGGTAGGTCTGCTCCCCGACAACAACGGTGCCCGATGGGTGCTGACCCGCTGCCGAGAGGAAACGGTAGACGTTGCTGAGGCGGCCACAAACCGGACCTGTTCACCAACCTGTTAGCGGCCTGTGGATACCCGCGCAGACTGTGTTGGGGGCTTGTGGAAGACCTGTGTATGACTATGGATTTGTTGAACGTTTGTCCACGTAAACCGCAGATTATTGGCATCGAAGAGTTGTGGATGGGAAGTCCATCGGCGTGTCGGCCCGAGTTGCCGTTTCGGGCGTGTTGTGTTGCCGTTGCCTATGCAACCAGTTAACGGGCGGTTACGTTAGCTGTGGTCACGAACCACCGACGAGTTCGCCGGACAAGAAAAATCCCCGGCGCGGCCTCGCGGCCGCACCGGGGATATCCCGTTATTGGTTTCTACGTCTCGGCGCTGGTCACCTCGATGGCGACCTCGGCGTCGACCTCCGGGTGCAGGTGCACCGCGACGCTGTGGCTGCCGGTCGCCTTGATGTGCGCCTTGGGCAGGTGCACCGACCGCTTGTCGATGCTCGGCCCGCCGGCCTTCTTAATCGCCGCGACGATGTCGTTGGCGGTCACCGAGCCGAACAGCTTGCCCGAGTCGTGGGTCTTCACGGCAAGCCCGACCGGGCCCAGTGCCGCGATCGCAGCCTTGATCTCCTCGGCGTGCTCGCGGTCGCGAACCGTCTTCGCCTCGCGCGAGCGGCGGATGTCGTCGGCCTGCTTCTGCGCGCCGCGGGTAGCGACGATCGCCAGTCCGCGCGGCAGCAGGTAGTTGCGGCCGTATCCGTCCTTGACCTCGACGGTATCGCCAGCCACTCCGAGGTGGTCGACCTCAGCGGTGAGGATCAGCTTCATCGTGTGTTGCTCCGTTCCGATCGGTCTAGCGCGTCGCCGAGGTGAACGGCAGCAAGGCGACCTCGCGGGCGTTCTTGACGGCGATGGCGATGTCACGCTGGTGCTGCACGCAGTTACCGGTGACCCGGCGGGCACGGATCTTGCCCCGCTCACTGATGTAGGTGCGCAGCAGCGCGGTGTCCTTGTAATCGATGTTCTGCCCCTTCTTCGAGCAGAACACGCATTTGCGGGTCTTGATCGGCTTGTCCGGTGCGGGACGCCGCTTGGTGGGTTTGGCCTTCATCTGTCAGTTCACTTTCGTTCTTGAATGGTGCGCGCCGAGGCGCGGGATGGTCAGAAGGGGGGTTCGTCGTCACTGCCGCCGAAGGAACCCGACGCCGGCGCACTGCCCCACGGGTCTTCGTTGGTCTGGGTGGCCGCGGTACGGGAACCGCCACCACCGCCGCCCCCGGAGGAACCGCCGCCGAAGCCGCCGCCCCCGCCTCCGCCGCGACCCGCCTTGTGCACCTTGGCGGTGGCGTATCGGAGAGAAGGACCGATCTCGTCGACCTCGACCTCGACGACGGTGCGCTTCTCGCCCTCGCGGGTCTCGAAGGAGCGCTGCTTGAGCCGACCGGTCACGATGACCCGCGCGCCCCGGGTGAGGCTCTCGGCCACGTTCTCGGCGGCTTCGCGCCAAATGTTGCACCGCAGGAACAGCGCTTCGCCGTCCTTCCACTCCCCGCTCTGGCGGTCGTAGATCCGGGGGGTCGACGCCACGGTGAAGTTGGCGACGGCCGCACCGGACGGAGTGAACCGCAATTCGGGGTCGGCGGTCAGATTTCCGACGACGGTAATGGTCGTGTCACCGGCCACAAGGTCCTCCTGGGATTGGCGGGGGATGCTCCGACGAGCCT
Organism: Mycolicibacterium sp.; assembly: GCA_020637165.1. GTDB lineage: Bacteria > Actinomycetota > Actinomycetes > Mycobacteriales > Mycobacteriaceae > Mycobacterium. Next base: position 85,158 of record JACJWN010000008.1, on the reverse strand, counting down.
ACGTAGCCACTACGACAGGGCACTACGACGACTCCGCGGCGATGTCCACCCGGTCGGGCTCAGTGCTTATCGGTCCGCATCACCTTGGTCCGCAGCACCGACTCGTTCAGGTTGAGCTGACGGTCGAGCTCGGACACGGTGGCCGGCTCCGCCTTGACATCGACGACGGCGTAGATGCCCTCGGCGTGCTTGGCGATCTCGTAGGCCAGCCGGCGGCGGCCCCAGATGTCGACCTTATCGACCGTTCCGCCGTCACCGCGGATCACGTTGAGAAACGTGTCCAGGGACGGGGCAACGGTGCGCTCGTCGAGAGTGGGGTCAAGGATGACCATGATTTCGTATGGACGCATGGGAACCTCATCACCTCCTATGGTCGTGTTCGGCCACGGCGTATTCCGTGGCAGGAGGGTCGCCTGCGTCGGCAACCGGGCAAGGCTACCGCAGGGCCGCCTGATCAGGGAAATCAGTGCCGCTGGCCGAAGTACTCCAAAGCCAGCAACCGGGTCGACTCCGATGCCTTGGCGAGGCTGCCGGAGTCGAAGGGCGGATTCGGGTCGTACTCGATCATCAGCTGACTGGCTTCCGCCGCCTGGCGGTCCACCAGGAGTTCGACCAGCCGCAGCGCCATGTCGATCCCGCTGGAGACACCCGCGGCGGTGATGATCCGGCGCGGCAGGTGTTCGACGACCCGCTGGGACATATACAGCGCACCGAGCGAGGCGAGGATGTCTTGGGCCGACCAGTGGGTGGTCGCAGTGAGTCCCTCGAGCAGACCGGCGGCACCCAACAGCAGGCTCCCGGTGCACACCGAGGTGGTGAACAGGGTATGGGGGTGCACCTGGCGAATCCAGTCGAGCATCGGGGTATCCCGCAGCAGGGCTCGGGTCCCGACACCGCCGGGCACCAGCAGCACGTCGGGTCTGGCCACCTCGTCGAATTCAGCGTCACAGGTCAAACCGAGCATGCCGTTGTCGGTGCGCACCTCTCCCCGGCGGTGGCCCACGAACACCACCTCGAGGCTCGGCACCCGCTGAAGCACCTCGTACGGTCCCACCGCATCAAGTGCGGTGACCCGCGGGAACAACGCGATGGCCACCTGCATCCCACACCTCCTGACGATTCCGGGGCCGCAACCGTTGCGGCCACCACGACGGAAAGGCGTCCGGGGCGCCGTCAAACGCCCCGCCGCCTGGATCATCCACGCGCCCCCGGTCGCGAACCAGATCCTGCGCCGGCCGGTAGATCTGGCGGATCACCAGGATCACCAGTCCCACCACCGCGAGGTCGCGGAGCAATACGGTCGCGGTGAACCACTGCTCGGGGAGTCCCTTGTTGTGCTCGCCGTAGAGGTACATCATCCGCGGCACCCAGACCAACGCGTCAATGCTCATCCAGGCGAGCAGCACCCGGCGGTGCGGCAACGCCAACACCGCCAACGGCACCAGCCAGAGCGAGAACTGGGGACTCCACACCTTGTTGACCAGCAGGAAGGCCGCCACTACCAGGAAGGCCAGTTGCGCCACCCGCGGCCGGGTCGGAGCGGTCAACGCGACGTAGGCGATCGCCAGGCAACACACCAGGAACAGCGCGGCGACCACCCCGTTGAGCACCAGAGGCGGCTGCCAGAAACCCAGACCGGGATCGAACCCCCGCCAACCGGTGAAGGACCGGATGACGTTGTAGAGCGAGTCCATGTCCTGGGTTCGGCGGCTGTTGAGCCGAAAGAACTCCGACCAGCCACGCGGGTAGAGCATCAGCACCGGAAGGTTGATGACCAGCCACGTGATGACGGCAACTCCCGCCGTCCGCGCCGCTTCGGCGAGTCTGCCGGTGCGCACCCCCAGCACCAGCAGCGGCAACAACAGCAGCGCCGGATAGAGCTTGGCGGCCACCCCGAGGCCGATGAGCACCCCGGCCAGGGTAGGCCGGCGTCGCGCCCAGGCCAGCAGACCGCCTAGGGCCAATGCCGTTGCCAGCGCGTCGAAATTGGTGAACATCTGGAAAATCAGGATCGGCGAGACGGCCACCAGCGCGGCGTCCCAGATCCGCCGGCCGGCCAGCAGCGCGGTGGCCCACACCGTCGCCAACCAGGCAAGTGCGAGGCCGAAAGCGGCGATATTGAAGAACATCACCACCTCGGCGACACCGTTGAGCAACGGCAACCTGGTCGCTTTCGCGACGGCCGTGTAGGTCTTGGCCAGCGACATCGACACGTATTGGTAGACCCCGGTCAGCACGGGGTATTCCATGTACCGCACGGCCGGGCTGCCGTCGTACTGCTTCTGGGGTTTGCCCTGGGAGTCCAACTCCAGCCAGCTGGATTTGTAGGGAAACTTGCCCTGGCTCAACAACTCCGCCCCGTACAGCGGCACGGTGTCGGAGTAGCACAACTCGTAGTAGGCGCGCTGGTTCTCCCAGTTGGCGACCTTCTGGTCGGGCGCGCCGCTGCCGATGGTTTGTAGACACGCCGCTTTCGTCGACCAACCCAGGGCCAGGAACACCAGGGCGAGGGCGAACATCACCCGCAGCGGAGTGAACATCCGGGTGCGGCCGATCAAGGCCCGCCGGCCGACCGGACCACCGACGACCTCGGAGAGCGCGGCACCCAATTCATCGGTGCGGCTGGGCAGATCGCGGTCGTCGGCGCTGCGCAGGTCATCGGCCAACGGCTGGGGCGAGACGGTGGGACGCCCCAGGAATCCAGCGGAAGACTCCGACCCCGTTGTCCCCGAGACACTCAGAGGAGCACCCTGCGGCGCCCTGGTCACGGAGGCGGCGGAGGAGGCGGCAACGGCGCCGGAGCGGGCTCAGCCGGCGGCGGAGGCAGCGGCTCGGGCGGCGGGGGCGGCAATGGCTCCCCCGGCGGCGGAGGCGGCAAAGGCTGCCCCGGCGGTGGCGGCGGGAACGGCTGACCCGGCGGCGGCGGGAACGGGATGGTCACCCCGGGCAAAACCTCGATGCCGGTCGGTGGCGGAGCCGCCGGGTCTGGGGAATTCGGCTGGCTGGGCTCCGCTCGGACCGGTGCCGGCGGCGGTGGCGGTGGCGCTGGCACGCCGGCGTAGCCACCGACTTCCGCCGGGGTCGGGAAGGACTCGAAATCGGTGCCCTGCAGGGCCCCGTCCATGGTCGCCTTCCAGATGTCGGCGGGCAGGCCCGCCCCGTACACCGGGCCGCCCCAGCTGTTCACCAGCGGAACGTCCCCCTGAACAGTGCCCACCCATACCGCCGTCGACAGCTGCGGCGTGTAGCCGACGAACCAGGCGTCTCGGTTGGCGCCGGTGTCGCCCAGCTGATGGGTTCCGGTCTTGCCCGCCGACGGCCGCCCGCCGGCCAGGGTGTGGCCGTTGGACCACCCGGGGATCGGCTGCATGGCCGCGGTGACGTTGTCGGCGACTGCCGCCTCAATGCGCCGCTCACCGGCGTTCTCCTCGGCGGAGGCATCGAAGAGCACCTCGCCCTGGGCGTTGACGACTTTTTCCACGAAGTGCGGTCGGTGGTAGATGCCGGAGTCCGCCAGCGTCGCGTAGGCCGACGCCATGTCGATGACCCGCGTCTCGTACTGGCCTAGGACGACGCCGGGCGCGGGCGGGCCGCCCTGACCGTCCTCGGAGAGGGTGTGTTTCACCCCTGGGAAACTCTCCGGGATGCCGGCGCGGTGCGCTGCGTCGGCCACGTCGGACGGGCCGTTCTTCAGTTTCAGCATCAGCCGGTAGTAGCTGGTGTTAAGCGATTGCTTGAGCGCCTCGGCGATATTGCAGGTGCCGCAGCCCATGCCCTCGGAGTTGGTGATCGTCAGCTTGTCGTCGACCTTCAGCGGCGAACTGTCCACCTGGTATCCCAGCCCCATGCCCTGCTCCAGAGCGGCCACCAGTGCGAAGACCTTGAACGACGATCCGGTGGGCAGGCCGGCCTGGGCGAAGTCGAAGCCCGTCGCGTCGGTCCCGCCGAAGTAGGCCTTCACCCCACCGGTTCGCGGGTCGATCGACACCACGGCGGTGCGCATCTCCGGCATTTCGCCGTCGAGGTAGGTCTCGGCCGCGTTCACCGCCGCGTCCTGGGCCTGGGTGTCGATGGTCGTGGTGATCTGCAGGCCCTGGGTGTTCAGGGTCTGCTGGTCGATGTTGAACAGATCCAGTAGTTCCTTGATCACCTGCCGCTCGATGAGACCGTTGGGGCCGGTCGTGAGATTCTCGGTCTTCGCGAGGTCCGGAGGCACGGTCTGCGGGAATACTTGCTGTGCCCGCTCCTCCGGGGAGAGGGCGCCGATGGTCACCATGCCGTCCAGCACCCAGTTCCACCGCGCGGTCGCGCCCTCCGGATCGACCGCCGGGTCCAGGCTCGAGGGGCGTTGGATGAGCGCCGCGAGCAGTGCGCCCTCGGAGACGGTCAACTGGTCGACCGGCTTGTCGAAGTAGGCCTTGGACGCCGCGGAGATCCCGTAGGCACTGCGGCCGAAGTAGATGATGTTCAGGTAGGCCTGCAGGACTTCGTCCTTGGACCACTGCTGGCTCATTTTGGTGGAAATCACCAGTTCCTTGGCCTTGCGGATCAGGCCTCCGATCCCGGTGCGCTGGTCGCCGACGAGGGCGTTCTTGACGTATTGCTGGGTGATCGTCGACCCGCCCTGGATGTCGTTTCCGAACAGATTGTTCTGCAACGCCCGGGCGAAACCGGAAATCGAGAAGCCAGGGTTGGAGTAGAAATCGCGGTCCTCCGCGGCCATCACCGCGTTGCGGACCTGCACCGGCACCTGGTTGATCTCGACATCGACCCGGTTGCCCTCAGGGGGGACGATCTTCGCGAGTTCGCTGCCGTCACTGGCCAGGATCGTCGAGACCTGGTTGGTGCGGATGTCTCCGGGCTTGGGGACGTCGACGATCAGATAGGCCAACGCAAAGGTGAGGATCGGCAGCAGGACGCAAACACCGATGGCCGCGGCCAGCCAGCGCCGCAGACTCCAGCCGGCGAACAGCCGCCGCCCTCCCGGTCGCGGCGTCTCGCCTCCACCACCATCGCCTCCACCACCGGAGGCCGGCGGCTCCACAGGCGGAGCAGGCGGGGGGCCGGAGGGCTTGCCGCCGAGGGCGGCCCTGACGGCGTCCATCTCCCGGCGCTCATCGGTGCTCGGGGCGGACGTGACCGGCGCCATGACGGCGGTCAGGCGGTCATCTGGCGGGGCCTGCGGGCGCACGGTGCTGACGGCGTCGGTCGGGGCGGTGTCCTCGCTCTCCGGGGCCCGATGACGGGCGACACGGCCGGCACCGGCAACCGGTGTCGGCTCGTCGGTGCTAGGCCGTTCCGGACCCTCGCCGCTATTCACTGGCCGTACGCGCGCCTGAACGGCGCGCCGTCCTGGTGCCCGGCGAACCCTTGGCAGGGCGCGGCAATCCGAGCACGTACGACTTGACCAGGTGGTTCCAACTGCAGGTCCGACATACCTCCACCACGTGAACGGCGAATTCGGTGTAGCGGGTCGCCAGCAGTACCAGCTCCTCAGCGCTGCGCGCGGAGCCCGAGACCGCACCGAGGTGGTCGCCGAACACCCACGACACCAGGGTGAGCTGCTCCTTCCGGCAGATCGGGCACATCACCGAACTCGGCTTTCCGTGGAATTTCGCAGCCCGCAACAGGTACGGATTCGCGTCGCAGACCTCGCTCACCCCGGTGCGACCCGAATACACCTCAGCCAGCAGGGAACGCCGCCGCAGGGCGTAGTCCACCACTTGTCGCTGCAATCGCACGGAGACCAGAGTACGTCGGCCGGGCTGACGCCGATATGCGACTGACCGGACAAGCCCTACGATCACCTCCGTGGCTATCGGTCATACGGCCAGTACCCGGGCCAAGGACAGCGACCGCACCGGAACCTGTCAGATCCTCGACGCGGCACTCGCCGATGGCCAGCTATCCATGGCCGAACACGCTCAGCGGGTGCAGTCCGCCACCAGAGCGGCCACTCTGGGCGAACTGCGATCGCTGGTCGGCGACCTGCAGACGGCTAACGCACCGGTGCGGCTTCCGGCCCTGACGACTCCCGGCCGGTTGCGGCCCGGCTGGGGTGTGCGGCTCGCCGCCGGCGCGGTCCTGGTGCTTTTGGGTATCGGTATCGGCTGGGGCCTCTACGGCAACACCAGCTCACCGTTGAGCTTCACCTCCGATCCCGGAGCCAAACCGGACGGGGTGGCGCCGGTGGTGCTGACCCCGCCTAGACAGCTTCACTCGCTGGGCGGGCTGACCGGGCTGTTCGAGCAGATGCGGCAGAAATTCGGCGACACCCTCGGCTACGAGATCGTGATCTACCCCGAGTACGCGGTCCTGAAACGCACCGATCCGCGCGACGAGCGCCGGGAACTCAGCTACACCTACCGGGGCGGATTCGACGACCCGAGCACCGCGCCAAAGGAAGCCGGCGCCACCGTGGTGGACCTCGGAGCGTTCGACGCCAAGGCGATCGTCGGCGCGTTGCGCGGGGCGCCCGAGACGCTGGGGATCAATGTCGAGGACGTCACCAGCACCTACCTGATCATCGAGCCGGCAAAGGATCCCACCGCCCCCGGCTCGCTCGGAATCTCGATCTACGTGTCCAGCGACTTCGGTGGCGGCTACCTCCTGCTCGGCCCGGACGGGTCGGTCAAACGCATCAACTACCCCTGACCGAGGACAGCTCAAGCGTCGCGCCATGGACGCATCCGAGGAGCTGATTTGGCGCCGAATATATCGGTCCGATACGATTTGGAAACGTGTCGTAGCACCGTAACGGTGTGTGCAGAGGAGGTGAGGAGATGCTGGAACTGGCGGTCCTCGGCCTCCTCTTGGAGTCCCCGATGCACGGCTACGAGTTGCGCAAGCGCCTGACCGGGCTGCTCGGCGCGTTCCGCGCCTTCTCCTACGGCTCGCTCTACCCGGCGCTGCGCCGGATGCAGGCCGACGGGCTGATCGCCGAGGACGCCGCGCCCGAGGGCACCACCGTGCTACGCCGAGCGCGCCGCGTTTACCAGCTCACCGACAAAGGCCGGCAGCGCTTCGCCGAACTCGTGGCGGACACCGGTCCGCAGAACTACACGGACGACGGCTTTGGGGTGCACCTCGCCTTCTTCAACCGGACACCGGCCGAGGCGCGAATGCGCATCCTTGAAGGCCGCCGCCGTCAGGTCGAGGAACGCCGCGAAGGGTTGCGCCAGGCCGTGTCGCGCACCGGAACCTCGCTCGATCGCTACACCCGCCAGCTGCACCAACTCGGGCTGGAATCCAGCGAGCGCGAGGTGAAGTGGCTCAACGAACTCATTGCCGCGGAACGGGTGGCCCAGAGCCGCCCCGACCAAAGCTGAAGTAATCACCGGAAGTACAAGAAGGAGAACGTCCATGACGAACGAAGTGCGCGTCGCAATCGTCGGCGTCGGCAACTGCGCGTCCTCGCTCGTACAGGGCGTGCAGTACTACAAGGATGCCGACCCCAACTCGACCGTCCCGGGCCTGATGCACGTCACGCTCGGCCAGTACCACGTGCGTGACGTCAAGTTCGTGACCGCGTTCGACGTCGACGCCAAGAAAGTGGGCTTCGACCTCTCCGAGGCGATCTTCGCCTCGGAGAACAACACCATCAAGATCGCCGACGTGCCGCCGATGAACGTTCCGGTGCGCCGCGGCCCGACCCTCGACGGCATCGGCAAGTACTACGCCGACACCATCGACCTCTCGGACGAGGATCCGGTCGACGTGGTCAAGGTGCTCAAGGAAAACAAGGTCGACGTCATGGTGTCCTACCTGCCGGTGGGCTCCGAGGAGGCGGACAAGTTCTACGCCCAGTGCGCGATCGACGCCGGTGTGGCGTTCGTCAACGCGCTCCCGGTGTTCATCGCCTCCGACCCGGTGTGGGCCAAGAAGTTCGCCGACGCCGGCGTGCCGATAGTCGGCGATGACATCAAGAGCCAGGTCGGTGCGACCATCACCCACCGCGTCATGGCCAAGCTGTTCGAGGACCGCGGCGTGCAGCTCGACCGCACCATGCAGCTCAACGTCGGCGGCAACATGGACTTCCTGAACATGCTGGAGCGCGAGCGCCTGGAGAGCAAGAAGATCTCGAAGACCCAGGCCGTGACCTCCAACCTGCAGAAGGAGTTCAACACCAAGGACGTCCACATCGGCCCGTCCGACCACGTCGGCTGGCTGGACGACCGCAAGTGGGCCTACGTGCGGCTGGAGGGGCGCGCGTTCGGTGACGTCCCGCTGAACCTGGAGTACAAGCTCGAGGTGTGGGACTCGCCGAACTCCGCCGGGGTCATCATCGACGCCGTGCGGGCGGCCAAGATCGCCAAGGACCGCGGGATCGGCGGCCCGGTCTGGGCGGCCTCGGCCTACCTGATGAAGAGCCCGCCCAAGCAGATGGCCGACGACGTGGCCCGGACTCAGCTTGAGGAGTTCATCGAGGGGTAACTCCCCAACGTAAAGTGCGTCCAGATCAGCGGCATCGCTATCTGGGCGCACTTTCGCGTTATATGGACCCTGTGCTCTCTGACGACGAACTAATCCGCCTCGACGAGTTCGCGCTGCTGCCCGACAACGCCGCCCAGGCCGGGGTGACTGGTCCCCTGCCGCCGGTGACCCGCGTCAGGCGGGGACCGGTGAGCGCCCTGCTTTGGGGCGACGGACCGGTCCGGGCGGTGTTCCTGCACGGCGGCGGACAGAACGCGCACACGTGGGACACCGTCATCCTCGGACTGGGCATGCCGGCGCTGGCGATCGACCTTCCCGGGCACGGCCGGTCGGACTGGCGGCCGGACGGCGACTACGGACCGGCTCTCAACGCCGCGGCCGTCCAACCGGTGATCCGGGAACTGGCGCCCCACGCGGAAATGGTGGTGGGCATGTCCCTCGGAGGGCTGACCGCCATGCAGCTGGCGATCACCGCGCCGGATCTGGTCCCCGCCCTGGTGATGGTCGACGTGACCCCTTCCGCCCCGCACCGGCACGCCGAGATGACTGAGCAGCAGAAGGGAGCCGTGGCGTTGGTCCGAGCAGCGCGCACCTTCCCCAGCTTCGCGGCGATGGTTGACGCCACCGCGGCCGCCGCGCCGCACCGCGACCGGGAGTCATTGCGGCGGGGCGTCTTTCACAACTCCAAGCGCAACGACGACGGCACCTGGTCGTGGCGCTACGACTCCTTCCGCGAGGGCGGCGGTTTCGAGGGCCTGTGGGACGGGGTCCCCGACCTGCGCACACCCACGACGCTGGTGCGCGGAGCCGACTCGTTCTTCGTTAACGACGAGGACGCCGAACAATTCGCCCGCACCGCACCGGGATTCCGGCGGACCGTCGTCGTCCCCGGGGCCGGCCACTCGGTTCAGGGTGATCAGCCCCGGGCGTTGGTGGAGATCCTCCTTTTGGAGCTCGGCCCCGACATCACCCGGATGCCTAATCTGTACCCATGACCTTTCCCGTTCGCATCGGCGTTCAGCTGCAGCCGCAGCACTCCAGCCATTACGGGTTCATCCGGGACGCTGTTCGCCGCTGCGAGGACCTCGGCGTCGACGTGGTGTTCAACTGGGATCACTTCTATCCGCTCTACGGCGACCCCGACGGCGCCCACTTCGAGTGCTGGACCATGCTCGGCGCCTGGGCCGAACAGACCTCGCGCGTCGAGATTGGCGCGCTGGTCAGCTGCAACTCCTATCGCAACCCCGAACTCCTGGCGGACATGGCTCGCAGCGTGGACCACATCTCCGAGGGACGGCTGATCCTGGGGATCGGATCGGGGTGGAAGAAGCGGGACTACGACGAATACGGCTACCCGTTCGGCACCGCAGGCAGCCGCCTCGACGACCTGGCGGCCGCACTGCCCCGGATCAAGGCCCGCTTGTCAGTGCTGAACCCGGCGCCGACACGCCGGATACCGATCCTCATCGGCGGCCAGGGCGAAAAGAAGACGTTGCGGCTGGTGGCCGAACACGCCGACATCTGGCACGGCTTCACCACCCCGGACACCTATCCGGGTAAGGCTGAGGTGCTGGCGCGGCACTGCGCGGACACCGGCCGGGATCCGGGCACCGTCGAACGGTCCTCCGGGGTGCAGGGCAAAGACGCCTCCGACCTGCTCGCCAGCGCCGAGGCGCTGGCCCGGCTCGGGGTGAGCCTGATGACGGTCGGCTGCGACGGTCCGGATTACGACCTCGGCCCGGCCGAGGCGCTGGTGCGGTGGCGTGACGGGCGAGCCGGCGGCTAGGACCCCTCAGCCACACCGCCGCCCCAGCGGTTCAGATGGCGCATGCCCTGCCGACCGAGATGGACGGTTAGACTGGCGAGCTATGTCCGGATCCGATGCCCCGGTCTCGGATTTGGCCGCCGACCTGCAACGGGTCCTGTCGAAACTTTTCAACATGCTCAGGCGCGGCGACGCCTATCGGGGCTCGCGGCCAGAGCTCACCCTGGCCCAGGCCTCGCTCCTGCTGACCTTGCTGGACAACGGACCCATCAGGATGACCGAACTGGCCGCCCGGGAGCGGGTGCGGACTCCGACCACGACGGTGGCCATCCGCCGCCTGGAAAGGGTCGGCCTGGTCAAGCGTTCCCGCGACCCCTCCGATATGCGGGCGGTCCTGGTGGAGGTCACACCGGAGGGCCGCGCACAGTACAACGAAGCACTCGATGCCCGCCGCGCCTATCTCGCCTCGATACTGGGGCGGCTCTCCGACGGTGAGCGGGAAAGTCTGGTCAACGCCCTCGCGCCACTGGAACGGCTCGCCGAGGCCGAAGGCTCTGCCTGAACGGGCGGCCTGACCGAACGGCCTGACCGAACGGCTCAGCCGAGCCAGTCCAGCACTGCCGCGGCGGTCCACGACTGTTGCATGCTGCCGAGCGGCTCGCCGGTGAAGGGCTCGTAGTATTCCGCGAACCTGCCATCACTGGCCTGCCGCAGGCCCTCCCGGCGCAGCATCAAGGACCGCTCCGACCATCCGCGCCGGGCGAAGGCCCACGAGAAAAGCCAGGTGAGCACCGGCCACACCGGACCCCGCCAGTACTCGCGCGGGCGGAAGTCCTTCGACACCGGCGAGGTCGAGGGAACCAGCGCGAACTTCAAGTCGGGGTGTCCGCAGAACCGCGGGCCCTCGAAGACCTTCAGCAATGCGCGCTCCTGCTGATGGCCCAGACCCCCGCACAGCAGGGGCGCGAATTGCGCGACGGTCTCGGTGACGATCCACGATTGGGCCCGCAGATCGAAATCCCTTGCCGCCCCAGATCTCTGGTCCGCCGTTTGCGCCACCCCGGCCCGGAACCGCTCGGCCCAGCCGTAGAGGTCGCGCACATCGGAGTTGGGCCGGTTGTGGTCCTCACCGATATTGGCCAGCACCTCGCAGGCGACGGCGAAGATCGCCGAGACGAATACGTCCTGGACCTCGAAGCTCATCACCGCCGGTAGCCGGCGGTCGTCGTAGCCGACCGACTTCATCTCCTCGAGCAGCCACAGGTAGCGGTCGTACTCGCCGTCGGAGGGGCGTTGGCCGGGATCGGTGACAATGAATCGGTCGGCCCGCTCGTAGGGCGGCACCTCCCCGGCGATCACGTTGGCGTACGGGCTGTCCCAGCGCGGAGAGTTGTCCATACCGGACTCCCACCCGTGGTAGAGCGTGATCAGGCCGTGCTGGTCGGGGTCTCGGGCCTCGGCCAGCCAGCGGTGCCAGCGAACCAGGTCGTCCCATCGGTGGTCCAGGAACCCCTCAGCCACCGCGCGTGTCGACCGGCCCCTGGCGCGGGCACGGTCCAGGATGCGCTGCACGGCGATCGCATGCACCGGCGGCTGGGTGATGCCGGAGGTCTGCCGGTCGGGCGGTGCCGCGGCGGCCAGTTGTGAACACGCCCACCGTTCCGGACCCGGAAAGTAGCCGGTGACGCCCTCGGCGAACACGATGTGCGGAATCATGCCGTTGGCCCATTGGGCCGACAGCAGCGTGTCGAGTTCGATCACTGCCCGCTCGACGCTCAGGGAGGCCAGTCCGACCGCCACGAACGCCGCGTCCCAGCTCCACATATGCGGGTAAAGCCGGGGCGCCGCAGAGGTCATCGCCCCGAGGTCATTGCCGCGAAGCAGGTACGCGGCGCGGGCGGCGAGTTGGGTGGGCGCGAAGCCGGCGTCGAAGGCCACGTGTTCATTCTGCGGTGCGGGGCCGGTGCACCGCAGGTCGGTAGGCTAACCGCCATGGCGGCCACGGCGTTGATCACCGGAGCGAGCGGGGGTATCGGCGCCGCGATCGCCGAGGCGCTAGCACCGACCCACACCCTGCTACTCGCCGGCCGGCCCTCACCGCGCCTGGATGCTCTGGCCGACCGGCTGGGGGCCACCACGTGGCCGTTGGATCTGACCGATGTCGACGAGATCAATTCCGCGGCAGAGGTTCTCGCCGAGCTCGACGTGCTGGTGCACAATGCCGGCGTCGCGTATCCGGGCCGGGTGGCCGAGTCCAGCCCAGAGGAGTGGCGGGCCGTTTTCGAGGTCAATGTCACCGGAGCGGTGGCGTTGACGCTGGCACTGCTGCCGGCGCTGCGCGCCGCGCGCGGCCAGGTGGTGTTCATCAATTCCGGCTCCGGATTGAACGTCTCCGCCGGACTGGCCGCCTACTCGGCCAGCAAGTTCGCCCTGCGCGCCTTCGCCGACTCGCTGCGCGCCGACGAGCCCTTGCTTCGTGTCACCAGCGTCCATCCGGGCCGGGTCGACACCGACATGCAGCGCGAACTAGTCGCCTACGAGGGTGGTCAGTACGACCCGGCCAATTTCCTAACCCCGCAGACCGTCGCCGGAGTGGTGGCCTCAGTGGTCGCCACACCGCCGGATGCTCACACCCACCAGGTGGTCCTTCGCCCACGGGGTCGGCAGCCGTGACCGTGGTGGGCTTAGCGGCGCTCAGACGACCAGATTCACCAATTTGCCCGGCACCACGATGACCTTCTTCGGCGTAGCCCCGGCAAGAAAGCCCAGAACCTTCTGATCGGCCAGCGCCGCCGACTCGACCGCCGCGCGGTCGGCGTCGGCCCCCACGGTGACGTGGCCGCGGACCCGGCCGTTCACCTGGACCGGGTACTCGACGGTATCGGCCACGAGGTAGCGCGAGTCGGCCTGCGGGAACGGCCCGTGTGCCAGTGACTCGTTGTGGCCCAGCTTGTTCCACAACTCCTCGGCCAGGTGCGGGGCCAGCGGAGCGGCCATGAGGACCAGCGGTTCCAGGGCGGCCCGGGCGGTGACGCCCGATTTGGTGAGGTGGTTGGTGTATTCGATGAGCTTCGCTGCGGCGGTGTTGTTGCGCAGGCTGGCATAGTCCTCACCAACACCGGCGATCGTCCGGTGCATCACCCTCAGCGTCTCATCGGTCAGACCGTCCTCGGAGACCCTTGTCTGGCCGGTGTTCTCGTCGATCACCAGCCGCCACAACCGCTGCAGGAAGCGGTGCGCGCCCACCACGTCCTTGGTGGCCCACGGTCGGGAGGCCTCCAGCGGTCCCATCGACATTTCGTAGACCCGAAGGGTGTCGGCTCCGTATCCGTCGCAGATCTCGTCGGGCGAGATCGAGTTCTTCAGGCTCTTGCCGATCTTGCCGAATTCCTGGAAGACCTCGATGTCGCCGTCCTCGCCCGGGAGCACGAATCGGCCGTCGCGTTCGACGACGTCGGCGGCGGGCACATAGGCGCCCCGGGAGTCGGTGTAGGCATAGGCCTGGATGTAGCCCTGGTTGACCAGCCTCCGGTACGGCTCGCGGGACGAGACGTGGCCGAGATCGTGAAGCACCTTGTGCCAGAACCGGGAGTACAGCAGGTGCAGCACCGCGTGCTCGACCCCGCCGACGTAGAGATCCACGCCGCCGGGATCGTCAGGGCCGTGTTCCTCCGGTCGCGGACCCATCCAGTACGCCTCGTTCTCCTTGGCGCAGAACTGCTCGCTGTTGTGCGGGTCGGCGTAGCGCAGTTCGTACCACGAACTACCGGCCCACTGCGGCATCACGTTGGTGTCGCGGGTGTAGGGCCGCAGACCATCGCCCAGGTCCAGATCGACGTGCACCCAGTCCCCCGCCTTGTTCAGCGGCGGGGAGGGTTCACTGTTCGGGTCGTCCGGGTCGAATAGGACCGGGGAGTAATCCTCGATGTCCGGAAGTTCGACCGGCAGCATCGAGTCGGGTAGCGGGTGTGCTCGGCCGTCTTCGTCGTAGACGATGGGAAACGGCTCCCCCCAGTAACGTTGCCGGGCGAAGAGCCAGTCCCGCAGCTTGTACTCAACCCGGCCGCTGCCCCGGCCCTCGGCCTGGAGTCGATCGGTGATCGTCTTCTTGGCGGCGTGAACATCCAGGCCGTCGAGATAGCCGGAGTTCACCAGAGTGCCGTCGCCGGTGTAGGCCTCCTGCGAAACATCGCCTCCGGCGATCACTTCGATGATCGGGAGTCCGAACTCCCGGGCGAACTCCCAGTCACGCTGATCGTGGCCGGGCACCGCCATGATCGCCCCGGTTCCGTACCCGAGCAGAACGTAGTCGGCGATGAAAATCGGAATCGGCTGCCCGTTGGCCGGATTGGTGACATAGCTGCCGATGAACACCCCGGTCTTGGTCTTGTTCTCCTGGCGTTCGAGGTCGGACTTCGCAGCGATCGAACGCCGGTAGGCGGCCACCGCTTCGCCGGGGTTGCCCGCACCGCCGGTCCATCGCGGATCCACCCCCTCGGGCCAGCAGGGTGCAACCAGACCGTCCACCGAGTCGTGTTCCGGTGCGAGCACCAGGTAGGTGGCCCCGAACAGGGTGTCGGGCCGGGTGGTGAAGACCTCGATGTCAACGTCTCCCGCGCTGAAGAGCGCCGAAGCTCCGGTGGAGCGCCCGATCCAGTTGCGCTGCATGGTCTTGACCTTCTCAGGCCAGTCCAGGACATCGAGGTCTTCGAGGAGCCGATCGGAGTAGGCGGTGATGCGCATCATCCACTGCCGCAATCGTTTCCGGAAGACCGGGAAGTTGCCCCGCTCGCTGCGGCCGTCGGCGGTGACCTCCTCGTTGGCCAGCACGGTGCCCAGGCCGGGGCACCAGTTGACCAGCGAGTCGGCCCGGTAGACCAATCGGTGTGCGTCGATCACGTCGGCGCGCTCCCCCGCGCTGAGCTCCGACCAGTTCCTTCCGTCGGCGAGTGCTTTTGTGCCGTTGTCGAATTCGGCGATCAGATCGGCGACCGGGCGGGCCTGGTTCTGCTCGGGGTCGAACCAGGCGTTATAGATCTGCAGGAAGATCCACTGCGTCCAGGCGTAGAAGTCGACGTCGGTCGTGGAGAAGCTGCGCCGCTGATCATGCCCGAGGCCGAGCCGGCCGAGTTGACGACGGAAGTTGGCGATGTTGGCCTCGGTGCGGGTGCGCGGGTGGGTGCCGGTCTGGACCGCGTACTGCTCGGCGGGCAGGCCGAAGGAGTCGAACCCCAACGCGTGCAGGACGTTGCGTCCGGTCATCCGGAAATAGCGGGCGTAGACATCGGTTGCGATGTAGCCCAACGGGTGACCGACGTGCAGGCCCTCGCCGGAGGGGTAGGGGAACATGTCCTGAACGAACATCTTGTCCGGCGGCACCGTGGCCCCGTCTGTGGGTGCCAACGAACCCACCGGGTTGGGCACGTTGAAGGTGCCCCAACGATTCCAGTTGTCCTGCCAACGCTGCTCGATGCGGCCGGCCGATTCGGCGGTGTAGCGGAACCGCGGCGCCGCGGCCTCCCCACGTGCGTCGGTGCTGGCAGTCGGCGATTCGGTCACGCAGACAGGGTATCGGTGGCCCGGGGTCGGCAACGGGCCGGTATCGGTTGCGTCGCAAGCCGGTCAGGGGTTGGTTCCAGCTCTGTTCCAGCGCCGCCGAACCCGGTTTCGGCTGGTTACAGTCGCGGGCACAGCCAGTGGGCCGCCCACGTCAGGAAAGCCGGGTGGCCCGACCGTTTGAGAAGGACGATCAGATGAACAGGATTGCCCGTAACTGGCGGGTGCTGATCGGGGGTGTAGCCGCCGGATCGGCGGCCGTGTTCGGGTTCGCCGGGGCCAGTGCATCAGCCGAACCCGTGTTGCCCCTGCCGCCCGCACCCGCCCCGGCGACCGTGACGCAGACCGTCACCGTCACCCCCGGCGCGACCCCGCTGGCGGCCAGCCCGGCCCCGGCGGCCAGCCCAGCCGCACCCGAGCCCGCCCAGGCGAGCGGCGCCCCGGCAGCGCCGCCGCTGCCCCCGGCCACCTCCGGCACGATGGCCGAGTTCTTCAAGGAGAAGGGCGTGGCGATGGAGCCGCAGCAGGCGTCTGGGTTCACCGCGCTCAACATCGTGCTGCCAGTCCCGACGGGCTGGAGCGTGGTTCCGGACCCGAATGTTCCGGACGCGTTCAGCGTGATCGCCGACCGTCAGGGCGGTGACGGCCTGTACACGTCCAACGCGCAGTTACTGGTCTACAAGCTGGTGGGCGACTTCGACCCGCGGGAGGCCATCAGCCACGGCTACGTCGACAGTCAGAAACTGTTCGCCTGGCAGTCGACGTCGGCCTCGATGGCCGACTTTGGCGGCTTCCCCTCGGCGAAAATCGACGGCACCTACCGCGAGAACGACATGACGCTGAACACCTCCCGGCGCTACGTCATCGCACAGTCCGGATCCGACCGGTATCTGCTCTCGCTGTCGGTGACCACAGCGGCCAACCAGGCGGTCGCGACGGCCAACGCCACCGACGGGATCGTCAACGGGTTCCGGGTCAGTGCCCCCACCGCGACGGCGGCCACGACACCGCCGGCGCAGTAGTAGCGGGCGGGCCGCGGCCCGACGTCTCGTACAGTGAGGCCCATGGTTGTCGGGGCTGTGGTGTGTCTGGGCCTTGCCGTGCTGATCGGCGGATCCGGACTGTGGACGCTGACCCGCACGCCGGCTATCGACCTCACCGGGCAGGTGCTGCGAGCGGTGGCGCCCACCCAGGTGGCCGCCGCGGTGATGCTGGCCGCCGGCGGCGTCTCGGCGCTCGTCGCGCCGCCGAGCATCGGGCTGATCGGGTTGATCGGCGGTGCAGTCGGCGCCGTCGCAACGATCGGGGCCGGTTCCTGGCAGGGCGCGCGCTATGCCGCCCGACGGCAGTCCGCCGGCGGCTGCGGTTCCGGCCAGGGCTGCGGCGGCTGCGCGAAGATCTGCGGCTCCTGAGCCGGACCTAGCCCGGACGGGGTCAGTTGCGGCTGACGTCGATGGGGTGAGTCGCCAGGATCGACATCGGCAGCGGCTGGCGGCGCAGCACCCGCGACCACAGGTCCACCCGCGGTTGCACCAGAACATCGGAGGGCAGTGCGGAGAGCACGATCCAGTCGTCGCGCTCGATTTCGCCCTCGAGCTGGCCGATGGTCCAGCCGGAGTAACCGGCGAAGATCCGCACCCCTTCGACCGCGTTGGCGATCAGGTCGGGGTCGGCGTCGAGGTCGACCATGACGATGCGGCCCGCGACATGCCGCAGGCCCTGCAGGCCCTCCGGATCCACACCGATCCGCAACGAACCCAGGCACAGCGCCGCATCGCGTTTTACCGGGCCCCCGATGAACATCGTCTTAGGCTTGGTGGTCAGATCCGACCACTGCGGCAGCACGTTGTGAACCGCGGTCTCGCTGGGACGGTTGAGCACCACGCCCAAGGTTCCGCCCTCGTTGTGCTCGACGACGTAGATCACGCTGCGCCGGAACGTCGGCTCCAACAGATCGGTGTTGGCGAGCAGCAGCGTCCCCGCCCGCACCCGGTTTGCCGCGGGCGCGAGGAAATCATCCGGATCCTCCGACTGCGCCACCTGACCATCATGGCACGGCGACGGCGCGAACAGCGATGCCCGGCGGCGTTGTTTGTACTGTGAATCGGTGAACCACGACCGCGCGGCCGGCTCGCTGTGGCGGTCGGTGCGCGGACTCGCCGACTTCTGGCGGCTGCTGGAGCTGCGGGCGGCAACGCAGTTCGGCGATGGCCTGTTCCAGGCCGGATTGGCCGGGGGGCTGTTGTTCAACCCGCAGCGCGCGGCCGATCCGTGGGCGGTGGCCGGCGCGTTCGCGGTGCTGTTCCTGCCCTATTCGCTGCTGGGCCCTTTTGCCGGTGCGCTGTTGGACCGCTGGGACCGGCGGGCGGTGCTGATCGTCGCCAACGCCGGAAGATTGGTGTCCGTGGTGGCTGTCGCCGCGTTGCTGGCGACGGGTACCCGGGACCTCTTCGTCCTGTGTGGCGCGCTGATCGTCAACGGGTTCAGTCGCTTCGTGACCTCCGGACTCTCGGCGGCCCTGCCCGATGTGGTGCCCCGCGAGCAGGTGGTCACCATGAATTCGGTGGCCATCGCCACCGGTGCAACGGCGACGTTCCTGGGCGCCAACTTCATGCTGCTGCCGCGCTGGATCGTCGGTGCCGGCGACGCGGCGGCTGCCACGGTGATCTTCCTGGTGGCAATCCCGATCGCCGCCGCCCTGTTGTTGGCGGTGCGCTTCCCGCGCCATGTGCTCGGCCCGCACCACATGGCCGTGCACGGCTCGGCGTTCTATGCCGTGGCCAGCGGCTGGGCCTACGGCGTGCGGACGGTGGCCGACACCCCGTCGGTGGCTGCGACGCTGTCCGGCCTGGCCGCCCACCGGATGGTGTTCGGCATCAATTCGCTGCTGGTGCTGGTCATCGTTCGCCACACCGGTGCGGAGGGTGTCGCCGGGCTCGGCATCGCGGTGGTGTTCGTCGCCGCCACCGGCACCGGGTCGTTTCTTGCCAACGTGCTGGCACCGTCGGCGATCCGCCGGTGGGGCCGCTACACGACCGCCAACTCGGCGCTGGCGTGTGCGACCTTGATCCAACTGGCCGGCGCGACGCTGAACCTGGCGGTGATGGTGCTGTGCGGTTTCTTCCTCGGACTGGCCGGACAGTTGGTGAAGTTGTGCGCGGACAGCGCGATGCAGATCGACGTCACCGACGCCTTTCGCGGCCACGTGTTCGCCGTTCAGGATGCGCTGTTCTGGATGTCGTTCATCATCGCGGTCACCGCGGCGGCCGCAGTGATTCCGGCCGACGGGCATTCGGCGGCGCTGGCGCTGGCAGGCTCGGCGGTCTATCTGATCGGCCTGGCGGTGCACGCCAGGGTCGGCAGGCAGCGAACACCCGGCGAACTACGCTGAGCAACATGACCGCCGCGAGTCCGATCGTCGACGACCTCCAGGCCGAGAGCGAGGCACTCGACAGCCTGGTCGCCGGGTTGCCGGCGCAATTCTGGAATCGGGCCACGCCGGCTCCCGGGTGGACCATCGCCCACCAGATCGGGCACCTGCTGTGGACAGATCGGGTGGCGCTGACCTCGATCACCGATGATGCGGGGTTCACCGAGTTGCTGGCCGTCGCGCAGGAGAATCCTGCCGGCTTCGTCGACGCGGCGGCCGAGGAACTGGCGGCCGCGCCACCTGAGGAGTTGCTGGCCGACTGGCGGCGAACCCGCAACGAACTACACGCCGCGCTGCGCGCCGTCCCCGACGGTCGCAAGCTTCGTTGGTTCGGGCCACCGATGAGCGCGGCCTCGATGGCCACCGCCCGGTTGATGGAGACCTGGGCCCACGGCCTGGATGTGGCCGACGCGCTCGGGGTCGCGGTCACGCCGTCGATGAGGCTGAAGTCGATCGCCCATTTGGGTGTGCGCACCCGCGATTTCGCTTTCACCGTGCACGGCCTGACCCCGCCGGCCGAACCGTTTCACGTGAAACTGACCGCTCCCGACGGCAGCCGGTGGACCTGGGGCCCGGAAGATGCCGAACAGCGGGTCACCGGGTCAGCGGTCGACTTCTGCTATCTGGTCACCCAGCGACGGCCCCGCGCCGGACTCGACCTCGAAGCGGTCGGGCCGGCGGCCCAGCGATGGCTGTCAATCGCGCAGGCCTTCGCCGGGCCGCCGGGCGTGGGGCGCTGAGCGCGCCAGCGCGAAGAGCCGCCGCGCCATTGAGCACCGCGTGGGGCGCTGAGCGCGCCGGCGCGAAGAGCCGCCGCGCCATTGAGCACCGCGTGGGGCGCTGAGCGCGCCGGCTGGTCGCCGAGTGTGCGGCCACTGCGAGAAACCACTCCGAAAGTCGCAGTGAGCGCACGCTCGGCACGTCAGGCGGGACCGGCGCCGTCCGCCGTTCCGTCTCCGTCGGCGTCAATGAGCGCCACGTCCCACCGACCGTCCCCATCGGTGTCGACATATCCGGTCATCAGCCGGCCATCGGTCAGAAACGCCCGGTCGGCCAGGCCGTCACGATCGACGTCGAGCACCCGATCGGGTTCGCCGTCGCCGTCGACGTCGGCCCCGGACCCGGTGTGCTCGACCCCGTCGAGATCGAACCAGCGCGGCGGCCGGACTGCCGACCCGCCGGCGCCGACTGCCCACGCGCCCGAACCGTCATCGGTGTAGCGCGCCTCGGGCTCCCCGTCGTCATCCAGGTCCAGCCCCACCTCGTCGGCCAGCCCGTCGCCGTCCAGATCGGCGAACACGTCATCGAGCAGGCCGTCTCCGTCAAGGTCGATTTCGGCGGGTCCGCTCCATATCGACGCCGCACCGTCACCGGTATCCAGGCAGTAGTCCATGCCCTATTCGACGGCTTCTCCCCCTCGGGAGTTCCACCATGCGAGCAACTCAGCGGTGGCGTCCTCCCGCGAAAGCGGTCCCCGATCCAGTCGGAGCTCCTTGAGGTAATTCCATGCCTCGCCGACCTGCGGCCCCGCCGGAATGCCGAGCAGCTGCATGATCTCGTTGCCGTCGAGATCGGGACGGACCCGGGCCAGATCCTCCTGGGCGGCCAGTTCGGCGATCCGACGCTCGAGGCCGTCGTAGTTGGCCTGCAGCATGGCGGCGCGGCGCTTGTTCCTGGTGGTGCAATCCGCGCGCACCAGCTTGTGCAGTCTCGGCAGCAGCGGTCCGGCGTCGGCGACGTAACGGCGCACCGCCGAGTCGGTCCAGCGGCCCTCCCCGTAGCCATGGAAGCGCAGGTGTAGGTAGACCAGTTGGGAGATGTCGTCGACCATCTGTTTGGAGTACTTCAGGGTCCGCATCCGCTTACGGACCATCTTGGCGCCGACCACCTCGTGGTGATGGAAACTCACCCCGCCGTCGGCCTCGTGGCGGCGCGTCGCCGGCTTGCCGATGTCATGCAACAACGCCGCCCAGCGCAGCACCAGATCGGGACCGGCGTCCTCCAGGGCGATCGCCTGCCGCAACACGGTCAGGGAATGCTGGTAGACGTCCTTGTGCTGGTGGTGTTCGTCGATCGCCATCCGCATCCCGCCGACCTCGGGCAACACCACCTCGCCGAGCCCGGTCCGCACCATCAACTCGATGCCGGCCACCGGGTCAGCGCCGAGCAGCATCTTGTCCAGTTCGACCGCTACCCGCTCGACGGTGATCCGGGACAGCTGCGATGCCATCGCGACGATGGCCTCCTGCACCCGGTCGGCCACCCCGAACCGCAACTGGGAGACGAAGCGGGCGGCTCGCAACATCCGCAGCGGATCGTCACCGAACGACACCGATGGTTCCGCCGGGGTGTCCAGGATGCGGTTGCGTATCGCCGTCAGCCCGCCCAGTGGGTCCTGGAACTCCCCAGGGCCGGTGGCCGTGATCCGGACCGCCATCGCGTTGGCGGTGAAATCACGGCGCACCAGATCCTCGGCGAGGCTGTCGCCGAAACGCACCTGGGGATTGCGCGACACCTGGTCGTAGCTGTCGGCCCGAAAGGTGGTGATCTCCAGCCGATGCCCAGCCTTGGCCGCCCCGACGGTGCCGAAGTCGATCCCGGTGTCCCACATCGCGTCAGCCCACGGCTGGACGATGTGCTGCACCTCCTCCGGACGGGCGTCGGTAGTGAAGTCGAGGTCGGAGGTCAACCGACCCAGCACGGCGTCGCGCACACTTCCGCCGACGAGGTACAGCTCGCGGCCGGCGAGGGCGAACCGCCCGCCGATCTCACGAAGCAGGTGGTTGTGCCGATTGAGCTCGACGGCGGCTCGCGTCAGCAGCTCGGCGTCATCGGTGGCGTCGGACACGTCCGGTGAGCCTAGTGCGCCGCGGTCCGGGCCCGACCGGCGAGTGCGCCCAGGATTGCCCCATGCGGTCCAGCTACTATCGCTTGGGTGTCGGAGGGCGAACGGGCCAAGCCACGACGGCGTCGCGGTCGACGCCGTGGCTCTCGCGCGGCCGGTCCCCCGCCAGCGCTCCCGGAGACGGAGAATTCCCCGCAACCGACCCCATCAGTCCAGCCCGATCAGCAGCGCCCGCGCCGGCGCCCCGCCGCGCGGCTGCGCACCGTGCACGAGACCTCCGCAGGTGGGCTTGTCGTCGACGGGCTGGACCGGCCCCGCCATGAGCAGGTGGCCGCGCTGATCGGCCGTACCGACCGGCGCGGGCGGATGCTGTGGTCGCTGCCGAAAGGGCACATCGAACAGGGCGAGACTGCCGAGCAAACCGCCATCCGGGAGGTCGCCGAGGAGACTGGCATCCACGGACACGTGCTGGCCGCGCTGGGCAGCATCGACTACTGGTTCGTGACCGAGGGCCGGCGGGTGCACAAGACCGTCCACCATTATCTGATGCGGTTCTCGGGAGGTGAACTGTGCGATGAGGACCTCGAGGTCACCGAGGTGGCCTGGGTGCCGTTGGCCGAACTCCCCAATCGCCTGGCCTATGCCGACGAAAGGCGACTGGCCGTGGTCGCCCACGAACTGATCGCTCTGCTGCAGTCCGACGGGCCCGCCGCTCTGCCTCCGCTCCCCCCGTCGGAACCACGGCGCCACCCCCAGACTCATTCCCACACCCGCAACCGCCGTTCGAACGGTTGCGGACCGGCGGGTTGAGCGTGCCGCAGCGGCTGCCGCGCATTCTCGCGGCGCTCGCACTGCTGGCCCTGCCGCTGATCCAGCCGAGCGCCGCGGCCGACCCCGAGCCCCCTCCACTGCTGACCATCCGCCTGGACAGCGTCACCCCCGATGTGGTGACCACCTCCAGCGACCCGACGGTCACGGTGACCGCCACGGTGACCAACACCGGCGACCGCCCGGTGCGCGATGTGCTGGCACGCCTCGAGCACGGCCCGGCTTTGACCTCGTCGTCGTCGCTGCGCACCAGCCTGGCGGTCGGCGGGGGGTTCGAGGGGGTCGGTGAATTCATCGGCGTCACAAGCCAACTGGATCGCGGACAGGCTGCCGGCTTTCAGTTCTCGGTGCCGATCCGCTCGGCGGCTCAACCTTCGCTCGGCATCGAGGAACCCGGTGTCTACCCCCTACTGATCAACGTCAACGGCACGCCGGAGAACGGCGAGGTCGCCAGCCTCGACCAGGCCCGGTTTCTGCTGCCGGTCACCGGCGTCCCGCGCGACCCGGAGGCCGCTGAGGCCAACCCGCTCACCGATGTGGTCGCCCCCGACACCACCCGGCCCGTTGCGGTGACGATGCTCTGGCCACTCGCCGACAAACCACGACTGGCACCGGGAGTGCCCGGCGGCACCACGCCGGTCCGCCTGATGAACGATGACCTCGCGGTCTCGCTGGGCGGTGGCGGCCGGCTCGACACGCTGCTTGCCGCAGCCGAATTCGCCATGAGCCCGGACGCCCTGGATCCGGCCGCCGGAGTCGACCGGGCGCTTTGTCTGGCGGTCGATCCCGACCTGGTGGTCACCGTCAACGCCATGACCGCCGGCTACGTGGTGGCCGACGCGCCTGACGGACTGGGCACGGCGGCCCACCCCGGCACCGGCCAGGGCGCCGCCGTCGCCTGGCTGGACCGGCTGCGCGCCCTGGCGCGGCGCATGTGCGTGGTCGCCACGCCCTACGCCCAGGCCGATCTGGGCGCTCTGCATCGCGTCGGCGACCCAACCCTGAGTTCGACCGCCACCATCAGTCCCCCCGACATCGTCGACCGCATCCTCGGTATCGAATCCACCCGCGGAGCGACCATCCTCGGCGACGGCCCTCTGACCGCCGCAGCGGCCGAACTCCTCGATACCCAGCCTCCCACCGTGGCGATCGGCGCGGCGCAGACCTCCGGTGCCCCGGTGACGGCCGACTTGGCGGTGCAACGAGTCTCATCGATGGTGGTGATGGCCCCGTTCGATCCAGCCGTCGGCGCGGCGCTGGCCGGGGTGGGCAACGACCCCGGCACACCGGGCTACCTCGACGATGCGCTCAGTGTGCCCGTCAGCCACGACTCACCGGTTGCCCGGCGCCAGGATGCGACCTCCGCCATCGTCTGGCGGGCCCTTCAACCCGCCACCGAGCCACGAACGCAGATCCTATTGCCGCCGCTGAAGTGGAGCCCGCAGCCCGATGACGCCCGAGCGATCCTGACCGTGCTGGCGACCCTGACGCGCGCCGGTCTGACCACACCGCGGCCACTGCCCGCGCTGATCGCCGAGTCGGTGGCGGCCGCGCCACCCGAACCATCGGGGCCCGGCCTGCCCACCGACCCGCGCGGCCGCTTCGACGACGATGTCATCGAAGCCATCCGGGCCACCGTCACGCGGCTGTCAGGCCTGGGCGCCGCACTGACCACCGACCCCCGCACCGGGCTGACCGGAGCGCAGTACACCGCGCCGCTGCGGGAGGACATGCTGCGGGCCTTGAGCCAGACCGAGCCGCCCGCAACCCGCAATGACATCGCCCGCCGGCGGGTGGCCGTCGTCTCCTCGACGGTGGAAGACCTCTTCCGGTCGGTGACGATCGTCAATCCCGGAGGTTCCTACACACTGGCCACCGAGCGCAGCGCGCTGCCACTGGCGCTGCGAAACGACCTGGCCGTGCCGATCCGGGTGAGGCTGCAGGTCGATGCACCGCCGGCCATGAGCGTCACCGACATCGGCGAGCAGGAGCTGCCCCCGGGCTACCTTCCGCTGCGGGTACCGGTCGAGGTCCACGTCACCCAGCGCGTCGCCGTGGACGTCACGCTGCGCACGCCCGAGGGGCTCCAACTCGGTGAACCGGTGCGGCTCTCGGTGCACTCCAACGCCTACGGCAAGCTGCTCTTCACCATCACCCTGGGCGGTGGAGCAGTGCTGGCGCTTCTCGTCGGACGCCGCCTCTACCACCGGTTCCGCGGTCAGCCCGACCGGGCCGACTTCGACCGTCCCCGTGACCCCTCCTGGGAGGACCGATGACCTCGGCGCCGCAGCCACAGGCCCGCCCGGCACGCGAGGAACTGACCGACGCCGCCGTGGTGTCGCGGTCCTGGGGGATGGCGCTGGCCACCCTGGTCAGCCGAATCACCGGATTCGCCCGCATCGTGCTGCTCGCCGCCATCCTGGGCGCGGCGCTCTCCAGTGCCTTCTCCGTGGCCAACCAGCTACCCAACCTGATCGCCGCGTTGGTTCTCGAAGCCACCTTCACCGCGATCTTCGTTCCGGTGCTGGCGCGCGCCGAGCGCGACGACAGCGACGGCGGCGAAGCGTTCGTGCGCCGGCTGTTCACCCTGGCCACCACGCTGTTGCTGATCGCGACCGTGTTGTCGGTCGCCGCCGCGCCGGTGCTGGTGCGGCTGATGCTCGGTGCCGACCCGAAGGTCAACCAGCCGCTGACCACGGCATTCGCGTATCTGCTTCTACCGCAGGTGATTTTCTACGGCTTGACGTCGGTGTTCATGGCGATCCTGACCAACCGGAACATCTTCGGGCCGCCGGCCTGGGCGCCGGTGGTCAACAATGTCGTGGCCATCGCGACCCTGGGGCTGTACCTGGTTGTGCCCGGCGAGTTGTCGGTGGACCCGGTGCGGATGGGTAACGCGAAACTGCTGGTGCTCGGCATCGGGACCACCCTCGGCGTGGTCGCCCAGGCCGCGGTGCTGTTCATCGCGATCCGGGCCGAACGGATCAGCCTGCGGCCGTTGTGGGGCATCGACGACCGCCTCAAGCGGTTCGGGACGATGGCTGCGGCGATGGTCCTCTACGTGCTGATCAGCCAGGTCGGTCTGGTGGTCGGCAATCAGATCGCCAGTACTTCGGCGGCTTCCGGGCCCGCGATCTACAACTACACCTGGCTGGTGCTGCAGCTTCCGTTCGGGATGATCGGCGTGACGATCCTGACGGTGGTGATGCCCCGGCTGAGCCGCAATGCCGCCGCCGGCGACAACCCGGCCGTCCTCGCCGATCTTTCCCTGGCGACCCGGCTGACCCTGGTCACCCTGATCCCGGTGGTGGCGTTCATGACGGTCGGCGGACCGGCGATCGGCAGCGCGCTCTTCGCCTACGGCAAGTTCGGCGAGGTCGATGCCAACTACCTCGGCATGGCGATCGCGCTCTCGGCGTTCACCCTCATTCCCTACGCTCTGGTGCTCCTGCAACTGCGAGTGTTCTACGCGCGGGACGAGCCGTGGACCCCGATTCTGATCATCGTCGTGATCACGGCGGTGAAGATCGTGATGTCGCTGCTGGCTCCGCATGCCACCGACGACCCCGACCTGGTTGCCGGATATCTGGGCACGGCCAACGGGATCGGTTTCCTCGCCGGGGCGATCCTGGGTTACCTGCTACTGCGCCGGTCACTTCGCCCGCCGGGTGGCCGGCTGATCGACGCGGCGGTGGTCCGGACCGTCGTAGTCACCTCGGCGGCGGCGATCCTGGCGGCCGTCGCCGCCGCAGGGCTCGACCATGGGCTCGGGCTGCAGGAGGTGCTGACGGTGCGCGGCGGCGGTGGGGGTTCCCTGCTTCGCCTGCTCATCCTGACGGCCGTGATGCTGCCGATCCTGGTGGCGGTGATGCTGGCCGCCCGGGTGCCCGACGCGATGGCGGGCTGGTCTGCGGTCCAGCGGCGGCTGGTGCGCAAACCCCACCCGGCGACGCCACCGGACTCACAACTGCCACACGAGGCACCTCATGTCACGTACCCTGAATCCAGCAAACCGGCGCAGGCTGCCGGGGCTGTGACGCGGAAAGGACCGGAACTGAGCGATCAACCCCCGGGCGCCCGGTCCGCCGGCTCCCCCGAAGATGCGACAAACAAGCCGCCGCGCCACTTTGCCGACGACTTCCAGCCCGACGTCCCCGGCGCGCCGCCCGCTCCCCCACCCGGCCGGAGCGCTCGGCACGCCGGTCGAAGTGGCCTGACGCTCGGGGCCGGTGCCACCGTCGCCAGCGGCCGCTACCGGCTGCTGGTTCCACATGGCGGACCCGAGGGTTTGCAATTCTGGCAGGCGCTGGACACGTCACTGGATCGCCAGGTGGCCCTGACCTTCATCGACCCCGACCGGGTGCTGCCCGATGAGGAGGTCGAGGAGATCCTGGCCCGGACCCAGCGGCTGAGCCAGGTTGACGGGCCCGGCGTGGCCCGGGTACTCGATGCGACGACGATCAGCAACGGCAGCGGCCTGATCGTCGCCGAGTGGATCCGCGGTGGATCGCTCAAAGAGGTGGCCGCCACGTCACCCTCGGCCCTCGGTGGTGCCCGGGCGATTCAGTCTCTGGCCGCGGCCGCCGATGAAGCCCATCGTGCCGGGGTGTCGCTGTCGATCGACCACCCGAGCCGGATCCGCGTCAGCATGGGTGGCGACGTGGCCCTCGCCTTCCCGGCCACGCTGGCCGACGCCACTCCCTCCGGCGATGTTCGCGGCATCGGGGCCGCGCTCTATGCGCTGTTGGTCGACCGTTGGCCGCTGCCGGAGAGCGGTTCCCCCAGTGGTTTGCGGCCCGCCGAGAGGGGTCCGTCCGGCGCCCCGGTGGAACCCCGCGCCATCAACGCCGAGATCCCCTTCCAGATCTCCGCGGCGGCAGTCCGCGCGGTCGAACCGGGCGGTGGTATCAGCACGGCCCCCACGTTGCTGCACCTGCTGCAGCAGGCGACCGCCGCGGCTGACCGCACCGACTTGATCGAACCTGTCACCCAAGCCGCCCCCCCACCCGGGCGGTCGGCGGCCCGCTCCAAGGATCCGGCCGCCGAGGCGCAGCGGCGACGCAACCTGATGATCGGCGGCGGCGTGGCGGCCGTCATTCTCGTCGTCGGCCTCATCGCGCTGGCCTCGTTCCTCGGCGGGATCCTCAACGACGACGGCGGCAAGCTCAAGGGCGACCAGTTGGGACTCAACTCCCCCACCACGTCGGCGGGCGATCAGGCCGCTGGAGGCGCCGTCAAACCCGTTGCGGCAACGGTGTTCTCACCAGAGGGCGGAGCCGATGCGCCGGATCTCGCGGGATTGGCGATCGACGGGGATCCGGCGACGGTCTGGCCGACCGACACCTACACCGATGCGGTGCCGTTCCCTAACTTCAAGAATGGTGTGGGGCTGATGCTCCAACTGCCCGAGCCGACCGAGATCGGTAGCGTCACGGTGGGCGTGTCGAGTACCGGAACGCAGGTGCAAATCCGCTCGGCGGAGTCATCCGACCCGGACAGCCTGGCGGACACCACACTGCTCACCGGGCCCACCCTGCTCAAACCCGGTACGAACACAATCGACGTGCCGAAGGCAGCGCCGACCTCCTATCTGCTGGTGTGGATTTCGACGTTGGGCCAGACCGGAGGCGAGAGCCGCACGGACGTTTCCGAGATCGGCGTTCGCGCGGCCTCCTAACCAGCCTCGGGGTGAAGTGCCGAAGGGCGATCGGCTCTCTACTGTCCGCGTCGTGCCCAGTTTCGCCACCGACCGCACCGACTCCGAGCTCCTCTTCGCCCATGTAGCCGGGGACCGTCACGCCTTCGACGAACTATTCCGCCGCCACCGCGCCCAGCTCTACCACCTGGCCCGCGGCCGCAGCCAGACGGCGGAGGACGCCGATGACGCGGTGCAGGAGGCAATGCTTTCGGCGCACCGCGGCGCTGGATCCTTCCGCCACGATTCCGCCGTACAGAGTTGGCTGCACCGGATCGTCGTCAACGCCTGCCGGGATCGTCTGCGCCACAACGTGATCCGACCGACCGTGGTACTCGACGACGATGACTGCGCTACGGTGCCCGATCACGCCGGGCGAGTGGAAACGGCGGTCGTGGTTCGCGGCGCGCTGATGCAGCTCCCGGCGGCACAGCGCGCGGCGGTGGTCGCCGTCGACATGCACGGCTACTCGGTCGCCGAGGCGGCCAGACTGCTCGAGGTTGCCGAGGGCACCGTCAAGAGCCGCTGCTCCCGCGCCCGCGCCCGGCTCACCGCGCTGCTGGGCAGCTCACCCCGATGAGCGGGCACACTGGTCGGGTGCAGCCCCATTCCCCGATGCACCGCGTCACCGGACCGCCCAGGGTCGGTCCGGCCACCCACGCCGCCCGGCCAACGGTTCGGACTGCTCGGTTGATCGGCGCGGTTGCCGCGGCCTGCGCGCTACTGGCCGCTGTCGGAGTGGGGGCCGCGTCATGCCTGAACCGACTCGGGCCGTTCACCAGCACCCCCACCAGCGCCCGGTCCATCACGGTGGCACCCGCGACACTCAGCGGCGCGCACACCCCTCTCCAGGGTCCCTAGTGGGCGCGTCCCCGGCCCTTGGTGGGCGGCCGGGAACACCCGCGCCTACCCTGTTGTTCTTAAGGCGTATCGTCCTCCGCTTCGGCGAGGTCGAGCGTTAGTGGCGCAGAAAGGCTGGCATGAGCGACCAAACCCCCCCACATGACGTCATCGTCATCGGATCCGGCCCGGCCGGTTATACCGCCGCCATCTACACCGCGCGTGCCGAACTACGGCCGCTGGTATTCGAGGGAACGTCCTTCGGCGGCGCACTGATGACCACCACCGAGGTGGAGAACTACCCAGGCTTCCGCTCCGGGATCATGGGCCCGGAACTGATGGACGAGATGCGTGAGCAAGCCCTGCGCTTCGGCGCCGACCTGCAGATGGAGGACGTCGAGTCGGTATCGCTGGACGGGCCGATCAAGGAGGTCGTCACTGCCGGCGGTGAAACACACCGCGCTCGTGCGGTGATCCTGGCGATGGGTGCCGCGGCCCGCTACCTCGGCGTGCCCGGAGAGCAGGAGCTGCTGGGCCGCGGGGTCAGTGCGTGCGCCACCTGTGACGGATTTTTCTTCAAGGACCAGGACATCGCCGTGATCGGCGGCGGTGACTCGGCCATGGAGGAGGCCACCTTCCTGACCCGGTTCGCGCGCAGCGTCACCCTGGTCCACCGCCGCGACGAGTTCCGCGCATCCAAGATCATGCTGGAAAGAGCTCGTAACGACGAGAAAATCACCTTTTTGACCAACACCACCGTGGTGGCGGTCGAGGGTGCCACCACCGTGACGGGGCTGAAAGTCCGCAATGTCCTCACCGGCGAGGAGTCCACCCTGCCCGTCACGGGAGTTTTCGTGGCCATCGGCCACGATCCACGTTCCGAACTCGTCCGGGAGTCCGTCGAGGTCGATGCCGACGGCTACGTTCTGGTTCGCGACCGCACCACCGCCACCTCGTTGCCCGGCGTCTTTGCCGCCGGCGACCTGGTGGACCGGACCTACCGGCAGGCCATCACCGCCGCCGGAAGCGGCTGCGCCGCCGCCATCGACGCCGAACGCTGGCTGGCCCATCCGCATGCCAGCGAGACCGCCACAGAGATGATCGGGGCACAATGAACGACAAGGCGAGCACAGTCGACGTTTCGGACGGAACTTTCGCCGATGCGGTGCTGATGAGCCCGCTTCCCGTGCTGGTGGACTTCTGGGCCAGCTGGTGCGGTCCGTGCCGGATGGTGGCCCCCGTCCTGGAGGAGATCGCCAAGGAGAAGGCCGGTACCCTGACGGTGGCCAAGATCGACGTAGACGCTAATCCCGGCACCGCACGTGATTTCCAGGTGGTGTCGATCCCGACCCTGATCCTGTTCAAAGACGGTCAGCCGGTGAAGCGCATCGTCGGGGCGAAGAGCAAACCCGCGTTGCTGCGAGAGCTTGCCGACGCCCTCTAGCAACCCATTGCCGTAGCCGCACGGTCCCGCGACGGCGACGGATTCGTTATCGGCGGCTCGGACCGATCCGTTTCCTGAAACCGGCCATCTTCTGCGACAATGCTTGTCATGTCGAGTCCCGGCCACGGCCACGACGACGCTGCCGGCAACAATGCCGGCGCGCCCGGGGACGTTCTGCGCCGCGGCGACCGTGGCAGTGCAGTGTTGGAAATCCGCGCCGGATTGACCGCGCTCGGATTCCTGGAAAACCCCGACGAGGACCTCACCACCGGCAAGCACGTGGCGATGGACTTGTTCGACGATGAACTTGACCATGCCGTTCGGGCCTTCCAGCAACGCCGCGGACTGCTGGTGGACGGTATCGTCGGCGGAGCGACCTACCGTGCTTTGAAGGAAGCCTCCTACCGGCTCGGGGCGCGAACGCTGGCCCACCAATTCGGTGCTCCGATGTACGGCGACGATGTCGCAACACTGCAAGCACGCCTGCAGGATCTGGGTTTTTACACCGCATTGGTCGATGGGTATTTCGGGTTGCAAACCCACAACGGTCTGATGTCCTACCAACGCGAGTACGGGCTGGCACCGGATGGCATCTGCGGTCCGGAGACTTTGCGGTCCCTGTATTTCCTGGGCTCCCGGGTTACCGGTGGATCGCTGCACGCCATCCGTGAAGAGGAGCACGTCCGCCGCTCCGGACCACGGTTGACCGGCAAGCGGATCATTATCGACCCAGGCCGAGGCGGTGGTGACCGAGGATTGATCGTCAACGGCCGACAGGGCCCGATGAGCGAGGCCGACATCCTTTGGGATCTCGCCAGTCGCCTCGAGGGACGGATGGCCGCCATCGGCATGGAAACCTTCCTGTCCCGTCCGTTCAATCACAGCCCCTCGGACGCCGAACGCGCCGCCACGGCGAACACCGTCGGCGCCGATCTGATGATCAGTCTGCGTTTTGACCGACAGAGCAGTCCAGCGGCCGGCGGTGTCGCCTCGTTCTACTTCGGCAGTGCGCACGGTTCGGTTTCCACCATCGGCCGCAATCTCGCCGACTTCATCCAACGAGAAGTGGTGGCGCGCAGTGGTTTACCCGACTGCCGTACTCACGGACGGACCTGGGATCTGCTACGACTGACCCGCATGCCGACGGTCCAGGTCGACGTCGGCTACATCACCAACCCGCACGACCAAGCGATGGTCGTGACCAGGGAGGGCCGGGACGCGATCGCCGAAGGCATTCTGGCCGCGGTGAAACGCCTCTACCTTCTCGGCAAGAATGACCGTCCCACCGGGACCTTCACCTTCGCCGAACTGCTCGCCCATGAGCAGTCCGTCGATCAGGGCCGCTCGGCGGTCTGACGCTCGGTTCGGACTCAGTTGCCGACCGGTTGTACCTCAACGCTCTCCAGCAGACGCTCCAGCGCCGCCTCCACTTCGGCCTTCCAGCCAAGTCCTTTGTCGAGTTCGAGCCGCAACCGCGGAAAGTAGCGGTGCGGTGCGACGACGGTGAACCCGACGTCGATGAGAAAGTCGGCGTCGATCATGCATGACTCGATGGAGCACTCCGCCAATGCGTCGATCGCTGGCTGCAACTCCGGGCCGACCGGCACGGGGCCGAGCAATTCCGTGGCCTGGGTCGTGCGACCGAACGCCTCCAGCGCCCGCACCCCGCGACGCACCAATTCGTTGACAACATGACTGAGCAACAGCTCCGGAAGGCCCTCGTCGCTGCCGGGTTCGACGCCCATCGAGGTCAGTAGCACCGCGTCGGCACTGACCGGCCCGGTGGGAAATCGCTGCGCTCGCGGGACCGCGCGCGGTGGCGCGTAGAGGGCGTAACCCAAACACGACTCCTCGTCTCCGAGTGATGCCGAAGCCGACGGACCGATGGCCACCTGCCCGCAGGATCCCCACTCCAGCATGACCATCGACAGCCACGCCTCTTTCTCAAACTCCGGGTCTGGAAGGATGTCGCCACCCAGGGTCGGAGGGTCGACCTCCCAGAACACACACCGCCGCGCATGCTTTGGCAACTGCTCGAATGCCTCGAGCCGAAGCGGCCCGATGTGAACCGACACTAAGTCCCCCGGTTGTCCGGCGGTGCGGAGACGCACAGCACTCCCAGAATAGGAGAGCCGGACCGTCCGCGGTCCGAATCCGGCTGGGCGAAACACCGCGCCAGCGCTAGAGGCGAAATGGCTTGTTGCTGAACGGGATTCATCGCAGTCTGCCACAACCGACCGGTCCAGATCGCAGATCCGTCACTGTGACGTAACGCCCCGGTGTGATAGGTCGTCGCTATTTGGCGGCCGCAGGATCCATAAGACCGACAATCCGCTGCAAATCGTCCACCGATCCGAACTCCACGACGATCTTCCCCTTGCGCTTACCCAAGCTCACTGTCACACGGGTGTCATAGGTACCCGATAGCCTCTCAGCAACATCTTGAAGCCCAGGCATCTGTATCGGCTTACGCCGCTGCGGACCCGTTGGCCGGGAACCTCCCCGGTTAGCCAGCGTGACAGCCTCTTCGGTTGCCCGAACCGACAAGCCCTCTGCCACGATCCGTGCGGCAAGCTCCTCTTGCGCTTCCGCACCGGCGTCCAGAGCCAGCAGTGCCCGAGCGTGGCCGGCTGACAAGACACCCGCCGCGACCCTGCGCTGTACGGGGACCGGCAACCGCAACAGACGAATCATGTTGGTGATCACCGGACGCGAACGACCGATGCGGTCGGCAAGTTCTTCATGGGTAACCGCGAACTCGTCGAGCAACTGCTGATAGGCCGCGGCCTCTTCCAAAGGGTTCAACTGCGCCCGGTGAATGTTCTCCAGCAGCGCTTCCCGAAGCAGGTTCTCGTCGGCGGTCTGCCGGACGATCGAGGGGATCGCAGCGAGGTCGGCCTGCTGCGCCGCCCGCCAGCGCCGCTCCCCCATCACCAATTGGTACGGGCGGTCTCCGTTCGGGGTTTCCCGGACAACGATCGGCTGCATGACGCCCAGTTCACGAATGGAGTGAACCAGCTCAGACAACGCCTCCTCGTCGAACACCTGCCTCGGCTGACGAGGGTTTGGTTCGATGTCCGAAGGCTTGATCTCTCGGTAGACAGCACCAACCTCCGCCGCGGCAGCGACGGGGCCACCGATCACGACGTCCGCGGCAGCGTCACCCAGCCGCGGTCCCCCGTCGGCCGGTCCGGTGGGTATCAGCGATGCCAACCCACGGCCGAGTCCACCTTTGCGGCGTGATGACTGCGACATCAACCCCTGCTCTCCCCTTATTCCGGCCGGTGTGCCAACTCGCGGCTGGCGTCCAAATAACTCATGGCACCCCTCGAACCTGGATCGTAGTCGATGATAGTCATGCTGTAGCCGGGTGCCTCCGACACCTTCACGCTGCGTGGGATCACCGTGCGGAGCACCTTGTCGCCGAAGAATCTGCGGACTTCGGAGGCCACCTGGTCGGCGAGCTTGGTCCGGCCGTCGTACATCGTGAGCACCACCGTCGTCACGCTCAAACGCGGGTTGAGATGGGCCTTCACCATTTCGATGTTCTTCATGAGCTGCGAGACGCCCTCGAGTGCGTAGTACTCGCACTGAATCGGAATCAACACTTCGGGCGCAGCCACCAGCGCGTTGATCGTCAGCAGCCCCAATGACGGCGGGCAGTCGATGAACACGTAGTCGAAGTCCATCTCATCGAGTTCTGCGAGCGCGTTGCGTAGCCGGTTCTCGCGGGCAACCATGCTGACCAGTTCGATTTCCGCGCCGGCTAGGTCAATCGTCGCCGGCACGCAGAACAGCCGTTCACTGTGCGGACTCTGCCGAATCGCTGCGCGCAAGGGGATGTCACCGAGGAGCACCTCGTACGACGAGGGTGTACCCGACTGGCGATCGGAGACGCCAAGTGCCGTACTCGCGTTTCCCTGGGGATCAAGGTCGATGACCAACGTCTTGAGACCCTGAACAGCCAGAGCGGCTGCGAGGTTCACGGCGGTAGTGGTTTTGCCCACGCCACCTTTTTGGTTGGCAACTGTGAAGACCCGTCGCTCCTTAGGCCTGGGCAGTTGACCGGCCGCCGTATGCAAGACCTGCATCGCGCGCTTTGCGGCCGCCCCGATCGGGGTGTCCACCTCGTCGGCACGCGGCCATGTTTCACGTGAAACATCGCCGGACGGGTTGTCGGGATCGGTCACGATCCCCTCCTCTCGGATCTACGCATCGTGCGTCCTGGGAGCTTCTTCTCAACCGGGGTGGTGACCCCGCCCCGCTCCGCGACCACAACTGTCGTCGGTGGGTCCAAGTAGTCCAAGCCGCATCTCTTCACCCCAACATGTGAAGCACCGAGTCGCGCCAATGACTGCCGCGACTCCACGACCTCGTCCTCTGCCTGCTCCCCCTTGAGGGCCAGCATCCGCCCGCCTCGCCTCAACAATGGCAAACTCCACTGACCCAACTTGTCGAGATCCGCCACGGCGCGGGATACCACCACATCGGCGCCACCCGCCCGGGTCCGCACCGCGCTGTCTTCTGCCCTGCCGCGCACCACGCCGAACGACAAGCCGAGAGCCGTGGCGACTTCCGACAGGAAGGTCGTCCGTCGCAGCTTGGGTTCAACGAGGGTGATGACCAGATCCGGCCGCGCGATCGCCAACGGGATGCCTGGAAGGCCGGCGCCGCTCCCGATATCCACCACGCGCTCGCCAGGGCCGATGAGCTCGCCGACAGCGGCACTGTTCAGAATATGACGATCCCACAAACGCTCGACCTCGCGCGGTCCGATCAGACCGCGCTCGACGCCCTGGTCGGCGAGCAGGTCCGCGTACAACTGCGCCACACCCAGCCTGTCGCCGAACACCTCCGCAGCCGCAGCGGGCGGAGGCGGCGCGGTGGTGTGTTTCACGTGAAACATTCCCTTCGCGCAGGCGAACTACAGCGGTGTAACTTCAGTCCTTCAGAACAACCACACGACGAGACGGCTCAACGCCCTCGCTCTCACTGTGCACACCATCTATCGCTGCGACCGCATCGTGGACGATTTTTCGTTCAAACGGTGTCATCGGGGCAAGCTCCTCACGCTCGCCGCTCTCACGCACCCGCCGGGCCACCTTGTCCCCCAGCGACGACAGTTCATCGCGGCGCCGGCGCCGCCAACTGGCGATGTCCAGCATCAACCGGCTCCGTTCGCCGGTCTTCTGGTGTACAGCCAGCCGAGTCAACTCCTGGAGCGCGTCGAGCACCTCGCCGCGCCGACCGACGAGTTTGGAAAGGTCGTCGCCCCCGTCGATGCTCACAATCGCGCGGTCACCTTCGACGTCCAGATCGATGTCGCCATCGAAATCCAAAAGGTCCAGGAGCTCTTCCAGATAGTCGCCGGCGATCTCACCCTCAGCAACCAACCTCTCCTCGAGGTCCTCGGATTTCCCACGGCGAACCTCGGCCGGCATGGCCTCCTGTGCCTCAGTTTCAGTCATCGTCTCTCCTCTTCACCGATGGATCAGCGTTTGCGTTTCTTCGGCCGCGCACCCGGCCGCGGTGTGCGGCTCGACGTGGTCGGTTTGGACTTGGCGGGCCCCGCCGGCGCCGGAGGCTTCTGCTGCTCGCCCGCCGTGCTGGCATCGGTCACCTCGTCGGACGGCTCTCCAGTGACTTCACCCGGTGTCTCACCGGATTGCCCCGCCTTCCGACTCTTCTGGGGCTTGGCTCCCGGTGCCGGGGCATTGGCCGAACGTCGTGCCAACGCCTCCTCTTTCTTGGCCTCTTCTTCCTTCGCGATCTTGCCGAAAACAATGTGCTGCTGACCGAAGGTCCAAATGTTGTTCGACACCCAGTAGATGATGATCGCGATCGGCAGGAAGGGACCGCCCACGACGACCCCCAGCGGGAAGACGTATAGCGCCAACTTGTTCATCAGCGCGGTTTGAGGATTAGCAGCAGCTTCCGGGCTCTGCCGGGCGATCGAAGCACGGCTGTTGAAATACGTAGCGATACCCGCCGCGATCATCAACGGGATCGAGACACCGGCCACCGCCGTTCGGCTGAATTCGGTGTAAGCGGCCAAACCGTGCTGCTGGGTGATTGCGGCGCCAATGGGCGCCCCGAACAAGTTCGCGTCCAGGAAATGGCCCACGTCGGTGGCGCTGAAGAAGTAATTCCCCAGCGATCGGTTCTCCTCCACCGACAACCCCAGCCGGCCGATGCCCGTCTGAGTCCGGTTGAACGACATCAGTACGTGGTAGAGGCCCAGGAACACCGGGATCTGCGCCAGCATTGGCAGACAGCCCAGGACGGGGTTGAACCCGTGCTCTCGCTGCAGCTTCTGCATCTCCATCGCCATACGCTGGCGGTCCTTGCCGTATTTCTTCTGCAGCGCCTTGATCTGCGGCTGTAGCTCCTGCATCTGGCGTGTGGTCCGGATCTGCCGGACGAACGGCTTGTAGAGCAGGGCTCTCAGCGTGAACACCAGGAACATGACCGTCAGGGCCCATGCGAAGAAGTTGCTCGGCCCTAGGAACAAGGCGAACAGCTTGTACCAAAGCCACATGATCCCCGACACCGGGTAGTAGATGAAGTCGAGGCTGAACCAATTAAACATCTGCGCTGTTGACCTCCGGTTGTGGACCGTTGCCGGTGTGCGCACACCGTGGGGGTATCGGATCCCATCCGCCGCTGTGCCACGGACCGCACTTGGCCAGGCGAACCAGGCTCAGCCAAGAACCCCGGATCAGCCCGTACTCGGTAAGGGCATCGACGGCATACTGACTGCAGGTGGGCACAAACCGACAAGACGGAGGCCGCAGCGGGGAAATCATATGCCGGTACCACTGAACCACTGCGATCAGCACCCCGGCCGACCGTCCTGCATTCCGCGTTGTCGTCACCGGCGCCTCTCCAGAAGATCATGCGCGCGGCGCAGCCCTACTCGAAGTTCCTCTCGCAGGCGAGCCGAAATCGCAGTCCGGCTACCCGGCAGCGCTCGCACCACGACACGATCCCCGGGATCCAACTCCGTGATCACTGCCCGGACCGCGTGCCGCAACCGCCGCGCCACCCGATGGCGGTCGACAGCGTTACCCACGGACTTCGAAACGATAAAACCGATCCGAGGAGCAGCAGCAGACCCATCGGCATCGCGACAGGCGTGCACCACCAAGTCCGGCTGGGAGGCCCGCACACCGTGCTTGACGGCGTAGCTGAACTCCGCAGACCGCGTCATCCGGTTCCCGGCTGGGAGCACTCCGCTCGACCCGTGGGTCAGGCAGTCAATGAACGACGGCCCTTGCGCCGACGGCCCGACACGATGGCGCGCCCGGCACGGGTGCGCATCCGCAAGCGGAAGCCATGCACCCGGGCACGGCGTCGGTTATTCGGCTGGAAGGTCCGCTTGCCCTTGGCCACGGCTCCACTCTCCTGTCACGTCAGGCAGACTCGGCCGGCGGACAATCATCAAGTCCCCGGATACCGCGACTGCCGTTGCTAAGCTCCGCTCGAACCGGCGCGGTCCCGGAACACCGGTCGCAGCCGTGTCGCCAGCGTTCGGGCGACTGTTCGAGGGTACTGACCACGCCCAGGCAGGTCAAACCACGTCCTTTTGTTCACAATTTTCACGACAATCCCAGACCCCACCCCCTGTTGGCACACTGGGTAAAACCTGTTAGCTTCTGGCTCAGCAGAGACTCCGACAGACTGTTAGCCGGTTTCGTTGTTATTAGATCGTTAACGCCCATACGCTGCGCACCGAGAGACCGCCAAACTCTGTACACATTTGTGGATAACCATGTGGACAGTTATGGACGACTCGAACGCCCGTAGCCTGAAAGTGAACCAGGGGGAAACAGTCGTTGACCGATGTTCCCGGTTCCGACTTCGCCGCCGTGTGGAGTTCGGTCGTCGCCGAACTCAACGGCTCCCCGGATTCCTCCGGCGACTATCACGGCGCGCCACTCGACCCGCCGCTGACACCGCAACAACGTGCCTGGCTCAAACTCGTCCACCCGCTGACCTTTGCCGAAGGTTTCGCGCTGCTCTCTGTTCCCAGTCCGTTCGTGCAAAACGAGATCGAGCGCCACCTCCGCATCCCGATCGTCGACGCTCTAAGTCGGCGTCTCGGTCAGCGAGTGGAACTCGGCGTGCGTATCGAACCGGTTAACGATCACCATGAGCAATCCGCCGATCACGATGTCCCGTTCACTGATCACGATCCCGACGACATCGAAAACACCGACGCGACTCCCGCTGAGGCATCCGAAAATTGGCCCAGCTATTTCACCGAGCGGCAACGTCCCACCAGCTCCGCCGAACCGGCCGGCAACAGCCTCAATCGGCGCTATACCTTCGACACGTTCATCATCGGCTCCTCCAATCGCTTCGCCCACGCCGCCGCCCTGGCGATCGCCGAGGCACCCGCCCGGGCCTACAACCCGCTGTTCATCTGGGGCGAGTCGGGTTTGGGAAAAACTCACCTCCTGCACGCCGCCGGTAACTATGCCCAGCGCCTGTTTCCCGGTATGCGGGTCAAGTACGTCTCCACCGAGGAATTCACCAACGACTTCATCAACTCTTTGCGCGATGACCGCAAGGTCGCCTTCAAACGCAGTTACCGCGACATCGACGTCCTGCTGGTCGACGACATCCAATTCATCGAGGGCAAGGAAGGCATTCAGGAGGAGTTCTTCCACACCTTCAACACACTGCACAACGCCAACAAGCAGATCGTGATCTCCTCCGACCGCCCTCCAAAACAACTCGCCACTCTGGAAGACCGCCTCCGGACCCGATTCGAATGGGGTCTGATCACCGACGTTCAACCTCCGGAATTGGAAACCCGAATCGCCATCCTCCGCAAGAAGGCGCAGATGGAGCGCCTCGCGGTCCCCGACGATGTTCTCGAACTGATCGCCAGCAGCATCGAGCGGAATATCAGGGAACTCGAGGGCGCCCTCATTCGTGTGACGGCCTTCGCTTCCCTGAACAAGACGCCGATCAATGTGGCCCTCGCCGAAATCGTGCTGCGGGATCTCATCGCAGACGCCAGCACCATGCAGATCAGCACTGCCACGATCATGGCCGTTACCGCGGAGTATTTCGACACCACCGTCGAAGAACTTCGCGGACCCGGCAAGACCCGGGCACTGGCTCAGTCTCGTCAGATTGCGATGTATCTGTGCCGCGAGCTCACCGACCTATCGCTTCCCAAAATCGGCCAGGCCTTCGGGCGCGATCACACCACCGTGATGTACGCGCAGAAGAAGATCCGCAGCGAAATGGCCTCCCGGCGGGAAGTCTTCGACAACGTCAAGGAACTCACCACCCGCATCCGGCAGCGGTCCAAACGCTGAAGATCCGCCGGTTTGCGGTCCGGCGCCCGAAAAAACTCTGTTCACTTCCATATCGCTCGTCACAGCCCTATCCACCTGAACAACATGTGGATAACGGTGGGATCACCGATCGGCATCGTGCGCATCGCTATGAGCAGAATGGCGTTTTCCACAGTCGCCCGTTCGGATCCGACCGACTGCTCCACATAAAATCAACATCCGACCGACCCGTCCGAGCAGGCTTTGGTCACGTTCATCCCCAACCTGCACAGGCCCTACTACTGATACCTATATCTCTCCCATGATTTCTTCTCAGAAGAACACCCTTGGGGAAAGCCCGTACACAGCCTCACCGACGAGCGAATCGCACACCGCCCCGATCGGTCTGTCACCGCTGGCGAATAGCTTTGAAGATGGCGGTTGACGCTCTACGGTTGGTGAACTGACCGCCGTTGTTGGCTGTCCGACTGTGGCTGGGATGACGAAGGGACGACATGGACGCGACCATGACGGTTGGCTCCGACTTGAAGTTTCGCCTTGTTCGGGAGGACTTCGCTGAGGCGGTCGCCTGGGTCGCACGCAGCCTGCCCACTAAGCCACCGTCGAATCCGGTGCTGGCCGGCGTTTTGATCAGCGGATCCGAGGATGGCCTGCGGATCGCCGGATTCGACTTCGATGTCTCGGCCGAGGTGTGGGTGCCGGCGGAGATCGCCTCGCCGGGCACCGTTCTGGTTTCGGGTCGCCTGTTGTCCGAGATCACCAGGGCGCTGCCGGGCAAGCCGGTCGAAGTCGGCGTCGAGGGATCCCGAATGCTTTTGACCTGCGGCAGTGCCAAGTTTTCGTTGCCGGCGATGCCGGTCGAGGATTATCCGACCTTGCCTGCTCTGCCGGATGAGACCGGTGTGGTGGGTGCGGACCTGTTCACCGAGGCGGTCAGCCAGGTTGCCATCGCAGCCGGCAAGGATGACACCCTGCCCATGCTGACCGGTATCCGGGTGGAGATCTTCGGGGACAAGGTCGTGCTCGCTGCCACCGACCGGTTCCGGCTGGCGGTGCGCGAATTGACTTGGTCGACCA
The DNA here is from genome assembly GCA_020637165.1 of Mycolicibacterium sp. Taxonomy (GTDB): domain Bacteria; phylum Actinomycetota; class Actinomycetes; order Mycobacteriales; family Mycobacteriaceae; genus Mycobacterium. The sequence continues at coordinate 43,934 of JACJWN010000008.1, read as the reverse complement.
ACACCCCCGGTTTGGAGGCCGCGGTTTTGGTACCGGCCAAGACGCTGGCCGAGGCGGCCAAGTCCGTTACCACCGGAACAGAGGTTCACTTGGCGCTGGGTGCCGGTGAAGCCGTCGGCGAGGAACGGCTGCTGGGTGTCAGCAGCGGTGGTCGGCGCAGCACCACCCGGTTGTTGGACACCGAGTTCCCGAAATACCGGCAACTGTTGCCGACGGAGCACACGGCGGTCGCCACGATCGGTGTTGCGGAGTTGGCCGAAGCGATCAAGCGTGTCGCGCTGGTCGCTGACCGGGGTGCGCAGGTGCGAATGGAATTCGGCGACGGTGCGGTGCGGCTGTCGGCGGGCGCTGACGGAGTTGGCCTCGCTGAGGAGGAACTGGCCGTCGACTTCGCCGGCGAACCGCTGACAATCGCCTTCAACCCGAGTTATCTCACCGACGGCTTGGCCTCGCTGCATTCCGATCGGGTGACCTTCGGGTTCACCACACCGAGTAAGCCCGCTGTCCTGCGGCCGGCGCCGGAGGGTTCGGAGCTGTCGGGTCCGGGTCCCTTCCCCGCGATCGACACCGATTACGTCTATCTGCTTATGCCGGTCCGGCTACCGGGCTGACCGGAAACTTCCGTCGACAAGGAGGCTGTCAATGCAACTGGGTCTGGTCGGTCTGGGAAAAATGGGCTTCAATATGCGTCAGCGGATGCGCGACGCCGGCCACGAAGTCATCGGTTATGACCCTCGACCGGAAGTCTCCGACGTCGCCAGTTTGGCTGCACTGGCCGAGGCCCTGACCGCTCCGCGGGCGGTCTGGGTAATGGTGCCGTCCGGGCCGGTCACCCACGAGACCATCGCCTCTCTGGCGGATGTGCTCAGTCCCGGCGATCTGGTAGTCGACGGTGGAAACTCGCGTTACACCGAGGACGGCCCGCATGCCGAACTCCTAGGCGAGCGCGGGATTTCCTTCGTCGATGCCGGCGTATCCGGTGGTGTTTGGGGTCTGACCGAGGGGTACGGCCTGATGGTCGGCGGAAGTGATGCGGACATCGCACGGATGATGCCGATTTTCGACGCCCTTCGTCCCGCCGGTGAGGTGGCCGACGGTTTTGTCCACGCGGGGCCGGTTGGAGCGGGTCACTACGCGAAGATGGTGCACAACGGCATCGAATACGGCCTGATGATGGCTTATGCCGAGGGGTACGAATTGCTGGCCGCCGAATCCTTGATCAAGGACACCCAGGCGGTGATTCAGGCCTGGACCAACGGGACGGTGGTGCGTTCCTGGTTGCAGCAGTTGCTGGCCAAGGCTCTGAAAGAGGATCCGGATTTCGCTGAGATCTCCGATTACACCGAGGACTCCGGCGAGGGTCGTTGGACCGTCGAGGAGGCGATTCACCATCGGGTGCCGATGCCGGTGATCGCCGCATCGCTGTTCGCACGCTTCGCCTCCCGGCAGGAACAATCGCCGACGATGAAGGCGGTGTCGGCTCTGCGCAACCAGTTCGGCGGTCACGCGGTCAAACGGGTTCCACTGTCCGGATAGCACATGTATGTCCGTCGTCTGGCCCTGCGAGATTTTCGTTCTTGGTCGCATATCGATCTGGAACTGACGCCGGGCCGAACGGTGTTCGTTGGAGCGAACGGCTTCGGCAAGACCAATCTTGTTGAGGCGCTGTGGTATTGCGCCACGCTCGGATCGCATCGGGTGGCCACGGACGCGCCGCTGATTCGTAGCGGCGCACAACGGGCGGTCGTCTCGACAATCGTCGTCAACGAGGGCCGGGAACTCGCGGTGGACATCGAGATTGCCGCCGGTCGGGCGAACAAGGCCAGGCTCAATCGTTCTCCGGTGCGCAGCACCCGCGAAGTCCTCGGTGCGGTGCGTGCGGTGTTGTTCGCACCGGAGGATCTTTCCCTGGTGCGGGGTGATCCAGGTGAGCGACGGCGTTACCTCGACGAACTCGCAACAGTTCGGCGCCCACGGATCGCCGGGGTTCGGGCCGATTATGACAAGGTTCTGCGGCAACGCACGGCACTGTTGAAATCCGCTGGCGGTACTCGACTACGGCCGGACCCCGACGTCCTCGACACCCTCGATGTCTGGGACGGATATCTCGCCGGGCACGGGGCCCAGTTGATGGCGGCTCGGCTGGAGTTGGTCAACGAGTTGGCACCCGAGGTTGAAAAGGCCTATCAGATCCTGGCACCGGCCTCCCGGCTTGCCGCGATCGGATATCGGAGCAGTATCGACGGAATTGCCGGAGATTACCCGGCCGATCGGGACGATTCGGTTGAGTACCTCGAGGCGGCGTTGTTGGCGGCCTTGGGCCGGCGCCGTCAGGCTGAGCTTGAGCGCGGTGTGTGCCTGGTCGGTCCGCATCGCGACGACCTTGAGCTACATCTCGGCGATCAGCCGGCCAAGGGATTCGCCAGCCACGGAGAGTCGTGGTCGATGGCGTTGTCGTTGCGGTTGGCGGCCTATGAGTTGTTACGCGGTGAAGGCAGTGAGCCGGTGCTGATTCTCGATGACGTTTTCGCTGAACTCGACACCGCGCGTCGACGAGCGCTGGCGGAGGTGGCGGCCGGTGCCGAGCAGGTTCTCGTGACTGCGGCTGTCGGCGAGGACATCCCTGATGACTGGGATGCCAGGCGCATCGGTGTTGTGTTGCGCGACGATGAGGACAGTCGGATGTCGGAGGTGGTGGAACCATGAGTGATGCCGAAAAACCCGCTCCCCCGGACCATCTATCGGATCTGCAGGGAATGGATCTGGTGCGGCGTGCTCTCGAGGACGCCCGCGCTGCCGCTCGCGAGCGCGGAAAACATGTCGGCCAGGGGCGGCGCTCACCGACACCGCGCCGGGCAGCGTCACCGGGGACGCGGCGACGTTGGTCCGGTCCGGGTCCGGATTCCCGTGATCCGCAACCGTTGGGTCGGCTGACTCGGGACCTGGCCAACACTCGGGGCTGGTCGTCACGGGTGGCCGAGGGTGCCGTTTTTGCCCAGTGGGCAGAGGTGGTGGGTGATCAGATCGCCGAACACGCAGCGCCCACCGCGTTGCGGGACGGGGTGCTCACCGTGTCGGCCGAGTCCACGGCATGGGCGACTCAGCTTCGGATGGTGCAGAGCCAACTGTTGGCCAAGATCGCCGCGGCGGTCGGCAACAGGGTGGTGAGTTCGATGCGAATCACCGGTCCCACCGCACCGTCGTGGCGCAAGGGCCCGCGACACATCTCGGGGCGCGGCCCGCGCGACACCTACGGTTGAGCGAACGGCCGTCTCAGCGAACCAGTGTCTGACCTTGGGAGATCCAGCCCTTCGTACCGCTTTCCAACTCCACGATCTCGGTGATGCCGGCGTCGCGCATCGCCGCGACCGCGGGCCGCGACCGATTGCCGCTGCGGCAGTACACCGCGTAGGTGACCGCCGGGTCGAGTTGGGAGATCCGTTCAGTGAAATCGGCGGACTGAACCGGGATGTTCACGGCCCCGTCGATGTGGCCCTCGGCAAACTCCTCGGGCGTGCGAACGTCGATGATGGTCACCCCCGGCTCGGCCAGCACCTCGGCAAATGCCTGCGGGTCCACCCGGGTGACTCCGGCGGCCTGGACGGCGGAGACGGTCTCGGCAGCAGATTGCGAGGAACAGGCTGTCAGACCCACGCCGCCGGTAAGGCCCGTGACGGCGACGACAAGGGAAACCAGAACCTTCTTCATACCCCTCAGGGTATATCACTATGGGCCGATGCCCGTCGATCGATGTACTCCATATAGCCGCGGCCCTCGAGCTGTCGTCCTTTCCACATGGTCCGGTGCCGAAATCCGGTCACGAATCCACTGCCCAGTCCGAAGGTGAGACTGGTGTCCAGTTCCGCCCGAACCTCCAGGACCATGCCGTCGGAATCCATCGCGGTGAACGTGGTGGCAGCGGGTATGCGCATAGGGACTCCGTACGGGGTTTCCACGGCTGCCGACTGGAACTTCTCGACGCGGAAGTGCGCGTGCTCGAACCGGCGTCCGAAATCGGTGCGGTTGCGTGCCAGAGCGGTGGTCATGAACGGCTGGCCACCTAGACAGTAATGACTCAGCAGCACCTGATCGTCGGAGCCCAGATTGATGATCTGGTAGACGAAGTAGTCCAGCGGCGCCTTGAGCCCTGACGGCCGCGGTGTGGAGCGCAACTGGTACAGACTCGGGCACGCCCCGTATTCGAACGCGCACAGCCCCTCGGCGTCCGTGCGCCGGCCCGAGTCCATTTCGGTGAAGCACCCGCGATACTCGGTGAGCAGGCTGAAGTGCTTGTAGACGGGGTTGCGGAAAAACCAGTTTACCTTGTCGGTGTTGGTCAGCCGGAGGTCGACGTCGACTCCCCCGAGCCGCCCGCGCAGGTGATAGTCCGGGTAGCGGCCGGAGATCGTCAGATCGTCACCGAAGCGCAGCAGTGAACCGTCGGGGTGTGAGACGAAATCGCTTGCGGTCGAGTAGTTTCCGAAATGAGCGGGATGTGAGGCCGCGGTGCCGGCAACTATCGAGGCATTACGCCGCGGGAGATCAGCCAGCGCGTGGTCGTTGTCGAAGGCCAGCGATCCGGTGGCTCCGATGAGCGACATGGCGGAGAAGAAGCGGTGGGGTTCGGGAAGGTCGGGGATCATGACGCCGAAGTGCGTCCAGCCGTATTTTCTCGACTCGACGTTGGGCACCATGATGTCCGGCTCGTCGAAAGGGCGGGCGGACCATTGGTCGGCACGGTCGAAACACCGGTTCAGCGCCGTCAGGGTCCGACGGATTGCCGGTGCCGCCAGGTTCATCATCGGCCGCACGATCGCTCCTTCCATGGGCCACCGGGGTCGGCAAGCACGTTGCGGGTCCGACGGTAGTTCCGATGGGAAATTTCGCCGGTGCCGCCCAGTGTTCCACCAGTCCGCTCAGTGCCGCCAGGACGTCGACGATCGAGGCTTCAGCCGTCGGGACGCGTCTGAAGGCGCGAACTGCGGCGCACGGCGCAAATAGCTGTGCAGAAACGCGGTCGCAGGATCAGTCCTGTCCCTGATTCCCGGTAGACTGTTCTGAGTGATTCGCGGGGCCGTCGGCCGCGCACCTGGACCCCGAGGAGACCTGTCCGACTGTGGCTGGCCAAAACGAGCGCAAAGAAGACGAATACGGCGCAGACTCCATCAAGATCCTGGAAGGCCTGGAGGCGGTTCGCAAGCGTCCGGGCATGTACATCGGATCGACCGGCGAACGCGGGCTGCACCACCTGATCTGGGAGGTGGTCGACAACGCCGTGGATGAGGCGATGGCCGGCTACGCCACCGAAGTGAGTGTCCGCATCCTCGAGGATGGCGGGGTGGAGGTTAGCGACGACGGTCGCGGCATCCCGGTCGAGACGCATAAGACCGCCGGACTGCCGACCGTCGACGTTGTGATGACGGTGCTGCACGCGGGCGGCAAGTTCGAGGAAGGCGCCTACCAGGTCTCCGGCGGCCTGCACGGTGTGGGCGTCTCGGTGGTCAACGCGCTGTCATCGCGGGTTGAGGTGGACATCCGCCGCGATGGGTACGAATGGTTCCAGACCTATGACAAGTCGGTACCGGGAAACCTCAAGCAGGGCCAGGCCAGCAACAAGACAGGTACCACGCTGCGATTCTGGGCGGATCCGACGGTCTTTGAGACCACCGACTACGACTTCGAGACGGTGGCTCGCCGGCTGCAGGAAATGGCGTTTCTCAACAAGGGTCTGACCATTCATCTCAGCGATGAGCGGGTCACCCCGGCCGAGGTGGTCGACGAGGTCGTCAGTGATACTGCCGAGGCGCCGAAGTCGGCGGAGGAGAAGGCCGCCGCGCAGGCCGCCCCGCACAAGGTCAAGCAACGTACATTCCACTATCCCGGCGGACTGGTGGATTTCGTCAAGCACATCAACCGCACCAAGCAGGCGATCCACAACTCGGTGGTGGACTTCTCCGGGAAAGGCACCGGCCACGAGGTCGAGGTGGCGATGCAGTGGAACGCCGGGTATTCCGAATCGGTGCACACCTTCGCCAACACCATCAACACCCACGAGGGCGGCACCCATGAGGAGGGTTTCCGGGCCGCGTTGACCAGCGTTGTCAACAAGTACGCCAAGGACAAGAAGCTCCTCAAGGACAAGGACCCCAACCTCACCGGCGATGACATCCGCGAAGGTCTGGCGGCGGTGATTTCAGTGAAGGTCGCTCAGCCGCAGTTCGAGGGTCAGACCAAGACCAAGTTGGGGAACACCGAAGTCAAGTCGTTCGTGCAGAAGACGTGCAACGAACAGCTGACGCACTGGTTCGAGTCCAATCCGACCGACGCCAAAATCATCGTCAACAAGGCCGTCTCGTCGGCCCAGGCGCGGATCGCGGCCCGCAAGGCTCGTGAGCTTGTCCGCCGCAAGAGCGCCACCGATATCGGCGGCCTTCCCGGCAAGCTGGCCGACTGCCGGTCCACCGACCCTAAGGTCTCGGAACTGTATGTGGTGGAGGGTGATTCGGCCGGCGGCTCGGCGAAGAGCGGTCGGGACTCGATGTTCCAGGCCATCCTGCCGTTGCGCGGGAAGATCATCAACGTGGAGAAGGCCCGGATCGACCGGGTGCTGAAGAACACCGAGGTCCAGGCGATCATCACCGCCCTGGGGACCGGCATCCACGACGAGTTCGATCTGGCCAAGCTGCGGTACCACAAGATCGTGCTGATGGCCGACGCCGATATCGACGGTCAGCACATCTCCACCCTGCTGCTGACCCTGCTGTTCCGTTTCATGAAGCCGCTGATCGAGAACGGCCACGTTTTCCTCGCCCAGCCCCCGCTGTACAAGCTGAAGTGGCAGCGCTCCGCTCCGGAATTCGCCTACTCCGACCGGGAACGCGACGGGCTGCTCGAGGCCGGTATGAAATCCGGCAAGAAGATCAACAAGGACGACGGCATTCAGCGATACAAGGGCCTCGGCGAGATGGACGCCAAGGAACTGTGGGAGACCACCATGGACCCCACGGTGCGTGTGCTGCGCCAGATCACCCTCGATGACGCTGCAGCGGCCGACGAATTGTTCTCCATCCTGATGGGCGATGACGTGGAAGCCCGCCGCAGCTTCATCACGCGCAATGCCAAAGACGTTCGCTTCCTTGACGTTTAGTCGAGACTTCTCCAGTTAGGGACCCGCATCAATGACTGATACCACTCTGCCCCCTGAGGGAACCGCCGGCGATCGGATCGAACCGGTCGACATCCAGCAGGAGATGCAGAACAGCTACATCGACTACGCGATGAGCGTGATCGTCGGCCGGGCCCTGCCGGAGGTTCGCGACGGTCTCAAGCCGGTGCACCGCCGCGTGCTCTACGCGATGTACGACTCGGGTTTCCGGCCCGACCGCAGTCACGCCAAATCAGCGCGGTCGGTGGCCGAGACCATGGGCAACTACCACCCCCATGGTGACGCCTCCATCTACGACACCCTGGTCCGGATGGCTCAGCCGTGGTCGCTGCGCTACCCGTTGGTCGACGGCCAGGGCAACTTCGGTTCGCCGGGCAACGATCCACCGGCGGCGATGCGCTACTGCGTGACCGGGGATGCGTTGGTGCGCCTTCCTATGGGGCAGACCGTGCGCATCGCCGACGTCGCGCCCAACCGGCCGAACAGCGATTCGGTGATCGACCTCAAAGTTCTTGATCGGCATGGAGATCCGGTCACGGCGGATCGGCTGTTCCATTCCGGCGACCACTCGACCTTCGAGGTGACGACAAAGGAGGGTTATTCGGTAACGGGCACCCGGAATCACCCGCTGCTGTGTTTGGTCGACGTCGGCGGTGTTCCGACGTTGCTGTGGAAACTCATCGAGGAGATCCGGCCCGGAGATCATGTCGCTCTGCAACGGTCTCTGCCCACCGAAGTCGGCTCTGCGAACTGGGAGGAGACCCTGACCGGTTTGTTGCTCGGAGCTTTCATCAGTGAAGGGTTCGTCTCTGAGAACCGTGCCGGTTTCAACAATCTCGACCGCGACTACTTCGACACGGTGGTGGCCGCCTACGACGCGGTGATCGGTGGAGCCCGCTATCTCTCCGAGCGGACGATCGCCTCCGGTTCGCGATTGTTCGAGTTGGACATACACAACCTCGATCCCATCACCGACAGCCCGCTCGCGGAATTCATCGGCATCCGTTCGGCCGGGAAATTCATCCCGGACTGTGTGTGGCATGCTCCGGGCGCCGTCAAACGTGCGTTTCTTCAAGCACTGTTCGAAGGCGACGGATCGTGTTCGGAGCTGCCGCGCAACACCATTCAGGTCTCCTACTCCACGCGCAGCTCACGGTTGGCATCCGATGTTCAGCAGATGCTGCTGGAGTTCGGTGTCGTATCCCGCAAGTACCACCATGCGACTGGTGAGTACAAGGTCGTGATCACCAACCGCGCGCAAGCCGAACTCTTTGCCGCCCAGATCGGATTCGGGGGTGCAAAGCAGGACAAGTTGCGCGCGCTGCTCGAGGCCTTGCCGCAGCGGCCCGCAGGATCGGACTCCGATCGGGTTCCCGGTCTGGCGCGATTCATCCGCCGTCACGGTGGGGGCGGCTGGGCCGACAAGGAGTGGCTGCGCAAGCACAACATCGACGGTGTGCAGTGTTGGCGCCGCGAGGGCCGGCAGATCCTTGCCCACATTGCCGATCCGGACGTCCGGGCGATCGCCGCCGAACTGACTGACGGCCGTTTCTACTTCGCGGAGGTGGCCTCCGTCGTCGACGCCGGCATCCGTCCGGTCTACAGCCTGCGGGTCGACACCGCGGACCACGCCTTCATCACCAACGGTTTCGTCAGCCACAACACCGAGGCCCGACTCACCCCGCTGGCGATGGAGATGCTCCGCGAGATCGACGAGGAGACAGTCGATTTCATCCCGAACTACGACGGCCGGGTGCAGGAGCCGACGGTTCTGCCGAGCCGATTCCCGAACCTGCTCGCCAACGGGTCGGGCGGTATCGCGGTGGGCATGGCCACCAATATCCCGCCGCACAATCTGCGCGAGTTGGCCGAGGCGGTCTACTGGTGCCTGGAGAACTACGAGGCTGACGAGGAGGCCACTCTGGCGGCGGTCATCGAACGGGTTAAGGGCCCGGACTTCCCGACCCACGGCCTGATCGTCGGCAGCCAGGGAATCCAGGACGCCTACACCACCGGTCGCGGTTCGATCCGGATGCGCGGTGTGGCGACGACCGAGGAGGACGCGCGCGGGCGCACGTCCATCGTCATCACAGAGTTGCCGTACCAGGTGAACCACGACAACTTCATCACCTCGATCGCCGAACAGGTCCGCGATGGGAAGTTGGGCGGGATCTCCAATATCGAGGACCAGTCCAGCGATCGGGTGGGTCTGCGGATCGTCGTGGAACTCAAGCGTGACGCCGTGGCGAAGGTGGTGCTGAACAACCTCTACAAGCACACCCAGCTGCAGACCAGCTTCGGCGCCAACATGCTGTCCATCGTCGACGGGGTGCCGCGCACCCTGCGGCTGGACCAGATGATCCGCTACTACGTCGAGCACCAACTCGACGTGATCATCCGCCGCACCACCTACCGGCTGCGCAAGGCCAACGAACGGGCCCATATCCTGCGCGGCCTGGTCAAGGCGCTCGACGCCCTCGACGAGGTGATCGCACTGATCCGCGCGTCGGCGACCGTCGACATCGCCCGTGCGGGGTTGATCGAACTCCTCGACATCGACGAGATCCAGGCTCAGGCGATCCTGGACATGCAGTTGCGGCGCCTGGCCGCGTTGGAGCGACAGCGCATCGTCGACGACCTGGCCAAGATCGAGGCGGAGATCGCCGACCTCGAGGACATCCTTGCCAAGCCGGAACGCCAGCGCATCATCGTGCGCGACGAGCTTGCCGAGGTGGTGGAGAAGCACGGCGACGATCGCCGTACCCGGATCGTGGCCGCGGAGGGCGATGTCGCCGACGAGGACCTGATCGCGCGCGAAGAGGTGGTCGTCACGATCACCGAGACGGGCTACGCGAAACGCACCAAGACCGACCTCTACCGCAGCCAGAAGCGCGGCGGTAAAGGGGTGCAGGGCGCGGCGCTCAAGCAGGATGACATCGTCCGGCACTTCTTCGTCTGCTCGACGCACGACTGGATCCTGTTCTTCACCACGCAGGGCCGGGTGTACCGGATCAAGGCCTATGAGCTGCCCGAGGCCTTGCGCGCCGCGCGAGGCCAGCACGTGGCGAACCTGCTGGCCTTCCAGCCCGAGGAGCGCATCGCGCAGGTCATCGTGATCAAGACCTACGAGGATGCGCCCTACCTGGTGCTGGCGACTCGCAACGGCCTGGTGAAGAAGTCACGGCTCACCGATTTCGACTCCAACCGCTCCGGCGGGATCGTTGCGGTCAACCTGCGCGATGGTGACGAACTGGTGGGCGCGGTGCTGTGCTCGGCGGAGGACGATCTGCTCCTGGTCAGCGCCAAGGGGCAGTCGATCCGGTTCTCGGCCACCGACGAGGCCTTGCGCCCGATGGGCCGGGCGACCTCCGGGGTGCAGGGCATGAGGTTCAACGCCGACGACCGGTTGCTGTCGCTCAACGTGGTCTCCGAAAACACCTACCTGCTGGTGGCGACCTCCGGCGGGTACGCCAAGCGGACGGCGATTGAGGAGTACACCCCGCAGGGCCGCGGCGGCAAGGGCATCCTGACCATTCAGTACGACGAGAAGCGCGGCAGGCTGGTGGGTGCCCTGATCGTCGACGACGACACCGAGTTGTACGCGATCACCTCCGGTGGCGGGGTGATCCGCACCGCCGCGCGCCAGGTGCGTCGGGCGGGGCGGCAAACCAAGGGTGTTCGCTTGATGAACCTGGGTGAGGGCGACACACTGTTAGCCATTGCCCGGAATGCCGAGGAACAACCCGAGGAGCCGGACCAGTCGTGATCCGCGACCGGGGCCGGGATTCCCCGGCGGCGGACACAGTGATGGGCGGACGAAGTGAGGAGCAGCGGTGAGTTCACCGAACGAGCCGGGTCAGTCGGCGCCGGCCGACCGCCCGGAGAACGGCGACACCCCGAGCGAGACCCCGCCGTGGCAGAACCCGACCAGAACCCGCCCGGAGGGCTCGACGGGTCGCCCGGCCGGTGACTCGCCGGTTCGCCCGCCCGCTCCCCCGGCGGGCGGTGGATCCGGAACGGGGGACCCGAGCCGCTACGTGACCGGATACGCGGCGCCGGATGTGTCGTCGGTGGAGTCGCGGGCCCAGCGCGCGGACCCCGACCCGGTGCGCGGCGAGCCGCGAACGGACCGCACCGAGGTCGCCGCCATCGAGCCGTATCCCAGTGAATTGCCGGACCTGTCGGGTTCGCCGGCCAAGGTGCCGCAGCCGCGAAAGAGCGCGGTGGCCGAGCCGGGGCGGCCCGCAGTGCCCGCGGTGGCGCCGGCGTCAGGACTCGCCGCGCGCCTTCAGGTCGGGGGGCGCCCCCGTGGTCCGGTGCGGGCCACCATGCAGATCCGGCGTATCGACCCCTGGAGCGCGCTGAAAGTGTCGCTGCTGCTCAACGTCGCCCTGTTCTTCGTGTGGATGATCGCGGTGGCTTTCCTCTACCTGGTGCTCGGCGCGATGGGCGTGTGGAACAAGCTGAACAGCAACGTTGGCGATCTGCTGAGCAGCACCAGCGGCGGCAGTGGTGGCGATCTGGTTTCGGCCGGTTCGATTTTCGGCGGCGCGGCGCTGATCGGGTTGATCAACATCGTCCTGCTGACGGCGATGGCCGCCATCGGTGCCTACATCTACAACCTGAGCACCGACATCGTCGGCGGCGTCGAGGTCACACTCGCCGACCTGGATTAAGACTGCGACGTTATTTGGGACAGCCGCTTCGGGTGCGGTAATCTTCCTCGCGCGACACGGGCCTATAGCTCAGGCGGTTAGAGCGCTTCGCTGATAACGAAGAGGTCGGAGGTTCGAGTCCTCCTAGGCCCACGATGTCCTGGTCGTTACCGGGTCGGCCCTTGCGGCTGACAGTGCCCGTCGTCGTGGTGGCGATGGTCGGAGCGGCAGTGCTGCTCGCCTCCCGCGACCGCGGCGAGGTCTGGCACACCCTGGCCGGCCGGGACAGCGCTACGGGGCCTTAGCTCAGTTGGTAGAGCGCTGCCTTTGCAAGGCAGATGTCAGGAGTTCGAATCTCCTAGGCTCCACAGGTCTCGACCGGGTGCACACCGCGGACCCGGCACCCCGCCCCAACGTGCCGTCCGCCGCTAATGGCACACTGTGGCGCGTGACCACGAGCCCCATCGCGACTGCGACTGCGACCCTGCACACCAACCGCGGCGACATCAAGATCGCCCTGTTCGGAAACCATGCGCCCAAGACCGTCGCCAACTTCGTCGGCCTGGCCCAGGGCACCAAGGAATACTCCAGGCAGAACGCCTCGGGCGGCAGCTCCGGCCCGTTCTATGACGGCGCCATTTTCCACCGGGTCATTGACGGCTTCATGATTCAGGGCGGCGACCCCACCGGTACCGGCCGCGGAGGCCCCGGTTACCAGTTCGCCGACGAGTTCCATCCCGAGTTGCAGTTCGACAAGCCCTACCTGCTGGCGATGGCCAACGCCGGGCCCGCGACCAACGGATCACAGTTCTTCATCACCGTCGGGAAGACCCCGCACCTCAACCGGAGGCACACGATCTTCGGCGAGGTAGTCGACCCGGAGTCCCAGAAAGTGGTCGACGCGATCGCCGCGACGCCCGTCGATCGCAATGATCGCCCGTCCGAGGACGTGGTGATCGAGTCGATCACCGTCTCTTGACGTGGAGGACACCGTCTCCTGACGCGTCGATAACCGAGTCCTGACGCAGGGGCGGGTCCGAATCAGCCGGCGTAGCCGGCTTCGGTCAGCGCGTCCAGGACCTCCAGCGGATCCCCGCCCAGGTCCCAACGGCTGAGCACGATGAGCCGGTCGGCAGTTGTGTCGATCTCCAGCAGCCGGACCTTTCGCCCCCAGCGGCGGAACTCGGTGATCCGGATCAGTTCGATGTCGGGCCGGCGCAGCGTCGTGGTGGACAGCCAACCTCGATAGACCAAACCTTCGCCAGTGATCGCCAAGCGTGGCCGAGCGCGCCATGAACCCGCCGCGAAGATCGCCAACCCGACCGCGGCGATGGCGGTGAGAATCCGGCCGGCCGCGTCGGCGGCGACACTCATGGCGCCGATGGCCATGATGATTCCGGCCACGGCGATCGCTGCGATACCCGCGGTCGGCGGTCCCCATTCAACGCGGTCCATAGTTATCCACAGGAGCTATACACAGTGGGGATGAATCACACGCGTGATTGTCTTCAGCGCCACCGCATCGTCAGCAGGAGGCCGAAAATCATGAAGCCGAATGCGATCGCGTAATTCCACGGGCCCAGATCGGCCATCCACATCAGCGGCTCAGGGGTGTCGTACCCGGAGGCGGCGAGTTGGAAGACCAGCAGCCACACCAGGCCGATGAGCATCAGGCCGACGAACAGCACGACGAACCACACGCTGGACGGGCCGGCCTTGACCTTCACCGGGGTGCGGCTCACCGGGTTGATGGTGAAGTCGTTCTTCTTGCGGACCTTGGACTTGGGCATGGCTACCTTCGCAGACGGTCGTCGGTGAGACGATGGTGCCGGATCGCACATGAGGATAACCCAGCGAACGGCCCGGCGGACAACCCGGCAGGGCGGCGAACAGGCAGAACCGGAGTCTCGCCGCTCGCCGTGGCGGTTTGGTGTGCCGGTGGTCTGTCTGTTCGCTGGGCTTCTGCTGGCCGCCACCCACGGTGTCTCCGGGGGCGGGGAGATCCGGGGCAGTGACTCCCCCCGTCTGGTCAACCTGGTTCGGGAAGCCCAGCGGTCGGTTGACCGCCTCAGCGCCGAGCGTGGCTCGCTGGCGGCGCGGATCAACACCACCCACGGCGCACACGCCGGATCGGCGCTCGCGGCCATCCAGGAGCGGGCAGCGGCACTCGGTGCCGAGGCCGGTCTGGACCCGGCACGCGGTCCGGGAATCGTCGTCACGCTCACCGATGCGCAGCGCGACGCCGACGGCCGCTTCCCGGGCGATGCCTCACCCGATGACCTCGTCGTCCATCAGCAGGACGTCGAGGCGGTGCTCAACGCACTGCTGAGCGCCGGGGCCGAAGCGGTGCAGATGCAGGACCAGCGAATCATCGCCACCTCCGCCCCCAGATGCGTGGGTAACACCCTGCTGCTCAACGGCCGCACCTACAGCCCGCCCTACACCATCACCGCAGTCGGCGACCCGGCCGCCATGGAGGCCGCACTCGCCGAGTCCGAGGTCCTGCGCCTCTACAAGCAATACGTGGTTCGGTTCGGGCTCGGATACCGCGAAGAGTCGCGCGAACAGGTGGAGGTGAACGGCTACACCGAACCGATCCGCATGCGCTACGCCAGCCCGACCGGCCCATTGACCTACTGAACCGGCCGGTAGCCTGTCAGGCGTGCGGATCCTGGTCGTCGACAACTACGACAGCTTCGTGTTCAACCTGGTTCAGTACCTGGGCCAGCTCGGGGTGGACGCGGAGGTCTGGCGCAATGACGACCCCCGGATCGGCGGAACCGTCGAGATCGCCGCCGTGGCCGAGGACTTCGACGGCGTGCTTCTCAGCCCGGGTCCGGGCACCCCGGAGCGGGCCGGCGCGTCGATCGGGCTGGTCGAGGCGTGCGCCGCAGCGGGCACCCCGTTGCTCGGGGTGTGTCTGGGCCACCAGGCGATCGGGGTGGCGTTCGGCGCCACCGTGGACCGCGCACCGGAACTCCTGCATGGCAAGACCAGTTCGGTCTATCACACCAATGTCGGTGTGCTGCATGGCCTTCCGGATCCCTTCACCGCAACCCGGTACCACTCGCTGACGATCCTGCCGCACACCGTCCCCACCGAACTCGAGGTGACCGCCCGCACACGGGGCGGGGTCATCATGGCGGTGCGCCATCGCGACCTGCCGATTCACGGTGTGCAGTTCCATCCGGAGTCCATCCTGACCGAGGGTGGCCACCGCATGTTGGCCAACTGGCTCGGTTACTGCGGTTCGGCGCCGGCGGAGTCGCTGGTTCGCCGCCTTGAGCAGGAGGTCGCCGACACCGTGCGGGCGGCTATGACGCAAAGCTCAGCGTGACCGAACCGCCGAAGTTGACCCCGGCGCCCGGCGGCGGGCTCTGCGTGACCACCGCGTTGGTGCGCTGACCGCTGTTGGGGATGTCGGGACCCTTCACCAGAACGCCGGTCCAGCCCAGCGCCCGAAGGTTGGGCTCCGCGTCCACCCAGAACTGGCCCGTCAGGTTGGGCATGATGAACTGATTGGCCTTGGAGACTTTCAGCGTGATCGCGGTGTCCAGGGTGGCCGACGTTCCGGCCGACGGATCCATCCCCAGCACCTGCCCGGCCGGCTCGGGGCTATCGACCTGAACGGTGAGGATGGTCGGGAAACCCAGGGTGTTGAGGTTCTTGGTGGCGACATCGACGGACTGGCCGACGAGATCGGGTAGGTCCCGGGTCGCCGGGCCGGAACCGACGACGATGGTGATCTCGTTGGTCAGCGCCGAGGTCTGGTTCGCCGGCGGGATGGTGCTGAGCACCTTGTCCTTCTGATCGACATCCGAGGGCGCATCGGTCTGCCGAAACCTGCCGAACCCGGCGGCGGTCAGCTTCTTGACCGCATCGGCGTAGCTCAGATCGGAGACGTCCGGCACCTCCCGCTGTTCCGGCCCGGTGGAGACGTTGATCTGAATCTCGTCGCCTGCGCCTGCCGACGTGTTGCCGGACGGGTCGGTGCTGATCACATGGTCGGGTGCCACCACGTTGTCCGGCTTCTGCTGGGTCCGGATCTTGAAGCCCTTGTTCTGCAACTGGGCAATGGCGTCGGCGGACAGTTGACCGCGAACGTCGGGAACCTGGACGGCACGCACCTTGCCGCCGACCATTGTGATCGCCACGGTCACCACGACGGTCAGCACCGTCAATATCGCCAGTGCCACCAGCCACTTCCGGACCGATCCGCGGGCGCCGTCGGCATCGCTGTAGTCATAGGCGACCGGCACGGGGCCACCCTCGCCGCGGTGCGGCCGTCCAGAGGTCATCATGACCGTCCGTTCGGCCGACGTCAGCACCCTGGGCGCCTCGGGCTTCTCCCCGCTGTGAACCCGAACCAGATCCGCACGCATCTCCGCCGCGCTCTGATAGCGGTTGTCGGGATTCTTGGCCAGCGCCTTGAGCACGACCGCGTCGAGTTCCGGCGAGATACCGGCCCGCCGTTGCGACGGCGGCACAGGATCCTCGCGAACGTGCTGGTAGGCCACCGAAACGGGGGTGTCGCCGACGAACGGCGGCTGGCCGGTGAGGACCTCGTAGAGCACGCACCCCAGCGAGTAGACGTCGGAGCGGGGGTCGACGGGTTCCCCGCGGGCCTGTTCGGGTGAAAGGTACTGCGCGGTGCCGATCACGGCGGCTGTCTGGGTGACGCTGTTGCTGCCGTCGGCGATGGCACGCGCGATGCCGAAGTCCATCACCTTCACCGCGCCGGTCTTGGAGATCATGATGTTGGCGGGTTTGACGTCCCGGTGGATGATCCCGTGCTGGTGGCTGAAGTTCAGGGCCTGGCAAGCGTCGGCGATCACCTCGAGGGCACGCCGCGGCGGCATCGGGCCGTCGGTGTGGACGATGTCGCGCAGCGTGACGCCGTCGACGTACTCCATCACGATGTAGGGCAGCGGACCGCTAGGCATGGCGGCCTCGCCGGTGTCGTAGACCGCGACGATTGCGGGATGGTTGAGGGCCGCGGCGTTCTGGGCCTCACGCCGGAACCTCAGGTAGAAGCTCGGGTCCCGGGCCAGATCGGCGCGCAGCACCTTGACCGCCACGTCACGGTGCAACCGCAGGTCACGGGCCAGGTGGACTTCGGACATGCCGCCGAAGCCCAGGATCTCCCCCAACTCGTAGCGGTCGGACAAGTGCGGAGGTGTGGTCATCGCGGTGTCTCGTCGTCGGGGGCGATCATGGCCGCCGGAGCGGTGCCGGCGTGCCACAGTGCGGCGGGCAGCACCGCTGCGCCGTCGCCATCGGGTGCAGCCGGTTCGGTGAAAGCGCCGGGCTCCACCGCCACCTCCGGCGCGTCCGGGGTGATCGTGTCGGTGACGGTCTGTTCGACCGGTGTGTTCGAGCGGCGCTCCCGATCCGCCAGCACGATCAGGATCGCGCTGATGATGGCCAGCGCGCCGAGCACGCCGGCGGCCCACAGCAGCGCCCGCTGCCCGGAACTGAAACTGCGCCGCGCCGGTGGCGGGGTCCGATGCCCGGTACCCGTTCGCGGCCGGGCGACGGCGGCCGCGCGGGCCGCCTCCACCGCGGCCCGTTGGGACCCGGGGATCGCCGCCGGGGTGGCCTTGATGGTGGGTGCGGAATTCGGCCGCGGCGGGCGGCGTCCCGAGCGCACCGCGGCAACCGCGTCGGCGAACTGCCCGCCGGACCGGTAGCGCACACCGGGGTTCTTCACCAGCGTTATCTCGATGAGTTCGCGAACGTTCGGCGGCAGGTCCGGCGGCAGCGGAGGCGGCGTCTCCTTGATGTGCTTCATCGCCACCGTCAGGGCACCGTCGCCCATGAACGGGCGTTTGCCCGACACCGCTTCGTAGCCGACCACTCCCAAGGAGTAGACGTCACTGGCCGCGGTGGCGTCCTGGCCCAGCGCCTGTTCCGGGGCGATGTACTGCGCGGTGCCCATCACCATGCCGGTCTGGGTCACCGGGGCGGCGTCGACCGCCTTGGCGATCCCGAAGTCGGTCAGCTTCACCTGCCCGGTGGGCGTGATCAGGATGTTGCCGGGCTTGACGTCGCGGTGCACCAGGCCGGCTGCGTGGGCCACCTGCAGTGCCCGGCCGGTCTGCTCGAGCATGTCCAGAGCGTGCCGAAGCGACAGCCGGCCGGTGCGCTTGATCACCGAATTCAGCGGCTCGCCGTTGATCAGTTCCATCACCAGATAGGCGGTCCGGCCTTCGCCGTCGATATCGGTCTCACCGTAGTCGTGCACGGCCGCGATCCCCGGGTGGTTGAGCATGGCGACGGTGCGGGCCTCGGCGCGGAAGCGTTCCAGAAACTCGGGGTCGGAGGAGAACTCCTGCTTGAGCACCTTGACGGCAACGCGGCGACCCAAACGGCTGTCGACGGCCTCCCAGACCTGGCCCATGCCGCCGGTCGCGATGAGACGCTGCAACCGGTAGCGACCGGACAGCGTCACCCCCACGCGCGGGCTCATTGCTTGCCTCGCTTCGCTCGGCTGCGGGGGCTCATTGCTTGCCTCGCTTCGCTCGGCTGCGGGGGCTCATGAGGCCCCCTGCAGCGCCGCCGCGATGGTTGCACGTCCGATCGGCGCGGCCAGGGCGCCGCCGGTCGCCGAGAGCCGGTCTCCCCCGTTTTCCACCATGACCGCGACGGCGACCTTCGGGTCCTGCGCCGGTGCGAAGGCGATGTACCAGGCGTGCGGCGGCGTGTTCCGGGGATCGGTGCCGTGTTCGGCGGTACCCGTCTTGGAGGCGATCTGGACACCGGGGATCGCCCCGTCCCGTTGGGTGAACTTCTCCGCGCCGACCATCAAATCTGTTAGCTTAGCGGCGACCTGCGCCGAGATCGCACGGCGCTGCTCGCTCGGCGATGTGGTGTTGACATCGGTGAGATCAGGCCCCACGAGGCGATCCACCAGATAGGGCTTCATCACCACACCGGAATTGGCGATCGCGGCGGCAACCATCGCGTTCTGCAGCGGGGTCACCGCCACGTCCTTCTGCCCCATGGCTGACATGCCGACCGCGGCGGCATCGCCCATCGGTCCGACCGTGGACTCCACGACCTGCAGCGGAATCGGCTCCGGCGGATTGTCGAATCCGAACGCCTCGGCCGTGCTGCGCAGCGCCTCGGGGCCGATGCGGATGCCGAGCTCGACGAACGCGGTGTTGCAGGACCGCTCGAAGGCCTCCCGCAACGGTGCCGTGGGGGCGTTCCCGCAGGGCATGCCGCCGTAGTTCTCCAGAGTCGCGGTGCTGTTGGGAAGTGTCATCTTCGGGGCGGCCGTCAGCTGTTCGTCCTCGGACATCCCGGCTTGCAGCGCGGCTGCGGTGGTGATCACCTTGAACGTCGAGCCCGGTGGGTAGCGCTCGGCAATGGCGCGGTTGGTGAGTGGTGATCCGGCCTCGTCGCGCAGCCTCTCCCAGTCCTGCCCCTGCGCCTCAGGGTCGTGGGTGGCGAGCAGGTTCGGGTCATAGGACGGTGCGGACACCATCGCCAGGATCTTCCCGGTGGAAGGTTCCAGAGCCACCACCGATCCCCGGCACCCGCCGTCGCAGCTCTGCTGCAGCCCACGCCAGGCGGCCTGCTGCACCCGCGGGAGGATCGTCGTGTCGACGTTCCCCCCGCGGGGGTCGCGGCCAGTGAAAAAATCGGCCAGCCGCCGACCGAACAGCCGCTCGTCGGAGCCGTTTAGCACCGGGTCCTCGGCACGCTCGAGTCCGGTGCTGGAGAACCGCAGCGAATAGAAGCCGGTCACCGGGGCGTAGGCGAACGGTTCCGGGTAGACCCTCAGGAACCGGTACCGGCCGTTGGTGGACACCGAGTAGGCCAGCAGCTCTCCGCCGGCGGTGATCTGTCCGCGCTGACGGGAGTACTCGTCGAGCAACACCCGCTGGTTGCGCGGGTCCGACCGTAACCCGTCGGCCCGGAACACCTGGGTGACCGTGGCGTTGATCAGCAGTAGCACCACCAGCGTCATCACCATCATCGAGACCCGTCGCAGCGAGGTATTCATGACCGGCCGATCACCTCGGTGTGCGCGGCCGCGATCGGGGTGCGCTGACTGGTGTTCAGCGGCCGGCGAGCCGCGTGAGAGATCCGGACCAGGATGGCCAGCAGCAGGTAGTTGGCGACCAGGGAGGAACCGCCGTAGGACATCCACGGAGTGGTCAGTCCGGTGAGCGGGATGAGCCCGGTGACGCCACCGACGACGATGAACAGCTGGATGCCCAACGTCGAGGCCAGCCCCGCCGCCAGCAGTTTGCCGAAACTGTCCCGCACCGCGATGGCGGTGCGCAGGCCGCGCACGATCACGATGGTGTAGAGCATCAGGACGCCGGCCAGACCCACCAGCCCGAGCTCCTCGCCGACGACGGCGATGATGAAGTCGGTCGACGCGGCCGGCACTGTTCCGGGCTGCCCGTTGCCCAACCCGGTGCCGAACACTCCCCCGGTTGCGAAGCTGAACTGGGACTGCACCACCTGGTAACCGGCGCCTTCCGGATCGGCGAACGGGTCCAGCCAGGTCTGCACCCGGTCGCGAACGTGGCCGAAAAGGTGATAGGCCATCACACTTCCCGCCGCGAACAGACCGAGTCCGATCACCACCCAGCTGAGCCGTTCCGTCGCGATGTAGACCATCACAAGGAACGAGGCGTACAGCAGAAGGGAGGTACCGAGGTCCTTCTCGAAGACCATCACCCCGACCGAGATGATCCAGGCGGCCAAGAGCGGCGCCAGGTCGCGCGGACGCGGCAGATCCATGCCGAGGAAATGCTTGCCCGCGCTGGTGAACAGGTGGCGTTTGGCTACCAGCACCCCGGCGAAGAAGATCAGTAGCAGTATCTTCGAGAACTCTGCGGGCTGAATGCTGAAGCCGGGCAGGCGAATCCAGATCTTGGCGCCGTTGGTCTCGGACAGGCTGGCCGGCAGCAGGGCGGGGATGGCCAGCAGCACCAGACCGACCGCCCCGCAGATGTAGTCGTAGCGGGCCAGCATCCGGTGGTCGTTGAGGAAGGCCACCACCAGGGAGAAGCCGATGACCCCGACCAGTGTCCACAGCATCTGCTGTTGCGCGCTGGGCCCCTCCGATGAGCCCGGGACCAGGTCGAGTCGGTGGATGAGCACCAGCCCCAGACCGTTCAGCAACGCCACCACGGGCAGCAGCAGCGGGTCGGCATAGGGGGCGTAGCGCCGGATCACCAGGTGCGCGCAGACGAACAGGGTCAGAAACGCCAGGGTGTAGCTGAGCAGGTCCCAGCGCACGCCCTGTTCCTGGTTGGCCTCCACGATCAGCAGGGCGACGCCGGTAATGAACGTGGCGAAGCACAGCAACACCAGTTCGGAGTTGCGGCGGTTCGGAAGTGGCGGGGTGATGCGAACGGGAGACTGGGGCGCCGTCGTCATAACCGCGCAGCCTCCGGGTTTACCGTCATGCCGCCGCCCGGCAGTCGGTGCCCGGTTTCTGCGGTGCGGCGGGCAGGGTGGTCACCGGGGAGGTCGGCGACGCCGGCGTCCCTGATGTCCCCGTTCCGGACGCCGTTGTGGTCGGCGCGGTCGTCGAGGTTGTCGTCGTCGTACCCGGCGCCGTGGTTGTAGCGGGCGCCGCGGTTGTAGTGGTCGTGGTCTCCGTGCTCGTCGAGCTCGGCGGCGAGGGCGTCACGCTGCGTGGGGAAGTGGAGGCGGTACTTCGCGACGGGGTCGGCGGCGGCGCGCACAACGGCAGCAGGGAACCGCGAGCCAGTTCGTTCAACTGGCCGATCGCCTCGTCGAGGCTTCCGGCCGGCAGCCCGGTGGATACCTGTTCACGGGCCGAGGGGCGCAGATCCTGCAGCCGCATCAGTTCACAGCCCATCCCGGCGTGGTCCTGGCCGTAGCTGATCTGGGACAGCTCACCGCGGTCGTTGATACAGCCGAGCAGGTACGGGCTCTGCAGCGGGATTCCGAGGACCGAGCCCTGGACGCCGCGCATAATGGCGACGGTCTCGCCGTCGGCGCTGACGTAGTAGTAGCCGCGGATGATCTTGTAGCCGATGCCCAGCCCGCCAAGGGCGATCAGCAGCACCAGGGCGGCGGCCAGCAGGGTTCGCTTCCGTGACCGGGGCTTGGGCGGTGGATCCTGTTCAGGAGCGACCTTCTTCGCCGCGGGGGGGCGGGGGGCGATCGCCGAGGCACGGCCGGCGGCGGTGTTCGGCGGGGCGGCATCGTCGTCATCGTCGGCGGACACCGCGCCGGCCAGGATGGGCTGGGTCTGCCCGGCGTAGTCGTTGTCGACCACATCGGCCACCACGACCGTGACGTTGTCCGGTCCGCCGCCGCGCAAGGCCAGTTCGATGAGTCGCTCAGCGGCCGCCTCGACCTCCGGGATCTGCATCGCTTCGAGAATGGTGTCGTGCCTGACCGGATCCGACAGACCGTCCGAGCACAGCAGGTAGCGATCCCCTTCCCGGGCCTCACGCATGATCAGCGTCGGCTCAACCTCATGTCCGGTCAGCGCCCGCATGATCAATGACCGCTGCGGGTGGCTGTGGGCCTCGTCCGCGGTAATCCGGCCCTCGTCGACGAGTGTCTGGACGAAGGTGTCGTCCTTGGTGATCTGGGTCAGTTCACCGTCGCGCAGAAGATAGCCGCGGGAATCGCCGATGTGGACCAGGCCCAGCCGGTCGCCGGCGAACAGGATCGCAGTGAGCGTCGTGCCCATCCCGTCAAGGTCAGGGTCCTGCTCGACCTGCTCGCCGATCGCGGAATTGCCCACCCGTACTGCACGGTCGAGCTTGCCGAGCAGATCGCCGCCCGGATCGTCGTTGTCGAGTTGAGCCAGCGCGGCGATCACCAACTGCGAGGCCACTTCGCCGGCGGCGTGCCCACCCATGCCGTCGGCCAGTGCCAGTAGACGCGGGCCGGCGTAGACCGAATCCTCGTTGTTGGCGCGGACAAGTCCGCGGTCGCTGCGGGCGGCGTAGCGCAGGGTCAGTGTCACGGACGCAACTCGATTACCGTCTTGCCGACGTGCACCGGCGTACCGATCGGCACCCGGACCGCGGTGGTCACCTTCGAGCGGTCCAGGTAGGTGCCGTTGGTGGAGCCGAGATCCTCGACGAACCAGTCCTGGCCGCGGGGTGACAGCCGGGCGTGACGGGTCGAGGCGTAGTCGTCGGTGAGTACCAGTGTCGAGTCATCGGCACGACCGAGCAGCACCGGCTGGGAGCCCAAGCTGATCCGGGTGCCGGCCAGCGCGCCCTCGGTCACCACCAGGTAGCGCGCGGCGCTCCGGTTGTGACGACGGGGTGAGCGGGCTCCGCGCAACGGCAGGCCGCGCCGCACCATGACCGCCCCGGTGGGGGCGTAGATGTCGGTGCGCAGGATACGCAACACCGACCAGATGAACAGCCACAGCAACAGCAGGAAGCCGGCGCGCGTCAGCTGCAGAACTAAACCCTGTATGCGACGGCCCTCCGTTCTCCTGTCGTGCCCGTAGCCGGCTTCGGCAACGTCACAGGATACTGGGGTGCCCGACCGCTTGGGGGTGAAGCGGCCGGGCCCGGCCCGCGCCCGTCTCCGAGTGCCCGAGTCCGGGGTGGCTTCAGTGCAGACGAACGACGATCTCGGAATGCCCGAGCCGGATGACGTCGCCGTCGGCTAGCTGCCATTCCTGGACCGGTGCGTTGTTGACCGTAGTGCCGTTGGTCGAGTTCAGGTCCTGCAACATCGCGACCTGTCCGTCCCAGCGGATCTCCAGATGCCGGCGCGAGACCCCGGTGTCGGGAAGCCTGAACTGGGCGTCCTGGCCGCGGCCGATCACATTGGCGCCCTCGCGGAGCTGGTAGGTGCGGCCGCTGCCGTCGTCGAGCTGCAGGGTGACACCGTGGCCACCGGCCGCGTACTCGCTCTCCGCTGCCGGGGCGGCGGGTGGGGCGAAACTGCCGTACCCACTCGGCGACTGTTGCCCGTAGTCGTAGTCAGGAGCGGCCGGCGCCGGGGCCGGCGGCGGGGGCGGGTAGCCGCCCTGCTCGTAACGTCCATACTCGGGCTGCCCGTATTCGGGCCGGGGGTACCCGGGCTGTTGATAGCCGGGCTGCTGATAGCCGGGTTCGGGGTAGCCGGGGCGCTGGTCGTGGCGGCCGTGCGCCGGCTCCTCGTGGCGGCCAGGTGCCTGCCGACCGTAGTCGTAGTCCCCTGCCGGGGGCGGGTAGCCGGTGCCGGGGGGCGGGCCGTACTGGGGCGGAGGCCCGTAGCCCTGTGGCGCGGGCCGGTACCCCTGGTCATGGCCGGGGCCGTAGCCGGCCGGCTGCTGCGGATAGCCGTAGCCCTGCTCGGCGTACCCCTGCCGGGGCGGGTAGCCGCCCTGCTCATAGCCCGGTGCGTAGCCCTGCTCCGGCGGGTACGGAGGCCGCTGCTGCTCCGGTGCGCCCGCGCGGGGATCCTCCTGCGGCCGACCATACTGCTCGTCGTAATACTCGTCGCCGGGGCGACCCTGGCCGCGGTAGCTGGGGTTGTCGGTCATCGCTGGCACTCCTGGTTCTGCAGTGGACGCACGTTTCGATTCTGGCGGTCGGGATGTGGAAGCGGACGGGCGGGGGTCGGCGTCAGGGTTGACGACGGCTCGAGCGCGGAACTGGCCGGTATGCAGCCCGTCGGCCTGCTCGAACCGGACGACCACCTCACCGTACGTCTGCCAGCCCTGATCACCTATATATCCCGCCAGGTGCTTGGCAAATGTGTCCGAGGTGATATCAAGATCGGCGATTACGTTGTTGTAGTCGGACGCACTGAGGGTAATGACGTAGTCGTTGGGAGCCAAAAACCGTTCGCCTGCCAGCCTCCGCACACCGTCGGAGGCCTCCCGCCTCAGCAACGATTCGATCTCCTGGGGAACGATCGGCCCGCCGAAAACCCGGGCGAAGGCATCCCCCACGCCGTCCTCGAGCATGCGCTCGATGCGTTGAGCCAGACCCCTCTGGTTTCCCATCGGACCGCCTACCTCGATAGCGCCCCGACTTCCACCACGGGGCTGCACCGTTTTCGCCATGATATCGGCCGAGGCCGGCGACAAACCCGCAGGACACCTCCCGGATTCGGATTGACCCAGTTCATTGAGGATTTTCCCGGCGCCCGGTGGTGCC
Source organism: Mycolicibacterium sp. (assembly GCA_020637165.1). Lineage (GTDB taxonomy): Bacteria > Actinomycetota > Actinomycetes > Mycobacteriales > Mycobacteriaceae > Mycobacterium. Next base: position 18,996 of record JACJWN010000008.1, on the reverse strand, counting down.
TTCTCCGCTCAGCGCGGTTGGGGGCAGGGGGGATCCCCGTGATAGGCTCCCGCAGTCGTTCTGGGCGAGTGGCGGAATGGCAGACGCGCTGGCTTCAGGTGCCAGTGTCCTTCGGGACGTGGGGGTTCAAGTCCCCCTTCGCCCACCACGAGCGGTTCCACGAACTGCGAGCGCTGAGGTCACGAACTCTAAAGAGGTCGTGACCTTTGTGTTTGGTGAGGGTTGGGTGGTTCCAACCGTCATTTCGCCGCGGATTGGGGACCTGGGCTGCCGAGTCCCCTTTCTACCCGCTGGTGGTCGTTGAGATCTCGCTATCTTGGGGTCGTGGAATCGCCCCTGGTGCCGTCGGCGCTGACCGGGTCGGCCGTTGCCACCCCGGTTCCATTCGTGCGTGTTGTACCCAGATACGGCAGAGCCGGATAGCCCAGCCCTACCCGGTGCCCCCGTCACCGCCGTCACCGCCGTTGCCGCCGTTACCGGCGATTGCGCCGGTTCCGCCGAAGCCGCCCACTCCCCTGCTTCCGCCGAAGCCGTAAGGGGTGGCGGTTCCGGGGCTGCCAGCGGTTCCGGCTGTGCCGCTGCCGGTGCCGGCGCTGTCTCCGCCGTTTCCGCCGGGGGCGCCGCTCCCGCCGTCGCCGTAGCGGCCTGCATTGCCGCCATCACCGCCCGCACCGCCGTTGCCCGCCGGGGTCAACGCGCTGCCAGTGAGTACCGCCACCTTGCCATCACTGCCCGCATAGCTGACATACAGTTTCGTTCCTGTCGCATTGACCGTCACCCAGCGTTGGAGCGGGCCGATCGTGGTCGTGCCCAGTGCCACGTTGCTGGGGATGCTGATCGTCGACAGCGTTCCGCCGCCGCCGTTGGCGACATAGGCGAGCGTGCCGTCCGGGGTGATCGCCACGGCGGTCGGGCCGCCACTGACGGGGATGGTGTCCGTGACGGTCTGGGTGGCGGTATCGATCACTGTCACCGTGTCACTTGCGGTGTTGGTGACGTAGAGGCTGGCGCCGCTAGGAGTGACCGCCAATCCTGTCGGGAAGAGCCCCACCGCCACGCCGGCGCCGACGGTGGTGTTGGTGGCCGTATCGATCGTTTCCACGATGCCCGGAGAGAGCCCGGCAGACGTCGCCGCGTACAGGCGCGGACTGACCGGGTTGATTGCGAGCGCTTGTACCGGGCCCGACAGGTTGATGGTCGTTGTGGTGGTTCCGGTGGCGGTGTTGATCACGACCACCTGCGGGCTGGCAGCAGACTTGCTGGCGACGTAGGCGGTGGACCCATCGGTGCTGAATACGACCGCAACGGGTTCCAGAGTGACCGCCGGCAGGGTTTGGATCACCGTGTTGTAGGTCGGGCTGCCCGGAACGGTATCGATCACGACCACGTCACCCGGGATGGCCAGGTTCGTGGTGTCGTACCGCGTCACCCAGAGTCGCATCCCGTCTGGCGCGAACGCGAGGGAGGAAGGGACTCTGTCGTTGGTGAACTGGATTCCCTGCAAGAACGTGTTGGTTGCGGTGTCGATAACCATGATCTGCGGTCTGTTGCCGGGGCCGGAGTTGTTCGTGACATAAAGGCGGCTCCCGTCCAGAGTGAGCGCCGAGACGTCGGGGAAGCCCCCCACATCGATGCTGGTGTCCAGCGTCGGGAGGCTTCCTTGTGACGTGTTCCCCACCCCGCCGTTCCCGCCGCGGCCTCCGTTCGCCTCGGTGGTGGGGATGGCACCGGTGGCACCGGGATTTGCACCGGGGCCACCCGCGGCGCCTCCCTGGCCGGCCGAGCCCCAGAGACCGACGGCGCCCCCGTCGCCGCCGTCACCGCCGTCCGGGGCGGCGGCAGAGCCGGCGGCCCCGTTGCCCCCGGCGCCGCCTGCGCCGCCCACGCCGGCGGCACCCCCGTCGCCGCCATTGCCGGCCGTCCCGGCCGAGGCTCCCTGGCTGGCGGTGCCGGCGGCACCGCCGTTGCCGCCGGTCCCGCCGTCGCCGCCGGTCCCGCCGTCGCCGCCGTTTGTGCCGTCGGCACCGGCAGTGGCGCCAGCTGACCCCGCCGAGCCGGCCGTTCCCGCCGCGCCGTCACCACCGGCACCGCCGGTCCCGCCGTTCCCCGCGACAGTGCCCGTGCCGGTCGCGTTACCGCCGGTCCCGCCGGTCCCGCCGGTCCCGCCGTTGGGAGTGGTGGCATCGCCGTTCGTGCCTTTGCCGCCCATGCCGCCGTTGCCCCCGTTGCCGCCCGTGCCCGCGGCACCGGTGGTGCCGGGATTGGCACCGGGTCCACCTGCCGCGCCTCCCTGGCCGGCCGAGCCCGCGAGACCGCCGTTGCCCCCGTCGCCGCCGGCACCGCCATCGAGGGCGGCGGTAGAGCCCTCGGCTCCGTTGCCCCCGGTGCCGCCCGCACCTCCCGCACCGGCGTCACCGCCGTCACCGCCGTCACCGGCCGCTCCCGCCGAACCCCCAGTTGGGGCCGCTCCGCCGGCGCCGCCGGCACCACCGGCCCCCCCGGCCGCACCGTTGCCGCCGTTGCCGCCCTTCTGCCCTGCCGCGACCGCGGCAGAGGGGATGCCAATGCCCAGCCCGCCGGGTTCGGAGGTGGCCGCGTAGACGGTGCTGCCCACCGCGAAAACGCCGAACAGCAGGTTGCTGCCCAAGCCGTCGGCGGTGGTGTAGTTGGTGAAGGTTGTTCCGCCGTCGGTGGAGATGCTCAACCCGCCGTCGGTGGCGGCGTAGATGCTGGACCCTTGGGCATACACGCCGAGTACGTCGTTGTTGCCCAGTCCATCGGCGGTGGTGCGGTTGGTGAAGGTTGTTCCGCCGTCGGTGGAGATGCTCAACCCACCGCCGGTGGCGGCGTACACGATGGTGCCTTCGGTGTAGACCCCGTGCACCAGGTTGTTGCCCAGTCCGTCGGCGGTGGTGCGGTTGGTGAAGGTGGTCCCGCTGTCGGTGGAGATGCTCAACCCACCGCCGGTGGCGGCGTACACGGTGGCGCCCACGACGTACACCGCAGAGACGAAGTCGTCCCCCAGGTTGCTGTTGGCGTTGGTGCGGTTGTCAAAAGTCTGACCGCCGTCGGTGGAGATGCTCAGCCCGCCGCCCACGCCGAAGAACGGCGCTGTGGCGGCGAACACTGCGTTGCCTTGCGCAAACACTCCGCGCACGTCGTTAGAACCCAAACCGTTGGCAGTGGTGCGGTTGGTGAACGTCACCCCGCCATCGGTGGAAATGCCCAGACCGCCCCCCACGCCGAAGCTCGGGCCGGTTGCCGCGTAGACGCTGCTGCCCTCGGCGTAGACCGCCGCCACCTCGTTGGAGCCGAGGCCGTTGGCGGTGGTGCGGTTGACGAACGTCGCCCCGCCGTCGGTGGAGATGCTCAACCCGCCGCTGCTCTGGGTGTCTGCACTTGTGGCCGCGTAGACGGTGGAGCCCACCGCGTACACGCCCTGCACGAGAGTTGAACCCAGACCGTTGGCAGTGGTGCGGGTGGTGAACGCCAAACCGGCCGGCTTGCCGTCCTGCCCATCAACGCCGTCACCACCACTGCCGCCGGCACCGCCGGCTCCACCGTTTCCGCCGGCCCCGCCGACGCCCGTAGATGCGCTGACCGATCCGCCGGCCCCGCCCGCGCCGCCCTTGCCGCCCGCACCGCCATCAGCCCCGGAGCTGCCAGCCGCCGAGGTGGTTCCGCCGTTGCCGCCGCTACCCCCCAGCCCTCCGTTGCCGCCCTGGCCTCCGACAGTTGCGCCGGTCCCGCCGGCGCCGCCGTCACCGCCAGCCCCGCCGTCACCGCCGGCCACCGCCACGCCCGCAAGGGAATAGCCGTCACCGCCAGCCCCGCCGCCACCGCCGTCACCGGCCTGACCGGTCGCCGAATTGCCGCCGGTCCCGCCCTTGCCGCCCGCGCCGCCATCGGGCGTGGTGGCATCTCCAGCCGCACCTCTGCCGCCCGCGCCGCCGTTGCCGCCGACACCACCGCTTCCGCTGGTTCCGGCGTTACCGGTGGTACCGGGACTGGAGATCAATAACAGGAACCGGCCTTCGCCGCCGACTCCGCCCTGCCCGCCGGCAGCGCTGCCGCCGGCCCCGCCGTTGCCGCCGTTCTGTCCGGCCTGGCCGGGGTTGGTGCCGTCAGCCCCGTCCGCACCGTTGCCGCCGTTGCCGCCCGTCCCGCCGGACCCACCGGCCCCGCCGTTGCCGCCGGCGCCGAAGACCCAGCTGCCGTCACCGCCATTCCCACCGTTTCCGCCGACTCCGGCGCCGGTCGCATCGCCGCCGTTACCGCCGGGCGTCGTCGCGTTTTGTCCGTTGGTGCCAACCCCTCCGACTCCGCCATCGCCGCCGTAGCCGCCGTATCCCAGGATCGACAACAGGCCTGTGCTCCCACCATTGCCGCCGTTGCCGGCGCCGCCGGAATTACGCGCAGCGCCGCCGATACCGCCGCCGCCGCCGTCGCCGAGCAGCAGTCCACCGCCACCGCCCTCGCCACCGTTGCCGCCCGCAACCCCACCGTCTCCACCGGTGCCGCCGTTGCCGACCACGCCCGCCCGGCCGCCGACCCCACCGCCACCACCTAGGCCCAGGTCCCCGCCGGCTCCGCCGGCGCCACCGGTTCCGCCGGCTCCGTTGAGCGACAGCTGCCCCGCGTCGCCCCCGGCGCCGCCGTTGCCGCCGTTGCCCGCCCCGGCGGAATCGAGTGCAGCGCCGCCGTTGCCGCCGTTGCCGCCTTCGCCGAGCAGCAATCCGCCCGTGCCACCGGCGCCGCCGTTGCCGCCCTCTCCGCCGGTGCCTGAAATGTCCCCTCCAGCGCCGCCAATGCCGCCGACGCCGTTCACCAGGCCGGCACTGCCGCCTTTGCCGCCGTCGCCGCCGCGCATGCCTCCAGCACCGCCCGCACCACCCTTGCCGCCGGTGCCCCACAAGGACAGCAGGCCGGTGTTGCCGCCGTTGCCGCCCGCCGCGCCGGAGGTGGACGACGCCGCGCCGCTACCGCCGGCACCGCCGTTGCCCAGCAGCAACCCACCGGCCCCGCCGTTACCGCCCACACCGCCATTAACTGAGGCCACCCCGGCTCCGCCGGCCCCGCCGGTGCCGAACCAGCCAGCGGCCCCGCCGTTACCGCCGGCGTAGCCGCCGCCGCCGTTGCCGATCAGGCCGCCGTTGCCGCCGTTGCAGGCCCCGCTGGTGCACGCACCCTCGTATTGGGTGTAGGTGTAGCCGTTGCCGAACAGGATGCCGGCGTTGGGGTTGTCGGCGGTGCCGTCACCGATGAAGAACCGGAACAGATCGGCCAGCGGGTTACCCACCGCGGCCGCGGTGACCGCCGACGCCGAGGCAGTTGGGATCGCCGTCAGGCCCGCCGGCTCGCCCAGGCTTGTCGCGGCCGCGGCGCTGCCCGCAGCCGTCGGGCGGCCCAACTCCCGGCGGCTGGCAGCGGCCACCGTCCACGCCAGCGCCGCCGCCGCGGGCCCATCACCGCCGCTGCCGCCGCCCAGCCAGGCCAGCAGACGGCTGCCCACGCCGCGAAGCGCACCACCGGCCGGGGCCACTGCGTCCGCCGGTGCGGTCGGGGCGGCCTGAGCGGCGTTGCCGGGGTTCACCGTCGCGGGAGCCACCACCACCGACGCCGCTGACGTGGCGACGCTCATCGCTGGCGCCGAACCCACTGAAACTTCGTCATCGACCGTCGGCAGCGTGGAAGCCGCACCCGAGGCGGCGACGAGACCGACGAGCGCATCGGTAGTCACGCCGTGCTGAGATCCCGTATCACCTGAGGGTGCGGATTGAGCTGGCCCACCGCCGCCGGTCGATCTGCGGTCAGCACCGTCGGGCACCGCGGCGGCAACCCTGGACGATCCGCCGCGCGCCCGCGAGGAGCCGCTGTGCGACGAGGGGACGTCGGGTTGGGAGAGTTCGGCAGCCGAGGCCCGATCGAGGTCAGCGGCGGCGGCCGAGGGCATGGCGCGCGACGCTGAGGCGGCCCGGCTTGCTGATGAGACCGTCCGCGAGGACCCGGTTTGCGAGGACCCGGTTTGCGAGGATCCGGTCGAGCCCTGCCCGCCTTGGCGGTCAGCGGCGGCCAGTGGCATCGCCGCGATGGCCGAGCCCACCCCGAGGGCCACCGCCAACGCCCCGATCCGGCCCACATAGGCCGCGGCGCGACCACTAGTCACCGGCCGACTGTTCACCGCAGCACCCATCACAGCACTCTCCTCACACTGAAATCCCGCCGCAGGCCGACCCGCTGCGCCACCTAGAACGTGCTCAGTCTTTCCTCAGGCGACGGCCGACAGACCCAAGACTCGAAAGATATGGAGAGTCGCCGGCCAAAGATGGAGGGTTGGTGCGCGAAGCCTCCGGGTGATGGCATCAGCGCCCCGGTTTACTAGCGAATATGTCCTCCGACCGCGACCTGTCCCCGGAAGCCCCACGCGCCGCAGAGGCCGGTTTCGGCGGCCGTCCGGTCGGCCGCTCCTCGCGCGTCCGGCTCGACACCGACGCCCCGCGGCAGATCTGGACCAGTCCCGGCGGCACTCCGGTACCGATGCCGCTGATCGTCGACATCATCGACATCGACCCCGACGGGCAGCTGAATTGGTCGGTCGAAGCCACCGTGGGACTGCGCAACGACCAACCCGTGCTGCTCGCGATCGCTATCCAGGCTGGTGACCACCTCGACGGCGGCCTGGACACCCTGTACCTGCAAGAGCACTTTCGGTGGCACACCCCGGTGGAGATCGTCACCCGCCTGGTGCCCCGCCTCATCGACAGCGGCCAGGACCCCTTCACCGCCGACCTGCCCACCGACCACTACCCCGAGGTGACCCGCCCCCGCCCCGGTTATCGGCTGACTCGGGAATTCCTCACCGACATCGCCCGCGAGTACCTCACCGCCGAGCGGCCCTACCCCCAAACCATGGCCGCCAACCACAACGTCACCCCCCGCACCATCGTCAGCTGGATCGAAAAAGCCCGCAAACTCGGCATCCTCGAACCCGCCCCAGCGGGCAGGAAGAGCTCGCGCATCGCCGGATATCCCCCCGTGGCCGCGGCCGAACCCACCGGGGCCCACCACCTCGGCGGCCAGACCCCCGAGCCACGGCGAGACCGCCGTAACCGGAGCCACTGAGTCGCCACGGCAAGAAAGCCCCGCGACAGCGCCTCTGGGGTGCGGCCACGTGTTAACGGACCGGGGTCGCAGCGCCCGATATTCTCGCCGTGACCGCGAAGCCCGGGTTCACCGTTGCCGACCACGGACTTGTTGAGTCCGCGCTCAACCGGCCGCGAGCCTCGGTGTTTGGCGTGGACGCCTACGTGACGATCCAGCTGAAGGCAGCAGCGTTACTGCAGTCAAAGGAGACCAACCGTGTTCTGGCGGATGGCAACAGGCGAACCGCCCGGTCGGTGACGCGGCTGTTTTGCGGCTTGAACAGCTATGGCGTTTGCCCGACGGAGCAAGGGCGCTTCGATCTGAGCATTGCCGCTGCAACCCGACAGCTTGACACCGCCGAGAAGATAGGTGGCCGATTCGAAGCCACCACCGTGTCGCAATGAATTCGTCTGCCGCACAGTGGGAAAGTTCAGGATCTGCGCAGGGAAAAATTTCACAAGTCCTCGGGCGAACCCGTCCACCTGGGGCACCCTGGACCCTGGACGACCCCGAGGTCCAATTCGGCCGGTATTGCCTGGGATGGGGATGCCGTTAGGAGCATCGTTGTGACCCGGCTGAAGACTCGGGCAGGGAAACGTCCGATCTGGTTTGAACGCCGACGCATGGCAGACCGCTGAGACTAAGTTGAGAATTCGGCCCACCGCGTGGGTGGATAGGTCCTAGGGGAGGTTCGACGATGACCGTTCCAGCTGTGGATTCCGTTGATGCGCGGGACGAGGGACCGGGCCGCCCCGGAGTTCCCAGACGTACCGTTCTCGGTGGCTTGGCGGCCGGAGTCGGCGTCGCCGCGGCGGGGACACTGGTTGCCGGCTGCGACAACAAGGGCTCCGAGGGGGCCAGCGCCGGCGGCGAGGGACCACCCGGCTACGGCACCGGGATCAACGAGGGCTTCGACGGCAAGATCGAGTTGGATGTTCGTGATTCAAAGGAGGACTGGACGCCCTTCGAGCTGAAGAAGGCGCCCGAGGATGCGCCGAACATCCTTGTGGTGCTCTACGACGACACCGGGCTGGCGGCGTGGTCGCCCTACGGCGGGCGGATCGAGATGCCGGTCATGCAGAAGCTGGCCGACAACGGGGTCATGTACTCCCAGTGGCACACCACCGCGCTGTGTTCACCGACGCGGTCCTGCTTTCTGACCGGACGCAACCACCACGTCAACCGGTTCTCGGCCATCACCGAGGCCTCGACCGGGTTCCCGGGTTCTGCGGCCCGGCTGCCGGCGCAGTGCGCCCCGGTTCCGCGAGTGCTCCAGGACAACGGCTACAGCACTTTCTGGATCGGCAAGAATCACAACGTTCCCGAGGAGGACGTCTCCAGCGGCGGCAGCAAATCTGAGTGGCCGCTGCAGATGGGCTTCGACCGGTTCTACGGGTTCCTGGGCGGGGAGACCAATCAGTGGTTCCCCGATCTGGTCGAGGACAACCGATTCATCGAGCAGCCCTATGGCCCTGACGAGGGCTATCACCTGTCGAAGGATCTGGCCGACAACGCGATCCGGATGCTGCGCGACCAGCAGTCGTCTAACCCGTCCAAGCCGTGGTTCATGTGGTTCTGCCCGGGTGCCAACCACGCGCCGCATCATGCTCCGCAGGATTACATCGACAAATACAAGGGCAAGTTCGATGATGGCTACGAGGCCTACCGGGAGTGGGTGCTGCCGCGGATGATCGAAAAGGGCGTAATGCCCGCGGGCACCAAGATGACCCCGATCAACCCGCTGCCCGAGGACATTGCGGTGGCCAATGACGATGTGCGGCCGTGGAATACGCTCAGCGCCGAGGAGAAGGAACTGTTCTCGAAGATGGCCGAGGTGTACGCCGGCTTTTCGGAGTACACCGACGCCCAGGTCGGCCGGATCATCGACTACTTGGAACAGACCGGGCAGTTGGAGAACACCATCGTGTTCTACTGCGCCGACAACGGCGCCTCCGGGGAGGGCTCGCCCAACGGGTCGGTCAACGAGAACAAGTTCTTCAACGGCTACCCCGATGAACTGTCGGAGAACATGAAGTACCTCAACACCCTGGGCAGCCCGGACACCTACAACCACTACCCGACCGGCTGGGCGGTGGCCTTCTCCACCCCGTTCCAGATGTTCAAGCGCTACAGCCAGTTCGCCGGGGGAACGTGTGATCCCATGGTCATCTCGTGGCCCAAGGGGATCAAGGCCAAAGGCGAGGTCCGCAATCAGTACCACCACGCCACCGATGTGGCCGCCACCGTGCTCGACGTGGCCGGGCTCGAAATGCCGCAGGAGTACAACGGTGTCAAGCAGTACCCGCTCAACGGGGTGTCGATGCGCTACAGCTTCGACGACCCCAAGGCACCCACCACTCGCGAGCAGCAGTACTACGCGATGCTGGGTACCCGCGGTATCTGGAAAGACGGCTGGAAGGCCGCCGCGCTACACGCCCCGATCAGCAACAAGGGCCACTTCGATCAGGACCGTTGGGAGCTTTACCACGTCGAGGAGGACCGTTCGGAGTCGACCAACCTCGCCGACCAGAACCCCGACAAGCTCAAGGAACTCATCGACGTCTGGTTCGAAGAGGCCAAGAATAATTTCGTACTGCCCCTGGATGACCGGTCCGCCACCGAGGTGCTGACCAACCCGAGGCCCCAGGCCGAGCCGCCGCGGGACCGCTACATCTACTACCCCGACACCGCGCCGGTGCCCGAGGGCGTGGCGGTCAGCATCAGGGGCCGTTCCTACAAGATCATCGCCAACGTCGATCTGCAGGCCGACGCCGCCGGGGTGATCTTCGCCCACGGTTCCCGGTTCGGCGGGCACACCCTGTTCATCAAGGACGGCCGGCTGCACTATGTCTACAACTTCCTGGGGATCAAGCCCGAACAGGATTTCGTCTCCCCGCCGCTGACACCCGGCAAGCACTCGCTGGGCATGGAGTTCACCCGGGAGAAAGCCGGTGAATACGGCGAATCGCTGGGCACCACCGTGTTGTACGTCGACGGCAACGAGGTCGCCAGGGGGCCGATGCGGGCCCAGATCGGCAAGTTCACCCTCTCCGGGGACGGCCTCTGCGTGGGTTATGACAGCGGGGACAATGTGTCCGATCAGTACACGACTCCCGGCAGGTTCACCGGCGGCGAGATCCAGGGTGTCGCGTTCGACGTCAGCGAGGAGGCCTACGTCGATCTCCAACGCGACGCCGCGGCGGCCTTCGCCACCGACTGAGCCGGCAAGTCAAGCCGGCACGCGATCGACCGCGGACAAGCCGCCCTGGTTACCCGGTGCTCCGCACCGCCGCCAGACGCCGGTCGATTTCCGCAAGCAGCGGCCGCACCGCCGAGTCAGGCAGCCCCTCCTCGGAACGCAGCCGATGCAGTTCGTGTTGCTCGGCCTCGAACATCTCCACCTGCAACGCCCGCAGGCGTTCCTGGTCCTGACGGGTGACCGATCCGCCCCTGGACGCCCCCACGCGGTGGACGGTGGCGGTTCGCAACGCCGTGATGGCCGCGGTCGGGAACGGCTCGTTTCGCTGGTCGGCCTCGGCAGTCGCGGCGTCAAGGGTCGCCAGAGCCGCCCGTGCCATGGCCAGCCGCAGCCGGCTCTCGACCGCGCCGGTGTCCGGCGACTGAATTTTCAGCATCCGGGCCACCGGGGTCAGGGTGGTCGACAGCACCAATGTCACCGCGACCGCCAGCAGGGTGGCCGACACCACCATGTCGCGGGCGGGAAGCGGCAGTCCATCGGCGGTGACCAGCGGCAGCGAGAAGGCCGCCAGCGCCGACACCGGGCCGCGTGACCCGGCCCAGCCCACCAGGGTGGCGGCGCGCCAGCGATGTGGTGCATCCAGACCGGTCAGCCGCCGGAGCCCGAACCCCGCCCAGACCACCACCATGCGCACCACGATGAGGCCCGCGACGATAGCGGGAACGGCCCACCACAACGTCGCGCGGTCCTCGGGCGGCAGCTGCCGCAGCGATTCGGGAAGTTCCAGGCCCAGCAGGAAGAAGGCGGCCGCCTGCAGCAGCACTGTGATCGCCCGCCACAGCGCCGTCACCTGGAGACGGCCCTCGTAGGCGGGATCGGCGTAGGTCGCCTGCGAGGCCATCAGCGCGGCCAGGACGACCGCCAGGATTCCCGATCCGCCCGCCGTTTCGGCGCTGAGGTACAGCGGCACCGGCGCCATGAGCAGCACGGCGCCGTGCGCGGCGGCGTCGTCGCTGCGGCGCAGCAGCAACACCAGCAGCCACCCGCCGAGCAGGCCGAAGGCCACGCCCACCGCCACCGTCTGCAGCAACAGCGCCGTCGCCTGCCCGCTACTGACCGAGCCGGCCAGCGCGGCCAGCGTCGCGACGCGCAGGGCCGTCAGCCCGGTGCCGTCATTGAGCAGGCTCTCCCCCTCGAGGATGTGGACCAGCCGCGGCGGGAGATTGGCCCTCCGCGCCGACGCCGCCACCACGACCGCGTCGGTCGGCGCCAGGATGGCGCCCAGGGCCAGCGCCATTGCCACCGGGATACCGGTGATCAGCACCGAAGTCAGCCCCCCGATGGCCAGCGTCGAGATGGCGACCAGCCCGACGGCCAGGGCGAGCACCGGCCGGCGCACGGATTTCAGGTCCACATACGACGACGAGAGGGCCTCACCGAAGACCAGCGGGGCCAGCACCAGCACCTGGAGCAGTTCCGGATCATCCGGTGCCGAGGGGCCCCACGGCACCATCCCGACCACCAGCCCGCAGGCCAGCAGCGGGAACGCGATACCCCAACCGCGGGACCGCACGAACAGGGCGATCAGTGCGGCGATCAACGAAATCCAGACGATATTCGCCAGCGCGTCCACAGCCACCCCTCTCCTGCCGGGCTTGTCCGGCGCCCCAGGGTACGGGCGCTCCCTGAGGGCCCCCTGGGCATAGGATCGCGGTGTGGTGCGACGGGCGGGAAGGCTGGTGCTGGCGATCGCCGCGACGGCGGGGTTTCTGGCCCTGCCGGTACTGGCGGCCCCTCCGGCGGAGGCCTGTCCGAGTGGCTTCGTGTCCGACCCGATGACCGGCCAGTGCTACACGCCCAATTCGCTGCCGACCGTGGGGGGTATCCCCTGCATTCCGGGCAAGTCGCTGGGCACCTGCCTGGGAATCCTGCAGAACCAGTCCCCGCCGGGGGGCGGTCCCCCGCCGGGCGGCGTCTGGCCCTAGCCGGTCGGTCCCCTGCCGCAGCGGTCAGTCCTTGAAAAGCTCGGTCCTTGAAAAGCTCAGTCCTCGAAAATGGCCACCGCGCGGGTCCACCCGGCCGAGGCCGCGTGGACCTTGACCGGAAAACAGGCCACCTCGAAGCCGTCCGCTGGTAGCGATTCGAGGCTGTGCAACTTCTCGATGTGGCAGTAGCCAACGGTCCGGCCGGCCCGGTGTCCCTCCCAGATGATCGACGGATCGTGGTCGCGCGCATACCGCGCGGCGGTGAAGGTGAACGGCGCGTCCCAACTCCAGGCGTCGGTGCCGGTCAGCCGCACCCCGCGCTCGAGCAGGTACAAGGTCGCCTCGCGGCCCATGCCGCAGCCCTTACCGACGTAGTCGGGCTGCCCGTACCGCGTTCCCGCGCTGGTGTTGACGAGCACGATCTCCAACGGCTGAAGGGTGTGCCCGATCCGGTCCAGTTCGCCGGCGACGTCGGTGGCCGTGGCCACATAGCCGTCCGGCAGGTGACGGAAGTCCAACTTCACCGCGGGCTGCATGCACCACTCGAGGGGCACCTCGTCGATCGTGATCGCACGTTTGCCGCCGTCCATGGTCGAGGCGTAGTGGTACGGAGCGTCGAGATGGGTGCCGTTGTGGGTGGTGATGCGAACCCGCTCGATCGCCCAGCCCTCGCCATCGGGCAGGTCATCCACACTCGCGCCCGGGAAGTACGACACCACCTCGGCCGCGGTCTGGCGGTGGTCGTAGTAGTCGACCTCCGGAAGGTGGCCCGGTGGATCGGAGGCGATCCCGGCCTGCAGCGATACCGAGAGGTCGACGAAGCGACGCCGGGTCATGGCGGCTGATCTTATCCAGTGGTCTAATCGGCGGCATGGGCCCGGAAGTGCCGATCCCCGGTTCGCCGGCCGAGGTCACCCCGCGGTGGCTTTCGGAGGTGCTCGGTGTCGACGGTCGCCGGGTCAGCGTCACCGACGCCGTTCTCACACCGATCGGCACCGGCCAGACCGGCGCCACCTATCGGATCGGTGTCCGCTACGGCACGCCCGCGCCGGGGCTACCGGACTCCTTCGTCATCAAGCTGCCCGCCCAGGACGCGGCCGTGCGCGACCGGGTGGCCCTGAGTTACCGATCCGAGCACGCGTTCTACACCGAGGTCGCCGACACTCTCGCGGTACCGCTCCCCCGCTGCTATCACTGCGGCATCAGCGATGACGGCACCCGGTTCGTACTGCTGCTCGCCGATATGGCACCGGCCCGCCAAGGCGACCAGATCCGGGGCTGCTCCCCCGCCGAAGCCCGCGTCGCCGTCATCGCCCTGGCAGGACTTCACGGCCCCCGCTGGTGCGATCCGAACTGGCTCGAATTCACCGGGACGGTGATGCCCAAAGCGGACGAACCGACCGCCCGAGGGCTGGGCGAGATCACCATCATGGCGGCACGCAGCACGGTCGAGGAACTCGGCGACCGGATGACCCCCGCCGACCGTGAGACGGTGCTGGACTCCGCCGAGCGCATCGCCGACTGGCTGCTCGCCGCCCCGGAACGATTCAGTCTGCTGCACGGTGACTACCGACTCGACAATCTGCTCTTCGACCCGACCCGCTCCGCCGTCACCGTGGTCGACTGGCAGACGCTGGCCGTCGGGCTGCCGGCCCGGGATCTGGCGTATTTCGTCGCGACCAGCCTGCATCCCGACGATCGCGCCACTGCTGAGCGCGCGCTCGTGCAGAACTATCACCATGCGCTGACCGGGTACGGGGTGGGCGATTACGACGCCGAAACCTGTTGGCAGGACTATCGCTCGGGAATGCTGCAGGTGCCGCTGATCACCACGCTCGGATTCGCCTTCTCCGCGCCAACGGAGCGGGGCGACGAGATGTTCCTGACGATGCTACGCAGGGGCAGCCGGGCCATCAGGGATCTTGGCACCCTGGACTAGTTCGGCTGAGGCCTCAGTCCGCCCTGGCGTTCGATGACGGCCCGTTGGGGTCGGTGGAGATATCCGGGGCGAACTCGTCGGGCTTGAGCGGCGAGCGTGAGCTGTCGATGTCGAACTCCTCGAACGGGGGCGGCCCGGAATCCTCCTCCAGGCGGCTCCCCTCGCCGCGCCAGTCGCGCATCAGCACGACCAGCCCCGCGATGGCCAGGCCCACCACCACCAGGGCCATCAAGGTACTGCCGGTGACGAGGGCGAGCACCAGCGCGAACAGACCGGCCAATGCCAACAGAACGACGGGGCGCACCAGACCAGTCTGCTCCCGGTCGGGCACGTCGGCCCGCAGGCTTATCCGAAGCGTCACGCCGCCGTAACCGGACGGGGTCCGACGGGGACGTGAACGATGGTGTTGGACGGCAGTCCGACGGGCTGCGACTCCGCGCCGGAAAGCAGCTCGGCGCTCTCCGGCAGCTCACGCGGATTGACCAGGCCTTCGGCGATCAACAGCAGCACGGCGTGGGCGTGGGCCAATTCATGGCGCTTGCGGTACTGCCCGCCGGGGAGCTTCACCCCGGCCCAGACTCCGTACTCCTCACCGGCCTCAACCGCCTGGCGGGCGCACTGCCGTTGTTGGGCGAGTGGGCAGCGGCGCAGACAAATAGTCCGGGCGCGGATGGCCGATTGCTCGTAGACGCGGGCCTTGGCGGCCCCGTCGCTGGCGTCGTCATCGGCGTATCCGAACCACAGGTCCGGATCGGCGGAGCAGGGGCGGATGTCCACAGGGCCTCCTTGAGTAGATTCGTAGACAGAAGCGTATATGCAATGCCGGCACGAGAGTAACAAAACATAAACAGAAACGTATACGAGTACTGGTCTGTGTACGATTCGGCCATGCCCGGAGCAGTGCGGTGAGCCGCGAGGAGGCGGGTGCCGCCCTCCGGGCTCTGCGGGAGTCTCGCGATTGGTCGCTGGCGGATCTGGCGGCGGCGACCGGCGTCAGCATCATGGGATTGAGCTACCTGGAGCGCGGCGCCCGTAAACCGCACAAAGGCACAGTTCAGAAGGTTGAGAATGGTCTCGGGCTGCCTCCGGGCACCTACGCGCGGCTGCTGGCCGCCGATGATCCTCGGGCTGAACTGGCCCAGCTGACGGTGACCGCGGGGCCCGCGAAGCCCGATCGCTCAGACTCCGGAGCCGTTGTGGTCACCCGGCACAGCGACGCCGACGTTCTCGAGGCGCATGCCCAGGCGCACATCGATTCACTCACCTCGTTGATCGACCATCTGCCAGCGGAGACGTCAAACGAATACGAGACATATATTCTTTCTGTGATCGGACAGTGCGTGACCGCCGAGATGCTGACTGCGAACTCCTGGCGGGTGGCCGTCAACGCCGGAGCGGATACCACCGGCCGCCTGATGGTCCAACTCAGAACGCTCGAGGACATCCGCGCCCGGCTTCTCGAGCGGATGCCGTCCGGCATCGGCTCCCGGTTCGACCGGGCTTGCCGGAACAGCGGGTTGCCCGCAATGGTTATCGCGGGCCTGCTGGGGGTGAGCCCCGAAGAGACGTGGGACATCCGCAACCGCGGGCGGGTGCCGCCCGGTGTGCTGCCCCGGGTGCGGGCGTTCGTCGAGGCCCATCCGTGACCGCCGAATTGCAGATCCTGAGCCGGGCGCACGCGCTGTTCCCCGAACCGGGCGAAGTCCGCCCGCTTCACGGCGTAACCACCCCGACCGCCGGTGTCACGCAGTCCGACGGCGGTGCGACGTTGGCCGCCTACCGCGCAGAGAAGGCGAACCGCCGAACGCACCTCGACGCGGCGGGCAGGGTTGATGCGGAGTTGAGCGGCATCCTCGACCGAGCCCGCCGCGACCACCTCGATGCCCGTCGAGCCACGGCGGCGGTGCTAGCAGCGGCCCGTTCCGACGCCGGAGCCCTACCCGACAACCCGATCGCCACGCGGGAGTTGTTGCGCCGCAGGGTTTATCGGTTGCGCGCCCAGCGCGCCCACGTGGTGGCCGCCCGCCGGCGCGCGGCACGGCGCCGCGCAGCGCTGCGCCGGCTTCGCTACCGGATGACCGGTCATCCCAGGGCGGTGCGGGACGGACGATCGGCGATCGCGGTACGCGCGGCGCTGGGCAAACTGGGCCGCCCCTACGTCTGGGGTGCCACCGGGCCCGACCGCTTCGATTGCTCGGGCCTGGTGCAGTGGGCCTACGCACAGGCCGGGGTGCCGTTGCGCCGCACCACCTACGAACAGATCCTCGATGGAGTGCCGGTCGCGCCGTCCCGAGTCCGGGCGGGCGATCTGGTGTTCCCGCACAACGGTCACGTTCAAATGGCGATCGGCGGGGGCCTGGTCGTGGAGGCGCCGCACGCCGGTGCCACGGTTCAGATCAGCCGTCTGGGTCCGGCCGAAGCGATCCGCCGGCCGGTGTAGCCGACTGACATCGCACACCTCGGGGCCGTGAGTTGTCGCCCGGAGGGGCCCTCGGTACGGTCAAGCCTATGGCGGGGGAGTCGGGTGAGGGGCTGCAGTCTGCCGGCTCGGCGCTGTTTGCGCGCGATGCCGAACTCACCGAGTCCGATCGGGTGTTGGCCGATGTCGTAGATTCGGCGTACCGGGCGGCCATTGAGTCGATCAGCCGCATCGAGGCGATCCGCGCCGAGATCGAGACGGCCATATCGGATCGGTTCGTGGACCACCCGGCAGCTGGCCGCGAACTCAGCCGTTTCCTTATCGGCCTACAGCGCGAACTCGCTGCTGTCGTGGCTGATGCGCAGGCGTCGGCGCACGCGAAAACCGTTGTGCTCCAGCATCTCATGCAGAATTATCAGCGTCCTACGGCAGGTTGATCAGCGCCGCCGCGATGGTGAATTGTGCGCGGCCGCACTGCTGTCTAGAGTCCCGGGCATGAGAGGCGAACGGTGGCCACACACCACGATCTGCTCGACGCCATAGCGCGAATCAGGGCGGCCACCGGTGAGCCGGACGGCTGGAAGACCGGACTATCCGGTGCGGACATCGCGGTGGTCACCAACCCGTTGAGCCCGCCGGGCGCGATTGCTGCGGTGCTCGCCAAGATGATCGCCGCCCATCCTGCATCGTTTCAGGCTGTGCCCCCGCCGGGAAACGCAGCGACGTCGCCGGCCCGTTCCGAGGGAGTGGCGGCTGAGGCGCTCCGGGAGGCCGAAAACGCGCTCGGACAGCAGAAAACGAGCGCCGCGCAGGTAGACCTCCGCGTCGTCACCGCGGTTCTCAACGCTCACTCCACCCAAACCGACGGTATCGATGAACTCGCCCGGCTGCAGCGTGAGGTCGAGGGCGCGGTGGCAGCCCGCTCCGACTTGGACACCCCGGCGGGAGCCCGCGCCCTCCAGCGGTATCTGATCGACAAGATGCGCGATATCCGCGCCGTGGTCGAGACCGCGGGATTGGATTCCGCCTCCAAGGCGGCGCTGGCCGTGGCGCTGGCCGACCTGTACGCCGCGTCCGGGTCGGAATCTGCTGCGGCAGAACCGAAACCGGCCCAGCCGTCCTCGACGGAAGATGACTCTGGGAGTACATCACGGAGCGGAGACACCGATGACCCTGTGGCCAAGCGGTCCGACACCGGAGTGCGGCCCGAACCGGTTTCGAGGAGTCTCCCCACTGTGGACCCGCTGGCGGGGTTCGATGAGGACATCGGCCTTCTGACGCCACCCGATCCGATGCCGGCGCAGGACCTGATGACGGCACCGCCCATACCCGCCGTTCCGCCCTCGGCCATGGCACCGCAGGGCGGATGGGGCGGCGGTTTCCCGGCTGGAACGGGCTTCGGCGGCGGGATGCCGTCGTCGACCCCAACGACTCTGCCGAACCTGCCACGCGAGCCACTGTTCGACGCGGGCGCGGACGGCGGGCGTGCGGAGCCCGAACAGGAACCGGAGCAGATGCCTGAGGAGGTCGGCGTCGACGAGCCAGGGGAGCAGACCGCGATTGACGAGGCGACCACCGTGTGGCTGCCGGATGGGGATATCGTCACCGCACCGAGCCCGGAACTGGCCGAGGCGATCACGGCCGCGGTCGCCGGCACACCCATCCCGGAGGCCTTCGGTCGCCAGGGCATCACGATCCCGGCTCCCGGAAGCCCGGTCACCGAGCCGCTGGCGCCCGAGGTCCTGACTCCCGGGGATATCGGAGTTTTCACCGACCGGCACGCCGTGGCGCTCGGGAATGGCAAAGGCCTTCTCGACCAGCAAATCCAGCCCCTTGCTGCGGTTGCGGGGCCGACCTTTCTAGGCTGGCAACATCCACCGGCACCGGAGAAGCAGATGTCGACCACCAGCCAGCCGGTCCAGACGGCCCCGTCCTGAGGAGGAGTGAGCAATGACTGAACGGCTCCACGTGGTGCCAGAGGAGCTGCGCCGGTCCGCTGGCGAACATCGACAGGCCGCCGAGCTGCTCGCGGCGGCGCCCTCGGCCAACGCCGCGGTGCTGGCCAGCCTGGAGTCGCTGGGGCCGGTTTTCGCCGAACTGCGCGACGCTGGACGCGCCCTGCTCGACCAGCGGCGGGCCTGTTACGAACAACAGGCTGCCGCGCACGCCGATCTCGCCGAGCGGCTCAATCTGGCCGCCGACGCCTGGGAGCAACACGACGCCGACGCCGCCCGACGGCTGCGTGCGGTCACCGAGGACAGCCCGTGAACCAGCCCGATCCGGAGTTCGACCCCGATCCGGAGTTCGACCC
>JACJWN010000007.1 GCA_020637165.1 Mycolicibacterium sp. | reverse complement strand
CGTCGACCCGGACCCCACACCGACAGTCCCTCTGGCCCTGTCCATTTCGGATCTGGCAGTGGTCGAGGGCGACGGCGAAATGACGCACTTCATGTTTGTGGCGGGCCTCGACGGGGTGTCAGCGACCCCGGTGACCGTGTACTACGCAACATCGGATGCCACCGCCACCGCGGGCATCGACTACACCGCGGCCTCCGGCATGCTCACCTTCTCGCCAGGCGTCACCGAACAGACGATCCACGTCAATGTTCTCGGCGACGCCGCCGATGAGCAGGACGAGACCTTCGTCGTCACGTTGTCCAACTCCTCGGGCGCCGTGATCGCCGTCGCCACCGCGATCGGCACCATCATCGACGACGACGAGGCCCCGGTTCCGCTGACCCCCGGTCTGAGCATCTCCGACACCTCAGCCACCGAGCCGACGGCCGGGGTCATCGCGGCGGGCTTCCTGCGGACTTCGGGCAACCAGATCCTCGACAGCGCCGGCAATCCGGTGCAGCTCTCGGGGGTGAACTGGTTCGGCATGGAATCCTCCACCGGCGCACCACATGGGCTGTGGACGCGCGGGTACAAGGACATGATCGACCAGATGGCCGCGGCCGGGTTCAACACCATCCGGCTGCCCTATGCAAGTGAGACACTGCACACCACGGCCGCACCCAACGGCATCGACTTCTCGAAAAACCCTGACCTGCAAGGACTGACGAGCCTGCAGGTGATGGACGCCGTGATCGACTACGCCGGTCAGCAAGGCATGCGAGTCATCCTGGACCACCACCGCAGCGGCTACGGCGCGGGGACCTCCGGCAACGGGCTTTGGTACGACAGCCAGTACACCGAGGACGCCTGGGTCGCGGACTGGCAGATGCTCGCCGAGCGCTACCAGGACAATCCCACCGTCATCGGCATGGACCTGCACAACGAGCCCTATAACGGCACCTGGGGCGGCGGCGGGGCCACCGACTGGGCGCGGGCGGCCGAACGAGCCGGCAACGCCGTGTTGGCGGTGAACCCGGACCTGCTGATCTTCGTCGAGGGGGTCGGGAACTACCAGGGCGAGAACTATTGGTGGGGTGGCAACCTCATGGGGGTGGCCCAGCGGCCAATCACGCTCGACGTCGCCAATCGGGTGGTCTACTCGCCGCACGACTATCCCAACTCGGTGTACCCGCAGCCGTGGTTCCAGACCGACAACTTCGGTGCAGCGCTGCCGGACAAGTTCCGCCAGATGTGGGGTTACATCTACGAGGACAACATCGCTCCGATATACATCGGCGAGTTCGGCACCGGACTGCAGGATCCCAAGGACGCGATCTGGCTCGAGGCGATCACTTCCTACATCTCCGGGGACTTCGACAACGACGGCACGATCGACATCCCGGTCGGCGCCGAGGACATGAGTTGGACGTTCTGGTCGTGGAATCCCAACTCCGGTGATACCGGAGGGATTCTGGCCGACGACTGGAATACCATCAACCAGAACAAGATGGCCCATCTGACCTCGATCCAGTTCGAGGGTTCCGGTTCTGCCGTGGCGACGTTCACCGTCAGTTTGTCCGAGACTTCCGCCCAATCGGTGACCGTCGCGTACACGACCGCGAACGGAACCGCAACGGCAGGAGAGGATTACGACGCCGCGTCCGGCACCCTCACCTTCGCACCCGGCGAGACCAGCAAGACCATCGCGGTCACGGTGCAGCCGGACTCCCTCGCCGAGGGCACCGAGACCTTCACAGTGGTGCTGTCGAATCCCAGCGGCGCCACCCTCTCCGACGCGACAGGTGTGGGAACGATCAGCGACCGCGGGGCGAGCTCGACGCCGACCGAGCCCACCGTGCCGACTGAACCCACCGTGCCCACCGAGCCCACCGTGCCCACCGTGCCCACCGTGCCGGCAGGCACCAGTGGGGACTACGTCGACCTGATGAGCTTCGGCATGTTCCACGGCAGCGACCACACCGGCATGGACGGCCTGGCCGGCGGGCGCACCGCCATCACCACCGAGGCCCTCGTCGCCTACAACGACCTCCGAGGCTTCGCCGGACTGGCCCCCGCCACCATCGAAGACGTCGGCGCCTGGGCCTTCGCCAACGGCCTGACCAACAACACCGAAGCCTGGGGCACCGACATCCAGGGCGTCGGACTGTACCACGCCATGCAGGGCGCCAAAGTCGGCTGGATCGCCGACGACAAAATGACCCGCAGATCGTCGCCGACATCGAACGCACCGCCCGACTGGGATCAGAAGCCGACGTCATGGGCTATGGTCGCCTCGGCCCGGCGGCTTTGCCGGACTACCTCACCGCCAACGGCTACCAGACCGCGTTCATCGGACACTTCTGAAATGGAACCCCACTATGCCGGCTGGATGCACCACCGCGCCCACGGCCGACTCTGTCCTCGAAGGCGGCGCCACCGCCCACGACGTCAACTGACCACCTCACGTCCAGCCACGACCAGCTCCAACCGTTCATGAACGACACCTGGGACTGGCCCCAATGGCCTGCACTGACGTCTCCGACAAACGCGTCATCGAGTACTTCAAGCATGGTCACCTCGGTAACCCTCGGCGACAACCTCACTGCACTGGACGGCAGCATGACGCCGACCGAGCCCCACCGTGCTGATTGAACCCACCGTGCCCACTGAGCCACCGTTGCCACCGTGCCACCGTGCCGGCACACAGTGGGGACTACGTCGACCTGATGAGCTTCTGGCATGTTCCACGGCAGCGACCACACTGGCATGGATACGGCCTGGCCGGCGGGCGCACCGCCATCACCACCGAGGCCCCTGTCGCCTGCAACGACCTCTCCGAGGCTTCGCGGACTGGCCCCCGCCACCATCGAAGACGTCGGCGCCGGGCCTTCGCCAACGGCCTGACCAACAACACCGAAGCCTGGGGCACCGACATCCAGGGCGTCGGACTGTCATTACGCCATGCAGGGCGCCAAAGTCGGCTGGTCGCCGACGACAAATACGACCCGCAGATCGTCGCCGACATCGAACGCACCGCCCGACTGGGATCAAGCCGACGTCATGGCCATGGTCGCCGCCTACGGCCACGACGGCTTCGCCGACTACCTCACCGCCAACGGCTACCAGACCGCGTTCATCGACACCCTGAAAATGGAACCCCACTACGCCGGCTGGATGCACGACCGCGCCCACGGCCGACTCGTCCTCGAAGGCGGCGCCACCGCCCACGACGTCAACCACCTCACCGTGCTCAGCCACGACCAGCTCCAACCGTTCATGAACGACACCTGGGACTGGCCCCAATGGCCCGCACTGGACGTCTCCGACAAACGCGTCATCGAGTACTTCCAAAGCATGGTCACCCTCGGTAACCCCCTCGGCGACAACCTCACCGCACTGGACGCCGGGACGATCGCCGTCTAGTCGTCGAACTCGACGGTGACCGGCGCGTGGTCGGACCACCGCAGCGCGTACTCGGCCGGCTTCTCCACCCGAGCCGCACGGGTCCATCCGGCCAGTTCCGACGTGGCCAGGTGGTAGTCGATGCGCCAACCCGCGTCGTTGTCGAAGGCCTTACCGCGCCACGACCACCAGCTGTACGGGCCCGGCACATCGCCGTGCACGCGCCGGGCAACGTCCACCCAGCCCGAGTCCATCAGCTCGGTGAGCCACTGCCGCTCGCCGGGCAGGAACCCGGACTTCTTGACGTTGGCCTTCCAGGCTTTGATGTCGTTCTCGGCGTGGGCGATATTCCAGTCGCCGCACAGCACGGCATGGCCGCCGGAAGCGGACAACTCAGCCATCCGGGTACCGAGCGCAGCCATGAATCGCTCTTTCTCCACCTGCTTGTCGGTTCCGGCCTCCCCGGTGTGGACATAGACGCTGCCGACGGTGATCCCTCGGATGTCAGCTTCGATGTAACGGCCATGCTGAGCGAATTCCGTTGCCGTCAAACCGATCCGGACATCCTCGAACGGGGTACGGCTGAGGATGGCGACACCGCTGCGGCCCTTCAGGTGCGGCTCGGCCGAGGCAAGGTGCCAGCCCCCGGAAAGGGCCGGAGTCAGCGCCTCGCCCAACTGGGCGTCGTCGGCGCGGGTCTCCTGCAGGCAGACGACGTCGGAGCTGCAGTTGCTGAGCCAGTGCAAAAGGCCAAGGTTGCGCTCGGAGCGCTGCCGCACCGCGGCGCGCACCCCGTTGACATTGATGGTGGTGACAATCACAGCTGGCAACCTATCGTGGAGCCATGAGCCGGGAACCCATCCACCTCGGTTCGGGGGAGCCGATCCTGCTGCTTCACCCGTTCATGATGTCGTCCTACGTGTGGCACGAGGTGGCACCCCAGCTGGCCGAGACCGGCCGGTTCGAAGTATTCGCGCCGACCATGGCCGGACACAACGGCGGACCGCATACCCGGTCGTGGTTCCTGGACACCCGCACTCTGGCCGACCATGTCGAGGCACAACTCGACGAGCTGGGCTGGGGCACGGCCCACATCGTCGGCAACTCGCTGGGCGGCTGGGTTGCCTTCGAACTGGAGCGACGGGGCCGGGCACGGACGTTGACGGCCATCGCCCCGGCCGGCGGCTGGCACCGCTGGTCGCCGGTCAAGTACGAGATCGTAGGCAAGTTCGTCGCGGGCCTGCCGGTGTGGTTGACCGCGAAGGCGTTGGGACCGCGCGCGGCCCGGCTCCCGCTGGCCAAGGCGGCGGCGAGTGTGCCGATCAGCGCCACCCCGGCCGGGCTGTCCGATGCCGACATGCTCGAGGTGATCGACGATGTCACCCACTGCCGGGCCTACTACCAGCTGCTCGTCAAGGCGCTGCTTTTACCGGGGCTGATGGAGCTGGCCGAGACCGGGACACCGACCAACCTGGTGGTTTGTGAACGCGACCGGGTGCTGCCGCACCCGCGCTACACCAAGCACTTCCTCAAGCACATTCCCGATATCGACCGGGTCACCACGCTGCACAATGTCGGGCACATCCCGATGTTCGAGGCGCCGCAGACGGTCGTCGACCTGATCGTCGCCTGGGTCGAGGAGCATCGCCCGCCGCTGCGCATAGTCCCGCCGGCGGGGTGAACTCGGGTCAGGCCAGCGACTTCTTGAGGTTGTAGGCCAGCGTGGCCAGGAACTGCTCGCTGGTCTGCCAGGGTTGATCCGGGCCGATCAGCAGCGCCAGGTCCTTGGTCATCTGGCCGCCCTCGACGGTGTGGATCACGACCTCCTCGAGGGTGCGGGCGAACTCGATCACCTCGGGCGTGCCGTCAAGCTTGCCGCGGTGCTGCAGACCGCGGGTCCAGGCGAAGATCGAGGCGATGGGGTTGGTGGACGTCGCCTTGCCCTGCTGGTACTGGCGGTAGTGCCGGGTGACCGTGCCGTGGGCTGCCTCGGCCTCCACCGTCTTTCCGTCCGGGGTCATCAGCACCGAGGTCATCAGGCCCAGCGAGCCGTAACCCTGGGCCACGATGTCGGATTCGACGTCGCCGTCGTAGTTCTTGCACGCCCAGACGTAGCCACCCTCCCACTTCAGGCAGGAGGCCACCATGTCGTCGATCAGGCGGTGCTCGTAAGTCAGGCCGCGCTTGTCGAACTCGGCCTTGAACTCCTCGTCAAAGATGCGCTGGAACTCGTCTTTGAACATGCCGTCATAGGCCTTGAGGATGGTGTTCTTCGTCGAGAGGTACACCGGGTAATTCTGTTGCAGCGCATAGGAGAACGACGACCGGGCGAAGTCCTGAATCGACTTCTTGAAGTTGTACATCCCCATCACCACCCCGCCGTCTTCGGGGATCCGCACCACCTCGTGCACCATCGGCTCGCTGCCGTCCTCGGGCGTGAAGGTCAGCGTGACGGTGCCGGGGCGGTCGACCTTGAAGTTGGTGGCGCGGTACTGATCGCCGAATGCGTGGCGGCCGATGATGATCGGCTTGGTCCAGCCCGGCACCAGGCGGGGGATGTTGGAGATGACGATCGGGGCGCGGAAGATGGTGCCGCCCAGGATGTTCCGGATGGTGCCGTTGGGCGACAGCCACATCTTCTTGAGGTTGAACTCTTTGACGCGGGCCTCGTCCGGGGTGATGGTCGCGCATTTCACGCCGACGCCGTGCTTGAGAATGGCGTGCGCGGAGTCGATGGTGACCTGGTCGTCGGTGGCGTCGCGATGCTCGATGCCAAGGTCGTAGTACTCCAGGTTGACGTCGACGTAGGGCAGGATCAGGGTGTCCTTGATCAGCTTCCAGATGATCCGTGTCATCTCGTCGCCGTCGAGTTCGACGACAACGCCTTTGACCTTGATCTTGGGTCGACTCGACATGTGAGTTCCGGATCCTCCTAAGCCTGGCGATCGCCTCGGCGACCAGCCTACAAGGGCGCCCTATCAGGCTTCGGAGGACGCTTCCAGCGCGGCGTTGAACGTCTTGCTGGGCCGCATCACCGCCGTGAGCTTCTCCCGGTCCGGGTAGTAGTAGCCGCCGATGTCCACCGGATGACCCTGAACCTCGTTGAGTTCAGCGACGACGGCGTCCTCATTCGATGCCAGGGCCGCGGCCAGTGCGGCGAAGTGCTCCGCGAGTTCCTTGTCCTCGGTCTGCGCGGCGAGTTCCTGCGCCCAGTACAGGGCAAGGTAGAACTGACTGCCCCGGTTGTCGAGTTCACCGGTCTTGCGCGACGGGTTGCGGCTGTTGTCCAGCAGCTTGCCGGTGGCGGCGTCCAGTGTCGTGGCGAGGATCTTGATGCGCTTGCTGTCGGTCTTGGATCCGAGGTCTTCCAGGCTGACGGCCAGCGCGAGGAACTCGCCGAGCGAATCCCAACGCAGGTGATTCTCCTCCAGCAGCTGACTGACGTGCTTGGGCGCCGAACCGCCGGCCCCGGTCTCGTACATGCACCCGCCGGCCATCAGCGGCACGATCGACAACATCTTGGCGCTGGTTCCCAGTTCCAGGATCGGGAACAGGTCGGTGAGGTAGTCGCGCAGGATGTTGCCGGTCACCGCGATGGTGTCCTGCCCGCGGCTGACCCGTTCAATCGTGTGCCGCATGGCGCGCACCTGCGACATGATCTGAATGTCGAGGCCCTCGGTGTCATGGTCGGAGAGGTACCGCTCCACCTTCTTGCGCAACTCGTTCTCGTGCGGACGCTCGGAGTCCAGCCAGAACACCGCCGGCATTCCGGACTTACGGGCCCGGGTTACGGCCAGCTTGACCCAGTCGCGGATCGGGGCGTCCTTGACCACCGGCATGCGCCAGATGTCGCCGGCCTCGACGTTCTGGCTCATCAGCACCTCGCCGGTGGCGAGGTCGACGATGTTGGCGACCCCGTCCTCGGGAATCTCGAACGTCTTGTCGTGGGAGCCGTATTCCTCGGCCTTCTGCGCCATCAGGCCGACGTTGGGGACGGTACCCATCGTCGTCGGATCGAACTGACCGTTGGTCTTGCAGAAGTTGATGATCTCCTGGTAAATCCGGGAGAAGGTGGACTCCGGGTTCACGGCCTTGGTGTCCTTGAGCTTGCCGTCGGCGCCGTACATCTTGCCGCCCGCGCGGATCATCGCCGGCATCGACGCATCGACGATGACGTCGCTGGGCGAGTGGAAGTTGGAGATCCCCCTGGCCGAATCCACCATGGCCAGCTCGGGCCGGTGTTCGTGGCATTCGTGCAGGTCGTCGATGATCTCGTCGCGGAGCGACCGCGGCAGCGACTCGATTTTGCTGTAGAGGTCGGACAGCCCGTTGTTGACGTTGACCCCGAGTTCGTCGAAGAGCTTCTGATGCTTGGCGAAGGCGTCCTTGTAGAACACCTTGACGGCGTGCCCGAACACGATGGGGTGGCTGACCTTCATCATCGTGGCCTTGACGTGCAGCGAGAACATGACGCCGGTCTTGTAGGCGTCCTGCATCTGCTCCTCGTAGAAGTCGCACAGCGCCTTCTTACTCATGAACATGCTGTCGATGATGTCGCCGGCGTCCAACTTCACCTCTGGCTTGAGCACGAGGGTTTCGCCGCGGGCGGTGACCAATTCCATTTTCACGTCGCGCGCCCGGTCCAGCGTCATCGACTTCTCGCCGTGGTAGAAGTCGCCATGCCGCATATGCGCCACGTGGGTGCGCGACGCCATCGACCACTCGCCCATGCTGTGCGGGTGTTTGCGCGCGTACTCCTTGACCGCCTTGGGGGCGCGACGATCGGAATTACCCTCACGCAGAACAGGGTTCACCGCGCTGCCGAGGCACTTGGCGTAGCGCGCGCGAATATCCTTTTCCTCGTCGGTCTTCGGATCCTCGGGGTAGTCCGGCAGGTTGTAGCCCTTGGCCCGCAGCTCGGTGATGGCGGCCAGCAGCTGGGGCACCGAGGCGCTGATATTGGGCAGTTTGATGATGTTGGTGTCGGGATCCTGGGTCAGCCTGCCCAGCTCGGCCAGGTTGTCGGGAACCCGCTGCTCCTCGGTCAGATAGTCGCCGAACTCGGCCAGGACGCGGGCCGCCACCGAGATGTCGCTGGATCGGACGTCGATGCCCGCGGGCTCGACAAAACTCCTGATGATCGGCAGGAAGGAATAGGTCGCCAGCAACGGCGCCTCGTCGGTCAGCGTGTAGATGATGGTCGGCTGCTCGGCACTCATGCGCTGTTCTCCCGGCGTCGGTTCTCGGTCAAGGCGGTTACCAGTATCGACTCACATACTGCGCTACATCGAAGCCACCCGGCCGGGGAACCGGTGGCCAGCTCCGGCGAGTGTGAGCTATTCTTTCAATCGGTCATGAGCGCCAGCATCAAGCCCCGGCTTGCTGGCCGGCAACCCTCCAACCGCGGTGGGGTGCCCCGGGTGATGACCAGGTTGAGCAGCCGAAGGCGGCTGCACGGCAAGCGCGGGTCCGCCATGACGGGCCCCCCGAGTAGACAGGGAAACCTGATGCGGAGCCCTCATATGTGTCGCTGTCGCTGACCCAGTGGTCGCAGCAGGCCCTCGTCACCACGGTGACGGGCCGTGCTGCGCAAGCACCCCCAGCCAGTGACACCCAAGGAGACACAATCCCATGACCACCCCCGACAACTGGTCCTTCGAGACCAAGCAGATCCACGCCGGCCAGACTCCCGACAGAGACACCCACTCCCGGGCGCTGCCGATCTACCAGACCACCTCCTACACCTTCGACAGCACCGACCACGCCGCCGCGCTGTTCGGGCTGGCCGAGCCCGGCAACATCTACACCCGGCTGATGAATCCGACGACCGACGTCGTCGAGCAGCGCATCGCCGCACTCGAGGGCGGGGTGGCGGCGCTGTTCCTGTCCTCGGGCCAGGCCGCGGAGACCTTCGCAATCCTGAACCTCGCCGGCGCCGGGGACCACATCGTGTCCAGCCCCAGGCTCTACGGCGGCACCTACAACCTGCTGCATTACACGCTGGCCAAGCTGGGGATCGAGACGACGTTCGTCTCCGACCCCGACGACCTCGACGCGTGGCGCGCGGCGGTGCGGCCGAACACCAAGGCGTTCTTCGCAGAGACCATCTCCAATCCGAAGGTCGACATCCTCGACACCCCCGGGGTCTCCGCGGTGGCCCACGACAACGGGGTTCCGCTGATCGTGGATAACACCATCGCGACGCCGTACCTGATCCAGCCGCTCTCCCAAGGTGCGGATATCGTGGTGCACTCGGCCACCAAATACCTCGGCGGCCACGGCACCGCGGTCGCCGGGGTGATCGTCGACGGCGGCACCTTCGACTGGACCTCCGGGAAGTTCCCGGGTTTCACCACCCCCGACCCGAGTTATCACGGTGTGGTGTTCGCCGATCTGGGCGCTCCCGCCTTCGCACTGAAGGCCCGTGTCCAGCTGCTGCGCGACCTCGGCTCGGCGGCCGCACCGTTCAACGCCTTCCTGATCGCCCAGGGCCTGGAGACGCTGAGCCTGCGCATCGAGCGGCACGTCTCCAACGCCCAACGCGTCGCGGAGTACCTGGCCGGCCACGACGACGTCATCAGCGTGAATTACGCCGGACTTCCCAGCTCACCCTGGTACGAACGGGGCCGGAAGCTGGCGCCCCGGGGAACCGGCGCGGTGCTGTCCTTCGAGCTGGCCGGCGAGGGGCAGGCCGGCATCGAAAAGGGCAAGGCATTCGTCAACGCGCTGAGGCTGCACAGCCATGTGGCCAACATCGGCGACGTGCGTTCGCTGGTGATCCATCCGGCCTCGACCACCCACCAGCAGCTGTCGGCCGCCGAACAACTGGCCACCGGGGTCACCCCCGGTCTGGTGCGGCTGGCCGTCGGCCTAGAGGGTATCGACGACATCCTGGCCGACCTCGAGCGCGGCTTCGCCGCCGCCAGATCGCCGGGTTCCCAACCGCTGGCCGTGGCGGCCCTTTGACGGAGCCGGATATGACACTCGCGCACGAACGCCTGCGGACCACGGCCCTCCCGGCCGAGGGCGAGATCGGCATCGTCGACGTCGGAGCACTGCGCCTGGAGAGCGGCGCAGTGCTCGACGACGTGTCGATCGCGATCCAGCGCTGGGGCGAACCGTCTCCCAGCGGGGACAACATCGTCGTCGTGCTGCACGCCCTCACCGGGGATTCCAACGTGCCCGGCTGGTGGGACGGGGTGGCCGGTCCGGGAGCGCCGGTCGACACCAACCGCTGGTGCGCGGTGGCGACCAACGTTCTGGGCGGGTGCCGGGGTTCCACCGGGCCCAGTTCGCTGGCCCGCGACGGACGCCCGTGGGGATCCCGGTTCCCGCTGATCACCGTGCGCGACCAGGTCAACGCCGATGTCGCCGCGCTGGCCGCGCTGGGCATCCCCGAGGTGGCGGCGGTCATCGGCGGCTCGATGGGCGGGGCCCGGGCGCTGGAATGGATGATCGGTTATCCCGATCGGGTGGGCGCCGGTCTGGTCCTGGCCGTCGGGGCGCGGGCCACCGCCGACCAGATCGGCACCCAGAGCACCCAGATCGCGGCCATCAAGTCCGACCCGAACTGGCAGGGCGGCAACTACTACGGCACCGGGCGATCACCTGACACCGGTCTGGAGTTGGCACGCCGCTTCGCCCACCTGACCTATCGCGGCGAGACCGAACTGGACACCCGCTTCGGCAACGACGGCCAGGGCCAGGAGGATCCGCTGGCCGGCGGCCGCTACGCGGTGCAGAGCTACCTGGAGTACCAGGGCGCCAAGCTGGTCCGCCGGTTCGACGCCGGCAGCTACGTGGCGCTGACCGAGACGCTGTCCAGCCACGACGTGGGACGGGGACGCGGCGGTGTCGCGGCGGCGCTGCGGTCCTGCCCGGTGCCGGCGGTCGTCGGCGGGATCACCTCCGACCGGCTCTACCCGTTGCGGCTGCAGCAGGAACTGGCCGATCTGCTGCCCGGCTGCTCCGGCCTCAACGTCGTGGAGTCGATCTACGGCCACGACGGCTTCCTGATCGAGACCGAGGCCGTCGGCCAGCTGATCCGCGAGACCCTCGGGTGAGTGACCCCCGCCGCGAGCGGTCGCTGTCCTTCGGGGAGCAGGCCGCCGCCTACGAACGGGGCCGGCCGTCCTACCCGCCGGAGGCGATCGACTGGCTGCTCGCGCCGACGGCGAACTGGCAGCCGCGTGACGTACTCGATCTGGGGGCCGGCACCGGCAAACTGACCACCCGGCTGGTGGAGCGCGGCTTGAACGTCATCGCCGTCGACCCGATCGCCGAGATGCTCGACGTTCTGCGCGACGCGCTGCCCGACACCCCCGCGCTGCTGGGCACCGCCGAGCACATCCCGCTACCGGACTCCCATGTCGACGCCGTGCTGGTGGCCCAGGCCTGGCACTGGTTCGACCAGGAGGCGGCGGCCGCCGAGATCGCCCGGGTGCTGCGGCCGGGCGGGCGGCTGGGCGTGGTGTGGAACACCCGCGATGAGCGGCTGGGCTGGGTCAAGGAGTTCGGCCGCATCGTCGGACTCGAGCATGACCGAGACAGCGCCACCGTCGAGCTGCCCGCGCCCTTCACCGACGTGGCGACCCACCAGGTGGAGTGGACCAACTACATCACCCGCGAGTCGTTGATCGACTACGTCGCATCCCGCAGCTACTGCATCACCTCACCGGCCGACGTGCGCACCCGGACTCTCGACGAGGTTCGCCGGCTGCTGACCGACCATCCGGCGCTGGTCAACTCGGAGGGCATCGCACTGCCGTACATCACGGTGTGCGTGCGGGCCACCCTGGGTGTCTAGCTGGTTCCCAGCGGGTCGATGGTGCCGGCCACATAGAGCATGATCACGCTGACGGTCGTCATGGTGGCGAAGTCCAGTGGCTTGGTGCGGACCACCAGCAGACCGGCGCGCTGATCGGAGAGCACCAGTCGCAGCGCGGCGGCCACCCCCACCCCGACACCCAGCAGAAACGCCCCGCGCCGCCAGAACCCGGCGGCGACGAGGACCAGGGCCGCCGCGAAGATCGCCGCGACGGTCAGGATCGGCCACTGCGTCCGCAACAGGTGGCGAACTTTCATCACCGGGCTTCTGCCGGTTGGGCTTCCGCTCGTTCGATGACGTTGGTCAACAGGAAAGCCCGGGTGAGCGGGCCCACCCCACCGGGGTTCGGAGACACGTGCCCGGCGACGTCCCACACTCCCGGGGCCACGTCCCCGGTGAGCTTCCCGTCGACCCGGCTGACCCCGACGTCCACCACGGCCGCGCCGGGCTTGACCATGTCGGCGGTCAGCATGTGTGGGACCCCGACCGCGGCGACGATGATGTCGGCCTGGCGGGTGAGCGACGGCAGATCGCGGGTTCCTGTGTGGCACAACGTGACCGTGGCATTCTCGGTTCGCCGGGTCAGCAGCAGCCCGAGCGGGCGGCCCACCGTGACGCCGCGGCCGATCACCACGACGTGCGCCCCGTTGATCGGGACCTCGTAACGCCGCAGCAGGTGAACGATGCCGCGCGGGGTGCACGGCAGCGGCGCCGGTTCATTGAGGACCAGCCTGCCGAGGTTGGTGGGGTGCAGACCGTCGGCGTCCTTGGCCGGGTCGATGCGCTCCAGGGCGGCGTTCTCGTCGAGGTGGCGCGGCAGCGGCAGTTGCACGATGTAGCCGGTGCAGTCCGGGTTGGCGTTGAGTTCGTCGATGGTGTCGTTGAGCTGGGCCTGACTGATGTCGGCGGGCAGGTCGCGGCGGATCGAGGTGATGCCGACCTTGGCGCAGTCGGAGTGCTTGCCGCGGACGTAGGCGTGCGAGCCCGGGTCGTCCCCGACCAGGACGGTGCCCAGGCCGGGCGTGCGGCCCTGCGCAGTCAGCGCGGCCACCCGTTCGGTGAGGTCGGCGAGGATCTCGTCGCGGGTCAACTTGCCGTCCAAAGTGAGCGCGGGCACGGCTACATTCTGCATATGGACGCCGTTCGGGATGTGTTCAGCCCGGCCCAACTCGGTCCGGTGACGCTGCGCAACCGGATCATCAAGGCGGCCACCTTCGAGGCGCGCACCCCCGGGGCGCTGGTCAGCGACGACCTGATCGACTTCCATCGGGCGATGGCCGCCGGCGGGGTCGGTATGACCACCGTCGCCTACTGCGCGGTCAGCCGGGGCGGGCGCACCGACGACTCGGCGTTGTGGATGCGGCCGGAGGCACTGCCTGGGCTGTGCCGGCTCACCGAGGCCGTGCACGCCCAGGGCGCGGCGGTCAGCGCGCAGATCGGGCACGCCGGGCCGGTGGCCAATGCGCGGTCCAACAAGGCGACGGCGCTCGCTCCGGGGCGGTTCTTCAACCCGCTGTCCATGCGGTTCGCCCGGCGCGCCACCCGCGCCGATATCGACGAGGTGATCGCCGCGCACGCCCGGGCGGCGCGCTATGCCGTCGACGCCGGATTCGACGCCGTGGAGATCCACCTCGGGCACAACTACCTGGCGAGCTCATTCCTGTCGCCGCTGATCAACCGGCGCAGCGACGATTTCGGCGGTTCGCTGGAGAACCGCGCGAAACTGGCCAGGGGGATCGTCCGGGCGGTGCGCACCGAGGTCGCGCGCGACGGCGTCCCGGCGATCGCCGTGACCGCCAAGCTGAACATGACCGACGGGGTGCGCGGTGGCATCACCGTCGAGGAGTCGCTGCAGACCGCCCGCTGGCTGCAGGATGACGGCGGCCTGGACGCGATCGAACTGACCGCGGGAAGTTCGCTGCTCAACCCGATGTATCTGTTCCGAGGGGGCGTGCCGCTCAAGGAGTTCGCCGGGGCGTTCCCGCCGCCGCTGCGCTGGGGCATCCGGATGACCGGCACCAAGTTTTTGCGCGAGTACCCCTACCGGGAGGCGTACCTGATGCGCGACGCCGAGAAGTTCCGCGCCGAACTGAGCATCCCGCTGATCCTGCTCGGCGGGATCACCAATAAGGACGCGATGGACAAGGCCATGTCAGCGGGATTCGACTTCGTCG
Source organism: Mycolicibacterium sp. (assembly GCA_020637165.1). Classification (GTDB taxonomy): domain Bacteria; phylum Actinomycetota; class Actinomycetes; order Mycobacteriales; family Mycobacteriaceae; genus Mycobacterium. The sequence continues at coordinate 315,374 of JACJWN010000007.1, read as the reverse complement.
CGATGGGGCGTGCGCTGCTGGCCGAGCCGGATCTTGTCAACCGGATGCGAGCCGACGGGCAGGCCCGCTCGGTGCGCTCGGTCTGCGACCACTGCAACAAGTGCATGCCGACGATCTACACGCGCACGCGGTGCGTCCTTACCGGGGGCCCGGACCGCTAGAGTTGGCGCCGATGAGCAGCCCCTCGACGCCTTCAGGGCCAACGCTGACCGTCTGGCACGACGGCACGGCACGCGCCTTCACCGCGGGTACCGACGTGGTGGTCGGCCGCGACCTGCGGGCCGATATCCGCATCCCCCACCCGCTGGTCTCCCGTGCGCATGTTGTGCTGCGACCCGCCTACGGCCGGTGGACGGCCGTCGACAACGGCTCGCTCAACGGTATGTTCGTCCGCGGCCGACGGGTCCCGGAGGTCGAGGTGACCGACGCCACGGTGGTGAATCTGGGCAATCCGGAAGGACCGGAGCTGCGCTTCGAGCTCGGCAGCCAGCAGGGTCCGACCGGGCGGTTGCCGCAGCCCCCAACCGAGATGATCGCCGGGCCGCCGCCTGTGCAGCAGACCTACCAGTACCCGACTCGCCCCGCCCCGCCCCCGCCTCCCCCTCCGCCGCCGTCGCGCCCGGTCTACCGGGAACCGGAGAACGCCCCCACCCAGATGGGTCCGTCGGCGGCGCGCGCGGGCGGCACGTCGAACCTGGCCACTTCGATGCTCAAGATTCTCCGGCCGGGCTCGTCGTCGGCTCCGCCGCCACCGGGATCGCTGACCATCGGGCGGGCCACCGACAACGACATCGTCATCCCCGACGTGCTGGCATCGCGCCATCACGCCACCCTGATCCCGACCCCGGGCGGAACCAAGCTCGCCGACAACCGGTCCATCAACGGCACCTTCGTCAACGGCAACCGGGTGGACGCCGCCCTGCTCGATCCGGGCGACGTGGTCACCATCGGCAACGTCGACCTGGTTTTCGACGGCGTAACGCTGGCTCGGCGGGCCGAGACGGCGGCGGCCGCCGGAACCGGCGGGCTGGACGTTCGCGGACTCACCTGGACGATCGAGGGCAACAAGACGTTGCTGGAGAACATCTCGTTCACCGCACGCCCCGGAACGCTGACCGCGGTCATCGGACCGTCCGGCGCGGGCAAGTCGACCCTGGCCCGCCAGGTCGCCGGCCTCACCCACCCCACCACCGGAACGGTCAGCTTCGAGGGCCACAACATCCACGCCGAGTACGCCTCGCTGCGCTCCCGGATCGGGATGGTGCCCCAGGACGATGTGGTGCACGGTCAGCTCACGGTCAACCAGGCTCTGATGTACGCGGCCGAGTTGCGCCTTCCACCGGACACCACGACCGAGGACCGCCAGCAGGTGGTCAAAGAGGTGCTGGCCGAATTGGAGATGACCGCGCACGCCGACACCCGCGTCGACCGGCTCTCCGGTGGCCAGCGCAAACGGGCGTCGGTGGCGCTGGAACTGCTGACCGGGCCGTCGCTGCTGATCCTCGACGAACCGACCTCGGGGTTGGATCCGGCCCTGGACCGTCAGGTGATGACAATGCTGCGCCAGCTGGCTGACGCCGGGCGCGTGGTGCTGGTGGTCACCCACTCGCTGACCTACCTGGATGTGTGTGATCAAGTGCTGCTGCTCGCGCCGGGCGGCAAGACGGCGTTCTGCGGCCCGCCGAGCGCGATCGGCGCGGCGATGGGAACTACTAACTGGGCCGACATCTTCAGCACGGTGGCCGCGGATCCGCAGGGCGCCAACGACCGGTACCTGGCGCTCAGCGGTCCGCCGCCGGCGGCGCCGCCGACCGAACAGCCGTCCGCACTCGGTGAGCCGACACACACCAGCCTGGCGCGCCAGTTCTCCACGATCGTGCGCCGGCAAACCCGGTTGATCATCTCCGATCGCGGCTATTTCATCTTCCTGGCGCTGCTGCCGTTCATCATGGGCGTGCTGTCGCTGGCGGTGCCCGGCACTGCCGGCTTCGGGGTGCCCGATCCGATGGGCGATGCGCCCAACGAGCCGGGGCAGATCCTGGTGCTGCTCAACGTCGGGGCGATCTTCATGGGTACCGCGCTGACCATCCGCGACCTGATCGGCGAGCGGCCGATCTTCCGGCGTGAGCAGGCGGTCGGGTTGTCCACGACCGCCTATCTGCTGGCGAAGGTCTGCGTCTACACGGTGTTCGCGGTGGCGCAGTCGGCGATCGTGACGACCATCGTGATCTGGGGCAAGGGTGCGCCGACCCAGGGTGCGGTGGCGTTGGGAAACCCGTCGCTGGAGTTGTTCGTGACCATCGCCGCCACCTGCGTGGCCTCGGCCAACCTGGGCCTGCTGCTGTCGGCGCTGGCGAAATCCAATGAGCAGATCATGCCGCTGCTGGTGGTGGCGATCATGAGCCAGCTGGTGTTCTCGGGCGGGATGATCCCGGTGACCGATCGGCTGGTGCTCGACCAGCTGTCGTGGCTGACGCCGGCCCGGTGGGGTTTCGCCGCCTCGGCGTCCACGGTGGACCTCATCCACCTGGTGCCGGGACCGTTGACGCCCAAGGACCACTGGTGGGAGCACACCGCCTCGAGCTGGTGGTTCGACATGGCCATGCTCACCGCGCTGAGCATCGGATATCTGCTGCTGGTGCGCTGGAAGATCCGGCTCAAGACCTCCCGTTGAGCCGGCGCAGCGACATGATCCGGCGATGCCGGTCGGCGGCACGGGTGCGCTTGCGCTGCGGCATGGCCAGGCCGCGGTACGGCGAAGGCGGTTCGGCCTCGGCGGGCGTGAACTCAACGGAGCCGGTGGGAATCGATAGGCCCGAGATCAACAGGACGCTGCCGGGAACGGTGCGATAAACGTGCCCGGACGGAGCCGTCCAGACGACGGTGCCGTCGGGCAGTTGTTCATCTCGCCAGCCCCGCGGACCTGACCAAAATGTCTTGAGCAAGTGATGTTTTCGACACTTCAATTTCAGATTCGAGGCGTGCGTGGGTCCGCCGCGACTGTAGGGAATGGTGTGGTCGATATCGCACCGCTCTGCCGGACAGTCGCAACCAGGGAAGCGACAGGTGAGGTCCCGGGCGCGGATGAAGTCGGCCAGGGCCTTCGACGGGCGGTAGCGCGGTTCCGGCGGGCTCTCGCCGGGATGCACCACTGGACGGGCTTCAGCAATGCCGCGGGCTATGAGGTCGGCGAGACCGGCGGCGGGCACCGCCGGTCCGCCCATGACGATTCCCGAGGTGGGCGCCGGACGGGTTTGAGCCGGAGGGGTCGGCTGATCGCGTCGCGCGTAGTCCCGCAACACCTCCGCCAGGCGCTCGCGGCTGGTGGTCACCTCGGTGGTGTTGTCGCCGGGGCGCTCGCCGTGCACGACCTCAGCGTCGGCGGAGTTCAGCGCGGCGGCTTCGGCCACGACGTGCACCACGACCGACGGCGGGCGCTTCTCGTCGGTGGTGGCGGCGCAGTCAGGACCGCCGCAGGCACACACCAGCGTGGTGTGTCCCTCCGCCAGGGCGCCCATCGCGTCCGCACGACGCTGTTCCACCGTGCGGGGGTCGTTGTCGCAGACGGAGTGCGCCATCGCGGTCAGGCGACGGTCGAGCAGGGTCGCCTCGACGGGATTCAACTCGCCCGTCAGGTAGGACACGTCGCGATCGTGGGCGATGTCGATATAGCGGCCCCGGGTCGTGCGCTCCGACCGGTGCCGCGCTTCCGGGTCGTGGCGGACGACGACAGCATCGACGGCCCGCTGCATCTTCAGCACCGATAGGGGTCCCCAGTTCGGGATCTGCTCGGCCAGTTCGGCGTCGATGGCCGCGAGCGCGTCGGGGTCGAGGGCGAGCAGCGTCCGCGCGACGATCATTCGCACGGTGCGGTAGTCGAGGGCTCCAGTAGCGAACAGTGCGGCGACCTTGGGTAGCCGTTCCCGAAGACAGATGGCGTTGTGCAGAAGTGATCCCGCCGCCGCGGCGGTGATGCACTGGGCGGCGGCGACTTCGGCCGCGACTGCCTCCCACGGGTCGATGCGCCACAGTTCGCGACCTTGGCCGTCCTCGACGGGGATCTGGCGGCGTTCATAGAGTTCGGCGATCGCCGCCAGGCGGCGCGCACAGGCGATGTTCTCCACGCGCGCCGACTCCGCGATGATGTCTACCACCCCGGCGTCGGCAATTTCCTCGAACATGTGTTTGATTCTAGGGTTGCGGGGTGACAAAGTCCGGCCCCTAATCGGCGGCTGTGGACGAAGTCGGAACTGTGGGAATCACTCACCGGAGATGTCGAGGCCGTGGGCCGCGGCGAAGGCCAACCCCTGCGCTATGTCGATGCGCGCTTCCCGACAGCCCGCCGTGGTCCACAGCGTCGGATCGACGCGGGCACCGCGCAGATCCGCACCCTCCAGGCGCAACCCCTGCGTGCGCGCCCCGGTCAGATCCGCTCCGCGCAGGTCCGCCTTGCGAAGATCGGCCTGCACCAGGGAGGCCTCCCGCAGACGGCAACCCGACAGGTCCACACCGCGAAGATCCGCGCCGCCCAGAACCGTCAGGGTGAAGTCCACTTCGTCGAAGACGATCGGGCGCAGCCGGCAGTCCTCGAACGTCGAACCCATCATGCTGCAATGACGGAAGGTGCTGTGCCACAGCGTGGCCCTAACGAATCGGCAGTTGCGGAAGGCCGATCCGAGATGTTCCGACTCGGCGAGGTTGGTGCCACCGAAGTCGCAGTCGGTGAACACCGCCCGCTCGGTGCGCAGGCCGGCGAGATCTTCCTCGGAGAAGTCGCGGCCGGTCAGTGCCCGGCCGGACCACGGCGGCGTTGATGATGTCATCGTCGGATAGATTGTGGCCCATGGAGGCGAAGCGCTTTCAGCGCTGGTGGCTCGGAGCCTGCGTCCTGGCCACGTTGCTGGCGAACTGGGTGGGCGGTTTCAGCCTGGTGGTGACGATGGTGTTCGTCGTCATTTACGCAACGGGTGCCACCCTGATCGGCCGTGGCGAAGAGAGCGACGAGAGCGAAGACAGCGCCGAAGCGGAGGAGCCTGAAGCGGAGGAGCCTGAAGCGGAGGAGCCTGAAGCGGAGGAGCCTGAAGCGGAGGAGCCTGAAGCGGAGGAGCCTGAGGAGGCTGAGGAGGAAACCCGACTGTCGGGTTGACAGGTCTCAGGCGCGCCGCCGCCTTATCCCCAGGCGCTGATACATCCCCAGACGCCGTTACGGAGAGCTACTTTCGCCGGGGACCGGCGGTAACCTTTCCTCCGTGGGGCAGGACGATCTCAGCGATATCAAGCGGCGGCTCCAAGCCGCTGAACAGGACGCCGCAGCGGCGAGGATTCTCGCCGGCGCGGCCGACCGCGACGTGACCGAAATCCGGGCCGAGATCCGCGATTTTCGCAATGCCACGACGGCGAGCTTCAACGCCCTCCGACAGGACTTCGTTGATCTGCGCGGTCACGTCGATAGTCGATTCGAGCAGGTTGATCGGCGCTTCGACCAGGTGGATCGGCGCTTCCAGCAGGTTGATCGGCGCTTCGAGCACGTCGATAGGCGCTTCGACCAGGTTGATGGCGGGTTCGTCGAGATGCGCGGCAGGCTGGACGCGACCGTAGCCGGGCAGCAACGGATCGTCGAACTCATCGAGTCGTTGATCGACCAGCAGAACCGCTAGACCGAGGCCGTGTTTCGGATTTTTATCTTCGCCCGAACTCGCGATCCGCGACACTTGCTCCGGTCATCCCCAGGTGAGCGAGTTTGGGACAACCGCCGAGCCCACCCGCCGGTAGTCTTTCTTCCGTGAGTCAGGACGACCTCGACGACATCCGCAGGCGACTCCGTGCCGTTGAGCAGGATGCGGCGGCGGCAAGGATCCTCGCCGGTGCTGCCGACCGCGATGTTTCAGAGATACGAACTGAGATCCGCGACTTTCGTCGAGCTACAACCGCGAGTTTCAACGCACTACGCACAGACTTCGTCGATCTCCGGGAAGACTTCGGCGATCTCCGGAACGACGTTGGTCGGGGCTTCGCTGAGATGTGCGGCAGGCTCGACGCGACCGCGGCCGGCCAGCAACGGGTCGTCGAACTAATCGAGTCGCTGATCGACCAGCAGAAGGGCTGAACCGGAAGCCCGTGTTCCGGATTCTCTTCCATTCCCCCCGGATAGCCCCGAATACCGGCAACGCGATCCGCATGGTGGCCGGGACCGGATGCCACCTGCATCTGGTCGAGCCCTTGGGATTCGACCTGTCCGCGCCGAAGTTGCGCCGGGCCGGACTGGACTATCACGACCTCGCGTCAGTCACCGTGCACGCCAGTCTGGACGACGCCTGGACGGCGATCGGCGAGGCCCGGGTGTTCGCCTTCACCGCCCACGCCCAGACCTCCTTCGATGAGATCGGCTACGAACCCGGCGACGTTCTGATGTTCGGCCCGGAACCGACCGGCCTGGACGAACAGACACTGGCCGACCCGCGCATCACCGAACAGGTGCGTATCCCGATGCTGCCCGGCCGACGCTCACTGAACCTGTCCAACGCCGCGGCGGTGGCCGCCTACGAGGCGTGGCGGCAGCACAAGTTCCACGGTGGGGTGTGAATCACCAACTGTCCCAGTGGGTCAGCTGCTCGGCGGGCAGCCGCTTGGCGAGTTTGAAGTCGGTGCCCTTGGTGTAGGCGATCGGGAACAGCCCGCCCTGGGTGTAGTGCTGGAAGGGGATGCCGAGCAGGTCGGCGGCCTTCTTCTCACCGTCGCCGATCAGGTGCAGCGTGGTCCAGGCGGTGCCGATACCCCGCTCCCGCAGCGCCAGCATGAAACTCCACACCGCGGGCAGCAGCGAGCCCCAGAACGATGCCTGCATGCCGGCGTCGGCGCCCTCGGGGCGGCCTTCCAGCAGCGGGATCATCATCACCGGCGCCTTCTCCATGTTCTGGTTGAGGTACTTCGCGGAATCCACGACGGCATCCATCTGCTGATCGCGAATATCGCCGCGGATGGGCTTGGGTAGATCGAGATAGCCGGTGCCGGTGGCCCGGTAGATATCGGCCAGCGCCTTCTTCTTGGCGGGGTCCTCGACGAACACCCACTGCCAGCCCTGGGCATTGGATCCGGTCGGCGCCTGCAGGGCGATGTCGAGACACTCCATCAGCACCTCGCGGGGCACCGGCTTGTCGAAGTCGAGGCGCTTACGCACCGAACGTGTGGTGGTCAGGACTTCGTCGGCGCTCAGGTTCAGTCTCATGATCGGAGACTAGCCGTTAGCGGAAGTCCCGGGACCGGGAGCCGATCGTCATCTCCAGGGGCCGCATCCGCTCGGCGACCACCGTCACCGCACCGCTGGCGTTCTGAACCTGCCCACGGATCAGCAGGGCCCGCGCCGTCTGGGCCACCCGCCGGTGCCGCACCCAGACCCCAGGTGTGCACAGCACGTTGACCATCCCGGTCTCGTCCTCGATGTTCATGAACGTCACGCCCCGCGCCGTCCCGGGACGCTGCCGATGGGTCACCGCACCGGCGATCAGCACCCGACTTCCGTCGGGAACCGTCAGTAGCCGCTCAGCCGGGATGACCCCGATCTCGTCGAGATCGGCGCGCAGGAACTGGGTCGGATAGCTGTCCGGCGAGACACCGGTGGCCCATACGTCCGCCGCGGCCAGTTCGGCCTCACTCATGCCGGGCAGCGCGGGGACATGCGGTGCCGAGCCAACTCCGGGCAGCCGGTCCGGGCGTTCGGCGGCGGCGGCCCCGGCAGCCCACAGCGCCTCCCGCCGGGTGCTGCCGAAGCAGCCCAGCGCCCCGGCGGTGGCCAGCGACTCGGTCTGGGGAACCGACAGTTGCACCCGGCCGGTCAGATCCAGCAGGGAGGCATACCGACCGCCGGACTGACGTTCGGCGACGATGCGCTGGGCGAGTTCCGCACCGATGTGCCGGACCGCGCCGAGCCCCAACCGGACCGAGGTGCCCCGATCCTCCAGGGTGGCGTGGGCCAGGCTGGCGTTGACATCGGGGCCGCGCACCTCCACCCCGTGCCGGCGGGCGTCGGCGACCAGTGTCTGCGGTGAGTAGAACCCCATCGGCTGGGCCCGCAACAGCGCCGCGCAGAACGCCGCCGGATGGTGCAGCTTGAACCACGAGGAGTAGAACACCAGCGAGGCGAAGGACAGCGAATGGCTCTCCGGGAAGCCGAAATTGGCGAATGCCTCGAGTTTCTCGTAGATCCGGTCGGCCACCTCCCCGGTGATGCCGTGACGCTGCTCCATCCCGGCGTAGAACCGCTCACGCAACCGCCGCATCTTGGCGGTGGAGCGCTTGGATCCCATGGCCCGGCGCAACTGATCGGCCTCGGCCGCCGAAAAGCCCGCGCAGTCGACCGCCACTTGCATCAGCTGCTCCTGGAACAGCGGCACGCCCAGCGTCTTGCGCAACGCCGGCTCCATCGAGGGGTGGTCGTAGACGACCGGCTCGAGACCATTGCGCCGCTTGATGTACGGGTGCACCGAACCGCCCTGGATGGGCCCGGGCCGGATCAGCGCCACCTCGACGACGAGGTCGTAGAACACCCTCGGTTTCAGCCGGGGCAGGGTAGCCATCTGGGCGCGGGACTCGACCTGGAACACCCCGACGGAGTCGGCGCGCTGCAGCATCTCGTAAACCGCCGATTCGGACAGGTCGAGGCGGGCCAGGTCCACCTCGATGCCCTTGTGTTCGGCGACGAGGTCGATCGCGTAGTGCAGCGCCGAGAGCATGCCCAGCCCCAGCAGGTCGAATTTGACCAAACCGATTGCCGCACAGTCGTCTTTGTCCCACTGCAGCACACTGCGACCCGGCATCCGGGCCCACTCCACCGGGCAGACGTCGGCGATCGGCCGATCGCAGATGACCATTCCCCCGGAGTGGATTCCCATATGCCGCGGCAGATCGGCGATCTGCACCGCCAGATCCACCACCGGCTCGGGGATCCCCTCGAGATCGGGCGATCCGGCCACCGGCGTCCAACGGCTGATCCGCTTGCTCCAGGCATCCTGCTGGCCCTGCGAGAACCCCAGCGCCCGCGCCGTGTCGCGCACCGCACTGCGGCTGCGGTAGGTGATCACATTGGCCACCTGCGCGGCGTAGTCGCGGCCGTAGCGGGTGTAGACGTACTGGATGACCTGCTCGCGCAGGTCCGACTCGATGTCGATGTCGATATCGGGCGGTCCGTCACGGGCCGGCGAGAGGAACCGCTCGAAGAGCAGTCCGTTGGCCACCGGATCGACGGCGGTAACCCCGAGTGCATAGCAGACCGCCGAGTTGGCAGCCGAGCCCCGGCCCTGGCACAGGATGTTGTTGCGCCGGCAGAACTGGGTGATGTCGTGCACCACCAGGAAATAACCCGGGAACTTCAGCTGGGAGATGACCTGCAGTTCCCGCTCGATCTGCGCGTAGGCGCGCGCCGCACCGGCCCGCGGCCCGTAGCGCTGCCCGGCGCCGACCATGACCAGCTCACGCAGCCAGCTGTCCTCGGTGTGCCCGTCGGGAACGTCGAACGGCGGTAGCTGCGGGGCGATCAACGCCAGTTCGAAGGCGCACTGCTCGCCGAGATCGGCCGCTGCGGTGACCACCTCGGACCGCTGGGCGAACAGCCGCGCCATCTCCTCGCCGGAGCGCAGGTGCGAACCGCCCAGCGGCGCCAGCCAGCCGGCCGCCTCGTCGAGGGACTGCCGGGCCCGAATCGCCGCCATGGCCATCGCCAGCCGGCCGCGGCGGGGCTCGGCGAAGTGCGCCGCCGTGGTGGCGACCACGCCCACGCCGAACCGCGGCGCGAGTTCGGCCAGTGCGGCGTTGCGCTCGTCGTCGACGGGGTGGCCGTGATGGGTCAGCTCGACACTGATCCGGTCGGCGCCGAAGCGGTCCACCAGGTCGGCCAGCGCCTCGGCGGCGGCACCCGGCCCGCCGGCCGACAACGCCTGGCGCACATGCCCTTTACGGCAGCCGGTCAGAATGTGCCAGTGCCCGCCGGCGGCCTCGGTCAGGGCGTCGTAGTCATAGCGCGGGCTGCCCTTCTGCCCACCGGCCAGATGCGCGGCGGCCAGCTGACGGGACAGCCGCCGGTAGCCTTCCGGTCCGCGGGCCAGAACGAGCAGATGCGGGCCCGGCGGATCGGGCACTCCGGCGCGGGCGGTGCCGCCCAGCGACAGCTCGGCGCCGAAGACGGTGCGCACGCCGAGGTCGGCGGCCGCCTCGGCGAAGCGCACCACCCCGTAGAGCCCGTCGTGGTCGGTCAGCGCGATGGCCCGCAGATCCAGCCGGGCCGCCTCCTCGACGAGTTCCTCCGGGCTTCCGGCGCCGTCGAGGAAGCTGAACGCCGAATGGGCGTGCAGCTCGGCATAGGGCACGGCCGAAGGGCGGCGGGGCGAGCGCGCCGGCGCGGCGACGGCGGGACCCGTCGGCCCGTCTGGCGCCGGCCGGCCGTTGAGCACCCGCTCCATCTCCGCCCAGGTCGGCGGTCCGTCACTCCAGCCCACCCGCAGCAGTTTATCGAACGTATGTTCTACCCGCCAGGGGGGTCGGGTTCGGCCGGGAGGAAACCGCGCGGCACTGCGGCGAAGGTTTTAGTCTCGACGTGTGACTTCGACCCATCCGGCAGAACCGCACGTCGGCGCCATCAACACCAAACTGAACTGGCTACGCGCCGGGGTCCTCGGGGCCAACGACGGCATCGTCTCGGTGGCCGGCATCGTGATCGGCGTGGCCGCCGCCACCGTCGACCGCGGACACATCCTGACCGCCGGGATCGCCGGGCTCACCGCCGGGGCGCTGTCGATGGCGCTCGGCGAATACGTCTCGGTGAGCACCCAGCGCGACACCGAGCAGGCGCTGCTGGCCAAGGAACGCCGGGAGCTCACCGAGGAGCCGGAGGCGGAGTTCGCCGAACTCGTCGGGCTCTACCAGGCCAAGGGGCTCTCGCCGGAGACCGCCCGCGCGGTGGCCGAGGAACTGACCGAGAAGGATGCCTTCGCCGCGCATATCGACATCGAACTGGGCATCGACCCCGACGACCTCACCAACCCCTGGCACGCCGCGATCTCCTCGGCGATCTCGTTCACCGTGGGGGCACTCCTGCCGCTGCTGGCCATCCTGCTGCCGCCGCCCTCGGCACGTATCCCGATCACCTTCGTCGCGGTCCTGATCGCCCTGGGAATCACCGGCTGGGTCAGCGCCCGGCTCGGTGGCGCCGATCCGGTTCGCGCGACACAGCGGGTCATCATCGGCGGCGCGCTGGCGATGGCGGTCACCTATGCCATCGGCCGACTAGTCGGCGGAGTGGTCTGAGGCGCGCCAGAGCCCGATCACCCCGCCGATCGCCGACGTCCGGGAATCTCACCCGAATTCTCCCCGCCACAGCGCCGGAGGAGGCAGTCTGTTCTGATGCAGGTTTTCCGAGGCCGAAAAGTGTCCGCCGCACTGGCGGGGTTGCTGGCCATGACGATGATCGCGGGCTGCGGCCAATCCGAGCCGAAGGTGCGCAATGTCACGCTCACCCTCATCCGGCACGCCCAGTCCGAGGCCAATGCCGACAAGGTCGCCTCCACCGACGTTCCCGGTCCGCCGCTGACCGCGGAGGGCAGGGCGCAGGCCGACGCGCTGGCCAAGCGGCTGTCGGGCGAGGGCTATGACGGCGTGTTCGCCTCGGAGATGTTGCGCACCGAGCAGACCGCCGCACCCGTGGCCAAGGCGCTCGGCGAGCAGGTGACAGTGCTGCCCGGACTCAACGAGATCTCCGCGGGCTGGTTCGAGGGCGTCCCGCTGTCGGACACCTCGGGCACCTTCCTGCTGGGCCCGGAAGCCTGGCTCAAGGGCGACCGCAGGTTCGGCATCCCGGGCTCGGTGAACGGAAACCAGTTCAACAACGCGTTCACCGAGGCGGTGCAGAAGATCTACGAGAGCGGTGATGAGAAGCCGGTCGCGATCTCCAGCGGCCTGGCGATCATGATGTGGACCCTGCTCAACGCCCGCAACGGCAAGCCGAGCCTGCTGACCGACCACCCGCTGCCCAATGCCAGCCAGGTGGTGCTCACCGGGAACCCGATCACCGGATGGGTGCTACAGGACTGGGACGGCATCACCAACTTCGCGATCGAATCGGATTGACCGCCGACGCACAGTTCTCGATGCCGTTGCGGGTGCGCTACGCCGAGTGCGATATGCAGGGGCGGGCGTTCAACGGTCACTATCTGACCTGGGCCGACATGGCGCACAGCGAGGCTCTGCGGGCACTGGCCGGCAGCTACCAGGAGGTGACCCGGCGGGGCATCGACTTCGTGGTGGTCGCCGCCGAACTGCAGTTCCGCTCCCCCGCCCGGTTCGATGACGAACTGATGGTCGAGGTCGCGATCGAACCGCTCGGGAACACCTCCCTGCGCAGCCGCTACCGCATCGAACGGAGCGGAGAACTCATCGCCGAGGCGGCGCTGACCCACGTCTGCGTGGACGCGGCCACCTTCGACAAGCGGGCGTGGCCCCAGTGGTTCCGCGACCGGCTTGCGGAGGCCGCGACACCGTGAGGGTGCCGGTGTTCGCCGACGTCGACACCGGGGTCGACGACGCGATGGCACTGGTGTACCTGCTCGCCAGCGCCGACGCCGACGTGGTCGGGATCGCCTCCACCGGCGGCAACGTCGACGTCGACCAGGTGTGCCGCAACAACCTGGGCCTGCTGCGACTCTGCGGGGCCGCGCATATCCCGGTGTCCCGGGGCGCCGGCCGGCCGCTGACCGCGCCGATGCGCACCGCCGAGGACACCCATGGCCCGGCCGGACTGGGTTATGCCGAACTGCCCGCACCCGGCGGCGGACTCACCGGATACGACGCCGCGCAGGCGTGGATCCGGGCCGCCCGGGCCCACCCCGGCACCCTGGTCGGACTGGTGAGTGGCCCGATGACCAACCTGGCACTGGCCCTGCGGGCCGAACCGGCCCTGCCGGGGCTGCTGCGGCGCCTGGTGATCATGGGCGGCTCCTTCGACTACCGGGGGAACACCACCCCGGTGGCCGAGTGGAACGTCAGCGTCGACCCAGAAGCCGCCGCCGAGGTGTACGCGGCATTCGACGGCCCCGGCGGCCGGGGCGATGACGAGCTCCCGATCGTCTGCGGTCTCAACGTCACCGAGAACGCGGTGATGACCCCGGAGATCATGCAGCGGTTGGCACAGGCGGCGGGGTCGACTCCGGAGGCCGTCAATCCGCTGATCCGGGTGCTCGACGACGCGATGCGGTTTTACTTCGAATTCCACGCCGGCCAGGGCGAGGGCTACCTGGCCCACCTGCATGACCCGCTGGCCGCGGCCGTCGCCCTGGACCCCGGCCTGATCCGGACCCGCGCCGCGGCGGTGGCCGTGGAGTTGACCGGAACGCTGACCCGGGGGATGACGATCGCCGACTGGAGCCGGCGATGGGGCCGGCCACCCAACGCCCGGGTCGGCGTGGAGGTGGACGTGACGGCGTTCTTCGAGCGTTTCATCGAACGGGTGGGACCCTTCGCCCGCCGACTGGCTCACTCGTAGACCCCCTCCAGGTACCACCGGCGCTGCCGGTAACACAGCAGCAGCGCAACGCCGGAAACCAACACCTGCGCCCGGGCGGTGCGTCCACGGCGTTCGGCCGCCTCCCACCATCGTTCGTCCACCGGCCACGGGCCGGTCCACCAACCCAGCTCCCCCCGGTAGCCCGCGCCGTCGAGTCGGGCCGGCTCGGTATTGAACAGGCCGCGGGCGTTCACCCGTACCGGATCGCCCCGGGCGTCGAGCAGTTCCACCGGATCGTCGAGCAGGACCGCCGGCGAGGGCTCCGGGAGCTGACCGGGCCAAGGCCGGTCCGGGGCGGAGCGGGGCACCGGTTCGTCACCGAGCGGGGTCAGGGTTATCCGCTCGGCGGGTCCGCGGCCACCGCTGAGCACCGGCACCTGCACCGACTCCTGGCCGAGCAGCCCCTGCACCCGGACCAGCGCACGCCGGGCCCGCAACCGGTCCTCCTCCCCCAGACCGCCCCATAGCGGAAGCTGAAGCGCTTCCGCGGAAACGACTTCCACCGGCTCAAGCCGCAGCAGGGTCACCGGCCCGTCGAGCCCGACCTGACCGGCGATGCTTCGGGAGGTCAGCCAGCCGTCGAGCTGCCAGCGCACCCGGTCGGCGGTGGCGTCCTCGGTCAACGGTTCGGCGCACCGCCAGACCCGGCTCACCTCGCCGCCGCCGGCGGTGACGGCGTGGATGGCCAGCCGGGTGCATCCGACCCCGGCCCCCTCGAGTCCGCGGTGCAGGGCGGCGGCCAGCGTCCGGCCGGCGAAGGCCGCGGCGTCAACCCGCTCGATCGGCGGATCGCACTGCAGGACCGCCTCGAGATCCGGTGGCAGTTCGCGCCCGTACGGCGTGCGGCCCGGCTCGCCCCGGGCGAAACGATGCGCCACGACCGCATCGGACCCGAAGCGGGAGGCCACGTCGCCCCGGGACAGCGCGGCGAACTGACCCACGGTACGGATTCCCATCCGCCACAGCAGATCGGCCAGCTCCGCGCGACCCGGACCGGACAGACTGGGCTCGGCGGCCAGTTGCCGGATCGACAGCGCCGAGAGGAACTGCGCGTCACCGCCCGGCTCCACCACCCGGCCGGCCCGGGCGGCGAAGACGGCGGTGGCCAGCCGATCGGCGATCCCCACCTGACATTCGGCGCCGGCGGCGGCGACGGCATCGACCAGCCGTTCGGCGGCGGCCTGTTCGGAGCCGAAGTAGCGGGCCGCGCCGCGGATCGCCAGCACCAGCAGGCCGGGCCGCAGCACCTCGGCGCGCGGCACCACATTGTCCACCGCCATGACCACACCCTCGAAGAACCGGGCATCGCGGGCCGGATCGGCGGCCGCGATGTGCACCGACGGGCAGCGCGCCTGGGCCTCGCGCCGGCGCAGACCCCGCCGTACTCCGGCCTCGCGGGCCGCCGCCGAGCAGGCGACCACCCGGTTGGCCAGGGTGACCGCGACCTGCGCGGTGGGCTCCAACCCGGCCGCGGCCGCGGCGGCGACGGCCGGCCAGTCCATGCACCAGATCGCCAGCACCCTGGTCAGGCTCACGGACGCCCCCGGGTCCGGACCGACAGCCGCACCGCGCCGATGCGTCCGCAACCGGCCACCGGCGCACCCGCGCGGCCGGCGGTGATCTCGTAGCCGCGCACCCGGGCGTCCATCCGCATCGGTGCGCCCTGCCAGTCGCCCCCGGTGACCAGCAGGGTGCAGCCCCGCTGCCGGGCGCGGGCCACCACCGCCCGGGCCCGGGTGGCCGGAACCCGCCGGCCGGCCAGTCCGAGCACCACCAGGTCCATCCCGTCGATCAGCACCGCGGCCACCTCCACCGGGTCGGAACCCGGTTGCGGGATCACCGCGACCCGGCTGAGGTCGGCCCCCATCTCCGCGGCGGCCAGCAGCCCGAACTCCGGCAGACCGACGATCGCCACGTGCCCGCCGGCGGCGCTGACCGCGGCGGCGATGCCCACCGGCAGCGACCGGGCTCCGGACAACACCGCCACCGTGCCCCTGGGCAACCCTGCCGGAAGCGCCGCAGCCAGCGATTCCGGGACCGGCAGCAAAGATTCTGAAGCCGTAAGCACCGCTTCGGCGGGCGCTGCGGCCCCCCACCGGGGGCCGGCCTTACCGGATACCGCCGCCATCTGGCGCCGCAGCTGTTCCAGCTGCTCAGCACGGTTGCGCGGGAGTTCGCCCAGGGCAGTCGCCGCCGCCATCGATCACCTCCAGCCGCGATCGCCGTCGTTAAATTTCGAATGTTTGTTCGATGACGTGAGTAAACACCTGCCCACCGACAGCCGTCAAGAGTTCTGGCACCATGAGGCCATGAACTCCGAACAGGCCGACAAGCTCTCCCGGGGCCAGGGTTTCGTCGCCGCGCTGGACCAGAGCGGCGGCAGCACACCCAAGGCGCTGCGGCTGTACGGCATCCCCGAGGACGCCTACTCCGGGGACGAGCAGATGTTCGACCTGGTCCACCGGATGCGGACCCGCATCATCACCAGCCCCAGCTTCGACGGCGACCGGATTCTGGCGACCATTCTGTTCGAGGACACCATGGACCGCGATATCGAGGGCCGCCCGACCGCCGACTACCTGTGGAACGTCAAGGGGATCGTGCCGGTCCTGAAGGTGGACAAGGGGCTCGCCGCGGCACGGGACGGCGCGCAGGTGATGAAGCCGATCCCCGGACTGGACACCCTGCTGCCCCGGGCGCGCTCCCTGGGCATCTTCGGCACCAAGATGCGCTCGTTCATCACCGCACCCGGCGCCGGACTCGATGCGGTGGTCGACCAGCAGTTCGAGGTGGCCGCGCAGATCCTGGCCGCCGGCCTGGTGCCGATCATCGAACCCGAGATCGACATCCACAGCCCCGCCAAGGCCGCTGCCGAAGATCAGCTGAAGGAGTCCATCATCGCCGCGCTGGGCAGCCTGGAGGACGGCGGGCAGGTGATGCTCAAGCTGACCCTGCCCGATACCGACGACCTCTACCTCGACCTGGTCGACGACCCCCGGGTGATGCGGGTGCTGGCGCTGTCCGGCGGCTACAGCCGCGCGGAGGCCTGCCAGCGGCTGTCGGCCAACCACGGCATGATCGCAAGCTTCTCCCGGGCGCTCACCGAGGGGCTGACGGCGAGTCAGTCCGAGCAGGAATTCGACCGGACGCTGGACGCCGCCATCGCCGAGATCGCCGCCGCGTCACGCACCTGACCCGGCCGGGATCATTCCCACTCGATGGTGCCCGGCGGCTTACTGGTGACGTCGAGCACCACCCGGTTGACCTCGGGCACCTCGTTGGTGATCCGGGTGGAGATGCGCTCCAGCACGTCGTAGGGCACCCGGGTCCAGTCGGCGGTCATGGCGTCCTCGCTGGACACCGGGCGCAGCACGATCGGATGGCCGTAGGTGCGGCCGTCGCCCTGGACGCCGACCGAGCGGATGTCGGCGAGCAACACCACCGGGCACTGCCAGATCTGGTGGTCCAAACCGGCAGAGGTCAGTTCCTCCCGCGCGATCAGATCGGCCCGCCGCAGGGTGTCCAGCCGCTCGGCGGTGACCTCCCCGACGATCCGGATGCCCAGCCCCGGACCCGGGAAGGGTTGACGCGCGACGATGTCCTCGGGCAGGCCGAGTTCGCGGCCGACCGCGCGGACCTCGTCCTTGAACAGCAGCCGCAGCGGCTCCACGAGGGAGAACTTCAGATCCGGCGGCAATCCGCCGACATTGTGGTGGCTCTTGATATTGGCCGTCCCGGTTCCGCCGCCGGACTCCACGACGTCGGGGTACAACGTGCCCTGGACGAGGAACTCGACCTGCGCCGACGGGCTTTCGGCGACCAGGTCGCGCACCGCGCCCTCGAAGGCGCGGATGAACTCGCGGCCGATGATCTTGCGCTTGCCCTCCGGGTTGCTCACCCCGGACAGCGCCTCCAGGAAACGACCGGCGGCGTCGACCGTCACCAGCCGCGCTCCGGTGGCGGCGACGAAATCGCGCTGCACCTGTTCGCGTTCCCCGGCGCGCAGCAGGCCGTGGTCGACGAACACACACGTCAGCCGGTCCCCGATCGCACGCTGAACCAGCGCGGCGGCCACCGCGGAGTCCACTCCCCCGCTCAGGCCGCAGATCGCGTGGCCGTCGCCGATCTGCTCCCGGACCGACTCGATGAGCGCCTCGGCGATGCTGGCCGGCGTCCAGGCCGCGCCGATACCGGCGAAATCGTGCAGGAAGCGGCTCAGTACCTGCTGGCCGTGCGGGGTGTGGATCACCTCGGGGTGGTACTGCACCCCGGCCAGCCTGCGGGTGCGGTCCTCGAAGGCCGCCACCGGCGCGCCCGCGCTGGCGGCGACCACCTCGAACCCGGGCGGCGCGGCGGTCACCGCGTCGCCGTGGCTCATCCACACCGGCTGGTTGCCGGGAAGGCCGCCGTGCAGTTCACCGCCGAGCACGTCGAGTTCGGTGCGGCCGTACTCGCTGGTCCCGGTGCGCTCGACGGTCCCGCCGAGTGCCTGGGCCATCGCCTGGAAGCCGTAGCAGATGCCGAACACCGGCAGGCCCAGGTCGAAGACGCGCGGGTCGAGTTGCGGGGCCCCCTCGGCGTACACGCTGGCCGGACCGCCGGAGAGCACGATGGCCCGCGGCTGGCGGGCCTTGATCTCCTCGATGTCCGCGGTATGCGGGATCACCTCGGAGAACACCCGGGCCTCCCGGATCCGCCGGGCGATCAGCTGGGCGTACTGGGCACCGAAGTCGACCACCAGAACGGGGCGCTGGGAATCCACCGATTGCACCCGAACATTCTAGGGCGGGCGGTCAGGTCGAACTGACCGGGATTATCGGCAGGTTGCGCAGCGCGCCGGGGGCCTCGGCGGGCACCACCGGGCGAACCGGCGCCACCGGCGCCAACCGCTGGTAGGGCTCGCCCTGGGCCGGGCGCCGGTCCTGTTCGCCCTTGTTGGGCCACAGCGCGGCCGCCCGTTCGGCCTGGGCGGTGATGGACAGCGACGGGTTCACCCCGAGGTTCGCCGAGATGGCCGCGCCGTCGACGACGTAGAGCGTCGGGTACCCGTACACCCGGTGATAAGGGTCGATCACGCCGGTCTCGGCGCTGTCCCCGATCGGCGCACCGCCGAGGAAGTGGGCGGTCATCGGGATGTTGAACAGCTCGCCCCAGCTACCGGCGGCGATACCGTCGATCTTCTCGGCGATGCGCCGGGTGGCCCGGTTGGCCACCGGAATCCACGTCGGGTTCGGCTCGCCGTGGCCCTGTTTGCTCGTCATCCGCCGGCCGAGGATCCCGCGTTTGGTGAAGGTGGTGATCGAGTTGTCCAGGTTCTGCATCACCAGCGCGATCACTGCGCGCTCGCTCCACCGCCGAGGGATGAACACTTTGGTCGACTGCCAAGGATGGCGAATCGCGCTGCGCAGCATCTGCTTCCAGCGCGGCACGTCGGTGCCCTCCGGCCCGGCGCCGTCGGTCATCAGCGTCTGCAGCAGCCCCATGGCGTTGGATCCCTTGCCGTAGCGGCACGGCTCGATGTGGGTGTCGGAGGTGGGGTGGATCGACGACGTGATGGCCACCCCGTGGGTCAGGTCCAGGTCGGGGTCGACCTTGAGGGTCTGGGCGCCCACGATGGACTCGGAGTTGGTACGGGTCAGCACACCGAGCTTCGGGGAGAGCCGCAGCAGGCCCTCGTCGCGCATCCTGAAGAGCAGAGTCTGGGTCCCGTAGGTCCCGGCGGCCAGGATGACGTGCTTGGCGGTGTAGGTCTTGCCGCGGCGGGGAATCCGCCGTCCGGTGCGCTTGGTGCGCACCTCCCAGACACCGTCACCGCGCTGGGAGAACCTGGTGACCGTCGTCATCGGAATCACTTGCGCACCGGCGGTCTCGGCCAGTGCGAGGTAATTCTTCACCAGGGTGTTCTTCGCCCCGTGCCGGCATCCGGTCATGCACTCGCCGCATTCGATGCACCCCGTCCGGGCGGGGCCGACTCCGCCGAAGAACGGATCCGGCACGGTCTGACCGGGTTGCTTCTTGCCGTCGGCACCGAAGAACACCCCGACCGGGGTGGGGGTGAAGGTATCGCCCACGCCCATCTCGTCGGCAAGGTCCTTCATGATCCGGTCGGCATCGGTGAAGGTGGGGTTCTTGACCACGCCGAGCATCCGGGTGGCCTGGTCGTAGTGCGGCATCAACTCCGATCGCCAGTCGGTGATGTGCGACCACTGTTTGTCGTTGAAGAACGGATCCGGCGGCACGTAGAGGGTGTTGGCGTAGTTCAGCGAGCCGCCGCCGACGCCCGCGCCGGCCAGGATCAGCGCATTGCGCAGCAGGTGAATGCGCTGGATGCCGTAGCAGCCGAGGAACGGGGCCCACACGAAGTCCCGCACCCGCCAGGAGGTCTTGGCGAATTCGTGGTCGGCGAAGCGGCGGCCGGCCTCCACAACTCCCACCCGGTAGCCCTTTTCGGTCAGCCGCAGCGCGCTGACACTGCCGCCGAATCCCGAGCCGATGATCAGAACGTCGAAGTCCGGTTCCATCCGACCAGTATGTCAGCGACCGGGCCCACCCGGAATCAGCCGGCGATCAGCTACCGACGGTCAGTTCGACCTTCTGGAACTCCTTGAGGTCGCAATACCCGGCCTTGGCCATCGACCGCCGCAGACCGCCGACGACGTTGAGCGAGCCGAACGGGTCGTCGGAGGGCCCGTTGAGCACGCGCGCAAGTGGGGGCCGCTCGCCGAGCGCCACCTGGAGCAGCGCACCACGAGGGAGCGACGGGTGCGCCGCGGCCGAGGGCCAGTACCAACCGCCGCCAAGAGCTTCCGCGGCGGTGGCCAGTGGGGTGCCGAGCATGACCGCGTCGGCGCCGCAGGCGATCGCCTTGGCGAGTTCGCCGGAGGTGTGGATGTCGCCGTCGGCCAGCACATGGACGTAGCGGCCACCGGTCTCGTCGAGGTACTCGCGGCGGGCGGCGGCCGCGTCGGCGATAGCCGTGGCCATCGGGACGCTGATGCCGAGCACCTCGTCGCTGGTGGTCACCCCGGAGGTGGCCCCGTAGCCGACGATGACCCCGGCGGCGCCGGTGCGCATCAGGTGCAGTGCGGTGCGGTGGTCGGCCACGCCGCCGGCCACGACCGGAACGTCGAGTTCGGAGATGAAGGTCTTGAGGTTCAACGGCTCCCCGCCGTCGCGACCCTGGACCACCCGTTCGGCGGAGATGATGGTGCCCTGGATGACCAGCAGATCGATGCCTGCGGCCACCAGCGTCGGGGTGAGCGCCTGGGCGTTCTGCGGGCTGACCCGCACCGCAGTGGTCACCCCGGCCTCACGGACCCGCGCCACCGCTTCGCCGAGCAGGTCGAGGTCCAGCGGCGCGGCGTGCAGTTCCTGGAGCATCCGGACCGGGACGGCCGGATCGTCCTGCTTCTCGGCCGCCTCGATGACCCGGGCGATGCAGGCGTCGACGTCGGTGTGCCGGCCGATAAGCCCCTCGCCGTTGAGCACGCCGAGCCCGCCGAGCCGGCCGAGTTCGATGGCGAAGGCAGCCGAGACCAGCGCGTCGGTGGGATGGGCGATGACGGGGATGTCGAACCGGTAGGCATCCAGCTGCCAACCGGTCGACACGTCCTGGGACGAGCGGGTCCGCCGGGACGGCACGATGTTGATCTCGTCGAGCTCGTAGGTTCGGCGGGCGGTGCGGCCCATGCCGATCTCAACCATGTCGCGCACGTTCTACCTGCTCGAGTAGTTGGGCGCTTCGACGGTCATGGTGATGTCGTGCGGGTGGCTCTCCTTGAGGCCGGCGGCGGTGATCTGGACGAACTGCGCCCGCTGGAGGTCGGCGATGGTCGCCGAGCCGGTGTAGCCCATCGCCGCTCGCAGCCCGCCGGTGAGTTGGTGGATGACGGTGGACAGCGGCCCGCGGAACGGGACCCGCCCCTCGATGCCCTCGGGGACGAGTTTGTCCTCGGAGAGCACGTCGTCCTGGAAGTAGCGGTCCTTGGAGTAGCTGCGCTGCACCGAACCCGCTTCGCCCCGGCCCTGCATGGCGCCCAGCGAGCCCATGCCGCGGTAGCTCTTGAATTGTTTGCCGTTGACGAAGATCAGGTCGCCGGGCGCCTCGGCGGTGCCGGCCAGCAGTGAGCCGAGCATCGCCGTGGACGCCCCGGCGGCCAGCGCCTTGGCGATGTCCCCGGAGTACTGCAGACCGCCGTCGGCGATCACCGGGACGCCGGCCGGAGCGCAGGCCGCCACCGCTTCCAGGATCGCGGTGATCTGCGGTGCGCCGACACCGGCCACCACCCGGGTGGTGCAGATCGAGCCGGGGCCGACCCCGACCTTGACCGCGTCGGCACCGGCCTCGACCAGGGCCGTGGCGGCGCTGCGGGTGGCCACGTTGCCGCCGACCACCTCGACCTTGTCGCCGACTTCGCCCTTGACCTTGCCGACCATGTCGAGCACCCGGCGGTTGTGGGCGTGGGCGGTGTCGATCACGACGACGTCGACGCCCGCGTCGACCAGCGCCATGGCCCGGTCCCAGGAATCGTCGCCGACGCCGACCGCCGCCGCGACCAGCAGCCGGCCGTCGCTGTCCTTGGTGGCGTTGGGGTGTTTCTCGGTTTTGACGAAGTCCTTGACGGTGATCAGTCCGGTCAGCCGTCCGTGGCCGTCGACGATCGGCAGTTTCTCGATCTTGTTGCGCCGCAGCAGACCGAGTGCGGCGTCGGCGGTAACGCCTTCCTGCGCGGTGATCAGCGGGGCCTTGGTCATCACCTCCGCGACGCGCTTGCCCATGTCGACCTCGAAGCGCATGTCGCGGTTGGTAATGATGCCCACCAGCGCGCCGCCACCGTCGACGACCGGCAGACCCGAGATGTGGAAGCGGGCGCACATGGCGTCCACCTCGGCCAGGGTGTTGTCCGGCGAGCAGGTCACCGGATCGGTGACCATACCGGCCTCGGAACGCTTGACCATCTCGACCTGGGCGGCCTGCTCGGCGATCGAGAGGTTGCGGTGCAGCACCCCGAGCCCGCCGGCGCGGGCCATGGCGATGGCCATCCTGGCCTCGGTCACGGTGTCCATCGCCGAACTGACCAGGGGAACCTTGAGCCGGATCTTGCGGGTGAGCCGGGAGGAGGTGTCCGCGGTGGCGGGCACGATGTCCGAGGCGGCCGGCAACAGCAGGACGTCGTCGAAAGTCAGACCCAGCATGGCGATCTTGGTGGGATCGTCACCGCCGGTCCGCACGGGACCGGCACTGCCATTGGCAATGGACATCGGCGCGGCCTCCATCAGCGGGCGGTACGGGTGTCTCATCCTATCGGCTCCCCCGCTCGCGTAATGTGTGAGGCGTGCGCGACCACCTGCCACCGGGGCTTCCGCCCGATCCCTTCGCCGACGACCCCTCCGATCCGTCGGCCGTCCTGGACTCGCTCGAGCCCGGCGAACCGCTGGATCCGCAGGAGCGCGCGGCGGTCGAGGCCGACCTGGCCGACTTGGCGGTCTACGAGGCACTGCTGGCCCACCGCGGTATCCGCGGCCTGGTGGTCTGCTGCGACGACTGCAACTCCGATCACTACCACGACTGGGACATGCTGCGCGCCAACCTGCTCCAGCTTCTGGTCGACGGCACCGTGCGCCCGCACGAACCGGCCTTCGACCCGGAACCGGACGCCTACGTCACATGGGACTATTGCCGCGGTTACGCCGATGCCTCGCTGAATGAAGCGACGTCGGACTACTACGACGGGCTGCGCTAACCGCCGACCGGAACCGGGGTCGGAACCGCGGCGGTGGTGGTGGCCGCGGCCGTTGACGGCGACTGGACCGTCTCCGGCTCTGCGTCCTCGGTCTCTGCCGAGGTCTCAACCGCCTCGGTCTCCGGGGTCTCGACGGCGGTTGTCGTCGGGGCGGACGTCGTCTGGGCGGACCTGCTCTGGGCCGATGTTGTTTCGGCAGCGGTGGTTTCGTCCGCGGTGGCCTGGGCCGACGTCGTTTCGTCCGCAGTAGCCTCATCCGCCTGTTCCGACGCCTCGGGGGTCGTGCTCGCGGCCGCCGCCGGGGCACTCGTCGTGGTCGGCGTCGTCGACCGCGTAGCCGTGCTCGTCGTCGGGGCGGCGCTGGTGGGCGTCGTCGTCTGTTGATTCTGTTGGGAGGCCGAACTCGACGGCGCCGATGTCGACTGGGCCGACGTGCCCCCTGCAGATGTCGACGGGGCGGATGTCGACGGGGCAGATGTGGACGGGGCCCCCGAGGAGGACGGGGTCGACGCCGACGCTGACGTCGTCGGGGCCCCCGAGGACGACGGGGCCGAGGACTCGGTGCCCGATGTCGCGGCACTGCTGGTGGACGACTCCGGCGGGGTGGAGGACGACTCCGACGCGGCAGTGGACCCACTCGGCGGCGGCGCGCTCGGGGTGCTGGTCGGTGCGACGGCCGGCACCAACTCGGTGGCCGACGGCGGCACCGTGTAGGTGATGCCGGGGGGCGCGATGGCCTCCGGGTCACGCTCGACCACCTTGGCGGAAAGGTCGTTGAACTGGTCGAGCAGCTCCTGCTTCTGCTGCTGGTCTCCGATGCTGGCCACCTGCGTGCTGACCGCGACGAGTTTGTCCTGCGCCTGTTGCCACTCCCCCTGGGCGATCAGATTCTGCACCTGGGCGAGCTCGGTCTTCGCAGCCAACGCCACCTGATCGTCGCGGACCTCCTTGGGGGCTCCGAACAGCATCGAACGCACGCCGTAGAGGGTGTCACCCGGGCCGGACCCGGCCACCACGGCGCCGAAGCCGCCGATACCCAGCACGGCGGCGGCCGCCGCACCGATGATGCTCAGGCCGCGATGACTGCGCCGGGGAACGACGGGCGCGGGGGGAGTGCCGCGCCGGTCGCGAATGCCGCCGCCGCGCTTCCCACCCAGTCCGGCGCTGAGCGCGGCGATCGCCTCGGATTCGGTGATCAGATCGGTCGCCGGGGGCTGACGCATCTCGTCGCGCCACCCGCCGAGCAGCGCCGCCAGTTCGGCGTCGGCCGCGTCCTGCGGAGCCACCGGACCACCGGTGGCCAGCGCATCGACGAAACTGTCGGTACGCAGGACGGCCTCCATCGAAGGCTGACCGCTGAAGTCGGACCCACCGTAATCAGGCATAGTCGATCCCCGATCCGGCGATCTCGGACTTCAGCCGGGCCAAGGCGCGGTGCTGAGCCACCCGCACCGCCCCCGGTGTGCTGCCGACGGCCTGGGCGGTCTCCTCGGCGGAGAGCCCGACGACGATCCGCAGGTTGAGAATCTCACGCTGCTTGTCCGGCAGGATCGCGAGCAGTTTCTTCATCCGCGTCGCGGAATCGGATTGCATCGCCATTTGTTCGGGACCCGCATCCAGCGAGAATTTCTCCGGCACAACATCGGTCGGCTCGGATTTGTTACGGGCCGCCGCGCGATGCGCGTCGGCGACCTTGTGTGAGGCGATACCGTAGACGAAGGCCAGGAAGGGGCGTCCCTGATCCTGATAGCGCGGCAGCGCCTGGATGGCGGCCAAGCAAACCTCCTGAGCAACGTCGTCAGCCGAGAGGCCACTGCGCTCCCCGGATCCGATCCGTGCTCTCACGTACCGGATCACGATGGGGCGAATGGTCTCCACTACTTCCCGGAGCGCATCGCGACTGCCGGCCACCGCCTCAGCAACGGCCGCGTCGAGACGCTCTCCTGGAATGGTCATCGACAGCGGCTTCTCCAACGTTACGTAATGGGCATCTCGCTCGGCGGGTTCAGCTAGTGACAATATCGGCCCTGGGCGCTTCAAGGCGTTAGCGGCGGTTCCACCGCCCCCCGTGCCGCACCACGAAGGCGGCACTTCGGTCGCGGATGTCGCTGACGGCACCCGGCGTGAGTACCGCGCTGCCGATATCGGCGAGCAGGCAGGACACCGCCCAGCGCAACGGCACCAATCCCCACCTCTCGGTGGCCGGCAGCACGGCATCGGCCACCGCACCGGCTCCGGCCGTATCACCGGAACAACACAGCGCGGCGGCCAGCACGATGTCGCTCTTGACGCGGTGGCGCCGCAGTGCCGGCAGTGCTTGTTCTGCCAGTTCCACCCCTCGCCGCGCGAAGGAGACCGCCGACGATCCGTCGGAGCAGGCCATGGCCAGTTCGGCACGCACCCACTCCAGTCTGATCGCCAGCCGCTGCGGGGGGGCATCGGCACTCGCCAGCAATCCGGCGGCCCGCGTCAGCAGCGCCGCCGACAGCGCCAGCCGACCCACGCCGAGGGCGTCCGCAGCAAGACCGATCAGGGCATCGACACCGGCCTCCGGGTCACCGCCGGCACGCGCCCACGCCCGGCCGTCCCAACCGCGGGCCCGCTGGTGCCAGCCCAGTTGGCGAAGGAAGGAGGCATGGGTGCTCAATGCCAGCGATCCCAGCCGGCCCATCGGCTCCCGGATCGCCAATTCAGTCAGCCGCGACCTTGCCGCGGCGTATCGGCCCTGCCCTCCTGCGGCCACCGCACACAGCCACAGTTCGTCATCGGTGGCAGGGGTCGGCAACGGCCAGCGGCCCGGATCTTCGCCGAAGGCGACCCGCTCCGTTTGGGAGGGCATCGGAACCCGACGCTATCAATCACGCCGTTAACTCTTTGTGCGGCCTACGTTACGAACACATCAACTACAACGGAACAACGGCGGCCCTCGCGAGCCGCGTCCGGTGGCCACGCTGCGTAATCTGCCGGTGACCGTGCCCGAATATGAATTGGACGTAAATTCTTGGGCCACTTCTATGCGATTGCACACAAAGTGCGCGTGTTGACGCGGTTTCGCCAGCCCTCCTAGCGTGATGGTCGCAAAGCGGTCACCGGCGACTGCACAGTGTCTCTACCCAGAAGCTATATCCAGGTCTCACACGTGCGAAACCTGCACGGCGAGAGGAGATTCGACATGAATCAACCGCAGCAGCTACCCGGGCCGAATGCCGATCTGTGGGACTGGCAGATGCACGGGCTGTGCCGGGGTGTCGACTCGTCGATGTTCTTCCACCCCGACGGGGAACGCGGCCGCGCCCGCACCCACCGAGAATTGCAGGCCAAGAAGATGTGCCGGCAGTGCCCGGTCATCACCCAGTGCCGCACGCACGCACTACAGGTCGGCGAGCCGTACGGAATCTGGGGTGGCCTGAGCGAGTCCGAACGCGAGCTGATGCTCAAGGGCTCGGTACGCCGCAGAACGGCGTGATGACCAGAAGCTGACCAACACTACCGAACCGGGTTCAGCTGTTTCTCGTCGTGGCGGTCAGCCGACCGTCTCGCACCGCAACCACGCGCCCGGCGACGGTCAGCTCGGCTCCGCAGTCTCCATGGAACTGAGGTAGTACTTTTCCCGTCCGGTCGGGAACCCGCCGCCGTCGGTGGCGATGTGAATGTGGTCGTAGTGGTTGGCGGTCTCGTTGCCGTAATCGGCGGTCCAGCTCGGCGCCCCGATGCCCGGGTAGAAACCCTGACGCCAGATCACATGCAGCACGCCCCAACGTTTCGCATTGGCCAGAACGTATCCCGCGATCTGATTACCGAGCTCGATTCCCTCTGGGGACTGATGATTCGGGATCATCACGTCGATCGCCAGCCCATTGGGATGCCATGGCAACGGGTCCTGCCGGTACCCACCGATGGTCTTGATCTCCATGAACATCAGGCTGATGGCGCGGGCCGCCCAGATGGTATGGACCTGCAGCCCCTCCTCCGGCGCCACGCCGCGGGGCAAAGCGACCTTGAAATCCTGGGCCGCCATGGGTGCGCTTGCTGCCAGTAGTTCGGCCTCGGTGGGCGTGTCGCCGACGTGTGCCGCGTTGGCCACCGCGGTCGGCGGACCCGCCGGTGCTACCGCGGACATCTCAGCGGCGGGCGTCTCCGGCGGCGACGCGGGAGTCTCCGTGTTTTGGGCGTAGACCATTGCCCCGGCGACGACGACGGAGAGCGCGGCTGCCAATCCGCGACCCCAGCCACTGGCGGACATTCTGGCCACGGTCAGCAGTTTACTGCGGCCCACGACCGTACCCGGCCAATATCCCCCAGCGGGGCTATCGCCGCCGGCGTTTGGTCAGCAGCCGGATGAGGCCGAAGCCGATACCCCCGGCCACGGTCAGCGCCCCGAGCCAGGGCAGCAGCAGTCCAAAGAGCAGCACCAGGTCGCCGACCGTGGAGGTCAACGCGTTCCAGCCACGTTCGATCTGCCCGAGAAATCCCCGGTACTCCTCCGGTCCGCCGATCGTGTCGGCGACGAACGTGACGGTCAGGGTGCTGTAGTCGATCCGGTCGCCGAGGGCCTCGCGCTGGGCTCGCAGGCTGTCGAGATCGGCCTGGCGTTCCGACAGGGCGTCTTCGGCCTTGATCAGCGCCTCGGGGTCTTTGGCATCGCGCATGATCGCCAAAAGCCGGTCAACAGAAGTCTGCAGCGCGTTGATCCGGGCGTCGAGGTCGACCCGCTGAGCGGTGACGTCCTCAGTGCTGATCTCGGCGCGCTCAACTGTGCCCAGCGCCTTGAGGTCGCGCATCGTCTCGTCGAGCTTGTCGGCGGGAACCCGCAGGACCACCCAGGTCCGAGCCCTGCCGGTTCCCGATCCCGCTTCCTCGGAACGGCTGTCGACGCGGCCGGCCGCGTCCTCGGTGATGGCAGCGGCCCGGTCGGCGGCCTCGGAGGGATTGGCCACCATGATGGTCATCGAGGCGGTCTTGACCACATCGCGCTTGGCCGTCGGAGGCTGCTCCGGTGCATCCTGCGGCATGGGCGCGCCGGCCATCTCCGCGGCAACACCCGGACCCGGGCCCGGCCGTTCCGGTGAGCCCGCGCAGCCGGCCAGCACGGTGGTGATCGCCATCGCCACAGCGGCGAGTCGAATGGCCAATGGCATCATGAGCAGCCCCCTCCCTCGACCCAACGGGCTTTCCGCCAGGCTATTACGCCACCGGTGGGCCCGGTAGCCGACATCGTCGACGGCAGGCATCGGTTCAGGCTGAATACGCCCATGACGCACAACACCCCCCGACTAAATGGCCGGGGGGTGTTGTGCGTCAGCCGCTCAGTGACTGTGGCCGTGGTGCCCGTGGCCGTGTTCGTCGTCGTCCTCGACCGGCTTCTCGACCACCGCGGTCTCGGTGGTCAGCAGCATCCGCGCCACCGAGGCGGCGTTGAGCACCGCCGACCGGGTGACTTTCACCGGGTCGATGACGCCGTCGGCGACCAAGTCGCCGTAGGTCAGCGTGGCGGCGTTGAAGCCGTGCCCGGCGGGCATTTCGGCGACCTTGTGGACCACCACGGGGCCATCCAGGCCGGCATTCTCGGCGATCCAGTGCAGCGGGGCCGACAGGGCGTCGGAGAACACCGCCACCCCGAGGGCCTCGTCGCCGGACAGCGACTCTCGCAACGGAGCCAGCGCGGCACGGGCCTGCACCAGGGCGCTGCCGCCGCCGGGGATGACGCCCTCCTCGACAGCGGCCTTGGCCGCCGCCACCGCATCCTCGACGCGGTGCTTGCGCTCCTTGATCTCGGTGTCGGTGGCCGCGCCGACCTTGATCACCGCGACGCCGCCGGCGAGTTTGGCCACCCGCTCCTGCAGCTTCTCCCGGTCCCAGTCGGAGTCAGAGGCCTCGATCTCGCTCTTGAGCTGCTTGACCCGGTCGGCGATGGCCTGGTGGGTGCCGCCGCCGTCGACGATCACGGTGGCGTCCTTGCTGACCACGACCCGGCGCGCCGTTCCCAGCACCTCCAGGCCGGCCTCACGCAGCACCAGGCCCACGTCGGGATTGACCACCTGGCCGCCGGTGACGATGGCCAGATCCTCGAGGAACGCCTTGCGCCGGTCACCGAAGAACGGAGCCTTGACCGCGACCGCCTTGAGCGTCTTGCGGATGGCGTTGACCACCAGGGTCGACAGCGCCTCGCCTTCGACGTCTTCGGCCACGATGAGCAGCGGCTTGCCCGATTCGGCCACCTTTTCCAACAGCGGCAGCAGGTCGGGCAGGGAGCTGATCTTGTCCCGGTGCAGCAGCACCAGCGCGTCGTCGAGGACCGCCTCCTGGGAGTCGAAGTCGGTGACGAAGTACGCCGAGATGAAACCCTTGTCGAAGCCGACGCCGTCGGTGATCTCCAACTCGTTGTTCAGCGTCGAGGACTCCTCGACGCTGACCACACCGTCGCCGCCGACCTTGGTCATCGCCTCGCCGACCATCTCGCCGACCCCCTCGTCGCGGGAGGACACGGTGGCGATCTGGGCGATCGCCGTTTTGCCGGAGACCGGGTTCGCCGCTTCCAGCAGCGCATGGGACACGGCCTCGGCGGCCTTGGCGATCCCCGACCCCAGCGCAATCGGGTTGGCGCCGGCGGCCACGTTGCGCAGACCGTTGCGGATGATGGCCTGGGCCAGCACGGTGGCGGTGGTGGTGCCGTCGCCGGCGACGTCGTTGGTCTTGGTCGCCACCGACTTGACCAGCTGCGCCCCGAGGTTCTCGAACGGGTCCTCCAGGTCGATCTCGCGGGCAATCGTCACGCCGTCGTTGGTGACGGTGGGACCGCCGAAAGCCTTGGCCAGCACCACGTGCCGGCCGCGCGGTCCGAGCGTGACCCGGACGGCGTCGGCGAGCTTGTCGACACCGGTCTCCATGGCCCGCCGGGCGGTTTCGTTGTACTCGATCTCTTTGCTCATGTAGTCCAGTCCTCTGGGTCTGTCCGGCCTGTTTGGTCTGTTTGGTCTGTCTGGAAAGTGTTCCGCCCCGGAAACCGCCCGATCACGATGCGGGGATTTCCGGGGCGGGGCACAGCTGTTACTTGTTGACGACCGCCAGCACGTCGCGGGCCGAAAGGATCAGGTACTCCTCGCCGTTGTACTTGATCTCGGTGCCGCCGTACTTGCTGTAGATGACGGTGTCGCCCTCGGAGACGTCCAGCGGGATCCGCTTTTCGCCGTCCTCGTCCCACCGGCCGGGGCCGACAGCCACGACGGTGCCTTCCTGCGGCTTCTCCTTGGCGGTGTCAGGGATGACGAGACCCGACGCGGTGGTCGTCTCGGCCTCGTTGGCCTGAACGAGGATCTTGTCCTCGAGGGGCCTGATGTTCACGCTCGCCACGTGGTCCTCCACTGTTTCGATTAACACTGTTCGATTAACCAGGTGTTCGGCATGCGTCCGCTACCTCGTGCCGTCGTCGCGGGTGCCGGCACAGGGCGTTGGCCGCCTGCCGCCTAGCACTCTATACACGAGAGTGCTAGCACTCAAGGGGGGGTCCGTGCGATTCGCCGAGGGCCGAATCCGGCTCCGCGTCACACCACCTGTCCGACGAGAACGGGCAGTCCCGGATCGCTGGCGACCTGCAGTGGCGAGGGTTCCGCGCCGGCGGCGACCAGATGGGCGGCGAAGGAGGCGATCATCGCACCGTTGTCGGTGCACAACCGTGGCCGGGGCACCCGCAGCGTCAGGCCGGCCGCGGCGCAGCGCTCCTCGGCAAGCTCGCGCAGCCGTGAATTGGCGGCCACCCCGCCGGCGATCAACAGGGTGTCCACCCCGACATCGGTCGCGGCCCGCACCGCCTTCGCGGTCAGCACATCGGCCACCGACTCCTGGAAACCGGCGGCGACGTCGGCGGCGTCGGCGCGTGGATTCGCCTCCAGGTAGCGGGCCACCGCGGTCTTCAACCCGGAGAAGCTGAACGCATACGGGTCGTCGCGGGGGCCGGTCATTCCCCGCGGGAAAGTGATCGCTCCGCGGTCACCGCGGCGGGCCAGGTCGTCGAGAACCCGGCCGCCGGGATATCCCAGCCCCAGCAGGCGGGCCACCTTGTCGTAGGCCTCCCCAGCCGCGTCGTCGAGGGTGCTGCCCAACTCGACGATGGGTTGCGCCAGTGAGCGCACATGCAGCAGGTGGGTGTGACCACCCGAGACCAGTAGGGCCACACTTTCGGGCAGCGGTCCGTGGTCGTAGACGTCGGCGGCCAGATGCCCGCCGAGGTGGTTGACGGCGTAGAACGGCACACCCCAGGCCGCCGCGTAGGCCTTGGCGGCGGCGACCCCCACCAGCAGTGCTCCGGCCAGTCCGGGTCCGATGGTCGCGGCCACCACGTCGGGCCGCTCGATGCCGGCGGTCGCCAGCGCCCGGCGCATGGTGGGGCCCAGCGCCTCCAGGTGGGCCCGCGAGGCGACCTCGGGTACCACCCCGCCGAAGCGGGTGTGCTCCTCGACGCTGGAGGCCACCTCGTCGGCCAGCAGCGTCACCTGGCCGGCATCGGAGAGCGCCGCGATCCCGACTCCGGTTTCGTCACAGGAGGTTTCGATGGCCAGCACCTTGAGTGATTGAGGAGTCATGCCGGGCCCCGCCGCATGGAGTAGGCGTCGGCGCCGCTGGCGCGGTAGTACCGCTTGCGCACCCCGATGGTCTCGAACCCGAGGCTGCGGTAGAGCTCGAGCGCGGGTTCGTTGTCGGTGCGCACCTCGAGGTAGACCACGCCGTCCGGACCAACCTCGTCGAGCAGCAGGGCCATCATGGCCCGCCCGATGCCGTGTCGCTGGTACGCGGGATCCACCCCGATGGTGTGAATCTCGTATTCGAAGGGCGGGACGCGTCCCAGCCGGGCGATTCCGGCGTAGCCGACGAGGGTGTCCGCGACGCGCGCCGCGACGTAACGGTTGTGCCCGGCGGCCAACTCCCGGACGAACGCCACCTCCGGCCACGGGTCGTCGCCGGCGAACAGCAGCGCCTCCAGTTCGGCGCAGCGGGAGCAATCCCGCCGGGTCAGTTCGTCGTAGACCGCACTCACCTGGCCGTTCACCGTTCGGCCCCCGCCCGTTCGGCAAGTGTCTTGGCATCCGGACGGCGCAGGTACAGAGGCACCAGGGGGGCCGGTTCGGCATCCCAGTCCACGACCGCGGCGACCAGACCGACCGGGGTGGGCCGGGCCGGGCCGATCGTCGGCAGGTCGAACGACGCGCACTGCTGCGGCGAGCCGGCCACCTGTTCGGAGGGGCCGGCGGGCACGTCGGCGGCGGCCGCCACACCCGGGCCGTCCACCCGCACCCCGTCGGCGTAGCGAGCCCAATACACTTCGCGCCGGCGGGCATCGGTGACCACCAGAACCTCACCGGCGGTCTGCCCACCGATGGCGTCCAGCGAGCACACCCCGAACACCGGCACCCCGAGTGCGTGCCCGTAAGCCGCGGCAGTGGCCATCCCGACCCGCAGACCGGTGAACGGCCCGGGCCCGCAGCCCACCACCACCGCGTCGATCCGGCTCAGCGTGAGCCCCGCATCGGCAACGGCCGCAACGACATTGGGGGTCAGAAGCTCGGCGTGCGCACGGGCGTCGACGGTGATCCGCTCAGCGAGCGGGCCGATCCGGCCGTCATCGTCGCGGCGCAGCACGGCGGCGATCACCGCCGGCGTGGAGGTGTCGATGGCGAGGATGATTCGGGTCACGGCCGGTTCCACTGCCAGCTCGCGGTGCGGGTCTCGGTGTCGGGCTGCCGTTGCAGCCGCACCAGCAGGTGATTCTCGGAGAGCCGTTCGGCCAGGCCCTCCCCCCATTCGACCACCGCCACGGCGTCGTCGAGATCGGTGTCGAGGTCGAGGGAGTCCAGCTCGGCGGTCAGGTCGACGGCGCCGTGGTCGAGCAGTCGGTAGAGGTCGACGTGCACCATCGCCGGGGGGCCGGCTCGCCTGGCCCGGTGCACCCGGGCCAGCACGTAGGTCGGCGAGGTGACCGGCCCCTCGACGTCCATGCCCCGCGCTATCCCCTTGGCCAGCGCCGTCTTTCCGGCGCCGAGGGGGCCGGAGAGCACCACGACGTCGCCGGCACGCAGCCCGCGGCCGATCCGCTCCCCGAGGGCGATGGTGTCGGCGACGGTCGGCAGCGACGCCGTGCCGGCCTCGGCGCGCACGTCAGTCACGGGCACGCTCCCGCAACCGGCGAGCGAAGGCGATCAGCCGCGACGGGGTGGCCCGCTCCACCAGGCGCACCAGCGCCTCGTCGATGACCTCGGGGCGCTCCATCTGCACCAGGTGCGCCGCGCCGGGGACGATCACCAGCAGGGAGTCCGGCAGTGCGGCCGCCATCTCCTCGGAGTTTTTCACCGGGGTGAGCATGTCCCGGTCCCCGCAGGCGATCAGCGTCGGGATCCGGGCCAGCACCGGCAGCGCCGCGCTCTCGTCGTGCACCTCCAGGGCGTGCAGGAACGCCACCAGGGTGTCGATCGGGGTGTCGTGGATCATCGCCTCGTTGAACTGCGCGACGCTGGGGCTGATCTTCTCGTCGCCGAAGGACGCGGTCCGCAGGATGGGCCGCAGCAGCGACCGGGTGGCACCGCGGGTGCGGTGGACAAGTTTCGGCGCGTAGCGCGCGGCGAACCGCACGGCTTCCAGCGCCGGGTTCTGCAGGATCTCGCCCAGCGGCGACCGCGACACCCCCTCGGCGGCCGATGAGATGAGCGCGGCGCCCACGATGCGCTTGCCGTAGTGCTCCGGAAACTGGCGGGCATGGGAGAGCACCGTCATCCCACCCATCGAGTGGCCCACCAGAACCACCGGTCCGCGCGGAACCATCACCTGCAGAACGGTTTCCAGGTCGCGACCGAGTTGCTCGACGGTGTAGGTCTTGATCGAGGCGCTGCCGGACTGGCCGTGCCCGCGCTGGTCGTAGAAGACCATCCGGACCTGCTCGCCCCACCGCTGGGCCAGTGCCGCACGCTGGAAGTGGAACGCCCCCATCCGCATGCAGAACCCGTGGGCGAACACCACGGTCAGCGGGGCGGTCACCGGACCCACCTCGCGGACCACCAGGGGGACGCCGTCTGGCGTGGTGATCACACAGCCGCGGTCGGCCTCGAGCAAGGCGAAGTCCTCGCCCTCGTAGGCGTCGTGGATGGCCTTACGGAACCGCACGGCCCGGGCCGCGGACACCCCGGCCGCGGCGCCGACCGCGGACAGTCCGGCGAGGCCGGCCAGCAGACCCGCTTTCTTGCCGTTGCCGCTGGGCGCACCCTCCGGTTTCGCGGCCTCGATGGCCGGGTGCCGGGGCCGACCGGTGATCCTTCGCGGTCTACCGGGCATCGGCGTCGGCCTCCCGGTAACGGCGCAGCACCCGGCCGCGCGGGCTGGTGACCACTTCGTAGTGGATGGTGCCCAGCAGATCCGCCCAGTCCTGGGCGGTCGGCTCACCCGAACCGCCCGGCCCGAACAGGACCGCCTGGTCGCCCTCGACGACGTCGGTCGGGCCGGGGCCTAGATCGACGACGAACTGGTCCATGCAGATCCGCCCGATGGAGGGCCGGAGCCGTCCGTTGATCATCACGTCGACGCGACCACTCAACGCCCGGTAGACGCCATCGGCATACCCGATCGGCAGCAGCGCCACCGTGGTGTCACGCTCGGCGATCCAGGTGTGCCCGTAGGACACCGCGTCACCGGCCGTCAGCGACTTCACCATGGCCACCGGACATCTCAGCGTCATGGCCGGCCGCAACCCCATGTCGCCGCGCTCCGGGATGGGGCTGAGACCGTAGACCGCGACTCCGGGACGGACCATGTCGAAAGCGAAGTCGGGCCGGGTCATCGCCGATGGCGAGTTCGAGAGATGCGCAACCTCGAATCGCAGACCCTTGCGACGGGCCTCGGCGAGCATCTCGGCGAACCGTTTGGCCTGCAGATCGTTGACCGGATTGTGCGGTTCGTCGCCACTGGCCAGGTGTGACATGAAGCCGCGGAGGCCGATGGCGCCCAGGGCGACCCCGCGCCCGAGCGCCTCCAGCACCTCCGGGTACTCCCGGACGCCCACGCCGTTGCGGTTCAGGCCGGTGTCGACCTTGACGGTG
The DNA here is from genome assembly GCA_020637165.1 of Mycolicibacterium sp. GTDB lineage: Bacteria > Actinomycetota > Actinomycetes > Mycobacteriales > Mycobacteriaceae > Mycobacterium. The sequence goes on along the minus strand of JACJWN010000007.1, from coordinate 280,008 downwards.
ACCGCGGCGGCGCGGCCGGTGCGCGCCACCGCGTCGAGCACATCGTCGATCTGGCGAACCGAGGACACCCCGATCTGCACGTCGGCCGTCAGCGCCGCGGCGAAGTCGGTGCCCGGCGGATGTAGCCAGGACAGCACCGGGGCGGTGATGCCGCCCCGCCGCAGTTCCAGCGCTTCGGGGATGGTCGCGACGCCCAGTTCGGCCGCACCTGCGGCCACCGCCGTACGGGCCACCGCCGTGGCGCCGTGACCGTAGCCGTCGGCCTTGACCACGGCCATCACCTGTGCCGACCCGGCGTGTTCCCGCAGCACACGCACATTGTGGGCGATGGCCGCGAGGTCGATGACGGCCTCGCCGTTGACCGCCGGGGCGCGCGTGGGTGTCGAGGAGTTCGACGGAGAGGTCTGCATGGTCATGTCACCACCGACGATTCTCCCAGAAGCCCCGTCAGGCCGAAGCCGGGTGCGTCAGTGCGCGAAGTGCGCCTGGGTGAAGTGCCCCTCGGGCTGCAGCGCGTCGAGGTTGTCCAGCACCGCGTGCAGGTCCTCCCACAGCGAACGGGCCAGGTCGGCGGACAGGCCCTCGCGCACCACGACCCGCAGCACCGAGACGTCCTTGGCGCCGTCGGGCATGGTGTAGGCCGGAACCTGCCAGCCGAAGGAGCGCAACCCGGCCGAGACGTCGAACTCGTTGTAGCCGAAATCGCCGGAGAGCCGGAACGCGACGACGGGGATCTGCGATCCGTCGGAGATCACCTCGAAATGACGCGACTTGGCGAGTTGATCGGCGAACCAGCGCGCGGTGTTCGACAGGGTCTGCATCACGCTGGTGTAGCCGGCCCGGCCCAGCCGTAGGAAGTTGTAGTACTGCCCGACCACCTGATTGCCCGGCCGGGAGAAGTTCAGCGTGAAGGTCGGCATGTCCCCGCCCAGGTAGTTCACCCGGAACACCAGATCCTCGGGCAGCTGATCGGCGTTGCGCCAGACCACGAAGCCCACCCCCGGATAGGTCAGCCCGTACTTGTGACCGCTGACGTTGATCGAGGCCACCCGGGGCAGCCGGAAGTCCCATTTCAGGTCCGGGTCGAGGAACGGGACGACGAAGCCGCCGCTGGCGGCATCGACGTGCACCGGGATGTCGAGCCCCTTCTCGCTCGCGAGTTTGTCCAGTGCGGCGCAGATCTGGGCGATCGGCTCCAACTCGCCGGTGTAGGTAGTGCCCAGGATCCCGACGACCCCGATCGTGTTCTCGTCGACGGCCTCGACCACCTGCTCGGGTGTGATCACATAGCGGTCCTCGGCCATCGGCAGGTACCGGGGCTCGACCTCGAAATAGCGGCAGAACTTCTCCCAGACCACCTGCACGTTGGAGCCCATCACCAGGTTCGGCGTGCGGCCCTTCCAGGCGTTCGGATCATTCTTGGAGACGCGCTCCTTCCAGCGCCACTTCAGCGCCAGACCGCCGAGCATGACCGCCTCGGAGGACCCGATGGTGGACACCCCGACGGCGGTGGACACGTCGTCGTCCCGCAGATTCTCGGCATGGAACAGATCGGCGACCATTGCCACACAGCGTGATTCGATCGCCGCGGTGGCCGGGTACTCGTCCTTGTCGATCATGTTCTTGTCGAACGTCTCGGCCATCAACCGTTCGGCTTCCGGGTCCATCCAGGTGGTCACGAAGGTCGCCAGGTTGAGCCGGGAGCTGCCGTCGAGCATCAGCTCGTCGTGGATGAACCGGTACGCCGCGGCGGGTTCCATGGCCTCGGCGGGCAGTCTCATCGACGGGACCGGGTCGGTCGAAAGCCGACCCGTGTAGGCCGGGGCGATCGACGGCGACCGGTACTTGACGTGCGGCATGCGTTGTCCTCCTGGTTGGTTTTTCACTGTTGGTTCAATAGCTGCGCGAGGGCGGGGCGGATGTGGGCGAGGATGCGCGAGGCGGATGTCGGGACCGCGGCCGGTCCGGGATCCGCGGCCGAGTCGTTGGCGGCGCGGGCGTGCACGAACGCAGCCATCGCGGCGGCCTCGCCCGGTGCCGGCCCTGCGGCGAGCAGCGCGCCGATGATGCCGGACAGGACGTCACCCGAGCCGGCGGTGGCCGCCCAGGACGCACCGGCCGGGTTGAGGTAAACCGGTCCGCCCGGGTCGGCGATGACGGTGACGTTCCCCTTCAGCAGCACGGTGGCGCCGAACGACTCTGCGAGCCGGCGCGCGGCGCCCAATCGGTCCTCCCCCGGGGGCCGCCCCGCCAGCCGTTCGTACTCCCCTGCGTGCGGGGTCAGCACGGTGGGCGCATCGCGCTTTGCCACCAGATGCGGGTGGGCGGACAGGATGGTCAACCCGTCGGCGTCGACGATGACCGGCAGGTCGCTGTTGAGGACGAACATCAGCGCCGTTTTCGCCGACTCATCGGTGCCCAGCCCGGGGCCGACCACCCAGGCCTGTACCCGGCCGACCGCGGGCGCGCTGGGCGCCGCGACGACCTCCGGCCAGTGCGACACCACATCCGCCGCGGCGGTCCCGCCGTAGCGCACCATGCCGGAGGTGGCAGCGACCGCCGCACCGGTGCAGAGAACGGCCGCGCCCGGATACCTCGACGATCCGGCCACGATGCCGACGACACCCTGGGTGTACTTGTCGTCGCGGGGTCCGGGCACCGGCCAGTTGGCGGCGATGTCGGCGGCGTCCAGGCCGATCAGGTCGGTGGCGGGCAGGTCCAGGCCGATGTCGACGCAGTCGACCGGACCGCAGTCGGCCAGAGCGTGGACCGGTTTGAGCCCTCCGAAGGTGACGGTGCGCGCGGCCCGGACGGCCGGACCGTCGATCGCGCCGGTGTGAACGTCGATCCCGCTGGGGATGTCCACGGCGACCACCGGGATGCCCGCGGCGTCGACGGCGGCGAAGATCTCCGCGGCGGCGGGCCGCAGCGGCCCCTTGCCGGAGATCCCGACCACACCGTCGATGACGAGGTCGGCGTCGCGCGGCGGCGCCGCCACCACCCGGCCGCCGGCCGCCCGGAAGGCTGCCAGAGCCCCGGTGTGGGTGTGCTCGGGGTTGAGCAGGATCGCGGCGGCCGCCACGCCGCGGCGGCGCAACAGGGTCGCTGACCAGAGCGCGTCGCCGCCGTTGTCCCCGGATCCGACCACCGCGCAGACCGAACGCCCCGCCAGCCCGCCGGTGCGCCGCCGCAGTTCGGCGGCGATGGCCCCGGCCAGCCCGGTGGCCGCGCGGCGCATGAGCGCGCCGTCGGGTAGACCGGCCAGCAGGGGGGCCTCGGCGGCCCTGATCTGATCGGCGGTGTAGTAGTGCCGCATTACATCGAGGATGGCATGCCGGCGGGCGAACCGGGGCTATTCGACGGTCACGGACTTGGCCAGGTTACGCGGCTTGTCGACGTCATAGCCCCGCGCGCGGGCCACTGCGGCGGCAAACACCTGCAGTGGGACGGTGGACAGCAGCGGCTGGAAAAGCGTTGACACCGAAGGCAACTCGATGATGTGGTCGGCGTAGGGACGGACCGTGTCGTCGCCTTCCTCGGCGATGACGATGGTGACCGCTCCGCGGGCCTGGATCTCGCGGATGTTGCTGAGCAGTTTGGCGTGCAGGGTGGCGGCGTTCTTGGGCGAGGGCATCACGACGATGACCGGCAGGCCATCCTCGATGAGCGCGATCGGCCCGTGCTTGAGTTCGCCGGCGGCGAAGCCCTCGGCATGCATGTAGGCCAGTTCCTTGAGCTTGAGGGCACCCTCCAGGGCGACCGGGTAGCCGACGTGGCGGCCGAGGAAGAGCACCGCCGAGGATTGGGCGAACCGGCGGCCCAGTTCGGACACCGGGCCGATGTGCTCGAGCACCTCGGTCACCCGACCGGGCATGGCCTCCAGTTCGTGGTACTCGCGGGCGACCTCTTCGGGGTATTTCGTGCCGCGCGCCTGGGCCAGGGCCAGGCCGACCAGGTAGTTGGCGGCGACCTGGGCCAGGAAGGTCTTGGTGGCCGCCACCCCGATCTCCGGCCCGGCCCGGGTATAGAGCACGGCGTCGGCCTCGCGGGGGATCTGGCTGCCGTTGGTGTTGCAAATGGCCAGCACCTTGGCCTTCTGGGCCTTGGCGTGGCGCACCGCCTCGAGGGTGTCGGCGGTCTCGCCGGACTGGGAGATGGCGATCACCAGCGTGGCGCGGTCCAGAACCGGGTCGCGGTAGCGGAACTCGCTGGCGATCTCCACCTCCACCGGAAGCCGGGTCCAGTGCTCGATGGCGTACTTGGCCAGCAGGCCGGAGTGGAAAGCGGTGCCGCAGGCGACGATGAAGACCTTGTCCACCTCGCGCAGTTCCTGGTCGGAGAGCCGCTGCTCGTCGAGCACGATCCGGCCGTCGACGAAATGGCCGAGCAAGGTGTCGCCCACGGCGACGGGCTGTTCGGCGATCTCCTTGAGCATGAAGTAGTCATAGCCGCCCTTCTCGGCGGCCGAGAGGTCCCAGTCGATATGGAAGGGGCGGGCTTGGGCGGACGCGTCATTGCCGTCGAAGTCGGTGATCCGGTATCCGCCGGCGGTGATCACCACGGCCTGGTCCTGGCCGAGTTCGACGGCGTCGCGGGTGAATTCGATGAAGGCCGCGACATCGGAGCCCAGGAAGGTCTCCCCGTCGCCCACCCCGACCACCAAGGGAGTGGACCGGCGGGCGGCCACGATGGTGCCCGGGTCTCCGGCGTGGGCGAAGACCAGCGTGAAGTGACCCTCCAGACGGCGCAGCACGGCCAGCACCGAGGCCACGAAATCGCCGGCGGTGTCACCCTCGCGGTAGGCGCGGGAAACCAGGTGGACCGCCACCTCGGTGTCGGTGTCGCTGGCGAACTCCACGCCGGCGTCCTCGAGTTCGCGGCGCAGGGCGGCGAAGTTCTCGATGATCCCGTTGTGCACCACGGCGAACTCGCCGGCGGCGTCGCGGTGCGGGTGCGCGTTGCGGTCGGTGGGCCGGCCGTGGGTGGCCCATCGGGTGTGGCCCAGCCCCGCGGTCCCGGTGAGTGCGTCCGGATCGGTCTCGGCCAGCGCCTCCTCCAGGTTGGCCAGCCGGCCCGCGCGGCGCCGGACGGTCAGTCCGCCCGCCGCCTCGACGAGCGCGATCCCCGCGGAGTCATAACCCCGGTACTCCATCCGCCGCAGTGCGTCGACCACGACGTCGCGGGCAGGACGGTGCCCCACGTACGCCACGATTCCGCACATGGTTCATCAGGGTAGTGCAGCCGGGGGTGAGCTACCGACCCGCAGGCCCGGTCCCGGGCCTGCGATCAGGCATGATCGCGGCGAACAGTGAGCCCACGGCAACCGGGTCGGCTACGGTCGTCAGGTGTCCCGCACCCGCACGCTGTTCAAGTCCCTCACCCGGCGCGGCCCACATAAGGTGCTGCGCGGCGACCTGGCGTTCGCCGGCATCCCAGGGTTGCTCTACACCCCCGCCGAGGGCTTTCACCTGCCCGGCGTGGCCTTCGGACACGACTGGCTCACCGACGCCTATCGCTACACCGGAACCCTCGAACACCTGGCCAGCTGGGGCATCGTGGCGGCCGCGCCGGCCACCCAGCGCGGCCCGGTCCCCTCGGTCCTCGACCTGGCCCACGACCTGTCCGCCACCCTGGACGTGATCAGCGGGATCCGGCTCGGCCCGGGCCGGATCAGCGTCGCCCCGGACAAGCGCGGTCTGTCCGGTCACGGCGTCGGCGCCTCGGCGGCGATCCTGGCGGCCTCCGGTTCGGTCACCCCGAAGGCGGTGGCGGCGGTCTTCCCGGCGGTGACCAAGCCCTCGGCTGAGGCCGCCGCGGCCGGGCTGAAGGTTCCGGGCCTGGTGCTGGCGACCCCCGATGACGCCAAGTCCCTGCGCACCGACGCCCTCGAGGTGGGCCGGGCCTGGAGCGGTTCGGTTCTGCGAGTGGTCGACAAGGCCGCCGCCGCCGAACTGGCCGAGAAACGGCGCCTGGGCTGGCTCCTCGGTCTGCCCGGCTCCAGCACCCGGACCCAGAAGACCGTCCGGGCGCTGCTGACCGGATTCCTGATGCACCGGCTCACCGGCGACAAGGCCTATCGCGACTTCGCCGATCCGGAGGCGGCGCTGCCGCACACTCGGCGGCCGGACCCGGACGCCCCGCCGGTGACCGACGAGGACCGGATCGTGGCCCTGTTCAAGTAGAGCCCGTTCCGGGGACGGTATAACCGGTGCATGCGCACCGGTGTCTTCCTGTCCTACGCGGGCGGCTTCCACGAAGCCGCGGAGCACGTCGCCGTCCTGGAGCGTCAGGGGGTGGACATCGTCCTGGTCGCCGAGGCGTATTCCTTCGACGCCGTCAGCCAACTCGGTTATCTGGCGGCCAAGACCTCGACCATCGAACTCGGATCCGGCGTGGTGCCGATCTACACCCGCACACCGACGTTGCTGGCCATGACCGCCGCAGGCCTCGACTACGTCTCCGACGGACGATTCCGGCTCGGCATCGGCACCTCCGGGCCTCAGGTGATGGAGGGTTTCCACGGCGTGCCGTTCGACGCCCCCCTGGGCCGCACCCGGGAGGTCGTGCAGATCTGCCGCCAGGTCTGGCGCCGCGAACGAGTGTCCCACCAAGGCAAGAACTATCAGATCCCGCTGCCGCCCGGCCGGGGCACCGGACTCGGAAAGCCGCTGAAGCTCATCAATCAGCCGGTGCGGGAACGCATTCCGATCAGTATCGCCGCCCTGGGGCCCAAGAACGTCGAACTGACCGCCGAGATCGCCGAGGGCTGGCAGCCGGTGTTCTTCTACCCGGAGCGGGCCGACGATATCTGGGGCGAGGCGCTGCGCGCAGGAAAAGCCAAGCGCGACAGCCAACTCGGCGACCTTGACGTGATGGTCGGGGTCTCGCTCGCTATCGGAGACAACGTCGAGGACCGGCTGGAATGGGCCAAACCCCAACTGGCGCTCTATATCGGCGGGATGGGCGCCAAGGGGCGCAACTTCTATCACAACGTGGCGACCCGGTACGGGTTCGGCGAGGTCGCCGACCGAATCCAGGACCTGTACCTGTCCGGCCGCAAGGTCGAGGCGATCGCCGCGGTACCCGACGAACTTGTGCGCAATGTGTCGCTGATCGGCCCGCGTGGCTATGTCGCGGAACGCATCGCCGCCTTTGCCGAGGCCGGCGTTACCACGCTGCTCGCCACACCCGTCGCCGCCGACGGCGCGGAGTACGTCGACTTCGTCGAACAGTTCCTGCAGTTGCTGCCCTGATCCGTGGGTCATCGGCCGACCTGCGGAAGTTCGTCGGCGGCGATCTCGCAGGGTGTGGCCGGGGCTGCCGGAGATTCCGGTTGCGGCTCCGTTTCCGGCGGCCGCTGGATGACCAAGGGTTCCTCGGTGGGCGGACTCACCACCGGCGCTTCGGCAGCAAGCGGGCCCGGCGCTTCGGCGGGCACCGTATCGGGCGGTGGCGCGGGCACCGGGTCCGGCACCGTCTCGACGGCCTCCGGCACGACCTCAGGCGGTTCGGGCGGCCCGGCGCGGACCTCAGCGGGGATCTCAGCGGGAATCCCGCTCGCGGACTCGGCGGGAAAGCCCACCGAGCCGCCCACACCGGTTCCGATCGCCTCGGTGATCTGGCCGACCAAGCCCGCGAGCGCCCCGCCGAAGTCCGGTAGCGCGGGAAAGGGCATCCCGGTGGGCCCCCACGGCGCCGCCGGAACACCCGCACCAACGGGAGCCTCACCGTAGGCGCGAACGGCCCGGGCGGCGGTGTCACCCGGATCCGCCAGGCTGTCGCGCAGCAGGGCGAGTTCACCGGCGACCTCCTGCATCGCGGTGACCACGTCCGCCCCGTCGGCGCATTGCCGCGACAGCAGATCGGCTGCCGCTGAACCGGATTGACCGTCCCAACCCTCCACCAGGACGGCCAGGGCCTCCCGCTGGAGGCTCAGCGCGTCTTCGGCCATCGCGGCCGCCGCGGTCACCGCGACGCGCTCGGCCTCCAGCGTCGCCACAAGCCCCGGATCGGCCGTCACCGCAAGGCCTGGGCCCCACGCACCTCGGAGTCGGCGTAACGCTCCGCCGCGGTGCGCAACGCCGTGGCGGTCTCCCGCACGGCCAGTTCCCAGCGGGCCACAGCGGTGGCCGCCTCCTCGGCCCGGAGGCCACTCAGGTGGGTGCGGCGCGCCGTGAGCAGGATGTCCGCGGCGGCATCCAGCCGCGCCGCCGCGATCCGTAGCGCCTGCGGATCCACCGCGATGACTCCGGCAGTTGTTCCCATATCGGATTGGACGCGACCGCGACCCCGCCGGTTCCCTTCCGGCGCGAACTCAGCCCTCGGCGCTGACCGACCTCGCGACCCGGTGAGCGACTTGGCGGGCGGTGTCCTCGTCGGCAGCCTCGACCATCACCCGGACGATCTGTTCGGTGCCCGAGGGCCGCAGCAGGATTCGGCCGGTGTCGCCGAGCTCGGCTTCGGCCTGCGACACCGCCGAGCGCACCGCCGGCGCCTGGGCGGCACTGGCCTTGTCGGCGACCTCCACGTTGATGAGGACCTGCGGAAGTGAGCGCATCGGGGCGGCCAGCTGCGCCAGGGTGGCCCGGGTCTGGGCCATCCGCGACATCAGCCGCAGCCCGGTGAGGATCCCGTCGCCGGTGGTGCCGAACGCCGGCAGGACGATGTGCCCGGACTGCTCGCCGCCCAGGCTGTACCGCCCGGCCCGCAGTTCCTCGAGCACGTAACGATCGCCGACCGCGGTGGTGCGCACCGCGATGCCCGCCTCCCGCATGGCCAGGTGCAGCCCCATATTGCTCATCACGGTGGTGACCAGCGTGTCGGCGGCGAGTTCGCCGGCCTCCCGCATAGCCAGTGCGATGACGGTCATGATCGCGTCGCCGTCGACCACCTCACCGGCCGCATCCACGGCCAGGCAGCGGTCGGCGTCGCCGTCGTGGGCCAGACCGAGATCGGCGCCGTGCGTCACCACCGCCGACCGAAGCTGATCAAGGTGTGTCGACCCGCAGCCGTCGTTGATGTTGAGCCCGTCCGGCTCGGCGTTGATCGCGATGACCCGCGCACCCGCGGCCGCGTAGGCACGCGGCGCCGCGGCGAACGCCGCGCCGTTGGCACAGTCGACGACGACGGTCAGCCCGTCCAGACGGGTTCCGGCCGCAGCCACGATGTGGTCCAGGTAGCGGTCGAGCGCGTCGTGGGCCCTCCGGACCCGGCCGATCTGCGCACCGACCGGCCGCAGCCCCGGCCCCTGGGCGACGAGTTCCTCGATCCGGTCCTCGGCGTCGTCGTCGAGTTTGTGCCCGCCGGGGCCGAAGATCTTGATGCCGTTGTCGGGCATCGGGTTGTGCGAGGCGGAGATCATCACGCCGAGGTCGGCGCGGTAGGCCGCGGTCAGATAGGCCACCGCGGGGGTGGGCAACACCCCCACCAGCAGGGCGTCGACTCCCTCACTGGTGAGGCCGGCGATCACCGCCGCCTCGAGCATCTCCCCGCTTGCCCGGGGGTCGCGGCCGACCACTGCGAAGCGGTGCCCGGTGGTGGCTGGGGCGAGCCGGCGCGCGGCCGCCGCGCTGAGCGCCAGTCCGAGCTCAGCGGTCAACTCGCGGTTGGCGACTCCGCGTACACCGTCGGTGCCGAACAGTCGGCCCATGGACTCACACCTTCCAGATCCGCAGACTCACCGAAAAAACACACCCGCCGGGTGCGGTCCAGTCGGAGCTGGACCGCACCCGGCGAGTGGGACAGGCAATTGCCGCTCAGCGCTTGCTGTACTGCGGCGCCTTGCGGGCCTTCTTCAGGCCGTACTTCTTGCGCTCGATGGCGCGCGGGTCGCGGGTCAGGAAGCCGGCCTTCTTCAGTGCGGGCCGGTCCTCAGGCTGAACCAGGATCAGTGCGCGGGCGATCGCCAGGCGCAGCGCGCCGGCCTGCCCGGACGGGCCGCCACCGTCGAGGTGGGCGTAGACGTCGAAACTGTCCACCCGGTCGACGGTCACCAGCGGCGCCTTGATGAGCTGCTGGTGCACCTTGTTGGGGAAGTAGGCCTCCAGAGTGCGGCCGTCCAGGTTGAACTGGCCGGTGCCGGGAACCAGGCGCACCCGGACCACGGCCTCCTTGCGGCGACCCACCGTCTGGATCGGGCGGTCGATGAACACCGGCTGGCGGGGCGCGGCCTCGACCGCGACCTCTTCGACCGTCTCGGTTGTCACGTCGATGTCGCTGCCTGTCTCGATGTCGTTGTCTGTCACTGCGCCACCTGCTTGATCTCGAACGGAATCGGCTGCTGAGCGGTATGCGGATGATCGGGGCCCGCGTAGACCTTCAGCTTCCGCTGGACCTGACGGCTCAGCTTGTTATGCGGCAGCATCCCGACGATCGCCTTCTCGACGACCCGGTCCGGATGTTTGGCCATCAGTTCACCGATGGTGCGCGAGCTCAGACCGCCGGGATAACCGGAGTGGCGGTAGGCCATCTTGGAGTTGAGCTTGTCGCCTCCGATGGCGACCTTGTCGGCGTTGACGATGATGACGAAGTCGCCACCGTCGACGTTGGGCGTGAATGTCGGCTTGTGCTTGCCGCGCAGCAGATTGGCTGCGGCGACGGCGAGCCGGCCGAGCACCACGTCGGTGGCGTCGATGACGTACCACGAGCGCGTGGTGTCACCGGCCTTCGGCGTGTATGTAGGCACAGGCGCTTACCTCTCCTTGATCCTCTAGCGGGTTTCGATCCCGGACGGGCCGGGTGCCGGTCGGGTGCCAGCGGTCGGGCAACGTTTCTCAGCGACCGACATTGACCCGAGAACCCGGCTGACCCCGCGGATGACACCGCGGAGTACCGCACACCAGATCGGTAGCCTACCGTCGGGGATCCGAGCAGGTCAAAACGCCACCGGAGCGCACCGTTGCGGCAGCTGTGCGGTCCCGACGGCTCTCCTCCGTCGAGACCGCGCAACCGCCGGTCATCGGTGGCCGGTCACTAAGGGTTAGACGTCGCGGGACCGGCTTCGGTTCCCACATCACGCGCCGAACGCACCGCGTCGTCGCAGACCGCCGTGATGGAATCCTCGCGGCCCGGCGGACTCTGGCAACCGATGCTGATCCGGGTCGGGCCCGAGGACAGCACCGCCCACCGGATGATCCGGCCGGGCCGAGCCTCGGTGTAGGTCACCGCCGGGCGGCCGGCGACCCGGCCGTCGGGACGAAGGTCGGTGAAAACCCCGGCCGGTTCACGGGCGATGGCACGCGCGAGGACCTCGGCGGTCTGCTCCGGCGTCGCCTCGGGCGCGTAGGACTGGGTGATATGCAGCGCCACGTCGGCGTGAGACGGCGAAATGACCTGCACGCGGCGCGACCCCGGGCCTGCGGTGATCCGCTCGACGGACCAGAGCCGGGGAATCCGCACCGCCACCCGCCCCTCCACCAGGCTGCTCGCTACCGGGCTCGCCGGCCGAGCCGCGGGCGGTGACGGGTGGGGCCACAGCAGGGCCGCCGCCGGGAGCAGGACGATCCCGGCGACCGCGATCGCCATGGGCCACCGGCGCCGGCGCCTGCCGACGGGCTCGAGTTGAGGATGTTCGGGTTCGGGACGTGACGGGACCCATTCCCCGGAGCGGACCGCGACGACCCGGTCGGCGACGGTGTTCGCCGCGGCCAGGACCCGCGCGATGCGCGGTTCGGGCCAGCCCGGCGGATGCACGACGACCACCGAATCGCGGTGCCGGCCGACCGCGGCCAGCAGTAGCTCCCGCCACAGGTCGGCCACGGCGACCGGCGAACCCTCGAACAACCCGACCGGATCGTCGATCCACTCGAGGGCGGCCGCCACCAGCGCGGGGGGCAGCCGGGCACCTGCGCCGCCGCTCACGACGCGGACGGTCCGCGGCCCGACCTCCAGCACGGTCTGGGCGCCGTCGTTCGGGTAGGGGCTGTCGTTCACGGCTCGAGGTTAGGGCCGGTTGGCCCCCGCCCGCCGTGGCCATCCACAGGGCTTTGAGGACCGTCAGGGCTGTCGGGGCTTGACGGAACGGCGCCGACGGTAAGCGGCGACATGCTGCCGGTTGCCGCAATTGCCGGTGTCGCAGAACATCCGCGAGCGGTTGCGGGACAGATCGACCAGCACCGCCTCGCAGTCGGGCGCCGCACAGGTTTTCAGACGGTTCAACTGCCCGCCGCGAATCAGATCGGCCAGCGCCATCGCCATCTCCGCCCCCATCCTCCGGGCCAGCGGATCGCGCGCGGACGCCAGATGCAGATGCCATTCGGGCATCTCCGGATGCCTGGTCAGCCACGGCGAGGCGCGGGTCTCGGCGAGCAGCGCGTTGACCTCCTCGACGGAGCTTTCCTCGTCATCGGCGACCGCCCAGATCCGGCCGAGCCGTTCTCGGAGCCCGTGGACCTCGGCCAGCTCCGCGGCATCACGGTCGCGGCGCCCCGTCCACCCGTACGTATCCAGATACTCGTCGAGTGCAGCCTGGTCAACGAGTTGCTCACCGTCGATCCGATTGCTGTTGACCAGGACGGCCGCGGCCCGGAGGGTCAGCTCGGTGTCAGGCGTGAAAAGCATTTGACCCATGACCTCCCGGGGACGTAGCGTCAGGACCGTCAACTATTTTACTCATGACCCGAGGGGGTGTCCGATGTCCACGACGCTCGATCAGAAGACGCTGGAGAAGAACCAGCCCCGGCCCGTGAACCAGTTCCAGCTGGGGCTGCTGCTGGCCGGCGGTTCGGCTTTCGCGTTCGGGATGTCCGGCCCGCTCGCAAAATCGCTGATGGAGGCCGGCTGGTCGCCGACGGCCGCGGTCACCGCTCGACTCGCCGGCGGTGCACTTGTGCTCGCCGTCGTCGCCACCATCGCCCGACCAGGCTGGCTCCGCGAAGCCCGCGCACACGCCGGGACCGTGCTCGCCTACGGGCTGATCCCGGTCGCCGGCGCGCAGCTCTGCTACTACAACGCCGTCGCGCATCTGTCGGTGGGCGTCGCATTGCTGCTGGAGTACACCTCCCCCGTGCTGGTCATCGGGTGGTTATGGGCCACCACCAGGCGTCGGCCACAGGTCCTGACGCTGGTCGGCGTCGCGCTGGCGGTGGTGGGCGTGACGCTGGTGCTCGACGTCTTCAACTCCGCCCGGGTCGACCCCGTGGGCGTCGCCTGGGGCCTGGGCGCGGCACTGTGCGCCGTCTGTTACTTCATGATGTCGGACAAGGTCAGCACCGACGGCTCGGGCCTGCAGGCGCTGACGCTCGCTGCGGGATCGCTGGTGGTGGCCACCATCGCCGTCGGCCTGCTCGGCCTGTCCGGCGTGATGCCGTTGCACTTCACGGCCAACGACGCGGTGATCGCCGGGGCGACGGTGCCGTGGATGGTTCCGGTGGTACTGCTCGGGGTGGTCTGCACCGCACTGGCCTACACGCTCGGAATCGGCGGAGTGGCTCGGCTGCGGCCGGGTTTCGCCTCACTGGCGGGCCTGGCCGAGGTGCTGTTCGCGGTGCTGGCCGCCTGGTTGCTGCTCGGCGAGGACCTCAGCGGGGCGCAGACCGTCGGCGGGATCGTCGTGCTGGCCGGTCTGGCTCTGGCGCGTCGGGGCGAAATCGTCCCGGAAAGCTCATCGCCGGGGAATCTGGAACAATCGGTGCCGTGATGCGCTCTCTCACCTCATCCCTGCGACTGTTGATCCTGCGTCTCACCACGGCGTTGCTGGCCGCGTCGGCGGCAGCCCTGACACCCCTCAACGCTCCCGTCGCCGGCGCCGTGGCCTGCAACGACATCGAGGTGGTTTTCGCCCGCGGCACCAAGGAGGACCCCGGCATCGGCCGTGTCGGGCAGGCCTTCGTCAACGATCTGCGCAATATGGTGGGCAACCGCAGCCTCGGGGTCTATGCGGTGAACTACCCGGCCAGCTATGACTTCCTGGCGGCCGCCGACGGCGCGAACGATGCCAGCGCCTATATCCAGAACGTGGTCAACACCTGCCCGAACACCAAACTGGTGCTCGGCGGGTACTCGCAGGGCGCGGCGATCATCGACGTGCTCGCCGCGGTGCCGTTCCCGGTCATCGGGTTCACCAACCCGCTGCCCCCGGACGTCGCCAACCGGATCGCGGCCCTGGCGGTCTTCGGCAACCCGTCCAACCGGATCGGCATACCGCTGACCTCCAGCCCGGTCTATGGACGCAAGGCCATCGACCTGTGCAACCCTGGCGACCCGATCTGCTCGGACGGCAACGACGTACCGGCCCACCGCAGCTACGGCCCGGACGGCACCGCCTGGCAGGCCGCTCAATTCGTGGCGAACCTGCTCTGAGCCCGACCCGCGGTCGCGCGGTTTCGCCGCCGCACGGGCGGTGTGTGAGTATTGGCCCATGCGCTTCACCGTGGGGGTTGGCTCGATTCTCCTGACGCTGGCCGCGAGCCTGGGGGCCGCGGCCGTGGCGGCCACGCCCGCCGGGGCCGTGTCCTGTCCCGACGTCGAGCTGGTGTTCGCCCGAGGGACCAGTGAGCCCGCCGGCCTGGGCCGGGTGGGGCAAGCGCTGCGCGACCAGCTCGCGGCCAACCTCGGGGGGCGCACCCTGGGCGTCTACCCGGTCAACTACCCCGCCAGCTATGACTTCCTCGCCGCCGCCGACGGGGCCAACGATGCCACCCAGCGCATGACCGCGATGGCGCAGACCTGCCCGGGGACGCGCTTCATCCTCGGCGGCTATTCGCAGGGGGCCGCGGTGGTCGACATGCTGATGGGCATACCCCCGCTGGGCAACAAGGTCGGTGATGTCGGCTCGGCGCCGCCGCTGCCCCACAGCCTGGCCGACAAGGTCGCCGCGGTCGCCGTGTTCGGCAATCCGGCCACCAAATTCGGCAACCCGGTGTCGGCCGCCATGATCCCGTTCGCGGGGAAGGCGATCGACCTGTGCGCCGACGGCGACCCCATCTGCTCGCAGGGCCGCAATCCCTTCGCGCACACCAGCTACGAGAAATCGAACCTGGTCGGCCAGGCCGCCGGCTTCGTCGCCGGTTTGCTGTAGCGACTGCCAGACAATTCTTATGTGGCCCGACCTCCGGGCAGCCATTAGCATGGGCTGATGCTTCTGAGGCGGATGTGCACAATGGTGTCTGTTGTGATTTCAGCCACAGCGGCCACCCTGCTGGCTCCGGCGGCCCTTCCTGTGGCGGGCGCGGATCCCTGCCCGCAGGTCGAGGTGGTTTTCGCCCGCGGCCGCATCGAACCGCCCGGCACCGGCCAGATCGGGCAGGCGTTCATCGCGGCCCTGCGCAGCAAGACCGACAAGAGCGTCGCCTACTACGCGGTGGACTATCCCGCGGACACCGAGATCATTCAGGGCGCAACGGATATGAGCCGGCATATCCAGTACATGGCGGCCAACTGCCCCGACACCAAGTTGGTGCTCGGCGGATACTCACTGGGCGCGGCGGTGACCGACGTCGTTCTCGGCGCGCCCTCGCCGTTTCTCGGCTACAAGAACCCGCTGCCGTTGGGTATGACCGACCACATCGCCGCGGTGGCGTTGTTCGGCAACGGCACCCGCAAACTACTCGGGCCGGTATCCGCGGTGAGCCCGCTGTGGGGCTCCAAGACGATCGACCTCTGCACGGCCGAGGACCCGATCTGCAGCGACAACATGGACCCGAACACCTGGCTGGGCAACTGGTCCGAACACCTGCAGCCCGCCTACATCGATTCGGGCCTGGTGAATGAGGCCGCCGATTTCGTCGCCGCCAGGCTCTAATCGAGGGTGCGCAGGTCACGCGTCACCGTGACTCGCGCGGCCAACTGATCATCCGGCGGGTAGTCGACGCCGGCCAGCGTCAAGCCGCGGGCAGGTGCCGCGGCGAAGGCACTCGACCGGCCGGTGGCGCCCAATAGCGTTGCGCACCAGTCGGGTTCCCGCCTGCCCTCCCCCACCGCCAGGAGCGCACCGACCAGCGACCGCACCATCGACCAGCAGAAGGCGTCGGCGCTGACGTGGGCGGTCACCAGCTGCCCCTCGCGCACCCAATCCAGCCGTTGCAGGTCGCGGATCGTGGTGGCTCCGGGCCGGTGACGGCAGAACGCGGCGAAGTCGTTGAGGCCCAGCAGTTTTCGTGAGGCCTTAGCCATGGCGTCGATGTCCAGCGGGTGGCGCCAGGGCGTGACGAACCGGGACTGCTCCGGCTCGGCTCCGTAGGGGGCCAACGACAGCCGGTAGCGGTAGTGCCGGCGCAACGCCGAAAAACGGGCGTCGAAACCCACGGGCGCCCTGACGATTCCGCGAACCCGGACATCCTCCGGCAGCAATCGTCCCAGCCGGCGCACCAACGGGAGGAACTCCGGTTCCCCGGGGCGGGCGCTTCGCGGGTAGGCCTTCGGCAACACCTCGGCGGGGATGTCGATATGGGCCACCTGCCCAGTTGCGTGCACACCGGTGTCGGTGCGCCCGGCGGCGAACAGCCGCAGCGGCACCCGGAATATGGTCGAGAAGGCCTCATCGAGCACACCGGCCACGGTGCGTTGCCCGTCCTGGACCGCCCAGCCGGCGAAATCCGTTCCGTCGTAGGCGATGTCCAGCCGAAGCCGGACATCGCCGACAGCGTCAGGACTCGTCAGACTTGCCCTGCTCCTCGGCAGCCCGCTCCTCGGCAGCCTCCTCGGAGATCTCGGCCTCCGCCACCGCGGTCTGGGCGTCGGCGATAGCGGCGTCCTCAGCCTCGAGTTCTGCCACGGAAGTCTCCTCGGGGGAGGTCTCCTCGGGCTCCGGCGCCGGGGCGGCGGCCTCGGTGGCCTTGGCCGCGGCGGCGCGGCGCGCCCGGTTGGCCTCGGAGGTCACCGTCTTCTCCCGCACCAGTTCGATGACGGCCATCGGTGCGTTGTCGCCCTTGCGCGGCTCGACCTTGACGATCCGGGTGTAACCGCCGTTGCGGTCGGCGAAGAACGGACCGATCTCGGCGAAGAGGATGTGCACGACATCCTTGTCGCGAATCTTCTTCATCACCTCACGCCGGTTGTGCAGCGTGCCCTTCTTGGCGTGGGTGATCAGCTTCTCGGCATACGGCCGCAGCGCGCGGGCTTTCGGCTCGGTGGTCTTGATCCGGCCGTGCTCGAACAGCGAGGTGGCCAGGTTGGCCAGCAGCGCCTTCTGGTGCGAGGACGACCCGCCGAGGCGAGGACCTTTTGTGGGCCTAGGCATGTGACACTCCTGCCATTGTGACTACTCCTTTTCGGGGCCGGCCCCCGTATCAGGTAGGGCCGGGACGGAATTCTCTAGAGCTGTTCGGTTTCGGCGTAGTCCGCGTCGGCGTCGGCGTCATAGGCCGCGTCATAGCCGGCGTCGCTGTTCCACGTCCCGGTGGCGGGGTCGTACCCGGCGACCTCGGACGGATCGAAGCTGGCGGGCGAATCCTTCAGCGCCAGACCGAGCTGATGCAGCTTGATCTTGACCTCGTCGATGGACTTCTGACCGAAGTTGCGGATGTCCAGGAGGTCGGACTCGGTGCGGGCCACCAGTTCGCCGACGGTGTGCACACCCTCGCGCTTGAGGCAGTTGTACGAGCGGACCGTCAGGTCGAGATCGTCGATCGGAAGCCCGAACGCCGCGACCTGATCGGCCTCCTGCGGCGACGGCCCGATCTCGATTCCCTCAGCCTCGACGTTGAGTTCCCTTGCCAGCCCGAACAACTCGACGAGCGTCTTACCGGCCGAAGCCAGCGCATCGCGGGCGCTGATCGAGTTCTTGGTCTCCACATCGAGGACCAGCTTGTCGAAGTCGGTGCGCTGCTCGACGCGGGTGGCCTCGACCTTGTAGGTGACCTTGAGCACCGGCGAGTAGATGGAATCGACCGGGATGCGGCCGATCTCGGCGCCGGAGGCCTTGTTCTGCACCGCCGGCACGTAACCGCGGCCGCGCTCCACGACGAGCTCGATCTCCAGCTTGCCCTTGTCGTTCAGCGTCGCGATGTGCATGTCGGGGTTGTGCACCGTCACACCGGCCGGCGGCACGATGTCAGCAGCGGTGACCGCACCGGGCCCCTGCTTGCGCAGGTACATGGTGACCGGCTCGTCCTCGTCCGAGGACACGACCAGGCTCTTGAGGTTCAGGATGATGTCGGTGACGTCCTCCTTCACACCCGGCACGGTGGTGAACTCGTGCAGGACACCGTCGATGCGGATGCTGGTGACCGCCGCGCCGGGGATCGACGACAGCAGTGTCCGCCGCAGCGAATTGCCCAGGGTGTAACCGAATCCCGGCTCCAGGGGCTCGATGACGAACTGGGAGCGGTTCTCGGCGAGGACGTCTTCGCTCAGAGTGGGTCGCTGTGAAATCAGCATGGTGTTCTTCGGTTTCCTTTCGGCGCCCGCTATATGACGCCTGTCGGGGATACCTCGGGGACGGCGCCCCCGGGGACTACTTCGAGTAGAACTCGACGATCAGCTGCTCGGTGAGCGGCACGTCGATCTGGGCACGCTCGGGCAGCTGGTGCACGAGGATGCGCTGACGCTCACCGACCACCTGCAGCCAGGACGGGATCGGGCGGTCGCCGGCAACCTCCCGGGCGATCTGGAACGGCACGGTGTTCAGCGAATTGTCGCGAATGTCGACGATGTCGTACTGCGACACCCGGTAGCTCGGGATGTTCACCTTCACGCCGTTGACGGTGAAGTGACCGTGGCTGACCAGCTGACGGGCCATCCGCCGGGTCCGGGCCAGCCCGGCGCGGTAGACGACATTGTCCAACCGGCTCTCCAGGATGCGCAGCAGGTTCTCGCCGGTCTTGCCGGTCTGGCGGTTGGCCTCTTCGTAGTAGCGGCGGAACTGCTTCTCCATCACGCCGTAGGTGAAGCGGGCCTTCTGCTTCTCCTGCAGCTGAGTGCGGTATTCGCTCTCCTTGATCCGCGCGCGGCCGTGCTGGCCGGGCGGGTAGGGGCGCTTCTCGAAGGACTGGTCACCACCGACGAGGTCGACGCCGAGGCGACGCGACTTACGGGTGGCCGATCCGGTGTAACGAGCCATTTCGTGTCCTTACCTTTCCCGCTAGACCCGGCGCCGCTTGGGCGGACGGCAGCCGTTGTGCGGCTGCGGAGTGACATCGGAGATCGCGCCCACCTCGAGACCGGCGGCCTGCAGCGAACGGATCGCGGTCTCGCGGCCCGACCCCGGGCCCTTGACGAAGACGTCGACCTTGCGTACGCCATGCTCCTGGGCCTTGCGCGCGGCGTTCTCGGCGGCCAGCTGCGCGGCGAACGGCGTCGACTTACGCGAGCCCTTGAAGCCGACATGGCCGGAGGAGGCCCAGGCGATGACGTTGCCCTGAGGGTCGGTGATGGACACGATCGTGTTGTTGAACGTGCTCTTGATGTGGGCGGCGCCGTGCGGGACGTTCTTCTTTTCCCTGCGGCGGGTGGTCTTGCCCTTCTTGCCGGACGCGGCCTTCTTCGGAGGTGCCATGGTTACTTAGCCTTCTTCTTGCCGGCGATGGTGCGCTTCGGGCCCTTGCGGGTGCGCGCGTTGGTCTTTGTCCGCTGGCCGCGCACCGGCAGGCCACGGCGGTGCCGCAGGCCCTGGTAACAGCCGATCTCGATCTTGCGGCGAATGTCGGCCTGAACCTCGCGGCGCAGGTCGCCCTCCACCTTGAGGTTGCCCTCGATGTAATCGCGCAGCTGGGTGAGCTGATCGTCGGTCAGGTCCTTGCTCCGCAGGTCCCGGTCGATGCCGGTGGCTGCCAGGATCTCCTGGGAGCGGGTACGGCCGATGCCGTAGATATAGGTCAGCGCGATCTCCATACGCTTGTCGCGCGGGAGGTCGACGCCCACTAGACGTGCCACAGGGCTTTATTCCTTCTTCTATGCGGAGGTGTCGATCCCAGACCGTTCCCGTCCGACCCAGTTCTGATGGGGTTTTCCGGGGCCCGGCCTCCGTTCCGGGCGCGTCTGCGGGGCGTATCCCCGCAGTGGTTCTGGGAGGTCTTCATTCAATTGTGGTGGGGCTTAGGTGGTGGGGCTTGCGCCCCGGGTGATCAGCCCTGCCGCTGCTTGTGGCGCGGATCGGAGCAGATCACCATGACCCGCCCATGCCGGCGGATCACCCTGCACTTGTCGCAGATCGGCTTGACGCTCGGGTTCACCTTCACGGCTGGTTGGTCCTGTTCTTCCTCGTTCGTGGGTCTGGGCTGGGTGCCGGATTCCGGCGCCGGATCACTTGTAGCGGTAGACGATGCGGCCCCGGGTCAGGTCGTAGGGGGACAACTCCACCACGACCCGGTCCTCGGGCAGGATGCGGATGTAGTGCTGCCGCATCTTGCCGCTGATGTGGGCGAGCACCTTATGGCCGTTCTCCAGCTCAATGCGGAACATCGCATTGGGCAGGGGCTCGACCACGCGGCCCTCGACCTCGATGGCACCGTCTTTCTTGCCCATAACCTCACAAATCCTGCTTGTATCGACTGGGCGGCGTTCGCCGGACTGCAAAACGTGTGATTCCAGGACGGGCACGCAAGAGCCGGCGCGGCAACCGCACCGTGGCTCTACGATACCCGCTCGGCCCGCCGACGCCAAAATGTCGCCCGCGCACCGCATGACGCCACGCAAGACCCGGCTAGGGTGGGCCGGATGCGACTCTTGGTCACCGGCGGCGCCGGGTTCATCGGAGCCAACTTCGTCCATAGTGCCATGCGGGAGCACCCGGGGGTGGCGGTGACGGTGCTCGACGCGCTGACCTATGCGGGCAGCCGGGAATCCCTGGCCGGCCTGGACGGCGCGATCCGCCTGGTCGAGGGCGACCTCACCGACACCGCACTGGTCGATACCCTGGTGGCCGAGTGCGACGCCGTCGTGCACTTCGCCGCCGAGACCCACGTCGACAACTCGCTGGACGATCCGGCCCCGTTCCTGCGCAGCAACGTCGTCGGGACGTTCTCGGTGCTCGAGGCGGTCCGGCGGCACGGGGTCCGGTTACATCACGTCTCCACCGACGAGGTCTACGGCGACCTGCCACTCGGGGAGTCGGTGAGGTTCACCGAGTCCACGCCGTACAACCCGTCGAGCCCCTACTCGGCGACCAAGGCCTCGGCCGATCTGCTGGTCCGGGCCTGGGTGCGCTCCTACGGCGTCAACGCCACCATCTCGAACTGCTCGAACAACTACGGGCCGTTCCAGCACATCGAGAAGTTCATCCCCCGCCAGATCACCAACGTGCTCACCGGCCGGCGGTGCAAGCTCTACGGGGCCGGCGCCAACGTGCGCGACTGGATCCACGTCGAGGACCACAACAGTGCGGTGTGGCGGATCCTTCAGGACGGCGCACCGGGACGGACCTATCTGATCGGCGCCGACGGCGAGCGCGACAACCGCTCAGTGCTGAGGCTGATCCTGGAGCTGATGGATCGCGACCCGGACGATTTCGACCACGTCACCGACCGCGCCGGGCACGACCTGCGGTACGCCATCGACGCCACGGCGCTGCGCACCGAACTGGGCTGGGCGCCCCGGCACACCGATTTCGCCGAGGGATTGCACGCCACCATCGCGTGGTATCGCGACAACGAGTGGTGGTGGGCTCCGCTGAAGGCCGGCGTCGAGGCCGGCTACGCGCAGAAGGGTCAGTGATGACCGGCGGGTGGCGCGAACTGGCGGTCCGGGGTGCGTGGGAGATCACCCCGCGGCTGCACGGCGACGGCCGGGGCCTCTTCTTCGAGTGGTTCACCGATCGCGCCTTCGCGGAGACGGTCGGTCACCGCTTCGACATGCGCCAGGCCAACTGCTCGGTGTCGGCGGCCGGGGTGCTGCGCGGGCTGCACTTCGCCCAGCTGCCGCCCGGTCAGGCCAAGTACGTGACCTGCGTCGCCGGGGCGGTCTTCGACGTCGTCGTCGACATCCGGGTGGGCTCGCCCACCTACGGACAGTGGGATTCGGTGCTGCTCGACGACGAGACCCGGCGCTCGGTGTACCTGTCCGAGGGGCTGGCACACGGCTTCCAGTCACTGCGGGACGGCTCCACCGTCATGTATCTGTGCTCGACGCCGTATGCCCCGCAGCGGGAGCACGCCATCGCCGCGACCGATCCGGCCATCGGCATCCGCTGGCCGCTGCCGGCGGCCGAGCCGTCGATGTCCGACCGCGATGCCGCGGCGCCGACGCTGGCCGAGGTGCGAGCGGCTGGCCTGCTGCCCACCTGTTCACAGACTCGCGCCTTCGCCACGGGCCTACCCCCGGGCCGAGAGTTGCGCCCGCCATCCGGCCGTTACTAGGATATCCAAGTATCTCGTTATTCCGGGCCGGAAGGCATTTCATGACCACTCAGATCCCCCACTTCATCGACGGCCGGCGCAGTGCCCTTTCCAGCACCCGCACCGCCGACGTGTTCAACCCGAGCACCGGCGCCGTCCAGGCGCAGGTGCTGCTCGCCTCGGCGGCCGACGTCGACACCGCCGTGGCGTCCGCGGTCGAGGCGCAGAAGGAGTGGGCGGCCTGGAATCCGCAGAAGCGGGCCCGGGTGCTGATGAAGTTCATCGACCTGGTCAACGCCAATGCCGACGAGATCGCCGAAATGCTGTCCCTCGAGCACGGCAAGACCGTGGCCGACGCCCACGGCGACATCCAGCGCGGTATCGAGGTCATCGAGTTCGCCACCGGCATCCCGCACCTGATGAAGGGCGAGTACACCGAGGGCGCCGGGCCGGGCATCGACGTCTACTCCATCCGCCAGCCGCTCGGGGTGGTCTGCGGTATCACCCCGTTCAACTTCCCGGCGATGATCCCGCTGTGGAAGGCCGGACCCGCCCTGGCCTGCGGCAACGCCTTCATCCTCAAGCCCTCCGAGCGGGATCCCTCGGTGCCGCTGCGGCTGGCCGAGCTGTTCGTCCAGGCCGGCTTGCCGCCGGGGGTCTTCCAGGTCGTCAACGGCGACAAGGAGGCGGTCGACGCGCTGCTGGCCCATCCCGACATCAAGGCCTACGGGTTCGTCGGCAGTTCCGATATCGCGCAGTACATCTACGCCCACGCGGCGGCCAACGGCAAGCGCGCGCAGTGCTTCGGCGGTGCCAAGAACCACATGATCGTCATGCCCGACTCCGACCTCGACCAGGCCGTCGACGCCCTGATCGGGGCCGGTTACGGTAGCGCCGGAGAGCGCTGCATGGCCATCAGCGTCGCGGTCGCCGTGGGCGATGAGGTCGCCGACCGGCTGCGCGCCCGGCTCGCCGAACGCGTCGAGCATCTGCGGGTCGGCCACAGCCTGGACCCCAAGGCCGACTACGGGCCGCTGGTCAACGAGGCCGCCCTGGACCGGGTCCGCGGCTACATCGACGCCGGCGTCGCGGCGGGAGCCGATCTCGTCGTCGACGGCCGCGACAAGGGCAGCGACGAACTGACCTTCGGCGACGACAGCCTCGAAGGCGGCTTCTTCATCGGCCCCAGCCTGTTCGACCACGTCACCACCGACATGTCGATCTACACCGACGAGATCTTCGGCCCGGTGGTCTGCATCGTCCGGGTCAAGGACTACGAGTCGGCGTTGCGGCTGCCCAACGAGCACGAGTACGGCAACGGCGTGGCGATCTTCACTCGCGACGGCGACACCGCCCGCGACTTCGTCTCCCGGGTTCAGGTCGGCATGGTCGGCGTGAACGTGCCGATTCCGGTTCCGGTGGCCTACCACACCTTCGGCGGCTGGAAACGGTCCGGATTCGGCGACCTCAACCAGCACGGGCCGGCGTCGATCCAGTTCTACACCAAGGTCAAGACCGTCACCGAGCGGTGGCCCTCGGGGATCAGGGATGGCGCCGAGTTCGTCATTCCCACAATGAAATAGGCTCGCAGCCAATGGATTTCATGCTGCTCGACGATGACGAGCGGGTGATAGCCGAGACCGCCGCCGCCTTCGCCGCCAAGAGGCTCTCGCCGAACGCGCTGGCCTGGGACCACGACAAGCACTTCCCCGAGGACGTCCTGCGGGAGGCCGCCGAACTCGGTATGGGCGCGATCTACTGCGGCGAGGACGTCGGCGGCAGTGGGCTTCGCCGGCTGGACGCGGTCCGGATCTTCGAGCAGCTGTCCTACGCCGACCCGGCGATCGCGGCGTTCATCTCGATCCACAACATGTGCGCCTGGATGATCGACACCTATGGCACGCCCCAGCAGCGCTCGTCATGGATCCCGCGGCTGGCCGCGATGGAGGCGATCGCCAGCTACTGCCTCACCGAACCCGGCGCCGGATCCGATGCCGCGGCCCTGCGCACCAGGGCCGTCCGTCACGGCGATCATTGGGTGCTCGACGGCGTCAAGCAGTTCATCTCCGGGGCCGGACGCTCGGACGTCTACATCGTGATGGCGCGCACCGGCGGCGAAGGGCCGCGCGGCATCTCGGCATTCATCGTCGAAAAAGGCACCGCCGGGCTGAGTTTCGGCGCCAACGAGGAGAAAATGGGCTGGAACGCCCAGCCCACCGCCCAGGTGATCCTCCAGGGCGTGCGGGTTCCCGCCGAGGCCATGCTCGGCGGGCCGGATGGCGAGGGCGGCGGTTTCGGCATCGCGATGAACGGCCTCAACGGGGGGCGGCTCAATATCGCGGCCTGCTCGCTGGGCGGCGGTCAGGCGGCCTATGACAAGGCGGCGAGCTACCTGGTCGACCGGCAGGCCTTCGGGGGCGCACTGATCGACGAGCCGACCATCCGGTTCGCGCTGGCCGATATGGCCACCGCCCTGGAGACCTCGCGGCTGATGCTGTGGCGCGCGGCGGGTGCGTTGGACGGCGATGAGGCCGACAAGGTCACCCTGTGCGCGATGGCCAAGCTGTACGTCACCGACGCCTGCTTCGAGGTCGCCGACCGCGCCCTGCAGCTGTTGGGCGGCTACGGCTACCTTCGGGAGTACGGCCTGGAGAAGATCGTCCGCGATCTTCGAGTGCACCGGATCCTGGAGGGCACCAACGAAATCATGCGTGTGGTGATCGGGCGGTCGCAGGCCGCGCGGGCACGCGGCTGAGACAGCACCACCGACTCGTATCACCGACTCGAAGGAGACGACCCCGACAATGACCACGATCGCGTTCCTGGGGCTGGGCAATATGGGCGCACCGATGGCGGGCAACCTCGTCAACGCCGGTTATACCGTGCGCGGATATGACCCCGTTCCGGCCGCCCGGGATGCCGCGGCGGACAAGGGTGTCGAGGTCGCCGAGCGCGGCACCACCGCGGTCAAGGGCGCCGATGTGGTGATCACCATGTTGCCCAACGGAGCCCTGGTCAAGGAGTGCTACGCCGAGGTGATGGGCAAGGCCCGCAAGGGGGCGCTGTTCGTCGACAGCTCCACCATCGCCGTCGACGACGCCCGCGAGGTGCACGCCTACGCCGGCGAGCGTGGGTTCGCCCAGCTCGACGCGCCGGTGTCCGGCGGGGTGAAGGGCGCGGTGGCCGGGACTCTGGCGTTCATGGTCGGCGGTGCCGGCGAGGCCCTGGAACGGGCGCGGCCGGTGCTGGAACCCATGGCGGGCAAGATCATTCACTGCGGTGACTCCGGGGCTGGGCAGGCCGCCAAGCTGTGTAACAACATGCTGCTGGCGGTCCAGCAGATCGCCGTCGGTGAGGCCTTCGTGCTGGCCGAGAAACTCGGGCTGTCGGCGCAGTCGCTGTTCGACGTCGTCACCGGCGCCACCGGCAATTGCTGGGCGGTGCACACCAACTGTCCGGTGCCCGGGCCGGTTCCGACGTCGCCGGCCAACAACGGGTTCAAGCCCGGGTTCGCCACCGCGCTGATGAACAAGGACCTCGGCCTGGCGATGGACGCGGTCGCCTCCTCCGGCGCATCGGCCCCACTGGGCAGCCACGCGGCGCAGATCTATGCGGCCTTCGCCGAGGAGCACGCCGGCCTGGACTTCAGCGCGGTCATCGAGACCCTGCGGAGCTAGCCCCCTGGCGCGAGCAGACGAAAAGTACCCGCAACACGCTGCGTTTGAGGGTCATTTGCGTCTGCTCGCGCAAGGGGGGTGCCCGCGCAAATCAAAAGTCGCCGGCGTGGTGGCGAAGGGTCTCGATCGAGGCCACCAGCGCACCGGCCTGATCGGGCGACATGCCGATGTCGGCGAACACCTCCCGGTTGAGGGTTGCCGTGGCGTCCTCCACCGTCGTTCGGCCCAGATCGGTGATCTGGACCAGCGTGGTGCGCCCATCGGTCGGGTGCGGTGTGCGCCGCACCAGCCCGTCGGCCTCCAATCGGCGGATCGCGTGGGTGACGCTGGTGACATGCACCTGGAGGCGATCTGAGGCCTTGGCGATCGGCAGCGCCCCGGTCCGGCTGAAGGCCAGCAGGCGCAGTAGTTCGAACCGGGAGAAGCTCAGGTCATAGGGCCGAAGCGCGTTCTCAACCCGGGCCAGCAGGATCTGGTGGGCCCGCATGACGGAGGTCACCGCCACCATGCCGTCGGCAACCTCGCCCCAACCGGCTTTCTCCCAGTTGGCCCGCGCCGAGGCGATCGGGTCCCGGGTGTCTGCCGGTCGTTCCGCACTCATCCCAGCGGGTCAGGCCGTCAGTATCCGCGGGCCGTCGTCGGTTACCGCAACCGTGTGTTCCCAGTGCGCGGCGCGCGAGCCGTCGGTGGTGACGACGGTCCACTTGTCGTCGAGGATCCGGGTGCGCGCGGTGCCCAGCGTCAGCATCGGCTCGATCGCCAGCACCGACCCGGCCACCAGCAGCGGGCCGCGCCCGGGTTCGCCCTCGTTGGGCAGGAACGGGTCCATGTGCATCTGCCGGCCGATGGCGTGGCCGCCGTAGCCTTCGACGATCCCGTACCGGCGGTCGTGCTCACGTTCGGCGGCCCGGGTGCCCTTCTCGATGGCGTGCGAGACATCGGTCAGCCGGTTGCCCGGGAGCATCGCGGCGATACCGGCCTCCATCGACCGCCGGGTCGCCTCCGAGAGCGCCTCGTCGGCGGCGATCAGCCCACCCACCCCGAAGGTGACCGCCGCGTCGCCGTGCCAGCCGTCGAGGATGGCACCGCAGTCGATCGAGACCAGATCGCCGTGGGCAAGCACCTCCCCCGCGGCCGGGATGCCGTGCACCACCCGATCGTTGACCGACGAGCAGATGCTCGCCGGGAAGCCGTGGTAGCCCAGGAACGACGGGGTCGCCCCCGCTTCGCGGATCACCGTCTCGGCGATATCGTCGAGATCTTTGGTGGACACCCCCACCGCCGCGGCCTCCCGGACGGCGCGCAGTGCCGCGGCGACGACGGCACCGGCGGCGGCCATCGCGTCGAGTTCGCCCGCCGTGCGGGCCGGAACCGTCTTGCGGTTGCGAAGTCCGGGCAGGGACACCATCAATTCAGTGGCCCATGAACTCAGTGACCCAGCGACTGCAGTGCCCGGTTGAACACCTCGTCGAGACTGCCGACCGCCTCGACGGTCTTCAGTTCGTGGGTGTAGTAGTCCAGCAGCGGTGCGGTCTCGTCGCGATAGACCCGGAACCGGTTACGGATGACGTCCTCGGTGTCGTCGGCGCGCCCACGCCCGGCCAGCCGAGCGACCAGTTCCTCCTCGGGAACCCTGAACTCCAGCACCGCGTCGAGCTTGAGGTTCCGCCGCTCGAGCATGTCGTGCAAAGCCTCGGCCTGCTCGACCGTGCGGGGGAAGCCGTCCAGGATGAAACCCTCCGCGACGTCGGCCTCGTCGAGGCGATCGTCGACCAGGGCGTTGGTGAGGCTGGCCGGAACGAGATCCCCCGCGTCGAGGTACTCCTTGGCCTGCAACCCCAGCGGAGTTCCAGAGTTGATGTTGTGGCGGAACAGATCGCCGGTGGAGATCTGCGGGATACCGAGCTTCTCGGCCAGCTTGACCGCCTGGGTCCCCTTTCCCGCCCCCGGCGGGCCCAGCAAGACGATTCTCACTTGAGGAACCCTTCGTAGTTGCGCTGCATCAACTGGCTCTCGATCTGCTTCACCGTGTCGAGGCCGACGCCGATCATGATCAGCACGGCGGTGCCGCCGAACGGCAGGTTCTGGACGCTACCGGTGTTGCCGACCTGAAGGAACAGGTTCGGCAGAACGGCGATGACACCGAGGTAGATCGAGCCGGGAAGGGTGATCCGGTTCAGCACGTAGCTCAGGTAGTCCGCGGTGGGTCGGCCGGGCCGAATACCCGGGATGAAGCCGCCGAACTTCTTCATCTCGTCGGCGCGCTCTTCGGGGTTGAACGTGATCGAGACGTAGAAGTAGGTGAAGAAGATGATCAGGCCGAAGTAGACGGCGACGTAGATCGGGTCGGCCGGGTTGGTGAGGTGCTCGGCGACGAACCGGTCCCACCAGCCGTTGCTGGGGCCGCTGCGGCCGCTCTGGATCAACTGGGTGACCAGGTGCGGGATGTAGATCAGCGAAGAGGCGAAGATGACCGGGATGACGCCGGCCTGGTTGACCTTCAGCGGCAGGTAGGTCGAGGTGCCGCCGTACATCTTGCGGCCCACCATGCGCTTGGCGTACTGCACCGGGATGCGGCGCTGACCCTGTTCGACGAACACCACGCCGATGATGATCAGCAGTGCGGCCGCGCACACCGCGGTGAACACCACGCCACCGCGGGTGTCGAGGATGGACTTGCCCTCGGCCGGGATGCGGGCGGCGATACCGGCGAAGATCAGCAGCGACATACCGTTGCCGATACCGCGCTCGGTGACCAGCTCGCCCATCCACATCACCAGCGCCGCGCCGGCGGTCATCACCAGCACGATGACGATCAGGGAGAAGATGCTCTGGTCGGAGATGATGTCCAGCGAGCAGCCCTGCAGCAGCCCGCCGTTGGCCGCCAGCGCCACGATGCTGGTGGACTGCAGCACGGCCAGCGCGATCGCAAGGTAGCGGGTGTACTGGGTCATCTTGGCCTGGCCGGCCTGGCCCTCTTTGCGCAGTTCCTCGAAGCGTGGGATCACCACGGTGAGCAACTGCACGATGATGCTCGCGGTGATGTAGGGCATCACGCCGACGGCGAACACGGCCAACTGCAGCAGTGCGCCGCCGGAGAACAGGTTGATCAGCGAGTAGATCTGCGCACCCGCGCCGCCGCTGACCTCCTCGATGCACTGGTGGACGTTCTTGTAGTTCACGCCCGGGGACGGCAACGAGGCACCGGCCCGATAGAGGATGACGATGGCGAGGGTGAAGAGGATCTTCCGCCTGAGGTCAGCCGTCCGCAGCGACGAGATGAAAGCCGAGAGCACTCTTCCTCCTGGGCAGCCGGACCGGGTCTCGACGTGCCGATGGGGCTGGCCTGGCCAGCGTTAGCGGTAAACCTTCGTCAGCGCGCGCGCCGCGCGCTCGAACAGTCTACGAGACTAACAGTTACGGCAGGCTGGGCGGGAATCCGCTCGGCTCCGACGCCGTTTGCCACTGCTGGTTGAATGTCCACATCAACGCCGAGCGGAGGCGACATGGCACGCACCGACGAAGACACCTGGGACCTGGCGACCGGGGTGGGCGCCACGGCGACGGCGGTGGCTGCCGCGCGAGCGCTGGCCACCCGGGCGGGACTGATCGAGGACCCCCTCGCCGAGCCGCTGGTCACCGCGGTCGGGGTGGAGCGTTTCCTCGCGATTCTCGAGGGCAGGCCGGGTGACGCCTCCGAAGTGGAGCGGATGGCCCAGGGGATGGCCGTGCGCACGAGGTACTTCGACGATTTTTTCGTGGAGTCGGGCCGCGACGGTATCCGGCAGGCGGTGATCCTGGCCAGCGGCCTGGACGCCAGGGGCTACCGGCTGCCGTGGCCGACGGGCACGGTGGTCTACGAGATCGACCAGCGGGGCGTGCTGGACTTCAAGGCCACAACGCTGCGCGCGCTGGACGCCGAGCCCACCGCCGAGGTACGCGCCGTCGCCGCCGACCTTCGCCAGGACTGGCCGGCGTCGCTGCGGGCGGCCGGGTTCGACACTGAACGCCCGGCGGCCTGGATCGCCGAGGGCCTGCTGATGTACCTGCCGCCGGAGGCCCAGGACCGCCTGTTCGACAGCATCACCGCGCTCAGCCACCCTGGAAGCCGGCTGGCCACCGAGTTCTTCCCGAGTATGGACGCCTTCACCGCACGAGCCGCCGACGGCGAGGACCGTTGGCGCCGGTTCGGTTTCTCCGACGATCTCGCCGGGCTGGTCTACGGCGGCGAACGCAACCACGCCGTCGACTACCTGGAGGGCCTGGGCTGGCAGGTCAGCGGAACCCCGGTGCGGCAGCTGTTCGACGCCTACGGCATCGAGCACATCGACGACGAGATGTCCCGGCTGTTCTCCGAAGCCCGGTACCTCACGGCCACCATGACGGGGGGCCGGCCGTGAGCCGCACCGACGACGACACCTGGGATCTGGCCTCCAGCGTGGGAATGACGGCCACCATGGTGGCCGCCGCGCGTGCCCTGGCCACCGGGGACGACCGCCGCCTCATCGACGACCCGTTCGCCGGACCGCTGGTGCGCGCGGTGGGCATCGCGTTCTTCACCGACCTGCTCGACGGCCGGATCGACGCCTCGGCGCTCGGGGACGGTGGTCCGGAACGGCTGCGGGCCATGATCGCCGGGATGGCCATGCGGACCCGCTTCTTCGACGACCACTTCACCCGGGCCGGCGAATCCGGGATCACCCAGGCGGTCATCCTCGCCTCCGGACTGGACTCCCGGGCCTACCGGCTGCCCTGGCCGCCAGCGGCGGTGGTCTACGAAGTCGACCGGCCCGCCGTCGTCGAGTTCAAGACGGCCACACTGGCCGGACTCGGCGCCCGGCCGGCGGCGCAGGTGCGCACCGTCGGCGTCGATCTGCGCGGCGACTGGCCGGCCGCGCTGCGGGACGCCGGCTTCGACCCGGCGCTGCCGACCGCGTGGCTGGCCGAGGGCCTGCTGATCTACCTGCCACCGGACGCCCAGGACCGGCTCATGGAGACCGTCACCGCGCTGAGCGCGCCCGGCAGCGCCGTGGCGACCGAATATGTGCCCGGCATCGTGGACTTCGACGCCGACCGGGCACGGGAGATCACGGCGAACCTGCGCGAGCGCGGCCTGCAGCTCGACATGGCATCGCTGGTCTACCCCGGTCCGCGGCGCCCCGTCATGGACTACCTAGGTGCCCTGGGCTGGCAGGTGAGCGGGACACCGGACGCCGAATTGTTCGCCGACGCCGGTCTGCCAGCACCCGAGCGCGGCGACGACGACCCACTCGGTGAGATCGTCTACGTCCGCGCCACCCGCTGACTCAGAACCGCACCTCCCCGGTCCAGAGGGCGCTCGTCAGGCTCTGGGGGCGTTGGTCCAGCAGACCGCTCACCGCGCCGGCAAGCAGGGCGACGGCGGCGTCGGACGCCGACGCGGCCGCCGGCTGCGAGGACTCCCTGGGCCGCAGGTAGTCCAGCAGCGACGATCCCGGATAGTTCGCCAGCCGA
Source organism: Mycolicibacterium sp. (assembly GCA_020637165.1). Classification (GTDB taxonomy): domain Bacteria; phylum Actinomycetota; class Actinomycetes; order Mycobacteriales; family Mycobacteriaceae; genus Mycobacterium. The sequence goes on along the minus strand of JACJWN010000007.1, from coordinate 248,630 downwards.
ACCTCGGCGTCGGCGTCCAGACCCGCGAGCATCTTGGCCCGGCGAACGGCGGTCCGCAGCCCGCCCAGCTCGTCGACCAGGCCACGCTCGAGGGCGTCCGCGCCGGTCCACACCCGGCCCTGGGCGACCGCCTCGACCTGCTCCACCGACATCTTCCGCGCCTGCGCGACCCGGGCGACGAAATCGTCGTAGAACAGGTCCGCCTCGGCCTCGACCATGGCCTGCTGCTCCGGGGTGAACGGGGTGTTGGCCGACCATGCGTCGGCGTTGGCATTGGTGCGCACGGTGTCCGAGCCCACGCCGAGCCGCTCCTTGAGTTCGCGGGCCACCAGCTTGCCGGTGACCACCCCGATCGAGCCGGTGATGGTGCCCGGGTTGGCCACGATCGCGTCGGCGGACATCGACACGTAGTACCCGCCGGAGGCGGCGACCGCGCCCATCGAGGCCACCACCGGCTTGCCCGCCTCGCGGAGACGGCACACCTCCCGCCAGATGGTCTCCGAGCCGGTGACCGACCCGCCCGGGCTCTCGACGCGCAGCACCACCGCCTTGACGTCGTCGTCGGCGGCGGCCTCGCGCAGGGCCGCGGCGATGGTGTCCGCGCCGGCGCCGGAGCGCGACAACGGCAGCAGTTGCGGACCGCCCCGGCCGCTGACGATCGGCCCGGCCAAGCTCACCACGGCGATGGTCGGATCCGCCTTCCGGCCGGGCAGCGACGGGCCTTTGGAGCGGGTCTGGGCATAGCGGGACAGGAACAGCCGCGGCGGGGCGTCGGCGGAGTCCGGGTCCGCGCCGGAGTCCTTCATCGCCTCGCAGCCGACCAGTTCGGCGATCCTGCGGTAGGCCTCGTCGCGGAAACCGATCCGGTCCACCAGGCCCGCCGAGACCGCGTCGTCGCGCAACAGCGGCGCCCGGTCGGCCAGCGCATCGAGGTCGGCCGGCTCCAGCTTGCGGGACTCCGCGATGCCCTGCCACACCTGGGCGCGCAGACTCTCGACCAGACCGGTGTCGGCCTCCCGGTGGGCGTCGGTGTAGCGATCCTTGGTGAACATGTTGGCCGCCGACTTGTACTCGCCGCGGGCCACGAACTGGGCTTCGATTCCGGCTTTGTCCAGGGCGTCGCGCAGGAACAGCGCGTTGGTGGCGAAACCGATCAGCCCCACGGTGCCGGAGGGCTGCATCCACACTTCGCCGAAGGCCGAGGCCAGGTAGTAGGACAGCGTGCCGGGGAAGGTCTCGGCCCAGGCCAGCGAGGGTTTGGCGGCGGCGAAGGCGCTGATCGCCTCGCGAAGTTCCTGCACCGCGGCCGGCGGCGCGGCCGACAGCTGGACCCGGGCGATGAGTCCGGCCACCCGGTCGTCCTCGGCGGCGCGGTGAATCGCGGCCACGGCATCACGCAGCAGCAGCGGCCGGCCCGCGCCGGTGACCAGGCGCACGGGGTCGAAGCCGGCGGTCTCCGGCGGCACGGACTGCAGGTTCGCCTCGAGGATGCAGCCGCCCGGCACGCCGTGGTGGCGCACGGTGTCGACCCGGCGGATCAGCCCGGGAACGTCCAGGCCCGGCAGGCTGGGCAGAAGGGAGCGCATGCCCGCAAGGTTACGTTCGCCGGGGGCCCGGAGGCGAATGGCCCGGGCGGCGATCAGCCGGGCTGCAGGTCGGCGACGATCTGCGCGGACACCCGCGCATAGGGGTGCACGTCATCGGCGACCGCGGCCTCCGCCGCGTTCTGCCAGCGCCACTGCCGGTGCTGGTCGGTGGGCAGCGTGTCGGGGTCCGGCGAATGATCAAGACGCACCAGGTGCGGCAGGTTCACGTAGTGGGTCGAGACGACGTCGCTGTAACCGCTGTCCGGGTAGAAGTGATCCCAGGCGCCCAGCAGACGGGCCCCGGCCACGAGATCCTCGGGCAGGCCGAGTTCGTCCCGCCCGACCCGGGCCAGCGCGTCGGGCAACGCCTCGTTCTTCCGAACCCGTCCACCCGGGGTGAACCACCAGTCCCGGGCCGGTGTCCGGCGGCGCAAACCGAGCAGCATCTGCCCGGCGGGGTTCAGCACAATCCAGTCCACCGACACCAGCGGCAGGGCCTCGACGGCCCGGGTGAAGTCAGCTTCGGAAAGCCAGCCGTGCGCCTGCATGGTCGCGCGGAGGGTCAGCCCTACAGCTCGGTGGTCGAACCGCCCGCCGCGGTGATCTTCTCCCGCGCGCTGTCGCTGAACTTGTGGGCACTCACATTGACCTTGGCCGAGAGCTTGCCGTCGCCGAGCACCTTGACCAGGGTGTTCTTGCGAACCGCACCCTTGGCTACCAGGTCCTCGACGGTGACGTCCCCGCCGGCCGGGAAGAGCCGGTTGATATCGCCGACGTTGACCACCTCGTAGGAGGTGCGGAAGCGATTCTTGAAGCCCTTGAGCTTCGGCAGCCGCATCTGGATCGGCATCTGGCCGCCCTCAAAGCCCACCGGCACGTTCTTGCGAGCGCCGGTGCCCTTGGTGCCGCGACCGGCGGTCTTGCCCTTGGAGCCCTCACCGCGACCGACGCGGGTCTTGGCCTTCTTCTCGCCCTTGGCGGGCCGCAGGTCGTGCAGCTTGATAACGCTCATTGTCAGACCTCTTCAACTTCGACGAGGTGATGCACGACGTTGATCAGCCCGCGGGTCTGCGGGGTGTCCTCGCGGATCACCGACTGGCGAATCTTGCGCAGGCCCAGCGTGCGCAGGGACTCACGCTGCTTCCAGCGGGTCCCCACGGTGCCGCGGACCTGAGTGATCTTGAGTTCGGCCATTGTTCCTACACGCTTCCTTCACGCGCGGCCGCAGCGGCAGCCGCTTCGCTCTCCCGCCGCGCGCGCAGCATGCCCGCCGGCGCGACGTCCTCGATCGGCAGGCCGCGCCGGGCGGCCACCTCCTCGGGCCGCTGCAGCATCTTCAGCGCGGCAACCGTGGCGTGCACCACGTTGATCGCGTTGTCGCTGCCGAGCGACTTGGCCAGCACGTCGTGCACGCCCGCGCACTCCAGCACGGCGCGGCAGGCGCCGCCGGCGATGACACCGGTACCGGGGCTGGCCGGGCGCAGCATGACCACGCCGGCGGCGGCCTCGCCCTGCACCGGGTGCGTGACGGTGCCGCCGATCAGCGGAACGCGGAAGAAGTTCTTGCGGGCTTCCTCCACACCCTTGGCTATCGCGGCCGGCACCTCCTTGGCCTTGCCGTAGCCCACGCCGACCAGGCCGTGCCCGTCACCAACGATGACCAGGGCGGTGAAGCTGAACCGACGGCCACCCTTGACCACCTTGGAGACGCGGTTGATCGTGACCACGCGCTCGAGGTACTGGCTCTTCTCCCCGCCGTCACGGCCGCCGCGGCCACCACGGTCGTCGCGCCGGCCCCTGCCGCCACGATCGCCGCGATCCCCGCGGTCGCCGCCGCGCTGCTCATCGGTTCGAGTGCCCGCCGAGGGCCCGCCGGTCGCCGGAGCCGCCTCCGTCGCGGGAGCGGTCGTCTGCTCCGCCATCATGCGGTCCTTCCGTTGTGTCCGAAGCTCATCAGAATGTCAGTCCGTTCTCGCGAGCGGCATCGGCCAGCGCGGCGATGCGCCCGCCGTAGGTGTTGCCGCCGCGGTCGAAGACGATCGTTTCGATGCCGGCGGCCTTGGCGCGCTCGGCGATCAGCTGGCCGACCCGCTTGGCGCGGGCCTTCTTGTCGCCCTCGACGGCACGGACATCGGCTTCGATCGAGGAGGCCGCGGCCAGCGTGGTGCCGGTGCCGTCGTCGACGAGCTGTACATGGATGTGCCGCGACGAACGGTTGACCACCAGGCGCGGGCGCTCGGCGGTGCCGACCACCTTCTTGCGGAGCCGGGCGTGCCGGCGCAGCCGGGCGGCCCGGCGGGCCGCCGAGGCGGTGGTGCCGACCGGGGAGCGGTCGATTGTCTGTGTCATGACTACTTACCTGTCTTTCCGACCTTGCGACGGATCTGCTCGCCCGCATACCGCACGCCCTTGCCCTTGTAGGGGTCGGGGCGGCGCAGGCGGCGGATGACCGCCGAGATCTGGCCGACCTTCTGCTTGTCGATCCCCGAGACCGAGAACTTCGTCGGGCTCTCCACCGCGAAGGTGATGCCCTCCGGCGGCTCGATGACCACCGGGTGGCTGTAGCCGAGCGCGAACTCGAGGTTGGAGCCCTTCTGCTGAACGCGGTAACCGACGCCGAAGATCTCCATCTTGGTGGTGTATCCCTCGGTCACACCGGTGATCAGGTTGGCCACCAGGGTGCGCGACAGGCCGTGCAGCGAACGGCTGCGCCGCTCGTCGTCGGGCCGGCTCACCACGATGGCGCCGTCGTCGTTGCGCGCGACGGTGATCGGCTCGGCGACCGCGAGATCCAGGGTGCCCTTGGGACCCTTGACCGACAGCTTCTGGCCGTCGATCGTGACGTCCACGCCGCTGGGGACGGGGACGGGTTGCTTACCAATACGCGACATGTCTAAATCTCCCTCACCACACGTACGCGAGGACTTCGCCGCCCACGCCCTCACGGGCCGCTTGGCGGTCGGTCCTCAGGCCGGAGGACGTGGAGATGATGGCCACGCCCAGACCACCGAGCACCCGCGGCAGGTTGGTCGACTTCGCGTACACCCGCAGACCGGGCTTGGACACCCGGCGCAGGCCGGCGAGGCTGCGCTCCCGGTTCGGGCCGTACTTCAGCTTGACCACCAGCGACTTGCCCACCCGGGCATCCTCGGTGCGGTAGTCGGTGATGTAGCCCTCGTTCTTGAGGATCTCGGCGATGTTGGCCTTGATCTTCGAGTGCGGCAGGGCCACCTCGTCGTGGTACGCCGAGTTGGCGTTGCGCAGACGTGTCAAGAAGTCTGCGATCGGGTCCGTCATGGTCATGACTGGGCCTGTCTACCTTCCTCGCAACGGTTCCCGGTACGGGCCTGCTGCGGTGTTGTTTGTCGGAGAGTTACCAGCTGGACTTCTGCACGCCCGGCAGCTCGCCGGCGTGCGCCATTTCGCGCAGGCAGATCCGGCACAGGCCGAACTTGCGGTACACGGCGTGCGGGCGGCCGCACTTGTTGCAGCGGGTGTAGGCCCGCACCGCGAACTTCGGCTTCTTCTTGGCCTTGTTGACCAGAGCCTTCTTTGCCATGTGCTCAGTTCTCCTTGAACGGGAAGCCCAGCGCCCGCAACAGCGCCCGGCCTTCGTCGTCGTTCGTCGCCGAGGTGACGACGGTGATGTCCATACCGCGGGGCCGGTCGATCGAGTCCACGTCGATCTCGTGGAACACCGACTGCTCGGCCAGGCCGAAGGTGTAGTTGCCGTGGCCGTCGAACTGCTTGGGGCTCAGCCCGCGGAAGTCGCGGATACGCGGCAGCGCGATGGAGACCAGTCGGTCGAGGAACTCCCACATCCGGTCGCCGCGCAGGGTGACCCGGGCGCCGATCGGCATGCCCTCGCGCAGCTTGAACTGGGCGATCGACTTGGTGGCCTTGCGGATCTCCGGCTTCTGACCGGTGATCAGCGCCAGGTCGTTGACCGCGCCGTTGATGAGCTTGGCGTCCCGGGCGGCGTCGCCGACACCCATGTTGACGACGACCTTCACCACACCGGGGATCTGCATCACGTTGGCGTAGTTGAACTCTTTGTTCAGCGCGTCGCGAATCTCGCTGCGGTAGCGCGCCTTCAGGCGCGGCTGAACCTTCTCGGCGGTTGTCATGAGCTGATGTCCTTGCCGTTGCGCTTGGAAATACGGACCCGCTTGCCGGACTCCTCGTCCACCCGGTAGCCGATGCGGGTCGGCGTGCCGTCGGAGTCGACGACCATCACGTTGGAGACGTGGATCGGAGCCTCCTGGGTGACGATGCCGCCCGAGGAGGCCCCACGCTCGTTGGCCGACTGCGCGGTGTGCTTCTTGATCCGGTTGACGCCCTCGACGAGGACCCGGTTGCGCTCGGGGTAGGCCTTCAAAACCTTGCCCTTGGCGCCCTTGTCCTTGCCGGCGATGACCAGAACGGTGTCGCCCTTGTGGACCTTCATCTACAGCACCTCCGGGGCCAGCGAGACGATTTTCATGAAGCGCTTCTCGCGCAGCTCACGGCCGACCGGGCCGAAGATGCGGGTCCCGCGCGGGTCATTGTCGGCCTTGATGATCACCGCGGCGTTCTCGTCGAACTTGATGTAGCTGCCGTCCGGCCGGCGACGCTCCTTGACGGTGCGCACCACCACGGCCTTGACGACATCGCCGCGCTTGACGTTGCCGCCCGGGATCGCATCCTTGACGGTGGCCACGATGATGTCGCCGATGCCGGCGTAGCGCCGCGACGAGCCGCCCAGCACGCGGATGCACAAGATCTCCTTGGCACCGGTGTTGTCGGCAACCTTGAGCCGCGATTCCTGCTGAATCACCAGATCTCCCTCGGTTGTGCACGCCGAAGCTTCCCTGGGCAGGCCGAAGGGAACCTGACGTGCGCGGTCTTCGTCACCCCAGGGCACGCGGGGCCGACTGAACGCCGGCCGAGGTCTGCCCGAGGCAACCCCCCGATACTAGGTGACAGGCCCGCCGTCAGCCAAATCCGCGCTCTCCCCCTCCCGCCCAGACCCCGCCCCTACCCCGCGAGCAGACGTAAACGTCCCAGTAATCCACGGCGTGTCGGGGACGTTTACGTCTGCTCGGCGGGAAAAGCTACCCGTCAGGCCACGCAGCGGAAGCCGATGTGGGTGGTGGAACTGTCCTGGGACTGCGGCGAGCGCGCGGCGGGCCGATAGCGGTGGCAGTACTCCGGGGCGCACAGGTGCGAGCCGCCCTTGAGGGTCTGGATCAGCGACGGGTCGGGTTCGGCGGACTTGGGGCAGCAGGAGTTCGACGGCTGCATCTGGTGGTGGCCCGAATACTTGGTGGTCGTCCACTCCCAGACGTTGCCGATCATGTCGACCAGGCCGTAGCCGTTCGGCGGGAAGGTGCCCACCGGCGAGGTGCCGGTCCAGCGCGCGGTTCCGTTGCCCCGGGCGCCGTCGTTGCGGTACGGAAAGCGGCCCTGCCAGGTGTTGGCCATCAGCGTCCCGCCCGGTTGCGGGTCCTCGCCCCACGGGTAGGTGCTCGACGCCCCGCCGCGCGCGGCGTACTCGAACTCGGCCTCGGTCGGCAGCCGGCGCCCGGCCCAGGCGGCGTAGGCCCCGGCATCGGGGTAGGCGACCTGAACGACGGGGTGATCGTCTTTACCGGCGATGTCGCTGCCCTCGCCGAAGGGACGGCGCCAGTACGCTCCGGGCGCCCAGTCCCACCACTGCCGCCAGTCCTCCAGATTCACCGGGCCCGCGGTGGCGCGGAAGACCAAAGCACCGGGCAGCAGATCCCCGGGGGCCACCCCGGGATACAGCGCCGGGTCCAGCGGCCGTTCGGCGACGGTGACGTACCCGGTGTCCCGCACGAACTCGGCGAACTGGGCGTTGGTCACCGGATGGCGCTCGATCGCGAACGGCGCCACGGTCACGGTGTGGATCGGGGCTTCCTCGGGATAGAAGCTCGTCGAGCCCATCCGGAACGAACCACCGGGTAGTTCGACGAGGTCGGTCAGCACACTCTTGAGCCTAGGCCGCGGTGAGTGAGGAGCCACGCACAGCGCTTCTCAAAAACCGTCTGCGTGGTCACTCACTCGACGAGAAAGCTTCAGTCGCGGGCGAAGGCGACCGCCAACTCACGCTCGAGGTCGACGTACGGGGCGCCCGACACGTCGACCACCGCTTTGGCAATGGTCCCGCCGGTGAACGGGAACGGGGCGGTGTAGGCCGCAGACACCGGCTGACCGAGGTTGCGGCCCACCTCGACTCCCCCGCCCGCCAGCCCGAAGATGAACGGGTGCGCCTTGACGTCGGGAAGGGTCGCCACCGCGGCACCGTCGACGTAGAGAGTGACCACGCCGATCGGGGTATGCGTGCCCTCCAGTGTCCCGGTCCGCGCGTAGCCGACCCCGAGGATGTGATCGCCGAGCGGCACCGGATCTGGCGCGATCACCCGCTGCTCGGATTCACCGAAGAAGTTGTAGACGAACGCAAGCCGCCCGTCCTCGACGAACAGAACGTAGCCACCGTGCCCGGCGCCCTGTTTGAGCAGGACGCCGCTGACATCGGCACTGTGGACGCTCACCTCCGCCAGCACCGAGAAGGAGCGGCCGGCGATGTTCACGCACGCCCCCACCGACACCGGAGCGGTATTCGGGTAGTAGGTGTAACTGGTCCGGTCACCGCCCACCGTCGGCCGCCACCGCCCGATCATCTCGAACACGCTCAGGTCGGCCAGCGGCAAACCGTTGTACTTCTCCGCTTCGGCGAACCACAGCGCCTGCATCTCGGCCAGCTTTTCCGGCTGCTCGGCGGCGAGGTCGTGGCACTGACTGCGGTCGTTCTCGACGTGATAGAGCTCCCAGCGATCTTTGTCGAAGTTCGACCAGCCCGAGGGGGATGCCGCATGCACCGTGTTCGCGAACCAGCCCTGATGCCAGATCCCGCGGGTGCCGAGCATGGTGTAGAACTGGACGTCCTTTCCGGTCTCGGCACTCGGATCGGCAAGGGCCGCTGCGAAACTCACCCCGTCGAGCGGCTTCTGGGCGATGCCCTTGACGGTGTCGGGCGGGTCGATGCCCAAGAGGTCGTAGACAGTGGGGGCGATATCGCAGACGTTGACGTAGTTGTCCCGAACCTCGCCGCGGGCGGCGATGCCGGCCGGCCAGGAGACGATCGCGGTGTCGGCGATGCCGCCCTCGTGGGAGGCGTAGCGCTTGTAGAGCTTGTACGGGGTGTTGAACGCCATCGCCCAGCCGATCGGGTAATGGTTGTAGGTCGACGGCAAACCCAGCTCGTCGTAGAACCGCATGCTGTCCTCGACGGTGTCGATGTACCCGTTGAAGAATTTGGCCTCGTTGACCGACCCGTTGGGCCCACCCTCACCGCTGGCGCCGTTGTCGGAGATCACCACGATAAGCGTGTTGTCGAGCTGACCTGATTCCTCCAGATAGTCCAGGACCCGGCCGATCTGGGCGTCGGTGTAGGACAGGAACCCGGCGAAGACCTCCGCCATCCGGGCGAAGAGGCGCTTCTCCTCGTCGGACAACGAGTCCCAGGGCCGCACGGTGTCCTGCAGGGGCCATGGTTCACCCTTGGGACCCTTGACATCCAGGTAGGGGTTGACCGGCGACAGCTCCGTTTCGGGGGGCACGATCCCGAGCTTCTTCTGGTTCTCCAGAACGATGTCGCGATAGCGCTCGTAGCCCATGTCGAAGGCGCCCGCGTAGCGATCGGACCACTCCTTGAACACGTGATGCGGCGCATGCCCGGCTCCCGGACACAGGTAGGTGAACCACGGCTTGCCCGGGGCGGCCTGGGTGGAGTCGCGAATGAACTCGATCGCCTTGTCGGCGAGGTCTTTGGAGAGGTGATAGCCCTGTTCCGGGGTGGCCGGGGCCTCGACCGGGTGGTTGTCGTAGACGAGTTCGGGGTACCACTGGTCGGTCTCTCCGCCGAGGAATCCGTAGAACCGCTCGAAGCCCCGCGACAGCGGCCAGTGCCGGCGGGTGGAGGCGAGGTTGGACTCCTCCAGCGGAGTCAGGTGCCATTTGCCGAGGCAGTAGGTGTTCCACCCGCGTTCGGCCAGCACCTCGGAGATCAGCGCGGTGTCGGCGGGGATGCGCCCGTTGATGCCGGGGAATCCCTCGGTGAACTCCTCGACCATGGCCATCCCGACCGTCGTCGCGTTGCGTCCGGTCAGCAAGGACGCCCGGGTGGGCGAGCACAGCGCGGTGGTGTGGAACTGGGTCAGCTTGACCCCCCGCTCTGCGATCCGGCTCATCGCCGGCATCTGCACCAGCCCGCCGAAGCAATCCCAGGTGGCGATGCCCACGTCGTCCCAGACGACGTAGAGCACGTTGGGAGCGCCCTCGGGTGCGGTGGGGGCGGCGAAGGGACCCCAGTCCGGTTCGGAGTCGCGGATGTCGAGGGAGATCTTGCCTGTGAACTCGGCCGCCATGGTCAGCGACGTTACCCGTCAGGGCTGGGGAACAGGTTCGTTGACGCGGTACAGCCGCCAGTTCGGCTGGCCGTCGCCGTCGTTGGGGATCTCAAGTTCCAGGGTCGCGATGTCGGCCCCGGTGTCATACAGGGTCGGATAGCGCTGGTTGAGCGCGTCGGAAACCCCCCGTCCGGTCGGCGGCACAGCGAGGAGGTACTCCACACCGTAAGTCGAAGGATCGGACAGAATCCGGACGAAATCCGGATCGGAGGGAACGACATAGGTCGCGGGCCGATCGGAGGCGGCGATGATCGCGAAGCCGAACACCGTGTCAGCCAGGATCGAGCCGCGGGGCAGGTTCATATCGTCGAGGTAGCGGGCGATGGACCGTTCGGTCGAGAACGTCCGGGCGATGCGATGCTCGGCCTCCTTCTTCGGACTGATGCTGTCGGGGTCGGGGTAGAGCACGGCGTCGAGGGCGTACTCCTGCGGGGAATAGCGCGGCAGGGTCATCCCCCAGACTGCGACGACCACCGACACCCCGAACGTCGCCGCAACCCAGCCGAAGCCGCCACGGGTCCGGGTGGAGGGAACGGCACTGGGCGCCAGCGCGTGCCGTCCCGGCCGGACCGGCGTGACGAACACCCCGTCGGGAACCGCCAGCAGTGCCAGGCAGGCGGCGAACGGCACCGCGATGATGTAGAAGCGCAGGAATGGGAAGGTGCCCCCGATCGCGTAGGTGAGCGCCTGGAAGCTCAGCGCGGCACCGAAGAGGGCCACCGGCGGGACCAGCATCGACGCCTTCGGCCGGCGCCATCGGATGATCCCGGCCAACACCCCCAGCGGAACCAGGGTCGGCGCCAGCAGCAGGATGCAGACGCCGGCGAACGCCAGACCGGCGGCGACCCCGACCCGCGCGGTGCCGGACTGTTCGAGGATCGCCGAGTTGCCGTACTGCGAGGTGAATTGCGCGAAGGCCTCCCCGGTGATCAGCCAGCTCGCGATGGCCCAGCCGAGGAAGGCCACCACTCCCGGCCCGCTCATGATGAACAGGTCCAGCAGCGCGCGCCGGACCCGCGGAAAGCGCCTCCCGCGCAGGTAGGTGGTTGTGGCGACCACAGCGCCGGCAACCCCGATGCAGGCCAGGGCGTCATAGCGGGTGAGATAGGCCAGTCCCATGGCGATCCCGCCGGCCGCGACGAGGTGGTGCACGTCGTCGTCAACCATCCACAGGATGAGCCGGCGGACCGCCCAGGTGATGAAGAAGATGAACGGCGCCTCGCTCATCCCGTTGGATCCGTAGAACAGGATCATCGGATGCACCGCGAACAGCGCGGTGATCGTCAGGCAATACCAGCGCGGCAGTCCCCGGTCGACGCCCATCGACAGGATCTGCACGACCGCTCCAGCCATGAACAACGCCGAAATGATGCTGCCGGAAAAGGCCCGACCGGCCAGGGGTGGGAAGACCGGGCTCAAGGCGATGAACGGAATCTCCACCATGGCGGTCAGCGGGGTGAAGATGAAACCGATCGCCGCCAGGTGCGGATCGCGGCTGTAGACCACACTCTGCGCCGCATAAACCCGGGAGAGCGAATCACCGAGAATGAATCCGTGGCGGACCTGAAGCCAGTAACCGAGACCGGTGTATACCGCGAACGACACCGCGAAGGCGAGGATCTTCAGTCGCCGGTCGCTGATCCCGGTCATGACGGCTCCGGCGGTTCGGCCTCCGGTCGCCGCGCCAGGCCGTGGTAAGTCTTCTCCCAGTAGGACGGTGTGCGGATCAGCTGGTAAACGCCCTTGGCGGCGGCGATGCTCATCAGCACGAAGAATCCCGGGACGGTCAGGGCCGGCACGATCAGGTCAGCGCGGTCGTCCTCGCGCAGCGCGATCAGGTTCATGTACAGCGTGGCTCCGTTGCCCAGTATCAGCGCCACCAGCGCGGGAAAATAAACCCACCAGGGAAACACGGCGCCGACGAGCGCGGGCTGGCCCAGGAACCAGAGGATGGTGATGAGCCAGAAACCCAGGTTGAGCACCGCGATGATCGGGGTTCCGGCCAGGATCAGGGTCAGCCGTAGGAACGAGCGCGGGCCGACCGAGCGCCACATCACCACTGGCCGGCGGATGTGCACCAGCCAGGTCTGCAAATACCCCTTGTACCAGCGGGAGCGCTGCCGGATCCAGTTGATGGTGTCGCTGTTGGCCTCTTCCAGCGTGGTCGAGTCGAGCACGGCGGTCCGCAACCCCTCGGCGTGAATCCGCAAGCCCAGGTCGGCGTCCTCGGTGACGTTGAACGGATCCCATGCGCCGATCGCCACCAGCACGTCACGCCGCAGGTGATTGGAGGTGCCACCCAGCGGGATCGGCGACGCACTGCGCATCATCCCCGGCAAGAGGTAGCCGAACCACAGCCCGTACTCCGCGGTGAACCAGCCGGTCAACAGATTCTGGTGAGCATTGTGATAGGCGAGCTTGGACTGGATGCAGATGACCTCCGGCGGGGACTTCTCGAAGGCGACCACGGTCTTGCGCAACTGCAACGGTTCCGGCGCGTCCTCGGCGTCGTAGATGGTGACGATCTCACCGGTGGCGAACTGCAACCCGTAGTTGCAGGCTTTCGGTTTGGTGCGCGGGTCGGCCGGCGGCACCTCGACGATCGTGATGATGTCCGAGTCGGCGTGCGCCCGGGCCGCGGCGATGGTCACCTCGTCGTCGGCCTCCAGCAACAGCAGCACCTGGATCCGGTCCGGGGGATACTCCAGCCGCAACATCGCACCCATGAGGTCGCCGACCACCTCGGGCTCGTTGTAGGCCGGCACCAGAATCGTGTAGCTCGGCAACCGTTCGTCGGGGATGGCTCTGGCCTCCTCATCGGAGACGACGATCGCCCGATAGGCCAGCCCTTGGCGGAAGATCAGCACCCGGTCGACCATGGTGAGGATGTAGGCGAGCGTGGACAGCGCGATCAGCGCGATGGTGGTGTGCATCGGTCGCCACACCATCAGGGTCACCGTGATGACCAGCAGAATCCACAGCACCGCCCGCTGCCATCCGACGACCGCGTTCGCCGCCGAATGCACCGGATCCTCGTCGCGCAAGCCGTTCACGGCCCGGTACAGCGCGCGGAGGCGTACGGCCTCGTCGGGTTCGGCGTCCGGTTCTGCGCCCGGTCCGGTCACGACCCGCGCTCCTCGTGGCGCAACTGGGCTTCGATGAGTGCGCGGGAGAATACGGTGAGCAGGTCTTCGTCCTTGAAGGTCGGATCCTGGTCCCAGGTGGCCGTATTGCCCCGGAAGAGCACGATGATCAACGTTCTCAGGGTGGCCACCAGCCCGCCGACCGGTGCGGGAAACGGCGCATCGGGTTCATGGTTGTCCACCGCCGCGACCATGATCCGCTGCGCGGAGTCCGCGTTGCGCCACGTCCACGACAGGAAATTCCAGGTGAGCAGCAGCCCGTCGTCGACGACGGTCACCAGCGAACCGGTGATTCCGTGGCCGAGATCGACCGGTCGGGGGGTGCTGATCCGGCTGTCCGATTTGTCATAGAGCACTTCCGCCGGGTAGACGCGCAACGAGAACGGCCGCCACGTGCTGGTGGTGTCGACCACCACGGTCCGCGGGGCCGCCCGTTTGTCCCACCTGAGGTCTCCGGAATCGGCGACGAATCGCTGCCGGATCAGCGTCGCGTTGTGCCCGTAAATCCGCTTAGCCCAGGTGAATTCGGTCTGCTCGGTCTGGTGCCAGCCGACCGGAGGAGCCAGCGGGCGACCGAAGGTCAATTCCTTGATCAGAACGGGTGGGGATTCCACCACCGGAACCCGCACCAGCGACAACAGCACCGCCACCGCGAGGACCAGTGGGACGCCGGCCAGCACCTGCGCATTGGCGATCGGTTCGATGCGCCGCTGCAGAACCCGCTTCGACATTCCCCGGCGGGCCTGCAGGAACAGCACGCTGCCGACGACCACGATCGCGGTCAGCGCCGGAATCATCTGGAAGGCCAGCAACGGGGCGCCCGGCGTGAGCCGGTTCATGCCCAGCAACACGATCAACCCCACGGCCATGGCCCCGACGGCACCGGTGAGGGCTCGGCCGGGGTTGCGCCCGACCGAGACCGCGGTCGCCGCAGCGGCGATCACCAGAGATGCCAGACCGGCGGCCACCTGGTTACCGCCGAAGGCGATCACCGACAGGTGGTAGGCCAACGGGAAGGACATCAGCATCATCGCCCAGACCCACCGGAAGCGGATCACCGGACGCAGGCCGAACAGCAGGACGCTGGAACTCACCAGGAACAGCCACATCGCGATCAGGTCGATCCGCAGCAGGTGGAAGGTCTGCGCATATCTGCTGAGCAGCACCCCCTGCACCATGAGCGCGACGGTCATACCGAGGGTGCCGATGATGACGTCGGTCTGACGGTCATGGATGGGCAGTTCCACCCGCTCGCGGCGGGCCACGCCGAAGGCGGCGAGGACCGCTGCGACCGGCGTGAGCCACACGAAACCGTTGAGGCTGCCGGCCCGGGTGCTGTCCACCAGGCTGCGCAGCGTCGCATGGAAGGCGAACACGGTCATCGCGGCGATGAAAAGCCAGCGTGCCGCGAGCCGGCCGATTGTCCATCCAGGCCGAACGTCCAGCGGAGGCGTGGCAACCGGCGTCGGTTCGCTGTCCGGTCCGGCGCTGGCGACGGTCGAGGTCACCTCAGCCGTCCGGTCGCGTGCGCCGGGCGCGCAGTGCGATCACCGCCGCCACCGCGACCACCGCCGTGGACAGCGCCCCCAGCGCCAGCAGGGCCTTACTGGCGCGTCCCGAACTCTCCGCCGACGCGGCGACACCGGGTTGCGGCCGCACAACGACCGGCTCCTCCCGCGGCGCCGCAACCACCGCGACACCGTCGAGTTTCGAGAACCGCCGCGGATCGGCGTCAACCCAGCGCAACAAGGCATCCAGTTGCCCCGGCGCGGCATTGGAGGTGGCCACCAACAGCGAGCGCCGGCCGTCGAAGAAGGCCTGCAGCGATCCGTATCCCAATTGCGGATCGAGGGTCAATGTGGTGGGCTTCCCGTCCGGCAGAACACCGTTGAGGGTGATCGTGCCCCCCTCGGCATCGACCGGCAGCGGGGTCTCGGGATGATCCCAGCCGTCGGCCGCGACGATGACTGCCGGGCCGTTGGCCCGAAGGGCCTCGTCCGCACTGGTCACCGCGGTGTCGATCGGCAGTGCACTGAGGCGTTGCAGGGCGACGGCGACACCCACCGCACGAACGGTGTCGGCGTAGGCGTCGGGACCGATTCCGATGAGCGTCCGCGGCATCAGCGCTTGCGGGATCGACTGCAGCCCGCCGGGGACCGGCGGTACGGCAGGCAGGCTCTCCACCACACTGTCCCCGTTGACGGTCAGGGTGAGTGGCTGGAACTCCCCGCACCGCCCGGTGTTACCCGCCATGTTCAACGTGATCCCCAGCGTCGTGTAGCGCTGTAGGAGCGCGTCCGGAACGTCGATCCACCGGTCAATGACCCCACGGTCGTCGACACTCCAGGTGTCGATCGTCTCCGGTCCGACAATGGCCGTCAACCGCCCACTCATGCTCTGCGGAAGCGGGGTGTACGAACCCACCAGGTGCACCCGGATACCCCGGGCAGGCCGGCCGATCCGGGTCTGGTCGAGTCCGACGGCCACCTGCGGCGACAATGCGACCGCCGAGACGGTGGGCTGCCCGAGCGCGCTCAATGTGGTGACGTTTCCGGGCAGTTGGGGGCTGGTCTTGAGGGGGCCGACGACAGCTTTGGAACTGATCGCCAGTTCGGAGATGTCGCTGGAGAGCAGGCGAGCCTGATTGATCAGATCCGGTTCGGGGCCGGAGATACGAAGGTCCGGCCCCTGAAGGGCGAGTCCGGTGTCCGGCCCCTGCTGGATGGTGATCCGCCGCTCGAACGGCGCCGTCGGCGGCGAGGGGGTCCCGAGGCGGACGACGGCGACGGCCGTGGGCTGGCGGCCGTAGCGAGCGACGATCGCGGCCGCCAATCGGACCGCTGCATCGGACTCCGCTCTGGTGGGGTCAGATGGGATCGCGATGGTGAGTTTCTTCAGCACCGTCGGCAGGAAGTCGGCGACGGTGCGCGGTGGCGCCGCCTCCCCGGCGAAGTCGACCGCACCGTTGATCAATCGCAGCGGGTTCGTGGGGTCAAGGCAGGTTCCCGGGTTGGGGACGGAGTAGGCGCGCAGGGTGACCGTGGCCGCGTTGTCGACGATCGATACGCCGGCCAGTGGGACCGTGATCGGGGCCTCGTCGTCCGCGGGCAGGGCCACCCGGGCAATGGTGCGACCATCCTGGGTCGCGGTGATCATGCCGGCGCGAACGTTGACGGGAAGCTCGACGATCGCGTTCAGGGCGACTGGTGTCAAACCACGCGGCACCGGAAAGGTCAGTTCCGCGGTCCCCTGCTCACCGTAGAAGGCCAACGGCGTGCTGGCGCCCATATCCACGAGAGACAGGGTGGTGGACCCGGGCACGGGGTCGACGTCATCGGGGGCGGCGCCGGCGGATGCCGCGGGACCGACCAGCGCCACGGCCAGCACGACGGGGCCGAGAGCTCCGGCGAGGCTTACCGGCCCGAGTCGCCGGCGAAGGAGTCGAAGATGACCGGCTGGCCGAAGTGGACGTTTCCCCACAGGAACGTCACCGCGAGATACAGAACCCCCACGATCGCGGTTACCAGGATTATGTACTGGGTCAGCTGACCGACGCTGGAACCGCCCTGAAGCCAAGTCCGCAGCCCACGCAGAACCGCGACGAAACGTTGCCACACTGAATTTATAGTGCCCTCTGGCGCGCCGTGCAACTTCGGTTCCTTACAGTCCCACGGAGCTCTGACCGTGCAGGAAAATCCCAATCACCGCGGTAAGGATCATGGTGAGGGTCAGCAGGACCAACGCCAGCCGAGGGGAAATCTCAAAGCGCGGTGATACCGCTTCATCGGTGGCTTCTGCCTCCTGCCGGCTGCGCACCTCGACGCTCATGCCACACACTCCTTCCCAACTGTTGCCAGTATGCGACCCGCGGCACCCACGCGACTATCAGCCATCGGGCCTAATTGGGATCTAGATCTTCAGTCAGCACAGGATCTAGACCCTCGGTTAGCATTTGACGGTGACGGTGCGCGTCTTGGTCGTCGACGACGGCCGCCTTAATCGCGAGTGCCTCGCGGCTCAACTGGACGCGCACGACTGTCCGGCGGCGACCGCCTGGGACCTGCCGTCGATGCTGAAGGCCATCGACTCCGGCCCCACCGACGTGATCCTGCTCAACGCCGGTACCGAGAACAGTTCCACCCTCCTCCACGTTGGCCTCGACCTCTCCACCCGGCCGAAGGTCATCGTCTTCGGACTCGACGTCGGCCGGGAATCGGAGATCATCGCCTGCGCCGAGGCCGGTGTGACCGGCCTGCATCTGCGGTCGGAATCCTTCGACCACCTTCTGGACCTGGTGCGCACCGCTCGCGACGGGCAGGCCAAGTGCTCGCCCGAGGTCTCGGCGATCCTGATGAGTCGGGTGTACGCCTTTGCCGCACAGCAGAATCCCGATTCCACCACCGAGACGCTGACGGCCAGGGAGCGGGAGATTCTCGACCTCATCGCCCAGGGACTGACCAATCAGCAAATCGCCTCCCGGCTGTCGCTGACGCTGCACACCGTCAAGAATCACGTCCACAATGTGCTGACCAAACTGGGCGTCGGCACCAGGGCGGAGGCCGCGACAGTGGCTCGGGCTGAGAAGTACGCCAGTCCCTGACCGGCCAAACCCCTAGAACGCGGGCGCGACTTCCCGGGTAAAACCCTCGCTGACCAGGGTCCAGTGGTTGGCGACCGCGCTCCGGCGATAGGACAGCCGATCCAGCACCGCCCGGGCCATCGCCAGGCCCCGGCCGTGCTCCGCCCATTCTCCGGGCATGGTGACCGCCGTGAGGTCCACGTCGGCCGGCATTCCGTCATCGATGAAGTCGATGTGAACCCGATCCGGGCGGCATCGCAACTCCATGCGCATCCGTACCGGCCGGCCGTCGGACGCGTAGGCGACGATATTGGCGCCGATTTCGGTGCAGGCGATTTCCATCTGCAGTCGCACCATCTCCGGAATCCGGCTGTGGGCGGACCAGAACCGCTCGAGAGCGCGATGAATCTGGTCAAGCGTATGACGTCCGGTCGTGACGTCGAGGTCCCAGGTCACGACGGCCATACCAGGCGCTCAGTTGACCTCGGGCACGGTAGGACGGCGGTCACCACTCCATCTTGGTGGAACCCGACAGCCCAGGCCATGAACCTGAGGGGCCAACCGGGGTTTAGACCGCCGATTCAGAAGGGGCGGCTCACCAGCAACCAGTGGTTTCCCCGCTCGTCGCGGTGATAGGACAGCGCACTCAGCGCGGCCTTGGCCAACGCCAGGCCGCGACCGCGTTCGGCCATATCGTCGGGCTGTGGCAGGCAGTCGAGGTTCACATCGACCGGCGGGCCGTCATCGGTGAAGCTGACCCGCACCTCACCGGGGCTGTGCCGCAGTTCCATGCGTAGGCGCACCCGCCGCTGACGGCCGGAATGCTCGATGATGTTGGACCCGATCTCGGCAACCGCGATGCCCAGATACATACGGGTGATCTCCGGCACCGCCGGGTGTTCGCCCCAGAACCGTTCGAGGGTTCGCTCGATTTCTTCGAGGACCTCGGGTTCTGCGACCCCGTCGATCAGCATTGCCCTATGCCGACTCGTCAAAGGCGGTGTCCGCCGACTCTGCGGTCTTGAGGACCCGGTTGAGGTTGGTCAGTTCCAGGACCGCCTTGACCTGCTCGCACGGGGCTGCGATCCGCAGGTCGCCATTGCCCTGCCGCGCCGCCTTGAGACCTGAGATGAGGGCGCCGAGCCCCGATGAGTCGATGGCGTCGACTGCGGACAGGTCCACCACGAGGCGAGCCTTGCCCTCACGCACCAGACCATGCAACTGTTCGCGCAACGCCGGCGCCACCGTCATGTTGAGCCGGCCTTCGGGACGAACGACCACGACACCCGCGTCCGTAGTCCTTACGGGGCTCTCGGTCATGGGACTCCTTCCCTGCACTGCGCGTGCTGCGGCCGCCCCGCATTCCGCAGTGCTGCGATTGCAGAGCATAACGGCTAATGGCCCGGCGCGACCCCCCGATGGGTGAGGGAACCCGCCGCTTTTGACCCGCGGGGATTTCCGCCCCGCCCGTATCTGCGACCTGAATTAACATGGGGTCGCAACGTCTGCGAATGGGCCAGGGAGGTGAGGGTGCCGACGTCCGACCGCGTCGCCCGCGGGTTGTCCCAACCTGCTGCCGTGCGCCGCACCGCCCACCGCGTCGTCGTCACCGACAACACCGGCAACCTGGATGCGCCGTGGATGGTCATCCTGCACGGTCTGGGCGGCGGGCCGTCGGAGTGGGCTCCGGTGGTCTCAGCGTTCGCCGACGACTACCGGGTGCTGACCTTCGCCCAGGCCGGCTCGGCCGATGCGGACCCCGGGCCGTACTCACCGGCCCGGCATTGCAGCCCGTTGGGATTCGCCGACGATCTGGGAATGCCGATCGGGGTCGCACGCTGGAGCGCGTCGGCGATTCCCTCGGGGCGGCTGGCGCCATTGCGCTCCACCGGCGATGTCCCGCACCTTGTCGAACCCGATGAGCTGATCACGACGATCCGGAACTTCCTGTCCGGTTCCGAGC
This sequence comes from Mycolicibacterium sp., assembly GCA_020637165.1. Classification (GTDB taxonomy): domain Bacteria; phylum Actinomycetota; class Actinomycetes; order Mycobacteriales; family Mycobacteriaceae; genus Mycobacterium. The sequence continues at coordinate 228,888 of JACJWN010000007.1, read as the reverse complement.
AGTCCGACACCGGTCCGTCCCGTGTGAGCGAGCCCGTCTGTGGCTGACCGGCTTGCCAGTGCACTGTGCCGGCTGACCGGCGAGTCCGGGGCCGCCGCAGCGGTCATCTGGACCCGCGGCGGGGGTCCGGCCGACGCGACGGTGGTGGCGACGTGCCCTCCCGGTCTGATGGCCCCGGGCGCGCCGTGGGCCGCCGCCGATGCCGATGCCGGCACAACACTGGAATTGGAACGCGGGCCTGCCAGGCTGGCGAGCCTAGTCCCCACGTCGCTGCGACTCGAACTATCGGCCACGCCGACCGCCGCGGTATCGGCCAGGCTGGGCACCGAGGAGATCTTCCTGCTGATGGTGTGGACCGGCATGGAGGTTCTTTCCGAGCTGTCCGCCGATCTCCGGCGATACATCCACGACGACCTCGCCGCCCTCGCCGCCGCGGTTGAGGACGCCCGCCGTGACCGGCAGGAGTCCGACCGACTGAAGGCGGTTATCGACGGGCTTGAGGTGGGCGTCGCCTCGGTGGACACCCTCGCCGGCCGCGCCGTGATCAATGATGCGGCGGGCAAACTGCTGAATTTGGTGCCGGGCACGATCGCGGTCGCCGACTTCTCCCGGGCCATGGCCGACGCCCTCAGCGCAGCGCTGAATCCGGCGGAGATCGCCGCCGCGAACGACCGCCTGTCGATCGACCCCTCAGCAAGCATCGACGTCACCTGGAGGTTTGCCGGTTCACCGACGCATGTGCGGATCATCTCCAACGCGATCCGCCGCGGCGAATTCACCGGCCGGGTCTGGATGTTCTACGACGAATCGGACCGGGCCGCTGCCCTGGCCGGAAGCGAGCAGTCGGCCGCATTGTTGCGCACGACCATGGACTCGCTGCTCGATCCCGTGGTGCTGGTGGAACCGGTCCGCGACGACACCGGACGGACGGTCGACTTCCGCTACCGCGACGTCAACCTCTCTACCTGCGCCTACCTCGGTCTGACTCCGGAGGATCTGATCGGCAAACGGATGCTGGAGGTCTCGCCGAATCTGCAACGTTCCGCCCTGCTGGACCTTTACCGGCGCTGCGCGGACTCCGGCGCACCGGTCGTCGTCGACGACGTCCTCTACGACAACGAGATCCTCGGCGCCGCGCTGTGGTACGACACCCGGGCCAATCCGGCCGCCGGCGGCGACATCGTCCTCACCTGGCGGGACGTCACCGACCGTCATGAGTCGAGCGCCCGACTCGCTCAGTCCGAGGAGCGGTTCCGACTGCTCGCCGAGAACATCGCCGACGTGGTCTGTCACGTTCGGGACGGGCGTTTCACATGGATCTCGCCGTCGTCGGAGGCGGTTCTCGGCGCCCCGCCGGAGCACTGGGTCGGCAGGGAGATCCGGGAAATCGTCCATCCCGAAGAGTGGGCCGCGTCCGCCCAAAGGCTCGGAATCCTCAGCCGCGGCGAGACCGTCTTCACCAGGGCACGGATCGTCTCGCGCGACGGCACGCCGCACTGGATCAGGCTGCACGCCAAGCCGTCCTATGATTCCAGCGGAAACCACGACGGCGTGGTGGCTTCGTTTCAGGTGATCGACGCGGTCGTCGTCAATGAGGACTTCCTCCGACAGGCCCGAATACACAAGATCCGATCCGACGCCCACTTCCGCCGACTGATGGAGAACTCCAATATCGGGATGTGCCTCATCAACCCCGACGGCACCCTCGAAATCGTCAATCAGGCACTCTGCACCTTCTTCGGCTACGACGCCGCCACCCTGCGCACCAAGACCTGGCAAGAACTGACCCATCCCGACTACCTGCACGCCGACGCAGCCAAGGTCGAGCAGATCGCGGCCGGGGACATCGACTCCTACCGGACGACCAAGCAGTACATCCATGCCGACGGCCACCCGCGCTGGGGGGACCTCGCCGTCAGTTGCCTCCGCACCCCGGACGGCTCGGTGGAGCGGTACATCGCGCAGGTCATCGATATCACCGAACGGGTGGCGGCGGAGCAGGCGACGGCCGAGGCCCGTGACCGGCAGGCCGAGGCCGACGCCCGCTACCGCCGGCTGATGGACAGCTCCCCGACCGGCATGGCCCTGGTCAGCGCGGAGGGCCGCTTCGAGGTGGTCAACCAGGCGGTGTGCGACTTCTTCGGCTACGACGCCGAGACCCTGCGCACCAAGACCTGGCGGGACCTGACCCTGGGCGATACCCATGAGCAGGATCTGCAGGCCGCCGAGGACGTGCGCTCCGGCCGGACGACCACCTACCGCGTCACCAAGCAGTACCGCCGAGCCGACGGGAGCCCGATCTGGGGCACCCTGTCGGTCAGCGCCCTGCGTGGTCCCGACGACGAGTTCCAGAACTTCGTCTCGCAGATCATCGACGTGACCGCCGAGGTCCGGGCCCGCGAGCAGTTGACCCAACGCGAGCAAGAGAACCGTGCCCTCGCCGCGCGCCTCAGCAACCTGACCGAGCACCTGATGCATGAAATCGCCAGCGCCGCAGGCTACATGGCTTCAATCCTGCCGGGTGAGCTCGCCGGCCGGATACCGGTTTGCTCGCGACACATCGCCTCCAGCACACTGGCCGGCGACTGTTTCGACTATCGGTGGGTCGACGACGACCACCTGATTACCTACATCCTCGACGTCTCGGGCCACGGGATCGAATCCGCAATGGTGTCGATCTCGGTCCACAACCTGTTGCGCTCCGGGACCCTGCCCACCGGCACATTGCTGGACCCCTGCCGGCTGCTGGACACCCTCAACACGCTGTTCCAGATGGACCGCCAGGGCGGTCACTACTTCACCATCTGGTACGGGGTGTACCGGGCCTCGGACCGGACACTGCGCTATGCCAGCGCCGGGCATCCGCCGGCCCTGATGTTGACCGCGACTTCCGGCGGGGTCGACGTCGCGCAACTCGGCACCGTCGGGATGCCGGTGGGCATTTTCGACGACACCGACTTCGATTGCGCAACCACCGTGGTGCCGCCGTCGAGTCAGCTGCTGCTCTACAGCGACGGCGCCTATGAACTCCCGTTGCCCGACGGCCGGCAATGGACACCGGACGACTTCGTGGGCCTGATCAGCCGGCTGGCCGAGTCCCCGGGGTGGTCGCTGGCCACCCTCATCGACCACCTGCGGGCCCAGACCGCCGAGGGCCGCTTCGACGACGACTGCTCACTGGTGCTCATCGAACTGCGGTGATCCACCAAAAAGACCGAAACGCCCATCGCCGAAGCGATGGGCGTTGTCATCGGTCTTCCCGGCGACTCGGACTACTTCGCCCGCTCGAGGACCTCGACCAGCCGCCACCGCTTGGTGGCCGACAGCGGCCGGGTCTCCATCAGCGAGACGCGGTCGCCGATGCCGGCGGTGCCGTTCTCATCGTGCGCCTTGACCTTCTTGGTGGTCCGGATGATCTTGCCGTACTTGGGGTGCTGCACCCGCGACTCGAGTTCGACGACGATGGTCTTGTCCATCTTGTCGCTCACCACGTAGCCGATGGCCGTCTTGCGGCGGCCCCGCGGCTTCTCGGTCGCCGGGGTGTGCTTGGGCCCCTTGGTTCCGGTATTGGTCCCGGCATCGGTCTCAGCCATTACGACTCCTCACCCGCGGGCCCGGAAGCCAGGCCCAACTCACGTTCGCGCAACACGGTGTAGATGCGCGCGATCTCCTGACGAACGGTGCGCAGCCGATGGTTGTTGGCCAGCTGCCCGGTCGCCATCTGGAAGCGCAGGTTGAACAGCTCTTCCTTGGACTCGCGCAGCTTGGTGGTCAACTCGTCATCGGTCAGTTCGCGCAGCTCGCCGGCGCTGACGCCCACTGCCATCAGAACTGCTCCTCTCTGGTCACGATGCGTGCCTTGATCGGCAGCTTGTGGATCGCGCGGGTCAGTGCGGCGCGCGCGATCTCCTCGTTCGGGTAGCTCAGTTCGAAGAGCACCCGGCCGGGCTTGACATTGGCGACCCACCATTCCGGTGAGCCCTTGCCCGAGCCCATACGGGTCTCGGCCGGCTTCTTGGTCAGCGGACGGTCCGGGAAGATGTTGATCCACACCTTGCCACCACGCTTGATATGGCGGTTGATGGCGATACGTGCGGATTCGATCTGCCGGTTGGTGATGTAGGCGTGTTCCAGGGCCTGGATGCCGTAGTCACCGAACGTCACGCTGGTGCCGCCGCTGGCAATACCACGCTGCTTGGGGTGGTGTTGCTTGCGGTGCTTGACCTTGCGGGGAATCAACATGATTGAGCTCCTATGAATCCTGCGTGCTGCTCTCGGCGGCGGGCGCCTCGGCAGTGGGAGCGGGTTCCGGGGTGTCCCCGGTGGCGGCCCGGCCGGCCTCGGTGCTCGTCGCGGTGGTGCCCGACGAACCGCTGCGGCGCGGGCGGGTGCCCGACGACGGCCGGTCGCGCCGCGGCCGGTCGCCGGCCGGGGCCGAGGCGGTCAGCTCGCGCTTGCCGCCGACGACGTCGCCCTTATAGATCCACACCTTCACACCGATCCGGCCGAAGGTGGTCTTGGCCTCGTACAGGCCGTAGTCGATGTCGGCGCGCAGCGTGTGCAGCGGCACCCGGCCCTCGCGATAGAACTCCGAGCGGCTCATCTCCGCGCCGCCGAGGCGACCGGAGCACTGCACCCGGATGCCCTTGACATGCGGCTGACGCATGGCCGACTGGATGGCCTTGCGCATCGCCCGGCGGAACGCCACGCGGTTGCTCAGCTGCTCGGCCACGCCCTGAGCCACCAACTGGGCCTGCGACTCGGGGTTCTTGACCTCAAGGATATTCAGCTGCACCTGCTTGCCGGTGAGCTTCTCCAGGTCGGCCCGGATGCGGTCGGCCTCGGTGCCGCGACGGCCGATCACGATGCCCGGACGCGCGGTGTGGATGTCTACGCGCACCCGGTCGCGGGTGCGCTCGATCTCCACGTCGGCGATGCCGGCGCGCTCAAGCCCGGAGGCCAGCAGACGACGGATCGCCACGTCCTCCTTGACGTAGTCGGCGTACTGCTTGTCGGCGTACCACCGGGACTTCCAGTCGGTGGTGATACCGAGCCGGAAGCCGTGGGGATTGATTTTCTGGCCCACTACTGCGAGCCTCCCTTCTTTGCCGTGGTGGCGCGACCGGCGGCCGCCTTGCTGCCCTGGGCGCGGCGGGAACGGGTCGATTGCCCGGCCCGCTCGCCGCGCGGCGGCCGGCTCTCCACGATCACGGTGATGTGGCTGGTGCGCTTGCGGATCCGGTAGGCACGGCCCTGGGCGCGCGGCCGGATGCGCTTGGCTGTGGGGCCCTCGTCGGCGTAGACGGTGGCCACCACCAGGGTGCGAGGGTCCAGACCGCTGTTGTTCTGGGCGTTGGCCGCGGCACTGGCGATCACCTTGGCGACCGGCTCGCTGGCGGCCTGCGGCGCCCAACGCAGGATGTCGAGGGCCTCCTCGACGGACTTGCCGCGGACCAGGTCGATCACCCGGCGCGCCTTACTCGCCGAGACGTGCACGAAGCGCGCCACGGCGGTGGCTGAGGGATATTCGGTTACGGTGCTCACCGCCGCTTCGCCTTCCGGTCGTCTTTGATGTGGCCCTTGAATGTGCGCGTCGGGGCGAACTCGCCCAGTTTGTGCCCGACCATCGCCTCAGTGACGAACACCGGCACGTGCTTGCGTCCGTCATGGACGGCGAAGGTGTGACCGATGAAGTCCGGGATGATGGTCGAACGACGCGACCAGGTCTTGATGACCTGCTTGGTGTTCTTCTCGTTCTGGACGTCGACCTTCTTGAGCAGATGGTCGTCGACGAACGGACCCTTCTTCAGGCTGCGTGGCATTGTCTACTCCCCTGCCTAGCGCTTCTTGCCGGTGCGCCGGCGTCGGACGATGAGCTTGTCGCTCGGCTTGTTGGGCTTGCGGGTGCGGCCCTCGGGCTTGCCCCACGGGCTGACCGGGTGACGGCCGCCGGAGGTCTTGCCCTCGCCGCCGCCGTGCGGGTGGTCGACCGGGTTCATCACGACACCGCGGACGGTGGGACGCTTGCCCTTCCACCGCATGCGGCCGGCCTTGCCCCAGTTGATGTTGGCCTGCTCGGCGTTGCCCACCTCGCCGACGGTGGCGCGACAGCGCACGTCGACGCGGCGGATCTCACCGGAGGGCATGCGCAGCGCGGCGTAGCTGCCTTCCTTGCCGAGCAGCTGGATGCTGGAGCCGGCCGACCGGGCCATCTTGGCGCCACCGCCGGGACGCAGTTCCACCGCGTGCACCAGGGTGCCGGCCGGGATGTTGCGCAGCGGCAGGTTGTTGCCGGGCTTGATGTCGGCGTTCGGGCCGGACTCGATGATATCGCCCTGCTTGAGACCCTGCGGGGCGATGATGTAGCGCTTCTCGCCGTCGAGGTAATGCAGCAGCGCGATCCGTGACGTGCGGTTCGGGTCGTACTCGATGTGCGCGACCTTGGCGTTGACGCCGTCCTTGTCGTTGCGACGGAAGTCGATCACCCGGTAGGCGCGCTTGTGGCCGCCGCCCTTGTGCCGGGTGGTGATACGGCCGTGGGCGTTGCGGCCGCCGGTGCCGTGCAGCGGGCGGATCAGCGACTTCTCCGGGGTCGAGCGGGTGATCTCGGCGAAGTCGGAGACGCTGGCACCGCGGCGACCGGGGGTCGTCGGCTTGTACTTGCGAATTCCCATGTCTGGTCCTTGGTCCTTTCGGGACACCCCGGCCTTAGGCCGGTGCTCCGAAGATGTCGATCGGCTTGCTTCCCGCGGCCAGGGTGACAATCGCGCGCTTGGTGTTCTTGCGCTTGCCGTAGCCGGTGCGGGTGCGCTTGCGCTTGCCCTGCCGGTTGGCGGTGTTCACCGAGTCCACCTTGACCGCGAAGATCTTCTCGATCGCGATCTTGATCTGCGTCTTGTTCGAGTCCGGGTGGACGATGAACGTGTAGACGTTGTCCTCGATCAGCCCGTAGGACTTCTCGGAGATCACCGGCGCGAGGATGATGTCGCGCGGGTCGGTCACGGTTGCCATCAGGCCGACACCTCCTCTTTGGTGTTGTGCTCGATGTAAGCGTTCAGCGCCTCGACGCTGAACACCACGTCATCGGCTTTGAGCACGTCATAGGTGTTGAGCTGATCCGGCGAGATGACGTGCACGCCGGGCAGGTTGCGCACGCTGCGGGCGCCCACCTCGTCGGAGCGGCCGATGACGATCAGCACCCGCCGGCGATCGGTCAACGTGCCCAGGAACGTCTTGGCGCTCTTGGTCGACGGGGTCTGCCCGGCGATCAGCTCGGTGACCGCGTGGATCCGCTGGTTGCGGGCCCGGTCGCTGAGCGCACCGCGCAGCGCGGCGGCGATCATCTTCTTCGGGGTGCGCTGGCTGTAGTCGCGGGGCTGGGGACCGTGCACCGTGCCGCCGCCCTTGAACTGCGGAGCGCGGGTCGAGCCCTGCCGAGCGCGGCCGGTGCCCTTCTGGCGGTACGGCTTGCGGCCGCCGCCGGAGACCAGCGCGCGGGTCTTGGTCGCGTGGGTGCCCTGGCGGCCGGCCGCCAGCTGGGCGGTCACCACCTGGTGCATCAGCGGGATGTTCGGCTCGACATCGAAGAGGTCAGCCGGAAGTTCGACCGTGCCGCTCTTCGTGCCGTCCGGGCTATGAACGTCAATCTTTACAGAAGCCATTACTTCTCACCTCGTTTGACCGCGCTGCGAACCACGACCAGCCCGCCGGTGCGACCGGGGATCGCACCCTTGATCAACAGCACACCGTTGTCGGCGTCGACCTTGTGAACCAGCAGATTCAACGTGGTCACCCGGTCATTGCCCATCCGGCCCGACATCCGGGTGCCCTTGAACACCCGGCCCGGGGTCGAGCAGCCGCCGATCGAACCCGGCCGGCGGTGCACCGCCTGGGCGCCGTGCGCGGCGCCCTGGCCCCGGAAGCCGTGCCGCTTCATGGTGCCCGCGTAGCCCTTGCCTTTGGAGGTACCGGTGACATCGACGTAGTTGCCGGCCTCGAAGATCTCGGCGGTCAGCTCCTGGCCGACTTCGTAGCCCGCCGCGGCCGCCTCGTCGTCGAGACGCAGCTCGGCGAGGTGACGGCGCGGGTTGACCCCGGCGGCGGCGTACTGACCGGTGACCGGCTTGTTCACCTTGCGCGGGCTGATCTCGCCGTAGGCAACCTGCACGGCGCTGTAGCCGTCCCGCTCCGGGGTGCGGATGCGGGTGACGACGTTCGGGCCGGCCTTGACGACCGTGACCGGAACGACGCGGTTGTTCTCGTCGAACACCTGGGTCATACCCAGCTTGGTGCCCAGAATGCCTTTTCTAGCCATTGTCCGGTCCCTTACTGAATGTTCACGTCGACGCTGGCCGGCAGGTCGATGCGCATCAGCGCGTCGACCGTCTTCGGCGTGGGGTCGAGGATGTCGATGAGCCGTTTGTGCGTGCGCATCTCGAAGTGCTCCCGCGAGTCCTTGTACTTGTGCGGGGAGCGGATGACGCAGTACACGTTCTTCTCCGTCGGCAGCGGCACAGGACCGACCACGCTCGCACCGGTACGGGTGACCGTCTCCACGATCTTGCGCGCCGAGGCGTCAATGGCCTCATGGTCGTAGGCCTTGAGCCTGATGCGGATCTTCTGTCCCGCCACGCTTCTCCTACCTCACTCCTGGTCTTGCTGCACCGCGCACGGGTGTGCGGGCGCTGGCTGTCGCCGCCGCTGTTTACCTGTCCTGGTTCACCGGCCCCCGCGGTCGGGTGTGTCACCCGCACGCAGCCCCGCATACTCGACATTCGTCGCGGCTGCGAGGTGGGACCGGACGCGCCGGTGTCGGCGCTGGTCATGTCTTGCGCGGAGGGCCCCCGAGCGGGAGCTTCCGGCTCAAGACAACCCGACCAGTATGCCCCAGACCGCGGCCTGAGCCAAATCCTGCCGGAGGCCGTTACCCGATCACGAAACCGGCCATCGGTCTTTTCGGTCGCGCGGTGTCCGGAACGCTACTGTTAGCCTGATTATTTCAGTCACTCACTCTGTCAAGATCATGGCAGCGGCCGCGCTCGGCAAACCACCGGCGCCGTCCTCACCGCCCTTGAGAGGGATGCCCGAACTTCGTGATCAACCAACTCGACAGGACTGAGTCGCTGAGTACCCCCCCGCGCGAGGCCACGGTAACGACCGTGCGCGCGTGGGAGGCCCCTGCGCGGCGGTCCGACCGGCGCGCAGCCAGGGTCTCGACCTTTGTGATCTCGCCCGTCGTCGCCGTCCTGTACGCGGTGATCGGTCTGATCACCCTCGGCCTGAGCCAGATGACCGGTCTTGCCGCGCCGTTCTGGCCCGCGGCGGGCCTCGCACTGGCCGCCGCGCTGAGGTGGAAGTGGCGTGCCCTGCCGGGAGTGTTCATCGGGTCGATCGCGGTCAACGGGGTCTGGCTCGCCCGGGTGGGCGAACCCGGAGTGACCACCTGGCTGGTCGCCGTAGCGGTCGGCGCCGGAGCGGTTCTCGGCGCCGGCGTGGGCGCCGCACTCATTCATCGCTTCGTCGGGCCGGTCCAGCGGCTCGACACGCCCCGCGCGGTGCTGCTCACCCTCACCCTCGGAGCCCTGCTGGCCTGCACCATCGCTCCCAGCATTGGTGTCACGGCCCAGCTCGCCGCCGAACTGCTGAGCGCCGGCCAGGCTCCGATCGGCTGGCTGACCTGGTGGGTGGGCGACGCCATCGGCGTGATCGTCTTCATGCCGCTGTCGCTCATGGCCCTGCCGTCACAGGCGCAGTACTGGTCGGGCCGGCGTTGGCAGCTCGCTGTTCCCTCGCTGCTGATCGTGGGAACCCTGATGGTCGCCATCGTCCAGAACGTCACGCACGAACGGGCCCGGATCGACAATGCCTTGCAGCAATTGGGCGACCAGGCCATCACCGACCTCGGCAACAACATCGCCCTTCACCAGGAGGTGCTGGAGGGCCTCCGCGGCCTGGTGGACGCCTCCGAGGACGTCACCGCGGCGGAGTTCGACACCTACACCGACGACATGCTGGCCCGCTTCCCCAACCTGCAGGCCCTGTCCTGGAACCCGCTGGTCACCGAGTCCGGCCTGGCAGCCTTCGAGGCCAAGCAGCGCGCGCAGCCGGGCCGGGCGAACTTCACCGTCACCGAGCGCGACGCCGCGGGCAACCTGCGGCCGGTCTCACCGCGGCCGCAATACGTGGTCGTTGCCTACATCGAACCGCTCGCCAAGAACCGCAGCGCGCTGGGCTTCGACATCTACTCCAACCCGGTCCGCGCCGCCGCCATCGAGAAGGCCCGCGACACCGGCCGGGCCATCGCCACCGCCCCCATCGACCTCGTCCAGGAGTCCGGCACCCAGAAGGGCATGCTGACCCTGCTGCCGGTCTACGAGGGCGGTTCCACGCCGGGCACCGAGCCGGCCCGCCGGGCCGCACTGCGCGGCTTCGTCGTCGGCGTGTACCGGCTCGGGAACCTGCTCGACGAGACTTTTCGTGGCGCGGCCTGGGACAGCGTCGGGATCACGCTGGTCGACGTCACAGATCGTTCCGATCCGGTCGTCATCGCCGATCTGCCCGCACGCAACTCCGCCGCCCGGGGAGATCAGGTCAGCGCCGGCCCAGCGGCGACCACACTTCCACTCGATGCCTACGGGCGCAGCTGGGAGCTCACGGTGCACCCCACCGGCGCGGGCTTCACCGACAGCCGCGACGGCTTCATGGCGATTCTGCTGCTGGCCGCCCTGGCAGTGACGTTCCTGCTCGAGGGGTTCCTTCTGGTCCTGTCCGGCATGGAGTCAATGGCCCGCCGGCTGATATCGGAAGTCGGCAGTGCCGCCCGCTATGTCGCCTCGATCCTGCCCCGCGATCTCGAGGCCCCGGTGCCGGTCACCTCCCGCTACGTACCCTCCCAGGAGCTCGGCGGCGACAGCTTCGACCACCGTTGGATCGACGACGACCACCTGATCGCCTACATCGTCGATGTGTCCGGCCACGGCGTCGCCCCCGCCATGATCACGGTCTCGGTGCATAACGTGCTGCGCTCAGGCACCCTCGACAACGACACCCTGCGACGCCCCGATCTGGTGCTGGCCGAGCTCAACCGGCTCTTCCGGATGGACCAGCAGGCAGGCAACTACTTCACCATCTGGTACTGCGTGTACCAACCCTCCACCGGAACCCTGAGCTACGCCGGCGCCGGACATCCGCCGGCACTGCTGCTGACCGCTGACGGTGCCGAACCCCTTCGCCTGGACTCCGATTCCATCCCGATCGGCATCGTCGAGGACACCGTGTTCGAAACCCGCAGCCAGGTCGCGCCCCCGGGAACCGACCTGCTGCTCTACAGCGACGGCGCCTTCGACCTGCCCCTGCGCGGCGGCGAACACGGGAACCTCGAGGATTTCATCGACCTCTGCGCCCGCACCGCCCGGTCACCGGAGTGGACCCTCGACCAACTGATCCAAGCGCTGCGGAAGCAGTGCAAATCCGGGACCTTCACCGATGACTGCACGCTGGTCCGGCTGAGCTTCCCGACTCACGGCCGCTCGTGATCACACGGATGAAGTCCGCGCTGAACCGGGCCCCCCTCCTCGCCCGTCGTCGCGGGGGTCACCGCCGCGTCGCCCGGGTGTGCACCCTGCTCGACGAGTTGGACGTCGGCCTGGTCACGGTGGACCCCGGACATGACCTCGCCCACGTCAACGTGGCGGCCGCGACGATTCTGGGAATCCCGGCCGGCGACACCACCGCTTCGGAGTTCGGCGAGGCCGTCGACCGGCTGGCCCGCCGGGCGTGCGATCCGGCGGAGACGCTCGCCGAACTGCGCAGGCTGAGGTTCGGTCGGGACACCGAACTGAAGACCACCTGGCAGTTCCCCGACGCCCCCACCCATCTGGGGATCGTCTGCAAAATTGCTGCCCGGCACGGGTTCGACGGCCAGATGTGGATGTTCTACGACAACTCGCGACTGGCGGAGGCGATCGAGTCCGCAAGCCAGGTGAGCAACCTGTTGCGGATCAGTTCCGACGCGATGCTCGACCCACAGGTACTGGTGGAGGCGGTCCGTTCCGAGGGCCCGATCGTCGATCTGGTGTACCGCGAAGTCAACCGCGCCGCCTGTGGTTACCTCGGATTGCCTCGCGCGGAACTGGTCGGGCACAGCCTGGTCGAAACGTTCCCCGGGCTCGCCGAATCCGGGTTGATGGACGCCTTCGTCAACTGCGCCGACACCGGCGAGCCGGTAGTCCTCGATGGAATCCCCTACCACAGCGAACTGCTCGGCGATCTGCGCTACTACGACATCCGCGCCACCCAGGCCAGCCAGGATTTCATCAGCCTGACCTGGCGCGACGTCACCGAGCGGTCGGAGTTGACCGCCCGCATCGCGCTGTCGGAGGAGCGGTTCCGGCTGCTGGCAGACAACGTGGCCGACGTAGTGGTGCGCATCCGCAACGAGACGATCAGCTGGATATCCCGGTCGGTCTCCGAAGCCCTCGGCGCTCCGGCCGGCCACTGGATCGGGGTTCGCGCCGAGGAACTCATCCCGCCCGAGGACCGCGCCAACTTCAGCGCCGCCTTGGCGGCGGTCGATCTCGACGGCCGGTACAAGGGCCGGGCCAGGGTGCGGGGCGCCGACGGTGTGACGCACTGGGTTCATCTGCACGTCAAGCGCTTCCACGAGGCCGACGGCACTCCCAACGGCGCCGTTGCGTCGTTCCGGGTCATCGACGAGGAGGTGGCGGCCGAGGAACTGGCCCTGGCCCAGATCGCCGAACGCGACGCCCAGAACCGCAGCCTCAATCGCCGCCTGCAGGCGCAGACCACCCGGCTGATGGCCGAACTCAGCAGCGCCGCCCGCTACGTCACCTCCATCCTGCCCAGCGACATGGACCACCCGGTGCCGGTCACCTCCCGCTACGTGCCCTCCCAGGAACTCGGCGGCGACAGCTTCGACCACCGCTGGATCGACGACGACCATCTCATCGTCTACCTCGTCGACGTGTCCGGCCACGGTGTGGAGCCCGCCATGGTGTCGGTCTCCGTGCACAACCTGCTGCGCTCGGGCACCCTCGACCACGACGTCCTGCTGCACCCCGACCGGGCGCTGACCGAACTCAACCGGCTCTTCCAGATGGATCAGCAGGCCGGCAACTACTTCACCATCTGGTACGGGGTCTACCAACCCTCCACCCGGACCCTTCGCTACGCGGGGGCCGGACACCCGCCCGCGATCGTGCTGACACCGGACGGCGCCGACCCGGTGCGGCTGCCCAGCGACTCGGTGCCGGTCGGGGTGCTCGAGGAGACCACGTTCGAGACCCGCAGCGTTGTCCTGCCCCCGGTCGCCGACGTCCTGCTCTATAGCGACGGGGCGTTCGACCTGTTCCTGCCCGACGGCCGGCCCTGGACCCTTGACGAGTTCATCGACCTGTGCGCACGCACCGCCGCGTCGCCGAAATGGACCCTGGATCGCCTCATCAACAAACTACGCAAGCGGTCCGAATCCGGGCTGTTCACCGATGACTGCACCCTGGTCCGGCTGACTATCCGCTGATCTGCTGCCCGGTCAGCCCAGCGAATCCCAGAACCCGCACTGGTGCCGGTCGGCGAAGTCCGCCGTGATGACCGAGCGGCCCGTCTGCAGGGACATCCTCTCGGGGCGTTCCGGATCGAGCCTCGGCCATTCGAGTTCGCCCGGAACGTCGGGGGCGCCGGTGGCCACGAACCGGCTCCAGTAGGCGATCATCTCCTCCGACAGCGCCCGCTGAGCGGCGTCTAGCGGCGGGGCGCCGCCCATGTCGAACAGGTAGCGCAACTCCAGGGCATGCCCGGCCCCGGGGGCGAAGGGCGTCCGGCGCAGCGGATCGGGCGCCGGGGCGTGGCGGTCGTTGAACTCGTAGGCGTACACCGGGACGCGGCGGGCCAGTTCGGCGGCCAGGGTGTCGATCGGGCAGGCGAACACCCCGTCGGTGACCGCCGCCGCGTAGGCCAGCCCCTCGCTGCCGTCATAGCGGCTCAGCGGATACCGGGCCGCCACCGCCGGCGCCTGGCTGCCGAAGGTGTCGGTCAGCAGCGTGCGGTACGGGGCCAGTCCTTTGTCGCGGAGGTAGGTCAGCGCCACGAACAGGGTGAACTCGTCGGCGGTGTTGCCGATCAGCACCGGGACCCGGGCGGTGGCACCCCGGGCCGCCGCCGTGGGCGGAGCGGCGGGCAGGCGCTGGGTTCCGGTGACCGGACCCGAGAGCTTGTTGGCGCCGATCCGGAAATACGCCGGTCCACCGGTCAGCCGGTCCGCGGGCAGGGCGCGCAGACAGCGCGCCGCCGAGGCCAACTCGGCGCACCCGGCCCGGGCGGCATAGTCGACGCTGATCCGCTCGGCGGCGGGCAGGCTCGCCTGGGCCTGGCACGGGCCGCTCTGCATGATCGCCGCCCGGAACAGCCCGTGCGACTCCGGGGAGACCAGGTGGTCGCACACCGACATCGCCCCGGCCGACTCCCCCACGATGGTGACCTTGGCCGGATCGCCGCCGAAAGCGGCGATGTTCTTGCGCACCCAGCGCAGTGCGGCCTGCTGATCGGCCAGGCCGTAGTTGCCCGGCTCGGCGCCGTCGGCCAGCGCGGGATGGGCCAGGAAGCCCAGCGCGCCGAGCCGGTAGTTGACCGTGACGACGACGAGGTCACCTCGGGTGGCCAGCCAGCGGGAGTTGTAGATATCGGAGCTGCCGTTGAGGAACCCGCCGCCGTGGATCCACACCATCACCGGCCGCGGCGACTTCGGCTCGGCGCCGGCCGGTGTCCAGACCGTGAGGTTCAGACAGTCCTCGCTGGTGGGCCGGCCGAAATCCGGGTCGACCCGAACGTCCTGGATGCACCGGAGCCCGGGGGCGACGGCGTCGCGCACCGACCGCCACGGCACCGGGGCCACCGGCGGGCGCCAGCGCAGTTCCCCGGTCGGCGCGGCCGCGTAGGGGATGCCCTGGAAGATCCGGAAACCGGCCCCCACCGCGCCGCGCACCGGACCGTTCGTCGTGGCGACCACGGCCGGGTCGGCGGGTGTGGCGGATGTGGCCGGCCCGCACCCACTCACTGTCAGCGCGAGCAGCAGCGATACGGCCACCCAGCGGATCACGGGGGAGACTTCATGCGGCCACACGCAGGCGAGCCTACGCGCGGGCGCACGGCGCGGCCGTTGACCTAAGGCTCTTGCACCACCCATCGGGCCGGGGTTGGATACTCTGAAACTGACACCCGTCAAGTTTTTCTCGGCGACCGCACAGGAGACCCTATGAGCGCACCGACCGACCACCGGATCTCCGACCCCGCCGCGCGGGTGCTGGCCGACCCGCAGGCCTACACCGACGAGGCGAGGTTGCACGAGAAACTGGCGCACCTGCGTCGAAACGCGCCGGTGGCCTGGGTCGAGGTGCCCGATTACCGGCCGTTCTGGGCGATCACCAAGCACGCCGACATCATGGACATCGAGCGGCAGAACGACCTGTTCACCAACTTCCCCCGCCCACTGCTGGCCATCACCGAAGCCGATGACGCGCTGATGCGCGATATCGAGGCCGGCACCGGCCTGCGCACGCTGATCCACATGGACGACCCGCACCACCGGGACATCCGCAAGGTCGGCGCGGACTGGTTCCGGCCGAAGGTGTTGCGGGCGCTGAAGGAACGCAGCGACGAGCTGGCCAAGATCTGGGTCGACAAGATGGCCGAGAAGGGTCCCGAGCTGGACTTCGCCCAGGAGATCGCGGTCAACTACCCGCTGTACATGATCCTCACGCTGCTGGGCCTGCCGGAGTCGGACTTCCCCCGGATGCTCAAGCTCACCCAGGAGATGTTCGGCGGCAACGACGAGGAGATGCAGCGCGGCGGCGGGGTCGACGACATGCTGGCGGTGCTGCTGGACTTCTTCAACTACTTCTCGGCGCTGACCGCCTCGCGCCGGGAGCACCCCACCGAGGACCTCGCCTCGGCGATCGCCAACGCCAGGATCAACGGCGAGCCGATGAGCGATATGGACACGCTGTCCTACTACGTGATCGTGGCCAGCGCCGGGCACGACACCACCAGCGCCGGCATTGCCGGCGGGCTGCTGGCGTTGCTGCAGAACCCCGACCAGCTGGCCCGCCTGCAGGCCGACCCGTCACTGATGGGCACCGCGGTCGAGGAGATGATCCGCTGGGTGGTGCCGGTCAAGGAGTTCATGCGCACCGCGCAGGCCGACACCGAGGTGCGCGGGGTTCCGATCGCCAAGGGCGAGGCCGTGCTGCTGAGCTACGTCTCGGCCAACCGCGACGAGGACATCTTCACCGACCCGATGCGCTTCGACGTCGGCCGCGACCCGAACAAGCACCTGTCCTTCGGCTACGGGGTGCACTTCTGCCTGGGGGCGGCGCTGGCCCGGATGGAGATGAACAGCTTCTTCTCCGAGCTCATCCCGCGGATCAAGAGCATCGAGCTGGCCGGCAAGCCCGAGCATATGGCCACCACGTTCGTCGGCGGGCTCAAGCACCTGCCGATCCGGGTCACCCTGTCCTGATTGGGCGCGAGGGTGCGTGTCGGCACGCCGACACGCCGCTCCAGTGAGCACCACCCGCACGCTCGCGGCAGCGTCAGGCCCGGATGAACTCCGCGGCGCGGTGGCCGAGCATCGCCACGGTGGCGTGCGGACCCCGGCCCGGGATGCTCGGCAGTACCGAGGCGTCCACCACCCACAGGCCGTCCACGCCGAGCACACGACACCTCGGGTCGACGACGGCGTCCTCGCCGGTGCCCATCGGCGCGGTGCCGCACAAATGCTGCGAGGTGGACCAGGACGGCTCGCCCAGTTCGGTGACGCCGCCGAGGACCTCGGCCACGGACTCGCAGCCCTCACGCAGTGCGGCGCCATCGGCGGGGTCGCCGTCGTAACGGTGCTCGATCGACGGCGGCACCGCCGGATCGGCCGAGACCAGCGACACCCGGCCACGGGATCCGGGCCGCATCAGCGCCACCCCGATGCTCGTCGTGCCCGCGCCGAAGCCGGTGGTGTACGGCCGGATCTCCAGGGCTCCGGTGACCAGCACCGCCTCCAGCACCGGATGCCCGGGCGACGGCGCCCAGCCGGTGGGCAGCAGCCACTCCGGGTGATCCCGGCAGCGCACCCCGACGGGCAGGTCCGCCAGCACCCGGATTCCCAGTGCGGCGAGGGCCCCGGCCGGACCCACCCCGGAGAGCATCAGCAGGTGGGCGGATTCCAGCGCCCCCGCCGAGAGCACCACCCGGTGCGCATCGAGGCGCCCGGGTCCATCCGGCCCGGTGAGGTCGACCCCGACCGCGCGGCCGGCGGCGATCCGCACCCGGGTGGCCCGGGTGTCGGTGAGCACGGTCAGGTTCGGCCGCCCCAGCGCGGGTTCCAGGAACGCCGCGCCCGGACCCACTCGGACCCCGCCGGCGATGTTCAACGGCACCGCACCCACCCCGGGCGGGGGGCTTGGACCGGCCGGGGTGGCATTGAGGTCGGGCAGCCAGCGGAACCCGGCGTCGACGGCGGCACCGACGAACGCCCCCGTGGAGAGGGCCCCCCGGGCCGGGGCGTCCGCGGACAAGACCCGCCGGATCGGGATCGGGCCGCCGCCGCGGGGGTCGGGGAAGTCCCGGTCGGTGGCGATGGCGCGGTAGTGCGGTTCGACGTCGGCCCAGGACCAGCCGGGCACCGGGTACTCGTCGAAGTCGGCGGGCAGCGCCCGGCAGAAATAGCCCCCGTTGATCGCCCCGGAGCCGCCCACACAGCGGCCCCGGACGATCTCCGCGGCGGTCCGCGGGTGCTCGGTCAGGGCGGTGCGATACCGCCAGGCCACCGGGCTGGCGGGTTCGACCGGCAACCGATCGGCCGGGTCGGTGAGCGCGCGGATCGCCGGGGCGGTCCGGGCCGGGCCGGCCTCCAGCACCGTGACCCGGCAGGCCGGGTCGGCGGACAACCGTTCGGCCAGAACGGATCCCGCGCTGCCGGCACCGACGATCACGACGTCAGCGCCCACCCGCCGCTTCCTCAGCCCTTGATGTCCGGGCGCAGCGGACGCAGGGTGCGCTCCCGGATGACGCCCGCCCAGAGCCCGGCCCCGTAGGAGATGTCGTCGAGCCGTTTGAGCGCCATGTAGGCCAGCGGACCGATGTGGCGGCCGGCCTCGTCCGGGGCGGGCTTGCGGGTGATCCAGTTCTGCGCGGCGTCGATCACCGCCGCGGCCGCGACCGCCCGCCGGGCGCGGCGCGACACCACCGCCGCGGCCAGCGCCACCGGCCAGTAGGGCCGGCAGACGGCCTCCGACAGTTGCAGGGCGCCGCTGCCGAGCCCGCGGGCCGCCAGCGCGGCGACGTCTGAGGCCCTGACGCCGGTGTTGCGCACCGCGCCGGCCACCCGCCGGGTGTAGAGCCCGGCGAAGACGGCGCCGGCCAGCACCCCCGGCACCGAACCGGTCGCCAGCGAGGCCCAGGTCAGCAGGCTCCACAGTGGGATCACCAGGGGCGCGCTGTTGTCCGGGTGACGGCTGGACAGCGGCGCCGCCGACCCGCCGTAGAAGGCCCGGCGGTACATCCACGGCACCAACTTCGACCGGTGGTCATGGGCGACCATCGCAACCGGCTCGTACCGCAGCCGCGAGCCGCACTCCACCAGCCGCCAGCACAGATCGACGTCCTCGCCGGAGTGCAGGGACTCGTCGAACCCACCGACCTCCAGGACCGCCGAACGCCGGCACACGATCGCGGCGCTGGGCACGTAGGACACCGGCCCGTAGGGCACCACCGGCGCCTCCCGTTCGCCGAGGTCGAGGGTGGAGCGGGCCGCCTCGTAGCGGCCGACCGCCGTCTCCCCGGCGTGCAGCGCGACGATCCGGGGAGCCACCAGCGCCACCGTCGGGTCGCAGAAATGGCCGAGCAGGGACTCCAGCCAGCCCCGCCGGGGTAGCACGTCGGAGTCCAGGAACGCCACGAACTCGGTGCGGCATCGGGCCAGCCCGGTGTTGCGGGCGGCCGCGGGCCCCCGGCTGCGCTCGTGGCGCACCACCTCGATCTCGCACGGCGCGTTGGCGAACCAGTCCGAGCGCACCGGGGTGGCCGACCCGTCGTCGACGATCACCACCCGCAGCCCGCGCAGCGCCATCACCAGACGGTGCAACCCGGCGAAGTTGTCCCGCACCGGGATCACCACGGTGACGTCGAGGTAGGACGGGCCGCCGGCCGGGCGCGGGTGGGCCACCCCGGTGTCCAGCAGGGTGCGGGCCAGGTCCGCGCTGACGGCGTCGCTGACCTCCAGACGGTCGCCGGCCATCATGGCCTGGGCCGCCGGGGCCAGCCGCAGCAGCCGGGTGGGCGATCCGCCCAGCAGGGCCGATCCGGCGCCCAGGGTGCGCACGCGGCGGTCGATCCGGACCGCGAAGCCGTCCGGCAGGCGGTCCCCGGTCATGTCAGCATCCCGCCGCGGTCCGGGGTCCACCGCCGGATGCGACCGGCGCAGTCGGAGACCATCGCGGCCAGGATCGTCTCCCCCGCCGCCGCGGTGGCGGTGCTGGGATCGCCCAGCACACCCGATCGGCTCACCGCGGCGACCCCGCCGGCCCGGAGCCTGGGCATGAGCTCGGCCAGCGGCTCGGTGTTGCCCGGCCCGGCGCGCTCGGGGCGCACCAGCCGGGGCGAGAGGTGCAGCAGCACCGAGGTTTCGGTGTGCCCGGCGTGGGCGTCGCCGCCGGGGGCGGAGCAACTGCACCACGCCGCGTCCCGGCCCTCGGCGCGCAGCAGGCCGGTGGCCGTGCGCAGGGCCTCGGTGTTACCGCCGTGGCCGTTGACGAATACCAGGCGGGCGGCCCAGTGGCAGGCCGACCTGCCGTACTCGAGGAGCAGGGTGCTCAGCGCCTCGGTGCCGATGGAGACGGTGCCGGGGAATCCCTGGTGCTCGCCGGAGGAACCGTAGGCGATGGCCGGCGCCGGCAGGTGGCCGAGATCGGCGGCGACCCGGCCGGCGACGGCCACGGCGATCCGGGTGTCGGTGTCCAGTGGGAGATGTGGCCCGTGCTGTTCGGTCGAGCCCACCGGGACGAGCAGCGTGACAGCCGTGCCGGACAGCTGCGCAGACGTGCGCTCCCCCAGTCCTCTCCGAACGGTCACTCGGCGATGGTAGCCACAGCAGCGCCGAGTGTTCGGGTGAATCCGGGCGGTACCAGAACATCCTCGGGACTCAGGTCGGCGACGCCGGCCTTGGCCAGCCCGCGCAGCGCCGAGTCGATACCCCCGTGCAGGATGTCCAGCACGTTCTCCACCCCGGCCTGACCTGCGGCGGCCAGACCCCACAGGTAGGCGCGGCCGATCATCACCGCCCGGGCGCCGAGCGCCAGCGCCTTGACCACGTCGCTGCCGCGGCGGATACCCCCGTCGAGCAGCACCTCGACCTGATCGCCGACGGCCTCGGCGATCGGCGGCAGGGCCCGGATGCTGGCCGGGGTCCCGTCGAGGTTGTTCCCGCCGTGGTTGGACACCGAGATCGCCGAGACGCCGGCGTCCACCGCGCGGCGGGCGTCATCGACGCGCATGACGCCCTTGAGCATGAACGGCCCGCCCCACATCTCCCGCAACCAGGCGATGTCCGCCCAGGTCGGCGGGGGTGTGCCCATCCACTCGCCGTAGGCCTGGAAGAAGCCCGGGCCCGGCTCGCCGCGCCGGCCCTGGTTGGGCACCGACAGTCCCGGCGGGCGAAAGGTCTTGGCCCACTGCAGAAACCAGCTCGGCCGGACCAGACCCTGCGGGGACATCTTCACGACGGTGCGCAGGTCCATCTGCTCGGGGATCTTGGGGCTGCCCCAGTCCCGGCCGTGGGAGAAACTCCAGTCGGTGGTGACGATGAGGCCCACCGCACCGGCGGCCCGCGCCCGCTCGACGCGTTCGGCGATCGCGTCGCGGCCGCCGAGCCAGTAGATCTGGAAGAGGGTCTTGGGGTTGGCGGCGACGACCTCTTCGACGGGCTTGCTGGCGAAGGACGACAGGCCCATCGCGATGCCGCGGGCGGCGGCGGCGCGGGCGACGGCCACCTCGCCGTCCGGGTCGACCGCCTGGACCCCGGTCGGGGAGATCAGCACCGGCATCGCGATGTCCTGGCCCAGCACGGTGGTGGCCAAGTCGCGCTTCTCGGTGGCTCCGATGACGTGCGGGGCGAAGCCCAGTTCGGCGAACGCCTCGACGTTGTCGGAGTAGGTCAGCCCCTTTTCGCTGCCGGCCAGCAGTGCCTGGTAGACGGCCTTGGGTAGGCGCTTCTTGGCGCGCTGCTGCGCCACGGCGACGGTCTCGAACCAGGTGTCACGTGCCATCTCTAGACCGGGCTTTCGTTGCAGGGCCGGGCGGGTGGGCGGTCCAACTTGAGCAGCACCGTCCGGGAGTGGTCGACGCGGGGACGGGGCTTGTCGCGGTCGGCGGCCAGCGCCGGCTCCCCATAACCCTGCACGCACTCCGGGTCCGGGCCGTCGATGGGAAGCCCGGTGAAGAACTTCGCGGCCATGCAGCCGCCGCGGCAGCTGTCGTAGTGCCCGCAACTGCCGCAGGCGCCGGCCGACTGGGGCCGGCGCAGCTCGGTGAACAGCTCGGAATTCCGCCAGACCTCGGCGAACCCGCCGTCGCAGACGTTGCCGGCGAGGAACTTCTCGTGGATGGCGAACGGGCAGGCGTAGACGTCGCCGACCGGGTCGATCAGGCACACCACCCGGCCTGCACCGCACATGTTCAGCCCGGCAAGCGCGCCGGGCGCGCCGAGGCCGGCGAGGTGGAAGAACGAGTCGCCGGTCAGCACCCGCTCCCCGTGGGCCACCAGCCAGTCGTAGAGGCCCTTCTGCTGCTCGCGGGTCGGGTGCAGGTCGTCCCACACGTCGGCGCCGCGGCCCGACGGGCGCAGCCGGGTGATCCGCAGGGTGGCCCCGTATCGCTGCGCCAGGGCCTGGAAGTCGTCGAGCTGGCCGACGTTGTGGCGGGTGACCACCACCGAGATCTTGGGGTCGGCGAAACCGGCGGCGGCCAGGTTCTCCAGCGCCCGGATGGCCATCGCGAACGATCCCCGGCCGCGCACCGCGTCGTTGACCTCGGCGGTGGCGCCGTCCAGCGAGATCTGCACATCGACGTAGTCGCCGGCGGCGAGACGCTCGGCCACCTGCGGGGTGATGCGCAGTCCGTTGGTGGAGAACTTCACCCCGACGTGGTGGGCGGTGGCGTAGTCGACCAGCTCCCAGAAGTCGGGGCGCACGGTCGGCTCGCCGCCGCCGATGTTGACGTAGAACACCTGCATGCGCTCGAGTTCGTCGATGATCGCCATGCACTGCTCGGTGCTCAGCTCCCGCGGATCGCGCTTGCCCGAGGAGGACAGGCAGTGCACACAGGCCAGGTTGCAGGCGTAGGTGAGCTCCCAGGTCAGGCAGATGGGGGCGTCCAGACCGCGCTCGAACTGCTCGACGAGGCGCGGAACCCGGGTCGGGGCGCTCACGCGGGCACCAGCATCTGCGAGTCGGCCAGCACACCGAGGGCCTGCAGGTACGGGGCCTCGTCGGCCGGGTCGACGCCGGCTGCGCTCAGCGCCGAGCGCACATCGGGGTGTTCGGCCAGCGATTCCACGACGGCGGCGATGGTGCGGTTCTTGAGGAAGGACAGCCGACGGGTGCCGAAGTGGTAGAGCAGCGCCCCGAACGGCTCGGGGCGCACCGCCACCTGAGGGTGCAGCCGCCAGCCCAATGACGTTTCGATCACAGCGAGAGGTCGATCAGTAGACTCCGCACATCCCGTCGATGGACACCTCTTCGACCAGGGTCTCGGTGACCAGTTCGGTTCCGGTCTCGGTCTCGTTGTGGCTCGGCTCCATGTCCGGCGCCCCTTTCGGTGCAGTTCGTCGACGCTCGCGCGCTGGTCGCCACAATATGGCATCAGGTGCCGAAAATGAAGGGGTTAGGTGATGGAAACCGACCGCGGCGGCGCGGCCCGCGCTGGGCGGCGTCCCACGACGACCCAGGCCGATATCGCCGATGTGGCCCTGGAGCTGTTCGCCACCAACGGGTTCAGCGCGGTCAGCGTCGACGACATCGCGGTGGCGGCCGGGATCTCCCGGCGCACGCTGTTCCGCTACTACCCCTCCAAGAACGCGATCCCGTGGGGCGATTTCGACGCCCATCTGACGTCCTTCGACAGGATGCTGGAGGCCGCCGGCCCGCAGACCCCGGTGCGCGCCGCGCTGCGCGCCGCGCTGCTGGACTTCAACACCTTCGAGGCCGCCGAGGTCGCGCACCACCGCCGGCGGATGCGGGTGATCCTGCAGACACCCGAGTTGCAGGCCTACTCGATGACGATGTACGCCGGATGGCGCGACGTGGTGGCCGGTTTCGTGGCCCGGCGCACCGGGGCCGAATCGGGCGACCTGGCGCCGCAGACCGTTGCCTGGCAGATGCTCGGGGTGGCCCTGGCGGCCTACGAACACTGGCTGGCCGACGAGTCGGCACCATTGCCCCAGGTGCTGGCCGAGGCGTTCGACACCATGGCCGGGGGCCTGGGCTGAGCGGCTAGCCCAGCACCCCTACCCCAGCACCTCGCCGATCGGAGCCCGCGCAGCCACCTTGGCCCGGGTCTTCATCACCTTGCCCGGCATCCCGCCGCCGACCACCCCGGACAGCACCCCGTCGCGTTCGAAATAGGCCAGAAAGCGCCGCCCGTCGTCCTCGACGACGTGCACCACGTCACCGGGGGCCGGCTCGCCGAGGCACTGGATCTTGACGTCGTACTGATCACTCCAGAAATAGGGCACCGCCACCACCGCGGGGGGCTCCTGGCCGAGCATGGCCGGAACCATCACCCGGGCCTGGTCGCCGACGTTGCTCCAGTGTTCGACCCGGATCTGGTGTCCGACGGCATCCCGCCAGGACGCGACGTCACCCAGGGCCCACACGTGCTCCTCGCTGGCGCGGCCCACCTCGTCGCAGACCACCCCGTTGTCCAGGGCCACTCCGCTGCCGACCAGCCAGTCGGTGGCCGGACGCGATCCGATGCCAACCACCACCAGGTCGGCCGGCAGCAGGCTGTCGTCACTCAGTCGGACCTCCGAGACCCGGCCGTCGGAGCCGCGGACCTCCGCGACCCCGACCCCGGTGCGCACGTCGACGCCCTCGGCCCGATGCACCCGGGCGACCAGCTCCCCGATCCGCTCACCGAGCACCCCCGCCAGCGGGGCCGGCTGCGGCTCGACGAGCGTCACAGCCACCCCGAGTGAGCGCAGGCTGGCGGCGACCTCGCAACCGATGAACCCGGCGCCGACGACCACCGCCCGGCCGGCCGCTACGGCCCGTTCGCGCAGGGCCATCGCGTCGTCGTAGGACCGCAGCACGGCGATGCCGTCCAGGTCCGGGAAGGACGGAATCCGACGGGGCTCCAGGCCGGTGGCGATGACCACCTCGTCATAGTCCAGCACGGTCCCGTCGGCCAGGGCCACGGTGCGGGCGGCGGGATCCAGCGACTCCGCGGCCACACCGAGAACCACCGCGATGTCGTTCTCTTCGTAGAACTCCACCGGCCGCAGCAGCACGTCGGGCAGCCCCTTGGCCGGGTCGGAGAGCACCTCCTTGGACAGCGGCGGGCGGTCGTAGGGCAGGTGCGCCTCGTCGCCGACGATGACGATCGGCTCCCGATATCCGGACTTGCGTAGCTGCTCAGCGGTTCGGGACCCAGCCAGGCCACCGCCGACGATCACAATCCCACTGGCTTTGCTCACCCGTTTTTCTTACACGATCGGGCGCCGGGCGCACCGCCTTGACCGGTTCGCGCGCGCGCCGGCGGATACGAACGGATAATCAGCCCAATGACGGCCCCGTCGATAAACCTGACCGAGCAGATGCTGCGCCGGCGACCGGTGATCGGCGCCCCGGTCGCGCATGGCGCCTCGGCGAACCTCAACCGGACGATCGGCACCTTCCAGCTGACCATGTTCGGCGTGGGCGCGACGGTGGGCACCGGCATCTTCTTCGTGCTCTCCGAGGCGGTGCCCGAGGCGGGCCCGAGCGTCATCATCTCGTTCCTGATCGGCGGATTGGCGGCCGGATTGGCGGTGCTGTGCTACGCCGAACTCGCCTCGGCGGTGCCGGTGTCGGGCTCGACGTACTCCTACGCCTACTCGACCCTCGGCGAGGTGGTCGCGATGGGGGTGGCGGCCTGTCTGCTGCTGGAGTACGGGGTGGCCACCGCGGCGCCGGCGGTGGGTTGGAGTCAGTACGTCAACAAACTGCTGGACAACTTCCTGGGGCACAAACTGCCGCAGGCGCTCTCGGCCGCGCCGTGGGACGCCACTCCGGGTTGGATCAACCTGCCCGCGGTGGTCGTGGTCATGCTGTGCGCGGTGCTGCTGATCCGGGGCGCCAGCGAATCGGCCACCGTCAACACCGTCATGGTGATCATCAAGCTCAGCGTACTCGGCATGTTCGCGGTGATCTCCTTCACCGCCTTCGACGCCGACCGGTTCGCCGACTTCGCGCCCTTCGGCGCCGCCGGTGTCGGAGCGGCCGCCGGAACCATCTTCTTCTCCTATATCGGCATGGACGCGGTCTCCACCGCCGGCGACGAGGTCAAGAACCCGCAGAAGACCATGCCCCGGGCGCTGGTCGCCGCACTGCTGGTGGTCACCTCGTTCTACGTCCTGGTGTCGGTGGCCGCCCTCGGCGCGCAGAACTGGCAAGAGTTCGACGGGCAGGAGGCC
Source organism: Mycolicibacterium sp. (assembly GCA_020637165.1). Classification (GTDB taxonomy): domain Bacteria; phylum Actinomycetota; class Actinomycetes; order Mycobacteriales; family Mycobacteriaceae; genus Mycobacterium. Next base: position 203,159 of record JACJWN010000007.1, on the reverse strand, counting down.
GGGCTGGCCGTCATCCTGGACAAGGTCACCGGCGCCAACTATTGGGGCACGGTGCTGGCCGCCGGCGCGGTGATCTCGATCTTCTCGGTGACGCTGGTGACCATGTACGGCCAGACCCGCATCCTGTTCGCGATGGGGCGCGACGGCCTGCTGCCGCCGCTGTTCGCCAGGGTCAACCCGCGCAGCATGACGCCGGTGAACAACACCGTCGTGGTGGCGGTCATCGTGGGGCTGCTGGCCGGCTTCGTGCCGCTGGACTACCTGGCCGATCTGGTGTCGATCGGTACGCTGGTGGCGTTCTGCGTGGTGTCGCTGGGGGTGATCATCCTGCGTCGACGCGAGCCCGACCTGCCGCGGGGCTTCCGGGTGCCCGGCTACCCCGTCACCCCGGCGCTGGCCATCCTGGCCTGCGGCTACATCCTGGCCAGCCTGCACTGGTACACCTGGGTGGCCTTCGCCGGCTGGCTGGCGGCGGTGCTGGTCTTCTACTTCACCTGGGGCCGCCACCACAGTGCTCTCAACCACAGCGCTCTCAACAACAGTGCTCTCAACCATGGGGCTCCCAACCACGGGGTCCCCACCAACGGTGCTCTCAACAACGGAGCCCACAACAACGGAGGTGAACAGTGACCGTCGTCGTCGGATATCTGGCGGGAAAGAGCGGCACCGCCCCCCTGCACCTGGCCGCCGCGACGGCCCGCACCCTGGGCAGTTCGCTGACCGTCATGACCATCGTCCCGCGGCCGTGGACCAGTCCGTCGCCCAGCCGGGTCGACGCCGAGTACACCAGCTGGGCCGAGCAGCTGGCGGCCGACTCCGCCCAGGAGGCGCAGCGGTTCTTCGCGGCGCTGCCGGACCCGGTGCCGGTGACCTATCTCAGCCACGCCCACCGCTCGGTGTCCGGTGGGCTGATCGAAGCGGTCGCCGACATCGACGCCGAGGTGCTGGTGCTCGGGTCGTCGGCCAACGGCGGCCTCGGCCAGGTGGTGGTCGGCTCCACCGCCGACCGGATGCTGCACTCCTCACCGGTTCCGGTGGCGATCGCTCCGCGCGGCTACCGCGAGCCTTCGGGCGGGCGGTTGACCCGCGTCACCTGCGGGTTCCCCGGCACCAAGGAGTCGGTGGAGGTGGTTCGCCGGATCGGCGCGCTGGCCGCCCGGCTGGGAGTGCGGCTGCGGGTGATCACCTTCGCCGTGCGCGGCAGGACCATGTACCCCCCGGAGGTCGGCCTGCACGCCGAAGACTCGATTCTGGCCGCCTGGGAGGAGCAGGCCCTCGAGATGCTGACAAAGCTGCGCACCGACGGCGTGGTAGACAGGGACGTGCAGTTGCAGGTGGTCAGCGGCAACGGCTGGGACCAGGCCCTCGACGACGCGGAGTGGGAGGACGGCGAGATTCTCGCCCTGGGAACGTCGCCACGCGGTGACGTCGCCCGGGTTTTCCTCGGTTCGCGCGGCACCAAGATCCTGCGGGTGAGCCCGGTGCCGGTGCTGGTTCTGCCCGGCTGACCCTTCGTCGCGGGAAGAGCCGACCGAAAGGGCCCCTATGGAATCCCACTCCCACGCCTACAACAGTGTCTGGCAGATGCGCGCCGACGCCTGGTGCAGGTTGGAGGATGCCGCGGGCCAGCTCGCCAGGCGGGCAGCCTCCGGTAAGCCCACCGACGACCGTCAGGCGACCTGCGCCGATGTGCTCGCCCAGTTGATACCGGTCGAGCCGTATTGGGCGTTCCCCGGCCCGGCGCTGTTCACCAAGCTCCAGAAGATCTTCAGCTCCGGGGACTACGCGAAGTTCGCCCTCGCCGTCGGCTACATCAACCACGCGCTGACCCACGAGACCTACCGCTTGGGCGAGGCACATTTGGTCGACCTCGACAACGACGACATCCTGGCCGCCGACACCGGCCGCGTCGAGGGGCTGTCGGCCGCCGACCGCGAGCCGAAATACTTCGAGGTGCTGGCCATCGAAACCCTCACCGAGTCCCAGGAGCGGTACCTCCGCCAGCAGGTCCACACCTGGCGCCGTCCCGACGACGAGTTCATCTACGAGCTGGTGATCGTCTCCAACGCCGAGGAGGCCATGATCGCGGCCCGGCTCAACGCCAACCTGCAGGCGGCGGTGATCGGGCGGCAGTTCACCTCCCACAGCAGCCGGGACCTGTCGTCGCTGGCCGACTTCATCGACGATTATGTCGCCGACGCGGTCGGGGCGGAGACGTCCTCCGGCGCGCGGGCCGAGATCCTGGCCGAAGCCCTGCGTGAACTGTGGCCGGGCCTCGACCGCTACCTCATGACCGAGGTCGATGTGGAGCGTATCGCCGGCCGGCAGGGCAACAGTTTCCGGCGGGTGTTCCACGTGCGGGACGGCCTACTCGAACTGCACCTGAGCCTGCTGCAGGGGATCGCCGACCGCTACCGGACCCCGTTCTTCTCCGCACTCAAGGAGTACAGCAAGCGCCCGACCGGGGTGTTCCACGCGCTGCCGATCTCCCAGGGCAAGTCGATCATCGGCTCGCACTGGATCAAGGACATGGTCGGCTTCTACGGCTTGGACGTCTTCATGGCGGAGACGTCGGCCACCTGCGGCGGACTGGACTCGCTGCTGGAGCCGACCGGCCCGCTGCGCGAAGCCCAAAAACTTGCAGCCAAGACCTTCGGTTCGCGGCAGACCTTCTTCGTCACCAACGGCACCTCAACGGCCAACAAGATCATCACCCAGTCCCTGGTGGCTCCGGGCGACATCGTGCTGCTGGACCGCAACTGCCACCAGTCCCACCACTACGGGATGATGTTGGGCGGCGCCAACGTGGTCTATCTGGAGGCCTACGCGCTCAATGACTACACCATCTACGGCGCGGTGACGCTGCGCGAGATCAAGTCCAAGCTGCTGGACCTGCGGCGGGCCGGAAAGCTCGACCGGGTCAAGATGATCGCCCTGACCAACTGCACCTTCGACGGGATCGTCTACGACGTGCAGCGGGTCATGGAGGAGTGCCTGGCGATCAAGCCCGACCTGGTGTTCCTGTGGGACGAAGCCTGGTTCGCGTTCGCCCGCTTCCACCCGGTGCTGCGCTCCCGCACCGCGATGCACTGCGCACGTAAGCTCCGCGACCTGCTTCAGGACCCCGACTACGCCGCGGCCTACGAGGAGCAGCTCGCCCGCGACGTGGAGAATCCGCCCACCGACGAGGAGCTTCTGGACCGCCGGCTACGCCCCGACCCGGCCAAGGCGAGGGTACGGGTGTATTCCGCCCAGTCCACCCACAAGACGCTGACCTCGCTGCGGCAGGGCTCAATGATCCATGTCTTCGATCAGGACTTCGATCAGAAGGTCGCCGAGCCGTTCCACGAGGCGTACATGGCGCACACCTCGACCTCGCCGAACTACCAGATCCTGGCCTCACTGGACCTCGGTCGCCGGCAGGTGGCGTTGGAGGGCATGGAAATGGTCGCCCGCCAGATCGAGAACGCCATGCAACTGCGCGACGCGATCGACAATCACCCGCTGGTGGCCAAGTACATGGCCTGCCTGCGAACCTCGGACATGATTCCCGAGGAGTTCCGGGCCAGCCACATCGGCCAGCCGCTACGCACCGGGCTGCGCGCCATGATGCGCGCCTGGGACTCCGACGAGTTCGTCCTGGACCCGTCCCGGATCACCCTGTCGATCGGCCGTACCGGCTACAGCGGCGACGACTTCAAGCGCGACCAGCTAATGGACCGTCACGGGGTGCAGATCAACAAGACCTCACGCAACACGGTGTTGTTCATGACCAACATCGGCACCACCCGCAGTTCGGTGGCGTTCCTGGTGGAGGTCCTGGTCACCATCGCCAGCGAACTCGACGAGCACTTGTCCGAGATGAGCCTTTCGGAGCGGTCACGGTTCGAGAAGAAGGTGCAACGGTTGACCGCCAGCACCGCGCCGTTACCCGACTTCAGCGGTTTCCATCCCGTTTTCCAGGACCACTCCGGCTCCATCGAGACCCCCGAAGGTGACGTACGGCGCGCCTTCTACCTGTCCTATGACGACGCCAACTGCGAGTACCTGCTCAGCGAGGAGATCGAGGAGAAGCTGAACGCGGGCAACCAGGTCGTGTCGGCGACGTTCGTCACGCCGTATCCGCCCGGATTCCCGGTGCTGGTGCCCGGCCAGGTCTTCAGCCAGCAGATCCTGACGTTCATCCGGGATCTGGACACCAAGGAGATCCACGGCTACTCGCCGGATATCGGCTACCGGGTATACACCGACAAGGCCATCGAGATGGCCGCGGCGGGCTAGTACTTCAGAACGCCGCGGTCCACCAGGATCTGCGATCCGGACACCACCCCGGAGCTGTCGCCGGCCAGCCAGGCCACCACTTCGGCCGCCTCCTCGGGGGACATGAAGTCGCTGCGCTTGGCTTCGCCGCCGACCACCGGCTGATACGGCATCGGCGCGTAGGCGTTCAGGTAGCTCGGATGGGCCGACAGGACGCCCAGCATGGCCTGGTTCTGAATCATCGGGGTGGCGATCGAGTACGGGTTGATCGAGTTGACCCGGATGCCGTACTCCCCCAGTTCCAGGGCGAGGGTGTTGGTCAGCGCGGTCAGCCCGTGTTTGGAGGCAGAGTAGTGGCCGTTGCCGGGGGTGGCCTTGACCCCGCTGGCCGAACTGACGATGATGATCGACCCGCCGTTTCCGGCGTCGATCATCGCCGGGATGACCGCCCGCAGGGTGCGCCAGGTACCGGTGAGGTTGACGTCGATGACGGCGTTCCACTGCTCGTCGGACAACTCCCAGAGCCTGCCCCAGCTCAGCACCCCGGCGTTGGCCACCACGACGTCCAGCCGGCCGAAGCGCTCCAGGCCGTCGGCGACCAGTCGGCGCAGTGCGGCGTCGTCGCGGATGTCGGCGGTGGCGGAGTGCACCGAGACACCTTCGGCAAGGGCCAGCCGGACCGTCTCGGCCAGATCATCGGGGGTGGCCGACTCGTAGGGGATGCTCGGTGACACCGGCCCGCAGATATCGCTGAGGATCAGGTTGGCTCCGTCGCGGGCCAGCCGCAGCGCGTAGGCGCGGCCCTGCCCGCGGGCCGCCCCGGTCACGAACGCCACGCGTCCAGCCAGCGCACCTGCGGCCATCTGCGGTCCTTTCACCAGTCCGGGGTCAGGCTAACGTTTCAGCGGCGGTCCGGACCCGCCGGGCGGGGATCTTCCGGCTCCGGCGCGGCGTTGGCCAACGCCAGCGCCGCGAGCACGTCGATCGCGGTGATCGGCAGGCCGAACCAGTACATCCAGTTCAGTTCGGGTCTGGCCATCGGGCCCAGGGCGAAATAGACGGCCAGGAAGATCGGCCCGACCAAACCGCCGAACAGCAGCACCATCGCCTGGGCTTTGAGATAGCGGACGAACATCGGCCCCGACCCCGCTGGGTGTCCCGAAACGGTCAGAACGGCAGACCCAGCAGCCTGGTGATACTCGGCAGCCCGATCGTGGGGAACCCGAACGAGGGCAGGCCGATCGGCGGCGGGGGCGGCAGCGCCGGCAGACCGATCGGCGGCGGGGGCGGCAACTGCGGCAGACCGATCGGCGGCGGGGGCGGCAACTGCGGCAGACCGATCGGCGGCGGGGGCGGCAACTGCGGCAGACCGATGGCGGGCAGCACGAAAAGGCCGGCGGCCACCTGTTCCGGGGTGGGCAGTCCGATGGGCGGGGGCGGCAGTTGCGGCGCCGGTAGCGCGGCCAGCCCGCCGAGCAACTGCTCGGGGTTGGGCAGGCCGGGGGGCGGGGGCGGCAGCGCGGGCAGCGGCGGAAGGTTCGGCACACCGATCGGGGGCGTGCCGGCCGCCGCGGCGAAGGCCGTGGCCAACCCGGAGAAGTCCGGTGCTGCGAGGCCCGCCGCGGCCGCGGGGAGCGCCACCGCCGGCAGCGCGGCGTTCAGCTGGTTGAGCAGGGCACCCCCGTCGGGGCTCGCGGCAGCGAACAAAATCAGGTCACTGAGGATGATCGCGGCGCTGTTGAAGGTCCCCCATGCCCCACCGACCACCGGACCGGCGATGGCTCCGCCGAGATTGGCGGCCGCCGCCTCCTGCTGCGACTGGACGAAGGGCTGCAGCAGCGCGGCCCAATCCTGCGCCGGCGGCGCTTCAAAGGCCGGCGCCGGGGGCATCTCGAAGGCCGGCAGCGCCACGCTGGGGGTGCCGCCCGACGGCAGCGAATAGCCGCCCGACGAGGAGAACATGCTGGTGTCGGCACCGGACAGATCGCCGCCGGTGTCGGGCATCGACGAACCGTCGAGGCCGCCGAGTCCGCCGAGCAGGTCCAAGCCCGGCTCGTCCTCGGACGGAGGTTCGGGGGACTCCGCCGGTTCCGGCGGGAAGGAGGGGACGATGGGCTTCAGCGCGGTGTCCGGTTCACGCTTGTCACCGGAGAAGGCCCAGGTCAAACCGCCGATCAGGGCCAGCACCGCGGCGAGGGCGATCCCGGCGATGATCGTCGCGGGCCTGCGCCACCACGGCACCGGGGCGGGCGCCTCAGGGCTGGACTCCTCGGGACCGGACTCGCTGGCATCGGTCACGTCGGTGTCCATCCGATCCCCTTTCCTGTGCACTCACCTTGGCGCGGGCCCTTCACCTCGCGAAACACCCAGTCTACCGGGGGGCCGGAACCCCTGGCAAAAACGGAAGCGGCGCCCGTCCTGGGGACGGGCGCCGCCTTACTGCCGTTGTCAGATCACTTGATGATCCCGGATCACTTGATGATCTTGGTCACCCGGCCGGCGCCGACGGTGCGGCCGCCCTCGCGGATCGCGAAGCGCAGACCCTCGTCCATGGCGACGGGCTGGATCAGCTTGACCGAGATGTCGGTGTTATCGCCGGGCATGACCATCTCCGTACCCTCCGGAAGCGTGACCACGCCGGTCACGTCGGTGGTGCGGAAGTAGAACTGCGGACGGTAGTTGTTGAAGAACGGCGTGTGCCGACCGCCCTCGTCCTTGGACAGGATGTAGACGCTGCCCTCGAACTCGGTGTGCGGGGTGGTGGTGCCGGGCTTCACGATGACCTGACCGCGCTCGACGTCCTCGCGCTTGACGCCACGGACCAGCAGGCCGACGTTGTCACCGGCCTGGCCCTGGTCGAGCAGCTTGCGGAACATCTCGACACCGGTGACCGTGGTCTTGGTGGTGCCGGGGCGGATGCCGACGATCTCGACCTCTTCGTTGACGTTGATCACGCCACGCTCGACACGGCCGGTCACCACGGTGCCGCGGCCGGTGATGGTGAAGACGTCCTCGACGGGCATCAGGAACGGCTTGTCGGTGTCGCGGACCGGGTCCGGGATCGACTCGTCGACGGCCGCCATCAGATCCTCGACGCTCTTGACCCACTGCGGGTCACCCTCGAGGGCCTTGAGCGCGGACACCCGGATCACCGGGGCCTCCTCGTCGAACTCCTGGGCAGCCAGCAGTTCGCGGACCTCCATCTCGACGAGCTCGAGCAGCTCCTCGTCGTCGACCATGTCGGACTTGTTCAGGGCGACCAGGATGTAGGGCACGCCGACCTGACGGGCCAGCAGCACGTGCTCGCGGGTCTGCGGCATCGGGCCGTCGGTGGCGGCGACCACCAGGATCGCGCCGTCCATCTGGGCGGCGCCGGTGATCATGTTCTTGATGTAGTCAGCGTGGCCGGGAGCGTCGACGTGCGCGTAGTGACGCTTCTCGGTCTGGTACTCCACGTGGGAGATGTTGATGGTGATACCGCGCTGACGCTCTTCGGGCGCATTGTCGATCTGGTCGAATGCACGCGACTCGTTCAAATCGGGGTACTTGTCGTGCAGAACCTTGGTGATAGCCGCGGTCAGCGTGGTCTTGCCGTGGTCAACGTGACCGATGGTCCCGATGTTGACGTGCGGCTTCGTCCGCTCGAACTTCGCCTTCGCCACTTCTGTGTCCTCCTGGACTTGTTGGTGCTTGTTTAAGCAGTGTTGGAATTATTCAGTTGTGCTGCGCCGCCAAGGCCGCGGGACTACTCGCCCGTCGCCTTCGCGATGATCTCCTTCGACACGTTCGCCGGAACTTCGGCGTAGGAGTCGAACACCATGGAGTAGTTGGCCCGGCCCTGGGTCTTCGACCGCAGGTCGCCGACGTAGCCGAACATCTCCGACAATGGCACCTGCGCCTTGACGACGCGTGCACCGCTGCGCTCCTCCATGGCCTGGATCTGACCACGGCGGGAGTTCAGGTCGCCGATCACGTCGCCCATGTAGTCCTCGGGCGTGGTGACCTCGACAGCCATGATCGGCTCGAGGATGACCGGCTGCGCCGCCGAGGCGGCCTTCTTCATCGCCTGCGAACCGGCGATCTTGAACGCCATCTCCGAGGAGTCGACGTCGTGGTAGGCCCCGTCGAGCAGGGTCACCTTCATGTTCACCAGCGGGTAGCCGGCCAGCACGCCGTACTGCATGGCGTCCTGGGCGCCGGCGTCCACCGACGGGATGTACTCGCGCGGCACGCGGCCGCCGGTGACCTTGTTCTCGAACTCGTAGGTCGCGCCGTCCTCGCCGACGAACGGCTCGAGGCTGATGATGACCTTCGCGAACTGACCCGAGCCACCGGTCTGCTTCTTGTGGGTGTACTCGACGTTCTCGACCTTCTTGCGGATGGTCTCCTTGTAGGCCACCTGGGGCTTGCCGACGTTGGCCTCGACCTTGAACTCGCGGCGCATCCGGTCCACCAGGATGTCCAGGTGCAGCTCGCCCATGCCACCGATGACGGTCTGGCCGGTCTCCTGGTCCAGGTGCACCTTGAAGGTGGGGTCTTCCTCGGCGAGCTTCTGGATCGACAGGCTCAGCTTCTCCTGGTCGCTCTTGGTCTTGGGCTCGATGGCGACCTCGATGACCGGATCCGGGAAGGTCATGGACTCCAGCACGACCTGGTCGCTGGGATCGCAGAGGGTGTCACCGGTGGTGGTGTCCTTGAGGCCGATCACCGCGTAGATGTGGCCCGCGGAGGCGGTGTCCACCGGGTTCTCCTTGTTGGAGTGCATCTGGAACAGCTTGCCCAGGCGCTCCTTCTTGCCCTTGGTGGAGTTGATCACCTGGGCGCCGGAGTCGACCTTGCCCGAGTACACCCGGACGTAGGTCAGCTTGCCGAAGAACGGGTGGGTGGCCACCTTGAACGCCAGGGCCGAGAACGGCTCGTCGACGCTCGGCTTGCGCAGCACCTCGACGTCCTCCTTGCCCGGCGCGTGGCCGACGGCCGCCGGCACGTCGAGCGGCGAGGGCAGGTAGTCGATCACGGCGTCGAGCATGGGCTGAACGCCCTTGTTCTTGAACGCGCTGCCGCACAGCACCGGGTAGGCCTGCGAGGAGATGGTCAGCTTGCGGATCGCGCCCTTGATCTCCTCGACGGTGAGCTCCTCGCCGCCGAAATACTTCTCCATCAGCTCCTCGTCGGTCTCGGCGACCGCCTCGATGAGCTTGGTGCGGTATTCGTCGGCCTTGTCCTGGAGATCCGCCGGGATGTCGACGACGTCGTACTTCTCGCCGAGCTTGGTCTCGGCACTCCACACCTTGGCCTTCATCTCGACCAGGTCGATAACGCCCGCGAAGTCGCCCTCGGCGCCGATCGGCAGCTGGATCGGGATGACGTTGGCGCCCAGGCGCTCCTCCATGGTGCGCACCGAGAAGTAGAAGTCGGCGCCGATCTTGTCCATCTTGTTGACGAAGCAGATGCGCGGCACGTCGTACTTGTCGGCCTGGCGCCAGACCTGCTCGGACTGCGGTTCGACGCCCTCCTTGCCGTCGAACACCGCGACCGCACCGTCGAGAACACGCAGCGACCGCTCGACCTCGACGGTGAAGTCGACGTGGCCGGGGGTGTCGATGATGTTGATCTGGTTGCCGTTCCAGAAACAGGTGGTCGCCGCGGAGGTGATGGTGATCCCGCGCTCCTGCTCCTGCTCCATCCAGTCCATGGTGGCCGCGCCGTCGTGGACCTCGCCGATCTTGTAGCTGATCCCCGTGTAGTAGAGGATCCGCTCGGTCGTCGTGGTCTTGCCGGCGTCGATGTGAGCCATGATGCCGATGTTGCGGACCTTGGTGAGGTCGGTCAGCACGTCCTGCGCCACAGAAGTCTTCCCAATTCTTTCGAGTGTTGCTGTCGTCAGTAGGCGGCCGGGGCTTGCAGCCCCGCGGTCACCAGCGGTAGTGCGCGAACGCCCGGTTCGCCTCGGCCATCTTGTGGGTGTCCTCGCGGCGCTTGACCGCCGCACCCAGGCCGTTGCTGGCGTCGAGGATCTCGTTGGCCAGCCGCTCGACCATCGTCTTCTCCCGGCGGGCCTTGGAGAAGCTGACCAGCCAGCGCAGCGCCAGGGTGACCGAACGGTCCGGACGGACCTCGACGGGCACCTGATAGGTGGCGCCGCCGACTCGGCGGCTGCGGACCTCGAGGGCCGGCTTGACGTTGTCCAGCGCGCGCTTGAGGGTGATCACCGGGTCGGTGCCGGTCTTGTCCCGGGCCTGCTCGAGGGCACCGTAGACGATGCGCTCGGCGAGTGACTTCTTACCGTCCAGCAGGACCTTGTTGACCAGCTGGGTCACCAGCTGGGATCCGTAGACCGGATCGTTGACCAGCGGACGCTTGGGAGCGGGTCCCTTGCGGGGCATTAGCTCTTCTCCTTCTTCGCGCCGTAGCGGCTGCGGGCCTGCTTGCGGTTCTTGACGCCCTGGGTGTCCAGGGATCCGCGGATGATCTTGTAGCGCACACCGGGCAGGTCCTTCACACGACCGCCGCGCACCAGGACCATCGAGTGCTCCTGGAGGTTGTGGCCCTCACCGGGGATGTAGGCGGTGACCTCCACCGCGCTGGTCAACTTGACGCGCGCGACCTTGCGCAGCGCCGAGTTCGGCTTCTTGGGGGTGGTGGTGTACACGCGGGTGCAGACGCCACGGCGCTGCGGGCTGCCCTTGAGGGCCGCGGTCTTCACCTTGGCGACCTTGTCGCGGCGGCCCTTGCGGACCAGCTGCTGGATGGTTGGCATCTACCGGCTTTCTCTATCTGTCAGCTCTTGTACTGCGGTTCTTGCCTGGCTGCGACCCCCGCAGCCGGGCGTGTCGCACGCGGTGCGCACCACGGAAAACACTGCATTTCCTGATGCTCCAAGACATGCGAAGTGGCCCGACTGGCGCGTCGTCCGCACCCGTCGGCCAGGCACAAACGCCCACAATACCAGCCGAGGCGATCCCCTCCAAAACCGCTTGCCAGCCCGCTAGCGCAGGTCAGGACTGCCCGCGGCGGTGACCCATACCGGTGGCCAGCCGCAGAACCATATCGGCGAACACCGCATCGGCGTCCAGCTCGCCCATCTGGGCGGCCCCGGACTCCATCACGCCGGTCATCTCCAGCAGCACGAACCCGTGCAGGGCGGCCCAGAACTCCAGCGCCGCGTAGAAGGCGTCCGGGCCGTCCAGGCCGTAGGAGGCCAGCACGTCGATCACCGGCGCCGCGGCGGCATGCGAGGCGGCGGTGAACTCCGGGTCGTCACCGCCCAGCGGCATCCGGGTGAACGCCGAGTAGCGCCCCGGGTGGTGGTGAGCGTAACTGCGGTAGGCACTGGCCATCGCCATGACGGCGTCGTCGCCGGCGCGCCCGGCGGCCACCGTGCTGAGCATCTGCAGAATGTCGTCGACCACCCGCATCCGGACGCTGCGCCGCAGATCCTCGAGGCTGTCGACGTGGTTGTAGAGCGACGGGCCCTTGGTGCCGAGCTGGGAGGCCAGCGCGTTGACGGTCAGGGCATCCCAGCCCTCGCGGTCTAAGAACGTCAACGCGGCGTTGACGATCGCCTCGCGGCTGAGCTTGGGTTTGGGCGATTGGGCGCGTGTCATGGGTTTTTCGTGGGGCTTGTCATGGAGCTTGCGTGGGGCTTGCATGGGGCTTGCATGGGCAGCGGGCTCCGGGTGTTCGGCCCGTCGAGGGTCCGGCAGAGAACTCTAGTGGCACGGCCGCCGCGCGGGGTGAGGTAGAAAAGACCCCGATGTCCACGCATTCCCGGGCCGGGCTGGCCGCCGCACTCCTGGTGGCCATGGCCGTAGCCGGCTGCGGCTCCGAGGACGACCGTGCCGGCGCGCAGGTTGAAGTGGCCAACACCATCAACTACGGGTCCTTCGGCACCTCCGCCGACATCGACTGCGGCGCGGGCAAGTCGCTGAACGTGGGCGGCTCGAACAACACCCTGCGGGTCAGCGGGGCCTGCGCCACGGTCAGCGTGGGCGGGGCCGACAACAAGATCACCCTGGAGCGGGTGGACGGGGAGTTGTCGGTCGTCGGCCTGAACAACACCGTCACCTACCGGCACGGCGAGCCGGACGTCAACGACGCGGGATCGGGCAACCGGATCACCGCCGGCTGAGCTTTCCTTGCGCGCACCCTCCCCGCGCGCACCCTCCCCGCGCGCACCCTCCCCGCGCGCACCCTCCCCGCGCGCACCCTCCCCGCGCGAGCAGACGCAAAGGACCCCGACACGCCGGGGGCTTCGGGGTCCTTTGCGTCTGCTCGCGCAAGGGGGGCGTCAGGCGGGCGCGCCGTGGCGGCCCGCTCCGCCGGCGAAGCGCTGCGCCCCGGCCAGGGATTCCGCCGCCACCCGCGAGAAGCTGCCGAACTCGAACTCCATCGCCTCGGCCTCGGTGCAGCCCCACTGGTTCAGCATCGACAGCCGGTCCGCGCGCATGCAGCCCTGCGGCGCGCGGGCGAGTTCGGCGGCCAGTTCCTCAGCGGCCTGACGGGAGGTTCCGGTGGGCACCACCCGGTTGGCCAGCCCGATCGCCAGGGCTTCCTCGGCGTCGACGGCCCGGCCGGTGAGGATCATGTCCATGGCGCGGCTGTGCCCGATGAGGCGCGGCAGACGCACCGTACCGCCGTCGATCAGCGGCACACCCCAGCGTCGGCAGAACACCCCGAACACCGCGTCCTCCTCGACCACCCGCAGGTCGCACCACAGTGCGAGTTCCAGGCCGCCGGCCACCGCATAGCCGCTGACCGCCGCGATCACCGGTTTGGACAGCACCATCCGGGTCGGCCCCATCGGGCCCGGACCGTCGCGATGCAGCGGGTTGGAGTCGGACGTGCCGATGGCCTTCAGGTCCGCACCCGCACAGAAGGTCCCGTGGTCCCCCCACAGCACCGCCACCGCCGCGGAGTCGTCGCCGTCGAACTCCTCGAACGCGGCGTGCAGTGCCGCCGCGGTGGGTCCGTCGACGGCGTTGCGGGCATGCGGGCGATCCAGCACCACCGTCGTCACCGGCGGGTTGCGGACGACGGTGACGCTCATCGCGGCTCCAGGAGTCGGGCCGGGTCGCGACGCGCCACCATCAGCGCGGCGAACTCGGCGTAGGCGGCTCGCAACCGGTCGGCGGGCCAGTCGGCGGGCAGCAGTTCGGCCGGCAGCACCGGGTCGGTGAGCAGGTGGCGGACCATCGCCGCGGCCACCACGAACCGGGAGGGGATGTCGGGGGCGGCGTCCATCTCGCGCAGCAGGCCGCGGCCGGTGGCAGACCAGACCGGCAGATCCCACAACCTCGCGGCCAACTCGCCCGGATCGGGGTCCCGGGCGCGCAGTACCCGCACCCTGCCGTCGGTCTCGACCGGCAGGTCCTCGATGAGGTTGTCCGGCCGCAGCCACACCCCCTCGCGCAACTCACCGAAGCGCCCGTCGTGCAGAGCGGAACGCAGCGCGGCGCGGACCCGGGCGTCTTCACCCACGGCGACGACCACGACGGTCAGCCACTGCGACTCCCAGTCCCGGGTCACCGGAGACAGTGCGGCGTCCTGGCGGCGCTGGCGGGCCAGCAGACGGTCTGACAGCCGGTAGCCCTCGTCGCAGCGAACCAGGTCCCCGGCGGCCACCATCCGGGTCAGCGCGACCCGCAGCGTGCTGTCCTTGATGCCGAAGTCGGCGGTCAGCCGCAGCAGTTCGGCCGCGGTGGCGCAGGCGGGGCGAGTGCCCAGCAGCACCGAGAGCACCACCGACCGTGCCGGCATCCGTACGCTCATAATCCGGCGCCTCCGCGGCCGTAATCGCCGAACGGCTCGTCGCGGTGGCGCACCGCCTCGCGAAAGCCGTGTTCGCGGGCGTCGGCGACGAAGGCGTGCCCCTCCGGGGTGTGCCGGGCGATGCCGTCGAACACCGTACTGACCATCCGGCTGGTGGCCACGCCCTGCTGGTAAAGCGCGCTGTTCATGGCGAGCTTGACCATGATCAGCTGGTTGACCGGTACCGCGGCGATCCGCTCTAGGAGGCGTTCGGTGCGCTCGTCGAGATCTTCCGGCGCGGGGGCTTCGACGGCCAGCCCCCATTCAGCGGCCTGGGCGCCGGTCATGCAGTCCCCGGTCAGCAGCAGCCGTTTGGCGCGCTGGTCACCGAGCCGGTGGGCCCACAGCCCCGCGGCCGGAACGCCCCACACCCTGGTCGGGGGGTAGCCGATCTTGGCGTCGGAGGCGGCAATCACCTGGTCGGCGTGCAGTGCGATGTCAGTGCCACCGGCCACGCAGTAGCCGTGGATTTTGACCACCGTCGGCTTGTCGGCGTGCATCAGGCTGGCGAAGCCGCGCACGAACCGGCTCATCATCTGGTAGTCGACCATCGGATCCCACGGCTGGTTCGGCAGGTGGTTGACGGCCTGGGTCGCGGCGTCGAGCACGGTTCCGGCGCGGTCCTCACCCCCGGCCGAGGAGGATCCGTCCGCGTAGGCACTCAGGTCGAATCCGGCGCAGAACCCCTCCCCCCGACCGGAGACCAGGATCACGTGAACCTCTGGGTCGAGGTCGGCGCGCTCCACGCAGGCGGCAAGTTCCACCGGGGTGGCGGCGATGATCGCGTTGCCCTTCTCGGGCCGGTTGAAGGTGATCCGGGCTATCCGGCCGGTGACCTCGTAGGTCATGGTGGTCAGTTCCACGCCGAGCCCCGTCCTTCTTTGCGCGAGCAGACACAAATGACCCGCGACACGCCGGGTTTCGGGGACGTTTGCGTCTGCTCGCGAGGGAGGTCGCGGGGAAGAGGCCTCATCCCTTCACCAGGGCGCGCTCGATAATCGGCCCGAGGTCCAGCCCGGACGGCAGGGTGCCGAAGGCGCCGCCCCAATCACCGGCCATCCGGGTGGCCAGGAATGCCTCGGCGACGGCGGGGTGTCCGTGGCGCAGCAGCAGCGAACCCTGCAGCGCCAGGGTGATGTCCTCGGCGAGGGTGCGGGCGCGATACTCGATATCGGTCGGGTCGGCCAGACCCGCGCGCAAGCCCTGCACACGGGCGTCGAACCGGGCGTCCTGCCCGGCAACCGTGGCGAGCTCGTCGAACAGCACCTCCACGCACTCCGGCCGGGTTGCCATGGCACGCAACGTATCCAGCGCGCTGACGTTGCCCGAGCCCTCCCAGATGCCCATCAGCGGCGCCTCCCGGTACAGCCGCGGCATACCGGACTCCTCGGCGTAGCCGTTGCCGCCGAGGCATTCCATCGCCTCACCGGCATGCGGGGTGGCGCGTTTGCAGACCCAGTACTTCGCGGCGGCCAGACCGATGCGGCGCAGCAGGGTCTCGCGTTCGTCGCCGCGGGTCGCGGCGTCGGTGGCCCCGGCCATCCGCATCGCGACGATGGTGGCCGCCTCCGCCTCGACGGCGAGGTCGGCGATGACATTGCGCATCAGCGGCTGGTCGATCAGGTAGGCGCCGAAGGCCTTGCGGTGCTGGGTGTGGTGGATGGCCCGGGTCAGGCCCTGACGCATGCTGGTGGCGCTGCCCAGCGTGCAGTCCAGCCGGGTGAGGTTGACCATCTCGATGATGGTCGGGACCCCGCGGCCCTCCTCACCGACCATCCAGGCGATCGCGCCGTCGTACTCGATCTCGCTGGAGGCGTTGGCGTGGTTGCCCAGCTTGTCCTTGAGGCGCTGAATGAACATCCGGTTGCGGGTGCCGTCCGGCAGCACCCGCGGCAGGAAGAAACAGCTCAACCCGCCCGGCGCCTGGGCCAGCACCAGGAACACGTCGCTCATGGCCGCCGAGGTGAACCACTTGTGGCCGGTCAGGGTGTAGCTGCCGTCGGCGTTGGGCACGGCCTGGGTGGTGCCGGCACGCACGTCCGAGCCGCCCTGCTTCTCGGTCATCGACATGCCGGCGGTGATCCCGGCCTTGGTGGTGGGAACCTTCAGTTCCGGGTCGTACTGGCGGCTACTCAGCAGCGGCTCGTAGACCGCGGCCAGCTCGGGGTTGTGCCGCAGCGCGGGAACGACGGCGTAGGTCATCGAGATCGGGCAGACGTGACCGGGTTCGGGCGTCCAGACGCTCATCTTGGCCGCGCGCACCACATGGGCGCCGGGCCGGTCGTCGGCCCAGGGGGCGGCGTGCAGGCCGTGGCCGATGGCCGCCCGCATCAGTTCGTGATACGCCGGGTCGTATTCGATCTCGTCGACCCGGTAGCCGTAGCGGTCATGGGTGTGCAGGATCGGCACGTTGCGGTCGGCCAGGTCGCCCCAGCGCTGCGCGGTGGCGCTGCCGGCCAGGGCGCCGAGTTCGGTGACCTCGTCGACACCCCATCCCCCACCCTCGCGGATGAGGGCCTCCAGCAGCACCGGCGAGGTCGCGGGGTTGTAGTCGAGCAGCGGGGGTACCTGGTTGGTCACGACGTGCGTATCCGGCATACCTCTACTGTTACATTTTCACGACAATCGCACAAGATGCGTAATAGGAGGGCTCGCAGCATGAAGCAGAACAGCCTCGTTCACGCTGGGTCGTTGTTCGTCGAGCACGAGCCGGTGCCGGCCGATCAGGTGGCCGGGGGTCATCCCCGGACCGGGACCGGCGCGCTGGGACGGTTCGCCGGTTTGGAGGTGGGTGTCTGGGAGATGACGCCCGGGGTCATGCGCGACGTCGAGGCCGACGAGGTGTTCGTGGTGATCGCCGGTGCGGCGACCGTCGAATTCGTCGACGGCACCGCGCCGTTGCACCTGTCCCCGGGCGACGTGGTGCGACTGGCGGCCGGGACCGAGACGGTGTGGACGGTGACCGAGACGCTACGGAAGGTGTACCTGGTCTAGACGTTCTCGCGGAGGAAGGCGATATCGGCGCGGCGACCCTCGTCGGCGGTCTCGCAGATCACCGGAGCCCCCGCCGCTTTGACCACGGCGACGAGCAGTTGCGGGTCGATCTGGCCGGTGCCGAAGTTGGCATGCCGGTCGGCCCCGGATCCGGCGGCGTCGCGGGAGTCGTTGCAGTGCACCAGGTCGATGCCTCCGGTGATCGCCGTGATCCTCTCGACGGCGTCGATCAGCGCCTCGCCGGCCGCCCAGGCGTGGCAGGTGTCCAGGCAGAACCCGATACCCATATCGCCGATGCGGTCCCACAACCGGGCGATGGTGTCGAAGTGGCGGGCCATGGCGTGGGTGCCGCCGGCGGTGTTCTCCAGATAGACCGGAACGTCGGTGTTCAGCGCCTTTAGGGCCTTCTCCCAGCGCTCGAACCCGGCCTCGACGTCCTTGTCGTCGGCATGCCCGCCGTGCACGATCACCGCCGTCGCGTCGACCTCGGCGGCGGCGTCACAGGTGTCCTGCAGGATCTTGCGGCTGGGGATGCGGACCCGGTTGTTGGCCGAGGCCACGTTGATCAGGTAGGGGGCGTGGACGTAGATCGGGATCGGCGAACGACGCAGCAGGTCGGCGTCTTCGCGCGGCGGCGGCTTCTTCCAACTCTGCGGGTCACCGAGGAAGAACTGGACGACGTCGGCTTCGTCGTCGAGCGCGCCCTGCAGGGGGTTGTCGCCGCGGACGTGGGAACCGATCTGCATCTCCCCTTTGTACCGTGTGCCTGTACCGCGTGCCCCGCCCCCTCCCGCGAGTCCCCCCTGCCGCGAGTCCCCCTCCCGCGAGCAGACGCAAAAGTCACAGACACGCCGGGGATTTGGGGTCGTTTGCGTCTGCTCAGCCAGCGAGACGAGGGGCGTCGAGACGCCGGGACACCCGCATGACCAGATCCTGCGGGTGCCGCCGCACGTCATCGACGACGAACGAGACCACCGTCCAGCCGCACTCGGCCAGCCGCGCGGCCTTGAGCCGGTCGCGCCTCCAGATGTCGGGGTTGGCGTGCCATTGCATGCTGTCGTACTCGGCGGCCACCATGGCCTCGGGCCAGGCGAAGTCGACCCGCCAGAGTGTGCCGCAGAGGTCGATGATCTCGTGCTGCAGCACCGGGGCGGGCAGACCACCGTCGAGGAACACCACCCGCGCCTCACTCTCCATCGGCGACTCGGCCGCCGGATCGGCGTGCGGGAGAAGGTCGCGGACCGCAACGATCCCGCGACGCCCCTTCTGCTCGCGCACGACCTTGTCCAACTCAATGTTCGTGCACGCCCCGGTGCGCAGTGCCGCATCCAAGGTGGCCAGCACCCGGCGGCGGCGCTTGGTCCGGGCGATCTCGACGGCGGTCCAGGCCGGTGTCGTCATCAACCGGCCCTGCACCCGGCGTAGCGGCGCGCCGTTGCGCTGGTGCACCATCAGCTGCTTGGTCGGCCGGATCCGCACCCCCGGGTCCAGCACATGCAGGCGGCCGTCGGCCTCGATGTCGAAACCCTGCAGTTCGGCGGCGGTGCCCATACACGCCACGATGGGTCTACCGGTGGACAGTTCGAGGGCCGCCAGCCGACCGATGGTGTCCGGCGGCTCCTGGGCGTAGACACCGTGGAACACCCGGATGAGGGCGCCGGCCCCAATATGGGCGGCCAGGGCCCTGCGGTTGAACACCGACAGCAGCTGGGCGGTGGTCAGCAACCCTGAGTTGGCGTGGAACAGTTCGTCGAGAAGCACCCCGCGATGCTCGGCAATGCGGCGCAGCGTGCCAATTCAGCCCTGTGCACAACCCGCTGAGCAGACGCAAATGACCCCGACACGCCCAGCGTGTCGGGGTCATTTGCGTCTGCTCGCGCTAGAAAAGGAACTACCGGTAGTCGCTGTACCCGTAGTCGTCCAGCGGCACGGCAGCACCGGTGGCCTGGCCGAAGTCCGGGCTGTAGTACTGATCCTCGTACGACGGGATCGTGTACGCCGCGGCGCGCGCCTCCTCGGTGGGCTGAACCTGGATGTTGCGGTAGCGGTTGATACCGGTACCGGCCGGGATCAGCTTGCCGATGATCACGTTCTCCTTCAGACCGGCGAGCTTGTCGCTGCGGCAGTTGATCGCCGCATCGGTCAGCACGCGGGTGGTCTCCTGGAACGACGCCGCCGACAGCCACGAGTCGGTGGCCAGCGACGCCTTGGTGATACCCATCAGCACCGGACGGCCGGCCGCCGGCTCGCCGCCCTCGGCGACCACCCGGCGGTTCTCCGCCTCGAACTCCGCACGCTCGGTCAGCGAACCGGGCAGGAACTCCGTGGCGCCCGAGTCGATGATCGTCACCCGGCGCAGCATCTGCCGGATGATGACCTCGATGTGCTTGTCGTGGATCGACACGCCCTGGGCACGGTAGACCTCCTGGACCTCCTTGACCAGGTGGATCTGCACCTTGCGCGGACCCTCGACACGCAGCACCTCGTGCGGGTCGGCCGAGCCCTCCATGAGCTGCTGCCCGACCTCGACGTGGTCGCCGTCGGCCAGCAGACGCTCGGTGCCGTCCTCGTGCTTGAACACCCGCAGCCGCTGACGCTTGGACAGCTTGTCGTACACGACCTCCTCGCCCCCGTCGTCAGGGATGATGGTGATCTTGTAGAACTTGTCGGTGTCCTCCAGCCGGACCCGGCCGGAGACCTCGGCGATCGGGGCCTTGCCGCGCGGGATGCGCGCCTCGAACAGCTCCTGCACGCGGGGCAGACCGCCGGTGATGTCCTCACCGACGCCGCCCTGGTGGAAGGTGCGCATGGTCAGCTGGGTGCCCGGCTCGCCGATGGACTGCGCGGCGACGATGCCGACGGCCTCGCCGATGTCAACCAGCTTGCCGGTGGCCATCGAGCGGCCGTAGCACTTGGCACACACACCCGCCGCGGACGCACAGGTCAGCACCGAGCGCACCTTGACGCTGGTGATGCCGGCCTCCAGCGCCGCGTCGATGGCGGGGTCGCCCAGGTCGTGGCCGCGCTCGACGACCACGTTGCCCTCGGCGTCGACCGCGTCGGCGGCCAGCGTGCGGGCGTACGCGGAGGTCTCGACGTGCGGATCCCGGATCAGGGTGCCGTCGGCGGCGCGCTCGGCCAGGTCGACCAGGATGCCCCGCTCGGTGCCGCAGTCGTGCTCGCGAACGATGACGTCCTGGGAGACGTCGACCAGACGACGGGTCAGGTAACCCGAGTCTGCGGTGCGCAGCGCGGTGTCCGCCAGACCCTTGCGGGCGCCGTGGGTGTTGATGAAGTACTCCAGCACCGTCAGGCCCTCGCGGAAGGAGGACTTGATCGGGCGCGGGATGAACTCACCCTTCGGGTTGGTCACCAGGCCCTTCATGCCGGCCAGCGTCCTGGTCTGGGTGAAGTTACCCGTCGCGCCGGACTCCACGATCATCTTGATCGGGTTGTCCTCGGGGTAGTGCGCCCGCAGGGCGTCACCCACCTCTTCGGTGGCCTTCTTCCACAGCTCCACCAGGGCGTCGTTGCGCTCCTGGTGGTTCAGGGCGCCGCGCTGGTACTTCTTCTCGATCCCGCGGGCCTCTTCCTCGTAGCGGTCGAGGATCTCCTGCTTCTCGGGAAGCACCAGCACGTCGGCCATCGACACGGTCACACCCGAACGGGTGGCCCAGTAGAAGCCGGTGTCCTTGAGCTTGTCGACGGTCTGGGCCACCACGATCATCGGGTATCGCTCGGCCAGATCGTTGATGATCCGGGCCTGGACCTTCTTGTGCATCTGCTCGTTGACGAACGGATACCGCTGCGGCAGCAGCTCGTTGAACAGCACCCGGCCCAGCGTGGTCTCGCAGATCCAGGGGTTGCCCGGACGCCAGCCGTTCTCGCCGAACAGTTCGGTCTCGACCTCGTGCGGCGGGCGCAGCTGGTCCAGCCGGATCTTGATGCCCGCCCGCACCGACAGCGCGCCGCGGTCCATGGCCATGATGGCCTCGGCCGGGCTGCTGTACACGCCGACCTCGGGGCTGTCCGCCCCGGCCGGGGCGTACTCGCCCTTCTCCCCGGCGATGTGGGTGGTCAGGTAGTACAGGCCGGTCACCATGTCCAGACGGGGCATGGCCAGCGGCTTACCCGACGCCGGCGACAGGATGTTGTTCGAGGACAGCATCAGGATGCGGGCCTCGGCCTGGGCCTCGGCGCTCAGCGGCAGGTGCACGGCCATCTGGTCGCCGTCGAAGTCGGCGTTGAAGGCCTCACACACCAGCGGGTGCAGCTGAATGGCCTTGCCCTCCACCAGCATCGGCTCGAAGGCCTGGATGCCCAGGCGGTGCAGCGTGGGAGCACGGTTGAGCAGCACCGGGTGCTCGGCGATGACCTCTTCGAGCACGTCCCACACCTGCGGACGCTGACGCTCCACCATCCGCTTGGCGCTCTTGATGTTCTGGGCGTGGTTGAGATCGACCAGCCGCTTCATCACGAACGGCTTGAACAGCTCCAGGGCCATCAGCTTGGGCAGACCGCACTGGTGCAGCTTGAGCTGCGGGCCGACCACGATGACCGAACGGCCCGAGTAGTCGACGCGCTTGCCGAGCAGGTTCTGGCGGAACCGGCCCTGTTTGCCCTTGAGCAGGTCGCTCAGCGACTTCAGCGGACGGTTGCCCGGTCCGGTGACCGGCCGGCCGCGGCGTCCGTTGTCGAACAGCGCGTCGACGGACTCCTGCAGCATCCGCTTCTCGTTGTTGACGATGATCTCGGGAGCGCCGAGGTCGATCAGTCGCTTGAGGCGGTTGTTGCGGTTGATGACGCGGCGGTACAGGTCATTCAGGTCGGAGGTCGCGAAGCGGCCACCGTCGAGCTGCACCATCGGACGCAGTTCCGGCGGGATCACCGGGACGGCGTCGAGCACCATGCCCATCGGGGAATTGCCCGACTGCTGGAACGCCGCAACGACTTTCAGCCGCTTCAGCGCGCGCAGCTTCTTCTGGCCCTTGCCGCTACGGATGACCTCGCGCAGCGACTCGGCCTCGGCGTCGATGTCGAAGTTCTCGATCAGCTTCTGGATCGCCTCGGCGCCCATCGAGCCGGTGAAGTACTCCCCGTAGCGGTCGACCAGCTCGCGGTAGAGCGACTCGTCGATGATCAGCTGCTTGGGCGCCAGCTTGGTGAAGGTGCTCCAGATCTCGTCGAGGCGGTCCAGCTCGCGCTGGGCCCGGTCGCGGATCTGACGCATCTCACGCTCGCCGCCGTCCTTGACCTTGCGGCGCACGTCGGACTTGGCACCCTCGACCTCGAGCTCGGTCAGGTCGGCCTCGAGTTTCTGACCACGAGCGGCCAGATCCAGGTCGCGCTGGTCCTCGACACCCTTCTTCTCGACCTCCATCTCGGCCTCGAGGGTGGAGAGCTCGTTGTGACGCATCTCGTCGTCGACCGCGGTGATCACGTAGGCGGCGAAGTAGATGATCTTCTCGAGATCCTTCGGCGCCAGGTCCAGCAGGTAGCCCAGCCGGGACGGCACACCCTTGAAGTACCAGATGTGGGTGACCGGAGCGGCCAGCTCGATGTGGCCCATCCGCTCGCGGCGCACCTTGGCGCGGGTCACCTCGACGCCGCAGCGCTCGCAGATGATGCCCTTGAAGCGCACCCGCTTGTACTTGCCGCAGTAGCACTCCCAGTCGCGAGTCGGTCCGAAGATCTTCTCGCAGAACAGGCCGTCCTTCTCGGGCTTGAGCGTGCGGTAGTTGATGGTCTCCGGCTTCTTGACCTCGCCGTAGGACCAGGTACGGATGTCCTCCGCGGTGGCCAGGCCGATGCGGAGCTCATCGAAGAAGTTGACGTCTAGCACGTAACTCCCTTTCCCCTTTCGGGACTAGAAGAACAAAAAGGACTAAGCGAGGTCTTCGACCGACGCGGACTCGTTGCGGGACAGGTTGATTCCGAGGTTGGCCGCGGCGCGTTCCAGGTCCTCGTCGTCGGTGTCGCGCATCTCGATGGCGGCACCGTCGCTGGAGAGCACCTCGACGTTGAGGCACAGCGACTGCAGCTCCTTGAGCAGAACCTTGAACGACTCCGGGATGCCCGGCTCGGGGATGTTCTCGCCCTTGACGATCGCCTCGTAGACCTTGACCCGGCCGACGGTGTCGTCGGACTTGATGGTCAACAGCTCCTGCAGCGTGTAGGCCGCGCCGTAGGCCTGCATGGCCCAGCACTCCATCTCACCGAACCGCTGGCCGCCGAACTGCGCCTTACCGCCCAGGGGCTGCTGGGTGATCATCGAGTACGGACCGGTCGAGCGGGCGTGGATCTTGTCGTCCACCAGGTGGTGCAGCTTGAGGACGTACATGTAGCCCACCGTCACCGGGTACGGGAACGGCTCCCCGCTGCGACCGTCGTAGAGCACCGCCTTGCCGTCGGCGTCGACCATGACCTCGCCGTCGCGGTTGGCCAGCGTCGAGCCGAGCAGACCGGTCAGCTCGTCCTCGCGGGCGCCGTCGAACACCGGGGTGGACACGATCGAGTCCGCCGGGGCCGACAGCAGGTCCTCGGGCAGGTTCTTGGCCCACTCCGGGGATCCCTCCACCTGCCAGCCGGTCTTGGCGATCCAGCCCAGGTGCGTCTCGAGGATCTGGCCGATGTTCATCCGCCGCGGCACACCGTGGGTGTTGAGGATGATGTCGACCGGGGTGCCGTCGGGCAGGAACGGCATGTCCTCCTGCGGGAGGATCTTGCCGATGACGCCCTTGTTGCCGTGCCGGCCGGCCAGCTTGTCGCCGTCGGAGATCTTGCGCTTCTGGGCGACGTAGACGCGGACCAGTTCGTTGACACCGGCGGGCAGCTCGTCATCGTCCTCGCGGGAGAACACCCGGATGCCGATGACCTTGCCGGACTCGCCGTGCGGCACCTTCAGCGAGGTGTCGCGGACCTCACGGGCCTTCTCGCCGAAGATGGCGCGCAGCAGCCGCTCCTCCGGGGTCAGCTCGGTCTCGCCCTTCGGGGTGACCTTGCCGACCAGGATGTCGCCGTCGCGGACCTCCGCACCGATGCGCACGATGCCGCGCTCGTCGAGATCGGCGAGCACCTCGTCGGAGATGTTCGGGATGTCCCGGGTGATCTCCTCGGCACCGAGCTTGGTGTCGCGGGCGTCGATCTCGTGTTCCTCAATGTGGATGGAGGTGAGCACGTCCTCCTCCACCAGACGGCTGGAGAGGATGATCGCGTCCTCGTAGTTGTGGCCCTCCCACGGCATGACGGCCACGAGCAGGTTCTTGCCCAGGGCCATCTCGCCGTTCTCGGTGCACGGCCCGTCGGCGATGACCTGGCCGGCCTCGACCCGCTGACCGGAGTCCACGATCGGCTTCTGGTTGGCGCAGGTGCCGTGGTTGGACCGGTTGAACTTGCGCATCCGGTAGCTGCGCCGGGTGCCGTCGTCGGCCATCACGGTGACGTAGTCGGCCGAAACCTCCTCGACCACACCGGCCTTCTCGGCGACGACCACGTCACCGGCGTCGATGGCGGCGCGCAACTCCATACCGGTGCCCACCAGCGGGGCCTCGCTGCGCACCAGCGGGACCGCCTGACGCTGCATGTTCGCCCCCATCAGGGCGCGGTTGGCGTCGTCGTGCTCGAGGAACGGGATCATGGCGGTGGCCACCGACACCATCTGGCGCGGTGAGACGTCCATGAAGTCGACCTCGGTGGCCTGGACGTACTCGACCTCGCCGCCCTTGCGGCGCACCAGCACGCGGGACTCGGTGAACCGGCCCTCGGCGTCGGTCGGCGAGTTGGCCTGCGCCACCACGTGGCGGTCCTCCTCGTCGGCGGTCAGGTAGTGCACCTCGTCGGTCACCACGCCGTCGACGACCTTGCGGTACGGCGTCTCGATGAAGCCGAACGGGTTGACCCGCGCGTACACCGACAGCGAACCGATCAGGCCGATGTTCGGACCCTCGGGGGTCTCGATCGGACACATCCGGCCGTAGTGGCTGGAGTGCACGTCGCGGACCTCCAGGCCGGCCCGCTCACGGGACAGACCACCCGGGCCCAGCGCCGACAGCCGGCGCTTGTGGGTCAGCCCGGACAGCGGGTTGTTCTGGTCCATGAACTGCGACAGCTGGCTGGTACCGAAGAACTCCTTGATCGCCGCCACGACGGGGCGGATATTGATCAGGGTCTGCGGGGTGATCGCCTCGACGTCCTGGGTGGTCATCCGCTCGCGGACGACGCGCTCCATGCGGGACAGGCCGACCCGGATCTGGTTCTGGATCAGCTCGCCCACGGTGCGCAGACGACGGTTGCCGAAGTGGTCGATGTCGTCGACCTCGACGGGCACCTCGACGCCACCGGGGGCGGTCATGGTGGCCGGGACACCGGTCTCGGCGGCCTCGTGCAGGCGCACCAGGTACTCGATGGTGGCGACGATGTCCTCGGGGGTCAGCGTCGAGTTGGTGATCGGCTGACCGGGGTTCAGGCCCAGCTTCTTGTTGACCTTGTAGCGGCCCACCCGGGCCAGGTCGTAGCGCTTCTCCTTGAAGAACAGGTTCTCCAGCAGGGTCTGCGCGGACTCCTTGGTCGGCGGCTCGCCCGGGCGCAGCTTGCGGTAGATGTCCAGCAACGCCTCGTCGGTGCCGGCGTTCTGGTCCTTCTCCAGCGTGGCCATCATGATCTCGGAGAAGCCGAAGCGCTCGCGGATCTGCTCGTTGGTCCAGCCCAGCGCCTTGAGCAGCGTGGTGACCGGCTGACGGCGCTTGCGGTCGATGCGCACGCCCACCGAGTCGCGCTTGTCGACGTCGAACTCCAGCCACGCGCCGCGGCCCGGGATCACCTTGACGCTGTGCAGCAGCTTCTCGGTGGACTTGTCGATGGTCTCGTCGAAGTAGACACCCGGCGAGCGGACCAGCTGGCTGACCACCACGCGCTCGGTGCCGTTGATGATGAAGGTGCCCTTCTCGGTCATCATCGGGAAGTCGCCCATGAACACCGTCTGGCTCTTGATCTCGCCGGTGTTGTTGTTGATGAACTCGGCCGTGACGAACAGCGGGGCCGCGTACGTCATGTCCTTGTCTTTGCACTCGTCGACCGGTGCCTTGACCTCGTCGAAGCGCGGATCGGAGAAGCTCAGCGACATCGAGCCGGAGAAGTCCTCGATCGGGGACAGCTCGGTGAGCACTTCCTCCAGTCCGCCGACCGGGTTGGCCTCACCGGCTGCGGCGGCCTTGGCACGCCACTCGTCGGCGCCGATCAGCCACTTGAACGAGTCGGTCTGCACGTCGAGCAGACCGGGAACCTCGAGGGGCTCGCGCAACTTGGCGAAGGAGACTCGCTTTGGCGCCCCCGGGACGGAGTTAGAAGAAGCGGTTGTCGTTTTGCTCTGGCTGGAGACGGCCAAGATGCATCCTTCCGGCACCTCATGCGGACTTCCGGGTGCCGGCTGGCGCCGGACCCTTCGCCGCTCATCTGCGTAGGTCCGCGCCGGCGTTCACCTGTCCGGGCCCGAACGACGCGCACGACACGGAGAAGGTCTCCTGAGCTGGGAAATAAGTGTCAGGCCAAGACCACGGTGTCACGGTGCGAGTTGAGGATGGGCAGGGGGCAGCCAGCGCAACGTCCAACCATACCGCAGAACGGCGCAACACTCAACCTGCGCGCCCCGGACGGGCTTGCGCTGGCTGTCGACTGACTACCGGGCACACATGCTGGTCATCAGATTGAACCGTCAGTGGCCTCCCGTCAAGGCTTTCGCGGGTGTTTGTCCCGCATTTTTATATTTCCGGCCCGGCAAACTCTCAGACCGCGACGGTGGTGGGGAATTGCGCGGTCGGGGTGATGCGTCCGGTCACGCCGAGCTGCTGGGCCCGGGCCACCAATGCGTCGTACTCCTCGGCCGGGATGGTCTGGTCGCGGGTGAGGATGAAGCCCGACCTGCCACTGGAGTCGCTGACGATGGCCCAGCTGTAATCCGGGGCGTAGTCCAGGATCCAGTAGTTGCCCGGCTCGCCGTCACCGGGCTGGCCGAAGAAGAAGCCGACGTTGAGCCGGGTGTTGGTGGGGCTGTTGACCACCACCGCCGAGCCGGTGATGCTCGAGGCCGGCCCGTTGGGGCCGAAGTAGTTGCCGGAGTTCTCCACCTTGACCGAGCCGTCGGGCTGCGGGGTGTAGACCGCCTTGGTGTTGACCAGCCCGATGGAGAAGAACTGCTTGACGCTGCCCTGCTCGAACCATGTCCCGGCGTACTGGGCGATGTCGACCGGCGGCGGCGACGGCAGGGTGGCCGCGCCGGCCTGGCCCATGACCATGGACTGGTTGGCGACGTAGGTGCCGTCGTTGGGGTTGCCGTAGATGCCGTAACCCGGGTTGGTGGGGCCGTAGACGCCGCTGTAGATGTCGTTGACCCAGCCGGTGGCGAAGGTGCGGACGGCCTGCTTGCCGCCGGGGGGCGACGGCTTGACGATCAGATCGCTGCCCAGTTCGCCCAGCCACCCGAACCAGGACGGGCCGCCGATCACATCGGTGTGCGAACCGTTGTCGATCTGGACGCCGAAGAACTCGTCCCCGTAGAACTGGGCCATCAGTTCGGTGGCGACGCCCCAGGCGTTCCACTGCTGCGGCGGGGCGGCGATCTGGTAGTCGGGGATGCCGGCGGCCTGTAGGGCGGTCAGCGAGTCGGTGAACAGCGGCGCCCGCGACACCCCGTCGAACATCACGACCCCGAGCAGGTTGTCCACCTGGTCGGTCTCGGTGACCAGCGCGCCCACCGCGGTGGCGAAATTCCCGCCGGCGGAGTGCCCGGTGAGGATGAACTGCTCGGGCAGCGGGCCCTGCAGGCCGGCGGCGTTGGCGCTGACGTTCAGCGCCGCGCGCGGGCCCTCGAACATGGTCGCGACGGCCTCGCGCATCTGCTCACCACCGAGGTAGCAGCCCGGGCACAGCGGGGTGTCGAACCAGAAGATGTTGGGAACCACCACGATGCTGTTGGTCTCCTGGGCCAGCGCCTGGGCCATGTCGGCGTACCAGGATTTGAAGCCGAGGAAGCCGTGCTGCAGCCAGATCACGCCGTTGGGCGCGACGGTGCCGTCGGCCTGGGTCGGGAAGTACCAGTCGGCCGGGGCGGCGTAGCCGGTATCGCCGCAGGGGATGTCGAGCACCGCGTTGCCGGTCTTGACGCCGGTGACGCCGTTGCTCACCGGGACGACGGGGTTGTTGGGGTTCAGGCCGTTGTCACCGCTGTTGACCGGGGCGGGCAGCTGGAATCCGAACAGCCCGCCGACGGCGTCGATCAGCCCCCGGAAGATGGTGTCGCCCAGCGACATCTGGTTGGCCTCGGCGGCGGGCAGCCCGATGGCCGCGGTCGGGCCCATGATGATCTGCTGGTTGGAGGCGGCGTACAGCCCGTACTGCGGGTTGTCCGGGGTGGCGCCGACATACATGTCGTTGATCCAGCCGGAGCTCAGCGTGTAGGTGGCCGCGGTGTTGCCGGCCGGGACGGGTTTGGTGACCAGTTCCAGGACGAGGTCGATCAACGGGTTCAGGCCGAGCATGGAGTCGACGTGCGATCCGCCCTGCAGCACCATCCCGATGAACTGGCCGGGCAGCGTGGCCGCCAGAACGTTGGTGGTGGCGCCGAACAGGTTCCAGCTCTGGGCGGGTGCGGCGATCTGGTAGATCGGCTTGTCCGCGGCCCCGAGGATCTGCAGCTGCTGGGCCAGGCCGCCGCCGATCGCACCGTTGGAAACCCCGTCGAACATCACCACGCCCATCAGGTCGGCGTCCTGGAGCGCGCTGCCCTCGGCGATGTAGTCGGAGGCCACCGAGGTGGCGAAACCGCCGCCGGCGGAGTGCCCGGCCAGGACGAAGGCGCCCTTGAGTTCGTCGACGTCGCCGGTGTAGCCGGCGGCCACCGCACTGTCGATCAGGGTGGTGCGGTTGGGGTCGAGGAAGGCATCCACCGCGGCCTGCTCGGTGCTGGCGCAGATGAGGCAGCCGCCGGAGAGGGTGAACGGGATGGAAGACAGCGTGGGTGCGACCACGATGCTGTTGGTCTGTTGGGCCAGGTTCTCGGCCAGCCCGGAATACAAGGTGTTGAAGGCGCCGAAACCGTGCTGCAGCCAGATCACGCCCTGGGCGTCGACGGTGCCGTCTACCTGGGTCGGGAAGTACCAGTCGGCGGCGACGGTGTTGCCGATCAGGGCACCCGGGATGTCCAGCCGGGAATGCCCGACCTGCACGCCGGTCACGCCGTTGGTGGGCAGGGTGGGCAGCAGGGCGTTGGCCGCGGTGGCGCCCGCCGTGGCGGCGGCCGGGTCCGGATCGGGCGGGGCGGCCGCGACCACGGGGGCGCCGATCACCGCCGCGGGGGCCGCGCTCTGGCGCTGGCCGGTGAACGCCGCGAGAGCCGGCGCGGCGACGACGCCATCCCCGCCCGGTTGTCCGCCGAGCGCGCTGAGCACCTCGGCCACCAGGCTGTCGGCCGGGGCCGGGGCCGGCGCCGCGTAGGCGACCGGGGCGGGGGTCGACGCGACCGCGGCCACGGGGGCGATGTCGGCGACGGGGGCGGTGGCGGGCAGGTCGGCGCTCGGGATGCTCGCGGTGCTCACGGCGGCGGTCGGGACGCTCGGGACCCTGGTCTGGGCGGGGAGGTCGGGAACGGCGGCCGACGGCGCGGGATCGTTGACGGGGACCGCGGCGGGCGTCGCCTCCCCGGAGGGTTTCGAAGCGCGGGACGGACGTGCGGTTCGGCCGACTCCCGGCACCCGCGCCGAGGGGGTGTCGTTGCTCGCCGCGGCGGGGGCGGGCACGGCGCCGGCCGCCGCCCGGCGGGCCCGGGTGGCCGAGGGGGCCGCTCCGCGGCCGGTGGAGGTACCCGCGGAGGCGTCGGGGGATTTCGGGGCGGTGTCGACGGTGTCGGCGCTGGCTACCGCCGTTCCCGAGACCAGGGCCGAGCCCAGCCCGACCAGAACGGCACTTGTTCCCAGCAGAACCCGTCGATCACCCATTACCTGCCGCCTCCGCGCGTCGCCCCAGTCGTCTGACTAGCAAACGCTACCGCGCTTGGCGCCGAGGCGCCGGACAATGGACGCAGGCCGACGGCCGCGTCATGGAAACGTCAGCCGTCGAGGCCTTTACAGAGTGTGCGTGGGCAGCTTGTGCGTGCCCTCGAGGTCGTCAAGGATGACTTCCTGGGCCTTCGGCGGCAGGGTGTGCAGAATCTCGCGGACGCGGGCCTGGCGGCGCCCGACGGCCTTGCGCTCGGGCATACCCGGCGTGGTGATGAGCTGCGGGGGCACGCCCTCGATCTCCTCCAGGCCGCCGTCGCCCTGGCCGGCCTCCATGGCCGCGGCCTCGGCGGCGGCGGTGGCCTCGTCCTTCTCCTCGGACATGCCGATCGGGCCGATGCGCCGGCCGTTGAGGAACTGCTTGACGGCCGGCTCCTCGCTGGTGAGCAGCACCTCACGGGGGCCGAACATGACCAGGTGCTTGCGGTAGAGCATGCCGATGTTGTCCGGCACGGTACGCACGATATTGATGTTGTGCGTCACGATCAGGATGGTGGCGTCGATCTGGGCGTTGATGTCGATCAGCAGCTGGCTCAGGTAGGCGGTACGCACCGGGTCCAGGCCGGAGTCCGGCTCGTCGACGAGGATGATCTGCGGGTCGAGCACCAGCGAGCGGGCCAGGCCGGCACGCTTCTTCATACCGCCGGAGATCTCGCCGGGGAACTTGTTCTCGGCGCCCATCAGGCCCACCATCTCGAGCTTCTCCATGACGATGTCACGGATTTCGCTCTCCTTCTTCTTGGTGTGCTCGCGCAGCGGGAAGGCGGTGTTGTCGTAGATGTTCATGGAGCCGAACAGCGCGCCGTCCTGGAACATGACGCCGAACAGCGTGCGGATCTCGTAGAGCTCCTTGGCCGAGCACTGGATGATGTCGGTGCCGTCGATCATGATCTTGCCGCGCTCCGGGCGCAGCAGACCGATCAGCGACTTCAGGAACACCGACTTGCCGGTACCGGACGGGCCCAGGATGACGCTGACCTCACCGGCCGGGATGGTCAACGTCACGTCTTCCCAAATCTTCTGGGAACCGAACGACTTGGTCAGGTTCTCAACGCCGATAGCGGTACCCACTGGAATCCTTCCGGCCACACGATTCGTCACAGGTCATCGCACCTGTGGTTTCAGTCACTGTAGCGCACGGGGTCGGCCCGCATCCGACTTTGCCCCGCAAAGCGAAATCCCCCGCCGGCCCGGTGGGCCCGCGGGGGATTTTGCCTGATTGGGACTACTTGACGGTGACCGTCGCGCCGGCGGCCTCGAGCTTGGCCTTGGCCTCCTCGGCGGCCTCCTTGGCGACCTTCTCCAGCAGCGGCTTGGGGGCGCCGTCGACGAGGTCCTTGGCCTCCTT
Source organism: Mycolicibacterium sp. (assembly GCA_020637165.1). Lineage (GTDB taxonomy): Bacteria > Actinomycetota > Actinomycetes > Mycobacteriales > Mycobacteriaceae > Mycobacterium. Next base: position 171,701 of record JACJWN010000007.1, on the reverse strand, counting down.
GAGGCCCAGGCCCGAGACGATCTCGCGGACGACCTTGATGACGCCGATCTTCTTGTCGCCGGCCGACTCGAGGATGACGTCGAACTCCGACTGCTCCTCGGCGGCCTCGGCGGCCGGGGCGGCACCGCCCGCGGCGGCGACGGCGACCGGGGCGGCCGCGGTGACCTCGAAGACCTCTTCGAAGGTCTTCACGAACTCGGAGAGCTCGAGCAGGGTCATTTCCTTGAACGCGTCGATCAGTTCGTCAGTGCTCAGCTTTGCCATGGTGGGGTTCCTTCCTGGATTTTCTTTGGTGGATTAAGCGGCGGTCTCGCCGGACTTCTTCTCTTGCAGCGCGGCAGCCAACCGTGCGACCTGCGACGCCGGGGCGTTGAACAGGCCGGCAGCCTTGGCCATGTTGCCCTTCATCGCGCCGGCCAGCTTGGCCAGCAGCACCTCGCGCGACTCCAGGTCGGCGATTCGGTTGACCTCGTCGACGGACAGCGGGCGCCCGTCCATGTAGCCGCCCTTGATGACGAGCGCCTTGTGGTCCTTGGCGAACTTCTTGATCGCCTTGGCCGCGTCGACGGCTTCGCCGTTGACGAACGCGATCGCGGTCGGACCGGCGAACAGGTCGTCGAGGCCCTCGATGCCGGCCTCCGCCGCCGCACGCTTGACCAGCGTGTTCTTGGCGACGGTGTAGGTGGCGGAGCCGCTCAGGCTGCGGCGCAGTTCGGCCATGTTGGCCACGGTCAAGCCGCGGTACTCGGTGACCACGGTGGCCGTCGAGGACTTGAACTGCTCGGTGATCTCGGCGACCGCGGTGGCCTTGTCAGCCTTGGCCATGCATGCCTCCTCGGTGTCGTCCCGGCGAACCGGGTGTGGGTGGACCCCCGAATAACAGCCGGGAAAACAACAACGCCCCGGCGCAGACGGCCGGGGCGTGAACAGACGCGAACTACCGCGTCAAGCCTCGTCCTCCTGCGTGGGCCGCCGGGGATTTCCCGGACCTTCAACCTTGCGGTGACCAACGGTCTTCGGTGGAACGGCGCAAGGCTACCGTGCCGGGCCCTGACCTCCCAAATTCGCGGTTCCGTTGGGCGGTGACACGTCTGCTCGCGCGGGGGGCGGAGTCGACGTTGACCCACTTCCTTGACGACCGGATCCGAAGAAAAATCCGATCTGCTACCCGAAACCATGTGAAAATTCCAATTGACACGGCTCAAACCGACTGAGACTCTTATCACAGTCGTCACGACAACGGTGTTCGTGGCGGGCGTTGACCCAAGCAACCGTCCGGACGCCTTCCCTCCAGAGACGAGGCATTCGCATGACCACTGAAGCAACCCGGGGGTCTACACGGATCAGAGGACCGCTGCTGGTCTATTCGGGAACGGCACTGCTCTGTCTCTCGCTGTCGGCATGCGGCGTCGGACCGGACACGCCCGCGGCTGATGCGGGCGGCGCTCGCGGCGGCATTGTGACGGCACGGGTGGCGGTCACCGACGTCGCCCCGGCTGAACGGCCGGTCCTGGTGTCGATTGAGGACCCACCCGTCGAGGCGCCGCTCGAAGGCGCACCCGTCGAGGCGCCGCTCGAAGGCGCACCCGTCGAGGCGCCGCTCGAAGGCGCACCCGAAATGATTCCCGCCGATCCGATCCCGCTACCGCACTATGACGTCATCGCCGAGCGGTCCGGAGACAGACGCGATGACATGAAGACCTACTTCATCGTCATGGATGGCGTCGACCCTGCCACCGATGGGTTCAAGGCGGCCGTCAAGCAGATCCTGCGAGTCGTCGCGCGGGTGAACCGCGGCACGGAATTCTCCGCGCTGGTCTGGGATGACCTCCTGGCCGCCCAGACCGAGGCCGCCTACCGCAGCGCCCCCGACATGTTCACCGAGGTGCAGTTGGAGGCGAAGAACGCCCGCAATGAGCGGCATCTGATCGCCAGCTACCAGGGCGGCGTCGAGACGGTGGGCCAACCGCCCGCCTACGTGACCAGTTGGTTCCCCAACGCCGGCCTGTTCAGCCCGGAGGTCGGGACGTGGGTGAGCTCCGAAGTCTGGCGGCCCTGACTCACTCTCTGGCGCGAGCAGACATAAATGACCCCGCACGTACGGCGTGTCGGTGACGTTTATGTCTGCTCGCGGGGAGAGGTGGGGCGCCGCAATAGCGCTGCCGCGCCGATGAGGCCCGCCTCGCCGCCCAACTCGGCCGGGACCACCCGCAGGCCGGAGAGGAAATCCAGGCCCGCGTAGTCACTCAGGGCCTCATGCAGGGGCTCGAAGAGCACCGGGCCGGCGTTGGCCACTCCCCCGCCGATGACCACCAGGTCGAGGTCGCAGACCGCGGCGACGGAGGAGATCATCGCGGCGACGGCCCGCGCACCGCGGCGAAAAGCCCTCAGCGCCAACGGGTTACCGTCGGCGGCGGCGGTAGCCAGCGCCTTCGCATCCTCCCCCGACCAGCCCTGCGAACGCGCCCAGGAGACCAGGTTCGGCCCGCTGGCGATGGCCTCGACGCAGCCCCGTCCCCCGCAGCTGCACGGCGGACCGTCGACCTCGACCACCACATGCCCGACGTGCCCCGCGTTGCCGGTGCGCCCGCCGTACGGCGCCCCGCCGAGGACCAGGCCGCCGCCGACCCCGGTCGACACCACCATGCCCAGCATGAACGCCGCGTCCTGCCCCGCGCCGCGCCACTGCTCGCCAAGGGCCATGCACAGCCCGTCGCCGGCCAGTCGCACCGGCACACCGGGGACGGCCGCGGCGACGCGCTGCACGATCGGGAAACCGCGCCAGGCGCCGATGTTGACCGGGCTGACGGTGCCGCCCGGCAGGTGGATCGGCCCGGCCGAGGAGATCCCGACGCCGCTGACCTCACCGCCGGCGGCGGCCAGTGCCTCGTCGATGGTGCGCCGGGCGGCGGCCCACACGTCATCGGGGTCGGCGCTGCGCGGGGTGGGTTGGCGGTTGTGGTGCAGCAGGCGGCCGTCGGCGTCGACGATGCCCGCGGCGATCTTGGTGCCGCCGATGTCCAGGGCCAGCGTGCCCATCAGTGCTTGTGGGTGTTGTCGGGCTGGCGCGGGTCGCCGGGGTGCTCGTAGCCCGGCGCCAGCCACACCAGTGCGGCGCGGCGCTGCTCCAGCCAGATCCGGAAGGCGCGCCGACGGGCCGCCCCGCGCAGGTGGTCGGCGAGGTCGGCATCAGAGCGGAACCGGCCCGGGTTGCGACGGTGGTAATCGGCGACGGCGTCGGAGTCGACGTCCACATCCGCCGTGACGTGTGCATACAAAGCACGGGCCAGCGGATCGCCCAGCGCCCCGGCGGCGATGCTGCCGATCTCCAGGCGTGCGGTCATATCGGGCAGCACCTCCTCCTCGGAGCAAGAGCCGGAAGCGCTGACCCCGGCGGCGGCGGCCTCGTAGGCAATCACCCGTTCGGTGACCAGCAGTTGGGTCAGCCAGCGCCGCAACTGGCGGCCCTCGCTGGTTCCCGGCCGGGGCAGCGCGGCGGTTTGCGGGCTGGCCCGCAGCGCGGCCTCCCGGGCGTCCACCTCCGCCACCGTCACCGCATGGCCGGCCACCGTCGCCGCAGCGCTCATCGGACCGTCACCGAGACCGCCGGGGTGTAGAGCAGCCGCCCGGCGCAGCCGATGCGGATCAGCGCCCACCACTGTCCCGGGGTGGCCCACGGCGGCGGCGTGACGTCGAAGCCGACCTCGACCTGCGATCCGGCGGGCAGCACCGCCCCCTGCGATGCCGGGCCTATCCACTCCCATGTGCCCCACGGACTGATCAGGTGCGCCTCCAGGGCCAGGTCGGCGGCGGCGCCGCTGCCGATGACGGCGCTGAGCCGGGCGCTGTCGCCGCGGGTCACGACGACGTCGGCCGGTTCGCCGACCAGTCGCACCAGATCCCCCGGCTCCCCGACGGTGACGACACAGACGTCCTCGACGGCCTGCCGCCAGGCCGGCGGGACGTCGCCGGTCAGCGTCAGTTGGGCGCGGACGGGATAGTGGCCGGGGGCGGCGTCGTCGGGAACCCGGACGGTGACCTCGGCCTCGCGGTAGGCGCGCGGCGGAATCTCGAAGGTGCCCTCACGGTGGCGGCCCGGCGCCCACATGCGGGTGGCGGAATCCTGATCCCAGCCGACAGGGTGACGCAGGGTCACCGAACCGGTGAGGGTGGCGTCGCTGCAGTCGCTGGCCAACGTCAGCCGCAGCCGCACCGGCTCGCCGGGGTGGGCGGCAACGGCCCCGGGGTGCAGGTGGGCGACGGCGGGCAGCCCGCCCAGCGGTGCCGGGCCGCGGTTGTGCAGCCAGTAGCGGGCGTAGAGGGGTTGGGCGGGTTCGGCATCGGGGCCGAGGGCCATGCCGGTGGCGTCGATGACCGGGGGCAGGTCCAGCCGGGCCGCGACGGTCGCTATCTGGTAACCGTGCAGCCGCAGCGGGTCCGCGGTGGGCCGGCCGGCCTCCAGCAGGTCGGCCGCGGCAACGTCGGACACCGTGCCGACCGGGGTGGTGATCTCCACGTCCGTCGAAGCCCCGCAGGTTTCGACCAACCGCAGGGTGACCGAGGCGGGGTCGACCTGCGCGGCGCTGCCGGTCGCCGTCGGGTTGCCGCGGGGTTTGAGCGCACCGAGGCCGACCAACCCCGCCGGATGCACGGTGAGCAGCGAGCCGTCCACCGGCAGCCCCGCGCTGCCCTGATCGACCGCCACGCACACCATGGGGTGGTTGAATTCGGCGCTGCGCGAGGCCACGTCGACATCACGCCAGTCCCCCGGCCCGGACACCAGCGCGAAGTCGAAGGTGTGGCTCCAGTGCTGGAGCTGGAAGTTGGAGCCGTCGGGGGTCTTGCGGGCCGGCGGGTCGATCCAGGTTCCCGACGGCCAGCCCGTGCAGGACCGCATGAGCGAGGTGTGCAGGGTGCCGTCGGACTCAACAGCGAAGCCCGGGACGCCGCGGTTGATCAGTGCGACGGTGCGCTCCTCGAAGCCTCCGCACCCGGCGGGAACGTCCTGGGCGACGAGGATCTGCGCGTCGGCCAGATCCGCCACCAGCGTCTCCATGGCGCCCTCGCCGGCGACGATGAGGACCGGCAGCGCCAACACACCGCGCAGGTCGGCGTCCGGCCGCCACACCGCGTCCAACGGAGCGGAGGCGGGGACGAACACCCGGGCGGTGCCGTCGGCGAGTTGGCGTGTCACCTCGGCGGCGTACGACGGGTCGGCGGCGGCCAGCACCGCGGCGGTGAACGGGTTCTCGTCCGGGCCGCCGAGGGCGATGCGGGTGTCGGGGAGGTTGGAGTCCACGTCGAGGTGTCCGTAGCGGGTGTGGGTGGCGGTGCTGCAGGTGGCGGTCACCCCGGCGCGCACCAGTGCCACCATGAGGTCGCGGGCGTCGGGCGCGGACTCCTCGGAGGAAGCGACGACCTCGGCGACCGACACCGCCCGGGTCTGCTCGCCGACCCGGATCCGCAAACAGGAGGACAGCCCGAACCAGCCGTGGGCCGGGTTGTCCAGCGTCCAGGGGTGGTGCGCGGAGTCGACGGCATGGTCGCCGGAGTGGTCGTGGAACAGCCCGAAGCCGCGGCCCACCACCGCGTCGCCCACCTCGCTGACCGGCAAAGCACCGGGCACCGGGCAGGGCCAGCGCAGCCGCACCAGCCGGTCGGCGCCGGTGAACTCGTCGATGGTGGTGCGGCAGTCCACCCGGTCGATCCCGTCCCACAAGGTCAGGGTCTGGGTGTAGCGGAGCACCGAGCCGATCGCACCGCTGATCACCAGTCGCTGCCCGAGTGGACTGCGGTAGGCGCGCACTGTCGCCGCGGAGGCCGAGGAACACTCCACCGGGCCTTTGGGCAGCAGGTGCCAGGGGCCCTCCCCGGCGTCGGGGTGGGCCGGGTATTCCTCGTAGACGGCCAGTTCGTTGCCCACCGAACCGGGGCCGATCAGTTCGCGGCCCGAGGCCGCCTCGACCAGCGAGACCACCCCGCCACCGCGGGCCGGATCGACGCGCAACCGGTGGAACTCGTTGGCGATCTCCACCCCGTCGACGGGCTCCCATCCCGACGGGTCACTGCCCGATAGAAGCCGGTAGGTGCGCCAGCCCAGCGACCCGACCCCCGAGGCGCGCCAGCTCACCGAGTGCCCGTCGTCCTCGACTAACGCGGGAACCGAGACGCCGTCGGCGTCGAGCACCCGGAACGGGCCCCCCACCGGAGAGTCCATCCGCACGGTGACGATATCGGTTCGGTTGTGCGCCAACGGGTTCCAGACCACCACCGAGGGCAAATCCGCGCACACCGCGGCCGACAGTACCTCCAGCGCACGGTGCCGTGCGGTGCGCCCCAACTCCCAGGCGTCGCGCCAGCCGGTGAGCAGGTCGAGGTACACCTGATCGGATTCGCTGCCGGTGATGGCGTCGTGATGCGCCCCCCAGGCCAGCTGCACCCAGGCCTTGGCCTGCGCGGCTTCGGGGTAGCGGGCCCCGGACAGCAGAGCGGCGAACACACAGAACCGTTCGGCGCCCAGCACCGCGTCCTCGGCGGCCCGGTTGGCCTGTTTGGTGTCGATGTAGGACACGTCCTTGCCGGTGTAGATCGGATTCATGTCGCGGGTCTGCGGCGAAGGATGCACACCTTCGGCGCGGACCGCGTCGAAGAACTCACTGGGCACCGCGCAGACGAACCGCGGCCAGCAGTAGCGGGCGTTCCAGTCGCGGTGGATCTCTGTCACCCAGGTGTTCGGCGGGGTGTAGTCGGTGCCCACCGGCAGCAGCACGTTGCGAGTCAGCGCGACGGACTTCAGCCCGCTGAACAACTTGTAGGTGGCCTCCTCGGCCTCGGCCAGCAACGTGGCGGAGTCCATCCACCAACCGGCCGAATAGTGCGCCGGCATGTAGTGGGTCAGCAGGCCCAGGCCCGAGGGGGCGATCCACTCGAACTCGCTGCGGAACTGCATGCGCCGCGGATCCCCCGCGCCCGCCATGGGCCCCCACTGATGGTGCGGCCCGCGCGCCCACGACGAGGACGTCAGTCCGGCGTCGGCCGCCATGCCGGGGAACTGCGGGTCGTGGCCGAACACGTCGAGCTGCCAGGCCGTGGCCGGCGACGCGCCGAGCACGTCACGCTGAAAACCGATCCCGTGGACGAAGTTGCGGATGGAGGTCTCCGGCCCGGTGAGGTTGGTGTTGGGCTCGTTGTAGGTGCCGCCCATCACCTCCACCCGCCGGTCGGCGATGAATCGCAGCAGGTCGGCGCGGTCCTGCGGGTGGGTGTCGAAGTAGGGCTTGAGGTAGTCGACCTCGGCGAGGACGAACTTGTAGTCCGGGTCGCGGCGGGCCATCTCCAAGTGGGCGGCCACCAGCGCGAAGGCATTGTTCTGCTTGGCCGCCCCGGGCGGGTCCTCGGTCCACACGCTGGTGTAGGCGCCCTGGGTGTTCCACCACACCGGGTCGTAGTGGAAGTGGCTGATCATGTACATCGTCCAGCCGGGCTCGGCGACGATGAACTCGAACGGAGTCGAGGTTCCGTCGGCGACCACCCGCGCGGCCCGCCGCTGCCCCGGCACCGGCCTCTCGACGCGCACCGCCACCTCGACGCTGCCCTCACCCGTCGCGGCGGTCGCCGGCTCGGGTGTGCTCAGGCCGTCGCCTTCGACCCGCACGGACGTAGGGGCCGTCGCGTCGATGTAGCTGACCCGCACGATCTGCAGGGGGGACTGTGGATCCCCGACGAACAGTTCGCATGCCTCGGCGGCGCTGATCTGCACCCCAGCAAATCTACGCGGCCCGGGAGGGTGCGACGCTTCGGATGCTTCATCTAGCTGACTTGACTAGAAACCGTCTAGCAGGATGGACTATCTTGGTGGTCAAAGAGGAACCAACCCGGACAGTCGTCAAGCGACTCAAGGCGGCCGGCTTCGCGCGTATCAGCACCGATGGAAGCCACAGCAGATGGGCGCACCCCAACGGCGCCTGGGTGGCCGTCCCCGACAGCCACCGGACGATCAGCCCCGGAGTGGTTCGCAAGGTCAATCAGGCCATCGAACAGGCGAGTGAGGCGTGATGCGCGACTACAAGATCGAGGTACACCGCGACGGCCGCTGGTGGATGATCGTCGTTCCCGAGATCGACCAAGTCACTCAGACGCGGCGAATCTCCGAGATTGAAGACATGGCAAGAAGCCTTATCGCGATCAGCACCGATGCCTCAATTTCCGACATTGCAGTACACGTGACCAGCATCAAGCTTCCCAACGGAGATGACATCCTGGGCCCGGCAGAGGAGATCCAGGAACGTCGACGCCAGGCCCACCGGTTGGAGGCGACGGCGACCGATGCCGCCCGCGCTTATGCACTAAAGCTGACCTCGGCAGGGATACCCGTTCGTGACGCCGCGACACTCCTCCAGGTATCGCCGCAGCGAATCAGTCAGCTCACCAACGCCTGAACCGCTCACCCACAGCGTTAACCGATCAAGGCGTCAGCGCTAGGAGGGCCCGTCGGTGACACGCACGGCAGGTTGAGGTCGGGGAAGATGCCGTCGGTGGCCTCGGCGGCGCTTATCTGCACCCCAACGAATCTTCGCAGCGCCGCACGATAGTGGTTGATATCATTACTGCATGACGGACGTGCTGATCCGCGACGTGCCTGAGGACGTCCTCTCCGGGATTGACGCAAGAGCGGCCGACATGGGCTTATCGCGCGTCGAGTACATCCGCCGCCGGCTAGCGCAGGATGCGCGCGCCGCCCGACTTAACGTCACGAGAGACCACCTCGAACGTCTCGGGCAGGCGCTCACCAATCTCGCCGACGAAGAGTTGATGCGCGAAGCTTGGCGATGACCGAGAAGGCGTGGCTGATCGACAAGTCGGCCCTCGCCCGACTGGGGCGGTGCGACGACTTGGAACTTTGGAGCAACCGCATCGAACGCGGACTCGTGCAGATCAGCAACCTGACACTGCTGGAGATCGGTTATTCGGCACGTTCGGGCGCCGCGGCCCGCCGGCAGCTAGCAGAGTCACCGCTCGCGGCCATGCCAGTCGAATATCTGACCCCGAAGATCGAGGATCGCGCCCTGGAAGTACAGACCCTGCTTGCCGATCGCGGCCACCATCGGGGTCCTTCAATTCCCGATCTGCTCATCGCAGCGACCGCGGAACTAGCGGGTCTTACCGTGTTGCACGTCGATAAGGACTTCGACATCATTGCCGCCGTGACCGGACAGCCTGCGACCTGGTTCACGCCTACATAAAGAGCGTGTGTCCCAGCACGTGTCGCACCTCGCGGAGTTCATCGGCGGTCAATGCGATCTCCGGGGCGTACCGACGGAACCGGTCGGCCGAAACGGTGCGGATCTGTTCGGTGATCACCCACCCACCACCGGCGTCGATGCGGATGCGGTGAAGCCATCCTGGCCGCTCCACACTGGTCAAGGGCAGGACCGTGATCAGCCGCCCGCCAGTCAGATCAAGATGAAATCGCGACGACACCACCAGCGCAGGACGATCTTTGTCCTGCTCACGGCCACGGACCAGGTCGAAGTCGACGAACCACACCTGCCCCGGCTCGATCGCCGGCGACCGCACTACTCGGCAATCGGAGCGTCGGCACCAGCACGGTCGTCGGCCTCGGCCAGATAGTCCGCCCAGCCTTCGGGATCGCTGTGCCGGTAGGCGCGCACCACGGCAACGGCTTGAGTCTTCCAGTGCTCGTCGATGAGGCGCCGGATCGTCTCGTCCGCCGAGGCTCCCCCGAACTCCTCGCGTCCGATCCGCAGCACCTGTTCGCGCACCTCGTCACTGACCCGAAGCATGGCCCAAGGATACGGCGGCATCAACAATCTCGTTGACACCGCTGTTAACAACACCCGCGCCACCCTCGCCAGCAGACGCAAACTCGCACTGGTCGGCCCCGATTCGTGCGAGTTCACGTCTGCTCGCGCAGGAAGTAGCGGGTTTGGCAGACTGATGCGAATGAGTTCCACCGATCACCGCGAGATGGCGAAGCTGGACCGGGTGCCGTTGCCGGTCGAGGCGGCCAGGATCGGCATGACCGGCTGGCAGCTCACCCGGACCGGGATGCGCGTGCTCACCAAACTGCCCGGCAAGGGGGCGCTGCAGGACAAGGTCATCCGGGAGATCCCACAGACCTTCGCCGACCTCGGCCCCACCTACGTCAAGTTCGGCCAGATTATCGCCTCCAGCCCCGGCGCCTTCGGCGAGCAGCTGTCCAGAGAATTCCGCAGCCTGCTCGACGCGGTCCCCCCCGCCGACGAAGACGAAGTGCACACGCTACTCAAAGAGGAACTCGGCGCCGATCCGGCGCAGCTGTTCCAGCACTTCGACGAGCAGCCGTTCGCCTCGGCCTCCATCGCCCAGGTGCACTTCGCCACCCTGCACACCGGCGAGGACGTCGTCGTCAAGATCCAGCGCCCGGGCATCCGCCGCCGCGTCGCCGCGGACCTGCAGATCCTCAAACGCTTCGCCCAGGTGGTGGAACTGGCCAAGCTGGGCCGGCGCCTGTCCGCCCAGGACGTGGTGGCCGACTTCGCCGACAACCTCGCCGAGGAACTGGACTTCCGCATCGAGGCGCAGTCCATGGAGGCCTGGGTCTCGGGCCTGCACGGTTCGCCGCTGGGCCGCAACATCAAGGTGCCGCACGTGCACTGGGAGTTCACCAGCGAGCGGGTGCTCACCATGGAACGGGTGCACGGCGTGCGCATCGACGACGTCAAGGAGATCCGCAAGAAGGGTTTCGACGGCACCGAACTGGTCAAGGCGCTGCTGTTCTCCACCTTCGAGGGCGGACTGCGCCACGGCCTGTTCCACGGCGACCTGCACGCCGGGAACCTGCTCGTCGACGACGAGGGCCGCATCGTGTTCCTCGACTTCGGGATCATGGGCCGCATCGACCCGCGCACCCGATGGCTGCTGCGCGAACTGATCTACGCGCTGCTGGTCAAGAAGGACCACGCCGCCGCCGGCAAGATCGTCGTGCTGCTCGGCGCGGTCGGCACCGTCAAGCCCGAAGCCCAGGCCGCCAAGGATCTGGAGGCCTTCGCCGCACCGCTGACGCTGAAAACCCTCGGCGATATGTCCTATGCCGAGATCGGCAAGCAGCTGTCCACCCTGGCCGACGCCTACGACGTCAAGCTGCCCCGCGAACTGGTGTTGATCGGTAAGCAGTTCCTCTACGTCGAGCGCTATATGAAACTGCTGGCGCCGCGCTGGCAGATGATGAACGACCCGCAGTTCTCCGGCTACTTCGCCAACTTCATGGTCGAGGTCAGCCGGGAGCACCAGAGCGACGTCGAGGCCTGATGGACATCCGGTCCGGATACGCCCATCACGGCGACATCGAACTGCACTACGAGGACCTCGGCAACGCCGACGACCCGGCGGTGCTGCTCATCATGGGCCTCGGCGCGCAGCTGGTGCTCTGGCATGAGGAGTTCTGCCAGGAACTGCTCGACCGCGGCTACCGGGTGATCCGGTTCGACAACCGCGACGTCGGGCTGTCCTCCAAGCTGCACGGGCAGCGTCACGACGGCGCGCTGGTGCCGCGCCTGCTGCGCTCGTTCCTGGGCCTGTCCAGCCCGTCGGTGTACCGGTTGGAGGACATGGCCGACGACGCCGCCGCCCTGCTGGACCACCTCGGTGTCGAGCGCGCCCACATCGTGGGTGCGTCGATGGGCGGGATGATCGCCCAGATCTTCGCCGCACGGTATCCACAGCGCACCGGCGGGCTGGGGATCATCTTCTCCTCGAACAACACGCCGCTGTTGCCCCCACCGGCGCCCAAGGCCCTGATGTCTCTGATCAAGGGACCCCCGCCGAACTCCCCGCGCGAGGTCATCGTGGAGAACTCGATACGGGTATCGCGGATCATCGGCAGCCCCGGCTACCCGAAATCCGACGAGCGGTTGCGCGCCGACGCCATCGAGGCCTACGAACGGGCCTACTACCCGCAGGGCATCGGCCGGCACTTCGCGGCGATCCTGGGCAGCGGCAGCCTGGGCCGCTACGACAAACAGATCACCGCCCCCACCGTCGTCATCCACGGCCGGGCCGACACGCTGATGCGCCCCGCCGGCGGACGCGCGATCGCCAAGGCCATCCCGGGGGCACGGTTGGTGCTGTTCGACGGGATGGGCCACGACCTGCCCGAGCCGCTGTTCGACGACATCATCGTCGAACTGGCGACGACGTTCGCGCAGTACGCTCGCGCCACACCCTGAGGCCCGATAACAGAATTTCGGCCCGACACGGGTAGCCTTGCGCTGAGTCTGATAGCACGCCGGCGACAGGTATCGTCACAGCGATGGGCCCACCACAAGGTGGAGTCGTGGCGACTGAGGTGACCACCGGCACGGGAAGGGCGAGCACATTCATGCCTGAGGCAACCGAATCCAAGGATCTGCGGCCGAACTTCGAGCATATTCAAGCGCATTACGATCTGTCCGACGACTTTTTCGGACTTTTCCAGGATCCGACGCGCAAGTACAGCTGCGCTTACTTCACCGGCCCGGACGCCACGTTGTCGGAAGCGCAGATCGCCGATGTCGACCTCCACCTGGACAAGTTGGACCTCAAGCCCGGCATGACGTTGCTGGAGGTCGGCTGCGGCTGGGGCCTGACCATGCAGCGCGCGATGGAGAAGTACGACGTCAACGTCATCGGCCTGACCTTGTCGAAGAACCAGCAGGCCTACTGCAAGCAGCTGCTCTCAGGGATCGACAGCGAGCGGACCTTCGACGTGCGCTTGGAGGGCTGGGAGCAGTTCCACTCCCCCGTCGACCGGATCGTCTCGATCGAGGCCTTCGAGCACTTCGGCTTCGAGCGCTATGACGACTTCTTCAAGACCTGCTTCGAGATCCTGCCCGAGGACGGCCGGATGACCATCCAGAGCAGCGTGGCGTATCACCCGTACGACCTGGCCGCGCGCGGCAAAAAGCTGACGTTTGCCCTGGCCAGGTTCATCAAGTTCATGTATACCGAGATCTTCCCCGGCGGGCGGCTGCCCAGCACCGAGATGATGGTCGAGCACGGCGAGAAAGCCGGGTTTGCAGTACCTGAGACGATGTCGCTGCGGAACCACTACATCAAGACCCTGGGCCTGTGGGCCGACGCCCTGGAGCGTAATAAAGCGACGGCCATCGAGGTCGCCGGCGAGCAGAACTACGAGAACTACATGCGCTACCTCAAGGGATGCCAGTTCTACTTCATCGACGACAGCATCGATGTGAGCCTGGTGACCTATCTCAAGCCGGGCGCCGCGGCGGCCTGAGGGGCTGAGCGGACGCTCCCATAGGGCCTAAAGTCCCTCTAGGACGTGCCTTACAAGAACCTGAGCGCGAATCGCCGACAAGTTTGCCAGTTGAGTTGACAACCACCACCGGCGGTGGCAAGGTTTGATCCGCAACACATTGAAGACAGAAGTTTCCGATAGGGGATGGGGAAAGACCATGACCACCGTTGCCAGTAAATTGCGGCTCGGTACTGCGGTTTTCGCAGTCGCCGCCGTGGCCGTCATCCCGCCGGTCCTCGCCCAAGCCGACGAGACCGACTCCGGCAACAGCACCGCCGGAAGCAGCGACGCCTCTGTCGGCAGCTCTGCCGGCCGGACCCCCAAGCGGGAGTCCCGCGGCGCCAATGCCCGCAAGGCCGCTGAAGATGCGCGCAACAACGCTGCCACCGGATCGGACAACAACGACTCCCCCGCCAGCACCCCGGGTGCCGGAGATCCGGATGTGAGCACCGATATTCCCGACGCGGCGCTTGACGTGCCCACGGCTGATGCGTCCGCGGCTGATGCCACTGCCGACGCCACCCCTTTCGACGGAAACCCGCTCTTCCAGAATCCGCTCTGGTGGTTCGGGTCGCCTAATCCGAACCCCCCAGAACAGGTCGTGACCTTTGAGTTCGAACCGCTGGCAGACCTGCCGGGGTGGTCCCAGCCGATGTACGGCTGGCTCGAAGGCTTTGACTTCGAGGCTTGTGTTGGTGGCGTCGGGACGGTGACTCAGGGGCAGACCGTGGTGGGTCCGTACGGAACCTCAACCTCCGGCGTCAGCCTCGGGTGCGCCTAGCTAATCCCACTTCTTATACAGTAGGGGCGGCTCCTGTAGCCGCCCCTACTGTTATGTCTATGTCCAGATGCGCAACCTTGCCGGTACGAGGATCTAGTTCAACGTGAAACCTTTCTCAAGCGACCCGTTCATCGACGAGCCTGACGGCCTGAAACACCGACTGGCCGATCTGCCGGCGGGGATGAGATGGGGCGCCCTGGCCGCAGCGCTACTGGTCGCGATCTTCGTCGGATGGCTGGGATTTCAGGGACTATCAGCGAAGTCGAATCTGGAGCAAGCACAGGACAGCGCCCAACAGGCCAAAGACGCTCTGCTGAGCGGCAAGTCCGAGGACGCCACGCGGTTCGCGGAGAGCGCCCAGTTCCACGCACACCGAGCTCGGGCAGCCACCCACTCCCTGCCGTGGAACGTAGCCGCAGCGGTGCCATTTCTGGGCAGTCCGCTAAGAACCACCCAGCAGATATCCGACGTCGTCGTCGGCTTGGCCGATGGCGTTCTACTTCCCGGGGCCACAATGGGCGCAGGTTTATCGCCGGACAAATTGATTGACGGAACCCGCATCAACCTAAAGCTCCTTCGCGACGAGGAACCACGGCTGAGCGAGTTATCGGTCGCCGCCGCGAAGCTCGATGCCGAGGCCCGGTCAATCGCCGATCCGGCCTACCTGTCACTGATTCGAGATGCGCGCTCGCAGCTACAGACGCAGACTGCAAGACTCGCGCAGCTCCTGCACAACACCGCTCTTGCTGCCCAGCTTGCACCGTCGATGTTGGGTGCCGACGGTCCCCGCTCTTATCTGGTGGGCTTTGAAAGCCCTGCTGAAGCACGCGGCACCGGCGGACTCCTCGGCGGCTTCGCCGTCGTGGATTTCGACGACGGCAAGCCGATCGTGGACGCGCTTGGCCAGAACACCGAACTTAGAGAGGCGTCCGCCTCTATCGACCTGGGACCGGAATTCAACAAGGTTTACGGGTGGATGAATCCGACCACCGACTTCCGTAACAGCAATATGAGTCCACACTTCCCGTACGCGGCCCAGATTTGGAAGTCAATGGTGGAAAACGGGTTGACGCGTGCGTACACCGAAAGTGCGCCACCCCCGACTGGGCTGTCGATCGACGGCGTCATCGCCACTGACCCAATTGCCCTGAGCTACATCCTCGGCGCAATTGGCCCGGTGACTCTCCCAGACGGCGAGGTGATCAATCAAGACAACGTCGTCGAGCTAACTCTGTCGACAGCTTACGTACGCTTCCCAGGAGGCTTGGACAACACATACATCACACAACGTGATCGGAAGGCGTACCTTCAGAACATTGCCGGCGCCGTAGTAGAGAAAATGACAGGGCCGGTCAAGCATCCACGGAAGTTGCTCGACGCTCTCGGAAGGGCGGCCGCCGAAGGTCGCATCGCGGTGTGGAGTTCCTCGCCAGCTGAGCAGCAACTACTTGAGGAAACCCCACTTGCGCATGCGGTTCCTGATGATGACGCACCATATGCGCAGGTTGTCATCAACAATCTCGCGGGTAACAAGATGGACTACTACCTCAAGCGGGAAATCGAATACGTGGCAGACGGCTGTGACAGTGATATGCGAAACTCGACCATCACGGTGCGGTTGACCAACACCGTAGGCGACATGCAGCTGCCCGACTACGTGGCGGCAACTCCGGGCCTCGCTCCCGGACTTCCACTGAAGGTGCCGAACGGTACAATGGTGAGTTCCGTCCGCCTTTTGGCCACCAAGGGCGCCAGACTGATGAGCGTCACGTCCAACGGTGAGCGGACAACGGCCATCAGGCACCTTGAACGCGGGCGACCGAGTTTTGAAGTCCAAGTCGCGATACCCCCCGGCAAGAGCGGAGAATTGGTATTCAGGCTTTCCGAACCCACGAACCCAGGCGCACCGCGAGTTCCGGTCCAGCCATTGGTCGACAGTGTTGCGCCTCGGGTTTCAGTCCCGGTTTGCGGGTAGGGAGACGATCGCGGTGTCGATACAGGAATTCCTGAAGCTGCTACGTAGCCGCTGGATCACTATCGTCGTGACTACGCTGATCACGATCCTGGCGGCGGTGACTTACACACTGCTTCAGACCCCACTCTATGAGGCGTCCACAAGACTCTTCGTCGCCACAACGTCCAACACATCGGCAAGCGATTTATACCAGAGCAGTCGTTTTTCGCAAGAGCGTGTCGTGTCCTATGCCGAGTTGGTGAAGGGCGAGACGGTTGCGCAGAGAACCATCGACCGCTTGGACTTGGACATGGACGCAGAAAAGCTGACAGAGCGAGTAACGGCCAAGTCGAAAGCCGGAACGGTGCTGATCGACGTATCAGTTCTTGACGAGTCGCCCGTCCGAGCGCGAGACATCGCCAACGCCTTGTCCGACGAATTCGTCATGATGGCAACGGAATTGGAAACGCCGCCTGGAGGCACAAGGCCGGATGCACGTGTCATAGTCGAGCAACGGGCAACCATTCCGGAAGAACCAATGGTGCCGCGTAAGGGTCGAAACCTTGCCCTTGCCATCATCCTCGGTGGAATGTTGGGCATTGGCGTTGCCGCTCTTCGTGACCTGCTCGACAACACCGTCAAGAGCCAAGAGGTTCTGGAAGGGATCACCGGCGCCGGTACCGTTGGCTACATCCCCTTTGATAAGAAATTCGCTTCTGTTCCATCGCTGTCGTTCGATTCCGACCACTCATCAACGGCTGAGGCATTCCGCAAGCTCCGGACTAACTTACAGTTCCTTGAAGTTGATCATCCGCCACGCGTGATCGTGGTGACCAGTTCGTCGCCGAGTGAAGGCAAGTCCACCACAGCGATCAACATCGCCCTCGCGTTGGCAGAAGCCGATCACAATGTGGTTTTGGTCGATGGAGATTTACGGCGCCCGCGATTGGCCAGTTACCTCGACCTCATCGGTTCGGTGGGGGTTAGCACCGTACTCAGCGGCGGATCGCCCCTAGCCGATTCATTACAAAGGACAAAGTTTACCCGAGTGACGGCCCTAGCTGCCGGGCTAACCCCACCGAATCCGAGCGAACTGCTCGGGTCATTGAACGCCGAAAGGATGCTCAGCGAACTTCGTTCCCAGTTCGACTACGTCGTCATCGACTCGGCCCCGCTTCTCGCGGTAACCGACGGCGCGATCCTTGCCGCGAAGTCCGATGGCGCTCTGGTCGTCGTGCGGTCAGGAAAGACAAAGCGCGACCAACTCTCACACGCCATCGGAATGCTCAATGACGTCGGCGCAACACTGCTCGGCGCGGTGCTCACCATGACGCCGACGCGCGGAACCAGTGCATACAATTACGGCTACTACTATTCCGGAAACTACAGAGACGATCAGCCCGAAGCAGGAGGCGCGGGCGGTGGCAGCGTCCGCGATCGAGCGGCCACTGACTGTGCGGAATCTGAGGCCGGAGTTAACATTAAGACCGGAGAAATGATAAACGAACCGTAGTACCACGGACTAGGCATCGCAATATTCACGCCTGCCAGTCAGGCCGGCGATGATCTCTCGGCTAGGAGTATGAGTGTTAGTCATTGACGCGGCACGAGTGGCGAAGAGGGGCTTCACAGCTCTTCGCCAAAGAACGGCTAGGGCAGATCCGGAATTCGACGAGGTCAAAACCTGGATCGACACAATTCGCGACAATGGCATTTGCGTTGTCCCCAATTTCTATAGCCCTTCGATCTGCGAGGAACTTCGCCGAGCGGTTCTCGACACCGCAGAGCGTTATCCCGATGCAGTCCATGCCGCATCCAATGGCGCAGACCGCCGTATCTTTGGCGCTGAGCGTGCGACGGCAGGGATCAACGCATTCGCTGAGGAGCCTCGCCTTCTGAACACTGCCAGGGTCGTTCTTGGGGCCGATGCCGCAAACGCACTCACGCTTGCCGCGACCATCTCCTACATGGACGGTAATCTCGGATCAGGAGAGGGCTGGCACCGCGACAGCTTCTTCAACCAGTTCAAGGCGATCGTCTACTTGACGGATGTAACGGAAGAGAACGGACCGTTCGAGTACATCATTCGCTCGCATCTTTTGCGACAGAAACTCTCGGACAGCAGGAGGTACGGCATCCCGCTGCACACCCGCCTCGACGATAGCGCCGTCAGAAATGTGATAGCAGCAGAGCCTGATCGGCATCGCATTCTTACCGCACCTATGGGAACACTTATTCTCGCTGACACCACGGGGATACACCGCGGCATGCCACTCAAACGCGGGCAACGTTTCGCGCTTACTAATTACTACCTCCCTGGCAAGGCGATTGGCCCGCAGTTTTCCGAATATTTCAGTCCCGTCCTTGGACTGCACGTACCGCTCCGACACTGACTGAACTCGACTGCCGAGCAGCGCACAAACTCGTTGGGGTGAAGCGCGAATCCTGAAACCAGGCAAGCGCGTGGCCATAACGCCGATCGTCCAATCGCCTAGAACAACTCCCCGAGGAGAAATTGCATTGCCCAAAATTGTTCATTGGGCCCACACGACCCGGTAGGAGCGCGTCATAGAGCGATCAATATTCCACTGCAAATTCCGAGAATGTGAGAAGGAGGGTAAGCAAATCGATTCCTCCCCAACGAATCGACAACCGAGCACACGGATGTTGTTGTCAACGGTGCTCGCGATTGCGCTGGCCCTTCGAGTCGGCACAATCGTTGCTTTCGGAGACTTGTCGTCTGGTGCCAACCTTTGGGAGTACGGCGAGCAAGCGCGTTGCGCTCAGCAGAACGCGAGCGACCTCTGCCTTTACTACGCACCGGACAGTGCCCCATACCCGTCTGCCTACATGCCTCCGCTTCTCAGCTACTTCTGGCTAGCACTTTTCGGTTTGTTTGGTGACGGTATAACTGCCCGGATCGCCTGGCTTTCGGGCAGCGTGGCGGCCGCACTTGGATCCGTTGCCCTGACTTTTTACTTAGCCCTGAAGCTGATTCCGTCGCGTTGGGTGGCCTTTGTCGCCGCCTTTCTAATCGCCATCTATCCAACATTTGTATTCGTTTCCGCGACCTATCATCAGACCAATTGGGCAGTACTCCTGTTGCTGGCTGTCGTCGCAGTTGCCGTAAAGTTGGCGGACGGTTCTAATCCCTGGCTATTCGGTGCACTCGGCGGCTTGCTTAGTGGCGTAGCAGCCCTGAATCGGTCCGAAATGATAATCATTGGCCCCACATTGGTCGCACTCGGCGGGCTATGGCGCCGCGACTGGAAGCGCATCTTGATCGTCGGCGTTACTGGCAGCTTGGCATTGGGTTTGATTATATCGCCGTGGATTGTTCGGAATTACGCAACCTTCGGACGCGTAATTCCGGTGGCACAAAGTCAGGGTTATAACTTGTGGAAAGGCTACAACCCGTATACTAATGGGTCCGGAAATCTCACGGAGACAAACAATAGATCCGCCGCGGCAGCATCATCCGGGATCCGCAAATCAATTCCCTACGGGCCGGGCTATGAAACCAGACTTCAGGACGCCTACCTGAGGGCATTCCATAAAGACATTCAGGATTCTTCAAATGGACGAATAGCCAAGCTTGTTCTAAATAAAATTGCGCTGCTCTGGACTTTCGACTGGACCGACCGAGGTGTCGTAGTGCGCCCAGACTACCTCATCCCCTGGCTGGTCACGAATCTGCTTGCTTTGATCGGACTTGTTGCAACCTGGCGCTGGCGTAGATGGATCGGGCGCGGACCAACACTCATCTACGCCACTACGCTTACACTCCTCACCTTCGCCTACGCGACGACTTCGGTGCATGCTCGTTACCGCATGCAAATTGAGCCGTTCATCTTCATCCTTGCGGGACTTGGCTGCGTGGGAATCGTGCTGCGGTTCCGCGGCTATATCCGCTCATTCCGAGTCTCAACCTCGAAATCTCCGCCTGGAAGCAGCAGTAATCCGGAGGACGAAACAGACGATTCGTCACGACCCGGGGCGATGACCGCACCCTGGACGAGGCCAGCCTGTCACGGGCTCAATCCCTCGTCGGACTCAAGGGCTACGTGACCAACGTCCCGGCTTCGGTGATGCCCGCCGCCGAGGCCATCGCGAAATACCACGACCTCTGGCACGTCGAGAAGTCCTTCCGGATGTCCAAATCCGACCTCGCAGCCCGCCCCATGTTGCACCGCATGCGCGACGCCATCGAGGCACACCTGACCATCGTGTTCGCCGCCCTGGCCGTCTCCCAAGCCATCCAGTCGCGAACCGGACTGTCCATCGCCAAGGTCGTCAAGCAACTGCGTCCGCTGCGCTCGGCAACCATCACCATCAACGGCGCCACCCAAACCTTCCCGCCAGCCATCCCTCCAACCGAGCGCAAGATCCTCGCCGACCTCAGCTTGAACCCGGGGTACTAAGCAAAATGTCCAAACTCAGGCTTGAGGCGGGAGTTCTGCTCACGCAGCTCCTTGAGCTCCTTGGCCGCGTTGACGTCCATGCCGCCGTAGGCGCGTCGCCAGCTGTACAGCGTGGCCGCCGAGACCTCCAGCTCGCCGGCGATTTCCTCGTTGGTCCTGCCCGCCGCGGCCAGTTCATCGGCACGGCGCAACTTGCCCACCACGTCCTCCGCCGAATGCTTCTTCCGATGGCCGAGACGGTGAGCGGCCTGTATGAGGCCGAGTTGGTCTACGGGCCGGCCCGCGGCGGGCCCTGGAAGACCCACGACGACCTCGAGTTGGCCACCCTGGGCTGGGTCACTGGCACAACAACACCAGGCTGCACGGCTACCTCGGCGACCTTGATGGCGCTCACTGAAAATCCCCACTGACGCTCGCTGAAAATCCCCACCCGTGTGGCTCCGCCGAGAAGGGCGGGCCTCCTTCGATGCTTCTGGTGTCTGACGCCAGTTGCTTCGTTGAAGGAGGCCCGCTTTCTCATGCTCACATCGGAGGACGATGTGGAACTACATGCCCTACGCAAGCGGGGTTGGACGATCACGGCGATCGCCAACCACGCCAAGCTCGACCGTAAGACGGTCCGCAAATACCTGGCCGGTGACGGCACGCCCGGGGTCCGGGCGCGGTCCGGACCGGATCCGTTTGAGCCGTTCGCCGACTACGTCACCGCCCGGTTGGTCGAGGACCCGCACCCTGTTTGACGAGTTGGAGGACCTGGGGTTCGGACTGTCGTATCAGAGCCTGACCCGCATCATCCGGGAGCGGGGCCTGCGCCCGGTGTGCCACGCATGCCGGACCGCGACCGACCGGCCCAACGCGGTGATCGAACACACCCCTGGTGATGAAACCCAATGGGACTGGCTGGAATTGCCGAATCCACCCACATCATGGGGGTGGGGCAAATCGGCCGATCTGTTGGTCGGCTCGCTGGCGAACTCGGGCAAGTGGCGGGCGGTGCTGTCGGCCTCCCAGGACCAGCCGCACCTGATCGCCGGGCTGGACCGCATCACCCGCGCCCTGGGCGGGGTGAGCCGGGGGTGGCGGTTCGACCGGATGGCCACGGTGTGTGATCCGGCCTCCGGGAGGGTCAGCGCCTCGTTCGCCGGGGTGGCCAAGCACTACGGGGTGTCGGTCGCGATCTGCCCGCCCCGGCGCGGCAACCGCAAGGGCGTGGTGGAGAAGGTCAACCACACCGCCGCCCAGCGGTGGTGGCGCACCCTGGCCGATGAGCTGACCGTCGAGGAAACACAGGCCAGCCTGGACCGGTTCGCCGCGCTGCGGGGGGACACCCGGTTACGGGCCACCGCCGACGGACGCTCCTCGGTCGCGGTGGTTGCCGCGGCCGAACCGCTGGCCACGGTACCGCCGCCATACCCGGTGGTGATCCGCGAGGCCCGCACCGCCTCCCGGCAGGCGTTGGTGTCCTACCGCGGCAACCGCTACTCGGTGCCCCCGGAATTGGCCGGCGCGGCGGTGGTCGTCTCCCACCCGATCGGCGGGCAGGTCGTCGATATCGCCACCGCCGCGGGCATCGTGATCGCCCGCCACCGGCTGGCCGCCGACGGCCTGGGCGTCGCGGTGCGCGACAAAGGCCACGTCCTGGCGCTCAACGCCGCAGCCATGGCCACCGCCACCAGCGGGCACCCGCATCGGCGCAAGGAACGCATCCCACCGGGCCCGGCAGCCAAGGCCGCAGCCACCAAAATCCTCGCCGCCCAGGCCGGCGAGACCGACAACATCCAACCCTCAACCAGCACAAACGATTCCACCGTCATCGACCTGGCCGCCTACGAGCGGGCAGCCCAGAAAAGGACCCTGAAATGACCAGCACACCCCGCACGGCCAAGACCAGCCCCGCACCCATCGACGACTCGCCCGCCACCGCGGCCAGCGTCTATCAACAGCTGCGCTCGCACCTGGCCGAGCTCAAACTCCACGACGCCGCCCAAGCGCTGCCCGCGGTCCTGGACCAGGCCAACGCCGAGGGCCTGTCGGTGACCGCCGCCCTGCAACGACTGCTGGCAGTCGAGGTCGACGCCTCCACCGCCCGCCGGCTCGCCGGGCGGCTGCGCTTCGCCTGCCTGCCCACCCCGGCCACCCTCGCCGACTTCGACGTCGACGCCGCCGTGGGCATCGACCGATCCCTGATCAACGACCTGGGCAGCTGCCGCTACCTCGAGACCGCCACCAACATCCTGCTCATCGGCCCACCCGGAACCGGCAAAACCCACCTCTCGGTCGGACTGGCCCGCGCCGCCGCCCACGCCGGCTACCGCACCTACTTCACCACCGCCGCCGACCTGGCAGCCCGCTGCCACCGCGCCGCGATCGAGGGCCGCTGGGCCACCACCATGCGCTTCTTCGCCGGGCCGACCCTGCTCGTGATCGACGAACTGGGCTACCTGCCACTGCCCGCAGAAGCCGCCTCAGCGCTGTTTCAGGTTGTCTCCCAACGATATTTGAAAACCAGCATCGTCATCACCACCAACCGCGGCGTGGGGTCCTGGGGAGAAATCCTCGGCGACACCACCGTCGCCGCCGCCATGCTCGACCGCCTGCTACACCGCTCCATCGTGGTCAACCTCGACGGTGAGTCCTACCGCCTCCGCGACCACCACGCCGCCGCGGAAACCCTGCACCGAACCACCACCGGCAACCGCCAACCGCTACGCTGACAGAGCCCCGCAGGTGAGGAATTTCGATGAGCACACCTGGGGACTTTCAACGAGCCTCATCAACCTACCCCCGGCAGAGTTCGAGGCGGCGTTCTACGATCCCCAACGGAGCGACCAGACCCTGGTCGAAATCCAATAGCCCGAGCCTCCACAGGAACCAGTGCGATTCAGTTAGCGCCTTCTGATTATGTCTTCGTACTGGCTGTCAAGCGCGGCCACGATCGAAGGCCACGAGTAACACTGCTGCACCAATTTGCGTCCAGCCCGACCCATTGCAAATCGGCGGCCCTTATCGCCTAGCAACATCAGCAGCGCCTGTGATATCTCGGACGCGTTGCGGGAAGTTACTAGACCAGCACCGCTGCGCGAAACCTCAGGATGAATACCGACTTGATCTGAGATAACGACGGGTAAACCGCATGCCATCGCTTCGACGATAGTCATGCCAAAGTTCTCAGTGTGCGAGGTTTGAGCCAACACGTCGGCATCTCGATACGCTTGCGGCACGTCGATACCGTTTAGTGGGCCAACAATCCGCACATTCCCACCGAGCCCAAGCTCGGAAACCCACCGGCTCACCTCCTCTCCATACCCGTCGTCGTCGGGTCCTGCTATGACGAGGCAAGCGTTGGGTTCCATCTGTCGCACAGCATCGAATGCGGGAATCAGTAGATCGAGCCCTTTACCAACAGTTATGCGGCCTAAGAACAAGACCACTGGCGCGTCACCGACCCCCCAGCGATCACGTAAGCGTCCTCGTTTGAATCGCGACTCGTTCCAATCCGACTTGAGTCCGTTGGGGATCACGAATGACGGTGACCGAAGTTTGAGGAACGCCGCACGGGCCTGCTCCCGCTCGGCGGTATAGTGGATTGCTGCAGCTGCATTCAGATTCGGCAAATCAAACCAACGCCCGTAAAGCCGTTTCAAGCGGATTTTCCCAGCCGCGCTTTTGTTGTGCAGGTAGGGATCGAGTGCGCCGTGCGGCCGCACGATGTAAGGGACGTCGTACCGCCTGCTCAGATAGGCAGCGAGGGTGGGCGGGAAACGATACAGACCGTGTATGTGGACTATGTCGAAGGCGGGAATCGCACCTCGCAGGTAGGCGGCGAGGTCTAGCGATATCTTCATGGAGTTGAACTGCACGGGTGCATAGAACGCCTTAGCCGGCCCACCTCCGATGGAATCCCAGCCTGGCTTGTGGTAGGGACTTTCGGAATAATCCGCATTCGTTGTCGCCACCACTACTTGGTGGCCCGCCACCGCTTGTGCGTTTGCTAATTGTGGTAGCACTGTAGAAGGTCCGCCGTATCCACGGGACAATGTTTCTTGTACGTGCAAGATCTTCACAGCGAAACCTTCCGGAGGTAAATACAGCCGATAAACCGCGCGATGGGCCGCGAATACCCGTTGCCCCTGTCGTTTATGGGTTCGGGCGTTGACGGTTGCGGATGCGGCCGGAACCCGAATGGTCAGTATGCGCCGGAGTGATTGACCACGACTCTAAGCGTCTTGAGTGCAATTAGGAGGTCGGCCATCATCGACCAATTCTCGACGTAGAACAGGTCAAGTCGAACGGAATCTTCCCAAGACAAGTCCGACCTGCCACTAACCTGCCAAAGACCGGTGATCCCAGGCCGCACTAGAAGTCGTCGCATGGTGTGGCTGTCGTACAAATCGACTTCGCGCTTCACTTGCGGACGTGGCCCCACGACGCTCATATCCCCCTTCAAAACATTAAGGAACTGGGGCAGTTCATCGAGACTAAATTTTCGAAGAAATCTACCTAGCGGAGTGATTCGGGGGTCGTTGACGGACTTGAACGGATCCCTTGGTGACGCGACTCCGTCAAAAGCGTCTCGGTTTGCCAACATGGTGTCCGCGCCAACCACCATAGTTCGAAATTTAATCAGTTCGAACGGTTTGCAGTCCAAACCAATCCGCTCTTGCCGATAGAAGACCGGCCCCTTGCTGCTCAACTTGATCGCGAGCGCGATGACCAGCAGAATCGGGAGGCCACACAGGAGAGCTGCGCAGGAGAACACGAGATCGAACGACCGCTTCTGGAACTGTTTGGCACCGTGATACTGAGGCTTCTCTACGTGAATCAGCGGAAGCCCCGCCACTGGGCGCATATGCAGTCGCGGACCGGCGACATCGATGACACCGGGCGCGACGAGTAGGTCGATTCCACGTCCTTCAAGATCCCAGGACAAGTTCCTAAGCCCGCTCCCGTGGAACTGCTCAGTTGCCGTGACGGCTACTGCGTGGCTGTTGCTGGCATCGATGGCGCCTAGAACACTCGATTCATCTCCCAAGACCGGGATGGTCCCGAGACCTGGGACACTGATATCACTGCGCGGGCGCGGACCCGGAACACAGGCTCCGACCACTACGAAACCAGACCACGGCTCGCGCCACAGTGCGGCCGTCAGATCGCGGACCGCCTGTGGGCTGCCGACGACGAGCAACCGAGTGGTGCATTTCCCTAAGTTCCTACGTGCCCTCACGACAAACATCCGGGCGGTCCGTCGTGAACTGAACAGCAGAAACAATCCCGTCGGAAGCGCAATCATCAAATATCCGCGCGCGACTTCAAGCTTGAAGAGCATTGATACGATGGCCACACCCCCGAACACCGAAATAGTGGCAAGCCATACGCGCCGATACTCTTCGGCGCCCGCACCGATGATCCGATGAGATCGCGAGTGACTGATTACCAGTGCCCCTAGCCAGCAGACTGCAATCGCGATCGAAACCTCGAGGTAGGTGACGCCGCGTAGAACTGCCAAGGGCGCGCCCGCGGGTGAGGAAGAACCGAAACGGACCAGCTGGGCGAAGGTGACTGCGATTACCACGGCCACTGAGTCAGTTAGTGTTAGCCACCTACCGTAAGTGACCTGCCAACTAGCCGATGTCGTGGCGTTAGTACTATTCGCCTGTGGGTTTTCCGCGGCGGCCATTTCGGTTTCAAGACTTTTCATCTTGGTTGGCATTCGGACAGCCGCGTTTTTTCTGTGGCTCATCGCGCTCGCCTTCTCACGCCCGACTCCTGCATCGCATGCCTGTAACCTCTCAGCCTTCGCTCAGCATGTTCTCACGAAAACGGCCGTCCGGGCAATGGTGCAGTATCCCGATGTGACCTGTTCCCGCTTTCCCGGACACCGAGGTTGAGGCGATGATCGTCTCAACGGAAGGAGTCTGAGAAGTATGCCCGCTGCTCACCCCGAGGAGTTCTGCCGCCGTGCGGTGGAGTTGGCCCGGCTGCGGGAGAAGCCGATCGCCCAGATCGCCAAGGACATCGGGATCAGCGAGTCCTGCCTTCGCCGCTGGATGGGCCAGGCCGACGTCGAGGAAGGCCACAAGGAGGGCCTGACCAAAGACGAGCGTGCCGAGCTGGTTCGGCTGCGCCGGGAGAAACGGGTCCTGGAGATGGAAGTGGAGATTCTCAAACGGGCCAGCGCCTATTTCGCCCGGGAGAATATCCTCCCAAAATAGCGTTCCGGCTGGTCCACGAGCTTGCCGCTGACGGGTTCCCCGTCGCGGTGGCCTGCCGGATCCTGAAGGTGTCGACCTCGGGCTTCTACGAATGGCGCAGCCGGCCGGCCAGCGCCCGTGACCGCGATGATGCGGAGTTGGCCAACACTATCGCCGCGATCCACACCGCATCCCGGCAGACCTACGGAGTGCGCCGTATCCATGCCGAGCTGCGCCACGGCCAGTGCCGCCGGGTCAGCCGCAAGCGGGTCTGGCGCTGCATGAAGCTCATCGGCCTGAAAGGGGTGCACCGACGCCGGTGGCGCCGGCCCAGGCCTGCGGCCGCCTCGTGGCCGGACCTGGTCCAACGCAAGTTCCGCGCCGAGGGCCCGGACCGCTTATGGGTCACCGACATCACCCAACACCGCACCGGTGAGGGCTGGGTGTACGCCGCGGTCGTCCTCGATGTGTTCTCCCGCCGAGTGGTGGGCTGGTCGATCGCCGATCATCTGCGTACCGACCTGGTCGCCGACGCCCTCGATATGGCCCGGCTGCGCCGCAAACCCGTTGGGACAGTAGTTCATTCGGACCGCGGCACGCAATACACCTCCTGGCTCTTCGGTCACCGGCTGCGCGAAGCCGGCCTGCTCGGGTCTATGGGCAAAGTGGCTTCGGCGTTTGATAACGCGATGATCGAATCGTTCTTCGGCTCGATGCAGATCGAACTGCTCGACCGCCGAATCTGGACCACCCGAGCCGAGCTGGCATCAGCGATCTTCGAGTACATCGAGGCCTTCTACAACCCAGTGCGCCGCCACAGCGCCCTGGACTACCGCAGCCCCATCGACTACGAAAGACCTCACACGACCACCAACACGGCCGCGTGAACACCCAACACCAGCCGTCCGGGAAAGCGGGAACAGGTCAACCTGAGCATCGTGTTCACCGCACTGGCCCTCAGCCGCAAAGTCCAGAACCGCGCCGGCCTGTCACTGCGCCGGTTCCTGCGCACCTCAAGCCCCTGCGATCAGCCACCATCGACCTCAACGGCGTCATCGCCACATTCCCGCCCGCCCTGAACCCCGAGGGCCAAGCAATTCTGGACGCGCTCAGAGTCGACAGCTCAGGCACTAAGCCAAATGACCCAACTCGGGACCTACGCGCCGCTCTGGCAAAAATCCGCGCCGATGATGCGCACTAATTTGAGCCAAGTCGGGATCCATGATGACTCCATCAACCGCACCCGCAGCGACGGCCAAAATCACGCCCCCTTCAGCGTTCGTGACACACGTGGATCGAAACTAAGTGCGACGAAGCTGACGGATGACACTCCTAGACAACCATGCCATAGCTAGCGTTGCGACCGTACTTGACACGAAGTAGACCAAAGCGACGTTGGTTGAGGTGACGAGGTCAGAGAGGGCGAGTCCGCCGAGCGCCGCAATATGGACCAGCAGTGCAATCGCTGATATCCACGAGATTTCGCTTGCGCGTCGCTCATAGAACGCCGCATGTGAAAAGTTAGTGAAAATTGATTGGGCAGCCGCCCCGCCCAACAGAGCAGGCAGGAGCGCTTTCGCACCATCGTATTCGTTCGCGAACAGCAATCCGAAGAGCATCTGCAGCAAAAGGTAATAGGCGGTGGTGAAGCATAATACAACTACGACAAACAAAAACTGCACTCGCCTAAAGCCGGCGAAATCACGGCACTTCACCCTTCGATAAAGAAAGGGCTGAAGCTGTTGACTGACCGCCCCGAAAAGGATTGTTACCCCTACCGTCAGCGAAACTGCAACACCATAAACGCCGGTCGCAGGGAGTCCAAGATTAGCTGCGACAAAGAATCGGTCAATGCTCACACGAATCCAACCACTCACCACGTGGATAGAAATCGATAATCCAAAGCCGACAATTAGGGAGGTATTAGCCCGTCTCGTGGCTTTGTCGGCGGGCGTGTAACGCTTCCGTCGCAACTCGAGCGCGTAGACAGTCTGCACTACCGCGCCAGCCAGCGCAATGCAGATTAAGCGATTTGCTACTGTAGGCGAATCAAACTCGAACGCCATGACAGTCAGCAATACATTTAGGAAAGCGAATACAAATTGCCCTGCAATGGCCACCGCATAAGTCTGTGCACCACGATAGTATGAGAGCTCGACCACATTAATTGCCTGAACGCAACTTACGACTACTATCAGCACACCCGATGCCGTTGGCACTACTGATGGGACAAACCAAGATAGACTAAGGCTCACTAGGATCATAGCGATTGAGATCCACATCGCTAATCGGAGGTTCGTCGCCCGCAGTCGCCGCGCTGACGCATAACCATTTCGAACGTATTCAGCGGTGATTAGGGCCGGCCCGCCGAGTTCGATGCCGAACGTCAGGATCTGGATGACTGACATGTAGAGGTTGAGCACTCCGAAATCGGCCGAGCCCATCCGATTAGCCAGGTAAGGCATAATTATTAGCGCGACCGCTTTTCCGGCAACGTCGGAAGCGGTCAACGCCGCCGCCCCAAATAACTTCCGGTTGCTCACTAGTCGCGAAATGCGACCCTTTAGCAAACTAACTGGAATCCTGGCCACTTCGGCCTTTCTCGTCGCGGAACGAATTAGGCCGATCGACTATACGTATTGCCGTTGGGAGTTCAGTCCGATAGTACTCATATACCGCATCAATGAATGGCAGCCATGAACTGTTGATTTGATGACGGGGCATTTCTAATGCAATGATATCTACCGCATTCCCCAAGAGTTCGGCCGCCGTAACGAAGACTGATGAGTAGTATCCAACAATAAACCTGGGCCGCCTTCCGATAACCCGAGGGTAGATCTCGAATGGGACATCTGGAGTCACGACCGTAACCTCCCTCCGTAGGACGTTAAGTTTCTCGGCTCTTTCACGTCTATGCGCCATGTAAATGACCTCCTTTCCCGTGTAGTCGGCGGCGAAACCAATCAACTCAAGTGCGAGTTCCACGTCACCCTGATCGACATCGCCCCCCTCTAGATACGGGCCACCAATTACATAAACCGAGTCTTCGTCTGGTGGCAATTCTCTTAATTCGGAGCTAAGCGTTCGGTAGTCGTTGCGAATTACCGTATCGCCAGGCGCCACACGATCATTAATTGCGAAGCTCGTGAAGAATGTCAGGTCACTTCTCGGAACGATGCCACGGATGCCGAGTGCGAGAAATATGAGGCGCTTCAACTGCAGACGCCATTGTTCGCGTGATCGTGGTATTGATTTTTGACGGTCAATGCGGAGCATTGCGGTCCCGTCGTCGACCACCACCACATTCCGGGCTAGGTCTTTGAGGCGGTGTAAAACAGCCCAAGAGAACGCCGACCGGTATTCACCAACGATGAACTCGTGCGGCCCGGGCGGCAAGTGCGACCGCAGCGCTGCCACCCCTGATGCAACGGATCGCTGAGCCCTGTGTGGCCCGGCGGGCCGGAGCATCCACTCGCGTTGAATGATTTGCTTCGGCCCCAACAAGGAAAGTACTGCCTCGATCTGGCTGCAGCTTTCAGGCTCAGCGACGTCGCCCACCACGACTACATCGACTTCACGGGAAAACCTCTTACTGTATTCAAGGAGGTTTAGCGCTTGCAGAGGCGAGTCAATGAATGCAACTAGATTCACAGGTTCGACGCTACTGCACTCGGTCGATTACGGGCTGCTGCAGGAAGAGGGGGTCTGCTGCACGGAAAGGTGACAGATTCAGTCGCGCGGCCTGATCGGCCGTGTGGTCATGATTGGGGTCTGCTGCACGAGCAGGTGACAGTTCCAGTCACGCGGCCTGATCGGCCGGTGCGGTCATGATTGCTTCGAATTCGATCGGGGTCAACCGGCCGAGGCCAACCTGACGGCGCCGGCGGTGGTAGGTGCGTTCGATCCAGGTGACGATCGCGACACGCAGTTCCTCTCGGGTGTTCCAGCGCCGGCGGTCGAGGACGTTCTTCTGCAGCAGCGAGAAGAAGCTCTCCATGGCGGCGTTGTCCCCGGCGGCCCCGACGCGGCCCATGGAGCCGACCATGTCGTGGCGGCCCAGGGCGAGAACGAATTTTCGGCTTCGAAATTGACTGCCCCTGTCGCTGTGGACGATGCAGCCGGCGACATCGCCACGGCGGGCTACCGCATTGGCCAGAGCCTGGGTAGCCAACCGTGACTTCATGCGGGAGTCGATGCTGTAGCCGACGATGCGGTTGGAGAACTGGTCCTTGATCGCGCAGATGTAAAGCTTGCCTTCGTCGGTGCAGTGTTCGGTGATATCGGCTAGCCACAACGTATTTGGCGTTGGGACGGTGAAGATCCGGCCGACTAGATCGTCGTGGACCGGCGGGCCGACCTTGCCGTTCTTGCCGCGCTTGCGCTTGCCGAAGGCGCTCCACCACTGGTTCTGCGAGCAGATCCGCCAGGCGGTGCGCTCGGCCATCGGCTGGCCGGCGTCGCGGGCTTCCTCGAGCAGGTAGCGGTAGCCGAACTCGGGGTCATCTTTGTGGGCGTCGAACAGGGCGTTGGCCCGGTACGCCTCGGTGATCTCGGCGTCGGTCACGGGATCGGCCAGCCAGCGGTAGTAGGGCTGGCGGGCGAGCTTGAGTACCCGGCACGTCACCGCCACGGGGATCCCGTCGGCGGCGAGCTCCTTCACGAGCGGGTAGATCCTTTTCCCGGCAGATTGGCCTGCGACAGGTAGGCGGCGGCTCGGCGCAGGACTTCGTTTTCCTGCTCCAGCAGCCGGTTACGGCGGCGCAGTTCCCGCAGCTCGACCGACTCGGCCCGGCTGGTGCCCGGTTTGGCGCCGTCATCGACATCAGCCTGGCGCATCCACTTCGACAGGCATCGGGGAAAGCCGGTGTTCACCACCGTGACCGACCCGGCCGATCAGCGGCCGGCCGATCTGGTCAACCGCCAGTTCAGCGCCCCGGCACCGAACCGGCTGTGGGTTGCCGGCATCACCTACGTACGGACCTGGCAGGGGTTCTGCTACACCGCTTTCGTCACCGATGTCTGCACTCGCAAGATCGTCGGCTGGGCAGTGGCCGCGTCGATGCGCACCGAAGATCTGCCCTTGCAGGCATTCGAACATGCTGTCTGGCAGGCCAATTCGGACCTGTCTGAGTTGGTGCATCACAGCGACCGCGGGTCGCAATATGTCTCTTTGGCCTACACCGACAGGCTCGCCGAGCTCGGGATCGCCCCCTCGGTGGGTTCCCGCGGCGATAGCTATGACAACGCCCTCGCCGAGACGGTCAACGCCGCTTACAAGAGCGAGGTGATCCACCGCTGTAAGCCCTGGCGCAGCGTCGCCGATGTCGAACTGGCAACCGCGCAATGGGTGGCCTGGTACAACCAGGAACGCCTGCATGAAGCCCTCGGCTACGTCCCACCGGCCGAGTACGAGGCCGCCCTCACCGGCGCCTCACACCCCGCGAGCCAGCCAACCCCGGCCCTCGCAACCAACTAGGAACGAAACCTGGGGTAGTTCACACTGGGCAGTTCCCCCTGGCCGCCCACGGGCAGATCCAGATGTCCATTGACAACCCCGACCCCACCCTGGCAAGCGATACTCGCCCCCTAGCTGTAAAATCAACCTTTCGATGTCGCCAGACTCGCCAAGAATCCGGGCTCCTCGAGCTAGCAATTGGCCGGTTCGGCCGGGCGGAGCAGGGATTGGGAGCATGGCCGAGCGAAAAGGAAGCACGCGGATTGACTGGGGATTATTTCTAGTCGTAGTCATCGGCGCTCAGGGGTTCTCCGGTTTCTTCCCTAACTATCCGGGTCGCCAACACATGACCGTCTCACTCGTGGTTTTGGCCGTCATGGTCGTACGGGAGTTGAACCAGTCCTTTATTGCACTGTTCTCGCGCCCTCTTCTGCTTTTTATCGCCGGATGGATGGTAGCCGCTTCCGTGGTGGCTCCGCGGCCAGCAGAAACTGTATTGTCGGCGGCCGTGATGCTTCTGATGGTCATTTATGTATTCGCGCTGCGAAGCACGACCGAAAATAAGCTTCAAACATTTGCGCTTGCGACTTCAGTCTCACTCGTTCCCTCAGTCGTCGGACTCGTAACGCCTGTCGGCGGAGTCGCAGGCATGCTGAACGTGGGCAGTGCCGGAGGATACGCCGGCTACTTCCCGTGGAATAGCCTTGCTGGTACGTGCGCTGTAGGCGCTCTAGCCTCCATAGTCACGCTATTTTTCAACGCTAATTTTAGGCGGTGGCACCTGGTCGCCGGCGCCGCGGCCGTGCTTATGCTTGTGCGGGCAGACTCCGCAACTGCCTACGCTTGTTCCATCGGTGCCGCGGGCGCGATTGTTGGAATCGCATGGTTGCGGCGCATCCGCCCACGAACCAGGCCAATCGTCATCACCCTTCTTGGATTAGTTGTATTGCTGGTTACGATTAATTTCTGGGGTTCACTGACGCTTGCCAGCTTCAGCGAATCTATGGGTCGTAGTGAAGACCTTACTGGTAGAACGGAGATCTGGGCGTACGGCCAAAGTAGGCTAGGTGAGTCGCTACTCTTCGGCCACGGATCCGGGGTCTGGATCGGGCTCAAGTGGGGTTCGGGTCAGGGAGGATTTTTGGATTTTGCCCTCAAATGGGGCGTGCCGCCAGCGCTTGCGTTGATCGCCCTACTTCTACGGGCGGGCATCAGGCTAACCGTATCATTGAGCCCGTTCTTGCCACTGTTGTCGATCGGATTGCTTGCGAACCTAGTCGCTTCGCAATTAGCTGCTCCATCCGTCGCATCCCTAGCACTCTGGCTCGCAGTTGGGTCATCCTCTGGAATTGCCGCCGGCGCCATCGGTGTAATTGATAGTTCAAACATTTCAGACAACGGCGGCAGCAGTGCCACGGAAGGAAGGGAACCGCGTCTGCCGGTTACTCCCCGAGAGCTTGGAGGAGGATGAGATGCTTGCTAAGTCAAGGGCAATACACGCCTCGCGAAAGGGAACCTCTATCTCTCGCTCCCCGACACCCCGAGTCTGGCGCGTGATGGCCCCAACCGGAGGATTTCGAGAGTTTGTGCACGCTACCCCTCAGGGCAAGCTCAAACGCGGTTCGACAGAGTTCGCCCGGGTGCGGCAGAATCCAGCACAGACGGCCCGAGAAAATGGGATTACTGAGTCTGCGACTCTTGTCTGGGTCGGTGGCCGAGTCAAGCACGCGCAAGTCGCGGGTGACGACAAATTTTGCTTCAAAACTGACAACGTTGCAGCTCGAGAGATGCTCTGGTGAATCAAACTTTCTTCAGGGCCGAAAAGATTATGCACATCCTTCTTGTCCGAGGTTGGCGCCAAGCCCTCTTCGGGCAGCGCGTCGCTGCGGCTACCGAACACGTGCGGGTCTTGCGGTCCATACCAGAGCTCTCCACAATAGTCGATGTCGGTGCAAATCGAGGACAATTTGGGCTTGCGGCTCGTCACTGTTTTCCCGAGTCACGGATAATTGCCTTCGAGCCGCTCGCACGGCCAGCGGAAATTTGGCGGTCTGTATTTGCCAGCGACACCCGCACCCTGCTCTTTGAAGCGGCTCTCGGACCGCGAGCCGGAGAGATGACAATCAATGTCGCTGGTCAGGACGATTCTTCATCGCTGTTGCCAATCACTGCGGCGCAAAGCAAGCTGTTCCCGGGGACAGGTCGAGTCGGCACGGAAACCGTCAAGATGACACGGCTAGTTGAGCAACTTCCGGTCACACAGATCGAAGCGCCTGCGCTACTCAAGATAGATGTCCAGGGTTTCGAGTTACAGGCGCTGATCGGTTGCGAGGACTTGCTTGATCGGTTTGCTTGGGTATACGTCGAGTGTTCTTTTGTGGAATTGTACGAAGGCCAAGCCTTAGCGGACGAAATCATTGACTGGTTGCGCCAGCGTGGTTTCTCATTGGTAGGTGTACATCACGTCGCTTATAGTGCTGGCGCATCGGTGCAGGGCGATTTCCTCTTCGCGCGTAACAATAGAAATCCTCCACACTGATACCCAGTCTGGATCTGGGCTGAATCGCACTGGTTCCGGTGGAGGCTCGGGCTATTGGATTTCGACCAGGGTCTGGTCGCTCCGTTGGGCATCGTAGAACTCCGCCTCGAACTCTGGCCTGACTTAGGACACTTCCGCGGAATTCCAGAGGCGAAATCGCTCTGACCTTTGCGTTTGTTTGTCGGGCGGGGCGTTTTGGCTTACTAAGCGGGTAGGGTCCGGTGGGTGTTCTGAACTACCCCAGGTTTCGTTCCGATCCGTATAGGAGGATCAGGAACTATGCCCCGTCAGTATTCGCCGGAGTTCCGGCAGCGTGCGTTGCGGTTGTTGGACACGATGATGGAGTCCTCGGAAACTTCGGAGTTCGAGGCCATCAAGTCCGTGGCCAGCAAACTGGGTGTCTCGGAGGAGTCGGTGCGCCGGTGGCGGCGTAAAGCTCAAGTCGATGCCGGCGAGCGGCCCGGAATGACCAGCGTGGAGCACGCCGAGATTCGGCGCCTGAAGCGGGAGGTCGCCGAACTACGCAGAGCGAATGAGATTTTGAAGTCTGCGTCTGCGTTTTTCGCAGCGGAGCTCGACCGCCCCGCGACGAAATGATCGCGTTCATCGACATGCATCGCGATCAGTTCGGGGTCGAGCTCATCTGCCGGATTTTGCGGGCAGCAATCCCTGGCTTTCTCACCTCCCGGGGCTACCGCGCCGCCCGGACCCGTCCGGCCAGTGACCGGGAGATCCGCGATGAACAGCTGATCGCCGAGCTGCGCACCGTCCACGAGAAGAACTTCTCGGTCTACGGGGTCAAGAAGATGCACGTGGCGATGCCCCGGCGGGGCTGGCAGCTGGGTCGCGAACAAACCCGCAGGTTGATGCGCAAAGCCGGGCTACGGGGCGTTCATCGGGGAAAGCCGGTGTTCACCACCGTGACCGACCCGGCCGATCAGCGGCCGGCCGATCTGGTCAACCGCCAGTTCAGCGCCCCGGCACCGAACCGGCTGTGGGTTGCCGGCATCACCTACGCGCGGACCTGGCAGGGGTTCTGCTACACCGCTTTCGTCACCGACGTCTGCACTCGCAAGATCGTCGGCTGGGCAGTGGCCGCGTCGATGCGCACCGAAGATCCGCCCTTGCAGGCATTCGAACATGCTGTCTGGCAGGCCAATTCGGACCTGTCTGAGTTGGTGCATCACAGCGACCGCGGGTCGCAATATGTCTCTTTGGCCTACACCGACAGGCTCGCCGAGCTCAGGATCGCCCCCTCGGTTGGTTCCCGCGGCGACAGCTATGACAACGCCCTCGCCGAGACGGTCAACGCCGCTTACAAGAGCGAGGTGATCCACCGCTGTAAGCCCTGGCGCAGCGTCGCCGATGTCGAACTGGCAACCGCGCAATGGGTGGCCTGGTACAACCAGGAACGCCTGCATGAAGCCCTCGGCTACGTCCCACCAGCCGAGTACGAGGCCGCCCTCACCGGCGCCTCACACCCCGCGAGCCAGCCAACCCCGGCCCTCGCAACCAACTAGGAACGAAACCTGGGGTAGTTCAGGGCCGCCCGAGTGACAAAAGTCAGGTCCCACAGTTCCCGTTTCGACGGGGCCGGGTCCGTCAGATTAACGGTGTAAGTGGCATCTTCGGTTAGTTGGTTTCGCTGGCCGGGATTCGGTCGGCGAAGGTGATCGCGAAGGCATTCAACGCTGGTTTCCAGCGCATGGTCCATCGCTTCTGGCCGGTCCCGGTCGGGTCCAGTGACCGGGTGACCAAGTATAGGCATTTCAGGGCTGCCTGCTCGGTGGGGAAATGACCGCGGACCCTGATCGCGCGGCGGTAACGGGCGTTGAGCGACTCGATGGCGTTGGTCGAACAGATCACCTTCCTGATCTCGGTGTCGTAGTCGAGGAACGGGATGAATTCCTGCCAGGCGTTGCGCCACAACCGAACTGCGGCCGGATACCGCTGCCCCCACTCCGCGTCGAAGGCGTGGAGGGCCTCGGCGGCGGTGGCATGTTCCCCGTGAGTGAGGCCACCCTGTTTTAGAGTCCTGTGGCCCGGAGAGGGCCGGAAGGGACGATGAATCACATGGCTGGCCGTAAGAAGCATTCGGCG
Source organism: Mycolicibacterium sp. (assembly GCA_020637165.1). GTDB lineage: Bacteria > Actinomycetota > Actinomycetes > Mycobacteriales > Mycobacteriaceae > Mycobacterium. Next base: position 134,963 of record JACJWN010000007.1, on the reverse strand, counting down.
GAGGACGTGGTGCGCAAGTTGCGCCGGGCCGACGAGCTCGCCGCGACGGGCAAGACCAACGAGGAGATCGCCGCGGAGCTGGAGGTCTCGGCGGCGACGCTGTACAACTGGCGGCGGGCCTATGGCGGGATGGACCTCAACGCCGCCAAGGAGCTCAAGGAGCTGCGGGAGCAGAACAGCCGCCTCAAGCGGCTGCTGGCCGAGGCCGAGCTGGAGAAGGACGCTCTGCGGGAGGTGGCCAAGGGAAAATTCTGAGCCCGGCCGCCAAGCGCCGCGCCGTGGACATGCTCAAGGACGTCAAGGGCATCTCAGAACGGTTGGCGTGCAAAGCAGTCGGGCTCGCCCGCTCCACCTACCAACGCGTCCCGCTGGCGGCGAGCCCGGCCGATCCGGACGCCGATCTGCGGGCCTGGCTGCGCGCTTACGCCAAGGCCCATCCCTGTCATGGGTTTCGTCGGGCCTGGGCGGCGCTGCGCCACGACGAGCACCGCAGGATCAACAAGAAGAAGGTGCAGCGGCTGTGGGCCGAGGAGGGCCTGCAGCGCCGCGTGCACAGCCGGCGCAAACGCGCCGGGGCGTCCTCGCACCCGCAGGTCTGCGCGGATGCTCCCAAGGTGGTCTGGGCGCTGGACTTCCAGTTCGACTCCACCATCGACGGCAGGGCCATCAAGATCGCCTCGATGGTCGATGAGCACACCCGCGAGTCGCTGCTGAACATCGTCGAGCGCTCGATCACCGCCGAGCGCCTCATCGAAGAGCTGGAACGCAGCTTCGCCGCCGCGGGCGGACCGCCGATGGTGCTGCGCATGGACAACGGTCCGGAGATGATTTCCCAAGCGCTGCAACAGTTCTGCGAAGGAAAGGTCGGGCTGTCCTACATCCCTCCGGGCACACCCTGGAATAACGGGTTCATCGAGTCATTCAACAACCGCCTGCGCAAGGAGTGCCTCAACCGCAATTACTGGACCAACCTGCTCGAAGCCCGCGTCGGCATCGCCGACTTCAAGCACGAACACAACACCGCCCACCGCCACTCGGCCCTGGGCTACCTGACCCCGGCCGAGTACGCTGCCCAATGCAGCCACACCCATCACCCCGTGGCCTGCGAGATCAACTGAAATCGGTACAACAACCTGGCCTCTAAAACCAGGTGGACCGACTATCGGGGACCGGTCAGCGGCGGTGGCGTTGACCGCGGTGTAGATCGGTCTGATCGCGCGGGCGATCGCATCGCGGTGCTGGCGCCCGGCATAGCGGAACGTGCCGCGGATCAAATGGATGATGCAGGTCTGCACGACCGTGTCGGGAAATGCCGCCCCCACCGAGGCGGGCAACCCTTTGAGGCCGTCGCAGATCAGGAAGAAGATGTCGGCCACGCCGCGGTTGCGCAGCTCGGTCAGTACCGCCAGCCAGTACTTGGCCGACTCCCCGTCACCTTCGCCGGCCCACATGCCCAGCACGTCACGATGCCCGCCCAAATCGACCCCGATCGCGGCATAGACGGGCCGTGGCCCGACCTGGCCGTCGCGGATCTTCACGTGCAGGGCGTCGATGAACACCGCTGCGTAGACCCGCTCCAACGGGCGGGTGTGCCAGGCGGCCATCTCCTCGATCACCTTGTCGGTGATGCGGCTGATGGTGTCCTTGGACACCGCCGCGCCGTAGATGTCGGCGAAATGGGCGCTGATCTCCCCGGTGGTCAGCCCGCGTGCGTACAGGGACAGCACCACCTCGTCGACGTCGGTCAGGCGTCGCTGACGTTTCTTTACGATCTGCGGCTCGAAGGTGCCCGCCCGGTCCCGCGGGACCTCGATCTCGATCGCCCCGCAGGCATCGGTGAGCACCGTCTTGGACCGGGTCCCGTTGCGGGAGTTACCACTACCGCGGCCCTCCACGGAGTGGCGGTCATAGCCCAGATGCTCGGACATCTCCTCATCCAGGGCGGTCTCGATGACCGTCTTGGTCATCGCTTTGAGCAACCCGCCCGGGCCGGTCAAGGCAACCCCGGCCTCACGGGCCTGGCGCACCAACTCCCGGGCGACCTCGAGCTCATCGACCTCCCGGGCGTCGGGGACTTCAATCACCGCATCGGCGGTGGCTTCAACTGCATCCTTCGACGGCATCACAGCCACGAGAGTTTCGGTCATCGCGTGACCTTTCCGGCCCCGACACACCGGGGCCCGTCAGGCCACTTACACCGTTATTGCGACAGTCCCACGGGGCCCGGTGGCGGCCAGGCGTAATAGGTTCTCGGAGCGATCGTGCACCCGTGTTCAGACAGGGTGCGGCAGATCGGAGCGACTCCGAAACGAGCGCGGTGCTCAGTTCATGTCCCGGGGTGTGGTGTAAGTAGTGGCGGCGTGTCGGTCGTGATGTGAGAGGGCCATCGCGGGAGTCTCTGTGGTGAAACGACCAAGAATCACTACCGAGAGGAACACCGCGATGGCCCTGGATCAGTCTGCCTTGTTGGAGGTGCTCGATGCACTGCGCACCGCCGATGCCGGTGAGCGGATCACCCAAGCCTGCGAGGTCGTCTATCAAGCGCTGATCGACGCCGAGCTGACCGCCAAGATCGGCGCCGCCGCCCATGAGCGCACCCAGACCCGCACCAATCAGCGCAACGGCTCACGGCCGCGCACCTTGTCCACCGTCGCCGGGGACCTGGAGTTGCGGATCCCCAAGCTGCGCAGCGGGTCGTTCTTCCCGGCGCTGCTCGAGCGGCGCCGCCGGGTCGATCAGTGCCTGTTCGCGGTGGTGATGGAGGCCTACCTGCATGGCACCTCGACCCGCAAGGTCGACGATCTGGTCAAGGCCCTCGGCGCCGATAGCGGGATCTCCAAGAGCGAGGTGTCCCGGATCTGCAAGGACCTCGACACCGAGGTCGCCGCCTTCCGCGACCGGCCGCTGGGTGAGCAGCGCTTCCCCTATGTGTTCCTCGATGCCACCTACTGCAAGGCCCGGGTCAACCACCGCGTGGTCTCCCAGGCGGTGGTCATCGCCACCGGAGTCGCCGCCGACGGCCGCCGCGAGGTGCTGGGCTTTGACGTCGGCGACAGCGAGGACGGGGCGTTCTGGACGGCGTTTCTGCGGTCGCTGAAGTCCCGCGGCCTAACCGGAGTCCAGCTGGTCATCTCCGACGCCCACGCCGGGCTACGGGCCGCCATCGAGGCCGTGCTGATCGGATCCTCGTGGCAACGATGCCGGGTCCATTTCCTGCGCAACCTGCTGGCCCAGGTCCCCAAGGGATCGGCGGAAATGGTGGCCGCGGCGATCCGCACCATCTTCGCCCAACCCGACGCCGAGCACGTCCGGGAACAACTCGACACCATCGCCGGCATGCTCGGGCGGCAATTCCCCAAAGTCGAAACCATGCTGCGGGAGGCCGCCACCGACATCACCGCCTTCGCCGACTTCCCCGTGCCGCATTGGAAGAAGATCTGGTCGACCAATCCCTTGGAGCGGTTGAACAAGGAAATCAAGCGCCGCACCGACGTCGTCGGGGTCTTTCCCAACCCCGCCGCCCTGCTACGCCTGGCCGGCTCGGTCCTGGTCGAGGCCCACGACGAATGGCAAGTCGCCGACAAACGCTACCTGTCCGAAACCAGCCTCGCTCTACTCCAGATCAGCGACCCCAGCAGCGAAACCGTTGCCCCCACAACCGCTCTCACGGCATAGTGACAACCACAGAGCCTCACGCGAACACGCGACCGCTCTTACACCACGCCACGGGACGTGACCGGTGCTCATCGATGAACCCGCAGATCAACGCAGTCGCGGGTCGGTGAAAGTCGGCCCGGGACGCGGTGACAACTGTTGGGTTGTTCCGTTTTCCCGGGCCGCTTCCCGAACCCGGCGTGCACCTTTCAATGCACCGGGCTCTCCACAAGACCCGGTCAGGCTGCTGTTGTGGTGGCATCCTCATCGGCGAGTGGCCAGGGTGAGGGGATGACCGATCCGCGGTAGCGGTATCGGGTGGTGCCGATCTTCGTGAGGTCGATCAGCACGTGGTCCTCGGTGGCTGGCCACCAACCGCCGCCGCAGTAGCGGTGGCGCAACTGTGTCCGGGTCGCCTTGCGGTGTTTACGGAGCATCCGTCGCCATACCGTCTGCCACGCGTAGTGACTCAGGTAGGAGAAGGTCGCCGAGGACACCCCGGCCCGGAAATAGCCCGCCCAGCCCCGCAGCGTCGAATTGATCCGGCGCAACAGGTCATCGAGCGGTTGATTGGGTTCGACTGCTCGGCCCAACGCCTTGATCTTCCGTTTGACCGCCAGCACGGCCTTGGTACTCGGATAGACGTAGACGTAGTGGCGGCTGGTGCCTTTCTTGCGGTGACGCTGGATGCGCCACCCGAGGAAGTCCAGCCCCTCGTCGATGTGGGTGATCAGGGTCTTCTCCGGTGACAGAGCAAGACCCATCGTCGCCAGCACGGCGGCGATGCCCTCTCGTAGTGCTTCGGCGTGGGCGTGAGTGCCCCGCACCATCAGACACCAGTCATCGGCGTAACGGACAAGCCGAAAATTCGGCTGCCCACGACGAAGTCGTCTGGCGCGCTCGTAGATGCCGGTCTCCGGGCCACCCGGCAAACCAGCGATGTACTCATCGAGCGCCGACAACGCCACATTGGCCAACAACGGCGAGAGGATTCCACCCTGCGGAGTTCCCGCGGTACTGTCCTCCAGCAGGCCCGCCTCGGTGAGGATGCCCGCCTTCAGGAACGCCTTGACCAGACCCAGCACGCGGTTGTCCCCGACGCGACGACGCACCCGGCCCATCAGGGCGGTGTGGTCGATCTCGTCGAAGCAGGCCTTGATGTCGCCCTCGACGACCCAGTCATAACACCTGGGACGCGTCGCGAGGTAACGCACCTCGGCCACCGCATCATGAGCCCGGCGATTCGGGCGGAAACCGTAGGAACACGGCAGGAAATCCGCCTCGAAGATCGGCTCCAGCACCAACTTCAGCGATGCCTGGACCACCCGGTCGGCCACGGTTGGAATCCCCAAACGGCGCAGCTTGCCGCCGCTTTTGGGGATCATCCGCTCGCGGACCGGCAACGGCCGGAAACTGCGGCCCTTCAGCTGCGACCGCAGCTCGTCGAGGAACGCCTCGACGCCCTGCCCGGCAACGATGGACGACGCGGTGCGCCGATCCACCCCCGCCGTGGCGGCACCGCTGTTCCCGCTCACCCGATCCCACGCCACCAGAAGGAAGGCGGGATCGGCGACGAGGTTGAACAGATCGTCGAACCTGCGATGAGGATCATCGACAGCCCAACGGTGCAGCTTGGTCTGGATCTTCAGTACCCGTTGGCGCGCCATCATCAGCGCGACCTCGAGTTCGTCGGTATTCACCGGCGACATCACACTCCTCCTGACCTTCCAGTTCTTCTGCTGCATGTCTTGCTGACCCCCTTGGCCCTGTGACCGCCTTTCTCGGTCTCCGCGGCGGGCACGTCACCGCCCGCGACTACTACGGGGTCTCCGCCCCACCCGATAGCGGTCCCTATCAACTCCGAACGCTTGAGTCTTCTCATCCCTCCCGGCTGGATACCGGGCCGGACGAACGGTCTCGCCAAGGTGGTTCCCACGTTCACCAGGTCATCGGTCGGTCAGGGAGGCACCCAGCTCTACTCCGGCAGCGTCGCCACGGCTACGCCGCAGGCCTTCACCGCGGCCTCCTCACCGCTGGAGAAAGACGGCTTCGGAGTCGACACCCCATCCGGGGTGCCGTGCACTGCACACCGGCCCATATCCACCAGGTTGGAGCCGGCTTCGCGGTTACGGAGCTTCTACCACTGGTTCGCTTGCGCTGTACCTTTTGACCTCGCTCGACGAGCTCGCACCGTCTGGCAGTCCCAGCACGACTCGCCTTCTCGGGGCCGCTTGCCACCAATCGCCGTCGTTCCCGACAATCGGCTGCCCCGACGCTTCATCAGGCCGCTGCGACGGCCCAACGGAGATGGTCTCTCACCACCTCCCGATACACCCAGCGCCTCGTGGCGCACCTCTCCCGCGCGAAGAAACTTGTTGCCGCCTTGAGGATTTCGATGGTCTGCTCAAGCTTGCGGTTCTTCTTTCGAAGCTCCCGCAACTCCTTGCTTTCCCCGGTCGACAGCCCGGGGGCCTGGCCGCTGTCGACCTCGTCCTGACGGACCCATTTGCGCAGGGTCTCCACGTTCATCCCCAACCGCGCGGAGATGACCTTCATCGCCGCCCACTCGGTGTCGTACTCATCGCGATGCTCCCGAACCAACCGGACCGCCTTGGCCCTGATCTCCAGGGTGTATTCGCTTGGCATCGTGCCATCCTTCCCGCAAAAGAAGGTGTGCATGAAAGCCACGGTGGTTCACAGTGAGGGATCGGGCCAGCGCGTGAACTGTGCACCTGACCGGTCGGCCCCATGAAGAGGTGAGGATTTGGACGCCGCGGATTCGGCGCTATAGAGTCGAGTTTAGTCAATCGCCGAAAGCGACTGAGGGAGTTTCGGTGCCAAACACGCTTGACCGCCTCTTGCTCCGATCTCGGCAGACACGCGCGAAGCCCGCGTTTCCAATGAATTCGCTGCAAATTGCGACCCGTGACCGAATGATCCAAAAATACGCGGACGGTTCTTACACCACCGTTGAGGTGCCCTGCCTTTGCGGCGCTGCGGGCGGCTTGATTGTTGCTGAACTCGACCGGTTCGGGCTGCCCTCGCCGAGTGTGGTTTGTCGCGCGTGTGGGGTGGTTCGCACGTCGCCCCGACTGAGCGATGACAGCCTGGCCGCCTTCTACAGTAACGAGTACCAACCCCTCTATACGGGATGCCTCGAAGCGAGCGGTAGTTATCTTCAGGTCCAAGGTAACCGTGGGATGGACATCAGTCACTTCGTTGAGGGCTTGATCCCCGCCGGCAGTCGCGTCGTGGACTTCGGCTGCGGTGCTGGTTGGACTCTACTCCCCTTCCATGAAGCCGGTCATCGCGTCGCAGGATGTGACCTTGGAGACACCTACCTCGAAGCCGGACGCGAGCGTGGACTCGATCTGCGCCACGGCGACCACACCACATTGGCGGATATGGCACCGTTTGATCTCGTAATCCTGAGCCACGTCTTTGAGCACATTACCGATCCAAAAAAACTCATGGAAGATATCAAGCCGATGCTGGCTCCCGGCGCACTCGTCTACATCGAGGTACCGGGTCTCCAAACAATCCAAGCTTCCCATTGTGATCCGATGCGATATTTCCAGAACGCCCACCTGTGGAGTTTCGATCTTGGGAGCCTCACCGCAGTAATGGCAGGCTGTGGCTACCGCCAAGTGAAGGGGAACGAGTTCGTTCGTTCGGTTTTCACTCCGGACGAGACAGCCATCCCAATGGATCAAGGTGGTTACGAGCGAGCTGTTCGGGCACTCGCGCGAGCTGAAGCCACCCGCCACTTTTACAACGGCCGACGTCTGGCCAAGGATGCCGCCCGAAAGATGCTCGGAGCAGAGCGTGCCTCTAAATTGAAGCGTTCATTGTCCAGATCATGGTAGCGACGTGTTCCCCTTAGCTAAGTCCGTCAGAGTTGTACCCGTGTTGTTGGTCCAGGGCTATGCGAGTCGAGGGCAGAGTGATCCTGGGAGGTCACATGCCCCGTCAGTACTCATCGTCGGTCCGCCGACAAATCGTCGCCCGACTGCGATCAGGCGAACCCGTGGCCGTCGTGGCTGCCGAGACCGGTATCTGCCAAGCGACCCTGTCCCGTTGGAAACGTCGGGCCCTCATCGGCGCCGGAGTCATTGAGGGCACCCTGAGTGTTGAGGCTGGCGAACTGCCGGCCGTCCACAAGTGCATCGCCGCCCTGGAGGCCCAACGGGCCTTGAACTACCCCAGGTTTCGTTCCGATCCGTATAGGAGGATCAGGAACTATGCCCCGTCAGTATTCGCCGGAGTTCCGGCAGCGTGCGTTGCGGTTGTTGGACACGATGATGGAGTCCTCGGAAACTTCGGAGTTCGAGGCCATCAAGTCCGTGGCCAGCAAACTGGGTGTCTCGGAGGAGTCGGTGCGCCGGTGGCGGCGTAAAGCTCAAGTCGATGCCGGCGAGCGGCCCGGAATGACCAGCGTGGAGCACGCCGAGATTCGGCGCCTGAAGCGGGAGGTCGCCGAACTACGCAGAGCGAATGAGATTTTGAAGTCTGCGTCTGCGTTTTTCGCAGCGGAGCTCGACCGCCCCGCGACGAAATGATCGCGTTCATCGACATGCATCGCGATCAGTTCGGGGTCGAGCTCATCTGCCGGATTTTGCGGGCAGCAATCCCTGGCTTTCTCACCTCCCGGGGCTACCGCGCCGCCCGGACCCGTCCGGCCAGTGACCGGGAGATCCGCGATGAACAGCTGATCGCCGAGCTGCGCACCGTCCACGAGAAGAACTTCTCGGTCTACGGGGTCAAGAAGATGCACGTGGCGATGCCCCGGCGGGGCTGGCAGCTGGGTCGCGAACAAACCCGCAGGTTGATGCGCAAAGCCGGGCTACGGGGCGTTCATCGGGGAAAGCCGGTGTTCACCACCGTGACCGACCCGGCCGATCAGCGGCCGGCCGATCTGGTCAACCGCCAGTTCAGCGCCCCGGCACCGAACCGGCTGTGGGTTGCCGGCATCACCTACGCGCGGACCTGGCAGGGGTTCTGCTACACCGCTTTCGTCACCGACGTCTGCACTCGCAAGATCGTCGGCTGGGCAGTGGCCGCGTCGATGCGCACCGAAGATCCGCCCTTGCAGGCATTCGAACATGCTGTCTGGCAGGCCAATTCGGACCTGTCTGAGTTGGTGCATCACAGCGACCGCGGGTCGCAATATGTCTCTTTGGCCTACACCGACAGGCTCGCCGAGCTCAGGATCGCCCCCTCGGTGGGTTCCCGCGGCGATAGCTATGACAACGCCCTCGCCGAGACGGTCAACGCCGCTTACAAGAGCGAGGTGATCCACCGCGGTAAGCCCTGGCGCAGCGTCGCCGATGTCGAACTGGCAACCGCGCAATGGGTGGCCTGGTACAACCAGGAACGCCTGCATGAAGCCCTCGGCTACGTCCCACCGGCCGAGTACGAGGCCGCCCTTGATGAGGCTCGTTGAAAGTCCCCAGGTGTGCTCATCGAAATTCCTCACCTGCGGGGCTCTGTCAGCGTAGCGGTTGGCGGTTGCCGGTGGTGGTTCGGTGCAGGGTTTCCGCGGCGGCGTGGTGGTCGCGGAGGCGGTAGGACTCACCGTCGAGGTTGACCACGATGGAGCGGTGTAGCAGGCGGTCGAGCATGGCGGCGGCGACGGTGGTGTCGCCGAGGATTTCTCCCCAGGACCCCACGCCGCGGTTGGTGGTGATGACGATGCTGGTTTTCAAATATCGTTGGGAGACAACCTGAAACAGCGCTGAGGCGGCTTCTGCGGGCAGTGGCAGGTAGCCCAGTTCGTCGATCACGAGCAGGGTCGGCCCGGCGAAGAAGCGCATGGTGGTGGCCCAGCGGCCCTCGATCGCGGCGCGGTGGCAGCGGGCTGCCAGGTCGGCGGCGGTGGTGAAGTAGGTGCGGTAGCCGGCGTGGGCGGCGGCGCGGGCCAGTCCGACCGAGAGGTGGGTTTTGCCGGTTCCGGGTGGGCCGATGAGCAGGATGTTGGTGGCGGTCTCGAGGTAGCGGCAGCTGCCCAGGTCGTTGATCAGGGATCGGTCGATGCCCACGGCGGCGTCGACGTCGAAGTCGGCGAGGGTGGCCGGGGTGGGCAGGCAGGCGAAGCGCAGCCGCCCGGCGAGCCGGCGGGCGGTGGAGGCGTCGACCTCGACTGCCAGCAGTCGTTGCAGGGCGGCGGTCACCGACAGGCCCTCGGCGTTGGCCTGGTCCAGGACCGCGGGCAGCGCTTGGGCGGCGTCGTGGAGTTTGAGCTCGGCCAGGTGCGAGCGCAGCTGTTGATAGACGCTGGCCGCGGTGGCGGGCGAGTCGTCGATGGGTGCGGGGCTGGTCTTGGCCGTGCGGGGTGTGCTGGTCATTTCAGGGTCCTTTTCTGGGCTGCCCGCTCGTAGGCGGCCAGGTCGATGACGGTGGAATCGTTTGTGCTGGTTGAGGGTTGGATGTTGTCGGTCTCGCCGGCCTGGGCGGCGAGGATTTTGGTGGCTGCGGCCTTGGCTGCCGGGCCCGGTGGGATGCGTTCCTTGCGCCGATGCGGGTGCCCGCTGGTGGCGGTGGCCATGGCTGCGGCGTTGAGCGCCAGGACGTGGCCTTTGTCGCGCACCGCGACGCCCAGGCCGTCGGCGGCCAGCCGGTGGCGGGCGATCACGATGCCCGCGGCGGTGGCGATATCGACGACCTGCCCGCCGATCGGGTGGGAGACGACCACCGCCGCGCCGGCCAATTCCGGGGGCACCGAGTAGCGGTTGCCGCGGTAGGACACCAACGCCTGCCGGGAGGCGGTGCGGGCCTCGCGGATCACCACCGGGTATGGCGGCGGTACCGTGGCCAGCGGTTCGGCCGCGGCAACCACCGCGACCGAGGAGCGTCCGTCGGCGGTGGCCCGTAACCGGGTGTCCCCCCGCAGCGCGGCGAACCGGTCCAGGCTGGCCTGTGTTTCCTCGACGGTCAGCTCATCGGCCAGGGTGCGCCACCACCGCTGGGCGGCGGTGTGGTTGACCTTCTCCACCACGCCCTTGCGGTTGCCGCGCCGGGGCGGGCAGATCGCGACCGACACCCCGTAGTGCTTGTGACCGGTCCCCGATAGTCGGTCCACCTGGTTTTAGAGGCCAGGTTGTTGTACCGATTTCAGTTGATCTCGCAGGCCACGGGGTGATGGGTGTGGCTGCATTGGGCAGCGTACTCGGCCGGGGTCAGGTAGCCCAGGGCCGAGTGGCGGTGGGCGGTGTTGTGTTCGTGCTTGAAGTCGGCGATGCCGACGCGGGCTTCGAGCAGGTTGGTCCAGTAATTGCGGTTGAGGCACTCCTTGCGCAGGCGGTTGTTGAATGACTCGATGAACCCGTTATTCCAGGGTGTGCCCGGAGGGATGTAGGACAGCCCGACCTTTCCTTCGCAGAACTGTTGCAGCGCTTGGGAAATCATCTCCGGACCGTTGTCCATGCGCAGCACCATCGGCGGTCCGCCCGCGGCGGCGAAGCTGCGTTCCAGCTCTTCGATGAGGCGCTCGGCGGTGATCGAGCGCTCGACGATGTTCAGCAGCGACTCGCGGGTGTGCTCATCGACCATCGAGGCGATCTTGATGGCCCTGCCGTCGATGGTGGAGTCGAACTGGAAGTCCAGCGCCCAGACCACCTTGGGAGCATCCGCGCAGACCTGCGGGTGCGAGGACGCCCCGGCGCGTTTGCGCCGGCTGTGCACGCGGCGCTGCAGGCCCTCCTCGGCCCACAGCCGCTGCACCTTCTTCTTGTTGATCCTGCGGTGCTCGTCGTGGCGCAGCGCCGCCCAGGCCCGACGAAACCCATGACAGGGATGGGCCTTGGCGTAAGCGCGCAGCCAGGCCCGCAGATCGGCGTCCGGATCGGCCGGGCTCGCCGCCAGCGGGACGCGTTGGTAGGTGGAGCGGGCGAGCCCGACTGCTTTGCACGCCAACCGTTCTGAGATGCCCTTGACGTCCTTGAGCATGTCCACGGCGCGGCGCTTGGCGGCCGGGCTCAGAATTTTCCCTTGGCCACCTCCCGCAGAGCGTCCTTCTCCAGCTCGGCCTCGGCCAGCAGCCGCTTGAGGCGGCTGTTCTGCTCCCGCAGCTCCTTGAGCTCCTTGGCGGCGTTGAGGTCCATCCCGCCATAGGCCCGCCGCCAGTTGTACAGCGTCGCCGCCGAGACCTCCAGCTCCGCGGCGATCTCCTCGTTGGTCTTGCCCGTCGCGGCGAGCTCGTCGGCCCGGCGCAACTTGCGCACCACGTCCTCCGCCGAATGCTTCTTACGGCCAGCCATGTGATTCATCGTCCCTTCCGGCCCTCTCCGGGCCACAGGACTCTAAAACAGGGTGGCCTCACTCACGGGGAACATGCCACTTGGCCACCCCGGCGAACGAGGCGCTGACCCTCCCGGAGGCCGGATCACACACCGTGGCCATCCGGTCGAACCGCCACCCCCGGCTCACCCCGCCCAGGGCGCGGGTGATGCGGTCCAGCCCGGCGATCAGGTGCGGCTGGTCCTGGGAGGCCGACAGCACCGCCCGCCACTTGCCCGAGTTCGCCAGCGAGCCGACCAACAGATCGGCCGATTTGCCCCACCCCCATGATGTGGGTGGATTCGGCAATTCCAGCCAGTCCCATTGGGTTTCATCACCAGGGGTGTGTTCGATCACCGCGTTGGGCCGGTCGGTCGCGGTCCGGCATGCGTGGCACACCGGGCGCAGGCCCCGCTCCCGGATGATGCGGGTCAGGCTCTGATACGACAGTCCGAACCCCAGGTCCTCCAACTCGTCAAACAGGGTGCGGGTCCTCGACCAACCGGGCGGTGACGTAGTCGGCGAACGGCTCAAACGGATCCGGTCCGGACCGCGCCCGGACCCCGGGCGTGCCGTCACCGGCCAGGTATTTGCGGACCGTCTTACGGTCGAGCTTGGCGTGGTTGGCGATCGCCGTGATCGTCCAACCCCGCTTGCGTAGGGCATGTAGTTCCACATCGTCCTCCGATGTGAGCATGAGAAAGCGGGCCTCCTTCAACGAAGCAACTGGCGTCAGACACCAGAAGCATCGAAGGAGGCCCGCCCTTCTCGGCGGAGCCACACGGGTGGGGAATTTCAGCGAGCGTCAGTGGGGATTTTCAGTGAGCGCCATCACCCTCACCGGCGCCTCACACCCCGCGAGCCAGCCAACCCCGGCCCTCGCAACCAACTAGGAACGAAACCTGGGGTAGTTCAAGCCGGTAGCGCACCGTGTTGCCTGATGAGGCCGGTATCGGGCAGGTGCCGGCCAGGGTGGCGAACGCCGCTTCTGAACGGACTCGCCCTGGGTGCGACCAGGCGGTCAACACCGTTGCGGCGATGACCGATCCGACACCGGGCAGCTTGCACAGCTCGGGCGCGGTCTGCTCGACGAGGACGTCGAGGGCCTTGCGGTTGTCGGCCAGTTCGCCGTCCAGGGCGACAATGCGTTTGGCCATCCGGACCGCTTCCTGTCGGCAGGTCGCCGCGACCGGATCTTCCTGTCGGCCGCGCCAGGAAGCGATGGCCTTGAACTGGCTGTGCGCCAGAGCTTTACGGACATCGACCCCCAGGTCGACCGTGCGCAGCAAAGCGGTAAGCGCATTGATCACGCGGGTACGCTCGGCAGTCATCTGCTCGCGAGCCACGACTAGCACGCGCAGTGCCACCCGCTGGCCCTCAGCGCGCGGCCGCCGCAGCCGCGAAGAATCGACGCCCAACACCGAGCGGGCAATCCGAACGGCGTCCAACGCATCGGTCTTGCCGATACCGCGCCGCTGCCCGGGCAGCATAGCTGCTGGCTCGGCCACCATGAGCCCGTCCTTGCTCGCGCAGCGGGCGATCCCAGCCCCGTAGGAACCGACCCCCTCGATGACCACCAGCGCCGGCTGGTCGAGGACTTTGCGGTGAATCCAGCCCACCGCACGATCACACCCCGCCGGAGAGTTCGGAAACACCGCCTGATCAACAACACCGCCAGTCGCGGCGCTGACCAGGGCTAATGAATGGGTGGCGGCATGGGTATCCACCCCGATGACAAACGCGTACTGCTCTGCGACGATAGCCATGGCGACGTGAGTTCCTTCCTGTAGACGACGTCGTCGGCGGCGTCAGCCCGGAGGAAAGCACTACGGGGCAGGCCTGTAACGGGCCACGACTCGCGGCAACGAGTCGGGCAGGCTTCTCATCAAGCCACCGAAGCAAGACCGGGCCGGCGCCGCCGCCCCCGCCAGGTGGACAGATCCCGGGAAGAGCACCCCTCGCGGGCGCCGGGCGATTCACGAGTCACACCCAACAAAGACGGCGACACCGATCCTGTCAGCCAGCACCGAGCCAGCAACCTAAAGACTTACAGGCGGTTCAAGCGAACAGGTAGGTACGGGCGTTAGCGTGAGACACGAGGACCTCCTTCGGTGTGAATGCCAGACACATCCACTCCGTCAGGAGGTCCTCCCCATTTCAAGCAGGCACGCCGTCAACAACCTGTCAGGTCACGACAGCTACGCCAAGTGGACAGATCCGGGGAACAGCACCCTCGCGGGGGCCAGGCGATCCATGAGTCACACTCAGCCAGGACGGCGACACCGATCCTGTCAGCCAGCACCGGGCCAGCCGCGTAAAGACTTACAGGCGATTCAGTCAGGAAAAAATGTTGGCGCTATGATTGATCCGAAACCAACGTCGAATAATCAAATTTGTCAACTGGGGCGCAACGATGTCAGACATTCCGCGGTTATCGAGTCAACTCGCAACCAATCTCTACCGAAAATTTTGTAACCGCACTGCTCGCGTCGGCGTCATTGGCTTGGGCTACGTCGGCCTCCCACTAGCAGTTGAACTCGGCTGTGCGGGATTCAATGTTACTGGGATCGACGTCGATCGGACAAAATGCGACGGAATCAACCGTGGCGAATCGCACATCGACTACGTGCCAGCTGACGTACTGAAAGAACTGGTGACAAAGGGGCGTTTCAGGGCTGTCCCAGCCTCTGGCCTTGATCAAATCAATGACCTCGATGCCGTGAGCATATGTGTGCCGACGCCGCTTCGCAGCGCGAAAGAACCTGATTTGTCCTATGTGATCGCTGCTGGCCGTACGGCAAAGTCCATACTGCGTCCGGGTATGCTCGTAGTTCTCGAATCAACCACATATCCCGGTACAACGGACGAGGTGCTACGCGGAATCCTTGAGGAAACGGGCATGGAGGCCGGCGTCGATTTTTTCTTGTCCTACTCCCCTGAACGCATCGATCCCGGTCTCCCCGATTCAGTGCGGAGACCGAGGGTGGTCGGAGGGTTAACCGAGGAGTGCTCCGCACTGGCAGCTGAACTCTACAAAGCCACATCAATCGACCGAGTGGTTCCCGTAAGCTCAACTCGTGCCGCAGAAATGGCGAAACTGCTCGAAAATACGTTCCGCGCAGTCAACATCGGACTTGCAAATGAAATGGCGCTGATGTGCGAACATTTGGACATCGACGTTTGGGAGGTGATTGACGCCGCCGCAACCAAGCCAGCTGGATTCATGGCGTTCTATCCGGGGCCGGGGCTCGGTGGGCATTGCATACCTGTTGATCCGTTCTATCTTTCCTGGAAAGTGCGGGAATTCGGATTAGAAGCTCGTTTGATCGAGCTTGCTGGCCAGCTCAATAGTTCCATGCCGAGCCACGTCGTCGGCAAGGTCACGGAAGCCCTCAATTCCCAGCAGAAAGCTGTTAGGGGTTCAAAAGTCCTTGTGCTCGGCGTCGCCTACAAAGCCGACGTGAACGACATACGCGAGTCGCCCGCGTTGGACGTCATCGGTAAACTTCTGAGATTGGGTGGCAAAGTTACCTACCATGACCCTTTTGTACCTAAGATAGCAGCTGCGGATTTGGGTGGGAACGCAGACATGGACTCCGTTAGATGCACTCCCGAAGAGCTAGCGGGAGCGGATTGTGTGGTTATACTAGCCAACCACTCGACTGTGGATTACGAAGCCGTTCTTGATTCTGCGCAGATGGTTGTCGACACACGTAGAGCTATCCAGGTCCCCTCACCGAAAGTCTTCAGGCTGGGCGCGCCAAACGCGTCAGGCTTATAGCGAGAGTGCACTGAACACCGATCCGCATTACTCATAGATTTGTTTTATTTTAAATTGTTCGACATAGTGCACTCCACGCTTCGAACACCTGAAATTGGTGTTGAAGTTACGGATAGTGGTTTCGCTGAAGTACTTTCGGCAAATTTGCGACTTGAATTCACCCAGCGCTTGGAGTTTGTGCTCGAACTCGTCGTGGATGTCGACGAATAGGTTTGGAATCCAATCATCTAGAGTGGACGGGGAGCAATACTCCACAATCGCAATCTTCTCCAGTCGAGAGAGCGGTGGCCCTAGCCTGTTCGCTATTCGGTGCTCGAAATGGCTGTCCGACGCCGATGGCGTGAAAATTACATCGTAGTTCTGGTTCTGCAAATACCGCGTTTCGAGTAGGTTTACCCACAAATCATCACTCAAATCTTTGACGTGCCCAATCTCCGGAAAATGCACGGCGACGTTGTCGCAACTATTCGCGGTCCAGAACGCCTTTACCTCCTCTATGCGTTCTTCCCCGGCCGTTCGATCGCGGTCGCCACCACGGGACAGACAAACAACATCGAAGAATGTTCCGCCATATTTCCGAGCGGTCCCGCCCATGCTGTATTCGACATCATCTGGATGAGGAGAGAGGCATAGAGCCCTACTGAGATTGAGGAACTTTTCCACGGCTATACGACCCTAACTGTTTTAATTGCGATACGCTTCTATGACTATTTACTACTATGACTATTTAATAGACTCGAAAATGACTATTTAATAGACTCGAAAAAGTTATCCGTATATATTTTGATGCCTCTGCGCCGCAGATAGTCCCGAAAATCCTCTGAGACATCGGTGGTCTCTCCGGAAACAGTCTTAAGGTCGCAGTTAAAGATGGTTTCAGCACCTGCTGCAAGTAGAACGATTACCTTGTCATTAATCACGCGAATCGAGTAGTTAAGACTGGGTCTTTTGAAACGTATTTGTGTCTCCCAGTCGCGGACGATTCCTCGTATTATCATATTTGCTTCATCAGCCGATCTTTCGAGAGGGTAGGCGTCCGACTTGAGTATTTTTGCCGGACATCCCGCGGCGAACGATCCCGACGGAATTGACTTGTTGACGATGGAGTTAATCCCAATGACACAATTATCACCGATGAGAACATTCGGTAGCACTACACAACGCGCTGGAAGCCATACGTTGCTTCCGATTGAGACCGGACCGAAGTCTGAGGGGAACCCCGCAAGCGGGTCAAGCCAAGCGCCGTGAGTCCAAATCTGCACTTCTCGTCCAATCCCGCAATTGTCACCAATTGAGACCTTATGATTCGGATTTATCAAAACCCTCTCGAAGATTCCAACGCGATCGCCAATCGTAACGTCCGACTCTTTGCTGTTGCATCCACCGGAACCGATCTCCAGTCCATCGCAGGAGTAAAGCCAACTACCAATGATTAAGTTATTGCACTGAAGTCGCGCGTCTGATCCAAGAATGCTGTGATGACCAATTCTCAGTTTTCCACGGCAGTTGATACGAATGTCGTTCCGAAGAAGCACTCGATCTCCGATTTCTACTGAATCGGCAGTGATGGAAACGTTGGTTCCGAATTCGACTCCTTCCCCGATTTTCAGTGAATTGGTCTCCAAATAAGGTTTTGAGACTGCCATGTCCTGGTCCTCCCTAAAGAGCCCTGGCCGACCGTTGGTTCAGGGGTCGCCAGTGGACGCGACAGTATCATTCGGGCTCTCCACCATCCGGGCTCTTTGTGAACTACCCCAGGTTTCGTTCCGATCCGTATAGGAGGATCAGGAACTATGCCCCGTCAGTATTCGCCGGAGTTCCGGCAGCGTGCGTTGCGGTTGTTGGACACGATGATGGAGTCCTCGGAAACTTCGGAGTTCGAGGCCATCAAGTCCGTGGCCAGCAAACTGGGTGTCTCGGAGGAATCGGTGCGCCGGTGGCGGCGTAAAGCTCAAGTCGATGCCGGCGAGCGGCCCGGAATGACCAGCGTGGAGCACGCCGAGATTCGGCGCCTGAAGCGGGAGGTCGCCGAACTACGCAGAGCGAATGAGATTTTGAAGTCTGCGTCTGCGTTTTTCGCAGCGGAGCTCGACCGCCCCGCGACGAAATGATCGCGTTCATCGACATGCATCGCGATCAGTTCGGGGTCGAGCTCATCTGCCGGATTTTGCGGGCAGCAATCCCTGGCTTTCTCACCTCCCGGGGCTACCGCGCCGCCCGGACCCGTCCGGCCAGTGACCGGGAGATCCGCGATGAACAGCTGATCGCCGAGCTGCGCACCGTCCACGAGAAGAACTTCTCGGTCTACGGGGTCAAGAAGATGCACGTGGCGATGCCCCGGCGGGGCTGGCAGCTGGGTCGCGAACAAACCCGCAGGTTGATGCGCAAAGCCGGGCTACGGGGCGTTCATCGGGGAAAGCCGGTGTTCACCACCGTGACCGACCCGGCCGATCAGCGGCCGGCCGATCTGGTCAACCGCCAGTTCCACGCACCCGCGCCCAACCTGCTCTGGGTTGCCGATCTGGTGCGCCGCGAGGCGCTGTTTGACCGAGTGGGGGTGAGAGACCACCACGTTCCCGTTGTCGCAGCAGCGGGTTGAAGCTGAGGGCAGCCCGATCCCCGGGATGGGGGTGAGGGTGGACAGCGGCCCTGACAACGACGAGTCGTACCAGAACTTGAACCACCGCGGCCTTCATGCACACCTTCTTTTGCGGGAAGGATGGCACGATGCCAAGCGAATACACCCTGGAGATCAGGGCCAAGGCGGTCCGGTTGGTTCGGGAGCATCGCGATGAGTACGACACCGAGTGGGCGGCGATGAAGGTCATCTCCGCGCGGTTGGGGATGAACGTGGAGACCCTGCGCAAATGGGTCCGTCAGGACGAGGTCGACAGCGGCCAGGCCCCCGGGCTGTCGACCGGGGAAAGCAAGGAGTTGCGGGAGCTTCGAAAGAAGAACCGCAAGCTTGAGCAGACCATCGAAATCCTCAAGGCGGCAACAAGTTTCTTCGCGCGGGAGAGGTGCGCCACGAGGCGCTGGGTGTATCGGGAGGTGGTGAGAGACCATCTCCGTTGGGCCGTCGCAGCGGCCTGATGAAGCGTCGGGGCAGCCGATTGTCGGGAACGACGGCGATTGGTGGCAAGCGGCCCCGAGAAGGCGAGTCGTGCTGGGACTGCCAGACGGTGCGAGCTCGTCGAGCGAGGTCAAAAGGTACAGCGCAAGCGAACCAGTGGTAGAAGCTCCGTAACCGCGAAGCCGGCTCCAACCTGGTGGATATGGGCCGGTGTGCAGTGCACGGCACCCCGGATGGGGTGTCGACTCCGAAGCCGTCTTTCTCCAGCGGTGAGGAGGCCGCGGTGAAGGCCTGCGGCGTAGCCGTGGCGACGCTGCCGGAGTAGAGCTGGGTGCCTCCCTGACCGACCGATGACCTGGTGAACGTGGGAACCACCTTGGCGAGACCGTTCGTCCGGCCCGGTATCCAGCCGGGAGGGATGAGAAGACTCAAGCGTTCGGAGTTGATAGGGACCGCTATCGGGTGGGGCGGAGACCCCGTAGTAGTCGCGGGCGGTGACGTGCCCGCCGCGGAGACCGAGAAAGGCGGTCACAGGGCCAAGGGGGTCAGCAAGACATGCAGCAGAAGAACTGGAAGGTCAGGAGGAGTGTGATGTCGCCGGTGAATACCGACGAACTCGAGGTCGCGCTGATGATGGCGCGCCAACGGGTACTGAAGATCCAGACCAAGCTGCACCGTTGGGCTGTCGATGATCCTCATCGCAGGTTCGACGATCTGTTCAACCTCGTCGCCGATCCCGCCTTCCTTCTGGTGGCGTGGGATCGGGTGAGCGGGAACAGCGGTGCCGCCACGGCGGGGGTGGATCGGCGCACCGCGTCGTCCATCGTTGCCGGGCAGGGCGTCGAGGCGTTCCTCGACGAGCTGCGGTCGCAGCTGAAGGGCCGCAGTTTCCGGCCGTTGCCGGTCCGCGAGCGGATGATCCCCAAAAGCGGCGGCAAGCTGCGCCGTTTGGGGATTCCAACCGTGGCCGACCGGGTGGTCCAGGCATCGCTGAAGTTGGTGCTGGAGCCGATCTTCGAGGCGGATTTCCTGCCGTGTTCCTACGGTTTCCGCCCGAATCGCCGGGCTCATGATGCGGTGGCCGAGGTGCGTTACCTCGCGACGCGTCCCAGGTGTTATGACTGGGTCGTCGAGGGCGACATCAAGGCCTGCTTCGACGAGATCGACCACACCGCCCTGATGGGCCGGGTGCGTCGTCGCGTCGGGGACAACCGCGTGCTGGGTCTGGTCAAGGCGTTCCTGAAGGCGGGCATCCTCACCGAGGCGGGCCTGCTGGAGGACAGTACCGCGGGAACTCCGCAGGGTGGAATCCTCTCGCCGTTGTTGGCCAATGTGGCGTTGTCGGCGCTCGATGAGTACATCGCTGGTTTGCCGGGTGGCCCGGAGACCGGCATCTACGAGCGCGCCAGACGACTTCGTCGTGGGCAGCCGAATTTTCGGCTTGTCCGTTACGCCGATGACTGGTGTCTGATGGTGCGGGGCACTCACGCCCACGCCGAAGCACTACGAGAGGGCATCGCCGCCGTGCTGGCGACGATGGGTCTTGCTCTGTCACCGGAGAAGACCCTGATCACCCACATCGACGAGGGGCTGGACTTCCTCGGGTGGCGCATCCAGCGTCACCGCAAGAAAGGCACCAGCCGCCACTACGTCTACGTCTATCCGAGTACCAAGGCCGTGCTGGCGGTCAAACGGAAGATCAAGGCGTTGGGCCGAGCAGTCGAACCCAATCAACCGCTCGATGACCTGTTGCGCCGGATCAATTCGACGCTGCGGGGCTGGGCGGGCTATTTCCGGGCCGGGGTGTCCTCGGCGACCTTCTCCTACCTGAGTCACTACGCGTGGCAGACGGTATGGCGACGGATGCTCCGTAAACACCGCAAGGCGACCCGGACACAGTTGCGCCACCGCTACTGCGGCGGCGGTTGGTGGCCAGCCACCGAGGACCACGTGCTGATCGACCTCACGAAGATCGGCACCACCCGATACCGCTACCGCGGATCGGTCATCCCCTCACCCTGGCCACTCGCCGATGAGGATGCCACCACAACAGCAGCCTGACCGGGTCTTGTGGAGAGCCCGGTGCATTGAAAGGTGCACGCCGGGTTCGGGAAGCGGCCCGGGAAAACGGAACAACCCAACAGTTGTCACCGCGTCCCGGGCCGACTTTCACCGACCCGCGACTGCGTTGATCTGCGGGTTCATCGATGAGCACCGCGCTCGTTTCGGAGTCGCTCCGATCTGCCGCACCCTGTCTGAACACGGGTGCACGATCGCTCCGAGAACCTATTACGCCTGGCCGCCACCGGGCCCCGTCGAAACGGGAACTGTGGGACACCGCCATCACCGAGATCCTGGCCGGCTACTACGAACCTGACGGGACGGCCGCCGCAAGCCCGAGTCGCTGTACGGGGCCACCAAGATGTAGGCCTACCTGCAGCGACAGGGCATCGAGGTGGCCCGCTGCACCGTGGAGAGGTTGATGCGGGCCAACGGCCGGCAGGGGGTCACCCGGACCAAGCGGGTCCGCACCACGATCGCCGATCCGGATGCGGTGCGCCCGCCGGACCTGGAGGACCGCCAGTTCCGGGTGCCCGCCCCCAACATGCTGGTCGTGGCCGACTTCACCTACGTCAGGCTGACGTGCGGGAGCTTCGTCTACACTGCGTTCGTCATCGACGCCTTCGCCGGGCGGATCGTGGGCTGGGAATGCTCGGCAGCCAAGCATGTCGGGTTCGTTGAGCGTGCGATCCGCCACGCCGCCGCAAGCCGGTTTCGCGAGGGAAAACCGTTGACGGGCAGCACTATTCACCACAGCGATGCGGGCAGTCAATACACTGCGGTGAAGTGCGCCGAGGCCCTGCTGATTGCCGGCCTCAAGCCCTCCATCGGCTCGCTCGGGGACGCCTACGACAACGCCCTGGCCGAGACCACGATCGGTCTGTACAAGACCGAAGCCGTCCGCGCGGACTCACCGTTTCGACGGGGTCCGCTCAACAGGCTGGCCGACGTCGAGCTGCTCACCGCCGAATGGGTCCACTGGTACAACACCAGCAGGATCATGCACCGCCTCGACCGCACACCCCCAGTGGAGTTCGAGGCCCGCTACTACACTCAGCAAGCGGCCACCAAGACGGAGGCACACCAGTAACCGAGTGTGCATGAAAGCCGGGGTGGTTCAATAGCCCCACCGTTTGCGCATAAGCTACATTGAAACGCAAAGGTTGAGGAGCGCTCCATCATGTTTGCACTAGCTCTGATGAACCCACTTGCGGCTTCTCCTAGGGGCAGTAAGTGAGGCCTCGTGTTGTGTTGATTGTTCAGGCACGGATGGATTCGCACCGGCTACCGGGCAAATCTATGATGGATCTTGCTGGCGCCCCCTTGGTCGGCCGGATTCTCGAACGCGTGAAGCGATGTGCCCATCTGGACGACATTGTACTGGCAGTGCCCGACACTGAGGCGAATCGGGTGTTGGTGGAATTAGGCGTTAACTACGGCGTGAAGGTCTTTGCCGGCTCGGAAAACGACTTAGTCGAACGCTATTATCAGGCCGCACTCTTTTCAAACGCGGACGTAGTCGGGCGCCTGCCGGCGGATAATGCGACACCCGAACCTGGCGAAATTGACCGCATTGTTGACTTCCATCTGTCCCTCGGGAGACGTGGGTTTTCATCGAACTTGTCGCAGATAGGCGACTCCGAATACCCGGACGGGATCGGAGCCGAAATGTTCGACTTCTCACTCCTTGCGGAGGCGCGCGTTCGGCACAACGATCCCCGTCAGCGGGAACACGTCCACTTGAACTTCTTCGACTACAGCGCAGGCCGGCCCGTGGATGCGGACTGGTGCCCGGTAAGTACGGTTAGATGCCCAGAGGGCTTCCGCCGGCCGGACCTGGTTTTGGACGTCAATACACCTGCGCAGTACGAGTTCATGCGCGCGCTCTACGAATACCTCTATCCTCGCAATCCTGAATTCCATATCACCGATACGATCCGGTGGTACGACGATGTGTACAAAAAATCTAGAAACCGAGAGACGTACTAAATGCGCAAGATCTACTTCAACGGTGAGTTGATTCCGGAGACGGAAGCAAAAATTTCCGTATACGATTCGGCGCTGATGTTCGGGGACATGGTTTTCGAAATGACCCGGTCTTTCAACAAAAACCAGTTCAAGCTGCGCGAACACATCGACCGCCTCTATGCCGGGTTGAAAATACTGCGCATTCCACTGCAAATGACGCCTGGTGAGATGGAACTGGCCTGCTACGAGACTATAGAGGCTAACGATCACCTGTTCCGGGAAGATGACGAGCACCGCCTGATGATCGACGTATCCCGCGGCCTTCTTGGGATCTATCAGGGAATAGAAGGCTTGCACAAGGGGCCTAATGTGATTATCGCGGATTTTCCGCTACGCTGGACTGTGGCTACCATGGGCACACTGTTCGATGAAGGTATCAACGCAGTTATCACCTCACAGCGTGCCATTCCCAGTTATCTGCTTGATCCGAAGATTAAGAACCGCAGCCGCATTCACTACCTGATGGCGAACATTGAAGCTGGTCAGGCTAAAGGCGACAACAACTGGGCGCTGCTCTTGGACCCTGAAGGCTTCATCGCCGAAGGCAGCGGCGACAACTTCTTTATCGTCAAGGACGGTGTTGTTATCACGCCCGAGGGGCGCAACATACTCCGCGGTATCTCTCGCGAGTATGTAATCAAGGAACTAGGTCCGCAATCGGGCATGCCGGTTGTGGAGAGGAATATCGACGCCTACGATGTCTACACGGCCGACGAGGCCTTTATGACGGGCACGCCGTTCTGCATGCTGCCGGTGACCTCACTCAACGGAATTGCCATCGGTACCGGAAATGTGGGCGATGAATTCAACCGCCTTTTGAGTCAGTGGAGCGAGAACACCGGCGTCGACATCGCCAGCCAGATCAAGCGGTGGGACAGAGAACGGGTTGGTTCCGACTCTCGCGATGCTCCAACCCCGTATCGCTTCAAGAGCAAGTGATGCATCAGATCGGATTCATGCAAGGCCGTCTTTGCGACCAGGTCGGGGGCAAAATCCAAGCCTTTCCGTGGCGTGCGTGGGAAGAAGAATTCCCTGCCGCAACGGCGCTTGGGATCCACGCCATGGAATGGACGCTGGATCAGGAATGCTTGCTCAAGAATCCTCTCATGACGGCTGAAGGCAGGGCACGAATCCATGGCCTCCAGGTCGAATATCCGATCGCTATTCCGTCGCTCACCGGAGACTGCTTCATGCAGGCGCCATTCTGGAAGGACACTTGGGAAGTCGCGGCTAACCGCAAGGCAGATTTTCTGGCTGTCTGCAACGCCTGCTCATTAATGGGCGTGCGGTTGGTGGTAGTGCCATTGGTTGACTGCGGAAGCCTAGATAATACGGCACAAGAAGACGAACTGGTGGAGTTCCTTTTGTCTCAACAACAACTGTTCGCGGAGCAAAATATCCAGGTGATCTTGGAGTCAGATTACGGGCCAGAAGAATTGGGGCGGTTAATTGAACGCCTACCAATCGAACAATTTGGGGTCAATTACGATATCGGTAACAGCGCTGCGCTTGGGTTTGACCCAGTTGCGGAATTCGCGGCCTACGGAACCCGGGTACTGAATGTGCATGTGAAAGACAGGATGTTAGGCGGGACGACCGTTCCGCTGAAAACTGGCGCCGCGCAATTCGAATTAGTATTCGAACAACTGGCCAACGTGAATTACCGAGGAAACTTCATATTACAAACGGCTCGGGCAGTGGATGCGGACCATGCGGGTGTGTTGGGCAGCTACTACGAGATGACCAGGGGCTGGATAAGCCAATCCGGTTTGGGAGTAACGGAATGACTGCAGGCCAATCATTGATATCTTACTCGCTCCGGCCCAAGCGCTATGAAATTTGACTTAGCTGGAAAGTCGGCCCTAGTCACTGGTTCTTCGAAGGGAATCGGTCGGACGATTGCAGAAGTGTTGCACGCTGAAGGCTGCCGCGTTGCACTGAACGGGCGCAATGCCAACGATCTCGCGCGATCTGCCTCCCGCCTGCAAGGCGCCATCGGAATTCCTGGCGACGTTACCCAACCGCTAGGAGCGCAAAGCGTCGTCGCGGAAGCCATCGCCGCCTTCAGGGGTCTTGACGTCCTCGTATGCAACGTAGGAAGCGGCCGGTCGGTCCAGCCGGGGAATGAGACACCAGAGGAGTGGCAGCGCGTCTTCGCCCTGAACCTCTGGAGTGCAACAAATACTATCGAAGCAGCTAGAGAAAGCCTCGTTGCGAGCCGGGGTGTTATCGTCTGCATTTCCTCGATTTGCGGGATTGAGGTGATCCATGGGGCACCTGTAACCTATTCCGCTGCGAAGGCTGCCCTCCACGCCTATGTCCGCGGTATCGCGCGTCCATTAGGCAAAGATGGGGTGCGGATCAATGCTGTTGCTCCAGGAAATATTCTGTTTGATGGCTCAGTGTGGTCAGGGAGACTTGCGGAAGACAAGCAATCTGTTGAAGCTATGTTGCAACGTGATGTGTCGCTCAGATCCCTGGGTTCGCCCGACGATGTTGCTAATTTAGTCACCTACCTAGCGTCGCCACGGAGTAAGTTTGCCACGGGGCAGGTCTGGACGCTCGATGGTGGTCAGACGCACCGATGACGGTCACGTCCCGTGGCGTGGTGTAAGAGCGGTCGCGTGTTCGCGTGAGGCTCTGTGGTTGTCACTATGCCGTGAGAGCGGTTGTGGGGGCAACGGTTTCGCTGCTGGGGTCGCTGATCTGGAGTAGAGCGAGGCTGGTTTCGGACAGGTAGCGTTTGTCGGCGACTTGCCATTCGTCGTGGGCCTCGACCAGGACCGAGCCGGCCAGGCGTAGCAGGGCGGCGGGGTTGGGAAAGACCCCGACGACGTCGGTGCGGCGCTTGATTTCCTTGTTCAACCGCTCCAAGGGATTGGTCGACCAGATCTTCTTCCAATGCGGCACGGGGAAGTCGGCGAAGGCGGTGATGTCGGTGGCGGCCTCCCGCAGCATGGTTTCGACTTTGGGGAATTGCCGCCCGAGCATGCCGGCGATGGTGTCGAGTTGTTCCCGGACGTGCTCGGCGTCGGGTTGGGCGAAGATGGTGCGGATCGCCGCGGCCACCATTTCCGCCGATCCCTTGGGGACCTGGGCCAGCAGGTTGCGCAGGAAATGGACCCGGCATCGTTGCCACGAGGATCCGATCAGCACGGCCTCGATGGCGGCCCGTAGCCCGGCGTGGGCGTCGGAGATGACCAGCTGGACTCCGGTTAGGCCGCGGGACTTCAGCGACCGCAGAAACGCCGTCCAGAACGCCCCGTCCTCGCTGTCGCCGACGTCAAAGCCCAGCACCTCGCGGCGGCCGTCGGCGGCGACTCCGGTGGCGATGACCACCGCCTGGGAGACCACGCGGTGGTTGACCCGGGCCTTGCAGTAGGTGGCATCGAGGAACACATAGGGGAAGCGCTGCTCACCCAGCGGCCGGTCGCGGAAGGCGGCGACCTCGGTGTCGAGGTCCTTGCAGATCCGGGACACCTCGCTCTTGGAGATCCCGCTATCGGCGCCGAGGGCCTTGACCAGATCGTCGACCTTGCGGGTCGAGGTGCCATGCAGGTAGGCCTCCATCACCACCGCGAACAGGCACTGATCGACCCGGCGGCGCCGCTCGAGCAGCGCCGGGAAGAACGACCCGCTGCGCAGCTTGGGGATCCGCAACTCCAGGTCCCCGGCGACGGTGGACAAGGTGCGCGGCCGTGAGCCGTTGCGCTGATTGGTGCGGGTCTGGGTGCGCTCATGGGCGGCGGCGCCGATCTTGGCGGTCAGCTCGGCGTCGATCAGCGCTTGATAGACGACCTCGCAGGCTTGGGTGATCCGCTCACCGGCATCGGCGGTGCGCAGTGCATCGAGCACCTCCAACAAGGCAGACTGATCCAGGGCCATCGCGGTGTTCCTCTCGGTAGTGATTCTTGGTCGTTTCACCACAGAGACTCCCGCGATGGCCCTCTCACATCACGACCGACACGCCGCCACTACTTACACCACACCCCGGGACATGAACCCGATGGACTATGTGACCGGGCCCGATATTCGTTCCACCAGATCTGTACCCGTGTTGTTGGTCCAAGGTTGGGGTTACCCCCGTTTGGTGGACATCCTGACCGGCTGGGCGATGCCCCGGCAGGAGAGGATGCCCCTATGGCCTGAGTTAGGACATTTGGCTTAGTAAGCCATGTTGATGCCGAGGGCGGCCAGGATTTTCCGTTGGGGTTCTGCGATGTCGGGTGGGAAGGTCTGGGTCGCGCCGTTGATCGTGATGGTCGCTGACCGCAGGGGCCGCAGCTGTTTGACAACGTTGGCGATGGCCAGGCCGCTGCGTTCCTGGATGCAGTGCGCCACGGCCAGGGCGGTGAACACAATAATCAGGTGGGCTTCGATGGCGTCGCGGGTGCGGTGGAACATGGGTCGGGCCGCGAGGTCGGTCTTGGGCATGCGAAACGACTTCTCGACGTTCCAGAGGTCGTGGTATTTCGCGATGACTTCGGTGGCGGGCATGACGGCGGCCGGCAGGTTGGTGACATAGCCCTTCAGCCCGACCAGGGATTGGGCGCGGGCCAGGCTGGCCTCGTCGAAGACGCGGTCCCCGGCGTGGGTTTTGACGAAGCGGGTGGACTTGACGGTGCGCTCGCCGTTGATCACCTCCCGGGCGCGGGTCTCCTGGGCGTAGAGGGTCTTCTGATCGCGCCGGGCGCGTTTGGCCGAGTAGGCCCAGATCGCCCGCCACGCAGCTGTGTCGGTCTCGGGGTTCCAGACCGGCTCGGCGCGATGGGCGGTGTCGTTGACCTTGCTTCGGGCGTGCCGGGGTGTGACGGTGTCAATGATCTGCCCGTCGGTGAAAACATCACCGTTCCAATGGAAGTGCGGTTCCAGATCGATCGGCGCCTTGACGGCTCGGGAGCCGACGATGAACCCCAGACCGGCCTCATCCAGGGCGGTGAGGTTGGTCGCCGAGAGCATGCCGGCATCGGCAGCGACGACGATCGGGGTGCCGGTCAGGTCGTGGCGATCGGCGAAGGCGGTGATGGTCGGCACCAAGGTGGTGGTCTCGGCGGTGTTGCCCTCAAAGCAGCCGATTTCCAGGGGGAATCCGGTGCGATCGACCAGCAGGCCGACCACGATCTGCGGGTCGACTCTGCGCTCTTTGGAGTAGCCGACCTTGCGCAGGGCGTCTTCGTTCTCGGCCTCGAAGTACAAGGTGGTGACGTCGTAGAGCAGAAGGCTCAACCCGCCCCGGTTTGCGGCGTGTTCAAAGCAGCGTGCGGCGATCACGTCGCGGTACTTGCCGGTGACGACCTTGCCCAGGTGACGCTGGATTGTTCTGTACGACATGGCTTCTGCACCCAGATCGGCCAGCACCCGCAAGGAGTCGACCTTGCTGGTGGGTTCCACGATCCGGGCGATCACCAAGTCCCGGAACACCGCATCACCGACGCAGTCGAATCCGACCCAGTCATAGATCGCACCGAGCACGTCATAGAGCAGCCGCGAGCTGGTGGCCGCGGTGCGACCGGGAGCAACGACCGCTCCCTTGGGGACACCGGCCGCCAACGTCAACGTGCCGGTCCGCCAGTCCGCCACGTCGGCGACCCGCTGCACGCGAGCCGGCACCTCGAAGTCCAGCGCCTCTTGGTCGCCGGTAGCGATCCGGCGGGCACGCTCCAACAGAATCCCCAGCTCAGCATCGGTATGGGCGGAACCGACATGCTCGACCAGCACGTCACGGCGGCCTACCTTGCGCATCACCTGCACCGCCACCGCGCCCGAGGCGGTGCGCACTTTGCGCACGAACACCCACCGGACCCTACCCGCTTAGTAAGCCAAAACGCCCCGCCCGACAAACAAACGCAAAGTTCAGAGCGATTTCGCCTCTGGAATTCCGCGGAAGTGTCCTAAGTCAGGTCCAAACCGGAGAACACACCCTCACCGCCGCCGACCCCATCCCCGACGACCTCGCCCACGCCCTCACCGAAATCCACCGCCACAACACAGTGCGCACTAATTTGAGCAAAGTCGGGACACTTACAGGCGATTCAGTCAAGTCCTGCCCGATTATGACCCTGATCATCCCGTGCGCACTCTACTGCAGCCGCGAATTCCCAAAGGCTCTGAAATGATGCGTCAGCGGCCGCACCCCGACTGGTGCACCGCCCAATCCTGATGCTGGCACACCCGCCCGTCTCAGCGGCGACCTGGTGTGCTAACTCGATGTCACTCTGGCTGTCTCCCACCATTACGCTGAGAGACTGGTCGATGTTAGGGCATCGTTTCAGCCAGTCGAGGATAAGCCCCGGCTTCGGCTTTCGGCAGGCGCACCCCAGAGATTGAAGATGCGGGCACACCTGAATCGCATCGATTTTTACACCGTATTCCGCTAGCTCCAGTTGCAATTTCTGGTGAATATCTTCCAGATCTTTGCGTGTTACCAGGCCTTTGCCGATTCCCTGCTGGTTCGTCACTACAACTAGTTGCGGGGCCCATTCCCTAAGCCTTTCTAAAGCGAGCGGCGCCCGACGAAGCCATTCAAAGTCACTCCACCTTCGTACGTAGTCACCGGCTATCCGGCGGTTGATAACCCCATCACGATCAACGAATAGACACCACTGGCGGCCGGCCCGTTCCATGACAAGCTTGCGAACAGCAGCGCAGCGGGCCGTGTCGCTGCTACTCAGGTGCGAAGAGTGCGTATTCGACATGCTCGGAGATTGCATGAATCAAGACGATGTGGGACTCCTGAATTCGTCCAGTGTCACTTGAGGGAACGTTGATCAAGAAATCCGCGAGCCCGGCCAGTTTCCCGCCGGACTCGCCTGTCATCGCAACGACTGTTACGCCTAATTCCCTTGCGATTGCCGCCGCCCGAAGTACATTCGGAGAATTACCTGATGTACTGATTGCCACCAACGTGTCACCCGGGCGAGCGGAGCCTTGGAGGGCTCTAGCGAAAACAACGTCGTACTCGTAGTCGTTGGCGACCGCAGTTACATGTGACGCATTTCCGTGGAGCACCTCGGCGCCCAAGGGTGGGCGATCGAAGATGAAGTGACCTGTCAATTCTGCTGCAAAATGTTGCGCGTCTGCTGCGCTACCGCCATTACCGCACGTGAAGACACGTGCTCCCCCCCGGAAGCCTGAGATCAAGTGGTCCCCGACTGCGCGGACAGTATCCAGCAAGGCTGGATCGTTGAGGATGGACGACTTGACCGCGATCGTCTCTGCGACGATCTCCTCGACGGTTCTCAACCCTCAATCCTTTCGATGCGAATCCTAAGAACGCGCCAGCCATTTCGGCGGGCACTCGCGACTGTTGGCCAAGTGGCCCGCCGAACCTTAGCGGGCCCGCTGCCGCTGATTGCAACTTCGCGAGATCTCGCAGCAACTCTGTTCACGAAGGCCGAAGCTAGAACCATTCCCCAGGACGAATCGGGCCTGGTTGCCAGTGGCGAGGGCGCCTTCAGCCCTATCCCGGTCGCAAGACACTGATCCGCTCCACGATGTCGACTGACCGGTCCCAGATAGTGGACCGTTCCATTTCGTTTCCACCTCCAGAGATAACTGACCGCGAAATTGTCCGGCTCTTTCAGTCAACCTCAGCATTTTGGCGAGAATATCCCTATAAACCAGTTGTCGTTCGATGTGCTATCAGCCCTTTCGTACCAGATGTGCCGGTCCAAAGCAAAGCGTGGAGAGAAATGCTCCACCAAGGAAAGGTGATCAGGAATAATTTCCTTGCCTACAAACTGCGACGTAAGCGGTGGGAAATTTTGGACGACAAGCAACTTGTCTCTACTGGTCATCATGCTCCTGATGTTATTAACTACAGCTGCCAAATGTGGACATACGTACCACAACGTCCCGCGAATCATAAATAATCGGGTGAGCTGCGGAGCTCCTGCGGTTTGCATTGATAGACAACGGCTCGCATTTTGTTCGGCTAAATTTAATACCGAAAATTTGCTGTTTGGAAAATTATTTGCGGCCATTCTGCACGCAGTTTCCGAGATATCGTAGCCGAAGCTGTCACCACCGGGCCGAAGAAACTCCTGCGCGATCAAGTCCAAATAGTGTCCCGTTCCGCAGCCCAAGTCGTGAATCTGATCTATGCTGCCGCCTGTGTCTCGAAGCATCTCCTTGGCTAGGCGGACGTCGATCCAATTGGCTTGCTCATCTTGATGCCATGGAACTATCGCGCTATTTCGATACATTTCCTCGAATTCTCCAACCAGCTTTCCGTCCCGGAAAACATATTCATGGTAGTCATTTGATTTACTCATTAATGTTGCGAACCTCATCATAGAATTCGTAAATAGTGCGCACCCCATGACGGCGCACCGATTCCACCCAGACAATGCACCATGGGCTGCGACACTTCGCTGGTGTTCTCTCAAGGTTCACAATAACCGCGTTGCGTTCCGTGCAAGCCGTATCGCCGACGACCATCTGAGTGTTCCATATGTACTATGGTGGCTGTTCGAAGTTAATCGGGCAACTGCGCGGTGGTTGAACCACCCCTGAACTACCCCAGGTTTCGTTCCTAGTTGGTTGCGAGGGCCGGGGTTGGCTGGCTCGCGGGGTGTGAGGCGCCGGTGAGGGCGGCCTCGTACTCGGCTGGTGGGACGTAGCCGAGGGCTTCATGCAGGCGTTCCTGGTTGTACCAGGCCACCCATTGCGCGGTTGCCAGTTCGACATCGGCGACGCTGCGCCAGGGCTTACAGCGGTGGATCACCTCGCTCTTGTAAGCGGCGTTGACCGTCTCGGCGAGGGCGTTGTCATAGCTATCGCCGCGGGAACCAACCGAGGGGGCGATCCTGAGCTCGGCGAGCCTGTCGGTGTAGGCCAAAGAGACATATTGCGACCCGCGGTCGCTGTGATGCACCAACTCAGACAGGTCCGAATTGGCCTGCCAGACAGCATGTTCGAATGCCTGCAAGGGCGGATCTTCGGTGCGCATCGACGCGGCCACTGCCCAGCCGACGATCTTGCGAGTGCAGACGTCGGTGACGAAAGCGGTGTAGCAGAACCCCTGCCAGGTCCGCGCGTAGGTGATGCCGGCAACCCACAGCCGGTTCGGTGCCGGGGCGCTGAACTGGCGGTTGACCAGATCGGCCGGCCGCTGATCGGCCGGGTCGGTCACGGTGGTGAACACCGGCTTTCCCCGATGAACGCCCCGTAGCCCGGCTTTGCGCATCAACCTGCGGGTTTGTTCGCGACCCAGCTGCCAGCCCCGCCGGGGCATCGCCACGTGCATCTTCTTGACCCCGTAGACCGAGAAGTTCTTCTCGTGGACGGTGCGCAGCTCGGCGATCAGCTGTTCATCGCGGATCTCCCGGTCACTGGCCGGACGGGTCCGGGCGGCGCGGTAGCCCCGGGAGGTGAGAAAGCCAGGGATTGCTGCCCGCAAAATCCGGCAGATGAGCTCGACCCCGAACTGATCGCGATGCATGTCGATGAACGCGATCATTTCGTCGCGGGGCGGTCGAGCTCCGCTGCGAAAAACGCAGACGCAGACTTCAAAATCTCATTCGCTCTGCGTAGTTCGGCGACCTCCCGCTTCAGGCGCCGAATCTCGGCGTGCTCCACGCTGGTCATTCCGGGCCGCTCGCCGGCATCGACTTGAGCTTTACGCCGCCACCGGCGCACCGACTCCTCCGAGACACCCAGTTTGCTGGCCACGGACTTGATGGCCTCGAACTCCGAAGTTTCCGAGGACTCCATCATCGTGTCCAACAACCGCAACGCACGCTGCCGGAACTCCGGCGAATACTGACGGGGCATGGTTCCTGATCCTCCCCTGACTTAGGACACTTCCGCGGAATTCCAGAGGCGAAATCGCTCTGAACTTTGCGTTTGTTTGTCGGGCGGGGCGTTTTGGCTTACTAAGCGGGTAGGGTCCGGTGGGTGTTCGTGCGCAAAGTGCGCACCGCCTCGGGCGCGGTGGCGGTGCAGGTGATGCGCAAGGTAGGCCGCCGTGACGTGCTGGTCGAGCATGTCGGTTCCGCCCATACCGATGCTGAGCTGGGGATTCTGTTGGAGCGTGCCCGCCGGATCGCTACCGGCGACCAAGAGGCGCTGGACTTCGAGGTGCCGGCTCGCGTGCAGCGGGTCGCCGACGTGGCGGACTGGCGGACCGGCACGTTGACGTTGGCGGCCGGTGTCCCCAAGGGAGCGGTCGTTGCTCCCGGTCGCACCGCGGCCACCAGCTCGCGGCTGCTCTATGACGTGCTCGGTGCGATCTATGACTGGGTCGGATTCGACTGCGTCGGTGATGCGGTGTTCCGGGACTTGGTGATCGCCCGGATCGTGGAACCCACCAGCAAGGTCGACTCCTTGCGGGTGCTGGCCGATCTGGGTGCAGAAGCCATGTCGTACAGAACAATCCAGCGTCACCTGGGCAAGGTCGTCACCGGCAAGTACCGCGACGTGATCGCCGCACGCTGCTTTGAACACGCCGCAAACCGGGGCGGGTTGAGCCTTCTGCTCTACGACGTCACCACCTTGTACTTCGAGGCCGAGAACGAAGACGCCCTGCGCAAGGTCGGCTACTCCAAAGAGCGCAGAGTCGACCCGCAGATCGTGGTCGGCCTGCTGGTCGATCGCACCGGATTCCCCCTGGAAATCGGCTGCTTTGAGGGCAACACCGCCGAGACCACCACCTTGGTGCCGACCATCACCGCCTTCGCCGATCGCCACGACCTGACCGGCACCCCGATCGTCGTCGCTGCCGATGCCGGCATGCTCTCGGCGACCAACCTCACCGCCCTGGATGAGGCCGGTCTGGGGTTCATCGTCGGCTCCCGAGCCGTCAAGGCGCCGATCGATCTGGAACCGCACTTCCATTGGAACGGTGATGTTTTCACCGACGGGCAGATCATTGACACCGTCACACCCCGGCACGCCCGAAGCAAGGTCAACGACACCGCCCATCGCGCCGAGCCGGTCTGGAACCCCGAGACCGACACAGCTGCGTGGCGGGGTTCATGTCCCGGGGTGTGGTGTAAGTAGTGGCGGCGTGTCGGTCGTGATGTGAGAGGGCCATCGCGGGAGTCTCTGTGGTGAAACGACCAAGAATCACTACCGAGAGGAACACCGCGATGGCCCTGGATCAGTCTGCCTTGTTGGAGGTGCTCGATGCACTGCGCACCGCCGATGCCGGTGAGCGGATCACCCAAGCCTGCGAGGTCGTCTATCAAGCGCTGATCGACGCCGAGCTGACCGCCAAGATCGGCGCCGCCGCCCATGAGCGCACCCAGACCCGCACCAATCAGCGCAACGGCTCACGGCCGCGCACCTTGTCCACCGTCGCCGGGGACCTGGAGTTGCGGATCCCCAAGCTGCGCAGCGGGTCGTTCTTCCCGGCGCTGCTCGAGCGGCGCCGCCGGGTCGATCAGTGCCTGTTCGCGGTGGTGATGGAGGCCTACCTGCATGGCACCTCGACCCGCAAGGTCGACGATCTGGTCAAGGCCCTCGGCGCCGATAGCGGGATCTCCAAGAGCGAGGTGTCCCGGATCTGCAAGGACCTCGACACCGAGGTCGCCGCCTTCCGCGACCGGCCGCTGGGTGAGCAGCGCTTCCCCTATGTGTTCCTCGATGCCACCTACTGCAAGGCCCGGGTCAACCACCGCGTGGTCTCCCAGGCGGTGGTCATCGCCACCGGAGTCGCCGCCGACGGCCGCCGCGAGGTGCTGGGCTTTGACGTCGGCGACAGCGAGGACGGGGCGTTCTGGACGGCGTTTCTGCGGTCGCTGAAGTCCCGCGGCCTAACCGGAGTCCAGCTGGTCATCTCCGACGCCCACGCCGGGCTACGGGCCGCCATCGAGGCCGTGCTGATCGGATCCTCGTGGCAACGATGCCGGGTCCATTTCCTGCGCAACCTGCTGGCCCAGGTCCCCAAGGGATCGGCGGAAATGGTGGCCGCGGCGATCCGCACCATCTTCGCCCAACCCGACGCCGAGCACGTCCGGGAACAACTCGACACCATCGCCGGCATGCTCGGGCGGCAATTCCCCAAAGTCGAAACCATGCTGCGGGAGGCCGCCACCGACATCACCGCCTTCGCCGACTTCCCCGTGCCGCATTGGAAGAAGATCTGGTCGACCAATCCCTTGGAGCGGTTGAACAAGGAAATCAAGCGCCGCACCGACGTCGTCGGGGTCTTTCCCAACCCCGCCGCCCTGCTACGCCTGGCCGGCTCGGTCCTGGTCGAGGCCCACGACGAATGGCAAGTCGCCGACAAACGCTACCTGTCCGAAACCAGCCTCGCTCTACTCCAGATCAGCGACCCCAGCAGCGAAACCGTTGCCCCCACAACCGCTCTCACGGCATAGTGACAACCACAGAGCCTCACGCGAACACGCGACCGCTCTTACACCACGCCACGGGACGTGACCCGTGGCGGGCGATCTGGGCCTACTCGGCCAAACGCGCCCGGCGCGATCAGAAGACCCTCTACGCCCAGGAGACCCGCGCCCGGGAGGTGATCAACGGCGAGCGCACCGTCAAGTCCACCCGCTTCGTCAAAACCCACGCCGGGGACCGCGTCCTTGACGAGGCCAGCCTGGCCCGCGCCCAATCCCTGGTCGGGCTGAAGGGCTATGTCACCAACCTGCCGGCCGCCGTCATGCCCGCCACCGAAGTCATCGCGAAATACCACGACCTCTGGCACGTCGAGAAGTCGTTTCGCATGCCCAAGACCGACCTCGCGGCCCGACCCATGTTCCACCGCACCCGCGACGCCATCGAAGCCCACCTGATTATTGTGTTCACCGCCCTGGCCGTGGCGCACTGCATCCAGGAACGCAGCGGCCTGGCCATCGCCAACGTCATCAAACAGCTGCGGCCCCTGCGGTCAGCGACCATCACGATCAACGGCGCGACCCAGACCTTCCCACCCGACGTCCCCGAACGCCAACGGAAAATCCTGGCCGCCCTCGGCATCAACATGGCTTACTAAGCCAAATGTCCTAACTCAGGCCGGAACTCCGGCGAATACTGACGGGGCATAGTTCCTGATCCTCCTATACGGATCGGAACGAAACCTGGGGTAGTTCACAATATCACTGCAGTTCAACGACCTGCAGCTCCCAGAAAATGTCTAAAGTGACCCAAGTCGGAGCGACAGACCCATGAGGGCACATAGCGACGCAGAGAATCGGTGTCCGAAAGCCGCTGCAGTGGCCTGCGTGGGCACAGTCAAGACCGATTCTGGGACCAAGGTTCAGTCACCCACCCAAGGCGCGTTGCACACCCTCTTCGACGGCCGGTGCGAGGGTACCAGCGAACGTAGAGCTTAAATGGCCTTTGATATCACGGTAGACAATGACATTGCCAATGACCGATGGGCAACGGTCATCTCGACAGTAGTATCGAGTGAGGTCGATTGTTGTAACGCCGGGGAACGTATCTGCGGCGGCAACGAGTGGATCGGGTTTCGCGAAGGCCTCTGACCACGCCGTACTGCAGTCGACGGTTCGGTCACCACCCAAGCTAACTCTCGTCAGGCAAGCGTACGAATCCTCGCTGTTTGCAGGATTGTCAGCGATCACCGCTATTTTACTGCCAGCGGCGGCAACCGGTGCCCACGCATCCACGTAGCCAGCGGCATCGCCACCCCGAACCGATGTCGTCAGCACGAGGTCGTACGGCTCTGCTATAAGCTCCTTTTGTATCGCGTCAATCGGGCAACCTCCCGGAGCGGGTGGCATTCGCCACTTACACCCCGTTCCAAGATAGGTCGTCAGACGCCATTTGTTGGCGTCGAGAACAGGCAGAAGCGCAGGCATGATCTGGGCCGCGTGTGAGTCACCTATTATCGCGATTCTGGTAGCATCCTGTCCCGCATAGCCGTAGGTGCATGACTTCACATACTGTTCGTCCCGCTCTATTTCTTTGGATCCTCGGTAACACGGTGCTGCGTAGCCGTCATTGGCGAGTTGATCGATGCTCGGCCGCAACGGCACGTCGGGGTTCCGTAAGACGCAATCCGGTTCCAACATCGCAGGCGCGCCGAAGCACGGATCGGCCTGATCGCCGATTGGCTTGGTTTGATCATGCGATTTGGATAATTCTTGCGCTACAGACATTTTTGCCGCAGAAATTTTTTCGGAATAGCCGATACCGAGGATCGACACAAAAACCACCGCGGCCCCGAGGCTGCCGACGGTCGCCCAACTCGCCCGACTCAGGGTTGGCAACCGGCGGTTGACGGGGGCGGGCTTATCAAGCAACCAATCCGACTTCCTGATGGGGTTCTCGTAGAAGCGGTACGTGACTGCGGTGAACCCCATCACGAGCGTAAGCGCGAAGCCGTAGAACAGCGGCCCCCTTGGAATGGCGGCGGTCAAAATAACAATTATTGGCCAGTGCCAGAGGTAGAGAGTGTAGCTGGTGTCGCCGAAGTAGCGGGAGACTGGGTTGGTCAGAGGGAACATGCCGCAGACTTTGGCGCCGTGAAAAGAGGCCACTACGAGTGCCGTCGCCAGAACAGGAAACGCCGCCCAAGGCGCGGGGAACTGCACCGTCGAGTCGATGACGAACAGCGACCCGAGAACACCCGCGAGACCCGTGTACGCCATCCATGGGCGGGCGGCAGATGGGATGTTCGTTAGCCATGGTCCGGCGATGGCAATAAGTGCGCCGACTCCGAGTTCCCACACCCGTGTAAACGTCGAGAAGTAGGCAGCATTTGGGTCATTCGACGACAGAAAAACGGCCCAAGGGCCTTGCCCCCATGTAGTGGACACGGGATTTGTGGTTAGGCGGCTTCGGGCAGCGTAGCGGTCGTGAGGTTCCTTTCGTGGGTGGCGGGGCTGGAATGGCGGCATCGGGAGTGCCGTCGTTTGGTGTTGTAGCGGGCCAGCCATCGGAACACCTCGCGGCGGCAACTCGCCGCGTCCGGCCAGCAGGACCGGTCTTGCAAGATCTCGCGTTTGAGGGCGGCGTTGAACGATTCCGCCAGGGCGTTATCGGCACTTGACCCCACTGCGCCCATGGATTGGGTGACCCCCAGATCGGCGCAGAGTTTCGCGAAATCCTTTGAGGTGTACTGGCTCCCGTGATCGGCATGGAACACAGCACCGGCCAGGCTGCCCCGCAACCCGGCAGCGGCTTTCAGGGCGTCGGTGACGAGGTCGGCGCGCATGTGCTCGGCGATCGCCCACCCCGCCACCCGCCGCGAGCAGCAGTCGATCACCGTGGCCAGGTACAGGTTGCCGCCGGTCGCCAACGGCAGGTAGGTGATGTCCCCGACATAGCGGGTGTTGATCTGCGTGGCGGTGAAGTCCCGTTTGAGCAGGTCGGGGACCTTCTGGTTTGCCGGATCCGGCGTGGTGGTCGTGACCCGCCGGCGGCGCCGGTAGCCGGCGATCCCGTTGGTGCGCATCACCCGGGCCACCCGCTTGTGGTTGACCCGCTCACCGTCGGGCACACCGTCGTTGAGCTCGGCGGTGATCCGCGGCGCCCCGTAGGTGTTGTCCTCGTCGTGCACCACGCGGATCCGCTCGGCCAACGCCTCATCAGCGGCCTGACGAGCCGCCCGGCCCTCAGCGCCGGCCAACCATGCGTAGAACGACGACCGTGCGACCTCCACGATCGCACACAGCCACTTCACCTCGAAGGCGTGCAGGTGGTCGGCGACGAACTGGAAGCGGCTCACCAGTTCGTCTCCCCGGCGAAATATTTCGCCGCCGACCGCAGAATGTCCCGCTCGGTGGACAACCGAGCCTCGGTGGCACGTAACGCCTTGTTCTCGGCTCGCAGCCGGGCCAGCTCCTGCTCTGCAGTCTCGCCGCCGTGGGCCAGCTGGGCTGCCGCGGTGGGGTTGCGGTGCCGGATCGGCACCCCGGCGGTCTTGCACCACGCCGACAGCGTCGCCTCGCTGACACCGAGATCAGCGGCGATCACCTTGATCGTCGCGCCCTCGGTGTCCTGGTACAGCGCGACCGCGTCACGCTTGAACTCGTCTGGATAGTTTTTCCTTGCCATCGCGTTGAATCATCTCGCTTCCCCCAGGAACATCCCGGGATTGAGCGTGTCCAACACATGGGGTCAAGTCCCCAACCAAAAGAGGCAGAGACGACGGTCGCCATTGCGGCGAACAACCATTTTTGGTGGGCCTGCGTGTTCCCGCGGCGATGGCCACGCCTCGGGAGAATGAACAGAAGCGCAAGCAAGGCGGGCCACACGAAATAAAACTGCTCTTCGATGGACAATGACCAGTAATGCTGCAGAGGTGACGGCGGCTGCCCCTGTTGGAAGTAGTCTGCCCCCAGGGCTTCGAACCGGAAGTTGGCGACAAACAGAGCGGCGTACAGAGAGTCGAGGAGAGTGCTTCTAGCGCGGATTGCGGGCAACAGCAGGTAGGAGAGGATCACGGTTACGACGAGTACTAGCACGGCGGACGGGAGGATGCGCTTCACGCGGCGGACATAGAAGTCTTGGAAGGAAATCGTTCCTGTAGCCGTCCTCTCCCGGATCAGGAGCCCGGTAATGAAGAAACCGCTAAGGACGAAAAATATGTCAACGCCGACGAATCCGCCTGATGGCCAGCCGAACAAATGGTCGGCGAACACCGCTAGTACGGCGACCGCTCGCATTCCCTGAAGGTCCGGACGGCTATGTCCACGGATAGCGTTCTTGTCGCTCCCGTGTCGCTGGTGTTGGACGATCATCTACCCTGAGCCCTGTGCCCTCTCTGAAACCGGCCGCTCTCCGTTAATGAAAACTTCTTTAGGAATCTTTCTGCAAGGGCCGACACTAGTTGCGGGCAACCGAGCAGGTCAAAAACCTCTGGCGCAGCCGATGAAAGGCGGCGGGTTGACCTGCAACACCGATAAGAGCATCAGCCTCAGTGGCGCCTTGAATCGCCTGGGCGGCGTTGGGTAGGCGGTTGCTTGCCCGGGTCATCCAGCACGCGCCCGGCTTGTTGCCCCGACCACACTGGCGTCGGCGGTGCCCAACTGGACTCGGGCCTTACAGTGACGCCAAATCGTCAACCGACCGGCAGCCGCTCGCGGGTCTACAATCGGTAGATTGGGGGCGTGGCCGATATCTTGACGACCCGCCGGATGGCCGTTGGAGTTGCTGCTGCCCTAGTAGGCTTTGGGGTCGCGCAGTTGCTGTCGGCCTTCTTTTCGCCCGCCGCCGACGTGATGAACCTTATTCCTGGTCCGGTCAGGGAATGGTCAGTCCAAGAGTTCGGTTCTTCCTCCAAGATATTCGTTTCGTTAATGGTGCTGGAGGTCTTGGCACTAGTCGCCGCAGTCGTTGCGATGGTGAAGCGGTCACGCGTTTTGCGGGCCAGCTTCCTTGTTGCCGGAGCGGCCGGCTGCGCGGCGGTGCTGGCTCAGCCGGAAGCACGCCTCGCTGACATAGTTCCGACCCTCGTGGGGGCTGGGTGCGCAATCGCGGTGCTCCGCCTGCTGGCTTCCGTCCCGATTAAAGACGCTACCGCGCGGGCCGACGTGGTCGATACCGCACGGGCCGATGTGGTCGATCCGAGTCGACGGATCTCTCTGCTAACCCTTGGCTTCGCGACGGCTGGCTTGGCCGGCGGGGTTGCCGGTGCTATGTCTAACCGCCCAAGCACCTACCGAAACGCACTCGCCCCGCGGAATCCGCATGTGCCCCCCACGGCAGGGACTGCCGATTCGGTCACAAAGGCGGGAAAGGATCTTCCTGCGCAAAATGCACTAGCGCAGCGCGGCACTGTTGGTCTAGCGCAGACGGTTTTCGTGGAGGACTTCCGGGATGGTGTACGGACAGACAACGAGCTTATCGCCGCCGCCTTCGATGCGCTCAAAGCGGGCGGCGAAATCAAGTTCGGCCAGGGGGTGACCTACACGATTGATGAGCAATTGCAATTTTGGTTAACGGATAAGCCGGACGTTCTAATTGATGGCCAAGGCGCGACGTTATACGCTCCAAGTGCTCCAATTACGGTTTTGTGGCTGGCGGGGTCTAGGTCCGCTTCTACGCCACTCACGGCGGTTGTAACGTCGCGGACGAATATCCTGGCTGTGGAGAGTACCGCAGGCTGGAAGCCAGGTGATCTCTTGGCAATTCGCTCAGACGCCGAGCCCTTCAGCCTCAACAGCGGCGTTAGTGACGCCCGACAAGAGATCGCGCGAATTGAGTCCGTACCGGACGGTAACACCGTAGTGTTGGACTCGCGGACTTGGAATACCTACTCGCTTAGCGGTTTCGCCGTCGAGGTCCAGCACCATAATCCGATCAGGAACCTCACCATCCGCGACCTCAAAATCCTCGGCGCAGGTGACGGTACGACCGACCAGCTGGGACTGAATGTCCGGTACTTTGACGGCGTTAGGTTATTCAACATCAATGTCGATGGATGCCCCACGGGAGGAATCGACTGCTGGGTGGGTATGAACTTCACCGCCGAGGACTGCCGCGTCGATAATTGCAATAGAACCGGCCTCGGTAAGGGCTTCTCTGCCTCAGAGGTTCACATGGTGAAGTGGATCGGTTGCTATGGTCGCCGCAACCGTCATACATTCGATGTCAACGACGGTCGCGACGTGCTGTATCTGGGATGCACCGCGGAGAATTGTAATGCGCCGGGAATCTCAACCCACAATTCTGATGTGGTCAAGGTAGTCAACTGCACCGTGAGGGAGTGCGGTGGAGGGATAATAGTTCGGGGCTCGAATACCATGGTTCGGGGAAACCATATTTTGGGTTCGAGGCTAAACGCTGAGAGCAACAATGAAACATTTCGTTCTGGAATCATAGTTGGAAATGGAAGTCATTCTTATGACGGCAACGCCGGCACTAACCTTGTGATCGATGGAAATTTTATCGACCTCAGCGGACCCGCCTACACGGTCGGTGGCGAAGGTGATGTCTCTGGGCATCACGGCATTCTTGTGAACGATCCACTCAAAAACGCAAGGATCACCAATAACACTATCCAAGGCTTTCCGGCCCACGGCATTTGGATCGCCGGCGACACCAATACCGGTGCGGAGATCACCGGGAATAGGCTGGACTGCTCTGGCCAGATCGGCACCAGCAAAATGGGCATTTGCCTGAAACCGTTACAAGCGGCCACTGCGAACATCCAGACCGATATCACCATCGACCGAAATCATTTGACTGGGGCTCAGGACAGCGGCGTTTATATCGCAGGCGGTTCTGCCGAAAGCGCCGTCAGCGACGATCTCTGGATCATTGCGAACCGCATCGGTGCTTGTGGGACGACACCTATAAATTTGAACAACGGCTACTACGGCTTGAATATAACAGTCCACAGTAATGAAACAGAAGACACGGAAGCGGTCCTGCTAACGGAATCGAGCTTCATCGTGCCGCCCTATTTCGGGGTTCACGGTTATGGGAGAGCCGCCCAGCCGTTAGGGGTGGGGCAGGAGGCGGGTGCGCGGATGCGCCCAGGCCTTTACTACTGCACGGTCGGCGCTACGAGATCTTCGATGCCCACCAAACTCAACTGTCTGTCAGCAGTGCCGATTTTTGTTCCGCAGCGGGTAAAGATCGACCGCATTGGCGTCACAGTGGTTACGGAGTCGGGCACTGCCGGATCAAAAGGGCGCGTAGGTATATACGAGGATGTTAGGGATGGCTATGGCGGCTATCCAGGAGATCTGGTTGCTGGATCGGCGGGGGTTGTAGCCACAGATTCGATCGGATACAAAGAGGACGCCACTCTGACGGCTACTCTCAACCCTGGTCTGTATTGGCTTTCGTTCGTGGCGCAGACCGCAGCGCCAGATGTCACTGTTGTCAGTGGCGACAATCCAATGGTTGGGAGCGGCGCAGTCACGACGGCAAACAACTGTGGATACGTACAAAATAATGTGACCGGGCAGCTGCCCTCGACTTTTACGACTACCTACGGCTCTCGCGGTAACCTCCCACTCGTTCATATCCATATCGCGTCATAATGCGACGGGCTTCATCCGGATGGTGGGGTCTGAGCGATCCCCGATAGTCGGTCCACCTGAACTGCCCCGGCTTTCATGCCCACTCGGTTACTGGCGTGCCTCCGTCTTGGTGGCCGCATGCTGGGTGTAGTACCTGACTTTTGTCACTCGGGCGGCCCTTGTCGGGTTGCGGGGCGGTGAGCTGCGGGTTTGCGGCGCTGATGGTGGGGATTTGCGCACTAAGGCGGGGTCCGTAGTGTGCGGTGGTGGCCTACGTGCGCACCGTGAAGACGGGCTCGGGAGTGAACTACCCCAGGTTTCGTTCCTAGTTGGTTGCGAGGGGCCTGACCTGTTCCCGCTTTCCCGGACGGCTGGTGTTGGGTGTTCACGCGGCCGTGTTGGTGGTCGTGTGAAGTCTTTCGTAGTCGATGGGGCTGCGGTAGTCCAGTGATGAGGTTCGTTGAAAGTCCCCAGGTGTGCTCATCGAAATTCCTCACCTGCGGGGCTCTGTCAGCGTAGCGGTTGGCGGTTGCCGGTGGTGGTTCGGTGCAGGGTTTCCGCGGCGGCGTGGTGGTCGCGGAGGCGGTAGGACTCACCGTCGAGGTTGACCGCGATGGAGCGGTGTAGCAGGCGGTCGAGCATGGCGGCGGCGACGGTGGTGTCGCCGAGGATTTCTCCCCAGGACCCCACGCCGCGGTTGGTGGTGATGACGATGCTGGTTTTCAAATATCGTTGGGAGACAACCTGGTCTGGACCGCTGACATCGGCTATCTGCACCGGGCAGTGGCAGGTAAGCCGCCGTTCGCGATGGCTGTTCGCGCCGGGTGCTCGGCGAAGCATTCATGGTGGTGGTCCAGCACCCCGATCGCGGCGCAGGACCGCACTCCGGCGGGCGGTGGGTCGGCGGCGGTGGTGACCGGGTGCCCACGCCGGGGTGATCGTCGGCGCCGACTGGGGCTGTCCGACCGAGACCAGGGCCCAGCTGGTTGCGGTCGCCGACGAGGCAACGTGTTGGTGGCCGTCGGGCGTACCGGTAGCGGCAGCTGCAGGAGGCTTCGTCGACCAGGAAATCGAGTTTTGCCAACGGCGGCGTCAACGTCGCCAGTCGGCGAGGCAAGATGGCCGTGAGCGCCTGGATCGACATTGCCGCTACAGGCACCGCCGAACAGCGCGCTGCCCGGCCCTCCGGTAGGCTTCGGCACCGGATCACGACCTCGACTGCCAGGCCGCTCGTTGCAGGGCGGCGGTCAACGACAGTGCCCCTCGGTTACTGGCCTGCCTCCGGACCGGTGGCCGCATGCTGGGTGGCGTCGTGAGTTTGAGCTCGGCCACTTGCGAGCGCAGCTGTTGATAGAGGGCGCTGAGCCGCGGTTTGCGGGCGCTGATGTCGATGGCGTGCACTAAGGCTGGTCCGTAAGTGCGGGTGTGCGCTGGTGAAGACGGGCTCAGGGGTGAACTTGCCCCAGGTTTCGTTCCTAGGTTGGCTGCGTAGGCCTGGCCAGGTCGATCCCGCTTTCCCGGACGGTTGGTGTTGGTTGAGGGTTGCGGCCGTGTTGGTGGTCGCGAGAAGGCCTCGGGCGGCGAGGGCTGCGGTAGTCCAG
Source organism: Mycolicibacterium sp. (assembly GCA_020637165.1). GTDB lineage: Bacteria > Actinomycetota > Actinomycetes > Mycobacteriales > Mycobacteriaceae > Mycobacterium. The sequence goes on along the minus strand of JACJWN010000007.1, from coordinate 90,596 downwards.
TGATGCGGTTCGGGCTGCCGGGCCCGGTGGCTCATGAAATTCCTCGCCTGCGGGTGCTCTGCTGGTGGCGGTTGTGGCTGCCGGCGTTGGTTCGGTGCAGGACGCAGCGGCGTGTCGCGCGCCGGTAGACGCTCAGGTCGAGGCCGCGAGCCGGTGTAGCAGGCGATCACGATGCCGGCGGCGGGTGGTGGCGATATTTCTCCCCACGACCCCACGCCGATCGGTTGAGTGGACCACCGCCGCGCTGGTTTTTAACAAATCCGTTGGGGCAACCTGAAACAGCGCTGAGGCGGCTTCGCGGGCGTGGCAGGTAGCCCGCCTCGTCGGCACCGTGCAGGGTCGGCCCGCGGATCACCACCGCGTATGGCGGCGGCCCAGTGGCCCTCGATCGCGGCGCGGTGGCAGCGGGCTGCCAGGTCGGCGGCAGTGGTGCGGTGCGGTAGCCGGCGTGGGCGGCGGCCGGGCCGATCACCGACCGGGTGGGTTTTGCGCGGCGAACCGGTGGGCCGATGGGCAGGCCTGTTGGTGGCGGTCTCGACGGCAGCTGCCCAGATCGGCTCGGGGATCAGTGCGATGCCCACGGGCGCGTCGACGGCGAAGTCGGCGAGGTGGCCGGGAATAGGGCGCGGCAGGCGAGGCGCAGCCCCGCCATGGCGAGCCGGCGGGCGGTGGAGGCGTCGACCTCGACTGCCAGCAGTCGTTGCAGGGCAGGCGGTCGGCACCGACAGGCCCTCGGCGTTGGCCTGGTCCAGGACCGCGGGCAGCGCTTGGGCGGCGTCGTGGAGTTTGAGCTCCAGCCAGGTGCGAGCGCGCGCTGTTGATAGACGCCGGGCCGCGGTGGCGGGCGAGTCGTCGATGGGTGCAGGGGCTGGTCTTGGCCCGTGCAGGGTGTGCTGGCTTCTGATCAGGGTCCTTTCTGGGCTGCCCGCTCGTAGGCGGCCAGGTCGATGACAGGTGGAATCGACCAACTTGTGCTGGTTGAGGGGTTGGATGTTGTCGGTCTCGCCGGCCTGGGCGGCGAGGATTTTGGTGTCTGCGGCCTTGGCTGCCTGGCCCGGTGGGATGCGTTCCTGTGCGCCGATGCGGGTGCCCGCTGGTGGCGGTGGCCATGGCTGCGGCGTGGTGAGCGCCAGGACGTGGCCTTTGTCGCGCACCGCGACGCCCAGGCCGTCGGCGGCCAGCCGGTGGCAGGCGATCACGATGCCCACGGCGGTGGCGATATCGACGTCCTGCCCGCCGATCGGGTGGGAGACGACCACCGCCGCGCCGGCCAATTTCAGGGGGCACCGAGTGGCCAGTTGCCGCGGTAGGACACCAACGCCTGCCGGGGCGCGGTGCAGGCCTCGCGGATCACCACCGGGTGCGGCGGCGGTGCCGTGGCCAGCGGTTGGCTGGCTGCGGCAACCACCGCGACCGAGTGAGCGTCGGCGTCGGCAGTGGCCCGTAACCGGGTGTCCCCGCAGCGCAGGCGAACCGGTCCAGGCTGGCCTGTGTTTCCTCGACGGTCAGCTCATCGGCCAGGGATGCGCCACCACCGCTGGGCGGCGGTGTGGTTGACCTTCTCCACCACGCCCTTGCAGTTTGCCGCGCCGGGGCGGAGCAGTGATCGCGACCGACACCCGTAGTGCTTGGCCTGCCCGGCGAACGAGGCGCTGACCTCCCGGAGGCCGGATCACACGGCGGCCAGCATCCGGTCGAACCGCCACCCCCGGCTCGCACCGCCGCCCAGGGTGAGGTGATGCACCCAACCCGGCGATCAGGTGCGGCTGGTCCTGGGAGGCCGACAGCACCGCCCGCCACTTGCCCGAATGCGCCAGCGAGCCGACCAACAGATCGGCCGATTTGCCCCACCCCCATGATGTGGGTGGATTCGGCAATTCCAGCCAGTCCCATTGGGTTTCATCACCAGGGGTGTGTTCGATCACCGCGTTGGGCCGGTCGGTCGCGGTCCGGCATGCGTGGCACACCGGGCGCAGGCCCCGCTCCCGGATGATGCGGGTCAGGCTCTGATACGACAGTCCGAACCCCAGGTCCTCCAACTCGTCAAACAGGGTGCGGACCCACAGGTGCGGGTCCTCGACCAACCGGGCGGTGACGTAGTCGGCGAACGGCTCAAACGGATCCGGTCCGGACCGCGCCCGGACCCCGGGCGTGCCGTCACCGGCCAAATACTTGCGGACCGTCTTACGGTCGAGCTTGGCGTGTGTCCGTGGCCATGACAAAGTCCCCACTGGTGGCCAGGTGGAGGTCCCCAGTTTTGGCCAGATGAAAGTCCCCACCCTGTGTTCGTCGTGTTGATCAGGAACTGAGGGCCCCGGCGGTGACGGTGAAGGTGCCAACCATTCATCACCACCACCGGGGAGTTCCATTGAAGTCTGCGAAGGACCGTATGGACATCATTGCCGCCTATCAAGAACTCGGGTCGTATCGAGCTGCCGCCGATGTGTGCAGCACGACCCACAAGACCGTCAAGCGGGTTATGGAGAAATTCCATGCCGAGCAGGCCGGGGATCCGCCGGCTGTGCGAGCTGAGCGGGAACACAACTACGACGTGGTGGCCGATCTGGTCGCCGAGCGGGTTGCCAAGTCCGAGGGCCGGATGTCGGCCAAGCGGATGTTGCCGATCGCCCGCGCCGCGGGATACACCGGGTCGGATCGCAACTTCCGTCGCCTGGTCGCCGAGGCGAAAGCGTTGTGGCGCCGGGAACATCACCGAGGCCGCCGCGTTCATGTCCCGGGGTGTGGTGTAAGTAGTGGCGGCGTGTCGGTCGTGATGTGAGAGGGCCATCGCGGGAGTCTCTGTGGTGAAACGACCAAGAATCACTACCGAGAGGAACACCGCGATGGCCCTTGATCAGTCTGCCTTGTTGGAGGTGCTCGATGCACTGCGCACCGCCGATGCCGGTGAGCGGATCACCCAAGCCTGCGAGGTCGTCTATCAAGCGCTGATCGACGCCGAGCTGACCGCCAAGATCGGCGCCGCCGCCCATGAGCGCACCCAGACCCGCACCAATCAGCGCAACGGCTCACGGCCGCGCACCTTGTCCACCGTCGCCGGGGACCTGGGTTGCGGATCCCCCACGCTGCGCAGCGGGTCGTTCTTCCGTGGCGCTGCTCGAGCGGCGCCGCCAGGTCGATCGGTGCCTGTTCGCGGTGGTGATGGAGCCCTACCTGCATGGCACCTCGACCCGCAAGGTCGACGATCTGGTCAAGGCCCTCGGCGCCGATAGCGGGATCTCCCAAGAGCGAGGTGTCCCGGATCTGCGGGGACCTCGACACCGAGGTCGCCGCCTTCCGCGACCGGCCGCTGGGTGAGCAGCGCTTCCCCTATGTGTTCCTCGATGCCACCTACTGCAAGGCCCGGGTCAACCACCGCGTGGTCTCCCAGGCGGTGGTCATCGCCCACCGGAGTCGCCGCCGACGGCCGCCGCGAGGTGCTGGGCTTTGACGTCGGCGACAGCGAGGACGGGGCGTTCTGGACGGCGTTTCTGCGGTCGCTGAAGTCCCGCGGCCTAACCGGAGTCCAGCTGGTCATCTCCGACGCCCACGCCGGGCTACGGGCCGCCATCGAGGCCGTGCTGATCGGATCCTCGTGGCAACGATGCCGGGTCCATTTCCTGCGCAACCTGCTGGCCCCAGGTCCCCAAGGGATCGGCGAAATGGTGGCCGCGGCGATCCGCACCATCTTCGCCCAACCGACGCCGAGCACGTCCGGGGAACAACTCGACACCATCGCCGGCATGCTCGGGCGGCAATTCCCCAAAGTCGAAACCATGCTGCGGGAGGCCGCCACCGACATCACCGCCTTCGCCGACTTCCCCGTGCCGCATTGGAAGAAGATCTGGTCGACCAATCCCTTGGAGCGGTTGAACAAGGAAATCAAGCGCCGCACCGACGTCGTCGGGGTCTTTCCCAACCCCGCCGCCCTGCTACGCCTGGCCGGCTCGGTCCTGGTCGAGGCCCACGACGAATGGCAAGTCGCCGACAAACGCTACCTGTCCGAAACCAGCCTCGCTCTACTCCAGATCAGCGACCCCAGCAGCGAAACCGTTGCCCCCACAACCGCTCTCACGGCATAGTGACAACCACAGAGCCTCACGCGAACACGCGACCGCTCTTACACCACGCCACGGGACGTGACCGCCGCCGCCCGGCGGTGTGGTCACCGGGGCAGTATCTGGTCATCGACTGGGCCCAGGCCGCACCGGGGTTGTTCCTGTTCTGCGCGGTGCTGGCGTTCTCCCGCTGGCGGTTCGTGGCTTTCGCCACTGACCAGCGGGCATCCACCACTTTGGCGTTGATCGCCGAAGCCTTCGCCGCGATCGGGGGCGTGCCGGCCCGGGTGCTGGCCGACCGAATGGCCTGCCTCAAGGGCGGGGTGGTCGCAGGCGTCGTGGTCCCCACCGCGGACTACGTGCGCCTGGCCGCCCATTACGGGTTCGCCCCGGACTTCTGCCACGCCGAGGACCCGCAGTCCAAGGGCATCGTGGAGAACCTGTGTGGCTACGCCCAACGCGACCTGGCCGTCCCGCTGCTCACCGAGGCCGCCATCACCGGACGCACGCTGGATCTAGGCACCGCCAACGCCGCAGCACGGGACTGGTGTGCCGAGGTCAACGCCACGGTCCATTCGGAGATCTGCGTGATCCCTGATGAGCGGCTGGTCATCGAAGCCGAGCTGCTGCGGCCGCTGCCCTCGCTGCGCCTGCAGATCGGACCACCGCCAGTGACCCGCAAGGTCGACCGGCTCTCCTGTGTCCGATATGCCTCGGCCCGCTATTCGGTACCCACCCGGCTGATCGGGGCCACTGTCACCGTGGTGGTCGATCACGACACCGTCGCCCTGTTGGAGTCGGCCACCGGGGAGGTGGTGGCCGAACACCGGTTGGGCGCCCCGGGCAGCGCCTCGATCCTCGACGATCATTACAACGGTGCCCGCCCGGCACCCGATCGCGGACCACGCCCGAAAACCACTGTCGAGAAACAGTTCTGTGCCCTCGGGCCTGACGCCGAGGCGTTCCTGGTCGGGGCCGCCGCGATCGGCAACACCCGGCTGGGATCGGAGTTGGAGATCCTGCTGGCCCTGGGCGCCGCCCACGGCGAGGCGGCCCTGATCGCCGCACTGCACCGAGCGGTCGCGTTTCGGCGTTTCCGCGCCGCTGACGTGCGGTCCATCCTGGCCGCCGGCACCGGAACACCGCAGCCCCGCCCGGCCGGGCAGGCGTTGGTCCTGGACCTGCCGATCGCGCCGACCCGTTCCCTGGACGCCTACAAGGTCAGCCCAGTCGCCGACGGGGAGGTGATCTCATGACCACCACCAACCCCTCCCAGGGTGCCAAAGTGGTTGCACCGCGGTCGGTTCCCGAACTGGCAGCCGACCTTGATACCGGGCTGCGCCGGCTCAAACTCGCGGCGATCCGCCGCACCGCACCCGAGGTGCTGCTCACCGCCAAGACACAGCGGTGGACCCCCGAGGAAGTGCTGCGCACCCTGGTCGAAACCGAAATCGCCGCCCGGGACGCCTCCAACGTCGTCAACCGGCTCAAAGCCGCCGGGTTCCCGGTCGCCAAGACCCTGGAGTCCTTCGACGTCGCTGCCTCCTCCATCCCACCCAAGGTGTTCGACTACCTGGCCAGTTTGGAATGGATACCCGCCCAACAGAATCTGGCGATCATCGGACCCGCCGGCACCGGTAAATCCCACACCCTGATCGCCCTGGGAACCGCCGCGATCCACGCCGGGCACAAGGTCCGCTACTTCACCGCCGCCGACCTCGTGGAAAGCCTCTACCGCGGCCTGGCCGACAACACCGTCGGCAAGATCATCGAATCCCTGCTGCGGGTCGACCTGATCATCCTCGACGAGCTCGGCTTCGCCCCGCTCGACGACACCGGCACCCAGCTACTGTTCCGCCTCGTCGCCGGCGCCTACGAACGCCGATCCCTGGCGATCGGATCACACTGGCCCTTCGAACAATGGGGCCGATTCCTGCCCGAACAGACCACCGCCGTCAGCATCCTCGACCGCCTCCTGCACCACGCCACCGTCGTCATCACCGACGGCCAGTCCTACCGCATGAAAGACGCCCAACACCGAAAGGAGCGCCCCTAACGAACCCCAGAACTACCGCACAGGGTGGCGACTTTTACCTGGCCACCAGCGGGGACATCAACTTGGCCATTGACAGCGTGGTTGGCGATCGCCGTGATCGTCCAACCCCGCTTGCGCAGGGCATGTAGTTCCACATCGTCCTCCCATGTGAGCATGAGAAAGCGGGCCTCCTTCAACGAAGCAACTGGCGTCAGACACCAGAAGCATCGAAGGAGGCCCGCCCTTCTCGGCGGAGCCACACGGGTGGGGAATTTCAGCGAGCGTCAGTGGGGATTTTCAGTGAGCGCCATCACCAGGGCGCTGTGGCGGCGCACTGGGTTGTAGAAGGCCTCGATGTACTCGAAGATCGCTGATGCCAGCTCGGCTCGGGTGGTCCAGATTCGGCGGTCGAGCAGTTCGATCTGCATCGAGCCGAAGAACGATTCGATCATCGCGTTATCAAACGCCGAAGCCACTTTGCCCATAGACCCGAGCAGGCCGGCTTCGCGCAGCCGGTGACCGAAGAGCCAGGAGGTGTATTGCGTGCCGCGGTCCGAATGAACTACTGTCCCAACGGGTTTGCGGCGCAGCCGGGCCATATCGAGGGCGTCGGCGACCAGGTCGGTACGCAGATGATCGGCGATCGACCAGCCCACCACTCGGCGGGAGAACACATCGAGGACGACCGCGGCGTACACCCCAGCCCTCACCGGTGCGGTGTTGGGTGATGTCGGTGACCCATAAGCGGTCCGGGGCCCTCGGCGCGGAACTTGCGTTGGACCAGGTCCGGCCACGAGGCGGCCGCAGGCCTGGGCTGGCGCCACCGGCGTCGGTGCACCCCTTTCAGGCCGATGAGCTTCATGCAGCGCCAGACCCGCTTGCGGCTGACCCGGCGGCACTGGCCGTGGCGCAGCTCGGCATGGATACGGCGCACTCCGTAGGTCTGCCGGGATGCGGTGTGGATCGCGGCGATAGTGTTGGCCAACTCCGCATCATCGCGGTCACGGGCGCTGGCCGGCTGGCTGCGCCATTCGTAGAAGCCCGAGGTCGACACCTTCTTCAGGATCCGGCAGGCCACCGCGACGGGGAACCCGTCAGCGGCAAGCTCGTGGACCAGCCGGAACGCTATTTTGGGAGGATATTCTCCCGGGCGAAATAGGCGCTGGCCCGTTTGAGAATCTCCACTTCCATCTCCAGGACCCGTTTCTCCCGGCGCAGCCGAACCAGCTCGGCACGCTCGTCTTTGGTCAGGCCCTCCTTGTGGCCTTCCTCGACGTCGGCCTGGCCCATCCAGCGGCGAAGGCAGGACTCGCTGATCCCGATGTCCTTGGCGATCTGGGCGATCGGCTTCTCCCGCAGCCGGGCCAACTCCACCGCACGGCGGCAGAACTCCTCGGGGTGAGCAGCAGGCATACTTCTCAGACTCCTTCCGTTGAGACGATCATCGCCTCAACCTCGGTGTCCGGGAAAGCGGGAACAGGTCAGCTCACCTCACAAACTCAGGTCAGCGCTGGTCATGCCGGGGAGCTGTCCGGCACCGACTTGGTCCTTGCGCCGCCAACGGCACCGACCCCTCCGAGACACCCAGTTTGCTGGCCACCTAGTCAATAGCCTCAGACTCGGAAGTATCCGAAGCCTCCATCGTGGTATACAACGACCGCGACGCACGCTGCCGAAACTCCGGCGAATACTGACGGGGCGTAGTTCCGGATCCTCCTATCTGACACGCGGGGCGCCGGTCACCCGATCTGAGCATCCAATCTTCGTGTCAAAGCACGCTGCGACCGCCATCCATAACGATATTCTGACCGTTCATATAGCTGGAGGCATCAGAACACAAGAACTGGACGGCAGAACGGTACTCGTCCACCTGCGCCATGCGCCCCATCGGAATGAGGTCCGAAAGCCTCCGCGTGAAGTCATCCCCCTGACCATTGAAAACGCCGCCAGGAGAAAGGGCGTTAGCCCGCACACCGCAGTGCGCCCAGTAGGTTGCGAGGTACTTCGTGAGGCCTATGAGCCCGTGTTTGATTACGGAGTAAGTGACAGGCTTGACGGGTTGCTGGCTTTCTCTCAGGACATCAGGCCGGCGATACAAACGTTGGTCCGGTGCAATCACGGAAAGATCCGATGCAATGTTAAGAATGACGCCACGGCCCCTAGCTGCCATCAAAGCTCCAAATGTCCGAGAACAGAGCATCGCCCCAGTCAGGCCCACATCAATTTCAACGCGCCATTGCTCCAGTGGAAGTACCTCTAGGCGCGTTCCGTTGGCCACGCCCGGGGTGGCCGTAACTTTTGCATCGATTGCAGCATTGTTAACAAGAATGTCTAAGGGGCCGATCCTAGCGCTGAAATCTTGGATCTGCGTCGCATTCGTGACGTCCAAATAGCAACCCACCACGTCGTCATTTCCAGTCTCGGCGATAACATTCTGAGCCGCCGCCTTGGCGCTCTCTTCGACCACGTCAGCGACAAACACCCGCGCGCCAAGCACAGCGAGTGCGGCCGCATGCTGCGGCCCCAGCATCCCACCGCCCCCCGTGACGAGCGCGCTTCTCCCTGACAAGTCGAATACGGGAAGCTTGGAAAGAGGCATGAGGGTTCTCCCCGTTGTTTCAACTGCAAAGAGGGTAGGTACTGTTCGTAAAGATGCCGTTCACAGGAACGTCTCTAAACGCGCGAGCGCAATCCAGAAGCCCTCACCGAAGTTCTTGTGCCCCTGCCAGATTTCCGGAATGAAACTCGCGGCGGGGGCATGCATCGCCATCGTTCTTCCGAGCAATGCGAAGTCGATATCCCCCTCGCCTATCTGCAGGCCTTCTCCGTCAACGCCCTTGGCATCGCCAAGATGATAGTGGGCAGTGTAGGGACCAAGAGTCGCGATTCCCGAATAGAAGTCGAAGTTCAGGTGATTCGACGCCAGCCTGGTGTGCGAAACATCAACGGTCATGCGCAGGCCCAATTCCCGGCATACGCGTGCAGATTCTTCCGGGTAGATAAACAAATTCTGATGACGCTGACCGCCAAAGTGCCAGGGGAATGGCGCCATGGTTTGGGGGGTTAGCTCGACCCCCTCGGCATCGAGCTCCTCGAGGCTACGGGCGAATGTGTCATAGAGCTTGGGCTTTGCCGATTCCGGCAGAATCTCGTGAGTCGAAATCCCACCAATATTTAGCACAATCAGTGGCTGCTCGGTGTTAGGAAAGTATCGTTTGAGTGCCCGCGTTATTTCGATAACTTTCTGCGTCTCGCGTATCGAGAATTCCCGGTATTCTTCGTCAGCAGAAGCCAGATCCATTAGTCGACTTCCTGAAAACAATTCAGGCGCATGGACGACAAATCCGGCCTCGTACGTGCCGGAGAAGTAGGTGGATAAGTCGCGCTCCATATCTTGGTAGCTGAGGTGGAACTCAACGATGTCCGGTTCGCTGCGCCTCATGAAGTCGAGCGCATCGTGAAATCGCACCGGTACACCCCAAGGACGACGGAACGAGTAAGCTCGGGGCCTCGCAGCATCGTTTTGGAGATCCGAAGGGAAGAAGTAGTCGTCCATCTTCATCGATCGACTGATGCGACGCCCCAAAAGTTCAGGTAGGTGGATCGGCGACAAACCCTGCCCCGGACTGCGCACGATGACGTCCGCTTCCGTTATCACAATGCCGGTGGCGATGTCGCGACTGGCCACTAGACTCTTTGCCAAATTCTCGCGGTTGATCAACTCTCCCTGGCTCAGTGGGCGTTCGCCATTAACGCTCGACACTCCCAGTGCAGCCTCGGTTTCGCGTATGCCTGCCACCAGTGCCGCAAATTCACTCCGCTCAAGGCTTGCAGCGTGGTCTGGACCTTCCATCGTCCGATCAAGGGTGATGTGTCGCTCCACAATCTGAGCTCCGAGGGCAACCGCAGCAATCGTGACCGAGATCCCGCGCTCGTGACCGGAGTATCCGAAGAAGGGGTGGAGCTCCTTCAGGGTCTCCATAAAACGCAGATTGACATTGTGGAACGCGGCGGGGTAAGTACTCTGGCAATGCAGGAGAGCGAAATTCGCCTGCCTCGAGTGAAGAAACTCGACGACCGTCCGAATCTCCTCCATGCGGGACATTCCAGTGGACACGATGAACGGTTTCCCCGTGTCCACCATGGCCGCGAGCAGCGGCAGGTTGGTGAGATCGGCAGACGCAACCTTGTATCCCTCTACACCGAATGAGTCGAGGACCCGCACGCTGCTGATGTCCCAAGGCGTGCATAAGTACGCGATGCCCCGATTGCTGCAATAGTCCTTCAGTCGACGATGATCATCCGGAAGCAGTTCGAACCGCCGCAGCAGATCGATTGTGTACTCGACAGATAAGTCATCCTCGCCGCCGGCAAGGCTGGTGCTTCGATAGACTTCGTCAAGTTTCCGCATCTGGAACTTGACGCAGTCCGCTTGACTAGCGATCGCAGCGTCTACAAGCGCAACGGCTCGGTCGAAATCCCCATTGTGGTTGTTTCCGATCTCTGCAATGACGAAACACGGCTCCGACGGTCCAATATCGCGGCCGCCGATACGCATCTTCCTACTGACGACGGGGGGATTTTTATGTGTCACGGCGAGACTCCTTGCGTGCAAGAGTGATCCCCGGCTAGCTCCACCGAATGGTCAGTCGATTCCGCAAGGTCTTCGATCCGAGTTCGCCACGAATTCAATCCGTGCTCGTCGAACATGACGCGCTCACACCTATAACCTTGCTGCGAGAGTGCATCAACAACTCTGTACTGCTGAAACGGCGGCACGAAAAATAGGAAGTATCCGCCACCGCCAGCCCCTAGGATTTTGCCTCCTAGTGCTCCGTTCGACACTGCACACGTGTAGATCTGATCGAGCTCTTTGTCCGTAGTCATGGGGCTGTCGTGCCTCTTCAACAGCCAAGCTTTGTGCAACAGCTTCCCGTATCCGTAGACATCTCCTCTCAGCAACTTGCGCTTCATGTCAAGGGTCAGTTCTTTCTTCCTCCTGCCGCTATCCGCCGTCTTAGATTCGTGAGCTGATGACCTCGCGCGCTGATTACGGTGAATCACTCCAGAGTCGTGGCTACGCCCGGTATAGCAGAGCACGAGAGCTTCCTCAAGCTCGGCGGTCGCCTTCTGGTCGAGTCGCAGTGGGAAGATCATATTTTGATCGGCAGTAAATTCCATGAAGTTGAAACCACCGAAGACTGTTGCATACTGATCTTGCCAGCCGCCAGGGATATTCAGGATCAGCCTTTCTGCCTGGAACGCCATTTCTGAGATTTGGTGGCGATCCCATGGGTCCGACCTGAACTCGTTGAAACAACCAATCACAGCCGCGGCGACCGACGCCGATCCACCGAGACCTGATCCGACGGGAAAGTCCGTAGCAACTTCCATCTCGAATCCAAAGGAAGGCTGAACTAGCCTAACGACGGAGACAAGGAGATCGAGGGCTCCATCAAGTTCTAGGTCCGCGGGCGATGCCGCCTCCACCGTTTTCCGTAGGTCGTGAGAGTAGATCCTGACCGAGGAGTCCGCACGTTTACGCAGCATCGCATGGGCGTACTTATTGATCGTTGCGTTGATAACCATTCCACCCTGATCGACGAAAAAGTGGGTGAGGTCTGTTCCGCCGCCGCCGAATGTGATTCGCGCAGGTGCACGGCCGCGGGCAAAAACCTCAGACTCCGAATCGACGGCGAAGTCGTCACGACTACAGACGTCAACCAGATGACGTTCGGCATCAAGAATGGGAACGAAATGCACTCGGTGGTCGAGAAGCTTGAGGATCCGTTCGCGGGGTGTGCCGGCAAGTGCCCAGACGAACTTCGTATTCATAAAAGTAGACAACGGAACGCTCAGATCGCCATTCCGCAGTAATTGGCGCCGGATGTCACCGTCCGTCACACAGCCGATGGTTCGCGAACGGGCATCTTCAACAAACAGGATGCCTAAGCCGTTCGAATTCAGCTGACGGAAAGCATCATCAATACTCGCGGTGGCTCTGATGCGCGCATTTTTCAGCTTCACCGTCGGAGACCTCAATTCTGGGGGAACACAGGTTCAGAAACTATATTCACGTTGGGACTAGTGGGCGGCCCCAGAGAACCAGTCCAGTTCAGCCGAATGACACCTCACGATTTCCGGACACCTCCGCACCTTACCGTCCCCACACGGTCGCCACTGTGTCACAAGCGGCGCTCGGGGTCGAGGCAAGCGCCGCCGAGCCTACCGACGCCCCGAAACAGCGGAGACAAGCCAAATCCCCCGAGGACCGCTGACGCCTATGGGATGATCCTCGACTGCCCATCGAGCACGGAGGTCGCCTCCTGGATCACACGCGCCTCATCCTTCGGCCCGTCGGCGTTCATCTGGAGCACGTACAACCCATCCTGAGCCGGAATGACGACCGTCTTCTGGGCGATGATCCGCTCTTCGCCATCCTCCCGGGTGTAGAAACCACTGAGTTGGATCGCATCGAAGCCACTCATTTTGCTGGCCTTGGGTTTGGAGACCACCGTGTAGTCAGGCAGCGCCTCCAACTCCCCTGGCGCGGCCTCAAGGATCTTCGCCGGGTCGGCCTCACCGGACAGCTTGGAGAGCACCGCGACGATGCTCGACGGGTAGTCGACGTCGATTGAACTGTCGTAGAAGGCCGCCCCGTACGCTCCGTCAAGCGCTTCAGGTCCGGCGTCCGACCAGCCCGTAGGCAGGGTGAAGCTGATGACGGGAGTTCCCGGATCGCCCCGTTTGACCGGGGTCGCGGTGATACTATGCTCGGCGAAATACTGCGGCATCGTAACTCCCGAACCGGATGAACCACCGCTTGACGACGAGTCGCGAAAGACCCCGAGGAACAGCGCTGCGATAACTGCGGCGGCGATCAGTCCGAGGACAGTGAGAGCACGCGGTTTTCGGAACCATGGCTTGTCCGCGGCCTTAGTATCGACCAATGCAGCGCCTTCCTCGGACTCGACGACCCCGGTACCGAGGCCTTCGTCAATCGTCTCCTCGAATGGATTGGGCCGCCCTTTCCCGGAGTTAGCCATCCGCTGCGCCCCTTACGCCTCTTCGGTGAAGTTCCGCGTCACCGCAGGATCCACCGGAATCCCCGGCCCAGTGGTCGTCGAAACAGTGACCTTCTTAAGGTAGCGCCCCTTCGACGAGGACGGCTTGGCCCGCAGAATCTCGTCCAAAGCGGCGCCGTAGTTCTCGGCGAGTTTCTTCTCGTCGAAGGAGGCTTTGCCGATGATGAAGTGCAAGTTGGCCTGCTTGTCGACACGGAAGTTGATCTTGCCGCCCTTGATGTCGGTGACGGCCTTGGCCACATCCGGGGTGACGGTCCCGGTCTTCGGGTTGGGCATCAGGCCGCGCGGGCCGAGAACGCGCGCGATCCTGCCGACCTTGGCCATCTGGTCCGGGGTGGCGATCGCGGCGTCGAAATCCAGGAATCCGCCCTGGATCTTCACGATCAGGTCGTCGCTGCCCACCACGTCGGCGCCGGCGGCAATGGCCTGCTCGGCCTTCTCCCCCACCGCGAAAACCGCGACGCGGGCGGTCTTGCCGGTGCCGTGCGGCAGGCTCACGGTGCCGCGGACCATCTGGTCGGCCTTACGGGGGTCCACCCCGAGGCGGATGGCGACCTCGACGGTGGCGTCCTGCTTCTTCGAGGAGGTCTCCTTGGCCAGCTTGGCGGCCTCCATCGGGGTGTAGAGCTTGTCGCGGTCCACCTTGGCGGCGGCTTCGCGGTAGGCCTTGCTGTTCTTGCTCATTGTGGAATCCAATCGGTTGTTGGGTTGTGGTGCTCGATCAACGCTCTTTGTGCGAACGCTGATCTACGGGCCGAAGCGGGCCCTCCCACTCGACGCCAGGGCTGGCGCCGAAAGTCTTACTCGACCGTGATGCCCATCGACCGGGCGGTGCCGGCGATGATCTTGGCGGCCTGGTCGATGTCATTGGCGTTGAGGTCGGCCTTCTTGGTCTCGGCGATCTCGCGCACCTGATCCCAGCTCACCTTGGCGACCTTGGTCTTGTGCGGCTCGGCCGAACCCTTCTGCACGCCGGCGGCCTTGAGCAGCAGCTTGGCAGCGGGCGGGGTCTTGAGGGCGAAGGTAAAGCTGCGGTCCTCGTAGACGGTGATCTCCACGGGGATCACGTTGCCGCGCTGGTTCTCCGTGGCGGCGTTGTAGGCCTTGCAGAACTCCATAATGTTGACGCCGTGCTGGCCGAGCGCGGGACCGACCGGCGGGGCCGGGTTGGCCTGGCCGGCCTGGATCTGCAGCTTGATCATCCCGGTGATTTTTTTCTTGGGAGCCATGGCTGGTGTGTTCCTTTCCTGTGGGCCTGCTCGGCCCGAATGACGGGGTTAAGCCCGAATGACTAGATCTTGGCGACCTGATTGAAGGTCAGTTCGACGGGTGTCTCGCGGCCGAAGATGCTGACCAGCACCTTGAGTTTCTGCTGCTCGGCGTTGACCTCGCTGATGGAGGCGGGCAGCGTGGCGAACGGGCCGTCCATGACGGTCACCGACTCGCCGACCTCGAAGTCGACCAGAATCTCGGGACGCTCGAGGGTTGCTTCAGAAGAGGATGCCGACGCGGCGGCCGCGGCCCGCGTCGACTTCTTCGCCGCACCTTGCGGCACCAGGAACTTCACCACGTCGTCCAGCGACAGCGCCGTCGGCCGCGAGGTCGCGCCGACGAAGCCTGTGACCCCGGGGGTGTTGCGCACCGCGGCCCACGAATCATCGGTGAGGTCCATGCGCACCAGGATGTAGCCCGGCAGCACCTTGCGGTTGACCTGCTTGCGCTGGCCGTTCTTGATCTCGGTGACCTCTTCGGTGGGCACCTCCACCTGGAAGATGTAGTCGCCGACGTCGAGGTTTTGCACGCGGGTCTCGAGGTTGGCCTTCACCTTGTTCTCGTAGCCGGCGTAGGAGTGGATGACATACCAGTCTCCCGGCTTGCCACGCAGATCCTTCTTCAGCGCGGTCGCGGGATCCAGCTCCTCCTCGGGAGCTTCCGGCGTCACCTCGTCGATGACCTCGACGGCGGCGTCGCCTTCTGGGGTAGTCACGAAAATCAGTCCTCTCTCACAACACGTCTAGCCGAAGACCAGCAGCACCAGTTTGGCCAGGCCCAGATCCGCCAGGCCGATCAGGGTCACCATGAACACCAGGAAGACCAGCACGACGCTGGTGTAGCTGACCATCTGCTTGCGATTGGGCCAGATGACCTTGCGCAACTCCGCGGCGACCTGCTTGAGGTAGTTCCAGACGAACAGGAACGGGTTGCGGGTGGGGCCGTCCTTCGGGGCTTTCTTGGACTTCTTCGGCGTCTTGCCGTCCCCGTCCTCGTCGTCGATCCCGAGTTCGAGGGCGGTGGTCTCGACGTCGTCGACCTCGGCCAGCGCGGTGCCGCCGGTGCGCTGCCGCGACCGTTTGCCGGTCGGCCGCAGCGGTTGGGTCAGCGCAGCGGTGTTCTCGCCGCCCTCGCCTGGGGCGTCGGAATCATCGCGCTCGTCGCTCACCGCACGCTCCTTCTCGTCCACCGGGTGTTCGCTGTCTAGTCTATTCAGTTGAGCAGGGGCGACAGGACTTGAACCTGCAACCTGCGGTTTTGGAGACCGCTGCTCTGCCAGTTGAGCTACGCCCCTCGGTGTTTGCCGCTGCGGTTGGCAGCCCAAACTGCGCACCGAGACCCCACATAGTTCGCGCGCCGCCTCGTCGGTCCAGCCGAACCGACGGACAGCGCGCTCACGTGGGCAATTCCCGGGTTCCGAGTGTAGCGCGACACCCGTCGGACTTGCTAATCGTGCACGACGGGCTTGCGCAGCACCTGTCCGGTCTCGGGGTCCCAGCCGGCCGAGATGGAGTTGTCGCCCTCATGGCCCATCAGTGTGGTGAACGACTCCATGATGACCTCGCCGGTCTTCTCGTCGGTCAGCACATTGCGGGAGGTGACGATGTCAGCGCCGAACCGTTCGTCGACGGAGTCGATGTACATCGTGCCGCGCACCTCGTCGCCCTCGACGATCGGCCGGTAGAACTTGAACTTCTGGTCCACCTGAACGATCTGCATCGTCTCGAAGCCCACGTCGACGTGCTGGAAGAAATGTCGCTGGATCATCACCGCCAGGATCGACATGAAGGTCAGTGGCGCCACCAGGCCGTCGTGACCCAGTTCGGCGGCGGCGGCCGGGTCGATGCTGGCCGGATCATGGGCCTTGACCGAGTTGGCGTACTGGCGGATCTGCTCGCGGCCCACCGTGAAGGTGTCGGGGTAGCGCCAGACCATGCCGCGGATGTCGGTTTTCAGTGCCATGGTTACGCCAACTTCGCGATCGCCACGGCGCGGCCGAAGATCTTCTTTCCCCCGTGGGTGGCGGTCAGCGCGATCGTCGCCGACTTGGATTCGGGATCGACCGACTTGACCCGGCCGTTGAAGACGATGTCGGCGCCGACACCGTCGTTGGGCACCGGCACGATGGAGGTGAACCGCACGTTGTACTCGGTGACCGCACCCGGATCACCGATCCACTCCGTCACATACCCGCCGCCAAGGCCCATCGTGAGCATCCCGTGGGCGATCGCGGTGTCCAGGCCTACCTGCTTGGCGATCTCGTCGTCCCAGTGGATGGGGTTGAGGTCACCGGACACCCCGGCGTAGTTGACCAAGTCCGCCCGGGTCAGGGTGATGACCCGTTCGGGCAATTCGTCGCCGACCTTGATCGAACTGAACTCACGCAGTGCCATCGTTGAAGCCACTCTCTCCGTCTTCCTCACTCCGCCCGGCCAGCGTCGTGTAGTTCTCCTGTACTACCTCACCGTTCTGGTTGGTGATGATGTTTTTGGTGACGATGATGTCGGTGCCGTGGGCCTGGCGAACCTCGTGGCCGTAGACGTCGCAGTAGAGCGTGTCCCCGGCGGTGACCGGCTTGAGGAACTTCAGCGCCTGATCGACCTGGACGATCTGCTTGTCGGTCAGCCCGATTCCCGCGTCGGCGAAGAACGCCGTCTGCGCGCAGTAGCCGAACACCGAGATGAAGGTCAGCGGGGACACCACACCCGGGTAGCCGAGTTCTGCGGCCGCCCCGTCGCTGAAGTACGCGGGATCGGTGTTCTTCACCGCCCCGGCGTACTCACGAATCTTCTCCCGCTCCACCCGATAGTGGTCGGGGTAGCGAAAATGGCGTCCGACGATCTTCTCGGCGAGGCCCAAGGTCAGCGGGACTCTTTGTGCGGCTGGTGCGATCCGCAGTTGGGGCAGAACTTCTTCAGTTCCAGCCGGTCGGGATCATTGCGGCGGTTCTTCTTGGTGATGTAGTTGCGGTGCTTGCACACCTCGCAGGCCATGGTGATCTTCGGCCGAACATCTGTACTGGAGGCCACGTCAACTGCCCTCTTTCACACTCGTTGTGTCTGCGTAGCGGTGGGGGGGCTCGATCCCCCGACCTCACGATTATGAGTCGTGCGCTCTAACCAGCTGAGCTACACCGCCTTGCCGGTTGCGCCGCGCGGGTGCGGCGACGACCGAGCCCCCTAACGGAATCGAACCGTTGACCTTTTCCTTACCATGGAAACGCTCTGCCGACTGAGCTAAGGGGGCCTGGCCCGCGCTGCGAGCCCTGTAGAGAGTACAGCCTCCCGGCCAGCCGAGCCAAACCCCGAGTGCCGGCGCAATTAGACAGCCCCGACGTGGCAACGGTAGACAATGGAGCCGTGCACATCCTTTTCGTCTGCACGGGCAATATCTGCCGCTCCCCGAGCGCCGAACGCCTGGCCGCCGCGATCGGCAATGAGAACGCGATCCCGGAGTTCCGGGCGTCCAGCGCAGGGACCCGCGCGGTGATCGGCCACCCCGTTCACCCGGATGCCGCCCGCGTCCTGGAGGGCCTTGGGGGCGATGCCGCCGGCTTCGCTGCGCGTCAGCTCACGGCGAACATCGCGAACGACGCTGATCTGGTCATCGCCATGACCAAGGCGCACCGGGACGCCGTCCTCGAACTCGCCCCGCGGCAGTTGCACCGGACCTTCACCCTCACTGAGGCCGCCCAGCTGGTCACCGAGTTCGATCCCGCCGACGTTAAAGAACTCGCCACGCTGCGCTCAAGGCTGCGAGCCGAACAATCACCCGATGTCCCGGACCCCATCGGGCAGGATCAGGAGTTCTTCGATCAGGTCGGCTCACAGATCGCCGAACTGGTGCGGCCGATCATCGAGTTCTGCCGGGACGTCTCCAGTCCGTGATACCTGCACCGAGGCCGGAATCAATCCGAGGGAGGCAGTCGGTCGTTGGTAGCCTCCTTGAGCGTGTCCCGGTTGTCGCCGCGGCATCGCGAACCAGGAGACTAAGACGTGACCAAGCGCGCATTCATCACCGGAATCACCGGGCAGGACGGTTCGTACCTGGCCGAGTTGCTATTGAGCAAGGGCTATGAGGTCCACGGTCTTATCCGTCGCGCTTCGACGTTCAACACCGCGCGGATCGACCACCTCTACGTCGATCCCCACTCGCCCGATGCCAAGCTTTTCCTGCACTACGGCGACCTCAGCGACGGCACCCGTTTGGTGACCTTGCTCGCCGAGGTGGCTCCCGACGAGGTCTACAACCTCGCCGCACAATCCCACGTGAGGGTGTCTTTCGAGGAACCCGAACACACCGCGGACACCACCGGTACCGGAACCGTCCGCATGCTCGAGGCCGTCCGACTGTCCGGCATCACAACACGCTTTTATCAGGCTTCGTCGTCGGAGCTGTACGGATCGACACCCCCGCCGCAGGGCGAGTGCACGCCATTCCAGCCCCGCTCGCCTTATGCCGCAGCGAAGTTGTACAGCTATTGGATCACCAAGAATTACCGGGAGGCCTACGGCCTATTCGCCGTGAACGGCATCCTGTTCAATCACGAATCGCCACGCCGCGGAGAAACCTTCGTTACCCGCAAGATCACTCGTGCGGTGGCCGCGATCAAGGCGGGTCGCCAAGAGCATGTCTACATGGGAAATCTCGATTCGATCCGCGACTGGGGATACGCACCGGAATACGTGGAAGGCATGTGGCGCATGCTGCAGGCCGACGAGCCCGACGATTATGTCCTGGCAACCGGAACCGGGATCACGGTTCGTGAGTTTCTCCAGATCGCCTTCGAGCACGCGGGACTCAACTGGGAGGACCATGTGCGGTTCGATGAGCGCTACCTGCGTCCCACTGAGGTCGACGCCCTGATCGGCGACGCATCCAAGGCCCGTCAAAAGCTCGGCTGGGAGGCGACTGTAGATGGGCGAGATTTGGCCCGCCTGATGTTAGACGCGGACATCGAAGCGCTCAAGCACGCGGGGAGCCACTGGATCGATACCGTGCAGTTGCCTTCCTGGCAGACACCGTCGATCCCCGGAGTTGCCTCGCTGTGACCGACGACGTGTCGTTTACCCCCGGCGAACTCGACCGGCGAGGCGCCTTTTATGTCGCCGGCCACCGCGGACTGGCCGGATCGGCGGTAGTCCGACGGCTTCAGCAGGCGGGGTTCGACAACATCGTCACCAGGACTTCCGGCGAACTGGATCTGCGAGACCGGGATCCCGTTTTCGAATTCTTCGCGGCAACCCGCCCACGCTATGTCGTGCTCGCCGCCGCGAAAGTCGGGGGCATCCTGGCCAACAGCACCTACCCGGTGGACTTTCTCAGCGACAACCTCCGGATTCAGGTCAACGTCCTTGACGCCGCCCGCGAGGCAGGCGTGGAGCGCCTGCTGTTCTTGGGCTCATCGTGCATCTACCCGAAGTTCGCCGAGCAACCGATCCGGGAGGACGCCCTGCTGACCGGTCCTCTCGAGCCGACCAACGACGCCTACGCGATCGCGAAGATCGGCGGCATTCTGCACGTCCAGGCCGTGCGGAGGCAGTACGGGCTGCCGTGGATTTCGGCGATGCCGACCAACCTGTACGGACCCAATGACAATTTCTCTCCGACCGGTTCGCACGTTCTGCCCGCCTTGATTCGTCGCTACGACGAGGCCACACGCTCGGATGCGGCCTCGGTCACCAACTGGGGTACTGGGTCACCGCGACGAGAATTCCTGCACTCCGACGACCTCGCCGACGCGTGTCTTCATCTACTGGAGCACTACGACGGCGCGCAGCACGTCAACGTCGGCAGTGGCACCGATCTCACCATCCGTGCGATCGCCGAGACCATCGCCGGTGTCGTCGGATTCACCGGGGCGACATTCTGGGACACCAGCAAGCCTGATGGCACCCATCAGAAACTGATGGATGTCTCCAAACTCGCACAACTGGGTTGGACGGCCAAGATCGGCCTTCAGGAAGGCATTGAGCGCACCGTGGCCTGGTACCGGGAGCACGTCGATTCACTGCGCGGATAGCCATCGCTACCATCACTCAGATGGCCCGGTCGCCCGATGTTCTTATCCTCGGACTGAACTACCCACCCGAGCCAACAGGCAATGCGCCCTACACGGGCTCACTCGCCGTCGGGTTGGCCCAACTCGGATATGACGTCACAGCAAATGTCGCGCATCCGCACTACCCCGAGTGGACGATCCGGCCGGGCTACGGCGGCTGGAGTCGCACCGAGCAACACGATGGCGTCCAAGTCCACCGTCTGCGTCATTACATACCCGCGAAACCACGCGGAATCTGGCGGTTGCTGTCGGAATTGAGCTTCGGCCTGCGCCTGATGTTCTGCCGCGTCGGCCACCCCCGCCTCGTCATCGCCGTTTCACCTTCTTTGTTCTCCACAGCATTGGCCGTTCTGCGGGTTCGACTCGCTCCACGAAGGCGACGGGTGGCGGTTTGGGTCCAAGACATCTACACCCTTGGACTGGCGGAGATTGGCGAGGGTGGCGGCTTGGTCCAACGCATCACTCGGTGGGTCGAATCACGGACCCTGCGCACCGCGGACCGCGTCGTCGTCGTACACGACCGATTCAAGGACTTCGTAACGCGCGAACTTGGCGTTCCCGCCGATCGTGTGGTGGTAATCCGCAACTGGACGCACCTGCCGACCTGGGAGCCCGTCGAATCTGCCGAAGCCAAGGAGAAGCTCGGCTGGCCCAGCGGAAAGACGCTCGCGGTCCACACCGGCAACATGGGGGCCAAGCAAGGTCTCGAGAACATCGTCGAGGCAGCGCGTATCGCCGGTCGGCGGGGCGCGAAGGTGCAGTTCCTTCTGATCGGCGACGGGGGTGAGCGCCGAGCACTCGAAGAATCTGCGCAGGGCGTGGCGAACGTGACGTTCATCGATCCACTGGACGACGACGACTATGGCCTAGCCCTCGCCGCTGCGGACGTGCTCCTAGTCAATGAGAAGCCGGGGGTCGCGAACATGGCGGTGCCGAGCAAGTTGACGTCCTACTTCGCTGCTGGACGTCCGGTGGTGGCGGCGACCGATCCTGGTGGAATCACCGCAGCCGAGGTGCGTGCCGCCCAAGCCGGGGTTGTCGTTCCCGCCGGCGACCCAGAATCGTTGCTTCACGCGATCCTGGACCTGGGAAGTGACCCCGAGGCTGCGGACCGCTTCGGAAGTAGCGGCCAGCGTTATCGGGAATCTGTTCTCGACCAGCGATCAGCGATACGCAAATGGTCGGATTTGATCGAAGAAGGGCGAGAACCCCAGCTACCCCCGATGGATCCACCTAGACCCCGTTCGCTCGATTAGTTCGGCTGTCCTCTGCGGTCAGTCACCACAACAGCTCCCACCACCACGGCGCCCACCACACCGACCACCCCCGCCGCCCAACTCGGCGCTCCCAATAATTTCGCCGACGTGGCCGCCAAAATCACCATCAACAACCACCGCAGCGCCGAGCCGTCGTAGCGGGCCGACATCCGCGCCCCGATCCATACCCCAGGGATCTGCCCGAGCAGCAGCGAAAGCACCACGGGGAGAAGGATCTCGCCGAATCCGGCGTGGGCGATGGCCCCGACCACGAGCATCGGCACCGCCTGGGTGAGGTCGGTCCCGACTACCACTGACGGCCGCAGTAGCGGGTAAGCCAGCAGTAACGCCGTGACCACAAGGGAGCCCGATCCCACACTGGTCAGACCGACGACCACGCCGACGACGGCGCCGATGAGGACCGCCGGCGGAATTCGGATCGGCATATCGGTGCCCTGCTGAACGTGGGCAACCTGCCGGGTGCGAGCCGCGCGGCGTTCCACCCATTTCTTGGCCAGCATCGCGGCGATGGCGATGAGAACCACCACGCCGATGAGGGTGCGAAGGGTGGCTTCGGCGTTCGGTGTGGCCCGCACGCGGGTGAACAGCCAGGTCCCTAGGAGTACGCCGGGAACCGATCCCACCGAAATCCAGAGCACGAGCCTCCAGTGCACGGTCCTGGCACGGATATGCACCCAGGACCCGACGGGTTTGACCACCGCACCGGCGACGAGATCGGCCGAGATGGCCGCCGCCGGCGGCACACCGAACAGCAGCACCAGCATCGGCGTGACGATGACTGCCCCGCCCATTCCGGTGAGTCCGACGAGAAGCCCCGCGAACAACCCGCCGACGGCCAGCAGTAGGTCTACGTCGATGAGCGACAAGCGACTAAGCGCTTGCCCGTGAGGCCCGCGCCGAAGCGCGCTCTCCGGCCGCCTCGGACCGATTCGCCGACCCGGCGCTACGGCCCCGCTGACGGGCCACCCCGCCATCACCAGCCCGCTCCCGGGCATTCGCCGCACCGCCATCGGCACCGGCAGCAACGGCCGAGACGTCAACGGCGGGCACATCGACGGCCGGACCGGCAGCGTCGTCACCAACCGGAAGCAGAGCGGTCTCGTCAACGGCGACCGGCGTCGCCACCTCGGGACGAACCGCCGCCGCAGAAGCCGCGGCAACACGATCCGGTCGCCCCACCCCGCCGACCGATGCGGCCGGAGCAAGCGGCGCCAGCGGGGGCAGGCCGAAGAACTGCAATTCGGCGTCGACCCAGTTGTAGCCGATGCCGTAGAGCTGCCGGCCGTAGGCGCCGGTGGCCGCCGGGAAATTGAACGGGTCCTGCACGACGGCGGCCAGGTAATTCACCGTCGCCTCGACGATCGGCTGCACACCCTGGAAATAGTTGATGTTGATCTGGGCGGCGATCGGCCCGCCGATGAGCGGGATGAAGTTGATCAGGTAGGACACCCCGCCGACGGCGTACTGCACGTACGGCGTGATGGCGTAATAGATGTCCTGGCCGATCCCCGCCAGCTGGATCTCCTCGATGTGGACCGACGGCAGCACCACCCTCGGCAGCGGATCGCTCGGCGCGGGCGGCGCCACCACCGCCGGCCCCAGGGCCACCGCCAGGGCGACGCCGGGGGCCAGCAGCGAGGACGTGCTCATCAGCTCTCCTACGACGAGTGTTCGTCGGAGCTTAACCCAGCCTCACCTGCCCGAACCGGCACCGGTCCTGGCCGAGGCACGGGCACCCTTGGCGGCGCCGTCCGCGGCACCCCGGGACGCCCGGGCATTGCTCCGGGCCTCGACGCCCGCACTCTCGGGCGCGGCCGCAACGGGCGCGGCGGCAGCGGCAGCGGGCACCTCGGCGGCGGCAGCCCGCGCGACGGCATCGGAGCCGGCGGCGGAGCGAGTCGCGCGGCCCACCGCACCCCGGGTCACCCGGGCCGAGCTGGGCGCCTCCACGACGACCTCGGCGATCTCGGCGGCAGCCTCGGCAGGAGCTTCGGCGGGCGCCTCGGCAGGCACGGCGGCCGGCTCGACGTCCGCCCGCGCCGGGGCCGCGACGGTGGCAGCGGCGGCACTCGGAGCGGAAGCGGCGCGCGGCGCGACACCCGGGGCGGCCGCAGCGGCCGCCGAGACCCCCGAGAACACCGGCAGGCCGAAGATGTTGGAGGCCAGCGTGGTGACGATGCTCACCAGGTCCATCGGGCCCTCGAGGATGGTGGCCACGACGTTGACCACCATCTCGACGACCGGCTGCAGCGTCTCGTAGAGCGTGCCGATCGCGGCGCCGATCTCCGGGGCCCAGAAGAAGAAGTCCTGGGCCACCTGCACGCCGAACTGCACCCAACCGTCCAGGGCGTAGAACAGATCCTGGGCGAAGCCGGCCAGCTGCACGGCCTCGACGTGGACGGCGGGTGCGGCCACGGTGGGCAGCGCTGCCTGCAGTGCGGTGGGCGCCACCACCGACGGGGCCAGGGCGACCGCGCCGACGGCCGCCAGGGCCACTCCCGGAACCAGCAGCGGGCGAATCGAGATGTTCACGAAAATCCTCCTGAAGTGATCGGCGTTGGCTCGATGATGACACCCGATCCGCCGCCTGGCAAAGAAGATAAAGTCCTGGTCACGGCTCTATTCCAGCTTGAACCGGGGCCTTGTTTTTTCCAGCAAAAACCCGGTTTCAGAACCCTCCGAAGCCACCCCTACAGTGGGGGCCATGGCCGAGCGTCTCTATTTCCGTCAACTGCTCTCCGGGCGCGATTTCGCCGCCGCCGACCCGATCGCCGCGCAGATGCGCAACTTCGCCTATCTGATCGGTGACCGCGAGACCGGCGAGGCGGTGATGGTGGATCCGGCCTACGCCGCCGGGGACCTGCTCGACACCCTCGAGGCCGACGGGATGACGCTGTCCGGGGTGCTGGTCACCCACCACCACCCCGACCACGTCGGCGGGTCGATGATGGGTTTCACCCTCAAGGGCCTGGCCGAACTGCTGGAGCGGGTCAGCGTGCCGGTGCATGTCAACACCCATGAGGCGCAATGGGTTTCGCGGGTCACCGGCATCCCGATGAGCGACCTCACCGCACACCACCACGGCGACAAAGTGAACGTCGGCGATATCGAGATCGAACTGCTGCACACCCCGGGCCACACCCCGGGCAGCCAGTGCTTCCTGCTCGACGGCCGCCTGGTGGCCGGTGACACCCTGTTCCTGGACGGCTGCGGGCGCACCGATTTCCCGGGCGGCGACGCCGACGAGATGTTCCGCAGCCTGCAGCAGCTCGCCGCGCTCTCCGGTAACCCCACGGTGTTTCCGGGTCACTGGTACTCCGCCGAGCCCAGCGCCGGTCTGGAGGAGGTCAAGGCCACCAACTACGTCTACCGGGCCTCGAACCTGCCGCAGTGGCGCGCCCTGATGGGCGGCTGAAACCGCCGGCTGTCAGTCCCGACGCCGCCGGGGCCGCAGCAGCCCGAAGCCGACGAACACGAACGCGTGCACGGTGAAGCCCAGGTCGGTCAGCATGGCCTGCTCCACCGGTGTCAGCACCCGAACCCCGAGGCCGAACCCGTCGGAGGGGTCCATCAGATAGATGGTGCCCGGGGGCGCGAAGTCGGGGTCCAGATGGGTCAGCGAGCTGCCGGGCGTCCACGGATCGGGGGTGTAGAGCGGGACCAGCCCGCCGTAGGCCGCTACCGCGTTGGGCCCGGCGAAGTACAGCCCGCCGTTGGATCCGGTCAGATTGGGCGCGTAGGTGGCGTCCCAGACGTAGGTGCCGCTGATCGGCGAGGTGCCGCCGGCGGTGGCCAGGAAGCTGTCGTAGGTGGTCCAGTTGCGGTCGGTGGCGGCCGGGTCGGTGCCGAAGCCGCTCATGAAGCCGACGGTGTGCAGCAGTTCGTGCATCATCACCGCCTGGAAGTCGTACTGGCGCCGGTTGACGGTGTCGCCGAACGCCCACGGGTAGGCGAAGTTCACCGTGAGCTGGCTGTCGGCGGCCGAACCGTTCGGATCGGTGCCGGTGATGATCTTCTTCTGCACCACGGTGTCGTAGTAGCCGGCGCTGCCGCTGCTGAACTTCGCCAGTGCGGTGGCCAGCCAGCCCGATGAGGAATTGTTCTCGCCGATCACGTCGAAGGTGACGGTGACCGGGGCGTCGACGACGATGTAGGACGCCAGCCGGTCGGCCGCGGCCTCCAGCCCCGCGCGCGCCTCCGGCGTCCAGTACTGCGACCCGGTGCCGTAGGTGAAGACGAAGCTGACTTCGGCCGGGGAGACCGTGACGGTGACCGGGACGTTGCGGGTGCCGCCGTAGCCGTCGGCGACGGTGAGGGTGAAGGTGTCGGTGGTGTCGGTCGCGGTGGCGCCGGTGGCCGCCGCCAGGTGCCGGGCCAGCGCGGTCGGCGTATAGCTGAAGGTTCCGTTGGCGGCGACGGTGACCGAGCCCTTGGTCGTGGTCTGGGAGCCGCCGTAGCTCAGCGCGTCGCCGTCGGCGTCGGCGCCCAGCAGCGCCCCGGCCACCACCCCCGTGGTGACATCCGGCAGGCCGACGTTGGTGGTGGCGGTCGGGACCGCGTTGGCCGGGGCGATGCTCACGCTGACCGGCACGGCCACCGTGCCGCCGTGGCCGTCGCTGACGGTCACCGTGAAGCCGTCGACCTTCTCGGCGGCGGTGGCGGTCAGTTTGGCCGCGGCGTGCCGCGCGTCGGCGGTGGGCGTGTAGGTGAAACCACCGCCGGCGACGACGACGACCGTGCCCTTGGCGGTGCTGATCGAGCCGGTGTAGGTCAGCGGGTCGCCGTCGGCGTCGCTGCCGGTGATGGTGCCGGTGACCACGCCGGTGGAGACGTTGGGGGTGCCGACGTTCGCGGTGGCCGTCGGTGCGGTGTTGGCCGGGCTGATGGCGAAGATCACCGGCACCTCGGTGACCCCGCCGTGGGTGTCGGCGATCGTGACGGTGAACGTATCGGTGGTGTCGGCGCTGGTGGCCGTGAGGTCGGCCGCGGCGTGGCGGGCCGCGGCGGTGGGCGTGTAGGTGAAACCACCGCCGGCGGCGACCACGACGGTGCCCTTGGCCGTGGTGGTCGACCCGGTGTAGGTCAGCGGGTCGCCGTCGGCGTCGCTGCCGATCACCGAACCCGCCACCACCCCGGTGCTCGGGTCGGGGCTGCCGACCACCGCGAGGCCGCTGGGCGCGGTGTTGGCCGCGCCGATCGGGACGCTCACCGGCAGCGCCAGGGAGCCGCCGTGGCCGTCGGTCACCGTGATGGTGAACGCATCGGACTTGTCGGCCTCGGTGGCCGTCGGCGAGCCGGCGGCGTGCCGGGCGTCCTCGGTCGGGGTGTAGACGAAACCGCCGTCGGCGCCGACGACCACCGCGCCCTTGGCGGTCGTGGTGGAGCCGGTGTAGGTCAGCGTGTCGCCATCGGAGTCGGCGGCCGAGGCCGACCCGGCGACCACGCCGGTGTCCCGGTCGGGAACCCCGACGGTGACCGCGCCGACGGGTGCGGCGTTGGCCGGGGCGATGGTGATGCTAACCGGCACGGGTGTGGAACCGCCGTGGCCGTCGGTGACCGTCACGGTGAAGGCGTCGGACTTGTCGGCGGCGGTGGCGCTCAGCGCGGCCGCGGTGTGCCGGGCCTCGGCGGTCGGGGTGTAGGTGAAGCTGCCGTCCGCGCCGAGGGCCACGGTGCCCTTGTCGGTGCTCGCCGGGGCGCTGTAGGTCAACGCGTCGCCGTCGGCGTCGGTGGCGGCGATGGCGCCGAGCACCACCCCGGTCGAGGGATTGGGGGTACCGGTCGTGGAGCCGGCGGTGGGGGCGGCGTTGGCGGGGCTGACCCCGACGCTGACCAGGACGTTGGTGGAGCCGTCGTAGGAGTCGGTGACGGTGAGGGTGAAGGTGTCGGTCTTGTCCGCGGCGGTGGCGGTCAGAGCGGCCGCGGTGTGCCGGGCCTCGGCGGTCGGGGTGTAGGTGAACCCGCCGTCGGCACCGACGACGACCGACCCCTTGGCGGTGGTGCCCGATCCGGTGTAGGTCAACGGGTCACCGTCGGGGTCGACGGCGTCGATCTGCCCGATGACCACGCCGGTCCCGGCGTCGGGGGCGCCGGCGGTGGCGGTCGCGCTCGGATCGTTGTTGACCGGCGTGACGGTCACCGTCACCGCGTGGGCGCTGGTGTGGCCGCTGTCGCCGAGCAGACCGAAGGTGAGCAGGTTGAGCAGGCCGCCGATGCCGTGGAGGTGGAACCCGCTGTCGGCGTCGCTGACGGTGACGGTAAAGGAGTCGGTGACGCCGGTGTGCGCGGAGGCGGCCTCGGGCGTGTAGGTGAAGTTGCCGCTGGAGTCGACCGCCACGGTGCCGTGGGAGGGGCCGGTGGTGACGGTGTAGGTGAAGACGTCGCTGTCCGGGTCGGTGACCAGGATCGTTCCGCTGACCACACCGACGGCGCTCTGCCCGGTCTGGGCGGAGGACTGCGCCGGGGTGGTGTTGAAGAAGAACGTGGCGAACGGATTTGCGCTGGTCGCCGACGCCGACGCCGTCAGGGTCTGCCCGGTGGACACCGTCGCGGCCACCGCCCCGGACTGCTCGGGCCGGCCGAGCCGCCGCACCGCGGCCAGCACCACCCAGCTGGCCGTGGACTGCGCCGGGGCTGCGGGCCCGGAGGTCCTGCTGTAGCGGGACGGCGCCGCCCGCACGGTTCCGAGCGCTGCGGCGCTGATACGGGCGGCCTCCGGCGTCGCTGCCGGGGCGGGCACCGCGACCGGGGTGATCGCGACGGCGAACGGGGCCTTCACGGTCGGCGCGGAGTCGAATGTCGTCACCTGCACGTCGGGCGACGTGAGCGCGCCGAGGCCGGCCGACGGTGACGAGACCGCCGCAGCGGGTGCGAACGAGGGCGGACGGGCGGCTGCGGCCAGGGCTGGGCCGACGGGATCGTCATTGCGCGCCGCGGCCTGATTCGCCGGTGGCTGCGGGGCGGCCGCAGTGGGGCGGCTGACGGCCTGACCCCTGGCGCGGGCCGGGCGGGTTCGGGAGTTGCCGGCCGAGGGCGTGCGGGAGGCGGGGCCGGTGGCCGTCCCAGCAGACGTCGAGTCAGAACTGTTGGATGACGGAGACTCTCCGGGGTCGGCCCACGCAGCACCAGACCCGCCGGTGGCTACTGCCGCCCCGACTCCCAGCGCGACCGCCAATCCTCCGACGCGGCCGACAGAGGCCGATGCGCGCGTCACCCCCGGATCCTAGCCGAACCATTTGCTGGTTTGAACCCGCTCCGGGGGGCCGGGGACGGCCCTGCGCAGGATCGGTAACGTCATGGCCCAGCCCGATACCGACGGAACCCTCTACCGACGGAACCCCTCTAAGGAGTAGCCATGAGCGTGACCTACCGCCGCGACGAGTCGATCGCCGTGATCACCATGGACGACGGCAAGGTCAACGCGCTCGGGCCGGCCATGCTGGCCGAGATCAACGGCGCGCTCGACCAGGCCGAGAGCGAGGGCGCCGGCGCGGTGCTGATCGCCGGGAACGAGCGGGTGTTCAGCGGTGGTTTCGACCTCAAGGTGTTCCGCTCCGGAGACGCCCAAGCCTCGATCGACATGCTGCGGACCGGCTTCGAACTGTCCCACCGGCTGCTGTCGTTCCCGGCGCCGGTGGTCTCGGCCTGCACCGGGCCCGCGATCGCGATGGGCTCGTTTTTGGCCTGCAGCACCGACCACCGGATCGCCGCACCCGCCTACACCTTCCAGGCCAACGAGGTGATCATCGGAATGGTGCTGCCGTACGCCGCCCTGGAGGTGATGAAGCTGCGGCTGACCCCGTCGGCCTACCAGCAGGCGGTCGGCCTGGCCAAGCCCTTCGCCGGCGAGGCCGCGCTGGCCGCCGGATGGGTCGACGAGCTCGTGGCGCCCGAGCAGGTGCTGGCGCGGGCGACCGAGGCTGCCCACGAGTTCGCCAAGCTGCCCGCCAAGGCCCACTACGGCTGCAAGATCCGCGGCCGCGAGCAGACCCTGGAGGCCATCAAGACCGCCGCGGCCAACGTCCACAAGGAATTCGGCCTGGACTGAGCCGAACCCCGGCCGCACAGTCCCGCGTCGACGGGATCGGCCATGGGCCGCCTCGGGCTCCTATGGCGTGTTCCATAACCGTTTGAGCCAGAGGAAAATGGCGTTGAGGACGGCTCCACCGCGGTAGTTGAGGTTGTGTTTGTCATACCGAGTGGCGATGCCGCGCCATTGTTTGGCGCGTTGGAAGCTACGTTCAACGACGTTGCGGCCCCTGCAGTCCGCGGCATCGAAGCCCGGCGTTGGCGGTGGCCTATCTGGTCGGCGGGCTGCGGGATCACCGCCTGGATCCCCCTCGACCGCAGCAACTCGCGGATCGCGTTGGAGGAGTACGCCTTGTCACCGCGCACTTTGTCGGGACGGGTGCGGGCCGGCCCGGGCCGCCCTCAACTTGAAGATGATCGATGACGTCGCGAACGCCGCCTGGTCCCGCGTGACGGTCCCTACTCACCATCTGCACGACGTCGAAAATCGACCGGATAACTCTGCACAGGCAATGAAATGAGTGCGAATCAGCTGGACCCGACCTGTCGCCCAGCCCGCGCCGAAGGAATCCCGTTTCACTCAAATCCTGTACGCCGAAGGGCGTATTCAACAGCGACAAAGCCCCTGCATCCTCCAGGATGTCCTGGCACAGAACCGTTTTCATGTTAAGTTGCCCCCCGAACTGCCTCACTGATTGAGCCGAGCCGACATCGTCGCGTGCTCAGTCAAGCGGGCCGATCAGTCACATTGTTTCGGGGGGATTTTTCGACATGACAACCTTTGTTCGCGCCCACAATATCGGCGCAGTAGCCACCGCGTCCGTGCTCGCCTTGGGCTTGGTCACGGCATCACCGGAACGCTACGAACCCGTGATCACCCGCACCGAATTGGCCGCCATCCAACTTCAGGCCGCCGTCTCGACCCAAGTAGCTGCGTTGGCCAACGCGGCGGCGACGACCACCACCCCCTCCGGAGCCGCGACGGCCTCGGCAGTCGGCTCCGCGAGTCCGCAAGCTTCCGCCACTGCTGGCACCGATGCGGTGACCGCGATCGCGACCGCCGCGATCGCCCTCGCGGCGACCCCGTTGTGGTACCTGGCGTTTCCGGTGACCCTGCCGTTGAGTGTGATCGGCGGCATAGCGTTTTTCAATTTCTTGAACGGACTTCCACTCGGTTTCGGCGGAGGTGGGCAAGGAGACCCGATCACATTGAGTCTCATCGGAGCCCTTCTCGGCCTGGGCGCGTTCGCCGTCGGCCCCCCCGCCTTGGCCGTCGGTGCTCTTTCGTCGCTCTTTGGCCCCTCATCAGTCTCAGCCGCGGCGGCTCTCCCTTCCCCGTCCGCAGCGGTTGCTCCGGGGACGACTCCCGAGTCCAATACGGTTGGTGAGCAGACGGATGGGCCCGCGTCGATCGTCTCTCCGGTTGCTGCCATTGCTTCGGAACCAAACTCGCCGCTGACCACGGACGCCGTTTCTGCTGCTGCCACCGCCACCGCGACGGGCGCCGATGACCTCCTCAGCGCGGTCGGGCGTGTTGCACTCAACCTTGTCGGCGCTCTGCTGTCCCCGGTCTGGTACCTCGCATTCCCTATTACGCAAGGCTTGGGGTCGCTGTACGGATACAACCCGCCATTCCTCGATCCCTCAGGTATTTTCAGCGCCTTCAACACCCTCAGCAATTTCGGCAAGTGGTTGAGCTTCCCCTTCAGGCTTGGAGAAGTCGTGTTCCCGCCGAGCGTCCCGGAGCTGGCCGCAACGCAATCAGCGGCAGCAGCGCACAGCGTCACGGCAGACAGTGAGGTGTCTGCGGCAACGACGGAGCCCGTGCTCGCAAACACCGCACAGATATCGGTACCGATCGTCTCGCCGAACAGGCGCGAACGAGGTGCAGCCCAACGCGGCACGGCGACCGCCCCGCCCGCCGCAGCAGCAGCAACCACCATCGGCGACGCGACACCATCGCCCACCGCGACGGTCGCGACGGGACCAACAAGAAGCGTCAGCAGCACACCCTCGGCGCAGCGTGCGGACAAGACCTCGACATCGGCTCGCGCCGGTCGGGCCGGACGAAACTAGGAGGACCGGAACCTCCAAGGCGCACCTGCTCAGCGACTCCGACGACTGCGAAACACCAGACGAGCGAGATGGGCAGGTCTTGCCGAGCCGGTCAACAGCCCCTCACGCCGGACACTCTCGACCAGGCGCCCACCGCGAGTAACCGCGCCCTGACCTCTACCACTTGGAGGCGAGAGCCCTCTGCGTGACCAATTGGGGGGACGCCGGTCGGCGGACCGGGTACCGCGAGGAGGCGAGTGGAAGCCGGTGCTTGTATGCGCTAAGACCCCGAGAGGATCCAGCTGCGGGCTTCCTCGCCCTCACCGGCCGGGAAGTGGCGAATCTTCGCCGAGACGAAGTGCGACACCAGGTGCTCGGCGAGGTCGCCCAGCGGCGAGTCGGTGACCACGGCGATCTTCTTGACGTGCTTGTGGTGGTCGCTGATGAACCGCAGGTGCGTCACCAGGGCTCCGAAGCTGTCCCAGCCCGGGAAGCTCGGCGCCGCCAGGATCAGACCGGCCAGATCGCCGTGCTGTTCGATCTGCGGGTCCAGCGCCGCCGCCACTTCGGCGAAGTCGTTTTTCGTCAGCGCCGACTCCGGGCGCAGCGTCAGGATCGAGGTGTCAAGGTCGAGGTGGTAATCGATCATGGTTCCAGTCTTACACCTACCCCGCGGCGTCCCAGGCCAGCAGACGGCGGGCGAGTTCGGGCCCGGCGTCCTCCTGGATGAAGTGGCCGGCGGTGATGCGGGCGTGCGGCTGGCCCGCCGCGCCCGGGATGTGGGCGATCAGCGGACCGTCGGCCTTGCCCAGGATCGGGTCCCGGTCACCGAACACGCACAGTGTGGGTTTGGTCCAGCCGGCCAGCGCCGCCCAGGCCGCACGGTTGGCCGGGACGGCGGGATCGGCCGGCGAGGTGGGCACCAGTTGCGGGAAGGCCCGGGCTCCGGCCAGATAGCGGCGGTCGGGAAACGGCGCGTCGTATCCGGCGCGCACCGCGCTGCTCAGCTTGCCCACCGTCCCGGCCCCGACGATCCTCCCCGCGCTGAACAGCGGCGAGTACTTGGCGAAACCCCGCCAGATCTTGAACGCCGCCGGGACGGAACGATCGGCGGTGGGCAGAAATCCGTTGGCGATGAACAACTTTGCGAAACGATCGGGGTTCTCGGCGGCGATCCGTAGTCCGATCAACGAGCCCCAGTCCTGCACCACGACCGTGATGTCCTGCAGGTCAAGGGTTTTCATCCAGGAGGTGACCCAGTCGACGTGGCGCTGATAGGTGTAGTCGGTGATCCGGGTGGGCTTGTCGGAGCGGCCGAAACCGATCAGATCCGGTGCCAGCACCCGGTGCCCGGCGGCGGCCAGCGGGCCGATCATGGTGCGGTACAGGTAACTCCAGGTCGGCTCGCCGTGCAGCAGCAGGATCGGGGAGCCGTCGCGCGGGCCTTCGTCGAGGTAGTGCATGCGCAGCGACGGGGTGCCGGCGGCGGTGACCTCGAGGTAGTGCGGGGCGAACGGGTAGCCCTCCAGCGCGGCGAACCGTGCATCGGGGGTGCGCAGGACGTCCATACGTCCAGCTAAGCAGAGACTTCCTTCTCCGGTGCAGTCTGCCGGTTCCAGATGTCCCCGTCGAGGTGGCCGGGCAGACCGGCGTCCTCGGCGATGAACACCGGGTCGCGGCCCTGGTCGGCCTGGCGGGCGAAGTCGCGCAGGGCGGCCAGCGCCCAGCGGCCCAGCAGCACGATCGCGGTCAGGTTCACGATGGCCATCAGGCCCATCGCCACATCGGCCAGATCCCAGACCGCATCCAGGGCCGCCAGCCCTCCGATCGCAATACCGGCGAGCACGGCCATCCGGAATCCGGTGATGGTGCCGTTGCGCGCGCCGAGGTAGAACAGGTTGACCTCGGCGTAGACGTAGTTGCCCAGAACCGAGGAGAAGGCGAACACGAACACCAGCAACGTCATCAGCCAGGTGGTCCAGGCCCCCAGACCGCTGGCGACCGCGGCGGCGGTCAGCGAGGCGCCGGCCATCTTGGTCGGCTGGGACGGATCGTAGATCTCCGGGCCGGAGACCAGGATGATGAACGCCGTCGCCGTGCAGATCAGCATGGTGTCGACGAACACCCCGAGGGACTGGATCAGCCCCTGCTTGACCGGGTGGGACACCGTCGCGGTGGCGGCGACGTTGGGCACGCTGCCCATCCCGGCCTCGTTGGAGAACAGGCCCCGCTTGACGCCGTTGAGCATGGCCGCGGCGATGCCGCCGGTGAAGCCGCCGGCCATCTCGGTCAGCCCGAAGGCGCCGCCGATGATCTGCTTGAACATCTCCGGCAGATAGTTGATGTGCAGGGCGATGATGACCAGCGCCAGCGCCACGTAGGCCAGCGCCATCAGCGGTAGCACGATCTCGGCGACCCGGGCCACGCGGCGGACCCCGCCGAAGAGCACCGGCGCGGCCAGCAGCACCAGGCCGATGGTGGTGTATTGCACCTCGACCTCGTAGGAGGCGTTGAGCACGTCGGCGATGGCGTTGGCCTGCACCATGTTGAAGGCGAATCCGAAGGCGAACACCAGCAGCAGCGCGAAGACCACGCCGCCGGCCCGCGAACCCAGGCCCCGCTGGATGTAGAAGGCCGGCCCGCCGCGGAAGCTTCCGTCACCGGCGCGGACCTTGAAGATCTGGCCGAGGGTGGCCTCGATCAGGGCGGTGGCCATGCCGATGAGGGCGACCACCCACATCCAGAAGATCGCGCCCGGCCCGCCGACGGTCAGCGCGATGGCAACACCGGCGATGTTGCCGGTGCCCACCCGGGAGGCCAGGCCGACGCAGAAGGCCTGGAACGGGGAGATGCCCGCATCGTGGGTGCGGGAGTGCACCAGTTGTTTGAGCATCCGCGGGAAGTAGCGGAACTGCACGAAGCGGGTGCGGATGGTGAAGTAGATGCCGACGGCGACCAGCAGGTAGACCAGGATGTAGGTGTACAGCGCCTTGTTGACCGGGTCGATCAGGTTGGCCTGTATGAAGTCCATGGGCTACCTCCGCGCCGCTACCTCCGCACCGTGATTTGCGAATCGTCCCACCTCGACGGCGGGTCCGCAGCGCAAACGATTCCCCGGCCGGTTTCGCGCTTTGCCGGTCAGGCCGACGGGGAGGGGGCTACCACGTCGCGGGTGTGCGGGACGTAGTTGTCGCGCAGGATGGTCGGTTCGCCGTTCCAGCGGTAGGCGACCAGGTGCCCGCTCTTGACGGCGCTGAAGTCGACACAGGCGGTGTAGCGGGTCCAGTCCTCGGTGTGTGCGGGCTCCCAGGATCGCCAGTAGTGGCCGTAGAACAGCGGAACCTCGTCGGTGTAGAGGTAGGTCCGGCCCTCGGTTGGGTCGATCGGGACCGCCGGCGGCGGCGGGTAGGGCTGCCCGTCCTCGGTCAGCGCCCCGCGGGTCTCGGCCAACTCCCGCAGTGTGGTGGCGTCGCTGTCCCACCACCGGATGCGCGCCTGTTCCCTGCGGTGGTGGTCCTTGTCCCAGTAGGGCTGCGCGCCGTGCTCGGTCAGGCTGATCTCGGGGCCCTTCAGCAGCGTCTCCACCGCGTCGTAGAGGTCGCCGCCCTTCGTGCTCGCGGCGACGTAGTGCTCGAGGGTGGTCAGCCGGCCGGAGCCGTTGGTGGCCTTCTCGACCGCCCGCATCGAGGGTTCGTGCCAGCAGGCGTGCACGACGCGGATCTGCCCGAGGTCCAGCCACAGCGGCAGGGTGGTGAACCACTGCCGGTAGTACGCCTGCTGCTCCGGGCTGAGCTGGTCCAGGAAAGCCTGGTGCTGCCGGGTGTTCTTGGTGTTGTTCGGGCGCAGCGGTTCCCCGGTGTCGGGATGCTTCATCGCGTAGGCGATCGCGTTGAACTCGTGGTTGCCCATCGTGATCTTCGCGGCGCCGGCGTCGACCATGGCCTTGACGGTCCGCAGCACCTCCAGCTGACCGGGGCCGCGGTCGATCAGGTCGCCGACGAAGACCGCCGTCCGCTCCGGGTGGCGGTGGACGCCGTCGTCGTCGGGCCGGTAGCCGAGTTGGCCCAGCAGTGCGGTCAACTCGGCCGCGCAGCCGTGGATGTCGCCGATGATGTCGTATCCAGCCATGGTGATACCCCTCCCCTTAACGG
Organism: Mycolicibacterium sp.; assembly: GCA_020637165.1. Taxonomy (GTDB): domain Bacteria; phylum Actinomycetota; class Actinomycetes; order Mycobacteriales; family Mycobacteriaceae; genus Mycobacterium. Next base: position 54,577 of record JACJWN010000007.1, on the reverse strand, counting down.
GATCGCTTAACCCTTTGCGGGAGCGCTTGTCCCCCCTCGCGGGAGCGCTCATCGCGGTGGAACTCTCCGGCGGCGGCGCCCTTTTTATGCGGAGAACGCCGTCTCACACCGTGCGACCCCAGGGTATCGCCGGGAACCGACAGAAAACGCGGTCAGGGACCGGGCGCGGTCATGGTTTCCGCCGTCGACGGCGACGGGGGCGGGACGGGACCGGGCGACAGCGCGCTGCCCTTGACCCAGTCAGTCCACGGCACCGACCAGTCGCCGCCCTGGGCGAGGGTCAGCGGCGGGCCACCGGTGTAGCGGACTTCCACGATGTCGCCGGGCTGGACCATGTCGAAGTACCACCTGGCGTTGTCGCCGCTGAGGTTCAGGCAGCCGTGCGAGAGGTTGGTGTTGCCTTGGGCCCAGATGGTGTCGTCGAGATGGTGCAGGTAGATGCCGTCGGTGCTGATGCGCGTCGCCCAGCCGATCTTGCGCTTGTAGCTGTCGGCGGTGCCGGCGGGCACACCGTAGGTGGAGGAATCCATGGTGACCACCTCACCCTTGTCGAGCACGACGTAGGTGCCCGACGGGGTCCACCAGTGGAAGGTCTTGTCACCGAAGGTCGAGGTGCCGCCGCGCCCCATCGAGGTCGGCATGGTCCGCACCAGCCGCCCGTTGTCGAACACGCTGACCTGCTTGGTGATGTCATTGGCGACGGCAATGTGAGCGTCGCCGATGTTCAGGGTGGCCTGCGCGTCGGCCTGGCCGTACATGCCCTGACCGAGGTCGAGGCCGTACATGTTGAGGTCCACGTCGATACGGGTGCCCGGCGCGTAGTAGGTCTCCGGCCGCCAGTGCGCGACGGAGTCGCTGACCCAGTACCACGAGCCCTGCACCGGCGGTTCGGTCCGCACGATCATGTTCTTCTCGGCCAGCGCCTTGTTGGTGATCGCCTCGTCGAAATGCGCGACGACGATGGTCCCGACGCCGTAGCGGGTGTTCTCGTTCGGGGCGAAGCCGCCCTGGACCTCGATGTAGGGGTGCACGTAGTTGTTGGGCACCAGGGTTTGGAAGTTGGTGGTCCGCGACAGCGCCACCCCGGAGCTGCTCTTACTGTCCACCGTCAGGGTGTAGTACCGGGCGAAGTCCAGGCGCCGGGTGGGCTCCCAGGAGGTGCGATCCTTCGACAGCCGGCCCTCCACGGCGTTGCCCCAGTCGTCGTAGAGGGAAACCTCGGTGATCGTGCCGTCGACGACGTCGACGACGGGCTTGACCATCGGGTTGACATCCTCGGCACCGTCGAACGGCGAGACTCCCAGCAACGGTGGCCGGGGCTTGGCCGGGGCCGCCACCTGGGCCGCCGCGGTGGCGGTGGGGGTCTTGCAACCGTCGGAGCAGCCCGGGAACCCGGCGACATCGCTGACCAGCACACCAGCCAGCAACGCCACCACCACGGCACTCGCTGACCGCGCGCGACGGGGAAGGGACACCGAAACTCACTCCAAAGGGCTGTCGTCGAGGGACCAGACATCAACGCTGACGGGGCAATCATAGCCACTTCGGGCAGTGCTTCTGCACACGACGGCCGGGGCCGACCGGCGCGGATTTAGCAAACAATTGTGGACGGGGGCACACCGCCGGACGTCGGCGCTGGCAGTGGGGCTCCGGCCACCCGGAATCGTCCCCGGCAAGATTTGCTGAAAATCTCTTAAAATTCAGTCCGACACCCCCGGCGGCGGGTCCCGGCGGACGCGGTGCCGACGGCGCCGGCGCCCCGGCCTGCTAGACTTCGGAGCAACGCCGGACGCGGACACCGCTTCTGGCCATCGTCGTGGAACACCTTCACTTCACTCGCGACGGCCGCTTTCCGGCCCGCGCCTTGAATGAACTGTGCGGAACCAACCGTTTCCAGCACCACGTCTCGCGGCGAACCGATATTGCCGCCGGCAATTTCGCCACCTTTGTGCCGCCGCGCCCTCCGACACCCGGATGCCGTCCGGCACAACCCGATGCCTGAGAGGCACCAATGAACGACATGACTTTCGCCAGCCTCGGCGTGCCCGCCCCCCTGGTGGGAGCCCTGACCGCCGCCGGCCTGACCCACCCCTTCCCCATCCAGGTCCAAACCCTGCCCGACACCCTGGCCGGACGCGACGTCCTGGGCCGCGGCAAGACCGGCAGCGGTAAGACGCTGGCCTTCTCGATCCCGCTGGTCGCCCGCCTGGCCCAAACGCGGCAGGCCGGAACCCAGCGTCGGCCCAACCGTCCGGCCGGCCTGGTGCTGGCGCCCACCCGGGAGCTGGCCACCCAGATCACCGCGACGGTCCAGCCCCTGGCCGACACCTACGGCCTGAAGGTCACCACGATCTTCGGCGGGGTGTCGCAGAGCCGTCAGGAGTCGGCGCTGAAGGCCGGTGTGGACATCGTCGTCGCCTGCCCGGGACGGCTCGAGGACCTGATGCGCCAGAAGCTGATCAGCCTCGACGGCGTCGAGGTCACCGTGATCGACGAGGCCGACCACATGGCCGACCTGGGGTTCCTGCCGGGCGTCACCCGCATCCTGGCGGCCACCCCGGCCGGCGGGCAGCGGCTGCTGTTCTCGGCGACCCTGGACAACGGGGTCGACAAGCTGGTCAAGCGGTTCCTGCGCGAGGAGGTCTCGCACTCCGTCGACAGCCAGAACTCCCCCGTCTCGGCGATGACCCACCACGTGTTCCACGTGGACGGCGCCGAGGCCAAGCGCAAGCTGGTGCACACCCTGGCCTCGGGCACCGGGCGCCGGATCCTGTTCCTGCGCACCAAGCACCAGGCCCGCAAGCTCGCCCGCCAGCTGACCGAGGCGGGTATCCCCTCGGTCGACCTGCACGGCAACCTGTCCCAGCCGGCGCGTGACCGCAACCTGGCGGCGTTCACCGCCGGGACGGCGCGGGTGCTGGTGGCCACCGACATCGCCGCCCGCGGCGTGCACGTCGACGACGTGGAGTTGGTGGTGCACTGCGATCCGCCCGCCGAGCACAAGGCCTACCTGCACCGTTCCGGGCGCACCGCCCGCGCCGGGCGTGAGGGCGACGTGGTGACGGTGGTGCTGCCCGAGCAGCGCCGCGACACCCAGGCGCTGCTGCGCAAGGCCGGTATCAAGGCCGCGCCGCAGCAGGTCAGCGCCGATTCGGCGGCGGTGCTGGATCTGGTCGGGGAGATCGCGCCGTACCAGGCTCCGGTCGCCGCCACACCGCCGGCCGCCAAGCCGGTCTCGGCGCGGTCGGCTCAGCCTCGCCGCAACGGCAACGGCAACGGCAACGGCAACGGCGGGCAGCAGCGTCGACGCGGGCAGACCTCGTCGCACGCGCGGCCGGCCCAACCGGCCAAGCGCCGCAGGGCTTCTCGCGAAGCGGGATCGGCGGCCGTCTAGCCGTCGCGAGCCGTCTCCGACGAACCGGCCGGATCCCGGCCGGTTCGCTCGGCGGTCCAACCGGCACTGTCGCTCCTGGCAGCCCGGACCACCCGTTCGGCCGCCGTGTAAGTTGGGGTGCCCTGATCCAGATCGGGGACGTGCCGTGAGGCGGCCTGCCGCAGAACCATCACGGCCAGCGCGGCGGCCGTCATCGCGGGCACCACGAGAATGCGCGCGGAGGCGGTATCGCCCACCAGGAACATCAGCCGGTGCCGGGGTGCCGCCCAACCCATCCTGGCCGCGTTGGCCGGGGCCATGGCGCTCAGAACCGGAGTGACCGATCCGGCCGACCAGTTCAGACTGATGTCGACGACCTCACCCAACGCCGGGAACAGCGCCTCGACCAGATCGGGCAACTCGGGGACCATGGACCCGGTCCGCGGCCACCACGCTCCGTCGATCTCCCTGCCAAGGGCCGCGGCCAGGGATACCCGCACCGGGCTCGCGGTCCTGCGCGATCTGCGCGGCGCAGTCACGGGAATGCCGTCATAGGGATGCCGTCACGGGGATGCACTCACAGGCGTTCCTTCGCGTTACCGGCACTGAGGCCGCACTCGCGAATGAGGGATCACCGCAGGCACTTTCGACTCTACACGTGGCGCCTCCCGCGCCCCCGCGCGCCGAGCCCGCCGGCCCCTAGACCCGGGCACCCAATCGCCAGGCCAGATCCGGTCCTCCCACCTCGGCGATGAACTCAGGGTCACCACACACCACGAGTTGGTCCCGCGCGCGAGAGAGCCCCACGTAGAGCCGTTCCCGGGCGCGTTCGAGGGCATAGCGGTCGTTGACCACGAGAACGATGGCACGGCGTTCCAGCCCCTTGAAGCCCAGCACGTGACCATAGAACACCTGCTCGGTGTCCCAGAAGGAATCCCAGTAGGCCTGGTTTCCCGCCTCCTGCCGGGCGACCTGCTCGGGGTGCCGGCTGCCGGTGGTCAGCAGCGCGAGGTCCTCGGGACGCCAGCCTTCGTCCAGAAGGGCCTCGATCTGGTCGTCGCCGGCATCCAGCGCGTCGGCTTGTCGGCAGGCCACGAACCGCACGTCGGGTCCGTCGCCGCCCAGGAACCGCATCGGGTGGTCGACCAGGGGCTGGAAGGCGTTGGCGATCTGCCGGGTGTTGCGGATGTTCTGGTCGAGGATCAGCGGCACCAGCGGCACCGGCGGGGTCCCCTGGCGGTCGAACACCCGCTGGCCCTCGTCGATGAAGACGTACAGCCCGCCGGCCTCGGGGTCGCGCAGCGCCGCCAGCACCGGTTCCCACCAACTGTCGGCGAAGTCCTGCGCCTCGTCGATGACGATGGCGTCGAATTTCTGCCCATCCGGCAGTCCGGTTGCCAGTTCGAGCATCTGCTCGGGGAGGTCATGCTCGAAGAACCGGCTGGCCTGCTTGCTGCGCTCGTTCTCCGCGGGGCCTTCCGGAGCACCCCACCGGATGCCGAGGCTGTGAAACTCTCCGACGTAGCCGGGCTGCTGCCGGCGCGACCAGCCGGCGGTGATCCGCTTGAGGTAGGAGGCCAGGCCGTGGGAGTAGCAGATCAGCGCCACCCGCTGGCCGGCGTTGGCCAGCCGGCGGGTCTGTTCGACGGCCATGAAAGTCTTGCCGCTGCCGGCGCCCCCACGGATCTCCACCCGGGGCAGTAGCTGAACGGCGTTGAGGATGACGGCCTGCTGTTCGTAGAGGAGGTCTGCGGCGTTCTCGTTCTCCAGGGCGCGGGCGACGACGTCGCGCTGCGGGAGTCCGCGCCCGCGCAGCGCGGTCTGCAGCTGCTCGATACCCGCGGCCGTCAGTCGCGGACGGTCCAATTCCTGTTGGCTCAGAACGGTTTTGAGCCGAACGGCCAGGGAACCGAGTTCGTCGCGGTCGACGGCTTTCCAGCGCGGGCAGTCCGGGAGGTTGAAATCCTGCGGCAGCGCGCTGTGCGGAAGGACCACCAGGTGATCCCATCGCAGCCGGCCCTGGGTCCAGCGCGGGTCGGATTCGACGAAGCCGCGCAGCGCGTAGCAGGCTTCGCGGGCCTGACGCACCGGTTCGATGGTGAACTCCCGGCCGCCCCGCCGTTGGCGCCAGGCGGTGCCGTCGTGCCACACCTCGCCGCCCTTGACCTCGACGCTGACGATCCCCGCCCCCTCGATGGCCACCAGAAAGTCGATCTCGTGGTCCTTGAGGTGGTCGGTGACCCGCCGACCCACGACGAGGAGGTCGCCGTCGCCGAGTTGCTCGGCCAGGGCCTGCCAGACCATGGCCTCGGCGGCGTTGGCCAGCCGCGGCTGATCCGGAATCAGGATCGCCATATCGGACCCTTCCCTCGGAGTGGTGCGGTGGGCAGGGACGCAGGGCCGATTAGTTCGATCAGGATGGCCGGTCGGCGCACAGTTCTCCCCTCTCCGTAGGTACCCCAGATTGTCCCAGCGGTTGATGCGCTCGACCGGGTATTCGGCGTGGTGCATGCCGCGGCTTGGGACGACAACGGAAACGGGCCGTCTGGGCGGCGCCCTATCCCCGGTGCGGGAAACCCTGTACCGTGGGAGTCATAGTGTTCGCGCCCCAGCGGCCACGCCACGCTTCGCCCGAATTACGGCATTCTCTCCGCGATTGCGCGTCATCACGCCGGTCAGCTCAGTTCTGGCCCGGCCGATCCGAAAGAAAATTCTTGATTGACAACCTTTTTTCCCATCCGACTGAGTCCGAGTACGTAGCTCCGACTGAGGTGGATTCCACTGAGCCGGTGGAAAACCCGGTGTTCTCCGATCAACAGCGCTAGCTCTACGCGTTGGGGATCAATGAGTTTCGGGCAGTCCGCCACGCGGGCGCCGAATCGCCGGTCGCGAATGTGTCGGCCGGTTCGACGATGTCCGCTTGAGGCATCCGTGTGAAGAAATGAGTAATTGAGAATGGCACAGGGAACTGTGAAGTGGTTCAACAGCGAAAAGGGCTTCGGCTTCATCGCACCCGACGGCGGGGCTGAGGACGTTTTCGTCCACTACTCCGAGATCTCCGGAGGCGGCTTCCGGTCGCTGGAGGAGAATCAGCGGGTCACCTTCGACATCGGCCAGGGCGCCAAGGGCCCCCTGGCGACCGGAGTTCGTCCCGAATAGCCACATCCGGGAGACACACCGATATGGGCCGGCAGGGCAACCTGCCGGCCCATTTCTGTGCGTGCGGACACGGATCCGATTGCGATGGTGAGGTTTTCCCGCCCGCTGTTCGTGCGGGTAGAGTCGGAAGAACGGCGGGTTCTCGCACATGACCGTTTCTCGATCGTGGCATCGCCGGACAATTCGGGCCCCTTCGTCGGCCCAAGACAGGAGCGTCTCATGACGCGAGTAGCACCACGCTCCAAAACAGGATGGCGCCAGCCCCCGCCGGTACGTACTCCGCGGCTGCGGCTCAAGCCCAAAGCACTTCCCACCGGTTACGTTGACGGCGCCTGGTGGCCGGGAAGCGTCGACCTGACGAACGAACTTCCCGACCTACTGGCGGTGTTGTCGGTTCGGCTGGGCCCCATCAGCTGCGTGGCCTATCAGGTCGGCGAATGGGGCAAGACGCCGGCCACATTGCTCGTCGGCGACCGCGCCGTCCGACTGGCCGGGTACCGGCGCCGGCCCCGCAACACCGTGGAGATTCTCGGAGTGGGCGGAACCAGCATCGTCGTACTGGTGGTTCCCCCGGGGTCCGACCCCGAGCGGGCACACAGCACGATGATGGCCGCCGCGGCGCCCAATAATGCCGTGACCACCTCCGGGCTGCTGGCCTCGGGCCGGCGTTGAGCATGCCGGCGCCGCGCACCGTCAGGGACTGACGGGCCCGGCTTTCTCGGACAGCTCGGCCTTCTCGAACAGGTAGTGGAACACCATCCACTCGTTGCCCTCGCGGTAGCCGAAGACCTCCGAGCAGAACAGCAGGAACATCCGCCAGCGTTCCAGTGCGATCGGGGCCGCTGTCGGGCCGCCCTCCAGGATCTCGAGACACTGTTTGCGGTTGGCGTCGAGGCGGTCCAGCCAGGCGTCGAGGGTCTTGCTGTACTGCCGGCCGTCGACGTCCCACACCCGGGCCTGCTTGAGGTCGGCGGGCAGGAAGTGCTCGAACAGGTCGCGGCTGGGCATGGTGCCGCCGGCGAAGAAGTACTTGCCCATCCAGTCGGTGGTCTTGAAGTCGTAGGCGAAGCGGCGGTTGCCCAGAATCTGCACCATCATCCGGCCGTCGTCCTTGAGCCAGGAGCTGACCTTGGCCAGCACCATGTCGTAGTTCTTCATGTGCTCGAGCATTTCGCAGGAGACGATCACGTCGAACGCGCCGCGGAACTCCGGGTCGTCGAAGGTGCTGGCGTCGGCCTTGACATTGGTGAACCGTCCGGTGTGCTTCTCGTTGCGGGAGGCGATGAACTCCTGCTGGGTGGCGCTGTTGGACAGGAACGTGACGTGGACGTCGTCGTAATTGTCCAGTACGTAGCTGCCGTGCGAGCCCCAGCCGCAGCCCAGGTCGAGCATCCGCACCTGGCCTTTGGCCGCGACCACTTCGCTCAGTTCGAGCCGCTGTTCGATGAAGGTGTGCAGCATGGCGACCTCGGCGTCGGCCAGGCTCGTCGAGGCCTCCGGGAACAGGCAGCACGAGTACTTCAGGTAGGGCCCGAGCATGAGGTGGAAGAAGTCGGTGGGCACCTCGTAGTGCTGGATGTTGGCGTCGTCCTGGTGCAGCGCGCCGGCACTGCTGCGCAGTTTTTCGAAGTACTTCTTCTTGTAGAAGGCCTGCTTGTCCAGGTCACCCCCGCACTCGAAGGTCTTGACCCACTGGGCGCACATCAGGCGGACCAGCGCCCGCATCACCGCGTCCGGGAGTAGTCCGCGTTCTTTGAGGGCCAGGATGGTGTTGAAGAGCCGTTCCACGCGGTCGATCCAAACACACCCCGGCGCCGGCTACCGCAGGTACAGCAGGACCGTCAGCACCACCAGGACGGCGTAGACCGCCAGCGAGGCCACCCCCACCTGGCGGTCGACTCGCAGCAGGGACTCTTCCGCCTGCTCGTGCACCGAGCGCCGGCTACCGATCACGGTGTAGACCATCGCGATGAGGATGTAGACCATCGAGAGGATGTAGACGACGTCGATCATCATCAGGTAGCCGACCTCTGGCAGGTTGGAGGTGACCGTCCACTGCAGGGCCATCAGCGTCAGCATCGCCGTCACGGCGATACCGGTACGGGCCTCCTCCAGCCGCGCCGGGATCACGTAGATCAGCGCGGTGAGCAGGATGATGATGGTGACCGGCAGCATGATCTTGATCGCCAGCGGCAGCACCTCACGCTCAACCGGGATCGTCACGGTCACCCTCGAGTAGTCCGGTGAGCCGGCCGCCAGATCACCGAAGTCGGTCGGGTATTCGTAGTTCCGCACCGCCAGGGTGGGCGGTTCGATCACGAAGCCGGGCAGGGAGATGCTGGCGTCGATCGCGACCGGTGTTTTATCGGGGACGAATTGGATCTTGCTGGCGTCGTTGGCGCCGTCCTCGAACTGCAGCAGCAGGTTCTGCACGTCGAACGGGTATTTGCGCAGGTTCATCTTGGAGATCCAGAGGCCCCGGATGCGGAAGGCCCTGTACTTCGAGCCGTCGGGCATGTCCTCGGGCGTCTCGGACAGAGGTTCCACTACCACGCCGTCGAATCCGAAAGGATTCATCACCTCGAAGCTGGCCGACGGGTCGATGTCGCGGTTACTCCAGCGCAGCCACACATAGATGTCGGCGTTGAAACTGTTCGACGTCAGCTCGAGGTCGTAGATGTCGTTGATGTACACGCCGATGGCGACTTTGTCGGGCTCATCCTGCGCTGCGGCCTGCGGTGATGCGGCCAGCGACACACCGGCCAGAACGGCGAGGGACCCCAGAATCATCACAAGTGCCCTCAGCGGGGCGAGCAGGCGACGTGTGGGGTTAATGAAACGGTGTCGCACGGCCCGCAAACTACCACCGAGCGGGCTGTGACCCGTTTCAGCAGCGTCGGCGTCGGGGCGGGGGATGCGGACACGCGAAGGACCTCAACCCGTTGACGGCCGACGCTCCGCCGCCGACGATCCGCGGCGGTGGGCGTCCGCGGCGGCGAGTTCGGGGGGCATGTTGCTGTTGCCCACCTTGGAGCGACAACGACCGGAGCGGAGCGGCCCTTGTCGCTCCAAGGTGGGCAAAACTACATGTGGTCTGCCGAGCCCGCCGCGCGGCCGACGATCGCCGGCGCCGCTGGGTTCGGCCGGCACGTCGGCGAGTTCGGGGGGCATGTTGCTGTTGCCCACCTTGGAGCGACAACGACCGGAGCGGGGCGGCCCTTGTCGCTCCAAGGTGGGCAAAACTACATGTGGTCTGCTGAGCGCGCGCCGCGTCGGACGATCCCCCCGCGCCGCGGGGTTAGCTAACTAAGGTGATCAGTCAGACCCCCGGCGAGGGAGACCCCCGGCGAAGGAGACCCCCGGCGAAGGAGACCCCCGGCGAAGGAGACCAAGTGTCCTCAAGCGACGCACGCGCAGTGCTGATCACCGACGCCGACGCGTTCGTCGGCCCTGCGGCCGTGCGGCGGTTCCGCGCGCAGGGAGACGCCGTCACCGCGATCTCCGAGCCGCTGACATCGCGCGAGCACGCGGCGCGGGTGGTCGCCGAACACGGACCGTTCGAGGTCGTGATCGCCAACCTTGAAGCTCCGATCACCGTCGCCCCGATCACCGAGCACGACGACGCGGTGGTGCGGGAGGCCTTCACTCGGCTCGTCGACCCCCTGTTCTGGCTGTTCGCGGAGTGCCTGCCGGCGATGATCGAAGCGGGCGGAGGTGCCGTCGTCGTCCCGACCTCCGCAACGGCGATCCGCAGCTCGACCCACCCCATCGCCGCCTACCAGGCCGCGCGGGCGGCCCAGATCGCTCTTGTCCACAGCGTCGGCCGCGAAATGGCCCAGCACGCCGTCCGGGTCAACGGCATCGCCCCGAATTTCATCGAGAACCCGTCGTACTTCCCGCCCGAGACGCTCGCCGATCCGCGCTTCCAGCAGTCCCTGCGCAGGAACGTTCCGGCACAGCGGATGGGCAGCGGCGATGAAGCGGCGTCGGTGCTGTGGTGGCTCGCCTCCCCCGAGGCGTCCTACGTCTTCGGGGCCATCATCCCCACCGACGGGGGATGGACCCTCGGATAGTGCGGGGCACTTCACGTCCGACCCCCGTCTGTATGCAAGGGAACCGAGGTCAATACCCCCTCTGCCGGACTTGGCCTCGAACTAGAACTCCGCCACCCTGATTTTCGATGAGTTCTCGGCGAGAAAGCCGTATTGCCGTTCAGGCCGGCGGTCACCCCCAACCGCGAGCGTTCCGCCCATGGAAAGTGACGCGGATGCCGATCAAAGGGATGCACCGCCGTCGGGCATCCGAGTGGTCCCCCGCGGGATCTGCCCGACAGTGTCCCGTGGAGCGTGCTCGTCTGCGATCGTCGATGACGTCGCCGCCAGCGACGTCGAAAGCTTGATTGTGTTGGACCAGGACGACACCCTCATACAGTTCGATCGCCGACTGCTCTACCGATCCGTCCACGCCAATGGTCGCGAGCATGATCTGCACTATCAGCACCGGCGGTCAAACGCAGAACAGCTACTCGGTAACCCCGATGCGTTCGCCTGGTGCTGGGCGAGGGGTGGCCAGGGGCGGCAGTTGATTCGGCCCGCCGTGACAGTCAAGACGATCTAGAAAAGCGCGAAGCCCGAGCGCCACGGTCGTCCGGCCGGGTCTCGGGCTCACTCTTCGCGGATATTGCGGTTCCACAGCAGCCGATTGCCTCCAAAATCGGCCACGGTGAAGCCTGCACTCCAGGGAGACGTTTGGGCGATTCGCTCCCGAACACCTGAGCCGAGACCCTCTCCGAACTGGCCCAACTCGTGGTGGCAGGTACAGGATTCGAACCTGTGTAGGCTTTCGCCGACGGATTTACAGTCCGCTCCCATTGGCCGCTCGGGCAACCTGCCTGGGGTCAAACCGGTCGACCCGGCTTGATGCGATTAGCAGGGTACAACGAGGATGTACCCCGGACACAACCGGCCGATCCCGAGGAGAGCGCCACAGTGGCTGATTCCAGCTTCGACATCGTCAGCAAGGTCGACCGCCAGGAGGTCGACAACGCCCTCAACCAGGCGGCAAAGGAACTGAGCACCCGCTTCGACTTCCGCGGCACCGACACCTCCATCGCCTGGAAGGGCGAGGAGGTCATCGAAATCGTCTCCTCCACCGAGGAGCGCGCCAAGGCCGCCGTGGACGTCTTCAAGGAGAAGCTCATCCGCCGCGACATCTCGATGAAGGCCTTCGATGCCGGCGAGCCGCAGGCCTCCGGCAAGACCTACAAGGTCAGCGGCACCCTCAAACAGGGCATCAGCAGCGAGAACGCCAAGAAGATCACCAAACTGATCCGCGATGACGGCCCCAAGGGCGTCAAGAGCCAGATCCAGGGCGAGGAGATCCGGGTCAGCTCCAAGAAGCGCGACGATCTGCAGGCGGTCATCGCGATGCTCAAGGGAGCCGACCTCGACGTGGCACTACAGTTCGTCAACTACCGCTGATCTGGCACACAGCTGCGGCGAGTGAATAAGCTGGTGGGGGTCACTCCGGCACGAGCGCAGCGAGGACAGCGATGACCGTCACCCCCCAGGACGACACCCGGCCCGTCGAGCAGGACGGCGGCGACTACGACGTCGTGATCATCGGCGCCGGCATTTCCGGGATCGGCGCGGCCTACCGCCTCGCCGAGGCCGACCCATCCACCCGCTACGTCATCCTGGAGCGCCGGGACCGCGTCGGCGGCACCTGGGACCTGTTCCGCTACCCGGGGGTGCGCTCGGACTCCTCGATTTTCTCCCTGAGCTGGCCCTGGGAACCCTGGACCGGCCAGGAGTACGTCGCCGACGGAGACGTCATCCGCGACTACATGGAGGACGCCGCCCGCAAGCACGGCATCTTCGGGCACATCCGCTTCCACACCACCGTCGTCTCTGCCGACTGGGACTCGGCCACCGACACCTGGACGGTGCACGCCCAGGAGAACGGCACGCCGACGACCTACCGCGGGCGATTCGTGTTCTTCGGATCCGGCTACTACGACTACGACCGCCCGCACAGCCCGGACTTCCCGGGTATCGAGAACTTCGGCGGTCGCGTCGTGCACGCCCAGCACTGGCCCGAGGACCTCGACTACGCGGGCAAGAACGTGGTGGTCATCGGCTCCGGGGCCACGGCCGTCTCGCTGGCGCCCGCACTGGCCCGCACGGCCGGCCACGTCACCATGCTGCAGCGCTCGCCGGGCTACCTGTTCTCCATGCCGAGGGTCAACCGATGGCTACAGCCGATCCGAAAGTGGTTGCCCAACAAGGCTTCCTACATGATCGTCCGGGGCGTCGCGCTGTCCTTCGAGAAGATCATCTGGATCTTCGCCCGCGGCCTACCGGCCGGGATGAAGAAGATGGTGCGCTGGCAGAACACCAAACAACTGCCCGCCGGCTATCCGGTCGACCGGGACTTCAAGCCGCGCTACAACCCGTGGGACCAGCGGATGTGCCTGGTCGCCGACGGCGACGTGTTCACCGAGATCTCCAAGGGCCGCCTGGAGGTGGTCACCGACCACATCGACCACGTCGACGCGTCCGGCATCGCGCTGACATCCGGCCGCCACCTCGACGCCGACGTCATCGTCAAGGCCACCGGGCTGAACCTGCTCGCCCTCGGCGGGGTGCGGATCAGCGTGGACGGCACCGAGGTCAAGCCCCAGGAGCGCTTCTCCTACAAGGCCCACATGCTCGAGGACGTGCCGAACCTGATCTGGTGCATCGGCTACACCAACGCCTCCTGGACGCTGCGCGCCGACATCACCGCGCGGGCGACGGCCAAACTGCTCGGCTACATGAAGCGCCATGGCTATACCCACGCCTACCCGCACATCTCCAGCGGGCCGATGGCCGAGAAGCCGACCTGGGACCTGCAGGCCGGCTACGTCCTGCGCAACGCCCACGCCCTGCCCAAGTCGGGCACCAAGCGCCCCTGGGTGGTGCGTCAGGACTTCCTGGCCGACGCCGTCGACTACCGGTTCATCGACAAGATCGACGAGGACATGGTGTTCGGCCGGGTCCGCGCGCCCGCCGAACTCACCGGCTGACCCGCCGGGACCGTCAAACGTGCGCTAAACGCCCACCGGCGGCACTAACGTTGGACGCCATGACATCCGATCGCCGGCAACCGCAAGTCGTCGTCCTCGGCGGTGGCTCCTGGGGGACCACCGTCGCGTCCATCTGCGCTCGACGCGGGCCGACGCTGCAGTGGGTGCGCTCGGAGGACACCGCGGAGGACATCAACACCAACCACCGCAACTCCGAGTATCTCGGCGACGAGGTCGAACTGCCCGAGAACCTGAGAGCGACCAACGATTTCAACGAGGCCGCGCACTGCGCCGACGTGATCGTCATGGGCGTGCCCTCGCACGGCTTCCGCAGTGTGCTGACCGAACTGGCCAAGGAACTGCGGCCGTGGGTGCCGGTGGTCAGCCTGGTCAAGGGCCTGGAACAGGGCACCAACATGCGGATGAGCCAGATCGTCGAGGAGGTGCTCCCCGGACATCCCGCGGGCATCCTGGCCGGACCCAACATCGCCAAGGAGGTCGCCGAGGGGTACGCCGCCGCGGCCGTGCTGGCCATGCCCGACCGCAACCTGGCCGCCAACCTGGCCAGCATGTTCCGCACCAGCCGGTTCCGCACCTACACCAGCGACGACGTGGTCGGTGTCGAGATCGCCGGAGCGCTGAAGAACGTCTACGCCATCGCGGTGGGCATGGGTTACGCCCTGGGCATCGGCGAGAACACCCGAGCCATGGTGATGACCCGTGCGGTCCGGGAGATGTCCAAGCTCGGCGAGGCCATGGGCGGCCAGCGCGACACCTTCGCCGGTCTGGCCGGCATGGGCGACCTGATCGTCACCTGCACCTCCAAGCGGAGCCGCAACCGTCACGTGGGCGAGGAGCTGGGCTCGGGAAAGACCGTCCAGGAGATCATCTCCGGGATGAATCAGGTGGCCGAGGGCGTCAAGGCCGCCAGCGTCATCATGGAGTTCGCCGAGAAGTACGGCATCGTCATGCCGATCGCCCACGAGGTCGACGCGGTGGTCAACCACGGGTCCACCGTCGAGCAGGCCTACCGCGGCCTGATGGCCCAGAAGCCCGGCCACGAGGTCGACGGCACCCCGTTTTGATTCGGTGGGTTCTGACGCGGCAGATTCTGACGCGGCTTGTTTAGCCCGGCGGCATCCCGGGCAGCAGCGGGTTGGTGCCCTCCGGGCGATCCAACAAGGGGTTGCTGGCGTTGATGTAGGTGCCGTTCGGGCCGACGACGAAGCCCACCTGATCGCGGCTGTTGAAACAGGCCACCGCCCCGGCGTCGTCCACCCCGCAGCTGACCGAACGGTAGCTCAGCCGGGTGTTCGGCGGAAGCGGCCGGACGGCCCCGGCGGCGGCGAACAACGGCTCCGCGGTGGTGGAGAAGGACGGCGCACCGTCCGGTCCCCCGCTGACCAGGTTGACGCCCTCCGGCGCACCGGGCAGCGCTCCGGAGCAGCCGTAGTCGCCGTTGAGGTTGTCCAGGATGCAGACGACCCCGGCCGGACCGGCGAAGGCGTACCACCTGCCACGGTTGGCGGTGTAGTCCGCAGGATTCAGGGGGGTGTAGGCGTTGACATTGGGAATCGGGGGCGCCGGAGCGGGGCTGGGCTCCGCCCACGCTGCCGCCGAACTCGACACACCAGCCCCTGCCGCCACAGCGGTAATGACCAGAAACCTGAGTAACATTACAACACCGTACCGAACCCGAATTACCGGTCAACGAAAGGTTCAAAACTGGTTGGGATGACCTAAACTTAAGATCGTTGTAGGGGGAGCCTGAGAAGGAGGGCCGAAGCGATGAACGGGCGCATCAGGCACGGTCTGCGCGGTGGCGCGGCGGCCTTGGGCGTCTCGGCCGGCCTCCTGATCCTAGCTTCCACTTCTCAAACCCCCGACGGTTTCATCCACGCCAGCTTCGGCGGCCCATTGGACGTCTTCGGCGACCCCACGGGCGACGTGCTGGCGATCGGCGACGGCCCGGCCGACGCCACCGAGTTGGCCGCCCTGCTCCAGACGCCGATCAAGGGCATCAAGACACAGCCGGACACCCCCTTCCGGGTGGCCTTCGAGGCGGGCTCGACACCCGACACCACGGCGCTGAACGTGTTCGCTGCGGACGAGCCCAGCGGCCTGCCCACCAACAAGCAGTCGCTGGACCTCGCCGCCAAGCCGATCGTCGACAACCACGGCCGGGTCGACTGCGCGGGGTCGGTGAGTTGTGACTTCGATCCGGCCACCAACGTCACGACGGTCACCTACGCCGACGGCCTGGTGGCCATAGTCCAGAAGATCAACGACCTGACGGTGGTCGCCTACAAGAACGCCACCGAGCAGCTGCCGAAGCCGGTTCAGTCACTGCTGCCGCCCGCTCCGACCCAGGTTGCCCCGCCGCTGGCCGCGGCGGCCGCGCCGGCACCGGCCCCCGCGACCGCACCTGTGTTACCCCCGCCAGCCTCCGAAACCGCCGCAGCCGCGGTTGATCCGGGTCCGGCCGCCCCGATCGAGGACCTCGGTCCGGAACTGCGCACCACACGCGGCGGGCCGAGGGTCAACGTGACCCGGCCGCCGATGGACTTCACCCCGGGCCGCGGGGGCGCGCCGGGTGCGACCGTCCCGGGTGGTACGAACACCCCGGGCAACATCCCGGCGCCGAACCTGCCGAACCTGGACAAGGTGAAGGAGGCGCTGGGCTCGGTGGCCGACGCGGTCAACGACGCCGTCAACAAGGTCGGTAAGGCTCTCGGCGCAGGGGCGGCCGAAAAGCCGACGAAGCCCGCAAAGCCGGAGTCCTGACGCCGCTGCCGACTGGCCGGCCTACCGGCCGCCGGCCATCTTCTCCAACCGGGCGATCCGGTCCTGGATCGGCGGGTGCGTCGAGAACAGCCGGCTCATCCGCTCACCGGAGCGGAACGGGCTGGCGATCATCAGGTGAGCCTGGTCGGCGATCTGCGGGGCCGGCGGCAGCGGTGCCTGCTCCACCCCGCCGCTGATCTTGCGCAGCGCCGAGGCCAGCGCCAGCGGGTCACCGGACAGTTCCGCACCGGACTCGTCGGCCTGGTACTCCCGCGACCGCGACACCGACATCCGGATGACCGTGGCCGCCATCGGCGCGAGCATCGAAACCAGCAGCAGCGCAATCGGGTTCACCCCGCCGCCGCCCTGCCGGTTGCCGCCGCCGAACGCCCCGGCGAACATCGCCATCTGGGCCAGACCGGTGACCACCGAGGCCATGGCGCCGGCCACACAGGAGATCAGGATGTCGCGGTTGTAGACGTGGGACAGTTCGTGGCCCAGCACGGCGCGCAGCTCACGCTCGTTGAGCAGGTTGAGGATCCCGGTGGTGCAGCACACCGCGGCGTTGCGCGGATTGCGGCCGGTGGCAAACGCGTTGGGGTTGGCGGTGTCGCTGATGTAGAGGCGGGGCATCGGCTGGTGGGCCGCGGTGGCCAGCTCGCGGACCATCGCGTAGATCTGGGGCGCCTGCACCTCGGTGATCGGCTGGGCATGCATGGCCTTGAGCGCCAGCTTGTCGCTGTTGAAGTAGACGTAGACGTTCATGCCGACGGCCATCAGCACCGACAGCCAGAGGACCGAGCGGTTCTGGAACAGACCGCCGATGAAGACGATCAGCGCCGACATACCGACCAGCAGCATGAACGTCTTCATCCGGTTGGCGGTGGGATGCCAGGTCATCGAGGTCCTCCTAGGAGCGGTTCTCCGGCAGAGTAACGCCTGAGGGGGCGGTGGGAGTTCCGGTTCGGCTCAACCGTGCCGGTTAACCGTGTAGTCCACCAGCGAAGCCAGCGCGCGCCGCCCCGGCAGGTCAGGAAGCTCGGCGAGTTCGGCACGCGCCTGGGCGGCGTATTGCTGGACAGTCTGCTTGGCCGCAGCGATTCCGCCGGATGCGCGCAACAGCGCCAGCGCCTCGGCCACGTCGTCGTCATCGGTCACCGGGCCGCGCAGCAGGGTCCGCAGGCGGTCGGCATCGGGGCTGTCCTCGCGCAGCGCGTAGAGCATCGGCAGGGTGTGCACACCCTCGCGCAGGTCGGTTCCGGGCAGCTTGCCCGACTCCTCGGGGTCGCTCTCGATGTCGATGATGTCGTCGGAGATCTGGAAGACCGTGCCGACGATGCCGCCGATGCGGCCCAGCCGCTCGGTCTGGTCGGCGGTGGCGCCGGAGAAGGTCCCACCGAACCGGCCGGCGGCGGCGATCAGGCAGGCCGTCTTCTCCGAGACCACCTTGAGGTAGTGCGAGACGGCGTCGTCACCGTCGGCGTTGCCCTTGGTCTCCCGCATCTGCCCGGTGACCAGTTGGGCGAACGTTTCGGCGACGATGCGCACCGCGTCGGGCCCCAGCCGGGACACCAGACGCGAGGCGGTGGCGAACAGGTAGTCCCCGGCCAGGATGGCGATGTTGTTGCCCCACCGGGCGTTGGCCGACGGGGCGCCGCGGCGCACCTGGGCCTCGTCCATGACGTCGTCGTGGTACAGCGTGGCAAGGTGGACCAGCTCGATGACGGCACCGGCAACGGTGACCTGCCAGTTGTCCGGGTCAGGCCCGACGTGGGCCGACAGCACGGTGAACAAGGGCCGGAACCGCTTGCCGCCGGCCTCGAAGAGGTGCAGAACCGCCTCGGTCATCAGCTCGTCGCCGCCGCGCAGCTCGGAGGAGATGCACTCCTCGACGCGGGCCACGCCGTCGCGCACGTTCTGGGCAAAAATCGGGTCGCCGAGGTCCACCCCCGCCACCACACTCGCCGGTGTCCTCACCCTGCCAACATACTGGGAGACGTGGATTCGCTCTCATCTGAGGTGGTCGTCGTCGGGGCCGGTCCGTCGGGGTCCTCGGCCGCGGCGTGGGCGGCCCGGGCCGGTCGCGAAGTTCTGGTGGTCGACAGCGCCGAGTTCCCCCGCGACAAGGCCTGCGGCGACGGGTTGACCCCGCGCGCCGTCGTGGAGTTGCGCCGCCTCGGACTGGGCGACTGGCTCGACGGCAGGATCAGCCACCACGGGCTGCGGCTGTACGGGTTCGGCGGCGCGGTCGAGGTGCCATGGCCGGGGCCGTCGTTTCCCGCTTCCAGTTCCGCGGTACCGCGGGTCGAGCTCGACGATCGGGTGCGCAAGGTTGCCGAGGAATCCGGGGCCTCGATGCTGCTGGGCTGCAAAGCCGTTGACGCCGAACGGGATTCGGCCGGGCGGGTGTCGGCGGTGGTGCTGGCCGACGGCCGGCGGGTGTCCTGCCGGCATCTGATCGTCGCCGACGGGGCCCGGTCCACTCTGGGCCGCGCGCTGGGGCGCACCTGGCACCGGGAGACGGTGTACGGGGTGGCCGCCCGGGCCTACCTGCGCTCGCCGCGCGCCGACGAGCCGTGGATCTCCTCGGACCTGGAGTTGCGCTCGGACTCCGGCGCGGTGCTTCCCGGCTACGGCTGGATCTTCCCGCTGGGCAACGGCGAGGTGAACCTCGGGGTGGGCGCGCTGGCCACCCTCAAGCGGCCCGCCGACGTGGCCCTGCGGCCGCTGCTGAACCAGTACACGTCACTGAAACGTCACCAGTGGGGGTTCGAAGGGCCGCCGCGCGCGGTGTCCTCAGCGCTGCTGCCGATGGGCGGTGCGGTCTCCGGGGTGGCCGGGGCGAACTGGATGCTGGTCGGCGACGCGGCGGCGTGCGTCAACCCGCTCAACGGCGAGGGGATCGACTACGGGCTGGAGACCGGCCGGCTGGCCGCTGAGCATCTTGGAGCGTCCGATCTCGCGCAGGCCTGGCCGGAACTGCTGCGCTCGCACTACGGGCGGGGATTCTCGGTGGCCCGCCGCCTGGGCCTGCTGCTGACGCTGCCGCGGTTCCTGCCGATGACAGGCCCGCTGGCGATGCGCTCGCACCGGCTGATGGACCTCGCGGTGCGGGTGATGGGCAACCTGGTGACCGACGAGGACACCGACTGGGTGGCGCGGGCGTGGCGGTTGGCCGGGGCCGGGTCGCGGCTGGCCGACCGGCGCCAGCCCTTCAGCTGAGTTCTCCCCCAACTTTGGCGCGGTTTTCGTCGCTGAGCGGCGATGAGCGCGCCAAAGTTGTCAGCGCCGAAGCAGTCAGCGCCGGGCGGGCTTGACCGCCGCGTGCAGGGCGACGATCCCGCCGGTGAGGTTGCGCCAGCGCACCGCGCTCCAGCCGGCCTGCTCAATGCTGCGGGCCAGCGCCGGCTGGTCGGGCCAGGCCCTGATGGACTCGGCCAGGTAGATGTAGGCCTCCGGGTTGCTGGAGACCGCGCTGGCCACCCGCGGCAGTGCCCGCATCAGGTACTCCTTGTAGACGCGGGAGAACACCGGCACCGTGGGCGTGGAGAACTCGCACACCACCAGCCGCCCGCCGGGCCGGGTGACCCGCGCCATTTCCTTCAGGCCCGCGCTGAAGTCCACAACGTTGCGAAGGCCGAAACTGATGGTCACCGCGTCGAAGGTGGCATCGCCGAAAGGCAGCCGGGTGGCATCGGCGGCCACCTTGGGAACCGGCCGGGCTGCACCGGCGTGCAGCATGCCCACCGAGAAGTCCGCGGCCAGGCACCAGGCCCCCGATTTGGCCAGCTCGACCGTCGAGACCGATGTGCCGGCGGCCAGGTCAAGAACCTCCTCGCCGGGCTTCAGCGCCAGGGCCGCCCGCGTGGCCCGGCGCCAATGCCGGTCCCGGCCCCCCGAGAGCACGGTGTTGGTGATGTCGTAGCGACGGGCCACCCCGTCGAACATCGACGCCACATCGCGCGGGTCCTTGTCCAGCGAGGCTCGACTCACCCGCCAGACGCTATCAAGCCCCGCGCTGCTCGACCGTTCGGTTCTGCCGCGACCGCGCGACCATCCGGTCGCTGAGATGGATCAGACGATCTTCGTGGCCGGCGGGCATGGTGTAGGCGAGCTGCCGCAGCTCCACGGCGAATCCGTGCAGATCCTGGTGAAACAGCCTGTCATCCATGTTATTTACCCCCTCCGCCATTGCTCATGACGTGTTCGAAAGCATTTGTGCGGTTGGCGATTTGCTTCACGAACCATTTCCCATTGTGCACGGGCTCAAACCAACGGCGAAAGGCCTCTCACCAACATCACAGGTGAACTTTGCGTTTCAGCCAGGTATCTGCCGCACCGGCCGTTTCTCCAGCCACACGAGCGCGGCCAGAGCCGCTGCACCGATCAGCCACCCGAGCACCGCCACGGAAGCGGCCGGGATGATGGCCAGCGATGCGTTGCGGTTCTGCACCCGAACGAGATCCGGGTCGGTGGCGTCGTATTCGACGTAGATGCGCATCCCGGTGGCCAGTTCCGAGGGGTACAGCACGCCGAGTTCAGGACGGTAGGTGACACGGTCGGGGGTGACGAACTCGATGGTCGAGCGGCGAGGTCCGGCGGAGAGCACCTGGGCCTCGGCCACACCCATGTGCGACTCGATCTGGCGGTCGTTGCGCCACGCGCCGGCGACCAACAGAATCGACTGCAAAGTGACGACTCCGGCGAGGATCCAGACCGCGGTCTTGGCCCAGCGCAACGCTTTTCGTCGTGCGGTGTCGGGGAGTTCCGGGTCCCGGAGCGGCAGCGCGGGCCTCAGCAGGGCCTGCAACCGAGCGATCACAGGCCAGCCCGGATGGCGGCATGCAGCTGCCGCAGCGACGACCGGTCGGCCTTGACCTCCAGCACCTGCAGGCCGGCGTGCGGTTCGTCGAGGATGCCCTGAAGGTCGCCGACCTCGATCTGGCGCGCCTCGACGTGGTAGGCCCGGCACAGCGCCCCGACGTCGACGTCGTGCGGGGTGCCGAAGATCCGCGAGGACACGTCGGAAAAGCGCGGATCACCCTGCTCGAGAAGTTCGAAAATGCCGCCGCCGTTGTCGTTGGACACCACGATGGTGAGGTCGCGCGGTGTCGGCTCGGTCGGGCCGATCAGCAGCCCGGAGGCGTCGTGGACAAAGGTCAGATCACCCAGCAGCGCGATGGTGCGGCCGGCGTGCGCCAGGGCGGCGCCGATGGCCGTCGAGACGGTGCCGTCGATACCGGCCACCCCGCGGTTGGAGCGCACCGCGATCCCCTCGGTGTTCAAACCCACCAGCGCGGCATCGCGGACCGGGTTGGAGGCACCGAGCACCAGTTGGTCCCCGGGGCGCAGCGCCGCGGCCACCGCGGCGGCCACGTGCAGGCCGGTGGTCAGCGGGTGAGCGGCCAACTGCTCCCGGACCGCGGCCAGCGCATGGCGGTGGGCCCGCTCACACCTCTCCAGCCACTGCGGGTCCGGGCTGCCGGACGTCTCGGCGCGGGTGCCGGTGGCCGCGGAGTTGCCCGAGACATCGGGCCAGCGCGGGCCGGTGGTCAGCGCGTACACCGGCACCGAGGCGTCGGCCAGCAGCGCCGAGACCGGTCGATGCAGGGTGGGCCGGCCGGCCATGATGACCTGCCGGGGGCGCAGCGCGGCCAGCGCCAGCGGATGCAGCGGGACGGCTGGCGGCGGGGCGGTCGGCTCGGCGACGGTGGGCAGCTGCGCCAGGTTCGGGTGCACGCCGGCGCCGTGGCCGGAGATGACGACGGTGTCCTCGGTGAGGTCGATGGGCAACGGCTGGTCGAAGGAGACCGGCGGGCTGTAGGTCCACGGCCTGCCCCCCGGGCGTCCGGGCGGGAAATCGGCCGGGTCCGAATCAGGTTCGGGGACAAGGGGTTCGCGCAGGGGGATGTCGAACTGGACCGGTCCGGCGTTGGCGGTGCGGGCACCGGTGGCGGCCGCCAGCACACGACAGGTGGCCGAGCGCCACTGGGCGTTGAGCCCGTCGAGACGGTCCGGGACGTCTTCGGCCAGCCCCAGGCTGATGGCGGCACGGACCTGGGAACCGAAGTAGCCCAGCTGCTCCATGGTCTGGTTGGCGCCGGTGCCGAGAAGTTCGTAGGGCCGGTTGGCGCTGAGCACGATCAGCGGAACGCGGGCGTAGTTGGCCTCGATCACCGCAGGACCGAGGTTGGCCACCGCGGTGCCCGAGGTCATCGCGATGGGGACCGGGCGTCCGCTGCCGGCGGCCAGTCCGATGGCCAGGTAGCCGGCGGTGCGCTCGTCGATGCGAACGTGCAGGCGCAGCGCCCCGGCCCGGTCGGCGTCGGCCAGAGCGAACGCCAACGGGGCGTTGCGGCTGCCCGGGCACAACACCACGTCACGCACGCCGCCGCGGATGAGTTCGTCCACAACGACCCGCGCCTGGGTCGTCGAGGGGTTCGCCATGAGCACAGGTTGCCACACCGTTGCGTCTGAGTGATCTTTGGTGATCATTAGGCGCTCCTCTTGCGGGGTTCCGCTGCGACGGGGTTGGGCGTCGCTTTGGTTCTGCCCTCATCGCTCGCGGCCGCTGTGTGACGGGTGGTCTTAGGCGAACTCCCCAGGCGGTCGGTTGTGCCGACTGTCTGAGCCGCGGTCTCCAGGGCCGTCCCTGGAACTGCTGACGGGCGGGGGTGACGCCCTGACTGGGCGTCGACTGGCAGCTCCGGCCAGTCGCGGAGGTTGCGGGCCGCGTTGATGTCGCGGTCCACGTCTTCACCGGTGATCGGGCAGCGAAGGACTTTGTCCATCGTGATCTTCCCCGAATCCCGCTTGCTTTCCAGCCGGCACGGCGAACCGTCGGACTGCAAGCAGCCGTGATGGATCTGGCTGGAGGCAAACCAGCGATCCGCCACCGTGAGGGTCACGCCGTGACGGGCGGTTTTGTAGACCAACTGCGGTCTGAGCAGTCCCATCGCGGCATCACAGACAGAGCGGCGGAAAGCCCGCCGCCCCATGCTCCGTTTCATGGCGGCTACGTCGAGATCCTCGATCACCACGTGGCCGTACTCACTGGCCAGCCAACCTCGGTCACCACACGATCCACCGAGATTCCCTGACCGGTGGCCCAGACGGTCACCCGCGCAACCTGCCGGTCGAGGTCGGACTTCTGATCGGCGGAAGACACTCGCGCGTACACCACCGTCTCGGCGGTGCGCCCCACGGCGACGACGGGGGTCGACCAGGATCAGGCCGCCCACTTTGCGGGCCGGGACAGGCAACTCCCCCGCACGGAACCAGCGGTACGCAGTAACCCCGGCGATGACCTGAGACTCGGCCCACTCAGCGAGGTTCATGGGATCTCTACAGCGCCCTATAGACGCTTAAAGTGTTCTACACCGCCATCAGGGGTTAACCCTCAGATGAGGGTGCCCGCGAAGAAGTCCAGCATCGCGGCGTTGACCTGCTCGGGGCGCTCCAGGAAACCGAGGTGGCCGGCATTGGCGATCTGCACATAGCGGCCCCCGGGGATGGCCTCCCCCACCTCGCGGCCCAGCGCCGGCGGGGTGATGACATCGTCGGCGAAGCCGATCACCAGCACCTCTGCGGCGATGGAGCGGTAGGACGGCAGCCTATTCTCCGTCGGCGCCACGGTCAGTTGAGCACGCCAGCCGGGTGTCCGCCGGAGCGGGAAGGCGGTGAACATCTCCATCCAGTCGCCGATCCCCGGCCCGTTGATGGTCTTGGGTGAGAAGTTCTCCAGCACACGAACTTTCGCCGCGTAGGCGGGGGGCAGCTCGGCAGCGGAGTCGGCCATCGCCAGGTCGGCGGCGCGAAACGCCTTGCGGGTGGCGTCCAGCCGCCCGCGGGTGCCCATCAGCACGGCCTGGGTCACCAGTTCGGGGCGGACCAGCATGAGTTCCTGGGCGATGAAGGCCCCCATCGACAGCGCAACAAGGCGAGTGGGTCCGCCGATCGCCCGTTCGATCAGTTCGGCGGTGTCGGCGACCATCTGCGGCGTGGAGAAGCCGCCGGCGTTCTCGGTCTCGCCGATGCCGCGGTTATCGAAGGTCACACAGCGGTAGCCCGCCTGCAGGAAGGCCGGCACCTGGTGGATGTGCCAGGTGCGACCGGCCCCGCCGGTGCCGGAGATGAACAGCACCGGGTCGCCCGACCCGCTGTCGTTGTAGGCCAGGTTGGTCACGCGGGGCTAGCCCGCTGCGGCGGCGGCAGCGGCCAGTGCGGCGTCGTAATCAGGCTCTTCGGCGATCTCGGGAACCAGTTGGGTGTAGGCCACGGTGCCGTCGGCGGCGACCACCACCACCGACCGGGCCAGCAGTCCGGCCATCGCCCCGTCGGCCATGGTGACGCCATAGTCCTCGCCGAAGCTGTCCCGGAAGGCCGAGGCCGAGGTGACGTTCTCGATGCCCTCGGCGCCGCAGAACCGGGACAGCGTGAAGGGCAGATCCTTCGACACGCACAGCACAGACAGCCCGCTCGCGGCGGCCTGCTCGTTGAACTTGCGCACACTGTTGGCGCACACCGGGGTGTCCACCGAGGGGAAGATGTTGAGCAGCAGGGTCTTTCCGCGGAACTCGTCGCTGCCGACCGTCCCGAGGTCGGTGCCGGTCAAAGTGAATCCGGGGGCCGGCGACCCGACCGGGGGAAGTTCGCCGACGGTGTGTACGGGGTTACCGCTCAGTGTGATTTCAGCCATGCCTGACAGTGTGGCAACCGCGCTGTGGGCTCACACCAGCGGGTAGCACTGGCGGACGCGATCGATCCACCAGTCCCGTCGCTGAGGTGACGCGGCGAGGTCGGCCAGCCGGGCCGGGTCCGGGACGACCTCGCCGACCGGCAGGGATCCGTCAACGGGAACGAGGTCGGCGACATCGGAGACGAACAGCCCGCCGGTGCCCAGCCCGCAGGCGTGCTCCAGGCGCGGTAGGGCGGCCGCGGCGGCCAGTCCGGCGCCGATGCCGACCGCGGAGTCCAGCGCGCTGGAGATCACCACCGGGATGTCGATGTGGGCGGCGATGTCGAGAAGGGCGCCGACCCCGCCGAGCGGGGCGACCTTGAGCACGGCGATGTCGGCGGCCCCGGCCCGCACCACGGCCAGCGGGTCGGCGGCCTTGCGGATGCTCTCGTCGGCGGCGATCGGCACGTCCACGCGACGGCGCACCTCGGCCAGTTCGGCCACCGTGGGGCAGGGCTGCTCGATGTACTCCAGCGCGCCCTCGGCGGTCAGTGCCGCGGCGGCCGCGACGGCCTCATCCGGCGTCCAGCCGCCGTTGGCGTCGACCCGGACGGTGGGGATCACCGCGCGCACGGCGTCGACCCGGGCGACGTCGTCGGCCAGCGTTTGCCCCGGCTCGGCGACCTTGACCTTGGCCGTGGTCGCACCCGGGAAGCGGGCCAGCACCGCGGCCACCACGTCGGGACCCACGGCGGGCACGGTGGCGTTCACCGGGATGCGCCGACGCCGCACCGGGGGCCGCACGCCGTAGGCGGATTCGATCGCCGAGGCCAGCCAGTGCGCGGCTTCCGGCGGCTGGTACTCGAGGAAGGCCCCGAACTCGCCCCAGCCCGAGGGCCCGTCGATGAGGGCCACCTCGCGCACGGTGATCCCGCGGAAGCGCACCCGCATCGGCAGGGCCAGGACGTGCAGGCGGTCCAGCAGGTCCTCGACGCTTGCCAGCCCGACGTTCATCAGATCGCGCGGTCGCGGTTCTCCCAGTAGGGCTTGCGCAGATCCTTCTTCAACAGCTTGCCGGTCGGGTTGCGCGGCAGTTCGGTCATGATGTCGATGCTCCGCGGGCACTTGTAGTGCGCCAGCCGGTCCCGGCACCAGGCGATGAGCTCCTCCGGGGTGACCTGCTGCCCGGCGGACAGCTCGACCACGGCCTTGACCGACTCGCCCCACTTCTCGTCCGGAATGCCGAACACCGCGGCGTCGAGAACCGCGGGGTGGTCGGTCAGCGCCCGCTCCACCTCGACGGAGTAGATGTTCTCCCCGCCGGAGATGATCATGTCTTTCAGCCGGTCCTCGACGAAGACGAAGCCGTCCTCGTCCACCCGTCCGATGTCGCCGGTGCGGAACCAGCCGTCTTCGGTGATGACCTCGGCGGTGGCCTCCGGCTTGTTGTGGTAGCCCTCCATCACCTGCGGTGTGCGGAACCACAATTCACCCGGCTGGTCGACCGGCACCTCCTCGAGGGTGTCGGGGTTGACCACCTTGACCTCGACCTGGCCGGCCGGCTGCCCGGCGCTCTTGATGCGCTCGGGGTGGGCGGGGTCGCGGTGGGCCTCCGGGGACAGTTGGGTGACCGCGCCGCACACCTCGGTCAGGCCGTAGACCTGGACGAAGTCGGTGTCCGGAAACTCCTCGAGCGCCTTGGCCAACAGCGCCGGGGGCATCGGCGAGGCGCCGTAGACGAAGGTGCGCAGCCGGCGGAACAGGGCGACGGCGTCCGGCCCCATCTCCATCACCTTGCCGAGCACGGCCGGCACCATGAAGGTGCGGGTGGCCCCGGCCATCAATGCGCCTGCCATCGCGGCGCCGTCGACCTCGCGGGTCATGATGCTCGGTACGCCGTTGTGGATGGGGAACTGCGCGAACGAGGTTCCGCCGACGTGGAACAGCGGCATGGAGACCATCACCTTGTCGTCCGGTTGGAACTCGAAGGTGGCGGCGTTGAGGGTGTGGGCAATCAGGGCGGCCTGGCTCAGCCGCACCCCCTTGGGCTTTCCGGTGGTGCCCGAGGAGTACATGATCACGCACACGTCGTCGGGGCTGACGTCGGCGCCGCGCCCGCGCGGTGTGGCGGCGGCGAGCATGGCCTCGTACTCGTCACCCTCTCCCCCCTCCGGGGTGACCGAGATGATGTGCTCGACGCCGGGCAGGCGGTCGCGGATGGCGTCGATGCCGCCCTTGAGTTCGGCGCCGACGATGAGCAGCTTGGCACCGGAGTCGTTGAGGACGTAGTCCATCTCGTTGCCGGCCAGCCGGAAGTTGATGATCGCGGTCGCCGCGCCCAGCGACGCCGCGGCCAGGGTGGTCTCGACACAGGCCGGATGGTTCTTGTCGAGGAAGGCGATGACGTCGCCGCGGCCGATACCGCGATCGGCCAGCGCACCGGCGGCGCGCCGCACCCGCTCGTTGAGTTCGGCCCAGGTGAAGGTGCGGTTCAGGAAGGTGATTGCCGGCTCGTCGGGCTTGACCTCAGCCCAGTAGGCAAGTCGGTCGTCGAGGAAGCGCGGTTCGGGGGGCTGCGACATGTTCGTTAGCGTGCCACGTCAGGAATCGCTCGCGGCGCGATTTGGACCCCGATTTGGACCCCGATTTGGACCGCGAGTTGGGCCGCGCGTCGGGCGCAGCAACACCATCGCCACGACGATCGCCGCCGCCGGCACCACCGCCATGATGAGGCTGAGGTCGTGGATGGCGTTCAGCCAGCTGTCGGTGGCTTCCGACACCACCCAGCGGGCCTGCTCCGGATCGAGCACCTCGCTGCCGGCGGCCGGGTTGGGGGCTCCGCCGTGGGCGACCCGCAGCGCCTCGCGGGCCTGCTCCTCGGTGATGCCGGAATTCTCCAGTTTGTGGCGGCCGTCGCGCAGGAACAGCGTGGTGCCGACCAGTGCGAACAGCGCCGGGCCGAGAGAGTAGGCGGCCTGGCCGACGGCGGGTTTGACCGCCGAGACCACCCCGCCGAGTTCCGGGGGTGCGCTGGACATCATGATCGTCGACTGCGGGGTCTGTACCACCGCTCCCCCGGCGGCGTTGAGCGCGACCGCGACACCGAGCACCGCGATCGGTGTCTGCTCGTCGAGGACCACCAGCATCACCATGCTGACCAGCAGGATCACCAGTCCGGCGACCAGCACCGTGCGCTCCCCGAACCGCGCGGCAGCCCGGCCGGCGCCCACCGCGGCGGCCGAGGCCAGCAACATCGCCGGGATCAGCAGCAGGCCGAGCAGTTCCGGGGACTTACCCCGGATGGTCACCAGGTAGTAGGCGAACAGGATGGTGCCGCCGCCGCCGAGGAAATTGAAGGTGGCACCGGCGGTCAGCGCGGCGTTGAACCGGGCCGAACGGAAGATCCGCATGTCCAGGGCCGGGGCGTCGGTGTGCAGTTCCCAGCGCACGAAGGCCACGCCGAGGCCCAGCCCGAGCGCGATCAGCGCCAGCGCCCCGGCGTTGAGGCCGCCCTGCAGTTCGGTCAGGCCGTAGATGACCGTCACCAGCGCCGCGGCGATGAGCAGGATGCCCGGGATGTCGAGTTTGCGTTGGTCGCGGACCGTCTCGGGCACGTAGCGCAGGGTGATGACCAGGGTGAGCAGGGCCAGCACCGGGGTGACGAGAAGGCAGGCGCGCCAACCGAAGTGCGTGGTCAGCCAGCCGGCGATGGCCGGCTGAAACACCGCCAGGGCGTGGCCCGCGCCAAGGTAGGAGGCGATCGCCGCGGCTCGGCGGCCGGGCGGGAAGACGGCGTTGACGATGGCCAGCGAGAGCCCCAGCACGAACGCGAACGCGATCCCCAGGCCGGCCCGGGCGACGATGAGGATGCTGACGTGCGGGGCGAGCGCACCGAGCACACCAAAGGCGATCGAACCGTAGATGCCCAGGACGAACATCCGCTTCATCCCGGCGAGGTCACCGAGTGCGCCGGCGCCGAGCACCGCCGCGGCCAGGGTCAGCGTGCACAGGCTGGCAAGGAAGCTGGCCGTGGCGGGGGTGAATTCCAGGCCGCGCCGGACCTCGGCGAGGTTGGCCGACAAGGTGGTGGGATCCGCCGCGGTGATGCTGTAGCCCAGGCCCATCGCGATGACGGTCATGGTGGCCGCGAGGCCGCTGACTTGACGCTGCTGGTCGGGCCCGGGCATTGACCGATGCTATTCCGCGGTCCCGCCGATGCGGACCGAAACAGGTTCTAATCTGGGACCCATGACCCCGGACCCGGACCGGTTGCGGCATCCCCTGCATTCGGGCCACCTGACCGTCGCCGCGCTCGAGCGCCACCGGACCCGGCCGGTGCTGTTCCTCGGGGACACCACGCTGACCGGCGGGGAGCTGGCCGACCGGATTAGTCAGTACGCGCAGGCGTTCGAGGGTCTGGGGGCCGGCGGGGGCACCTGCGTGGGGTTGCTGTCGCTGAATCGTCCCGAGGTGCTGATGGTCATCGGGGCTGGGCAGACCCAGGGTTACCGGCGCACCGCGCTGCACCCGCTCGGTTCGCTCGACGACCACGCCTACGTGCTGGCCGACGCCGGCGCGACCTCGCTGATCATCGACCCGGTGCCGATGTTCGTCGAGCGCGCGGTCGCGCTGGTGGACCGGGTTCCGTCGCTGCGGCAGGTGCTGACGCTGGGACCGGTGCCCGCCGAACTGACCGAGTGCGGGGTGGACCTCATCGCCGAAGCGGCGGGCTATCCGCCGAAACCGTTGGTGGCCGCCGAGCTGGCGCCGGACCATATCGGCGGGCTCACCTACACCGGCGGCACCACCGGCCGGCCCAAGGGAGTGATCGGCACCGTCAGTTCGATCATGACGATGACGACGAGTCAGCTCGCCGAGTGGGAATGGCCGCAGCATCCGCGGTTCCTGATGTGCACGCCGCTGTCGCACGCCGGGGCGGCGTTCTTCGTGCCGACGGTGGTCAAGGGCGGCGAGATGGTGGTGCTGGGAAGGTTCGACCCGGCCGAGGTGCTGCGGGTCATCGAGGAACGCCGGATTACCGCGACCATGCTGGTGCCCTCGATGCTCTACGCGCTGCTGGACCACCCGGATTCCCACACCCGCGACCTGTCCTCGCTGGAGACGGTGTACTACGGCGCATCGGCGATGAACCCGGTGCGCCTGGCCGAGGCGATCCGCCGGTTCGGCCCGATCTTCGCGCAGTACTACGGGCAGTCCGAGGCCCCGATGGTGATCACCTACCTGGCCAAGGGCGACCACGACGAGAAGCGGCTGACCTCCTGCGGTCGGCCCACGCTGTTCTCCCGCGTGGCACTGCTCGACACTGCGGGCAACCCGGTGCCGCGCGGCGAGGTCGGCGAGATCTGCGTGTCCGGGCCGCTGCTGGCCGGCGGGTACTGGAACCTTCCGGAGGAGACGGCCGCGTCGTTCCGCGACGGCTGGCTGCACACCGGGGATCTGGCCCGGCAGGACGAGGACGGATTCCTCTACATCGTCGACCGGGTCAAGGACATGATCGTCACCGGTGGATTCAACGTGTTTCCCCGGGAGGTTGAGGACGTCGTCGCCGAGCATCCGGCCGTGGCTCAGGTGTACGTCATCGGCACGCCCGACGAGAAATGGGGTGAGGCGGTGACGGCGGTGATCGTGCTGCGGCCCGGAGAGTCCTCCGATGCCGAGTCGGTGGCGCGGGTGAGCGGCGAGATTCAGGACGAGGTCCGCCGGCGCAAAGGCCCGGTCCACTCCCCCAAGCAGGTGATCGTGGTGGACTCGGTTCCGGTGACGGCGCTGGGCAAGCCGGACAAGAAGGCGGTGCGGGCGCGGTTCTGGCACAGCAAGGGGCGGGCCGTTGGCTGACGATGCGGCCGAGGGACGAGGCCGAGGAGGAAGCCAACCATCGGCACCGTTGGCTGACGATGCGGCCGAGGGACGAGGCCGAGGAGGAAGCCAACCATCGGCACCGTTGGCTGACGATGCGGCCGAGGGCGTGCGCGCGGTCCTGTTCGACTTCTCCGGGACCCTGTTCCGGCTCGACGAAGACGACAGGTGGTTCGACGACATGCCCGGTGTCGACGAACAGTTCCAGGCCGAACTGATGGACCGTCTCACCCATCCGACCGGATCGGGCGTGGCGATGACCGAGCGGGCCTACCACGCCTGGGTCCACCGCGACCTGGAACCCGCGCTCCACCGCGAGGCCTACATGCACGTGCTGCAGTCCTCCGGACTGAGCGACCCGCATGCCCGGGCGCTCTATCAGCGGGTCATCGACCCGGATGCGTGGACGCCCTACCCCGACACCGCGGACGTCCTCAATGCACTGTCCGGCAAGGGAATTCGCACTGCGGTGGTGTCCAACATCGCCTGGGACATTCGCAGCTCGTTCACCTCCGCCGGTGTCCACGCCGACGAGTTCGTGCTGTCCTTCGAGTTCGGCGCGACCAAACCGGATCTGCGCATCTTCCAGGCCGCGCTCGACCGGCTAGGGGTGGACGCCGCCGAGGCCGTCATGGTGGGCGACAGCGAGGAGAACGACGGCGCGGCCCGGGAGCTGGGCTGCGGGTTCATCCTGGTGGACCCGCTGCCCACGGCCCAGCGCCCCACCGGCCTGCGCGACGGGCTGCGGGAGTTCGGCCTGGCGCTGTGAACGGGCCGGGGACCACCAAGCGTTTTGCCCACCTTCGAGCGACTACGGGTGCCCCTAGTCGCTCGAAGGTGGGCAAAACTACACACCATTCCGCGCGGCCGCCAAGTCCGCGAGCTCAGCCGACTCAATAGACTCGGGCACGTGAAGCCTTTGCGCCACCGGATCACCGACGCGATCACGCTGGCCGGGATGCGCCCGCCGCTGCGGGTGCCCGCCGCGACCCGCATCGACCTGCGCGGCAAACGGGTGCTCATCACCGGGGCGTCCTCGGGCATCGGTGAGGCCGGGGCCGAGAGCTTCGCGGCCGAGGGCGCCGAGGTGATCGTCGTCGCCCGCCGCGCCGAACTGCTCGAAGCGCTCACACAAAGGATCGCGAACGCGGGCGGAACCGCCGCGGCGATTCCCTGCGACCTGGCCGACCTCGACGCCGTCGACGAACTCGCCGCCACCGTCGAGGAACGATTCGGCGCGGTGGACATCCTGGTCAACAACGCCGGCCGTTCGATCCGCCGCCCGCTGGCCGAGTCGCTGGACCGCTGGCATGACGTCGAGCGGACCATGACGCTGAACTACTACTCCCCGCTGCGGCTGATCCGCGGCCTGGCGCCGGGAATGATCGACCGCGGCGACGGCCACATCATCAACGTCGCGACCTGGGGCGTGCTCGGCGAGGCCTCACCGCTGTTCGGCGTCTACAACGCCTCCAAGGCCGCCCTGTCGGCGGTGAGCCGGGTGATCGAGACGGAGTGGTCGCGCAACGGCGTGCACTCCACCACGCTCTACTACCCACTGGTGTCCACCCCGATGATCGCCCCCACCAGCGAGTACCGGGGCGTCCCGGCACTGACCCCCACGGAGGCGGCCGGATGGATGATCGACGCCGCCCGGCACCGCCCGGTGCGCATCGCCCCGCGCTTCGGCATCACCGCCCGCGCCGTCGACCTCGTCGCACCCCGAGTGCTCAACGGACTGCTCAAGCGTCAGCGCATGCAGCCCAGCTGAGGTAGACACGAAGCCATGGAGATCCTCGCCAGCCGGGTACTGTTCCGGCCGTCGGACTACCCGGTGTCCCTGGCCTTCTACCGAGACGCCCTCGGACTGGCGATCGCCCGCGAATACCCCGGCGGCACGGTCTTTTTCGCGGGCCAGTCACTGATCGAACTGGCCGGCCACGGCCACCCCGCCGACTCCACCGGACCCTTCCCGGGCGCGTTGTGGCTGCAGGTCCGCGATATTCACGCGATCTCCGACGAACTTCAGGCCCGCGGCGTCACCATCGCCCGCGAGGCCCGCCAAGAGCCGTGGGGCCTTTACGAGATGCACGTCGAGGACCCCGACGGAATCGACCTGATCTTCGTTCAGATCCCCGCGGACCACCCCCTGCGCCGCGACGTCCGCACCTAGAGGTCAGCGGCCGTTTTCCAGCGGCCATCCCACCGAGGCCAGCCGGGCCGCGACCTGGTGAATCTCCTCCGGATTGGGTTCCTTCTCGATGACTTCGTGGATGGCGGCGCGAATCTGCTCCTCGCTCACCGGCGTGTCGACGTCGGTCTGCCGGACGATGGTCCGCGCCGCCTTGACGACTTCCTCCTCGGTCAGCGACCGCATGAGCAGAGCCAGCAACGGGAAGTAATCCTTGGCCGGCACCCCATGCGGGTAGCCGTCATGCAGCCAGCCGACGACGTTGTCGACGAATCCTTCAGGGTTCTCGACGGACATAGTCACCTCACTTCGTCGGAAACGTCACTTCTTGGGGAACATCGGGAAGAGGTCAATTCCGAAGTGATGCATGATCGTCGCCCGGGTGATCCAGGCCACCGCGGTGACGATCACGAAGGCCACGAACAGGAAGAGAAAGATGCCGAGGTATTTCAGCGGCGGATTGGGCTTGTGGATCACATGGTCCGCTTCCTCACCACCCGCGCCGAACGAGTACGCCAGCATCCCGGTGGCGAACAGCGCGGGCAGCCCGGCTCCCAACAGGAGGCCGACGACCAGCACCTTGAAGATACTTTCCAGATAGTGCATCAACGTGTCCTTTGGTCAGACCGAAGTGGTGGCTT
Source organism: Mycolicibacterium sp. (assembly GCA_020637165.1). Taxonomy (GTDB): domain Bacteria; phylum Actinomycetota; class Actinomycetes; order Mycobacteriales; family Mycobacteriaceae; genus Mycobacterium. Next base: position 20,809 of record JACJWN010000007.1, on the reverse strand, counting down.
TTGGCGGGGCCTGCTCCGACCCACCTGCGGTTTTGTTGCGGACGTCTGCGGGCACAACCGAATTCGTGGTTTCATCCCAATCCGCGTTGACGTTGCTGTGGTCGACCTTCTGCTGCTGGGCACGCCACCACATGTACAACGACAATCCGACCAGTCCCAGGAAGATCACCCCGTCACCGGCCAACCGGGAACCCGTCAGATCCTTGATCAGATAGGACACCCAGTAGGACAGAGCACCGACCAATGCCGCCGCCGGCAGCGTGACCAGCCAGGCCACCGCCATCCGGCCGGCGACCGCCCACCGAACCTGGGCGCCGGGCTTGCCGACCCCACTGCCCAGGATCGAGCCGGTGGCGACGTGAGTGGTGGACAACGCCATGCCGGCGGCGCTCGAACTGAGGATGATCGCCGCCGAGGATGCCTCGGCGGCCAGGCCCTGCGGCGACTCGATCTCCACCAGGCCCTTGCCCAGGGTGCGGATGACCCGCCAACCGCCCAGGTAGGTACCCAGGCCGATCGCGAGGGCGCAGCTGGCGATGATCCAGATCGGCAGGCCGTCGTTCTTTACGTCGCCGGTCAGGTGTCCGGTGGTGATCAGCGCCAGGGCGATCACGCCCATCGTCTTCTGCGCATCGTTGGTTCCGTGCGAGAGCGCCACCAAGGACGCCGTGGCGATCTGCCCCCAGCGGAAACCCTCCTCGCGCCGCCGGCTCAGAACCTTGCGGGTGATCCGATACACCAGCCAGGTGCCGCAGGCCGCGACGAGACCGGCGATCAGCGGAGCCGCGACGGCCGGTATCAGCACCTTCTGGCTGACGCCGCCCCAATTGACGCCCTTGAGGCCGAGAGCGGCCAAACCGGCACCGATGAGACCGCCGAACAACGCGTGCGAGGAGCTCGAAGGTATGCCGAACAGCCAGGTCAACAGGTTCCAGAGGATGCCACCGATCAGACCCGCGAAGATGATCGTCAAACCCATCGAGGCGTCGATACCGGGCAACAGTTGCCCGGTATCGGAGTCCTGAACCCGCAGCACCGAGGTGGTGACGGTGACGGCCACCTCAACCGACAGGAACGCGCCGACAAGGTTCAGCACCCCCGCCAGCAGGACGGCGGTTTTGGGCTTCAGCGCCCGGGTTGCGATGGACGTCGCCATCGCGTTGCCCGTGTCGTGAAATCCATTGGTGAAGTCGAACGCCAACGCGGTGGCGATCAACAGCACCAGGATGATCATCTCTGCAGACATGGAGCAATTCTGAACCTTTGCCGGCGATTTGACCAAGTTTCCGCCGGGGTCGAAAAGGTTCCCTGAAAAGGGAATTTGCCTCAGCGGCACAGGAGTTCATCTAACGTTCACCCTGGGCCTTCTCAAAGTTCGTCCGCCCTGATAGGGAGCCGATGCGAATCTGCGGCGCGCAGGCACGCCGGCACGCCTAGACTCGTACATGCAGACCGTGCGCCCTCGGATGCGCGGATCGGAGGTGACGCGCGTGAACCGGTTCCTGGGCACCATTGTGTCCTGGCTTCGTGCCGGTTACCCGAACGCCTTCCGAGCAACGACTACCTTCCGATCCTGGCTTTGCTGTCGCGGCGATTGTCCTGCGACGAAGTCACCGAGGTGGCCCGACTCATGGATCGCCTGCCCCGCCCCGGATTCATCGACATCGGCGTGGAGATCCTGCGCATCACCGACCAGCTGCCCGCACCCGCCGACGTCGAACGGGTTCGCGCCCGGCTCGCGGCCAACGGTTGGCCATTGGATGATCCCCGCGATGACGATCCCCGTGGTGACGAGGTGACCTGATAGTCGCCCTGCGTGCGCTCGCCATCCCGCCGTGTCCGTCGGCGCTGTCCCTATTGAGGACGCTGCAGGGGGTCCTCGACGGCCGCGATGTCCCCCTGCTACCCATACCGGCGGGAAACCTTAGGGAAAGCACGGTGCTGACGACAGCGCTGCGGGTGGGCGAGGAGATCGACGACGACATCGCCCTGGTGGTCCCCACCTCCGGGACCACCGGCACACCCAAGGGCGCGATGCTGACACCGGCCGCGTTGATCGCCAGCGCGTCGGCCACCCACGATCGCCTCGGCGGGCCGGGAACCTGGCTGCTGGCGTTGCCGGCCCACCACATCGCCGGCATCCAGGTGCTGGTTCGCAGCGTGCTGGCCGGCACGGTGCCGGCCGAACTCGGCCTCAACGACGGGTTCGACCCTTCCGGTCTGCCCGGCGCGGTGGCGAGAATGGGCTCCGGACGCCGCTACACCGCGCTGGTGTCCAACCAGTTGGCCAAGGCACTCGCCGACCCGGCCGCAACCGAGGCCCTGGCCGGCCTGGATGCCGTGCTGCTGGGGGGCGGGCCGGCTCCGCGGCCGGTGCTCGACGGCGCGGCCGAAGCCGGCATCACCGTGGTGCGCACCTACGGTTCCAGCGAAACCGCCGGCGGATGCGTGTACGACGGAGTGCCACTGGACGGTGTGGAGGTGCGTATCGACGCCCGGGGGCCGGGCGCCGACGGGCGGGTCGTCATCGGCGGCGCCACCCTGGCCGTCGGGTACCGCAATCCCCTTCCCGACGACCCGTTCGCCCAGCGCGGCTGGTTCCGCACCGACGACATCGGACGGTTCGACGACTCGGGCCGGCTGACCGTGCTGGGACGCGCCGATGAGGCGATCAGCACCGGTGGCCTGACGGTCATGCCGGCTGCGGTGGAGGGGGTGCTGAGCAAGCACCCGGCGGTGGCCGAGTGTGCGGTGTTCGGGGTGCCCGATGACCGGCTGGGTCAGCGGGTGGCGGCCGCGGTGGTGGTGTCGTCCATGGAGCCGGAGCCCGGTCTGGCCGAACTGCGGGAGCTGGTGGAGCAGTCTCTGGACCCGACCGCGGCGCCCCGCGAACTGCACATCATCGATGAACTGCCGCGCCGCGGAATCGGCAAGCTGGACCGCAGGGCGCTGCGCGAACGCTACGGGTGAACGGCCATGACAAAAGCATGACAGCCCGGCCTCGAAGCCCGGGCCGCCGTTAGGCTCGGAGCCATGCCGGCCCGGGTGCTGATCGCCGACGACGACGCCGTCGTGCGTGACGTCGTGCGACGCTACCTCGAGCGCGACGGCCTGGAGGTTCGCATGGCCGGGGACGGCAACGAGGCGCTGCGCCTGCTGGGCACCGAACGGATCGACGTCGCGGTGCTCGACGTCATGATGCCCGGCCCCAACGGACTGTCACTGTGCCGGACCCTGCGCCAGGGCGGTGACTACTCGGTGCCGGTGATCCTGCTGACCGCACTCGGCGAGGAGGATGACCGGATCGCCGGGCTCGAGGCCGGCGCCGACGACTACCTGACCAAGCCGTTCAGCCCGCGGGAACTGGCGCTGCGGGTCCGCTCGGTGCTGCGCCGCGCGCCGGCGGCACCCTCGACCATCCCGTTGGAGACCACCGTCGGCGCGCTCACCGTGTCGACGGCATCGCGGTCGGTCACGGTGGCCGGCGAGCCGGTGGGCCTGACCAACCGGGAATTCGACCTGCTGATGTTCTTCCTCGCCCACACCGACACCGTGTTCTCCCGCGAGGAACTGCTCAAGCGGGTGTGGAACTGGGACTTCGGCGATCTGTCGACGGTCACGGTGCACGTCAAGCGGCTGCGGTCCAAACTCGGCCAGCACCACCGCATCCAGACGGTATGGGGCCGCGGTTACCTGTGGCGCGGCGACGCCGCCGGCGGTGACGGTGCCCGGCCATAGCCTGGCCGAGATCGCCCTGCTGGCGTTGAGTTGTTCACTGCCGGTGGTGCTGGCCGGCGCCCTGGTGATCCGCCTCGCCCGATCGTGGTCGATCACCGTGAGCATGGTCGCGCTCGTGCTGATCCCGACGCTGGCGACCCTCGCGGGGGTGTTCTGCGCGAGCCGGTTCATGACCGAGGGCGCTTTCCGCACCATCGCCGTGGTGCTGGTGGTGGTGGCGGTGGTGACGCTTCCCGCCGCGGTGATGCTGGCCCGGTTCCAGGCCCGCCGAACGGTGTGGGAACAGGAGATCCAGGACGCGGAGCGGGCGGCCGAGAAATCCCGGCGCCAACTGGTCGCCTTCGTCAGCCACGACCTGCGCACGCCGCTGGCCGGAATCCGGGCACTGTCGGAGGCGATCGCCGACGGGGTGGTCAGCGACGACGAGGTGCGGACTCAGGCGAAGAACATCGAACAGGAGAGCATCCGGCTCTCGGAGATGGTCGATGACCTGTTCGAGATGGCAAAGATCAACGCGGGCGCGGTCAACGCCCCCTACGAGCGGGTGGCCCTCGACGAGGTCGTCGACGACGTGCTGAGCACCCACCGGATCGCCGCCGAGCGGGCCGGGGTGGCGCTCCGGGTGAACCTGCCCGCCCGGCCGGTGCGGGTCATCGGCAGCGACCGGGCCCTGGTGCGGGTGCTGTCCAATCTGGTGGCCAACGCGATCGCGCACACACCGGCCGGGGGCACGGTCACCCTGTCGATCGGTGCCGACCGGGAAGGGGCGTGGGCCCGGGTGGACGACACCGGGGTGGGCATCGACGCCGCCGACCTGCCGCGGGTGTTCGACGTGGCCTATCGGGGTTCCAATCACCGTGTACCGCGTGCCGATTCGTCGCTGCCCAGCGGATCCGGGCTCGGCCTGGCGATCGCCGCCGGCCTGGTCCGGGCGCACCGCGGAACCCTGTCGGCGCACAATCTCGACCGGGGCGCGCGATTCGAGGTCCGACTACCACTGGCCGCCGGCTGACCGGATCAGTCCTCGAGGGTGCCGCCGAGCCGTTCGGCGGCGGCGACGTAGTCCTCGATGAACTCCAGCACCACCTCCCGGGCCGGCTTGATCTTGTTCATCAGCCCGACGCCCTGGCCGACGAAATAGGTGGACAGCGCCTGCGCTCCCGGGTGGCCGGTCTCGGCGAGCTTGTCGATACGGCGCAGCGCCGGCTCGGCGACCATCGCCTGCAGCGGCAGCGGCAGCGGCTGGCGCCCCTTGGGGTTCGGCGCCCAGGCATCGGTCCAGTCCGAGCGCAGCTGCCGGGAGGGCTTGCCGGTGCGGCCGGCGGACCGGACGGTGTCCCGCGAGGTCGCAGTCAGCATCTTCTGCTTGGTATGCGGGGCGGTCTCGGCCTCCTCGGTGGTCAGCCAGACCGAACCCGTCCACGCCCCGGCCGCGCCCATCGCCACGCACGCCGCCATCTGCCGTCCGGTGACGATCCCGCCGGCCGCCAGAACCGGCACGTCACGACCACCCGGTACCTCCGAAATCGCTTCCAGCACTTCGGGAATGAGCACCAACGTGGACACCTCGCCACAATGCCCGCCGGCCTCGGTGCCCTGGGCGACGATCAGGTCGACCCCTGCGTTGACCTGTTTGATGGCGTGTTCCTTGGCCCCGACCAGGGCGGCGACCGGGATGCCGCGCTCCTTGCCGGCCTCGATCATGTAGTCCGGCGGAACCCCCAGGGCGTTGGCCATCAACTTGATCGGGTGGTTCAGCGACACCTCGAGCAGGCTCTGCCCGGTACTTCCGGACAGCGCCGAGGAGGCCACCCGAAGCTCCTCGAGCTCGATTCCGTGCGCGGCGAGCAGTTCATTGATGAAGGCGCGATGTTCGTCGGGGATGCGCTGCGCGAGCTGGTCGCGAGTGAGGTTCTCACCCTTGCCCTCGTACTTGGCGGGCACGATGATGTCGACGCCGTAGGGCTTGCCGTTGACGTGGTCGTCGATCCAGCACAGCTCCTTCTCGAGCTGGTCGGGCCGGAAGGCGACCCCGCCGAGGACACCCATTCCCCCGGCGTTGCTGACCGCGGCGACGACGTCGCGGCAGTGGCTGAAGGCGAACAGCGGGAATTCGATGCCGTACTGGTCACAGATCTGTGTCTTCACCCTGCCAGTATCACCGTCACCCCGGCATCGCGGTCACGGCAGGTCGAAGGGAAGCTCCACACCCTCGTGCGCCAGGCAGTGGGTGCACACCCGCTCGGAGGCCACCCGGTCGATGGCCAGGTGCACCAGCTGTTTGAACGGTCCGATGTTGCGTTCGAACTCGGCGAACACGTCGACCGCCCGGACGCCCTCGCCGACCGCAACCCCGGCGTCGACGTCGGTGACCAGAGCTATTGCGGCATAGCACATCTCGAGTTCCCGGGCGAGAACGGCCTCCGGGTAACCGGTCATGTTCACCAGGGTGAAGCCCTGCCGGGCGAACCACTGGCTCTCGGCGCGGGTGGAGAACCGGGGGCCCTGGATCACCACCATGGTCCCGCCGTCGACGACGCCGGGCGTGTCGGCGGCCACCGCGCGCAGCGTCGGGCAGTAGGGGTCGGCGAACTCGACATGGATGCCGCCGGCGTCGAAATAGGTGTCGTCGCGTCCGCGGGTGCGGTCCACGAGTTGGTCGGGCACCACGATCGCCCCCGGCGGGAGCTCGGCGGTCAGGCTGCCGGCCGCGCACGGTGCGAACACCCGTCGCACACCCAATACGCGCAGCGCCCACATGTTGGCCCGGTAGGGCACGGTATGCGGGGAGAACTCGTGGCTGCGTCCGTGCCGGGGCAGGAAGGCTACCTCGTGCACGCCCACCCGGCCGATGGTGATCGGCGCGCTGGGTTCGCCGTAGGGCGTCTCGACGACGACACTGCGCGCGTCGGGACCGAAGAAGGTGTAGAAGCCGCTGCCGCCGATGACGCCGATCACGGGTCTCATTGTGCCCACACGCCGTGGCACGATTGGCCGATGGCCACCTTTGCGCAATGGGTCCAGGGTGCGCGCCCGCGCACATTGCCCAATGCCGTCGCCCCGGTGATCGCGGGAACCGGCGCGGCGGCCTGGCTGCATTCGGCGGTCTGGTGGAAGGCGCTGCTGGCGCTAGCGGTGTCGGTGGCGCTGATCGTAGGGGTGAACTACGCCAACGACTACTCCGATGGCATCCGCGGCACCGACGACGAGCGCAGCGGGCCGGTGCGGCTGGTCGGGGCCAAACTGGCCGCCCCGCGCGCGGTGCGCAATGCCGCGGTGCTCAGCCTGGCCCTCGGAGCGGTGGCCGGCGTGGCGCTGGCCCTGGTGAGCGCACCGTGGCTGATCGCCCTCGGCGCGGTGTGCATCGCCGGCGCGTGGTTCTACACCGGCGGCTCGCGGCCCTACGGCTACGCCGGGCTGGGCGAGGTCGCGGTGTTCGTGTTCTTCGGCCTCGTCGCGGTGCTGGGCACCCAGTACACCCAGGCGCTGCGGGTGGACTGGGTCGGCCTGGCGCTGGCCGTGGCCGTCGGCGCGTTGTCCTCGGCGGTGCTGGTGGCCAACAATCTGCGCGATATCCCGACCGACCGGGTCGCCGGCAAGATCACGCTGGCGGTGCGACTCGGCGACGCCGGGACCCGGCGGTTCTACCAGGGGCTGCTCGCGCTGGCGGCGGTGATGACGGTGGCGTTGATGGCGGCGACGCCGTGGTGTGCGGCCGGCTTCATCGCGGTGGCACCTGCGTTGCGGGCCGCCGCGCCGGTTCGCGGGGGCAAGACCGGCCGCGAGCTGATCCCGGTGCTGCGCGACACCGGCCTGACGATGCTGATCTGGTCGCTGGCGGTAGCCGCGGCGCTGGCCCTGGCCGGCTGACCGGACTGCTGTTCTGACCAAGGACCGAAACAGGCAAGGGAGAACAACGTGTGGCGGCGGACAGACTGATCTCGGGCGGTGGACCGTGGGAGGCCTCGATCGGCTATTCCCGCGCAACGGTCGCGGGCAACTACGTGCATGTCTCCGGGTCAACCGCCAGTGTCGGCGGCGAAGTGCGACATGAGGGTGACGCCTATGGCCAAACCCTGGTGGCACTCAACGACGTCATCGCCCCAGCGCTGGCCCAGGCCGGCTATTCGCTGGCAGATGTGGTGCGCTCGCGCGTGTATCTGGTCAACGCTTCCGATGTCGATGCGGTGGCCAAAGCGCACGGTGAGGTTTTCGGAGACATCCGGCCAGCGGCCACCATGATTGCCGGCGTGACGATGGTCGATCCCAAAATGTTGGTGGAGATCGAAGTCGACGCTTGGAAGCGGGCCTGATTCAGCCTGGGCCCTTCTCCCCGCGCAGCCGGGCCTCGAGCTGTTCGCGGTCGCGGCGGCGCCGTTCGTCGATCTCGGCGATGCCGGCGGTGGCGCGCCGGCGCAGCGGGGCGAGCAGCCACACCCCCAGCGGCAGGGCCAGCACGATCCCGAACAGCATCGCGACCACGAGCGGGAATTCGTCGATGCCGATCAGGTGCGCCCCGAAGAAGATGGCCGCGGTCAGCACGCCGACCAGCAGCAGTCGGGCAAGGGTGTAGACCACAACGTCGCCCACCATACGACCGGTCGAGCCGCCGGCCTGATTGTCCGTCACGCCACCGAGCCTACCGACGCGCGTATATTCGGGTTAAGGAGGTTTTCGCCTGTGCTCTACCTGCTGCTCATCCTGATCGTGATCGGGCTGACCTATGTCGTGATGCGGACGGTTCGGGCGAACGCGCAGCGGCCCACCACGCGCGTCATCGGGCCCGATGACGACCCGGAATTCCTGTGGAAGATCGGCCGCGGGGACAACACCCCGCACTGACCTCGTCGCTCGGGGGGTTGTGACGCCCCGCGGCCCAGACCCTGTGGCTCAGACCCCCGCGTAGGAGTGCAGACCGACGGTGACCAGGTTGATGAAGAACAGGTTGAAGACCATCGCGACGAAGCCGACCACGTTGATCCAGGCCGCCTTCCGGTCGCGCCAGCCCGCCGTCGAGCGGGCGTGCAGGTAGGCCGCGTAGATGACCCAGGCGATGAACGACACCGTCTCCTTGGGATCCCAGCCCCAGTAGCGGCCCCAGGCCTCCTCGGCCCAGATGGCGCCGAAGATCACCCCGAAGCCGAACACCGGGAATCCGAAGATGGTGGTGCGGTAGGCGATGCGGTCCAGGGTCTGGGCGTCGGGCAACCGGGAGACGATGCGGGACAGGGTTCCCGGCGGGGCCGTCTGCCCGGGTGCCGGCTCGCCGTACTTCGAGGTTTTCAGCAGGAACAGGATGCTGGCCACCCCGGCCACCAGGAACACCCCGGAACCGAGGCTGACCACAGAGACGTGGATCGGCAGCCAGTAGGACTGCAGCGCGGGCATCACCGGCGCGGCGTGGGTATAGAGCCACTTGCCCGAGACAGTCAGCAGGATCAGCACCGGGACCAGGACGAACACCCACAGCGCCCGGTACTGGGGTTTGCGCAGCACCACCGCCGCGGCGACCAGCCCGCAGAAGCTGGTCAGATTGATGAACTCGTACATGTTGCCCCACGGCGCCCGCGAGGTGGCCAGGCCGCGCAGCACGATGCAGGCGAACAGCAACCCGATGCCGAGGTACACCAGGCCCAGCCCGGCCTTGCCGACACGTTCACCCAGCGGCGCGACGGGGGCCTGTGCCACCACACCCGGCCCCTCCGCGTCGGCCACCACACCGCCGGGGCCGGCCGCGACGAGCTCACGCTCCTCGACCCGGCGGCCGCGGCTGGAGGCGAGTTCGACCGCCAGCAGCAGCAGCGCCAGGACCAGGACGACGACCGATGCGGTGAACGCCCAGTCCGAGTAGCGGGACAGACCGAGATCGATGTCGGTGCTCATGAATCCTCCGTCAGTGCCCGACTGAGCTTGTCGAACTCACCGCCCCACCCCGAGTTGTCGGTGCGGGCCAGACCGCCCAGTTCGACGATCACCGTACCGCCACCGGAACTTACCCCGGAGTCGCTCCCTGCCTCACCTCCGGCTGGGGTGATGCGGGCCCACACCCGGCGCCGGCGCACGATCAGCGACACCATCAGCCCGGCCATCATGGCCAGCGCGGACACCAGCACCCACACCTGCCCGGGGTCGTGGGAGACCTGGAGGTTCACAAACGGGGTCGCTCCGTCGAAACGCACCACGGTTCCGTCGTCGAGGCGGACCTCCTGGCCGAGGGTCAGGTTGATCCGCTTGACCTTGGTCAGACGCTTCTGCTCGACCAGCCGGGTGTCCAGCTGAAACAGCGACTGCGGCCGGCCGGTGTCCAGCCCGGCGTCACCGCGGTAGATGTCGATCGCCACGGCGGGGTCGTTCATCGCCGGAAAGCTCGACGACAGCAGCTTGCCGTCCATCTGCGCGGTGGGGGCGAACAGTCCGGTGATGGCGATCTGGTGCTTACGCCGCTCGTCGCCCGGGTAGAGGCCCGCCGGCGGGTCGAACCGCAAGGTGCCCGAGGACAGCAGAGTCTGGGCGTTGTCCGGCTGGAACTGCACGGTCTGGGTTCGCTGCTGCCCGCCCGGGAAGGTGACGGTGAACGTTGGCGCGTAGCCGTGGCCCTGCAGGTAGACCCGGTCGCCGCCGACCCGCAGCGGATGGTTGACCTCCAGCCGATAGGGCCGCCAGACGTCATCGGTCAGGTCGGCCCCGGCCTGGTAGTCGATATCGGCCGCAAAATATGTGGCCTGACCGGACGGCAGATAATCGGCCTGAAAATCGTTGACCCGAACGCACATCGGGTACAGCCGGGTGCCGTCGACGTTGTTGCCCGCGCGGAACGAGTCGTAGGCGGCCGGGGAGGCCGAGCAGAAACCGGGCCCGCCGTTGGCGATCACGATGACGTTGCCCTCGTAGCCGAACAGCTTGCCCAGCGCGATCGCGACCAGCAGGCCGAGCAGCGAAAAGTGGAAGACGATGTTGCCGAACTCGCGCAGGTAGCCCTTCTCCGCCGAGATCTCGATGACGCCGTCGGCCTGCCGGGTGACCTTCCGCCATCCGCGCAGGTGCCCGGCAATGCGGGCGGCCACCTGCTCGGGCGTCCCGGCCACGACGGCCTCGGCGTGCTTGGGCAGCCTGCCCAGGTTGCGCGGCGCCGGCACCGGGATCGCCCGCAGACTGCGCAGATGCTCGACCGTGCGCGGGGTCAGACAGCCCACCAGCGAGACGAATAGCAGCACGTAGATCGCGGTGAACCAGAAGCTCGAGAACACATCGAACAACTGCAGCCGGTCCAGCCACGGCGCCAGCGTCGGGTGGTCGGCGATGTACTGGCGGACCTTGGACTCGTTCAGGCTGCGCTGCGGCAGCAGGGCACCGGGCACCGCGCCCACGGCGAGCAGGAACAGCAGCACCAGTGCGGTGCCCATCGACGTCAGCGCCCGCCACCCTTTCAGCGCGAGCAGACGCAAACGCCCCGCACGCCTCGGCGTGTCGGGGGCGTTTGCGTCTGCTCGCGGGGGGGCGACGGTCATATCGGCAGCCTCGCATCGCTGACGAACCTGTCCCGCACCAGTGCGATGAACTCATTCCACAGCCCGGTCACCAGTGCCACCCCGACGGCGATCAGCAGGATGCCGCCGAACACCTGGATGGCCCGGGTGTGCCGACGCAGCCAGCCGAACGCGCTCACCGCCCAGCCCGAGCCCAGCGCCAGCACCAGGAACGGAATGCCCAGGCCGAGGCAGTAGGCGATCACCAGCGCCACCCCGCGCGCCACGCTCGCCCCGTCGGTGGCCGAGGCGACGGCGATCACCCCGGTCAGCGTCGGACCCAGACACGGCGTCCAGCCAAGCGCGAAGACCGCGCCCAGAAGCGGCGCCCCGGCCAGCCCGGCCAATTTCCGGGGGGTGAACCGGGCCTGGCGCTGCAGTGCGGGGATGAAGCCGATGAACACCAACCCCATCAGGATGGTCACCACACCTCCGATACGTTGCAGCACAAGCTGGTTGACGATCAGCGTGGTGGTCATGCCGAGCACTGCGACGGTGCCCAGCACGAAGACTGCGGTGAATCCGGCCACGAACAACGCCGCCGAACCGACCACCCGCCAGCGCCGCGCCGCCTGAGCCTCGGTGTCCTCGACCCCGACGACAGTGGCCAGGTAGGACAGGTATCCGGGCACCAGAGGGACCACACACGGCGAGGCGAACGACACCAGGCCGGCCAGCACACACAGCCCCAGCGCCACCAGCAGCGGACCGGCCGCCGCGGTCTCGGCCAGACCCGTCACGGTTGTTCCGGCGCGGATTCGGCGGCGAGGCGCTGCACCACCGGCAGCAGATCCTCGGCCAGCAGTTCACGCAGGAACACCGCCGCCACCCGGTGCTCGCGGTCGAGGACCACCGTGGAGGGGATCACCGTCGTGGGGTACTTGCCGCCGAAAGCGATCATGGTGCGCATGGCCGGGTCATAGATCGAGGGATAGGTGACGCCGCGGTCGATGACGAAATCCCGGGGAGCCTCGATGTCGTTGTCCCGCACGTCGATTCCCAGGAAGGCCACGTCCTCGCCGCGGGTCGCGTCGTAGACCTTCTGCAGCTCGGAGATCTCCGCCCGGCACGGCCCGCACCACTGACCCCAGACGTTGATCACCACCACCTGGCCGGCGAAGTCGCTCAACGAGATGGTCTTGGAGGTGTCCATCAGGTCCGGCCCGGACAGCGGCCCCGGGGTGCCCCTCGCCGGTGGCGGCTCGTAGGTGATGTCGGTCTTGCCTCCCGGCGCGACGAATTCGAAGGTGCCGCCCTGGGCGACCGCGTCGTCACCGGTCGCGCAGCCGACCAGAACGGCCGCCGCCGTCAGCAGAACCAGCAGCGCTTTCACCGTCCGGCGAGCTCCGAATATCCCCAGCCCACGTAGTCCTCGCCGTCGAAGTAGAACGACGTCACCGAGGCCAGGTTGCACATCCTGCGGGTCGGGAAGTGATGCAGCGGTTCGGAGTTCATCGCCCGGCGCAGGGTCTCGACGGGTAGCTGGTGGCTGACGCAGACCGCCTCGTGGCCCTCGGCCTTGATCCGGGCACGTTCGAGGGCGCCCCGCATCCGCACGGCGATCTCGGCGTAGTGCTCACCCCACGAGGGCGAGCGCGGGTTGCGCAGATGCCACCAGTTGCGCGGGTCACGCAGGGCGCCGTCGCCGGGCGAGACGCGCTGACCCTCGAAGACGTTGTGCGACTCGATCAGCGCCTCGTCGACGTCGACCGGCAGGCTATGGGCGGCGGCGATGGGTGTAGCGGTCTCCTGGGCGCGGTCCAGTGGGGAGGCGACGACGTAGACGATGTCGCGCGGCGCCAGCCAGTCGGCCACCGCCTGCGCCTGGGCTTGACCGCGCTCGGACAGGTGGTAGTCGGGCAGCCGGCCATACAGGATGCCCGTCGGATTGTGCACCTCGCCGTGGCGCATGACATGCACGATGGTCCTCGTCCGGCCGTTCATGAGGGTCTCGCTTCCGCCGCGGCCCGGGCCGCCCCCGGCAGGGCGGCCGCGATGGTCTCGAAGGCGTCGTCATCGAGGGCCGACGAGACGAACCAGGTTTCGAACGCGCTGGGCGGGGCGTACACACCGGCGTCGAGCAGGGCATGGAAGAAGGGGGCGAACCGGAAGGTCTGCGATGCCCGCGCGGCGGCGAAGTCGCTGACCGGCGCCTCGGTGAAGAACACCGACAGGAAGTTGCCCGCCCGGGCGACCCGGTGGGCCACCCCGGCCGCCGACAGGGCCTCACCGAGCAGACCGGCCAACCGGTCGGCGTTGGCGTCCAGTGCCGCATAGACCGCGTCGTCGGCGTGGCGCAGGGTCGCCAGCCCTGCCGCCACCGCGACCGGGTTCCCCGACAGCGTGCCGGCCTGGTACACCGGCCCCAACGGGGCCAGCCGCTCCATCACCTCGGTGCGACCGCCGAAGGCCGCGGCCGGCAGCCCGCCGCTCATCACCTTGCCGAAGGTGAACAGGTCGGCGTCAACCGGGTCGATCCCGTACCAGCCGGATCGGCTGATCCGGAAGCCTGTCATGACCTCGTCGAGGATGAGCAGCGCGCCGTGGTCAGCGGTGATCCGCCGCAGCGCAGCGTTGTAGCCGGGCCGCGGCGCGACCGCGCCCATGTTGCCCGGGGCGGCTTCGGAGATGACCGCGGCGATCTCGTCGCCGAACCGCGCGAAGGTCTGCTCGACGGCGTCGACGTCGTTGTAGGGCAGCACGATCGTGTCGGCCGCGGTGGCGCCGGTCACTCCCGGCGAGGACGGCAGACCCAGGGTGGCGACCCCGGACCCGGCGTCGGCCAGCAGCGCGTCGACGTGGCCGTGGTAGCAGCCGGAGAACTTCACTATCTTCGACCGGCCGGCGAACCCGCGGGCCAGACGCACCGCGCTCATGGTGGCCTCGGTGCCGGAGTTGACCAGCCGCACCCGCTGCACCGGGGCCACCCGGTCGACGATCTCGGCGGCCAGATCGGTCTCACCGGGAGTCGGAGCCCCGAACGAGAGCCCATCGGCCGCCGCGCGCTGCACCGCCTCGACGACCGCCGGGTGGGCGTGGCCGAGGATCATCGGCCCCCAGGAGCAGACCAGGTCGACGTAGGAGTTGCCGTCGGCGTCGGTCAGCCGGCAGCCGCTGGCCGAAGTGATGTAGCGGGGGGTTCCCCCGACGGAGTTGAACGCACGCACCGGGGAATTCACCCCACCGGGGATCACCGCGCAGGCCTCGGCAAACAGCTTCGCCGAGGCGGGAACCTCACTCATGGCCACCAGTGTTCCAGCCGCGGGACCGGCCCCGGGGGTCGGGTGGACCCACCCGATGGACCTCTAACCGTAGGGACCTAAGTCATCACTTGCCGATCCGGGGAAGACAGGTCGCCGTTGGTTAAGTTAACCTAACCTAATGTCACCTGTTTCGGACATCATGCGTCATCGCACCCTGGTCCAGGAGCACCCGCACGGCTGTCCGACCCTGGCCGACCTCGCCCCCGGGCATCGGGTCCGGGTGGTCGGCTACGGCACGGAGGTCGAGCCCAGCGCGGCCCGGCGGCTGTTCGACCTGGGAATCGCCCCGGGGATCGAGGTGGTCATGGTTCGTCGCGCGCCGTTGCGAGATCCGGTGATCTACCGGGTCGGCGACTACGAGATCGCCCTGCGTAGCCGACAGGCCCGCTGCGTTCGCGTGGAGGCAGTGGGTTGAGCGGCGGCCACCACCACGGCGGCGGTGCCACGGCCGAGGCGAACGTCGGGCTGACCCGGTTCGCCCTGGTCGGCAGTCCGAATTCCGGCAAGACCACCCTGTTCAACGCCCTGACCGGGCTGCACGCCAAGACCGGCAACTACCCCGGCGTCACCGTGTCGAAATTCGAGGGCCGGGCGCATCTGGACGACGAGGTCACGGTGGTCGTCGAGGATCTGCCCGGCACGTACAGCCTCGACCCGATCAGCCCCGACGAGCAGGTGGTCGTCGATGTCCTCGACACCGACCGGATCGGCGAAGATCTGCCTGAGGCGATGCTGGTCCTGCTCAACGCCACCAGCCTGCGGCGGTCACTGGGCCTGTTGGCCCAGGTCCAGCAGACCGGACTTCCGCTGTGCGTGGTCGTGACCTTCACCGACGACCTGGCCCGGCGCAACGGAAGCCTCGACATCGCCGCCTTCAGCCGCGCCCTGGGGGTGCCGGTGGTCGCGGTGGCCGGCGGCGAGCGCGAGGGGCTGGCCCAATTGCGCCGTGAGATGGCCGGCTACCGGTCGTGGAGCCGGCCGGTGGTGCCGCCGCCGACGGACACCGCCGATGTGTCGGCCTGGGCGGAGTCGGTGTTGGGCGCCTCGGGTTACCGCCTGCCTGAGGTCGACCAGCGGACCCGGCGAATCGACTCGGTGTTGCTGCACCCGGTGATCGGTACCTGCGTGTTCCTGGCCACCATGTTCGTGTTCTTCCAGACCATTTTCACCCTGGCTGCGCCGTTGCAGGGCTACGTCGAGGCCTTCTTCGGCTGGCTCGGCGAGCTGGTCGCCGCGCACGTCGGCATCGGATGGCTGTCATCCTTCCTGTCGCAGGCCATCATCGGCGGTGTCGGCGGAGTCCTGGTGTTCCTGCCGCAGATCGTCCTGCTGTTCGTTCTGATCGCGCTACTCGAGGGCAGCGGATACCTGGCGCGGGCGGCCTTCCTGATGGACCGGGTGATGGCCCGGGCCGGGCTGGAGGGACGCGCCTTCGTCTCGCTGTTGTCGTCGTTCGCCTGCGCGATTCCCGGGATCATGGCAACCCGGTCGCTGCCATCGGCCCGCGACCGGCTGGCCACCATGATGGGGGCGCCGCTGATGACCTGCTCGGCGCGGCTGCCGGTCTATATCCTGCTGGTGAGCATGCTGTTCCCGGCCGAGGCCAAGTGGGGAATCTTCAACGCCCGCGGCGTGGTGATGTTCGCGCTGTATTTCTTCGGGGCCGTCGCCGCGATGCTGACCGCCGCGTTGTTCAAGAAGTTCGCCTCACGGGGCGTGCCCGCGCTGCCGTTCTACATGGAGATGCCGCCGTATCAGATTCCGCGGCTGACGAGCGTGGTCGCCGAGGTCGTCACCGCCGCGAAAGCCTTCCTGCGCAAAGTGACCTCGATCATCCTGGCCACCACCATGGTGTTGTGGGTGCTACTGAACCTGCCGTTGCACAGCGAGGCCGAGATGACCGCCGCCGGGGTGGATACCGCTGATGAGGCGGCGGTGTCGTCCTATGTGGTCAACAACTCCTACGCCGCGTCGATCGGGCGGGCGATGGAACCGATCTTCGCGCCGCAGGGATTCGACTGGCGGATCAACATCGGCGTGCTGTCCTCGCTGGCGGCCCGGGAGGTCTTCGTGGCCACTCTCGGGCAGGTGGCCGCGGCGGAGGACCCGGAAGATCCGGCTTCGGCGCTGCAGGCCATGCGGGTCGCGGACGGACCGGAGGCCAGCCGGCCGCTGTTCGACCCGCCGACCATCGCCGCGCTGCTGGTCTTCTTCATGTTCGCGCTGCAGTGCATGTCGACGGTCGGCGTCATCCGTCGGGAGACCGGGACGTGGACTTGGCCGCTGATCGCCTTCGGTTACATGTTCGCTCTGGCGTGGGTGATGTCGCTGATCGCCGCGACGGTCGTCGCGGCGTTCCAATGATCGGTATCCACCCGGAGCGGGTCGTCAACGACCCGCATGCAGTGCGCTGGGTGTTTCCCGGCGGGATCCTGCCGGTCGGCCGGGTAAGGGCCGCCCCCGGACCGCTCGGCGCGATGTTCGCCG
Source organism: Mycolicibacterium sp. (assembly GCA_020637165.1). Taxonomy (GTDB): domain Bacteria; phylum Actinomycetota; class Actinomycetes; order Mycobacteriales; family Mycobacteriaceae; genus Mycobacterium. The sequence continues at coordinate 3,795 of JACJWN010000007.1, read as the reverse complement.
ACGGGACGCTGACAGCCGGGCTGGTCGAGCACGGCGCGGTGTGGCTGTGGTTGCACGACGGGCAGTCCTGGGAGGCCCGGGGAACCGCGGTCCGCAGCGCACTGAGTGCGGCCCTGGAGGATCCGGGCGGCTGGGGCATCGACCCCGCACCGGGTGAGGTCCTGCACCGGGTGACCACCGACCTGCTCGGGGGATCGGTCGGCGACTTCGTCCGCTCACACGGCGGGTCGGTGTCCGCGCAACGCCACGACGACACCGTCACGGTCCAACTGGGCGGAGCCTGCGAGCACTGCCCGGCCGCTGAGTACACGTTGCGCCTGAGGTTGCTCGAGGCGCTGCGGCGGCGCTGCCCGGATCTGGTCGAAGCCAGCGCAAGCCACGGTCAGATCGGCCTTCAGCTGCACCCGAGGGACCAATGATGCGACCCCATGGCGTGACATAGTTTCCGCCGGCGCGGTGCCGCCGGAGGCGATCCTGCGCGACGTGGCCGTGATGCGCCGCACGATCGGTGCCGACGCGGCGCGGATATGCGCCACGACCGCCGACCCCGAGCAGCTGCGCCGGATCGCCGACGCCGCCCGGAACTACCAGCCGACCCACGAGGCCGATGTGGAGTTCTGGACCGCGATCGACGACATCGGGGCGGCGCGGGTCCACGAACTGGCCGCCGCGGAGATCGACGACATCCAAGCCCACCTCACCCTCGGCGAGGCGATCCTCGCCCACGACGGCGAGGCGGCCCATCGGCTGGCCCATCAGATGCTGTCCCACATCGTTGCCGCCCTCGAGACCGGAGACAACTGACATGTTCGACGTCATCCCTCACGCGATACCGGTCTTCGTGATCTGCATGATCCTGGAGGCCGCCACGTTCCACTTCCTGCGCGATGACGAGGAGTCGGGCTATGAGCGCCGCGACACCGCGACGAGCCTGACGATGGGGATCGGCAACGTGCTGATCAACGTGGGCTGGAAGCTCGTCGTGCTGGCGGCCTACGCGGGGGCCTATCTGGTGGCGCCGTTTCACCTCCCCGCCGACAATCCGCTGACCTGGATCGCGCTGTTTCTGGCGGACGACTTCGCCTACTACTGGTACCACCGGACCCACCATGAGATCCGGGTGTTCTGGGCAAGCCACGTCGTGCACCACTCCAGCGAGCGTTACAACCTGTCCACCGCGCTGCGACAAACCTGGACACCGTTCAGCGCGCTGCCGTTCTGGCTGATGCTGGCGTTCCTGGGCTTCGCGCCGTGGATGATCCTGCTGCAGCAGTCGATCGGCCTGGTCTACCAGTTCTTCATCCACACCGAGCGCATCGGGAAGCTCTGGGAGCCCGTCGAGTTCGTGATGAACACCCCGTCCCACCATCGGGTGCACCACGGCTCCAACGCCCAATATCTGGACAAGAACTACGGCGGCATTCTCATCGTCTGGGATCGGCTGTTCGGCACCTTCCAGGAGGAGGGCGAACGGGTCCGCTACGGGTTGACCAAGAACATCAACACCTTCAACCCGCTGCGGGTGGCCACCCACGAATACGTGGCGATCTGGCGCGATCTGCGCCACGCCGGAAGCTGGTCGGCCCGGCTGGGGCACCTATTCCGCGGCCCGGGCTGGAGTCCGCGGCCCGGTGCGCAGCGCCCCGGGCAGGCTGGGCAGGAAGTGCCCGGTGGCGAACGCCCGGATGTCCTCGGCACTCTCGAGCGGGTCGGCGCTGGGCAGTAACAGCACCATCATGGCGTAGCGCCAGGTGTTGTCGGCCAGCTCCGCGACCGTCGCCGCACCGATCCGGTCGGCGAACCCGGGCGGGAAGATGAGGTGCAGGGCCTGCTCGATCCGGGCCACCGCCGCCCGGTAGTGCCGGCGAGCCAGTTCCAGGCTCAGCGCCGGTTCGTCGGTGATCATCCGGCTCAGGACCCGGTGCCGGCGCGCCAGCAGGATCGCCGAGGTGAAAGCCTCGACGTAGTAGTCCGAGCGCGGGCGGCGGTCTTTCAGTTCCTCGGCGATATCGGCGAACAGCCGGGCGTTCTCCCGATCCATCACCGCGGCGACGAGGTCGTCGCGGTTGGCGAAACGCCGGTAGATCGTGGTGCGGCTGACCCCGGCCCGGCGGGCGACGTCGTCGAGGGCCACCTTGCGGATGCCGTGCCGGTCGAACTCGACGAGCGCGGCGTCGAGGATCCGCCCAGTCAGATCGGGCGCAGTGAGATCGGGCGCAGTGAGATCGGGCGCAGTGAGGTCCGGCGCGCCGCCGTCAGGCATACCGGGCGAAGGCTTCCCTCGCGTAGGGGACGTAGCGGTACTTCATCGGCACCCGCTCCCAGAGCCAGTTCACCGCGCGAGTGCGGCACAGTGCGGCGAAACGCTGGTACCGGCGTTCCCTGCGCTCGTCCCAGGGCAGGCCGAGGACCTCGCGGGTGTGCGGCGGCATCCCGCCGGTGGTCAGGAAGGCCGCCACCGGGTTGAAGACCGGCGCGGCGAGTTTCCAGGCCAGCGGGGAGACTCCCTTGGGCCTCGGGAAACCCTTGGTGACGTAGCCGATGCCGTACTTGGCGGTGCGATGGGCGACCAGGACGTCGTTGATCATGTGGTCCCAGTAGCGTTCGAAAGCCGCGTAGTCCGCCGGCATCGGGCGGTCGCTGACGCCGTAGCGGCGGTACCAGGTCTTGGACTCCAGGTACATCTGCTCCTTCTCGGCGCGCGAGAGCTTTCTGACGAAGGTGTCGGTGAAGTAGAGCACCTGGTCGAAGAAGGTGGCGTGGGCCCAGTAGTAGGTTTCGGGATCCAGCGCGTGGTAGCGGTGGCCGCCGAACTCCTTGGGCATATCGCCCTTGATGTTCTTGTGGAAGTCGCGAACCATCCCGCCGGCGTTCTCATCCTCGCTGCCGTAGACGGTGCGGTAGATCGGCGGCAGCGAACGGCGAATCCTGGCGGCGGTGTCGGCGAAGAAGACCGAGTGGTCCACCACGCCCTGCCCCAGTTCGGCGAGCATGTTCTGCAGCACCGCCGGCCGCGGACCGATCAACGCGATCCGGCGGTCGCCGAAGTACTTCCATACCAGCGAGCCCGGCCCCAGTGGCAGCGCGTCGGGAGCGGTGGGGGCCGGGGTCTGGGCAAGCTCGGTCATGCGGAACAGTGTTACAGATTTCGCACTTTGTACCAAGCTGGAGTCGGGGTACGCGCGGGGCGGGGTATGTGTGTGTTTTGCCCACCTCTGCGCGACAAAGGGCGCCCCTTGGTCGCGTTGTCGCGCAAAGGTGGGCAAAAAGGGTGTTCCCTACCAGCGCCGTCAGCGAAACCCGCGCCGCCTGCGGAACCGGCACCCGACCCGGCCGGTACCGTCAGCGGAATCGCTTGAGCCGCAGGCTGTTGGTGACCACCAGCACCGACGACAGCGCCATCGCCGCCCCGGCGATCATCGGGTTCAGCAGGCCCACGGCGGCCAACGGAATCGCGGCGACGTTGTACCCGAACGCCCAGAACAGGTTCTGCTTGATGACCCGCAGCGTGCGGGCCGACAGCCGCAGGGCGATCGGTACGGTGCGCAGGTCCCCGCGCACCAGGGTGATGTCGCCGGCTTCGATCGCGGCGTCGGTGCCGGTCCCCATCGCCATACCGATATCGGCGCGGGCCAGCGCCACCGAGTCGTTGACGCCGTCGCCGACCATCGCGACCCGCCTGCCGGCCGCCTGCAGGGCGGCAATGGCATCGGCCTTCTCCGACGGCAGCACCCCGGCAATGACGTCACGCTCGGCGATACCCACCTCGGTCGCCACCCGGGCGGCGACCGCGGC
>JACJWN010000006.1 GCA_020637165.1 Mycolicibacterium sp. | reverse complement strand
GGGGTCGACGGGCGTGGGGTCGGGATCGACAGGTGTGGGGTCGGGGTCCACCGGTGTGGGGTCCGGGTCGACGGGTGTGGGGTCGGGGTCCACCGGTGCCGGGGCAGGCGCGGCAATCGTCACGGTCACCGGTACCGAAATCGTGGTCGGAGTCCAGAAGTTGAGGTGGAATCCTGTGTCGCGCACCTGAACCGAGAAGGTGTCCGTCCCGCCGGTGCCGGCGAGTTCCGCACCCGCGGTGTAGGTGAAGGTGCCCGTGGTGTCGATGACGACGGTGCCGTCGGCCGGGGCTGTGGTGACCGAATAGCTGAGCCGATCTCCATCGGGATCCCAACCCCCGATCGTCCCCGTCGCAACGCCTGACGTGCTCACCCCGTATTGCTCGGGCCTGGCGGTGGGCGTGCGGTTGAAGAACAGTCGGCTGATCTCCTGGCTGATCGCCGCCAGTGCGGCGGCCAGGAAGTCCAACGGGGTCGTTGCCGCGGCGCTTACCGCGGCCGTCTGGGCCGCCGCAGAGGAGGCCAACGGCACCGGCGAGGCCGCCGTCATGACCGCGGCCGGCTTCGGCACCGGCGCCAGCGCCACCCGGCGCAACGCGGCGGAAATGTTCGATACGGCCGTTGTCGCCGATACGGCCGGAACGGCCGGAACGGCCACGGCCGCGGGCACGGCCGCGGGCACGGCCGCGGCTGTGGATGCCACCGCCGCGACCGTCGCGGCCGGCGGCGCCGGCGCAGGCGCCGGGACGTCGGCCGAGGCGGGTTCCGGCACTGAGTTCTTGGCCTGCGGCGTCGAGGCCTTGGCCGCGGTCGCTCGGCCGTTGCCGATGGCGGCCGACCGCTGCCGGCCCCTGGGTTCACGAGCCGAAATCCCCGCCTGTTGCGGCTCCGCCGTTCTTGGTGCGGCGTTCCGCTTGGGGGCGGTCTGCGACGGTCGCGGATCCGGGGAGGGGGAGTCGGTGTCCTCCGCCGAAGCGATCCCGGGGCTCGCCGCGACGGCCAGACCCAATCCGATCGCAAACGCTGCCGCGCTCCGTCGTGCGCCCCGGGCTGCAGGATCCATGACACTTCCCTTCGACAACCCGACCGCAAGAGTTGGATACGGGTGTATCCAATGAATACCACAAATCGCGTGGATATCCTCGTCAAGTGTCGCGTACCTCGAGGTGGGCCGGGCTATCCCAGGCCGATCGCCAGGCCGTGCGCAATGCGTTGCTCATCCGGGCCGCCTTCGAATTGTTCGGCGAGAACGGCGAAGCCGTGGTCACGGTCCGGTCGGTCTGCCGTCAGAGCGGGCTGCACACCCGTTACTTTTACGAGGGTTTCGCCGACACCGACGAGCTGCTGGGTGCGGCCTATGACGTGGTGGTGGCCGGACTCATGGGAGCGCTGGGTGAGGCGATGGCCGGGCTGCCCGACGACCGGACCCGCCTGAGGGCGGGCATCCGTGCGGTCCTCGACTTCAGCTCAGCGGATCCGCGGCGAGGCAAGATCCTGTTCACCGAGGCCCGGACCAATCCCGTGCTCGCGGAACGTCGCGCGGCCACCCAGGAACTGCTGCGCAAGTCGGTTCTCGACGAAGAAGGCGCGGCGCCGGCCTCGACCCGCACCACGGACCTCGTCGGCGCCGCGATGTACGCCGGAGCGATGGCAGAGCTAGCCCAGCAGTGGCTGTCCGGAAGCCTGGGCGACGACCTCGATGCGGTGGTCGAGGCGGCGGTCCGGGTGCTGATGCCGGTCGGCGCTCCGACCTAGGCCGCCGGGCAGCCCTCGCGGTTGGCGCCGTCCAGTGCCTTGGGCGCTTCCTGAATGGACTGATGCACGACGTCGAGGACTTGCGGGTCCCAGGTCAGCGCCGTATCCCATTTGAGACCGACCTGGTCGGAGACGTAGATGCTGTGGGTGTCGTCGAATGTGTGGCAGCGCCGGTGCGGAAGTATCGGATCCCCGATGTTCTTGGCCAGCGCGCTCTGCTCGGCCACCAGCCCGTCGTTGGGCCACACCCCCGGATTGGCGGGGCCGGGCAGCTTGAACCGGTTGCCCGCGATCAATACCACCGGGATCTTGTCCAGCACACCTGACTGGAACTCGTTCCAGCCGCCCGAGCCCATCAGGAACGCCTTGTTGACTTCCCGCCCGGAGCCGGACATCTGTTTGCGCACGAGGGCCTTGAAGTCCTTCATCCCGTTCTCGCAGAACTTGTCGCCCTTGCATTCGGTGATCGGTATGAGGTCGTTGGCGTAGTCGGACAGGTAGGAGCCCTGCCAGGGTGTGCCGATGGTGGTCAGCGACCGGACCTTCACCGGGCTGTCGGTGGTGGCCAGCACCCGGATGGCCGCTCGCGAGTACAGCCCGCCCATCGAGTGGGCCACCAGATCGACTTCGGTGACGCCTTTCTCCTTGTTCAGCCAGTTGACGAAACGGGCCAGATGTTCCCCGGCGGTGTCGATGCTGCCGGTGGAATTGACCGTCATGTTCTCCGGGAGGGTCACCGGGCAGACCCCGAACGCGCCGAAGCCGGTCTGATCGACGACCTGCCCGCGGCCGGCCATCGCCGGTGAGGTGTAGACGGTGTAGCCCTTGTCCAGCAGGAACTCGCGGATCGCGGTGTTGGTGTTGCCGGCCGCAAGGCCGGTTGCGCAGGCGGCGTCCGGCGTGGTGAACGGACTGGTCGCATCACCGCCGGAGACCACCACCACCGCGGCCCCCGGTGGGCGCTTATCGCCCGCTCCCGGGCCGCCCGAACAGCCGGCGAGCAGGGTCGTCGCGGTCAACACCGCAGCGGCCGTCGCGAGGATTTTCCGCATGACAGGATTGTTCCATCATGAGCGAGCAATCCCGTGTCGTTTTCTCCGGTGTCCAGCCGACGTCTGATTCCCTGCATCTGGGCAATGCGCTGGGCGCGGTGCGGCAGTGGGAGGGGCTTCAGGACGACTACGAGACCTACTTCTGCGTCGTCGACCTGCACGCCATCACCGTCCCGCAGGACCCCGCCGTACTGCGCCGGCGCACCCTGGTAACCGCGGCGCAGTACTTGGCGCTGGGCGTCGACCCGGCCCGCTCGACGATTTTCGTGCAGAGCCACGTGCCGGCGCACACCGAACTGGCCTGGGTGCTGGGCTGTTTCACCGGCTTCGGGCAGGCGTCGCGGATGACCCAGTTCAAGGACAAGTCGCTCAAGCAGGGGGCGGACTCCACCACGGTGGGCCTGTTCACCTACCCCGTGTTGCAGGCCGCCGACGTGCTGCTCTACGACACCAACCTGGTCCCGGTCGGGGAGGACCAGCGTCAGCACCTCGAACTGGCCCGCGATGTCGCGCAGCGCTTCAACTCCCGGTTCCCGGACACCCTGGTGGTGCCGGATGTGCTGATCGCCCGGGAAACCGCCAAGATCTACGACCTCGCCGAGCCCACCGCCAAGATGAGCAAGTCGGCGGCCACCGATGCCGGCCTGATCAATCTGCTCGACGACCCCAAGCGCTCGGCCAAGAAGATCCGATCGGCGGTCACCGACAGCGAGCGGGAGATCCGTTTCGACCCCGAGACCAAACCCGGGGTCTCCAACCTGCTGTCCATCCAGTCCGCCGTCACCGGGACCCCCGTCGACGCCTTGGTCAGCGGGTACGCCGGCCGCGGCTACGGCGACCTGAAGTCCGACACCGCCGAGGCCGTGATCGCTTACGTCACCCCGATCCAGCAGCGCGTGGACGAACTGCTCGCCGACCCGGCGGAGTTGCAGGACATCCTGGCCAAGGGGGCCCAGCGGGCGCGGGAGGTCTCGGCAGGCACCCTCGGCCGGGTCTACGAACGATTGGGATTCTTGCCCTGTTGAACAAGGCGGCGCTGAAGAAGGCGTGGGACCGGCTCGTCGCGGTCCAACGCCACTACGAGCGGGCCGAGGGCGACATTTACGCCGCCGGAATCACCTACTTCACCATCTTCGCGTTGTTCCCGTTGCTGATGATGGCTTTCGCCGTCGTCGGTTTCATACTGGCCAGCCGACCCAGTCTGCTGGCCGAGATCGACAGCAAGGTCAAGGCGGCTGTGCCCGCCGACTTCGCCAATCAGATTCTTACCCTGATGGATTCGGCCATCGCATCACGCACCTCGGTCGGCCTGATCGGGTTGGGGACGGCGGTCTACGTCGGTCTGTTGTGGATGCAGCGGCTGCGGGAGGCGCTGAGCCGGATGTGGGACCAAACCGTCGTGCCGATGGGTTTCGTCAAGACGAAACTGTCCGACCTGGGTTCGCTGGGTTCGGCGTTCGTCGCCAGCCTGCTCACCATCGGGCTGACCGCGCTTGCCGATCCGGCGTTGCGGCTGACCGGTCTGGTCCGGGTTGGTTCGCTGGTGGTTTCGGTGCTGGTCGCCTGGGCGCTGTTCACCTGGATCATCGCCCGGTTGCCCCGCCTGCCGGTGCCGGTGCGCCGGTGTTTGCGGGCCGGGCTGATCGCTGCGGTCGGCTTCGAGGCGTTCAAGCAACTGGGCTCGATCTATCTCAAGACTGTGATGCACGGTCCGGCAGGGGCGGCCTTCGGCCCGGTGGTGGGCCTGATGGTGTTCGCCTACATCACGGCGCGGCTGGTGCTCTTCTCCACCGCGTGGGCGGCAACCGACGGTGTCAGCGAGCCTGAACCCGCTGATTCAGCGAACGGGCAGCCATGATCAGGCCGAAGATGATGATCGTGCCGACCACCGCGACGCCGACCCGGATCGGCATGGCCTCGACCGGCAGGATCGGCGCGGCCACGGGGACGGCATCGGGTTTCGGCGGCAACAGGGAGGGGTCGGGCTCGATCAGGTTGCCGATCATGGTGCCCGGCGGAGTGGCGAACCCGTAGTCCAGCAGATGGGCGGCCTGCTCCCAGGGGGCGATCGGCTGCCGGGTGCCGCGCAGGAGCACAGTCACCAGACGCCGGCCGTCGTGGTTGGCCGCGCCCACGAAGGTCTGGCGCGCGTCGTCGGTATAGCCGGTCTTGCCGCCGAGCGCGCCGGGGTAGTTGAGCAGCAGTTTGTTGTCGTTCTCGATCGGGTAGGGCGGCTTGCCGTTGTCGTCGGGGAACTGATACTCGCGGGTGTTGACGATGTCGGCGAAGATCGGGTTGGAGAACGCGTACCGGTAGAACAGGCCCATGTCATAGGCCGAGGTGCTCATTCCCGGTCCGTCGAGTCCGGACGGGGTGGCCACTCGGGTGTCACGCGCTCCGAGCTTGGCCGCCAGCGTGTTGATCTTCTGCAGCGCCACGTCCATGCCGCCGAGTTGCACGGCCAGCGCGTGGGCGGCGTCGTTGCCGGAGTACATCAGCAGGCCGTGCAACAGGTCGTTGATGGTGTACCGGCCGCCGGGTTCGATGCCGACCCGGGTGCCCTCGGAGTTGGCGTCCTCCTGGGTGCCGTCGACGATCCGGTTCAGCGGGAGTTCGTTGATGGCCACCATGGCCGTCAGCACCTTGACGATGCTCGCCGGTCGATGCCGGCCGTGTGGGTCGCGGGCCGCGATGACCTCGCCGGAGTCCAGGTCGGCGACCAGCCATGCCTCGGCCGAGACGTCCTCGGGCAGCGGCGGGGTGCCGGCGGCGACGATCACCCCGCATCCGCTCAGCGCCTCGCCGCCGACCGGCGTGGCCGGAACGGGCAGCGGTTGCGGGGGATCCCCGGCCTTGGGCACCTCCGAGGAGTCCACCGCGGGAGGGGTGCTCACCCGGTACGGGCAGGCATTGGGATCCTGGGCCGGCATCGGCTCGGCCAGGGCCAGCGCGGGAGTACCCGTCATCACCAGCGCCGCCGCGATGGCGGCTGCGCGCCGCACCGTCGTCAACGTCGCCATGGGTTGGCAGGTTAGGCGATCCCGGGCCCGAAACCGGGGAGCCGCGCTGTGACTCGTGTGGCTATTGATGCAATTGTTAGATAGGCGGTGCTAGCTCGGAAGGGGGCAATGCGCAACCGCGGGGAAGCCGATACTGCTCATCCACAGCTCACCTCGGTGTTCGACCAGGCCGGTGACGACGCCGAAGTCCGAGCGGGTCATCTGCAACCCGGCCACGGCGGCGCCGTCGTCGGGGTCGAAGGCCACCGCCCACACCACCGGCTCGATCTGCGGCTGCAGCCGCTCGGGCAGGCGCCACAGCGCCTTCCGCAGCAGCGGTGCGCGCGGCGCCAGCCAGTCCGCCGCGGCGTTGGCCGGCGTGACCATCGCACACCAGATCCGGCCGTCTGATCCGGTCGATATGTTGTCGGGCATGCCGGGCAGATGAACCGCCAGCGGAGTGACCGTGTCGGCCGCGGGGCCGCTCAGCCAGTACTTGGACAGCCGCCGTGCCTGGGTCTCGGCGAACACCAACGCGGAACCGTCGGCGGTCAGGGTCAGGCCGTTGGCGAAGTACAGGTTGTCCAGAACCTGGGTGACCGCCCCGCCCGGGTCCCGGCGGAAAAGTCCGCCGTCACCCCGGGCCTCGAAGATCGCCGCCTTGAAGTTCGCGTAGCTGAACTTCGCGGTGGACTGGGTGAAATAGATTGTGCCGTCGTCGAGTTCGACGACGTTGGAGCAGAAGGTCAGCTTTCGGCCGTCGACGCAGTCCACCAGCACCTCGATGCGGCCGGTGTCGACGTCCATCGCCAGTAAGCCGCGTGGGCTGTCGCAGATCAGCAACCGGTCGTCGCGGGCGACCGCCAGGCCGAGCGGGCGGCCCCCGGTGTCGCCGACCACGCGCACTCGACCGTCGGGGTCGATCCGCACGATGCGGCCGTCGGCCAGTCCGGTCCAGATCATCCCGTCGTCGTCGACAACGATGTCCTCCGGCGCATCGCCGGGGAGCGCGACTACGGTCAACTCGACCGCCCCGAACTCCGGCAGCGGCGCTGTCGGCGGCGGCTGCCAGCGAACCGGGTCGATCGCCGGCCTGGCCGGCTTGTCAGCGCCAGGCATCGCCGCGGGTCTGTAGGTGGTCCCAGGCCCTGGTGAGCACGGTCCGGAGGATCTGCTCGATCTCGTCGAACACCGCCTGATCGCTGATCAGAGGGGGCGCCAACTGGATCACCGAGTCGCCGCGATCATCGGCGCGGCAGTACAGCCCGGCTTCGAACAGTTCGGTGGACAGGAAGCTGCGCAACAGCCACTCGGAGAGTTCGTCGTCGAGGATCTCCTTGGTGGCCTTGTCCTTGACCAGTTCGATCCCGTAGAAGAAGCCCTCGCCGCGCACGTCGCCGACGATCGGCAGGTCGTGCAGGCGCTCCAGGGTCGCCCGGAAGGCCGGCGCGGTGTTCTTCACATGCTCGTTGAGGCCTTCGCGTTCGAAGATGTCGAGATTGGCCAGCGCGACGGCCGCGGACACCGGGTGCCCGCCGAAGGTGTAGCCGTGGGCGAAGGCGGTGACGCCGTCGTTGAAGGGCTCGAAGAGCCGGTCGGATGCGATCATCGCGCCGATGGGGGAGTAGCCGGAGCTCATTCCCTTGGCGCAGGTGATGATGTCGGGGGTGTAATTGAAATCCCTGCAGGCGAACATCGAACCGATCCGGCCGAAGGCGCAGATGGTTTCGTCGGAGACCATCAGCACGTCGTAGGCGTCACAGATCTCGCGGACCCGTTCGAAGTACCCCGGCGGGGGAGGGAAGCAGCCGCCGGCGTTCTGCACCGGTTCGAGGAACACCGCCGCCACCGAGTCGGGGCCCTCGAACTCGATGGCTTCGGCGATCCGGTTGGCCGCCCACTGGCCGAACTCCTTGATATCGGTGTTGTGGCCCTCCGGTGCCCGGTACCAGTTGGTGTTCGGCACCCGGAAACCGCCGGGGGTGATCGGCTCGAAGGGCACTTTGAAGGTGGGCAGGCCGGTGATCGCGAGCGCCCCGTGCGGGGTGCCGTGGTAGGCGATCGAGCGCGAGATCACCTTGTATTTTCCGGGTCTGCCGGTCAGCTTGAAGTACTGCTTCGCCAGCTTCCACGCACTTTCGACGGCCTCACCGCCGCCGGTGGTGAAGAACACCCGGTTGAGGTCTCCGGGGGCGAAGCCGGCCAGTCTTTCGGCCAGTTCGATGGCGGTCGGGGTGGCGTAGGACCAGAGTGGGAAGAACTCCAGTGTCCGGGCCTGTTCGGCGGCGGCCTGCGCGAGTTCGGCGCGGCCGTGTCCGACCTGGCAGGTGAACAGACCCGACAGTCCGTCGATGTACCGCTTGCCGTTGCTGTCCCAGATGTGGACGCCCTCGCCGCGGGTGATGATCGGCGGGCTGTTGCCCTCGCCGTGTCGGGCGAAGTGGCCCCATAGGTGCCGGTCTGCCTTCCGGGATAGCTCTCCGGACGTCCCTGATGTCATCTTGTGCCCCAGTTGTATTGCTGTTTGACGAGTTTCAGGTAGACGAGGGTCTCGGTCGAGGTCACCCCGGGGACGGCGCGGATCTCGGTGTTGAGCAGCTTCAGCAACTCGGCGTCGTCAGCGCAGACCACTTCGACGATGGCGTCGAAGTTCCCGGCGGTGAGCACCACGTAGTCAACTGCCTTGAGCTTGGCGATCCGGTCGGCGACCTTGGTGGCATCGCCCTGGCAGCGGACCCCGATCATCGCCTGGCGGGAGAAGCCCAGTTGCATCGGGTCGGTGACCGCGACGATCTGCATCACACCGGCGTCGATGAGCCGCTGCACGCGCTGGCGCACTGCGGCCTCCGAAAGACCGACGGCCTTGCCGATGCCGGCATAGGAGCGCCGGCCGTCCTGCTGAAGCTTCTCGATGATGGCCTTGGACATCTCGTCCAGTTGGACCGGGCCGGACGGGCGCGAATCACGCATGTGGTGATTGTGCACGGAATCCGTTGTAGTGGGCAACGTAAGCAACGAAATGCGTAGCATTGACCTGTGATCGCGAGTAGCTGGATCGATGGGGCGCCAGTCACCACCGGGGGTGACCGGCATCGGGTGGTTAACCCGGCCACCGGCGAGGTCGTCGCCGAACTGGCGCTGGCCACGCCCCCGGACGTCGACCTCGCCGTCGCCGCGGCGCGTGCGGCGCTGCCGGGCTGGTCGGGCGCGACCCCCGCGGAGCGTTCCGCAGTGCTGTTCAAACTTGCCGAACTGCTCGAGGCCCATGCCGGTGACCTCGTCGCCGAGGAGGTCTCCCAGACCGGCAAGCCGGTGCGGTTGGCAACCGAATTCGACGTTCCCGGCAGTATCGACAACATCGCCTTCTTCGCCGGTGCGGCGCGTCACCTCGAGGGCAAGGCCACCGCCGAGTACTCCGGCGATCACACCTCCTCGATCCGCCGGGAGGCGGTGGGTGTCGTCGGCACCATCACGCCGTGGAACTACCCGCTGCAGATGGCCGTCTGGAAGGTGATCCCGGCACTGGCCGCGGGCTGTTCGGTGGTCATCAAACCCGCGGAGCTGACGCCGCTGACCACTCTGACGCTGGCCCGGCTGGCATCACAGGCGGGTCTGCCCGACGGGGTGCTCAATGTCGTCACCGGCGCGGGTGCCGATGTCGGCCAGGCGCTGGCCGGGCATCCGGACCTCGACGTCGTGACCTTTACCGGGTCCACCGGGGTGGGCCGGAAGGTGATGGCGGCGGCCGCCGTGCACGGGCACCGCACCCAGCTCGAACTCGGCGGGAAGGCGCCGTTCGTGGTCTTCTCCGATGCCGACCTCGACGCCGCCGTGCACGGCGCGGTGGCCGGCGCGCTGATCAACTCCGGGCAGGACTGCACAGCTGCCACCCGGGCCATCGTGGCCGACCGGCTCTATGACGATTTCGTGGCGGGGGTGGCCGACCTGATGGGAAAGGTCGTCGTCGGCGACCCGCAGGATCCAGACACCGATATGGGTCCGCTCATCTCGGCGGCGCACCGGCAGAAGGTGGCCGGCATGGTCGAGCGGGCCCCGGCCCAGGGGGCGCGGGTGGTCACCGGCGGCCAGGCGCCTGAGGGTCCCGGCGCGTTCTATCTGCCGACGCTGCTGGCCGACGTCGCCGAGGACTCCGAGGCCTACCGCGAGGAGATCTTCGGCCCGGTTCTCACCGTGCGCCGCCACACCGGCGATGACGACGCTCTGCGCCAGGCCAACGACACCGACTACGGTCTGGCCGCCTCGGCCTGGACCCGTGACGTCTACCGGGCGCAGCGGGCATCCCGGGAGATCAAGGCCGGCTGCGTCTGGATCAATGACCACATCCCGATCATCAGCGAGATGCCGCACGGCGGACTGGGTGCCTCGGGTTTCGGCAAGGACATGTCGGACTACTCCTTCGAGGAGTACCTGACCATCAAGCACGTCATGAGCGACGTCACCGGCGTGGCCGAAAAGCCATGGCACCGGACGATATTCACGTTGCGGTAACCGGTTCCCGCTGTTCGGGGGAGGGCCAGGGCGCCGGTACCGGCCGGGGACGGACGTTCTGCGGCCACCAGAACCACCGGCCCAGCAGGGCGGCGATGGACGGGGTCATGAAGGCCCGGACCACCAGGGTGTCGAACAGCAGGCCCATCCCGATCGTGGTGCCGACCTGCGCGAGCACCTTCAGATCGCTGATCCCGAACGACATCATGGTGAAGGCGAACACCAGGCCCGCGGCGGTCACAACCGATCCGCTGCCGCCCATCGCGCGGATGATGCCGGTGTTGATCCCCGCGGGCAGTTCCTCCTTGAGTCGCGCCACCAGCAGCAGGTTGTAGTCGGCGCCGACGGCCAGCAGGATGATGACGGCCATCGCCAGCACCATCCAGTGCAGTTCGGTACCGAGGATGTGCTGCCAGATCAGCACCGAGAGACCGAATGACGCGCCCAGCGAGAGCAGCACGGTGCCGACGATCACCGCGGAGGCGACCACACTGCGGGTGATGATCAACATGATGGCGAAAATCAGTGCCATCGCGGCGATTCCGGCGATCATCAGATCATAGGTGTTGCCGACGGACAGATCCTTGAACATCGAGGCGGTGCCGCCGAGGTAGATCGTCGACCCTTCCAGCGGAGTGCCCTTGATGGCCTCTTTGGCGGCCTTCTTGATCTTGTCGATGCGGGCGATGCCCTCGGCGGACATCGGGTCGCCTTCATGGGAGATGATGAACCGGACGGCATGCCCGTTGGGGGAGATGAACTGCTCCATACCGCGCTGGAAATCCGCGTTCTCGAACACCTCCGGGGGTAGATAGAACGAGTCGTCGTTGCGGGATGCGTCGAATGCTTCGCCCATCGCGGCCGAATCGGCCTGCATGGCCGCCATCTGGTCCTGCATGCCTTTCTGGGTGGAGTACATGCCCAGCACCATGGCCTTCATGTTCTCCATGGTGGCCACCATCTCGGGCATCATCGCCACCAGTTGCGGCATCAGCGCGTCGAGTCGTTCCATCTGCGGGAGCAGGATCTGGATCGCGTCGGTCAGGGTGTCGATGCCGTCGATGCTGTCGAACACCGAGCGCAGCGCGAAGCAGACCGGGATGTCATAACAGTGCGGTTCCCAGTAGAAGTAGTTGCGGATCGGCCGGAAGAAATCGTCGAAGTTGGCGATGCTGTCCCGCAGGTCCTTCATGTCGCCAACCATGCTGCGCATCTGTACGACCATGTTGTGGGTGACGTCGGACATCTGCTGGGTGAGGTTCTGCATACGCTGCATCTGGTCGATGGTGGTCTGCATATCGTCGGCCTGGGCGAGCATCTTGGCCGTGAGGTCCTCGTTGTACTTCTGCGTGAGCTTCTGGGTGGTGCCCTGCATGCCGATCAGAAACGGGATCGAGGTGTGCTCGATCGGGGTGCCCTCCGGGCGGGTGATGGCCTGCACCCGGGAGATGCCCTCGACGGCGAAGATGGCCTTGGCGATCTTGTTGATGACGAGGAAGTCCGCCGAGTTGCGCAGGTCGTGGTCGCTCTCGATCATCAGCACCTCGGGGTTCATCCGGGCCTGGGAGAAGTGCCGGTCGGCCGCGGCGTACCCCTCGTTGGCCGAGGTGTCCGGCGGCAGGTAGTTGCGGTCGTTGTAGTTGGTCCGGTATCCGGGCAGAGTCAACAGGCCGACCAGCGCCAGTGCCACCGTCCCGACCAGGATGGGCCCCGGCCACCGGACCACCGCCGCGGCGATCTTGCGCCAACCGCGGACCCGCATCGTCCGTTTGGGTTCCAGCAGGCCGAAGCGGCTGGCGACCACCACGATCGCGCTGCCCAGCGTCAGCGCCGAGATCACCACGACGCTCATCCCGATCGCCAACGGGACACCGAGGGTCTGGAAGTAGGGCAGCCGGGTGAAGCTCAGGCAGAACGTCGCGCCGGCGATCGTGAACCCGGAGCCGAGCACCACGTGCGCGGTGCCCTGAAACATGGTGAAGTAGGCCGACTCCCGGTCCTCGCCCACACCTCGGGCTTCCTGGTAGCGGCCGATCAGGAAGATCGCGTAGTCCGTCGCGGCGGCGATCGCCAGCATCACCAGCAGGCTGGTGGCGAACGTCGACAGTCCGATGATCTGGTGGTGCCCCAGGAACGCCACCACGCCGCGGGCGGCGGACAGCGACAACACCACCGACGCCAGCACCAGCAGCACGGTGACGACCGAACGGTAGAACCACAGCAGCATGGTGATGATGACCACGAACGTCACCATCTCGGTGACCCGCAGGCTCTTATCGCCGGTCTCCTGCTGATCGGCGACCATGGCGGCCGCCCCGGTCAGGTACACCTTCACCCCGGGCGGCGGGGTCAGGCTGTCGATGTCCGCCTTGACCGCCGCGATCGATTCGTTGGCCAGCGCCTCGCCCTGGTTGCCGGCGGTCTTGATCTGGACGTAGACGGCCTTGCCGTCGTTGCTCTGCGCGCCGGCGGCGGTCAGCGGGTCGCCCCAGAAGTCCTGGATCGACTCCACGTGTTTGGTGTCGGCCCGCAGCTTGGCGATCATCTGGTCGTAGAAGGCCCGCGCGGCGTCGTCCAGCGGTTGTTGGCCCTCCAGCACGATCATCGCCGAGGAGTCGGAGTTGCCCTCCTCGAAGACCTTGCCGATGCGCTTCATCGCGATCATCGACGGGGCGGCGTCCGGGCTCATCGAGACCGCCTGGTTCTGCCCGACCACCTCCAACTGCGGAGCGGTGACGTTCAGTACGGCGATCAGCGCGACCCAGCCAACGATGATCGGCAGCGCGAAGGTGCGGATGATGCGTGCGGCCAGCCCCCGCTGGGCGGTGTCTGTCGAGCTCATGCGGACTTCACGAAGCAGTAGGTCAACGCATCCACGCCGGTTGCGGTCCTTTCGTCCTTGACCTCGCCGTCGACGAGGATGCGGCAGGTGATCGAGGCGCCGGCGCTCTGGGCGATCAGGTTGGGCGCCGCCGAGGGCGCGTCGGTCTCCAGGGTCAGCGACCAGGGCAGCGCCGCGCCGTCGATGCGTTGCGGCTTCGCGTCGAGGTCAAGATAGTTGATGTTGGCCGAACCACCCGATCCGAAGACCTCGTAGCGAACCACCTTGGGCTCGAATGACTTCGGGTCGTCGGCGAAGACCTTCGGTGTCACCAGGATGCCCTCGGAGCCGAAGAACCCGCGCAACCGGTGCACCGTGAATCCGGCGATCACCGCGACCACAACCAGCAGCAGCGGGATCCACACCCGCTTCAGAGTGCGGATCACCGACGGCCCTCCGGGTCGTCGGCCGCCCCAAAGCGATCCAGTGCCTCGACGAGGGCGGTCTGCATGTAGGACAGCAACGCGTGCATCTCCTGAAGTCGGCGGGTGTTCTCCGGCGGCGATCCCTCCAGTGCCCGCATCCCGGCCTCGGCCATCACGGCCAGGTCGGACATGGTGCGGATGCGTTGGCGCTCTCCGGCGGCGAAGGCGTTGGGGCGCAACCGGTAGTAGGTGCGTCGGTCCCCGGCCAGCGCGAGACGTTCGATGTAGCCGAACTGGATCAGGGTGCGGGCGTTGGTGCTGATGCCGCCACTGCTGGCGTCCAGTGCGGCGGCGAGATCCTCCGAGGACTGTCGCTCGGGCTGGCAGACCAGCAGCCAGCCGAGCAGTCGGCCGGCTAGCCGGGTCAGCCCGTTGAGCTCGAAATATCCGCCCATCTGCTCGACGAATTCCATCACCCGGGCGTCGGGCGGAACCCCTTGCGCAGCCAACTGGTTGCTCACAAGTTTCACTCTAGAGTGAAAGCTCCATGGGCCGCGAGTCGGGTCCGGCCGCGATCCTTACTCATCGCGCGAACATCAGGGCGCGCTTGACCTCCTGGATCGCCTTGGTCACCTCGATACCCCGCGGGCAGGCATCGGTGCAGTTGAATGTCGTGCGGCAGCGCCACACCCCTTCGGCCTCATTGAGTATCTCCAGGCGCTCGGCAGCTCCCTCGTCGCGGCTGTCGAAGATGAAGCGGTGGGCGTTGACGATCGCCGCCGGGCCGAAGTAGCTGCCCTCGTTCCAGAACACCGGGCAACTGGTGGTGCAGCAGGCGCACAGGATGCACTTGGTGGTGTCGTCGTAGCGGGCCCGGTCGTGCGGGCTCTGGATGCGTTCCCGGGTGGGTTGGTTGCCGCTGGTGATCAGATAGGGCTTGACCGCCCGGTAGGCGTCGAAGAACGGCTCCATGTCGACCACGAGGTCCTTCTCGACCGGCAGGCCGCGGATCGGCTCGATGGTGACGGTCAGCGGCTTGTCGTTCTTGGGCAGCAGGTCGCGCATCAGCACCTTGCAGGCCAGCCGGTTGACACCGTTGATCCGCATTGCGTCCGAACCGCACACGCCGTGGGCGCAGGAGCGGCGGAAGGTCAGCGTGCCGTCGAGGTAGCTCTTCGTGTAAAGCAGCAGGTTCAGCAGCCGGTCGCTGGGCAGACACGGCACCCGGAAGCTCTGCCACCCGCCGGTGTCGGCGAACTTCTCCGGGTTCTCGGGGTCGAACCGGGCGATCTTGAGCGTCACCATCACCGAGCCCGGCGGAACAGGTGCTGTCATCGTCAGTACTTCCGCTCCATCGGCTCGTATCGGGTCTGGGTGACCGGCTTGTAGTCCAGCCGGATGTCGGAGAGCAGTTCGCTGCCCTCTTTGTAGGCCATCGTGTGTCGCATGTAGTTGGTGTCGTCGCGGTTGGGATAGTCCTCGCGGGCGTGGCCGCCGCGGGACTCCTTGCGATTGAGCGCGCTGGTCACCGTCACCTCGGCGAGCTCCAGCAGGAAGCCCAGCTCGATGGCCTCCAACAGATCGCTGTTGTAGCGCTTGCCCTTGTCGTGCACCGAAATTCGTCCGTAGCGCTCCTTGAGCGCGTGGATGTCCTTGAGTGCCTGCTTGAGCGTCTCCTCGGTGCGGAACACCGCGGCGTTGTTGTCCATCGACTGCTGCAACTCGGTGCGGATGTCGGCGACCCTTTCCTCGCCGTGCTCGGAAAGGATGCCGGCCACCCAGTCGGTGACCATCCCGGCCGGGTTGGGCGGGAGTTCCACGATCGGGTTGCCCAGTGCGTAGTAGGCCGCGGAGAGCCCGGCTCGACGGCCGAAGACGTTGATGTCCAGCAGCGAGTTGGTCCCCAACCGGTTGGCTCCGTGCACCGACACGCAGGCGCACTCGCCGGCGGCGTACAGGCCCGGCACCACATGGGTGTTGTCCCGCAACACCTCTCCGATCAGGGTGGTCGGGATGCCGCCCATCACGTAGTGGCAGGTCGGGTAGACCGGGACCAGCTCCTTAACCGGGTCCACACCCAGGTAGGTGCGGGAGAACTCGGTGATATCGGGCAGCTTGGCCTCGAGGACGTCCTCACCGAGGTGGCGCACGTCGATGTAGACGTAGTCCTTGTGCGGTCCGGCTCCACGGCCCTCGAGCACCTCCAGCACCATCGAACGGGCGACGATGTCGCGCGGCGCCAGGTCGACGATCGTCGGCGCGTAGCGCTCCATGAACCGCTCGCCCTCACCGTTGAGCAACCGGCCGCCCTCGCCCCGGACCGCTTCGGAGATGAGAATCCCGAGCCCGGCCAATCCCGTCGGGTGGAACTGGTGGAACTCCATGTCCTCCAGCGGAAGTCCCTTGCGGAACACGATCCCCAGACCGTCGCCGGTGAGGGTGTGGGCGTTGGAGGTGGTCTTGTACATCCGGCCCGAGCCCCCGGTGGCCAGCACGATCGCCTTGGCGTGGAAGACATGGATGTCCCCGGTGGCCAGTTCGTAGGCGACGACGCCGGTGGCCACCGGGCCGCGCGGCGTCTCCGTCAGCACCAGGTCGAGTGCGTAGAACTCGTTGAAGAACTCGACGTCGTGTTTGACGCAGTTCTGGTAGAGCGTCTGCAGGATCATGTGCCCGGTCCGGTCGGCGGCGTAGCAGGCCCGGCGCACCGGGGCCTTGCCGTGATCGCGGGTGTGCCCGCCGAAGCGGCGCTGGTCGATGCGGCCCTCGGGCGTCCGGTTGAACGGCATGCCCATCTTCTCGAGGTCGAGAACCGCGTCGATGGCCTCTTTGCACATGATCTCGACGGCATCCTGGTCGGCCAGATAGTCGCCGCCCTTGATGGTGTCGAAAGTGTGCCACTCCCAGTTGTCCTCTTCGACATTGGCCAGGGCCGCGCACATGCCGCCCTGGGCCGCGCCGGTGTGGCTGCGGGTCGGGTACAGCTTGGTCAGCACGGCAGTGCGAGCGCGTTGACCGGCTTCGACCGCGGCGCGCATGCCGGCGCCGCCGGCCCCGACGATGACGACGTCGTAGCGATGTTCGGTGATCATCTGGTCCTCTAGATGTTCGGGTTGAAAGTCAGCAGCGTGTAGGTCCCGACCACCAGGACCAGGATCATCGACACCGCCAGCAGCGAGTTGAGCCAGAAGCGGGTGGAGTCCTTGCGGGTGTAGTCCGCAATGATCGTGCGCATGCCGTTGCCGCCGTGCAACTGGGCCAGCCACAGCATGACGAGATCCCAGACCTGCCAGAACGGTGAGGTCCAGCGTTGCGCGACGTAGTTGAAGTCGATGCGATAGACGCCGTTCTGCCACATCAGCCCGATGAAGAGGTGGCCGATCACTAGGAACACCAGCACCACACCGGAGAACCGCATGAACAGCCAGGCGTACTTCTCGAAATTGGGCAACCCGGTGGCGCGCCGCGGCGAACGCGGGTTGTCCAGGCTTGACGGACGGTCGTGGCTGCGTTCGCGGATCGGCGCGATCGGGCGGTTCACAGGAACCGCTCCGCCATGTGCATGCCGATCACGACGGTGGCCGGAACCATGACAATCAGCCACACCGAGGCGACCGCCCACAGCATCTGGCGCTGATAACGCGGTCCCTGCCACCAGAAGTCGACCAGGATCACCCGCAGCCCGTTGAGGGCGTGAAACAGAACGCAGGCCACCAGACCCAGTTCCATCAGCCCGATGATCGGCGTCTTGTAGGTCGCGACCACCTCGTTATAGGCCTGCGGGCTGACCCGCACCAGCGCGGTGTCCAGCACGTGGACGAACAGGAAGAAGAACACCGTGGCACCGGTGATCCGGTGCAGCACCCATGACCACATACCCGGGTCGCCGCGGTAGAGAGTCCGCCGCCGCGTTGCGCTCATATCGTCCTCCAACGCCGTTGATTCTTCAGGACTCTAACGCTGATTGGGCGCCGATATGGGTGACGTGTGAATTACGGATCCGACCGCGCAGGTGAGGGGCACAATGAAAACGATGACCACTCCGCTGACTCTGGAGATGATCGGCCAGGCGCCGAAGGCGTTGCTGCACGATCATCTCGACGGCGGCCTGCGGCCGGCCACCGTGATCGACTTCGCCGATCGGGTCGGCTACGACCAGCTGCCCAGCACCGACGAGGCCGAGCTGGCGGCCTGGTTCCGGACCGCGGCGCACAGCGGATCGCTGGTGCGCTACCTGGAACCTTTCGCCCACACCGTCGCTGTGATGCAGACGCCCGAGGCGCTGCACCGGGTCGCGTTCGAGTGCGTCGAGGATCTGGCGGCCGACAATGTCGTCTACGCCGAGGTGCGGTTCGCCCCGGAGTTGCACATCGAACGCGGGCTGTCGATGGGCGAGGTGGTCGAGGCGGTGCTGGCCGGATTCGCCGACGGCGAGAAGGCCGCCGCCGCGGCGGGGCGCACCATCACGGTGCGGTGCCTGGTCACCGCCATGCGGCATGCCGCGCGGTCGCGCGATATCGCGGAGTTGGCCATCGCATTCCGGGACGCCGGTGTGGTCGGTTTCGACATCGCCGGTGCCGAGGCCGGCTATCCGCCCTCGCGGCACCTTGACGCCTTCGAGTACATGCGCGCCAACAACGCCCGGTTCACCATCCATGCCGGGGAGGCGTTCGGCCTTCCGTCCATTCACGAGGCGCTGGCGTTCTGCGGGGCCGACCGACTGGGGCACGGTGTCCGCATCGTCGACGACATCCAGCAGGGGGCCGACGGGACCGCGAAGCTCGGTCGGCTGGCGGCGATCCTGCGCGACAAGCGGATCCCGCTGGAGATGTGCCCGAGTTCGAATGTGCAGACCGGTGCGGTGTCCAGCATCGACAAGCATCCCTTCGGGCTGTTGGCGCGGTTGCGGTTCCGGGTCACCGTCAACACCGACAACCGCTTGATGAGCGACACCACGATGAGCCGGGAGATGCTGCTTCTGGCGCAGACCTTCGGCTTCGGCTGGAGCGACCTGGAGCGGTTCACCATCAATGCCATGAAGTCGGCGTTCATCCACTTCGATGAACGGCTGGCGATCATCGACGAGGTGATCAAGCCGCGGTACGCGGTACTGGTCGGCTGAGCATCAGAATGGCGGTGGCTCGTCACCGGGACTGGGCGGCGGGCATTCGGTGACCACCGCGGCCCTTCCCGCCCGGCGGCGCCGCCGGTTGGCGGCCCGCTCCACAGCGATGCGGTGGGCGCGGTTCTGCGATCGGCTGCGCGTGGTCGTGCGCAGCGGAACGGCGGAGAGGTCCGGCCGCTGCCGCGGCGGCGTCGCCGGTGGGTCGGCGGTCTGAACCGACAGCCCGGGGAACAGCAGCGCGCTGCCCGGCAGAGTGACATGCGTCTGCCCATCGGGCAGATCCCAGATCACCGTGCCATCGGCCAGCTGGCGGTCGTGCCAGCCCCCGAACGTTTTCAAAATATGGTGAGTTCTGCACAACGCCTTGATGTTTGACGCCTGGGTCGGCCCGCCCTGGCTATAGGGCACCGTGTGGTCCAGGTCGCACTCGGTGGCCGGCCGATCGCACCCCGGTGCGCGGCAGGTGAGATCACGCGACCGTACGAAGTCGGCCAGGGCGCGCGAGGGCTGGTAGCGCGGCTCGGCCGGGGCCTGCCCCGGGTGGATCAGCGGCCGTAGCCGGGCCTGCGCGGCGATCTCGCGCAGCAGTTCGGCCGGGATCAGGGTGTCGGCGCCTAGAAGATAGGCCGGCTTCTCCGAACGCCCGTCAAGGGTGGCCTGCTCGGCCAGCACCGTGACGACCACCGCCGGGGCAACCTTTGCGGTTGCCGGGCACCGGGGGTCGGCGCAGCGGCACATCAGCCGCTCGGCCCCGCCGGCAAGCGCCCCCAGGGCGTCGGCGCGCCGTTGGTCCTTCGTGCGCGGATCAGCCTCGCAGACCGTGGCGGCCAGCGCGTCGAGTTTCTTGTCGAGCAGTCGGGCGTCGGTGGCGAACAGTCGACCCGAGATGTCCGCTGTGCCGTCGGCGGATTCCCACACGGTGACGTCACGGTCGCGGGCACGTTCCCGGGAACGCCGGACGGCGTCGCGGTCGACCTGGTGGACCAGCCGATCGATCTCCCGGGCCATCGCGCCCCGCGTCATCGACGGCCAGCGCGCGGCCCGGGCGGCGATCAACCGGTCTATGTGTGCCGTGGCATCGGGGTCGTCCACCAACCCGGTGCGGAAGACGATCACCCGGTACAGGTCGAGGTCGATATCACCGGCTTCGAAGACCGCGGCGACGGCGGGCAGTCGCCGCATCGCCAGCCCGTAGTTCAGGGCGCTGCCGGCCCTGCCGAGGCTGATGGACAGTGCCGCGGCGATCTCCGCCCCGACCGCCGCCCAGGTGTCGACGGCCCAGTCGGCGGCCTCCCCGCGTTCGGCGCGGCGCATCTCGAACAGTTCGGCGGCGATCCGAAGCCGCTTCGCCGCCGACTGGTTCTCCCGGCGGCGGGCATCGGCCAGGCTTTCCAGCAGCGAACGGGCCGCCGGGGTATCGGGCGCGTTCCAATCGTCGTGAACCCGAGTATCGAACATGTGTTCGATACTGTCAGGCGGGTATGACAACTCCGGCCCGGGCCGGGAGTGTTACTCGCGCCGCAGCCGCGATTCCACGAATCGCTCGAGTTCCTCCCACTGCGCCACGGCTTGCGGGGAGGAAGCGGCGCTGCTGCCGTCGGGATTGAGCACCGCGGAGACCAGCTGGCCGAGGTCGGTGTCGGCAGCCAGCAGCCGCTCGACGGTGTCGTCCTCGGAGTAGACGCCGACGTCGCGGATGAACTCCACGGCCAGGTCCAGCTGGTCGCGGTCGACGGAGTCCGGCCCGTCGGCGATGTCGTCGACGAGTCCGCTGAGTACGTAGACGTTGTCGTCGGTGACGTCTACGGCCAGCGAGCCGTCGGTGGCCGCAGTACGGATGTCGTCGTAGGTGCTCAGGTCGGCCAGATCGTGGTCGTGCTCGTCGGCGAGGTAGCGGGCCAGGGCGCGCTCGGAGCCGAACACGCTGATGCGGCCGTTACGGCCCAGGAAGATCGGCTTGTCGTCGAAGTAGCAACGCAGGGTGTAGAGCGTGCCGGCGCTGGTCATCAGGCGAACCGGGTCGATCCCCACGTGCTCCCAGAACCGGGAGTCGCCGCCGAGCATCACCGGGGGAGTCTGGCCGCGGCCGGACATGCCCTCGTCGGTGTCCTGGTCGGTGTCCTCGCCGTCCTCGTCGGTGGGCACCGCGATGGCGCCCTCGTCCTCGGCCTCGTCGTACGGCTCGTCGAGTTCGGCGGCGGCGGCCGAGGCGGCGCCCTCGTCGACCGGCGGCGTGGTCAGGATCTCATCGATCGCCGAGATCACACCGTCCCAGCCGCGGGCGACGGTCTCGCCGATGGCGTTCCAGCGCTTGCGGCCGGCCCGGCCGCTGAACTGCTCGATACCGCCCATGAGCAGGCCGAGGTTGGGATTGCCGTTGAAGAACCGGGTGACCGTCGGCAGCTCGCACACCGACCCGATCGAGGAGACCACCGCCAGCGTGCTGGCCAGCGCGTCCACCGACTCCTTGCTGGGCTTGCCGGCGAGCAGTTCCTCCACACCGATCAGGTCGGCCTGACGGTTCTCGGCGGGCTGCAGCCGGTGGGCGTTGGTCTTGGTCAGCCGCTCCCAGGCCGGGTGGTCGGAAAGGTCGTTGTCGGTGTCGGTCCGCACGAACGCGGCCAGATCGGCCACCGACTCGAAGGCGAAGATGTCGTCGCCCTTGCCGAGGAACGCCTGCCATTCGTCGCCGGCGTCACGCCATCCGGGGGCCCACAACGTGTAGAGGTCGCCCGCGGTCACCCCGAGGCGGATCGGTACCAGCTCTGCAGACATGCCGGACAGCCTAACGACATACAGTCTGTGCCCATGGATGTGCATGTCGTCGACCACCCACTGGCCGCTGCCCGGCTGGCCACCCTGCGTGACGAGCGCACCGACAACGCCGTGTTCCGGCACGCGCTGTGCGATCTCACCCACATGCTGGTCTACGAGGCCACCCGGGACGCGCCGAGGGAGGAGATCGCCGTGCGCACCCCCCTGGCCGACACCGTCGGCAGCCGGCTGGCCAAACCGCCGCTGCTGGTCCCGGTGCTGCGGGCCGGTCTGGGAATGGTCGAGCAGGCACATTCGCTGATCCCGGAGGCCAGGGTGGGATTCGTCGGCGTCGCCCGCGACGAGGGCGCCCACAAGCCCGTTCCATATCTGGAATCGCTGCCGGCCGACCTGCGGACCCAGCCGGTCATGGTGCTCGACCCCATGCTGGCCACCGGCGGCTCGATGGTCTACACCATCGAGTTGCTGACCGCTCGCGGCGCCCACGACATCACGGTGGTGTGCGTGGTGTGCGCGCCCGAGGGGTTGGCGGCACTGGAGAAGGCCGCCCCCCAGGTGAGGCTGTTCACGGCGGCGATCGACGACGGGCTCAACGATGCGGCCTACATCGTGCCCGGTCTCGGTGACGCCGGGGACCGCCAGTTCGGCCCGCGCTAGAGCCCGGAAATCACCGCCGAGAGCAGCGCGCCGAGATCGGCGGCCGACTCGCGCCCGGCGGCCAGCACCTCGTCGTGGCTCAACGGCTCGCCGGTCATTCCGGCGGCCAGGTTGGTGACCAGGGAAACCCCGAGCACCTCCGCGCCGAGGGCCCGCGCGGCGATCGTCTCGTGCACGGTGGACATACCGACCAGGTCGGCGCCGAGGGTGCGCAGCATCCTGATCTCGGCGGGCGTTTCGTACTGCGGTCCGGGCATCGCCGCGTACACGCCCTCGGCCAGCGTCGGGTCGACCTCCCGGGCCAGTGCGCGCAGCCGCGGCGAGTAGGCGTCGACCAGGTCGACGAACTGCGCGCCTACCAGCGGGGAGCGCGCGGTCAGGTTGAGGTGATCGCTGATCAGCACCGGACGGCCCACCCGGTAGTCCGGGTGAAGTCCGCCGGCGGCGTTGGTCAGGATCACGACGTCGGCGCCGGCGGCGCAGGCGGTGCGGACCGGATGCACGACCCGGGCGACATCGTGGCCCTCGTAGGCGTGGATCCGGCCCAGGAAAACCAGTACCCGGTGATGCCCGTTGGTGACCGAGAGGGCCACGCCGCCGTGGCCCTCGGCGCTGGGTGTGGTGAAGCCGGGGAGATCGGCCATCGGGATCTCGGCGAGGGGCTCGCCCAGCGCCGCGGCGGCCGATAGCCAGCCGGAGCCGAGCACGACGGCGACATCGTGGCGTTCGGCGCCGGTGCGCTCGGCGATGACCGCGGCCGCTACCGCGGCGTCTGGACCGGCGTCTGGACTCACAGCCGGTGAGCCTAACGCCGGTGCCATACTTGCCCGATGCCCCTCGCCGACACCGCGGAGTCGTGGCTGGCCGGCCACTACGACGACCTCGTCGCCTGGCGCCGGCACATCCACCGCCATCCCGAGTTGGGGAGGCAGGAATTCGCGACGACGCAATTCGTGGCCGACCGATTGGTCGAGGCGGGTCTCAATCCCAAGGTGTTGCCCCAGGGAACCGGTCTGACGTGTGACTTCGGGCCCGACTACGCGCCCAGGATCGCGTTGCGCGCCGATATGGACGCGCTGCCCATGACCGAGCGGACCGGTGCCCCCTACGCGTCCACCGTCCCCGGGGTGGCGCACGCCTGCGGCCACGACGCCCACACCGCGATGGTGTTGGGTGCGGCGACCGCCCTGGCGTCGGCACCGGAACTTCCCCTGGGCGTCCGGCTGATCTTCCAGCCCGCCGAGGAGTTGATGCCCGGCGGCGCCCTCGACGCGATCGCGGCCGGCGCACTGGCCGGGGTGTCGCGGATCTTCGCGCTGCACTGCGACCCCCGGCTGGCCGTCGGCCGGGTCGCCATCACACCCGGTCCGATCACCTCGGCTGCCGATTCGGTCGAGATCACCCTGCACTCGCCCGGCGGGCACACCTCCCGTCCGCACCTGACCTCGGACCTGGTCTACGGGATGGGAACAGTCATCACCGGACTTCCCGGGGTGCTGTCCCGGCGCATCGACCCGCGGCACGGCACCGTGATGGTGTGGGGAGCGGCCAACGCCGGGGTGGCGGCCAACGCCATCCCGCAGATCGGAACCCTGGCGGGGACCGTGCGGACCGCCAGCCGGGAGGCCTGGCTGGAAATGGAAACCCTTGTGCAGGAGACGATTTCAGGCCTACTCGCCCCGCTGCGCATCGAGCACTCGCTGCAATACCGCCGCGGTGTCCCGCCGGTGGTCAATGAAGAACGCAGCACGCAGATCATGACCCACGCCATCGAGGCGGTCGGACCGGAGGCGCTGGCCGACACGCGTCAGTCCGGCGGCGGGGAGGACTTCTCCTGGTACCTCGAGCAGGTACCCGGGGCGATGGCCCGGCTCGGCGTGTGGGACGGCCGCGGCGAACAACTCGACCTGCACCAACCCAACTTCGATCTGGACGAACGGGCGTTGGCGATCGGGGTCCGGGTGCTGGTCAACATCATCGAGCAGTCGGTGGCCTTCGAATGAAACTCCTGGTGACCGGCGGAGCCGGATATGTGGGCAGCGTGTGCGCCAAGGTGCTTTCCGAAAAGGGGCATCAGGTGGTGGTCGTCGACGACCTGTCCACCGGTTCGGCCGACGGGATCCCGGCCGGGGTGGAGTTCGTCGACGGCGACATGGTCGAGGTCGCGCGCAGACTGTTGCCGGGCGGTTCCTTCGGCGGTGTGCTGCACTTCGCGGCCATGTCGCTGGTGGGGGAGTCGGTCGAGAAGCCGGAAAAATACTGGCACGGCAACGTGGTCAAGACGCTGGACCTGCTGGAGGTGATGCGCGGAGCCGGCACCCCGCGGCTGGTGTTCTCCTCGACGGCGGCCACCTACGGCGAGCCGGAGTCGGTGCCCATCACCGAGGACGCGCCCACCATGCCGACCAACCCCTACGGCGCGACGAAACTCGCGATCGACCATGCGATCACCTCCTATGCGAACGCATACGGCCTGTCCGCGACGAGCCTGCGCTACTTCAACGTCGCGGGGGCTTATGCCGGTCTGGGTGAGCGGCACGCCGTCGAGACCCACCTGATCCCGCTGGTTCTGCAGGTCGCGGCGGGCCGGCGCGCCGAGATCCTCGTCTACGGCGACGACTGGCCCACGCCCGACGGCACCTGCATCCGGGATTACATCCACATCCGCGATCTGGCCGACGCGCACCTGCTGGCCCTGCAGCATGCCCGGCCCGGCGTGCACCGGATCTACAACCTGGGCAACGGAACCGGATTCAGCGTGCGGGAAGTGATCGACTCCTGCCGACGGGTCACCGGGCATCCGATTCCGGCGCGCGACGTCGAGCGCCGGGCCGGTGACCCTGCGGTGCTGATCGCTTCCAGCGATCGGGCGATGGCTGAGCTCGGCTGGCGGCCCAGTCGAACCGGTATCGACGAGATCGTCTCCGATGCCTGGGAGTTCACCCGGTCCCAGTAAGAGCCCCGTTCCTGGCGCGACCGTGCGTGTCGGTAACTCGACACGCCGCGACAGCGTGCAGTTCGCGCACGGCCGTCATCCACAGCCCTGCGGTAGGTGACTGTCGCGCTGGCCAAGCCCGGGTCAGCATCACCGTGTGAATGCCGAACTTGCCGAGATTTTCCAGCGTCAGGGCGGGGTTGCGACGACGGGTCAGGTGCTCTCCGTCGTCAGCCGCCGTCATCTCCAGCGGTTGCTGGAATCGACTGCAGTGGAGCCCGTCTGGCGGGGTGTCCTGAGCTGGGGAACCGCCGATGACGAGCGTCGGCTGAAAGGCCTAGACCTGACGGTCGGCGAGATGGTCCCGATCTGCCTGGGAACAGCGGCCCGCGCCTATGGCTTCGACACCGAGGAGGGCGCCGATCTGCATGTGCTCAACCCTGTTCGGCACCAGTTGCGCCCCTGCGACGGACTCGTCGTGCACCGGCGGGACGGCGCGCCGCTGACCGCGGTCGGTGGCCGGCCGGCTGTGGAGCCGGCGTGGACGGCGATCGAAGTGGCGCGGGAACTCCGTCGTCCCCGAGCGCTGGCGACCCTCGACGCGGCACTGCGCTCACGCCGATGCGACCGGGCCGAACTGGCTCGGGCCGCCGTCGCGCAGGCCGGACGGCGCGGGATCGTGCAGGTTCGGGAGCTGTTGGTGTTGGCGGACCCTCGGGCGGAGTCGGCGATGGAGAGTGAGACCCGCTTGGTGATGCTCGACGGCGGGCTGCCCAGTCCGGCCCTGCAGTTCGAGATCGTCGACTCGATGGGCCGGCTGCGCCGCCTGGACTTCGCCTGGCCTGATCTGAAGGTGGCCGCCGAGTACGACGGAGCCGACTGGCACGGCGGCAGGGAGGCCCTGCGGCGCGACCGCGAGCGGTTGGCGGCGTTGCAGGACCTCGGCTGGGTGGTCATCCCGATCCTCGCTGAGGACGTCCGGCGTCGGCCCGCGGCGCTCGTGGAGCGCATCGGCGGGCACCTCGGTCGCGCCCGCGCGGCCTGAGCGTGCGTTGAGCTCACAACTGTGCGGCGTGTCGGTGTGCCGACACGCACGCTCGCGCCAAAGAACAAAGAACTACTCGGCGGGCCCAGGCCCGATATTGCGGGCCGGCCGGGTGCGGATGTGGTGCACATAGTCCGCCGGGGCCCCGGCCACCTCGGCGGCATCCGCCATCACCCCGAGGTAGCGGGCCGACGGCAGCCCGCCCTCCCAGGCGTCGACCACGTACAGCCAGGCCAGCGTGGGATCGGTCGTGGTGTCGGAGGACTCGCGGTCGATCCGGCACCGGATCTTCTTGTGCAGACCCAGCTCCGAGCCCTCCCAGCGGTCCATGTTCTGCTCGTCGGCCGCGGTGACGTCGTAGAGCACCACGAACACCCGCTGCTCGGGGTCCTCGACCAGGGTGGCCAGCGCTCCCTCCCAGCCGATGTCCTCCCCGGCGAAGGTCAGCCGCCAGCCGTATAGCCACCCGGTGCCCGCCATCGGGGAATGCGGTGCCCGCTGCAGCATCTGTTCGGGATCCATATTGGATCCGTACGCGGCGTAGAGAGGCACCGGAGAAGCGTAGAGGTTAACTTGGTCGCGTGACTACACGGATCGTCATCATCGGCGGCGGCCCGGCGGGCTACGAGGCGGCGCTGGTGGCCGCGGCCCGGGGTCCGGAGGTCGCCGAGGTCACCGTGGTGGACAGCGACGGGATCGGCGGGGCCTGCGTGCTCTATGACTGCGTGCCGTCGAAAACCCTCATCGCCTCGACCGGGGTGCGCACCGAGTTGCGGCGGGCCTCCGGCCTGGGCTTCGACATCGGTATCGAGGACGCGAAGATCTCGCTGTCGCAGATCAACAACCGCGTCAAGACGCTGGCCCGCTCGCAATCGGCCGATATCGGAGGCCAGTTGCTGCGGGAGGGCGTCCGGGTGATGGCCGGGCGGGCCGAGTTGACCGACGACATTCCGGGCATGGCGCACCACCGGGTTCGGGTGAGCACGCCGGACGGCCAGAGCATGCTGCTGGAGGCCGATGTGGTGCTTATCGCCACCGGGGCCAGCCCCCGGGTATTGCCCGGCGCCGAACCCGACGGCGAGTGGATTCTCAACTGGCGCCAGCTCTACGACCTCACCGAGCTTCCCGAGCACCTGGTGATCGTCGGTTCCGGGGTGACCGGCGCGGAGTTCTGCAACGCCTACACCGAGTTGGGGGTCACCGTGACGGTGGTGGCCAGCCGGGACCAGATCCTGCCGCACGAGGACGGCGACGCCGCCGCCGTCCTCGAAGAGGTGTTCGCCGAGCGTGGCGTGACCCTGATCAAGAACGCCCGCGCCGATTCGGTGCTGCGCACCGCCGAAGGTGTCCGGGTGACCATGGCCGACGGCCGCACCGTGGAGGGCAGCCACGCCCTGATGACCGTCGGTTCGGTACCCAACACGGCGGGGCTCGGTCTGGAACGGGTCGGCGTCGAACTGGGCCGCGGCGGCTACATCCCGGTCGACCGGGTATCGCGGACCTCCGCGGCGGGCATCTACGCCGCGGGGGATTGCACCGGACTGATGCCGCTGGCCTCGGTCGCGGCCATGCAGGGCCGGATCGCGATGTACCACGCACTGGGCGAGGGGGTGGCGCCGATCCGGCTGCGCACGGTGGCCTCGGCCACCTTCACCCGACCCGAGATCGCGGCGGTCGGTGTTCCGCAGACCTCCATCGACAGCGGCGCGGTGCCGGCCCGGACGCTGATCTTGCCGCTGACCACCAACGCCCGGGCCAAGATGTCGCTGCTGCGCCGCGGCTTCGTCAAGATCTTCTGCCGGCCGGCCACCGGGGTGGTGATCGGCGGCGTCGTGGTGGCCCCGATCGCTTCCGAATTGATTCTTCCGATCGCGCTGGCGGTGCAGAACCGCATTTCGGTGACCGACCTCGCCCAGACGTTGTCGGTGTACCCGTCATTGTCGGGATCGGTGATCGAAGCGGCCCGTCGCCTGATGGCGCACGACGATCTCGACTAACCTGGCCTGCGGTACCCGCCAGCGAGTTCAGCAACTTTGAGGAGTGGCCTTGAGCGACCCGATCCTGCGTCCGGGCGGCTGCCAGACCTTCCTCGGCCCGGCCCAGCGCGCCGAAGCCTGGGAGCGGCTGGGCAGCGAACAGTTCGACGTCGTGGTGATCGGCGGCGGCGTGGTGGGGTCCGGGGCCGCACTCGACGCCGCCACCCGCGGGCTGAAGGTGGCGCAGGTGGAGGCCCGCGATTTCGCTTCGGGCACCTCGAGTCGCAGCTCCAAGATGTTCCACGGCGGCCTGCGCTACCTGGAGCAGTTGGAGTTCGGCCTGGTGCGCGAGGCGCTGCACGAGCGCGAGTTGTCGCTGACCACCCTGGCGCCGCACCTGGTCAAGCCGTTGCCGTTTCTGTTCCCGTTGACCCACCGGGTGTGGGAGCGGCCTTACATCGCTGCGGGCATCTTCCTTTACGACCAGCTGGGCGGGGCGAAATCCGTTCCGGCGCAGCGGCATCTGACCAGGGCCGGCGCGCTGCGGCTGGCCCCGAGCCTCAAGCGGGGGGCACTCGTCGGAGGCATCCGCTATTACGACACGGTGGTCGACGACGCCCGGCACACCATGATGGTGGCCCGCACCGCGGCCCATTACGGGGCGGTGGTGCGCACCTCCACACAGGTGGTCTCGCTGCTGACCGAGGGTGACCGGGTGGTCGGGGTGACGGTGCGCGACTCCGAGACCGGGGCACTGACCGACGTGCGTGGCCACGTCGTCATCAACGCCACCGGTGTCTGGACCGACGAGATCCAGGCGCTGTCCCGCCAGCGCGGCCGGTTCCGGGTGCGGGCGTCCAAGGGCGTGCATGTCGTGGTGCCGCGCGACCGAATCGTCAGCGAGGTCGCGATCATCCTGCGCACCGAGAAATCGGTGCTGTTCATCATCCCGTGGGGCACGCACTGGATCATCGGCACCACCGACACCGACTGGAATCTCGACCTGGCGCACCCGGCGGCGACCAAGGCCGACATCGACTACATCCTTGACCACGTCAACACCGTGCTGGCCACGCCGCTGACCCATGACGACATCGACGGTGTCTACGCCGGACTGCGGCCGTTGCTGGCCGGTGAGAGCGAGGAGACCTCGAAACTGTCCCGCGAACACGCGGTCGCGGTGCCGACCCCGGGCCTGGTCGCCATCGCGGGCGGCAAGTACACCACCTATCGGGTGATGGGCGCCGACGCCGTGGACGCGGCCGCGGAGTTTGTGCCGTCCCGGGTGGCGCCGTCGATCACCGAGAAGGTGCCGCTGCTGGGTGCCGACGGCTACTTCGCCCTTATCAACCAGACCGACCACGTGGGTGCGGAGTACGGCCTGCACCCCTACCGGGTGCGTCACCTGCTGGACCGGTACGGCTCGCTGATCGGCGAGGTGCTGGACCTGGCCAGTGGCCGCCCGGACCTGCTCGAGCCGATCGCCGAGGCGCCGGTATACCTGCGGGTGGAGGCCGCCTACGCGGCAGCGGCCGAAGGTGCACTGCATCTTGAGGACATCCTGGCCCGGCGGATGCGGGTCTCGATCGAGTACCCGCACCGCGGCGTCGACTGCGCCCGCGAGGTCGCTGAGGTGGTAGCCCCGATCCTGGGCTGGGGACCCGAGGACGTCGACCGAGAGGTGGCCACCTACATCGCGCGGGTCGAGGCCGAGGTGCTGTCCCAGAGCCAGCTCGACGACGCCTCCGCCGACGCGCTGCGGGTGGCCGCGCCGGAGGCGCGGGCGGAGATCCTCGAGCCGGTGCCCCTGACCTGATGTGGCGCTGACGTGACCCCGTTGCCGGTCCGGGACGGGCTGGGGCCGGCGCGGCTGCGGCTGCAGGGCGGCAACGTACTGGCCGAGTTCACCCGCCGGTTCGGCGCCGACAGCGCGGTCAAGGTGCTGGCCGGCGAGGTGGTCGACGCGCACGGTGACCCGATCGACGCCGATACCGCGATGCCCCCCGGCGCGCACGTTTACCTCTATCGTGACCTTCCTGACGAGGTCCCGGTGCCCTTCGACGTTCCGGTCATCTTCCGCGACGAGAACATCGTCGTGGTGGACAAGCCGCACTTCCTGGCGACCATGCCCCGTGGTCGGCACGTAGCCCAGACTGCACTGGTGCGGCTGCGCCGCGACCTCGGGCTGCCTGAGTTGAGTCCCGCCCACCGCCTGGACCGGCTGACCGGGGGAGTGTTGCTGCTGACCGTTCGGCGCGAGGTACGCGGCGCCTATCAGACCCTGTTCGCGCGCGGGCAGGTGGACAAGACCTATCTCGCCAGGTCCGCGGCCCGGCCGGGTCTGGCGGAGCGGCGCGTCGTGTCCAGCCGGATCGTCAAGCAGCGCGGTGTTCTGCAGGCGCGGATCGAGCCCGGGGAGCCGAACGCGCACACCGTCGTCGAGCCGCTGGGGCGGTGCCTTTACCGGCTGAC
Organism: Mycolicibacterium sp.; assembly: GCA_020637165.1. Classification (GTDB taxonomy): domain Bacteria; phylum Actinomycetota; class Actinomycetes; order Mycobacteriales; family Mycobacteriaceae; genus Mycobacterium. The sequence continues at coordinate 366,559 of JACJWN010000006.1, read as the reverse complement.
GCCGCAAACCGGGCGTACCCATCAGCTGCGGGTGCAGATGGCCGCGATCGGCCTGCCGATCGACAACGATCCCCTCTACCCGCGGGTGCGCGACGTCGATCCCGACGATTTCTCCGCGCCGCTTCGGCTGGTGGCGCACCGGTTGGAGTTCGATGATCCGGTCGCCGGCGTTCGGCGTTGCTTTGAAAGTGCGAGGGGCTGCGAGAGTACGAGGGAGGTCTGATGACGACCACGATCGAGACCCGTCGGATGACGGTCGAGGGAATCCGGACGTCGGTGCTGGTCGGCGGGAACGGCGAGCCGGGGGAGGCGGTGGTGTTCGTGCACGGTAATCCCGACGCCGGGTCGGACTGGATGCCGCTGATGACCCGGGTGGCCGACTTCGCCACCGTGGTGGCCCCGGACCTTCCCGGGTTCGGGGGTGCCGACGAGCGTCGCGACCGCGACTACACCGTCTACAGCTACGCCCGTTTCCTCGACGGCGTGATCCGCCAACTCGGGCTGCGGCGAATTCACCTGGTGGCCCACGATTTCGGCGGGCCGTTCGCCGCGGCGTGGGCGGCCGACCATCCCAGCAACGTCGCCAGCGTGACATTCCTCAACACCGGCGTGCTGCTGGGCTACCGCTGGCACCGGATGGCCCGGATCTGGCGGACCCCGATTCTCGGTGAGCTCTCGATGCGGACCCTGGACCGGCGGCTGGCCGCCCGCGAACTCGCCCGGGTTAACCCGGGCCTATCCGCCCGGTGGGCCGACACCATCGCCGGGCACCTGGTTCCGCCCAAGACCCGCCGCGCCGTGCTGCGGCTGTACCGGTCCACCCGGGTCGGCGACTCCGCCCAGATGGCGGCCAGGCTGCGTGAGCATGACCACGACGCCCTGGTGGTGTTCGGGGATGCCGACGCCTACATCCCCGTCGAGCAGGCCCGTCGGCAGGTTGAGGTCTTTCCCCGCGCCGAAATCCATCTGCTGCCCGGGGTGGGGCACTGGTGCTGGTTGGAGGCGACCGACGATGTGGCGGACCTGGTCGTCCCGTTCCTGCGGCAGCGGATCGGCAATGGTGGACACCCGGCCTAGGATTGGGGTGACACCCTGGGAGGGCCGGATGAAAGACGACCACGAACTGATTGTGCTGGCCGCGTACGGCGATCTGGAGGCCGCGCGCAGTGACTTCGAGGATGTCGAGCGCGCACGCAAGCACAGTCTGGAGTTGCGGGCGGCCGCCCTGGTCACCAAGAACGCCGAAGGCAAGCCGGAGGTGCTCGAGGCATCCAACAAGCACGGTCGGCTCGGGGCCGGGATGGGTGCCGGTATCGGTCTGCTGTTCGGCCTGTTCGCCCCGCCGCTGAGCCTGTCGCTGCTCGTCGGCGCCGCGGCCGGGGGACTGGCGGCATCCTTCGCCGAACACGAACTGCGATCCGGTCTGCACCATGAGATCGGGGATGCGCTGAAGTCCGGTACCGGGGTGATCATCGCGGTTGTCTACCCGAACGGGCGCGAGCCGCTGGAGAACACCCTGACCCATGCGACCACCTACCGGGAACTGCGTCTGGACCGCGCGACGATCAACACCCTGGATTCCGCCGTGGCCGAGGCGATGCGGGAGATCGGCTATCAGGCCGACGGCTCGCTCAACGCTGACAAGACGGACACCAGTAGCTGACCCGTTCGCCGGTCAGGCCGGACTGCTCGGCGCGCTCGATGCGGGTGCCGCAGCGGCGGCACGGTAATCCGGCGCGGCCGTAGACCCACAGCTGCCGGCCGGGCCGGGTGTCGCCGGTGGTGGTGCGGTTCCACCGTAACCTGTTGGCCCACAACATCTCCCGCGCTCGGGTGACGACGCGGAGCGGATCGTCGAGGGTGTCGACGGTGGTGGTCGGCCGCCGGCCGAACAGGAAGCACAACTCGTTGCAGTACACGTTGCCGACCCCGGCCATGACCCGCTGGTCGAGCAACGCGTTCGCGACTCCGCGCCGCGGGTCGGCTGAGAAGTTGGCCGCAGCGCGGCGCGGATCCCAGTCCGGGCCGAGCAGGTCTGGGCCGAGGTGGGCGACGGCGTCCTGGTCACGGTCGCGCTCGAGGACCTCCAGCACGCCGAGGTCGATGCCGGCCGCGGCGGTGTCCTCGGTTTCCAGCAGGATCCGAATCTTGTGGGGTTGCCGGTGTTTGGCGCCCGGGGCGGTCACCCGCCAGCTGCCGTCCATCTTCAGGTGGGAGTGAACACTGGCCGGCCCGATCCGGATGAACAGGTGTTTGCCACGGCTGAGCACCTCGTCGATCCGGTGGCCGCTGAGATCGACGGTGGCATAGCGGGGCACCCTGATATCGCAGCGGGTCAGCGTCCGGCCGGCCAGCGCCTCACGCAGCTTCTCCGCGGTATGAAAGACAGTGTCGCCCTCGGGCATAGGTCACCGCTGGCCGCGGCAGGCGGCCTCCATATCGCCCAGTGCGGAGTACCAATTCCCGGTCTTGCCGCTGTGGGCTGCCAGCAGGGCGGCGGCCGCGTCGGCGACGTCGGTATCGCCCCCGGAACGGGCCTCCCGTTCGATCTGCTGCAGCGGTTCGGCGACGTCCGCCCCCGGCCCTTCGGCCTCGATCGTCACGGCGATCCGGTCGAAGGTGGCGCACCCGGCGGGCCGGGATTCCTCGTTCACGGTCACGGTCATGCACCCGCCGACCAGTGGGGCGGCCAACACCAGCACTCCCAGCCGTTCCAGCACCCGGCCAGGCTACCGGCCGCCGCGGCGCAGCCGGAAGCCGCGCGGTGTGCGGGTGAAGCCGGCTTCCAGCAGGGCTCCGGCGGCCAGGTGCGCGCCGGGATGGCCGGCGGATTCCAGCGTCGGGACGCCGTCGATACGTTCGACGAGGATCCCGTCGACCCGGCCGCCGGCCACCAGTTCGGCCAGTGCCCCCGCGGCGGCGCGCTGGGCCTCGGGGTCGGTGCTGAAATTGAGCAGGGACCGCCCGCCGCGTTCGGAGAACCACACGGCTGCCCCGTCCACCAGGACGACCAGCGCGCCGGCCTTGCGGCCTGGCCGGTGGCCCTGATGGCCTTCGGCGGGGCGGGGCCAGGGCAACGCGGCGCCGTACGGATTGGCCGGGTCGGCGGCGGCCAGCACCACGGCGTCGTACCCGGGCCGCTCGGCGTCGAGGCCGTCGGCGTAGCCGCGCAGCCGGTCCACCGTCGAGGCGAGCGCGAACTGGGCGCCACCCAGGGATTCGACGAAGTAGCCGCGTTGGCAGCGGCCGGCCTCCTCGAAGGCGGTCAGGACCTTGTAGAGCATCGCGAAGCCGCCCGGCACCCCTTCGGCGGCGACCGCGTTGCGGGTCAGCACACCGTGGCGGGCCAGCAACAGCTCGGCGGTGAAGTGCGCCCGCAGGGTGGAGTCCGGCTCGGCGGCGGGCAGCGCCGACCAGCGCCCGGCCAGGGTGGGATCCACCGGCCGGGTCTGGGCGTGGGCGACCGAGTACCTGCTGAGCCGGGGGGCGCGCCGGTGCCGGTGGGCGGGGGCGGCCCGGCGGCGGCCGCCGCCGGTGAGCAGGGCGCGTACCGGGGCGAAGGTGTCACCGCTGACCCAACCCGCCCAGATCAGATCCCACAGAGCGGCCTTGGCGGCCTCGTCGGGGACCTCTCCTGCGAGTTGGCGGAAGAAGAACGCTCCCCGGGACTCCCCGGGGCGGCCGAGGACGTCGAGGACCGCCCGGTGGGCCTCGGTCAGGTCGAGCGGGGCCGGGGGACTCAGCGTCAGCGGTGCCGTCTCGGCGAGGTGGAACGCTACCCAGCCGTCGGTTCCGGACAGCGTTCCGGCACCCGACCAGAGGATCTCCCCGGCAGACAGCAGCTCGTCGAGCATCCCGGGCTGGTAGTCGCGCATCCGCGGCCCCAGGATCAGCGGTTCGACGGCCGACGCCGGCACCGCCGCCCCGGCCAGCTGTTCGATCACCGAGAGCAGGCCGTCGATGCCGTGGGCGCCGCCGAGCTGCTGCCAGGCCGGCAGAAAACGTCCGTAGGCGCCGGTGCTGACTGGCTCGACCTGAGCCCGCAGCGCCGCCAGCGAGCGCCTGCGCAGGATGCGCAGCACCTCCGCGTCGCACCATTGGCCCTCACCGGTGAACTCCCCGCGCACCAGGCGGGAGTCCAGGGCCAGCCGGCCCAGCGCGTCGTCGGCCACCCGCAGCCCCAGCCCGAACCGGGCCACGGCCTCAGCGGTGGTGAACGGCCCGCGGGTGCGCGCGTAGCGGCCCAGCAATTCGCCCAGCGGGTCGGCCACCGGCTCGGTGAAATCGGCGGGAACCCCGGGAGGCACGGCGACGCCCACCGCGTCGCGCAGCCGGCCGATGTCCTCGATGGCCACCCACCACTGCGCCCCGGCGTAGGAGACCGGTAGCGCGCGCTTGGCCGCCAGCAGCGCGTCCAGCCACCCCCGGACGTCGGGGGCCGCCGACCGCTCGCCGATCTCGCCCTCGGTCAGGGGGCCCAGCAACCGCAGCAGATCCGCGACCGCCTCGGCGTCGCGGGCCCGGCGCTCCTCGCTCAGGTGCTGCAACTGACGCGCGGTGGAGGCCACCACCTCGAGGTCGAGCAGTTCGCGCAGCTCCACCCGGCCCAGCAGCTCGGCGAGCAGGGCGGTGTCCAATGACAGCGCCGCCGCCCGGCGCTCGGCCAGCGGGCTATCGCCCTCGTACATGAACGCCCCGACGTAGCCGAACAGCAGCGAGGCCGCCATCGGCGACGGGGTCGGCGTCTGCACCTCGACCAGTCGGACCCGGCGCTGGGCGATCCGCGCCATCAGGTCGGTCAACCGCGGCACGTCGTAGACGTCCTGTAGGCATTCGCGAACGGTTTCCAGCACGATCGGGAAGTCCGGGTACTTGCGTGCGACGTCGAGCAGTTGGGCAGCGCGCTGGCGTTGGTGCCACAGCGGGGAGCGCTTGCCGGGATGCCGGCGCGGTAGCAGCAGCGCCCGCGCCGCGCACTCCCGGAAGCGGGAGGCGAACAGCGCCGAGCCGCCCACCTCCGCGGTGACCAGCGGCTCGATCTCATCGGGCGCGAACACGAACAGCTCCGCCCCCGGCGCGGTGTCGTCGGTGTCGGGCAGCCGGACCACGATGCCGTCGTCGCTGGCGGTGGGCTTCTCGTCGATGCCGTAGCGTTCGGCCAGCCGCCGGCCGACCGCCAGGGCCAGTGGGCCGTGCACCTTCAGCCCGTACGGGGAGTGCAGGATGACCCGCCAGTCGCCGAGCTCGTCGCGGAACCGTTCCACCAGCAGGGTGGTGTCGCTGGGCACCGCCGTGGTGGCCTCGCGCTGCTCATCGAGAAGCCGCCACAGATTGCCGGTGGCGAACTCGTCGAAACCGATTGCCGCGCAGCGTTTTTCGAAGTCAGCCAGATCCATTCCGGCCAGCTCCCCGGTGAGCCTGCCGATCGCTTCGCCCAGCTCGGCCGGACGGCCGGCGTCGTCGCCGCGCCAGAACGGCAGCCGGGCCGGCTGTCCGGGGGCAGGCACGACCAGCACCCGGTCGTGGGTGATCTCGGTGATCCGCCAACTCGTCGCCCCCAGCGAGATGACATCGCCGGGCCGCGACTCGTAGACCATCTCCTCGTCGAGTTCACCCACCCGCGAGGGCTTTTCGGAGTCGGTGGCCAGGTAGACGGTGAACAGCCCGCGATCCGGGATGGTGCCGCCGGAGGTGACGGCCAGTCGCTGGGCGCCGGGCCGGCCGGTCAGCGTGCCGGTGTCGCGGTCGTAGATCAGACGGGGCCGCAGCTCGGCGAACTCCGTCGACGGGTACTTACCGCTCAACAGGTCCAGGGTGGCCTCGAACGCACTGCGCGGCAGGGTTGCGAACGGCGCGCTGCGGCGCACGGTGTCGAACCATACCTCGGCGCTGACCGGCTCCAGCGCGCACGTCGCCACGGTCTGCTGGGCCAGCACGTCCAGCGGGTTGGCCGGCACTTTCAGGGTCTCGATCTGTCCGCCCAACATGCGCGTCACGGTGACCGCGCAGCCGATCAGGCCGGTGCGGTGTTTGGGCAGCAGCACCCCGCGGGAGATCTCGCCGACCTGGTGGCCGGCCCGGCCCACCCGCTGCAGCCCGGCGGCCACCGACGGCGGCGAGTCCACCTGGATCACCAGGTCGACCGCACCCATGTCGATTCCGAGCTCCAGGCTTGAGGTGGCGACGACGGCTTTGAGTCGTCCGCTCTTGAGATCGTCCTCGACGGCGGCGCGCTGCTCCTTGGACACCGATCCGTGGTGGGCGCGCGCCAGCAGCGGTTCGGCGCCCTGAATCTGATTGTTGGCCAGCATCGCCGCCGGCGGTGTCGGCAGTTCGACGCCGGAGCGTTCGGCGTGAATCTCGTTGATCCGCGCGGTGAGCCGCTCGGCCAGCCGCCGCGAATTGGCGAACACGATGGTCGAGGTGTGTGCCTCGATCAGATCGACGATCCGCGCCTCGACGTCGGGCCAGATGGTGTTGTTATCCAGATCGGTCATATCGGGAACGGGCACCTGCACGGTCAGATCGAAGGTCTTCCCGGCCGGTGGGCGCACGATCGTCGCGGGCCGTCCGCCGGTGAGGAACCGGGCGACCTCCTCGGGTGGTCGCACGGTGGCGGACAGGCCGATCCGCTGGGCGGGGGTGTCGAGCAGGCGCTCAAGGCGCTCCAGCGACAGCGCCAGGTGCGCGCCGCGTTTTGTCCCGGCCACGGCATGCGCCTCGTCGAGGATCACGGTGCGCACGCCGGTAAGGGTTTCGCGGGCCGCCGAGGTCAGCATCAGAAACAGTGACTCGGGGGTGGTGATGAGGATGTCGGGTGGGTGGGTGAGCAGTTCACGGCGCCGGGCCGGCGGGGTGTCGCCGGAGCGCACCCCGACGCTGATCTGCGGGGCGGGCAGGCCGTCCTGCTCGGCGGTGCGGGCGATCCCGGCCAGCGGGGTGCGAAGGTTGCGCTCGACGTCGATGGCCAGGGCTTTGAGCGGGGAGACGTAGAGCACCCGGGTGCCGGTTCCCGGCTGGTCGGCCAGCCGGTCGATCGCCCACAGGAACGCCGCCAGCGTCTTGCCCGAACCGGTTGGGGCGATCACCAGCGTGTGGTCGCCGTCGGCGATGGATTCCCAGGCCTGCGCCTGGGCTTCGGTCGGGGCGGGGAAGGTGCCGCCGAACCAGCGCCGGGTCGCGGGCGCGAACCGGTCCAGCGGGTTTGGGCTCACGCTTGTCGCGGTGGGCGGGGCTAGAGGATCTCGGCGAAGTCCACCCAGAGGTGGCGCGGACCGCGGAACACCTGGTTATGGCGGTAGGGCGGCGGGTCGACCACCAGACGTGGCGCTTTCACCCTGCGCAGGAACACCTCCAGGGCGGCGTTGATCTCCAGTCGCGCCAACGGCCCGCCGAAGCAGGTGTGGATACCGCTGCCGAAGCCGAGGTGCTCGTTGTCTTCGCGCATCGGGTCGAAACGGTCCGGAAAGGGGAATCGGCGGGGGTCGCGGTTGGCGGCCGCCCAGACCAGGAACACCGCCGAACCGGCTGGAATCCGGGTGCCGGCGATCTCGATGTCGGCGGTGGCCCACCGGCTCGGGAAGAATTGCACCGACCCCTGGAGGCGCTGCACCTCCTCGACCGTTCGCGGGATCAGGTCGCGGTTGCCCGCTACCAGGTCCCATGACCCGGGACTGCGCAACATCGTCATGATGCAGTTGCTGATGGTGTTCACCGTGGAGTCATGACCGGCGATCATCAGCAGCAGCGCGTTGGCCTCGGCCACCGTTTTCGATACCGGGCCGTCCGGGCCGTCGTCGTGCAGCGCTGCCGAGAGCAGACCGGGTCCGGGCTCGCGGGACAACCGGTCGACCAGTTCATGCACCCAGACACCCAGCTCGTTCATACTGGCGGCCGCCTTGGCCGTCGCCGCACGGCCCTCCTCGGTGTCAGCCTCCGGGCCCACGTCGGCGCCCTGCATGAAATCCATCACCCAGCCGTGGAATTTCGGCTCGTCGGCAATCGGGGCCCCCATCACCCGGAAGATCACCGACACCGGGATCGGGTAGGAGAAGTCCTCGACGACGTCCATCCGGGTGCCGCCGCGGGCTTTGACCTTGTCCAGCAGATCGTTGGCCAATTCGATGACCATCGCCTCCATGCTGGGGATCAGGTCGGGGGCGTGCGGCGGGCCGAAGTGCCGCATGAACTGCCGGCGCATCGTGTCATGCTCGGGCGGGTCGGCGACCAGCATGCTCCAATCCCGGGCCTGGGCGGCTTCGGCGACGTCGAGCTGCGCGGCGTCGATCGCCGCCTGCTTCTCTCCGAACAGCCCCGACGGGCTGCGGCTGATGTCGGAGCTGATCCGCGGATCGTGCGCCAGCGCAAGGGCTTCGGGGTAACCGGTGACGACGTAGGTATGGTCGGAAACCTTGGCGACCGGCGTCTTGCGGAGTTCCTCGTAATAGGGGTACGGGTTCGGGCGGTTGGAGAACTTCATCGCCTCGGCCCACGCGGTTGCGGCGTCCATCTCTTCGGCTCCTAATGGCTGCGCGGCCGGAACTCGGCGGTGCGGTCGGTCGGGTCGTGTCCGGTCAGAACCACGTCGGGATTGCCGGCGGGCTCTCGCGGATCGGGGAATCGAGCCGGCATCACCTCGGCGTTGGTCGGCCGGTCATATCCGGGCGGCGGCGGCGGAAACGGCGCCGAGCGTTCGATCAGTTCCGCGTAGTAGGGCAGCCACTTACCGTGGTTGAAGGTCACCGCGCCGACGATGCGGCCGTCCTTGCCGTAGGCCGCGGCGAACCGGCGCTCCTCCGGGGATCCCTGGGTGAACACGATCTCGTCGCCGAACGAACACACCCCGACACTTTTTATGTTCACCCCGAACTGTCCGGACCAGAACGACGGCAGCGGCAGGTGCGCGCGACGGCCGACTTCCAGGTGGATCATGTTGTTGGCGGCCACCTCGGCGCCGAACACCGCGTTGTCCCAGTGCTCCTGCGACATGAACTCGTAGTCGTAGAGCACATGCGGGGCGCGGGCGACGTCGCCGGCGACGAAGATGTGGTCGGTCACCACCCCGTTGATGTCGAAGGCCCGGCAGCCGGCGTCGCACGCCAGACCCCACTGCCCGGCGGCCAGGCCCGCCCCTTCCAGCCACTCCACGTTGCGGATGGACCCCAGGGACGGGATCACCACGTCGACGTCGAGCACCGTGCCGTCGGACAGCGTCGCCGACCGGACGTGTCCGGAGTCGTCGCCGTTCAGGGAGCTGACCGAAACGCCGGTGCGCAGGTCCACCCCGGAATCGCGCATCATCTGCGCGGCGATTTCGCTGATCACACCACCGAGCGCCCCCATCAGCGGGCCTTTACCGCGTTCGGCCACCGTCACCGGAAGGTCGAGGTCCCGGCACACCGAGGCGATCTCCGACCCGACGAAGCCCGACCCGATGACCAGCACCCGCTTCGGACGCGCCTTCAGCGCGGCGGACAGTCCGGCGGCGTCTTCCACCGTGCGCACCGTGAACACCCCTTGCAGGGCGGCTTCTTCGGGCTTGGGCCACGGCCGGGCCCGGGTACCGGTGGCGATCAGCAGCCGGTCGTAGCTGACCTCCTCGCCGTTGCCCAGTTTCACCACGTGGTTGATCCGATCCAAGCCCACCGCCGCCACGCCGAGCTTCCACTCCGCATCGACCCGGCGCAGCCGGGGGAGCTTGGTGTGGTCGGCCGGCACCCAGCCCTTGAGCACCTGCTTGGACAGCGGGGGACGGTCGTAGGGTTCGTGCGGTTCGTCGCCGATGATGGTCAGCCTGCCCTCGAAGCCCTTGTCGCGCAGGGCTTCGGCGGCCCGCAACCCGGCCAGCGAGGCGCCGACGATGGCGATGTGTCCGCCGGCCCGGAATTGGTTGAGGATCGTGTCGAACGAATAGGTCTTGGCCCTTTTCCCGGTCACTTGGTGTCCCGGTCCGCCGGTGGGTCGACCTCGCAGATGATGGCTTGCACCGGGCAGGAGGCAACCGCCCGGAGCACCTGCTGGCGTTGGGAATCGTCGGGGTTGGGGTCGTAGGCGAGGGCCTCCTCGCCGAGGAGCTTGAGCACCTCCGGGGCCAGCGGAACGCATTGCGCGTATCCCTGGCACTTGTTGAGATCCACCACCAGACGCATGGCTACCGACCCTAGTGGCACCGGGCGCGATAATCACTGACATGGCCGATGTCCGACCGTTCCGGATCCGGGTCCCCGATGCCGACCTCGTCGATCTGCGGGACCGATTGCACCGGACCCGCTGGCCGGATCGTGAGTGTGTCGGGGACTGGAGCCAGGGGATGCCCCTGGACTACACCCGCGAACTGGCCGCGTACTGGGCCGATGACTACGACTGGCGGTCCCGTGAGGAGCGGCTGAACCGTTTCGATCAGTTCGTCACCGAGATCGATGGCTGCGATATTCACTTCCTCCACCAGCGCAACGCCGACCCCGACGCGCTGGCACTGGTGATCACCCACGGCTGGCCGGGCTCGGTGGTGGAGTTCATGAACGTGATCGGGCCGTTGAGCCAGTACTTCCACGTGGTCTGCCCGACGCTGCCAGGCTTCGGGTTCTCCGGCAAACCCAGCGCCACCGGTTGGACCGTGGAGCGGATCGCGGCGGCCTGGGACACCCTGATGACCCGGCTGGGTTACCGGCGCTACGGGGCTCAGGGAGGTGACTGGGGGTCGGCGGTGACGACTCAGATCGGGCGTGACGCCGGCAATTGTGTGGCGATCCACACCAACATGCCGATCGCGCCGCCCACCGGTACTCCGGAGCGCCGGGCGCCCGACGTGCGGGACGCCCTGAGCGCTGCCGAACACTATCGGCAGTGGGAGTCGGGATACTCCAAACAGCAGTGCACCCGTCCGCAGACGCTCGGCTATGGCCTGGCCGATTCGCCGGCCGGGCAGCTGGCCTGGATCGTGGAGAAGTTCTGGGCCTGGACCGACTGCGACGGCCATCCGGAGAACGTGCTCTCCCGGGACGAACTGTTGGACAACGTGATGTTGTACTGGGCCACCAACTCCGCCACCTCCTCGGCGCGGCTCTACTGGGAGAGTTTCGGCTCCTTCGGCGGCGGCCACAAGGTGCGGGTGCCGACCGGGGTGGCGAGGTTCCCGAAGGAGATCCTGCGGGCGCCACGCAGCTGGTGCGAGGACGCCTACACCATCACCCGCTGGACGGAGATGCCGCGCGGCGGCCACTTCGCTGCCTTCGAGCAGCCGGAATTGTTCGTCGAGGACGTTCGCGCCTTCTTCCAACCCTTCTCCGGCGCCCCCTTCTGCGACGACACGGCGAAGCGATGAGCCGGATCCTGGCCTACGGATCGCCGGCGCTGGGCCATCTGCTGCCGGTCGGTGAACTGCTGCGCGAGCTGGCCGGTCGCGGTCACGAGGTCCATCTGCGGACATTGGCCGCGGGAGTCGCCCACGGTGAGCGGCTTGGTCTGGCCACCAGGGCCGTGGACCCCCGGATCGAGGAGATCACCAGCCGGGACTGGACGGCGCGCAGCGTCTTCGGCGTGCTGCGGATGACCTTGGACGTGCTGTGCCGGCGCGCGGAGCTTGAGGTCGCCGATCTCGCCCGCGCCGTGGCCGAGATCCGGCCGGACGCGCTGATCATCGACGCCAACTGCTGGGGGGCGATGTCGGCCGCCGACGCCGGCGACCTCGGCTGGGCGGTGTTCTCGCCGTTCACCCCGTTCCTGCGCTCGGCCGGAATGCCTCCGGTAGGACCCGGAATGCGGCCCCGGCGCGGACCGCTGGGCGCTTTCCGGGATCTGGGCGTGCGGGCGGTGGTCAACCAGGTCATGGACCGTCCGGTGCTCCCACGGATCAACGCCGTGCGCGACGCGGTGGGCGCACCCCGGGTCGAATCGGTGGACGAGTTCCTGCGCCGGGCCCCGCTGATGCTGGTGGTCGGCGGCGAGCCGTTCGAGTACCCGCATCCGGACTGGGGACCCCGGGTCCATCCGATCGGAGCCTGCACGGGCCCCCAGGGCGAGACCCCGGACTGGCTGGCCGAGATCACCGATCCGATCGTCCTGGTCACCACCTCCTCGGTCCGGCAGGCCGACGCCAGGCTGGGCATCACCGCCCTGGCGGCGCTGGCCGGCGAACCGGTGCACGTGGTGGTGACCTTCCCCGCCGGAATTCCCGCCGATCTTGAGGTTCCGCCGAACGCGACGGTGCAGCAGTTCGTGCCGCACGGCGCGGTTCTCGACCGCGCCGTGTGCGCGGTCACCCACGGCGGGATGGGCGCGACGGTGCGGGCGCTCGACCGGGGCGTGCCGGTCTGCGTGGTGCCCTTCGGCCGGGATCAGCCTGAAGTCGCCATGCGCGTCGAGGTGGCCCGCTGTGGCACCCGGCTGCCCGCCGGCCGGTTGACCACCCGCAGCTTGCGCGACAAGGTGCGTGAGGCGATGACCATGACCGAGGGCGCCCGCCGGGTTGCCGACGGCTTCGCCGCCACCGGAGGGGTAGGCCGCGGGGCGGATCTCATCGAGGATCGGCTGCTTAGTCGGGGCCGCTCCGTGGGAGCCGTCTAGCATTGGCCACTATGCGGTTGCAGGAAGCAATCCTGGCCGCCGGATCGATATCGATGGCGGCGACCCTCGCTGGCTGCGCACACACGGTGTCGGGGGCCGCGGTATTCGATTTCGCCCAGGCGGCCGGACAGCTGCGCCCCGGTGATGCCGACCAGGTTCTGCTGAGTTCGGTCGAGATCGCCGACCTCGTCGGGACGACATTGCAGGTCGATGCCGACCGGTCCCGCCCGATACCGGGTTCCTCGGCGGTTCCGGCCTGCTCCGCACTCGACGCGGTCGGGATGTCGGCCTTCATCGGAGATTCCTGGTCCCGATTCCACGTGCTGCTGCTCACCGACGGCGACCGACACGAACAGGTGGTCGCCGAGGCGGTCGCGGTCTACCCGGACACGCCCGCGGCGGCATCGGCCTTCTCCGCGGGAACTCGGGACGCCCGGGCCTGCGACGGCCAGCGGGCGCTGGGCACCGGTGGCGACGCGGCATGGAGTTTCAGCGTGCCCGTCGTCGACTCCGATGCGGTTCGCTGGCGCAAGCAGCAGATGGGAATCCCGCTGACCTGGGTCTGCCACGGTGAGGCGAGGCAGCGCGCCAACGCCGTCCTGCAGGTGATGGCCTGCCGCGGCGATGACTCCGGCCGGGTCACCGCGACCACGATTGCCGACCGGATGTCGGCGGCGGTGTGGGAACTGTCCGACAACTGACTGCCCGCCTCGGTTTAGTCCTGGCGTCGGGGCGGTATCCCATTCGGTGGGAGGTGAGGACAATGTCCAAGACAACGATGTCGAGAAACACAAAGCGGAGCAACCGGAAGCCGGTTCATCGCATCCGCACTGATGAGCAGATTCCCGGCGAGATGATGAAGTACGCCGCCGTTGTCCCCGGGCTGGCGCTGGCCGCGGTCGGCATTCTGGGATTGGCGTTCAGTCTCCATTTGTTCGCTGTGGGGGACACCGGCGACGGGGCGCTGGCGGCGGCCGTCACGGCGCTGATCGGGGCGGCCGCGGCGGTCTGGCTGGCCGTCGAGCACCGCCGCGAGGTGCACCGGCGTCAGTAGCTGCGGATCAGCGAGATCAGCCGTTCCTTGTTCAGCCCGGAGTAGCCGGAAATGCCCAGTTGCCGCGCCCGCTTCTTGAGTTCGGCGACCGTCCATCCTTCATAGGCACACGACCGGCTGGGGCGGAAATAGCGGATGTCGCTTTGGCGGGTGGCGGCCATGCTGCTGTTGAGCATCGGTACCTCCTTCGGGCTGGACTTCGGCTGGACCTTCGCCACCTGCCCTGTACCCGGCGGTGCGGTGAGCTCAAACCTACGATTGCGGGTCAGCGGAAATCGTCTTCGCCGGCATCCTCGATGAGTTGGTGCTGTTCCTGCCAGTCCGGGGCGTCGGCTTCCAGTGGCGGGCTGCCCTCATCCCGCAGCCGTTCCTGTTCATCGTTCCCGACCAGCGGTCGGGACTGTTCGACGGCATCGTCGATCGGGACTTCGTTCGGGAGGGGCTCGGGCCTGGTCATGATGTTGCCAACATACCGGCACCCCCGCCCACTGGCGGTGCGATGTTTAGCCGATCCGGTCCGACGGGTATAAATCTGCACCGTGACGACCTCCCGGGGCTGGAGTACTGTCGGCGCGATGATGGCGGGAGGCTCCATGACGGACGGCGTGCGCCGCCGGGCCGCGCAGCGCAGCCCTGCCGCCATCGAACTCAGGGTCGCGGCCCGGTTGGAGAACCTGGCGTTGCTGCGCACCATGGTCGTGGCCGTCGGGACATTCTCCGACCTGAGTCTCGACGCCGTCTCCGACCTGCGGTTGGCGGTCGACGAGGCTTGCACTGCGCTGATCGGGTCGGCCACCGCGGAGGCCATGCTGGAGGTGGTCGTCGATCCCCGGAAAGACGTGGTGGTGGTCGAGGCGTGGACCACTTGCGACGCCCGCGACGAGGTCGTCTCCGAGGGAAGTATCAGCTGGCATGTGCTCAGCTCACTGACCGACGAGGTGCAGACTTTCCGCAACGGTCACGTGGACGGCCACGAGTCGGGCGCACATGTGTTCGGCATCACCCTGACCACGAGGCGGGCGGGCTCTTCGCAGTGAGCTCCCGAGCCGCCGATGGCTCATCCCCACGGTCTGCCTCCGAATATGCCGACGTTCCGGACATGTTCCGCGAACTGGGTAAGACCGATCCCGACTCCGAGGATTTCCGCCGGCGGCGCGACCGCATCATCGAGCGTTGCCTGCCGCTGGCCGATCACATCGCCCGCAGGTTCGAGGGTCGCGGGGAGTCTCGCGACGATCTGACACAGGTGGCGCGGGTCGGGCTGGTCAACGCGGTGAAACGCTATGACGTCGAGACCGGATCGGACTTCGTCTCGTTCGCCGTGCCCACCATCATGGGGGAGGTGCGCCGCCACTTCCGGGACAACAGCTGGTCGGTGAAGGTGCCGCGGCGACTCAAGGAACTGCACTTGCGTCTGGGCGCGGCCACATCGGAACTTTCCCAGCGGCACGGCCGGTCGCCGACGGCCACCGAACTGGCCGCTGAACTCGGCATGGACCGCCAGGAGGTCGTCGAGGGCCTGGTCGCCGGCAGTTCCTACAACACCCTGTCGATCGACAGCGGTGGTGGGGACGAGGACGCCCCGGCCATCGTCGACACCCTCGGTGAGGTCGATCGCGGCCTTGAGCGCATCGAGAACCGCGAGTCGTTGCGTCCGTTGCTGGCCGCCCTGCCCGAGCGGGAACGTACCGTGTTGATGCTGCGGTTCGTCGAGTCGATGACCCAGACCCAGATCGCCGAGCGGGTAGGGATCTCCCAGATGCACGTGTCCCGGATACTGGCCAAGTCGCTGGCCCGGCTGCGGGATCAGCTTTAGGGGATCAGCTATCGATGGCCCGCAGGTAGCGGCGGACAGCCTCGGCCCCGGCCAGGGCCGCGGACCGCTCGCCGTTGGCCGTGATTTCGTGGCCCTCCGGATCCACTGCGATCTCGGCGTGAACCTCGCCGGTGATCGGCTCGCAGACGTCCCACCCCCGGTCATAGCGGCCGCGCAGATACCAGGCTCCGGCGTTGATATCGGGGCTGGCTGGCATCACTTGATCTCGGCGAGCACTGTGCCCTGGGTGATGGCGGCCCCGGCCTCGACGGCGAGGCCGGTGATCACACCGTCCTTGTGGGCGGTCACCGGGTTCTCCATCTTCATGGCTTCCAGCACCACCACCAGGTCGCCGGCGCTGACCGTCTGCCCCTCCTCGACGGCGACCTTGACGACGGTGCCCTGCATGGGGGCGGTCACAGCGTCACCGGAGGCCGCCGCGGCGTTGTTCGCGCCACGCTTGCGGGCCTTGGGCTTCTTGCGGACAACGCCGGGCTCGGCGGCGCCGCCGTTGCCCAGGGCCAGGTCGCCCGGCAGGGAGACCTCCAGGCGGCGGCCGCCCACCTCCACGATGACCTTCTGGCGCGGCTGGGCCTCTTCTTCGTCGACCGCGCCGCCGCCGGTGAACGGTTCGACCTGGTTGTCCCATTCGGTCTCGATCCAGCGGGTGTGCACGGTGAACCCGTCCTCGTCGCCGATGAAGGCCGGGTCGGCCACGATCGCGCGGTGGAACGGGATGACCGTCGCCAGGCCCTCGACGTGGAACTCGTCGAGCGCGCGGCGGGCGCGTTGCAGCGCCTCGGTACGGTTCGCGCCGCTGACGATCAGCTTGGCCAGCATCGAGTCGAACTGGCCGCCGATCACCGAACCCGCCACGACGCCGGAGTCCAGCCGCACACCGGGGCCAGTGGGCGCCTCGAAGCGGTTCACCGGGCCGGGGGCGGGCAGGAATCCGCGACCGGCGTCCTCGCCGTTGATCCGAAATTCGATGGAATGCCCGCGCGGGGCCGGGTCCTCGGTGATGTCGAGGTGCTCGCCGTTGGCGATGCGGAACTGCTCGCGCACCAGGTCGATGCCCGAGGTCTCCTCGGTGACCGGATGCTCCACCTGCAGCCGGGTGTTCACCTCGAGGAAGGAGATCAGACCGTCCTGACCGACCAGGTACTCCACGGTGCCGGCCCCGTAGTAGCCGGCTTCCTTGCAGATCCGCTTGGCCGACTCGTGGATCTCGGCGCGCTGGGCGTCGGTGAGGAAGGGCGCGGGGGCCTCCTCGACCAGCTTCTGGAACCGTCGCTGCAGCGAGCAGTCGCGGGTGCCGGCGACCACGACGTTGCCGTGCTGGTCGGCGATCACCTGGGCCTCGACGTGGCGCGGCTTGTCCAGGTAGCGCTCGACGAAGCACTCACCGCGGCCGAACGCGGCGACCGCCTCCCGGGTGGCCGACTCGAACAGTTCGGGAATCTCCTCGATGGTGCGGGCCACCTTCATGCCGCGGCCGCCGCCGCCGAAGGCCGCCTTGATGGCGATCGGCACGCCGTACTCGCGGGCGAAGGCCACCACCTCGTCGGCGTCCTTCACCGGGTCCGGGGTGCCGGGAACCAGCGGGGCCTGCGCGCGGGCGGCGATGTGGCGGGCGGTCACCTTGTCACCGAGATCGCGGATGGACTGCGGGCTGGGTCCGATCCAGATCAGTCCGGCGTCGATGACGGCCTGGGCGAAGTCGGCGTTCTCGGAGAGGAAGCCGTAGCCGGGGTGAATCGCGTTGGCGCCCGACTTCTCCGCGGCGTCGAGGATCTTGCCGAAGTCCAGATAGGACTCCGCCGAGGTCTGCCCGCCGAGGGCGAACGCCTCGTCGGCCAGCGCTACGTGCGGGGCGTCGGCGTCCGGTTCGGCGTAGACCGCGACACTGCCCAGACCGGCGTCCTTGGCCGCCCGGATCACCCGGACCGCGATCTCGCCGCGGTTGGCGACGAGAACCTTCGCGATGGTCTGACTGGGCACGCGCGCCTCCTGAACTTTAAGAACCGGATAAAGAATAGAGTTCGCAGCAGTCTAGAACGTGGCGGATCGACGGTTTTTGTCGGACCGCGTTGACGTACTCGAATGGTTGTTTGACGGCATTGGAGAGGCGGAAGTGAGCGGTACGGTCCGACGCAATGTGTAGCTTTCTCTCTGCGTGCGCTCTACGTGTGCAATCGCCCCAGCATCCGTATTGCCCCACGGGCGGGACGTATTGGCTCTGGGCCGCACGAGGGAACCGGATTTGCTAGCTGACGCGGCGGCGACCGCCCGTGCGGGTTTCGGCTATCTTTTACGGGATGTCGCGAGTCGCTGAGCACCCCTCGCGATGATGGTGCGATTCAGCTCAGACGCCGATGAAGGCGGGCCTGAATCTGGACCACTACCAGGAACGCTTCTTTGGCTGGACCCCGATTCCGACGATCCGGATCTCGGCTTTCGATTTGTGGTTCCCAACGGATCGCGGATCACGATTACTGCACCCTTGGTCGGCTTCCTTCTGAGGTGCGTTCACAAACCTCCTGAATTGCACTGTCGGCGTGTGCCTGAAGGCTGGAGTCTGACCGTGGTCGTGGGGCTCAGTTTGTTGTTCCGCTCAACGCGATCATTGCGTCTGCCTGCACACAGTTTCTGGCGAGGCGCAGCCGGGCGATTGCTGGATCTGCCTTTGCAGAGGTTAGTTAAGGCACGCTTGAGCTTCGGGGAGAGTGTCAGGCAGCCGAAGGCTGGTGGACAGCCTCAGCGGAACGATTCATCACCGATCTCTGTGAAGCAGCACCCGCCAGAACAGCTCTTCGCGCAGCACTTTCCGGTGAGAGTGGCATTGCCGGGCACTCCGGCTTGGGGAGATGCCCCCGAGTGTTCTTGAGCCTGCAGCAAACATCAGTTGATCAAGACGTTTGATGTGGCCTCGCCGGTGGGTCACGCCTACCCCACAAAGCGGGGCGGCCCGCTGTTCTTTCCTCGATGGGGCGTATCTACGGGGCTAACTGAAGCTCAACGGGCGGTTCAGCGGGGTCGTGGAACGGGCAAAGCTTCTGGTGGGAACGTGGGCGCCCTAGCTACGCAACCGGCGTTTGATCCGGGTCAGCATGGCCGACATGCCCCGCAGTCGCAGCGGGCTGATCAGCTTCGCCAGGCCCAGTTCGGCGTAGAAGTCGTCGGGGACCGCGAGGATCGCGGTAGCCGGCTGTCCGTCCAGGCCGGTGGCCAGGATCGACGCGAACCCGCGGGTGGTCGGCGCTTCCGCCGGCGCGCTGAAGTACAGCCGCACGTGCTCGGGGTCGGCGGCGTCGACGTGCAGGAACAGCGGCGACTGGCACTCCGGCACGGGTTCCATGGCCGCCTCTTCGAGGTCGGCCGGCAGCGGCGGCAACTCGTTGGCGAACTCCAACAGAAGCGCCAGTTTGTCCTGGCCGTTGACCTCGCCGAATTCGGATACCACCTCGGCCAGGGGTGCCGGCATGTTCATGGTGCTGCGGGCGCGGCGCCGGGTTCGTCGCCGATGACGACGGGCACCCTTACGACGTTGCCCCATTCCGTCCAGGAGCCGTCGTAGTTGCGCACCCCCGGGATGCCCAGCAGGTGGGTGAGCACGAACCAGGTGTGGCTGGAGCGCTCGCCGATGCGGCAGTAGGCGATGGTGTCCGCGCCGGGTTCGATGAAGGAGTAGATCTCCGCCAGTTCGGCGCGCGGACGGAAACGGCCCTGCTCGTCGGCCGCCCGCGCCCACGGTACCGACACCGCGGTGGGGATGTGGCCGCCGCGCAGCGCGCCCTCCTCCGGGTAGTCCGGCATGTGGGTGCGTTCGCCGGTGTACTCCTGCGGCGAGCGCACATCGATCAGGGTGGCGGTGCCGAGTGCGGCCAGCACGTCGTCGCGGTAGGCGCGGATCGGCCGGTCGTCGCGCTGCACGACGGGGTAGCCGGCGGTGGTCTTCTCGGGAACCTTCAGGGTGGTCTCGCGTCCCTCGGCCAGCCACAGGTCGCGCCCGCCGTTGAGCAGGCGCACGTCGGGGTGGCCGAACAGGGTGAACACCCACAGCGCGTAGGCGGCCCACCAGTTGCTCTTGTCGCCGTAGATCACCACGGTGTCGTCGCGCGAGATGCCCTTGCGATTCATCAGATCCGCGAACTGTTCGCCGCTGATGTAGTCGCGGACATGCGGATCGTTGAGATCGGTGTGCCAGTCGATCTTGACCGCGCCGGGGATATGGCCGACGTCGTAGAGCAGCACATCCTCGTCGGACTCCACGACAGCCAGGCCCGGGGTGCCCAGATTCGCCGAGAGCCAGTCGGCGGTGACCAGCCGCTCGGGGTGGGCGTAATCCTGCAGGACGGGGCTGGGATCGGGAGGCAGTGCCACGCTACGAGCCTACCGAGGGCCGCACCGGATTCGCCCGCCAAAGCTCGCCGATCGAGAGCCCCACCGCCTCCAGCAGCCGACGGGTGACGGCCAGGCCCAACCCCACCACGTTGGACGGGTCGCCGTCGACGCCGTCGACGAACCAGCCGCCGAGTCCGTCGAGGGTGAAGGCACCGGCAACCCCGAGCGGCTCCCCGCTGGCGATGTAGGCCTCCAGTTCGGCCGCCTCGGGCACACCGAAGCGCACGGTGGTCACCTCGGCGGCCGCTGCGGTCGCCGTCACCGCGCCGTCCCGCATCCGGGCAACGCTGTGCCCGGTGAACAATCGGCCCGCCTGCCCGGCAATCGCCGCCCACCGCCGCCGGGTCTCCTCGGGCGTCACCGGCTTGCCGCTGAGCTCGCCGTCGAGGAAGAGCATCGAATCGCAGCCGATGACCACGCAGTCCACCGTCACCGTGGCTGGCAGGTCCCGGCACACCGACTCGGCCTTGGCCGCGGCGAGGGCGGTGACCACCGTGGCCGGATCGGCCCCAGCGCCGACCCCGGCGATCACCGCGTCCTCGTCGACCCCGGACACCGCGACCAGCGGGTCGATCCCGGCGTTGCGCAGCACCCGCAGCCGGCCGGTCGAGGCCGAACCCAGCACGAACCGCGTCATCGGCCGTTCATCGGCGCATATGCGTCCGCTCCAGGAGGGTGACCCGCTGCCAGCTGGTGACGTCATAACGCAACTTGTCCACCGGGTGGCCCCATAGGTTGAGCTCCTGCGGGCCGTGCTGGCCCCGCCCGCCACCCAGCCCGGCCAGCACGGTGATCACCGCGGCCAGTTCGGCGTCGCTGGGGTTGCCCTTGAGCACCCGGATCTCCGAGGGCTCGTGCTCGGGTTCGTCGATGGTCAGCTGGTGCGGATCGCTGACTTCGGTGATGTCCTCGTGTCGCATGCTCGGCTCCTAGAGCGGGATGTTCCCGTGCTTCTTGGGCGGGGTCTGGACGATCTTGCGCTCCAGCAGACGCAGCGCGGTGGCGATGTAGCCGCGGGTGTGCGACGGCGGGATCACCGCGTCGACGAACCCCCGCTCGGCCGCGATATACGGGTTCACCAGGGTGTCCTCGTAGTCCTGCTGCAGTTCCAAGCGCAGCGCCTCGACGTCCTCGCCGTTGCGGGCCGCCTCGGTGAGCTGCTTGCGGTAGACGAACCCGACTGCGCCTGAGGCGCCCATCACCGCGATCTGCGCGGTCGGCCAGGCCACGTTGACGTCGCAGCCCATGTCCTTGGACCCCATCACGCAGTAGGCGCCGCCGTAGGCCTTGCGGGTGATGACTGTGATCTTGGCGACGGTGGCCTCACCGTAGGCGTAGAGCAGTTTGGCCCCGCGCCGGATGATGCCGTTGTACTCCTGCCCGGTCCCGGGCAGGAAGCCGGGAACGTCGACCAGCATCACGATCGGGATGTTGAAGCAGTCGCAGGTTCGCACGAACCGGGCGGCCTTCTCCGAGGCGTTGATGTCCAGGCAGCCCGCGAACTGGGTGGGCTGGTTGGCCACGATCCCCACCGCCCGGCCGTCGACCCGGCCGAAACCGACGATGATGTTCTGCGCGTAGCCGGCCTGGATCTCCAGGAACTCGTCGTCGTCGAGGATCCGGGTGATCACCTCGTGCATGTCATAGGGCTGGTTCGGCGAGTCCGGGATCAGGGTGTCCAGTTCGAGGTCCTCGTCGGTGAGGTTGTCCTCGATCGCACCGGGGTGCGGGGGTGCCGGGAAGCGCGGCGGCTCGGCGTAGTTGTTGGGCGGCAGGAAGCTGAGCAGGTCGCGGACGAAGTCGAAGGCGTCCTGCTCGCCTGAAGCGACGTAGTGCAGGGTGCCGGACTTGGACATGTGGGTCTGGGCGCCGCCGAGCTCCTCCATGGTGACGTCCTCACCGGTGACGGTCTTGATGACGTCCGGCCCGGTGATGAACATCTGGCTGGTCTGGTCGACCATGATGACGAAGTCGGTCAGGGCGGGGGAGTACACGTGCCCGCCCGCCGCGGCACCCATGATCAGCGAGATCTGCGGGATCACCCCGGAGGCCAGGATGTTGTTGCGGAAGATCCGGCTGTAGAGGCCGAGCGAGACCACACCCTCCTGGATGCGGGCGCCGGCGCCGTCGTTGATGCCGATCAGCGGGCGGCCGGTCTTGATGGCCAGTTCCTGGACCTTGACGATCTTCTCGCCGTAGACCTCGCCGAGGCTGCCGCCGAACACCGTGGCGTCCTGGCTGAAGATGCACACCTCGCGACCGTCGATGGTGCCGTAGCCGGTCACCACGCCGTCGCCGACCGGACGGTTCTCCTGCAGGTTGAAGTTGGTGGAGCGGTGCCGCGCCAGGGCGTCGAGTTCGACGAAGGAATCCTCGTCGAGCAGGGCCAGGATCCGTTCGCGGGCGGTCAGCTTGCCCTTGGCGTGGGCCTTCTCGACGGCGGCTTCGCCGACCGGGTGCAACGTCTCCTCGGTGCGCCGGCGCAGATCGGCCAGCTTGCCGGCCGTCGTATGAATATCCGGGGTAGGAATATCCGCCTGGATGTCCGCATCGGTCGTCGTCATGGATGACGATGGTAGCCGTTGCCGGCCCGGCCTCACTCGCGGACGACGAGCACGCTGCGCAGCAACGGGTCGCCGCAGTAGGCGATCCGGGTGCCGCTGGCGGCCTCGGCCTGCAGCGCCGCCAGCACGTCGGCGTTGATCCGCTCACCGGGTGCCAGTGCGGGGACGCCGGGAGGATAGGGCGCCGCGGTCTCGGCGGCGATCCGGCCCGGGGCCCGCTCAGCCGGGATCCGTTCGTGATCGGCGAAAAAGGCGTCGCGCGGGGTCATCACCGGATCGGGTTCCAGCGTCCAGGCGGTGATGGGCACCAGCGCCCGCGGATCGCCGCGATGCTCCTCGATGGCGTTGATGATCTCGGTGACCATGAAGTCGATGCTCTGTTCGGTATCGGCCATGGTGATGACCGGGGAGAACGTGTCGCGATCGGCGAACTCCAGCTGCAGCCCGTGTTCCTCGAGTTCGTCGGCGACGAGCTGACCTTCGGCACCCGTGCCGGCCAGGGTCAACACGATCTTGGTCGGGTCGTGCATCAGCAGCCCCGGTGACCGCTCGGCGATATCGGCGCCGACCACCTCAAGGCCGGGCACCTGCCGGAATCGCTCCCGCGCCCAGTTCGCCAAGCTGATGGCCCGGCCGAGGAGCTCCGCACCGCGTTCGGCGAGCAGGTCGCGGGTCAGGTCGATGCTGGCGAAGATGGCCCCGGACGGACTGGTGGTGTGCAGCCCCTCGAATGCGGCCTCGAGCCGCTCCAGGTCGATGCGTTCGGCCTGGGCCAGCACCATGGAGGACTGGGTGAACCCGGTGACCTGTTTGTGGATGCTGGTCACCACCGCGTCGGCGCCGCAGGAGATGGCGTGCGGCGGCAGGTCGGGATGAAAGCCCAGATGGGCTCCCCAGGCGGCGTCGACGGTCAACGGGATGCCGTGGGCGTGGGCCAACTCGGCATGGGCCGCGACGTCGGAGACCCCGCCGACGTAGCTGGGCTCCACCAGCATCACGGCCTTGGCGTCCGGGTGGGCCTTCAGCGCCGCGGCGACCCGTTCGACGGGCATACCCGCGGTCAGACCGGTTCGCTCGTCGATGTCGGGCCTGATCCACACCGGGACGAGGCCGGCCAGCACCAGGCCGAAGAACAGCGACTTGTGAATCGTGCGGGCCGCGATGACCTTGTCACCGGGCTTGCCCAGCGACAGGCAGATCGCCTCGTTGCCGTGCGTGGAGCCCTGTACGGAAAAGCCGCACCAGTCGGCACCCCACAACTCGCCGGCCAGTCGTTCGGCCGTGGCGAGGCGCGGCGTCGACACCCGTCGGTTCTCGATGCCTAGGTAGTGCGGAACGTCGAGGGCCAGGAAGTCGTCGATCAGATCCGGGTTGCGCTTGTGGCCGGGGGTGCAGAAGGGTGTGCCCGGATTCGCCAGGAAGTTCCGGTAGGCGTCGTACACGGGTCTTTCGCCCATAGCGATCCTTCGACGCTCATGTCCTTGCCAATTCCGGCACCGGTGACGTAGGAGATGATTATGGCCTATCCGGACAATGTGCTCGCGCAGGACGAGCGGGTGGTGTTGCACCGCCACCCGCACTGGAAGCGCCTCGTCCTGCCCGTGCTGGCTTTGCTGGTGTCAACGGCGCTGGCATCCTTCGGTGCGGCCGTGGTCAGCCGCGCCGAGTGGGATCCGCGTGCCAAACAGGTGGTGTGGGCCGTCATCGCCGGTATCTGGCTGATCCTGGTGGTCTGGTTGACCCTGCGGCCGTTCCTGGCGTGGCTGACCACCCACTTCGTGATCACCGACCGGCGGGTGATGTACCGGCACGGGCTGCTGACCCGGGCCGGGATCGACATCCCGCTGGCCCGGATCAACAGTGTCGAGTTCCGGCACGGCCTACTGGACCGGATCGTGCGCACCGGCACCCTGGTGATCGAGTCGGCGGCCCAGGATCCGCTGGAGTTCTTCGACATCCCGCAGGTCGAGCAGGTGCACTCGCTGCTCTACCACGAGGTCTTCGACACCCTCGGCGCCGAGGAGTTCGGAACCGGGTCCCCTCGTTAGGCGGCCGGTGGGCGGCGACGGCGCCGCAGCGGGGTCACCACGCCGCGGCGGGCCTCCCGGGCCTCGAACTCGTCTTCGATCGCCTCGGCGATACCGCCCGCGGTCAGGGTCGACTCCAGCGCCCGGTCGGGCTCGCGGCCCACTTCGTCGGGGAACACCCAGCGCCGGAAGGCCCAGAACCGGAACGCCATCTGCAGCAGGTTGCCGATGATGTAGGCGGACACGAAGTCGGCGATGTTCTCCACCGTCAGCGACACGTTGGGTACCCGCAGGCCCAGCACGTAGCTGGAGAACCACAGTGGAACCATCGCCAGGACCACGCCGACACCGCTGACCCCGAAGAACAGCAAAGCCTCGTGGTGACGTTCGCGGCCGCCGCGGTCGCGGAAGCTCCACTCCCGGTTGAGGATGTAGGAGGCGATCACCGCGACGATGCCGGCTATCACCTTCGCGGTGACCGGCTTGGGCTCGAGGATCGTCAGTTTCAGGGTGTAGAAGATCACCGAGTCGATGACGAACGTGGTCGCCCCGACGATCGCGAACTTGATCAGCTCGTGATGCCGCTCGGCGACGGGCCGGATCGGCCGGGGCAGCCGGGCGATCGTGGCATCAGCGAAAGACACAGGGGCAAATTCTACGGAAATCCCCCTACGTTGAGTAGAGATGCAGGTCACGGTTGGTAAACGCCGGTCGATCAAACGGCGGTCGGCGGGGTCGTGACACCATGGTCGCCGTGCCGAACGGACCCGTGGTGGCGATGGTGGGTGGCGGGCAATTGGCCCGGATGACCCATCAGGCCGCGATCTCCCTCGGGCAGGGCCTTCGGGTGCTGTCCGTCAGCGCCGAGGATCCGGCTGCCCAGGTGAGCCCCGACGTGCTCATCGGATCCCATACCGACCTGCAGGCCCTGCGCGCCGCGGCGGCCGGTGCTGCCGCACTGACCTTCGACCACGAACACGTCCCGACCGAACTGCTATACACGCTGGTCGAGGAAGGGGTGGCGGTGCTGCCGCCGCCGGAGGCGCTGGTCTACGCGCAGGACAAGCTGGCGATGCGTCGGCGGCTGGCCGAGATCGGCGCCCCGGTGCCCCGGTTCGCCGAGGTCCACACGGTCGGGGATGTCGACGCTTTCGCCGCATCGACGGGCCGGTCGGTGGTGGTCAAGACCGTCCGTGGCGGCTACGACGGCCGCGGCGTAGTGCTTGCCGACGACCTACGGTGCGCCCGCGAGGCGGTGGCCGGATACCTCGACGACGGGGTGGCGGTGCTGGTCGAGGAGCGGGTCCCGATGCGGCGCGAACTGGCGATCCTGGTGGCCCGCTCGCCGTTCGGTCAGGGTGCGGCCTGGCCGGTGGTCGAAACCGTTCAGCGTGAGGGGATCTGCGTCACGGTGGTCGCACCGGCGCCGGACCTGCCGGATCCACTGGCGGCCGAGGCCGAACAGCTGGGACTGCGGATCGCCGACGAACTCGGCGTGGTCGGCGTGCTGGCGGTGGAGCTGTTCGAGACCACCGAGGGCGCGCTGGTGGTCAACGAACTGGCGATGCGCCCGCACAACTCCGGTCACTGGACCATGAACGGCGCGGTCACCAGCCAGTTCGAACAGCATCTTCGGGCGGTGTTGGACTACCCGCTCGGCGACACCCGGGCGTTGGCCCCGGTGACGGTGATGGCCAACGTGCTGGGAGCGGCGGTCACCCCGGCGATGGGCATGGACGAGCGGACGCACCACCTGATGGGCAGGATCCCGGAGGCCCATGTGCACCTCTACGGCAAAGAAGAACGCCCGGGACGCAAGATCGGACATGTGAACATTCTGGGAACCGATGTCGCGGTGGTGCGGGAACGCGCCGAGCGCGCGGCACACTGGTTGTCCCACGCCGAGTGGACCGACGGATGGGAGGCCGGGCATGTCTGATCGACCCCGGGTGGGCCTGATCATGGGCAGCGACAGCGACTGGCCGGTGATGGTGGGCGCCGCCGAGGCGCTGGCCGAGTTCGAGGTGCCCTTCGAGGTGGGCGTTGTCTCAGCGCACCGGACCCCGGGCCTGATGCTCGAATACGCGCGCACCGCGGCCGGCCGCGGCCTCGAGGTGGTCATCGCCGGCGCCGGCGGGGCGGCGCATCTGCCGGGCATGGTGGCTGCGGCCACCGCTCTGCCGGTGATCGGTGTCCCGGTGCCGCTGGCCAAACTCGACGGATTCGACTCACTGCTGTCGATCGTGCAGATGCCGGCCGGTGTTCCGGTCGCAACGGTGTCGATCGGCGGCGCCCGCAACGCCGGATTGCTGGCGGTCCGGATCCTGGGCTCGGCGGACCCGGCGATGCGGGAGCGGATGGAAGGTTTCCAGAAGGGACTTGAGGCGGAGGTCGCCGCGAAGGACCGGGCGCTTCGGGAGCGTTTACTCGGAATGTAGGCGAGCGGGTACCGTTACCCGCGATTAGCGAGGAGGCTGAAATGGCTAGTTGGGCCGGTGATCCTTCGTTCGACGTGTTCCAGTTGCCCGAGGAGCACGATGAGCTTCGGGCCGCGATCCGGGCGCTGGCGGAGAAGGAAATCGCTCCGTACGCCGCCGCGGTGGACGAGGAGGCGCGTTTCCCGCAAGAGGCGCTGGATGCGCTGAACGCCTCGGGTTTCAACGCTGTGCACGTCCCGGAGGAGTACGGCGGTCAGGGTGCGGACTCGGTGGCGGCCTGCATCGTCATCGAGGAGGTGGCCCGGGTGGACGCCTCGGCGTCGCTGATCCCCGCCGTCAACAAGTTGGGCACCATGGGCCTGATCCTGCGCGGCTCAGACGAACTGAAGCAGAAGGTGCTGCCCGCCGTCGCCTCCGGTGAGGCGATGGCCTCCTACGCGCTCTCGGAGCGGGAAGCCGGCAGTGATGCCGCGGCGATGCGGACCCGCGCCAAGGCCGATGGCGACGACTGGATCCTCAACGGCTCGAAGTGCTGGATCACCAACGGCGGCAAGTCGACCTGGTACACCGTGATGGCGGTGACCGATCCGGACAAGGGCGCCAACGGCATCTCGGCGTTCATGGTGCACGCCGACGACGAGGGCTTCACCGTCGGTCCGAAGGAACGCAAGCTCGGCATCAAGGGCTCGCCCACCACCGAGCTGTACTTCGAGAACTGCCGCATCCCGGGTGACCGGATCATCGGTGAGCCCGGCACCGGCTTCAAGACTGCGCTGGCCACCCTCGACCACACCCGCCCGACCATCGGCGCCCAGGCCGTCGGCATTGCCCAGGGCGCACTGGACGCCGCGATCGCCTACGCCAAGGACCGCAAACAGTTCGGCCGGCCGATCGCCGACAACCAGGGCCTGCAGTTCATGATCGCCGATATGGCGATGAAGGTGGAGGCCGCCCGGCTGATGGTCTACTCCGCCGCCGCCCGGGCCGAGCGCGGCGAGGGCAACCTCGGGTTCATCTCGGCGGCCTCGAAGTGCTTCGCCTCCGATGTGGCCATGGAGGTCACCACCGATGCCGTGCAGATCTTCGGCGGCGCCGGCTACACCGTCGACTTCCCGGTGGAACGGATGATGCGCGACGCCAAGATCACCCAGATCTACGAGGGCACCAACCAGATCCAGCGTGTGGTGATGTCCCGCGCGCTGCTGCGCTGATACCGCTCCGCCGATTGCTAGCGGTTCCGCAGGTGGGTGATGTCACCGGCCGCGACCGCCACGGTCTGCGAGCCGGTGTCGATGTGGAGTTGTCCGATTTGGTCGAGATCCGATGCGACACCGACGATCTCGCGGCCGCCGGGTAGCTCGGCCCGGACCTGGGTTCCCAGCGTCACGCTGTGCCCGCGGTAGTCGGCGACCAGCGCGGGGTCCGCACCGCCGGCGGCGCGCCAGCGGTCGATCCGCGCGGCCCACTCGGCCAGCACGCTGCCCAGCAGCGCGGTGCGGTCCAGCATCGTCGAGCCCAGCATGGCCAGCGAGGTGGCCCGGGAATCCGGGGCCTCCTGGGCGGTCAGGGAGACGTTGAGGCCCAGCCCCACCACGATCACCGGGTCGGGCGAGGCCACCTCCGCCAGGATTCCGCCCAGCTTGTGCTCGCCGACCAGGATGTCGTTGGGCCACTTCAGGCCGGCGCGGATGCCGGTGGTGGCCCGCACGGCGTCGACCGCCGCCACCCCGGTCAGCAGCGGCAGCCAGCCCCATGCCGTTGAGGGGACACCGGCCACGCCGACACCCAGGGACACCGCGATCTGCGACCGCGGCGGGGTGGACCAACTACGACCGGCCCGGCCGCGGCCGGCGCTTTGATGCTCGGCTACCAGCACCGCGCCGTCGATGTCGTGTCCGGCGGCGTGGCGGGCCAGCAGGTCGGCGTTGGTCGAACCGGTGGTCTCCACCACCTCCAGGCTGCGCAGCGCCCGGTGCGGTCCGACCAGGTCGCGGCGCACCGCGGCGACGTCCAATGGGGGGCGGTGATCGGTCATGACCGCCAGCCTAAGGCCGGTGGGGGCCAGCCCGGATTGACTCAGCGGGAGGCCAGCCCCTAGTTTGAGCACCCGTGATTACTCTGCGCTCAGTCGCCGCTCTTTCCGGTGCCCTCGCCGTTGCCGCCGTCGGATTCGCCGGCTCGGCCGCCGCCGACACGGTGCCGCCGTCCATGCTCAACACCACCTGCTCGCTCGACCAGATCATGGCCGCGACCAAGGTCGTCGACCCGGTCACCTATGGGGAGCTGATCGGCAAGTACAACTCCGAGCCCCGCTGGGTCCAGGGCGGCATCGTGTACCACATGAACCTGCTGCTGCAGAAGTCGCCGCAAGACCGGCAGGCTGAGATCAACACGCTGACCGGGATCTTCCCGGAGTACGTTTCGATCTTCACCGCCGCGGAGCCGGTCGCCAACGAGATCGCGGCGAAGTGCCCGACCTTCCCGGCCGAGGATCCCGCGGTGTGGGACGCCTCGGCTCCGGCTCCGGCTCCGGCTTCCTAAGCCGCGCCTAGGCGCCGAGGTCCATGGTCACCTTCTCGGTGTCCCGGCGGCGCTGAAGCAATGCCGGGTCGGGGTTGGCCAGCTGCACCAGCGACGCCCCGGCGGCCAGCACCGCCAGCAGGTTGTCGACGATCTGCTCGGCGGTGCCCCAGGGCCGGTCCGACATGACCCGGTCCTCGGCGCTCAGCGCCTGATCGGCGGCGCTGCGCCGGGCCGCGGCGAGAACATCCCCGGCGGATCGGCCGTCCAGTGCCGGCCCCGGTGATCGCTCGGCGATCACCGCATCGCCGTGCACCCGTACGGCGGTGGCGTAGTCGGTGACCCCGACCGGCAGGTCGTCGACCGCCCTGCCGAACGGGTCCAGGGAGAGCACCGCCACCTCACCCAGCTGGCCGTCGGCGACCGCTTCATCGGCCTCGCCGAGCCGGTCGGCGCTGCACAGGGCGATCTCGGCCGGACCGGCCGTCGTCGCCTCGGCGCCGATCCACCACACCCCGAGCAGCACCGCCGCAGTCTGCCAGTGCGTCGGTAGCAGCACCGCCACCCGGGTGCCCGGACCGGCGCCGAATTCCTCGCGCAGCAGGTTGGCGGTCTTGGCCGCCCAGTTGGCCAGCGTCACCGTCGACAACTCGATCCGTTCGCCGGTCGCGTCGTCGTAGTAGGTGATCCGCGGGCCCATCGGGTCACGGGCCAGCAGCGGGTCGAGCAGCGCCGCGGTGAGGTTCGTCAATTTCAGTTCACACACTGGGGGTCCTCGGACCCCGCGGTGAACACCTGGGAGGGCAGCGGTGCCTGCGCGCCGGCCTCAGCGCCCGAGGTGTCCGCGGCACCCGACATGTCCTGAACGCTGTATCCGGTGGACGACGACCCCTCCAGCCCGGAGCCCGGACCGGAATAGTCCTCGGTGAGCACCACGCGGACGGTGCCCGCCGGGAGCGAGGAGTCCGACTTCACCGGAAGTCCGCCGAGTGCCCGGGCCACCGCCTCGGCGCCCAGGTCGTCGCCGCTGGCTGCCTGCACCTGGCTTTCGCTGACCTTCGCCGCGTCGTTGTTGCCGACGGTTCCGATGAGGAAGCCGCTGAAACCCAGCTCGTCGGACACCGCGCCGGCCAGGCCGTTGATATCGCTGTCGTTGAGGACGTCGACGGTGGTCTGCTCAGGGGTGTAGGCGATCTTGGCGGTCTGCCCCTGATCCTGATCCTGGAGCAGGCCGACAACCCACTCCTGGACCTGCGCGGGATCGACCCGGACCACCGACTGCATCCCGTCGTCGCTCCAGCCGTCTTCGGCGAGCACCGGAATGGTGGCGAAGGCCACGTTGCCGCCGGCCAACTTCTGCAGCTGCTTGAGGAAGTCCATGACATCCCAGCCGGCCGAGATCACCACGGAGCGCTGAATCGCCTCCTGCAGGCGGTTGAGGGTGGCCGGGCTGCTCAGCGTCTTACCGGAGATCACCTGGTGGGCCAGGGATGCCATCACTACCTGCTGGCGGACCACCCGGTCGAGGTCGCCGCGGGGTAGTTCGTGGCGCTGCCGGACGAAACTCAGCGCCTGCGGGCCGTCCAGACGCTGCCAGCCGGCTGCGAAGTCCGCCCCGGACAGCGGTTCGTAGACCGGTTCCTTGAGGCACACCTCGACGCCGCCGAGGGCATCGGTGATCAGCGAGAAGCCGAGCAGGCCGATCTCGGCGTAGTGGTCCACCGTCACCCCGGTCAGGTCGGCGACGGTCTGGATCAGCGCGTTGCGGCCGTCCTCGACGGCGATCGGTTCGGCCTCGGCGGGGTCGATGCCGCGGACCTCGACGAGATCCTTCATCCTGTCGAGCTTGACCTGGCCGAACACCCCGTTGATCTTGGTCTTGTCCAGCCCCGGCGCCTCCACGTAGGAGTCGCGGGGGATCGAGATCGCCGTGGCCGAGCGCCCGTTGTCGGGGATGCGCACCAGAATGATGGTGTCGGTGTTAGTGGCGACCTCGTCACCGGCGTGGAGCTGGGCCAATTCGGCCTCCGAGAGCGGGTTGCCGTGGGCGTCGGTACGGCTGTCCATGCCGACCAGCAGGATGTCGACGGCCCCGTCACCGTCCCTGCCGTGGCCGCCCAGCATGGCGGTGGTGAAGTGGAAGATTCCGTTCTCGAACGAGCGAACCGACCCCCATGCCGCCCCGGTCCCCAGCAGGACGGTCACCGCGAGCAGGGCCAGCACGGTGCGCCCGACCGGCCGGGCGCGAGTCACTGCCGTCACATCCGTCTCATCTGGCACGTGCCCCAGGCTACTGGGCGCGCGGCCGCATCCGGGTTAGCCGCAACCGGCGTGCCAGACTCTCCCCATGGCGCAGAGGATGCTGATCACCGGCGCGGCCGGCCAGGTGGGACGGCTCCTCGCGGTGCAGGCGGCCGGCCGGGGCTATGACGTCTGCGCGCTGACGCACCGTGATTTCGACATCACCGACCCGGATGCGGCCCGCCGGCAGGTGCGGGGTGGCGATGTGGTGGTCAACTGCGCGGCGTTCACCAACGTCGACGCCGCCGAGGCCGACCCGGACGGGGCGTGGGCGAGCAATGCGGCCGGTCCCGGCAACATCGCCCGCGCCTGCGCAGAGGCCGACGCCCGGATGATCCACATCTCGACCGACTACGTGTTCGCCGGGGACCTGGGCCGCCCGTACGACATCTCCGATGCCACCGGCCCGCTCAGCATCTACGGCCGGACCAAGCTCGAGGGGGAGCGGGCGGTGCACGACGCGCTGCCCGAAGCCCACGTCGTGCGGACCTCCTGGGTCTACACCGGCTCCGACGGCGGCGATTTCGTCGCGGTGATGCGCCGACTGGCGGCCACCGACCGCATCATCGACGTGGTCGCCGACCAGACCGGATCGCCCACCTACGCCCCGGATCTGGTCGACGCGCTGCTCGAGGTGGCCGCCGGCGGCATCCGGGCGCCGATCCTGCATGCCGCCAACGCGGGTGCCGCCAGCCGCTTCGAACAGGCCCGAGCGGTGTTCGGCGAGCTCGGCGCCGATCCGGAGCGGGTCCGGCCGGTCGGCACCGACGTCGTTCCAAGGCCGGCGCACCGCCCGGTGTTCTCGGCGCTGTCGATGGCCGGATCGGCCCGCGCCGGGCTGACACCGCTGCGACCGTGGCGGGAAGCACTTGCCGAGGCTGTTGCGGTGCCGATCGGCGACGGACCGATACGCTCAGCGCCGTGAGCGACGAGGCCGTGAAGGACGAGTCGGCCCTGACCGTGGTCACGGTGACCTATTCGCCGGGTTCGCACCTCGACCGGTTCCTGTCGTCCCTGACGGTGGCCACCGACCGCAAGGTCCGGGTGATCATCGCCGACAACGGCTCCACCGACGGTGCGCCGGAGGAGGCAGTGCAGCGCTATCCGGGCACCGAACTGCTGCGCACCGGCGGCAACCTCGGCTACGGCACCGCGGTGAACCGGGCCGTCGCGACGCTGCCCGCCGAAGAGGAGTTCGTCGTGGTGGCCAACCCCGATGTGGTGTGGGGGCCGGACAGTATCGACCTTCTGCTCGACGCGGCCGCCCGCTGGCCGCAGGCCGGTTCGTTGGGGCCGCTGATCCGCGATCCCGACGGCTCGGTGTATCCCTCGGCCCGCCATCTGCCGAGCCTGGTCCGCGGCGGGATGCATGCCGTGGTGGGGTTTGCCTGGAAGGCCAACCCGTGGACCAAGTCCTACCGCCAGGAGCGCCTCGAACCCAGCGAGCGCCCGGTCGGCTGGCTGTCGGGCTCCTGCCTGCTGGTGCGCCGGTCGGCCTTCGACGCGATCGGGGGATTCGACGAGCGCTACTTCATGTACATGGAGGACGTCGACCTCGGCGACCGGCTGGGCCGGGCGGGCTGGCTCAACGTTTACGTTCCCGGTTCGGAGATCCTGCACGACAAGGGGCACTCCACCGGCCGCGACCCGGCCCGGAACCTGACCGCCCACCACACCAGCACCTACATTTATTTGTCGGATCGACATACCGGGGTGTGGCGGGCGCCGTTGCGGTGGACAATCAAGGTCGCGCTGCGGGCACGGGCCCGCGCGGCGGTGCGAAAGTCCCGCCGGGAACTCGGGAAAGGGCAGTCGCTGTGAGCGAGGCCGTGACGGTGGGAACCGTGAGAAGAAACGTTGACGCGGTGGTGCTGGTCGGCGGCAAGGGCACCCGGCTGCGGCCGCTGACGCTGTCCGCGCCGAAGCCCATGCTGCCGACCGCCGGTCTGCCGTTTCTGACCCATCTGCTCTCGCGGATCGCGGCGGCCGGAATCGAGCACGTCGTGCTGGGCACCTCGTACAAGGCGGAGACCTTCGAAGCCGAGTTCGGCGACGGTTCCAAACTGGGGTTGCAGATCGACTACGTCACCGAGGAGCAGCCGCTGGGCACCGGCGGCGGTATCGCCAACGTCGCCCCCAAACTGCGTAGCGAGACCGTGATGGTGTTCAACGGCGATGTGCTGTCCGGCGCGGATCTCGGCGCGATGCTGGCCACCCACGCCGAACGGGACGCCGATGTCACCCTGCATCTGGTCCGGGTCAGCGACCCGCGGGCCTTCGGGTCGGTGCCGACCGACGTCGACGGCAACGTGCTGGCTTTCCTGGAGAAGACCCAGGACCCGCCCACCGACCAGATCAACGCCGGCACTTACATTTTCAAGCGCGGAGTCATCGACCGGATCCCCCGGGGCCGGGAGGTCTCGGTGGAACGCGAGGTGTTCCCGACGCTGTTGGGCGAGGGCGCCAAGGTGTGCGGATACGTCGACGCCACCTACTGGCGTGACATGGGAACCCCGGAGGACTTCGTCCGCGGTTCGGCGGATCTGGTGCGCGGGATCGCCCCGTCCCCGGCCCTGCACGGCCAGCGCGGTGAGAGCCTGGTCCACGACGGCGCCTCGGTGGCCCCCGGTGCGCTGCTCTACGGCGGCACCGTGGTGGGCCGCGGCGCGGAGATCGGCGCGGGGGTCCGCCTGGACGGTGCGGTGATATTCGATGGCGCCCGCATCGAACCGGGGGCGGTCATCGAGCGCTCGATCGTCGGGTTCGGCGCCCGCATCGGCCCGCGGGCGCTGGTCCGCGATGGTGTGATCGGCGACGGGGCTCATATCGGCGCCCGGTGCGAACTGCTGCGTGGGGCGCGGGTCTGGCCCGGGGTGACTATCCCGGACTGCGGTATCCGCTATTCCAGCGATATCTAGCGACCAGCTGCCGTAGCCCCGGGTCGATGCCGTCGGGCAGCGAATCGATCGGCCACCATCGCAGGTCCAGGGACTCGTCGCTGATCACGGCCCGGGCTCCGGCCGGCGCGGTGGCGATGAACTGCAGATCCAGATGGCGGGTCGGGGTGCCCAGGGAGCAGGTCAGCGCGTGGACGTGGATGGCCGCCAGTCCCGGGGCCACTCGAAGGCCGGCGATACCGGACTCCTCAGTGGCCTCCCGCAGCGCCGCCGCGGTGATGTCGGCGTCGGTGTCCTCGCAGTGCCCGCCGAGTTGGACCCAGCGGCCCAGCCGGGGATGCAGGGTGAGCAACGCCCGTTCCCCGGACGCGTCGACCACCAGCGTCGAGGCGGTGACGTGGCCGGGCACGCAGCTGCGCAGACAGCCGTCGGGCCGGGCGTCGAGGAAGGCCAGCACCGCATGGCGCAGGGCGTCCTGACCGGGGTCGGGGGTCTGCCATGCGGTCAGCACCGCAATCGCCGAGGAGTGAACGCTCACCGGTACACCAGCAGATCCCCGGCCGGGGCCGGTTCGCGGGGCCCGGCCTGCGTCTCCGGATGGCCGATGGCGACCGCCCCCAGCGGTGCCCAGTCCGGCGGCAGATCCAGCACCGAGCGGGTCACCTCGGGCGCGAAGATCGTCGACCCGATCCAGCAGCTTCCGACCTCGCGCACGGCGAGCGCGACCAGCAAGGCCTGCACCGCGGCGCCGGCCGCCACGGTGAACATGGTGTGCTCGGCGGCGGTGCGGACCGGGTCGGGGTAGGTGTGTGCGCCCGCGGCCGGGCTGGCCACCACGAACGGAATGACCATCTCCGGGGCGTCGTAGAGAATCTGCCCGCGGGTCAGCCGCTTCTCGACGACCTCGGCCGGCTTGCCGTCGGCGATCAGGTCCGCCCGCCAGGCGTCCCGCATAGCGTCGAGCAGTTCGGTGCGCCGGGTCCGGTCGGCGACCCAGACGAAGCGAACCGGCCGAGTGTGATGGGGGGCCGGCGCGGTGAGTGCCTCGGCGATCGCGGCCTCGATCAGGCCCGGGTCGACGGGGTCGTGGGTGAAGTGGCGCACGGAGCGGCGCATCAGCAAGGCTTGCCGACGGCCCAGTTCGATGGCCTCGGCGGTACCGAGCCAGAACAGATCGTCGGGTCCGCCGCGCAGCAGCCGGGCCGCCGAGGATCCGTCGTCGGGGATCGAAAGACCCCTGATCACCGCCACCGGAACCCCGGTCAGCTTGCCCTTGACCAGGTCGGCGGCCGAGGCGATCTCATCGGCCACCGCTATCTCGGTGACCAGAAGCTCGTTCCCGTGGACGTCGCTGGCTCCGGCATAGCTGTGCAGCACCGCGATACCGGCCGAGCCGATCGCGGCGTCGGTCTGCCCGTTGCGCCAGGCCCGGCCCATGGTGTCGGTGATGACCACGCCGACATCCACCCCGGCGCACTGGCGTAGTGCGGCGCGCAGCCCGGCTGCGCTGGCGTCGGGGTCGCGGGGCAGCAACGCCAATTCCGTTGCGGCGATGTTGGATCCGTCCACTCCGGCCGCCGCCTGCACCAGGCCCTGACGGTTCTCGGTGATCAGGGTACGGCCCTTTCGGGCCAGCACGCGCACGGCTTCGTCCTGAATGATTGTGCGCCGCAACGCATCCCGCTGCTCGGGGTCGGCGGGGGCGGCGACGATCCGGCCCTCCGCCTTGGAGACGACCTTGCTGGTCACCACCAGGACATCCCCGTCTTGCAGCCACGGTGCGCTGGTGTGGATCGCGGCGGCTAGGTCGTCCCCGGGCCGGAATTCGGGAAGACCGGTCACCGGCAGGATCTGCACGGGGGCGGCGGTACCGTGCTCGCCGGGGGTGACGGGCTCGCCGGGGGTCACGGTGTCAGCCCGGCCAGGTCGAGACCGGCCCGCACCATCTCGGCGGTGGTCGCCGGATCCGACATCAGCAGCGGCGCCGAGCGGACCGTCGCCCCCGGCACCTCGGCGGTCTCCCCGGAGTGGATCAGCCAATAGTCCAGCAGGCCGGTGGCCGACCGTGCCCCGTAGTGCCGGCCGACCGCCTCCGCAGTGGTCTGCACCCCGATCACCGACAGGCACTCGTCTGCCATGCCGCGCAACGGTTTTCCGCCGACGATCGGTGAGTATCCGATCACCGGCGCCGACGTTGAGCGCAACGCGCCCCGGATGCCGCCGACGGCCAGCGTCGCGCCGATGCTGACCACCGGGTTGGACGGCGCCAGCATGACCACATCGGCTCCGGTGATCGCCTCGATGACACCGGGGCCGGCGACGGCCTTCTCCGACCCTACGAAGGCGAAACTGTGGGTGGGGATCCCGGCTCGGTAGCGAACCCACCACTCCTGGAAGTGAATCGCCCGGCGCTCACCGGTCTCCGGGTCGCTCACCACCACGTGGGTCTCGCAGCGGTCGTCACTGGCGGGCAGCAGGGCGGCTCCCGGTGACCACCGGCTGCACAGCGCTTCGGTGACCGCCGAGAGCGGGTAGCCCGCGCGCAGCATCTGGCTGCGCACCAGGTGGGTGGCCAGATCGCGGTCGCCGAGGCCGAACCAGTCCGGTTGCACGCCGTAGGCCGCGAGTTCCTCCTTGGCGTGCCAGGTTTCGTCGCGGTGTCCCCAACCGCGTTCAGGGTCGATGCCGCCGCCGAGGGTGTACATGCAGGTGTCCAAATCGGGGCAGATACGCACACCGAACATCCAGGCGTCGTCGCCGATGTTGACCACGGCGGTGAGCTGGTGCGGTTCGGACCCGTCGGATCCGTCGGCGAATCGGCCCAGGCCCAACAGCTGCTGCACGCCCAGCAGGAACCGCGCGCCGCCGATGCCGCCGGCGAGAACGGTGACTTTCACAGGCACTGACACTAGGCGACCGCGACCGGGCGGTCGTCAGCCGTCGGGGAGCGGTCCGGTCACGGTGACGTATATCGCTGGACACGCCGCAGTGTCGACACGCCGAATTCGGTCACGAAAGTGGTAGGGAATTCGCCTATTCCGCTTGACCACGGCACCTCGGCAATGTCTAATCACAGCAGTGTCATTTCCCGGTCGACCTGCCGATTTCGGTGTCGCGGACCGTGATTCGACCAGATGTTCGAATTCCTGACAGCTACGTACGACGACACCAGACCAAGGAGGTCGGTTATGTCCTATGAGCAATTCATCGGAGCAATAGGCGCGCCGCGTACTGCCCCCGGACCCACGAGCATGGGATCGCTGGCGCGGTCCCACCTGAGCGTGGTGCCGGATCTGATCGAGCCCCCGCTGACGCCGGACGACCCGCAGTGGCAGGAGAAGGCACTGTGCGCTCAGACCGATCCCGAGGCGTTCTTCCCCGAGAAGGGCGGCTCCACCCGCGAGGCCAAGCGGATCTGTCTGGGTTGCGAGGTCAAAGACGCGTGCCTGGAGTACGCGCTGGCCAACGACGAGCGGTTCGGCATTTGGGGCGGGCTCTCCGAGCGGGAACGCCGGCGCCTCAAGCGCGGCATCATCTAGCTCAGTCTTCGGTATCCATCGTCGGGTCAATGACCGAGGGCTCGACGCCGAGAAACGTGGCCACTTGGGCCACCAGGATCTCGTGAAGCAGATCGGTCAGGTCGATCGAGTCTTTCGCCCGCCGCTCGATCGGCTTGCGGAACAACACAATTCGCGCCCGCGTGGGGTTACCGCGGACGTCTACTCCGGCGGGGATCAGTCGGGCCAGGGCGATCGGGCCGTCCGCCACCACTTCCGGCGGCCACTGCACGCTGGCAGGGTCCCTGGGAACGATTCGCGGGATCTCGTCCACCGCCAGATCGAGTTCGACCAGTCTTTTGCGCCAGCGCCGCTCGATCGGCTCATATGCCTCGAGCACCGCCATGTCGAAACGTTCGGCACGGCTGCGCCACCCGGGGACGGTCGGCGGGAGCAGCGGACCGCGCATCTCGCGCCCGCGCCGGGATCCGCCAGAGGTGCCGCCACCGCGTCGGGAATTGCGGCTGTCGGCCATGGACTGCAGATCGTAACGGTTCAACATCGGCGAGTCGGCGGCCGCGCGTGTCCGGCCCGCACAGGCATTTGCCCGGGTTAGCCTCGCCAGCGTGAATGTTCCCCGTCGCTGCAGCCGGCCCGGGTGCGCGCACTATGCGGTGGCGACGCTGACCTACGTCTACGCGGACTCCACCGCGGTGGTGGGGCCCCTGGCGATCGTCCGCGAGCCGCACACCTGGGACCTGTGTTTGGGTCATGCCAGCCGGATCACCGCCCCGCGCGGCTGGGAGCTGGTTCGCCACGCCGGACCATTGCCGACCAACCCCGACGAGGACGATCTGGTCGCTCTCGCCGAGGCGGTCCGGGAGGGTCGGGTCTCCGGTGGGCCGCCGATGCCCGGGTTCTCCGACCCGCTGGCCGCCGCGCGTCCGGCGGTCCCGCGCACCGGGGCGCCCCCCGCGGTACCGGGGGTTGCCGCTGCCGGCCGGCGTCGTGGCCATCTGCGCGTTCTTCCGGACCCGGCCGACTGACGCCCGGCTAGGCTGACGGGCAAAGAAGTCCCTTCGCCCCAGGAGTGCCGCAATGCCCCGGTCCGCCGCCGACGTGCGCCGTGTGATCAAGGCCTATGACGTGCGGGGCCTCGTCGGCGCCGAACTCGACGAAGCCTTTGTTTTCGATGTCGGTGCGGCCTTTGCCGGGCTGATGCGCACCGAGGGTGCGGGCAGCGTGGTCATCGGCCACGACATGCGGGGGAGCTCCCCGGTGCTGTCCGCCGCGTTCGCCGACGGGGTGATGTCGCAGGGGTTGGACGTGGTGCGGATCGGGCTGGCGTCCACCGACGAGTTGTACTTCGCCTCGGGAATGTTGAGTTGCCCGGGCGCGATGTTCACCGCCAGCCACAACCCGGCTGCCTACAACGGCATCAAACTGTGCCGGGCCGGGGCCAAGCCGGTCGGCGAGGACACCGGACTGGCGGTCATCCGCGACGCGGTCATCGCCGGGGTCGCCGACTACGGCGGGTCGCGCGGTAGCGCCCGTGAGCAGGACGTGTTGGCCGACTACGGCCGGTTCCTGCGCTCGCTGGTGGACGTCGAGGCGCTGCGCCCGCTGCGGGTCGCGGTGGACGCCGGCAACGGGATGGCCGGCCACACCGCTCCCGCGGTGCTCGGCGACGTTCCGGGGCTGACCCTGTTGCCGCTGTACTTCGAACTCGACGGATCGTTCCCCAACCACGAGGCCAATCCGCTGGAGCCGGCCAATCTGGTGGACCTGCAGAACTTCGTCCGCGAGACCGGCGCCGATATCGGCCTGGCCTTCGACGGCGACGCCGACCGCTGCTTCGTGGTGGACGAGAACGGCGAACCGGTGTCCCCGTCGGCGGTCACCGCACTGGTCGCCGCTCGGGAGTTGGCCCGAGAGCCCGGTGCCACGGTGATCCACAACCTCATCACCTCCCGGGTTGTGCCGGAGGTGATCGCCGAGCGTGGCGGGGTCGCCCTGCGCTCCCGGGTGGGGCACTCCTATATCAAGGCGCTGATGGCGCAGACCGGCGCCATCTTCGGCGGGGAACATTCCGCGCACTACTACTTCCGAGACTTCTGGGGTGCGGACTCCGGCATGCTCGCAGCCCTGCATGTGCTGGCCGCTCTCGGTGGGCAGGACCGGCCGTTGTCGGAGCTGATGGGTGACTACCAGCGCTACGCGGCCTCCGGGGAGATCAACTTCCGGGTCGACGATGCGCCGGCGTGTGTCGATGCCGTCGTGAAATCCTTTGCCGCGGAAACCGTTTCAACCGATGATCTGGACGGGGTGACGGTCGACCTCGGCGGCGGCGCCTGGTTCAACCTGCGGACCTCCAACACCGAGCCGTTGCTGCGACTCAACGTGGAGGCGCGCACCGCCGAGGAGGTGGAGAAGATCCTCTCCCGGGTATCCGAGGGGATCGCTGCTCGCAGCGGGGCCGGCGGATGAGTCCGGCCCCCACCTGCGTCGACCTCGACGATGCCGGTGCCCTGCTCGATGCCGACCGGGAGGGTCTGCTGCGCGCGTCGGCCACCGCCGGGGCGCAGGTGCGCGCGACGGGGGCAGCCGTCGAGGAGGGCGCACTGGAATCGATCGTCGGCGGGCAGCGCCCGCGGTCGGTGATCTGGCTCGCCGGGCGCGGTCCGGCGGCGACGGCCGGGGAGGTACTCATCGGCATCCTCGGTGCGACGGCCGGCGAACCCCTGGTGTCCGCGGCGCGGGTGCCGCCGTGGATCGGCCCGTTGGACGTGCTGGTGGTCGCCGGTGACGATCCGGCTGACCCGGCTCTGGTCTCGGCGGTGGCCGTCGCCGTTCGCCGCGGCGCCCGGGTCGTCGTCGTGGCCCCGTTCGAGGGTCCGCTGCGGGAGGCCGGCGCGGGCCGCGCCGCGGTGCTCGCACCGCGGCTGTATTCGCCGGAGGACTTCGGGTTGACGCGGTACCTGGCGGCCGGGCTGGCGACTTTGGCCGCCGTCGATCCCGCGATCACGACCGATCTGCCGGTGTTGGCCGACGAACTCGACGCCGAGGCGTTGCGCAACAGCGCCGCCCGGGAGGTGTTCACCAATCCAGCCAAGGCGCTGGCCGAGCGGTTCTCAGGCCGTCCGGTGGTGCTGGCCGGCGACTGCCCGGCCACCCTGGGGCTGGCCCGGCACGGCGCTGCGGTGCTGCTGCGGGTCGCCGGCCACACCGTCGCGGCCACCGGCCTGGCCGACGCGCTGGTGGGGCTGCGCAGGGGGGTGGCCGCGGGTTTCACCGACCCGGTCGAGGCGCTGTTCCACGACGAGCAGATCGACGGCCCGATGCCGGGCCGCCCGAGGGTGGTGGCCCTGACCCTGGCCGACGAACGTGCGGTGCTGACCGCCCGGACCGCGGGCATCGACGATGTGGACCTGATGGGCGCCGAAGACGTCGGCGCCGGTGCGGCGCAACCGGTCGCGAGCAGTGCCGAACAGCAGTTGGCCACCTTGGCGGTGCGGCTGGAGATGGCCGCCGTATACCTGAGACTGGCGGGGGGATAGTACGGCCGTGCAACTTCTACACGGAGCGATCCGGACCTATGCGTGGGGGTCGCGGACGGCGATTGCGGAGTTCACCGGCCGCCCGGCTCCGACGGCCCATCCGGAGGCCGAGCTGTGGCTGGGTGCCCACCCCGGCGACTCGGCGATGCTGGTGGACTCCGCCGGCCAGACGTCGCTGCTGGACGTCATCGCCGCCGACCCCAACGGAGAACTGGGGCCGGCGGTGCGGGACCGGTTCGGCGACGCGTTGCCGTTCCTGGTCAAGGTGCTCGCCGCCGACGAGCCGCTGTCGCTGCAGGCCCACCCGAGCGCCCAGCAGGCGGTGGAGGGCTATGCCCGCGAGAACCGTCGCGGGGTGCCGGTCAACTCCCCGGAGCGCAACTACCGGGACCGCAGCCACAAACCCGAGTTACTGGTGGCGCTCGGCGAGTTCGAGGCGCTGGCCGGCTTCCGTCCCGCCGCGCGGTCGGTGGAACTGATGCGCGCGCTCGCCGTGCCCGAACTCGAGCCCTATATCGGGCTGCTCGCCGGCCAGCCCGATGCCGCCGGGCTGCGTGCCTTGTTCACCACCTGGATCACCGCCCCGCAACCCGATATCGACGTCCTCATCGGCGCGGTCCTGGAGGGGGCGGTGGCCTACGTGCGCTCCGGGAAGCGGGAGTTCGCCGCCGAGGCCCGCACCGTCCTGGAACTCGGCGAGCGGTATCCTGGTGACGCCGGCGTACTGGCCGCGCTGCTGCTCAACCGGATCAACCTGCAGCCTGGCGAGGGCATCTTCCTGCCCGCCGGCAACCTTCACAGCTACCTTCGCGGGATGGGCATGGAGGTGATGGCCAACTCCGACAACGTGCTGCGCGGCGGACTGACCCCCAAACACGTCGACGTCCCGGAACTGCTGCGGGTGCTGGACTTCCAACCCGTGGACGACATGCGGGTCGGCACCCATCGCGAGGGCATCGAAGTGGTCTACGACACCCCCAGCGCGGAGTTCGCCGGTTCGGTGCTGATCCTGGACGGCGAGGATCTCGGCCACGAGGTGGACGCCCCGTCCCGCCACGACGGCCCGCAGATCCTGGTGTGCACCCAGGGGTCGGTGACCGCGCGGGCCAAGTCCGGCGAAGTGCGGCTCGAGCGGGGGACGGCGGCATGGGTCGCCGCCGACGACCTGCCGATCCGTTTGGAGGCTTCGGAGCCCAGTCGGCTGTTCCGCGCTACGGTAGGCCTCTAAAAACTGCAGGCT
The DNA here is from genome assembly GCA_020637165.1 of Mycolicibacterium sp. GTDB lineage: Bacteria > Actinomycetota > Actinomycetes > Mycobacteriales > Mycobacteriaceae > Mycobacterium. The sequence goes on along the minus strand of JACJWN010000006.1, from coordinate 323,680 downwards.
GAGACGTAAGGAGGGCGATGTCGGCTTCCGGCAGCACCCGGGCAATCCTGGCGGCACTGACCGCCAACGCCGGCATCGCGGTGGCCAAGTTCGTCGGGTTCCTCATCACCGGCAGTTCATCGATGCTGGCCGAGTCGGTGCACTCGGTGGCCGATACCTCCAACCAGGCGCTGCTGTTGTTCGGCCAACGGCGGGCCCGTCGGGAGGCGACCAGCCTGCACCCCTTCGGCTACGGCCGCAGCCGGTACTTCTATTCCTTCGTGGTGGCGTTGGTGCTGTTCACCCTTGGCGCGGTGTTCGCGCTCTACGAGGGCTATCACAAGATCAGCCACCCGGAACAGCTGACCTCCCCTGTGGTCGCCGTGGTCATCCTGGTGGTGGCCATCGGCCTGGAGGGCTACAGCTTCCGTACCGCGATGGTCGAGTCCCGGCCGCTGAAGGGAACCGGGAACTGGTGGCAGTTCATCCGGCGGTCGCGCAACCCGGAACTTCCGGTGGTCCTGCTCGAGGACACCGGCGCGCTGCTGGGCCTGGTCTTCGCCCTGATGGGCGTCGGGCTGAGCGTCCTGACCGGCAACCCGGTCTGGGACGGGATCGGCACCATGCTGATCGGCGCACTGCTGGGAGTCATCGCGGTGATTCTGATGGTCGAGATGCACAGCCTGCTGATCGGCGAGGGCGCGACCGCCGAGGAGAACCGGTCCATCCAGTCCGCTCTGGAGGGCACCGAGCACGTTGATCGGGTCATCCACCTCCGCACCCAGTACCTGGGGCCGGAGGAGATGCTGGTCGGCGCCAAGATCGCCCTCGCGCCCGGCACCGATCTGGCCACCGTCGCCGCCGCCATCGACCGCGCCGAGGTCGCCGTGCGCGCGGCGGTGCCCGCTGCCCGGGTGATCTATCTCGAACCCGACCTGGATCGGACCCCGGCGCTGTAGCGTCTGCGCTCATGTCCGTCCGCCGGTTGCTGTCGGCGCGCACCAAGTCGGTCGAGCAGTCGATCAGTGACACCGACGAACCCGGGGCGCGGCTTCGCAAGGATCTGACCTGGTGGGATCTCACCGTCTTCGGCGTCTCGGTGGTCGTCGGGGCCGGAATCTTCACCGTCACGGCATCGACGTTCGGCAACATCACCGGCCCGGCGCTCTCGGTATCGTTCGTCATCGCGGCGGCCACCTGCGGGCTCGCCGCGCTGTGCTACGCGGAGTTCGCCTCGACCCTGCCGGTGGCCGGCAGCGCCTACACCTTTTCTTATGCGACCTTCGGCGAGTTCGTCGCCTGGATCATCGGATGGGATCTCATCCTGGAGTTCGCGGTCGGGGCCGCGGTGGTGGCCAAGGGCTGGTCGAGCTATCTGGGCACGGTGTTCGGTTTCTCCGGCGGGACGCTGGAGCTGGGCGCGTTCTCCTTCGACTGGGGCGCACTGCTGATCATCGGAGGGGTCTGCACGCTGCTGACGCTGGGCACCAAGCTGTCGGCGAAGTTCTCCGCCGGTGTCACCGCGGTCAAGGTCGCCGTCGTGGTCCTGGTGGTGGTCGTCGGCGCGTTCTACATCAAGGCGCAGAACTTCTCCCCGTTCATCCCACCCACCGAGACCGGCGAGGGGGCGGCAGGGACCGGTATCGACCAGTCGGTGTTCTCGCTGCTGACCGGCGGGGGCGGTAGCCACTATGGCTGGTACGGGGTGCTCGCCGGTGCGTCGATCGTCTTCTTCGCCTTCATCGGCTTCGACATCGTGGCCACCGCGGCCGAAGAGACCAAGAATCCGCAGCGCGACCTGCCCCGCGGGATCCTGGCGTCGCTGGCGATCGTGACGGTGCTCTACGTCGCGGTGTCGGTCGTGCTGTCCGGGATGGTGCACTACACCCAGTTGCGCGACACCGGGCAGGGCCACGCCAACCTCGCCACCGCGTTCGCGCTCAACGGTGTCAATTGGGCGGCCAAGGTCATCTCAATCGGTGCGCTGGCCGGGCTGACCACCGTGGTCATGGTCATCATGCTGGGTCTGTCCCGGGTGCTGTTCGCGATGTCGCGGGACGGATTGCTCCCGCGCGGCCTGGCCCGCACCGGTTCGCACGGCACGCCGGTGCGGATCATGGTGCTGATCGGCGTCGGGGTCGCCGTGGCGGCCTCGCTGTTCCCGATGGCCAAGCTGGAGGAGATGGTCAACGTCGGGACGTTGTTCGCCTTCGTCCTGGTCTCCGCCGGGGTCATCATCCTGCGTCGCACCCGCCCCGACCTGCCGCGGGGCTTCAAGGCGCCGTTCGTGCCCTGGCTGCCGGCGTTGTCGATCGCGGCCTGTCTATGGCTGATGCTCAACCTCACCGCGCTGACCTGGCTGCGGTTCGCGGTGTGGATGGCCCTCGGTATCGCGGTGTATGTGCTCTACGGCTACCGGCATTCCCGGTTCGCCGGGCGCCGCGCGGCGGAACTCGCGGAGGACGCACCCGGCTAGCCGTCCACAGGGCTTTACAAAGAGCATCAGTTTGTCTAGACGAACGACAAATGGCCACCTATAGTCAATTTATGACCTCTCAGCTTGACATCGACCCCCGGGGATCGCAGCCGCCTGTTGAGTGGCGGGACAAGAAGCGCTACCTATGGCTGCTCGGACTCATTCCGCCCACCGCGCTGTTCCTGGTCATGCCGATCGTGCTGGCGATGAACCACCTGGGCCTGACCACCGCTTCCCAGGCGCTGTTCTGGGTCGGCCCGTTCCTGATCTACGTGCTGCTGCCGCTGCTCGACCTGCGCTTCGGCCCGGACGGCCAGAACCCTCCCGATGAGGTGATCTCCTGGCTGGAGAATGACACCTACTACCGCCGCATCATCTATCTCTACCTGCCGTTCCAGTACGCCAGCGTCATCATCGCGGCCTACCTGTTCACCGCCTCGGACCTGAGCTGGCTGGGCTATCCGGGCGCACTGAGCTGGCCGGCCAAGATCGGCCTGGCCCTGTCGGTGGGAGTGCTCGGCGGAACCGGCATCAACGCCGCGCATGAGCTGGGGCACAAGAAGGACTCCCTGGAACGCTGGCTGTCCAAGATCGCGCTGGCCCAGACCTGCTACGGGCACTTCTACATCGAGCACAACCGCGGCCACCACGTCCGGGTCGCCACCCCGGAGGACCCCGCCTCGGCGCGCTTCGGCGAGTCGTTCTGGGCGTTCCTGCCGCGCAGCGTCTCCGGCAGCGCCCGCTCGTCACTGCGCCTCGAGGCCGCCCGCATCCGCCGGCTCGGCCGCAGCCCGTGGGATCCGCGGACCTGGCTCTCCAATGACGTGCTCAACGCGTGGCTGATGTCGGTCGTGCTGTGGGGTGTGCTGATCGCCGTGTTCGGCCCGGCGCTGATCCCGTTCGTGGTGATCCAGGCGGTGTTCGGGTTCTCCATGCTCGAGGCGGTCAACTACCTCGAGCACTACGGCCTGTTGCGGCAGAAGACCGCCTCCGGCCGCTACGAGCGCTGCCGGCCGGAGCACAGCTGGAACTCCGACCACATCGTCACCAACCTGTTCCTGTACCACCTGCAGCGGCACAGTGACCACCACGCCAACCCGACCCGGCGCTACCAGGTGCTGCGCAGCATGCGCGAGGCCCCGGAGTTGCCCAGCGGCTACGCGACGTTGATCGGGGTCACCTATTTCCCACCGCTGTGGCGCAGGATGATGGACCGCCGGGTGATCGAGCACTATGACGGCGATCTCAGCCGGATCAACATCGACCCGCGGCGCCGGTCGAAGATCCTGGCCCGCTACGGGACCGTCTCGTGAGCGCCTTCCGGTGCCCGGTCTGCGAGTACGTCTATGACGAGGCCCGCGGGGAGCCCAGGGAGGGCTTCCCGGCCGGCGCCGGGTGGGACCGGGTTCCCGACGACTGGTGCTGCCCGGATTGCGGGGTCCGCGAGAAGGTCGACTTCGAACCCGTTCAGGAGTGAATCGATGAGTCGTGCAGGATTGAGCAAATGAGTACGGCGTACAGACTCTACGAGTGCATGGTGTGCGGTTTCCAGTACGACGAGGCCGAGGGCTGGCCTGAGGACGGTATCGCCCCGGGCACCCGATGGGAGGACATCCCCGAGGACTGGACCTGCCCCAACTGCGGAGCGGCCAAGTCCGATTTCGAGATGGTGGAAATCAGCCGTTGAGCCGTCTGCCCTTCGCCGAGGCCTCCCGGGCGCTGCTGCGCGATTCCATCCTCGACGCCATGCGCGAGGAACTGCTGAGCAAGGACTGGTCGGCGGTCACGCTGTCCGACGTGGCGCGCACCGCGGGTATCAGCCGCCAGACCATCTACAACGAGTTCGGCTCCCGGCAGGGCCTGGCCCAGGGGTACGCGTTGCGGCTGGCCGACCGGCTCGTCGACCGCATCGACACCGCCATCGACGAACATACCGGCGACGTCTACGGCGCGTTCCTGGCCGGTTTCCGCGCGTTCTTCGCCGAATCGGCCGCCGACCCGCTGATCGTCTCGTTGCTCTCCGGCGAGGCCAAGCCGGACCTACTGCAGATCATCACCACCGACAGCGGACCGATCATCGCTCGTTGCTCGGCGCGAATGGCGCAGGCCTTCACCGACAGCTGGGTCCACGCCGGGCCGGAGGATTCCGGCGTGCTGGCACGCGCGATCGTGCGGCTGGCCTTGAGTTACGTCTCGATGCCGCCGGAGGCCGACCACGACGTGGCCGCCGATCTGGCCCGGCTGATGACACCGTTCGCCGAGCGGTACGGCGCCGGGGGCGGCGGGGCTGTCTGATCAGCGCCGGGATACGGTGTGCCCATGAATCTGACCGCCGACTCCCGTAATGGAATCGACTTCAAGGTAGCCGACCTGTCGCAGGCCGAATTCGGCCGCAAGGAGATCCGGCTCGCCGAACACGAAATGCCCGGCCTGATGGCGCTGCGCCGCGAGTACGCCGACGTGCTGCCGCTCAAGGGTGCCCGAATCTCCGGTTCGCTGCACATGACGGTACAGACCGCGGTGCTCATCGAGACGCTGGTCGCCCTTGGTGCCGAAGTCCGCTGGGCCAGCTGCAACATCTTCTCCACCCAGGACCACGCCGCCGCGGCATGCGTCGTCGGCCCCAACGGCACCCCCGAGGAGCCGCTCGGCGTGCCGATCTTCGCCTGGAAGGGCGAGACACTGGAGGAGTACTGGTGGGCCGCCGAGCAGATGCTGACCTGGCCGGATGAGCCCGCAAACATGATCCTCGACGACGGCGGCGACGCCACCATGCTGGTGCTGCGCGGCGCCCAGTTCGAGAAGGCGGGCGTGGTTCCCCCCGGCGAGGAGGACGACTCCACCGAATACACGGTCTTCCTCAACCTGCTCCGGGAGTCCCTGGCGGCCGAGCCGCACAAGTGGACCCGGATCGCCGACTCGATCAAGGGCGTCACCGAGGAGACCACCACCGGCGTGCTGCGGCTCTACCAGTTCGCCGCGGCCGGCGAACTCGTCTTCCCGGCGATCAACGTCAACGACTCGGTCACCAAGAGCAAGTTCGACAACAAATATGGGACGCGCCACTCGCTGGTCGACGGCATCAACCGCGGCACCGATGTGCTCATCGGCGGCAAGGCCGCTCTGGTCTGCGGCTACGGCGACGTCGGCAAGGGCTGCGCCGAGGCGCTCAAGGCCCAGGGCGCCCGGGTCGCGGTCACCGAGATCGACCCCATCAACGCCCTGCAGGCGATGATGGACGGTTTCGAGGTCAAGACCGTCGAGGAGGCCATCGGGTGGGCCGACATCGTCATCACCGCCACCGGAAACAAGGACATCATCACCCTCGACCACATGCGGTCGATGAAGGACAAGGCGATCCTGGGCAACATCGGCCACTTCGACAACGAGATCGAGATGGCCCGACTGGAGCGCGACCCGAACATCCACCGCATCAACATCAAGCCGCAGGTCGACGAATTCGTCTTCCCCGACGGTCACTCGATCATCGTGCTCTCCGAGGGACGCTTGCTGAACCTCGGCAACGCCACCGGCCACCCGTCCTTCGTGATGAGCAACAGCTTCTCCAACCAGGTGATCGCCCAGATCGAACTGTGGACCAAGAACGACCAGTACGACAACGAGGTCTACCGCCTTCCCAAGCATCTCGACGAGAAGGTCGCGCGCATCCATGTCGAGGCTCTCGGCGGTTCGCTGACCAAGCTCACCAAGGACCAGGCCGAGTACATCGGCGTCGACGTCGAGGGTCCGTACAAGCCGGAGCACTACCGGTACTGAGCCGGATCCCGTGCCGGTGGTGACCACCGTTTTGCCCGCCTCGTAGCGACAACGCCCAGTGAGTAGCGCCCTATGAGTAGCGCCCAGTGAGTTCGGCTCCAGTGAGTTCGGTTCCAGTGAGTTCGGATTGTCGCTTGAAGGTGGGCAAAAACGGTGTGCCCCCATCCTGGGGTCGGTGTGACTGGTGGGGCGGTCGTGGCTGACGGAGCTGGTGCTCTCGTCGTCATCGAAGGTCTCGACGGCGCCGGCAAACGCACGCTCGCCGAAGGGCTGCGGCGCGCGTTGCGCGCCGAGGGCCGTTCGGTCGCCACGCTGGCCTTCCCGCGCTACGGACAGTCGGTCACCGCCGACCTCGCCCACGAGGCATTGCACGGCGAACACGGCGATCTGGCGGCCTCGATCTACGCGATGGCGGTGTTGTTCGCCCTCGACCGGGCCGGGGCCAAGGAGCGCATCGGTGAGCTGTGCGCCGGGCACGACGTCGTCATACTGGACCGCTATGTGGCCTCCAACGCGGCCTACAGCGCCGCCCGCCTGCATCAGGACGCCGACGGCGAGATGGTCGCGTGGGTCGGTGAACTGGAATACGGGCGGCTGGGGCTGCCGAAGCCGGACCATCAGATCCTGCTCGGTGTTCCCGTCGCGCTGGCCGGCGAGCGGGCCCGACGTCGGGCCGACGAGGAGGCTGACCGGGCCCGCGACGCCTACGAGCGCGACGACGGCCTGCAACATCGCACCGGTGCGGTGTACGCGGGCCTGGCCGAGCGTAACTGGCACGGGCGGTGGACGGTGGCCGGTGTCGGCGGGGCCGAGGTCGAACCGGACCGGTTGGCGGCAGCGCTGCTCGGCTGAAATGCCGGTGGCTGAAAACCTGCGTCGCAACATGCGCGTGTGGTAGCGGCGGTTTATCGCGATTCGATGACACCATGGACGCCATGAGGCAAAGGATTCTCGTCGTCGACGACGACCCCTCGCTCGCCGAGATGCTCACCATCGTCCTGCGTAACGAGGGATTCGAGACAGCGGTCATCGCCGACGGTTCACAGGCACTCACCGCGGTCCGCGAACTTCGGCCCGACCTGGTGCTGCTCGACCTGATGCTGCCCGGTATGAACGGCATCGACGTGTGCCGGGTGCTGCGCGCCGACTCGGGGGTGCCGATCGTGATGCTGACCGCCAAGACCGACACCGTCGACGTGGTGCTCGGCCTGGAGTCGGGTGCCGACGACTACGTGATGAAGCCGTTCAAGCCCAAGGAACTGGTGGCACGGGTCCGTGCCCGACTGCGGCGCAACGAGGATGAACCGGCCGAGATGCTGTCCATCGGCGATATCGAGATCGACGTCCCCGCCCACAAGGTGACCCGGGCCGGCGAACAGATCTCGTTGACGCCGCTGGAGTTCGACCTGCTGGTCGCATTGGCGCGCAAACCGCGTCAGGTGTTTACTCGAGATGTACTGCTGGAACAGGTGTGGGGGTACCGTCATCCCGCCGACACCCGTCTGGTCAACGTTCATGTGCAGCGCCTGCGGGCCAAGGTCGAGAAGGACCCGGAGAACCCGCAGGTCGTCCTGACGGTTCGGGGAGTGGGCTACAAGGCCGGCCCCCCGTGATCCGTGCCATCGGCTGAGGAGGAGAGGCGCCCGTGATCTGGTCGTCGCGTCGGCGCATCCGCGGCCCGTGGGGCCGTTCGGGTCCGCTAGTGCGCGGGACCAGCGCGGTGAGCCGGGCGCTCGGGACCATCTGGCGCCGCTCGCTGCAACTGCGGGTGGTGGTCCTGACGCTGGGCCTGTCGGCCGCGGTCATCCTGGTGCTCGGGTTCGTGCTCACCAGCCAGATCACCAACCGGGTCCTCGACGTCAAGGTCCGGGCCGGCACCGAGGAGGTCAACCGGGCCCGGGGCACCGTCAGCGGGATCGTCAGCGGTGAGGAGACCCGCTCCCTGGACAGCAGCCTGCAACTGGCCCGCAACACCCTGCTCTCCAAGACCGGGCAGACCTCCGGCGCCGGGTTGGCGGGCACCTTCGACGCGGTGCTGATGGTGCCCGGCGACGGCCCGCGCGAGGCCACCGCCGCCGGACCGGTCGACCAGATACCGCGCTCGCTGCGCGATTTCGTCAAAGCCGGCCAGGTCAGCTATCAGTACGCCGCGGTGCGCACCGAGGGCTTCTCCGGTCCCGCCCTGCTTATCGGCACCCCGGCACCGTCGCGGGTGGCCAATCTGGAGTTGTACCTGATCTTCCCGCTGACCAGCGAGGAGAACACCATCACGCTGGTGCGCGGCACCATGGCCACCGGTGGTCTGGTCCTGCTGGTGCTGCTGGCCGGGATCGCCCTGCTGGTCTCGCGTCAGGTGGTGCTGCCGGTGCGCTCGGCCTCGCGGATCGCCGAGCGGTTCGCCGAGGGGCACCTGTCCGAGCGGATGCCGGTGCGCGGCGAGGACGATATGGCCCGGCTGGCGGTGTCGTTCAATGACATGGCCGAGAGCCTGCAACGCCAGATCACCACTCTCGAGGAGTTCGGCAACCTGCAGCGCCGGTTCACCTCCGACGTCAGCCACGAACTGCGCACCCCACTGACCACGGTCCGGATGGCCGCCGACCTGATCTACGACCACGGCGAGGATCTCGACCCGGCGTTGCGCCGCTCCACCGAACTGCTGGTCAGCGAACTCGACCGGTTCGAGGGACTGCTCAACGACCTGCTGGAGATCTCCCGGCACGACGCCGGCGTCGCCGAACTGTCGGTCGAGGCGGTCGACCTGCGGACCACGGTCAACAGCGCACTGGACAATGTGGGCCACCTGGCCGACGAGGCCGCCATCGAACTTCAGGTCGACATGCCCGACCACCCGATCGTCGCCGAGGTCGACCCCCGCCGGGTCGAACGCATCCTGCGCAACCTCATCGCCAACGCCATCGACCACGCCGAGCACCAGCCGGTGCAGATCAGGATGGCCGCCGACGAGGACACCGTCGCGGTCACCGTCCGCGACTTCGGGGTGGGGCTGCGCCCCGGCGAGGAGAAGCTGGTGTTCAGCCGGTTCTTCCGCTCCGACCCGTCCCGAGTGCGCCGCTCCGGCGGCACCGGGCTCGGACTGGCGATCAGCATCGAGGACGCCCGGCTGCACCAGGGCCGGCTGGAAGCCTGGGGCGAACCGGGCAAGGGGGCCTGCTTCCGGCTGACCCTGCCGCTGGTGCGCGGCCACAAGGTCACCACCAGCCCGCTGCCGCTCAAACCCCCTGGCCGCGAAAACCATGACGACCAGGTCCGCCAGCTCCGGCAGCGCGAGACCGCGGGGGAGCGGGTGTGACCCGCAGGCTCCTGACCGTTGTGCTGGCCGGCCTGATCGTATGGGTGCCTGGCTGCGCCGGGGTCCCCGACTCCTCCCCGCCGCAGGCGATCGGAACCGTCGCGCTCCCCAGCCCCAAGCAGTTGCCGGAGCCCAACCCCGCCATGAGCCCCGATCAGTTGCTGCGGGAATTCCTCAAGGCCACCGCAGATCCGGCCAACCGGCATCTGGCGGCCCGGCAGTTCCTCACCGAGTCGGCATCCAAGGACTGGGACGATCAGGGCAGCGCCCTGCTGATCGACAAGGTGGCGTTCACCCAGACCCGGTCCTCGGACAAGGTGTCGGTGACCATGTCGGCCGAGATCCTCGGCTCGCTGTCCGATATCGGGGTGTTCGAGACCGGTGATGGGGCGCTGCCCGACCCCGGACCGATCGAACTGGTGCAGACGCCCAACGGCTGGCGGATCGACCGGCTGCCCAACGGGGTGTTCCTGGACTGGCAACAGTTCCAGTCCGCCTACAAGCGCTACACGCTTTACTTCGTGGACCCGACCGGCACGACCGTCGTTCCCGACCCCCGCTACGTCGCGGTGTCGGCGCCGGACCTGGTAGCCACCGAACTGGTCAACAAGCTCCTCGCCGGCCCGCGGCCGGAGATGGCCAAGACTGTCCTCAACCTTCTCGGCCCGCCGCTGAAGATGCGCGGCCCGGTGACCCGCGCCGACGGCGGCAAGACCGGTGTCGGCCGCGGTTACGGCGGTGCCCGCATCGACCTGGAGAACCTGACCACCACCGACCCCAACAGCAGGCTGCTGCTGGCCGCCCAGCTCATATGGACGCTGGCCCGCTCGGACATCAAGGGGCCTTACCTGATCAACGCCGACGGCGCGCCACTGGACGACCGCTTGGTCGACGGCTGGAAGACCACCGATGTGGCCGCCACCGATCCCGGCGCCGTCGACGGGGCGGCGGCCGGGGTGCACGCGCTGATGGGCGGTTCGATGGTGGCCCTCGACGGTCAGCAATCGGTCAAGGTGCCCGGTTCCTTCGGGGCCCTGACCGACCAGCGCAGCGCGGCGTTCTCGCGGTCCGGTAGGGACGTGGCCTCGGTCGCCGGGCCGCCGAACGGGGGCGCCTCGTTGTGGATCGGGCCCAACGGCGGGCAGGCGTTACGCGCCACCGACGGCCGGACGCTCTCGCGCCCGTCCTGGGCGCTCGACGACGCGGTGTGGGTGGTGGTCGACGGCAACAGCGTCGTCCGGGTGATACGCGAGCAGGCCTCCGGCCAGCCCGCCCGCATCCCGGTGGACTCCGCCGCGGTCACATCGAGGTTCCCCGGTTCGATCACCGAACTGCAGCTCTCCCGGGACGGCACCAGAGCAGCGATGGTGATCGACGGCGAGGCCGTGCTGGCCGGGATCGAGCAGACCGCCGGCGGGGATTTCGCGCTGACCTATCCGCGCCGGATCGGGTTCGGGTTGGGCGACTCGGTGGTGTCGCTGTCCTGGCGCACCGGCGATGACATGGTGGTGACCCGCAACGATCCGGCCCATCCGGTTTCCTACGTCAACCTCGACGGGGTGAACTCCGACGGTCCCGGCAACAATCTGGTGCTGCCGGTCTCGGCGGTGGCGGCCAACCCGTCGGCGGTCTACGTCGCCGACGCCCGCGGGGTGTTGCAACTGCTGGCCACCACCGAACCCAGCGGTCAGTCCTGGTCGGAGTTGCGGCCGTTCATGGTTCCCGGCACGGTGCCGGTCATGCCCGGTTAGGGGACCGGGCATGCCGAGCGCCGGCGGGATATCCCGCCGCGGGATGATGCTGGTCCTGGCCGCCGCGATGGCCGGATGCGCCCACCGGGCACCGGACGGCCGCGGCGCCGCCACCGCGACGCCCGGGCCGCCCGCACCGGAACTGCCGCTGCCGGTCTTCCTCGCCCGCAACGCCTCGCCGGAGTTTCGCGCGGTCGCCGACGCGCTGGTGGAGGCGATGCGCGGGTCCGGTATCCCCGGGGCCGCGCTGGGCATCCTGACCGACCGCCGCGAGGAGCACGCGACGTTCGGGGTGGCCAGTGCGTCCTCGTTGCGGCCGGTGACCTCGAACACGTTGTTCCAGATCGGATCGCTGAGCAAGACCTACACCGCCACCGCGGTCTGGCGGCTGATCGACGAGCGCAAGCTGGCAGTGGACGGCCCGGTCCGCCGGTACCTGCGCGGCCTGCGGTTGCGCGACCGGGAGACCATCGAGGCGGTGACCGTCGGCAATCTGCTCGACCACACGGCCGGGTGGTACGGCGACGAGATCGTCGACACCGGCGACGGTCCCTACGCACTGGCCCGTTACGTCGACACCCGGCTACCCGAACTGCCCCAGCTGTTCCGGTGCGGGGAGTTCTTCTCCTACAACAACGCGGCCTTTCAGTTGCTGGGCCGGCTCGTCGAACTGGCCGCGACGGCCGACTACAACGAGGCGATGCAGCGTCTGGTGCTGGGCCCGCTCGGCCTGGCCAACACGGTCCTGCATCGTGCGGAGGTCCTGAAACGCCCCTACTGCGACGGGCATACCGCGATCGAGGTCAACGGCCGGCAGACCGTGGCCGTCCAGACCCCGCTCTGGGTGCCGCGCAACGCCGACCCGGCCGGCGGGATCTGGTCGACCACGCGCGACGTGCTGCGTTACGCCCGTTTGCACCTCGGCCTGCTGCCGCCCGAAAAGGCCCGGATCATCACCGCGGCGAGCCGCACGGCGATGCAGGAGCCGGCGGTACCGGTGCCCGGCCTGGAGTTGTCGATGGGCCGCAGCTGGTTCGTCCAGGACGTCGACGGGCTGCGCGTGATCTCCCACGACGGCGACACCCTGGGCCAGCACACGGTGTTCGTCGCGGTGCCGGAACGTCGGTTCGCCTTCGTCCTGCTGCTCAACGGCCAGCCCGGCGCGGCGGCCGGCCTGGCCGCGCTCAAGGCGGCACTGGCCCGCTATCCCGGGCTCGCGCCGCTGTCCGGGCGGGTGGGCCCGCTGCAGGCACTGTTGGCCCCGGAGGATCCGCCGGACTTCCGGCTGGGCTCGGCCGAACTGCGTTCCTACGCGGGCCGCTACGCCGATCCCGGACGGATCGAGACGTTCCGGGTGTCCGCATCGGGCATGCAGCGCAGTCTCGAGCTGATCGAGCTGCAGGGGGCCTGGCAGCCGGCCCTGGCCCCGCCCCCGCCCGAACCCGCGGCGGTGCGCTTCCTGGCGCGGGACCTCGCCGTCACCGACGGCCTACGGCTGCCGTTCGTCCGTGACCCGGACGGCCGGGTCGGATGGGTGGCAGACAGCCTGCGGCTGCGCCCGCGGGCCTGAGAGTTGTCGGACCGGCCCGCCACACTGCGGGCATGCTCGATTTGATCCTGCCGCTGCACTGCGGCGGGTGCGGCGCGCCGTCGAGGCGCTGGTGCGCGGCCTGCGAGTCGGCCCTGCAAGTCCGCGCCGAGGACCCCCACGTCATCGGCCCGCGGGTGGATCCCGGGGTCCCGGTGTTCGCCCTCGGCCGCTACACCGGCGCGCGCCGGGGTGCCATCGTCGCGGTCAAGGAGCACGGCCGTCGTGACCTGATCGCCCCGCTGGCCCGGTTTCTGGCGGCGGGCGTGGGCCGGCTCGCCGACTGGGGTGTCGTGGGTCTGCCGCTCACCGTGGTCCCGGCGCCCACCCGCCGCCTGGCGGCTCTCCGCCGCGGCGGCGACCCCATCACCCGCATCGCCGCGGCGGCGGCGGTCGCCGACCCGCGGATCACGGTGGTCCCCGCCCTGCGGACATCGGCGCTGGTTCGCGACTCGGTGGGGCTGGGGATCACCGCCAGGGAACGCAATCTCGCCGGCCGGGTGCGGCTGACGGCGCGCCCGCGCGGTGAGGTCCTGCTGGTTGATGACGTCCTCACCACAGGGGTGACCGCCCGCGAGTCGGTGCGGGCGCTGGGCGCCGGCGGGGTTGCGGTGGCGGCGGTGCTCACCCTGGCCCATGTCTGACCGGTTCCCGTGTAACGGTGCTCCCGCGTAATTGGGCTCCCGTGTAACTGTGCTCGCTTGTAACAGGGGCCGAAAGACCCGGATACACGTGCGTCAAAATGTGGCACCAACGGCGCAGCAGCGACTACCGTCGGGCGTTAACACACCGTGAGCGCACTCACGGGGCGGCCGGGCAGCGGTCCGCCGCTTCGCCGAGCGTGAAGGAGGTGGTTCTTCGATCTCTGGCGTCGGTGGGCGAGGGTCGTTGGGCCGTCGCGTTCGGCGCATTGTCAGGACAGTCAGGCCGGGTGCGCAGGGATGCGCGCCAAACCGTAGAAGAAATGAGTTGCCAAGCATGTCAACCCAATCCGTGAAGTCCGCTTCCTCCGAGGGTCAGGTCTCCGATGCCCCCAACGCACACGTCCAGGTGACGGGGCGCAACGTCGAGATCCCCGATCACTACCGCGTCTATGTGGGGCAGAAGCTTGCCAGGGCCGAGCGGATCGACCATTCGATCCAGCGATTCGACGTCGAACTCACCCACGAGAACAACCGGCGCCAGCGCAAGAACTGCCAGCACGTCGAGATCACCGCACACGGCGGGCGGGGACCGGTGGTGCGCGGCGAGGGACGTGCGGACACTTTCTACGGCGCCTTCGAGGCCGCCGTTCACAAACTCGAGAGCCGGCTGCGCCGGGGCAAGGACCGCCGCAAGGTGCACTACGGCGACAAGACGCCGGTGTCCGTGCACCAGGCCACGGCCGAGCCGCTCGATCTGGCTCACGCCTTCGTCCCCGACACCACGCCCTCGCCGGACGGCCAGGCCGAAGCCGCGCATGTGGAGGTCGAGGAGCATGAGCCCGGCCACATCGTCCGGGTCAAGGAGCATCCGGCCAAGCCGATGACCGTCGACGATGCGCTCTACGAGATGGAACTTGTGGGCCACGACTTCTTCTTGTTCCACGACAAGGAGTCCGACCGGCCGACGGTGGTCTATCGGCGGCACGCATACGACTACGGATTGATCAGACTGGCTTGATCAGACTGGCCTGATCGGGGCATACCCGCGCGTCACCTAGGATGGGGGCACTCAAGCCTCCAATCCACAGGGGATAGAACACTGTGCTGTCGAAGTTGCTGCGCCTCGGTGAAGGTCGCATGGTCAAGCGTCTCCGGGGCGTGGCCGACTACGTCAACTCCCTCTCCGACGAGACGGAGAAGCTGACCGACGCCGAACTGCGCGCCAAGACCGACGAGTTCCGCAAGCGGATCGACGACGGAGCCAGTCTCGACGACCTGCTCCCCGAGGCGTTCGCCGTCGCCCGCGAGGCGGCCTGGCGGGTGCTGTCCCAGCGGCACTTCGACGTCCAGGTCATGGGCGGCGCGGCATTGCACTTCGGCAATGTCGCCGAGATGAAGACGGGTGAGGGCAAGACCCTGACCTGCGTGCTGCCGGCCTACCTCAACGCGCTGAGCGGCAAAGGTGTGCACGTCGTCACCGTCAACGACTACCTCGCCCGACGTGACAGCGAGTGGATGGGCCGGGTGCACCGGTTTCTCGGCCTGGAGGTCGGGGTGATCCTCTCGGGTCTGAACTCCGACGAGCGCCGCGCGGCCTACGCCGCCGACATCACCTACGGCACCAACAACGAGTTCGGGTTCGACTACCTGCGCGACAACATGTCGCACTCGCTGGAAGAACTGGTGCAGCGCGGCCACAACTTCGCCGTCGTCGACGAGGTCGACTCCATTCTGATCGACGAGGCCCGCACCCCGCTGATCATCTCCGGGCCGGCCGACGGCGCCTCGCACTGGTACACCGAGTTCGCCCGGCTGGCGCCGATGATGGAGAAGGACGTCCACTACGAGGTCGACATCCGCAAGCGCACCGTCGGCGTGCACGAGGTGGGGGTGGAGTTCGTCGAGGACCAACTCGGCATCGACAACCTCTACGAGGCGGCGAACTCGCCGCTGGTCAGCTACCTCAACAACTGCCTGAAGGCCAAGGAGCTCTTCCAGCGCGATAAGGATTACATCGTCCGCGACGGCGAAGTCGTCATCGTCGACGAGTTCACCGGCCGTGTGCTGGTCGGACGCCGCTACAACGAGGGCATGCACCAGGCCATCGAGGCCAAGGAGAAGGTCGAGATCAAGGCCGAGAACCAGACTCTGGCCACCATCACCCTGCAGAACTACTTCCGCCTCTACGACAAGCTGTCCGGGATGACCGGCACCGCCGAGACCGAGGCCGCCGAGTTGCACGAGATCTACAAGCTGGGCGTGGTGCCGATCCCGACCAACCGGGACATGGTCCGCAAGGACCAGACCGACCTCATCTACAAGACCGAGGAAGCCAAGTTCATCGCGGTCGCCGACGATATCGCCGAGCGCTACGAGAAGGGCCAGCCGGTGCTGATCGGCACCACCAGCGTGGAGCGCTCGGAGTACCTGTCCCGGATGCTGCAGAAGCGCCGCATCCCGCACAACGTCCTCAACGCCAAATTCCACGAGCAGGAGGCCGGCATCATCGCCGAGGCCGGCCGACGCGGTGCGGTCACGGTAGCCACCAACATGGCCGGCCGCGGCACCGACATCGTGCTCGGCGGCAACGTCGACTTCATCCTGGACAAGCGGTTGCGCGACCGTGGCCTGGACCCGGTGGAAACCCCGGAGGAGTACGAGACCGCCTGGCACGCCGAACTGCCGACGGTCAAGGACCTGGTCGCCGAGGAAGCCGAGAACGTCCGTGAGGTTGGCGGCCTCTACGTGCTTGGCACCGAGCGTCACGAGTCCCGGCGTATCGACAACCAGCTGCGCGGTCGGTCCGGACGCCAGGGTGATCCGGGTGAGTCCCGGTTCTACCTGTCGCTGGGCGACGAGTTGATGCGGCGGTTCAACGGCGCAACCCTGGAGGCACTGCTGACCAGGCTCAACCTGCCCGACGACGTCCCGATCGAGGCGAAGATGGTCACCCGCGCCATCAAGAGCGCGCAGACGCAGGTCGAACAGCAGAACTTCGAGATCCGCAAGAACGTGCTCAAGTACGACGAGGTGATGAACCAGCAGCGCAAGGTCATCTACGAGGAGCGCCGCCGGATCCTCGAGGGTGAGGACCTGCAGCAGCAGGCTCGCGACATGCTGCGCGACGTGGTCACCGCCTACGTCGACGGCGCGACCGCCGAGGGCTATTCGGAGGACTGGGATCTCGAGCAGCTGTGGACGGCGTTGCGCACGCTCTACCCGGTGGGCGTGGACCACCATGACCTCGTCGACTCCGAGGCGGTCGGTGAGGCCGGCGACCTGACCCGCGAGGAGCTGCTCGAGATCCTCGTCACCGACGCAGAGAAGGCCTATTCCAAGCGGGAGGCCGATATCGAGGCCATCGCCGGACCGGACGCCATGCGACAGCTGGAGCGCAATGTGCTGCTCAACGTGCTCGACCGCAAGTGGCGCGAGCACCTCTACGAGATGGACTACCTCAAAGAGGGCATCGGTCTGCGGGCCATGGCGCAGCGCGACCCGCTGGTGGAGTACCAGCGGGAGGGCTACGACATGTTCATCGGCATGCTCGAGGCGCTCAAGGAGGAGTCGGTCGGCTTCCTGTTCAACGTCCAGGTCGAGGCGGCCCCGCAGGCACCGACGGTCGGGGCCCAGCCGATGCCGGAAGGCCTGCGCGCCCGGGGGATCGGCGAGGAGAAATCCCGGCCGCTGACCTACGTCGGCCCGTCCGAGGACGGCGACGCCGAGGTGCAGCGCCACGACGCCCCGGAATCCGCGAAGGCCGGGGCCGGCACCCGCAGGGAGCGCCGGGACGCCAAGCGGCGCGAGCGCAAGTTCGCCCGCCGGGGCTGAATCGTCAGCTCATGTGCAGGGCGACCACCCGCCAGCGCGGTCCGGTCGCCTCGCTGAACTGCTCGATGCGGCAGGCGATGGCGTACCGCCGGTCGGCCCTGGAGTAGTTGGCGGCCACTTCGGCGGCGGTCCCGTCGGGCCGGGCGAGTTGGGCCACCACCCGGCGCAACCGCGCCGGGCCCGCGCCCCGATGCGCGCCGGCAACCGCGGGCAGCGAATCCACCAGCCCGGCCGCCATCATCGGCCGCAGCTGAGCCAGTGGCCGGCGCCGATCGAGCACCTCGAGCACCCGGCGCAATGCCGCGTCGGCGAAGAGGGCCGCGGAACGGACCGCGGCCGCGTCGGTGCCGACCGGAACCGGCGGCGACGCGGGGCGGCGGTGCGGTCGCGGCGGTGCCGCCGGCGGCAGGATCAGCGGCCCGCCGATTGCCGGGGGCTCGTAGTCAGGCAGCGGAATGACGGCGGCCGCCGGGGCGGTGGGGGCGTTCGGACAGGGGGAGGACACGGAAACTCTCCATCGCTCGGAGGACACGGCCGGGCCCGCTGGAGAGTGGCGAACCTCGGCGCCGATCATGGCACAGTCGGCCGGCCCCGCGTATTCACGGTGACGACGGTGGTGTGGTCAGTCACGGTCAGCCCGGAACCCGGACCGTCGCAGCCAGGCCCAGGTGGTCCGACCCGGGAATCCGGAGGGTTCGCACCTCGCCCGCCGACGCGTTGCGGACCAGGATGTGGTCGATGCCGACCAGTGGCGGCACCGCCGAATTGGCGGGAAACGTCGGGTTCAGCCCGGCCCCGGACTGCTCGGCGGCATCGTGGTAACCGTTCTTCAGCAACCGGCGGAAACCCAGCATATCGGTGGTGGAATTGAAATCTCCGGCGACGATCACCGCGCCGTTGCCCGCCCACTGAGCTGCATCCGCAAGGGTTCCCGGCAGAGAGGCCAACTCGCCGCGCCAGCCTTCGATCGGCCACGGCCAAGGGCCGACCACGTGGGCGCCCACCACGACCATGTCCGCGGCGGCGCCGGGGACCGTGACGGTCACGCCGAGCATGCCGAGTTGATATCCACCGATCCGGATCGAGTTCGCCATCCGGTACCGACTCCAGATGCCGACCCCGCCGGGGGACTCGTTCGTGTCGAGCACCCGTTGCGGAAAATCTGAGGAGAGCTCGGAGAGGCCACGGGCGAATTCGGGCTTCAGTTCCTGAACGATGAGCACGTCCGCGTGTGAACGGGCGACGTCGATCACGGATTGCAGCTCAGCCTGGCTCTCACGGAGGTTGATCGTGACCACCCTGACCGCGACACCGGCTGTGCGGTCGGCAGGCAGAAATCGTGGGATCTGCACCGCCACCCCCGCGGCCACCACGGCCACGGTCACGCTCGCCGCCCACCACCGGCGGTCGGCGACCAGCAGCAGCGTGGCAGCCATCCCGGCGATCACCGTCAGATACGGCGAGAGCGCCGCCACGAAGAGAACGCCGTGGTTGACGACCGGAACGTGGCGGACGCCCAGCCCGATGGCGGCGAGCAGGAACGCGAACCAGGCCAGCAGATCGCGGGCCGTCTGAGCCAATTCCCGCCGCCTTACGATCGGTGCCGAACGGCGAGGAGGGCCGGCGTCACCAGCCGAATCCGACCAGCTTCAGTCCCGATCCGTGGAAGTTCGCCTCCGGCAGGCAGTTGCGGCCATCGACGATGAGATCGCCCCGCATGGCGCGGCGTAGTCCCTCCGGATCGATGAGGCGGAACTCCGGCCACTCCGTCGCCACCACGACGGCATCGGCCCGTGCGGCGGCGGAGTAGACGTCGTCGGCCAGTCGGACCGCCTCGAACTCGCCGGGCAGTGTCTTCACGACCGGATCGAACGCCGAAACCATGGCTCCGGCAGTCAGCAGCCGCCTGGCGATGTCGAGGGCCGGCGCATCCCGGAGGTCATCGGTTCCCGGCTTGAAGGAGAGACCGAGTAGTGCGATCCGGCGGCCCTTCAGCGAGTGCAACTCGCGCTGAAGTTTGCGTATCGCAGCCGAGCGCTGAGCCTGGTTGATCTCGACGGTGGCCCCCAGCATCGAGGGTGTGTAGCCGTATTCCTGCGCCGCGGAGATCAGTGCGGAGACGTCCTTGCCGAAACACGAACCGCCCCAACCGACTCCGGGATTGAGGAAGGGGCTGCCGATCCGGTGGTCGGCACCGATGGCCGGCAGCACCTCGCGGACGTCGGCACCGAACAACTCGCACATCCGGGCGATCTCGTTGGCGAAGCTGATCTTGGTGGCCAGGAAGGCGTTCGCCGCGTACTTGATCATCTCCGCCGATGGGAGCTCGGTCGTAATCAGCAGCGGCCGAACCCCGGGGCGCCCACCGTCGAAGGACTGGTTTAGCACCGGCTCGTACAACTCGGCCACCCGGCTGACATCGGCGGCGGGTCCGCCGAGGACGATTCGGTCCGGGTAGAGGAAGTCATCGATGGCCGAACCCTCGCGCAGGAACTCCGGGTTGGACACCACCGAGAACGAGAGCTGGCGGGTTTCCACCAGCGCGTCCTCGAGGATGGTCCTGGTCCAGTTGCCGGAACCGACCGGCACGGTCGACTTGTTGACGATGACCGCTCCGGGGCGCAGGTGCGGGGCCAGCGATTCGATGGCACTTTCCAACTGCTCGAGGTTGGGTGCCCCGTCCGGACCGGGTGGGGTTCCCACGCAGAGGAAGACGAAGTCGGCTTCGGCGAGAGCGGCCGACGGGTCATCGGTGAATCGGAGCCGGCCTGAGGCCATCGCCGATGTCAGCAGCTCGGGAAGTCCGGGTTCGACGAATGGCACCTCGCCGGCGTTCAGCTGGTTCGCCCGCGTCGAGTTGGTGTCCAGCCCGCACACGGTATGGCCGAGGAACGCCATCCCGGTCGCGGTGACGGCGCCGACGTAGCCGGTGCCGACGACGGCAAGGTTGTGGCGTGGCAGTGTCCGCTCGCGCGGCTGGTCTGTGGCGGCCGCGGAGGGAACCGGTAGCGTGCCGGCTGCGCGATCGCGGAACCAGGCGATCGTCTTGGCCAGGCCGTCGCGCACGTCGACCTGCGGTTCCCAGTGCAGCGCGGTCCGGGCCAGGGTGATGTCGGGCTGCCGCTGGGACGGATCGTCCTGTGCCCGTTCGACGAAATTCAGTCGCGAATCCGATCCGGTGAGCTCCCGGATGAGTTCGGCAAGCTCGAGCACCGTCATCTCGTTCGGGTTGCCGACGTTCACCGGGCCCGGAAGATCGGAAAACAGAAGCCGCAGCGCACCGTCGATCAGATCGTCGACGTAGCACACCGAGCGGGTTTGGCTGCCGTCGCCCTGAACCGTGAGGGCGGTACCGGCGAGTGCCTGGGTGATGAACGTCGGGATCGCCCGGCCGTCGTTCGGCCGCATCCGAGGCCCGTAGGTGTTGAAGATCCGGAGAATCGCGGTGTTGACGCCGTGCTTGGTCCGGTAGGCCGTCGTGAGCGCCTCGGCGAACCGTTTGGCCTCGTCGTAGCAACCGCGGGGGCCGACCGGGTTGACATTTCCCCAGTAGCTTTCGGGCTGCGGGTGGACGAGCGGGTCGCCGTAGGCCTCCGAGGTCGAGGCCAGCAGGTAGCGGGCACCCTTCTCCATCGCCAGACCGAGTGTGTTCAGCGTGCCCAGCGAGCCGACCTTCATGGTCTGGATCGGCATCTCGGCGTAGTCGATCGGCGATGCGGGCGAAGCGAAGTGCAGGACGTAATCGACCGGTTCGGGGATGGAGATGTAGTTCGAAACGTCGAGTTTGATCAGTCGGAAGCCATTGTGGCCCTGCAGGTGGGCGACATTCTCCGGGGAGCCGGTTGAGAAATTGTCCAGAACGGTCACGTCCAGGCCCTCGGCCAGCAAGCGGTCCGCCAGATGCGAGCCCAGGAAGCCCGCCCCGCCGGTCAATACAGCATGTGGCCGCATGGACCTCTCCTTCGTTTCGCCGGCCATTAAGGTACCAACCCGCGCGCTTCCGGATCGCTACAATCATTGCGCCGGCCGGCTCACCGGTGACGACGGTGCCGATGAGGGTAGGGAGCTCTGTGCGCTATGGCGATCGAGAAGGCGGCCGGGGCGATTCTGGTGACCGGTGGCGCCGGCTTCATCGGCAGCCACACCTGCGTTGAGTTGCTCGATGCCGGCGACGAGGTGGTGGTGATCGATGACTACTCCAACAGTCGTCCGGCCGCCCTGGAGCGGGTCACCGAGATCACCGGAAAGTCCGTCACCGTTCACCAAGCCGATTTGCGCGACCGCTCCGCGCTGTCCAGGGTTTTCGATGAGCACCCGATCGACGCGGTGATCCACTTCGCCGCCAAAAAGGCGGTGGGCGAGTCGACCCAGATTCCACTGGAGTACTTCGACATCAACATCGGTGGCACGACGAATCTGCTGCGCACGATGAAAGACCACAAGGTTTCCCGTCTGGTGTTCTCCTCGTCCTGTTCGATTTACGGCGACGCTCCGGCCGAACCCCTGGCGGAGTCGGCCCCGGCCGCCCCCACCAATCCCTATGCGTTGTCGAAGTGGATATGCGAACAACTGCTTGCCGAGGCCTGCCGGCATCTGCCGGAACTGTCGGTGATCGCGCTCCGGTACTTCAACCCCATCGGTGCGCATCCCAGCGGCCTACTGGGCGAAGATCCACTCGGCGTGCCCTACAACGTGATGCCCTATCTCGCGCAAATCGCCGTGGGCCGGCTGCCGGAGCTGAATGTGTTCGGCGACGACTATGACACCCCCGACGGCACGGCGATCCGGGACTACATCCACGTCGTCGACGTCGCCGACGCGCACCGGGTGGCGTTGCAGCATCTCGACGATTGCACCGGCTTCCGGGTTTTCAACCTCGGCACCGGAACGGGTGTTTCGGTGCTGCAGCTCGTTGCAGCGTTCTCGGCGGCGTGCGGCGAGGAGATCCCCTACCGGATCGTCGGTCGGCGTGCGGGCGACGTGCCCAGTCTGGTCGCCGATCCCTCACTCGTGGAACGCGAATGGGGTTGGCGAACAACGCGGGAGCTTGCTGAGATGTGCCGTGACGCATGGAATTTTCAGCAGCGGAATCCCAACGGCTACCTCGGATAGGACCGATCGCGCCGGAGTGTGCGGCGATGGTTCCACCAGCTCCGCAGGTATGCCAACGGTCCGTACATTCGGCCCTTGAGTTCCACCCTGGTCAATTCCGCGGGGTATTCGACCTCCGGCGCCTCGGCGGCCTGTCCACGCCGGGCGAAGGCGATGATCGCCGGAATCCGGGCGATCAGCCGCAGGACGTCCAGCGGATGGGCCAGAACGAGTTTCGTGAGGTAGGCCGTGAATCCAACGCCATAGGTGTAGAACTGGTCCCGCAGCGCCGGGTAGTCGGCACGATGCAGATGGTTGACCATCGCGGCCGGCTGGTACACCAGTTGATAGCCCGCCTCGATGATCCGGAAATAGATGTCCAGGTCCTCACCGTTCTTGGCGAGGGTGCCCGGTCCCAGGACCGGGTCCAGGCCACCGACGGAACGCAGCGCGCTCGCCCGGAAGGCCATGTTCGCGCCGGTGCCGAACATGCTCGAGCGCCAGGGGAACAGCCGATCCCGGGGCCGGTTCGGACCCATGTCGAAGACCCTGCGGCGGAACCCCTTGTTGAATCCGCTGTGGGTGTCGAACCAATACTGTGACGACGTCTCGATCTCCTGAGGAACGACGAGTCCGGTGACGCAGCCGACGTTGTCGCCCATCGCGAAGCCGCGCAGCAACTCGCTGAGCCAGTGCCGGTCGACGATCACGTCGTCGTCGGTGAAGGCGATGTATTCCCCGGTCGCGTGCTGCAGGCCACAATTGTGCGCCCATCCCAGACCGGGATGAGGTTCGCGCGCATAGTGAATCCGCGGGTCGCCCGCGTAGCGTCCGGTGACGAGTTCGGCGGTGGCCTCGGAGGACGGTGCGTTGTCGACCACCACGATCTCGTAGTTCGGGTAGTCGAGATCATCGAACGCGCCGAGGCACAACGCCAGGCTGTCGCTACGGTCACGAGTGGCGATGATGACGCTGATCAGAGGCGCGTCAGCGCCGGCCCGGTCGCGGTCGACCAGACACGGCGGCCGGCTGTCGCCGGTGACCCCGGCGACCTGGAGCGAGGTCAATTCGGCCATGCCGTCCGCCCGCAGATGTGCGTTGATCTGTGTTCCCAGGCGCTTCCAGACCTCGTCGGCGAGTGCCTCGGCGGGCAGGGCCCCGTCGGGCAGTGCCAACTCGACCATCCCGAGTGGTTCGTCGTGCAGTCGCACCAGCGCCCAGGCCCGGGTATACACCCCGCCTCGCTTGTCGTGGGCCGCCGCGATTCCCGCTATGGGCTCGCCGATCTCGACCTGCACCATCCGGATCGGGGTGAAGCCGGGCAATTCTTCGCTCACGCGAGCACCTCCTGGTACACGGACTCGATCTCCCGGACGACCGTGCTGGCGTAGAAGGAGGTCACCCGATCCTGCCCGGCGGCTCCCATCCTCGCCGCGAGTGCCGGGTCTGCCACCAGCCTGGCGATGGCAGCGCGCAATTCGTCGGAATCCTCCGGGGTCACGACAATTCCGGTCTCGCCGTCGGCGACGATCTCGGGCAGCCCGCCGATACGCGAGGCGATCACCGGTTTTCCGAGGGCCATGGCTTCCATCGCGACGGTCGGGCATGGATCCGGCCAGATGGAGGGCACAATGCCGGCCAGGCTGTGCCGCCAGGCAGTCATCACGGCGGCGTGCGGCCAATTCTTGAGTACGACAACATTCTCAGGGAACGATTTCGGGGTCTCCGGCAGGGTGTAGCCGACGAGCACCAATGGCGGTGCCGCGGTGAGGCCGTCATAGGCCGACAACAGTGTGTGAATACCCTTCTGGCGGGTCAGCGAGCCGACGAAGAGCAGATACCCCTCACCGGGGAGTTGATCGCGATAGGAGTCGTCGCCGAGAGCCCCGACGGTGTCGGGAATGAAGTTGGGAATGACCCGGCAACGACCCGATCCGGCCGTCAGCCGATTGCCGGCCGCGACCGCGTGGCTCACCGGGATGAACATGTCGACCATGCGTCGCTCGGGTGCGGCCATCGCCCAGTTGCCCGCGGCGACCGCGGCGCCCTTGATCCGCCCGTTGTAGCTGACCGCTGCGCACGAGAGGCACTTGGCGACACCCGGCCCGCTGCACGGTTCCCCGTCGCGCATCAGGATCCAGTTTGCGCAGCGCATGTTGTAGTCGTGCACGGTGGCGACGAGCTTGGCTTTGCTACGCCGCTTTAACGGCAGAAAGGAGCGGCCCATCCAATTGTGCGAATGAACCACGTGCGGACGTTCCCGGCGAACCACATCGGCGAGTGCGCCGAGAAGTTCCGGGTCGGGAACCGGCGGTGCGTAGGTGCGGTCCCGGAAGATCCGCTCGGACCGTTGAAGAGTCCCGCGCAGGCGGTACACCCGCACCCCGGCGTCTTCCTCATACGGCTCCAATCCGTTGCCCGCCAGCGTGGCGACCGCCACGTCATGCCCCCGCGCGACCAGTTCGATGCTCAGATTCCGTACGTACTGCTGGGCACCGCCGATCATCGGCGGATAGGAATCGATGAGCATCAAGATGCGCATGGTTACCTTCGGATAGCGGTAGGGTCCGATACCCACTCATGTGGTGGTGCGATGGGCCTCGGTATTGCTGGGGGGTCTCGCCCTCCGATCCTAAAGCGCACGACCGGCGCACATGGCCAGTGCTTCCGTACTTCTAGCCTTCCGTACTTCTAGCCTTCCGTACTTCTAGCCTTTGTCGGACCGAATACCCGATGGTAGGACGACCGGAATCGGATCAAGATCAGAAGGAACCCGGCCAACCTGACTGACAACACCACACACGGCTCCCGCGCCGCTGAGCAGATCAGCGGCGTGGCGACCGGTTTTGTCCCCGCGCTCTCCGAGCGTCGCGGGCGCATCATCCTGATCGGCTGGCAGCTGGTTGCCCTGGCAGGCCAGGTCTGGGCAGTTCACTTGGCCCGCACCCGCGGCGAGGGGGCGGCCGACATCCTGTCCACCGTCAGCATGGGGGTCATGTACGGCAGTGCGGTCTGGGTGATGACCCGGCCCAGACTGACCCGGACCTCGCGGAACATGGCGATCGCCTGCCTGGCGGTGACCCCGACGCTCATGTCGCGGGCTACCGACCCGCTGCTCCTCACCGGCTTTGACGAGCAACTGCACCTTCGCACTCTGGCCGACATCATCTCCTCGCACCAGCTGTTCCAGCCGAATCCGGTGCTCGACGTCAGCCCCCGCTACCCGGGGTTGGAAACCGTCACGGTCGTCTTCAACGAACTCGGACTGCCCCCGATGATGGCGGCGGTAACACTCATCCTGATCGCCCGGCTCGTTCTGGTGTTCGTTCTGTGCGACGCCGTCGAACTTCTCACCGAGAGCTCTCGTGCCGGCGGATTGGCGGTCGCGGTGTACGCCCTCTCGCCGCAGTTCGTCTGGTTCAACTCCCAGTTCTCGTACCAGACCCTCGCGTTGCCGCTTGCGCTCGGCGCGATCAGCCTGATCGGCAGGGCGCGCGATGCCGACGAGCCGCTGCCCCTGTTGGGCGGTGCCACGGTGTGTTTGCTGGGAGTAGCTCTTACCCACCATCTGACGAGCTTCCTCACCGTCACCTTCCTCATCGTGTGGACCCTTGCCGAGCGTGGGGAGGCTCGCATCCGGGTGGCCTACGGAGCCATGGCGGGACTGTCCGCGACGGTGCTGTGGGCGATCGTGCAGCGTTCCACGCTGGAGCAGTATTTCGGGCCCATGATCGACGACTTGGCGTCCGAATTGGGTGGCGGTGTTCGCCGGCAGGCGTTCCAGGACTCGGCCGGCACGGCGACCCCGCTGATGGACAGGGTCCTTCTGCTCACCTACGCCGGCGCCCTGACACTCACCGTGATGGCGTTGTTCTTCCTCACGGTGCGTTGGCAGCGCCGGCGTGAGCATGACCTGTACTACTGGAATCCCCAACTGCTGGTGATGGGCCTGAGCCTCGCGATCCCGGTCCTGCTTGCCGCGCGGGTGGTTCCCAAAGGTGTCGAGATCTTCACCCGCTCCAGCAGCTTCCTCTTTCTCCCACTGAGCTTCGTGGTGGTCAACTACATGGGTCGCCTGGACTGGTGGCACATGGGGCGCTTGCCGGATCGCCCGCCGCAACAGTTCGGTCCCGAGCCCACCCGGCACGGGCGACTGTGGCATCTCGTGGGCTCGGTGCTGGCGTCGGTGGTGTTCCTCGGGGGATACGTGCTCGGCAGCGGTCCGGCTTGGGCCCGCCTTCCCGGTAGCTACCTGCCCGCCGCGGACTCTCGCTCCATGGACGCCGAAACCCTGGCGGCGGTGAAATGGGCCGGTGAATCGCTGCCCCCCGGAAGCCGCATCGGCGCCGACCGCGTCAGTGCGGTCCTGCTGGCTGCGGACGCTCGTCTGTGGCCTGTGTACGAAGGTCTTAACGGGGTGAAGACGCCCGAACTCTACGTCCCGTATCAGTGGGGTATGGATGAGACCGACAAGGCCAATGCGCTGAAGATCCGGTACCTGTACGTTGACGAGCGGATGGCCGACAGCCTTCCCCCATTCGGCTACTACTTCGCCAGCGGCGAAGTCGATCAGGGTAAGAAGTTCACCGCCGCGCAGCTCACCAAATTCGACAAAGTCCCGGGCATCAAAACCGTTTACCGGCACGGCCCCGTGTCGATCTACGATCTCAAAGGACTCGGCCTCACGGAGTACCGGAACGGCTGGGTGGGATCGACACCGGTATTTCGGCCCGTCGACCAGGTGGCCGTGGGCTTGGTGGTCGGGCTCTTCGTCGCATGGTTGATGGGCCGCCGATTCTGGTCCCGAATCGCCGGGCAGGCCTCGAGGCTCCGGCGTGTGTTCGGACCCGCCGACGGGGCGGCGGTCCTGCTGGCCGCGGTCGGCCTGTCTTCGGCAGCGCTGCTGTTGCTGCACGTCTGGCTGACCCCCCTTCTGGTCGTGTCCGCACTCGCTGTCCCGGTGCTGGTCTTTCCGGGCAGAGCGGCGTCGACACTGCGGCATCTCACCCGGCATGTGACTGCTCGCGGGCTGTTGGTCACCGGAGCGTTGATGGTCCCTCTGGCGGCGATCATCGGCTTCGCGGTCTACGACGCCGCCGCCGTGGATATCGTCGAGGTGCGGAACATACTCGACGACCCGCAGTCCGTGCACGCACCTCCGGACGTACAACCGAATTGAGCGGCGAAGATGAACAGTTCCGGAGACGATACAGAACGACAGAAGCGGAATTTCCTGCTGCGCAATGTGGCCGCGCTGGTGTCCACGTCGGTCGTTACCTCCGCGCTGGGTTTCGTCTTCTGGACCCTTGCCGCCCGGATGTACCCGGTTACCGCCGTCGGCGAGTCGACGACAGCCATCTCGGCGATGAGTTTGATCGCACCGTTCACGGTTCTGGGCTTCGGCACAGCGTTGATATCGAAGCTCCCCACCATGCGTTCCGGCCGCGCCCAACTCGTTTCGACCGCCGTCGTGATCTGCGCACTCGCCGCCTGTCTGGTTGCCGTGGGGTGCGCGCTGATACTGCCGGGCGCATTTATGGGGCTGCCGGGAATCGGCACCAACGTCTGGGTCACCGCGCTTTTCGCGGGGGGCGTCGCGGCCCATGCGGTCGGTCTGCTTCTCGACAACGCGCTGCTGAGCGCCACCGGCGGTGGAATCCAACTCCGCCGTAACGCGGTCTTTGCCTCCGCGAAGCTCGTTCTGCTGGGTGTCTTCGCGATCACGCTGATTCGGTACGGTTCGCTGGGTATCTACGCCAGTTGGTTCATCGCGGGTCTGTTGTCGATTCTGATCGTCGGCATCAAGCTGCTCCGGGACTATCGCCTGCCACTGCGTGAGCTGCGTCCTCGACTATCCACGCTGGACGGGCTGCATTTCCACGCCGTCAAACACCATGTGCTGAACCTGTCATTGTCGGTGCCCTACTACATGATGCCGATCATTGCCAATGTTCTCCTCGGTTCGGAGCAGGCCGGCTACCTCTACGCGACGTGGTCGCTGGCCGGATTCGTCTTCATGCTTCCGATGGCGATGTCGATATCCCTCTTCGCCTCCGGCGCAAAGGATTCCGGAACTATCCTGCGCGAAATCCGCCTCACGCTCAGAAGCTCGATGGCCGCGTGTGCGGCCGCCAACCTGATCATCCTGCCGTTCGGTGGGCTGGTCCTGAGAATCTTCGGGCCGGCCTATGAGACGAACGGTCACACGCTGCTGATCGTGTTGTGCCTCGGAGCCTTCGGCGTGATCATCAGGGATCACCACGTGGCCGTCGCGCGGATCGCCGGTCGCGTCGGGCGCGAAGCAGCGCTGATGACGGCTCTCGGTGCGGGCGAGATCATCGCGGCGGCGATCGGCGCGTACCACGGCGGGCTGTTCGGGTTGGGTCTCGGCTGGCTGGTTGCGATCGCCGTGGAGGTCGTTGTGTGCACACCGCTGGTATGGCGGACCTACCGCGGCCACATCACCATCGCCGGGCCGGGGGCTGAGGGCGACGCCGACGCCTCAGGGCCCGGGGCCCGCATCGCCCGCATGGGAGAATCCGGAACGTTGGAGATCTAAGCCCGGTGGAAGTGGTCAGAACTGTGCGACTCGGCTTGGCGGCTGCGTGCGCGGCGGCACTCGGCCTGGTGTTCGGTTTGCCCCCCGGCGATGTCGATGCCCCGCCACACGGCTGTATCAGCCCGCCTCCCACCATCCCGCTGGCCGGGGACGCATCGGGCGACCAAGCCCCGGCCAAAGCGTCATCGACGGAGGTGTTCGACGATTTCGACGGTCCGGCAGGAGCCCCGCCGGACCCGGCGAAATGGACAGTGGTCGAGGGCGCCGGCTGGGACCGAGGGGACCAGACGTATGCGCGGGAGAATGCGGTCCTCGACGGGCAGGGGCATCTTGCGCTGCGCGCGGAGAGGGCGGATGACGGCTATGTCTCAGGTCGCGTGGAAACCCGGCGAAAGGCGGCCTTCGGCTACGGCACCCTGATCGCGCGCATCAAGATGCCCGACGGCAAGGGACTGTGGCCGGCGTTCTGGTTGATGGGGGCCGACGAGGACAAAAATCCGTGGCCCGGGGCGGGGGAGATCGACGTGGTGGAGGTGGTCTCCGATCCCACCCGACGGTACTCGTCGCTACACGGCCCGATTCCGGATGTCGAGGACTACCTCCAGGCGCAGGTCGCCGGTGATTCGCCGGACCTCAGTGCGGAATTCCACGATTACTGGCTGATCCACCGGCCGGACCGCATCATCATCGGTATCGACGATGTCGTCTGGGCTGACTTCACGCCACAGTCCTTGCCGCCCGAAGCCACGTGGGTGTACAACAAGCGGTTTTGTCTGATCCTCAATCTCGCGGTCGGGGGCGACTGGGCGGGATCGCCCGACGGCACCACCGAATTCCCGGCCGCCATGCTGGTCGACTGGGTGCACTGGCAGCCCGCTGATTAGCGCTCGCCGGTGTCGGTCGGTTGTTCGTCATTCTCGGCTACGGTGGCCGCCTGGGCCGCGGCGGTGGCCTTTCTCGTGCGCATGACGATGAGGGCCGCGCCGGCCAGGGCGAGCACCGCAATCCCGCCGGCAGCCCACCAGACCCAATCGCCGGCGCTTTGACCGTGCCCATCGGATTCGTCGGCCGCTGGGAGGTCGCTGGGCCGGTTGGGTACCGTTACGGGCTCGCTGCCCGCCACCGAGATGACGGCCCTTCCATCCAGGTCCGACCAGCGGCCCTGATCCAGTGCCAGCCAGCGCAGCAGTTCGTCGAGTTGTGCCGGGTCGCCGGTGGAGGTGGCGATCAGCACCGTGCGTTGACCGTCGAACACCGTCTGCAAAGACCCGAACCGGATCGCCGGGTCCAGGTTCAGCGTGGTGGGATCTCCAGAACTGTTCATCGCGTCGATACTGATTTTCCCGAGGTCGGCGCTGATAGGCAGGGTCAGGGACTGGTCGTTCCAGCCGTCGGCGGAGATGAGGACTGCCGGCTCGCTGCTGTTGATCGCATCCTGGAGAGCGGTCACCGCGGTGATCAGCGGCAGGCTACTGCTGCGTTGAAGTCCGACGATGATCCGGGCGGCCCGAACGGTGTCGTTGAAGGTGTCGGGTCCGATACCGATCTGAATGCGCGGCATGAGCGCCTGCGGAAGCGATCGGAAACCTGGCGGTAAAGGCGGACTGGCCCTGCGAACCGAGATCTCGGTACTCCCGTCGATCCGCAGTACGGGGTCCAGGAAGTCGTTGCAGTGCCCGGGATCGCCGGTGGTGTGCAGCCGGATTTTCAGTCCGGTGGCTCGTTGCGCCAGCCGGTTGGGGATGTCGATCCAGCGGTCGATGGTGCCCTCGGCGTTGGCCGGCCACCGATCGATCACCGTGTCGCCGATCGAGGCGGTTAGATCGCCGTTGAAATTGGTCGGCAGCGGTGTGAAGGATCCGATGAGGTGCACCCGCATGTCGTCCACCGGCTGCGCGAACACGCTCTGGTCGATGGTGATCGTCGCCTCCGGCCGCAGCGATTCGGAAACGTTGACTTTTTGCTTGAGTTTGGTCAGGGTCACCGCATCACCGGCCGGCTTGAGTTCAGTCGTCAGTGGGCCGGCCACCGCCTTGTCGCTGAGTGCGAACCGCAGCGAGGGGTCGGTCAGCAAGCGGGTCTGGTTCGTCAGTTCGTCACCCTCACCTGAGATCAGCAGCGAGGGCACTCCCGCGGCGGGCTGCAGGGCCAGTCCCGGCTCCGGACCCTCTTTGATGACGATCTGCCGTTCGCCGGCCGCCGCCTCAGGCAGTGTGGTCGCGCCGTCGGGTAGGGGGACGACCCCGATGTCAGTGCCTTGCCAGCCGTACCGGGTCGTCAGGGCCGCGGCCAGCTGGATGGCCGCTTCCGATTCTGCCGGAGTCAGGGTGCGCGACACCGCGATGCTGACCTTGCCCAGAGCTGGGGGCAGGAAGGTGGCCACCGTTGTCGGAGGGGTCGGGGTGCCGCCGAAAGTGATGGAGCTGTCGACGAGGCGGATCGGACTTTGTGGCTCCCAGCAGTAGTAGTCGATCGCGGGTACCGCGGTGATCGTCAGCGTGACGCTGGCCCAGTTGTCGAACACCTCGATACCGTCGAGGGGTATCGCCATCCGGGACTGGTCTTTGGGTGGCAGCGGTATCCTGCTGAGGGTCCGGCCGTTCTGAGTGACGGTCAGATACCCGAACCGCAGGTCGACCGGAACCTCAAGCGTCGCGTTCAGGCGGTCCGGAATCAATCCGGTCAGGGTGACAAACGAAATCGTGCTGCTGGTGACGTCGCGGCGGGCGTCGAACCAGATGGTATTCGAGGAGCCGAGGTCGGCCAGCGCGAACGTCGTATCGCCCGGCGGTGCGTCCGGCGGGGCGTCGGCGGGAACCCGCTGGCCGGAGATCGGCGCATCGGGCACCGCCGGACCGCCCGGGATGGGCGTGGGCGGCGGGGGCGGTTCGGTCGGCTGGGCCACCGCATACGGCGTCGTGCAGGGCGCCAGGACGATCAGCGATGCCACCCCGGCCAGTGCACTCACGCGACGCAGACGTCTCACCGGCGAAACTCTAGCGAATTTCGGGAAACTCTCCACGGCTATCTCTGGCGCGGCAACCAGGACTTCACAGTGGCGTACAGGTAACCGTAGGCAGTCGCGGCGAACCCGACCACGATCGCGGCGCTCTTCCCGAAATGACCCGACCTTCGGCCGGGCGATCGGATGCCGGCAACAATTTCCCTTGCCAAGGCCTTCGGTAGGACGGCTACCGTGTACTGACGCTCTGTGCTGAGTGCGTCCGACGGGCCGACCATCGTGCTCAACTGCCGCTTGGAGTAGCCCTCCCAGAAACATCGACGGAGGAAGTACTTCCAGGTGGTCCGGTCATCGGACACCCAGTGCCGAACCTTGACCGCAGGGTCGAGCAACAGCAAGGGCGCGGTGGTTTCCTGGTTGATCCGGATACACATTTCCGTTTCGTCGCACCTCATCAGGTTCGCGCCGACCTGCCCGATTTCGGAATTGAAACCGCCCACGGCATCGAGAGCGTCGCGGCGAAACGACATGTTGCAGCCGAGCAGGTTTCGCACCGGCGCCCGGTCCACCGGAAGGCCTTCGTGACTGCAGCCAACCACCCAGTTGAAAGTTTCCGGAAACCATGCCGGACGTTCGTCGGGCCAAACCGGCTGGGCATTGCCCCCGACGCCGGTCACCTGTGGGTCGCGGTAATCCTCTCGCAGCCGTTCCAGCCAGCCCGGCTGGACCTCGGCGTCATCGTCGACGAAGGCGATGACGTCGCATCGGGACGCTTCGATCCCGGCGTTTCGGGCGCCGCAGATTCCCTTGCTATTCCGGTTGGGTACCACGGTGGCGCGGGTGCCGTACTGCCCCGACACCCGGGCCAGCAACTCGTCGTTGTAGTCGATGACGACCACCAGTTGATCGTCGGGCCGCAGCTGGGCCAGGATCGACTCGATGGAGTTGTTCAGCAATTCCCGGCGGGCGTCGGTATAGGCGCAGACGACGGTGGAAACCGTCACCTCTCGATCGACCGACATGCCATCACCGCTTTCGGGAAGGTTCTCTCAAAGATCGTTGGCGGTCACTATAACTGCTGGCCAACGGTGTGTAGTTCGCAGCGGACAGTCGCCGGCCCGCTGAGATGCACCCGGCCCGTCCGGATCCCGGGATGTGACTCAGACAACCGGAGGGGCAACGCTACCGTTGTCGGGTACGGGGTTGGATGACCGAGGAGGGACGATGGTGGCACGGCTGTCGCCCCCGGACGCGGCGTTCTACCAGCGGGAGAACACCGCCACCCCGATGTACGTGGGTTCGCTGTCGATCCTGCGCCGGCCACGTGGTGGGCTGAGCTACGAGACGCTGCTGGAAACCGTGGAGCGGCGGCTACCGCAGATCCCGCGATACCGGCAGAAGGTGCGGGAACTGACCCTGGGCATCGCCCGCCCGGTGTGGATCGACGACCCCGACTTCGACATCACCTACCACGTGCGCCGCTCGGCGCTGCCGTCACCGGGCAGCGACGCCCAGGTGTACGAACTGGTCTCCCGGCTGGCCGGCCGGCCGCTGGACCGCACCCGGCCGCTGTGGGAGATGTACCTCATCGAGGGCCTGGAACGGAACCGGCTCGCCCTGTTCATCAAATCCCACCAGGCCCTGATCAACGGGATGGCGGCGCTGGAGATCGGCCACGTGATCGCCGACCGGACCCGGCGTCCCAGCGCTGTCGGCGAGGACATCTGGCTGCCGTCCGGGGAGCCGTCGAACGCCAAGCTGATCGTCGACGCCGTCGGGGACTGGCTGGCCCGTCCCGGCCAGGAGTTGCAGGCGCTGCGCTCGGCGGTCGTCGACATCGCCACCAACAACGGCGAACTGGCCCGGACGGTTCGCCGGGCCGCGCACATGGTCAGCCGGGTGACCCGTCGCAGCGCGCCGGACAGCCCACTGAACACCACGGTCTCGCGGCACCGCCGGTTCACCGTAGCCTCGGCGCCGCTGGCCGACTTCCGCCGTTTGCGGGTTCGCTACGACTGCGACGTCAATGACGTCGTGCTGGCGGTCATCACCGGGGCGCTGCGCAATTGGCTGCTGTCCCGGGGCGAGCCGGTGTCCTCCAGCATGACGGTGCGGGCGATGGCGCCCACCTCGGTCTACCCCGACGACGAGGTCCCTACCGGCCCAGGGCAGGCGATCAGCGAGGTGGCCCCCTTCCTCATCGACCTCCCGGTGGGCGAGAGCAACCCGGTGGTGCGGCTTTCCCAGATCGCGCACGCCACCGAGTCCTACTCCGCGATGGCCAGCCTGGTGGAGGCGCGCACGATTATCACGCTGTCTGGTTTCCCGCCGCCGACCCTGCACGCCATGGGCACCCGGGTGGCCACCCAGTACCCGCCACGGCAGTTCAACCTCCTGATCACCAACGTGCCGGGCCCGCAGACCCAGATGTACATCGCCGGGGCGAAACTACTGGAGGCCTATGCCGTCCCGCCCCTGCTGCACGACCAGGTGCTGGCCGTTGGCGTCACCTCCTATTGCGGGATGCTGTACTTCGGCATCAACGCCGACCGTGACGCCATGAGCGATGTCGAGGTGTTCGCGGAACTGCTGGGCGAATCCCTCGAGGAGTTCATCGAGGGCTCCCAATAATCGAGACAGCCCAGTAGCGGTTCGCGCCAGCGGTTCGCGCCGTAGGATGCGCCGATGGCGAAGGACAAGAATCACCCCGCCCACCACCACAAGGGCCATGACCATCACAAGGAACCAAAGGTTCCCAACGACGTCTACGAGGCCGAACTGTTCCGGTTGCAGACCGAACTGGTCAAGCTCCAGGAGTGGGTCCGGGCCACCGGCGCGCGGATCGTCGTGATCTTCGAGGGACGCGACGCCGCCGGCAAGGGCGGCACGATCAAGCGGATGACGGAGTACCTCAGCCCCCGGACCGCGCGCATCGCCGCGCTGCCCGCTCCCACCGAGCGTGAGAAGGGACAGTGGTACTTCCAGCGCTACATCGAACACCTGCCGACCAAGGGCGAGATCGTGATTTTCGACCGGTCCTGGTACAACCGGGCCGGGGTGGAACGGGTGATGGGATTCTGCACCCCGCAGGAGGAGGCGCTGTTCCTGCGGCAGTGCCCGATCTTCGAGCAGATGCTGATCGACGACGGAATCCTGCTGCGCAAGTACTGGTTCTCGGTCTCCGAGCAGGAACAGCTCAAGCGGTTCACCTCCCGGCTCAACGACCCGCTGCGGCGCTGGAAGCTGTCGCCGATGGACATGGAGTCGATCTACCGGTGGGAGGACTACTCGCGGGCCAAGGACGACATGATGGTGCACACCGACACCCCGGTCAGCCCCTGGTATGTGGTGGAGTCCAACATCAAGAAGCACGCCCGGCTCAACATGCTCTCGCATCTGCTGTCCAGCATCGACTACGAAGAGGTGGAGCCGGAGACCGTCGAGCTGCCCAAGCGGCCGCAGACCGGCAACTACCGGCGGCCGCCACGTGAGCTGACCACCTACGTGCCCGACTTCGCGGCCACGCTGATGGGGGACAAAGAGGGCCCCCGTTAGTCTGACCCGATGCGGGTGTACATCCCGGCGACGCTGCCGATGCTCTCCGAACTCGTCGCCGACGGTTACCTGCAGCCCCGCGGTGGCACCGCCTTCGCCGTCACGCCCACCCTTCGCGAGGCCTACGCCGAGGGCGACGACGAGGAACTGGCGGAGGTCGCCATGGGCGAGGCCGCCCTGGCATCACTGCGGCTGCTCTCCGGCGAATCCGACGGCGGCCCGCCGCTGCGCCGGGCGGTCGTGGTTGCCGAGGCTCCGGACACCAGCATCACGTTGCGCCCGGATCTCGACGACTCGGTGGTGCGGGTCAGCGGGCGGTTGAACATGGATCAGGTGGCCGCGGTCTACGTCGACAACGCCGACGCAGAACCGGCGGTGCGGGCCGCCATCGCGGTGATCGACGCCGCCGACCTGGGCGACGAGGACGCCGAGTTGACCGTCGGCGACGCCATGGACCACGACCTGGCCTGGTACGCCACCCAGGAGGTGCCGTTCCTGCTCGACCTGCTCTGAGGCCGTTCGCCGCGGTATGCGGTACCGTCGGTCCGGTGAAGACCCAGGTCGGGCTTGGTTCCTTGATGCGCGCCCTGACCGCCCCGCTGACGACGCCGCTGGTGATCGACGATTACCTCAAACTGATCAACCCGCTGTGGTCGGCACGCGAACTGCGCGGCCGGATCGTCGAGGTGCGCCCGGAAACCCGCGATTCGGCCACCCTGGTGATCAAACCGGGCTGGGGGTTCAGCTTCGACCACCAGCCGGGGCAGTACATCGGCATCGGCGTGCTGGTCGACGGCCGCTGGCGCTGGCGGTCCTACTCGCTGACCAGTGTGCCCCGCACGATGGTTGGTGTGCCTCGCACCGCGGTGGGCGGGCCCCACACCGGGGCGGGCGGGTCCCGCACCATCACCATCACCATCAAGGCAATGCCGGAGGGCTTCCTGTCCTCGCATCTTGTCGGCGGCGTGCGGCCGGGCACCATCGTGCGGCTGGCCGCGCCGCAGGGCGACTTCGTGATGGCCGACCCGGCCCCCGCCCGGGTGCTGTTCGTGACCGCCGGCTCCGGCATCACCCCGGTGATGTCGATGTTGCGAACCATGCGGCGCCGTGACCAGATCGGCGATGTCGTGCACCTGCACTGCGCGCCGACGTCGGCCGATGTGATGTTCGCCGGGGAACTCGCCGGGCTGCAGAGCGACCGGCCCGGCTACCGGCTGCTGGTCCGCGCCACCCGCACCGAGGGTCGGCTCGACCTGGCGGATCTGCCCGCGCAGGTGCCCGACTGGCGGGACCGGCAGACCTGGGTCTGCGGGCCTGAGGGCCTGCTCGCCGGTGCCGAGAAGCTCTGGTCGGAAGAACGTCTGAGCCATCGGCTGCATATGGAGCGGTTCGCCCCCGTGCGCTCCGGCGCTTCGGGATATGGGGGGACGGTCACCTTCGCGCGCAGCGGTGCCGCACTGGACTGCGATCCGGCCACCTCGGTGCTGGAGGCGGGCGAGCAGGCGGGTGTTCGCATGCCGTTCGGTTGCCGGATGGGTATCTGCCACACCTGCGTGGTGAGCGTGGTGCAGGGTCGGGTTCGCGACTTGCGCACCGGTGTCGAGCAGGAGGCGGGAACCCGGGTTCAGGCCTGTGTGAGCGCCCCGAGCGGAGATTGTGTGGTGGACATCTGATGGCTATTTCCGACGTCGAGGTCTTCGCTCATCTGACCGACGCCGACATCGACTCCCTGGCAACCGAACTCGACGCCATCCGGCGCGACGTCGAGGATGACCTGGGTGAGCGCGACGTGCGCTACATCCACCGGGTCATCGCCGTTCAGCGGGGCCTGGACCTGACCGGCCGGGTGCTACTGGCCCTCGGTTCCCGGCGCTCGGCGTGGTGGGCAGGCACGGCCGCGATAGCGCTGGCCAAGATCATCGAGAACATGGAGATCGGGCACAACGTCATCCACGGTCAGTGGGACTGGATGAACGACCCGGAGATCCACTCCTCGACCTGGGAGTGGGATATGGCCGGGGTGGCTAAGCACTGGCAGATCACCCACAACCACTCCCACCACAAGTACACCAACATCCTCGATATGGACGACGATGTCGGGTACGGCCTGCTGCGGGTGACCCGCGACCAGCCGTGGCGACCGCGCAACCTGCTCAACGTCCCCTTCAACGCCATGCTGGCGGCGGGCTTCGAATGGGGAATCGCGCTGCAACACTTGGAGATCGGCAAGATCGTCGATCGCGAGACCAGGCCGGCCACCCTGGTCCGTTTGGGTGAACTCTCCGCGAAGGCGGGCCGGCAATTGGTCAAGGACTACCTCGCCTGGCCGGTGTTGACCGCGCTGTCGCCGAGCAACTTCGGCCGCCCCGGGTTCCTCGCGACCCTCAAGGCGAACGCCCTGGCCAATGTCGCGCGCAATTTGTGGACCAACGCGGTGATCTTCTGCGGTCACTTTCCCGATGGCGCGGAGAAGTTCACCACCACCGACATGGTGGGGGAGAGCCGCGGTCAGTGGTACCTGCGGCAGATGCTGGGCAGCGCCAACATCGACGCCGGACCGATCCTGGCTCTCCTGACCGGAAACCTGTCCTACCAGATCGAGCACCATCTCTACCCGAACCTGCCGAGCCGTCGTCTCGCCGAGATCTCGGTGCGGGTTCGGCAACTCTGTGACAAGTACGACCTGCCTTACACCAGCGGGCCGCTGCCGGTGCAGTACGCCAAGTCCTGGCGCACCATCGCCAAGCTGTCGTTGCCGGACCGGTTCCTGCGCGCCAGCGCCGACGACGCCCCGGAGACCCGCAGCGAGCGGATGTTCGACGTTTTGGACACCCGCGCGCGCGGACTCAAGACCGCCATCGCCGCGGTCCGCCGCCGGCGTCAGCCGGCAGTATAGGCGCCCGCCGGCGTCAGCCCGGGATGTAGGCGAACTCGTCGGGGTTGGGGCCGATCCGTCCGGCCTCGCCCTGATCCAGCGCGCTCAGCGCCTCGATCTCCTCGTCGTTGATCTCAAAGTCGAAGATCTCGAAGTTCTCCCGCATGCGTTGTGGCTGAACGGTTTTCGGGAAGACGATGTCGCCGCGTTCGATGTGCCAGCGCAGCACCACCTGGGCCGGGTGCGCGCCGGTCGCCCGGGCGATGCGGGCCACCACCGGGTCCTTGAGCACCTTGCCCTGGGCGATCGGCGACCACGCCTCGGTAGCGATGTCGTGCTCGACGCCGTAGGCGCGCACCGCATCGTTGGCGAAGTAGGGGTGCACCTCGATCTGGTTGACCGCCGGGGTGGTCGCGGTCTCGCGGGCCAGTTCCTGCAGGTGGTGGATCTGGAAGTTGGACACCCCGATGCTGCGGGCCCGGCCGTCGGCCTTGAACTCCTCGAGGGTCTGCCAGGTCGAGACGAAGTCGCCGTCGTACAGGGTGGGCAGCGGCCAGTGGATGAGGAACAGGTCGACGTAGTCGGATCCCAGTTCGGCCAGCGTCTCGTCGAAGGCGCGGCGGGCGTCGTCGGGCCGGTGGAATCCGTTGTTGAGCTTGCTGGTGACGAACACCTCGGAGCGGTCCAGGCCCGACTCCCGGATGCCCTGGCCGACACCCTGCTCGTTGCCGTACATCTGCGCGGTGTCGATGTGGCGGTAGCCCGCCTCGCAGGCGTGCCGCACCGCGGTCGCGGTCTCATCCGGTGGGATCTGAAACACCCCGAAGCCCAGCTGCGGAATCCGGTTGCCGTCGTTGAGCGTGATCAGCGGGACGTTCCCGACTCCTGTGCTCACATGCCTCTCCTCTGCTCAGCCGGCTCCTCTGGTCAGCCGGCGTGGTCAAGTCAGCGCCTGTTCGGCCAGCACCGCCAGCAGGCGGCGCGCGGCGGCCACCCGCCGGGCCGGCGGTCCGATCAACCCGTCGAGGGCGCATTCGGGGTCCGCCGGCGGACCCATGTGCCCGCAGCCACGCGGACACTCGGTGATCCTCTCACCCAGATCCGAGAATGCCGCGATCACGTCGTCTCCCCGGATGTGGGCGAGGCCGAAGGACCGAACGCCGGGCGTGTCGACCACCCAGCCGCCGCCGGGCAGCGGGAGCGCTACCGACTGGGTCGAGGTGTGCCGGCCCTTGCCGACGCCGGAGACCTCGCCGATCGCCCGATCCGCCTCCGGCACAAGCCGATTCACCAGGGTCGACTTGCCCACTCCGGAGTGGCCCAGCAGCACGGTGAGGTGCCCGGTCAACAACTCCCGCACCGGTTCGAGGGGCTCGTCGCGTCCGGCGGTCACCACCATCAGGTCCAGATCGGCGAACTGCTCGGCGAACGGCGCCGCCGCCGCCAGGTCGGTCTTGGTCAGGCACAGGATCGGCCGCAGGCCGCCGGTGTAGGCGGCGATCAGCGCCCGGTCGACCAGGCCGGTGCGCGGCGGCGGGTCGGCCAGTGCCACCACCACCATCATCTGGTCGGCGTTGGCCACCACCACCCGCTCGGTGGGGTCGGTGTCGTCGGCGGTGCGCCGCAGCACCGTGCGGCGCGGGCCGCGACGAACGATGCGGGCCAGGGTGTCGGTCCGTCCGGACAGATCGCCCACCACGTCGACGTCGTCGCCGACGACGATCGGGGTGCGGCCCAGTTCGCGGGCCCGCATGGCCGTCACCCGCCGGTGCGGGTCACCGCCGAGCACGCAGCCCCAGCGGCCGCGGTCCACCGTGACCACCATCGCCGTCTCGGCGTCGGCGTGCTCGGGCCGGGTCTTGGTGCGCGGCCGGGAGCCGCGGCCCGACCGGACGCGCACGTCGGACTCGTCGTAGTCCCGATGTCGGCGAGGGGGGCTCAAGCGGTTCCTTCAAGCATGCCCGCCCACAGCCCGGGGAAGTCCGGCAGTGTCTTGGCGGTGGTTGCGATGTCCTCCACGACCACCCCGGGCACCCTGAGCCCGATGATCGCCCCCGCGGTCGCCATCCGGTGATCGGCGTAGGAGTGCCAGGTCCCGCCGTGCAGCGGGGCGGCGGTGATCACCAGGCCGTCGCCGATCTCGACGCAGTTTCCGCCGAGGCCGTTGATCTCCGCGCTCAGCGCCGCCAGGCGGTCGGTTTCGTGGCCGCGCAGATGCGCGATACCGGTCAATCGCGACACCGAACCCTCCCGCGCCAGTGCGGCCAGGGCGGCCACCGACGGGGCGAGTTCGCCGACCTCGTGCAGATCCATGTCGAAACCGCCGTAGTCGGCCGGACCGCGCACGATCAAGCCCGAATCCTCATGGCTGACAGTGCATCCCAGCAGTCGCAGAATGGACAGGATGATCGGGGCCGGCT
Source organism: Mycolicibacterium sp. (assembly GCA_020637165.1). GTDB lineage: Bacteria > Actinomycetota > Actinomycetes > Mycobacteriales > Mycobacteriaceae > Mycobacterium. The sequence continues at coordinate 282,859 of JACJWN010000006.1, read as the reverse complement.
GCACGCTGATCATCGGCCAGCCGGTGATGCACACCGTGCCGCCGGTCACCACCGCCGCCGCGGCGAACGGCACCGCGTTGGACAGGTCCGGCTCGATCGCCCAGTCGTGCGCGGCCACCCGGCCCGGCGCAACCCGCCACCGGTTCACCGCGGTGTCGTCCACCTCGACACCGGCCTCGGCCAGCATCGCCGCGGTCATCGCGATATGCGGGGCCGAGGGCACCGAGGTTCCGGTGTGCACCACCGTCAGCCCGTCGCCGAACGCCGCCCCGCACAACAGCAGCCCGGAGACGAACTGCGAGGAGGAGGAGGCGTCGATGTGCACCGTGCCGCCGGGTGCGCCGCCGCGGCCGTGCACCGTGAACGGCAGCCCGCCCTCCGGACTGGCGTCGATGTCCACGCCCAGCCCGCGCAACCCGTCGAGGAGGGGGGTGATCGGGCGCGAGCGGGCCTGCTCGTCACCGTCGAAAACCACCGCGACGTTGCCGAGGGCGGCCAGTGGCGGCACGAACCGCAGCACAGTGCCCGCCAGTCCGCAGTCGATGCCGGCGCCCGGCGCCGGGTTGAGGCTGCCCTGGACCGTCAGGACGGCGCCCTCGCCGGCGATGGCGAAGCCGAGGGTGCGCAGCGCGCCGATCATCAGGTCGGTGTCGCGGCTGCGCAGCGCGCCGGCGATGCGGGAGGCCCCGCCGCCCTGCGCGGCGGCCAGTGCGGCGAGGATCAGCGCGCGGTTGGTCATCGACTTCGAGCCCGGCACCGTCACCGTGGCGTGCACCGGGGCGCCGACGGTCGGCGCCGACCACATCTGATGGCTCACGGTGGACCATCTTGCCCTGTTCTCGGTTCCGGTCCTGCCACCATGGAGTCATGTGCGGACGTTTCGCCGTCACCACCGACCCGGCCCGGCTGGCCGAGGAGATCGACGCCGTCGACGAGACCGGGGGCGAGCTGTCGGCGCCGGACTACAACGTCGCCCCCACCAAGGACGTCGCCGCCGTGGTGGCGCGCGATCACCGGCGACGAATCCGGCCGATGCGCTGGGGTCTGCTGCCGTCGTGGGTCAAGGCCGACGCGCAGGGCCGCCCGATGGCCAAGTCCCAGCTGATCAATGCCCGCGCGGAGACGGCCGCCACCACGCCGGCATTTCGGTCTGCGGCCCGGCATACCCGCTGTCTGATCCCGATGGACGGCTACTACGAGTGGATGCGCCCCTCCGACGACCCGCACGCCGACGCTCCGCGCGCGCCCCGCAAGCGGCCGTTCTACATGCACCGCGAGGACGGGCACCCGCTGCTGGTGGCCGGGCTGTGGTCGGAATGGAGACCCGACCGCTCCGACCCCGCCGGGGCGAAGTTGACCTGCACGATCATCACCACCGGGGCGGTCGGCGAACTGGCCCGGGTGCATGACCGGATGCCGCTGATCCTGGCGCCGGGGGAATGGGACCGCTGGCTGGACCCCGACGCGCCCGCCCCGGCGGACCTGCTCGCCGCGCCGCCGGCGACCGCCGGTATCGCGATGCGCGAAGTCTCGACGATGGTCAACAAGGTGGGCAACAACGGCCCGGAGCTCATCGCGCCGGTCGATCGAGGCAACCAACCGGTCGGTCTGTTCTAGACGCCGGGGTGGGGATAGCATCGAAATCAGAGGCTGAGTACTGGGAGGACCGTGCGATGACCGCAGTTGAACCGAAAGCCGACACCATCACGGTGCGAAATCCCGCCGACGGCCACGTGGTGGGCACGGTGCCCGTGGACGACGCCGAAGCGGTGGCCGCCAAAGCCCGCGAGTTGCGGCTGTTCCAGCCGGAGTGGGAGGCCATCGGCCCAAGGGGGCGCAAGAAGTGGATGATGCTGTGGCAGGACTGGATTCTCGACAACGCCGAGCACCTCACCGAGGTGCTGATGTCGGAGACCGGCAAGGCGCACGGTGACGCTGGTGTCGAGGCTGTCGGTATCGCCGACGCGATCAACTACTGGGCCGGGCACGCCGAGGAGTTCCTCTCCGACCGCCATCCCACGCCGCACACGCTGATCTACCGGGTCAAGAAACTAACCACCGTGTACCACCCGTATCCCCTGGTCGGCATCATCGAGCCGTGGAACTTCCCGCTGGCCATGCTGGGCTTGGACGTGGTGCCCGCCCTGGCCGCCGGTGCCTCGGTGCTGCTCAAACCGTCGGAGGTCACGCCGCTGTCGGCGGTGGAGTTCGTTCGCGGCTGGAACGAGGTCGGCGCTCCGCCGATCCTGGGGCTGACAACAGGGTTCGGCGATACCGGCAAGGCCGTTATCGACAACGCCGACTACGTGCATTTCACCGGATCGACGGCCACCGGCCGCAAGGTCGCGATGGCGTGTGCCGAGCGGCTGATCCCCTACAGCCTCGAACTCGGCGGCAAGGATCCGGCCATCGTGCTCGCCGACGCCGATGTCGACCGGGCGGCCAACGGGATCACCTGGGGCGGGATGTTCAACGCCGGCCAGGTCTGCATCTCGACCGAACGGGTCTACGTCGAGGCGCCGATCTACGACGAGTTCGTCGCCAAGCTCACTGAGAACGTCCGCAAGATCCAGCAGGGCAGTGAAACCGACGCCGGGTTCACCTACGACATCGGCGCCATGGCCACCGCCGCCCAGCGCGATATCGTCGACCGCCACGTCCGTGAGGCCACCGAGGCCGGTGCGACGGTGCTCGCCGGCGGCAAGCCGACCGGGCAGGGCACGTTCTTCCAGCCAACGGTCCTGGCCGATGTCACGGCGAACATGTCCTGCATCGCCGAGGAGACCTTCGGGCCGACTCTGCCGGTGGTGAAGGTCGCCGACGAGGAGGAGGCCGTCCGGCTGGCCAACGACTCGCGCTACGGCCTGTCGGCCACGGTGTGGACCGGTGACGTCAAACGCGGCGAGCGGGTCGCCCGCCGGCTGGAATGCGGCGCGGTCAACATCAACGACGCGATGACCAACGTGTTCTGCCCGACGCTGCCGATGGGCGGATGGAAGGAATCCGGTATCGGCTACCGCTCCGGCGGCGCCAACGGTCTGATCAAGTTCTGCCGTCAGCAGGCGATCACCGCTCCGCGGATCCCCACGAGCAAGTCCGAGCTGATGTGGTACTCGTCGTCGAAGAAGCAGGCCCGGATCGCACTGGCCGTCATGCGGGCCTTCGCCGGGCACGGCTGGCGCCGCATCGGCCGCAAGGGCTGAGTACACGGGTTCTCAGTCCCGGCGCTTCCGGAGCCGTCGGACTGCCTTTTCGGGGTGGTGGTAGGTGTTGGTGCCGCCGCGGAGGGGTTTGCCGGGTGGGGGTATCCATTCGGTGGTGCCGTCGCGGCGTTTTCGGGTGGTCCAGCCGCCGCGTTTGACCAGGCGGTTGTGGGGTCCGCAGGCCAGGTCGAGGTGGTCGATGTCGGTGGTTCCGCCCTCGGCCCAGTCGGTGGTGGCGTGGTGGACCTGGCAGCCGTAGCCGGGCACGGTGCAGCCCGGGAAGGTACAACCGCGGTCGCGTTCGTGTAGGACCACTCTTTGGTCGGCGCTGGCGATGCGTTTGCTGCGGCCCAGCCACAGCCGCCGCCCCGTTGTCTCGTCGAACACACTCAGGTAGTGGTAGGCGTGCCCGGCCATCCGGATCACCTCGGACATCGGCACGACGGTGCCGGCGGCGGTGATCCCGACGCCGGTTTTGGCCTGCAGGTCCTGCAGGCTGGCCGAGATGATGACGGTGACCGGCAGTCCACGGTGGCTGCCCAGTGCCGGGTCGCCGAGTTGGCCGCGGACCAGTGCCTCAAGGGCGTCGTGCTGGCGTTGGGGGTGGGTGCGCCGGTCGGTGTCGATCTGGTCCTGGGTGGGTTGGGTGCCCACGGCCGGGCGGGGATCGGCGGGGTTGCACATTCCGGGGGCGGCGAATTTGGCCAGCCAGGCCTCCAGTTCGGCGCGCAGCGCCGGGGTGGCCACCAGCCGTCCGGTGCTCATCCCGCTGGCGTCCTGGCGGCTCCAGGTGAACCCGCGCCGCGCCGCGCGGTCGGCATCGCTGAACTTGCCGTCGGGGTTCAGGCTCAGCGCCAGCCGCTCGGCCAGCCGGGCCAGCTGATCCGGGCGCAGCCCGCGGGCGTGGCCGGCCAGGAACGCCTCGGCTTCCTCGCGCTGGGCGGGGCCCACCTCAACGGGCAGCTCGGTCAGGAACCGTTGGATGACCCGCACATGCTCGACGTCCAGGGCGCCCTCGCGCCAGGCCCGCGCGGTCTCCGGTTGGCGCGGCGGCAGCGACTCGCCGGTCAGCGTGGTGCGGGGGGCCAGGGGTTCGGCCATCGCCGAGCGGCGGCGGGCCTCGGCCGGGCTGATCCGCAGCCAGTCCGCGAGCACCTTCAGCGGCGCCCCACCGACATCGGCGGCCTCCCGGCGCCCGACCTCCAAGGCGATATCGCCGCGCAGCACCGCCTGCCGGCGCACCAGCGTCTCGCACCGCCCGGCCAACCGCACCAGATCCGGCGCACTCAACCCCGACAGATCCAGCGACGACAAGACGTCGAGGGCCGCGTCGATCTGGGCGACCGCACCCTCGACGTCATTCGAAAGCATGTTCGAATGCTACGTCGGGGCTACGACAAAACGATGCCCCGGAAAAACGATGCCCCGGAAAAACGATGCCCCGGAAATCCCGGGTCCGAAGCTACGGTTGCGAGTACCCCGGAGGATTCGGGCTGTCGACCCAGAAGTCGACACCGAGCTCCGTGCCCGGCACGCAGTCATACACCGACAGGTCGCTGACGCCGCTGTCCAGCAGCACGTCCTCACACAGCAGGGTGTTCCCGGTGAATTCGCGCGCCGGCCTGCTCAGCACCGCATACGCCGCGTCGGCATACACCTCCGGCTTCCGTGAGCGCGCCATCATCTCGTCGCCGCCCAGCAGGTTCTGCACCGCCGCGGTGGCGATTGCGGTTCGGGGCCACAGCGTGTTGGAGGCGATGCCGTGCTGGCGCATCTCCTCGGCGACGCCCAGGGCGCACAGGGTCATCCCGAATTTGGCCATCATGTACCCCGTGGGCCGCAGCCATTTGGGTTCCAGACGGATCGGCGGGGACAGCGTGAGGACATGCGGATTCTCCCGGCCCTTCATATGCGGGAGGCAGGCCTGGGTGACCGCGTAGGTGCCGCGCACCTCGATCCCGTTCATCAGGTCGAACCGCTTGAGGGGCACCTCCTCGATGGACCCGAGGTTGATCGCCGAGGCGTTGTTGACGCACATGTCGATACCGCCGAACTGCTCGACGGCGGCGGCCACCGCCGCGGCCACCGAGTCACCGTCGCGGACGTCGCCGACGATCGGCAGCGCGTTGCCGCCGGCTTGCTCGATCTCCTTGGCGGCGGTGTAGATGGTGCCGGGAAGCTTGGGGTGCGGTTCGGCCGTCTTGGCCACCAGGGCGACGTTGGCGCCGTCGGCGGCCACCCGCTTGGCGATCGCCAGGCCGATACCGCGACTCGCGCCGGAAATGAACATCGTCTTGCCGGAGAACCCCTGAGCTGCCATGGGCTACAGCGTATTGCCCCGCTGCTTCTAGGCTCGCACCGGTGAGCGACGGGGACCGGCAACGTTGGGACGAGCGCTACACCGCGCGGGGTGCGCCCGATCCCGAGGAGGTGGGGCCGCCGCAGCTATTAGCCTCGTACGCAGCCGAATTCCCGAGCGCCGGCACAGCACTGGACATCGCCTGCGGCCAGGGCGAGGTCTCGGTCTGGCTGGCCCGGCGCGGGCTGGACGTGATCGGCTTGGACATCTCGCCGGTGGCGATCGGAAACGCCCGTGAGCTGGCTGGTCGACATTCTGTCGCCGACCGTTGCCGGTTCGGTGTCGTCGATCTCGATGATGGTCTGCCCTCAGGTCCGGCCGTCGACGTGGTGGTGTGTCACCGGTTCTTCGACCGTCGGCTGAACCGGGCGCTGGCGCGGCGTCTGGCCCCCGGCGGGCTGTTGGCGATCGCGGCCCTCGCCGACGGGCGCTTCGGGGCGGGCGCCGGTAAACTGCGCGCCGCCTTCGTTGGTCTCGAGGTGATCGAAGAGGGGACGGGCCGGGGCGCGGTCTGGCTTCTGGCGCGCTCGCCCGGGAACGCGCCCGGTTAGGATCAGCTTCCAATGAGCGAGGACACCGGCGATGCCGCTGAGGAAGCCCGGGACGAGACCGGCCGGGAAGAGACCGACGCCGAACTGACGGCGCGGTTCGAGCGGGACGCCATCCCGCTGATGGACCAGCTCTACGGCGCCGCGCTGCGCATGACCCGCAACCCCGCCGATGCCGAGGACCTAGTGCAGGAGGCCATGGTCAAGGCCTATGCCGGGTTCCGCTCGTTCCGGGCCGGAACCAACCTCAAGGCCTGGCTGTATCGGATCCTGACCAACGCCTACATCAACTCCTACCGCAAGAAGCAGCGTCAGCCCGCGGAGTACCCCACCGAGGAGATCACCGACTGGCAGCTGGCCGCCAACGCCGAGCACTCCTCGACCGGTCTGCGCTCGGCGGAGGTCGAGGCGCTGGAAAATCTTCCGGACAGTGAAATCAAAGAGGCGCTCCAGGCGTTACCAGAGGAGTTCCGGCTCGCGGTGTACTTAGCCGACGTCGAGGGCCTGCCCTACAAGGAGATCGCCGAGATCATGGAAACTCCGATCGGGACCGTGATGTCCCGCCTGCACCGTGGCCGTCGTCAGCTGCGCGATCTACTCGCCGGCGTCGCCCGGGACCGCGGGTTTTTGCGCGGCCGCGACGAGACCGACCAGGCCGCGGAGGTCACCCCGTGAGCATCGACGAGTCCGGCGTGAGTCACGATCACGGTCATCAGGACTGTGTCGTCGTCATCGAGCAGGTCTGGGCGCTGCTGGACGGCGAGGTCACCGATGAGACCCGCGACGAGCTGCGCGTCCACCTGGAGCGCTGTCCGGCGTGTCTGCGGCAGTACGGGGTGGAGGAGCGCATCAAGAGACTGATCGCCACCAAGTGCAGCGGCGAAAAGGCCCCCGAGGGTCTGGTGCAGCGGGTCCGCATGGAGATCAGCCGCACCACCATCATCCGCGGCGAGCTCTGACCCCCTCTCTCCGGCGAGCAGACGCAAAAGTCCCCGACACGCCGCGCAAATCGGGACGTTTGCGACTGCTCGCGCGGAGAGTTTTCGGTCTCAGGTTTTTCTCAGCTACTTTTGAGGGGTAGTCCGTCGGGGAGGTCGGCATGGTCGCAAGCTGGTCGGAATCATCTTCGCGGCGGTACCCGCTGCCTTGGCGGCGATCGTCTCGCTCACGGCCACCAGCGTTGCGTGGACACCCACCGCGACCGTGGTCGTCACCGGCGGTATGGGCTGGGAGACCGTGGACGAGCCCGTCATGAGGGCGATTCTGGACTCCCGCTACGACCAGCCCGACAACACCTTCGTCAACATCGAGTGGCCAGCGTATTTGGGCACTCTCGGGGACTCGGTGGACGAGGCCTCCGACAGTCTGTAGGCGCACATCATGGCCACCGACGGACCCCAGATCGCCATCGGGGTCTCCGGCGGTACCTTCGTGGTCAACGAGGTCATGCGGCGGCTGGCCGAGGATTCCAACCCCGACAAGCCGACGCCGCAGGACATCTCCTTCGTCATCATCGGCGACGGCGAACGCGGAATCATCCCGGCGGTGGTGCCTTTCACCGGCCCGGATCTGCCCTACATCGCCTACACCACGCAACCGATCCCGGTGACTCCCTATGACGCCATCGTGGTCAAGGGCGAGTACGACGGGCTGGCGGACTGGCCGGATCGGCCATGGAATCTGCTGGCCGTCGCCAACGCCCTCATCGGCAGCCCCGCGTTTGAGTACAGCGAGATCCACTGGGACTCGATCTGGGTCGACCTCGACACGATTCCCGCACAGAACGTCACCACCGGGGTGAACGCAGCGGGCGGTACGACGACCACCTATCTGGTACCGACGGCGGAGTTGCCGATTCTGTTGCCGCCCCGCGAGCAGGGTGTGCCCGAGGAGATGATCGCGCTGCTCAACTCGGCGCTTAAGCCCATCGTTGACATCGGCTACACCCGCAACGACCCGACCTGGCTGAAGAACCTCCGGGCCTGGTGGAATCCGTCGTCGCGGGCGCAGGGGCCGTGGGGTGACCCCCCACCGGCGATCCGCCCGACGCGCGCGGCGAGTCCATTGGCCGTGACTGCGCCGACGGCGGCTACGGTGCCCGCCGACCTCGATCACCCCATGAGCTCGGCGGCGAACAAAGCCGCAGCAACGGCGGCGGGAAAGTTCGCCCAGCCAAAGCCCGCAGCGGCACGAACCTCGGCCACAGCGGGCAGCGCCCCGACGGTAAAGAATTCGACGGCGAAGAAAACGCCCGCCCGCGCCGCCACCAGGCGGGCGTCGGCTAATCGCTAGAGCAAAGAGCCTAGAGAAAGAGCCTAGAGAAAGAGTTAGGCGTTGGGCCGCTTGCCGTGGTTGGCCTTGCTGTGCTTGCGGTCGCGCTTCTTACGGCCACGCTTGGCCATGATGGTACCTCCGTGAAAAAACACCAGTGATTGCCATTCAGTGTCGCACGGTGGCTTAGCTCTCTGGAAATCGCCTGGTGTGGTTCGATATGTCCCATGGCCGAGGATGTGCGCGCCGAGATTGTCGCCAGTGTGCTCGAAGTCGTCGTCAGCGCCGGCGACCAGATCGGCGTCGGCGACACTCTCGTGCTGCTCGAGTCGATGAAGATGGAGATCCCGGTGCTGGCTGAGGTCGCCGGCGTGGTCACCGAGGTCAGCGTGGTCGTGGGTGACGTGATCCAGGCCGGTGACCTCATCGCCGTCATCGGCGACTGAATCCGGGCGACTGACGCCGTCCGATGTCCACCCTCGGTGACCTGCTCGCCGAGCACACCGAGTTGCCTGGCAGCGCGGTGGACCACCTTCATGCGTTGGTGGGGGAGTGGCAACTACTGGCCGACCTGTCCTTCGGCGACCTGCTGATGTGGGTGCCCCGCGATGACGGCAACCTTGTCTGTGTGGCGCAGTGCCGGCCCAACACCGCCTCGACGATGCTGATCGCCGACGCGGTCGGCACTGTCGTGGCCGAGGAGACCCTGCTCGGGGCGGTACCGGTGCGCTGCTGTGGTGAGGTCGTGGCGTTACTCACCCGCCAGACCGCCGGCGACGGCCGGCGCACGTCCTCGAGGCTGGAGAAGGCTTACCTGGACTGCGCCGGGACACTGCTGGACATGGTCTCGGAGGGCTCCTTCCCGAACGTGGGCCAGGTGGCGATGTCACGGTCGAGCCCGCGGGTAGGTGACGGTTTCATCCGTCTGGACGTCGACGGCGTGGTCGGCTACGCCAGCCCGAACGCACTGTCGGCCTATCACCGCATGGGCCTGGCCACCGACCTGGAAGGCCACAACCTGGTCGCGCTGACCCGGCCGCTGATCTCCGACCCGTTCGAGGCCCGGGAACTGGCCGACCACATCGCGGAGTCGCTGGCCGGCGGTCCTGCAATGCGGCTGGAGGTCGATGCCGGCGGGGCCACGGTGCTGATTCGAACCCTGCCCCTTGCGGTCGGAGCTGAATCGGCGGGTGCGGCGGTGCTGGTCCGCGACGTCACCGAGGTTAAACGCCGCGACCGGGCGCTGCTCAGCAAGGACGCGACCATCCGGGAGATCCACCACCGGGTCAAGAACAACCTGCAGACCGTGGCGGCCCTGCTGCGGTTGCAGGCCCGCCGCACCGACAACACCCAAGGACGGGAGGCGCTGCTGGAGTCGGTGCGCCGAGTGGCCGCGATCGCCCAGGTGCACGAGGCGTTGTCGATATCGGTCGACGAGGAGGTCAACCTCGACGACGTCGTCGACCGGATTCTGCCGATCATGAATGACGTGGCCCGGGTGGACGCCCCGATCCGGATCAGCCGGGAGGGCGCCCTGGGGGTGCTCGACGCAGACCGGGCCACCGCGTTGGTCATGGTGGTCACCGAGCTGGTCCAGAACGCCATCGAGCACGCCTTCGGCCCGGCCGACAAGGGCGGCCGGGTGGTGATCCGCGCCGACCGTTCGGCGCGCGCGCTGGACATCGTGGTCAGCGACGACGGCCGCGGACTGCCAGAGGGGTTCAGCCTGGAGGAATCCGACCGGCTCGGCCTTCAGATCGTGCGGACCCTGCTGGCCGCCGAACTGGACGGCACGCTGGGTATGCGGGCGCGGCCAGGTGGCGGCACCGACGTTGTGCTGCGGGTTCCGATCGGGCGCCGAACCGGCCGGGGGACGGCGCACTAGAGCCCGCACCAGAAACCCCTGGCAGGGGTAGCGGCCGGCTCAACTACCTACCCGGCCGGTCACGTAACGGCATGCCCCGCTGTCCGCTGAAGGGCGGTTCCGAGCGCCGACCCGGCCAAGGTTGTACCAAACGCTCGACGTGGCGGTTGATCCATCGGCGCGACCGAACCTGCGGATCCACGGCCGGACCGTCGCGCAATAGAACGGGGCCCCGGCGGGATTGCCGGGGCCCCGATCGGAAGAGTCGCGTCAGACGCCGGTGCGAGCCCGGGTCCGGGCGTTGCGACGCTTGAGGGCACGGCGCTCGTCCTCGCTCATACCACCCCAGACGCCGGCGTCCTGACCGGAATCAAGCGCCCAGGTCAGGCACTCCGTCACGACCGGGCACCGGTTGCACACGAGCTTCGCGTCAGCGATCTGGGCGATCGCCGGACCACTGTTGCCGACCGGGAAGAACAGTTCCGGATCCTCGTCGCGGCAGACCGCCTTGTGGCGCCAATCCATTTGTCGCTACTCCTTAACTACATGCGTGCGCACCAAGGCGCGGGGTATTCCCCGTCGACCGCGGTGTTAACCGGTGCACACGCAAACGTTGTTGCTCTGTTACAACGATGTTTTCACAGGCCTGACGGAAGTCAAGGGAACTTAGTCGAAGCGTGGGGAAGGTCACTCCCCGGGTGGGTGAAAATCCCGGCTGATGCTTAGTTTAAACTCCTAGTAGCTGCGCCCTCAAGCCGCTGATCGTTCGGTATCGGTGCAGCTCAGGCCGGTTGTGCGACCGGCGCCGCCACCGACAGCGCCCCGGGAACCGCGGTGAAGGTCATCTCGGTGCGCATCCCCAGGAAGTCGCCGTCGACCTGGCAGGCGATCGGCTCGGCGGCGGTGAGACGTACCCAGGGCAGGTCGTCCTCGCGGATCAGGTGCCGGCCCTTGATCTCGGCGCTGCGGGCCAGCATCCGACGCACCACCATCAGGTTGGACAGGAAGTTCATGCTGGTGATGGCGAAAACGCCGAGGCCGCCCTCGAAGGTGGTCCCCGGGTTGGTCCACACCGGCCGGCGGTTCGCGTAGGTCCACGGGCTGGCATTGGACACGAAGGCGAAATGCACGCCCGGGGCCGGCTCACGGTCGGGCAGATGCAGCGTGAGCAGCGGTTCGGTGCGCACTCCGCTCAACATCTCGCGGAACGCGATCCGCATGTAGCGACCGGCGGTCACCTTGCGACCCTTGGCGCGCTGGGCCTCCACCGCGGCCACCACGTCGCCGTCCACGCCCATACCGGCGGTGAACACCGCCCACCTTTCGGCGCAATCCATCAGGCCGATGCGCCGCCACGGCGCACCGCCCTGGCGTTCGCCGAGCAGGTCGATGAGCTGGTTGGTGGCCTCGACCGGGTCCGGGCTGATGCCCAGCGCGCGGGCGAAGACGTTGGCCGACCCTCCGGGGACCACCGCGACGGCCGGCAGCGTCTCGACCGCCGGCCTTTCCGGGCCCGGACGGCCCAGTAGGCCGTTGACCACCTCGTTCACCGTGCCGTCGCCGCCGTGCACGATGATCACGTCGATACCGTCGCGCTTTGCCGCCTCGGCGATCTCGATGGCGTGCCCGCGGTGATCGGTGTGGACGACGCTCAACGAGACCCGGCTCTCCAGGGCGTGGGCCAGCAGGTCCCGGCCAGCCGGAGTGGTGGACGTGGCGTTGGGGTTCACGATCAGCACGGCACGCACGAGCCATCAGCCTAGTGCGCAGCGCCTACACTCGACGGTGCTCTTGATACCGGCGTGAGGGTGGCAGATGACGGGCTTTCGATTCGTGGCGGCCGCCGCGCTGGCCGTGGGCGCCGCACTCGGTGCAGTGCCGAATGCAGGCGCCGAACCGCCGGCCGGTCCGCCTGCTGACGCCATGCTGCTCAACGTCGACGAGGTCCGCGGCATCGTCGGCGGCAACGCCGATCTGGCGCCGGCGGATCCGGTGAACCGGCCGGGCGGCCAGCATCAGTACGACGCGCAGTACCCGGCTGAGTGCTACGGCCTGTTCAACCAGGACGTCGCCTTCCAAAGCGGCTTCACGCAGTTCGCCTCGGTCACCTATCCGGGGCCGGCCAGTCGCGCGGTCACCCAGGCCGTCGCCGTCTACCCCAACTCCCGCTCCGCCCGTGCGGCCCTGACCGCCCTGGGCAAGTCGCTGACGGCCTGTTCGGACCTCGGGGTGGCAGACCTGTCGGTCACCACCCAGGTGCTCGACCAGTCGACGTTCGCGGTGTGTCAGGCCCAGTGCGCCACCTTGTACCGGGCCGCCGGTCCGGTTCTGATCGGTGTCGACGCGGCGCGTTTCGGCGACTCCGACCGTATCGCCACCGCCGTGCTGCAGCAGATCACCGGGCGGGCCGACGCGGTATGACCCCGGGGACCGTGCGACGGGCGGCGGTGCTGGTCGCACTGCAGGGTGCCCTGGGCCTAGCCGCGGCCCTGGTGTTCCTGGTCCGCGGGTTGGCCGGTTCCGACCGGCACATCGTCAACGGTTTCGGCAACGCGGCCTGGTTCGGGGTGTTCGCGGCGGCGTTGTTCACCGCGGCCTGGGCGCTGTGGACCGGCCGGCGATGGGGCCGCGGTATCGCGGTGTTCATCCAACTGCTGCTGCTGCCGGTGGCGTGGTACGCCGGGGCCGGGTCGCACCGTTGGCTCTACGGCATCCCGGTCGCGGCGGTCGCCCTGGCGGTGCTGGGGCTGCTGTTCGCGCCGTCCACGCTGCGGTGGATGAGCTACTCCGACAGGGCCGGCTCGGAAAGCGCCAGCGCCGACAAGTCCGGCCCGCAGACCCGATAGGGAATCCACTCCGGCATTCCCCGGCCGCCCACCGCGTCATAGAGGGCGATGGCCTGGGTGTTCCAGTCCAGCACCGCCCAGCTCAGACGGCTGTAGCCGCGCTGGACACATTCGCGCGCCAAGGTGGCCAGCAGCGCGCGGGCCAGGCCCCGGCGGCGGAACTCCGGCCGAACGAAAAGGTCCTCCAGGTGGATGCCGGCCACCCCGTCCCAGGTGGAGAAGTTCCGGAACCACAGCGCCATCGCGGCGATCCGGCCGCTCACCTCGGCGAGATGGCAGGACGCGACGGCATCCCCACCGAAAAGTGCTGCGGTGATCTGGCTTTCGGTCACCGCGCAGTCCTCGGCGGCGTGTTCGAATGCGGCCAGTTCGTGGATCATCGCGACGATCTCGGGTACGTCGCCGGCGTTGGCGGGACGGATCTGCGGGTTCACTGGTGCACCCCCATGGCGGTCAGGATGGTCCGGAACTTGGTGGTGGTCTCGGCGACCTCGTCATCGGGGTCGGATTCGGCCACGATGCCGCCACCGGCGTGGGCCAGCGCGCTGCGGCGATCGGCGAACAACTCCGCGCCGCGGATGGCCACCACCCAGCGGCCGTCCCCGCGGGCATCGCACCAGCCGACCGCACCGGCGTAGAAGCCGCGGTCGCCCTCGATGTCGTCGATGGCGTCCACCGCGGCGGCCGTCGGAACCCCGCCGACCGCGGGCGTGGGGTGCAGGGCCAGCGCCAGGTCCAGTGCGGTGGTGGCGGTGTCGCGCAGGGTGCCGCGGATCGGGGTGCGCAGGTGCCAGAGGGCCGCGGTGTTGCTGAGCCTGGGCTCGGGTGCCACGTCCAGCGATGAGCACAGCGGTTCCAGACGGGTTCGCATGGTCTCGACCACCAATTCGTGCTCGTGGCGGTTCTTGCCGGAGGCGGCGAGGGCGGCGCCGTTGGCCGCGTCGACGGCCGGATCGGCCGATCGTGGAGCCGAGCCGGCGAAGGGCTGGCAGAGCACCTGGTCGCCGACGCGGGCCACCAGCAGTTCTGGGCTGGCGCCCACCAGCACTGCGCCGACGTGCCGCCCGCCGGCGGGGGAGAGGTCGGCCAGATAGCCGGTGGCCTCCGGGTCGGCGTCGACCAACCGGTGCAGCAGCGTCATCGGGTCGACGGGGTCATCGGCGACAAGTGCCAGCGCCCTGGCCAGAACCACCTTCTGCAGTGCGTCCTCGGGGTCGCGCAACCGGCGTAGCAACCGTTCCACCCGGGCGCGGTGCCCGGCCGGGTCGGGCAGCGTCTCGGCGATTCGCACCCCCGGCAGTGTTCGGCCCGCGCGTTCGGGCAGGGCATGAAGCACCCTCAGCGGTGCCATCAGGGCCGCGGGCCGGCGCAGGTCGAACGGCAGCGCGCCAACCACCAGATCGGCCGAACCGTCGCGCAGCGCTCCCGCCGCCGCATCGACGTCGTCGTAACCCGTCCTGACGCCTTCTGCGGCAAGGGTTTCCCCTTGGGCGCCGGCCCCGGGCCCGGTCAGCGCGAAGGAGATCGCCGCGCTCACGTCCCGGCAGCCGGGTGGCTGGTCAGGCCCAGGGCGGAGAGCTGGCGCAGACCGTACTCGAAACCGCACACGGCCACCGCGGCGGTGCCGAACCCGTAGCGAGCGCCCTCGCGCAGCGGCTGCTCGACCCAACGGGTGATCACCGACCGGGAGAAGTGCCCGTGGCTGACGAACACCACATCGCGGTCGGGCATGTGGTCCAGCGCGTAGGCCACCGCCTGATCGGCCCGCATGCTCACCTGGTCCACGTTCTCACCGCCGGGGCAGCCGTAGGTCCACAGCAGCCAGCCCGGTGTCTCGGTCCGGATCTCGTGGGTGGTCAGCCCCTCGTAGTCGCCGTAGTCCCACTCCACCAGCAGCGGGGACACCTCGTCGACACGCAGGCCGGCCAACTCGGCGGTGGACAGGGCGCGCCGGCGCGGGCTGCTGATCACCAGCGGGTTGTCCAGGTCGAGGTGCTCGAGCGTCAGCGCGGCGAGTTTCGCCTGCTGGCGGCCGTTTTCGGTGAGGTCGATATCGGTGTGGCTGGTGTGTTTGCGGTCCCGGGACCACTCCGTTTCGCCGTGCCGGAGAAGGATCAGACGGTGGTTGCCGACGCTCACGTCCACCGATTCTGCCCGAACCTGTAAGGATGGTCGGCGTGATGCGAGTACTGGCAGTGGCCAACCAGAAGGGCGGGGTGGCCAAGACGACCACGGTGGCCTCGTTGGGTGCGGCGTTGGTGGCCGAGGGCAGCAAGGTGCTGCTCGTCGACCTCGACCCGCAGGGATGTCTGACGTTCTCGCTGGGAACCGACCCGGACAAGCTGCCGGTGTCGGTGCACGAGGTGCTGCTCGGCGAGGTCGAACCCGGCGCGGCGCTGGTGACCACCCCCGAGGGCATGAGCCTGCTGCCGGCCAATATCGACCTGGCCGGGGCCGAGGCCATGCTGCTCATGCGGGCCGGGCGTGAGTACGCGCTCAAGCGGGCACTGGCCAAGCTGGCCGACTACGAGTTCGACGTGGTGCTCATCGACTGCCCGCCGTCGCTGGGTGTGCTCACCCTCAACGGGCTGACCGCGGCTGGTGAGGTGATCGTGCCGCTGCAGTGCGAGACCCTGGCGCACCGCGGCGTGGGCCAGTTCCTGCGCACTGTCGCCGACGTCCAGCAGATCACCAACCCCGATCTCAAGCTGCTCGGTGCGCTGCCCACGCTGTATGACTCGCGCACCACCCACAGCCGCGACGTGCTGTTCGACGTCTCCGACCGCTACGACCTGCCGGTGCTCTCCCCGCCGATCCCGCGCACCGTGCGCTTCGCCGAGGCCAGCGCCTCGGGATCGTCGGCGCTGGCCGGCCGGAAGAACAAGGGCGCGATCGCCTACCGGGAGCTGGCCAAGGCCCTGCTCCAGCACTGGCGCTCGGGTAAGAAGCTGCCGAACTTCGAGGCTTCGGCTTAACCGCCCGGCTCAGCCCGCGGCCGGGCCGAACGCGGCCAGCTCCGCTCCGCGCTGCTCGATCACCATCGGCCCGCTGACCGCGGGCATCACCGCGCCGGTCCCGGACGGATGCGCCAGCGGGATCACCCGCTCCAGGGCGCCGTCGGCCGGGTCGCAGACGGCCAGCCCGTCGGTAACCGGGACCAGTAGCCGGCCCGTCATCATCGTCGCCGGGCCCAGCGGTGCCTGCGCACCGGTGCCCTCCACGGTGTAGCGGTAGCCCAGCTTGCTGTCGAACACCAGCACCGAGTTGCCGGTCCACCAGGTGATCATGTCGCCGGCCCGGGTGACGGCCGGGGCCGCACCGCTCAGGACGGGCGGGCCGGGCAACGGCGTCTCGGAGACCGTGGTGCCGGTCTCGTCGTAGACCACTACCCGCGGGTCCGGCGTCGGCAGATACACCGCGGTGGTGGTGGTCGCCGAGGCCAGCACCCGGGCCTCGGCGTCGATCGCCACCCCGAGAAGTTCGACGTGCTTGGTGTCCGGCTCGTCCTCCTCCTTGGCCGGTTTGAGCAGCGTCAGGCGCAGGTCTTGCTTGCCGGGGCAGGCCTCCAGGACGCCGACCCCGCTCTCGCTGCCGGCGGCCGACATCAGTGCGCACCCGGTGCCCAGCTTGGTGTTGACCGGTTTCACCGGGGCGTCGATCTCGCCGTAGGACAGCATGCGGATCAGGTCCGAGCGCCACAGTTCCAGGCGGGTCGCCCCGGCCGAGAGCACCGCACTGCCGTCGGAAGTCACCACCACGACCTTGTCGGCATAACTGGTGCGGGTCGGGCCGCGCTGGCCGGTGGCGGCTTTCAGGCCGCTGACCTGGCCGCAACCGCGTTGGTCGGGATAAACCGCGACGGCAAGGTCGTAGACGTAGGACACCGCGCATAGCTCGGCGTCGCGGGCGTAGCTCCACAGTTGCTCACCGCTCTGCGGATCGAGTCCCGCCACGGTCCGGCCGTCGCCGGTCACCACCACGCCGCCGAGGGCCACCGGGGCCACCGTGCGGGTGCTGGTCGCGGTCCACCGCTGCTGCAGGGCCGGCGGGACGGCCGTGGCTGCAGTGGTGGCGGGAGCCGGCTGCGCCGACGGCCTGCTGATGGTGGCGCGCTCGGAACTGCGCCACCAGAACAGGCCGATGACCACGATCACCACAGCGACGATCGCCGCCGCGGCGATGAGATCCCCCTTGGTGCGGCGTTCCGGTCTGACCATCTCCGTCAGTCGGTGGTCACGCCCGCCTCGGCCGACTTACGCGGGCCGCGGCGGCGGCGCCGACGACGCCCGCCTGAGCCGCCCTCGGCGCCCGTGGAATCTTTGGGAGCGGCTGAAACCGTTGCGGCAGTTGATTTCTCAGTCTGGCCGCCGCCCTGTCCGCCGCGGGTGCGCCGGCGTGACCGGTTGCGGGCCGGCCGGTCGGACTTGGAGTCCGTGGAGGAGATGCGGCTCTCGCCCTTGGCGGGCGGACGGGTGCCGCGGGCCTTGCGGGCGGCGCCGATGCTTCCCTCCGCCTCGGCCGGGATGTCGAGCTCGGAGTACAGGTGCGGTGAGCTGGAGTAGGTTTCGGCCGGATCCGGGCAATCCAGATCCAGCGCCTTGTTGATCATCGACCAGCGTTCCAGCTCGTCCCAGTCGACCAGGGTGATCGCGATACCTGTCTTGCCGGCTCGGCCGGTGCGGCCGATGCGGTGCACGTAGGACTGCTCGTCCTCGGGGATCTGGTAATTGATCACATGGGTGATGTCGTCGATGTCGATCCCGCGGGCGGCGACGTCGGTGGCCACCAGCACGTCGATCTCGCCCTCGCGGAAGGCCTTGAGCGCCTTCTCCCGGGCGATCTGACCGAGGTCGCCGTGCACCGCGCCGACCTTGAAGCCGCGCTCGGCGAGCTCGTCGGCGACCTTCTGCGCGGTCCGCTTGGTGCGGGTGAAGATCATGGTGGAGCCCCGGCCCTGCGCCTGCAGGATGCGGGCGACCATCTCGACCTTGTCCAGCGCGTGGGCGCGGTAGACGAACTGCTCGGTGGTGTCGTGGGTGGCCGAGGACTGGGGCGACTCGGCGCGGATGTGGGTCGGCTGGTTCATGAAGGTACGAGCCAGCGTGATGATCGGGTCGGGCATGGTCGCCGAGAACAGCATCGATTGGCGGGAGTCCGGGGTGCGGGCCAGGATGCGCTCGATATCGGGCAGGAAGCCCAGGTCGAGCATTTCGTCGGCCTCGTCAAGGACCAGCACCGAGAGCCCGCCGAGCTGCAGGTGGTTCTGCTGGGCGAGGTCGAGCAGGCGACCCGGGGTGCCGACGATGACGTCGGCACCGGCCTGCAGGGCCTCGATCTGGGGCTCGTAGGGGCGTCCGCCGTAGATGGCGACCACCGAGAGCGGACGTACCGGGCCCGACTCGCCGCCGCCGGCCTGCAGGAGCTTGGCGGCGCCGACCAGGTCGTCGTAGACCTGCAGGCACAGCTCGCGGGTGGGCACCACCACGAGCGCGCGGGGGGTGCCGTTCAGCGCAGGCTCACCAGGACCGGTGATGCGGTGCAGCAGGGGGATCCCGAAGGCGAAGGTCTTGCCCATGCCGGTGCGGGCCTGGCCGATCAGGTCGTCGCCGGCCAGGGCCAGCGGGAGGGTGAGCTCCTGAATCGCGAAGGCGTGCTCGATGCCCTGTTCGGCGAGGGCCCGGACGATCTCCTCGCGGACCCCGAGTTGGGCGAAGCTGGTCTGGTCGTGGGTATGCAGATGCGTCATGAATTCTCTTCCGTTGTCGTTTCCTCGTGCTTGCTTCCACGCGCGCACGAGTAATCGACTCCGAAAAATGCAGGCCTCGCGCCGAGGGGGCGGGCCACTGCGTGCACGCACATTTCCGCCTGACATGTTACCTGGTCGGCACTGATCGCCCGGCGGGCACCGGACTACAGTGACTCCCATGGAAGCGACCCGGGCGACGTCAGAGCGGGTTCCGGGCACGGTTGTCGCGCCCGATCACCCCGGGATCAACGAGTTGTTTGCGCTACTCGCCTACGGCGAAGTAGCCGCCTTCTACCGCCTCACCGACGAGGCACGGATGGCGCCGGACCTGCGCGGCCGGATCAATATGGCGCGGATGGCGGCCGCTGAGATGGGCCACTACGAGCTGTTGCGCTCGACGCTGGAGGGCCGCGGCGTCGACGTGACCACGGTGATGACCCGCTACGCGCCGGCCTTGGAGCAGTACCACCGGCTGACCACGCCGAGCACCTGGCTGGAGGCCTTGGTCAAGACCTACGTCGGCGACGCGATGGCGGCCGATCTATACCTGGCGATCGCCGATTCGCTGCCCGCCGAGGTGGCCGACGTGGTCCGCGCGGTTTTGGCTGACACCGGCCACTCGCAGTTCGTGCTGGCCGAAGTTCGTTCGGCGGTCAACTCCAGCGGACGCCAGCGCAGCCGGTTGGCACTGTGGTCGCGGCGGCTGCTCGGTGAGGCCATCACCCAGGCGCAATACATCCTGGCCGATCGCGACGAGCTGGTGGACCTGGTGCTCGCCGGCGGCGGGCTTGGCCAGGTCACCGACTGGTTCGAGCGGCTGCAGCGCACCCACGGCGAGCGGATGCACGAGCTCGGCTTGGCCTAGTTCCGCGGCTCCCAGCCAGGGCGCACCGCGGGTGGTGTCCGGCTCATCAACGGTGCGGTGTCCGGCTCATCAACGGTGCGGTGTCCGGCTCATCAACGGTGCGGTGTCCGACCCACCAATAGATTTGCCCACCTTGTAGCGACTGAGGGCACTTTCTGTCGCGTTTTGTCGCGCGGAGGTGGGCAAAAGGCATGGTGGGCCCCAGGGCGTGACGGGTGAGGCTCCAGTGGCCTGACGTTCGACGGTGGCCACAGAGGAAACGCAGGCCATAGAGGAAACGCAGGCCACAGAGGAAACGCAGGCCATCCCCGCCAATACGGTGCTGTCCCGATGTCGCTGTTCTTCTCGATACCGCCGACGCCGCGTCAGTCGTACGCCGTCCATCGGCACCCCGGGCCCCCGACTGAAGGGCGCCCGGTGTGCGGGCGCCGGAACGCCTCAGCCAGACGCGGCGACGCCGAAGCCCACCCGGCGGGCGTCGGCCGCACCGATCTCGATGTAGGCGATCTTGGCGGTCTGCACTAGGAAGCGGCGCCCCTTGTCGTCGATCAGGCTCAGAACGTCCTCGTCGCCCTTGGCCAGCGCCGCCT
This sequence comes from Mycolicibacterium sp., assembly GCA_020637165.1. GTDB lineage: Bacteria > Actinomycetota > Actinomycetes > Mycobacteriales > Mycobacteriaceae > Mycobacterium. The sequence continues at coordinate 262,567 of JACJWN010000006.1, read as the reverse complement.
TGACCAGGTGCTCGACCTGTTCGGGCGTCTGGTCGCTGTTGAACACCAGCTCGCGCGGGCTGTCCGAGATACCGATCTTGACCTCCACCGGCGGCCCCTTTCCTCGTCCGTCTGCAAGCAGGCTAATGGACGCCATCCGGGGCGGGCGGACCGGTTTGACATAGACGGCGTCAAGCTGCGGTTACAGCATCACAACACCCGCGTGCGGCGGGTTCCCCGCCATCCCGCGGAGACCCAGACTGACCAGGTGAGCGATGAGACCCACCAGCGGCCGGCGCCCCGGTGGCCACGGCGGGCGATGGCCGTGTTGGGCCTGGCCTCCGCGGTCGCGGCGACCATGTGCGTCATCAAGGCGGGCGGTGCGGCCATCGCCGCGGAGATCACCGGCAATACCGCGAACACGCATCGGACCGTCGTCGCCACCATCGGGGCGGCCACCCCGAAGTCAGCACCGCAGGCCATCACCGTCACCGCGGGACCCGCCCCGGAGATCCCGGTCAGACTGCAGACCAACGCCGCCGGCGCTGCCGCGCCCCAGGACTTGCGCGAGATCGTCTATACCGTCGCCGGCAACCAGCGGCCCGACGACCCGGTCACTGTTGTCTACGCCGACGAGACCGGGACCCTGCAGACCCTGCACAACGTCACCCTGCCGTGGAGCATGAGCCTCATCCCGAGCGTGCCGGTGAACTACGTGACGGCCAACAGCGGCGGCAGCCAGTTGAACTGCTGGATCACCGACGCCGGCGGCACCACGGTGGCCCGGCAGACCGACTTCGGCACCAGCGCCACCTGCAACCGCTGATCGCCGGGCCCCCCGCGGGGAGCGGCTCAGTAGCGACTCAGCCGCGGGTCAACGGCACGTGGGACAGCCCGCCCCAGGCGAACTGCACGGTCCCCTCGACCGCGGCCTCCTTGGAGATCGGTCGGTCGGCGTCCAGCCAGTAGCGGGCGCAGTCCACGCTGATTCCCACCAGGCCCACCGCGATCATCCGGGCGCGGTGCGCCTCCAGCCCCGAATCGCGGCTGATCAGGTCGAACACCGCGTCGGTACAGGCATCGGTGGCCACCTTGACCTGGGCGGCGACCTGCGGCTCGGTGACGTTGTCGTTCTCGAAGATCAGCCGGTAGCCCTGGCTGTCGTCCTCGATGAAGTCGAAAAATGCCTGCACCGCGGCGTGCAGCCGCTGACGGTTGTCGGTCGTGGTGCGCAGCGCCTGGCGAACCCCGGTCAGCAGAATGTCCACATGCTGGGCGAGCACCGCCAGGTACAGGTCCAGCTTGCTGGAGAAGTGCTGGTAAAGAACCGGTTTGCTGACCCCTGCGCGGTCGGCGATCTCGTCCATCCCGGCGGCGTGGTAACCGCGGTCGACGAACACCTCGCTGGCCGTCGCCAGCAACTGGTCGCGGCGCTCCCCGCGGGGCATCCGACCGCTGCGGGCCCGCTTGCGGGGGGCTGCGTCGGTCAGGTTGCTCACCGGGACGACATTACTACTCGGTGCTGGACTGCCCGGTGCTGGTGGGGACCCGTTAGCGGCGGCGCCTACGTACGCTCACGTGCACGTTGTGCCATTCTGGTCCGGTGACCAATGAGTCGGGCCCACCTGGAGGTGGTGGTCGCGTGCCGGTGCTGCACAGCGAGTGGAACGAACCGCTGCGCGCACTTCGCGACCCCATGGCCGGGGACAGCGGCCGGCCCCGGTCCAACCGCGAGGACCGCGCCGGAGTGCGCAAACAGAGCTGGCTGGGCCGCTTCCTGGCCACCTACGGGTGGCGGGCGTACGCGCTGCCGGTGCTGGTCGTGCTGACCGGCGTGGTGCTCTACCAGACCCTCACCGGAACATCGGTGCCCGTCGCCGAGGAAGACGCCGTCAAGGGTCCGCCGACCATTGGCTCGTCGGGAACCTCCATCATCGGGGCACCGCCGCGCGGGCTGACCGAGTTCGACGCCAACCTGCCCACCGGAATCCTGCCCGCCGGCGGCCCTTTCACCGAGGCCGGCGAGAAGACCTGGCGCATTGTCCCGGGCACCACCCCGAAGGTGGGTCAGGGCACCGCCAAGACGTTCACCTACACCGTCGAGATCGAGGACGGTGTGGACACCTCCACCTTCGGAGGTGACGAGGGATTCGCCCGGATGGTCAGCGGGACCCTGGACAACCCGAAGAGCTGGACCCACAATCCGCAGTTCGCCTTCGAGCAGATCGACGACCCCGACGTCGAACCGGACTTCCGGGTGTCGCTGACCTCGCCGATGACGATCCGCGAGGGCTGCGGCTACGAGATCGAGCTGGAGACCTCCTGCTACAACCCGATCTACGGCCCGGACGCCGAGCCCCGGGTGTTCATCAACCTGGCTCGCTGGGTTCGCGGGGCCATGCCCTTCCAGGGCGATATCGGGTCCTACCGGCAGTACCTGATCAACCACGAGGTGGGCCACGCCATCGGATACACCACCCACGAGCCGTGCGAACGCAACGGCGCGCTGGCCCCGATCATGATGCAGCAGACCTTCTCCACCTCCGACAATGACGCTTCGAGGTTCGACCCGGATTCGGTCAAGCCGGACGGTAAGACCTGCCGGTTCAACCCCTGGCCCTACCCGATCGCCTGAGAACGTCATGCCGCTGCCGCCGCTGGTAGCCCCCGCGGCGGAGCTGAGCCCCGCCGAGGTCGCCCGCTACAGCCGGCACCTAGTCTTGGCTGACTTCGGCGAAGTGGGGCAGAGGCGGCTCAAGAACGCCCGCGTGCTGGTGGTCGGGGCCGGCGGGCTGGGCTCGCCCATCCTGCTCTACCTGGCCGCCGCCGGTGTCGGAACGCTGGGCATCGTCGATTTCGACACCGTCGAGGAATCCAACCTGCAGCGCCAGATCATCCACGGCTGCGCCGACGTCGGCCGGTCCAAGACCCACAGCGCCCGCGACTCCATCGCGGCGCTCAACCCGCTGGTCACGGTTGACATGCACGATCTGCGCCTGGCCCCCGACAACGCCGTCGAACTGTTCGGCCGCTACGACCTGATCATCGATGGCACCGACAACTTCGCCACCCGCTACCTGATCAACGACGCCGCCGTGCTGGCCCGCAAGCCCTACGTCTGGGGCGCGGTCCAGGGCTTCGAAGGCCAGGTCTCGGTGTTCTGGGAACACGCCCCGGCCGGCCCGGACGGGCAGCCGCGCGGGCTGAACTATCGCGACCTGCATCCGGAAGCACCGCCGGAACCGGTGCCGTCCTGCGCCGAGGGCGGCGTGCTGGGCCTTACCTGCGCCGCGGTCGCCGCGGCGATGGGAACCGAGGCCGTCAAGCTCATCACCGGAATCGGTGAGTCACTGCTGGGTCGGCTGCTGATCCACGACGCGCTGGCCATGTCCCAGCACACCATCGGTCTGCGCAAGTCCCCTGAGGCCCCGCCGATCACCGCCCTGGCGGACTACCCGGGAATCTGCGCTTCCGACGACTCCGCCGTCACCCCCCGGCAGTTGCGCGGCATGCTCGACGCGGGTCAGCGGGTCGTCCTGGTCGATGTGCGAGAGCCGGGGGAGTGGGCTGCCGGCCATATCGACGGTGCGGTCCTGGTTCCACTGTCGGCCATCGAGTCCGGTGCGGGGCTCAGCGGGCTCCCGCGGGATCGAATTCCGGTGCTGTACTGCAAGACCGGGGCCCGGTCGGCCGCGGCGCTGGCGGTCCTGCGCGGCGCCGGGTTCGCCGACGCGGTGCACCTGCGAGGCGGAATCGTTGCCTGGGCCAACCAATTCGATCCCGACATGGGCGTCCACTGACGCCGTCTTTACCCCGGTACGCCTTACCCTGGCCATGTGATCGACGAACGACCGCCGGAGCACGTGATGGCGGCCTTCGGTCAGAAAGGCGGTCGGCCCGAGCCCCTGGGCGAGGGCTGGGAGGGCGGCTGGCGCAGCGGTGAGATCGTGCTGTCGCTCGTCGCCGACCATGCCCGCGCCGCCTGGTCGGCCAAGGTCCGCGAGACGCTGTTCGTCGACGGGCTGCGGCTGGCCCGGCCGGTGCGCTCCACCGACGGCCGCTACGTGGTCTCGGGCTGGCGCGCGGACACCTTCGTCTCCGGCGAGCCCGAGCCCCGCCACGACGAGGTGATCTCGGCCGGCGTCCGGCTGCATGAGGCGACCGCCAAGCTGGAGCGCCCGCGCTTCCTGACCCAGGGCCCGGTGCCGCCGTGGACCGACGTCGACGTGTTCACCGTCGCCGACCGCGCCGCCTGGGACGAACGCCCGTTGCAGACCCTGCCGCTGGGTGCTCCGCCGATACCCGAATCCGAAGACCGCGAGCGCTCGGTCGAACTCCTCACCCAGCTGGCGGGGCTGCGCAAGCCCACCGAGAGTCCCAGCCAGCTGGTGCACGGTGATCTCTACGGCACTGTGTTGTTCACCGGAACCGCCGCGCCGGGCATCACCGACATCACCCCGTACTGGCGCCCGGAGTCGTGGGCGGCCGGGGTGGTGGTGGTCGACGCGCTGTCCTGGGGCGAGGCCGACGACGGGCTGATCGAACGCTGGGACACACTGCCCGAATGGCCGCAGATGTTGTTGCGCGCCATGATGTTCCGCCTGGCCGTGCACGCTCTGCACCCGCGCTCGACGGCCGAGGCGTTCCCGGGCCTGTTGCGCACCACCGCGCTGGTGCGGATGACGGTCTAGCCGAATTGGTGGCGGACGGACCGCTCGCCTGACAGGGCGACCCGGCCGTCGGCGGCGAGCACCCCTTCGGCGCGCAGCAGTTCCAGCTGACGTGCGGCCAGATGCGGCGCGGGCCGGCCGCTGGCGGTGATCACCCGGTGCCAGGGCAGGTCGACGGCATCGGTGCGCATGATCCACCCGACGATGCGCGGGCTGGAAAGCCCTGCCGCACAAGCGATGTCCCCGTAGGTGGCGACCCGTCCCGGCGGGATCGAGGCGACCAGGGCGCGCACCGACTCGACCTGGGCGCCGGTGACCGGGGGCACCTCAGCCCAGCAGGTCGCGGATGACGGAGGCGGTCTGGGCCGGGTCGGCCATCGGCACCATATGCCGGCAGCCGAACTCGGTCAGCGTGAAATCGGCGCCCAGCTGGCCCGACAGCGTCTCGATCAGCGTCTCGGTCACATACTGCGGATCGCTGAACGCCGCGCGCACCAGCGTCGTCGGCGTTCCGCGGTGCGGCACCGCGATATCGCGGGCCAACTCGCTCCAGTACGACATCATCGCGGGCAGGCAGACCCGCCACCCGTAACGCCCGGTGGGCAGCGCCACCAGGTGCTCCTCGCACTCGGCGTCCAGTTCGGCGGGCGGCACGTCGGCCCAGGCGCCGGTCGACTTCTCGGTGCGCGCCTCGGCCGGGTCGGTGTAGTCCGGTGCGGCCATCATCGCCTCGGCGATCTCTCGCATCCACTGCCCGTCCAGGCCCACCGCCGGGTCCAGCAGCACCAGACCGGAAACCAGATCCGGGCACTGGGCGGCCAGATGCAGCGCGACCGCCCCGCCGAAGGAGTGTCCGACCACCAGCACCGGGCCGTCCGCCTCGTCCTCGATCAGGGTCGCCAGCGCCGCGACGTTGGCGTCGATCGTCCACGGTGCGGAGAACGTGGAGTGGCCGTGCCCGATGAGGTCCGGTGCCAGCACGCCGAGGTCGTTGAGGTGGCGGGTGGCCAGGGTGCGCCAGCGTCGGCCGTGACCGGTCAGTCCGTGGATCATCAGAACCCGGGCCGGGCCGGGCGGTCCGTAGCGGTTGAGGTGTAGGCCGTGTGACACCCGCCCTATGCTGCCAGTATGAGTTCGGTCACGCTGCGCAGCCTGGGGGGTGCCGGCACGGTCACCGGCTCCAAGCACCTGTTGGAGGCCGACGGCAAGCGAATCCTGGTGGACTGCGGGCTGTTCCAGGGTGTGAAGAATCTTCGCGAACAGAACTGGGAACATCTCGCCGTCGAGCCCGCGACCATCGACGCGGTCGTCATCACCCACGCCCACCTCGACCACACCGGCTACCTGCCGCGGCTGGTGCGGGAGGGATTCAGCGGCCCGATCTTCTGCACCGACGGGACCGCCGCCGTCGCCGAGATCATCCTGCGCGACAGCGCCGCCATCCAGGAACGCGACGCGGCATACCTCAACAAACGGCACGCCACCAAGCATCACCCGGCCCTGCCACTGTACGACGGCGAGGACGCCCAGCGGGCCATCGACCTGTTCACCACCCGGCCGTTCGGCCAGGAGTTCGTCCTGCCCGACGGTGGCCCCGCGGTCACCTTCCGCCGGGCCGGGCACATCCTCGGGGCGGCCACCGTGGATCTGCTCTGGCACGGCCGCCGGGTCGTGTTCACCGGGGATCTCGGCCGCTACGACGACCCGATCATGCTCGACCCGGAGCCGGTGCGCGCCGCGGACTACCTGGTGATGGAGTCCACCTACGGCGACCGCCTGCACGACCGCGTCGACCCCGTCGAAGCGCTCGCCGAGATCATCAATCCGACGGTGCATCGCGGCGGGACGGTGCTCATCCCGGCGTTCGCGGTGGGCCGGGCCCAGATGCTGCTCTACTACATGTGGCGGCTGCGCTCCGGCGGAAGGATGCCGGAGGTACCGGTCTACCTCGACTCGCCGATGGCCATCAACGCCAGCGATCTACTGCGCTCGCACCCCAACGACCACCGGTTGGCGCCGGAGGTCTACGAGGACATGTGCGCGATGGCTACCTATACCCGCGATGCAGAGCAGTCCAAGAGGATCTCCGAGAGCAAGGACCCGAAGGTCGTCATCTCCGCCAGCGGGATGGCCACCGGCGGCCGGATCCTGCACCACCTCGCGGCGTTCGCGCCGGATCCGCGCAACGCGATCGTGCTGACCGGGTATCAGGCCCCGGGCACCCGCGGGCGGTCCATCGTCGCCGGTGAACCCCAGGTCAGGATCCACGGAGAGTGGGTCCCGATCAACGCCCGGGTGGCGAACCTGAAGATGATGTCCGCCCACGCCGATGCCGATGAACTCATCCGGTGGGCCTCCGAATTCGCCGCCGCGCCCAAGCGGGTCTTCGTGGTCCATGGCGAGGCCCAGGCCGCCGACACGCTGCGCCGGCGTCTGGACCACGAATTGGGCTGGAAGGCAACGGTGTCCAGGCAGGACCAACTGTTCGAACTGTAGGGGGGCCGAATCTGTCGGGGCCCCGTGATTGCATGGCGCCATGACGACGGTACGGGTGCTCGGCGGTCCGGGTACCGGCAAGACCACCATGCTGGTCGCCGCCGCCGCCGACCGTATCGCCGACGGCCTAGCCCCGGATTCGGTGCTGTTGCTGACCTCGGCCAAATTGGCCGCCGGCACCCGGGCTGCGCTCACATCCCGGATGTTGCGTGCCGCCGGGGCGGATCTGCCGGTGGTGCGCGAACCGATGGTGCGTTCGGTGCACAGCTACGCCTTCGCGGTGCTGGGCAAGGCCGCCGAGCGCGCCGGTGATCCGCCGCCGCGACTGGTCACCGGCGCGGAGCTGGACGGCATCACCCGCGAACTGCTCGCCGGGGACCTCGAGGACGGGGCGGCCGGCTGGCCGCCGGAGTTGCGCCCGGCTCTGACCACCTCCGGGTTCGCCATCGAACTGCGCGACCTGCTGGGCCGCTGCGCCGAGCGCGGGGTGGATCCGTCCGAACTGCGGCGGCTGGGCCGGGAGCACGGTCGTCCCGAATGGGTGGCCGCCGCCCGCTTCGCGCGCCAGTACGAACAGGTGATGCTGCTGCGCGCCTCGGTCGGCACCGCCGCCCCGCAGGCCAGTGTCCCGGCACTGGGCGCGGCCGAACTGGTCGGTGCGGCGCTGGACGCCCTGGCCGCGGACGCCACCCTGCTGGCCGCCGAGCGGGCCCGCATCCGGCTGCTGCTCGTCGACGACGCCCAGCACCTCGATCCGCAGGCCGCGCTGCTGGTGCGGGTGCTGGCCGCCGGCGCCGAGTCGGCGATCCTGGCCGGCGACCCCAACCAGGCCGTGTTCGGGTTCCGCGGGGCCAATGCCAATCTGCTGCTCGTCGGTGCCGCGGGTGCCGAGACGATCACCCTCGATCACTCGCACCGCTGCGCCCCGGCGGTGGCGCGAGCCATCAGCGGTATGGCTGCCAGGCTGCCCGGCGCCGGGTGGCGCACGCTGGCCGGCTCCGGCGGGGAAGACGGCGAGGACGACGGAGCGGTGACGGTGCGGGTGGCCGAGTCCGCGCACGTCGAGGCCGCCGTCATCGCCGACGCGCTGCGGCGCGCCCACCTCGTCGACGGCGTGGCCTGGTCGCAGCTGGCGGTCATCACCCGCTCGGCCTCCGTCGCCGCCGCCCTGTCCCGCTCGCTGGCGGTGGCCGGGGTGCCGGTCGAGGCGCCCTCGGCGGCCGGTCCGATCGGCAGCCAGCCCGCCGCCCGCGCGCTGCTGTGCGTGCTGGCCGCCACCGCCGCAGGTCTCGACGACGAGCGGGCCGAGGATCTGCTGATCGGTCCGATCGGGCGGGTCGACCCGGTGTCGCTGCGTCAGCTGCGCCGCGCACTGCGCCGGACCGAGACCGGGCTCGCCGAGACGCTCACCAGTACGGGGCCGCAGCTGCCCGCGACGCTGGCGGCACCGGTCAACCGGGTGCGGGCAGTGCTGGCCGCCGCCGCCCACGCCCACCGCGACGGCCGCGATCCGCGCTACACGCTGTGGCAGGCCTGGCAGCGAAGTGGACTGCAGCGCCGATGGCTCGACGCCACCGAGCGCGGCGGGGTGGACGGCGCATTGGCCGAGCGGAATCTGGCAGCGGTCACCGCCCTGTTCGACATCGCCGAGGCCTACGTCGATCGCACCACGGGAGCCTCGCTGCGCGGCCTGCTCGACCATGTCGCGGCCCTGCAACTGCCGCCGCCCGCCGAGGCGTTGCCGAGCGGGGAGACGGTGGCCATCCTCAGCCCGCATGCCGCCCTGGGGCGGGACTGGGAGATGGTCGTCATCGCCGGTCTGCAGGACGGCCTGTGGCCCAACACCGTCCCGCGCGGCGGCGTGCTGGGAACCCAGCGGCTGCTCGACGTCCTCGACGGTCTCGGCGAGGACGTGTCGGCCCGGGCGCCGCTGCTGGCCGAGGAACGTCGGCTGCTCATCGCGGCGATGGGGCGGGCGCGGCGCCGGCTGCTGATCACCGCGGTCGACAGCGACGCCGGCGATGCGGTGGCGCTGCCCTCGCCGTTCGTCGCCGAACTCGCCGCCCACGGGACCGGACCGCAGACTGAAGGCCCGGAGTCTCTGCGCCCGCAGCCCGCGCCGCCGGTGCTCTCGCAGGCCGCCGTGGTGGGCCGGCTGCGGGCGGCGGTGTGTGCTCCCGACGGCGCAATCGACGACGCCGAACGTGTCTGTGCCGCAGAACAACTGGCCCGGCTGGCCACCGCCGGGGTGCCCGGGGCCGACCCGTCGCAGTGGCACGGTCTGGCCGATGTCAGCACCGATGACCCGCTGTGGTCGGCCCCAGACGGGGAGCACACCGTGGCGCTGTCGCCCTCGACGCTGCAGACCCTCACCGACTGCCCGCTGCGTTGGCTGGCCGAACGTCACGGCGGCACTGGGACCCGGGCGCTGAACTCCACGCTGGGCTCGCTGGTGCACGCGCTGCTCGCCGATTCCTCCAAGAGCGCGGCCCGGTTGGCCGCCGACCTGGAAACCCTCTGGGCCACATTGCCGTTCGACTCGCCCTGGTACGCCACCAACGAGTTGGAGCGCCACCGCGGCATGCTGGCCGCTTACTTGGCCTGGCACGCCGCGACCCGCCACGAACTCACCGAGGTCGGTACCGAGATCGAGATCGACGGGATCGTCGCCGACCCGGCCGACGATGAACCCGGGGTGCGGGTACGCGGGCGCATCGACCGGCTGGAGCGCGATGCCCAGGGCCGGCTGGTGGTCGTCGACCTCAAGACCGCGAGGAGCCCGGTCACCAAGGACGACGCCCAACGGCACGCCCAGCTGGGCCTCTACCAGCTGGCGGTGGCCGCCGGCCTGCTCGCCGAGGGCGAAGAACCCGGCGGTGGCCGGCTGGTCTACCTCGGCAAGCCCTCGGCCGCCGGCGCCGCCACCGAACGGGAGCAGACCGCGCTCGGGCCCGACGACACCTCCGAGCGGCAACGCGAGGTGCGCGCCGCCGCGGCCGCGACCGCCGGTCCGCACTTCGCCGCCCGGGTCAACCCCGGTTGCTCGCATTGCCCGCTGCGGCCATCATGCCCGGCCCACCAAGGAGGCCCGTCCTCATGACGTACAGCCCCGCCGAACTTGCTGCCGCCCTTGGACTTCCGTCGCCCACCGATGAGCAGGCCGCGGTTATCTCCGCTTCGCCCGGCCCGCTGGTGGTCGTCGCCGGCGCCGGGGCCGGCAAGACCGAGACCATGGCCGCCCGGGTGGTGTGGCTGGTGGCCAACGGGTACGCCGATGCGGGCCAGGTGCTCGGCCTGACCTTCACCCGCAAGGCCGCCGGGCAATTGCTGCGCCGGGTGCGCTCGAGGCTGGCCCGGCTCTCCGGGTTCATGGGGGAGAGCCAGCAGGCCGCCGCGGGTTCCCCTCAGGTGAGCACCTATCACGCCTTCGCCGGGGGGCTGCTGCGCGAGTTCGGACCCCTGCTGCCGGTCGAACCGGACGCACGGCTACTCGGCGAGACCGAGCGCTGGCAGCTGGCCTACGAGGTCGTCGCCGGCTACCCGGCGCCGCTGGAGATCGCCAAGACGCCCGCCGCGGTCACCGCGATGGTGCTCAAGCTGTCCGACGAGCTGGCAGAGCACCTCATCGACACCGACCAACTGCGCGACACCCACGTCGAGCTCGAGCGGCTGGTGCACACCCTGCCGCCCGGACCTCGCCAGCGCGGCGACGGGCCCAACCGGCGGCTGCTGGACATGCTCGACACCCAGACCGATCGCGCGGCGCTGATCCCACTCATCGACGCCCTGCACGCCCGGATGCGGGAGGCCAAGGTGATGGACTTCGGCTCCCAGATGTCCTCGGCCGCGCGTCTGGCCGTGCGGTGCCCGCAGGTCGGTGAGGAACTCCGTGCCCGCTACCGGGTGGTGTTGCTCGACGAATACCAGGACACCGGGCATGCCCAGCGGGTCGCGCTGTCGGCCCTCTTCGGTGGCGGCGTCGACGGCGGGCTGGCGTTGACCGCCGTGGGTGACCCGATCCAGTCCATCTACGGCTGGCGGGGTGCCTCGGCCACCAACCTGCCGCGGTTCACCACCGATTTCCCGTTCCCGGATGGCACCCCGGCGCCCACCCTGGAGCTGCGGACCAGCTGGCGCAACCCGCCCCGGGCGCTGACTCTGGCCAACGCGGTCTCCGCCGAGGCTCGCCGCCGCTCGGTGGCGGTGCGCCCGCTGCGGCCCCGGCCGGACGCCGACCCCGGCACCGTGCTGTGCGCGCTGCACCGCGACGTGCAGACCGAACGGGACTGGGTGGCCGACCGGGTCGCCGAGCGTTACGCGGAGGGGGTCACCGCCGCGGTGCTGGTGCGCCGCAACGCCGACGCAGGGCCGGTCGCGGCGGCGCTGTCGGCGCGCGGGGTCCCTGTCGAGGTGGTGGGCCTGGCCGGGCTGCTCTCGATCCCGGAGGTCGCGCAGACGGTGTCGATGCTCCGGCTGGTCGCCGACCCCGCCGCGGGCACCGCCGCAATGGAGGTGCTCACCGGCCCGCGCTGGCGGCTGGGCGCCGCCGACCTTGTGGCGCTGTGGCGCCGTGCGGTGCAGCTGCACGGGCGGCCCCCGGCGGTGGAGTCGGCCGAAGACATCGCCGCCGCCGCCACCGCCGACGGCGCGTGCCTGGCCGACGCCCTGGCCGATCCGGGGCCGTCCGAGGGCTATTCCGCCGAGGGGCATCGGCGCATCGCCGCCCTGGGTGCCGAACTGACCCGGCTGCGCGGCTTCCTGGCGCACCCGCTGGTCGACCTGATCTCCGAGGTCCGCCGGGTCCTCGGGGTCGACGCCGAGGTGCGCGCCGCGGGGACCGGCGCCGAACACCTGGACCGGCTCACCGACGTGGTCGTCGGCTACGCGGAGCGCCCCGGCGCCGACGTGACCGGACTGCTGGCCTATCTCGACGCCGCCGCGGCGGTGGAGAACGGGCTGGCCCCGGCCGAGGTCTCCGTGGCGCCCGGGCGGGTTCAGGTACTCACCGTCCACGCGGCCAAGGGTTTGGAATGGCAGATCGTCGCGGTACCGCACCTGAGCTCGCGACTGTTTCCTTCGACGACGATGAAACGCACCTGGCTCAACGACCCGGCGGACCTGCCGCCGCTGCTGCGCGGGGACCGGGCCGAGCCCGGCCTGCACGGGGTGCCGCTGCTGGACACCAGCGGAGTCAACGACCGCAAGGCCCTGGAGGACGTCATCGGCGCCCACCGCGACCAGTTGCTGCAGCGCGGCATCGACGAGGAGCGCCGGCTGCTCTACGTCGCTCTCACCCGAACCGAGGACACCCTGCTGATCTCCGGCCACCACTGGGGCGCCACCGAGTCCAAGCCACGCGGCCCATCGGACTTCCTCTGCGAGATCCGCGGCATCATCGAAGCCTCCGGTGAGGCCGGCCCCGCCGACGACGGCGAGGCGTGCGGGGTGATCGAGTCCTGGGAACCCGAACCGGAGGACGGCGAGCCGAATCCGCTGCGGGAGGAGACCGTCGAAGCGGTGTGGCCGGTCGACCCGCTGCGCGGCCGACGTGCCGAGATCGAACGCGGCGCGCAGTTGGTGGCCGCCGCGATGGCCCGGCCGCCCGCGGCCGGCGGCGCCGACCCGCAGGGCTGGGTCGCCGATGTCGACGCACTGCTGGCCGAACGTGCCCGGGCGGCCGAACCCCGGCCGGTGGTGCTGCCCGCGCAAGTCTCGGTCAGCGCCCTGGTCGAACTCGATCGGGACCCGCGGGGAGCGGCGCGCCGGCTGACCCGGCGGCTGCCCGCCCGCCCGGACCCGCACGCCGCCCTGGGCACGGCCTTCCACGACTGGGTGCAGCGTTTCTACGGTGCCGAGCGGCTGTTCGACCTCGACGATCTGCCCGGCGCGGGGGATCCGCAGACCGCCGACCCCGACCAGCTCGACGCGCTGCAGGAGGCCTTCCGCGCGTCGGCGTGGGCGCTGCGAACCCCGGTCGCCGTGGAGGTCCCGTTCGAAATGGAACTGGCCGGAACCGTGGTCCGCGGGCGAATCGACGCGGTGTTCGGCGAACCCGACGGCGGGGTCACCGTCGTGGACTGGAAGACCGGTGAACCGCCCGGCACCGCAGAGGCTCGGCGCCACGCCGCGGTCCAGTTGGGGGTCTACCGGCTGGCCTGGGCGGGGCTCAGCGGCTGCGAGGCGTCGCAGGTGCGCGCGGCGTTCCACTACGTGCGCTCCGGGCGCACCGTCACTCCGGACGCCTTGCCCGGCGCCGAGGATCTGGCGGCGCTGCTCAGCCCCGGCGCGGAGCGTTGCGCCGGATCGCCAGCGCCTGGGTGATCATCGGCACCTGAAGCGGCAGCCGGGCCAGCGCGCCGATCCGCATCGGCCACTTCGCCGCGCCCGGTTTGTTCCACCAGAGCCGGACCATATTGAGGTTGGCCGGAAAGACCGCCAGAAACAATGCGGCCGCGGCCAGCGCACCGGTTCGCCGGGTCCGCGGCACCAGAAGCATCGCCCCGACACCCACCTCGGCCACCCCGGAGGCCAGCGTGTAGAACCGCGGGCTACCCGGCAGTTCGTCGGGAACGATGTCGTCGAACGGCTTGGGCGCCAGGAAGTGGCCGGCGCCGATTCCGATCAGCATCGCCCCCATCCGGTAGGCGGGACGTTGGCTGGCGGGTTCAGCGGATGGCTGCGGCATGGTTACATAATGGCCGTGTTTGGGCTTTCCCCCCGGCGGAATTCAGCGGATCAGCCGATGACGGGTTGTCGTGGCTGACCGCCGTCTGAGGCGCCGGCTGGCGGCGATCGACGAAAGCCTCGCCGCCAAGCCCGATGCCGCGCTTGTCGATTACCTCAAGATTCCGCCCAAGAACTTCGTCAGCCCGGGCCGCCACATCGCGCTTCGGGTGTTCTACGCGCTGGCTGCGCTGTTCACTGCGGCGTTGGTCGTCTACCTCGACCGGGACGGCTACAACAACGCCACCGGCAAGCCCCTGACATTCCTGGACTGCTTCTACTACGCCACGGTGTCGCTGTCGACCACGGGCTACGGCGACATCGCCCCCTTCTCCGAGCGGGCCCGCCTGATCAACGTCCTGGTGATCACCCCGCTGCGGTTCACCTTCCTGATTGTCCTGATCGGCACCACCGTGGAGACCCTGACCGTCACCTCGCGGCAGGCATTCAGCATTCACCGATGGAGGAAGAAAGTGCGCGACCATACCGTCGTCGTCGGCTACGGCACCAAGGGCCGCACCGCGGTGACGGCGATGATCGGCGACGGTACCGCCCCGGCCGATATCGTCGTCGTCGACACCGACGAGGGTGCGCTGGATCGGGCGAATGCGGCGGGTCTGATCACCGTGCGCGGTGACGCCAACAAATCCGACGTGCTGCGACTGGCGGGGGCGCAGCACGCGAGCGCGATCGTGGTGGCCACCGACAATGACCCCACCGCGGTCCTGGTCACGCTGACCGCCCGCGAACTGGCGCCGAAGGCCACCATTATCGCCTCGGTGCGTGAGGCGGAGAACCGCCACCTGCTGCTGCAGTCCGGGGCGGACTCGGTGGTGGTCTCCTCGGACACCGCCGGGCGGTTGCTGGGCCTGGCCACCTCCAGGCCCACGGTCGTGGAGATGATCGAGGACCTGCTCACCCCGGACGCCGGGCTGGTGATCGCCGAACGGGTCGTGGACAACACCGAGATCGGTGGTTCGCCGCGGCATCTCCCCGACATCGTCCTGGGCGTGGTCCGCGAGGGCCGGCTGATTCGGGCAGACGCACCGGACGCCGACGCGCTGGAACGCGATGACCGGCTCATCTACGTCAAGTACGCCAGCGGGGCCGAGTAGCGGTGAGTTTCCGATTGCGCAACGCCCCGCTGCTCTCCCGCATCGGGGCGGACCGCGCTGACCACCTGCGCACCGATATCGACGCCGCCGTCGCCGGCTGGCAGGAGGCGCGGGTGCTGCGGGTCGACGAGCGCAACCAGGTGCTCGTCGTCGACGAACAGGTTGCGCTCGGCCCGGCTGCGGAGTTGGGTGCGGCCCCGCCGGCTGAGGCGGTCTTCCTGGGCCTGCTCGCCGATGGCCGGCACGTCTGGGCTGTGCGCGCACCGCTGGCCGAGCCGGCCGATGGGAGGGCAGCGCGCGTGGTCGAACCTCGCCGCGGCGGGGTGCGCTTCGACGACGTCAGCGCCCAACTGGTGGCCTGCGCACTGGCGCTGTTGAATTGGCATGACAGGGCACGGTTTTCGCCGGTGGACGGTAGTCCCACCCGTCCGGTAAAGGCCGGCTGGTCGCGGCGCAACATCCTCACCGGGGACGAGGAGTTTCCCCGCGTCGACCCGGCCGTGATCTGCCTGGTGCACGACGGGGGAGACCGCGCGGTGCTGGCCCGCCAGACGGTGTGGCCGCCGCGGCTGTTCTCGCTGCTGGCCGGGTTTGTCGAGGCCGGCGAGTCCTTCGAGACCTGCGTGGCGCGCGAGATCAACGAAGAGATCGGGCTGACGGTGCGTGATGTGCACTACCTGGGCAGCCAGCCGTGGCCCTTCCCCCGTTCGCTGATGGTGGGCTTCCACGCCGTGGCCGACCCCGATCAGGAGTTCTCCTTCAACGACGGCGAGATCGCCGAGGCGGCCTGGTTCACCCGAGCGGAGGTTCGCGCGGCCCTGCAGGAGGGGGACTGGAGCAGCGACTCGTCCTCGCGGCTGCTGCTGCCCGGGTCCATCTCCATCGCCCGGGAGATCATCGAGTCCTGGGCCTATCACGGCGGGTGAGTTGCGCCCGGGCGTCCGGGGCGCTGATAGTCGTCCGGGCCGTCGTTGAAGTGGTACCGATGAATTTGCCCGCCTTGCAGCGACAAGGATTCGCGGACTCGACGGGAGCCAAGACGGCGTTCGCCGGATGCCTCAACCTTTGGGCACAAGAACTGAAGCCCGGTCGTGGGGGCGCGAAAGCGCGGCATCAATACATCTCATCCTGATGCTAAAATGCCATCATGCGGACGACCATTCGGATCTCCGATGACCTCTATCGGGATGTCAAGGCCTCGGCGGCGCGGTCGGGTCGCACGATCGCAGCCGTCTTGGAGGACGCTGTGCGAAGGGGACTGGATACCGGTGACCGCGACGCCACCCGGCGTTACACCGTTCGGGCAATCGGAAGTGGTGGACTGCGTGCCGGTGTCGACCTGACATCGAATGCGGCCATCACTGAGGTACTCGATGAGGGCGTGCCATTCGATGCGCTGCGTTGACGTCAATGTGCTGGTCTATGCCCACCGCGCGGACATGCCTGAACACCAGGCCTACCGGGGCCTTCTCGAGGACCTCGCCAACGCCGAGGAGCCATTGGGTCTGCCCGACGCGGTGTGCGGCGGATTTCTTCGGGTGATGACGAATCGGCGGGTTTTCTCCGTGCCTTCTCCGGCCGGAGAGGTATGGCAGGCCATCGACAGCTTGCTCACCGCGCCCGCGGTGATGCGGTTGAGAGCTGGCGAGCGACACTGGTCTCTGTTCCGCCGTCTGGTCGACGAGGCCGGTGTCACGGGCAATGACATTGCGGACGCTTACCTCGCCGCGTACGCAGTGGAGAACAACGCCACATGGCTCAGCGCCGATCGCGGATTCTCTCGGTTTCGCGGCCTCCGCTACCGGCATCCGCTCGACTGACGGCACCTCGTGACGGCTACTGGGTAACTCAGAGCCTGGGATCCACCATCCAGGTAGTACCGGACACTGCTGAAGCCCGGGGGTGGAAATGTGTCGGCGGGAATATCGACCCGGTCGTTGCCTTCCAAGTCGAGCAGTGAATACCGCACTTGCGGGGTGCTCAGCCAGTCGTTGTCTTTGCCGCTGAGGTAGTGGTCGAAGAAGCGAAGCAGGTCGTGTTGGTGGGCTTCGTCATTGGAGTCGACCCACTCCATGGTGCGATGAATCCGCAACCACTTCCAATCACCACCGCTGCGCGGGAGCGTTTCCTCCAGCGCCAACCGCCAGACGTCCTGAACCATCAGTGGATCGAGGGTGGGAACGGTGCATTGTTGCTGTTTCGGTGCGTGGCCGGCGTGTAATGACGGGTATCAGCTGGTAACGTCTAACCTGTTGCGGCAGAACAACATCCGAACTCCTATTGCAGCTGGTGATTCAAGCTGGCATCATCTGCAACGCACGTGTCCGGTTCGCGATCTTCCCAACGAGAGAGCCTTAGGGCGACACCAATGGCCATGTCCGACCCGCATCCGCTGACGCAGAAGATTCAGCATTCGATCGAGAACCCGGCAACCGACGACGAATTCGACATTGATCGTGAATTCGACACCGTCCTCGCCGACTACGGATTCACCACGTCCGATCTCGGTGGCACCGTGAGATTCGACGGCGCCGATCCCATCGTGGCCAGCACCATTCGGCTCGCCGGCGCCACCGCGATCTCGTTGATGGCCAAGTCGGCGGCAATGGCCTACCTGTGGCAGCACCGCGGTGGATCCGAGCAGGACATGTCCATTGACCTGCGGGTGTGCCCCCGACGGTTGTGCCCGTTCTACGAGTTCAAGTGGGAGCTGGTCAATGGGCTTCCGCCCGTTGCGCTTTCGGCGCCCAACTCGGCGTTCTCGATAGAGAGCTTCTACCGCACCGCCGACGGCCGGTGGGTGATGCCGCTGAACCCGTACCCCAAACTGGCCGCGCGCACCTGCGAGTTGCTCCAGGCGCCGGAGGAACCCGCCGCGGTCGCCAAGGCAATCGCAGGCTGGAATGGTGAAACCCTCGAAGAGGCCGGGGCCGCGTCCGGAGTCGTCATGCCCATGGTGCGCAGCACGCGGGAGTTTCTCAAGACGTTGCAGTATCGGCAGGTCCTGCGGGAACTCCCGTTGGTGAAGATCACCAAGATCGCCGAGACTGAACCGATGCCCCTGTCGATGGGCGCCGAGTTGCCGCTGTCCGGGGTGCGCGCGCTGGGCATGGGCCATGTGGTCGCCGGGGCCGGTATCGGTCGCGCGCTGGCGTTGCACGGTGCCGACGTTTTGAACCTCTGGCGGATCACCGAGATCGAACAGCAGCCGACGTTCTTCTCCACCAATGTGGGCCACCGGTCGGCACGCGTCGATCCGTACCACCCCCAGGGTCACGCGCAGATCATGAAGCTGTTGGCCGATGCCGATGTCTTTTTCGCCAACCGCCGCCCCGGTTACCTGGCCAAGATCGGGCTGTCCGCAGAAGAAGCAGCCGCCACCAGGCCGGGCATCGTCTACGCGACGGTGAACCTGCACGGCGGGGCGGGTCCATGGGGCGATCGTGTCGGGTTCGACCAGGTCGCCGGATCCGTCACCGGCATCATGAACCTGGAGGGCGGCGGCGACGACCAGATGCCCTCGGTGCCGCCGGTTCCCGTCGTCAACGACAACCTGGTGGGCTGGTTGATCGCGGGTGGGATAGCCGAGGCCCTGCGCCGGCGATCGATCGAGGGCGGCAGCTGGCGGGTCGACTGCTCACTGACCCGCACCGCACTGTGGATCCTCAGCATGGGCGTCTTCGACCTCGACTACGCCATCCACACCGCCGGTACCGGAACCGAACACGCCTTCCTGCCACCCGAATTGTTCACCGCCGACACCCCTCTGGGGCACTATCAGGGCGTCACCGAGCAGGTCCGCATGTCCAAAACCCCGGGCCGCTATGACCCGGTGCTCCTTCCGCTGGGTTCCTGCTATCCGCAGTGGCGGTAAACCAGGCTTCACTGAACTGCCTGTGGATGGTAGAGGCTCGGTCGATATGCAATAGCCCGAGCCGCCACCGGATCCAGGGCGATTCGTACTATCAACCCAAACCACTGCGAGTGCAAGAACGTGCCCGGCTGCACCGACTGGCGAGTGTCACCGCCACAACGGGGCGGAGCCCAGTGTTCGCTTGCGGCGACTCGGGCGTCGCGGGCTCGCCACCCGCGCCGTGCTTCCATCACCCTTTGTCGCGCCATTCGGCGGCGATGACAAACGCGTACTGCTCTGCGGCGATAGCCAAGGCGACGTGGGTTCCTTCCTGTAGACGACGTCGTCGGCGGCGTCAGCCCGGAGGAAAGCACTACGGGGCAGGCCTGTAAAGGGCCACGACTCGCGGCAACGAGTCGGGCAGGCTTCTCATCAAGCCACCGAAGCAAGACCGGGCCGGCGCCGCCGCCCACGGCCAGGTGGACAGATCCCGGGAAGAGCACCCCTCGCGGGGGCCGGGCGATTCACGAGTCACACGCAACAAAGACGGCGACACCGATCCTGTCAGCCAGCACCGAGCCAGCAACCTAAAGACATACGGGCGGTTCATGTTCCCTTGCTGCTGCTGGAAGTGTCGCTGAACTCGCTCCAGCGGTTCCCGGACGGAAGGTTGCATAAATGCCGCTTTGTTAAGTTGGCCGCCATCCCAGATACTCAGCACGCTGTCCCGCCGGGTGTGTGAACCCGATCCCTGGCTGAGACTCACCGCCACGACCGATTCCGGTCAATGTGACTCGGTCCGAGGGGCCACCTGGTGCCCAAGCGTCAAGTGTGCCGGCCCTGCTGCATGTAATGAACGTAGACCAACCGGTTCGCCCCAACTTGGAGCTCCGAATGGGTGATCGACGTCTTGAGTTCACGAACATACGTAGGACTCCATACGTACGATTCGCGGATTGAAGGTTGTGCAGGTGTCAGGCGATGCTCAGAGCGGTGTTTCCAAGGTATTCATTACCTTCGCCCGTGGGCTGCGGCCCTCAGCGGGCGAAATGCGGCGCCCACTCACATCCGATGCACATGGATTCTCCCGTTCATTGCTAATGCAACGCCGCATGGCCGAGCCCGCGGCGGGGGTCTCAGGACGCTCGACTACTCAGTGCGATCCCCCGCGGTGAGTCACCGACCCTGATGAGGTCGACGACGGTGTTGGTGTCGGTATCGATGACGTGGACGAGATCGAGGGCCGAGTTGGTGACGTAGACCCGGGTACCGGCCGAGTTGACCGCGATTCCCGTCGCCCCCGCGTCGGGGAGCAGTTGCAGGGGGATGGTGGTGACGACGTTCGTGGCGGTGTTGATGACCGAGACAGTGCTGTCGCCATAGTTGACCACATACACCCGGGTGCCTGCGGGGTTGATGGCGATCCCCTCCGGTCTGTTACCGACGCCGTATGTCGCGACGAGGGCGTTGGTGGTGGTGTTGTACACCCCGACGGTGTCCGAACTGCGTTCGGTGACATATAGGCGACTGCCGCCCGGGCTCACCGCGGCCTCGAAGGCCCTGTCCTGGTCACCGATGGTGGAGACGACGGCCTCGGCGCCCGCGTTGATGACCGACACGCTCGAGGAGTTGGCGACGTAGATGAGGGTGCCCAGCGGGTTGACCGCCGCACCTATGGGAAAGCTACCTACCGGGATGGTGGTAGTCACCGTGTTGGTGGCCGATTCGATCACCGCCAGGCTGTCCGCGTCGTAGTTCGTGACGTAGACGAGGCTGCCGTCGGGACTGACCGTCACTCCGACCGGCCTGTCGAAGCCGGTGATCGTGGCTGTCACGGTGTTGGTAGCGGTGTCGATCACCGAGACCGAATCGGAAGACTGATTCGTCACGTAGATGCGACTGCCCCCGCCGCCGCCCACCCCGCCGGTACCTCCCGATCCGTCGCTCCCCCCGGAATTGCCGGCCGCGCCGGGCTTGCCGTAGGGGGTGACCACCACCCCGATCGGGCTCTCGCCGACTCCGAATACCTGCACGACGTCGTTGGTGGTGGTGTCGATCACCGATACCGTGTTGCCGCCGGTGTTCGCCACGTAGGCCCGCGAAGCGGGACCGCTGCCTCCGGTTCCCCCGGCGCCACCGTCACCGCCGGGGGCGGGGGTGAAGAAAAAGCCGATCCCGCCCTGACCGCCCTGACCACCGGCGCCGCCCTGACCACCGATGGCGTCAGCCGCACCCGAGCCGCCGAGACCGCCCGCCCCGCCGGCGCCGCCCTTGCCCCCCTGACCGATCAGCAGGCTGCCGTTACCGCCAGCGCCACCGGAACCGCCGAGACCGCCCTTGCCGCCGACCGTCCCTGGCAGCAGACCCACCGCCCCAGTGGCGCCCTTGCCGCCGGAACCACCGGCGCCGCCGTCGCCCCACCACGACAGGAATCCGACGTTGCCCCCGTCACCTCCGTCGCCGGCGGCGATCACCCCCGAACCGCTCGCGCCGGCACCGCCGTTGCCGCCGTTGCCGACGAACAGTCCCCCGCTGCCGCCGTCACCGCCGGCAATGCCCGGGTCAAGTGCAAAGCCGCCGTCACCGCCGCTGCCGAACCAGCCCGCGCTGCCGCCGGCACCGCCGTTGAAGCCGTTGCCGCCGTTGCCGATCAGGCCGCCGTTGCCGCCGTCGCATGACGTGCCGGCCGGGCAGGTCTGGTCGGTCCAGCTGTAGCCGTTGCCGAACAGGATGCCGGCGTTGGGATTGTCGGCGGTGCCATCACCGATGAAAAACCGGAACAGATCAGCGATGGGGTTCGACGCCTCTGCAGCCCCCTCCGCGGCCGCCGCCGCAGCCTCGATCCGACCCGCACCCGCATCGACCGGCTCGCCACTTCCAACCCCAGCCGCGGCGCGCGCAGCCACGCTGGTCTGGCGGTTGTCGCGCCGCGACGCCGCAGCCGCAGCCCACATCAGCGGCAGTGCCACAGGCGAGCCGCCCTCAGCGCCCCGACCCACCCCTGACAGCAGATCCGAGCCTGCCTCGATCGTGCCACTGGGCTGGGCCGCCTGCGCCGCCGGCTCAGCCGTCATCACCGGGACCTCCGCCACCGGCGCCACGACCTGCTCGACCACCGCCGCCGCACCGGCCGAACCCGACGAATCCTCCGCCGCCCCCACCGCGCCGATCACCAAAGCCTCGGACACCCTTGCCCGCCCGACCGGCGCGCTCACCGCAGCCTGGACCTCTACCGCCGAGGACCCTGCCGCGGCCGGAGAAGCCGGGCCCGGCGTGTCGGTGAAGTCCGGTTCGTTCGAGGCGGGCACCCCCAACCGGACCCGCCCGCGCTTGCCGGCCGGCACCGAGGCCGGTTCGGTGGCGGGCTCAGCCACTCCGCCATCGCTGGTCCTCGTGCCACTGCCTTCGTCAGCGACGGTTGTTCTCGATTCCGCGAGCCCAGCGCGGCTATCGCCGACACGGTGGGAGCGCGCAACCGCCCGCGCGTCCCTCGGGGCGTCTACAGACTGCGCGGCGGCGTCAGCGCCAGAATCTGCCGAGCCGCGCGCGTCAGCAAAGCAGGTAGGCATTGCCGCGACCGCCGACCCCACACCCACCGCAACAGCCAAAGCGCCGACCCGTCCGACGTATCGGGCGAAGCCGGGCGGGGATGCCGTATCGACCCGCGATACGCACCGCTCGATCGCACGACCCCTCCCACGCACTGGACGGCGCCATCTCACACTTCCGGAATTCGCCTTCGGCACCACCATCGGATCAGCCATATCAGAAACCTCTCCCCAGTCCGACACTCAAGGCCCGCACGCTCCGCGAATCTCTCGACGCTACCCCAGTCCCGCACCAATCGCCCGAGAAAACGAAACGAGTACCCACCCGGAATTCGCGCGGAATGCTGGCGAAGCTGAGCGCCGATGAAGTCATTGCCGCCCAATGGGAGATCTCTCTTTCAAGGCGGGGTGAGATGCGCTTGAGATACACCAAGCGTTTTAACAGTGGTTGAAAAGCAGCGGTACGGGACGCTGCGACTGCGGGCATCGACGAACGGCGGGGGAACAGCAGTAAGGTTGCGGCACCGAACTTCTCAACCGAACACACAGAACAGAGCACGCCCGTCTCGGTGAACGGCGGGCACCTCCGATTTAGAACGTTCCGCACTCAACTTCACCAAAGTGGCTGTAATCATTCCCTGGTCCGACTTGTCTCAAAGTGGATTGGCGGGCGGCTTCGCGCTGGTAATCAATCGGGCCCGACTTCGCTTCCCTACTGGTGCAAACACTTTCGTCGCGGGAAGCACCTGCTTAGCCTCAATCTGAATCGCCTCGGGGCGGTGCAATACATCGTTGGCTGATGCTAAGGGCATGTGGACGACCATTCGGATCTCCGACGACCTCTATCGGGAGGTCAAAGCCTCAGCTGCGCAGTCGGGACGGACTGCCGCCGCCGTCTTGGAGAATGCGGTACGCATGGGGATGGACACCGGCAACCGACGCGCCACCCAGCCCTGCACCGTTCACGCGATCGGAAGTGGCGGACGGCGTGCCGGTGTGGACCTCTCGTCGAATGCAGTGGTAGCTGAGGCGTTCGACGAGGGCGCTCACTTCGACGCGCTGCCGTGATGTCAATGTGCTGGTCTATGCGCACCGCGCTGACCTGACCGAACACCAGGCACACGCCAACCCCGATATCAAGACCTCCCGTTGCCCGCTGTGAGTCCGCGGGCAAACGGATCGGCCATCAGCGCCCTCAATGCGCGACACAGCGACGCCTCATCGGAGACCGGCGCGAAGAACGGAACCCGATGATCCCAATGGCCCTCGGGTTCTTGGGTTTTCAGCTGCAACCCGTACCGGTCGAGCCCCACCAATCGGACCTGGCCGCACCGGGCCTTACGCGGCAGGCGAAGTCGCAGTCTCTCGACCATGTCCGGATGGTGCGCTTGTAGGTGGTGAACCCAGGCCACCTCAACCTGACAGAACGGGTCGGGTTGCGCATCCCGGACATCGGCGTGGTCGACCACCGCGGCACCGGTGCCGTCGGCAAAGACGACAGACTGGACCGTCAGCAGGACCAGGGCGTCACGGCAGCCGACGTCGAGCAGGCCCGGGTCCGGGTTCGTCGCGGCGATGTCGAGGATCATCGAACGAATCGCTCCTGGGGGCACGACTCGGAGCGCACCGCGAATCCACACCAGAGCCCGCACCGAATCCCCGACCGTCACCGGCCCATGATCAAGCAGTTCCAGGGCTACCGGCTCATCCGGGTCGGCCTTGGAGACCGGTGAGTCGCGGGGCATCGTCAACGCGAGTGTGCCGTCGCGCAGGAGATGGTGAATGCGACACGGCACCGGTGGACTGCTTGGGGCGGCAACGTGAGCGGCTGTCGAGCGCGCGATGACCGTTCGCACCCGCTCCGCGGCCGTCGGCCGGTCGCCCCCTGGGTTATTTCCCACCTGACCTCCTACCTGAATTCGCCAGTCGCGCGAGAGTGGGACCAATTGCGCACATATAAGGTAAGGCATACCTAAGTCAACGAGGAGGCCGGGAAGGGTGTGTCGGCCCATCACCTTCTCGGGGGTTCCCCCCGGGTGACGAAACCGCCGCTGCTGGGATGCGGCTTTCGCCACTATGGACATGGATGTCGTGTTGCGCACGGTGCAAAACCAAGGACGGGTGCCGGATCGACGTGCGTCGTCGTGCTGAAGGAGTGGAGCCATGACCGTCGTCATCGTTATCGCAGCCGTGTTCTTCCTTGGCATGGGTATTTTTGCGTTGGCTCGGCCGGCCGCCCTGATCGGTGCCTTCGGCATCACCCTGCCGGTTGCCGAGTCTCGCGCCGAGGTGCGCGCGGTGTACGGCGGATTCGGCTTGGCCATCGCCGGCATGCTTGTGTTGGCTGCCACTGGTCACCCAGCCAGGGAGGGGATTCTCATCACGGTTGCGGCCGCATTGGGAGGAATGGCATTCGGACGGTTGGTCTCCGGTGTGGTGGATCGGCCGAGGGCTTTTTATCCGAACTGGTTCTATACCCTTGTCGAGATGGTGGGGTCGGCGGCCCTGCTATGGGCAGCGCTTGGCTGATGAAGTGGTCAACGCGACGTCGCTGGCACTGGTCAGCGCCGGTCTCTGGGTGACTTGGTGACTCCGCCGTGGAGGGGCCTGCCCCGGGCATAGCATCACCAAGTGCCCCAGATCCCGCAGGTCAGCGGACTGGCCGCTGTCATGACGACGGTGGCCATGGGCCTGGGCAGCGCGGTGGCCGTGGGGGACTTGCGGATTCTGGCGGCCAACATCTCCCTCGTCCGCAACGGACTTCAATTCGCCCCCGGCACAACCATTTTCGTCTCGTCCCTGGCGACGCTGACGCTCGGCGCGTCGGTGCTCGGCGCTGGAGTCCTCGGCGACAGATACGGCATGAAGCGGATGTTCGTCGCCGGCGCCTGCGGTGCGGTGGTGTTCGGGTTGCTCGGTGCGGGCGCCCCCAACGTCGCGGTCCTGATGATCGCCCGGGCCTGCATGGGGGTGGCGTTCGCCTTCCTGACCGGACTGTCGCTGGCCATCATGAACGCGGTCTTCCCACCGCAGCGGCGGGCCGGCGCGATCGCCCGGTACCTGGCCGCGGTGTACGCATTCGGCGTGCTGCCGGCGACGGTCGGCGGGCTGCTGGCCGAGCGCCTCGGCTGGCGCAGTGGGCTTCTCGTCACACCGGTGCTGGCCATCCTGGTTCTGGTGATCACCCTGCGCTACGTCCCGGAGACCCCGCGCTCGCCCGGGCGGACCGACGTCGTCGGGCTGCTTCTCATCGCCGCATCGCTGATCGGCGTCAGCTACGGGGTCTCACAATTGCAGGGCGGGCTGCGCCCCGCGTCGGTGGTCCCGATCCTGGCCGGGCTGCTCGCCGGGGCCGCGTTCGTCTGGTGGGAGATGCGCTGCGACGAGCCGGCACTGGATCTGCGGATCTTCGGCTCGCCGCGGTTCAGCGCCGTGGTGGGCGCGGGTGCGGTCAGCAACCTGGTTCAGGGCGGATCGGCGATCATGGTCACCTTCTACCTCGTCGTCATCCGCGACCAGTCGACGTGGGTGTTCGCGCTGCTGTCCATTCCGGCCACCCTGGCGTCCGCGCTGGTGGCCGTGGCCGCCGGGAAGGCCGCGACCCGCCTGGGCAACGGCACCGTCGTCGTGGCGGGCCTGCTGGTGCTGGCCGCGAGCATGCTGGTCCGGCTGGTCTTCAGCGCCGAGACCCCGATCGCCGTGGTCGGGGCGGTACTGGCGCTGACGGCGATGGGCGGCGCGATCATCCAGACCCCTCAGGCGACGGTCATGATGTCCAGCGCGCCGAGCTCCCTCGGCGGTGTGGTCTCGGCCGTCAAGGCGGCCGTCGGCGGCACCTTCAACGGTCTGGGGTCGGCGCTGTTCTCGATGTTCGGCATCATCCTGTTCGTCCGGGACGCCGGTGCGCATCTGGCCGGCAGCGGCATCACCCCCGAACAGGCCGGCGACGTCCTCAGTGCCACACCGGGGTCCAGCGCATTGGATCCCGAGCGCACCCGATGGGTCATCTCCGAGGCGACCACGAGCATGCTGCACGTCGCCGACGCGCTGAACCTGACCATGGCCGCCATCGCCGTGGTCGCGGCGGTGGTGATCGGGGTGCTGTTCCGGCGGGACCGCGGTGCGGTTCCGGCCGGGGGCTAGACCCCCAGTTTGGTCTTGACCTCGGCCAGCGACGGGTTGGTCAGCGCCGAGCCGTCGGCGAACCGCAGCGTCGGCACCGTCTGGTTGCCGTGGTTGACCGACATCACGAAGTCCGCCGCCTCGGGGTCGTGTTCGATGTCGACCTCGCGGAACGGGATGCCTTCGGACTTCAGCATGGTTTTGAGCCGACGGCAGTAGCCGCACCACACGGTGCTGTACATGATCAGCTCGGAGTCGCTCATGGGCGTTGAACTTAGCAATCGCCGGCGCCGACCGCCGGTCGGGACCGTCGGTACCGGCTGCCAAGATGGAGGCCATGGCGGGGCTCGACGACGAACAGCGCGAAGCCGTGCTGGCCGCCCGTGGGCCGCTGTGCGTGCTGGCCGGGGCCGGTACCGGCAAGACCCGCACCATCACCCACCGCATCGCCCACCTGGTCGCCAACGGTCACGTCGCGGCGGGACAGGTGCTGGCGGTCACCTTCACCTCGCGGGCGGCCGGGGAGATGCGCAGCCGGCTGCGGGCCATGGACGTCGGCGGCGTGCAGGCGCTGACCTTCCACGCCGCGGCGCGGCGCCAGCTGCAGTACTTCTGGCCGCGGGTGGTCGGCGACACCTCCTGGCAGCTGCTGGACAAGAAGTTCGCCGTGGTGGCCCAGGCCGCCAACCGGGCCCGGCTGCAGGTCAGCACCGACGACGTCCGTGACCTCGCCGGGGAGATCGAATGGGCCAAGGCCTCGCTGATCACCCCCGAGACCTACGGTGCGGAGGTCGCCAAGGCCGCCCGCGACATCCCGCTGGACGCGCAGAAGGTGGCCGCGGTCTACGCGGGCTACGAAAAACTCAAGGCCGACCGCGACGGCGTGGCGCTGCTGGACTTCGACGACCTGCTGCTGCACACCGCCGCCGCCATCGAGAACGATCCGGCGGTGGCCGCGGAGTTCCGCGACCGCTACCGCTGCTTCGTCGTCGACGAGTACCAGGACGTCACCCCGCTGCAGCAGCGGGTGCTGCAGGCCTGGCTCGGCGACCGTGACGACCTCACCGTCGTCGGAGACGCCAACCAGACCATCTACTCGTTCACCGGCGCCTCCCCGCGCTACCTGCTGGACTTCTCCCGCACTTTCCCGGAGGCCACGGTGGTCCGTCTCGAGCGCGACTACCGCTCCACCCCCCAAGTCGTGTCGCTGGCCAACCGGGTGATCGCCGCGGCCCGGGGCCGGATGGCCGGTTCCCGGCTGCACCTCATCGGCCAGCAGCCTCCCGGTCCGGAGCCGGTGTTCCGCGACCACCCCGACGAGGCCGCCGAAGCCGCCGCCGTCGCCCGCTCGGTCACCGCGCTGATCGACGCCGGAACCCCGGCGGCCGAGATAGCGGTGCTCTACCGGATCAACGCCCAGTCCGAGGTCTACGAGGAAGCGCTGACCGAGGCCGGCGTGCCGTTCCAGGTGCGCGGCGGGGAGGGCTTCTTCGCCCGCCAGGAGATCCGCCAATCCCTGGTGGCACTGCAGCGCGCCGCCGATAGGGGAGCGGAGGGGGAGCTGCCGGAGGTGGTGCGGGCCCTGCTCGAACCGCTGGGGCTCACACCCGAGGCGCCGGCGGGCGCCAAGGCCCGGGAGCGGTGGGAGGCGTTGAGCGCGCTTGCCGAGCTGGTCGACGAGGAGGTCGCCGCCCGGCCGGGACTGGATCTGGCCCCGCTGGTCGCCGAACTGCGGGTGCGCGCCGATGCCCGCCACCCGCCGACGGTGCAGGGGGTGACGCTGGCCTCGCTGCACGCCGCGAAGGGCCTGGAGTGGGACGCGGTGTTCCTGGTCGGCCTGGCCGACGGGACGCTGCCGATCAGCCATGCCCTGGCCCACGGAGCGGACAGCGAGGCTGTGGAGGAGGAGCGGCGGCTGCTCTACGTCGGCGTCACCCGCGCCCGGAAGCATCTGGAGCTCAGCTGGGCGGCGGCCCGCGCTCCGGGTGGCCGGCAGAGCCGCAAGCCGTCGCGCTTCCTCAACGGCATCGCCCCGCAGACCCGCGTCGAGGCTTCCCCGTCCGGGCCGGCCAAACCGCGCCGCCAGCGCGGGGCGACGCCCCAGTGCCGGGTGTGCAACGCGGTGCTGACCACCGCGCCCTCGATCATGTTGCGGCGCTGCGAAAGCTGTTCGGTCGACGTCGACGAGGCTCTGCTGGCCCGGCTCAAGGAATGGCGGCTGGCTACCGCTCGGGAGCTCAACGTCCCGGCGTATGTGGTTTTCACCGACAACACCCTGATCGCCATCGCCGAGTCGCTGCCCGCCGACGACGCCGCGCTGGTAGCCATCCCGGGCATCGGGGCACGCAAGTTGGAGCAGTTCGGCGCCGACGTCCTGGATTTGGTGCGCTCACGCGGTTAGGGCGTGCCCCAGCGCCGTCCGGGCGGAGATGGCGGCGGCACGATCCCGATCAGCGCGGCGCCAGCTCGAAGATCCGGATGTCGCGATCGGTGCGGGTGCGATAGGCCGGATAGGCCTTGAGGTAGGTCATGAACCTCGCGTCGGCGCGGTCGTATTCGTCCCCGGACAGTTGGCGCGCACGGACCGGAATCTCCTTGCCGCCCATGGTGACCCAGGCATCCGGATTGGCCAGCAGGTTTGACGACCACGCCGGGTGCGTGGATTGCCCGAAGTTGCTCCCGAAGAGATACAGGCGATCGCCGTCGCGGGTGTACAACAACGGCGACTCGCGGCGCTGACCCGATTTACGGCCGATCGTCGTCAGGACGAGGATCTGCAAGCCCAGCGGGCCGAGTGCGGTGTAGCGGCCCTTGGTGGCTTTGAGCACTCGCCGGTCCAGCGGAACCAGGGCGCGGATGAACCGCGACCCCAACGGGGTGGCCGCGAAACCGTCGACGACCTTGCGTAGCGGTCCTGAGTCAGAACCCCACCGCGAATGCGGGAATGCCGATCCGGTCATGACGCTGACGATAGTCCGGTGCCGCTGCGGTGGATACGGGCCAGGTGATGCCCCCAGCACTGTCACGGCTGACGCGAACCGGGATCGCTGGATTGAGCCGGGTCCGAACGATCGCCGGCCGACCCAGTCCCCAGCGCCAGATCCAGGAAGCTCTCGAAGGTCTCAGCGATACTCATCGGCTCGTCGGGGTACAGCCCCGTCCACATCGTGGCCAGGACCGCCGGGGACAGCATCAGCAGAGGTACGCGGTCCAGGGCGTCGCTGTCGATCTCGCCGCGTTCGGCGGCGGCGTGCGCCCAGCGCCGAATCTGCTCGGCGACCGGGTCGAGCACGCGTTCTCGGTAAATGGCCGCCACTTCGGGTGATTCGCGCCCCTCGGTCATGACCAGTCGGATGAGCCCCATCCACGGCGATCCCTCGACCGTCGCCAACAGGGGGGTGACCACGCGGCTGAGGAAGTTGCGCAGCGACTCGCCCTCACCCGGTTCGGCTGCTCGGAGCGCTGCCACCCTGTCGTCCAGGACGTCGCTGATCACGCCGGCGAACAACGCCTGCTTGTCCGCGAAATACCGGTAGACGGTCCCTTTGGCGACACCCGCCCGCTCGGCGACGTCACTCATCGGGGTGCCCCGGTAGCCCTGCTCGATGAACAGTTCGAGTGCAGCACGGGCCACCGCCTGCCGCGTCTGGGCGGTCTTGTGTGGGCTGGGACCGCGACCGCGCCTGCTTTCGGCGTTCACCACTGGAGACCTCCTCGTTAAAAGTGACTTACCGGTCATAAAAGGTCTATATTGATGACTAGTCAGTCATTTTTAATGATAGTGGAGGTCACGCTGATGGAGTCGATTCTGATCGTCGGGGCGGGACCCACCGGCCTGGTGATGGCTTTGGGCCTGGCTCGTCGTGGCGTTCCGGTGCGGATCATCGACAGTAAGGAAGGACCCGCCAGGGAATCCCGCGCGATGGGCCTGCATGCGCGGACTCTGGAGTTCTATCGGCAATTCGGCTTCGGCGATGAGGTGGTGCAGAACGGCGTGGTCGCCGATTCCGTCCACTTCCGCGCCGGAGAGCGTGATGTCGCCCGGTTCTCGCTGGCTGACATGGGAAAGGGCATCAGCCCCTACCCGTTCATGCTCGCCTACCCCCAAGACGAGCATGAACGATTTCTCCTTGACCGGCTCGGTCGACTCGGTGTTGAAGTGCAATGGGGTGCGACGCTGAAAGATCTGCGCGACGACGGCGACGCCGTCACCGTCACCATTGACGACGGGACGTCGGCCGAGCAGTCACGTTTCGCCTATGTCGTCGGGTGCGATGGGGCGCACAGCACGGTGCGGGAGGCCCTCGGGATCGGCTTTGCCGGTGGATCCTCGGAAGGCCTGTTCTATGTGGCCGACGCCGCTGTCAGTGGGGCCGGTGGCGACGAGATTTTGTCGGGTTCCGTGAAGCAGGTATGGCTTTGAAGATTCCGGTGCGCTCGACCGGAACCCAACGTCTGATCGGCGTCGTGCCCCCGGATCTCAGGATCAGTGAGCCCATCGGCTTCGAGGACCTGCGTGCTCACATCGAGCATCTGCTGGGTGTCCAGGTCGGAGAGGTCAACTGGTTCTCCACTTACCAGGTACACCATCGAGTCGCGGATCGATTTCGCCGCGGTCGGGTGTTCATCGCCGGCGACGCCGGGCACATTCACAGCCCGGCCGGTGGGCAGGGGATGAACACCGGGATTGGCGACGCGGTGAACCTGTCCTGGAAGTTTGCCGAGGTCCTGCACGGGCGTGCGGATCAGAGACTGTTGGACACCTATGAGGCTGAGAGGAGTCCCTTCGCGAGGTCCCTGATCGCGACGACCGACCGCGTTTTCCAGTTCCTCGTGGACAACGGCAAGGCGGCCCAGGTCGCACGCGTACATGTTCTTCCGAAAGTGGTTGCGACACTGGCGAAGTTCTCGCGACCGCGCAGATTGATGTTCAAGACGGTGTCGCAGACGAGGATCTCGTACCGAGTCTGCGACTTCAATCGGGGAAGGGGTGGTGTCGTTCACGGCGGGGATCGGCTGCCCTGGATCGTCAACGCCGAGAGTGACAACTTCGCACCGTTGCAGTCACTGGACTGGCAGCTTCATATCTACGGCGATGCGAGCCCGGCACTTCTCGAGACCGCCCAACAACTCGGCCTGCCAATTCACCGGTTCCCCTGGAATGAGAAAACACGCGAAGCCGGGGTCGGCCGCGATGCGGCCTATCTCGTTCGCCCGGACGGCTACGTCGCCCTGGCGGCGGACAGTGCCGACACGTCCGGTGAACTGACCGAATTCGTCGGGCGGTGGGGTCTGGCGTTCGGTGGACCGGCGCAGCCCCGGATTGAGCCCTAAACCCGACCCCTAGAACCGGCCAGGAGGAACAATGTCGCGACGCCTCTTCTTCGACACGCTCTATCGGCTCGGCAGACCTGTCTGGGACACCCCACCGCCAGACGAATTGCGGCAGGCGATCGAAGGAGCTGATCCGCTCAAGCCCGGACATGCCCTTGACATCGGATGTGGAACCGGTGCGAACGTGATCTATCTGGCCAAGCACGGCTGGTTAGCAACGGGCATCGATTTCGCCGCTCCCGCGATTCGCACCGCTCGACGCAACGCCAAGCGCACCCGGGGCGCCCGATTCATTCAGGGCGATGCCACCAGATTGACCCGGCTCGGCATAGCAGCGCCGATCGACCTGGCCCTGGACATGGGAATGTTCCACACACTGCCGCAGGCCTCGAAACCGTTGTACGTCAAAGAATTAGCGGCGCTGCTCACTCCCGGCACTCCGGTGATGATGTGGCAGGGTATCGGCATTAAACCAACGGAGATCGACGACGCGTTCAGCCCAAGCTTCACCATCGAATCGACCAAGCCGAAAGATTTCATCATCGACCGCACAGTCATCCGCAAGACCATTGCGGGCCGGTGGTACCTGCTCCGGCGGAGCTGATCGGCGGCCGGCCGCCGCGAGATGAATGTCAGACCCTCGACATAGCGTGGGGGTTGCGGGGGATCGGGGGCTGGGGGTGGGAAGCGATGGCTTTTCGTTTTGCGATCGTTGCGGTCGGCACCGTTGCGGACTGGCGGTTTCTCGCCCTCGACGAGGAGTGGTTCATCCACCACTCAGCCGGGGTTTTGGTCACAGAACCCCGGCGGAGTCAGAAGGGGATGTTAGGCCCCGATGGTCGACGGGCCGGAGGGGCGGATGATGCCGTCGGTGGCGACCCGGCTGTAGGACCCGGCGGCCGTGGCGGTGCCGACACGGGCCCCGTAGTTCTTGTTGCCGGAGTCCTGGACGCAGATTGAGCTCTTGGGCGCGCTGGAGCCGATGTGGCCGGGTGCCGCGGCGGCGGTGGCGTTCGCAGAGAGGACGCCCGCCGGTGTATCCGGGGTGGCGTAGGCGGGTCCGGCCAGTGCCAACGACGCGGCGGCCAGTGCGCCTCCGAGGAGAACCGCTGCCTTCTTCATGATCATGCTCCTGAACCCTGGGCCGCTGGGGGATCCAGCCGCTCTGATGGGAGTAATTTTTCCGTCCCCGCGCACCTTGCCATATCCACCGAACGGACTGGTCGCAGGGTGAATCCGGGGGTCCCCCGATCGGGGGACAAACCCGGGGCGACTCAGGCCAGGCCGAGTTCCCGGGCCGCCGCACCGGCCGCCCGGGAGCCCGCGATCCGGCGCACCAGCAGCAAACCGTCGAGTGCGGCGACGGTGGCCAGCGCCTGCCGGCGGCGTTCGGCCGGGGTGGGGGCGGCGATCCGCGGCTCGATCCAGTCCACCCAGGCGCCCAGGAGCCGGGGCGCAAGGGCGGCGTAGGGCTCGCGACGGGCGCTGGCCAGCCCGATGATCTCGAAGAACACCGCGAGAATCGGGTCGGCGGCCGGGGAGGCCAGCACCGGCCAGGCCTTGCGCTGCAACTCGACCATGGGCAGGGCGGTGTCGCCGAAGGCGCCGGCCAGCGTCCCCTGCAGGCGATCGCCCAGCGCGCCGATGACCGCGGCGATCATGTCGGACTTGGTGGGGAAGTAGTAGACGACGGTTCGGTCGCTGATGCCGAGGCTCGCGCCGACCCTGCTGAAGGTCAGGGCACCGATTCCCGATGTCGTCGCCAGGGTGGCCGCCGCCTCGAGGAGCTCCTCCCGAGAGTGCTTGTAGCCCACCGCTTGATCGTAGTCACCGGACCGCCTACGCTGTTTGTAGTTCTCACTACAAATGCGGGAGGGGTCTGGACGATGGACGAACGGGGTGCCACGACAACGGTCACCGGTTTGGTGGTGGGTGCGCTCGTCGCACTCGGATTCGCCGTCATCATCAGCCTGCTGCCCGACGTACTGTTTCTCGAGGGGCAGTGGCGGGCCGTCGCCTATCTGGCCGGTGCGCTGGCGGCGCCGCCCACCGTGTGGTTCCTGCAATGGATTGCCCGGGTGCGCCATCTGGATCAGCGCGGGACCTTCATCTGGGCGGCCGCCGGGGCGATGCTCTTCGACGGCCTCGCGATCGGATTCGTGCCCCGCCTCTACGGCCACACCGGCCAGGCGCTGGCCTGGGTCGCCTCGGCACTGATCTTCGCCTTCGCCAGCCTGATCATCGCCGGACAGCTGATGCTCGACAGGAATCCGTCACCGGCGCGCGCCTGATCTGAGGCGGCCGCCGACGCGACGGTGAAGTACCGTACTGCGCGTGGAGGCCGTCGGGTGAAGCGTCGATCCCTGACCTCAGCGTTCGCCCGTGGCTGGCTGGTCTGGGTGACGATCGGGGTCGTCGCGCTGGCCGCCTTCGCCGTCTACCGGCTGCACGGGGCCTTCGGCACGCTGGACGTCGCGACGCCGGCCGGAGCCGCCGACCAGATCGTCCCGTTCAACCCCAAGCGCGTTCAGCTCGAAGTGTTCGGCCAGCCCGGGGCGACGGCCACCATCACCTACACCGACGTTGAGGCCCACCCGCAGCGCGTCGACAACGCCCCGCTGCCGTGGTCCTACAACGACTCGACGACCACCCCGGCGGTGCTGGTCAACGTCCAGGCGCAGAGCAATGGGAGCACCCTGGGTTGCCGGATCACGATCGACGGGGTGGTCAAGGCCGAGCGCACGGTCACCATGCCCGACGCCTACGTCTACTGTCTGGACAAGTCCGGATGAGCACAGGGAACGGCGGCCCCTCCTTCGTGCCGCGCCTGATCCGGCGGCTGTCCATCCCGATCGCGATCATCTGGCTGGCGCTGGCGGCCTCGAGTAACGCCCTGATCCCGCCGCTGGAGGAGATCGGGCGCATCCACAACGTCGCCCAGAGCGCCAAGGACGCCCCGTCGCTCATCGCGGCCAAGCGCGTCGGAACGACGTTCGGCGAGTACGACACCGACAGCCTGGTCACCCTGGTCATCGAGGGCGATCAGCCGCTGGGCGACGCCGCCCACCGCTTCGGCGACGCCCTGGTGGAGCGGATGCAGGCCGACACCGCCCACGTCCAGCACGTGCAGTACTTCTGGGGTGACCCGCTGACCGCGGCGGGTTCGCAGAGCAATGACGGCAAGGCCGCCCTCATCCAGGTGTATCTGGACGGCGACGCCGGCAGCAGCCAGGCCAACGAGTCGGTGGCCTCGGTCCGCGAGATCGTCGCTGACACCCCGTCCCCGCCGGGAGTGAAGGCCTACGTCAGCGGCCCGGCCGCGCTGGTGGCCGACGAGTTCGCGGTCGGCGAGGGCGGCCACCTCAAGGTCACCGGGCTGACCTTCGGCGTCATCGCACTGATGCTGCTCATCGTCTACCGGTCCATCACCACCACGCTGCTCACCCTGCTGGCCGTCGCGATCCAGGTGGCCGCCGCCCGCGGGCTGGTCGCCTTCCTCGGCCACGTCGGCGTCATCCCGCTGTCGACGTATGCGACCAATCTGCTGACGCTGCTGGCGATCGCGGCCGCCACCGACTACGCGATCTTCCTGCTGGGCCGCTATCAGGAGGCGCGCCAGGCCGGGGAGGATCGCCAGGCGGCCTACTACACGATGTACCGCTCCACCGCGCACGTCATCATCGGGTCCGGCCTGACCGTCGCCGCCGCGGTGTTCTGCCTTCGCTTCACCCGCACGCCCTACTTCCAGAGCCTGGGCATTCCGGCAGGCCTGGGCGTGCTGGTCACCCTGGTGGCCTCGCTGACCCTGACGCCGGCCGTCATCACCATGGGCAGCCACATCGGCCTGTTCGACCCCAAACGTGCCATGCGGACCCGCGGCTGGCGGCGCATCGGCACCGCCATCGTGCGCTGGCCGGGGCCGGTCCTGGTGACCTCGATCGCGGTGGCCCTGATCGGGCTGCTGGCGCTGCCCGGGTACAAGACCAGCTACGACGCCCGGCACTACATGCCGGACTGGGCGCCGGCCAAGGTGGGCTACGCGGCGGCCGAACGGCACTTCTCGGCGGCCCGACTCAACCCCGAGGTGCTGATGGTCGAATCCGACAAGGATCTGCGCACCCCGGCCAACATGATCGTCCTGGAGAAGATCGCCAAGGAGGTCTTCCGCACGCCGGGGGTGGCCATGGTGCAGTCCATCACCCGGCCGCTGGGCACACCGCTGGATCACAGCTCGCTGGGCTTCCAGATGAGCGCGCAGAGTTCCGCCCAGATTCAGAACCTGCCCTTCCAGCAGTCCCAGGCACAGGATCTGCTGGATCAGATCAGCGAGATCAGCACCTCCATCGACCTGCTCAAGCGCCAGTACGTCGCCCAGCAGCAGCTCAGCGATGCCACCGACGAGCAGTCCCGGGTGTTCCACGAGACCGTCGACACCATGAACGAACTGCGCGACAAGATCGCCAACGTCGACGACTTCTTCCGGCCGATCCGCAACTATTTCTACTGGGAACCGCACTGTTACGACATCCCGGTCTGTTGGACGTTCCGGTCGCTGTTCGACGCCCTGGACGGCATCGACAGACTCACCACCCAGTTCGACGGGATCACCGCGGCCATCGACAAACTGACCGCCGTGCAGCCGGAGATCCTGGCGCTGATCCCCGAGCAGATCGCCTCCCAGGAACGCAACAAGGCGCTGGTGGAGAAGAACTACGCCACCCAGTCCGGGCTGCTGGAGCAGTCGGCCGAGGCGCTGAAGAACGCCGACGCGATGGGGCAGGCCTTCGACGAGGCCAAGGACGACAGCACCTTCTACCTCCCGCCGGAGGTGTTCGACAACTCCGAGTTCAAGCGCGGTATGAAGCTGTTCCTGTCCCCGGACGGCCACGCCGCGCGGATGATCATCACCCACGACACCGATCCGGCCACGACCAAGGGCATCTCGCATATCGACCCGATCCGCCAGTCCGCCCAGGAAGCCCTCAAGGGCACCCCGCTGGCCGGGTCGAGCATCTACATCAGCGGCACCGCCTCGGCCTACAAGGACGCCCGCGATATGGCCAAGTACGACCTGATGATGGTCATCATCGCCGCGGTCAGCCTGATCCTGCTGATCATGATGTTCGTGACCCGCAGCGTGGTGGCCGCGATGGTCATCGTCGGCACGGTGGTGCTCTCGCTGGGTGCCTCGTTCGGGCTGTCGGTGCTGATCTGGCAGCACCTGCTGGGTATCCAGCTGTACTGGATCGTGCTGGCGCTGGCCATCATCATCCTGCTGGCGGTGGGGTCGGACTATAACCTGCTGGTGATCTCCCGGTTCAAGGAGGAGATCGGCGCGGGCCTGAACACCGGGCTGATCCGGACGATGGCCGGGACGGGGTCGGTGGTCACCGCGGCGGGACTGGTGTTCGCCTTCACCATGTGCGGTTTCGTCGTCGGGGACCTGATGGTGCTGGCCCAGATCGGCACCACCATCGGCGTCGGCCTGATCTTCGACACCCTGATCGTGCGCTCGTTCATGACACCCTCGATCGCCGCGCTGCTGGGCCGGTGGTTCTGGTGGCCGCTGAAGGTGCGGCCGCGCCCGGCCAGCATCATGTTGCGGCCGTATGGAACCCGGCCGTCGGTGCGCAAGCTGCTGGGCAGCGACGGATGACCCATACGGCGCGCGAGAGTGAGCTGCTCGCCGTCACACTGCAACTGCTGCAGGAACGTGGTTATGACGGTTTGACCGTCGACGAGGTCGCCGCCACCGCGAGGGCCAGCAAGGCCACCATGTACCGGCGCTGGCCCACCAAGGCCGAACTGGTGCTCGCGGCGGTGATGGAGGGTGTCAACCAGCTGGACAAGGCCCCCGAGACCGGCGACCTGCGCACCGATCTGATCGAGATCGGCGAGATGATCGCCCGGCAGGCCCGGGCGCACGCGCCGACCATGCGCGCCGTGCTGGTCGAGACCACCCGCAATCCCGCCCTCAATCAGGTCATGCGGCACCAGATCCTCGCCCGGCGCAAGAAACTCGTCAGACACGTTCTGGTCCAGGCCGTGGAGCGCGGCGAGATCAACCCCGAGGCGATCAACGACGACCTCTGGGACCTGCTGCCGGGCTATCTGGTGTTCCGCGCGGTCATCGCGGACCGTCCGGCCACCCGGAGTACGGTGACCGCCCTCGTCGACGAGGTGATGATGCCGAGTCTGAGGCGGTAAATCCCGCACGAAACGGTACGGTTCAGTACTCTATCGTCTGTGCTCGGGAGGCTGGTCAGGCGAGGCTGGATGCCGATCGTCGCGGTCTTAGTGGTCGGCGTCGGCGGTTTCGCCGTTTACCGCCTGCACGGCGAGTTCGGCTCCCACCACAGCACCGCCACCCCGGGCGGGGGAGCCGACGAGATCGTCCCGTTCAACCCCAAGGACGTCGTATTCGAAGTGTTCGGCGACCGGGGGGCGATAGCGATGATCAGCTACACCGACGTCCATGCCAACCCGCAGCACGTCGAGACCGCCACGTTGCCCTGGTCCTATCGGGACTCCACGACCACTCCGGCGGTGATCGCCAACGTCATGGCCCAGAGCGACGGCAGTTTCCTGGGGTGCCGGATCATTATCGACGGTGAGGTCAAGGTGCAGCGCGTGGTCGACATCCCCAGCGGCTACGTCTCCTGTCTGGACAAATCCGGATGAGCCGGCGCGGCAAGGAGTCCCGCTTCGGGCGCAGCGCGGATTCGCGCCTGGGGCGCAGCGTGGCCACGACCATCCGGCGGCTGAGCGTGCCGATCTTCCTGGCCTGGCTGGCCCTGGCCGCGCTGACCAACTCCTCGGTGCCCCGGCTGGAGAAGGTCGCCGAGGCGCACAACGTGGCGCTCAGCGCCCAGGACGCACCGTCGATGATCGCGATGAAGCACATCGGGAAGGTGTTCAACGAGTTCAACTCCGACAGTGCGGCGATGATCGTGCTGGAGGGCGATCA
The DNA here is from genome assembly GCA_020637165.1 of Mycolicibacterium sp. Lineage (GTDB taxonomy): Bacteria > Actinomycetota > Actinomycetes > Mycobacteriales > Mycobacteriaceae > Mycobacterium. The sequence continues at coordinate 223,760 of JACJWN010000006.1, read as the reverse complement.
ACCGCTGGGCGCCGCGGCGCACGATTACTACGACACGCTGATCGGCAAGCTGACCCGCGACACCGAACACGTCCAGCACGTCCAGAACTTCTGGGGTGACCCGCTCACCGCGGCCGGGTCGCAGAGTCCGGACGGCAAGGCCGCCTACACCCAGGTCTACCTCGCCGGAAATCAGGGCGAGGGGCTGTCCGACGAATCGGTCCGGGCCGTTCGCAAGATCGTCGCCGAGACCCCGGCGCCACCGGGTGTCAAGGCCTACGTCACCGGCGCCTCCCCGCTGGTCGCCGACCAGTTCGACGTCGGCTCAAAGGGTTCCGAGAGAGTCACGATGATCACCTTCGGGGTGATCTTCCTGATGCTGCTGTGGGTCTACCGCTCGCTGGTCAGCGTGGTGCTGACGCTGGTGATGGTGCTGTTGGAGGTGGCCTCGGCGCGTGGCGTGGTCGCCGTGCTGGCCCACAACGACATCATTGGGCTGTCGGTGTACTCGACCAACCTGCTGACCCTGCTGTCCATCGCGGCGGGCACCGACTACGCCATCTTCCTGCTCGGCCGCTACCACGAGGCCCGGCATGCGGGGGAGAGCCGGGAGGAGGCGTTCTACACCACCTACCGCGGCACCTCGCACGTCGTGCTCGGTTCGGGCCTGACCATCGTCGGCGCGCTGTACTGCCTGACCTTCACCCGGCTGCCCTACTTCAACAGCCTCGGCGTTCCCGCCGCGATCGGTATCGCGGTGGCACTGCTCGGCGCGCTGACGCTGGCCCCGGCGGTGCTGACCATGGCCAGCCATTTCGGGCTGCTGGACCCCAAGCGGTCGATGCGCACCCGGGGATGGCGGCGGGTCGGCACGACGATCGTGCGCTGGCCCGGGCCTGTCTTGGCGGTCTCCGTCGGGGTGGCACTGATCGGCCTCCTGGCGCTGCCCGGCTACAAGACCAGTTACAACGTCCGGTCCTACCTTCCGGCCAGTTCGCCGGCCAACGTCGGCTACGCCGCGGCCGAACGCCACTTCTCGGCGGCCCGACTCAACCCCGAGATGCTGATGATCGAGACCGACCACGACATGCGCAATCCGGCCAGCATGCTGGTGCTGGAGAAGATCGCCAGGGAGGTTTTCCGCACCCCGGGGGTGGCCATGGTGCAGTCGATCACCCGGCCGCTGGGTACCCCGCTGGAGCACAGTTCGATCCCGTTCCAACTCAGCATGCAGAGCACCACGCAGATCGAGACGCTGCCGTTCCAGCAGGCCCAGGCCGAGAATCTGCTGTCCCAGGTGGACGAGATCACTAACTCCATCGCGCTGCTCAAACGTCAGTACGCGGCCCAGCAGCAGCTCAGCGAGGCCACCGATGAGCAGGCCCGGGTGTTCCACGAGACCGTCGGGACCATCAATGACCTGCGCGACAAGATCGCCAACGTCGACGATTTCTTCCGGCCGATTCGCAACTATTTCTATTGGGAGCCGCACTGTTTCGACATCCCGGTCTGCGCGACGTTCCGCTCGCTGTTCGACGCCCTCGATGGCGTCGACAAGCTCAGTAACCAGTTCAACGACATCACCGCCGCGTTGGACAAGCTGACCGCCGTCCAGCCGGAGATCCTTGCGCTGATCCCCGAGCAGATCGCCTCCCAGGAGCGCAATAAGGCGCTGGCCGAGAAGAACTACGCCACCCAGTCCGGGCTGCTGGACCAGTCCGCCGAGGCGCTGAAGAACGCCAACGCGATGGGGCAGGCCTTCGACGAGGCCAAGGACGACAGCTCGTTCTACCTGCCCCCGGAGGTGTTCGACAATGCCGAGTTCCAGCGCGGCCTGTCGATGTTCCTCTCGGCGGACGGCCACGCCGCCCGGATGATCATCACCCACGAGGGGGATCCGGCCACGCCGGAGGGCATTTCGCATATCCCGGCCATCGACAAGTCGGTGCGCGAGGCGCTCAAGGGCACCCCGCTGGCCGGCTCGAACATCTACCTGGCGGGCACCGCCTCGACCTACAAGGACATTCAGGATGGCGCAAAGTACGACCTGCTGATCGCCGGCATCTCGGCGCTGTGCCTGATCCTGCTCATCATGATGTTCATCACCGGCAGCCTGGTGGCCGCGGTGGTGATCGTCGGCACCGTGGCGCTGTCGCTGGGCGCCTCGTTCGGGCTGTCGGTTCTGGTGTGGGAGAAGATCTTCGGCATCGACCTGTACTGGATCGTGCTGGCGCTGGCCGTCATCCTGCTGCTGGCGGTCGGTTCCGACTACAACCTGTTGGTGATCTCCCGGCTGAAGGAGGAGATCGCCGCCGGGCTGAACACCGGAATCATCCGCACGATGGGCTCCACGGGGGCGGTGGTCACCTCGGCGGGGCTGGTGTTCGCCGCCACCATGGGATCGTTCATCTTCAGCAATCTGCTGGTGCTCGGCCAGATCGGCACCACCATCGGGCTCGGCCTGCTGTTCGACACCCTGATCGTGCGCTCGTTCATGACGCCCTCGATCGCGGCGCTGATGGGCCGCTGGTTCTGGTGGCCGCTGAAGGTGCGTCCGCGTCCCGCCAGCGCCATGCTGCGGCCCTACGGAACCAGGCCGTCGGTGCGGGCGTTGCTGCACCTCGACGAGGCTGTTGAAAAACCGGTTGTGCCCTCCGCATCGGAGCGGACCGAGGTGTGACCGCCGGCGTTCAGAATTCGAACGCCAGTAGCCAGTACCGACGGCCGTCGACGTCGAAATCGGCGAGAGGTGTGGCTCCCAGTTTGGTGGTCGTGGTGTGCAGCGACCGCGGGTTGTCGGCGGACACGAAGAGCACACCGACGTCGAACCGGTCGCCGTAGGCCTCGCGCATCACGGCGTTGAAAGCCGAATAGATGCCCATCCCGCGAGCCGACTCGTCAACCAGGACCGGCCCGCGAAATGCCCAGCGCTGCGCTGCGATTGGCTTCCCGTTGAACTCGACCACCCGGGTCAAATCGATCACTGTGGCGGTGATCGTGCCGTCCGGGACCGCGGTGCGTGAAGGAGCCTCGATCATCCCGATGAATCCGACGATGTCGCCGTCCACCTCGGCGACATGAATCCCCTTGGCGTCGACGGCGTCGTTGAACCACTCCGTTGACAGCAGGACCGACAGGAAGCCCTCGGAGCGCTCGGAGGGGTCAAGGTGGCCGACGTAATAGCGCCTGTTCAGTGCCATCAGGGCGGGGATGTCGGCCTGAGTCGCCAGTCGGATCGTCGGCGCTCGACGCTGGCCATGCATGAAGTCAGTATCGGCCACGGGTCGAAACCGCTGGTCAAAAACCGGTTGCGCCTTCCGCGAGCGACCCCCTACCCTCATCCCCATGTTGTTCGCCGCGCGTCATGCCGCCGCCCGTCCGTCCGTGGACAGGAGCGTCTGCTAGCGCACGCAGAAACCCTCCAGGCCACGGACGAACGTCCGTGGCCTTTTTTCATGTCCAGACCAGAGTTCGCACATTCAGGGAGAGGAGGCGCCCATGCTGGCGTGTAATCGCGAACCCGATCTGTGGTTCGCCGAGGCCCCGGCCGAGCTCGAGCGGGCCAAGGCGCTGTGCGGCGGATGCCCGATCCGGTTGCAGTGCCTCGCCGGTGCGCTGGAGCGAGCCGAGCCCTGGGGCGTGTGGGGCGGGGAGATCCTGGCCGGCGGGGCCGTGCTGGCCCGCAAACGCCCGCGCGGCCGCCCGCGCAAGGGGGACGCGGCGGCCTGAGCGGATCAGCGGTTCACTTGTACGCCACCGCGGCACTGGACGGGCCGTCCAGCGGGATCACCTCGAAGGAGCGGAATCCCGCCTCGGTGCACCACTGCTGGAAGTCCGCGGCGGTGTAGTCGAAAGCGTCACCGAATTCGATGAGCATGTTCAGCGACATCATCAGCCCGAAGGTGTTCTCCCGCCGGGCGTCGTCGATGAGCGATTCGATGACGATGAACGCCCCGCCCTCGGGCAGCGCCTCGTAGGCCTTGGCGACGAGCAGTTTCTTCCGCTCGAGGTCCCAGTCGTGCAGGATCATGCCCATCGTGATCACGTCGGCGGACGGCAGCGGGTCGGTCAGGAAGCTGCCCGCCTGTGCGCGCACCCGGCCGCCGAGACCCTCGGCGTCGATCTTCCGGGCCGCGATCTTGGTCACCTTGGGCAGATCCCAGCTGGTGATCTGAAGGTGTGGGTGCCGGTTGGCGACGATCCGGGACAGCACGGCGTCGGCCCCGCCGACATCGCACAGCGTGCGGTAGCGGTCGAAGGGGAAACGCTCGGCGAGCAGTTCGAAGTTGACCCGTGACGAGGAGTCCATGGCCGACATGAACGCTTCCAGCCGGCTCGGTTCGGCGTACATGGTCTCGAAGAACGACGTGCCGGTGTATTTGATCTCGCTCTGGGCCTGACCGGTCTGCAGGGCCTCGGTCAGATCCGCCCAGGAGCGGTAGTTGCGCTGATCCCAGATCTTCAGCAGGCCGCCGAGGTAGGTCGGGCTGTTCTCGTCGAGGAAGTGCCCCGTCTCGGCGGTGTTGGCGTAGCGGGCCTCGGGTCCGTCCCCGTCGCGGTCGAGCAGCTTCAGCGAGACCAGGGCGTCGAGGAAGTCGCGGGCCGGCCGCGGCACCAGCCCGAACCGCTCGGCGATCTGCGCCGCGGTCATCGGCTGCGCGGCGAGTTCGGTGAACAGTCCCAGGCCGACGGCCGACAGCAGGACCTTCGCCGCGGAATAGCCCGATCCGATCTGAATGATCCGCTCGAAGCTCGGTTGATTCACGGCACCTCAGATCGGATGGGGTTCGGCGAAGCCGGGGATCAGTTCCTCGGCCATTTCGCGCACCGGCACGTGGCAGTCCAGCTGGCAGGAGATCGCCACATTGGAGCCGATCACCCGCAGCGGGATCGCCAGCTGGGCCGGCAGGTCCATCTGACGGGCCATCTTCAGGTTCTGCGGGGTACGTTCCATGTTGGAGGCGGCGTGGCGCTGCAGCCATCTGCGGGTGTAGTGAAACACCGGGACCTCGACGGGCTCGACGTACTGGGCCAGCATCTCGTCGATGTCCTCGATCGAGAGCTGCTCGCCCTTACGGACGAAGCCCACCTTCTCCATGGTGGGCAGCAGCAGGTCGTACTGCTTCTCCCGGGCCAGCCGGATCATCATGCCCATCTCGACCGGCAGCCCGTCGGGCAGCGGTGCCACCGCGCCGAAGTCGATGACGGCCATCCTGCCGTCGGGCAGCAGCATGAAATTGCCCGGGTGGGCGTCGCCGTGCATCATGCCGACCCGCTTGGGCGCGTCGAAGGTCAGCTCGAAAAGCCTTGTGCCGCTGATGTCCCGCTGCTCTTGAGTGCCGTGGCGGATGATCTCGGCGAGCGGGATGCCGCCGTCGATCCACTCGCTGACCATCACCTTCGGCGCGCTGCCCACCACATGCGGGATCAGGAAGTGCGGGTGGCCCTCGTAGGCCTTGGCGAACGCGCGTTGGTTGTTGGCCTCCAGCCGGTAGTCCAGTTCCATCTCGGTGCGTTCGACGAGTTCGTCGACCACGCCCTGGACGTCGGCGCCGGGGGCCAGTTGCCTGAGCACGCTGGTCAGCCGCCGCATGGTCTTGAGGTCGGCGCGCAGCGCCTCGTCGGCGCCGGGGTACTGGATCTTGACCGCGACGGGGCGTCCGTCGCGCCACACCCCCTTGTGCACCTGGCCGATGCTGGCCGAGGCCACCGGGGTGTCGTCGAACTCGGTGAACCGCTCGCGCCACTTGGTGCCGAGCTGCCCGTCGAGCACCCGGTGCACCTTGGCCGCCGGCAGCGGCGGGGCGTCCTTCTGCAGTTTGGTCAGGGCCTCGCGGTAGGGGGCGCCGTACTGCTCGGGGATGGCGGCCTCCAGCACCGAGAGCGCCTGGCCCACTTTCATGGCGCCGCCCTTGAGCTCGCCGAGCACGCTGAACAGCTGCTGGGCGGCCTTATCCATCAGCTCGGCGTTGACCTCGTCGCGGGACTTGCCGGTCAGCCGTTTGGCCGCGCCGAGCGCCGCCCGGCCCGCGATGCCCACCGGGATGCTGGCCAGCTTGGCGTTGCGGCGGGCGCTGCCGCGCTTGATGTCGTCAGCCACGCCCTCCATCATCCCCGACGCGCCAGGTAGGTCAACGTTTCGGGGTATTCCAGGGTTTTTGGCTGGGCCGCGGCCCGCCGAGCTCTGGGGACCACTAATAGTTTTGCCCGCCTTCGAGCGACAACTTCCAGACCTCGTAGCGCATCTCCTTCACGCGCCGGATGATGCGGTGCTCGGTGGACCGCGGCATCTCCCCGATGCTGTAGAGCCCCCGGTCGCGCCGACGGACCCTGCCACGGCGCCGTTCCCAGCGCAGGGCATCCGAGACCGTCTTCGACGGCCGCCCCGCCACCGCGAATCCCCAGTGCTCCAGTCCGTCGAGGAGTTCGGGGACGGTCGCTGGGCCGACCAGCGCGATCAGCCGGATCAGGGCGTAGCGCAGCTCGGTCCCGCGCAGCACGATGCGGTTCCCGGTCGTGATGGTGCGGGCGGGCCTGTAATTCAACGCGCTGTCACTCAACGCAGATCGGTCCTTGTCGCTTGAAGGCGGGCAAAACTATTAGTGGTCCTCAGCCCTCGCGGTTCTGGGCCCAGCAGCCGCACAGCGGGTGACGTTCCCAACGCCGGACCCGGATGCTCTGGGTGGCGACGTCGGTTTCGACGGTCGTATTGAGCGTTACCGGGGGAGCCGAGGGGTCGGGGGAGCCGGCGCAGCCCCGGATGATCTGCTGCAACTGGCTCAAAGCCAGCGCCGCGGTGGCCAGCAGCGTCGGGCGGTCGGCGGTCCCGACCACCTCGCACAGCTGGGCGGCCAGCGCCGGCCAGGCCGGGTCACGGTCGGACCGATGGAAATCCGCGCATGTCAGGCAGCTGCTCACGCCGGGGATCACCAGCGGGCCCACCACGCCGACCCCGTCACGCACCCGCACCGGCAGGTGCGGCACACCCTCGGACTGCAGATCGCGCACCAGCCGCGGGTCGGCGACCAGGGCGTCGCTCAGCACCACCAGATCCGCGCCCGCCGCGGCGGCGTGGGCGTGGCTGGTCTGACTCACCCGCGATCCCGAGCAGCGCAGCCCCTCGACCAGCAGTTCCGACAGTGGCCCGCGGCCGTGCACCCGGATCGACAGCGTCCGCCCGCCACCATCGGTCTCGGCGCGCAGCACCCGTGCCGCCACCAGCTGCTCCAGCAGTCCGTCCACCGCGGCTTTATCGGAGAGTCCGCCGGCGCCGGCCAGCCGCCGCATCGAGGGCAGCGGCATCGGCGCGCTCAACGCACGCAGTAACCCGGCCAGACCCCTAGGCGTGCAACCCGTGGGCGGACGAACCAGCACCGCGCGCAAAGGATCCCAGCCGATCTGCACCAGGCCGTCCGGGCGAAGCAGCACCGGCATCGCCGGGTCGAGCGCGTACCGCATCCGGACACTGTGGCACCGGCGGGCACGGCGTGAATTCAGCTATCCACAGGACCGTTCTGGTCGGGGCCGTCTTCTTTGGTAGGGCCGCCCTCTGCAGAACCGCCGAGCTCCTTCTCGAACTCGGCGATCGCTGCGTCGATATCGATGCCGGTGATATCCCCGCCGATCACCCGGTCGATGAACCCGGCCGGCTCGTCGAGGTCCTCGGTCGTGGGCAGCAGATCCGGATGCGCCCACACCGCGTCGCGGGCGTCCATACCGACCGCCTCGGTCAGCCGCTCCCACAGCACGGTGGCCTCGCGCATCTTGCGCGGGCGCAGCTCCAGGCCGACCAGGGTGGCGAAGGTCTGTTCGGCCGGCCCGCCAGTGGCTCGGCGCCGGCGCAGCATCTCCGAGAGCGCGACGGTGCCGGGGATCCGGTCGCCGAGGGCGGCGGTCACCACCGTCTGCACCCAGCCCTCGACCAGGGCCAGCAGCGTCTCCAGGCGCTCCAGCGCGGCGGTCTGCTCGGGGGTGGCCTTGGGTTCGAACATGCCCTGGGAGAGCAGTTCCTCCATCTTCGACGGGTCGGTCATGGCGCTCGGGTCCAGACCTGCGGCCATCTGCTCGATCCCGCTCATGTCGATCTTCATGCCCTTGGCGTAGGCCTCGACCGCACCGAGCAATTGCGAGGACAGCCACGGGACTCCGCTGAACAGCCGGTGGTGAGCGGCCTCGCGGGCGGCCAGGAAGGTCAGGATCTCGCTGCGCGGCTGCTCGAGGCCCTCGGAGAGTTCCTCGATGGCCGTGGGCATCAGCGCGGCAACACCCTTGGGGCCCAACGGAAGACCGATGTCGGTGGAGGTCAGCACCTCCTTGGACAGGTGGCCCAACGCCTGGCCGAGCTGCGAGCCGAAGGCCATCGAGCCCATCTGGGTCATCAGCGCCATCAGCGGCCCGGCCATCGCCTTGGCCTCTTCGGGCAGCGCCGAGGTCCACACCGTCGAGATCTGCTCGGCCATCGGGTCGCACAGCCGCTTCCAGGTCTCCAGGGTGTTGTCCACCCAGTCCTGCGGGGACCAGGCCGCCGCGCGGGTGGCCCCGGCCGGCAGCGCGGTGGCGCCGTCGAGCCAGGTGTCGGCCAAGTGCACCGCGTCGGTGACGGCCTTGGCGGTGGACTCCGAGACCGGCGCGCTGAACCCGATGGAACTCGAGGCCAGCTTGCGGGCCAGGTCATAGTTCACCGCGCCGCCCTTGCCCGAGGCCATCGCGCTGCCCGCCCCGGCGAACATCTCGCCGAGCCGGGAGAACAGCTGGCCCAGGTCAGCCGGGTTGAAACCGGCCCCGCCGCCGAGGCCGAAGGGGTTGGCGCCAGCGGGGTTGGGGTTCTTATCGCCCTTGTTCCGCTCGGGGTCGTCGCCGGAGGAGAAGCCGAACGGCAGGTCAGACATGGCTCCACGGTACCGCCGTTAGGGTGGGCGTCGTGAACAGGCGGATTCTGACGCTGATGGTGGCCCTGGTGCCCATCGTCGTCTTCGGCGTGCTGCTGGCCGCGGTGACGGTCCCGTACGTCGCGCTGGGCCCGGGTCCGACGTTCAACACCCTCGGCGAGTTCGAGGGCAAGCCCGTCGTCGCCATCTCGGGCACCCCGACCAAACCCACCTCGGGCAACCTCAACATGACGACGGTCTCCCAGCGTGACGGGCTGACCCTGGGCCAGGCGCTGGCGTTGTGGGCCTCCGGGGCCGACCAGTTGGTGCCGCGCGACCTGGTGTTCCCGCCGGAGAAGTCCCGCGACGACATCAAGAAATCCCAGGACGCCGACTTTCAGCGCTCCGAGGACAACGCCGAGTACGCCGCCCTGAACTACCTGAACTACCCCAAGGCCGTCACCGTCAACCTGGTCAACGATCCGGGGCCCTCGGCGGGCAAACTGCAGCTCGGCGATGCGATCGACGCCGTCAACGGCACCAAGGTCGCCGACGTCGAGGCCTTCAGCGGTCTACTCAAGGCCACCAAACCCGGCCAGGAGATCGTCGTCGACTTCCGCCGCCGCAACGCCGAGTCCGGGAAAACCACCATCACGCTGGGCCGCAACGAGGACCGTGACTACGGCTACCTCGGTATCGCCGTGCTCGACGCCCCGTGGGCCCCGTTCACCGTCGACTTCAACCTGGCCAATATCGGCGGCCCGTCGGCCGGGCTGATGTTCAGCCTCGCGGTGGTGGACAAGCTGACCACCGGTGATCTCAACGGCTCGAAGTTCATCGCCGGCACCGGCAGCATCGGGCCGGACGGCGCCGTCGGGCCGATCGGCGGCATCACCCACAAGATGGTCGCCGCCCAGGACGCCGGGGCCACGGTGTTCCTGGTTCCGGCCGAGAACTGCGACGAGGCCCGCACCGTGCGGGACAACTCCATGGAGCTGGTCAAGGCCGAGACGTTGCCGCAGACCGTCGACGCCCTCAAGGAGCTGACCTCGGGGGGCACTCCGCCACGCTGCTAGCCGCCTGAGCGAATGCGTAGAGTTGGCTTCGTGAATTTCGGAGCACCCCTGTGACCGTCCGACCGCCCGCCAGAATGCCCGCGCTGACCCGGCGCAGCCGTATCCTCCTCGGGATCGGGATCGCCGTCATCGCCATTCTGCTGGTGGGCCCCCGTTTCATCGACACCTACGTCGACTGGCTGTGGTTCGGCGAACTCGGCTACCGCTCGGTGTTCACCACCGTGCTGTTCACCCGGGTCGTGGTCTTCCTGGTGGCCGCGGTGCTGGTCGGGGCGATCGTGTTCGGCGGGCTGGCGCTGGCCTACCGCACCCGGCCGGTGTTCGTACCCACCGCCGGTCCCAACGACCCGGTGGCCCGCTACCGCACCGCGGTGATGAGCAAGCTGCGGGCCTTCGGCGTGGGGATCCCCGCAGTGGTCGGGCTGCTGGCCGGCCTGGTAGCCCAGAGCTACTGGCCGCGGGTGCAACTGTGGCTGCACGGCGACAGCTTCGGCATCGCCGACCCGCAGTTCGGCAAGGATCTCGGCTTCTACGCCTTCGACCTGCCCTTCTACCGGATGGTGCTGAGCTTCCTGTTCGTCGCGCTGTTCCTGGCGTTCCTGGCCAACCTGGTCACCCACTACGTCTTCGGCGGCATCCGGCTGGCGGCGGCAGGTCCGGCGCGCTGAGCCGCGCGGCCTGCATCCAGCTGATCAGCCTGGTCGGGTGCTGGTGCTACTAAGGCGGTGGCCTACTGGCTGGACCTGCTACGAGCTGCTGTCGCACACCGGATGGCCAAGCCGTTCACCGGCGCCGGCTACACCGACATCAACGCCGTCTGCCCGCCAAGTTGATCCTGATGGCGATCGCGGTGATCTGCGCGGCGGCGGTGTTCTCGGCGCTGTTCCTGCACGATCTGCGCATCCTGGCGATCGGCCTGGTGCTGCTGCTGGTCAGCTCGCTGATCATCGGGCGGCTGGCGCTGATCGTCGAACAGTTCAGCGTCAAGCCGAATGCGGCGCAGAAGGAGAGCGAGTTCATCTCGCGCAGCATCACCGCCACCCGGCAGGCCTACGGGCTCACCGATGAGACGGTCACCTACCGCGACTCAGCGGCAACGCCGCCACCGACGCCAAGCAGGTGGCCGCCGACCGCTCGACCACCTCCAGCATCCGGCTGCTCGACCCCAACGTCATCAGCCCGGCGTTCACCCAGTTCCAGCAGGGCAAGAACTTCTACTTCTTCCCGATCAGCTCTCCATCGACCGCTACGAGACCGACGGCGCGCTGCGCGACTACGTGGTGGCCGCCCGCGAGCTCAACCTGTCGCGGCTGATCGACAAATCAGCGGACTGGATCAACCGGCACACCGTCTACACCCACGGCAACGGCTTCATCGCCAGCCCGGCCAACACCGTGCGCGGGATCGCCAACGACCAACCAGAACGGCGGCTACCCGGAGTTCCTGGCCAGCGTGGTCGGCGCCAACGGCAGCGTCGTCTCGCCCGGCCCGGCGCCGCTGGACCAGCCGCGGATCTACTTCGCCCGGTGATCGCCTCCGCGCCCGAGGATTACGCGGATCGTCGGCAAGAACGGCAAATCACCGCGAAAGTACGACTACGAGACCAACACCGAGACCAAGAACTACACCTACACCGGTGGGCGGGTGCCCATCGGCAACTGGGTGGCCCGCTCGGTGTTCGCCGCGAAGTTCGCCGAACGCAACTTCCTGTTCTCCGGTGATCGGCCCCAACAGCCGCATCCTGTTCAATCGGAACCCGGCCGACTGGGTCAAGGCGGTCGCGCCTTGGCTGACCCGCAAACACCACGGTGTATCCGGCGATCGTGAACAAGCAGATGGTGTGGATCATCGACGGCTACACCACGCTGGACAACTACCCGTACTCGGAGCTGACCCTCGCTGAGCTCGGCGACGGCGGACTCACCGAGGTGGCGATCAACCGGCTGCGCCCGGACAAGCAGGTGTCCTACATCCGCAACTTCGGTGAAGGCCACCGTCGACGCCTACGACGGCACGGTGACGCTATACGCCCAGGACGAGAAGGATCCGGTGCTGGCCGCCTGGATGAAGACCTTCCCGGGCACGGTCAAGCCCAAGAGTGACATCACCCCGGAGCTGGCCGAGCACCTGCGCTACCCGGAGGACCTTTTCAAGGTGCAGCGGGCGCTGCTGGCCAAGTACCACGTCGACGACCCGGTGACGTTCTTCTCCACCTCGGACTTCTGGGACGTCCCGCTGGACCCGAACCCGACCGCGTCGAGTTTCCAGCCGCCGTACTACATCGTGGCGAAAAACCTTGCCAAGAACGACAATTCGGCGTCGTTCCAGCTGACTACGGCGATGAACCGGTTCCGCCGCGACTTCCTCGCCGCCTACGTCAGCGCCAGTAGTGACCCGGACACCTACGGCCGGATCACCGTGCTGACCATCCCCGGTCAGGTCAACGGCCCCAAGCTGGCGTTCAACGCGATCTCCACCGACACCGCGGTGTCCCAGGACCTCGGCGTGATCGGCCGCGACGGCCAGAACCGCATCCGGTGGGGCAACCTGCTGACCCTGCCGGTCGGCCAAGGCGGCTTGCTCTATGTGGCCCCGGTGTACGCCTCGCCGGGCACCTCGGATGCCGCGTCGAGTTATCCGCGCCTGATCCGGGTGGCGATGCTCTACAACGACAAGGTGGGCTACGGCCCGACCGTCAGCCAAGCACTGGACGGCATCTTCGGCCCCGGTGCGGGCGCGACGGCCACCGGCCCGGCCCCGGGGCCCGGTGCGCCGGCCGGCAAGCCGCCCGCCGACGGCAAACCGGCGGCCGTGCCGGACGAGACGCCGGAGTCGACTCCGGCCCCGGTGGCCACGCTGCCGCCGGGAGGGGTGACGCTATCGGCGGCCAAAGCCGCTGCCCTGCAGGAGGTGCAGTCGGCGATGACGGCGGCCCGCGACGCCCAGCAGTCTGGCAACTTCGCCCAATACGGCGCGGCGCTGCAGCGTCTCGAGGAGGCGATGGGCAAGTTCGACGCGGCCAAGTAGGTCACATGGAGGCGTTGGTCATCCCGGGGTGACGGTGGCCCTTCCCGGGGTGACTGGCGGGGGTTTCGGCCCGCTGTTATCCATGGGCGGTGTCGTATGGGTGGGCTGGGCCGTATCCGTGGGCGGTGTCGTATGGGTGGGCTGGGCCGTATCCGTGGGCCGGCTCGGTTCCAGGGGCTCCGGCGTATCCGTCTGGGCCATCGCTCGAGGTGTCCGTCGATGATCTCGCGGCTGCGGCGCTGGCCGTCACCGGTGTTGGCGAAGACCTCGCCGGTGCTTTCGCGGATGCCGACGGGCGCTGCTCGGCGGCTTCTCCTGGCTGGCAGGGGCTTTCGGCATCGGCGCTGAGCGTTGTGGCGCAGCGGTGGGCTGACGACGGTGCCGCGCTGCTGGCCCGTCTGCGCGAGTTGTCTGCTGCGGTGGGTGAGTGCGTGCGGGCGTTCGCTGAGACCGAGCACTCCCGCGCCGGGGCGTTCGACCCGCCGTGAGCCTCACCGTCGCTGACATTGAGCGCTGGGATTCCGAGGCTTTGCGCGAGGTCGCTGCGGCCGCGGAGTCCCGGGCGCAGGCGATGTCCTCGGCCGTCGAGGGGCTGGCGGGCTTGCCGGGGTCCGGCTCGTGGGAGGGTCGGGCGGCAACGGCGTCGAGGGAGGCTCTGGAGGCACTGCGGCATGAGCTTGAGGGGAGTCGTCGGGACGCGGAGGGTGTCGCCCAGTCCGCTCGACGGGCCGCCGACGGTGTCGAAGCGATCACCTCAGATCTGCGGCGGCTGAAGGTGGACGCTGCGCTGTACGGGTGGGAGGTCGACGCGGCGGCCAACCGCGTGGTTCCCGCCCTTGCCGCTGGGGCTGGCGTCCCGGTGCGGCGTTCTTCGATGCCCGCACTGCAAGCCCGGCTGGATTCGCTTGTGGAACAGGCCGATTCGGTAGACGCTGAGTTGGCAGGCGGGCTGCTCTCCGATGGGTCGGCGGCTCCCGCGGTGCCGTCGGCATTGCCCACGCTGCCCGCCGCGCTGCCCGAGGATCCACGGGCGTTCCACGACCTGTGGGAGCGGCTGTCCACCGCCGAGCGTGACCTCCTCTACCAACGCGACCCGGGCATCGGCAACCATCCCGGTATGCCCGCCGGCGGGCCCTTCGCGCCCGGCAAGGACCACTACAACCGCCGCCACCTCGCCGAGGAGTTGCAGCGCGCCGCGGCGACCGGCTCACCGGATCTAGTGGACCTCCAGGCGCTGGATCGGGCGCTGGCCGACCATCCAGGCGTCCGGCTGCTGCTGCTCGACACCGCCGGTGAGCGGCTGCACGCCGCCTTCGCCGCCGGCGACCCCGACACCGCCACTCACATCTCGGTGACCATCCCGGGCCTCAACACCACCGTCGCCGGCAGCGTGGAGGCCATGATGGGCGAGGCGATCGCCCTGCGCGGGCTGGCCACCGGGCAGCTCGCCCGTACCCCAGGGCGCCACCGCGAGACCGTGGCCAGCATCGGCTGGATCGGCTACGACGCCCCGCAGATCCGGCCCGGCGAGGGCCTGATGGCCATGGCCGAGGGCGCTGTCGGGGTGGGCCACGACCGCGTCGCCGGGGGAGCGGCGCAGGATCTGTCCCGCTTCTACGCGGGGCTTCAGGCCGCCCGCGACGTCGGCCCGGCGCACATGACTGCGATCGGGCACTCCTACGGCTCTCTGACCACCGGCCTGGCGCTGCAGCAGCCGGGGGAGCACGGTGTCAGTGATGCGGTTTTCTACGGATCACCCGGCATCGAGGCTTCGGCGCCCGCGGACCTGGGGTTGGAACGCGGGCATGTGTACGTGATGGCCACGCCCGACGACCCGATCCGGTGGGTGTTCGACGGCCCGCCGATCCTGAGGGCATTGGCGCCGGTGATCCCCGGGCCCGTCGATGACGCACTGCTGGGGGTGGCTGAGCTGAGCGGGGCGGGGGAGTTCGGGCCCAATCCGGCTGAGAACGCGGCGTTCGTGCAGATGGAGACCCAGGGGATGTGGGGTTTGGAGGGTGCGCGGGGGCACAGCGAGTATCCGCGGGCTGGTGGCGGGTCCTCGGAGGCGGCGCCTTCTGATGGCGCGTCCTCGGTGCGGGTCGCCACTCACAACATCGCCGCGGTGGTGGCCGGTCTGCCGGCCAACATCATCATGCGGTGAGGCCTTTCACAGTCTCTAGCTGCCGATTTGGCCGAGTCGGTCCGCAGTGGGTAACCTTGCAGAGCACTCGACGCGGGGTGGAGCAGCTCGGTAGCTCGCTGGGCTCATAACCCAGAGGTCGCAGGTTCAAATCCTGTCCCCGCTACCAGGTAAAACGGCCCTCGGAGATCACTCCGGGGGCCGTTTTCGTGCCAAATGGTCACACTTTTGGTCACAAGCTTTGTCGGGGCGTGGTCACGGCAGATCGGTCGGCGGGACATCGCCGGTCTCCTCGCCGGTGTCGCCGAGGAGGAAGTCCGCGGCTTGCTGGGCGGCCTGGTGGTCGGCGTCGGATCGCACGTGGGCGTAGGTCTGCATGGTGAAGCTGACATTGGAATGACCGATCCGTTCGCTGACGACCTTCATGGGGACTCCGCCCTCCAGGGCTGCGGTGGCGTAGGTGTGCCGCAGATCGTGGAAGGTGATCCGAGGGACGCCTGCCTCGGCGGCGTACTTCTCGATTAGGTCGACCAGATTCTGCGGGTGCAGCGGCCGGCCAAACTCGTTGGTGAAAATCAGATCCTCACCTTCGTAGTCGGGCCCGCGTAGCAGCCGGATCTCATCCTGCTCGGTGCGCCAGCGCCGAAGGGCCGCTACCGTGCGGCTGTCGATGGCGATGGTCTTGTCGGCATTGGCGGTCTTGCCCCCAGGCTTCTCGCTAGTGCGGCCGTGCAGGACGATACGGCTGTTGCTGAGAGTGATCGTCCCCCTGTCCAAGTTGACGTTCGGCCAGCGCAGCCCGCATAGCTGCCCGCGCCGGATGCCGGTGGTCAAATCGAGCATGAACAGCGCCTCCAGCCGGGCGGAGGGAAGGACGCGGAGGAAAGCTCGGGTCTGTGCCGGCGTCCACACCGGCCGCTGATTGCGTTCCAGCCGCGGCGCTTTGATAGCCGCCGCGGGGTTGTACTTGATGTACTTCAGCGCGACGGCGTCGGCGAGGGCGGCGCGAAGTGCGGCGTGGATGTTGCGAAGTGTCTTGGGCTCCAGGCCGGGCGGCTTAGCCTTAGGGGCGTTTCCCCGCTTGTACCTGCGTACGGCCGCACGAGCAGCATGGATCGTTGTGCCGCAAGCCTCGGAAATCTCACGGGGGGTGGGCGGTGCGCCGTTGGCCACTCCTGCCGCCCAGAACTCGTACATCGGGCGGTTGTTATCGGGCTTGATCCGGCCCTCCTTGCGTAGCTCGACATAGAGCTGCAAGATGCGCGACTCGTCGAGCTTCTGCAACTTCAGGCCGCCGACGCGGGGGAGTACGTACAGGTTCATCTCGTCGGTGTAGCCCTGGACAGTCGTCGGGCTGGTGGTCAGCTTCTTGAACTCCAGCCATTCGGCGATGAACTCGGCGACCGTCCGGTCGGACGGGTCGACGAACTTGCCCTGCTGAGCCTCCTCGATTGCCGCCCTCTGGGCGTCGGAGGCTTCCGCTCTAGTCCGGAAGCCGCCCTTGGTGATCCACGAGTGCTTGCCCGTTGCGGGATTGATCTGCGGGTTGCGGAACTTGTAATACCAAGTCTTGCCGCGTTTCTTGACCGAGCCGTTCACAAGCCGAACTGTTTCTTCAGCGGCGCGAGCGGTATCAGGATTCGGCCGCCCAACCGCCGCGACTCGATTTCGCCGCTCTTAACAAGCCTGTAGATGGCCGGCTGCTTGAGCCCTGTCATCGCCGCTGCTTCGACAACGGTGATGGAGATTCGTTCCATGGTCTGTATGTCGATCACTGTGGCTCCTCAAAAATGTTGTGTCTACCGGCCGTAACTCGGCCTTGCACATCAACTTTCACTGGCAGCCAGGAGTTATAACAACCACCGCAGCGCTTCATCTGCCAAGAATCTCGGGAGTACACCTGGAAGGGTCCTGACGCTTCCCAACCGTTCCATCGCGGCGCCGAAGAATTCGGCGCGCCGTCATCGACCACCGTTGACGATCACGATGATGAGCCACACCGGCAGCCACATACCGCACGTCAAAATCGACAGCACTAGATGCAGTCCATGGTTGGTGCCGCTGTTGTACACCACCACCGGCGGTGCGGCCGACGCGATGTTCTGGGCGATGACAATCGGCTGTTGTTGGCGGTTCTGATGAGACCGCGGCATCGGAGCGCGTTGCTCGGTCCATTGCACGCCGTCGAAGTAGCGCATGCTGGGCGCGCCGCCGTATCGGAATCCGGTGGTGTTGTCCGGATCGGGATACCAGCCCGCCGGCACGGTCGGTGGGGGCGGGATCGGCCTGGGCGCCGCAGTGGGCGGGGTCTCCCAGGAATCAACCGGGAAGGGAGACGAACCGGCCCGCTCGGCCACGCCGTCCTCGTGCCCGCTCACAGAGCTCCCCTCCCGTAGTCGATAGCGTGATGTGTCGGCATCTGATCCCCCTTGTACCCCTGGCAGCAACGCGTGCTGTTCCTAAAATTGCTCCCAGAACCTAACCGTGGCCACCGACAAGTCGCGAGGACCTGGCCAGATGGCCTCAAGAGCCGGGTCAACGACACCACCGGGTTCGGCTTAGGCAAATCCGTCGGACATGTTCCCTAGAGTTGGCTGTGAACGAAGACCAGGGGGTGGGGAGCCGTCGTGATGTCGCTGTCAGATTGGATGTTCGACGCCGACTACGAATGGCGGCAACGCCTGAAGTCCGTCAATCTGGCCATCGAGACGGACTTCACCGAAGAAGAGATCCGCGAGGCTCAGCGCAAGTTCGGTGCTGCGGCAAGTGAGCTCCGCAAACGCGGTCTATCGCCGCAAGAAATCATCAAGAAGTATCCAGGTCTCTCACTGGCGATCCTCGTCGGGCATGCATCACTGGCGTACGACCATGGGGCGTACTGGGACAGCTTCTGGCAGGAACTGGGCCTCAGCCGCGACCAGGATTTCGAGCAGGCGATCCGGGGAAGCGTCGTCGGCCTGCTCGACAAGTTCGCCCTGGCTCGATTCCCCGACGTCGAGAAGGGCGACGCCCGCAAATACGTGACAATGTTCACGCTGCACTCGGGCATTCCCATCCACTGCCTGCGGGATCTTCTCCAACTGGCTCATCACCACATCGTTCAGGGGCGCCCCGCGAACGGGGTGGCCCTGATGGAATGGGTCCTGGAGCCCGGCAAGGAACATCGAAGCACGGCACTGGACAAGCCGGTACTCGACTTCTTCACCTACGGCGCCGAATTCGCACTGGACATCCTCGATCGCATCATCGAGTTCATGGAGGCTGCAACGGCCGATCCGTCGCTGCTGCAGGAAACTCTCGACGCCTCAACGACGGGCCTTCCGACGGTGATGGTCGATGAGATCGTTCGCCAACTCAGAGAAGCACCGCTCACTCTGGACCGCCGTCGCCTCACCACCGCCGGTACGAGCCGACCCTCCATCACCTATTCGTCGGCTGACGACGAGATCATCCTGGTTCTGCCGAGTCCTGCTGATGACGCGGAAGTACCCTGGCGCGTCTCGTTCGACGGCGATGTCCGAGAAGTGCACGCGATTCGCCAGTGGGGCGCCGATGACCGGACTGCAACGGCAACCGTCACAGTGCCGGAGCCGGTCCACGAGGTGATCGTCGCCCGGGGCGCGGAAGGGCTTGCTCTGCCACTGATCTCGCCTGCCGACCCCTTGCTGATCTTCAGCGGCACTGGCCAGCTGGTGCCGCGCCGCGACGGGATGAAGGAGACCGCGTGGGCGGTGTTCCCCGAGGGCCACGAACTTGTCGACCCGACGACGCTGAAGCCGGTCACCCTGAATGATGAGGGATGCCCGGCAGGGTGGCACGGTTGGCGCAGCGCCTTCATTGAGCTCGACAACGTCCACGGACTCCAGCTGTCCAAGAGCGGCGAACTTATCGGCGCACCCCGCCGGGTCTACCGGGCCGAGCGGCCCCACCTGCACCCGGGTTCACCAATTCCCGGGTTGACGACCATCGAAGGCCGCATGGTCTATGCGGACAGCCCAGTAGTGACACTGCCGGCGACGACCGCTGATCCGGCGCCGAAATGGACTGTCCGAGTTCGTCATTCCGGCGCCCAGGACTGGCTCTTCAATCACTCGGTGGTTGCATCCAATGTTCAGATTCGCATCGATCCCTTCGCCGAGTCGCCTGAACGTCAACTCGGGCTGTTCGAAATACTCGTCACAGGGCCGATGGGTCTGGACGTCCGAGGGGTCTTCTTCATCGCCGAGGGAGTGGCAACGCGATTCCATCCGGTAATCCGGGTTCCCGACGACGGGCGGTTAAGTACCTGCACTGCAACAGTGGAATCGCCAGCCCAGCCAGTCTTGCCCGCGGGCCCCATCGACTTCGGTGACAGGGATCTCAGCACCACCATCACGGTGGGCGGTGGGGAGATCGAACAGCAATTGCTTCTCACACCCCCTCACGTCGAGATGCGAAGCGGTCAAGTCGGAACACCCTCCCCGTGGCGAATGATTCCCGAGATTTGCGACCCCGGAGAGTTCGCTCAGAACCGCTTCGCCGCGGTGTGGGCACCCGGGATTGAGCGCGCAGAGTTCCGTTACGTCTCCAGCAGGGGTGAGCTTCTCCAGGTCGACAGCCGGCCGCGCCGGCGGCGAGGTGACATTTTCGAGTCTCGCCTTCAGCAGTTCGCCGACACGGTGCGCACCCACCCCGGGGGCCGGCTTGAAGCCACCCTGCATACCGACGGTGGACCGCTGAACGTTGCGGTCCTCAGGGCTCAGTCTCCCCAACTCGCCTCGGGAGTCCAATTAATCGGGGACCGTTTGGAGTTCGCCGATATCGCCGAAGTTTCAGACCTTGCGGTCCGGGTTTGGAACACCACGACACCGTGGAAACCTCCCGAGGTCATACCGGTCGAAGACGGCGCGGCGCAACTACCTGAACATCTGATCGAACGCGGGTCTCTGCGCTGCCAACTTTTCGTCGACGACCCCTGGATTTTGACCGAGCCTCCTCCGCAGGCTCCTGCTGACTCGTTCCTGATTGAGCAACTCGGCTGGAGTGAAGAGGGAAACTCCGATCAAAACCGGCTGTCGCGGTACTTGGGAAGCCAGAGCTCGGCGCCCGTCGACATTGGTTTCGTGCCCGAAGTCTGGGATGCGCTGGCCTGGCTTGCCGCCGACGGGAAGGCCAAGCGGTTCGCTGGACTGACCGAACTGCTGCAGGCCGAGCCGCGGAGGGCCTTGGAATGCCTGGGCGACAGCACAATTGCGGTAGGCGCAAAGATGGCGCTGGTCACCAGAAGCAGACTGATCACGCGCAATTTCGCGATCGACGAGACCCTCAACGAGCTGCACGCCCATCCCTGGTTCGGCTGCATGGTCGAACTCGCCGATCTCACCTCGCTCTACCGGCGGCGGGATGAGGTTTCCACGGAAAGAGCTGAGACGCTCGCCTATTTGCGCGAGCGCGGCGGTGACGCGCTGATTGAGCTATTGGCGTCCGGCGCCACTCCCGGGTTCATCGACTCCTGTATTGACTCCGCAACCGTGAAGCGGAGGGCGGAACCTCTCATCCATCTGGAAGCGGAACTTCGCGAACTTCAGCAGGTACCTCTGCCGCTTCTGCATCCGGACAACCTTCGCGCCGCGCTGTGCGAGACGCTGCTGCGCCGCTTCGAGTGGATGGACAGCGGATGGTCATCGAGTTTCGCTCAGCAGACGGCGTTCCTGATCAACCCGATCAAGAATGTTTCGTTTCCACGGTCTTACCAGGTCATTGCCGCCCGGGCTGAGGCGGTCAGCGCCATTGACGAATCACAACATCCGTGGGCACTGATGTCATTGCAGTCGCTGACCTTGGCTGTCGCCGCGCGGTTGATGGCCTATGGGCGGATGAAAGAAAGCTATTTCAACTCCGGCTTGCTCGGAGTATGGGCGCAGCTCGCGCTGTTGTGCCCGACGATGGTCGCCAACGACCTACTGATCGCCGAAGCGGTCGTGTTATATGACCGGCGCGGCAACGTCATTGGAAAGGACTAGATGATCGACCGGCTGGATCCATTGGAGGCGGCGAAAGGGATCGAAGGCAGCTACAAGCGCTACCTCAAGACGCTCCTCGCGCCCAGGGACGAGAAGCTTGCGACCTCCTTCGATGCCGAGGTCGACAGCAGCGACTTGCTGACCAAGGGCCCCATTCTGGAGATGACCCCGCCCTACGCAACGGGTGCGACCTGCCGGGAATTGATCGCTGAGGGTGTACTTCACCCCGGGTTTGCAGCACTGGACAGTGCGGCGCTTCCCTTGGACCAGCCCCTCTACATCCATCAAGAGAAGGCCATCCGCAAGTTCGTGGCGGGACGCAATCTTGTTGTGAGCACCGGCACCGGCTCAGGCAAGACCGAGAGCTTCCTGATCCCGATCATCAATCATCTGATCGCGGAGCACGCCGAAGGCCGCTTGGGCCCGGGTGTGCGTGCGCTGCTGCTCTACCCGATGAACGCCCTGGCCAACGACCAGCTCAAGCGGCTGCGAGCACTGCTGGGCGCCGTTCCCGAGATCACCTTCGGCCGCTACACCGGCGAGACGGCCGAAGACCTCGCCAGCGCCGAGGCGAAGTTCCTTCAAACCAACCCGGGGGCCACCCGACTCCCCAACGAGCTCCTCAGCCGCCAAGAGATGCGCAGCACCCCGCCGCATCTGCTTCTCACCAACTACGCGATGCTGGAATACCTGCTGATCCGACCGGCTGATCTTGACCTCTTCGACGGCCCGAACGCCGGCACCTGGCGGTTCATCGTGATGGATGAAGCGCACGTCTACGACGGCGCTCAGGGAACCGAGGTCGCGCTGCTCATGCGTCGGCTCAAGCAACGGGTCGCGCCCGAATCGGCGCTTCAGTGCATCGCGACGTCGGCTTCGCTCACCGGATCGGTGCGTAACGACCCCCGTGGTGAGGCCATGCAGTTCGCCGCCAATCTCTTTGATGCGCCTTTCGAGTACCGCGACGACGACTCGGCTCGGCAGGACCTCGTCGAGCCGGTACGCAAGAGCCACTTGACGGCCTCACAGTGGCGCCTCTCCGATGACGACCGCCTCGCGTTCCGCAGGGGCGCAGTCGATTCCGCGGACCTGACCCCGAACGGCGCCGATGTGGCCGCGGCGCTGTCGGCCGAACAGTCGATTGTGGCTCTGAAGGAGGCACTCAGCAACGGTCCTGTCCCGGTGAGAGAGCTGCGTGAACTGCTCTGGCCGGATGACCCCCAGTCCACCGAGAAGCTCGATGCTCTGGTGGAGCTCGGCAGCAGCACGCTGGACGACAGCGGCCATCCCGTCTTGTCCGCTCGCTACCACTATTTCGTGCGCGCCACCGAAGGGGCGTTCGTCAGCTTCAACGAGGACGGCCCGCGGATTTTTCTTGGTCGCCACGAGGTAGATCCTGAAACCGGTCGCGCTGTCTTCGAGTTCGGCACCTGTAATCGCTGCGGCGCCGTCCACTTGGCCGGCGAACGAGTACACCAGGACAAGCACGAATACTTCGTGCCCTCCAAAAAGGCTGACGCATCGGTGAACTGGCTCGTTGTCGCCGACGCACAGGGCGAAGTGGTTCTCGACGAGGATGAGATCACCCTTGCCGACGAGGAACTGAAGCCCGCCAAGAGCGACCCCACGGCAAGGCAGCTGTGCGCGGGTTGCGGCGCGCTGAATCACGCCAGCGCGACGAGTTGCGCGGCACCGGGGTGCAGCGGCGGCCAAATGCTCAACGTTCGTGAACATCCCCGTGCTGCTCGCGTGATGAGCAGGTGTACTGAGTGCGGCGCTCAGATGCGACAAGTGATCCGACGGCTGCGCACTGATGTCAACGCGGCGCCCGCGGTGGTGACCACAGCGCTGTATCAACAGCTTCCCGAAGCGGTCGGCGAAGCGGCTGACCTGGTGGGTCGCGGGCGAAAACTGCTGATGTTCAGCGACTCCCGACAAGCTGCGGCCTTTGCTGCGCCGTATCTCGACCGCACGTACACTCGCATGCTGGAGCGGCACTACATCACTCAGGCCCTGCGCGATCCGGCAGCGTCGTCAGGGGAGATCACCGTCCGGGATTTGGCGATCCTGACACGGGAGAAGGCCTCCGAAGCCGGCCACTTCGCCGCGGAGATGGGCAACATCGAGATCACCCAGGCCGTAAATGAATGGATCACCGGAGAGTTGATGACGCTGGAAACGCGCCAATCTCTCGAAGGCCTGGGGCTGATGCGCATCGGGCTCAATCAGCGCGCGCCGATTCAGTTGCGGGGACTGACCGCACTGGGTCTGACAGAAGAGGAGTCCTGGGCGCTGCTGAACGAGCTCGTCAAAACCGTCCGACATCAGGGCGCCATCACCGCACTCGAACGCGTCGACATCAAGAACGAGCGATTCGCCCCCCGCAACACCCGAGTGCGGATGCGTTCCACGGGTTCGAACAGAGCCAAGCAGATCATCAGTTGGAGTCCGAGCGGAACCGGCACTACCAACGGGCGTGTCACTTTTCTCCGCAAGGTGCTCGAAGCCATCAACAGTCCCAAAAGCGCCGAGGAGATTCTGGAGGGCTGCTGGAAAATCATCGAAAGCGCTGGCTTGCTCATGGGGGAGTCCGACCGCGCACTCGGCGGTCAGGTCTTCCAGGTTGACCATTCGAAGCTCGTAGTCTCCGAGGGGATCGACTGCGATTGGCACCAATGCGACACCTGTCGGCTGTTGACGGCATTCACTGTCCGGAACGTCTGCCCCAATAGTCGGTGCACAGGACAGCTCAAGTCCTATGAAATCCCCAGCCCAGCAGCCGATACCAACCATTACCGTGTCGTCTACCAAACGATGGCCGACGCCCCCTTGAGCGCGCGGGAACATACCGCGCAGTGGAACGCGGAGGAGGCCGCCCACATACAACGCGAATTCATCAGCGGCAAGGTGAACGTGCTCTCCTGTTCGACGACGTTCGAACTCGGCGTCGATGTGGGCGACTTGCAGTCAGTCGTGATGCGCAACATGCCGCCCAAGACCGCGAACTACGTTCAGCGGGCGGGGCGTGCCGGCCGCCGGGCCGCCTCGGCGGCTCTCGTCGTCACCTACGCGAACCGGTCGGCGCACGATCTGGCCAAGTACCAAGAACCGGTGTCGATGATTGCGGGCCGAATGCGCATCCCTTGGATTCCGCTGGACAACCCGCGCATCGCGCGCAGGCATGCGCACTCCGTTGCCCTCGCTGCATACTTCCGACATCGCGCTGAACTCCACGATGAGAAATGGAAGACAGCTGGTGCCTTCTTCTTACCGGCAGCCGAGAACAGTCCATCGGCGGCCAGCGGAGTTGCAGATTTCCTGAACCCGATCCCGGCCGACGTCGACACGGCTCTGCGCAGAGCGCTTCCCGACAGTGTCCACTCCGAGGTCGGTCTCGACGACGGCAGTTGGGTGGAACAACTCGTCGAGCTCCTTCAATCCGTCGAAAAGGAGCTCACCGGTGATGTGACTGCTATCGAGCAGCGGATCGACGAAACAGTGAAGGAACGGAAGTTCGGCCTGGCCAAGAGGCTGGAGGACACCAAGCGAACAATCACCGGACGAGATCTCCTCGGATTCCTGGCCAACCGCAACATCCTTCCTAAGTACGGCTTCCCCGTTGACACCGTGGAGCTCAACACCCTGAATGCTGTTGATGCAGTGGGCAGGAAGCTCGAACTCGACCGCGACCTCAGCCTCGCCATCTATGACTACGCTCCAGGCAACCAGGTCGTCGCGGGCGGAAAGCTGTGGACCTCCGACGGATTGAGGAAGCGCCCAGGCAAGGAGCTTGTACGGCATCCGTATCGAATCTGCCCGACCTGCGGACGTTTCGAGCAGGGCGCGAATCTCGGAGACGATCCCCTCTGCCCCAGCTGTCACGAACCGTTCAAAGCAACGGGAACCCTTGTCGTCCCCGAGTTTGGGTTCGTGGCCGCGGCCGACGCCCGCGATGTCGGGAGTGCCCCGCCGGAGAGGCACTGGCATGGCGGTTCTTACGTGGAGTCGCACGGCGACGAGATCGGTCTCTACCGGTGGTCGGGCCCGAATGGCTTGAGGGTGTCTGCGCGAGCGGGAGTGCGAGCCTGGTTGGCCGCAGTCTCAGACGGCAACGGAGAGGGTTTTCAGTTGTGCGAATGGTGCTATTGGGCCAGGCCCGTCGAACGGGGTAGCCGACGGCGCAAGCACCACCGACCAGATAACGGCGCCGAGTGCGACGGCCCCCTGGAACGTATTTCCCTGGGGCACCGCTATCAGTCGGACGTGGCCGAGTTCACCTTCGATGGCGTCCCTTACTTACGCGACTTCGAAGCCAACTGGCTGTCGTCCCTGTATGCCTTGCTGGAGGGCGCCTCGTACGCCTTGGAGATCAGCCGTGATGACATCGACGGAGCACTGTCCTGGACGCCCGATCACAAGCGCAGCATCGTCCTCTTCGACACCGTGCCCGGCGGCGCGGGCTCGGCCAGAAAGATCGCCGAGAACATAGAACTCGTCATGACTGCTGCGCTCAGTCGGGTGAGTGAATGTGATTGCGGACCGGAGACTTCGTGCTACGGGTGTCTGAGGAACTACCGAAACGCGCGCTTCCATGAGCAGCTCTCACGAAGCGCGGTGTTGCAGATACTCGGCAAGGCGCCTGCGCCGATCAGTTGACTTCCGCTATAAAAGTAAGCGCGGCATGGTCGCTCAACGGTGCGCTTGAGGCGGGGCCTGCCAGCCGAAAGCCTGCAATCTCGTCGACGTAGCGGGCCTCGTTTATCCGCATGCGCGGTGTGTGCAGCACATGGTCTATCCGGCTTCGACTGGTGTCCTTGTGAGGGTTCATGTAGCTCCATCGGCCTTCCGGTCTGGCAGCGCAAAACGCCTGAAGGCCGTGAAACCTGCGCGACTTGAACGACTCTGACACTCCCTTGAAGGGATCCTCATTCAGATCGCCGGCCACAACGACAGCTCGATCGCCGATGTTGTTGAGGATGTCGTCGACCTCGCCCCAGTAGGAGCTCTTGACCGCGCCCTTGTAGTCCGGTGCCCGTAGTCCGACGAGTTCGATCTCGGAGTCGTGCAGGCGCACGTGGAGGAAATTCGATGTCGCGTGGGAATCCGTTGTCGGCGGGGCTATGTCGCCGACGTCGAACGGCAGACGGCTTGCCACGAAGACCTGGTTGTGCACCGGCAAAGGCTCCGTGAGGTGATCCTGGTGATAGCCAGCAGCCCTGAGCCTTTCGCGTAGTTGATCTCGGTCAGCGCCGCCATCGACGAACTCGGTCAACACAAGGACATCGGAGTCCAGGGATTCCAAAGCAGTGGCGAGCCCATCGGGAATCGCTTTACGTCTGGCTCGATGGCCAACATTCCACGCAGCAACAGTGACACGGTTCAGCATCGGGTAGTTCTCCTTAATCGCAGTGATCGCAAACGCCGGTCAGCGACAGTGGATAGCCGCAGCCTTTTGGGCACATCGCTGCTTCGCGACGTGCTGAAGGGGAGCTCTTGCCTCGTAGACCGAGGTCGCCGTGCTGAGGGTGCGAGACGAGCCAGGTCGAGGTGAGTTTGTAGCTTTTCCGGATGGTGTCTGCTCCGGCCCCGACGCGTCGGGCCTCTTCTTCGGTGGTGAAGCCAATCGTGTAGCCGGAATGGATACGAAGGTCGCGAAGTCCGTCACATCGGGTGGCCGCGACATACGTCTCCGAGGCCTCGACCACGCGATAGCCCGCAATGCCCACCGCGTCCGTGAGCTTCCGGATGAACGCATGGTTGGCGGACGGTATGCGTGCCTTTGCCAGAGCAGAGGTGAGGGAGTCGTTTGCTGTATCCACGGTTGCAAGAGTAGTTACTGGGACTGACAAATCCATAAACGCTGCTCAGAGGGGAATGAGACGATGGATAGCATGACGGTGAACGCCGCGCTGAACGTGGCTACATGGAACACGCAATGGGCGACACCAGGGACCGACCGAGGTTCCCGGGTAGCCGAAAAGCTGGAATCCACGGGCGCTGACATCATCGTGGTGACCGAGGGCAACCGCGACTTGCTACCTGCTGACGGTCAGGTTCTCGACGCCGGCGCGGACTGGGGATACCCGCTGAAGCCCGGTCGGCGGAAGGTGATCATCTGGTCGCGACTGCCGCTCGGCCTCGAGACAGTGGGCACCTCGGGCGCGGCGCTTGGCCGGCTGGCCGTCGCGACTGTCTCAACGAAGGTCTCCGCGGTGCGGATTACCGGTGTCTGTATTCCTTGGCGGGATGCGCATGTCACTACTGGGCGGTCAGACGCCAGCTCCTGGTCGGAACACCTGCACTACCTCGACCAGCTCGACGATCTGCTCGCCACCCTCGACCCTTCCGTGCCCACGGTCATCGCGGGAGACTTCAACCAGAGGATTCCCCGAGTTAGGCAGCCCGTTCGTGTCGCGGAACGATTGGCGGAGGTGCTCGCCGGTTGGACGACGCACACCGCAGGCGATCTGCCCAACGGGCCACATATCGACCACATCGCGACCCACGGCCGCCTCGTGTGCCGATCCGCCAGCGATTGGTCCGGCACTGACGCAATGGGCAGGCTCAGCGACCACGCCGGTGTCAGTTGCCGGCTTGACTTCACCTAAGAAGTCGGCTGGTATCCGAACTGCGCCAGTCGCTTCCTCGCTACCTCAATCTCATCCGCGGTGAACAACTCCGAGAACTTCGGATCGACAACGATGGCTTCGACAGTGAGGTCGAGCCGTTTACGTTCCCAGAGTTCGGCGAAGCCGTCGGAGATGGCGGGGGACGCCAAGAGTCGGTGTGCGGTTTCCACAGGGCCGTGTTGTGCCAGCATGCTCAAGAAATAGGAAGCGTTGTAGCCTGCTTCGGCGCGGCCGCGGTCGTAGACAGCCTTCATCCGTTGCCCGAACTCAGCCGCGACGCCACTTTCCACTGGAGGTTTGTCAAGGTCGACCAGCGGCTCCTCGCCGGCGGCGCTGATGCTCTCGTTCCCGATGAAGCCCAAGAGCGCGTCGACCGAGGTGAATACTTGGTACCCGAGCTCCTCGAGTCGGGGCAGGTCCGCATCCTCTGGGTCGAGTTCCAGGACCACCGGCGAGCCGACTCCGTGCTGGAGGCCGTTGGGCCAGAATGCCTCAGCAACAGCGAGTTCAGTGCCACTCACGGGGTCAGGAATCTCAGTGTCAATGATGGGAGTGGCGAAGCCGCGGCTTGCCAGTTCCGCGATCAGCGCTCGGAACTGCTCGCTGCGAGGGTCGTCGGCGACCTCGTCGGTGACTTGAAGCCGTCCCAGCTCCGTATCGTCATCTTTCCCGCCGTCGCTTCGCAGCCCCTCGAGGAACGATTGGGCGGACTCGGCCAGCAGCTCGCGACGGGCGGCCAGGAAGTCCCGATAGCGCTCGACCCGCCAGAGGTCGGGATCGGTCGGAATCCATTGCGATTCCAGAGCTCCCGGGTGCTTGTCCTGGACTTCGGCCAGGTATTCGGCCGGGTTCCGCTTCCCGATCTTGAGGTTGGTGTCCTGGGTCAGGAAGCAGAAGTTCGCGATCGCGTTGATCTCGTTGCGGTCGAACTTGTGCTCGTGCAGCAGCGCCTTGGGGAAGATGTGGTGCACCTGCAAAGAGGTCAGCTTGCCGAGAAGTTCCGCTCGCAGTTGCAGCCCGCTTCCGAAATCGCGTGCACCGTCAACACGGGTCAACAGGTAGAGGAGCGGATAGAAACGTGACCCTATGGTGGAGCCCCTGAAGTCCTCAGGGCTCACGGCCAGACGGCCACCCCGGATGCGTTCCAGTGTCGAGATCAGGGCCTCGACGCCACCCCGTTCGACGGCCTCGTAGTCCTGCTGCAGATAGGTTTCGGTCGAGCCACTGTAGCGGCCCCACAGTGCGGAGTGGACGTACCAGTAGAGGACTTTGTCGCGGTGGGCGCTGTCGGCGAACCCACCGCCGTTGAGGTGCAGAAGCCTGGTGATGACCGGTGTGGCATAACGGCCCATCAGGACCCGGTCGTGGTCGAGGCCAAGCCGCCCCGATGCCGCATCGAGAAAGGTGCCGATGTGGTTGACCGACTTGCCGAGCGCAACCTTGAAATCAGCTGCGGAGACATCCGACAAACTTGAGAACAACGCCCGGCCGGTCGCGACCGCGGTGGCATTCCGCAACAACCAGTCCAGGGAGAACGTGAAGCCGGCCCCGCGCCAGCGGTCGATGTTGTCGCGCAGTTCCTTTCGAGCCTCCGGCCATTCCGCGCAGAGCTTGGCGAGCGCCAAGTCGCCTTTGGACAGCTTGGTCCCGCCGGAGTTCACCTTGTTGAAGATGTCGACGACCTCGTCGACGGTCTTGTCTGCGCCGGTGATTTTCTCGGAGTTGAAGTCGCGGTTGGCTATCTGGGTGATGCGGTTCAATCTGTCGATGTAGATGTCGACGGTGTCGTCGTCGGCATCGGGGAAGGCCCGCAGGTACTTGGTGACGCCCTTACTGAATAACTCGGTGACGTTCACCCAGGTTGGGTCACCGGCCATCTTGGTGGGTGCGTAGAACTCGAAGGACTCGGACTCGACGTTGAAGTAGAGCCCGGTGAACGAGGTCTTATCGCCTTCGAAGAAGGGCGGTGGAGTACCTCTTACGACGCCGTACATCGAAGTGACCCGCTGTTGGCCGTCAAGGAGAAGTTGCCGAGCACCGCTGCTGGGGGTGGCGCCGCGCACGTTGATGTCATCCGACGTCGTCTCCCACACCAGGAGGCCCCCGACGGGGTAGCCGCGGTAGAGCGACCGCATGAGCCCGCGGACCTGGTCGCGGTTCCAGACGTAGCCGCGCTGGAACTCCGGCAGAAGCACTACGCCGGAGTCGATTTCGTCAAGCAGGGTGGAAAGGCGGGTCACCGAAAATCTCCTGTTCAGTTCTTTTCAAGTGCGTTGAGGAACGGGCTGGGTTCGCCGTGCCAGGTGACGAGTAGCTCCTCCCGGGCACGGGTGCAGGCCACAAAAAGCAAGCAACGTTCGCGCTCCAGGTCTTGCTGATGGGTCTGCTTGTCGTCCTCGGCCGGGGTGACGGCGTTGACGGCGGGTACGAGTTTGGCGTTTACCCCGGCAACGCACATACCGCGGAACTCCAGACCCTTCATACGGTGCATGGTGCCGACGCGGACCGCGTCGTCGTCATCGGAGGCTTTGGCCAGGTCGATGGTGTCGATCCCGGACCGCTTGAGCACGGCCTCGATCTTGGACGTCAACCATTTCGCTCGGACCGCCAGGCCGATCTCCGATGCCGCGATTCCGCTGTCGATCCAGCCATTGATGACGGCTGCGATGTGCTCGGCCTCGGATCCGAGACTGCTGTGCCCACTCAGGGCGGGTGGCGGCCCGTGCGCATAGGACTTGCAGCCGGCGATGGAATCGAGGCCACCTTCCATGTCGTCGATCGGCTCCCCTCGCAACAGACCCAGGCTCCACCCGAGAATCTCTGCGGTGGTCCGGTAATTGATGTTCAGCCGCGATGAACGGCCCGCGATCTTGATGCCGACCTCACGCAGGCTGACCCGGTTGTCATAAATGCGTTGGTGGGTATCGCCGGCGATGAAGATGTCATCGGGCGCTTCGGCCACTGCGGCGCGCAGCAGACGCCATTGGTCGGGACTGAGATCTTGGGCCTCGTCGATAATGATGTGACGAAACGGCTTGTCGGGCGACTCCTCCAGCAACCGGGTGGCCTCGCGGCGGATGGTCTCGTAGGTCCACCGTCCCTGCTGGGTGAGGGTGTCTTCGAATTCCCAGATCAACTGCCAGACCTGCGCGCGCTGGGCTGCTCCGAGGGGACGACCACGTCCGGTCCGCTTGGCTTTCAGGTATTCGTCGGCGGTGGTGATCTGACGAGCCAGCACCACCTGTCGCCATTCCTCAGCGAGGAACACGGGGTTGAAGCTCAATCCGAGTTCAGCGACCAAGCCCGCCCACAGTTCCTTCTCTTCGACCTCGGGGAGCATGCTCGGTGCGCCGTGGGTCTGCCGGAATACGCGGTGAGCGACCCGGTCGACGTGGGAGACCTCGATCCGGCTTTCGGCCTCCTCGTCGTCCATGAGCATGTCGAGGCCGGACTGCAGGTTCTCGGACAGCGTCGAGGTGAACGTCGTGACGAGTACCTTGCCTTCTCCGCGCTTGGCCAATCGGCTTGCCCGGTGCAGCGCGACGACCGTCTTGCCGGTGCCCGGACCCCCGGTCACGCGGGCTGGGCCCTTGTAGGAGACATCGACCACGGCGCGCTGAGTCGGGTGGAGATATACCCGCCAGGTCGCCAGCGGGTAGGCGAATACGTCCATCAGTTCGTCGGGTCCGCTGACCAGGACGACGCGGTCGCTGCTGCGCAGGATGGCCGCGTCGATGTCCTCGGTGTCCACGGGTTCGGAGAGGATCTGGGCGCCGAGGTCGGTCCAGACTTCCTCGGGGGTGAATCCGGCGGCCAGGCCGAAGAGCACATCCCATTGCGTCTCGGGCAGAAAGGATTTCGCGGCGTCGAGTTGAGCGGGGTCGGTGACGGTGCGGGCGAAGGCCAGGACCTTCTCGTCGATTCCGAGCTTGGCCAGCTCACCGTCTTTGATGTGGGCGAAGACCGGGCTGCCCGCGGCTTTCGCCGCTTCTTGCCGCTCGGGAATCTGGCGGTCGAGTTCGGCTTCGTCGCGGATCTCAATACCGCCGGTGGCCGAGTTGACCGAGACGTTGCTGCGCTGCGCCCACGCGTAGGCGTCGTCGTGGTGCAGAACCTTCAGCAGGGTGTACACGTCGCCGCTGAGCGGGGCGAGCACGATTCCCCGCCAGGCCTGGTCGATGCGGATAGACCGGAATCGGGGGTTGCGGGCGTTGGCGATCTTCTCCAAATGCAGCCCGGTGTGGGTGGCGGCGTCGAACTCGTCGAACACCTCAGCGACTCGCTTGGCGACGGGTTTCTCAAGCTTCACCAGGTCCGACAGGAAGCCCTTATCGATGGCTAGTGTTGGCAATTGTCACTCCCGCGTTGCTTCCGAGTTCGAAACATCAGATACCGATTCATCGACGAGACCATTCACTGCACCGAAAATCCCAATGCCAAGGCTGCTTCGGCAATTTCGTGCAGAACATCGGGTGAGACGCCGCAATCCCTGAACTTCCGATAAACGCGCTGCACGTCGAGAGAGGCGTGAAACTGACCCGTCGTTGCCTTGAGGAGGGATCCGACCAACCGAGCAAGGCTTTCCGGCTCACATTCGATCCGCTCGTCTCGAAGTTCGTGCAGGAACAAGGTGTGCGCATCCAATCCAGCCGATGGCACTTGAAGAAGCAGGTCGATGGCGGCACCCATCGAGTCTGATAGATACGGAACCCACAATGCTGTGGCGGATACCTCCTCGGGTGTCAGGGCTTTGGGAATGCTGCCAACGCGGTCAGTCAGGTAGCGCTGTATCCAGCGATCCCATTGGGCGTCGGACACAGCCGGGTCGAGCGCTCTGAGTTCATGGCCGACGTCCTGGGCCCATTCGACGAGGTCCGTGGCCGGAATTTGTCAAGGTGTTTGAGTCCAGCGGGTGTTAGGCGGCTGTCGTCTTGTTCTCCGGTTCTGCCGGTTTTGGCGGGTTGATCGCGGCGGTCTCGGGTAGGTCGATGATCTTGGGTGCGGCATCGGCGCTGAAGCGGTGCCGGTGGCGTGCTCGGGCCTCGGCGAGCACGGCGCGGCGCTGGGTGTCCTTCTCGGTGGCCAGGCCGTAGAAGACGTCGGCGGGGGTGTGCAGGCCGATGCCGCTGTGGCGGTGCTCGTGGTTGTACCAGGCGACGAATTCGTCCATGAAGTCCCGTGCGTGGTGGATGGATGCGAAGCGTTCCGGGAAGGCCGGGGCGTACTTGAGGGTCTTGAACCAGGACTCGCTGTAGGGGTTGTCGTTGGAGACCTTGGGCCGTGAATGCGAGCGGGTCACCCCCAGTTCGGCAAGTAGCCCGGCGACGCTGTTGCTGGTCATCGAGGTTCCCCGGTCGGCGTGCACGACGTGCGGGATGCCGTAGGTGCCGAAGATCTGCTCCATCATCTCGGTGGCCAGCACCCCGCACTCGCGGGCGTTCACGTGCACCCCGACGATGTAGCGCGAGAAGATGTCGATCATCACGTAGGCGTCGTAGTAGATCCCCTTGGCCGGGCCGGCCAGTTTGGTGATGTCCCAGGAGTACACCTGCCGCGGGGCGGTGGCCACCAGCTCCGGGCAGACCGCCTTGCGGTGCCGGGCCAGCCGGCGACGCTCCTTGACCTGCTTGTTCGCCGTCAGGATGCGATACATCGTCGAGACCGA
This sequence comes from Mycolicibacterium sp., assembly GCA_020637165.1. GTDB lineage: Bacteria > Actinomycetota > Actinomycetes > Mycobacteriales > Mycobacteriaceae > Mycobacterium. The sequence goes on along the minus strand of JACJWN010000006.1, from coordinate 190,372 downwards.
ACACAGGTAGGTGCCCTCATCGAGCAGCGTGGCCCACACCTGCAGCGGCGCGCAGTCAACGAAGCGGGCGCTGTTGAGCTCATCGAGAACCCGGGCGCACTCGGCGGCGGTGAGCTTGTTGACCGGCACCGTCACCGCCGCGGTGCGTTCACTGGGCTTGCGTGCTGAACGACGCAACGCCGTCGAGCGGTTCATGCCGGTCAACTCCGCCGCCGCCCGGGTGGGAATCCCCTGTGCCCGCAACGCCTCCCAGGCGTCCATCAACGCCGTCTCGGCGTGCTTGGCGGCTCCGCGCTCTCGGAGAGACTCTCCAAGAGCGCAAGGATATGCAGGTGATCCTGGCCTGACTATTTGACGGCGACCGCGGTCAGCGGGGCGGGACCTGGAGGGATCTGTCTGCATGTCTGTATTCATGCCGTGCCTGTCGCGACGACCGCTGGGAGACACCGGTGTCGAGGTTCGACTCGGCCACGATTTGCTCGACGATTATCTGCGGTTCGTCGCTGCCCGCTGCCGCCCGAACTCGGTGCTGGCTGCCGGCTATGACCTGAAGGTCTTCTTCACGGTCGTCGGCAAGGATCCCGTCGAGGTGACCAGGAACGACGTGCTGGACTTCATTGCCGCCCAGCGACTTCCGGTGCGCGGTGACAACGTGGTCCGCCTTGCTGACGGCGAGAAGGGGCTCTCTGCGCGCACTATCGCGCGACGTCTGGCGACGCTGTCGGGGCTCTACGGCTACCTGTGTGCCCGTGATCTGGTCAGCGCCAGTCCGGTTCCCACCGGGTTGAGCGTCCGTCTTCCCGCCACGCGGCAGCGAAGCGGCCGCGCCACGCCGCTGATCCGAACTCCCCGCACCCTGCCTCGGGTTCTGACCCCCGCCGATGCGGCCCGGCTGCTCGCTGCGCTATGTACCCGCCGCGACCGGGCGATGGTCCTGGCAATGTTGCTCGGTGGGCTGCGCCGTTGCGAGGTCCTCGGGCTGCGCCTGACTGATATCAACCTCGCCGACCGCAGGGTCATCATCACCGAAGGCAAAGGCGGACACCATCGCATCGTTCCGGTCGCATCCGGATTCTTCACCGCCTTGGCCCGCTATCTCGACGAGGAGCGCGACGGTACCGCAACATCCACCGACCGGGTGTTCGTCACGTTGAAGGGGCCACGCCGCGGGCAACCACTGTCGGCTCCCGGTCTCGATGAGATCCTGCGCGGCGCCCGTCACCGCGCCGGCATCGAACAGGTCACCTGCCACATGCTGCGCCACACCTGCCTGACCCGTCTGCGGGAGGCGGGCATGTCGCTGGAGGCCGTGCAAGCCCAGGCCGGGCACCGCAACATCGCCTCCACCCGCATCTACCTGCATTTGGCTGACACCTGGCTATCGACCCAGTACCACCAGGCAGTCACGGCCCTGGATTCGTCGTTGATCGGTACGTCGAGCGGCGGTGAGGCGTGAGTCTCCGCGCCGTCACCGTGGGACCGCAAACCACGGCTGGGCCGTCCGGCGAGTCAGCTGCCGCCGCGGGGTTCATCGCGGCCGGCGGCTCGCAGATCGCGCGCAAGAACAGGAACAGCATCGTCGGCGCCTACATCAGGGAGTTCACCGACCTGACCGGATGGGCCTCCGCCCCAGTCGCGCAGCGTCTTTCTGCCTCCCTTGGGATCCGGGGTCTGATCGCCTACCTGCTGCTGGCCACCGCGCGGCCCGCTGAAGCCCACTACGTGCGGTCCTGTCGCAGCGCGTGGGGTCACCACGCCACACTCGTCTACCCGAACTTCGCCGACACATTCGAGCGCACCGCAGCCACGCTGGGATTCACCACCGCCGAGACACGCCGCCAGTGGGGCGTTCTGGCCAAGGTCACCGCCACTACCGGGATATCACCAGAAGCGCTGGACCCCAACCAATTCGGCGCTGCCGTCGCCGAGCTCACCACTGCCCACACCCGCCCAGACGGCAGGATTCCGCTGTCGTGGTCCACTCCGCTACACGGGCTCAAAGCCACCCTGGCCGGGCTGGGTGTACTCCCAGATGCCCCGCCGGGCAGGCTGTCACCGTCGAGTCGCACAGCGCACTGGGACGAGCTGGCCGCCCGCGCCCCACGCCTGGTCGCCACGATGCGCCGCTATCTGACCCAGGTCACGATCAGCATGCGACCGGGCAGCGTCGCACTGATCGACACCACCCTGCGCCACCTGGCTGTCTACCTCATCGATCACCACCCCGACATCGCGGCAGTCGCCGAGATCAGCCGCACCCACATCGAAGGGTTCAAAACCTTCCTGACCAGCCGGGTCGGCTACCGCAGCAATCCCGGCCCTGCTAAAACGACCATCGGCATGCGTCTGGGGCATCTGCGCAGCTTCTTCGACCGCATCATCGAATGGGACTATTCCGACGCCCCCACCCGCAACCCCGTCTTCGCCGGCGACATGCCCATCCGCGACCGACCGCTCCCACGGTTCCTCTGCGACGCCGACGCCTCCGCCCTGCTACGCGCCGCCCGCACCCTGCCCGATGAATTCGACCGCCTCGCCGTGGAGGTGCTCGCCCGCACCGGCCTGCGCAAAGGAGAATTCCTCGGCCTGACCCGCGACGCTATCACCGATATTGGCTCGGCTCGGTGGCTACGCACCCCGGTCGGCAAACTCCACACCGACCGCTACATCCCACTCCACCCCCGGGTCGACGAACTCCTCACGCACTGGCTCACGGCCCACCCCGCCCAGCCCGGCAGCACCTTGATGTTCACCGACCGCGGACGGCCGATCCCCGGCCGCCGCGTCGACAACGCCGTCCAGTCCGCCGCACGCACCGCCGGAATCGGCCACGTCACCCCACACCAACTGCGCCACACCCTGGCCACCCAAGCCATCAACAACGGCATGAGCCTGGAAGCCATCGCCGCCCTGCTCGGACACACTTCGATGTCAATGACGATGACCTATGCCCGAATCTCCGACCGCACCGTCGCCGACGAATACTTCTCCGTCACAACACAAGTCGAAAACCTCTACGCGGAAAGCAACCCCAGCCTGCCCGCCGAAGCCGAGGGCCCAAACATGCGACGACTACGCGGCGAAACCACCAGGCTGCTCGGCAACGGACACTGCACCCGCCCCGCCGCTCTGGACTGCCGCTACGAAACCATCTGCGAAACCTGCACCCACTTCGCCACCACCGAGGACCACCGCCAGATCCTGGCCAACCAGCTCGCCAACGCCACCGAACGCGACGAACCCCGCCGCAAAACCGTCTACCTCGAACTGCTCACCAGACTCGACCGGCCTCGCACTTGACAGCGATCACCGACATAAGCGTGTGCTTTTCCCATGATCTCCAAAGCGGCCTCGGTGCTGGTCAACCGCTTATTCAACCGGGCGTTCTCCCGCTTGAGGCGGGCGATCTCGGCCTGCTCGGCGGTCAGCTTGCCGACCTTGGCCCCGGCCGGCTTGCCCTCGAGCACCCCGGCGTCGCGTTGCTTGCGCCACTCGCTGATCAGCGAGGAATACAGGCCCTCACCGCGCAGATAGGCCCCACCCCCGTTGGTCTCGCAGGCCTGCTCGTAGGCCGCCAGATGCGCCAGCTTCTCAGCCGGACTGAACGTACGCCGCCGCTGCGGCCCTTCCGAACGGGGACGTGGTGAACCCATCTGCCCATTTTCCCCGGCTGAAGCCAGGCTGGAAATCGTCATCGTTGCGTTGATCCGTATCTCGCCCTGCAGGCGGGTTGCTATGAACCACTGGACTCAACTCACCCTGACACGCAGGGGGCTGAGCCGGCCGTGACAAAGGTGTTGATCCACGTGCCAGGGTCGACACCAGCTTCGACCGCAATCTTGGCAAGGAGCAGAGTCAGATTGCTTGCGGCCCCGGGAAAAAGCTCGTGACGATGACCGAGTGCCTCTATCAGCAGGTCGAGGAACCCATCTGCCAGGAGTTCATCGCTGCCTCGCCCCTGTGACAGGTATCCCGTCCAAGCTATCCGGGCCATGCGTGGGTCGCTCCAGTCCAGCATCGGCATCAAGAACTGCTTGCACCACTGTCTATCTGCGGCGTGGAAGAACGCCAAGTAGGCGCTGAAGACGGTTCTGACGGCCTCGCTTCGCGTGTCGTCATGCGCACTCAGCTCCGCGAGATAGCCGGCCAAATCGGGTGGGATGCCGTTCCAGCCCTCGGCGGCATCCCGCCATAAATGACCGATTCTGTCCACCCAGTATGTTGCCAACTGGCCTGTAGGGTGATTGATCGCATTGGTTAGGAAATCACTGCCATCTGGTAATGCACTGGTGGTGCCAGGATCAATTGCCTCCCAGCACATCTGGGCGAGTTCGACACTCTCTTCGAATCGGTACCAGCCCGGGGGTTGACTCGGAGAACCGAAGCCGCCGAGCATAGAGGTAACCTCCCCGAGGATTGGGTTGAGTTCGAGATGCGCTATCCGCGTCAGAATTTGCGCAACGATGGACTCATTTGCCGTTGTTCGGGCCCAACCGCGGACGATCGCGTTCGAAATCTCCGGGTGTCCTGATCCGATCGAATCAAGCAGCGCGAAACCATCTGCTGGGTACTGCTGGGTGAGAGCGCGCTAATCGAACCAGCGAGTTGTTCCCAACGTCTCTGATTCTCCCACCCAGCAGTCTCTGCCTCGCATGCGATCAATGCGGACCCCGTTGCGGCGGGTGCCTCGCCGAGCTCTTGGTGCAATTGTTCGACATCCATGGGCGGTGCCCCATCCCATGCCGACGGTTCCTGCGACCTGCTGCCAACATCTTGTTCGGCAATCTCAGGATGAGATACCGCGAGGGTCGCGAGCGCTTCGTCTACAACTGGCAGGTTTGGGTTGGCATCTTTGATGGCGGTCAACAGGGCAGCAGCACGCCACGGCCCGAACCCGTCATCCTCAGAATGTGCCAGAAGATCGGCGATGAGCGTTGTCACGGATTGGGGATCCGCCGAACCGGCTGTCTCGACGATAAGGCGGGATGCCTCGGAGCGTAGATCGAGCGAGTGTAGCCACTCAGTGCCTAGGAACCATTGCAGCTTCTCCGACGAGGTCTTGTCAGTCCGGTTCGTCCAGCCATGTATTGCTAAGCGGCGCAACAACACTACGTCGTTCACGGCCCACGCTTCTAGGTATCTGTCGACTGCTGGATTCTGTTCTGCAAGAAGTGACTCGAGGCAGTCTCGCGCGGCATCGATTAGGAATCCAAGCGGTGTGCCCAGTTGGTGGTCCTCCGCAATGGAGATGGAGGGGCGCCATAGACTTGGGCGCTCGCGATCTGATTCGCCTGCGAGGGTGAGTTGCAAATCTGCCCGGCGAAGATGGCGATCGAGGATCGCAAGAAGCTGACCGGCGTAGTGGTCGAGGAAGGGCCGATACGCGTTTTCCCAATTCAAGCGAAGCATGGAGTCGTTCTCTCGGGTGGTTGCTTCGAAGGTGGCCCCAAAATACCTGCCGGAGGCAGCAACTCGTGGTTCGGTCAGGTAGTCGAAGAGGAACAGCGCCGTCTCTGGATCGTGAGCTAGAGACGTACTGTTAACCACTGATGCGAGCAGGGTGACCTGAGATCGGCTCTCGGAACTGCCTGCGGCGAGAAGGAGCCAGCGGCGCGCACGCTGTGACAGCGGACATTGGAGCCGGGAAAGCTGCCGGCATATCGTAAAGGCAAAGTCATCGACCAGATGCGGGCCGGACTCAGCCAATATTTGGAACGCGACGTCGGAAACTTCTTCGTCATTGACGTAGTTGTCGGCGAACCAAGTCGCAAGAGCATACGTGACATCGGGGTCCACTGAAGGTGCCGGCCGGAACAACGTGGCGAACTCCGTTCTCCCGGAAACCCATTGAAGCCACGCCTTGCCACGCGCAAACTCTGTAAAGAACCGTACAGTGTTCTTGTCTCCTAAGACCGATTCGAGGTACGAGACGGCATCGGGGATGGGTGTTGGATCTTGTTCGGCTACGAGAGCTTTGACGCGAGCACGATGACCCAACAGCCCTTCGGAAGCTAGTGCGGCCCAGTCGTTGAGCACCACTGGCTGGTCGTCGTAGGAACACTCAATTGGTGTAATGCCGAGTTGCCTCCATAACGGAGAATCCGCGTCAGCGGTTAGTGCGTAGCGCTTCTCCGACCTGCCACCGAGTCCTCGTGCGAGGTACTTCATGATCGTGTCGTTGTGGCTGTAACCCACGAAAAGGACGGGGTGCGTGGCGAACATACGGTCGAGGAATCGGGCAGCCCAGGCGTCCGTTAGGTAGGCCCTGCCGAAATCCTCGTCGGTACAAACCAATCGCCGGCTCTCCTGATCCAATCGACCGTGGATGTACACGATGCCGGTGAAGTCATCGCCCATTGGGAGCGCGGGAGCGAGGTACTCGGTCGCCCCATCGCCGAGCAGCGTCGAGAGGTGATGGTCGTAGTTCGTCGTGACAATGCGGATGGTCGACGCGAATGCAAGTCGGGCTATTGCGGCGTGAAGCGGGCTGGGCTGAGAGCCTTTCTTCGAAGTCAGTTCGTGTATCCGCTGGTGTACATCGACCCCGTGTTCGTCATTGATCTTGCCGAGGATTTCGTCGAGGGGTTTGGCCCGCGAGTGCGGGGTGCTGGCCACCGAGATGATGGAGCAGATCTTCGGCACCTACGGCATCCCGCACGTCGTGCACGCCGACCGGGGAACCTCGATGACCAGCAACAGCGTCGCCGGGCTACTTGCCGAACTGGGGGTGACCCGCTCGCATTCACGGCCCAAGGTCTCCAACGACAACCCCTACAGCGAGTCCTGGTTCAAGACCCTCAAGTACGCCCCGGCCTTCCCGGAACGCTTCGCATCCATCCACCACGCACGGGACTTCATGGACGAATTCGTCGCCTGGTACAACCACGAGCACCGCCACAGCGGCATCGGCCTGCACACCCCCGCCGACGTCTTCTACGGCCTGGCCACCGAGAAGGACACCCAGCGCCGCGCCGTGCTCGCCGAGGCCCGAGCACGCCACCGGCACCGCTTCAGCGCCGATGCCGCACCCAAGATCATCGACCTACCCGAGACCGCCGCGATCAACCCGCCAAAACCGGCAGAACCGGAGAACAAGACGACAGCCGCCTAACACCCGCTGGACTCAAACACCTTGACAAATTCCGGTGCGAACACAATCTCGTAGCGCTCGCGCCGGCAGTTTCTTTGGCCACTGGTGCCCTGATGGGTCAGTCACATGGGCGGGCTCGTGCTGTAATTCGCTGCGAGATGGGTAACTGGCGGCGCGATGAGTGATGGGCGGCGCGACGCCCAGGCGGGACGATCGGCTCGCCTGGCGCCTTCGGAGTTGGCTCAGGCGGCGATGACGGCTGCGTTGATGGGGGCGATCGCGGTGGTGTCGATTGTGGTGCCCGGTGCGGTGGTGCTCGCATGGCTGGGTGCGGTCCCGATGGGGGTGCTGTGTTACCGGTTCCGACTGCGGGTGGGGTTCGGGGCGTTCGTGGCCGCGGGTCTGATCGGCTTCCTGATGGCGGGGTTCGGCGGATTGGTGTCGGTGGTGACGTGCGCCTACATGGGGGCCATCGCCGGTGAGGTCAAACGACACGGCCGCGGCGCCCCGACGATGGTGGCTGTCGCAGCAGCGTGGGGAGTGACAGTGTCGCCGCTGTGCGTGGTCGCGTTTGGGGCGCTGAGCGGGCTGCGGGAAGTGGTGCTGGGTGCGGTGGCCGCCAACGCCGGCGGGTTCGCCGCCCTGTTGAAGGGTGTGCCGGGGCTGGCCGATGCCGGCGTCGGCTTCGAGCGGGTGGTGCACACGGGAATCGTGCACTGGCCGTGGCTGATTGGGGTGGGGGTGTGGCTGATCGTGGTCTGCGGCACCTCGTTCGGGTGGCGGGTGTTGACCCCCGTTTTGCGGCGACTGGAGGCGGCGTCGGATTTGTCCTCGCCGGGGTTGTTGCCGATCACCGGTGACGGTCGCGCGCCGGGTCCGCTGCCGATCACGCTGACCGATGTCGGGTATCGCTATCCGGGTGCTGACCGGGATGCGCTGGCGGGGGTGTCCATGCGGGTCGCTGCGGGTGAACATGTGGCGATCACCGGACCTAATGGTGCGGGCAAGTCCACCCTGATGCGGATCCTGGCCGGGGTGGCCCCGACCACCGGCACCATCGAACGCCCGGCTGGTGTGGGGTTGGGTCAGGTCGCGGGGACCGCTCTGGTGCTGCAGCACCCCGACAGCCAGGTGCTCGGGTTGCGAGTCGGCGACGACCTCGTGTGGGGGCTACCACCGGACCGGCAGGTCGACACCGACGGCCTGCTCGCCGAGGTGGGCTTAGCTGGGATGGCCGATCGCGACACCGCCGGGTTATCCGGTGGGGAGTCCCAACGTCTGGCGATCGCCGCTGCACTGGCCCGCGATCCGGCGTTGCTGGTCGCCGACGAAGTCACCACCATGGTCGACCCACCCGGACGCACGACTCTCCTTGAGGTGCTCGATGGGCTGACCGCCCAGCACCGGGTCGGGTTGGTGCACATCACCCACTACCCCGAGGAGGCCGCGGCCGCCGACCGCGCGATACCGATCGGCGCGGCCACGACCACCGGCCCACGCACCCCGGCCCGTTCGGCCCCGCCCCGTCCAGCCCCCACCCAGCCTTCGTCTGCCGAATCAGCCAGTCGGGAAATGGTGCTCGAGGTGCGCAATGTGTCGTTCGACTACGCCGCGGGCACGCCGTGGTCGCAGCCCGTGTTGCGTGAGGTGTCCTTCGGCCTTCAGTCCGGTGACGGGGTGTTGCTGTGCGGCGGCAACGGTTCAGGCAAATCCACGCTGGCCTGGATCATGGCCGGCCTGCTCACCCCGACGACCGGGCACTGTCTGCTCGACGGGCGCCCCGTTGATCGACAGGTCGGGGCCGTCGCGGTGTGTTTCCAATCCGCCCGACTGCAGTTGCTGCGCGGAAATGCCGGCGCAGCGGTCGCCGCGCTGGCGGGGATCTCGGCCACCGACACCGACCGCATTGTCGGGGCCTTGGCCTCGGTCGGTCTGGGGGCCGAGATCGCCGGCGTGCTCATCGACCGGCTCAGCGGCGGCCAACTGCGCCGCGTCGCCCTGGCCGGGCTGCTGGCCCACCGACCGCGGTTGCTGATCCTCGATGAGCCCCTCGCGGGTCTGGACACCGACGCGCAACTGGACCTCATCGCCTTGCTGACCGACATCCGCCGCCGTGGCCAAACCCTGGTCGTCATCTCCCATGACACCACCAGCTTGTCCTCGCTGTGCCCGCGGACCCTGCGCCTGGAACACGGAACACTGGTGGACATCGAGACGAGCCTTCAGCCGTGAGCCGCCGCCCGCTGATGCTGATGCGGCCCGTCCCGGGCCCCTCACCGATCCACGACCTGTGGGCCGGCACCAAACTCGTTGTCATGCTGGTGATCTCGATCCTGCTGACCCTCACGCCGTCATGGCCGGCGATCGGGGCCACCGCACTGCTGGTGGGGATCACCGCGGCGCTGGCCGGTATCTCCCACACCTGCATCCCCTCGATACCGCGATGGCTGTGGGTCATCATCGTGGTCGGCAGTGTGTTCACCATCGCCAACGGCGGCGCCCCCGAACTGCACCTGGGCCCCGTCACGATCGGCGTGGGTGGTTTCCTGGACTTCCTGCGAGTGTCAAGCCTCGGGCTAGCCCTCATCAGCCTCGGTGTCGTGGTCTCCTGGACCACCCACGTCGCCGACATCGCCCCCGCCGTGGCGACGCTGTGTCGCCCGTTGCGCCTCCTGGGCCTGCCCGTCGACGACTGGGCGGTCATCACCTCCCTGGCGTTTCGGATCTTTCCGATGCTGGCTGAGGAGTTCCGGCTGCTCGCCGCAGCCCGGCGCCTGCAGCCACCCCAACCCGACAAACCCTCCCGCCGCGCCGAAACCGTCGAACTGTGCACCGCCGCCATGGTTGTCGCACTGCGGCGGGCCACCGAAATGGGTGATGCCATCACGGCCCGCGGCGGCGCCGGCCGCATCTGCGCCCACCCAGCCCGACCCGGATGGCGAGATGCCCTCGCCATCGCGGTAGTTGCCGCTCTCTTCACCCTCGCGGTCACCCTGGGATGAATCACTGACGACAACGTCGGCGGCAGGCTCCCACCTATCTCTAGCCGGGCGGGCGACAGCAGCCGGGTCCGTGCGGTGCCCGCCGCCGGATCGCGCCGCGGCGCCTGAGCTCACCGTGCCGGCGGGTTGTGTCCGACCCGTTCACCAACGGCCCGCCTGCGAGCCCCTAGGCTTGAAAGCGGGGTGTGGCTATTGGCGGTCGATGTTGCTTGCCGCAAATGCAGAACCCAGGAAAGCCACCTTCCGTCCTTAGAACTGTATCGAGGATGGTGTCCCGACCTTGACCAGCTCTCCGCCGATGACTGCGTAGCCGTCGGGAACGATCCGGCCCCTCAGGAACCCGGCCAGGGCGTCTTTCACGCCGTCCCATTGCGACGAGGTGTCCACGTCGAAGAACAACCCGATGTCCTCGTAGGTTGAGCGCTCTCCGTGAACCCCCACGCTGAGCGGGTTGCCCAGCACCAAGGGGTTGTAGGAGTTCCGGCTCGCGATTTTGTACACGCTCCTGTTGACCGCGAAATTGAAAAGCCCGATACCCCAAGCGGGCACGGCAATCGTCGGGATGACGTCCGCAACGTCCTCGAGGTGCACTGTCGGGTATTTGTCGTACCGGACGAGGGGTGAGCCGAACGTGACTACAGCCTTGATCTGGCCCTGCAGGCCGTATTTCGCGGCGTCGGCGGCGATGTTCTGGGCGTCCATGCCGCCCTGGCTGTAGCCCACCAGCAAGATCGGCTCGTTTGTCTTCATCGCATCTTTGATGACGGCGATTTGATCCTCATCGACGATCCCGGCTGCCGATGGCAGGTTCTTGATGACCGACTGGTCACCGGTCAGGGTGTGGGTGCCAGCGATGTAGACGATGAGGGCTTGCTGGCCGCCGGCGAACACGTGCTCGGTGTAGACGCCGTGCCGGAGAGTCTTGCCGTCCTTACCGTCCATCGCATCCCGCAGACGGCTGTAAAGGTCATCGGTTCCAAACGGACCGGGGTCGGTGGAAACCGTGTGGTTCACCTCGTAGACGTCCACAGTGATGGTGCCGGTGTCGGTGCGGATGCCGTCGGTAGCGGTGTAGGTGAAGGTATCGGTTCCGGCGTAGTCGGTGTTGGGTGTGTAGGTGATGATCGTGTCGCCGAACACGGCCGTGCCGTTGGCCGGCGCGGACACTGCGGTGATCGTCCCTCCGGTATCACCCCCGAGGAGGTAGCGCATGGGGCTGAGTGTTACTGCCCTGTTCTCGAGGGTGTTGGTCGAATCGTCGGGTGCAAGCTCGTCCCGTGCGGGGAAGGCGAGTTTTGTCGAGTCGATGACTGTCACTCCTCCAATCCAAGTGCCGGTGGCCGGATTGAAGTAGGTGTCATGGGTGTAGAGGCGGGTACTGCCGTCGCTGACGCTGACGTCGCCGACGCGGTAGGAGCTGCTGTCTTGTCCGCTGTCGGCGATGCCGGTGATCTGGTTTGTTGCGAGGTCGATCTTTTGGATTCCGGCGCCGACGATTCCGTCATTGTCCGCTACATACAGATGACTTCCCTCGGGGCTGACCGCAATACCGCCTGCTGTTGATCCGAATCGATCGCCGGTCGGAATCACCGCGGTCACGGTGTTGTTGCTGGTGTTGATCACGGTCACCGCCGCAACGAGGTCGCCTGTGTCGTTAATACTCCAGTCGCGGGTGTAGACGTAGTCTCCGTTGGGGCTGACGGTCAGACTGCCGTTCGTATTGCCGTAGCCCGTGGGCTCGCCAGTAGTGATGGTGGCCGTGACTGTCTTTGTGGCTGTGTTGATTACACGCAGTGTGGACGCGGCGCCGGAACCGGTGCCGGTTTCGCGGATGTAGACGTGTTTGTTGTCGGGGCCGACCGCCAGACCTGCGCCGGTGTAGATGGACTGACGGCTGCCGACCGGGATGGTGGCGATCACGGTCTTGGAGGGAAGGTCGATCACGGTCAGCGAGGAATTGCCCGTCGCGTCGATCTCGCGAACATACAGATTCGTGCCGTCATTGTCGACGGCAAGATTTGTGATCGTTGCATCGCCCGAGAGGGGTATCGCTGCTGAGACCCGGTTGGTAGTGGTGTCGATGACCTTCACCGTGGGAACAACATAATCGGAGTTGGGATCGTTACCGTTGGGGTCGAAGTAGGCGCCCGCGGTGTAGATATAGCGCCCGTTGGGGCTGACCGCTACGGCGGCATCGGCACTGACACCGCCGAAGTCGAGATCGGTTGCTATGGCATTGCGAGCATTGGTCGCGGTGTTGATCACGCTCACCCCGCGATAGTCCGTGTAGCTGCCGCTGTAGTCGTTTCGGATGTAGATGCGGCTACCGTCGGGGCTCAGCGTCATGGCTCCCGACTCCACGGGGATGGTGGTGATCGCCGCTTCGTCGGTCCACGCCGGCGGCACCGCTGTCGGGGCAGTCGTCGGTGGTGCCGGTGGGGCCAAAGCACTGATCGGCACGGTGACCGTGGTGGTCGCGGTGCCCTCGAGGTCGGTTCCCGCCGCGGTGAACGTGAGGTGCTGAGCAGCCGTGATACCCGCCGCCAGGTAGGCGTTCTCACGCAGGAATGTTCCTGGGGTGAAGACGAACTCGCCGGTGTTGTGATCGAGGGACACACTCGGATCGAATTCGTCGCTGGTTTCGAGGTCGCGGATCCAGCCACCGGGCTGGTCGGGAACTATTTCGTAGTAGACGTATTCACCATCGGGGTCGGTGATGGTCACATGCCCGTAGACGGCGGTGGCCAGCGTCGGTCCTGCATCGATGACGACCCTTGCCATCGACTTGCGGTTCACGGATCAATGGGGCGACGGGCACGGTGACCACTTCGGTGGCGGTGTGGGTCCCGCTGGTGGCGGTGATGGTGAAGGTATCGAAGTTAGGGATCGTGGTCGCTAGCGCCGTCTGACGCTGTTCGAGCGCCAGAGATGTGAGGTGAACGCCCGGTGGCGGCGTTGATGCTGACGGAGCCGCCGTTGGTGCCGAGCGCAGGTGCGCTGTAAGTGAGCAGGGTCCCTGCTGTATTGGTGAATGCCGTGGTTCCAGTGACGATTCCGGTGGCAGGGTCAGCCTTGGTGATCTTGGCGACCCCTGCGACGACGACGGTGTCTTTGGGGCGATGGTGACCACCGATTGTGTGCCCGTGAAAGATACTTGGGTGCCGTCAGGGCTGACTGTCAGGTAAGTCGAACCCGAAGGCACGGGAACCGACGTGATCAGGGCGCCGGTGGTATCAATGAGAACCAGGCTGCTGTGAGCGTAGGGTTCAGGAGCCGGTGACGATCCCGACCAGGGGCTCTCAATACCGGTGACACCGTTGTCGGGTCGAAGTGGGAGACTGTACAGAACGCTGCCGTCGGTGCTGACTGCAGGCATCCCGCCGCGCGGATATCGGTAGGTCGACCTGGTTGATCGCGGTGTTGGTGGCAGTGTCGATGATCCGGACGGTGGTGAGTCGCTGTCGAGCAGATACAACCGCTCGCCGGCAGCTGGGCTTTCCCGACAGGGTCTCGCCGCCGAAATTGGCCCCCGACGGTGATGGTGGCGGTGTCGATCACCGACACCGTTGCTATCGAACACGTAGAGGTGCTGTCTGGGCTGATCAGCACGCGACAGCCCAGGAGCTTTGGCGGTGTCGACCTCGATCGTGGCCGCCAGAGAGTTGAGTGGCGGTATCTATCACCGACACCCGGCCCAACATGGAATATCCTGTGTGCCAATCGAGGGTCCTTCAGGGTCTTCTTGTTGAAGCTCGAATAGCGGATTGTTCACGACATATACCGCCGTCCGTCGGGGCTGGGGAAGCAGCGTGAAGTTCACCCCGCTGATCGCGATCGTGGCTGCCGGCACTGGTAGCGGTGTCGATGACCTTCAGCGTGGTGGACTCCCACGCGTGGTGTCGGGGTTGAGGCTTTGGTGTCAGGGTGCTAGCGCCGAGTTCCGTCGGGGCTGTATGCAGTGGCAAGGGCCAGCAACACAACCGTCGACGGATCGAACCCCGCCAAATAATCCCCATCAATGACAAGAGGTTCGGCACTGTCGACCGGACCGGCAGCGGGGCCGGAGGGCGCGGTACGGCTGGTGAGGCCGCGGTTAACGCGATCGGCACGGTGACCGTTTCGCCGACCGTGTTACCCCAGTTGACGCGGTGATGATGAAGGTGTCGCTGACCGGAGTGGCCGCGGTGCCCGCCGCCAACTGCTGGGCGGTGGTGGGGGTGTAACTGAATGGCTCCGGTAGATGCGTCGATGGTCACCCGTACTGGCGGTGCTGATCGCCGGGCTGCTATAGGTCAGGGTGTGCCCGGCGACGTTGGTGAATACCGCTGCGCCTGTGACAGGCGGTCACCGGGTCAGCACTGCGACGATCGGGCTTCCCGCGACCGGGGCGGTCGGATCAGCAGGCAGGGCCACCGTGAGCGGGAAACAGGCGCGATCACGGTTTCCAGTCACCGTATGTACACGCCGGTGGCAGCGGTGATGGTGAACGCATCTGTCACCGGCGTGGCTGAGGTGCCTGCAGCCGTGCGCTGATCCACGGTGGGTGTGTAGGTGAACGCGCCGGTGGAGAGTTGAGGCTGACCGCCCCACCCGCCGATGCTGACCGCCGCCGGGCCGCTGCTAGGTCAGGGTGCGCCCGGCGGTGTTGGTGAACACCGCGGCGCCGGTGACCGCCCAGTGTCCGGGTCAGCGCTGCCGATCGTGGCGGTGCCGGCAATGGAGGCGCCGGGATCCGCCGACGGCGGCCCAGCAGCCGATACCACCGCCGCTGATGGTTTTCGGTGGCCGTACGCACCCGTTGGTGGCGGTGACGGTGAAGGTGTCGGTGGTGGTGTCGGTGGCGTTTTGGCGTTGGGTGTCGGTCGGGGTGTAGGTGAACACCCCGGTCGAGGTGTTCAGGGTGACTGTTCCGCCGCTGTTACTGGTGGCGGGGGTGCTGTAGGTGAGGGTGCGTCCGGCGGTGTCGGTGAAGATCGCTGCGCCGGTGACGATCCCGGTGTCGGGATTCGGGGTGTTGATGGTGGGGCTGCCGGCGATGGGGGTGCCGGGGTCGACGGGCACGGTGACGCTGACGGAGCTGGTGGACAGGCCGTTGTGCGCGGTGGCGGTGAAGGTGTCGGTGGTCGCAGCGCCGGCGCTCTGGCGGGCCTCGGCGGTGGGGGTGTAGGTGAAGGTGCCGTCGGCGGTGACCTCGACGCTGCCCTGGGAGGGGTCGGTGGCGGTGAAGCTCAACCCGCCGCCGGTGGGGAATCCCAGGGATCCGGCCACCGTCCCGCTTAGTGGGTCGGCGGCCTCGACGGTGGGGGAGCCCGGCGGGGGTGCCGGGTCGAAGGCGGAGCTGAGTCCTTTGGCCAGCGAGTACAGCACCTGCTGGATCGGGTTGTTCGGCTGCGGGTTGGTCGTGTTCATCCCGCCCAGGGTCAGCAGCAGCCCGATCACCGCCCGCACCAGCGGCGCGAACGGGCTCGCCGACCACTGCGGCGCACTGACCGCCGAGGCGCCCGGCGCCGCAGCCACCGACCCGGTTACCGTCGCGGCGACCGGGGCCGCCACTGCACCGCTCCAGCGAGTCCTCCGCCCACCGACGGCGATGGCCGCAGGCGCGGGCCGCGGTGTCAGCGCGGCAGCCACCCACAGCCCCACATCGGTGTCGCCGGCCTGCAGGCCGGGCAGCGCCACCGCAGGATCGGACTCGACCGAGAAAGCGGGTCCGCCGCGGCGCGACGCGGCCCCACGGAGCAGCCGGGCCGCCGCGGCAGCACCGCAGCAGGCACCGCCACTTCGACGCTGGCCGCTGCGGCCACCGGCTGCAGCTGGGCCACTGCTGCCCCTCGCGACCCCGCGCCGCGGCAGCCATGACGCCGCGGGCCCGGCTGACCGACCAGGCCGGCCGGCTGCTGCCGGGCACCGGCGCGGCGGGCATCAGCCTACTGACCTCGCTCGACGACCCCGGGCTGCTGGAGGAATCCGCCACGGCGACCGTCACCGCCGAGGACACCCCGAAACCCACACCCAGAGCCACCGCCAGCGCCCCGACCCGACCCACATGCCGTCCAGCACCCATGGCCGCACCCCCCAGTCCGTTGTCGGGAAGTCCCGAAAAACATCCCGATGTTCGGTTATTCAAGCACCTGAGCAGCGCAAACGGGTAGAGCCAGTTCGCGAGAAGAGACCAGGGCGCCCAGCAGCAAACGCTGAGCGGTCCGGTTTCGGTGGCCGCCGCCGTCTTCGTGCACCCGACCACCTGCCCCGACGTTCTCGGCGCCCTGCCCGGCTGGCGATCCATCGAAACCCGAAAGTGCTGCCGCCCACACCGTTTCGGTCTTGACGAACCACCCCGGCACCGAGAGTCGGACCCCTCGGCGGCGTCGCCGAACCGGCCGTAAGGCGTGTTATGGGCCTAAGGTCACTTTTTTCGGTGAATATCCATGCGCCGCAGCGATTTCAGCGGCCAACGACACGAGCGCCGAAGGTTCTTATCCTTCCGAGGCCAGGTGGTGGACAGGCGGTCGCGGATCACTGCGTCGGCGCGGAGGGACGCGCCCGGCGGCGGATCCTAAGGTGGGAAATCTCGGCCGGGCGGCCTCGCCTCAGTTGTCGTCGCAGCCGGGGCAGACGCCGCTCAGCGACAGCTCGTAGACGCCGCACTGCGGGCAGCGCCTGGCCTCAGGGGCCTTCGACGTGCCGGCCGGGCCGCGCAGGCTCACGTCGCGGTGCTCGGGGTGGGATACCAGCCAGATGTTCTTCCCGGTGTTGCTGATGCGGACTTCGTCCGCGTTGGCCCCGAAGTGCCGGGCCTCGGTCTCGGTGAAGCCGATCGTGCAACCCCAGTGAATCCGAAGCTCCCCGGTCCCGTCGCGGCGGGTAGCGGCGATGGAGCGGTAGTCGGCGGGTACGAACCGGAAGCCGGAGATACCGATCTCACCGCAGAACCACTTCACGAAGGCGCGGTTCTCCTCGGGGAACCTCGCCTTCGACCACGCGGAGACAAAGGAGTCGTCAGTCGTTTGCACCGTGGCGGATGCTATCCGGCGGGTTCGACGGCGGCGGGTCGCCGTCGGCGGGAGTGATGACTAAGAGCCTGCTCGTCGCCGGGTTCAGCCGCTGAGTTGTCCCTGGTCCTTGAGCTACTGGCGCCCCGACCCCGAGCGCCGACAAAATCAGGTAACGCAGGTTCCCCTTCGTGCCAAGCTCGCCGGAAGCGGTGACGTTGCTCGGCGCTGTCGAGGTAGATAACAGGGCCAGCCTGCGTAAATGCCCAGAACCTCGGGCTGCTCCGATGTTAATCTCCTGACGAGTCAGCGGCCCTGCGGCATTCGGGGGAGGTAGCCATGTCGAGGTTGGCCATGCATGGACTGGCGGTCCTGTGTTGTGTTGCTGCACTGTGTTTCAGTCCGGCAGCCGCAGCGGATCCCCCGGGCCAGGACCCGTATATGCCCAACGTCACCATCGGCTGGTGTCCAGGTGGCCAAGGTGGTTTCCTCGCCACTAAATGTTGTGATGGCCAGAAATACCCCGACGGCACCTACTGGCATCAGTTGATCATGACCGGAAGCTCCTTCGTCGGACCGATCTTCCAGCTCGACTGCGTTGTCTTCAATCCCGAAAACGGGCCGATTCCCCAGCCGGCGCCCCCCGGGGGCTGCGACGGCGGCGCGTAGGCGGCGCCGATCCGCGGCGAGTTCAAGAGTCGCGATCCGTTGGGGCAATGCCGGGAAGACGCCGACGTTCTGCGAAGGAAAAGCCCGGTTACGTTGTCGCAGAGGTCGCGTCGATAGTGCTCTGCCAGGTGCGGATCGGGTCGTCTAATTGTGTTCGGCGCGACCGGCGCGAGCAGATGTCGCGGGCCTGTCCGCACCCGGCGCCGACGGTGCGCGGCCGGTGCTTCTTGTCGGCCCTGCAGACGGCGCGGTCGTGACGGTGGGTGCCGATTCTTTGGTGTCGTCTCCAGCAGTCACGTTCACCTGGCCGGAAACGATGTCCACAAGGGCCGAAGCGTCGGATGCTTCCTCGTTTGTGGTGGTTTCCTCAGCCCCACTCGTCGCGTTGGCCGGATGGGTCGTCGAATCAGTCTCACTTGCGGCCGGCGCCAGCGCGGGCCCATACCCATCCAACCCGAGATCACGCTCCCAGGTGATCTACGGCGCTTTCTGGAGGCTCATTTTCACCGTGTAGGTGAGCCAGTTCGTTGGCACGCGGCGCTTCTCGGCCAGGGTTTGAACCTGTGACTGGAATTCCCGATCTGGCTGGCCGGAGACGATCAGCAGCCGCGCTCCCGGCCGCCCGTCTTTGGCCGCCTTCTGTTTCAGCGCGGTCATGTATCGCCCCGCCTGAGAGACCAGCCCTTTGTCGGGTTCACCCGGCTTCAGCTCGATCCCGACCAGTTCCTTGGACTTCTTGTCCTCGGCTAGGAGGTCGATCTTGCATCCGGGTGCGATAAGCACTTCGGCGTCCAGGTAACGCAGCCCCGACTTCTTGAAGTACGGCAGCACCATGAAGTTTTTCTGCAGGAAATGTGAAAGGGGCGCTTCGCTATCGAAAAGGACTCGCTGCTCTTGGAGCCCGGGAATCTGATGTCCGGCGCGGAAGAGATAGATTCGCGTCGCCCGTGTGATGGTCGGTTCATCCAACTTCGGCCAGGTCGCAAGCCCCTCGGCCCGCAGGCGCTCATCGAGAATCTGGCGGAAATTCCGTCCGACACGTTGGTAACCGGCTTCCCGGGCCAGCGTGCCCAGCAGCCTGTCGGGTGTCTGCGACAGCGACCCTGCGTCGCCGCGTTTGGCAACGTCGCGCCGGCACTTCTCGATTAGCCGGTCCAGACGTTCTTCCTTGCTTAGCTGCTTCGGCACGGCATCCCCTTTGCGTCTGGATTCCCGCTGTAACTGGCTGAACTGCTGAATCCGGATGCTACCGGGAACGCCCTCAGGGGCCGCTCGATAGCGGCTGCTGCCAGACCGTTTCGGAGGCTGGCGGCGTCTGTCGAGACCTTGCAGGTTCTGAACTTTGACTGGGCATTCTCACGCTTGACTGCGCCACCGCTGCATTTATGCAGTCGGCGTTGGACAACTCGGCTGGGTAGATCGCTGTGCGCCGGAATTTGTCAAGGTGTTTGAGTCCAGCGGGTGTTAAGCAGCTGTCGTCTGGTCCTCCGATTCTGGTGGTTTGGGCGGGTTGATGGCGGCTGTTGCGGGTAGGTCGATGATCTTGGGGGCGCTGTCACGGCTGAAGCGGTCGCGGTGACATGCTCGGGCCTCGGCAAGCACCTGTCGCCGCTGGGTGTCCTTCTCCTCGGCCAGGCCGTAGAACACATCGGCGGGGGTGTGTAGACCGATCCCGCTGTGCCGATGCTCGTGGTTATACCAGGCGACGAATTCATCCATGAAATCTCGTGCGTGGTGGATGGATGCGAAGCGTTCCGGGAAGGCCGGGGCGTACTTGAGGGTCTTGAACCAGGACTCGCTGTAGGGGTTGTCGTTGGAGACCTTGGGCCGCGAGTGCGACCGGGTGACGCCAAGATCGGAGAGCAGTCCGGCGACGGTGTTGCTGGTCATCGAGGTTCCCCGGTCGGCGTGCACGACATGCGGGATGCCGTAGGTGCCGAAGATCTGCTCCATCATCTCGGTGGCCAGCACCCCGCATTCGCGGGCGTGCACGTGCACCCCGACGATGTAGCGCGAGAAGATGTCGATCATCACGTAGGCGTCGTAGTAGATCCCCTTGGCCGGGCCGGGGAGTTTGGTGATGTCCCAGGAGTACACCTGCCGCGGGGCGGTGGCCACCAGCTCCGGGCAGACCGCCTTGCGGTGCCGGGCCAGCCGGCGACGCTCCTTGACCTGCTTGTTCGCCGTCAGGATGCGATACATCGTCGACACCGAACACAGGTAGGTGCCCTCATCGAGCAGCGTGGCCCACACCTGCAGCGGCGCGCAGTCAACGAAGCGGGCGCTGTTGAGCTCATCGAGAACCCGGGCGCACTCGGCGGCGGTGAGCTTGTTGACCGGCACCGTCACCGCCGCGGTGCATTCACTGGGCTTGCGTGCTGAACGACGCAACGCCGTCGAGCGGTTCATGCCGGTCAACTCCGCCGCCGCCCGGGTGGGAATCCCCTGTGCCCGCAACGCCTTCCAGGCGTCCATCAACGCCGTCTCGGCGTGCTCGGCGGCTCCGCGCTCTCGGAGAGACTCTCCAAGAGCGCGTGTGCTTTTCCCATGATCTCCAAAGCGGCCTCGGTGCTGGTCAACCGCTTATTCAACCGGGCGTTCTCCCGCTTGAGGCGGGCGATCTCAGCCTGCTCGGCGGTCAGCTTGCCGACCTTGGCCCCGGCCGGCTTACCCTGCAGAACCCCGGCATCGCGTTGCTTGCGCCACTCGCAGATCAGCGAGGAATACAAGCCCTCACGCCGCAAATAGGCCCCACCCCTGTTGGTCTCGCAGGCCTGCTCGTAGGCCGCCAGATGCGCCAGCTTCTCAGCCGGACTGAACGTACGCCGCCGCTGCGGCCCTTCCGAACGGGGACGTGGTGAACCCATCTGCCCATTTTCCCCAGCTGAAGCCAGGCTGGAAATCGTCATCGTTGCGTTGATCCGTATCTCGCCCTGCAGGCGGGTTGCTATGAACCACTGGACTCAACTCACCCTGACACGCAGGGCGCCGCTGTCAGGAGCGACTAAGGGTGTCGCGGACAAACGTGTCCATTGCGCGCAACGCCGCGTCCGCTTCCGGTAGGAGACCCGCGAAGAGGTGCCAGTCATGCCACAGGTGCGGCCAGACTTGGAGATCCACAGGCACTCCGGCGGTGTGTGCGGAGTTCGCCAACCGAGTGGAATCATCAAGTAGGACTTCATCGTCGCCGACTTGGATCAGCATTGGCGGCAGCCCGTTGAGATCGGCGAACAGCGGTGAGACAAGCGGGCTGCTGGGCTTCTCCCTGCCGGCGTATCGGTGGGCGTCGGCGGCCAGACCAGCTGGTGACAAGATGCGTTCCCGGCGCACCCGGGTGGTCATGCTTTCCCCGGAGCAGGTGAGGTCAACCCAAGGGGCGACGCAGATCAGTGCGGCCGGCATTGGGGCCCCGCGGTCGCGGAGGGCGATAGCCGTCGCGATGGTCAGTCCACCGCCAGCGGAATCACCTGCGAGCACGAACCTCTCTTCCGGACGCTGTTCCCGGGCTGCGGTATAGGCGGCGATGGAGTCATCGAGTGCGGCGGGGTAGGGGTGCTCCGGTGCCAGACGGTAGTCGACGGCGGCGACCCGGCACCCCGTCGCAGCCGCAAGTTGCGTCACTAACCGGCGGTATCCGCGGGCTGACATCGCGACGTAGGCCCCGCCGTGGAGATAGATAATCGTAGCGGCGCCTGAGTATCGCGGCGGAGTTGCGATCTCGACCGGCACTCCGCCTAGTGTGGATCGCTGCAGGGATGTCCCCGCAGCGGCTTGGCCGATCGCCCCGCCTATCAGGGCAAGGATTCCTCGACGGGGGGCGAAACCGCGGCGCAGCAACGGGCGGAGGGTCACGCTGACTATCGGCCCGAGTAGTCGGGCAGTGGGACTTAACGACTCGGACTCGTTCATCATCACGCTCCGCTATCCACCTTGATCAACCTCAGTAACGACCGATCCTGCGACCTCGAAGTGGCTCGTTGGGTTGGACCCCAGAACGGTTCGCGGATATTCGCATTCCCCCGGGTTTTGGACCCCGATACTCAGAACCCGAGGGGTGAGAGTCAGGGAAGCGCACCGATTTGGCTGAGCAGCGTGGCCGTGTCCATGTGGACTTTCTCGCAGAGGAGTCGGTCGTCGTCGAACTCGAAGATTCCCACGACAGGAACCGCCACATGCCGCCCGGTGGGTGGGATACCTGCCCACTGGCCGTCGTGGGTTCCGGTGATGGTGCCCTCCACAAGCACTCCGTCGTCGAGGTGGCGGATCCGGGTGGGTTCGATGTGCAGGTCGGGGAAGCCGGTCATGAAGCCGCCGAGCAGTTCTCGCACGGCCTGGGCGCCGTCGCTGGGCTGGCCGTTGAATTCGTAGCGCGGTTGGTGGAAGGTCGCGATCGTCGCTTCGACGTCGTGCCGGTTCTCCGCCGCGGCGTGCTCGTAGACGATTGCTTCGCGTCGCTGGCGAAGAGACGTGGTGGTGTCGATGGTTGTCATGGCTGTCCTCTCGTGGCCGGTCGCGTGGCGGGTGGCTGGTAGCGATTCAATTCAGCGGCAATCAGGTAGGCGCTCAATGACTTGTAGTGTGTCGATGCCCCGTACCCCGGCGGGCGTGGTCTTCGTCTCGTGAGGGATTCGGCGTCCACAGAGGTCCTCCCTAGCGAAAGGGTCGGCGGCCCCCAAAACGCAGAAGCCGACGATTTCGACGCTAGACCCAAATGGCAGGCGGCAACAGGGCCGATTGTCTGGTCTCTATCTGTCAGGGCATTGCCTTCTGGGGAGTGGGCTTGGTGGTGACGGGCAGGGTGGTAGGTCCGGTGATGCCGGTGAGTCTCTTCCACGGCGATGGTCCGGTGCGGTGGAGCCGTGGGCAACGGGTAGTGGCGGCTCGGATTGCTTGGGTGAGTTCCAGGCGGGCCAGGTGCGCGCCGAGGCAGTAGTGGGTGCCGCCGCCGAAAGTCAGGATGGGACTGCGGTGTTCGCGGGTGATATCGAGTCGCTCGGGGTGGTCGAAGACGCTGGGGTCGCGGTTGGCGGAGGCGGTGTTGGCGATGACCAGGGTGCCGGCGGGGATCGTGATCCCGGCGATGTCGACGTCTTCGGTGGCGCAGCGCATGGCGCCGAATACCACCGGCGAATAGCGCATCAGTTCCTCCACGGCTTGGCCGGCCAGGTCGGGTTCGGCTGTCAGGAGATCCCATTGGTCGGGGTGGTCGATGAGGCTTTCGATGGCGGCGGTGAGTTGGTTGCGGGTGGTGTCGGTGCCGGCGGCCAACAGTGATCCGGCGAGCATCAGCAGCTCGCTGTGGCTGAGGCGGTCGCCGTCGTCCTCGGCGCGGATGAGTTCGGAGATGAGATCGTCGGTCAACGCGGTGCGCCGTTGGGCCACCATGGCGTCGAGGTAGGAGTCGAGTTGGTCCCAGGCCGCTTCGATGATCGGTGCGTCGTGGGCGAGGTTCCAGTCGAAGATCTTCATGATCCCGTCAGCCCAGCCGGCGAACAGGTGCCAGTCCTGGGGTGGGGCGCCCAGCAGGGCGCAGATGATCGGGGTGGGGTAGGGCCGGGAGACGTCGGTGACGATGTCGCCGGATCCGGTCGCGGCCAGAGCGTCGACCAGGTTGGTGGCGGTCTGCTCCACCAAGTTCTGCAGGCGGGCGATAGCGCGGGGGGAGAAGGCTTTGGCGACCAGTCGGCGCAGCCGGGTGTGGGCCTGGCCGTCGATGGCCAGGAGGCTGGCGGTGGCGCGTTCCCACAGGGGCCCGGAGGTGACGCCCTGGGAATCCAGACCCAAAGCGGGCGGGTTGATGAACCGGGGGTCGCGCAGCACGGTGTGCACGTCGGCATACCGGAGGACCTCTGGCCCGTAGGGGCCCATCCCGATTGGGGATTCGGTGCGTGCAGTGGCCAGCTGGGCGTGCGCCGCGATCGGGTCGGGGCATTCGTGGTAGTCCATCCCCGGCAGGTCGGCGTCGAACACGGTCGCCTGGCGGGTGGTGGTGGCGGTGGTCATGAGATTTTCTCCCTTGGAGTCGGCTGCCCTTGTGACTCTGCGCCGGGCGGGACGGAAGAAGATCCGCTGTAATGCGTAGATCCGCGGCGGGGAGGGTCGTATTTCGCCGCGGATACGTACCGAAGGGGGGCGGATCTACGCGGTTGTGCTGATGTTGTGCCCTCCGAGGGGAGCAATGCTGGCTAGCATGACCAATTACGCAGAGATTGTGCCGTTGAACTGGGGTGATCTGGCCGTGAGCGAGTTGCCGACAGGCACGGTGACGCTCCTGCTGGCCGATGTCGAGGGCTCGACCCGGTTGTGGGAGAACCACCCCGGGATGGCGGCGGCGATCGGGCGGCTCAATACCGTCGTCGACGAGGTGGTGGCCCGCCACGGCGGGGTGCGGCCCCTGTGACGTGTTCCCCATAGGTGAGTCCGCCTTGTTTTAGAGTCCTGTGGCCCGTGGAGGGGCTGGAAGGGACGATGAAGGACATGGCTGGTCGGAAGAAGCATTCGGCGGAGGACGTGGTGCGCAAGTTGCGCCGTGCCGATGAACTGGCCGCGGCGGGCAGGACCAACGAGGAGATCGCCGGCGAGCTGGAGGTCTCGGCGGCCACGCTGTACAACTGGCGACGTGCCTACGGCGGCATGGACGTCAACGCGGCCAAGGAGCTTAAGGAGCTGCGTGAGCAGAACTCCCGCCTCAAGCGGCTGCTGGCCGAGGCTGAGCTGGAGAAGGACGCCCTGCGGGAGGTGGCGAAGGGAAAATTTTGAGCCCGGCTGCCCAGCGCCGCGCCGTGGACATGCTCAAGAGGGTCAAGGGCATGTCTGAGCGGTTGGCGTGTAAGGCGGTCGGGCTGTCCCGCTCGACCTACCGGCGCCTCCCGTCGGCCCAGACTCCGGCCGATCCGGATGCACAGCTGCGGGAGTGGCTGCGCAGCTACTCCCAGCGCAATCCGTGTCACGGGTTCCGGCGGGCCTGGGCGGGGTTGCGCTACGACGAGCAGCAGGTGGTCAACCGCAAGAAGGTCCACCGGCTGTGGGTCGAGGAGGGCCTGCAGCGCCGGGTGCGCAGCCGGCGCAAGCGTGTCGGGGAATCTTCGGTGCCGCAGGTCGGCGCTGATGCCCCCAAGGTGGTGTGGGCGCTGGATTTCCAGTTCGACTCCACCATGGATGGCAAGGCCATCAAGATCGCCTCGATGGTCGATGAACACACCCGTGAGTCGCTGCTGAACATCGTGGAGCGCTCGATCACCGCCGAGCGGCTCATTGAGGATCTGCGACGCTGTTTCACCGCAGCCGGCGGGCCGCCGATGGTGCTGCGGATGGACAACGGCCCGGAGATGATTTCTCAAGCGCTGCAACAGTTCTGCGTCGGCATGGTTGGTGTTGTCTACATTCCTCCGGGTACCCCGTGGAACAACGGGTTCATCGAGTCGTTCAACAACCGGCTGCGCCGGGAGTGTCTCAACCGCAACCACTGGACCACCGTGCTCGAGGCCCGAGTGGCCATCGCCGACTACAAGCACGAGCACAACACCGCCCACCGCCATTCAGCCCTGGGCTACCTCACCCCCGCGGAGTACGCTGCCGGGTGCAGCCACACCCATCACCCCGTGGCCTGCGAGATCAACTGAAATCGGCATCAAAACAAACCTGGCTCTAAAACCAGGTGGACCGACTATCGGGGACCGCTCAACTGCGCTGGCGGCAGCGGCAATGGACCAGCCTATGTCCAGGGCCCTGTCAGAGTCATCGGCAATGATGTCTACGGGCTCGATCGCGATGGCGATGGAGTTGGATGCGACAGTTAGACCATTGCGGATCATCCTCCGCCGTAGTTGCTGTACAGCGGTCGAATGGATTGGCCGTTGTCTCTTTCATGTTGAGTTTGTGACTACGGAAGTCGTTGTGCGGATTGGCATCCTGTAGCGACCTTTCGCGTCCGGCGGGGTAGATCAACGTGCACCACTGCTCCTCTTTTTGTTCCCCATGCCCACGACAAGGAATCCGGGCCACTTGGGAAACCACTTGGACTCGAGAGGTGGCGAGCCGTAACGCAGTTGGGGTGATCAGCCTACCGATGAAGGACTGCTGGTGGGATTCAGTCGACTGGCACGCGAATCCTGGCGAACTGCCATGGTTCATCATCGAAGCGCAGCCAGCGGTTGACTGATCGCAATTGCGGACCGCCTGCTGACCTCGAAAACGTCCATACCAAGCGGCTTTTTGGCAGGCTCCCTCGGGGCGCGCCCGCGAATCGGTCTTTCCTTGTTGACGGCAGCGCTAACCGCAAATTGCTAATCGATCCCGCTTCCCCCGACACCCGGATTCGGCAGCGCTGGCAAGGACCGCGCTCGCAACGCGGCGGCAGCGCGGGCTTCGGTCAGGGTCGAGTGGAATGCATTGTGGTGGTTCTGGTCCAGGTTCAGTGGAAGGTCCAGCGTGGCCAGGATCTGGTCCTCGAGCAACCAGGGCTGCGCGATTGAGAGCCAGGAGACGTAGGCGTTGCGATCCATCCACCGGGAGAGGGCCTGCTCGCCGAATCCAAAATGCAGACGCGTACCGGATCCAAACCTGCGTAGCTCAATACCCAATTCCGAGGCCAGCAGGCATCCGAGGGTACGGCGCAGTGTCGATCCCTCGGCGTTGCCGGTGTAATGAGTCTTAATCCGGGACTGAAGAGTCTGTCGGCTGGGCCCGCGTCCGTTGGTAGGCGGTTTCTTCGGGCTGATACCGGCGTACAAGAGTGTCAAGCCGTCGCGGGAGATGCACTCCCGCACGTCGATCTTGGCGGGAAGCTCACGGAACCACCATCCATAGACGCCGGGCTGTTGCGGAACCGGTGACGGGCGCGCCAACACTTCCGCCCGGGTAAGGATCGGCTCGGTCAAGTAGCGGGAAATATCGTCCTGAATAGTCAACTGGGCTGCTCCTGGATTCATGTTCTGGATGGTTATACGCCGCTGGTACGACATCACAGCGGTGAATCCGCCGGCGTCGGGCATGCTTCTTTGCCAAGCTTGATGTGTGCAGCGGGAGGAATTCCTAGAAAAACTGGCTACCCTGCGAATGGCCCCCCGCGGCCGCGGCGAGCGATATCCGCACAAGCCGCTGCTTCTGCTCTGGTTGCTCGGCCGGCTACAGCAGCAGGGGACCTCGGCGTGTACCTACGAGGAGGCCGAAAAACCCGTTAGTACTGCAGCCGTAGATCGTGGTTGGTGGGATTCGGCGTGTCTGCACTGGTCAGAGCGGTGACCGCGGCATTGTTCGGAGTTTGTGAAGACATCTGAATATGCCGCGATCGCCGCGGTTCATAGCGTAGACCCCCAGCGTTGGCAGGCTGAGTTCACCGCGGTGCTGGATCGCATCGCGCCGCGTTTTGCCCGTTTCGAGCCACTGCGCCATGCCGGCGAGTTACTCGCGGGGATGGTCTCGGGCCTGGATCGAAAAAATTGCTGGACCATCGCTGAGCACCGTGGCGCCGCCACGCCGCACGCGTTTCAGCACCTGCTGGGCCGGGCCCGCTGGGATGCCGAGGCGGTGCGTGACGATGTCCGCGACTACGTCATCGACGCCTTCGGCGACCCAGGGGCGATCCTGGTCGTCGACGAGACCGGAGATGTCAAGAAAGGCACCCACAGCGTCGGGGTTCAACGGCAATACTCCGGGACGGCCGGGCGCATTGAGAACTCCCAGGTGGCGGTATATCTGACCTACGCAGCCCCGCGCGGACACGCCCTGATCGACCGCGCTTTGTATCTGCCCAAGTCCTGGACCGAGGACCCCGGCCGCTGCGCTGATGCGGGAATCCCTCAGAGCGAGTGTGGCTTTGCGACCAAACCGGAACTGGCGAAGCAACTGATCGACCGGGCGGTAGCCGCAGGCGTTCCCGCTGCCTGGGTGACCGGTGATGAGGTCTATGGCGCCGACCCGCGTCTGCGGGCAGCCATCCGCGCCCACAACCTGGGCTATGTGATGGCCATCGCGGCCAACCGGCGGGTTCCTACCGGCGCCGGCCCGTTGCGCGTCGATGCCCTGCCGGGGCTGATCCCACCGCATGCCTGGCAGCGCCACTCCGCCGGCGCCGGCGCACACGGGCCAAGGATGTACTCCTGGGCCTGGTTCCGGCTGCTCGCCGAAGACGACACCGACCCCGGCATCCATCATTTGCTGATCCGCCGCAACGACCGCACCGGCGAGCACGCCTACCTGCGCTGCTACAGCCCCCGACCCGTCCCGCTACGCACCTTGGTTGCCGTGGCCGGACAGCGCTGGCGTATCGAGGAGTCCTTTCAGGCGGCCAAGGGTCTGGTCGGTCTGGACCAGCACCAGGTCCGGCGCTGGTGCTCCTGGCACCGCTGGACCACCCTGGCCATGCTCGCCCACGCGTTCCTCGCAGTGGCCACCGCCATCGAACGCGACGCCCAGCCCTCAGTCGCCGGCCTGATCAGGTTGACTGTCAACGAGTTTCGCCGGCTCTTCGACGCCCTGCTCCTGCACACCAACCACACCCTGGCCACCCTGCTGGCCTGGTCCAAATGGCGCCGACAACACCAATACCGCGCCCGCCAATCCCACTACCGACGACGGGAAAACCAATGACCACGATCTACGGCTGCAGTATTAGCCGACTGCTCGATGATTTCGGACCGCCCTCGACGAACCGGTACCGCGCGGCGATGCCGTTCGTCCATCTGGAGTCTGAGCTGTGGGAGCTCGACGGCGACGCCGGCGAGGCGCTCAAAGACACCCGCTCTGCTCTGTGCCGGGCCCACGCCAGGGGTCGGCTCCGCCCGGAAGTCGAGGATCTCCTCCGCAAGGACCCGTCTCTTCTGGCTGAATCGGCGCGGCTGCTGATCGACCTCAACTTCACCCCGACCTATCTCGAACCGATCTGCGCGGATGTGGGCTTGGACCTCGAGGCGGCGGAGGAGGCGACGTGGCAGCACCACAAACGCTCCCGTCCCCGTCGGCGTCCTGGATTTCGTAGCGAGGTTCTTCACGGCTGGCGCAACCGCTGCGCCATGTGCGGCTATGACGGCGCCATGGGCCGCGATCCCGCCGGGCTGGACGCCGCCCACGTGGTCTGGCACTCCCAGGGCGGTACCGACGAGGCGGACAACGGCCTTGCGTTGTGCGCGATCCATCACGTGCTCTTCGACCTGGGTGCGCTCGGCCTGAGCGCCGATCTGACGGTCCGTGTCTCGCCGCATTATGTATCCCGCAGTGAGCAAGGGGATCGTCTCGTCTACAGCCTCGACTCGAGACCGCTGTTGGACCCAGCCCCGCGTCATCCCGCACCGAGCCCGCACCACGTCGAGTGGCACAGCCGGCAGTTCTTCAAGAGCTCCGCCTGATCATCGACCGTTTGTCCCACCCAGCGGTTAGTGTCCGAACCGTGAAACCGGGGGTCTACGAGTCGCTATTGACCGCACGTCTCAAACAACTGCTTGATGCCAATGTTGACCAGGTAGCGGACCTGAAGGACGTCGACGAGGGGGAGCAGCCGCAGATCGTCGCCCGACATCTGGCCGGCCTCATCGAGCGAACACTGCGGACGGCCAGAACGCCCGAGGCCCGGACCTCTCTAGTCCGTGACATCCTCTCGGTTTTGCCGGACCCGGAGGCACTTCAAGAAGTTCTCTACGAGATAGAGCCGGATCGGATCAAACGCCTCAACGCCGTCATGCCCGCTGGGATCACCGACTCATCGCGCTTCGTCCGGCCCGCGACCCCGCTGTCGGACACCGCCCTGATGACCAACGCCCGCGACGAGCCCACCCTGGCGGCCGAACTCAGGGCCGAGTTGGCCAGCGCCGATCAGGTCGACCTGCTGCTCGCCTTCGTCAAGTGGCAAGGGTTGCGGCTGCTGGAGAAGGAGCTCACGGAGCTCAAACACCGCAATGTGCCGCTGCGCGTCATCACCACCACCTACCTCGGCGCGACCGATGCCAGGGCGCTCGATGCCCTAGTCAACGATTTCGGCGCAGAGGTCCGGATCAACTACGAGATCAACCGGACCCGGCTGCACGCCAAGGCCTGGATGCTGCATCGCAACACCGGGTTCCACACCGCCTACGTCGGCTCGAGCAACCTCTCCCACGCTGCGCTCGTCGACGGTTTGGAGTGGAACGTCCGCCTGTCGGCAGTCTCGACGCCGCACCTGCTGGACAAGTTCGGCGCTACCTTCGAGTCCTACTGGGAAAACCGGGAGTTCGAGCCCTACCGGCCGGCTGACGATGGCGACAGGCTCCGCGAAGCCCTCGACATCGCCTCGGGGAAGAAAACCAACGAACGGGTTGTCATCACACTGTCCGGGCTGGAAGTGCAGCCCAAGCCCTACCAGGCCGAGATGCTCGAACAACTCGAGGCCGAACGACAACTGCACGATCGGCACCGCAACCTCATCGTCGCGGCCACCGGCACCGGCAAGACTGTTGTTGCCGCGCTGGATTACCGGCGGCTGCGGGAACTGCACGGCCGGAACCTCAGCTTGCTCTTCGTGGCCCACCGCAAGGAAATCCTGCTGCAGTCCCGTCGGATGTACCAGGAGGTGCTCACCGAACCGACATTCGGGGAGTTACTGGTCGACGGGGAGGAGCCGAGGAAGTGGCGTCACGTCTTCGCCAGCATTCAATCCCTCTCCCAGGCCCGGCTGGACGGCATTACGCCGGATCGCTTCGATGTGGTGGTCGTCGACGAATTCCACCACGCGGAGGCCAAGTCCTACCGTCGGCTGCTCGACCATGTGGCGCCGATGGAACTGCTGGGGCTGACCGCCACCCCCGAACGTGCCGACGGGGTGGACGTCCGCGAGTTCTTCGGCGGCCGGGTCGCGGCGGAACTGCGATTGTGGGACGCCCTCGATCAACAGCTGCTCTGCCCGTTCCACTACTTCGGTATCTTCGACCCGACCGAGATCGACAAGATCGCCTGGAAGCGTGGGGGATACGACCCCGCAGAACTGAGCCGGATCTATACCGGCAACGACGCTCGGACCCGGATCATCCTCAAGGAACTCAACGACAAGGTCGAGGCCGTGCGGCAAATGCGCGCCCTGGGATTCTGCGTCAGCGTCGAGCACGCCCGCTACATGGCGGAACGGTTCAACGCCGCTGGCATCCCCGCTCGGGCGGTGTCGGCCGAAACCTCGGGCAGCGACCGGCGGGCAGCGCTGGCCGACCTGCGCGACCGCGAACTGAACGTCATCTTCGCCGTCGACCTGTTCAACGAAGGCCTCGACATCCCCAACGTGGACACCGTGCTGTTCCTGCGACCCACCGAAAGCGCCACGGTCTTCCTGCAGCAGCTCGGACGTGGTCTGCGCTCAGCCCCCGGCAAGACGGTCCTGACGGCCCTGGACTTCGTCGGCCACCAGCGCAAGGAATTCCGCTTCGATCAACGCTTCCGGGCCCTGACCGGACTGGGGCGCAAAGAACTCGCCCGTCAGGTCGAACACGGGTTTCCGTTTCTGCCCTCGGGCAGCCAGATCGTCCTCGATCCCGTTGCTCGCGATGTGGTGCTGGAGAACATCCGACAGCAGGTCTCCCCACGCTGGAATGCCCTGATCTCAGAGGTACGGTCCCACCCCGACATCGACCTGGCGTCCTTCCTGGAGGAATCCGGACGCGAGTTGGCCGACATCCTCCGCAACGGACGGTCGTGGACAACGCTATGCCGTGACGCCGGCCGCCTGGACGCCCCGACCGGCCATCGAGAGAGTGATCTGGTCAAACGTGTCCGCGCCGTCGCGCACGTCGACGACAGGCTTCGCCGCGACGAATACGTCCGGATCCTTCGCTCCGCCGTCGAAGCCGGCAGCCCCCTCGAGTCCCGGCTGGCGGACATGTTGTTCTTCTCGCTGTTCCCGGACGGCGGGGGATACGCGAACGCCGCCGACGCGCTCTGGGAACTCCGTGACCAACCGGTCTTCGACGAACTGCGCCAAGTCGTCGACATCGGTTTCAATGCCGCGCACCGGCCCACGACCCGGCTGGGTGATCTGCTGCCGGTGCTCTCCGAGGTCCCCCTCGCCGTCCACGCCAGCTACTCGCGTGAAGAGATTCTCGCCGCCGTGGGATGGACATCCCAACGGCGCACCCCGAACACCATGCGGGAGGGTGTCGCGTGGTGCCCGGACATCAACACCGACGTCTTGTTGATCACCCTGAAGAAGACCGACACCGACTACTCGCCGACGACGATGTACCGCGACTTCGCGATCAGCCCGGAGCTTTTCCACTGGGAATCCCAATCGACAACGAACGCCACTTCTCCGACCGGCCAGCGCTACATCAACCACCGTCGCCAAGGAACGAACATCCTGCTGTTTGTTCGGGAGACCAAGACCAACCAGCTCGGTGCCGCACCGTACGTCTTCCTCGGACCCGCCGACTACGTCAAGCACGAGGGCAGCCGCCCGATGGCGGTCACCTGGCGGCTGCGCCGGCCCATGCCGACGGAGATCTTCATGGCGTCGCGGGCGGCCGTGGCCTGAGCGGACGCGTCCGGTTGCATCTCTCAAACACTTCCAGCGGGACGCCGGCCACCTCCCGGGCACTGCCGGGGCTGAGATCGTTCAGACCCTCACCGCTCAGAGCCAATCGGGTCTCGAGGCGTCCGTCGGTGTACTACACGCCGTGCACCCGCAGGCTGATGTCGAGGCCCGCGACAACGTCCGTCGTCGACTCGTAGCTGCGGCAAACCACACTGCCCGTCGGGGTCCGCCGGGCGCCGACCTCGACGGCGCCGCCCAGCGGCTCAGCCCCGCCGCGGACGTCGCAGAACCTAGCGGTCCCATTCCCGGATCGCCCCGAATCCCGTCGTCTCGCCCGCCCACTCGTACACCCAGGCGTCGATCGCGGTGGCTGTCACGACCGGGACCCTGCTGAAGAGGCCGTGGGCGGTGCCCTCGATCTCGTCGAGGACCTCGAGGGCCTCGCTCACCGACTCGGGGTGAAGTTCCACGCTGAAGCCCGGTACCAGTCCGCCGCCGCCAACGGTCGCGGCGGGCCAGCCGTACCCGGTGTCGAACAGCTCGCCGTCGATCGCGTCGGCCACCGGCCCGCCCACCGCCCAGGGGGCGAGGGCGGGCCAGCGGGACCGGCCGGGCATCAGGGTTCCGTAGACGAACACATGCCGGATCATCACGGCACGATCTGATCGACGAACCCGTGACCGGCATCGTGCAGGGGCACGTAGTCGCCGTCGAGTAGCAGGGGCTTGCGGTTCGGCCCGCCGACGTAGACCTGCGCGGCGATCTCCTGCCCGTTCTGCAGCACGCAGTCGCCCCAGAAGACGTCGCGCCGATAGGCCGGCAGCTCCCAGCCGTCGACCCGCGACAGGTCCGCCGGACGCACGGCCAGCACGGGGCACGCTTCGGCGTGGCCATCGACCTCGACGATCGTGGCGACCACCGCGTCGTCCCGGCGCCGGCGGGCGTTGCACCAGACCGCCCGGGCATCGGTGATCGTCGCCTGCAGGACAACGGCATCGATGCCGTGCAACTTGCCCGGAGTCGCGTTGGATCCGTAGGCCAGGACGAACACCCGGCCCTCCAGGTCGATCGCCTCGCCCGTCACCGCATCCGACCACTCGTCACCCCTCGGGACGACCCGATGCACCAGACTGCCCACCAGCCGCCACGAGCAGTCGGGGCGCTCCCCGGGATACGGCAGCACTTGCCAGTCGCTGGCCGGCCGCCGATCCCAGCGACTCTCCTCGCCGCCGATCGTCGGGCTCCCCTCCACGTCGACCACCTCGATCCGCACACCCTTGTCCCGTGCGGCAGCGATTTCGGCATCGGTGATGGCGCAACCGCGGTAGCGCACGACGGTGATCTCACGGCCGGAGAAACGGCTGTAGACGTGTTCCGTCGGCGCGCCCGCGTCGCCACCGCCGGCGTCGAAGCCGCCGTCCTGGAGATTGAATCTGGCGAACAGGTTGGCCAGCGGGGCGTCGTCGAACATGTCCGCGGCCGGACGGCCCGTCCACATCCGTCGATCCCCCTCGAGGAGGCTGAAGAGGTTTCTGCCGCTTGTCCGCCGGCCGAATCCCCAGATGATCACATGTGCTGTCGAGTTCACGATATCCCCGCCCTTCTGCTGCGTCGCCGCATCCTTCGCGGCTCTACTACTTCAATCTTCTCAGCCAAAGTCGTTGCTAATGGACGTTTTTCGCGCGTTGCGGCTGATCGAGGAGGGCGACTCCGAGGTCACCGACCTTGCCGAGGCCCTCGACGTACGCCGCCCGAAGGTCCGGCAGATCCTTGACCGCATCGACGGGATTCGCCCGATCTCGGATGTGTTGGTGGAGATGGAAATCGAACGCGACGACTCCCGTGACCAGGCAGAGGCCGCCTATGTTCGCCTGGGCGGATCCGATCGGCCGCTTGCGGGCCGCGGTCTGGATGAGATCGGGCTATTCGCCTAAAGCCGCGATGAAGTCGACGATCGCCTTGCCCTGATCGAGGCGGCACTCGGTGACGGCGACGACGAGGGCGGCCCGGATGGTGCGGCGCTGCGGTCGGCGAAGCGGAAACTACTGGCCTGGCGTGACCGTTGAGTCAACGAGTGTGTGACCGCCGCAGGTTGACAACGAAGTGGGTCACAATCAACGGAACCGCAGCAGCGGGCAATGGGCAGGGGGCAGGGGGAGCATGGCACCGTGACCGAAGCGCAGAAGCCGGTCCTTCTCGGCGGGTACGCGGCCAAGCAGTGTCCCGTGCGCACCCACAACGACTTCGCGCCGTTGGTGCCACGCCTGGTGTGGGAACCGTCGGAAGAGATGCAGGCTGACCTCGACGCCGGCCGACACTTCGAGGAGGAGGTGTTCGCCGAACTGCTCCGGCTACACCCCGGCTCCGCGGTGCTGATTGACCCGGCGCTGCGCAAGGACGACGCTATCGGGCACACCGTGGCGGCAATGCAGTCCGGGGCCCCGTTGATTCTGGGCGGCTGGCTGCCCGACGACGAGGCGGGCGGGCGTACCGGCAAACCTGACGTCCTGGTGAAGGTCGACGGCGGCTACCTGCCCGCCGACGTCAAGCACCACAAGACGGTGGACGCGGCCAAGAAGACGTCCATGCGGGTGTCCTCGCTGGCCCGGCCTGCCCTTTGGTGGGACGCGCCGGGGCTGACGGCGAGTACGCATCACTTCCAGGACGGCCTGCAGTTGGCGCACTACATGCGCATGCTGCAAGCCGGCGGCTTTCACCCCGGGGACGATCAACCGCTCGGGGCGGTCATCGGCACCAGCCAGCTCGCCGAGCCCGGGGGAGAGCCGGCACTCGTCTTCGTCTGGTTCGACCTGAGCAGGCGGACCCGTCCGACCTTCTCGCGCAGTCGGGGCAAGGTGAAGAGGTCGGTGCTGGAGAGCTACGACCACGAGCACGGCTTCCGGGTCAAGGTGGCGACCACGGCCCTGCGCATCACCGGGTCTGCGGCCGATCCCGACCCGCTCGTCGTCCCGATCGGCCAGAAGGAATGCGGGGAGTGCCCCTACGAGCTGTTCTGCGCCGAACAGATGGGACCGGACGACGCGTCGGCCACGGTCACCCGCGACCGCCTCGATCTCCGGGAATGGCGAACCCTGCGGAGCATGGGCATCAGCACCACCGGCGCCCTGGCCGCGCTGGATCTCGACGACTCCGCGTTCTTCGACGAGTACTACCCCGAGGTCACCCACCGCAGCCCCAAGGAAGCGCGCAAGCGGCTGCGCGCCGCGGTGCGCCAAGCCCGGATGGCCTGCGAGGGTGTGGACGTCGAGCCCATCGACGACACCCCGATCGAGGTCCCGGCCGCCGACATCGAGATCGACTTCGACATCGAGTGGGACACCGCGGGCAGGATCTACCAGTGGGGTATGCGCGTCCGCGATGGCCAGGATGACCGCACGGCGCGCTACGAACCGGTGGTGTCCTTCGAAACCCTCGACGACGCAGCGGAACTGGCTCTGGCCGAGCGGGCAGCCGCCGTCATCGCGGATCTGCGCGAACAGGCCGAGCGGACGGGCCGGACCGTGGCCGTGTACCACTGGCATCACGTCGAAGTCAGCATGACCCGCAAGTTCGCTTGCATGACCGCCGCACTCGACGGCGTCACACTGGACCTGCTTACCTGGTTCAACTCCACCTTCCGCGTTCGCAGGGAGGCCTCCATCAAGCATGTTGCGCAGCTGTTCGGATTCGTCTGGGCCGTGGACGACCCGGGCGGCCGGTTGTCCATGAACAAGATCGAGACTGCCCGCGGCGAGGGCCCTGATGCGCTGGAGGCCCGGCAGTGGTGTCTGCGCTACAACGCATCCGACGTGGCTGCCCAGGCGGCGATCCGCGACGGGATTCGGGAAATGTTCTGAACGCCAACCCGCCCCCGGGCTTTCTCGGCTGAGGTGGCGAGAACTCCGCCACCGCACGGCATGGCACCGCTGAGACGAGGTCAGGGTCCTGATGCGACCGCCAGGGCCGATGGATGCCGGTCAGGCACCGAGGCCGAGGGGACTGCGCAGCAGCGGATGTTCCAGGCCCACCAGCTCGGCCATCCAGTCGATGGCGCCGAAAAGCCACAGGGTGCCTACCATGATGGCAGCGGTCAGCACCGCGCCCATGGCCTGGACCCAGGCCGGTTGGCGCCGGAGCCAGCCCATGGCGGTGTCGTAGCGGGCCCTGGTGTAGGCGAGGGTGCGGCGGGCCCAATAGAACTCGGTGGCCAGGATGGCCAGGCCCAGGAAGACGATCGCCCAACCGGGGCCGGGATACGGGATCGCCGCCACCCCGACGAGCAGCACGGTGAGCCCCACCACCGCGACCAGCACGCGGTAGACGAAGTCGAGCAGCGCGCGTTCACGCAGCCGCTCCCGGCGATCGGACCAGCGGCGCACCACCCGCCACCGGTCCGGCATCCCCGCGTTGCCCGTCATGGTTGTCGAGGGTACGTGCGTGTGCGCCTCGACTCCCGGCGGCGCGACGCGGCATCGTGGAGGCATGAAACTCGCCGACCTTGCGGACCTGCCGCTGACCTACCCGGATGTCGGAGCGACGGCCGCGACGTTGCCGGCCGGCTACGCCATCGTGCGGATGTCGCGCCGGATCGGCTCGGGCCGGCAGCGCTTCGAGCGGGCTGCCGAGTCGGTGATGCGCTACGGCATGCTGCGTGGCGCCGGTCTGCGCGTCACCGCGTCGACGGAGGTCGCGCAGCTGGGCAGCGACGTCCTCGGCCGCCTCGGACCGTTCGTCGCCCCATGCCGGGTGGTCTACGTCGTCGACGAACCGAACCGCCGCGGCTTCGCCTACGGCAGCCTGCCCGGGCACGCGGTCCGCGGCGAAGAGATGTTCGGTGTGCGCTACGACCCGGACGACGACGCGGTCTATAGCGAGGTGATCGCGTTTTCCGAACCGGCGACCTGGTGGAGCAGGCTCGGCGCCCCCGTGTTGTCGGTGGTTCAGGATGTGGTATCCCGGCGCTATCTGCGCGCGGTGTAGAGGAGGCGATCGGACGTTCACCTGCGCGCCGACAAAGGTCCGGCGGACAATCTGTTTTACCTGTTCCCCGCGGGTGTAGATCGCGACCGGAAGGTGCACCACTTTGGCTAACCCGATTGCTCCGCTCGATCTGAGTTGGCTGCTCATGGAGTCGCCCAGCGGCACAACCCATGTCGGCGCGATGCTGCTGTTCAAGAAACCGCCGGGGCGCCGTAACACCGTCCGTGAGGTCGTCGAGTCTTACCGCCGGCAACTGCCGCAGCCGCCCTTCAACTTCGTGCCGGAACTGATCGGAACCAGCGCGCCACACTTCCGGGAGGTCGACGACTGGGACCCGTACTACCACGTTCAGCACCTGTCGTTGCCCGGTGGAAGTTCCTATGAGGAGTTGTTGCGGCTGGTCGCCGATCTGCATGAGCCGATGCTCGACCGCGACCGGCCGCTGTTCCGCTGCTGGGTGATCGACGGGGTGCCAGGCGGACGGTTCGCGATCTACACCAAGACCCACCACAGCATCATCGACGGGGTGTCCGGGCTGAAGAAGCTCTACGACGGCCTGAGCCTGACCGATGACCCCGTCATCCTGCCGCCCGCGTTCGCCCAACCGCGTCCTGCGTCGAAGCCCGTCACGCCCACGCCGGCACTGCGTCGCCTCACCGACACGGTCCGCGGGGTCATCAACCAGGTCGGCGCCATCAACCAGATCTCTTTCGGCGCGCTGCGGAAGGGACTCAGCGCGGCGCTGGGGTCGCACCTCGACGGCAGCCTGCCGTTCGTGGCCAAGCACTCACCGACCAACGTGCCCCTCAAACAGGCCCGCGGCTTCGCGACGGCGTCACTTCCACTGGAGGAGATGCACCGCATCGGGCATCAGTTCGGAGCCACCCTCAACGACGTTGCAGCGACCGTCATCGACCACGGGTTGCATGCCTATCTCCGGGAAAAGGGCCAGGAGTGGAGCCACGAGTTCATCGCGATGGTCCCGGTGTCGCTGCGCGGCGAGGGAGACAGCGCCACGGGCACGCGGGTGTCGGCGATGTTCGTGCGTCTCGGTTCGCCGGAGGCCGACGTGACCACGCGACTGCAACAGGTCGAGCATTCAGTGGCGGTAGCGAAGAAGGAACTCGGCGCAATGTCAGGCGACACCGCCATGACCTATGCCGTCGCGATCGCCGCCCTGGCCGGCGCGGGTTCCTCGACCCACCTCGATCGCATCACCCGTCCCGCATGCAACCTTGTCATCTCGAATGTGCCCGGCGCCAAGGAGACCCGCTATCTCAACGGTGCGCCGTTGGTGGGCATCTTCCCGGTGTCGGCGCTGGCGGCGGCAATCGGCCTCAATGTGACCCTGAGCTCCTACCGCGACCACATGGACTTCGGCTTCGTCACCAACGCGGCCGCACTCGACGACGTCCATGCGCTCGCTGAACACACCCGACAGGCCTATCGGGATCTGAAGGCGGCAACCAAGACCCCGCGCAGGACCGGCAGCCGGAAGACCCAGCCGTAACCGGTCGCCGGCCAGAGGCCGGGGGTGGCGGTACAGGTCGATGAATCGCGGGGCCACTACCGGGTCAAAGGGGATGGGTACCGGACTCGACGTGGACGGGGACGTCGTCATCCCACGGTTGGCGAACCACCATGTCAGCGACGTCGACCCAGCCCCGCTCGAACTCCCCGGTGACCGCGTCGACAAGCCGGTAACGCTGGGCCTGCCGGTGCAGCGGCTGTGCGTCGAGCAGTACCACCCGCACGTCCCCCGGCTCGAAGTGGCAGCGGCGCTGCAGTGCGGCGATCAACTGCTCGTTGTGCAGGTGGCCGTCACCGAAATTCCAGCCGATGGCCATGCTGCAGATTCGCTCGCCGTCGGTCACCGAATAGTCGTCCTCGTCCCGACCGGCCAT
This sequence comes from Mycolicibacterium sp., assembly GCA_020637165.1. GTDB lineage: Bacteria > Actinomycetota > Actinomycetes > Mycobacteriales > Mycobacteriaceae > Mycobacterium. The sequence goes on along the minus strand of JACJWN010000006.1, from coordinate 151,250 downwards.
CGCCCGGTGCGCCAGCGTGAACAGCGCCTTGCCGTGGGTGTTGAAGCCGCGGAAGGCATACCCCATGTAGATCGGGATCTGCGCCGCCTCCTTGCTGCCGTAGAACTTCTCCAGTTGCGCCGCCGGCATGTTGGCGATCGCGACGACACCCTTGTCGATCTTGGCTTCCGCCGTGGGGGTGACGCACCACAGCGTGGTGTCCCAATTCCCGGCGTAATACCGCATGCCGGGGAGGAAGGAGATTGTGCGCGGGAACAGGTTTCCGGCGATCACGACGCTCGCCATGACGGCGAGCAGAATCAGCGGCATCGGGTTGGTCATTGCGGACAGCCCGATGTCGGCATGGCCGACGAACAGGAACAGCACGCAGAAGATCATGAAGACGTTCCACTCCAGCGGCACTCCCATCGGGATGGCCGACAGAATGCCGAGGTGGAAGCAGATCATGACGACCGCGGCGATGGTGGTGGGCCAACCGCCGTGCGAGAAGAACAGCACCAGCGGGACCAGTCCCTCGATGGCGGTGCTGACATGCGCCAGCGCACGCGAGAGCCGGCCGGGGCGCAGATCGTCCGGAAAGTGTTCGAAGAAGGCGCGTTTGAGGGCGCGCGGCCGGACCACCGGGCTGTTGGACATCATCGTCGAGATGACGAACGGGAAGTGTTTGGTGAGCTTGGAGGTTGCCGCGCCCAGCCAGATCACGAGACAGGCCATCTTCGCGGCGACGATCACGTTGGGCCCGCCGAACAGGAATGCGGCAACGAACGGCGCGTACACCTCGCCGCGCGCCGCCAGGAAGATGACCTTGTCGCGTAGGCCGGCCAGTGCGAGCAGGATCAGCACCGCCCAGGACTGCCAGGTCGGCAGCAGGCCGATCTCGGTGCCGAGTTCGGGAATGGGGCCGGTGCCGTCGGAGAGCAGTGCGACCAGGAGCACGGCCAGCAGCGCACCGTAGAGGATGACGTCGACCGGGTCGCGGTTGTCACCCCGGGTCAGCGGAACCCGGCCGGGCCAGGGTGGCAGCCGAATGGTGTTGGGTCGCAGCCAGTACAGGACCGAACCCATCGGCGGATAGAACCGGTTGTTGAGCGGTCCGAAGCCGCAGCCGAGTCCGAGGACCTCGAACAGCATGGTGTAGAGAACGACCTTCTGGAACACGATGGGCTCGGTCCACCATTGACCGATCGCGCTCCAACCGTCGATGCCCTTGGTGGCAAGGGCGAACAGTGCGGCACCGAGGATGTACAGGCCGATCTTGGCGACGTAGAACAGGTGCAGTGCCACCGGCGTGCCGAACCCCACCTCGGCCCAGTGCCGGGCCATCGGCCGGATCCGCTCCGACCGGGTTCCCTTACTCCACTGCTCGAAGTCGAGAACGGGCACTTCTTGCTTGAGAAAACCCATGTCTCTTTCCTAGCCGCCGCGATCGACGTTGTGGTCGGGTTTGACCCGCAATTCCCGCCGCGTCGGCGTGCACGCTGACCGCGTCAGCAGCACTGCTTGGCCTGCGAACCATTTGCAGCGCAGCGACTTCCGACGCCGCGGGCGGGGCGTGGAGGGTAACGGTGGCCCCGGCGGCGTGGCAGGGGGCAATGGCTGCCGCAGCCCAGCGCCTCGAGCTCGGGTGTCCAGGCGAAAGGGCCTATAGATCCAAGACCAGCGTCAGTGCTTCATCGATCCGGCGCATCTCCTCGCGCGTCAAGAAGCCGACCGGATCGGTGAGGCGGCGCAGATCGACGGTGTCGATTTGATCGCACATGACCAGGGTCTGCTGATCCTCGATGATCAACGGTGGCCGGAAGCTGGTCTGGCGAGCGCGGGTGCTGGTGAAGGCGATGATCCACGTGCTCAGGGCGAGCCAATCCGGTTGCAGGACGACGGCGAACCGGCGGCCCCGTTGCTCGTGGCCCTTGTCTCGTGCCGGCAGCCTATAGACCTCACCCCTCATGCAGCGCGGCCCGATCCTGTCGGATCGCCCGGATTTCTTCCAGATCGGTGGGGTCATCGTTGATCGCCCGCGCCTCTGCGGCAGCGACTTGCCGACGTTGATCCCGCCGCATCGCCGCGAGAGCAGCCACGATGACCTGGTCAGCGGTTTGGCGCCGCGCAGCCCCGATCGCCAGAATCAGGTCGCGAGTGCTGGTTTGGACCTTCACGGTCGTCGTGTCAGCAATACGGGGAGTCTACTGTGGGTAGTCCGCCGGTTGAAAGGCGTGGTCGGCCGGGGCGGTTTGCCACGAGATCGACAAAGGTGCCGACGGGCAGCGACGCGATCGGGGAGCGCCGGCCCGATGCGCTTCTTTCCGTCCCCAGCGGTGCATCGAGTTCAGCGCCCCCGGAACGTCAGCAGCCATTCGTCGTCGCTAGACGGGCGATCAGACACGTTTTCCCGCGCGTTCGGCGAAGGCGTCGATCGCGACGAGGACCTCGGGCGAGCGCCACACGCGGTTGCGTGCTCTGCTCGTCGTTTCGACGAGGATTCCCGCCTCGGCGAGCGGGGTCAGGTAGCGGTGCGCGTTGGTGGAATCAATGCCCAATTCCTCAGCCAGCAGTGCGGCATTGACGACGGGTCGACGGGTCAGTAGATCGGCGACCTTCCAGACGGCCGAGTCCGACCGTGCCTTGATCCTGTCGCTCCAGTTCGCGCGGATGCCTCGCAATTCGGCGATCAACTGCCGGCCGTTGGCGATCGCCAGGGTGCTGGCTTCGGTGAAGCGTTCGATGATCGGGGCGGCGTCACCACTGCGGTAGCTCGTCAGCGCGTCGAAATAGGCGTCGGTGCCTGCGAGCAATCCGGCGGAAACCGGCACTGTCACTTGGCGGGTGAGGCCTTTGTTGCGCAGCAAGGCCTGCACGAGGGCACGGCCAGTGCGCCCGTTTCCGTCCGTGAAGGGATGGATGGTCTCGAACTGGGCATGAGCCACCGCGATCTGGGGTAGCGCGGAAATGTCGTCGCGCTGGGTGAAGGCGATGAGGTCGTCGACCGCGCCGGGCACCAACTCGTGACGTGGGCCGACGAACGTCGCCCCGATGGGGGTGGTGCCACCGCCGATCCACACCGGCTCCGTTCGGAACTTTCCGGGAGTGTGGCGGGGCTGGTTGGCCATTAGCGCGCGGTGCATCGCCAGGATGGCCTCGGCGTCGACTCGCGCGGAAAGCTCCAGCGCCGCGCGCATGGCCATGGTGTTGGCGACGATCATCTCGGCGTTGCGCTTGGCGGTGCCCCCGGGTAGTTCCGCTTCGGCGACCGCGCGCGCCGACGCTGTCAGGTTCTCGATCTGCGAGCTGGCCGCGGACTCCGACCTCAGCAGCACTGCGGAGAACGGTGCGATCTCACTGCCGAGTTCGGCATCGAATCGAGCGATCTCGCGGCTGGCCGCTTCGGCGCCGGCGTGAACCGCCGGTGGCAGATCCAGGGTCAGGTCGGCAATGCGTGCGGGCAACGCCGGGTGGTAGGCGCCATACCTGGGCCGGGTAGCCGTCCCTTGCAGGAGCGCTTGCGGCTCCCAGCGCACGGTCTCGTAGGCGATCGGCCGAAGTGAGGCCACCCCGTCAGCTTAACTTCACTACTGACGTTAAGTGAAGTCAGTCGAGGAGATTAGCTTCACTTGGTGGCCGCCGGGGTGCGGCAATGGCGGCCGGGACTGCACGCGCCTCCGACGTTGCCGCCCAGGCGGTGATCCGCGACGGCATTCGGCAGATGCGCGGCCTTCCCGGCAGAGCACGCCGTGCGCCGACCATTACCTTCCGGTCCCCGCTGCCCGGCCACCGATACAGTGCGTGGATGCCCGTCTCACGGTCCGGCCACCGGCTGATGCTGAGCGTTGTCCTGGCGTGCGTCATGGTGCTGTGTGGCGCACCGTCAACGGTGTCGGCGGCTCCGTCCGCGGGCGGCGTGATTCCGGGCATCGAGGTCTTCCTCGCTGACGTGCCGGATGGCCTGCGCGGCAAGCGGGTCGGGTTGATCACCAACAACACCGGAATCGACCGGGCGGGCAGGTCGGACATCGACCTGATCGCCGCGAGCGACGATCTGACCCTGGTGGCCCTGCTGGCGCCCGAGCACGGTATCCGCGGCACCGCCGAGGCCGGTGTCACGGTCGGTGACGGTGTCGACGCGAAGACCGGCGTGCCGGTCTACTCGCTGTATGGGGCGCAAGGGCACAGCCCGACCCCGGCGATGCTGAAGGACGTCGACGTCCTGGTCTACGACCTGCAGGAGGTCGGCGGACGCACCTGGACGTACGTGTCGACCATGGCGCTGGCGATGCAGGCCGCAGCACGCAAGGGTATTCCGTTCGTCGTTCTCGACCGGCCGAATCCGATCGGCGGCGAGATCGTGGAAGGCGCCCTGCTGGACCCGGCCTATGCGTCGTTCATCGGCATGTACCCGATTCCCGCGCGGCACGGAATGACCGTCGGCGAGCTGGCCGTGCTGTTCAACCGGCAACAGGGGATCGGCGCGGACCTCACCGTCATTCCGGCGCAGGGCTGGCGCCGCGCGCAGTGGTTCGACCAGACGGGTCTGCCCTGGGTGAACCCGTCACCCAACCTGCGGTCGCTGGCGGCGGTGGCGAGCTACCCCGGCACCGTGTATTTCGAGGGCACCAACCTCTCGGAGGGCCGCGGCACCGACCGGCCCTTCGAGCAGATCGGGGCGCCGTGGCTGGATGCCGCGGCGGTGGCCGCGACGATGAACGCGATGGGCCTGCCGGGCATCGCCTTCCAGGCCGTCGCCGTCCCGGTCGACCAGACGGCCGCCAAATATCCCGGACAGACCATCCCTGCCGTCCGGCTGGCCATCACCGACCGGTTCGCCTACCGGCCGGTGAGCACGGCGCTGGTGCTCATTGACACGATCCGCGACCAGCATCCGGGGGAGTTCGCCTGGGGGCCGTCGATCGACGCGCTCACCGGATCAGATCGGGTGCGCCAGGCGATCAACGCCGATCGACTCGCGCCGCTGCTGGCGGAGTGGGACCGGGCGGCCGCCCAGTTCCGCTCAAGCCGGGCCGGATACCTGCTGTACAGCTGAACATCGCGTCTCGGGCCGCTTGTGCGGCCGGTATCCGGGCGTGGTGGGGGGCAAGTTCCCATTCGACCAGGGCCACGAGGTGCGGTGCCACGTCCGGCCGATCTGGGCTTCGCGGTCCCCGGGCCCCCAAACTCCACAACTCAGGCCGGTGTGGGATCACGATGGGCCTCGGATCGGCCCCGAAGGTGTAAGGTACGTGTATGGGCCGGACGCGCACCAATATCGAGATCGAGGACCGCTACGTCGAGGCGATAAAGGCACGCTACGGGCTCCACACGAAGACCGAGGCGGTGGACCTCGCGCTGCGACATCTCGCCGGCCAGCCGATGAGTCGCGAGGAGGCGCTGGCGATGCGGGGTGCCCACGCGATAGGCGAGGTCCCCGACATCGGTCCCGCGTGATCCTGGCCGACACCTCGGCGTGGGTGGAGTACGACAGAGCCACCGGCAGCGCCGCCGATCAGCGCATCGTTGAGTTGATCTCCACCGACGGGCCGCTGATGTTCACCGAGCCGGTGCTGATGGAGGTGGTTGCCGGTGCCCGCAGTGATGCCCGAGAGCGCGATCTGCGGCGGCTGCTGCTGAGATTCGAGCTGGCGCACCTGGATGTGGTGTCCGATTTCGACGCCGCCGCGCGCATCTACCGTCGGTGCCGCGCCGCGGGCGTCACCCCTCGCGGGATGGTCGACTGTCTGATCGCGGCCGTCGCGCACCGGCGCGGTCTGGCGCTGTTGGCCTGGGACGCCGATCTCTACCGTGTCGCCGAGGTGATCGGAATCGAGTTGGACGAATCCTCGCTGCGAACGGGGTGATCCGGCTACAACCTGGCGGCCACGAAGTCGGCGGCAACCTGGTCAGACGGCGCGAACTGGTACTGCTCATGGGCCGTCATGGTGTTGCCTTCCGGGGAGCAGATCGGATCGGCGGAGTTGCACAGGTCGATCGCCCTGCCGGCGAAGGAACCGGTATCCGACAGCGGTGTGCCGAATCGATCCGCGGGATTGCCGAACACCGCCACGGCGCTGATCTTGTCGGCGAACGGCGCCGACAGCGGGGGAGCGGAGCCGATACCGCCGATCTCCGGGCCGAGCGGCCCCACGTCGGCCAGCATGTCGATGACGGCCGCGCCCTGCGAGTAGCCACCGAGTACGAGCTTGGTGTCCTGGCACCGGGCGGCGACGGTGGCGATCCGCGCGGCGGCATCCTCGGCGCCTTCGTCGGCGGCAAGGAAATCGAAGTCCGCCGGGTAGTTCACTGCGTACGCATCCACGGTGCGGCCGTTCAGTCGCTGCGCGAGCGCCTCGACGAAGGCCTGCCCCACGACACCCAGCCCTGCCGGCTCACCGGTGCCGCGGGCGAAGATCACCTCGACGTCCGGGCACGTTCCGGGATCGGCGGCGACGTGCGGAGCGGGGAGTCCGGCGGCGATGGCTGCCGCGGCCACACCGGACACACCGCCGTGGATCAACATTCGGCTCAGCATCACCGCGGACAGTAGCCGGGCACCGGTCTCGGGGCGATGTGCACGGTGTCGGTCGACTACCTGGTCCGGCCCCTGGAGGTCTTCGACGAGGTGGCCCGGGTGCTGCGGCCCGGCGCGCCGTTCGTGTGCACGTTCTCCAACCGGTGTTTCCCGACCAAGGCGATCCGGGGCTGGCTGGCCACCGACGACGGGTTCCACGTGCGGCTGGTGGCTGAGTACTTCCGCCGCTCAATCGGTTGGGACGAGCCCCGCGCCGAGCAGCGGCCGACGCCGTGGCCGGGCGACCCGCTGTATGCGGTGTGGGTACGGCGCTCTCGTATGCCGTGAGGTGGCCGTCCACGGCCACCAACATTTCTGCCCAGCTCCCATCGACAACCCCGCTCTGTACGGCGGCCGCGGAGGCCTGGGGGGAGGTTGTCGCGCGGAGGCGGGCACTTGCGTAGTGGTCTCCGGCTCCGTTGCCGTTCGAGCCCCGGGGGAGGGGACATCGCGCATCCATAGTGCTAGCGATCGATGTGGCGGTCGCATCCCGTGCATCTGCCCTCACTCGCCGGCAGAATGCGTCCGGCGGCGAGGGTGGTGCGGCCCGCCAACATGGCGGGATGTATCTGTCGAACACCTGGGCCGCTACCTGGGGATCGTGGCCAGCGCGTGGTCGATGTCGCCCTCGGGGCCGATCACCCCTGCGGCGGTGAGCACCAATTGCGGGTCGGTGTCGAGTACGACGACCACCGCCTGCCCGGGGGCGAGTGATCCATCGGTCTGCCACGGGCGGTACGGCGAGCGTGGTTCGAGAAGTTTGATGACGGCGGCCTCCCGTGGACGACGCCGACTTCGTGCGCACGAAAGTCGAAGTCGCGCTTGATTGCTGGCCCCTATTCCTGGTGAGTGTGGAAGTTCTCGTCCCAAGCCTCGATGGTGGTCAGATGCCAACCACGGCAGTAGTCGCAGGGGTAGCCGCGGCGAACCGCCCACGTCGACGGCAGTCCGTTCATCTCGGCATGAGCACGATGGTGCCGGGCCGCCTCCAGTGCGATCTTGGTGTCCTTGCGTTCGCCCAGCCGTTGCTTGCCGGTGTGCGTGCAGATCGGCCAGTTGCGTTTCGGCCGGCGCCGCCGCTGCTCACGGCTCTTGGTTCCCTGTCGACTGATTCCCCGTCGATCATGCGTTGCTGACACCATGCCCCCCTTTTTTGCTGTGATCGACCTCTTTCTTACCTGCCGGGTCCGACAAAAACGCCGCCTCATCCCTCCCGCCGGCATGGTGCGGTATCGGCCCGGCGAGCACCGGCGATTGCTAGCCTGAGCTCAGGTCGGGCTCAGTCGATGGGATGTCAGATATGGGCGTTTTAACCTCACCGAAGACCTACGCCGGGCTCGCTGCCTTCCAAGCGGCGGATGCCCTGGCCTGCGCGGCCCAAGTACCGCCGATCAAGAAGAGCCTCGACGCGGTCGGCTGCCCGGACAATGTTCGGCGAGTATTGCCACCGATCAAGGGCGCGGCCGCCTTAGGGCTGCTATCGGTGCGGTGGTTCCCCGGGCTTGCGAGGCTGACCACGGCGATGCTGACGCTGTACTTCGTGCTCGCGGTCGGAGCCCATGTTCGCGCGCGTGACAAGCTCGTCAATGCCCTTCCGGCTGCGGCCTTGCTGACTGTCTTCGCGGCGATGACGGTTCAGGGCCCAGAAGCGTCGCACAAGCCGTAACGGCGAACTTCCGCTCTGCGTCGCCACACGGTCTTTCTGACGCGCGAGTCGGGCCCTCAGGCTTGGGGCATCACGGCCATCCGACGCCCTCCCGGCGGTATCGTCGCCTCCACTCGGCAGGAAGGACGCCCATGCGAATCGGAAGGCATTTGTCCGTTGGTGCGGCCGGTTTGGTTCTGGCGTCCCTGACGGCCGTTGCGCTGCCGACAGCTGCTGCAGCGGACGAGTGCGCGTCGGGATACACCCTCGACCAAACGGGTCAGTGCGTTTCGGCTCCACAACAAGGCCAGGAACAGCCCGCTTCGGGAGCCGGTGGACCAGCCGTTCTGCCGCCGAATCTTTCGGCGAACACGTGCGGGGAAGGGTACGAATTCGATCAGGCGGGGTCGTGCGTTTCAACCTCCGCAGCGCCGACGGAAGCGCCAACCTCGCCAACCCCAAACAACTCGACAGAAGGAAACGTAGATGGTTTCGGCAATGGTTTCGGCCCGGCTCCCCTAAGGCCGGAACAGTGCGGACCTGGCAACGTGGGGTGTGGGTTGGGTTTCGGCGAAAGTGCATGCCCCGGCGGATGTGAGTGAGGGCTGGCGCTCAGCTAGCCGGTGTATGGGCCACCAGCATCGTCAGGGTGAGGTTCAACCCCAACGCCACCACCACAACCTGCGCCGATCAACAGAAGCTCCCCGGCCGTCACGGTTCCGCCGTCGATCGCCCGCGTCCGGCTATTCGGTGAATCGCTTGACGTGGGCCCCGAAACGATCGAAGAGGCCGTCCGGCGCGTCTATGGTCAGGCCTACCTCGTCGAGCCCGACGACATCACCGGAGCTGGCGTAGGGGAGCAGGTCTTGGGCCTCGCCGATCCGCGAACACATGGTGAGAATGAATTGGTCGAACCCGACCAGCGGCGCCAGGGCCAACGCGCCCAGATCCTGGACGAAGACACGGGCCTCCGGTTCCACCGGGGTCTGCAGGCAGGTCTCGGCCTCGGTGAGAAAGGTTTGGTGGTAGTCCATCAGTCGGTTGGCCAGACCCGCTATCGCGTCGGCGTCGGCACTGTCCTCGTCGGTTCCCAAGGTCCCCGTGAAGGCGGGGCTGAGCATGAATCCTTCCAGCTGCGTGACGGTGTCCAGGATCGTCCTCAGAACATGGTGGCCTAGTTGGGAGTAGGCCGCACCGGACAGCGCCGGAATACCGGAATGGGGTTGGTAGCCGGAGACGACGTGCCGCAACCGCGCCTGCAGGGCGTTGCGGCGCTGCACCAGCACCGAGGTGAACACCGCCCACGGCCAGGCGGGGGGCTTCTCGGCGATCAGTCGCGACAATCCCTCCGGGGTGGTCTCGACCCGGGCGATCAACTTCGACTTCTCATCGGGGGGAAGCAGGCGCTGCGGTGTGGGGTCGATCGGTCGTGCCAGGGCTTCGGCCCGGGTGCGGTAGTCGGGTGGGAAAGGCCACGGCTGCTCCAGGGCGTCGGCGGATCGGTGTGCGGAGTACCAGGTGACCCCGGCACCGATCAGCAATGCCAGCCCGACCGTCGCCAAAAGCCAGGAACCGCCGACCACACCGAACAGCAACAGCACGATCCCGGCGATCAGGCTGACTCGGGACCCACCGGTCAGTCGTTGACGCGAAATGCCGCCTGACATCGCAACTCCCCTCCCAGATATGCACCTCAGGGCTGAGGCTATTCGCGATATCTGACATCCAAGGGCTGTCGGTGCCACGTGATGGCTCCCCAGAAGCGCACGTCGTTCAGATGCTGCAGTGCGCCTCACCGGGCACGGAAGCACAATCTTCGTCGGCGCCCTTGCACGCGATTAGGCGGTTGGTTCACTGCGCCAGCAGTTTGACCGCCTGGTTGAAGACTCTCGGCAAAGTGGTTGCGGCCGGCACGATCATGGACCGCGCCGGCGAGTTGCTGGCTGTCAGCAGCGCCGACGTGAGGAGTCGATACCGGCGTGACATACGGCGCCACTGCCGGGTGTAGCCCGCCGGGTCGTCGTCGAGCACGGCGCCGACCACCAGCTCGGCGCACCCCAGCGCGATGCCCAGCCCCTCGCCGGTAAGGGCGTCGACGTATCCGGCCGCGTCGCCCACGAGCATGACCCTGCCGTGGTGCTGGCTGGAGGCGCGCTGCCGCAACGGCCCCGCCGCCCGGGCCGGACCGCCCTGCGCCCCGGCGAGTCGCGCTGCCAGAGCGGGGAATTCACTTAGGTGATCGTCGAACTTGCCCTGCCGGGACGTCAGGATGGCCACTCCGACGCAGTCATCGGCCACCGGGGTGACGTAGGCCTCGGTGTGCTCGGCCCAGTAGACCTCGACGGTGTCGGTCCACGGGGCTATCTGGAAGTGCCGGCGGATGCCCCAGCGGCGAGGGCCGTTGGTGGGCCGGTCCAGCCCGAGTTGGCGACGGATCGGCGAGTGCAGGCCGTCGGCAGCGGCCAGGTACCGCGCTGCGAAGCCGCCGCAGCGCACGCCGTTCGCGTCCTGCTCGATGTCGCCGATGTTGCCCTTGACGATCCGGACTCCCGCGGTGGCGGCAGTGTCGTGCAGGGCCTCTGACAGCACGGTGCGCCGCACCCCGCGTCCGGCGGCGCCTGGGAAGCGGGCCTCCACGCGCCGGTTGCGGTCGAGGTAGGTGATGCCACGAAAAGGTTTGCCGTGCGGGGTGATTCCGAGGGCGTCGAGGTGTCGCAGTGTGTGCGGCATCAGCCCTTCCCCGCAGGCCTTGTCGATGGGTCCCGGGCGGCGGTCCACCACGGTGACCGAAAGTCCGGCGCGGGCGGCGTGGATGGCCGTGGCCAACCCCGCCGGTCCGGCGCCGGCGACCAGCAGATCGTTCATGAAAGCCTCGCTAGTGCTGAGTTCTCGACGGATACGCGGGTGCTCAGCAGAGCCGCGTTGAGGGTGGTGAACGCCAGTGCGGTCACCCATGCGGAGTGGACCAGGGGCAGCGCGAACCCTTCGATCGCGACGGCGACGTAGTTCGGGTGCGAAAACCAGCGGTAGGGTCCGCCCTCGATGCGGGCGGCGCCGGGGATGACGACGACGCGGGTGTTCCACTGCCGCCCCAGGGTGGTGATGCACCACCAGCGCAGCACTTGGGCGGCGACGACCAGGGCCAGCATCGACCACCCCAGCACAGGGATGAACGGGCGGTGCATGGCGGCGACTTCCACCACGCAGCCGACCAGCAGGGCCAGATGCAGAGCGACCATCACCGGATAGTGACCGGCGCCGATCTCGATGCCGCCGCGCGCCCGGCTCCACGCCAGATTGCGTTGTGCCAGAACCAGTTCGGCCAGGCGCTCGACGCCGACCGCAAAAAGGAGAACCAGATACCACGTCATGAGAGGTCGCTCACTGCCACTGCATGAGAACGAGTTCTGAGCAGAAGCCGGGACCCATGGCCATCATCACCGCGGGCGATCCGTCCGCGGGGCGCTTGTCCATCGTGTCGCGCAGGATGTGCAGCACCGACGAGGAGGAGACATTGCCGATCTCGGCCAGCGAGCGCCAGGTGAGCTCCAGGGCGTCGGCGGGCAGCGTGAGGCTTTCGGTGATCGCTTCGATTACCTTCGGGCCGCCGGGGTGGCTGACCCACACGCCGATGTCGTCGATCTGGAGGCCGTGTCCGCCGAGGAAGCCGATCATGTCGTCACGCAGGTAGCGGGTGATCATGTCGGGCACTTCCGGGGACAGCACGAGCTGGAACCCGGCGGCGCCGACGTCCCATCCCATGGTGCGCAACGAGTCCGGGTAGAGCCGGCTGGCGGAGTCGATGATCCGCGGCCCGGTGATGCCCAGTTTCTCCGCCCGGCGCTCTCCGACGGCCACCACCGCCGCCGCGCCGTCGGCGAAGATCGCCGTGCCGACAAGCCCGGCGACATCCGCCCCGAGGGCACCGAAGTTGAGCGAGCACAGTTCGGCCGATACCAGCACCGCCACCCCGTCGGGGTTGCCGCGCAGATAGTCGTGGATGCGGGCTGTTCCGGCAGCGCCGGCCACGCACCCCAAGCCGAACAAGGGGACGCGTCGCACGTCGGGGCGCATGCCGAGTCGACCGGCGATCCGCGCCTCCAGCGTCGGCACCGCGATGCCGGTGACCGTCGTCGAAATGACCGCGTCGACGTCCTCGGGGCGCAGACCGGCGTCCTCCAATGCGGCCGTCACGGCGGCCGCCCCGAGGTCGACGGCCCGGTCGATGAACACCGAGTTCGTGTGCCCGAAGTCGTTCAGCCCCGGGTACTGCTCCAGCGGCAGCACGAGGTGGCGGTGGTCGACCTTGGCGGTCTGGTGAAAGCGCCGCAGCAGATCCGCGTGCGGAGCGAACTGGGGAAGCTGGACCAGCGCCTCGGTGATTTCGGACTGGCTGTAACGATTTGGGGGCAACGCCCCCCGAACAGCGGCGATGACACTGGTCGGGCCACCGTTCGCACCTGTTGACACCACGGATTGCTCCTCTCGATCCCTGCGTGGAAGCCATTCGGAGCCACCCGCCATCCGGATTGCCGGTGTGAGCCAACCGACAATCGGGTGCTCTCGCGCGCACCCGGGCGGCGATACTGATTTTTGTGGACGTGCTATCGATTCAGGACCGGCTCTTCCCGACCATGACCTGCTTCGGTTGCGGACCGGCCAACCCTCGCGGGCTGCGCCTCAAGAGCTATCTCGGAGACGATTACGTCACCGCGACCTTTGTTCCGTGGCCGGAGCACGACAACGGAATGGGTTTCCTCAACGGCGGCATCATCGCCACCGTCCTCGACTGCCACACCGCAGCCGCCGTCCTCAACGAGGCCTCGCTGCAGGGATGGGAGGCTTATCCGGGCGCCGTGGTCCCCTTCGTGACGGCCGGCATCGACGTCCGCTATCACCGCCCGAGCCCGCTGGACAGCGCGGTCGAACTGCGGGCCTTCGTGATCGAGTCAAGCGAAGCCGAAATCGTCTGCGACGCGGAGCTGCGATACGACGACAAGGTGCGCGCCACCGGTCACGCGGTGTGGAAACGTTGGCGAACTCGCTGATCGGAGTTCGCGGCCCGCTCGAACCGCGGCGTGTCCCTCAGGCAGCGCATTCGGGCGGGACCGGTGATCACCAGAGCCGATGACGCCGCGGCCAGGGCGAAAGCGCTGGGCCTGTCAAAACCGGCCCGCACCTGTGTTGGCGTCATCGGGCCATACTGGGGTGTGCCCAGAAATCCTCGCGTCTGGATCTACCTGGTGGTCGGCGTGGTGGCTGCCGGCCTGATCGGCTACTCCGAGTGGCGTGACTCCGACGCCCAGCGACTGCAACGCTGCATCGACGCGTCCATGGCTCAGATGAAGGAGCAGACCCCGGTGCTGGCCGAGTTCGACAACGCCCAGTTGGCCCTGGTGGAGATGTCGCGAGCCAGCTGTGCGCGGCAGCTCGGTATCGACTTGCAGACGCGATAGAGCCGGGACGTGCCCCAAGGGGCGAGAACCCTCGCTAGCGACGCCGTCGCTGAGTGGCCGCATCCAGAGTCCCCTCGGACTTGAAGGCTTGGCCCCGCCGAGCGGTTGATCAGACTCAAGCCGCTGTGCCCGCCCGAGGATCGTCTCGATGATGCGCTCGGCCGGCCACCCCTCGGTCAGTGTCGGGCTCAGGTCGGCCGCACCGGAGCGAACGTTGTCGATGAGCTCGTCGATGGCCTCTGCGGCTGCAACGGCGGGTATGCCCATCGCGCGTGCCTCTTCGGCGAGGGCTTGCCGGTCGACCTTCGCCAGTGATCGCTGCGTGCCGATCTGTGCCCCCATGGTTCCGGACAGGTCGGGGTACGCCAACGTGCACAGCGAGTCATACAGCGGCGCTGCGGTCACGCCGCCGTCGGTATGGACCGAGGAGTAATTCCTGCCATGGCCGTCCTCGTCGCCGACCAAGGCGCGAAACGCCACCTGCCGGTAGACGGCGAGGGCTTCGCGGATCGGCGAGGCGGCGAACTCGCGCAATACCCGTGTCATCCGGTCGGAGGGGCGGCCGATCAGATACTTGTCCTTCGGCCGGACCCCGGCGGCCTGGCACATGTCCTCCTGATGGAGGCGATGGACGCTCCCGTCATCGCCCGTGATCCGGTCATATCGCTCGGTCACGAGAACGGAGGTGTCGGCGATTTGCTCAATCCACACGTCGTTGCTCGACAGGCCGCACGCGCGGGAAAGGCTAAGCACCAGCGCCTCGTTCTTCGCGCTGTGCGGCCAGACGCTCGTCGGCTTGAGAATGTGTGTCGAGGGATAGCCGTCGATTGGTCTGCACCAGTTTCCGGCGACCCGGGTGAGCAGGAGTTTGTCCTGGGCGCCGCGAAGAGACATCCGGATCTCCCGGCCGGGGTCGGCCCCCAGCGGGTTGGTCGGGAGATTCCGGACGAGGTCGGCCAGCTCGACCTCTCCCAGCGGTGACGAAGGGTGGCCTCCACCTGGCGGGCCGGATCCGGCGGGCGCGACGACCACGGCGCCAGCACACTCACGGCCGTATTCGGCGAGAAGTGCCACGGCGTCCGACGGAGCCGCGGGGGCGCCGGCCGAGTCGAGTTCGACCCCGCGTAGCCGGGAAGCCGCTGTTTCCAGTGCGCGGCCTTCGGGAAGGAGTCCCTCCAGGTAGGCGCGGGTCGCCGACGGTGCGGTCGTTCCGCGTGCCGCGGGCAGCGAGCATCACAGGATCGGCGCGCCGCCGCGGTACCGGCTGCGCGCCTCGTCGGTGTACTCCAGAACGACCTTGCATCCGGCTGATTTCAGGGGTGACCCGAGCGGTCAGCGTGCCCTGCAGCCAGATGTCAACGGGCATCAGGCTTTCCAGCTTTGCCGCGGACGGACGACCAGTTCGAGCTCAAGGGCCGCCAGCGTCTCGAACAGATTCTCGATGGCCTTGGTGCTGGCACCGCTTTCGGCCTGTGCGATGGAGAATCGGTTGGTTCGCGCGCGCTCGGCCAACTCGCTTTGTGTCAGTCCTTGCCCCTGACGCGCAGCGCGGATCGCTCTGCCCAGTGCCGCGGGGGACCGGGCGATCATCTCCCCGGATGTTGGCGTATCACAACATTAGCTGTGGCCC
The DNA here is from genome assembly GCA_020637165.1 of Mycolicibacterium sp. GTDB lineage: Bacteria > Actinomycetota > Actinomycetes > Mycobacteriales > Mycobacteriaceae > Mycobacterium. Next base: position 135,963 of record JACJWN010000006.1, on the reverse strand, counting down.
CCTTGAATGTCGATAAAACCTAACATCAGGTCTGCGGCCGCTAGATGTAGCGGTTTGATCACATTGCCGGCCTCGCGCCGGACGCTCACCGCCACTGGCGGCGCTATCAGCGATCGCCGCTCCTTCTCGTGGGCTGGCAACTGAACTCCGCCCGCCCGCTGCGCATAGGGTGTGGTGATGACTTCAGTGCTCATCACCGGATGCTCGAGCGGAATCGGTGCGGCCACCGCCGCCGACCTCGCCGCGAACGGCTACACCGTCTACGCCACCGCACGGCGCCCCGAAACGCTGAAGGAGCTCGCCGACAAAGGGTGTCGCACCCTCGCCCTGGACGTCACCGACGAGGGGTCCATGGCCGCGGCCGTGGCCGCGGTGGAGGACGCCGAAGGGTCGGTCGGCGTCCTGGTCAACAACGCCGGCTACTCCCAGTCCGGCGCCGTCGAGTCGATCCCGCTGGATGACATTCGCCGCCAGTTCGAAACGAACGTCTTCGGCCTGATTCGGATGAGCCAGCTCGTCCTTCCCGGCATGCGCAGGGCCGGTAAGGGACGCATCGTCAACATCGGCTCGATGGGCGGCAAGCTGACCTTCCCCGGCGGGGGCATCTACCACGCCACGAAACATGCGGTGGAGGCGATTTCGGATGCGATGCGCTTCGAAGTGCAGGGCTTCGGGGTCCAGGTCGTCCTCATCGAGCCCGGTCTGATCACCACGGAATTCGCCCACGCCGCGGTCGCCTCCACCGACAGCCTCAACGACGGCCCGTACGCGGACTTCAACGCGAAAGTGGGCGCGGTCACGGCCGGCATCTACGAGAGTCGCCTGGCCGGTCTGGTGGGTGGTGGCCCGGACGCGGTGGCAGAGGTGATTCGCAAGGCGATCAAGAGCAAGCACCCGAAGGCCCGCTACACGGTCACCCCGTCGGCGACGCTGGGCATCCTGCAACGCCAACTCACCCCCGACCGGTTGTGGGATCTGATGATGCGCACCCAGTTCCCCGTCCCCAAGTCCGGTTAGTCCCACCGGAGCTGAACAGCCATGGCTGAACGCGTCAGTTTCGCGAGCACGGTCGGGCCCACGCTGGCCGGCCTCGTCGACGTCCCCCCGGAGGGGGTTCGCGGGTGGGGGGTGTTCGCCCACGGATTCACCCTCGGCAAGGACTGCCCGGCCGCGAGCCGGATCTGCAAGCAGCTCGCCAGCGAGGGCATCGGCATGCTGCGTTTCGACAATCTCGGACTCGGTGATTCCGAGGGCGACTGGGGCGACGGTTCGTTCTCCCACAAGGTCGCCGACACCGTGCGGGCGGTGGAGTTCATGAATGACTCCGGCCGGGAGGTGCGCCTGCTGGTCGGGCATTCGTTCGGCGGCTCGGCCGTGATCGCGGCGGCACATCATTGTCCGAGCGTGGAGGCGGTGGCCAGCATCGGGGCTCCCTTCGAACCCGCGCACGTCGAGCACAACTATGACGCCCTCGTTCACCGCATCGAGGAGGACGGCGAGGCGACGTTCCTCGCCGGCGGCAAGGCGTTGACCCTCAAGCGGCACTTCATCGAGGATGTTCGGGCCGCCGATCTGCGCGAACGGATCCGGACCCTGCACCGGGCGCTGCTCGTCATGCATTCACCGACCGACAACACCGTCGGCATCGAGAATGCAAGCGACATCTTCCGGACCGCCCGTCATCCGCGCAGCTTCGTTTCCCTCGAAGGAGCCGACCACCTCCTCACCGGAAAGAACCAGGCCGCACGGGCCGCTCGCATCATCAGCGCCTGGGCGGATCCCTACCTCTGATTCGACGCCGGTAGATCGCGCCTCGTCGCCGGGTATCTGCTCTACGCTCATGGTCTGGGGGCACTGCAGGCAGGGGGCGTCATGGTCAACATCAACGTGTGCGTTGGGGCGGCTGGGTTTGCCCTCGGCCTGTCCCTGGCGGGTCTGGGCGCGGCGGGCGCCGCCTCCGCGGACTCACCGAAAACCGATGCGGCCAGGGCCGATTCGACAGCGGCGGCGGCGGGTCCGACGAGGCAGGCCTCCAAGGCCACCAAGCGGATGACGGCCCGTGGCGGCACCATCCCGGCCAGGCCGAGCGCCGCCGCAACCAGGCGGCCCGCGGGAGCAATTGGATTGCCGTCGACCTCCAGTGACAAGTCGGACCGGCCGGCGGTGCCGATCGGCAAGGTGGCCGCCACGGCCCCAGCGGTGCCGCTGCCGGCCGACCCGGTGCCCACCGAACAACCGACCGGCACCTCGGATCTGGCCGCCGTCTCTGCTGCGAATGCCCCGGCGATCACCATTCACAACAGCTCGAAGACCGATTCCATCTGGGTCTACAACCTGACCAAAACCGCGAACTACAGCATTCCGGCCACCCCGTGGGAGACCGAACCGCCCCCGCTGCCGCCCGACTGGGTGGGGCCGGTGGAGATCAAGCCGGGACTCTCGGCCCCGGTGACACTGGCCGTCTACAACGCCCCGCCCAAATCCCCGGGAAACCGGATCTACATCGTCGAAGGCTCGGAGTTCACCCTGCCGATCACCTCGACCGGCGGTATCGACCCGTTCGACCCAACCGCGGCGCCGGCCGGCGACACGTTCCAGAACTACAGCTTCCTGGAGTACAGCCTCTATCCGGCGGACGGCGGCTACGAGTACACGATCGACGTCTCCTACATCGACGAGTGGTCGCTGCCGATCCAGACCAAGTTCACCATCAACGGTGCCGCCTGGACCGGGGCCAAGAGCGGTAAGACCTACGGCTTCAACGACTTCGACACCGTCGTGAGTCAACTCAAGGCCGCCGGCGGCCCATACGGCGACCTGGTCTGGAGCGGCGCGACCCCGTGGGCTCCGCAACCTCCGGATACGGTCAGCAGAATCATCGGTCCCGACAAGGTGTGGACGGCCCAGTCGACGGAGCCCGCGGCCAACTTCCTCCTTGACCAGAGCGGCTGGATCCCGGCGTCGTACTCCGACTTCGTCAAGTACGGGGCCTATATGGCCTCCAACCAGCAGATGGTGTACCCGTACGCGTACAACGGCACCGAGTTGACCGCGCCGCCGGTCAGTCCCAATCCGCAGGATCCCAACGCCCAGGACAACTTCGACTTCTGGCGCTACCAGAAGACCGCACCTGGTTCGACGCCTTATCCTCTCGCCCTGCATACGGCGGCGATCCTCGACGGCTTCACGACCTCCGACGCCAACGGTGTGTTCGGCTTCTTCACCTACCCCACCGACGAAGCGGCGGGCCAGTTCACCAACATCCCCACCACCGTCGCATTGGAGATCTCCGTTTTCGGTTCCTCCGATGGCGTCACCGACAGCGCGGTCCCGGGGGGAACGTGGGTGTACAGCAGCTCTGCCGTGCAGACCGGGCCGTGGCGGAAGGTCAGGAAGAACCAGCCGAAGCTGTCTGGAACCGACTCGACCGATACCTTCATCCTCAACGCCCAGTTCTACAACGCTCGCATCGCACCGGAATTGGACTTCACCGGGTTGGGTGGCGACATCGCCGTGATCGACAGGTTCCCCCTCGCCGCGACGAGCACGACAATCGACTTCGTCGACCGGGCCTGGTTCCTGGGCTGCGGGTTGTCCAACACCAGCAGCCAGTTCGTCTACGAAACATCCACCGGCGCACTGTATTACGACAAGAACCCGGAGCGGCCGGGCTACACATCCCTGCTGGGAATCTTCCGCGGCGTGACCGACCCGGAAGGCACGCTGTTCGTCCTCTGAACCGTGCGGCCCGACAACTCATGACGTCAGCTGTGGACCGTGTGGGTGAGGTTGCGGATTGTCATCCCAGTAGTGCTACCATGTAGCACATGGAGCGGATCGGGGTGCGGGAACTCCGCCAGAACGCCAGCCGGTACCTGGCCCAAGTGGCGGCCGACCACCAGCCGATCGAAATCACCGATCGGGGCCGACCTGTCGCCCGTCTAGTCCCGATCGCTGCCGACGACTGGGAGAACATGGTCGCCGCAGGCGAGATCATCCCTGCCGACTCCGGCGTGACGATCGGGGGCATCGACCCGGTCGAAGCGGGTCTTTCCGCCAGCGAGATCCTTCAGGAGCTCCGAGAGCATGAGCGTTGAGGACCTATTTCGACACCTCCGCTCTGATCAAACTCGTTGTCGCCGAACCTGAAACGAGCTCATTGCGGCTTTACCTCAGGGAAATCGGCGGTGACACGCTGTTCACGGCGGCACTGACGCGGACGGAACTGATCCGCGCCGTGCGCCGCGTCGATGTCCACGCTCTCGCCGCGGCACGTAGGGTGCTCGCCGGCCTGGCCACCGTCAATCTCACCCCGGCGATTCTCGATGAAGCCGCCACCCTGGACCCGCCACTGCTGCGGAGCCTGGATGCGATCCATCTTGCCGCCGCCCAACGCGCTGGAGCCGACCTGCGGGCCGTCGTCACCTACGACGCGCGGATGTCAGAGGCGGCGACGCTGCTCGGGATCCCGATCGCCGCACCGGTCTGAGACGTCCTGCGACGGCTCAGGTAGCGGTGCTCGCAGGGGCGAGTGAGGTTGTCAGCGCGAGACCTGTTCCGCGGCATTCCGACCGCTCAGCCATGCCCCGTGCACCGTCGAATGTAGGGTCGGGTGGGTGGCCTCCCCGGCCAGCCACAGCCGCCCGCCCACCGATTCGCCCAGAACGACACGGTCATCGGCGGACGATCCGACCGCGGTGAAGGAGTAGGAGCCCCGGCTGAAGGGGTCGGACCACCAGTCGGAGGCCTGCGCGGCCAGCGGTCCCCGAAACCGGCCGCCATAGATGCCCGAGAGCGTCTCGGCGGCGAGCGTGGTTTGGCCCGGAACCGCAAGGCCCTCGAGCTCGGCGGCCGCAGCGCCCCCGTTGAGGGCCATCAGAACCGGTTGGCCGGTGACCCGTTTGAGGTTGTACCAGTTGGTGAACGCCCCGGACCGGGCAACGCTGATCTGGTCGACGTCATCCCAGAATGGTTCGTCGAACTGCAGGATCAGTTTCTCATAGCGGCCGAATCCGATTGCCTCGATGGCCCTTTGGTGGTCCTCGGGCAGGGGAGGGTCGAATCGGATCGTTCCCGCCTTGAGTACACCGAGCGGCACGGTGACGATGACCGCATCGGCAATCCATCGCTGACCTCCGGCCTCGAGGGCGACACCGTCGTCGCGCAGGGAGATCGCCTGCACAGCGGTGCCGTACCGCACGTCAAGACCTTCGGCGAGTCGCGTGGTCAGCTGGCCGAAGCCGCCGGGAAAAACCCGCTGCGGACCGGAGAAGGAGTCGTCCTCGGCCAGTGCGCTCAGCGCCAGCTGATCAGGGGTCGCGCCGTAGTCGGCGGCGAACTCGGTCAGGCTCGACTCGCTTGCCGCGGTTTGCAGGCGCGCCGGCAACTTCTCGGCTCCGGCTGCCAACGACACTTCGGGCGGTGCCGGCATGCGTTCGAGGCGTTCGAGGACCGCGTCGAGGCGTTGCTCGGCGGAGTCGGCGTCGAGCCGGGTTCCGTTGGGTGAGTAAAGAACAGCGGACCCCTTGCCGTCGGTGGATCCCACGTCGAACACGGCGGTGTCGATGCCCAGCGCCTCGGCCTCGTCGTAAATCGGGTTCCCCTCCGTGCCGTGGATCCACGAGGCGCCCAGGTCCACCGGGGCGGCGGGCCAGAGATCGGAGGTCATGATCCGGCCCCCCACACGGTCGCGGGCCTCCACGATGACGACCTTCGCCCCGGCCCGGGTCAGGGAACGGGCGGCCGACAGGCCGGCCATGCCGGCACCCACGACGATGACGTCGAGGCGGTCACCGGGGTTGGGGCTACCGCACGATCCGATGACGGCGGCGGCCCCCAGAATCGACGCCGCGCCGAGGACGCGGCGGCGCGAGATGGTCATTTATGTGACCGGCTGAGGCGATGGCGAGGGTCCATCTTGAGGTTTTGCCCTTCCGGCGCGAGCTGGTTGCAGTTCCCGAGTGATACCACGAGGAGCCCTCTCAGCAGTGCGGTAGCCCAGCCTTGCTGCTCGGGGCGGCGAGTGGGCTCTGATCATAAATACATATCGAATTCATAAAAACGCATTCGTATATCATGGGCGGTACGAGAGAGGCGAAAGGACACCGAGCGCATGACCACCCACGCGACCCACTCCGATCACGACCACGAGCACGGGCCGGCCTGCGGCCACGTAGCGGTGGAGCACGAGGGCCATGTCGATTACCTCCACGACGGTCACGCGCACCATCTGCACGGCGACCATTACGACGAGCATTCGCTGAGCGAGCATGTGGTCGCCGAGGTCCACGACCACACCCACGGAGAGGGGTGCGGACACGAGGCCGTCGAGCACGGCGATCACGTCGATTATCTGCACGGGGCGCACCGCCACGCCCCGCACGGCGATCATTACGACGAGCACTGACCTCGCCGCTGTGGTGAGCCACTGACGTCGAGGCGCGGTCCGGGAATCCCAACCTGGTAAGGCGCTGACGCGCCGGCGCCGGGCACCAAGCGCGACGCCGGCGGAGATCGCCTACCGGGTTTTGCGCACCGCCGCCGGCCCACTGCCCAACCCGGTCCGGTTGACCGACTGCAAGCGGGTCACATCCATCATCACCAGCGGATAGAAGAAGATGACGGCCTCGTAGCTCAGTGTTCGCGGATCGTCCGACAGTGTCGTCAAAGTGTTTCTCCCATGAGAGCCATCCGATGACTCGCAACCTAGCCCGAGTGTTAGTTTCGGCCCGGTGAGCACCGCATCGACTCCGGCGCACCCCGATGACGGCTCAACCGGCCTCGAGCAGCTGGTGTGCTACGACGATTTCCACCGGGCCGCGAAGGCCCGACTCGACCCGATGGTCTACGACTACTACCGATCCGGGGCGCTTCGCGAGTGGACGCTGGCCGAGAATGAGCGGGCCTGGAGCCGCTGGGTGTTCCGCCGCCGCAGCATGGTCGACGTTTCCGATGTCGACGTGAGCACCACGGTGCTGGGCCGGCGGCTCAGCTTTCCGGTACTGCTGGCCCCGACCGCGTTCCATCGGCTCGCCGATCCGGACGGTGAGATCGCCACCGCACGCGCCGCTGCGGCGGTCGATACCACGATGGTCGCCTCCACCTTGGCCACGGTGCCGCTGGAGGACCTCGCCCCGACGGGCGCGTCGCGTTGGTTTCAGCTCTACGTGTTCGCTGACCGGGGGCTGACCCGGGAACTGGTGGCCCGGGCGGCAGCGGCCGGCTACACCGCGCTGGTGCCAACGGTCGACACCCCGACGGTGGGTATCCGGTATGCCGATCAGCGCAATCGGTTCGTCCTGCCGCCCGGGCTCGAGATGGCCAACGTCATGCACTCGCTGGACCCGGATCTGACCGAATCCGGCTCGGCACTAAGGGCTTTCAGCGCGAAGTTCGACCAGTCGCTGACGTGGCGGGACATCGAGTGGCTGGCCGGTCTGAGTGAGTTGCCCGTGGTGCCGAAGGGGGTCACCCATCCCGACGATGCCCGTGCCGCGCTGGATGTGGGGGCTGCCGGGGTCATCGTCTCCAACCATGGCGGACGCCAACTCGACGGCGATCCCGGAACCGCCGATGTGCTCGCCGGGGTGGTTGACGCGGTCGGCGGCGGGGGAGTGGTGCTGGTGGACGGCGGTATCCGTAGCGGCACCGATGTGGTCAAGGCTCGGGCCATCGGCGCCGCCGCAGTCTTGGTCGGCCGTCCCGTTCTGTGGGCGCTGGCCGCCGCTGGGCAGGCCGGTGTCGAGCGCATGCTCACCCTGCTGCGCGACGAAGTGGCCGACACACTGCGCCAACTCGGCGTGCCACGGTTCGACGATGTTGGGGCCGACGCCGTGAGGTGGGCCGGGCCGGGGTCGCAGTAGCCCTGGGCGGCCGTCTCACGTTGCCGGCTCGTGCGATCCGGCCATGGTGGGGACGAGGTACGCAATGTCGGGATGCAGTGCCGCGAGCCCGCGATCGAAGGTCGCAAGTCTGCCGCGGTTGAACCTCGCCAATTCGGCGAGGTAGCCGTCGGTCACCTGGCGGTGGCCGATGACTCCCTGCAACTCAAATGTGGCGAAGGTGACGGCGTCTGGCCAGAACTCATGCCGTTCGCTGTGGGTCAGGGCGATGAGGACCGCTTGCGCGTCCTGGGTGCTCTGCCCCCGTCTGATGAGAATGCGGAGAAGGCTGCCTTGGGTAATGGGACAGGTGGCGAACTAGACCCGAACGACGGCGCATCCGCCGCCGTTCCTATGACGTGACGACGATCGTGACGGCGACGCTGTCCGGCTTGGGCCGGCCGAGGTAGTCCACGACCTGCTTGCCCTCCGGGGTCAGTTCCGCCATCGTTGCCGTGTAGGTACCGGGTGCGAGTGTCATTGCGCCCGTGTGCCATTGCCCGTCGAGATCGGCGACGCCCTCCACGGTGCCGATCACGGCGGAACCTTGTTTGACGGTGACCCGCGCGGTGTTGCCCGGCAGGATCTTGTTGGTGTACTGGCCGACTTGGCCGGCCTGGGTCATGGTGAACGGTGCCGCCGACTCGAAGACCGGCATGGTCGGCGCGTAGCTCACGCCCTGCGAATCGGGCTCTCCAGCATAGGAATTGGACCCGGTCCAGCCGAACGCGATCGCCGCGCCGGCGGCGACCTCGGCGGTGGGTAGCGGGTTGTCGAAATAGACCGGGGATCCCGCGGCGGTGGTCGCTGCCTGGTTGACGATCGGGGTGTATCCCTCGGTGATCGGCACCCCCGTCCCGTGCTGGCCGCTGACAGCGGTGAAGGCACTGCCGTCGAGATGCCCGACAACGGGAGCCGCCAGTGCCGATATCAGCGGGTTCACGCCGGGCGGCTGCGGGCCCTGGGGCTTGTTGACGGTGTTCGGGTCCCAGCCGTTGGTCAGCAGCGCCGCGGGCAGCGAGGCGTCGGGCTGCAGGTTGACGGTGATCTGGCTGTTGACGAAGGCCCCGCCGGAATAGGTGGTGGCGACGTTCAGGCCGGCGTTGTTGTCGATCGCCGCGGACGGGTCGTTGGCCGACCCGACGCCGGCCCCGGGGTTGAACGGCGTCAGTTCGCCCGGTGTGGTTCCGCCGGCCGTGGCGTAGACGTTGAACACGCGCTGCTCAGCGCCGGTGCTGTCGGCGATCACCAGTTGGTACCAGTAGACGTCGTCGGCGGCGACGGTGGTCGGCATGGGCAGGCCGTTGACTTGGATGAAGCCGAGCGGATTGGCCCCGGCGGTTCCGGCGGTCCAGGCACCGGGGCCGCCGCCGACGGTGAAGTACTGGTAGACCCCGTCCTGGGTCGGCAGGCTGACGTAGTCGAACTGGGCGTGCTGCTCGGCATCTATGCCTCGGTAGATGCCCAGTTGGACGGTGGCGTCGTCGACGATCTTGGACCCGACGTTGAATCCCTGGACCTGCAGGGTCAGTGCGCTGTTGGGTGCGGTCGGGATGACATAGTCGCCCCCGGCGGGCTGGGCGAGATAGTTGGTGCTGACCGGTTTCTTGTAGAAGCCGTCACCGTCGGGGCCGACGGGTTCGTCGGCGCCGAAGACGTAGAGGTCGATCTGGCTGACGTTGCGGTTGATGCCGGGTCCGGCGGCCAGGGAGATCTGCGGGCCGGGGTTGAGTTTCTGGGCGAGATTGTCGGAGAACGCCGAGGCGTAGGTGTTCGCGTTCTCGTAGAAGTAGAAGCTGTACTGGTCGTTGTGCTGGTAGTCCGGGGCGGTTCCGGGCACGCGGTTGCGGTCGAAGGCGTATGCCGGGTCCCAGTTCAGGTTGGTGTTGAGATCAACCGTCCCATCGAGATTGGCCGCCGTGGGCCCACCCTGATTGACCGGGTTCGCCTGGTTGGCCACGGTGCCCCAGTTGCCGGCGGTGAATCCGGTGAAGTACTGCGTCAGCGCGTTGCCCCATTGGTTGTTGGCAGAGACGTTGAACTGGCCCGGGCCGGGTGCGTTGGTGCCGGGCGGTGTACGGCCGGGGATGTCATAGGGCGTGCCGAGTGCGGTGATGACGCCGTCGCTGACCGTCACGCTCTCGTACAGGGCGGCCAGCGCACTGCCCTGGCCCGGGGCGTACAGGTTCTTCCCGACGTCGGTCTGCTCGATCAGCATGTAGCCCCGGGTCTGGCTGTTGGCATTCGGGCTGAACAGGTAATAGCTGGTGCCGCCGGTGTCCCTGACGGCCTGCACGCTGTAGGAGTAGTACTGCCCGTTGTGCCAGATTCCGGCGGCGTCCCTGGCCCCGGCCGTTGTTCCCGAGAACGACATCGCGCCCGGCGCCAGCGCGTCGATCGTCTCGGTGAGGTAGTCGTCCCAGTTGGACTCGGGGTAGTAACCGGCGCCGAATGTGCCGTTGGACGGCGAGATGACGATCGAGGGTTTGCCGTCCAGGGGGCTGTACGGGGTGCTCGACTCCGGGGCGCTGGGGTAGGTGAAGACGGCCTGCGGGCTGACCCCGGCATCCAGGAGGCCGGCGATGAAGTCCGTGGCGTTCTGGGCCAGTCCGCGGGTGTCGCAACTGCTCGGCGTCGCGCAGACCTTCACCGCGACATGCGGGCCGAAGCCGGGGATGTAGGTGATGTCGCCCTGATCGCCGGCCTGGCTGAGCAGGGCGTACTCGAAGGCGGTGTAGCCGTAGTTGTAGTCCTGAACCTTCTGCTGGATAAAGGCTTCCTGCCAGTCCGCAATCTGGGTGAGGTCGGTATGGCAGTCGCTCTGCCCGCCGGTCTGGCACGGTTCGGGGTTCTCGCTCTGCACGATGAGATAGATGGCGCCGCCGTTGATCAACTGGTGCTGGGCGTTCAGGGCGACGTCGACCCAGTAGTCCGGGTGCTCGGCGTCAGGGGCGTTGACCGACTGGGTGATTCGGCCGTTGTCGATGACCTTCGTCCAGTTCGGGGCGCCGTCGGCGGGTTGCGGCTGATAGAGGTAGACGTAGCTGCCGCCCAGGGTGCCGCCGCCGGGCTGGCCGGTTTCGGTGCCCGTGACGTCCTTGAGGAAGGCCGAGCGCAGATTCACCGTCAGCATCGTTGCCGGTGCCGGGCCGGCGATCTCGACGGTGTGCAGGGTGGCGGGGGTGCTGAAGGGGAAGAACAGGTTGAACCCGCCGTTGGAATCGGTGGCCCGGATGGTGAAGCTGTCCGCTCCGGCGAAATCCGGTCCCGGGGTGTAGAGGTATCGGCCGTCGGCGGCCAGTGTCACGACACCGAATTCGGGTGCGGCGAGGATGTCGAACTCGACCGGGTCCCCTTCCGGATCGGTCGCGGTGAGCAGCCCCTCGGTATTCAGGGCCGAGGTGAGCTGCTGGGTGGACGAGACAGTGGGGGCCTGGTCGAACAGGTTGCGGCGCACCAGCAGCAGCGCCCCGGCGAGCACATCGGTGAGCGGCCCGGCGGGCAGGCCCGACAGCAACTCCGAGGCCGCGTCGAGGATGCGAACCACCGCGGTATTCAGTTGCTCGAGGACGGGCGCCGAGTGGATGGCTGCCTGCTGCTCCGCCCGGAACTCCGAAGCACCGAGCGTGATCGGTGATGCCAACGGACCGAAGACGTTGGCGGACAACACCTGTCGCTCATAACGGGCTGTGGGCGCCACTATCTCATCGATCGTCGGATCCGTCACCGTCGCGGCTGCGAACGGGGCGATCGGTGGGCTGGGTGAGGTCGCCGTCGGTGTGCTGATCGGAACGTCGGAGCCCCGGTCGGCCGGCGCACCCTCAAGCTTCACTTTGGAAGATGCACCAGCCCGGACACCGGCGGCTGGGCGCGGGCCGCTCACCGCTCGTGCGGACGTCCCGTCCCGTCCGGGACTGGAGGCTGGGCCGGGTCGCGGCGCCCGCGAGGTCACCCGGGCAGCCCGCGCCCCCCGCGCCGTCTCGGCGGTCGCCCCGGCCGACGCCCTGGCGCTGTCACCCCCGCCGTCATCTGCCGCGGCGAGACCCACCGATTGGGGGCTCGCCAGCGAAAACCCCACGAGTAGAACGGCTGCGCCGATCGGGGCACCCCTTGTGGCCATGCCCACCCCACTATCAAGCCGATTTCTTTGAAACTATCAGCTAACGCTCAGGATGGGGAGACCGGGATTTCCGCACTCCGATGCGGCGGGTCTCCGACTGCCTGTCTGGCGGAGCTCCTCGACCAAGGCTTCAAACGCTTCCAGCGTGCCGGCTGTGGTGAAGCCGGGCGTTGTCCGTCGGTTGGCGGCACTATTCGTATTCCGATCTACCATATTCGTATGCGAAAGAAAGTTGTCACCGTCGGCACCTCGGCCGCTGTCACCCTCTCCCGTGAAGAGCTGGCTGCCCTGGGAGTCGGCGCAGGTGATTCGGTCGAGGTCACAGCTCGGGACGGTGTGGTCGAGATCCGTCCGGTGAACCCGTTCGCCGGCATGACCCACGAAGAGCGTGTGGCGCTTCTCGATCGATTCGGCGCCCGGGGATGACGCTGGATCGCGATGCGTTCCTGGCGGCGGTAAGCGCCTCCGGGCGGCTGTCCGCCGCCTATGCCGAGGACGTCCTGGTGCGGTTGGCCCACCATTCCGCGGCGATGGAAGGCAACACATTCACGATCTCTGAGACGGTGACCCTGCTGGTCGACGAACTGCTGCCACGAGGCGGATTGTCGGTGCGGGAGTTCTATGAGCTGGCCAACCATCGGGGTGCGGTCGTTCGCATTGTTCAGGTCCTCGACGGCGACGAACCGCTGACCGATCCGCTGGTGCGGCAACTGCACTCGCTGTTGATGGATCACCTTCTGCACGATCGCGGTGAGTACAAGCAGTCCAGCAATGCCGTCGTCGGCGCGACGTGGCAGCCGACGGCACCCCACCAGGTTCCCGAGGCCATGCGCCAATGGGCCGAACAGAGCGACTGGCAGGTCCGAAATCTGACCGGGGTCGACCGGCTGGAGGCCATCGCGCGGTCGCATATCCACTTCGAGTGCATCCATCCGTTCACGGACGGCAACGGGCGGGTTGGCAGGACGGTGCTGGCGTTGCAGACGTTGCAGGCATACGGGGTGCCGGCGATCGTGCCGGAGAGCGACCGCTCGGAGTACCTGCGGTTGCTCGATGAGGCCGACGCCATTGGGTTCGCCGAGATGCTTTCCGTTCATCTGGCGGCCGAGACCGCGCGAGCGGCACGGTTCGGCTGAGCCTCAACGGCGGTGCGGCAGACGATGCGCCATTGCTGGCTCACCACAGCGTCGGCACACCCCGGCAGCCCGGGAAGGCGGCATCGCCGGTGATGATCACCAGGGATTCGATCATCGCCTGGGCGGCCAGCATCCGGTCGAACGGATCGCGATGCTCCCACTCCAGCCGTCCGGCCAGCAACGCGTGCTCCTCGGCCACCGGCAGCCGAAGGGCGCCCAGTCGATCCAGGTGCTGGGTATAGGCGCCCAGCAGGACGTCGGCCTGCGGGAGCTTGCCCAGTCGGTGTTTGGTGGAGAGTTCCCAGGCCGACACCGCCGAGACGACGAGGCGCGAGGAGCGGCTCTCGATGACGCGGCGCGCCGCGCGGCTCAGGCGCGCCGGCTCGGTCAGGGCCCACAGCATTGCGCTGGTGTCGAGCAGGTAGCTCGTCAACCGGCGCCCTCCCAGTCCGCCAGTTCTTCCTCGGGGAGCGCGTCGAAGAATTCCTCGGGCACGGAGTAGGCGACGAATCCCAGATCTCGCCGTTGCTGCGGTTCCACCGGCACCAGCCGGGCGGCCGGGTGGTCGCCGCGCGCGATGACGAACTCCTCGCCGCGTTCGACGGCGGCGAGCAGCGCCGACAGGTGCGTCTTCGCGTACTGCACCTTGACCTGCTTCATAGGGGAAACCTAGTTGGTCAACCCTGGTTGGTCAACCCTGGTTGGCCAGCGTAGCTGGGCTATGAGGCTGCTGGCACCGTCTCAGGTCAGCCCGAGCGCCGCCCGTATTCGATCGGCGCTCATCGCCCCGGGCCTGCCGGTGTCCGGGCCGAACGAGTCGAGCAGGCGGATCAGATCGTCGCGGCGGGTGGGGTCCTCGGCGCACTGGCGCGGGGTGTGGCCGCCCAGTGCCGGGATCGCCTCGTCGAGCCAAGCCGCCTCGTACTGGCGGGCCACAGTGGTCAGGGCCGCGGCGAGTTCGGGGTCGTCGGCCGCCACCGGATCCGGTAGCTCTCCGGCCGGCTCTCGCTCGGCGAGCCGCGAAAGGGCGCGCGCGTCGCCGCAGGGTTCGCGGGTCTCGCTGAGCACCGTTGCGGACGGGGCGATGTCCCGCACCGCCGCAAGGACGCGGTCGAACCGGGCTGCGCTGTTGGTCTGGATGCGCACCTGATCCCCACCCATGTCGATCTGCGCCCGGATCCGTTGCAGGCCGCGAGTGACGATGAATTCCAGCCAGGTTCGCGTTCCGTCGGGCTGCTGCTCATGGGGCCCGTAGGCCTCGTCGAGCGCGTCGGACACCGCCGCGGGATCCTCGACGTGCATGGTGGCCTCGCAGAGCATCAGTGGATCGCCCTCGGTGTTGCGCAGTATGGCCGGGGCGAACCCGCGGGACAGGAACGCGACGAGATCGACCGGGCCGGGCTCCTCGTCGAGCAGTGCGATCAGCCCGTCGCGCTCGGGGCCCACCGGCACCCGCTGCAGGCCTCCGAAGACCTGCATGGTCTCCCCAGCCGGAACGACGCGCGCACAATACAGTTCACCGGGTTTGACCTGTCTGCTGGCGGCCCGATCGCGGACGTCGTTGACGTCGCCGGTGCGCACGTCGCGCAGGGTAATGCCCTCCCCGCGTCGGACGTCGAGCACTTCGTGCACCGACCGTTCACACAGGAGCCACTGCTCGGCCAGTGACCGCTCATCCTCGGGCAACAGGAAGCCCCGGGTGGCCAGGAAGTCCTCGAACGCGCCCCCCTCGAACAGCACGGCGTCGCCGACGACTCCCTCGTCGAGGGCATGCTCGATCGCGTCGGGGAAGTCCCAGTACCGTGCCCTCTCTGCGGCGGCCCGCAGCAGCAGGGTTGAGAACGGACCGTCAGACAGGTCGGCCGCCGACTTTTGATACAGCCACGCCGCCCGCTCCTCCAGAGGAGGCTCTTCGCGGTTGAGATGGCAGACCTTGTATTTGCGGCCGGAACCACAGAAGCATCGCTCGTTGCGGCCGAGACCGGCACGGGGTGCCGGCTGAAAATTCCGGAGCAGCAATACCATTTCGTGGTCCTCGGGCATGCCGGCGCGGCGTAGCAGCGAGAGCCCACGCTCGGCGTTGCCCCGATCGCTGGCATAGCGGGCCAGTGACATCAGCGTCAACGGCCATGACTCGTCCAGCGATTCGGCGGCCTCCAGCGTCGCCTCGGCCGACCGGAAGTCCCCGAGCAGCTCAAAAGCCTTAGCCCGCAACCAGCGCAGTGCGGGGCGCGCCGCGCGCGGGACCATCGATTCCAGCGACTCGGCGAACAGACGCAAGGCCGTCGCGTTACGTTCGCTCTCGGATGACCCGATCACGTCCAGAACGACCGTCGCCACGATCGGATCGGCCAAACCCGTCAACGCCATGCCGATCGTCGCCTTGCCGGCCGACGGCGGCGCGGTTCCCGGCGGATTCTGGGCAGGTGCGACGGACCGCGTGATCACTTCGACGAGCTCGTCGGCGTCACCGGTGTCCGCCGCGTCCAGCATCTCCAGGGTGCGGTCGTAGAGGTGGACCGCCGCCAGCACGGTCAGTGCCTCGTCATCGCTCAATCCGTACTGCTCCTTGATGAACCGGATTCGATTCGCCGCGCGGTAGGCGGGGAAGTCGAAGCCGCTGTTCGCGACCCATCCGTTGTCGTAAGCGAGGTCGTTGGCGGCAAGGATCTCGCTGAGCGGGGCGGTCGGTTGCCGGAACGCTCCGTCGTCGTCAGCGCACACGGTCCAGACCACCGCGTCGAGCGACTCCGGCCGATCCGCGAGGTCCTCAATCACCGCAGTGAGGGCCCCACCCGCGCCGGAGGGGACGACGTCGGCGATCGTCTCGATCTGGAAACCCTGAGCGGTCAGGCCCAGCCCGACCAGATCGCCCGCGCCGGCTCCCAGTTCGGCGAATGTCCGGGGCGGCAGCAACAACACGCCACCGCCGGGATCGACGGACTCCGGCGCGCCGCGCAGATCCTCGCCCAGAGCGGCGAACGCATCCGAGATCGGCGAGCCGTCGGCGAGTTGGTGGACGCTCTGGGTCAGCAGCCCCAGCGGCGCCAGATCCGGATTCCACGCGATGAGGTCGTGTTCGACCTCGTCGGGGGTGAGCCGGTGGGTGAAGGTCCGCCCGTCGAGGATCGTCGGAATCCAGGCCAGCCGGTCATCAGCCAGCACGTGGATCGGTTCTTGGTGGTCGTCGAGAACGTCGCTGAGTGGGCGGTGGAGTGCCGGCTCCAGGTCGGCACTGGCCTCATCTAGGGCATCGAGCAGGTCGTCTTCGTCCATCGGGCCGCGCTGCAACAGGATCTCCCGGGCGGCGGCGGCCAGGGCGTCGGCAGAGGGTACGGGCATGGCGATGACGGTAGTGCCGGGGTCGGACCGGTCGGGGAGCAGGCCAGCCGGATCCGGCCACACCAGTCTCATCCGCACCACTTCGGGGTGGCACGCCGGTGGGTTGGAAGAAGGTGTCGGAGCCCCGGCCTAGGGTCGGCGCCATGAAGGGCTCGAGCTACCCGAGTATCGCCCTGGACCGTGCCGCGGCACGGCTGGGCCCCGATGCCTTCCGCCGCGGCAACGCCTACGTCCGCGAGGGCCGGGTCCTGAACTGCCAGTGGAATCCGGATGCCGGGACCCTGGCCGGGACCGTTCGCGGCAATCGCTCCCGTCCCTACGTCACCAACGTGTGGCTCAGCCGGGGGCCGGCGCACAGCTGGGGCCTGGTGGGCGGGCGATGCAGCTGCCCCATGCAGGTCGACTGCAAGCATGTGGCGGCCCTGGTCATCGCGGCCGGCACGGTCCAGGAGCCCGAACCTCGGGTCACCTGGTGGCAATCGCTGGAGACGCTGCTGCCCGAGGTAGCCACCGACGCCCGGGCGGATTCGGCCCAGCGGACGGCGATACCGCTGGGCATCGAGCTGAAACTCTCCGACGGTTCCGAGGCGCTGGAAGCACGCGTCGTCCGGCCCGGCAGGCGCGGCTGGGTGTCCAGCGACGTTAATTGGTCCGGTCTGTCCAGGATGGGCCACTACGGCTACCGCAAAGAACACGTCGACAGGCTGCGAATCCTCTACGCGCTGCACCAGGCATCACACTCCAACGGGTACATGCACTACGCCTACGGCGGCTACGGCGTCGACAAGACCATCGATCTGAGCGCTCTGAACACCGCGCAGCTCTGGCCGTTGCTGGCCGAAGCCCGGCGGTCGGGGGTGGCGCTGGTGCAGGCGGGCGCGGGTCGGGAAGTCCAACTGGCCGCATCGGCGCGCATCATTCTCGACATCACCGCCGATGCCCGCGGCGGCCTATCACTGCACCCGCATCTCGAGGTCGACGGAACCGTTGTCGACGCACCGACGTTCCTCGGTTCGCCCGCGCACGGCGTCGCCTATTTCGACGGGGGGTTGCGGCTCGCCCCACTCGGGGCCACCGCCGAGCCGGCGCTGCAGCGGCTCGTCACGGGCCACCAGGTGCTGGAGGTCCCGGCCGAGTCGGTCGACCAGTTCGCGTTCGAGTTCTATCCACGACTGCGCGCGGTGGCCGAGGTGACTTCCTCGGACGGTTCCTTCACCCCGCCGGAGATCACCGGGCCCAAGGCGGTGCTGAGCGCGGACTATCGCGCCGGACACCGATTGGTCCTGAGTTGGTTCTGGTCATATCAGTTGGGGGACAGGGACTTCCGCATCCCGGTCGGCAGCGGGGAGAACAACGGTGTACGCGACCTGGATGCCGAGGACGACCTAGGCTGCGACATCGATGCCCCGTTGGAACTGTTCGGTCTGCGCGACGAGGAGGGGGCGCTGACCGACACGATTCTCGACGGCGCGGACACGATGCGCTTCGCCACCGAACTGCAGCCGCTGCTGGCCGACACCGACGGCGTCACCGTCGAAATCCTCGGCCGGCCCGCCGATTACCGCGAGGCCGGGGAATCGCTGCGCATCGGTGTCAGCACCGCTGCCAGGGAGGGGGAAGACGACTGGTTCGACCTTCGCGTGACGGTCAGCGTCGAGGGCAAAAAGATCCCGCTGCCCCAACTGCTCGCCGCGATCACCGCCGGTGCGGACTATCTGCTGCTCGGTGACGGTGCCTACATTCCGCTCGACAAGCCCGAACTGGTGAAGCTGCGGGCGCTGATCGAGGAGGCCCGGGCGCTCAACGACGAGGACGGTCCGCCGCGGATCAGCCGCTACCAGTCGGGATTGTTCGAGGACCTGGCGTCGGTGGCGGCCGTGGTTCGGCAGGCCAAGGAGTGGAAGCGGCACGTCGCCGGACTGCGGGGGCTGCAGAATCTGGAACCGGTCGCCGTGCCGAGCACGCTGCACGCCGATCTCCGCCCGTACCAGCAGGAGGGATTCGGCTGGCTGGCAGCGATGTACGACCACGGCCTGGGCGGAATCCTCGCCGACGACATGGGCCTGGGCAAGACGGTGCAGACGCTGGCGTTGATCTGCCATGCCCGCCAGCGCCACGGCAACGCTTCCCCCTTTCTGGTGGTCGCGCCGGCCAGTGTGCTGTCGAACTGGGTCGCCGAGGCTGAGCGGTTCGCGCCGGGGCTGAGGGTGGTCATGCTCTCCGACACGCTGGGCCGGTCGGGTGCGGATCTCGATGAGTTGGTGGCCGACGCCGACATCGTGGTCACGTCCTACACGCTGTTCCGCCTCGACTTCGACGCCCATGCCGAACAGACGTGGTCAGGGCTGATCCTCGATGAGGCCCAGTACGTCAAGAACCGCCAGGCCAAGACCCATCAGT
This sequence comes from Mycolicibacterium sp., assembly GCA_020637165.1. Lineage (GTDB taxonomy): Bacteria > Actinomycetota > Actinomycetes > Mycobacteriales > Mycobacteriaceae > Mycobacterium. Next base: position 117,085 of record JACJWN010000006.1, on the reverse strand, counting down.
GCGCGCGAAAGCTCTCCACTCCTTTCAAACTGGCCATCACCGGGACGCCGATGGAGAACAACCTGATGGAGCTGTGGTCGCTGCTGGCGATCACGGCCCCCGGATTGTTCCCCGACGCAACCCGATTCGCCGACTTCTACGCCAAGCCGATCGAGAAATTGGGTGAGGCCGAACTGCTGGAGCTGTTCCGGCGCCGCATAAAGCCGTTGGTCAAGCGCCGGACGAAGGACCTCGTCGCTCCCGAGCTGCCCGCCAAGCAGGACCAGATTCTGGATGTGGAACTCACGCCGCGGCACCGCAAGCTTTACGAAACCCGTTTGCAGCGTGAGCGCCAGAAGGTGCTGGGCCTGCTCGACGATGTGCAGCGCAACCGGTTCACCATCCTCAAGTCGCTGACGGTGATGCGTCAGCTGGCGCTGCATCCGGGGCTGGCCGACCCGGCGCACGCCGCGCTGCCCAGCGCCAAGATCGATGTGCTGATCGAGCATCTGCGCGAGGTCGCCGCCGGTGGTCACCGGGCCCTGGTGTTCAGCCAGTTCACCCAGTTCCTGGGCAAGATCCGTGATCGCCTCGACGCCGAGGGCATCGAGTACTGCTACCTCGACGGCCGAACCCGCGACCGGCCCAGGGCGATCCAGCGATTCAAGGAGGGTCAGGCACCGGTCTTCCTGATCAGCCTGAAGGCGGGCGGGTTCGGGCTGAACCTGACCGAGGCCGACTACTGCTTCCTGCTCGACCCGTGGTGGAACCCGGCGGTGGAGGCGCAGGCCGTCGACCGCACGCACCGGATCGGGCAGACCCGCACAGTCATGGTCTACCGACTGATCGCACGCGACACCATCGAGGACAAAGTGCTCGCGCTCAACGCGCGGAAGGCCAAGCTGTTCGCCAGCGTGATCGATGACGGCAATGCCTTCGGTTCGGCTCTCAGCGCCGAGGACATCCGGGAATTGATTTCGTAGCGAACCTTCCGGCCGTCCGGCCGCAGGCAGTAACCCTCCGGGACCAAACGATCGGTGCACCAGTCCTCGCCGCGATCCGCGTGACCTCCAAGCGGCGATCAGGTGAACGGTTCACGTCCGAAGCGCGGCGGGCGTCTCCCCGCGGCCATCATGGGACGTTGCCATCGATTCGGGAGGACGTTGCAGATGGGTCGCGCCATCAAATCGGGAGTTGCGCTGATGTCGTTGTGCGCCCTCGTCGTCACGCAGGGCTGCTTCAGGGGCGCGTCGCCGGATGCGGCGGGTTTGCCGTCGCTGCCGGCGCAGGCCCAGAACCCGGGACCGCGGATCACCCTGGCGGACGACGAACGCGCCGGCGCCGACGCCACCAAGCACATCGTCGTGGTGTTCATGCAGAACAACAGCTTCAACAAGCTCTTCGGCACCTGGGATCAGGTCAACGGTGACCCAGTGGACAACATCGCCAAGGCGAGCCCCCAGAACACCATCCAGGTCGGCCAGGACGGCACGCCGCTGGGCTGTCTGCTTATCAACGATGTCAACCTGCAGCCCGGAAGTCTCACCGGTCCGCCGGCGTGCACCGGCGAGGCGGCGGGCACCACCTACCAGTCAGTGTTCCCGAACGCCCCCTTCCCGCTGAACTCCGTTCTGCCGCCCGGCGCGGTCACCTGCCCGCCACCGGGAACCGACGCTTCGCTGGCCCGCTTCGCGCAGGTGCCCGCCGGGGACGGTGTCGCCGCCGACTCACCCGGGGCGCAGGCCGGGGGTTGCACCCGCGATCTGGTGCACCGCTTCTACCAGGAGCAATATCAACTCAACGACGGGGCGATGAACCGCTACGCCGTCGGCAGCGATGCGGCGGGCCTGGTGATGGGCCACTACGACTCCCAGAAGCTCAACACCTACCAATACCTGACCGGCCCGGGCGCACCGAAGTTCGCCGTCGCCGACAAGTTCTTTGCCGGGGCCTTCGGCGGCTCGTTCGCCAACGGCCAGTGGCTGATCAGTTCCACGCTGCCGCAGTGGCCGGACGCCCCGGACTCGCTTCGCTCAGTGCTCGACGCAAACGGGATGCCCAAGAGTGCCGAGAAGGCCGACGACGAAGCGCCCTTCGGCCAGTACAACTACTACGTCTCGCCCACCCCCGACGGGCTCAAAGACGGCCAGATGACCCAGGCCTGCGGTACCCCGCGTACCACCGCGAACGCGCTGTGCGGAGACTGGTTGGTCAACACCAGCTTCTCGGTGCAGTGGCCCTACCCGCCCGGCGCCACGCAGGACCGGTTGGTGCCGCTGCTCAAGCACGCCACCATCGGCGACCGGCTCAACGACGCCGGCATCGACTGGGCGTGGTACTCGGGGGGCTGGTCCAACGCAAACGGCCTGCGAGATCAGCCGGGTTGGACCAACGGCACCGCGGCGGTGCCGCGTGACTACACCGACCCCAAGGGCAAACCGGCGAGCAACCCGCAGGGCTGCTCGGACCCGACCGCCGACCCGTCGACGACCTGGCCGCTGTGCCCGGACATGGACTTCCAATACCACCACCAGTCGTTCAACTACTTCTACAACTGGTCGGAGGAGACCGAACAGACCCGGGCCAACCGTGCCAGGAACCTGCAGGACCTTCAGGCGTGGTACCCGCTGGTCAAGGGAGACAGTTGTGGGCTCAAGCCGGTGTCGTTCGTCCAGGAGCTCGGGCCGCGCAACCAGCACCCCGGCTACGGCAGCGCCTACGTCGGCGACGAGGCGATCGCCGACGTACTCAAGTCGGTCTACGAAGGCCCCTGTGCCCGTGACACTCTCACCATCGTGACCTACGACGAATTCGGCGGGTCCTGGGACCATGTTCCGCCTCCCGGTCAGGGCTCGACCACCTGGGGCGCCCACGACGAATTCGGCCCGGGAACCCGGCTGCCGACGCTGTTCATCTCCAACGACCTGCCCCGCAGCGGGGTGGATTCGACGACCTACGACCTCTCGTCGGTAATCGGGACCATCACCGCGAAGTTCGACCTCGACCCGGTGAACCGCCGCGACTCCGAGCAGGCGACGGTCTGGTCGGCATGGAGCGCGCTGCGTCGGAACTGAGGGGGCGAGGGCGCCCCGCTGCGCTGGGCGGCGGCGATCTCGGCGATGACGCGCACGTCGGTGTCTCGTGGATTAGCGTCAGTGGCGGCGCAGATCCGGCGACCACACCGCTTTGCTACCGGGAGCGCTTGCAGGTCGGGGTGCCGGGCTGTGACTCGTTCCAGCCGGCCGCGGTGTGAGGAAGTTGAGCGAGGATGGCGCACGAGAATTCCGCGAACCCGGACCGGATTCCGCGGGCGCCCATGCTCTGGCAGGCCCTGGTCCCGCTGGCCTTCCTCGTCATCGCTCTGGCCCTGGCCATCAAGTTGTACGGGGAGGACGCGGTCGGAGGCCCGGTCCAGGTGGCGCTGCTGTTGGCGGCTGCTCTGGCCGCCCAGGTGGGCTACTTCAACGGCCACTCGATTGCCGATCTGACCAAGGCCGCGGTGGACAGCGTCGGTTCGGCCATGGGCGCCATCTTCATCCTTTTTTCGGTGGGCGCACTGATCGGCACCTGGAATATGTCCGGCACCATCGCGACGCTCACCGACTGGGGGATCCGGCTCCTGAACCCCGGGATCTTCTATGTCGTCGCCACGATTCTGTGTGCGGTCATCGCCCTGTCGGTGGGCAGTTCCTGGACCGTGATGGGCACCATCGGCGTCGCGCTCGTGGCCGTCTCCGGGGGTCTTGGCCTGAACATGGCCATCGCTGCAGGTGCGGTCATCTCCGGGGCGTATTTCGGTGACAAGATGTCGCCGCTCTCGGAGACGACGAACCTGGCCGCGGCCGTCGCCGGAACCGACCTCTACAGGCACATCCGGTCGATGATGGTCACTACCGTTCCGGCAATTCTGATCGCCCTGGTCATCTACCTGATCCTGGGGTTGAGTGCGAAGCCGTCCGGTGGGATCGAGGTCCCGGCAGAGTTACGGGATATCGAGAAACTTTTCCATGTCAGTGCGTTGACCCTGATACCGCTGGTCGTGGTGATCGTCCTGGCGCTGCGAAAGATCCCGCCGACGCTCGCGATCCTTGCCGGCGCACTGACCGGGGGCCTGGTGGCGATCATCTTTCAACCGAATGCCGTGCGCGCCTTCGTCGGCGATGACTCACTGGGCACGCCATGGGTCATGCTCAAAGGCGTGTGGGACGCGATGGCCACGGGCTTCGTCGCGAACACCGGCAGCGCACCGGTGGACGATCTGCTCAGCGGCGGTGGCATGCAGGGCATGCTCAACACCGTCTGGCTGATCATCACCGCGCTGGCGTTCGGCGGAATCATGAACCACACCGGCTTTCTGGGCAAGCTGATCGAACCGCTCAGCAGGCGCGCCACGAGTCCCCGAGGGGCGATGGCCTCCACAGGAGTCACCGCGATCGGCATCAACGGCGTTGCCGGCGACCAGTACCTCGCGTTGGTGTTGACCGGGAACGTCTTCAAAGAGGAGTTCAGGCGCCGGGGTATTGCGCCGCAAGCGTTGTCTCGTCAGATCGAGGACACCGCCACCGTCACCTCGCCGTTGGTCCCCTGGAACTCCTGCGGCGCGTACGCCTCGGGTGTCCTGGGCATCACCACGATCGCCTATCTGCCCTTCGCTTTTTTCAACTGGATCAATCCGTTGATCTCCTTCCTCTACGCCGGCCTGGGGATCGCCATCCCCAAGGCCGCACCGGGAGTCGAGTCCCCGCCGACTCCGGAAGAGGCGACGTTCTACGGGGTCCCCGGTCAGAACGTCGATGAGGTCCCGCGGGATGGTTCGCGACTGTGACGGCTCCCCTCGTATCGCACTGGCACGCAACGATTCATGAGTCCAAAGCCGGCGCACAGCTTCCAGGTGAGCTGGTCGAATCCGACCTTCGTCGCCATCGGCTCTCCCACGGTCTGCACGTACTGCCGGCCCGAGATTGGCGGCGTCCCCGGCCCGCTGTTGGTAGCCGGCGGCGAAGGTCCGCAGCCTCGCCTGGACACCAGCGCGCCGCTGCAGCAGAACCGAGGAATTCGGCACCGCTCCCTCCGGTCCGCTACGGCGATCTCGACGGAACCGGGCTCAGCGCAGCTTGACCAGCCGCGTGGTCGAGCTCTCGTCGAGATCGACCAGGTCGGCGCGGGAGCGCAGAAAGTCGCTGAAAGACTTGAAGCCCAACGACTTCTCCGAGAACGACGGGTCCATCCGCTTCATCTGCGCTTTGACCGCCGAATTGTGCAGCCACTCCACATCATCCTTCTCCAGGCCGATCTGCAGCGCGCGTTTCAGCAGGGCCGTGGCCGTGGCCTGCGGATCCGGGGCTGCCGGCTCCGCGGACTTGCTCCGCCGCTTGGGTTTTTCGGCCCCGGGCTGCCCACCGTCCGGGGCGGCCGACTCGAACTCCGGCACTCCGGGCAGTGCGTCGTAGATGACGAAGTCGTCGCAGGCCGCTGCCAATGATCGGCTTGAGGCCCCGGCAACGCCGATGCCCACGACATAGCGGCCCAGCCGTTTACACCGCTGCGCCAGCGCGATGTAGTCGGAATCGCCGGCAACGATCACTACATGGGTGAGGTCGGGCAGCCGGAACATGTCCTCCACGGCGTCGACGGCCAGCCGGATGTCGGCGCCGTTCTTGCCGTAGGCCGCGGCCGGGAACAGTTGAACCAGGTCGACGGCCCGGCCGACCAGCTGCTCGCGGTATTCGGCATTGACCTCTGCCGACCAGTCCGCGTAGGCCCGGGTCAGCACCAGGGTGCCGAACGACGACGCGAAGTCCAGGATCGCGCCCACATCAACCCGGGCCCGGGCCAGGCGCTCGCTCTCCAGGCCCTTGGCCTTGTCGCGCTGAAAAGAGTTGCGGCCGTTGACCTGGTCGTATCGCGAGATCACGATGTTGTCGAAGTCGAGGTACACCGCGACGCGGGTCGGACTGGGTTCGGTCATCTGCCCAAGTCTTGTACATGTGGGGCCGTGGCATCGCGGCTTCGCGGAGCTCCGACCACCGGGTTGGTGCACTCTCGGCTGCCGTGAGAGTGCGCGTGATGCCTACCGGAGTGGCGTGTCGGCGTGACGAGACGCACGCACGCGCCCGTGGCAGGGTGGGCCAATGGCGGGTGACTCAGGCGGCGTCGATCGCGGTGACGGTGATCTCGAAGGGGCCCTGCTGTTTGTCGAGGATGTAGATCGACACCCCGCTGATGGTCGACGGGTCCAGAGTCTGTGGCGCGTCGGGGGCCGGATCGAGGCGCATGCCGACCGGCCGGAAGCCATCGACGGGGAGGTAGTAGATCCGCCCGGCACCGGCATCGGTGGGGAATCGCTGGATGTAGGACCAGGGCTGCCCTGCCGTGCTCACCTTCAACAGATAGGTCTTGCCATCGCCGACGGCGTGCACGCGCAGCGAGGTCGCGCCGGCCGCTCGTCTCCCGAGATCGGGGTCCTGCGGGCTGCGTGCCGAGGCGAACCCGCCGTTGTTCTCCAACGAGATGGTGCCCGAGAAATCCAGGCCACCATCGCCGAATCTGATCGAGGAGGTCGACTTACCGCCCATGACGGGGTCGTCGACCGTCGTCCATGCCGCCACCGCGGTGGCGTCGTCGAGCGCGAAGAGGATGACGGGCCCGTCAGGCCCCGAAGGCGTGTCGGCGTTGGCCGGCTGGGCGATGCCGCCGTAGGAGACGACCAGGAACATCAGGCAGGCCAGCGCGATGCTGAATAGCCGTGACTCTTTGAAAACGCGGTCCCGGAGACGTCCCATGGAGCCACTCTATTGGCGGCGGTTGGCTCGTCGGTAGGAGCGATGTCGCGCCAGTGATGCGAGTGACAACCGGCTGCGTCGTCAGCACCGGCCCGGGTCGGCGTTCATCTCGCGGCTCCGCATGGGCATTCCGTCGATGACGGCGTAGATCACCTGGAGATCCGGTATGCCGTTGACGCGCAGTTTTTCGCCGCCGTCTTTCCCGATCAAGACAGCGCTGAAGGTGTCCTCACCAATCCCGCACTGATTGGCCAGCCGATGTGACTGGCCGCTCTCGATGACGTGGCCGTCCAGCGTGCTCGTGCCCACGGCGACGATCTGTCCGATCACCATGTCCCGATCGACAAAGTCGCATCGGCTGGACTCAATCCGGTTCAGCGTCTCCATAAGCCGGGTGTCGTTGTCGGTGGGCGCGAACAGCAGCAGTGGACGGCTTTGCCAGCGGTAGTCACTCAGTTCGGCGGCAGCGGCGTCAGCCGACCCGAGCGCGGCGCCCGTCGACAGACAGACCATTGTCAGTGCGCTGGAGAGGGATTGCCGAAAACGGCGATGACCGACCATGGTGAACATCGATGTTACCGACTCGGCGTCGTCGGGGAACGCTGCCGATGGGCCCATGGCCGTCCCCGCTACCCTCGGGCCATGCCGCAAACCGTTCGGGAGCTCATCGGTGTCTACGACGCGGATGGGACGCTGCTCGGCGAGGCGCGCTACTGGGTCGGGGCCCGACTCGGCCGTACACACTGCGCGCTGTGCGACATCACGCACGGGCTGTTCACCGAGCGCGCCGATTGGCAGCGTTGTCGAGACCAACTCGATGTCGGGTTCGTGACCTATCACCGCAACGACGCTCCCGATGACGTGCTCGCCGCCGGTTCACCGGCACCGTTCGTGGTGGCTCGAACTGATGGAGGCCTGGTTGCCCTTCTGGGCCCCGAGGAGCTCGACGCGTGTTCCGGCGACGTCGAGGAGTTCCGCCGTGCCTTGAGTCGCGCTTGTGCCGAGCATCATCTCGAGGGGATCTGAAGGGGCGCGTCCACGCGTCGCCGGGGGCGCCGGCGAGGATTCACCCACTGTCGCCTACGAGGTGAGCACGACCAGATACTGCCCGCCACCGGCCTGAATCCGGGATTCGACGTGAAGGGCCGGAGCCAACCGACTCAACCGATCCACCAGCCACTCGGCCGCCGCCACCGCATCGGATTCGGTCGGGAATCGACCCATCGCCTCGCTGCCGCGTTTCCGGGCCAGGCGCTCGGTACTGGTGATGATCGAAGCCGGGTCCGCGACAAACAGTTCGCTGGGCCACTCGACGACCGGAGCGACGGCGCCTTTCTTGGTGTTACATCCCCGGTGCGCGAGTCTCTCGCTACCGAAGACCGATTCCGTTCTCTTGTCCTTGGCTTTGCCCCTGCTGGTCATGCTGTCAATGCTCGGACCGCGGTCGTCGTTGACCGACATGCCGGGATCGACCGCCTCGTCGCACAGCCAGCACCGCCACCCGTCGGCCTCCCCGATTTCGTCAAGCCGAGCCATCGCGCCTCTTCCATGTCGGACCTACCCATGCCGACGGTAACCGAGGAATGCCCCCGCCCGGCGGACGGATTACCGCACGGACGGTGCCCACCGGTCGGCGGCCGCCTCTTCGGGTACAAAACGCATCGAGTGCATAACGCAATTGCCCACCTCCGCGCGACAAGGTGGGCTCCCGAGGGTTCCCAGGCCGTGCAATCCGGCTTTTGTCGCTTGGAGGTGGGCAGAAGTATTGGTGGTCCCGCGACACTCATCAAGGCCGCGTTGCCCCGCAGCGCACGCGCGCCCGGCATTGACGCAGTATTGATCGGCATGAGCGCGATCGCCGAATTCGACTTCATCGTCGTGGGGGCTGGCAGCGCGGGCTGCCTGCTGGCCAACCGGCTCAGCGCCAACCCCGAGCACCAGGTGCTTCTGATCGAGGCCGGCGGGGAGGATGACTGGTTCTGGATCAAGGTTCCGGTGGGTTATCTGTACACGATCGCCAACCCTCGGACCGACTGGTGTTTCACCACCGAGGCCGACCCGGGGTTGGCCGGCCGCAGCATTCACTATGCGCGGGGCCGGGTGATCGGCGGCTGCTCGTCGATCAACGCCATGATTCATATGCGCGGGCAGGCAAGTGACTACGAATTGTGGGCGCAGGCCACCGGTGATGAGCGCTGGCTCTGGGGCGACCCGGACTGTCCGGGGGAGACGTTGGCGATCTACAAGGAGTTGGAGGACTACTTCGGCGGGGCCGACGAGTGGCACGGCGCCGGCGGGGAGATCCGCGTGGAGCGGCCGCGGGTGCGCTGGAGGATCCTGGACGCCTGGCAGGCCGCGGCGGCCGAGGTGGGCATCGCCCCGATCGCGGAGTTCAATCGGGGCGACAACGCCGGCACCGCGTACTTCCACGTCAACCAACGGCGCGGTCGCCGTTGGTCGATGGCCGATGCCTTCCTGCACCCGATCGCGCACCGGCCCAACCTCACCGTGTACACCCGAACCCATGCGCTGAAGATCCTGACGGACGACGAGGTGCCACCCGATCAGCGGCGTGGCGCCTGGACCACGGCGCGCTGTCGCGCCATCGGGGTTCGGCTGCTCAAAGAGGGCCGGGTGGTCGACGTCCGCGCCCGCCGGGAGGTGATCCTCAGCGCCGGAGCCATCGGATCACCGCATCTGATGCAGTTGTCCGGGCTCGGTCCGGCGGCCCTGTTGAGCAGCCATCAGGTGCCGGTGACCGTCGATCTGCCGGGCGTGGGCGAGAACCTCCAGGATCACCTCCAGCTGCGAACGGTCTACCGCGTCTGGGGCGCCCCGACGGTCAACACGCTGTACCGAAACTGGATCACCCGAGCGGGGATGGGGCTCCAGTATTTGCTGCGGCGGTCGGGCCCGATGACCATGCCGCCATCCACACTCGGGGCGTTCGCCAAGAGCGACCCCGATCTGGCCAGTGCCGACCTGGAGTGGCATGTCCAGCCGCTGTCCTTGCCGAAGTTCGGCGAACCCCTGCACCGCTTCGGCGCGATCACACCCTCGGTGTGCAATCTGCGGCCCAGCTCGCGCGGCCACGTGCGCATGGCCGGACCGGATCCGCTTGCAGCTCCGAGGATTTCGTGCAACTACCTGTCGACGGAGTCCGATATCCGCACCGCCGTGCGCGGCCTGCGGATGACCCGGCGCATCATGGCGGCGCCGGCGCTGGCCCGTTATCGACCAAAGGAGTTGCTTCCCGGCCCGCAGCTCAGCAGCGATGACGAACTGCAGGCCGCGGCCGGCGAACTGGGTACAACGATCTTCCACCCGGTGGGCACCTGCGCAATGGGATCCTTCGACGCCCGGGGCAATCCGCGGTCGGCCGCCACCGTGCTCGACACCGACTGTCGGGTGTATCGCGTCGCCGGCCTGCGGGTGGTCGACGCCTCGGCGATGCCCACCATCACCTCCGGCAACACCAACGCGCCGGTGATGCTCATCGCGCAGCGGGCCGCACGGGCGATCCTGGGCTGAGCCCGCCGCTCTGCTGACTGCCGGCCGATCAGCCGACTGCAGGGCGCGGCCACTCCGCAGTGGGCACAATCTCCGCATGAACAACCGTTGGAAGACCGGCCGCCTAGAGGCGTTCAGTGACGGTGTGTTCGCGATCGCCATCACACTGCTTGTCCTCGAGATGGACATGCCGGACAGCGGCTTCGAGCATCTATGGAAAGGCATCGCCGGGCAGTGGCCGTCCTATCTGGCGTACGCGACGAGCTTCCTAACGATCGGCGTCACGTGGCTGCACCACCACCTGATCTTCCGTCGCACAGCATGGCTCGACAGCATGGTGATGCGGCTGAACATGCTGGTGTTGATGTTGATCGCGTTCCTTCCGTTTCCCACGATGCTGATGGCCAGAACGCTCGACAAAACGGATGACGCCGAGCGGGTGGCTGTCGTCTTCTACGGGATCGTGCTGCTCGCGATCGCGATGACGATGGTCGCGATCTGGAGTCAGGCCGCCCGCCGCGAGCTGCTCGAACCAAATGTCACCGGCCCGGAGGTTCGTGCGGTAGCCCGGCTCACCCGTCCCGTCGTCATCTACACCGTGGCCGTCCTCGGCATCTCGTTCTTCGCGCCGAAAGCGGCCGTCTTCGGATATCTGTTGGTCGCCCTGGTCGCGCTGTTCCGCGAGCACGGGGAGATCTACGACTCTGCCGAGGACGGCGAATGAACTCAACTCCCAGCGGGCCGGGCGCCGATGGCATTAGCCTGCTGCGATGAAGCGCACCGACTACCAGCTGCCCCGCCGGGCCGCCGGCCTCGTACTCGCAGCCTTGCCCATGATCGGACTCGCGTCGGCGCCGGCCAGTCTCGCCGACGATTTCGATTGCATCGCAAGCATCTCTCTTGACTGCATGATGAACGACGACGACGGCTTTTCCGACGGCGGCGGGTTCCAACCCGGTGATCTGGTGCTTCCGGCCACTGGGGGGCCGCCCCAGGTCGCCGTCGCACCCGCGCCCGCCGGCGGTCCGGTTGTGACGGCGGGAGGGGGCGTCGTGATTCCGGGAGCACCGCCCATCGGCTAGACCGCCGAAAAGGCCCGCCGCGACAAGCGGCCGGAGCGGCTGGGGAACGTCGCGGCGGGGGCGACCCGACTCTCCGATGGCCACGGCCCAGTCCTGGGGCCGGTGCGCGACGCGGCCTATCCAGAGCGCGGAACGCGGGTCCGGCCCGGAGACATCCTGGTGATGTTTACCGACGGTCTTGTCGAACGCCGCGACAGGGATATCGAGACCGGGATCGCCGAGGTTGAGCGCATCACCTCCGGCTGGGATCCCGCGGCCGGGACCGGGGCCGGTCAGCAGTGCGGGCTGTTCCGGGATCTGCTGTCAACCCGAAACCGGGAAGACGACGTCTGTGTCGCCGCCCTCCGCTTCAACGACGATCCACGGTTCGCGCAGGCGTAAGCCGCCACGTTCTCGAGGCCCGCCCCGGTTCCCACCAAACATTCAGTCAGTAGTCGGCTGGCTTCCAGGCGGGCGGCGCAATCTGGGTTCATGGTGCTTATTGACGAGCGTGGGAAAGACGCGATGGCGATGAAGCGGCTGACTGGCTTGGACGGTCTGTCGTTGCATGGTGAGACAGCGGTGATGCCCACTCACGTGATGGCGGTGTTGTTCTGCGACTCGACTGTTCTCGGCGACCTGACGGCCGCCTCGGTCGCTCGTTTACTGGCCGAACGTGCCAGCGCGACAACGCGGTTCCGGCAGCGTCTGCTGAACAAGCCCTTCGGTCTGGGACAGCCCTCGTGGGTCGAGGACCCCGACTTCGACATTGCCCGCCATGTGCACCGGGTGCGGCTGCCCGCGCCGGGAACTATGAACCAGTTGGCGCTGTTGGTGGGGAGGCTGCACGGGCGGCGGCTCACCCGGGACCGTCCGCTGTGGGAGTCCTGGGTGATCAAGGGGCTCGAGGACGGCAGGCTGGTGGTGGTGTTCAAGTTCTCCCACGCCATGAGTGACGGTGTGGGCGCGGTGACCGCACTGCTTCCCGAGCTGATGGGCGCCGATGGGGCTCGGCAGTTCCCCGCAGCGGAGCACCGCGGCCCGGCTCGGCTGCCCGGCCTGCCCGAGCGGGTGGGCGACGCCATCGACGAGGTCGCTGTGAACGCGGCGTCCGCCGTCCGGATCGCGGCAAAATCGGTCCGCAGACTTCTGTCCGCGGCCGCCCGGCCCGAGGGTGACGCCGACCGGGCCTGCGCTGAACGGGACGGGGCTGAACGGGAGTGGGCTGGGCGGGAATGGTTTTCACCGCGCACCCGGCTCAACGCCCCGCTGACCGCGCGGCGCAGCGTCGCCTTCGCCGAGGTGCCAATGGACGACGTGCGGGCGATCACCGAAGCGTTCGGGGTGACGGTCAACGACGTGTTCCTCACCGCCACAACGTCGGCACTGCGCAGGTGGTTGCACACCTATGACACTGTTCCCGAACAGCCGCTTCGCACGTTCATGCCGATCTCGACGCGCGGCGCCGGCGACAACGGGTCCAACAGTTGGTCACCGGCGCTGGTGAAACTGCCTGTGCACCTTGCTGATCCGGCAGATCAGCTGACCAGTATCCATGCCGCCACATCACGAATGAAGGCCCGACGCCGGGCGGTGCCGCCGATCAACCTCGGTGACGTGATCGACCTGGCTCCGCCGATGGCCATCGGCTTTTTGGCCGGCCTCTACACGGGCCTGAAGATCTCCCGGCTGCACTCACCGTTGGCCCATCTCGTCACCTCCAACGTCCCGGGGCCGCGGAATGAGCTCCACTGTGCGGGGGCGCCGGTGCTCGCCGCGTATCCGTTGGCGCCGCTGTGCGAAGGAGCCAATCTCAATGTCACCGCGGTGTCCTACCGCGACAAGTTCGCCATCGGCCTGGTTGCCTGCCCCGACAACGTCGAGGACGTCGAATCGGTGGCGCACAGCATCGAGGCCGTTGTCGCCGAACTCAAGACGGTCGCCACCACCGTCGATGGTCTGCCCGTTGCCCGGGTGACCGATTCGGAAACCCTTGCGCAAGTGCAGCATTTTGGGATCCCCGGGAGCCGGTCCGGCGGGAACAGCCGAGCCGCGCACCTGCCCGAAACCGCTTGATTCAGCCGGAAATCTCAAGGGCACAGCCCGTTGTTCCCGGGAACTTCGACGGTTATCGGGAGTGATGATCGATTGGCCCCGCTGTGTGGACGTCTGGCCGAACGAACGGCAGACCTGGCCCAGTGAACGCCGCCCGGGTATAGAAAGTGCCTATCGGTCTATAATCTAGACCATGGCTCTGAGTATCAAGGACCCTGAGGCCGATCGCCTGGCCAGGGAATTGGCAGCGCGGACCGGGGAGACCTTGACGCAGGCGATCGTGGTTGCGCTCAGGGAACGACTGGCCCGCGAGGCAGGGCGGTCCACTGCCGTCCCGCTTGCCGAGGAACTGGCATCGATCCGGCGCCGGTGCGCTGGGTTGCCAGTGCTGGACAACCGGCCGGACGGCGCCATCCTGGGCTACGACGAGCGTGGGCTGCCCACCTGATGGTGATCGACACCTCCGCGCTGGTGGCGATGCTCAGCAACGAGCCGGAGGCTGCGAGTTTCGAAGGCGCGGTGCAGGCGGATCCGGTCCGTTTGATGTCGACGGCGTCGTATTTGGAGGTGGCGATCGTCATCGAGGCACGCTTCGGTGAGCCCGGTGGGCGCGAGCTCGATCTGTGGCTGCACCGGGCCCGAGTTGATCTCGTCGGGGCCGATGCGAACCACGCCGAGGTTGCGCGGGCGGCCTACCGCCGGTTCGGCAAGGGTCGACATCCCGCCGCTTTGAACTACGGCGACTGCTTCGCCTATGCGTTGGCGAAGGTCAGCGGTGAGCCCCTGCTGTTCAAGGGAAACGATTTCGGTCACACCGACATCGACGCAGTCGACATCGGCGGCTTCCCGACCATCCGCTAGCACCGCGTCGCGGTCGTCAGCGGCCCTGGTTGGCAGTCCAACTCCGGTGCCGCATGGCCGCCTTGCGGGCCAGTTTGGCCAGAGCCCGATCGGGCAGGTGCCGCCCCAGTGCCTCGAGTACTCCCGCCGTCTCGGGAGCACGATGGCGCCAGAAGAACTCCAGCATGGCTTCGGGGTCGTGTGCGACCAGGAACTGCTCGCACAGAATGTCCGGCTCGTCGATCAATTCGGAGAGGATGTCGACCATCACCGCCGGGGTGACGAATCCCCCGACCGTGTCGGGATCCGCCAAGCCGTTCTCCAGCAGCCAGATCGCCGCGTGCCCCGCGGCGTCGGTATCCAGAAGCTGGCGCATATGCGGTTCGGCCACTTCGGCGTCGAACAAACCCAGAAGTCGCATCCCGATCAGCCGGGTGCGCGCATAGTCAGCGCCGCTGATCATGGCGGCGACCGCGCCGGCCCGCTCGGACTCCGGCATCGCCGGCTGCCACGCGGCCAGCATGTCCGAATGCTGTTCCGGCGGAACCTGACCCATCGCAGCGATCAGGGCGTCCAGATCGGCGTCGGCGAGGTCGGCCGCACTGCGCAGCGACAGGCCGGCATCGGCCAGTAGGCCGGGAAGTGCATGGCGGCCCAGGGCTGTCAGGGCCAGGGTGCCGCCGGTCGAGTACCGCCGACCCCACTCGCTGACCGACTCCCGATGCCCGGACCACTCCACTGCCCCGGTCATCTCGAGGATTTCCATGGTCCGCCCGACGTCTCGGGCCGGTGAGTCACCGGACAGGTAGTACTCGACAGCGGCGGCGCTGAACTGGTACTCGACCACGCTCCGGTTGAGTTCGACGATATCGTCGAAGTCCACCCGAGCCCCCGGTGCGAGCAGTGCGGCCAGCCAGTGCACCACCCCTTCGTCGAGCAAGTTGTGCAGATCGTCGTAGAAACTCAGCCCGGCGCCCATCTCCGAGAGCACACCGAGTTCGACGACCGTCTGGAACAACTCGGTGGCCTGCTGGACGGGGGACTTCTTCGCCCATCGCTTGACCGGGACCAGGCGTTTGTTGACGCGGCGCACCGCCCCCGATTCGAGGGCGAGTTCGACCAGGTAGGCCAATCGGCGCAACTCCGCCGTCGACTGGGTTTTGAACGTCTTCTCGCCGATCTTCGGGTCGATCTCGTCGCCGGTGTCGAGCAGTTCGACCAGAGCCCGCCCGTCGGCCAGCTTGAGATTGCCGGTCGCGGTCAACACCTTGCCGGTATCGCCGAGATAGTCGCGCAATGCCTGCACCTTCGACGGCAGCTCCGCGCGGGCGGCCGCGGCTTCCACATCGGCCGGCGGGGGCGCGACGTAGAGAAAGGGCAGTTCGATGGTCTCGATCATCGGCGTCGGCTCGAAGAACCGGTCGGTGGCGGCCCGGCGCTGATCCAGCGGCAGCGCGTTGTGTTCGTCCATGCGCTGCTGGAGCGCGGCCGTCAGTTCCTCCTGGCTCATGGTCTCCGTGCCGGAGATCCCGGCGAACAGCGACTTGGCCATGCCGAAGTTTGCCGGGTCGGCCATCCGAAGCATCATCGGGCCGATCAGGCCGACCGCCGTCTGCTGCATGCTTCGGGCCCGGTCGGGGCCGCCCTTCATGCGTCCGGTGCTGCCCAGGAAGAACACGAACTCCCCGACGGCCTCACAGACTTCCCGTGAATCCTCGGCGGGGATGCTCAGTTTGCGCGGGCACCACCCGAGCAGGAACTCGCGCAGGTCGTCGTCATTGATGGTGGGCAGCGGTGCCGACCCGCGCCAGTCGAGGAACAGCTCGGCATGGCTGGCGAAGGCGTCCGCGTCCGGTACATCCCGCTCATCGAGCCAGTCGGTGAAGTCTTCGATCAGTGCTGCCGTCACGTCATCAGTTTCGCGCACCGTGCTCGGCGATGGCTTCCGCGCTCCCAAGTGTCGTCGTCGACGTCAGATATGCCCGGGCATTCCGGGCATTCCGGGCATGCCGCCGCCGATCGGGGGTGCCATCGGTGGCTCCATCGGGGGCGGCGGCGGGGGCACCGACTGAGGGAGGTAAGGGCTGCCCACGCACGCGGCACTGGCGGGCATCTGCATGCACTGCGGGTCCAGTGGGCCGGTCGGAACGGGCGGCAGCGCGGGGCCCGTCGGCGGCGCGTAGGGACCACCCTGGCACTGGATCGCCTCGGGCATCGTCGCGCAGCGGGGGTCGTCGGGACCGGTGGGCACACCGGGGTCGGGGTCGGCCCCTGCGATCGGGGCGGCCGCCAGCGCGAAAAAGACTGCGACGCCGGCGATGAATCTGGCTCTGCGCATGTTTCATGGTCCCACGCCGACGGGGCGGCGGGGCGAGTCGTTGTCAGTACCAGCCCGGAGGCAGTTGCCCGCCCGGCCAGCATTCCCCGCCCACCCCGCACGGCGGCCAGGGCTGGGGAGCCGGTGGCGGCGGGGGATAGGGGGGTCCCGGGGGCAGCGGGTCCGGTGCCGGACAGGGTGCGAACCGGGTGCCGCCGAGACCGAACGGCGGCCACGGTTCGGGGAAGGTCGGCGGCTCTTCGCCGGGTGCGGGCGGGGGCACCCAGGGCGGGTAGCACGGCGGTGAACAGGCCCCGCCCAGTCCGCAGGGCGGCCACTGTGGCAGCGGCGGCGGAGCATCGGTATCCACTGGGGGCGTCGGATCCGGCGACGGGTCGGCGTGGCCCGGGGCGGCGATCCCCGGCATGCCCAACAGGGACATGCCTAGCGCCGCTGCCAGCAGCAGGCGTTGGGTCGGCAGTAGAAGCTTCACCAGCAGCAGTGGACCACGGAACCCCGCTGGATGCGGCGTTTGGGTGATCTGCTGCCGTCGGACACAGCCGGTTAACACCCGGTGGTCGCTTTGGTCACGAACACCAGGAAGGTCTTCCCGTACCTGCCGGGCCGGTGTTGGGATCGCCGGAGCGGTCGAGGCGGTTGACGGCCCGGAGGTGTGGCATGGGCTGGTTGGAAGCGACGTTGGCGCTCGCGGTGCTGTTGGTGGTCGCCGCGGCGTCGGCGGCGGGCGGGTTCTGGGCGTCGGTGCGAGGCAAGGCGTCCCGGGGCCGCGTCCCCTTCCTGGTGGGCGTCGCGTGCGGACTCGCGGCGGGAACGGCCCTGGCGGCACGGCGGCGGGGGCCCCGCGTCGTGGCGACGTCGGTCCTTCAAGCGGTATTCGGGTCTCTGCGGGCCAATGCCGGAGCCGCGGCTGGCGGCGTCGTTGTCCGTGCAGTAGCGGTCGGGGCTGCAGTTGTTCGACTCGGACCCGCCCCGGCGAGGGACTCCCGCCCGTTCCCGGGGCGTTGTCGCTCGAAGCTGGGCAAAAACCATGGCGCCTGGACTGGCCGCCGTCGCGATCGCACGGCCATCACCACCGGACGTCGTGGCGTTCCATCACCCCGTAGCCGTCGCGCAGCGTGACGCCGTCGATCGAGCCGGTGAAAGTGCCGAACGGTTGGCGGTAGTTGCTGTCGATGAGGATCATCCGGTCGTGGCGGGCGCGTTCCCGCTCGGCGTGGAACTCCAGCGAGCCGACCCGGGACAGGTCCGCGGCGAACTCGACCGGGCCGACTTCGCGGGGGACGCCGTCCACCCAGAGGGTCCGTTCGGAATTGGTCGGGGAGTCGTGCACCCCGTCAGTGATGTTCCAGGTGATGGCCGCGCCGGTGTCCGACGTGCCGCAGCCTGCGCTCCATGACCATTTGGTCACCCGTGCGTGATGCCCGGCGGATTCATCGAGCAGCCCGGGGGAGTCGATGGCGACGCCGTCGATGGTGCCGGTGACACGCACGGGGGTCTTTCGGGTCCAGATCGGGTACTTCCCGTGCCGGGAGACCACCTCGACCGGATCACCGGCCCGGTCGTAAAAGACGTCGACATGGTCGAATCGGGCTGAGGCTTCGTCGAAGCGGACGATCGGCCACAGCGCGGCCCGGTCCCGGAACCCGTCGGTCCTGCGGTTGTGGACGGCCCAGAACGCCTGATAGGCGGGGCCGATCCGAGCGATACCCACGCACATCTGCACATCCGGTCCGTACACGCCCAGATAGCGCCACTTCTTGAGCGGCCGCAGCCCGCGGAACAGCGGCAGGTGATCGACGTCGAGCGGGGGATTCGCCGAACCGCGCCAGGGAAGAGTCATCCCGTCAGCATGCCCAACCGGTTGAGCCCCGTGGCACCGACATGCCGAAATCGGGCTGGGGCGGGGTGATCAGCGGCCCTAACCGGTCCGTACTGTCGTCAGGGTGGAAACCAAGCCCGACGTGACGGTGCCGGAACCGCCTTCGGGCGACGAGATCGGGCGGGCACTGCGTCTGATCGAACCGATTCGCAAGGTGATCAACCCCAAGGTCTACGGCATTGACAACGTGCCGCGCCGGCGCGCGCTGCTGGTCGGCAACCACACCGTGATGGGCATGCTCGACTCGCCGCTCATGTGCGCCGAACTGTTCGAGCACGGCATCGCCGTCCGCTCCCTGGGGGATCACGCCCATTTCAAGATTCCAGTGTGGCGTGACGTTCTCACCGCCTGTGGCGTCGTGGAGGGAACCCGGGCGATCACCGCGGAGTTGATGCGCCGCGGCGAGGTCATCCTGGTCTACCCCGGCGGTGGCCGGGAGGTGGCCAAACGCAAAGGCGAGAAATACCAACTCATTTGGAAGGAACGGATGGGTTTCGCCCGGTTGGCCGTCGAGCACGGCTACCCGATCGTGCCGTTCGCCGCGGTGGGCGCCGAGGAAGCCGTCGACATCGTCCTGGACGGGGACAGCCCACTGCTCGCCCCCGTCCGGCTGTTCGCCGAGAAGCTGCTGGGCAGCAAAGATGCCATGCCGATCACCCGTGGCATCGGGCTGACCCCCATTCCGCGGCCGGAACGGCAGTACTACTGGTTCGGCGAACCGATCTCCACCGAGACGGTGCAGGGACAGCAGGATGACGACGCGGTCGTCCGCGCGGTGCGCGAGCAGGTCAAGCAGGCCGTCGAGCAGGGAATGGAGTTTCTGCTAACCCAACGGGAGAACGATCCCCACCGGTCGGTGGTCAGGCGGCTCCTGGGACCGGAGCGCCGGTAGCCGGCCCTGTCGGTCCGACTCTCTAGGCTTCGATCGTGGACTACGCCGCCGTCGACGCCCTGAGGGAACGCCACCCCGGCTGGCGGTTGCTGCGCGCCGGCAATGCCACGCTGATCCTGTCCTTCCTCGGCCGCTACTTCGTCGAAGCCAACCGCGGCGCCTGCCCGGCCAGCCGTCTGGCCGATGCCCTCGACGATGAGTTGTACGCCCTGAACGGCGAGGATCCCACCGGGTCGGGGGACGAGCGCTTCCCCAAGGAACCTCGCGCCTATCTGGAGGACTGGGCGGGCACGGGATTTCTGCGCCGGTTCTACCCGGCCGGTGACGACGAGGTCCACTACGAGGTCACCCCCGCCTTCGAGAAGGCCTACGCCTGGGTCGGCTCCCTGCAGGGCCGCGCGTTCGTGGGCACCGAATCCCGCCTGCACATTGTGGTGGAGCTGCTGCGTCAGATCGTGCACGGCACCGAGGCCGCACCGGAAGCCCGGCTGGCCGAACTGCACCGCCGGCGCGCCGAGATCGACGCGGAGATCGCTGCCGTGGAATCCGGTGTGGTGACGGTGCTGGACCCGACCGGGGTCCGCGACCGCTACCAACAGCTCTCGACCACCGCCCGCGAACTGCTCTCCGACTTCCGCGAGGTGGAGGAGAACTTCCGGCTGCTCGACCGCGCCGCCCGGGAGAAGATCGCCGGCTGGGAGGGTTCCAAGGGTGACCTGCTGGCAGACCTGGTGGGCAGCCGCTCCCAGATCGCCGGCTCCGACCAGGGCCGCAGCTTCCAGGCCTTCTACGACTTCCTGCTGTCCGAGGCCCGCCAGAGCGAACTGGCCGAGCTGCTGGCCAAGGTCTCGGCATTGGACACCGTCGATGCGGACCGTCGGATCCGCGGCATCCACAACGACTGGTCCGAGGCCGCCGACCGGGCCCAGCACACCGTTCGGCAGATCTCCGAGCAGCTGCGCCGCTTCCTCGACGACCAGGTGTGGATGGAGAACCGGCGGGTGCTGGAACTGGTGCGGACCGTGGAGGGTCTGGCCCTGGACCTACGCGAGGCCCCGCCGCCGTTCGGCCTGGAGGTTGACCTACCCGGCATCGAGATCGCGCTGCCCTTCGAACGCCCGCTGTATCAGACCCCCGCGGCGGTGGCGGTGGAGAGCGTGATCGCCACCGCCACCGAGCAGGTCGACACCGATCTGTTGTTCACCCAGACCTTCATCGACCAGGCGCGCCTGGCCGAGGTGATCCGCTCCGCACTGCCGGCGAACTCCTCGGCACTGCTCTCCGACGTCATCGCCCTGAATCCGATCGAACAGGGCGCTGCGGAGATCGTCGGCTACCTCACCCTCACCGACGAGGACGTGTCCGTTGAGATGGACCCCGCCGAGGAGACCGTGCTGGACTACCCCGACCCCGCCGACCCGGACATCACCCGGCGGGCCAGGCTGCCGAAGGTGACGGTACGGCGGCAGTGAGGAACGGGCGGGCGAGGAAGAGCCGATGAGCAACGACCACGCAGTGGCCGCGGCGATCATCCGGCTGATGCAGGGAGTGGTCTATCGCGAGACCGACGAGGACACCTGGCTGACGCTGGAACGCCTGGGCGCAGGGGTGCGCGACCACTTCGCCACGATCGGCGTGGACGTGGTGCACGACGACGTGGAGGGCTACGCCTACCTACGGTCCCGGCCGGTCGAGGAGGGCGAGGAGGCGCTGCCACGGCTGGTGCGCCGCCGCGCCCTGACCTACAACGTCAGCCTGCTGCTGGTGCTGCTGCGTAAGCGGCTCATGGAGTTCGAGACCACCGGCGCCGAAGGCCGGCTGGTGCTCACCACCGACCAGATCGTCGAGATGCTGCGGCTGTTCCAGGCCGAATCCAGCAATGACGCCCGCGTGGTCGACCAGGCCGAGACGACGATCAGGAAGGCCGCCGAGCTGGGCTTCCTGAGGGCGCTGCGCGGCCAGAACGACCACTGGGAGGTGCGGCGGATCCTCAAGGCCTACGTCGACGCCCAGACGCTGTCGAACTTCGCGGCCAAACTGCGCGAGTACGCCGGAGCAGAGGGCGTCACGGGAGGCGGCGATGAGTGACGGGCTGTTCTCGGCCGTTGAACTCGGCACCTCGCCGCGGGCCGGCTACCGGCTGCAGTACGCCGAGGTGCGCAACTGGGGCACCTTCGACGAACTGGTGTGGCGGTTCACCCCCGGCACCGACACCGCGCTGCTGACCGGCGACATCGGCTCAGGCAAGTCGACCATCGTCGATGCGTTGACCACCTTGTTGATGCCGGCCCACAAAGCCGCTTACAACAAGGCCGCCGGGGCCGACGCCCGAGAGCGCACGCTGCGCTCCTACGTCGAAGGCCACTACAAATCCGAACGGATCGAGACCACCGGGCGTTCGCGGGCCAAGGGCCTGCGGGAGAACCGGCGCACCTTCTCGGTGATTCTCGGGGTGTTCGTCAACCACGGCTACAACGAGACCGTCACCCTGGCCCAGGTGTTCCAGCAGCGCGAGAGCACCGGGCAGCCCTACCGCTTCTACGTCACCGCCACCAAGGCGCTGTCGATCGCCACCGAGTTCGCCGACTTCGGCACCGACCTTCGCGATCTGCGCAAGCGCCTACGCGCCGGCGGGGCGGAGATCTTCGACGAGTTTCCCAAATACGCGACGTCATTGCGCCGCCTGCTCGGCGTCCGCTCCGAGCAGGCGCTGGAGTTGTTCCACCAGACCGTCTCGATGAAGTCCGTCGGCAACCTCAACGACTTCGTCCGCGACCACATGCTCGAGCCCAGCGACTGCACACAACGGGTACGCGACATCATCACCCACTTCGAGGACCTCACCAAGGCCCACGACGCGGTGAAACGGGCCCGCGAACAACTCGAAGCGCTCGATCCGGTGGTGGCCGCCGCCGAGAAGTACGACTCCGCGCTGGCGCAGCGCGGCGAGCTGGAGCGGGAACGCGGCGCGGTGCGGCTCTTCGTCGCCGAGCGCCGATCCGCGCTGCTGACCGAGGAGATCGCCGCACTGCGCGCAGCGGGCGCCGCCCTGCACGCCGAGCAGGACGCCGCCAAGGCAGACCAGCGGCACCTCGCCGATGAACGAGAGTCGCTCATAGAGGAGCGGGCCAGGGCCGGGGGCGACCGGATCGGGGAATTGGAGCGGCTGGCCCGCGAGGCCCGGGAACAGGCCGGCAAACGCCGGCAATCCCGCACCCTGTTCGACGCCGCCGTTGCTGCCGCCGGTCTGAAATCGGTTGCCGGACAGAGTGATTTCACGGCCCTGTCGGCTGTGGTGGCGGCCGAGCGGCCGCGGCTGGCCGAGCAGCGGCGGGCCCTGGACGGCCGCTACCACGAGGCGATCGGGCGGGACGGTGAGTTGCGCCGAACCACCGAGGCAATCGCCGCCGAACTGGCCAGCCTGGAGCAGCGCACCAGCAACCTGCCCGCCGAACAGGTCGAGATCCGGGCCGAACTGTGCGCCGCGCTCGGCCTGACACCCGAAGACCTGCCCTATGCCGGGGAACTGCTCGACGTGCACGACGAGCACTCCCAGTGGCGCGGCGCGGCCGAACGGGTGCTGCGCGGGTTCGCCCTGTCCCTGCTGGTTCCCCAACAGCACTACGACTCCGTCACCGGCTGGGTGAACGGCCGTCGGCTCACCGTCGCCGGGCGCGGCGGCCGGCAGGTGGGAGCCCGGCTGGTCTACGAACGGGTTGCGCGGCAACGGGTTCGGCTCCAGCCCGCCGAACCCGGAGCACTGCTCCTCGCCGACTGCATCGACGTCAAGGACGGCCCGTTCCGTGATTATCTGACCGACGAGCTCACCAAAAGGGCCGACTACCGATGCGCCGCGAGCCTGGAGGAATTCCGCGGCCAACGCCGCGCGGTCACCCGTGAGGGCCAAGTGCGTTCCGGTGACCGCCACGAGAAGGACGACCGCCACCGCGTCGACGACCCCCGCCGCTGGGTGCTCGGCTGGGCCAACGAGCGCAAGATGGCCGCGCTGCGCGCCGAGCTCGCTGAACTGGAGGATCGCCGCGCCGCCGTGGCCGCCGATCTGGCCGACCTCGGCGCTCAGCGGGATGTGCTGCAGGCCAAGGCGGAATCGCTGGCACGGCTGGAGTCCTTCCCGTCCTGGGACGATCTGGACGTCGACGAGGCGCTGGCCCGCGCGGCCGGATACGACGCGGAGCGTGAGCGTCTGACGGCCGGCTCGTCCCGGCTGGAGGAGATCACCTACGCGCTGGAGCGCAACGCCGAACGCGCGGCCGCCGTGACGGCGGAGATCGAGCGACTCACCGGCCGGCTGGCCACCACCGAGGAGGCCACCCAGCGCGCCGAGCGGGACAAGAGCGCCGACGACCAATTCGTCGCCGCCCGGTCGGCAGCGGAATTGGCCGCCGCTCGCGCGGCCTATCCGGCTCTCGACGCGCGTCTCGGCACGAAGCGTCCCACCCAGGCCGCACAGTACGACCAGGTGGAGAAGAGCCTCGCCGAGGAGTTGCACGGCCGCATCGAGCGGCTCTCCCACAAGCTGACCGGCCTGGGCCAGAGCATGGTCGTCCAGATGGGCGCCTTCCTCACCCGCTGGCCCGAGACCCGCGCCGACATGGACGCCAGTATCGATTCGCGCCGGGAGTTCCGGGCCTTCCGGGACCGGGTGGCCACCGACGATCTGCCGCGTTTCGAGGCTGAGTTCAAAGAGCAGCTCAACAAGAACGCCATTCAGGAACTGGCCGGGTTCAACAACTGGCTGCTGCGCCAGGCCGCCGCCATCGACGAGCGGGTCAACCGGATCAACGAGGCACTCGGCGCGGTGCCGTACAACCCTGGACGCTACATCCGGCTGGAGAAGGAACCCACCTCCAACACCGATGTGGCGCAGTTCCGTTCGGATCTGCGCAACCTCACCAATGACAGCCTCGCCCTCGACGGCGACCAGTACTCCGAGCAGCGCTTCCTAGACGTCAAGCGGATCATCGAGCGCTTCCGCGGCCGCGACGGCTACGCCGAGTCGGACAAGAACTGGACCCGGCGGGTCACCGACGTGCGCAACTGGTTCATGTTCTCCGCCTCCGAACGCGATGTCGAGACCGATGCCGAGTGGGAGCACTACAGCGACTCCGACGGCAAGTCCGGCGGGCAGAAGGAGAAGCTGGCCTACACGATCCTCGCGGCCTCGCTGGCCTACCAGTTCGGTCTGGAGTGGGGCGTCGCACAGTCTCGCGACTTCCGCTTCGCCGTCATCGACGAGGCCTTCGGCCGCGGCTCGGACGTCTCCACCCGCTACGCGCTGGAACTGTTCGCCACCCTCGGCCTACAGCTGCTGATCGTCACTCCGCTGCAGAAGGTCCACGTCATCGAGCCCTACGTCAAGGCGATCGGCATCGTCGACAACCCCACCGGTCAGTTCTCCCGGCTGCAGACCATGACGATCGAGGAATACCGGCGTCAGCGCGACGGACGCAGGCCGTGAGCCCTCGGACGAAGGCGGGCTGGGCCACACCCGAGGACATCGCCGCCAAGGTCAAGCGGCGCTGGGACGACGGTTCGCTGCTGCGCGAACACGCCGGCGGCGGCCCGTTCGAACCCATCGAGGTGCCGCTGCGCGGGCCCACGCCCTCCCAGATCGGCGACGACATCACCGCCGTGCGGGACTGGGTCGCCGCCCTGGACGCAGGGCGGCGCGGCGATCGGCGCTACAGCCTGGTGTGGCAGACGATCGGCGGACGGCAGATCGGTCGCAACCGGCTTCCGGTCCGGGCTGTGGTGTCTTCGGTGCAACAGGCGTGGGCGCTGTTGGGTACGGCTGCGGCGGTGCGCCGCTTCGACGCACTGCTGGACTTGGCGCAGGGCCACCCGGCGGTGCGGCGGTGGATCGTGGAGAACCCGCATCGCGCCATCGCGCTGGAACCCGTCATGCCCCAGGTGATCGCCGCTTACGAGTGGCTCGACGCCCACCGCGGCTCGCAGCGCTATCTGCGCGAGATCAGCGCGCCCGGCGTCGACACCAAATTCGCCGAGCGGCACCGGCCGGTACTGGCCGCGATGCTGGGGGTGCCGTCGCCCTCCCCGGCGTTCCTGGCCGGCCTGGGCCTGCGGAACAAGCCGACGCTGATCCGGCTGCGTCCGGCGCGGTCCCTGGGCCTGCCCGAACCGTTGACCGAAATCGCCGTGAGGGAAGGCGAATTGGCGAAGTTGGCGCTCGCGCCGCGCTTCGCGGTCATCGTCGAGAACGAGACCACCTACCTGTCCGTCGAGGTCCCCGACGACGGGGTGGTGATCTGGGGGAGGGGATTCGACGTCGACGCCGCCGGCCGGCTGCCCTGGCTGGCAGACGCCGACGTCCTCTACTGGGGCGATATCGACACCCACGGATTCGCGATCCTTGACCGGCTGCGGGCCCGGCTGCCTCAGGCGCGCTCGGTGTTGATGGACCGCGAGACACTGCTGGCCCACCGCGATCGCTGGGTGGGCGAAGACCGCCCGACCGCCGCGGTGCTGGCGCGGCTGAACCCCGATGAGCGGGACCTTTACGCCGAACTGGTGAGTGACGCCCTGGGCGAGGGGGTGCGGCTGGAACAGGAGCGCATCGACTGGCAGTGGGCCAGGCAACGGCTGCCGGGGGGCCGGAGCCGGCACGGAAGAATGAGTCCGGGCCAGCGCATTTCGCCCGCTCGGCGCTAGTTGTCAGCAAGCTGTTCGGCAAACCCTTGAATCCGCGGCCCGGAATGTCATTCAGACGGCTACCACGGTGAGGAGGTCCTCAAGGCCTCCGAAGTCCTCGATGTTGCGGGTGTAAAGCGGTAGGCCCGCCGCCAACGCGGTGGCAGCGATGAGAAGATCGACCGCGCGCCGGCGGGGTTGACGACCGGCGGTCAGTGCCGCGGCATAAATCCGCCCGTACGCCCGTGCACAGTCGCCGTCGAACGCCAGAGGTTCCACCCATGACTCAAGTTGTTGCAGCCGGTCTTGGCGTCGCGCTCGCTCGGCGGGATCGTCGGCAGCGTGAGTGCCTGCAGAAAGCTCGGCCAACGTAACGGCGCTGACGGAGACCTGGTCTGGCAGCAACCCCGGCGCTATGACACCGAGATCAATGACCACGGATGTGTCAAGTAACCCGGTCGACGTCTCAGCCACCAGGTTCGATGTCCTGATCCACCCAGCGGTCGAGGTCCTCGCCGGAGCTGCTGATAGTCGACGGCTGCTCTGGCGCCCCTGCGATCCGGTGAACGGGGCATCCCGGCGAACGGGAAATCTGGCCCCGCCCCGGTCAACACGGCAGACTCGTCACTCGTGGCGGAGTTGTTGATCGCGGCCAACCCGGACCAGGATTCCCGGCTGCCCTACCTGCTGCGGATTCCGCTGGCCGGCGGGGACCTGGTGTTCCGGACAGCGGGAACCTGGCCTCGGGAAAAGGCGCTGTTCGCCCACCCGATGTCGCTGGCCGAGTGGCCGGAGGACCCGGTGATCGTCGAGCAGGTGCGGTTGCGCTCCTGCGAGCGGCGCGGCGCGGCGATCGACGTCATCGCCGACCGGACCCGCTACAGCCGCTCGCAGTTGGTGTTCACCCGGGCCCGAGGCCGCGACGTGGTGTTCTGGCAGTCCCCGCGGACCCGCAAGCAGGCGCGGCCGAACGTGAAGACACCGACCGCCCGTGCCCAGGGCATCGACGGCCTGCAGATCGTGGTCGACAGCCACGAGCAGTATGCCTACCGCTTCACCGGCCAGCAGGTCTCCACCGTCAAGCGGGCCCTGCCGTGCGGGGATTACGGAATCGTCGAGGACGGCCGGTTGATCGCCAGCGTGGAGCGCAAGTCGCTGGCCGATCTGGTGGCTGGGCTCACCGGCGGCAAGCTGCGCTACCAGGTCGCCGATCTGGCCGCGCTCCCGCGCGCAGCGCTGGTGGTCGAGGACCGCTACTCCCAGTTGTTCAAGCTCGACTGGGTCCGGCCCGCGGTGGTCCTGGACGGACTCGCTGAGTTGCAGGTCCGCTGGCCGAACGTGCCCATCGTGTTCTGCGAGACCCGCCAGCTCGCCGAGGAGTGGACCTACCGATTCCTCGCTGCCGCAAGGGCCTGGGCCGTCACAGAAAACGCGGTACTGCAGAGGGTTTCGACCACATCGGTCGAGGTTTCCATCGAACTCAAGGGCGCCCGCGACGCGCCGGGGCCGAGCACCGCCGAGGTGCGCGCCTGGGCCCGGGACGCCGGGCTGACGGTTCCGGACCGTGGCCGGCTTCGCCCGGAGATCTGGTCGGCCTGGCATGAGGCCAACGGGCCGAGGCAAACCTGAACAACCTCCGGGCATTCCGGTCTGCGGTGTCGGTGCCCGCGCCTATCGTTGACATCCGGAGGCTTGGGGGGCAATGAGGCGGTCTCGACTTTTCGGCGGCATGGTTGCGGCGATCACCGTCGCGGCGGTGTTGGCGACGCCGCGGGCGCACGCCGATGATGGGTGGGTCGCGGTGGCCAACTCGCCCAATCATGAACAACAGGACTTCGGTTACGGACCCGACCAGGCGACCGCGGAGGCCAACGCACTGGCGCAGTGCGCGCTGCTCCAGCGAGCCGACGACTGTCGAGTCCTCGCGTCGAGCACCGATTGCGTGGCCACCGCCTGGGATGTGTCCGAGCCGCTGAACCTACTTTATGCGGGCTCCGGCGGCGGCCCGGAAGCCGCCGCTTTGGGGGCGATCGCGGCAGCCGGACCCTACGCCAACGACGTTCAGGTGCGCTGCACGTGGTGGCCGCGCAACGAGCCGGGACCGACCCGTCCGGAGCCGATCCTGGCATCGCGTTCCCTGGCGTGAGACGGCCGGCCGTCGGGTCGGCGACCGCGCCGTCGGCGTCTGGCGGCAGACAAATCACGGCATGCAGAAGAGCATCAGTGCTGCTAATCTGCAGCTATGGTGGCAGTGACCATCCGTGATGTCCCCGATGAGGTACGTGACCAGCTGGCTGCGCGGGCGGCCTCCCGCGGCCAGTCATTGCAGGAGTACCTGCGTCTCCTGCTGGTCAGCGTCGTCGAGAAGCCGACGGTCGAGGAGGTGTTGGCCCGTGCGCGGGCCAGGGTCGCTGCGACGGGTGTGCGGCTTAGCTCGGACTCCATCGTCCGGGCTAAGGACGCCGAACGGCGGTGAATGCAGCTCGATTGGTTGTCGACGCCTCAGCCGTCGTCGCCGTCCTGCTGGACGCCGGGGAAAGTGGCACCTGGCTGGCCCGACGGCTTGAGTCGGCCGAACTGTACGCCCCGGCTTTGTTGGCTTTCGAGTGTTCGAATGTCTTTCGGCTCCACGAACTCAGCGGGTTGATCAGTCCGGATCAAGCCGCCCAAGCCCACGCCGACCTCACTGATCTGCCGATAGCGTTTTTTCCTTATGAAGTTCTCGCACAGCGTATTTGGCAGCTCAAGAAGAACCTTTCGAGCTATGCCGCCGCCTATGTCGCACTCGCCGAGGCGCTTGATGTTCCGCTCGTGACGCTGGACCGGCGGCTGGCCGAAGTGCCCGGAGTCAGATGCCGCGTCGAGCTTCCGCCCGCAGCGTCCTCCTGAATTGGATGGTTACCGACAACATGCTGAGGTGACCGAAGCGCGGATCGGGGGAGTTGGCCTCGTCGGCCCCGGGGATCTGCAGGAACCGATTTCTGTCAGTGGTCTCCGTACAATGGGAAGTGCTTCACGAGACACCGTCGCCAAGCTCCGACTGGGCGGTGCACCAACCCCACGCTCGTGGGTGGTTCGGATGACGAAGCGGTCCGCGCCGGCCGGCGCGGGCAAGAGCGCCCCGTCACCGGGGCCCGGACACCGGGGAGCATTCAATGCCTGCACTGCAGACAAAGCCCACTGATCGTGAGATTGACCGCGCCATCGGCGTGCTGGCCGGCAGCGCCGCCGGCGACACCCTCGGCGCTCGCCCACCGAGGGTGTGGAACGGCAACATCGCGATGGCACTGGCGATCGCCGAAATCGCGGGCGAAGGGGCGGACTTGTGTGCCGAGGAGCATCAGGACTACATCGTTCAGCGGTGGGCCTGGTGGGCCCGCAGCGCTCCCGATGTCGATCCCGTTGTGGCCGAGATCCTTTCGGCTGCCACTGAGACCGAACTCACTGCGCGCAGCGCCCGCGAGGCCGCCGCAGCGCTTGGCCGCACGCGGCCCTCGACCAACACATCGCTGGCGCGCACCGCTCCGGTGGCATTGGCCAACCTCCACGACGAGGCCGGACTTGTGGAAGCTGCCCGACGGATCGGCACGCTGACCCACGCCGACCCCGAGGCCGCAGATGCTTGCGTGCTGTGGTGCCTGGCCATCCGGAACGCGGTCCTGACCGGGCGGCTCGACGCGCGAATCGGCCTGGGCCTCATCGACTCCGAGCGGGCTGTCCTCTGGGGGCGGCGGATCGCCGAGGCCGAGCGGTCGCGACCGTCCGACTTCGCCGAGGTCAACGCCGAACCTGCCGGAGCACTGCAGGGTGCGTGGTCCGCCATCGCCGCCACCCCGGTGCCCGCCGACGATCCGGCCAACGGGGTGTTCGCCGCCGACCATCTGCGACTGGCGCTGGAGGAGGCGGTGCGTGGCGGCGGGGACGCCACCGCGGTGGCCACGATCGCAGGGGGCCTGCTGGGAGCGGCCCACGGAGTCTCCGCGCTGCCCTGGCGCTGGCGAACGGAACTGCGGGGATGGCCGGGCCTGGACATCAGGGGCCTGGCGAATCTGGGCTCCAAGACCCTCCACGACGGGGAACCCGACCGCGTCAATTCCTGCGAATCGTGGTGCGACCTCCCGCCGCCCCGGCGGCATCCGCGGGACGGCGGGGTGCGACTCGGAGCTAGGGGGTGGTTGCAGAAACTGCCCCGGGGCATCGACGCGGTGGTCTCGCTGTGTCCGGTCGTCGATGCCGACGTCCCGGTGGGGTTACGCGATCTCGAGGTTCGTTTCATCGATCAATTCGGCGCGAACCAGAACCTCGACTTCGTGTTGTTCGACACCGTTCGGGCCATCGAGGCGTTGCGGGACGAGAGTGCCACGGTGTTTCTGCACGGTGCCTCCGCAGACGGCCGAACTGCGACCGTTGCCGCGCTCTACGGTGCCCGTAGGGCCGGCATCGACGTCGATCAGGCGCTGGCCGAGGTATGCGGGGTGCTTCCCGGCGCCGATCCCAACCCCGACTTCCGGGCGGCGCTGCGTCGCCTGCATCCCTCCGGCGAAAGGAAGAACCGATGAGCTTCAACCAGGGCCCGCGGCGGCCGTCCACGCAGTGGTCGGCCGGGGCCGGCGGCACCTGGGGGCCGTATTGGGACGCCATCTTCACCCCCGGCGAGGTGACCGCGTGGATCAACTTCAAGCGCGGCTCGACCGGGGTCAACATCGCCCGGCGATTCTGGGAGCAGCGCGAACACCTTCGTCGGGTTTACGAGAGCGTGTTCGGGCCGGACCCGCACTGCTGGCCGTCACGGCATCCCGGGGTCGTCCTCGACGCCGTGCCGACCGTGAGCCACGCCGCCTGCCTGGGCTGCCAGTGGTTCGAACCGCGGGGGGACTCACCGCTGGAACTCGCCCGGCGGCACGAGACCTCGGATGGGGCGTTCCGGTGAGGGCGGCGACGTCAGGTGCCCTCGGGTCTGCGCCGGAACAACTTGGCCGGCCGGCCCCGACCGCCGGTGTCCTGCACGTCGCCGGTTCCGACGAGGTGGGGTTCCATCGCGCGGCGGAAGGTGTGCCGGGGAAACTGCAGGCCGGCGACGGCCTCGTGGACCCGTTGAAGCTCGCTGAGGGCGAACCGCGGCCCCAGTAGCCGGTAGGGATCGGGCTGGGCGGCGTACCGCGACCGGATGTGCTCCTTGGCCCGCCGCACGATGTCCGGATGGTCCCAGACCAATTCGCCGGGCCGGTCGACCGGGACCAGACGGGTGGCGTGGGCGGCCCCCGATTCCAGGCGCTGTAACTGCTCGGGTCGCACGACGGCAACATGCGCCACCGAAACCACCCAGTCGCGGTCGTCGCGGTCGGGGTCGTCGAACACCGTCAACTGCTCCGGCCTGACGCCCTGCACGCCGAGTTTGTTGCGCAGGCAGCGCTCGACGGCGGCGGCCAGAATCTCGCGTTCGCGGACGAAGGTGCCGGGCAGAGCCCACTTTCCGGATTCCTCACGTTCCATCTCCACCACCAGCAGCTGCCGACGGTCGGTGTCGACGGTCAGCAGCGCGGTGTCGACG
The DNA here is from genome assembly GCA_020637165.1 of Mycolicibacterium sp. Lineage (GTDB taxonomy): Bacteria > Actinomycetota > Actinomycetes > Mycobacteriales > Mycobacteriaceae > Mycobacterium. Next base: position 85,529 of record JACJWN010000006.1, on the reverse strand, counting down.
GCGAGGGTGGGCCGCGGGAAGTCGTGCATTTTTTGTCGGTGGCCAGGGATATCCTCGCCTTGTCCGGATGGATTAGTTTGTCGCGCAACAGGATCAACATCGCAATTATGACGCGCAGAGAAATAAATATAGCTATGCGTTAATCGCTACAAAATCAGCTGACGGGCTTGGTCGGTATCACCAACGACACCCATCACCAACGAAACGACGGGGGGATCATGAACGACATCGGCACCACATATGACGTCTACCTACTCGGCGACGTCGACACCTCGAAGCGACTGGACATACTGGCTGAGAAGGCCACCGAGCGCGGCGCGGTGATCACTCAGACGTTCGCTTTCCCGACCGGGACGGCGGCTCAGCACGACGACCTCACCGACGTCGAGGAGGTTGTTGAGGCGTTGGGCACCGCGATCGCGAGCCGCACTCCGATCTGGGTGCCGTTCTGGCTGCAGGATCTCTGCCGCGAACAGCACCTGCGCCGGCTGGGCCTGACCCTGCAGCGCCACGGACTGGATCTGCTGCTCGGCCCGGAACTGTCGCCCTGCCCGGTGCAGGGCGGGATCAACGAGGTCGACGCCGCCCTGCGCACCGAGGTCAGGGCGGTCTTCGCACTCGACGACGCGGCGATGGCCGCCGCCGGCATGCACGCCCTCGGCAGCGAGATCGAGGCGGCCCTGGCGCAGCAGGCGTCCGGCGGCATCGAGGAGGAATACTTCAGCACCGCGCAGGCCGCGCTGTGCTTCGGCAAGTCTGCGGCGTGGGTGTCACGGGGGTTGCGGCAGAAAGTGTTCCGCTACGCGGACGGATCGGAAGTGGAGCCCATCCGGTTCGGCAAGGGCGGGCGGCGGCGGTTCACGGTGCCGATGTTGCGGGCGATGGCCTGGTCGGCCTACCGCCGCGGCACCCTGACCCCGCAGCAGTTGCAAGGGGTGTTGGCGGAACTGTCCCGCAGCGAGCGGTGACGCCGGGGCCGTCTTCGCGTTCCGATCAGCCAATTCTTTCAAGGGGGAGAATCATGACCGAACACAACAACACGGCGCCCTGGCCGCACGACCGGCTCATCCACGGTTACTGGGTGATCCCGGGCCGGCTGCTCGCCACGGAATACCCGGGCGCCAAGGAACCGGGGAAGGCGCTGCGGAAGCTGCGGGTTCTTCAGGACGCCGGAGTGTCCTCGTTCGTCGACCTCACCGAGGCCGGCGAGCCGACCTGGGACGGCACGCCGATGCTTCCCTACGCCCGGCTGCTGGAACCCGCTGTCGGCTACCGGCGCTTCGCCATCCCCGACACCTCGGTCATCGACGACAAGGGTTACGACAGGATCCTGGCCCACATTCGTGCCGAGATCGCGGCGGGCAAGGTGGTCCTGACGCACTGCTGGGGCGGTAAGGGCCGCACCGGAACCGTGGTGGGCGCCTGGCTCATCGACGAGGAGGGGCTGGGCTACCCGGAAGTGATCGACCGGATGCAGGAACTGCGGTCGGGCACCCGCAAGGCCCACCATCCGGTCCCGGACACCGAGGAACAGCACAACGTTCTTCGCCGCCGCGCACGACGACGGGAGGCCTGAGATGGACTGGTTCGAACGACTCACCGGGTTCGCCGAGGGCGACTACGAAACCACCCAGAGTCGGCTGCGGGTCGACGGTGCGGAACTCGTCTCGACCGTCAACGGCCGGCGCTACGGCATTGGGTGGCTGACCCTGCCGACCCTGGACGAACTGCGCGCGCGGGTGAATCCCGCTCGCGGCCGGCGTAGTTCGTTCGGTGCGCTGGTCGGCGATGTCCGCGCGCTGCACGCCGAGCCGGCCTATGCCGGCGCGCTGTTCCAGGTGGCCTCGCAGTTCAACCTGCTGGAGATGGTGTCCGAGCGGATCACCCCCGAGCACGGGGTCGCCCGCTACGCCGGCGACCCCACCCAGGGGCCGGCCTGTGCGATGGCGGCCGGCGCGGCGACCATCTACCGCAACTATCTGGTGCCGGTCGGTGACGGCATCGGACAGCGCAGCGGGCGCCAGCTCGACGGGCTGGCCGGTGTCGGCGCGGCGCTGTCGGAGCTGACCGGGCTGCCCGTCGAGGCGCTGTGGCGGATGCAGAACGGCTACGCGCTGTGCACCCGCGAGGGGCTGAGGGCGATCAGCGACCTGCTCGACGGGGCGCCGGAGGAACGGCTCGACGGTGTTCGCGGCCGGTTGGCCATCGGGCTGCACCGCGATGTGGAGGTCACCGGCGTTCCGATCGCTGATGCCGGGGCGGGGGAGCGGCGGCTGGTGTCCCAGGCGTTCTGCTCAGCGCTTCCCGTCTCGTACTCCGGGCTGTCCCGGAGCGAGTACGGGGTGTTCGCCCGCCTCGTGCTGGAGGCTGCCTACGAGGCGACCCTGCTGGCCGCGGCCGAACAGGCCGAGGCCGGGGGCTCCAACACGGTGCTGCTCACCCGGCTCGGCGGGGGCGCCTTCGGCAACGCTGACGAGTGGATCGACGGCGCGATCGACCGCGCGCTCGGCATTGTCGCCGACGCCGGCCTGGATATCCGGATCGTCTGCTACAACCGCATCGGCCCGGGGATGCGTGATCTGGTCGACCGTTGGGGGTGATTGCGCGGCCCGGGCTTGTCGCCGCCGACCGCTAGCCTGACGCTCGGGGGGTAGACATGACCTGGTTGATCGCCATCGCCGCCGTTCTCGGCATTGCCGCGCTTCTGCTCTTTGGCGTGCTGTCACTGATCGTGGAGATCCTCTACGCGCCGCGCAGGGAACCGTCTACGACGCCTCAGATCTGGTTGTTGGTCGCACTCGGCGTTGCTGCATTGGTCATCAGCGTCCTCCTCGATTCCGTCGCGTCCGGAGCGATGGCGATTCCCTGGGTGTTCTGGTTTGTGGCGCTGTCGGTCATCCGGCACAGCGCCCCGCTGCGCGAGACCGAGGGCCAGCGCCGCGAGCGTGAGGCCGCCGAACGCAAACAGGCCGAGCAGGATCGCAAACGCGCGGCTGCCCGCGCGGCAGTGGCCGAGCGCAAACGCGTTGACTCGTTGACCAAGAGCGGCCTCGCGCTGGTGGACCAGGCCGAGGCGCTCGTCGGCGAGGTCAAGGCAACTGAAGCCGCGCGCGCCGGCTGGCTGGGGGAGCCCGCGGATCTCGACTTCTCCCAGGACATCTCGATGATCTCCGACGCGCTGCTGCAGGCCCGGCGCATCGAGAAACTGGTGGAGTCCACCAGGAAGCTCCCCGATCCGAGTCCTGATGACACCGCCATGCTGCGTGACGCGGAGAAGAGCGTGAAAACCCTTCGCGCAGAAGCCAAACAGCGGGTCAAGATTCTGCAGGACTGCCTCGACCAGGCCCGTGGCATCGATCGGCTACTCGCCGCGGAGCGTCGGCAGCAGGAGTTGGACCGGCAGCGTGCCGAGGCCCGGAGTCGGCTCGCCGCGGAACTTTACGGTGTCGAGGTCCGAGGTCCGGAGCGCGACTCCGATACCACCGATGCGGTGGCCGCGCGGGTCGCGGCGTTCCGCGAACTCAAGAATGTCGTCGACGATGATGTGCTTCGGGAGATCGAGGGCGGTGGGGGCAACCCGGTGCTGGGAGCACTGACCCGGATTCGGGGGGTGCTGCCGTTCTGAGTGCTCCGTCGTCCGCCGCTTGTACCGTGGGTCCATGAACGCCGGCGAAAAGGTCCTCGACTTCCTCTACGGTCAGCAGTTGCAGGTCGATGAGGATTGGGCGGTGAAAACCCCCAACGGATTCACCTGGTGGGCCGCCGGCAACGCGCAGACCGTGGAGATCCTGGACCGCGAGGCCGGGCCCGACGGTATGACCGGCTACCTGGTCGGCGTGCGCACCGAGATGCTCGCGGATCTGGAGTTGACGGACGCCGCGGTGGCCGAACTCAACGAGGGGCCGATGCGGTTCGCCTCGATGTCCGGGCCGGTCTATGACGCCGACGCCGGGACGGTGAGCCTGTGCTCGCTGGCTCGCGTGCACGACGAGATCGCTTCCTGGATGGGGATCCTGCTCAGTTCGGCGGCGGTGCTGCAACTCGGGGAGGCGCAGATCTTCGGCCCGAAGCTCGCCGAGGCGCTCGGGGCGCGACCGGCCGTCAGCGGCCACCCGGATCGGGGGGTTCGCGAGGAGCCCGACGATATGGCGTTTGCTGCTCGGATGTTCGTCGAGACGGGTTCCGAACCGTTGCGGCTTTCGGAGGAGGATTTCGACGACGCGGTCGCCGGCTCCATGATGCGGCCGCCGTCGGTGGGGGCCACCAGCGGCGGGCTCGGGCTGACCGTTGAGTTCCCCTACGGCGATGCCTCCTCGCTGTGCCAGTTCATCGGCGAACAGTCGCATCCGCTCTACGGCAACGGATTGCTCATCGTCCAGCGTTTCCCGCACCCCATGCCCGCCGAGGACGGCGGCAGGCTCGCCCTGGATTTCAACCGGGCCGACCTCGCAGAGACTCCGGCCGGCTACGGGTTCGGCAGCTACGTCTACACCGACGAGATGATCTGCTTCAACGGTTTCATCCCCAACGCCTTGCTACAGGCCGGGCTGCTGCCCAGCCTGTACTACTCGTGTGCCGCCCGGGCATCGTCGATGTCTGCGCGATTGTTGGGGCGGGAATGGGATGAGGATTCGTTCTCCCTGGACCACAGCGCCGCCGGGCGGGCGAGCGGGGAGGACCCGAACCGGGCCTGATGCCGGTCTCGTCACCGGACCTCGATGGCCACGCTGGGGCTGGGTCCACCGCCGTTTGGGTCCACCGCCGTTTGGGTCCACCGCCGTTTGGGTCCACCGCCGTTTGGGTCCACCACTGTTATTGCCCGCCTTGTAGCGACAGCTATCCGCACTGTCGCTACAAGGCGGGCAAACTTCAGGTATGTCGGACGGCCTGGACTCAGGCGACCGTGACGTGGACGTGGTTGTAGTGGTTGGCCACCCGCCACATCGTGTACTGGACGCCGAAGCGATCGGATTGGCTCTGAATGTCGGCGTTGATGGCATCGCCGAGGCCCATGTCCGAGCCGATCATGATGTCCAGGGCGCGGCCGCTGGGGTGGTCGGGGCGGGAGTCGCTGCGCACACCACCGATGGACTGCACACCTGGGTAGGTGGCGGTGATGTACTGCGCGAGGTCGCGCGCATTGGGGGACAAGCCGTTGCCCCCGACCAGGGGGACGGCCGCCGCCGTCGCAGATGACGTTGCAACCAGACCGGCGGTGATCGTCGCTAGTGCAATTTTCTTCATAGTGCGGAAAGGCTAATCGGATTGATGATCGGGGAAAAGGCGGCGCCCAAGAAATTGCTTATTCTGCGATCCGCTAATGATGTTGCTGAGAGTGGGATTACAACGCTGCGCGAAAAGCCGGAATGCGCCACGTTCGCCCAGTTCGCAGAAACTGTCGATGCAGGTTAAAAGTCCAGTTCAAAGAGGTTTGGAAGGCCGAAAACCGCTGTTCGGGGCAAAGTAGCCCGTTTTGCCGGGCCATCGGCACGTCGAAATTATTTGCCCTTGTCTGCAATAATTAATAACGTGGCGTCCACCACATCGCGAACAAAGTATGGAATTGATGTAGTCTGGGTCACTAATTCACGGTGACGCGAGTGCCGGATTTGACACGGCGCCGACCGGTCGGGGCGCGCTCAGCGAACGCCCTCGCTCTCCATGAGGCCGATGCACGTCCCGAGTTGCTGTGGTGTGCACGGGATGCCGTTGACCGAGGGCAGCTGGTCGATGCCCCCGCCCATGACGGCACCTGTTCCCGTGGACGTCGCCGGCGAGACCGAGTCGCCGTCGGTGCCCCCGCTGACGCACACTCCGCCGAAGTCGCTGGGCACCGTGCCGTACGGGCACGCCCAGGCCGGCGCCGCCGTCGACACCAGCCCGGCTCCGGTCAGCACCGCGCACGCCGCACCGGTGAGAAATCGCTTCATGGGCAGCACACTAGCGGCGGGCGGGTTCGGGATCCGAGGCAACGGCGACCGCCTAGAGCGAGACCAGCGTCCGTCGTTGGAAGTAAGTGTTCGGCGACCACCGGACCCCGTCGGCTCCGTAGAGCACCACATTGCGATCATCCTGCAACACCAGCGTGAAGGGCCCCGTCACTCCCGGATTTGCCGTCTTGTCGCTGGTCGGATCGGTGTCGCTGGCCCACGGCGAGCTCCCGCCCGCGGTGTAGAGAACGAAGTTGCCATCGTCCTGGAGTGCGGCGCGAACGACGCCTGATTCCCAGGTCCTGGTGGACCAGACGGCCCACCGCCGATTCTTCTTGGAATCGTAGGAGTACAGGACCAGGTTGCCGTCGCCCTGCAGAACCAGGGTGTATTGGTTGTTGGGGGACGTCAACATCGTGTCCGGCTCCAGTTGCTGCCCCTGAACGAGGGTGCCCCGGCAACCGACGCCGTTCGACAGTGAGGTGCCGTCCGAGCAGACGGTGTCACTCCAGGTCACCTTGCTCAGAATCGCACCGGAGTATGACGAGTCCCTTAGCGTCGCCTTGGTCAGATTGGCTCGGGTCAGGTTGGCGCTGTTCAGGTTCGCACCGGTGAGAATGGCGCCGGTGAGGTTCGTGTCAGTCAGGTTGGCCCCGGCGAGGGCGGCCTTGTCGAGGTTGGCCCCGGTCAGAATCGTATTCGCCAAATTGGCGTTGTTCAGAACGGCGCCGGGCAGCACCCGATCCGGCATAGATCCGCCCTTGAGTCTGCTGCCGCCCTCGAGCAGACCGTTCGGCGGCTATCGCGACCCGATCCCGGGGTGAGGCGATCGGCAGGGTGACGAAGGTCCTCCATGGGGGTCCTCCAGGGGCCGTTGGGGAGTCCCCTGCTGCCTTCGTAATGTGCCTTCGCCCACAAACCTGTGATATCCCTGATAAGTCAGTCTGTCGCCGCCAAGGGGCAGACCCATTCGGGGCGGTGAGGTGGTCGACTGTGAGTACGTTCGACGGTTTGGGTAGACGTCGCCCGACAAACCAGATAGGCCGCGTAGGCGCGCTCGCAGTGGCACTCGGCGTCGGCGGCGTCATCGCCGGACTGCCGCTCGCGGCCGCCGACAGCGGGGCCTCCTCAGACACCGGGGCGACGCGGACGTCTGCGGACAACTCCTCAGCGACGCGCAGCGGCAACCGGTCGGGTTCCCCGGCGCGCACCCAGCGCGGCGACTCCGGCCAGGCCGACACTGATGCCACCGGCGGCGCACGGCCGGTCCGCAGCGCAGACCGCTCCGGCGGTGCCCTCGCCCCGGCCGATTCCGCCGGTTCGCGGCGCTCCCCGGCGGCGGTGTCGGATCCCGATGGGCTCGACGCCGCCCTCTCCGACGACAGCCCCGCGGCGCCGTCCACCGACACGACTGATGCCGTCGCCCCGGCCCCCGTCGGCGACCCGGCGCCCGAGGTCATCACCGCGGTTCCGGTGACCGAAGACCTTCCGGCGGCCGCCGCTGCCGTCGTCCCGTGGATCGCGCGGGTTGCCGCTCCGGCCGCCGCCGAGGTGCCCGTGATGACCGCCGCCGGAGCCGGCGGTGCGGTGGCCGCGACGCCGCTGACCGGTTTGCTCGACTGGCTGGGCGGGCCCGGCCGTACCGATCTTCCCGCCGCCGCGCCACTGGCGTGGGCCGCCGCCGCGGCGAGCCGCCGCGAACTGTCGGGCGCGACCGCGACGGTGGCTCCCGCCGCCGCGACGACCACCGGCGAGCCGGCCACCCTCTCGGACCAAATCGCCTCGTTCGGCATCCTGGCCGTCCTTCCGGAGCAGATCCGGACCGAGATCGGGCTGGCTGCGGCCAGATGGATCGAGAGCACATTCGGTGCCGCCGCGGTCACGCAGATCTCCACACTGGTTTCCGGGCTGGGCAGTACCCCGAGCATCTCGGAGGTGGTCAGCGGTATCGGTGACGCGGTATCTGACTGGTGGACCTCCTCCGGGCTGGATGCTCAGGTGAGCGCACTGGTCGATTCGCTGGCCAGCGGGGCCTTCGCCACACCGGAGGCGCTGGTCGCCCTGGCTGACACGGCGCTGAAGATCGCAAACGCCGCCGATCCAGGCGCGGAACTGCGCGACGCGCTGGGCTCGCTGCTCGACGCTCCCGTCATTCGCGGTGCCATCGACGAGGCCGTCTCCGGCGCCCTGGATCTCCTGTCCGCCGAGTTCGGGCCGGCGGTCTCCGGTGCGGTCGAGGTCCTGCTGGCCGATCCGAGCCTGGGCGAGTTGGCCGGTTCGGTCATAGGGTTCTTCAGCGAGCCCGGTGTGGCGGCCGCCCTGGCCGGTGCCGCGGGCCAGTTCGCCACCGCGGTCCTGACCGGAGGTGACATCGGCGACGCCCTGACCGCCGCGTGGGGCTCGCTGCAGGCCGACCCGGCCATTCAGGCCGTGGTGGACCTCGCGGTCACCGATCTGGTCGGTGGGCTGCTCGATGACGCCACCGCCTCGCAGTTGCTGGGCGATACGGTCACTCAACTGGTCACCGGGCTGGTCGACGACGCGGCGCTGGGCGAGTTGGCGGGTTCGGTCCTGACCGGCTTCATCGGTTCTCCGGGTGTGCCGGCGGCGCTGGCCGAGGTCGCCGGAGAATTCGCCACGGCACTGCTGTCCGGGGCCGACCTGGGTGGCGCGGCTTTCGGTGCCTGGAACCTTTTGCAGGCCAGCCCGGAGATCCAAGCCGCGGTGGAGACGGCGCTCTCCGGCGTCGCCGGCGGTCTGCTCAACGACGCCGAGACCGTGCAATACCTCACCGGAGCGGTTTCCGGACTGTTCAACGGACTTCTCGGCGACGCCGCCGTGAGCGCGAGAGTGGCCGATCAGCTTGTCCCGCTGATGGTTTCGGTCATTCTCGACGGTCCGGCCGCGGTGGATGACTTCGCCGCCCCGATCACCGAGTTGCTGACCGACCTGATCGTCGCGGCCGACCCCGCCTCGGCGGACCTGGCGCCCGCCATCGCCGCGGCCGGCTTCGCGCTGCTGCGCGCCGGGCTCGTCGGCGATCTGGGAACCGTGCCGGGCACCATCGCCGGTCTAGCCACCGACGCCACGGTGCTGGCGAACTTCTCCGCGCGGGTCGCCGACCTCGGCACCCTCATCGGGCTTCCCGAAGGGGTTCCCTCGCTCCTCGGTGACGCGGTGGCCTACCTCATCGAGAATTCCTTCGGCGATCCGGTTGTGGCGCAAGCCCTGACACCGGTGTTCGAGGCCATCTCCTTCCCGGCCGGCTCGGCGGCGGTGATCGAGTACCTCAACGATGTGGTGCAGAACGGCTTTGATCTGCAGTCGGCCTTCGGTGACTTTTTCGGCCCCGACGTCCCGGCGGCGCTTGCCGCCTTCCTCGCCGACGCCGAGGTCCAGCAGGCGTTCGGCGGCGCCCTCGCCGGCGCCGTCGGCATCCTCGCCGACGCCGCGCTCGAAGCGATCGCCGCAGACGGCGGAATCGTCGGCACCGCGCTGACCGGGCTGCTGTCGGCGATCCAGGGCGACCTGGCGTCCGCCGCCGGATCGGCGCTGATGGAGTTCCTCAGCCAGCCCGGTATCGACGACGCGTTGGCCTCCGGCGCGGTCGAGGCGATCCTGGCCGCCATCGGCGGCGGCGCGGCCCCTGATATGGGCTCGGTGCTTGACGCCGCCGGCGGGGCGCTCATCGGCGCGCTCGGCTCGCTGCTGACCGAGGGCGGTGTCGCCGAGGCTCTGTCGGTCGCGGTCGCCGACCTCGTCGGCGGGTTTGCCGCCGACGCCGATGTCCAGGCGCTCATCGGTGAGCAAATCGCCATGCTGCTGTCCTCGGTGGTCGGTGATGCCTCGGTGGCGGCGGATGTCGGCGCCGCTGTCAGCGACGCGCTGCTGGGCCTGCTGGTCGATTCGGCCGTCGGGGAGGGCCTGGGTGCTCTCGCCGGGTCGCTGATCTCTGGACTGCTGAGTCAGGACGCTATTGAGGCCACCTTGATCCAGGTGGGCGGCGAGCTTCTGACCGCGGTGATGTCCGGCACCGACCCGGCCGACGCCGTCTCGGCCGCATGGGAGGCACTGCAGGCCGATCCGGGGGTGAGCGCGGCGCTGGCCGAGACCCTGGCCGCCGCGCTGGACACGCTCGGCACCACGGTGTTCGGCAACGCAGGCGTCCAGGAGGCGCTGGGATCCACCGTCGCCACACTGCTCACCGGGCTGGCGGACGACACGTCCGTCCAGGCCGTGATCGGCGATCTGCTCGGAAGCGACTTCGGCCCGACGGTGGTCGGGCTGCTGGCCGATCCGTCCTTCGGCACCGCGACGGCCGGGCTGCTCGGATCGGCGGTCACCGACCTGCTCGGCTATCCGGGTGTCAGCGCTGCGCTGACGGACACCCTCGAGCAAGCCCTCGCGGCGATACTCGCCGGGGGCGATCCCGCTGCCGCGCTGTCGGATTCGGTGCAGGCCCTGGCCGCGAACCCGGTCCTGCAGGCGGCGCTGGACGCCGTCCTGCCCGGCTATCTTGATTCCATCCTGGACAACGACGACATCCGCGAGGGTGTCGGCGTAATCGCCCAGCAGGTGGTCACCGACCTGCTGCGTAACAACGGATTCGGCAACTTCGGACTGGCCTCCGCAGCCGGCCAGGTGGCCGAGGCTGCCACGGTCTCGCTGCTGGCCAACCCGGCCTTCGGTGGTCTGCTCACCGACCTGGCCGCCGACATCATTAACGGCACGCCGGTCAGCGAGGTGACCACCGTGGTCGTCCAGTCCGTGCTGCGGGATCCCGCACTCCAGGGTGCACTCGGAACCGCCATCGGGCAGGGGATCGGCTCGCTGCTCGGCGACAACATCCTCGGTGCCGTCGTCGGCCAGGTGGCCGGTGCGGTGGCCACCCTGGTGATCGGCGTGGCTTCCGGACTGACGATGCTGTTCAACCCCGCCCTGGCGGGAGCGGCGGCCGCGACCCGGCCCGGGGGCTACTTCGAACTGGTTCCGGACTTGAACGCGCAGGTGTCGAGCATCACGGTGACGGTCACGGTCTGATACCCGGCCGCCGCGCCGACAGCGCTTCGGCTGCCCTCGGCGCGAAGGCGCCCCCGAATGCCGGGCTCCTATGATGGCGGTTGCGGCACATCCGGTGTCTGCCAACGGTGAATGGAGTGCCGATGAAGCTTGCCAACCAGACCGCGTTGATCACGGGCGCCAGTGGCGGCATCGGCGAGGAGTTCGCTCGCCAGTTCGCCCAGCGCGGGGTCAACCTCATCCTGGTGGCGCGGCGGGCCGACAAACTCGACCAGCTGCGCAACGAACTGCTGGAACGCAGCTCGGCACTGACCATCGACGTCGTCACCGCCGACCTGTCGGTACCGGGCTCGGCGGCCGAACTGGCGGCGAAGGTCGAGGGCCTCGGGCGCAACGTCGACATCCTGGTCAATAACGCCGGGGTCGGTCAGCACGGCGACTTCGTCGGACAGGACCGCGCAGGCAACGCCGCGCAGGTCCAGCTGAACTGCGTGACCCTGGTCGAACTCACCGCACTGTATCTGCCGGGGATGACCCGCGCCGGGCATGGACTGGTCATCAACGTCGCCTCGACCGCGGGCTTCCAGCCCACCCCCGGAATGGCCGTCTACGGCGCCACCAAGGCGTTCGTACTGTCCTTCACCGAAGCGCTGTGGCAAGAGACGAAGTCCACCGGCGTGCGGATCTTCGCGCTGTGCCCGGGCGCGACGGAGACGGAGTTCTTCGCCCGCACCGGCGAGGAGTTCCTGACCCGGGGCCGGCAGACCTCCGCGCAGGTGGTCGACGTCGCAATGGCCGCCATCGACAAGACCGGCCCGACGGCGATCTCCGGGCTGCGCAACACCATCCTGGCCAACGGATACCGGATTGCGCCGCGACGTGTGATGCTCGAGGTGGCGCAACGGATGATGAAGGCCGAGTAGCGGGACGCGCTCGGCGGAAGGGGATGTGCGATGTCCACCGCGGAGCATTTCCTGGAATCCGGCGCGGCCTCCGGCGGCCGCCGGGTCGGCGAGCTGACCCCGGACGACTTGGAACTTCAGCGGTACCTGCTGGACCTCTCGCTGCAGCCCATCGAGAGCTTCGACGGGTTCTCCCACATCGAGCAGTACCTGCTCTCGGCGTTGCGCTATCAACTCAACTACACCTGTTACGCGCTGGCGCTGGCCCAGTACAACTTCACCCCGGCCTTCACCGGCTACCTCACCGAGGCGCAGGCCAACACCATCGAGAAGATGCGCGACAAGCGGGTGTGGGGCTATTGGGCGCACGAGTGCCTGGTGGGCTACCAGCGCTGGAACCCCGATCCGATCGTGTTCGCCAACGTCATGTACACCGGTTTCCTGGGGGTCATGCTGGGGGTGTTCGAGACCCTCAACGACCGGCGGTTCTCCGCACCGGGAGCGCTGACGCTGCGGTGGAACGACAACACCGCGTACGTCTACGAGTTCGCCTCACTGTGCGAGGCGATCGTGCACAACATGGACATCAGCGGCCACGGCCCGCTGTACCCGTGCGAGCCCCGGCTGATCTACCCGATGTGCAATGCGTTCTCGCTCTCCACGCTGCTGATCCACGATCGCCTGCACGGCACCGATTTCGGGGCCGGCCGGGTCGATCAGATGGCGCAGGCCTTCCGTGAACACCGCTACCTGCGTCCGGACAACCGGTTCATGGCCGCGCGCGGACCGCTGAAATTCGCGATGGGCCCCTCTGTAGGCAACGACGGAGTGATGTCCTACTGGCTGAACTTCGCCATGCCCGAACAGGCCGGGAAGACCTGGGACAACCTGCGCCGCAACTATATTCACGTGACCGACGACGACGTCAAGATCGACGCCACCGCCTGGGAGACGCTGGACCCGGGCAACTACTCCGTCGGGACCGGAGTGAGCCGGGTCTCGGTGATGGCCGCGGCCAAGGAACACGGTGACGACGAGTTGGCCGACGCGATGGAGAAATCCCTGGACAAGCGCTACAAGGTGGTGCGTCACAACGGTGCGCGGGCTTACACCGGAATCTCCAGTTGGGGCAACGCCGGCCACGTCTTGGCCAGGTTCACCACCGAGGGGTCGATGGCCGACCTGCTGGCCGGTCGGGTTCCGGAGCCTTGGCGGACCGGTCCGGTGCTCGCGCAGGCGGCTTACCCCGACGTGCTGGTGTCTCGGGCGGTCACCGACGGGCGCGCGCTGGATCTGGTGCTGCGGCCCGGAAACGGCGGCGGCCGGACCGTGCTGGCGATCGAGCGGCTCGCACCGGGGCACGAATACGTGATGGCCGGGGCCGTGGAGGAGACGGTCACGGCCGATGAGGCCGGCCGCGGGCTGGTGGCCGTCGACATCGGCGGCCGTAGCGAGGTCGTGCTGCGGCCGGCCGACCCGTAGATCGGTAGCCGGTATGTCAGAAGCGGCCCGCTGCCGGGTGTGTGCCCAGGCCCTTCCGGCGGGCGCCGACGGCTGCCCCCGGTGCGCCGTCGATCCGGATCGGGCGGCGCTTGAGGACCTTCGGGGCCGCATCCTGGCGATCGACGCGCAGGTGGGGCAGCTGTTCACCTGGCGTCAAGGGCTGGTCGACGAGTACCAGCGCCGCCGGTTGGCGATTCTGAGCCGTTCGGGGCCACCGGGCGTCCCCGCGCAGGCCCCGGCCGCCGTCAGCCAGGAGTGGTCCGGCGCCCGGGTGCGGGCACTGCTGCTGTGGCTGGGTGCGGCGCTGTTGGGGATCTCGGCGATCACCTTTACCGCGGTCGCCTGGTCCAGGCTGGACGATCGTGGGCGGGCGGTGCTGCTGCTGGCGGCCACGGCCGCGGTCGCCGCGCTGCCACTGGCCCTGCGACGGCGCCTGCCGATGACCGCCGAGGCGTTCGCCGGTCTGACGATCGTGCTGCTGCTCGTCGACGTCTACGCCGTGCGCCGCGCCGGGGCGGTGCCCGGGATGGCGTGGCACGTGTGGTGGGCCATCGGCATCGCCGTCGTGGCCGGGTGTGCGGCAGCACTGGGTCGCTTCGTCGGGCGGCGCACCACGGGTTTCGCGGTGGCCGCTCTGCTCCCGATTGCGGCGGAACTGCTCGCCGTCTACGCCGAACCCGGGTGGGTGGCGGCCACGGCTCTGGCCCTGCTGGCGGCGGTGATCGCCTACGTCGGGATCCACGCTGGCGGCCGTCTTCACCGGGAGGCCGGCGTGGTGCTGGCGTTGCACGCCGCCGGGTCATGGTTGGCGGCCGCCGGTCTGGCCGCGGAGGCTGCTTCCTACTCGGACACCTTCGGAGCCGCCGTCGGTCCCGCCCTGGCGGTGGCGTCGCTGGTGGCCGCCCCGGTCCTGGCCGTCCGGCGGCTCGGTGGCGTGCCGCGGGCACTGGTCGTCGCCCTCGCCGCCGGTGTTCCGGCCGGGATCGTGCTGACATTGGCGGGACCGCTGCTCGGCGACGAGGGGTTGCTCACCACCGCCGTCATCGCCGGTGGCGCCACCATGCTGGCCTCGGCCGCAGTGCCCTCAGCGCTGCGTGCCGGGACGCTACTCGGCGGCGGGGCCTTCGCGCTGCCCGGAACGGTATGGGCGCTCACCGGCGCCGTGCCGGGCGTGATCGGCCCGCTGGAATGGTTGAGCGAACCCTGGAGCCACACGCTGGACCGGGTCGCCGGTGAGCTGTACCTGGGACCGACGACCTGGCCGCCGCTGAGCGGATCCTGGGCGGCGGTGGGCGCGCTCGGCGCGATCGCCGTCATCGGTGCCGGCCTCGGGGCGCATCGCCGCGTCCTGCTCGGGATCAGCAGCGCGGCGATCGGTCTGCTTGCCGCGGTGACGCCGCTGGTGGCCGGGACGTCGGTGCTGGTCACACTGGCCGTCACCGTCATCACCGCCGTGTTGCTGCTACTCGCCGGTGCTGCGGTCGATCGGCGGCGGTTGCAGTGGGCGTGGGCGGTGCTGCCCGGGGCGGCGATCGCCGCCGTGCCGGCGACCGGATGGGCGGCCTCATCGGCCGCCGGGTCGGTGGTGGCCCTCGCCGTGTTCACGCTGGCCGCCGGTGCCGCCGCGGTGCTGGCCCGGACCGGGATGCGGGCCGTGGCCGCCGCCCTCGCGGCACTGTCAATTGTGGCTTTTGCCGGAGTCACCGCCCGCGCCGCCGGGGCCGGCATCGCCCCGGCGGGATTCACCGCGGCGTTGGCCGCCGGCGCGGTCGCCCTGGTCGGGGTCTATCTGCTGCGCGCCCAACCGGCCCCGCGTGCCGCGGTGGAGGGTGTCGCCGCGCTGGCGGTGATCGTCGGGATCGCCGTAGCGGCATCGTCGACGACATGGCTGGCGGGAACGTTCTCCGCGCTGGTCCCCGTCGCGGTCATAGCGGCGCTGAGCGTCGATCGCCGAGTCGGCTACGGTGTCGCCGCCGCCGGCCTCGCGCTCTGTTCGGTATGGGCCTGGCTGGCTGCGGTGCGGGTCGGCGTCGTAGAGGCTTACACCGCCCCGGCCGCGGCCGCGGCCCTGGCCGCCGGGATCATCGGCTGGCGCAACGTACCGGGGCGTTCCTGGCTGACGCTGGGGCCGGCGTTGGTGCTCGGGATCGGGCCGACGCTTGCGATCGGCATCGCCGATGATGACCCGGTCCGACTGGTGGTGTCGGCGGTACTGTCGACGGCCGCCGTTCTGGTCGGCGCGCTGCGACGGCTGCAGGCCCCGCTGTGCCTGGGCGCGGCGGCCCTGATCGCCCTCGGAATCGATCAGTGGGGCGATGACCTCGTCCGGATGCCCCGGTGGATCACCCTCGGGGTGGCCGGGATGGTGCTGATGTGGATCGGCGCGACGTTCGAACATCGCCGGCGTAACTGGCGCCGGGCCTCCGAGGTCATAGCGCACTTCGGCTGAGAGCCGGGCGGGCCGCCGTAGGTCCGAGGGCCAGCACCATGGCGCCGGCGATCGCCAGCGCCGGGCCGACGTTGTGGAAGGTCATCAGCCCCCAGACGTTGGCGCTGTCGATGGTGAACAGCCGGAAGATGTGCATGTCGAGCATGCTCAGCTCGAAGATCACTGCGCCGAGGACGATCAGCAGCGACCCCGCTCCTGGCGGTGCCCGCCACATCCCGGCCGAGCGGCTGAGCCGGATCGCCACCAGAATCGCGGCCAGATAGCATCCGTCGCGCAGCAGCCAGACCCAGGCGGATCCGGTGTGCCGCACCGCGCCGCTCCACACCAGCAGCGGTGCGCCTACCAGGCAGATCGCGATCCCCAGCGCGCAGTAGCGAAGAACCGGGGAGGGCGCGGGAGCGCTTCGGACGGGGGTCGCGGCTGCGGCCGGTGGCTGCTGTCCGGGGGCGGGCCGCCAGGCCACCGGGGCGAACACCGCCGGAGTGGGAGCGGCGCGTCCGGTCAGCCGTCGCAGTACAGCCCGGACCCGGCCGAACGCCCCCAGGATCAGCAGGCCCACGATGCAACAGGTCATTGGCACTCCGATGAATGGGTCAAGACCATCATGGCCGACGTCGCGACGAAGGTGTGGCAGATTTCAAGCCATGACAGATTTCAGCGACAAGGCGGCCGTCGATGCGTTCAACTCCGGGATCGTCGATGAGTTCCGCGCCAACGGCGGCAGGGTGGGCGGCCCGTTCGAAGGTGCCAACCTGCTCCTGCTGACCAGCACGGGCGCCAAGTCCGGTCAGCCGCGGCTGAACCCGTTGGTGTACTTCACGATTGACGGCAAGATGATCATCGTCGGTTCCAAGGCCGGTTCCGACACCAACCCGCACTGGTTGCACAACCTGCGTGCCCACCCGCGCGCCCGCATCGAGGTGGGGACCGAGACCTACGACGTCACCGCCCGCGAGTTGTCCGCCGCCGAACGTGACGAGATCTTCCCCCGGATCGTCGCCGCGGCGCCCGGTTTTGGGGAGTATCAGGCCAAGACCGACCGTGTGATCCCGTTGATTGAACTGTCGCGGGTCTGACTCCGGCCGGGTCCGTATTCCCCGGTCATCGGTCTCGGCCTACCCTGGACCCATGCCACTTCTGTTCAATCCCGCGACCTATGACCCGAGTTCGTTCGACGAGGACACTCGCGCCAAACTGCTCGCCCTGGTCGACTTCTTCGAGACGAAGGGCCTGGCCAAGAACAAGGAGGAGTACTACTCCGGCGAGTGGTACAACGACTTCCTCGAACTGGTGGCGCAGAAGAAGATCTTCGCCACCTTCGCCACCCCCGCAGAGGTCGGCGTCCTGGTGGGCGAGGACGAAGCGCGCTGGGATCTGGCGCGGATCAACGAACTCAACGAGATCCTCGGCTTCTACTCCCTGGCGCACTGGTACGCCTGGCAGGTGTCGGTGCTGGGACTCGGGCCGGTGTGGCTCAGTGCCAACGACTCCGCGCGTGCGCTGGTCGCCCGATTGCTGGACGCGGGCAACATCTTCGGTTTCGGTCTGTCCGAGCGCGAGCACGGTGCCGACATCTACGCCTCGGACATGGTCCTGACCCGCACCGGCGAGGGCTTCTCCGCCAGTGGCGGCAAGTGGTACATCGGCAACGGCAATGCCGCGGGCCGGCTGTCGGTTTACGGGCGTTTCGCCGACGATGACCCCGATCACCCGGGCGAGCACGTCTTCTTCCTCGTCGATCCCAGCCACGACAGCTATGAGCTGATCAAGAACGTTGTCGCCGGGCAGATGTTCGTCGCCGCCTTCAACCTGCACGGCTACCCGGTGGCCGAGTCCGACATCCTGCACGTCGGCAAGCCCGCCTTCGATGCCGCGCTGGCAACCGTCAACGTCGGCAAGGTCAACCTCGGCTGGGCCAGCATCGGCATCTGCGAGCACGCCTTCTACGAGGCGGTCACCCACGCCAACAACCGGATCCTCTACGGCAACCGGGTCACCGAATTCCCGCATGTTCGCCGGATGTTCGCCGACGCCTACGCCCGCCTGGTCGCCATGAAGATGTTCGCCGCCCGCTCGACGGATTATTTCCGCAGCGCCGACGAGGACGACCGGCGCTTCCTGTTGTTCAACCCGATCACCAAGGCCAAGGTCACCAGTGAGGGGGAGCGGGTGATCGACCTTCTCTGGGATGTGATCGCCGCCCGCGGGTTCGAACGCGACACCTACTTCAGTCGGGCCGCCTCCGACATCCGCGCCCTGCCGAAGCTGGAGGGCACCGTCCACGTCAACATCGCGCTGGTCCTGAAGTTCATGCCGCGCTACCTCGGCGCCGCCCACGGCGCCGCTCAGGACTACCCGGAGATCCCGGTGCGACAGGATGCCGCCGACGACGCCTACCTGTTCCATCAGGGGCCGGCCAAGGGCCTGGGGGCGATCGGGTTTGCAGACTGGCAGCCGTCCTTCGACCGGTTCGCGCATCTGCCGAATGTCGCAGTGTTCCGCGAGCAGATCGACGCGTTCACCCAGTTGGTGCTGACCGCACCGCCCACCGAGGCGCAGCAGAAGGATCTCGACTATTTGCAGGTGCTGGGCCAGTTGTTCACTCAAATCGTTTATGCCCAGTTGATCCTGGAGTCCGCCGCCCTGGCGCTGGATCACGGGCAAACCCGCTCGGGCTCGGTCAGCGACCTGTCGAGCCTCACCGAGGCGCACCTGGACCGGATGGCCGCCGTGTTCGTAGGCGATATGGCCGCCTATGCCGTCGAACTACACGGTCAGGCCTCGGCCACCGAGGCTCAGAGCGCGGCGGCGCTCGGCATCGTGCGTAAGCCGGTGATCGACGCCGAGGCCGAGAACGCCTTCGTCGCCGAGGTGTTGTCCTACAGCGGCGCCTACGAGATGAAGTCCTGACGGTCCGGTTGGATTTCCCCGTCGATAGCCGGGGAGAGGGCACAGGCTTTTTGCCCAGCTTGTAGCGACACTGCAGAATGCTGTCGCTACAAGCTGGGCAACAGCGGTGTGGGAAAGTCCGTCGGAAGCCTTTCGGGAACCGTTCGTGGTAGTTCCCGCGGGCGTTCCGGAAGGCCGGCGCCTACCGTCTGCCGGCGGACTTCGCGGCGGCCGCGCCTGGGGCCTTGTCGTGCTGCTTCACCGCCGCGCCGCGGCTGGCCCGCACTGCCGGGCGGGAAACCGAGCCCTGCCCGGTCGCCGATGCCGATACCGGGGCCGATACCGGGGCCGGATCTGTATCGGCGGCCGGAACGGAGACCTCCTCGACGGCCGCGGCAGCGGAGGCCGCTGGAGTGGGGCGCTGAGCACGGGAGGCCCTGCGGGGCGAGGGGTCCGTTGTCGCGGTGAGTTCGGCGTCGGCGGCCGCGACATCGGTGGCGGCGGCCTCGGTGGTGGTTGCATCCGGGCCCGGCGAGGCGTCCTCGGCCGGATCTTCGGTGACCGCGGCGGCCACGGCCGGAGTGTCCGTCGCGGGGGTTTCGCCGTTCGCTTCACTGTCCGGGGCGCCCGCAACCGCCGCCGCGACCCTGCCCCCCGGCGCGGTCGCCGCAGCGAACCCGATCGGGGGCAGCGGGGGGAAGAAGCTGAGGATCCAGGCGATCTCGCCCTGGACGAGGTTGGTCAGCCCGGTCTGAATGCCGGCCGCCAGGGTGGGCAGGACCAGGTCGAACTGGCCGTCGACCAGGAAGGCGAGACTGAAGGCGACCGATTCGGCGAACGGCTGCCAGCCGCTGTAGACGATGTAGGCCTGCGGGGCCAACAGGCCGATCGGCCACGGCAGCCACTCGAACGCCCAGGCGAACAGCTGGACGCCGTATTCCACCCAGGGCTGAATGGTGTAGTAGGCGTTGATGATCCAGTCCCCGGCCGACTGGGCGGCCTCGGTGGCATCGGCGCCCACGAACGCCGCGGCCGCAGCGCTGGCCTCGGCTGCGGCGCCGGGCTGAAGCAGGGGTTGCAACGCCGCGGTGAGTTCCACCGCGGCGGAGGACAGCGTCATCACCGCCGGGACCGACGGCGTGTCGATGCCCGGCGCCACCACCGCGGCGCCCCCGAGGGCGGCCACTAGGCCGGTGGCCAGGCCCGCGCTGACGCGGGTGCGTGCGGACCGAGTCATGCGGTAGCTCCCCTGGTTGGCGTTTGCTAGACGTGAATCCTTGGACCCCACTGTAGGCGCTGTGCGCGGGGGGTCGGGTGTCGACTCGCCTTGCCACCCGGGTTGGACGGCGGTGGTGAACGGTTTCTGTCGGCAGGCCTTGTTAACTTCGCCTCGAAAAGGGGGAGCGATGACGGAGACCAACACCAGCCACTATGTACTAGTCCTGGGGGACCGTGAGACTTTCGACCGCGCGGACATGCTGTCGGAGCGGGCGGCCGAGAAGGGCGCGGTGATCGCGCAGACCTACGCCTTCGACCCGGGTGAGGCGGCGGCGCAAGATGACTTGACCGAGATCGAGGCGGTGGTTGCTGCGCTGAGTTGGGCAGTCGCCACCAGGACCTCCATCTGGCTGCCGTTCCCGCTGCAGGACCTGTGCCGTGAGGAGCATTTGCGCCGGCTGAGCCTGACCTTGCAGCGCCACGGCCTGAACCTGTTGATGGGTTCGGAACTGGAACCCTGCCCGATCGAGGGCGGCTACAGCGCCGTGGACGCCGCATTACGAGAAGAGGTGCGTGCGGTCGATGCGCTGGACTTCGCGGCGCTGGCCGCCGCGGGCGTCCGCACTCTGGGTGTCGAGATCGAGGTGGCTCTGCACGGCTCCGACCAGGAACCCGCCGGGGAACCCGCCGAGGAGTCGGCATTCGATGATTGGGGGGCCGAGACTTATTTCGGCACCGCCGAGGTGGCGGCCTACCTGGGCAAGAGCGCGGACTGGGTTTCCCGTGGGCTGCGCCGGCGAGCCTTCACCTATCCCGACGGTTCAGTGGTCCGTCCCCTTCAGTCCAGCCGACGCGGACGGCGGCGCTTCACCGTTGACATGATGCGGGCGATTGCCTGGTCTTCCTACCGCAGCGGCTCCTTGGACCGCCCGCAACTGGAGCAGGCGCTGGGGTCGCTGTCGTGCTGGCCGTGATTCGATGGGCGTCGGCCGCAACAACGGAAAGGCGGTGGGGGATGCCCGCACCACGCTGGGTCGCCAGATTCAACAAGGCCGGGCTTAACAAGCTCACCCGGTTCGTGGCCCCATGGGCGCCGGGATGGGCTGTTGTCGTCCATCGCGGACGCAAGTCCGGTCGTGTTTTCCGGACCCCGCTATGGGCCTTCCGGCGCGGCGACAGCTATGTAATCGCCCTGACCTACGGCACGGGCTCGGACTGGGTGCGCAACGTCACTGCCGCGGGCGGCTGCGAGCTGGAGAGCAGGGGCCGGCATTACCGGCTGGCCGATCCCCGGATTTATCACGACGAGACGGCGGCCGATATGCCCGCCCCGATCCGTCTGGTGTTGAGGAAGGTGCTCAAGGCGCCGGACTTCCTCCGGCTCGACATCGTCGAGGAGCGGACGGTCTAGACGGCCAGCCAGGCCAGTGCGGCGGCTACCAGTGCCGTCGTGCCGGTGTCCAGCGTCGGCTGGATCACCGGGGCGAAGTGTGGGGAGTGGTTGACCGGGATGTCGCTGGCCATTCGGTCTTCGGCCTCAGCCCGACGATAGACGTCAGGATCGGTGCCGCCGAACAGCCAGTAGCTGTAGGGCGCGCCGACGCCGTTGGCGATATCGCTGAAATCCTCGCTGCCCAGGACTCGCGGAGGGTCGATCATCACCTGCTCGCCCAGGGTCGCGGTGAACGCCTCGACGGCCCGGGCGGTCACGCCAGGGTTGTTGTCGGTCAGCGGGGCCTGGTCGAAGAATTCGAAGTCTGGCTCGCGCGGGGAGTTCGAGGCCGCGCACTCGGCGGTGACGATTCGCCGGATGGCCGCCAGCAGTGTCGCGCGCACCGATTCGCTGTAGCTGCGGATGTTGATCTGCAGTTCGGCCCGGTCGGCGATGATGTTGGCCTTGGTGCCCGCGTGGATGCTGCCCACCGTCAGAACCGCGGGCTGTCCGGCTTCGATCTCGCGTGAGACCACGGTCTGCAGGCGCAGCACGATCGCTGCGGCCAACACCACCGGGTCGACGGTGGCATGCGGCATCGAGGCGTGCCCGCCGCGGCCGTACACAGTGACCCGTACACAGTCGGCCGCGGCGAACGCAGGCCCGGGGACTGCGGCCAGCCGCCCGGCCGGCAGCGGGGCGACATGCTGGCCCAGTGCGACATCGACCGGACCGACCAGTTCAGCAAGCCCGTCGGCGACCATTCCGCGGGCGCCGTCGACGGTCTCTTCGGCGGGCTGGAACACCACGACAAGCTTTCCACCCCAATGCTTCTCGCCGTTCGCCAGCAGCTGTGCGGCACCCAGCAGACAGGTGGTGTGCATATCGTGGCCGCAGGCATGCGCCACCGGCACCGGATCGCCACCGGCCGCGGGGATGGCCACCGCGGTGCTGGCGTAGGGCAGCCCGGTGTCCTCCTTGACCGGCAGAGCGTCCATATCGGCTCGCAGCAGCACCGTCGGCCCGTCGCCATTGCGCAGGATGCCCACCACGCCGGTGCCCCCGACGCCGGAATGGACCTCGAAGCCCGCGCGGCCCAGCCGGTCGGCCACCGCCGCTGCGGTGCGTTGCTCCAGATGAGACAGTTCGGGATGCTGATGCAAGTCCCGGTAGAGATCCTCCTGCCAGCCGCGAACGTCATCGACGGCGGTCATCACCTGGGACACTGCGTCTGCAACGGCCATCGGGGTTGCCCTTTCGGTCTCGGCGCGAATCTCTCCCAACAGTAGGGCTCATCGTGGACGCCGCGTGCGAGAAGATGATCGTCATGCGCGCTGAGGTTCTTGCCGTCCATCATGTTGCCAACGGCGTCGGCGAGAGCCCGGTCTGGGACCGCGAGACTCTTCGCTGGGTGGACATCACCGGCCGTATGGTCCATGGGCTATCGCCCGACGGTGCTCTGAGCAGCCACGCCATGCCGGACCTTCCGTGCTTTCTGGCGCTGCGTCGGGACGGTGGGGCCATCGTCGGGTTGCGCCGCGAGGTGGCCTACCTGGATCTCCGCAATGGCCGGCTGGAGCACTGGTTCGACGTCGAGCCGGAACGTCCGGACAACCGCTGCAACGACGCCGGAGTGGATCCGGCGGGTCGGCTCTGGTTCGGAACCATGCAGAACAATGTTGATTCAGGCGGCGCGCCGCGGCCGACGACCGAGGCGACCGGCTCGCTCTACCGGGTCGACCCTGACGGGACGCGCACCAGGGTTCTCGACGATATCGGCCTGCCCAACACGCTGGCGTGGTCGCCGGACGGCACGACGATGTACTTCGGCGATACCGCGCAGAACCGAATTCGCCGCTACGCGCTGGACCCCGATGGCGGGGTCGTCTCAACGCAGGATTTCCACGGTCCGCCGCCGGTGGGGCACTGCGACGGCTCCACCCTGGACTCCGAGGGCTATCTGTGGAATGCCCGATTCGGCGGCGGGTGCGTGATCCGCTTCGCCCCGGACGGCTCGGTGGACGCCCGCATCGACCTGCCGGTCACCAACCCGACATCGTGCTGTTTCGGCGGGGACGACCTGCGAACGCTCTATGTCACCTCGGCCCGGTTCGGCCTGACCGAGGCGGAACTGGCCGCCAACTCCGACGAAGGCGCATTGGTCGCGCTGGCCACCGACGTCGAAGGCCTGCCGGTCAACCGGTTCGCGGGATAGCGCTGGGGTGAGGCCCCTGCTCGAACGACTCAACTGCGGAGCGCTTCGCAGTGTTTCCGCGCCGAATGCTCTTGGCGAGTTCGAGTTTCGTGGCCGCTGGTCCATGGTTGCCGCCGACGGGCTGGCTTGGGCTGGGTGTTTTTTGCCCACCTCGCAGCGACAGGGGCATTCCGTTCTGAGGTTGTCTGGTCCGTTGTCGCTCGAAGGTGGGCAATTGCAGTGGTGGGTCTGGAGCCCGGTGGGTCCGGCGCCAGGCGGGTAGGGGCGCAGGCGGGTAACGATGCAGGCCGATAAGGACGCCTACCTGGGCTCTCGGGCCAGCCGGGCCTCCCGGCGGTGGGCTTGCTCGGTGGGGTCGGGCACCGGCACGGCCGCGATGAGCCGGGCGGTGTAGGGCTGCGCCGGGCTGTTCAGCACGCTGCCCGCGGGACCGTTCTCCACCAGGCGGCCCGACTGCATTACCGCGATGCGGTCGGACAATTCCTCCACCACGGCCAGGTCATGACTGATGAACAGGCAGGCGAAACCGTGTTCGGCCTGCAGTTCCCGCAGCAATCTCAGCACCCGCGCTTGCACGCTGACATCCAGCGCCGAGGTCGGCTCGTCGGCGATCACCAGCGCCGGGTTCAACGCCAGCGCCCGGGCTATCCCGACCCGCTGGCGCTGTCCGCCGGAGAGTTGGTGCGGGTAGCGGTTGCGCAGCCCGCGGGCCAGTTGGACCTGGTCTAGCAGCTCGTCGACGCGGGCGCCGCGCTGAGCCGCCGACATCCCGGTGTGCAGGGCCAGCGGCTCGGCGATAGCCTGCCCGACCGGCCAGCGCGGGTTGAGCGAGGATCCCGGATCCTGGAACACCACACCGACTTTCGTGCGCGGCCCGCGCAACCGGCGTTGGGACAGCCGGGTGATGTCGGTGCCGGCCAGTGCCACCGAACCCGAGGTGAGCTTGACCAGGCCGACCGCGGCCTTGCCCAACGTGGATTTGCCCGAACCGGATTCGCCGACCAGCCCGACGACTTCCCCGGAACCCACCTGCAGGCTGACCGAGTCGACCGCGCGGAAGGTGCTCTTCGACCCCGATGTGAACTCGATGGTGGCCTCCCGCAGCGACAGGGCGGGAACCTCCGGTTCGGGTGCGGGCTCGACGATCTCGGACACGCTGAGCCGACCGGCCCCCAGGTGTGGCACCGCGCTCAACAGAGCTCGGGTGTAGGGCTGGCGCGGATCGGCGAAAAGGTCTGCAGCCGAGGCGGATTCGACCACTGCTCCGTCCTTCATCACCATGACCCGGTCGGCGAGGTCGGCCACCACGCCCATGTCGTGGGTGATCAGCAGGATCGCGGCGTCGACCCGCGACCGCAGATCCCGGATCAGGTCGAGGATCTCGGCCTGCACGGTGACGTCGAGGGCCGTCGTCGGCTCGTCGGCGATCAGCAGCACCGGGTCGCACGCCAGGGCCTGGGCGATCATCGCGCGCTGGCGCTGACCACCGGAGAGCTGGTGGGGGTAGTAGTCCACCCGCTTCGTGGGCTCCGGCATGTCGACGAGGTCGAGTAGCTCCACGGCGCGGGCCCGCGCCTCCGCGGCGGAGACATCCCGGTGCATCCGGACCGCCTCGCAGATCTGCCAGCCGATCGTGTAGACGGGATTGAAGGCCGTCATCGGCTCCTGGAAGATCACGCCGACCTTCCCGCCGCGCACATCGGTCAGGGTCGAATCGCTCGCCCCGGCCAACTCGACACCGGCCAGCCGGATACTGCCGCTCATCCGGGCGTTGCCGGCCAGCAGACCCGGGACCGCCATCGCCAGCGTCGACTTTCCCGAACCCGATTCGCCCACCAGGGCGAGCACCTCGCCGGGCGCCAGGTCCAGGTCGACACCCCGTACCGCGGGAATCCACGACTTGGCCACGGAGAACTCGACGTTCAGATCGCGGATCTGCAACAGTTCGCCGGTCATCGCTCAACCCCTCTTCGGGTCGAGGGCGTCGCGCAGCGCGTCGCCGAGCAGGATGAAGCCCAGCACCGTCACCGACAGGAACAGCGCGGGAAAGAACAGCAGGTGCGGCGAGGACCCGATGAGCGACTGTGCGACGTTGATCTGCAGGCCCCAGGAGATCTCGGGAGCCTGCAGTCCGATCCCCAGATAGGTCAACGCGGCCTCGGCGGAGATGAAGGTCCCCACCGCGATGGTCGCGTAGATCAACACCGGCGCAAGGGCGTTGGGCAGGATATGACGCAGCAGGATCCGCCCCGAGGAGGCTCCCAGCGCCTGGGCGGCCAGCACATAGTCCGACCCACGGATCGACACCACCGAGGAGCGGACCAGACGCATCGCGGTCATCCAGCCGAACACCACCAGCGCCATGGACACCGTCCACACCGAACGCTGAGCGGAGACGGTCAACAGGATCAGCGCGCCCAGGAACAGCGGGATGCCGAAGAAGATATCGGTGATCCGGGCGAGCACCGAGTCGGCCCAGCCGCCGAAATAGCCTGCCAGCGAGCCGATCAGCACCCCGATCGCCAGCACGCCGATCACCGCCAGCACCCCGATCGCCAGGGAGGTCTGCGCCCCGTACACCACGTTGGCGTAGTAGTCGCAGCCCTGCAGGTCCATGCCGAACCAGTGTTCCCGGCTCGGCGGCCGCCGCGAGAGCGACAGGTCGCAGTCGGTGGGGTCGACCCCGCGGGCGAACAGTGCAGGGAACAGCGCCATGGTGATCATCACCACCATCACCGTCAGGCCGAGCAGGAACAGCGGGTTGGTGCGCAGATACCGCCAGGCATCACCCCACACGCTGGCCTGCCCGACCATCGGGGCGAGTTCGTCTCCCTCGGCGTCGAGCTGCTCGGCGGGCTCAGTCCTGTTCGGCTCAGTCCTGTTCGTCTCAGTCATAGCGGATCCTCGGGTCGATCACCGCGTACAGCACGTCGGCGACCAGGTTGAAGAAGATGTAGAAGAACACCATCAGGGTGACGATGCCGACCACCACCGGGCCTTGCTGGGCGCGCACCGCGTCGAAGATCGCCCGGCCCAATCCGGGCAGGTTGAACACCGACTCGGTGACGATCGCCCCGCCGAGCAGCGACCCGATGTCGGCGCCGATGAAGGTGACGACGGGGATCAGGCTGTTGCGGAAGGCGTGTCGCAGGATGATGCGGGTCCGGCCGACACCCTTGGCCCGGGCGGTGCGGATGTAGTCCGCCGACAGCGACTCCAGCATGGCCGATCGGGTCAGCCGCGCCACATACGCCATCGACAGCGAGGCCAGGACCAGCCCGGGCAGCAGATAGCTCACCCAGCCGTCGGCGATCCCGGCGATCGGGAACCAGCCCAGCTTGAACCCGAACAGGTACTGGGCCAGAAAGCCCAGCACGAACACCGGGATCGATACCAACATCGTCGTGGAGACCAGAACCAGGTTGTCGAAGAACGAGTTTCGCCGCAGCGAGGCGAGGATTCCCGCGGTGACCCCGAACAGGGTCTCGAACACCACCGCGACGACGGTCAGCCGAACGGTGACCGGAAGACGCTGGCCGATGGTCTCCAGCACCGGCCGGCCGGAGAAGTCGCTGCCGAAGTCCCCGTGCAGAAGGCCCCAGATGTACTTGCCGTACTGGACGAGGAACGGGTCGTCGAGGTTGTAGTCGGCGCGGATCTGCGCCTGTACCGCCGGGCTGAGCGGGCGGTCGCCGGCCAGCGCGCGTACCGGATCGCCTGGCAGCGCGTACACCATGGCATAGATCAGCAGCGATGCCCCGATCAGGACCGGGACGGTCAGCAGCAGGCGACGTAGCACGTAGCGGGTCATGTCGCGGCCTGGCCGCCCACGACCACCTCGGAGAGCACGACCTCGCCGAGGATGTTGTAGTGGATGCCGGAGACCCGTTTGGTCCACACCGTCTGATCCACCCCGTAGAACAGCGGCGCGGCGGGAAGGTCCGCCACCAGGATGTCCTCGGCGTCGTCATAGGCCGCGCCGGCGGCCTCGATGCTGGGCGCCCGGTCACCGGCGGCGAGGGCGGCGTCGAACGCCGTATTGCTGTAGAAGGTGGTGTTGGAACCGGCCGGGGCCAGGGCGTCGGTGGCGTACTGCGGGGCCAGGAAGTTCTGGATCGACGGGTAGTCCATGACCCATCCCAGCCGGAACGGCCCGGTCATTTCCTTGGCGTCGCGTTTCGACAGGAACTCGTTGAACTGCAGGTTCCCGCGCAGCCGATAGGTCAGGCCGATCTTGCGGAACATGTTGCCCACCGCGGTCATCCAGCCGTCGTGGCCGGCGCCCGCGTTGAACCAGATATCGACGGGGGCGCCGGTGTCGAAACCGGCTTCGGCGAGGAGTTCCTTGGCCTCGTCGGGGTGGTACTCGCACCACCGGCCGCACGCGCCGGGGCGGTAGCCGACGACCGTCGGCGGGGCGAACGAGTCCGCGGGCAACCGGGTGCCCAGGAAGATCGCGTCGGTGATCGCCTGCCGGTCGATCGCCATCGACAGCGCCCGGCGCACCCGAACGTCGGCGTAGCGCGGGTCATACAGCGGGAAGCCCAGGCTGGTGATGTCCGGGCTGGACTGTTGCAGGTAGCGATCCCCGAAGACGTCCCGGGCGCTGGCGTAGGCGTCCGGCGGCAGACCGCGCAGCACGTCGAGGTTGCCGGCCAGCACATCGGTGTAGGCGGTGGACAACTCGGTGTAGACGCGAAGGACCACGCCGCGGGATTTGGCTTTATCCGGCCCGGCGTAGTCGTCATAACGGCCCAGGGTCATGCCGCGACCGGGCACCCAGGCGGTATCGGCCTTGAACGGGCCGTTGCCGACCGGTTTCTTTCCGAAGGCCGCGGGGTCGGCGTAGAACGCCTCGGGCAGCGGGTTGAAGGCGCTGTAGCCCAGGGTGAGCGGGAAGATCGCGAACGGGTCGGTCAGGATGACCTCGATGGTGAGGGGATCGACCGCCCGCAGTCCCGACATCGTCGTGGCCGCCGGCGCGCCCCCCTCGTCGGCCTGCAGATCGTCATAGCCGCGCACGTTGGCGAAGAAGTACGACGCGCCCTGGGCGTTGGTGCTCAGCGCCGTGTAGTTCCAGGCCCGCACGTAGGACCGGGCGGTGACGGGCGTGCCGTCGTGAAAGGTCCAGCCGTCCTTGAGCTTGATGGTCCAGCGGATGTTGTCGGTGGAGGTGACCGATTCGGCCGCGCCGTCGTAGGTGACCGTCCGGGTGTCCTCGTCGAAGGTGACCAACGGGGTCCACACCGCCCCGATGACTTTGCCGCCCTCGGTCTCGGTGGTGTTGCCGGGCACCAGTGGCCGCTGGGGCTCGCCGAGGTAGACGCTGAACATCCCGGGTGGCGTCGTCGGTGCGGGGGTACAGCCGGTCAGCCCGGCGAACACCAGTGCCGACGCCAGTACACCGGCGGGGAAGCGCCGCCTCAGAGCCGTAGCCACAGACAACCCGACCCCTTCCCGGTGGCCGACCCGCTTAGCGGGCGCAGCGTATGCAGGCTCAACAGTGTCACACCCGGTACCGGTGCGCAGTGCGGTGATTGAGCGGATTGCCCGGATAGGTTTGTGGTCTCGCCTTTCGGGATCTTCCCAGCGGTTCGATGCCGATGGATACTCAGATAGGGCTGTTTCGCTGTGGGCAGCCGACTATTCGCGTCCCGGGGGAGAATGACGCTCGTTCTCGACGATGTTGTTCGCTGATGACATTGGAAGTGCGCCGAAGGGAACGACTGTGACGGACGCCGCCGCACAACGGATGTCGCGCAGCCATGCAGGTTTGCTGGCCGGAGTGTTCGACGAAGTCGACGTGGGCCTGGTGTCGGTCAATCCAGACAGCGATTTTGCCCACGTCAACCGGACGGCCGCGGCCCTGGTGAACATGCCCGTCGGTGATGCCACAGTCGCCGCGTTCAATGGTGCGATTGCCAACCTCGCACAACGGGCGCTGAACCAGGGCGAGGTTGCCGAGTGGCTTGGATCTCTGGAGAGGGACCCTACGGCCGAGTTCAAGTCGCTCTGGGTGTTCGCCGATTACCCGACACACCTCGGAGTGGTGTCGAAACCAGCCCCGTACCCCGGCTTTGACGGACGCATCTGGGCGTTCTATGACAATTCGCCCCTCGCCCGGGCGGTCAAGGCCTCCGACCATGCCAACGCCCGATTGCGTGCCAGCGCCGATACGATGCTGGATCCCCAGGTTTTGCTGGAGGCGGTCGTGGAGGATGGTCGTATCGCCGACCTCGTCACCCGGGACGCGAACAACGCCACCTGCGACTACCTCGGCCTGCACAAGGCGGAACTGATCGGCCGCAGCGTACGGCAGACCATGCCCATCATGGCGAGATCCGGCATGCTGGCCCAGTTCATCCACTGCGCCGATGGCGGCGACCCGGTGATCCTCGACGGCGTCGCCTTCGACAGCGGGATTCCCGGCGGGTTGCGTTACTACGACATTCGCGCCTCCCGGGCCGAACCGGGGTGGATCAGCGTCACTTGGCGTGACGTGACTGAGCGCTCGGAACTCGCGCAGCGCATCGCGGAGTCCGAGGAGCACTTCCGGTTGCTTGCCGAGGACGTCGGTGACGTCGTGGTCCGCCTCGACGAGGACGGCATGATGACCTGGATCTCCAACTCCATCGAACACGTGCTCGGTGCGACGGCCGACCATGCCCTCGCGGCACCTCAGCGGCGACAGTTACGACTATCGCTGGATCGACGACGACCACCCCATCGCTTTCCTGGGCCGGCGCTTGCCCTGGCGCCGGGCACCGCCTCGCCGGTTGAACTCGCGACCGACTCGATCCCGGTGGGCATCCTCAAGGAAACCAAGTATGACGACCGGTCATACACCGTTCGGCCCGCAGCGGCGATTCTGGTGTTCGGCTACGGGGCGTTCGAACTCGCCCTCGCCGACGGCCAACGCTGGTCGCTGGCCCAGTTCATCGACCTTTTTGCGCGGACCGCTGCGGGGCCCGGGTGGACCCCGGATGAACTGACCGGTGCGCTTCAGGATCTTTCGGCGTCCGGGCTGTTCGAGGACGATTGCACCTTGGTGCGACTGCATATCCCGTAGTCGCGAGGGAGCCGAGAACTCCTTTACTTGAGTCCGTTGAGCCACGCGCGGGCGTCACCGACGCAGGCCGCTGGCAGTGCGAAGTGGTCGGCCTTGGGGTACTGGCGAACCTCGACGCTGCCACCGAATGCCTTCACCGCGTTGACATAGGCTGTCTGCCACGGCACCGGCACAACAGTGCCGCCGTCGAAGGTGTCTTCGCACACCAGCACCGGCGCGACCGGTTTGCGGTTGGCGGCCGACCCGGCATCGATGAGCGCTGCCCACTCGCTCCAGTTCTTTGGCGGAGAGTTCAGGACCGGGCCCTTGAGCCGGAACAGCCGGGCGATGGTGTCGTTGATGTGATGCACCGGTTGGTTTTCCCAGGCCGCTTCGAGGATCTCGATTCCCAGCGGGGTGAACACGTCCTGCAGTTGCAGTTTTGACGGGTTGGCGGCCTGGATGCCGGCCAGCATCATCACCAGGTGCGAGTCAGGTGGCAGGGAGCTGTTGGAGAGCGCTGCCAGTGGCCCGCCCTTGCTCTCGATGGCGATCTTGCTCACACCAGGGGACATCGTGACCGTGCCGATCAGTTTCAGGTCGCGGTAATCGGAGGGGTCGAGTTCGGCGACCGCGGCGGCGGCCCCGCCGCCCTGCGACCAGCCGGCGCAACCCAGTGTCGTGCTCGTGCCGAGGTCCAGGCTGCGGGCGGCGTGGGCGCTGTTCACGGCGTCGCGGGCATTGGTGCGGTTGACGATGTATTGATGCATCCCGGGCGTGCCCAGACCCTGATAGTCGGTAGCGCACACCACCCAGCCGTCGTCGATGAAGCCCTGCAGCCCCGGTACCCCGTAGTCGATCTGCTGGGTCGACTGCGGGGTGAAATAGGTGATGAGTTCGCGCGCGGGATCGGGCTGCGCCGACGGGCAGGCCGCATCACCCAGCCCGGTGGTTCCGTGACACCAGATCAAGAGCGGACGGTTCTCGCCGCGGCCCTCCGGGGCGATGATCAGCCCGCTGGACTCGGTCGGATTGTCGTTGACGTCGCGGGAGGTGTAGCGCGCTTTCCAGGCCTGTGCGCCGGTGATCGGTGTGTCAATCCGCTCCTTGCTGAGCACCGTGCCAGGCTCGGCCCCCTCGGGCGCAGTCCCCGACCCGCTCGGCTGTCCGGACTTGTCCCCCTTCGAGCAGGCTGCGGCCAACGGGACTGCTGCCGCCGCCGCTACGGCGCCGGCCACGAATGCGCGTCTTCTCATGGCCGGGAGGCTAGCCCAGGGAGGTTCCCATCGCAGGCGTTACGCCGATCAGAGGACCGCCGCGCGTCAGATGAACAGCGCCGTCCCGGACTCCTGGGCCTCACCGAGAAATGTTGCGACGCCGCCGAATTCGACACCGTCGATGAGGTCGGACTCGGCGATCCCGAGAAGCTCCATCGTCATCGTGCAGCCGATCAGCCGGGCCCCGCCCTTCTGGGCCGCGGCGATCAGCTCGGCCAGATCGGGGACGTTGTGGTCGTGCATGACCTTCTTGATCATGCTCGCGCCCGCACCACCGAGATTCATCGTCGACAGCGGCAGATCGTCGGCGCCCGAGGGCATCATCGCGCTCATCACCCGCTCCAGTGCGGACTTGTCCCGTTTGGGGGCGTCGTGGCGGCGCAGCGCGTTGAGGCCCCAGAAGGTGAAGAAGATCGAGACCTCATCACCCATCGACAGTGCGCCGTTGCCGATGATGAACGCCGCGAGCAGCTTGTCCAGGTCGCCGGAGAACACCACCATCGAGGTCTTGTTCTTCGCCGGTCCGGCGGGGGTGGTGGACACCCCGGCGCCGCCTTTGCGAAGGGTGGCAACGTATCCCGGTCCGTGCGGTTCGATCTCGACCAGACGGTGGCCGTTCTTCGACGCCCAGGCCGGGGCGTCCAGGGCGAAACCCGGGTCGGAGACCGTCACCCGCACCTCGTCCCCGGGTGCGAGATCCCCCATGGCGGTGGACAGCTTCATGATCGGACCCGGGCAGGCCAGCCCGGTGCAGTCCAGGTCGATGACCGTCCCGCTGGCCGCTGCGGGGGCCGCCGCGATGGAGGCGGCCTCGGCGTAGGACTCCACCGGCGGCAGCGCCTCGTAGGTGTCCTCCGGGCGGTCGTGGACGGCCTTGAAGGTCGTCGAGCCGCCGGAAAGTGTTGCGACGTCGTCGAATCCGTTCTGCACCAGGATCCGGTAGGCCAGATAGGAGCGGAATCCGACCGCGCAGTACAACCGCACCGGGCGGGAGCGGTCCCAGTCCCCGTCGGCCAGGGCGCCGCGCAGGGTCGGCAGCGGCACATTGACCGCCCCGGGGATGTGCCACAGTTCGTATTCCTCGGGCGTGCGTACGTCGATCAGCGCCGCGCCGTCGGTGGCCGCCGGGAAGTCCTCGGCGTACCAGAGCCGCAGATCCCCTCGCAGCACGTTGGAGGCCACGAACCCGGCCATGTTGATCGGGTCCTTGGCCGAGCCGAACGGCGGCGCGTAGGCCAGTTCCTGATGTTCGAGGTCGTAGACGGTCATGTCCTGGCGCACCGCCATGGCCAGCAGATCCAACCGCTTGTCGATGCCGTCGAACCCGCAGGCCTGGGCGCCGAGGATCCGGCCGCCGTCGGGGTCGAAGAGCACCTTCAGGTGCATCATGGCCGTACCCGGGTAGTAGCCGGCGTGCCCGGAGGGGTGCACGTGCACCGCGCGGTAGTCGATGCCGGCCGTCTTGAGCTGACGTTCGGTGGCGCCGGTCCCCCCGGCCACCATGTCGAAGACCTTGACGATCGAGGTGCCCTGGGTGGACAGGTATTCGGTGGGCCGGCCGCAGATGTTCTCCGCGGCCACCCGGGCTTCCCGGTTGGCCGGTCCGGCCAGCGGGTTGAGGTAGGCGCCGGGCAGCACCGGGTGCGGCGTCTCCACCGCGTCGCCGGCCGCCCAGATGTGCGGGTCGGAGGTTCGCATGTGGGTGTCGACGGCGATACCGCCGTGCTCGCCGAGGGCCAGGCCGGCGGCGGTGGCCAGTGCGGTGTCCGGACGGACCCCGGCGGCCAGGATCACCAGATCGGCCGGGATCGTCGTGCCGTTGTTCAGTTCCACCCCGACCTTGTCCTCCGGCAGGGACGCGAAGGCGGCCGCCGTCGTCGACAGGTGCACGGCGATGCCCCGGCTGCGCAGGTGCTGCTCGACGGGTATGGAGATCTCGTGGTCCACCGGTGGCAGGATCTGGTCGGCCCTTTCCACCACGTCCACCCGAACGCCCCGGTGGTGCAGGTTCTCGGCCATCTCCAGCCCGATGTAGCCGGCGCCGATCACCACCGCCCGGACCGGTTCGCGACGGCCGGCTTTCTGCGCGGCCAGGGCCTGGTCGACGCGGGCCTTGATCCGGTCCATATCACCGATGCGGCGCAGCACCTCGACGGCGGGGTGGTCGATGCCGGCCAGCGGCGGACGCACCGGCGCCGCTCCCGGGCACAGCGCGAGGTTGTCGTAGCTTTCGGTGTACTCGGTGCCGCTGTCGACCTCGCGCACCCGCACGCTGCGGTTCTGCGGGTCGATCGCGATGACCTCAGTGCCGATGCGCACGTCGACGTTCAGCGACTCGCGCAGGCTCTGCGGGGTCTGCAGCAGCAGCCGGTCCCGGTCGGCGATCACCTCGCCGACGTGGTAGGGCAGACCGCAGTTGGCGAAAGAAACATGGTGGCCACGTTCGAAGACGATGATCTCCGCGGTCTCGTCCAGCCGGCGGGTCCGGGCCGCCACGGATGCTCCGGCGGCGACTCCACCGACGACGACGAGTTTCATCAGGCCCCCTCGCTGTTGCAGCCTCTGTGTTTAGGCCCTCTGAGGCGCGAGCGTAGACGATCTCGCGGGGGCTGTCGGGTCGTTAGCTCAACCGTTCCCGAATGGCCCTCCCGGCGTAGGGTCGCGGTGTGAAGAAGCTCGTCAACGACCCAGCCGACGTGGTGGCCGAGGCGCTGGCCGGGATGGCCGCGGCCCATCCCGAACTGCGCGTCGACGCGGTCCACCGCGTCGTGCGCCGCGCCGATGCGCCGGTGGCGGGCAGGGTCGGGGTGATCTCTGGTGGGGGCTCGGGTCACGAGCCGTTGCACGCCGGTTTCGTCGGGCCGGGCATGCTCGACGCCGCTTGCTCCGGTGAGGTTTTCACCTCACCGGTACCGGATGCGATCCTGGCCGCCACCCGGTACGCCGACGGCGGCGCCGGCGTGCTGCACATCGTCAAGAACTACACCGGTGACGTCATGAACTTCGAGATGGCCGCCGAACTCGCCGTCGCCGAGGGTCTGCGGGTGGAGTCGGTTCTGGTTGACGACGACGTCGCCGTGCAGGACAGCACCTACACCGCCGGACGGCGCGGGGTGGGCGCCACGCTGCTGGTGGAGAAGATCGCCGGCGCGGCGGCCGACCGCGGGCAGCCGTTGGAGCAGGTGGCGGCGGTGGCGCGCCGGGTCGCCGCCGGATCCCGCAGCATGGGCGTGGCGCTGACCTCGTGCACGGTCCCCGCCGTCGGTCATCCCACCTTCGACCTGCCTGCCGACCAGATGGAAATCGGCATCGGAATCCACGGCGAGCCGGGACGTCGCCGGCTGCCGCTGGCCCCGGCCCGGGAGGTCGCCGAACTGCTGGTCGAGCCGATACTGGCCGACCTCGACTTCACCGGCGAGGTGGTGCTGTTCCTCAACGGAATGGGCGCCACGCCGCTCATCGAGCTGTATCTGATGTACGGCGAGGTCGCCCGGCTGCTCGGTGCGCGGGGCATCGCCGTGGCCCGATCGCTGGTCGGGTCCTACGTCACCAGCCTGGACATGGCCGGCTGCTCGGTCACCCTCTGTCGAGCCGACGACGACCTTATCGCGCTGTGGGACCACCCGGTGAACACCCCGGCGCTGCGGTGGGGGTGCTGAGTGGAGTGCGTCGATGCGGATCTGGTCGTGGCCTGGATCGGTGAATTCGCCCGACTGATCGAACGGAACGCGTCGTATCTCACCGAACTGGACGCTGCGATCGGCGACGCCGACCACGGTGTCAACATGCAGCGCGGTATGGCAGCCGCCGTGGCGGCACTCGAGGAATCGGCCCCGCAGACCCCCGGACAGGCGTGCAAGCAGCTGGCCACGGTGCTGATCGGTTCGGTCGGCGGCGCGAGCGGCCCGCTGTACGGGACGTTGTTCCTCCGGATGGCCGCCCAACTCGGCGCCGAAGGTCCGGTGGACGCAGCGACGTTCGCGTCGGCGCTGCGAGCCGGGGTGGCGGGCCTGGCCCAGCGTGGTCGGGCCGAGTTGGGTGACAAGACGATGCTCGACGCGCTTGGCCCGGCCTCGGCGGCACTCGACGCCGCGCTGGCCGAGGGCGCCGGCCTTACCGAGGCGATGGCCAGTGCCGCCGAGGCCGCCGCGGCGGGACGCGATGCCACCGGGCCGCTGCCGGCCCGCAAGGGAAGGGCCAGCTACCTCGGGGATCGCAGCGTCGGGCACATCGATCCCGGTGCGGCGTCGGCCGCGATGCTGATCGCCGCGGCCGCGACCGCCGCGCGGGGGCCGACGAGGTGAGTGTCGGACTCGTGGTCGTCTCCCACAGCCGCCCGCTGGCACGCGCTGCGGTTGCCCTGGCGCAGGAGATGATTCGCGGCCACGACGTCCCTATCGCCGTCGCCGCCGGACACGACGAGGACACCTTCGGCACCGACGCCGTGCAGATCAGCGAGGCCATCGCCGCCGCCGACCACGGCAGGGGAGTGGTGGTGTTGATGGACCTGGGCAGCGCCGTGTTGTCGTCCGAATTGGCGCTGGAACTGCTCGACGAGGAAGTGCGTGACCGGGTGGTGCTCTGTCCGGCGCCATTGGTCGAGGGGCTCGTGGTAGCGGCGGTCACCGCCGCCGGGGGAGCCGATGCCGCCGGCGTCGCCGAGAGGGCATCCGAAGCGCTGGCCGCCAAGGTTGCCGCGCTGCAGCCCAAGGCTCCGTCGGTGGCCGTCGGCGACCACGCCGACGAAACAGATTCCAGCACAGGCTTTCTCGTCGGCGGCGTCACCGTCTCCGCCGAACACGGACTTCATGTCCGTCCGGCAGCCCGGTTGGTTCAGGAAGTCACTGCTCACGGGGTTCACGCCGAATTGCGCAACCGCACCCGCAACTCGGCCTGGGTGCCGGCGACGAGCCTGACCGATGTGATGGCCCTCGACGCCCGCCGCGGTGACGAACTGGAGTTGCGGGTGTGGGGCCCGCGGGCGCCCGAGGTCCTCGGCGGCGTCGCGGACCTGGCCGATCGGGAGTTCCGGTGATCATTGACCGCGCGGAGAAGATCGATGAGCGCTGACGAGTTCGCCCGCTTGCTGGCCCCAGACCTGGCCGGCACCTTCCCCAGGACCGCCGGCGCCGCGGACGGCGTGGATCCTGCGGTGGCAGAAGACGTTGGGCTACAGCATCCCCCGCCGTTCATCGGCCAAGTCGACGGTATGCACCCCGAACGTCTTCTCGAGCAGCCCTGATTCGTCCCGGATAGCCCTGGATCGGTTGGGCGGGCGCCCGCTCCGGCAAATCTTTGCGCCGTCGTCGCCGATGGGGTTGGCTGGAAGCATGATCACCAAACTGGAGGAAAGTTCAGGTTCGATTGTCGGCTACCGGTTCTCGGGTGCGATCGGCAAGGAGGACTACGCCGTTCTGGTTCCGGAGATGGAGAAGATCGTCGCAGACAACGGGGAGGCCCGGATCCTCTGCGACCTGACCGGGTTCACCTCCGAGCGGCCCAGCGCCTGGCTGGACGACCTACGTTTCGGCAAGGAGTTCCACTCCAAGATCTCCAAGATGGCCATCGTCGGGGAACACCACTGGGAGAAGGTGATCGCCAAGATCGCGGCGCCGTTCTACGCGCGTGAGGCGCGTTACTTCCCGACCGCCGAGTCGGCCTGGGAGTGGCTGCGCACCCCTTAGACCTGCCAGGTCGGCCCGTCGCGGGATTCCCTCATGCCCAGTAGCAGTCCGGAGTCGAACCGGCCACCGGCGTGGATGACGCACCGGCCGGCCGGGCTGCGCCGGTAGCCGGCCGGGAACTGACCGGTGAGCGGGTTGCGGGGGAAATGCCAGGTGCCCCGGATGTCCAGGCGGAGGACGTCTCCGGCCCGCAGGCGGGTGGCATGCGGACGAAGGGCGATGTCGACCGCGACGATCTCGTCGGGCGTGACGGGTTCGGCACGGCGATGGGTGTGCACCGGTTGCCACGGGGAGCTCAACTCCGGGTCGAGTTCCCGGTGCGCCACTCGCTGCCAGCCACGGGTGACCATGTCGAACCCGAACCCGTAGGAGCCCTCGAACACGCACTCGCGTTCACCGCGGAACTTGCGCAGCCCGACGAACAGGTGCGCGTCGTCGGTGCCCTCCAGGCCGACCCACAGCCGCAGCGCGCCGTGCCCGATGACGTCGCAGTCCCGCGGCGCGCGCCAGGTCATCGTCAGCACGCCGGACCGCAGGTCGAACGAGCTCTGGCCGGGCACGGCGACAGGCTCCTCGCTCAGCGCGCCGCCGCGCGGGTCGACGTACAAGGTGGTCCAGTCCAGGTCCGGCGGCGGCCAGTCGGGTTCGCCGACCACGGCCACCGGGTCGGGGCCTTCATCGTGGATGGCCACCCGCACCGGTGCGGTGCGGTCCCAACCGTTGTTCGCACCCTTGAGGAAGTGGTCGAAGAATGCGCCCTGGGCGGCGACGGCGTCGGGTGAGTAGAAGTGGGTCCACTTGCCGTCGCGATGGGTGTAGAGCCAGCGTTGCCGAGACGCGGCCCGGCGGAAGGCCTCGAAGGATCCCCGGGTATGCAGGTTGTGGTCGGAGAAGCTGCCGCACAACAGCATCGGGACCTCGATGCGTTCCAGCACCGGGGTGTGGGCGTCGTACCAGTCGTCGCGTTCGGGCCGGGCGACCAACTGCGGGCGAAGCTTTTGGGTCATCCGGGTCATGCGGTCGGTCAGCACGCTCCACATGACGGTGAAGCCGTCCTCGCGAACACCGCCGGGGTAGGCGAGGTCGCGGTAGAGGTCGCTGAAGCCCTCCCACGGGCAGATGGCCGCCAGGTGCGGTGGATGGGTCGCCGCTGCGCCGTACTGGCTGATCGCGAGATAGGAGACCCCCAGCAGGCCCACCCGGCCGCTGCTCCACTTCTGGGTGCCGGCCCACTCGATGAGGTCGTGGTAGTCGAGGTGCTCCTGACCGGAAAACAGCTCGCCGACCCCGCCCGAGGTGCCGGCACCCCGCAGGTCGGCGTTGATCACCGCATATCCCCGTGCCACCCAGGTCGCGGGATCGGGAGCCTCCCAGCCGGTCCATGCCGAGAAGCGGATCGGATGGGGCTGCGGGAAGGCGCGGTACTGCCCGTTGACGCCGCGGCGGGCCGGGATGCCGTCCTTGCCGTAGGGATGCGCGCTGAGGACGACCGGCACCGGTTGATCAGCGTCCGGCCGAAAAACGTTGACCCGCAGAATGGTTCCGTCGCGAACGGCAACCGGTACATCCCACTCGGCGATCACCCCCGCGGGGGCCGGCGCGATGGTCACGTCGGGGTGTAGGGCGTTGCACAGACGCCGCAGCGCCATGCGTGCGCGCCGGCTGACTCCGGCCGCCGCCGGCCCGGTCCCCAAAGATCCCATCGAATGGCATCTTCGCACCGGGTCAGCCCACTGCGCCATGTGAACACCTACGATGCGATGGTGTCCGACGACCCGAACGCAGCCGTGCCGAACGGGTCGGCGAACCCCGAAAAGCCGGAATCACCCTCCCTCGCCGGTGCGGAGGCCCACGACTCCATGCGCGGGGCGGTCCTGATCTGCGTGACCGCAACGGTTGCCGGGGCGATCATGGGGTTCGTCGGCGGCGTCTTCCGCTGGCTGCTGGAGGCATCCGACCGGTTGCGCCTGCAACTCGTCGAATGGGCGCATCAACTCCCGGGTCCGGGCTGGCTCGCCCCGGTGGCCGTGGCCGCGCTCGGCGCCTCCCTGGCCGCTCTGGTGGTGCGCTGGGAACCGCTGGCCTCCGGCAGCGGTATTCAGCACGTCGAGGCGGTCTACCGGGGACAAGCCCCACCGCCGAAGATCCGACTGCTCCCGGCGAAGTTCCTCGGCGGGGTGCTGGCCATCGGATCGGGCCTGGTTCTGGGTAGGGAAGGACCGACGGTTCACATGGGCGCGGCGATCGGCGCCCAGGCGGCCCGCAACGCCCGACTGCCCGACCACGAGGTCAGGATGATGCAGACCGCGCTGGGCGGGGCGGGACTGGCCGTCGCGTTCAACGCGCCGATCGGTGGCACCTTGTTCACCCTCGAGGAGGTGACCCGGTCGTTCCGGGTCAAGACCGTGCTGGCGACGGTGTTCGCCGCATCGGTGGCCGTCGGCTGCTCCCGCCTCGTCCTGGGCGACCATTCGGAGTTCCAATTGGAACCGGGCGTCGTGGAGCCCGAACTCGTGTGGCTGCCCCTTTTCGTCGTGTTCGGCCTGCTGACCGGGGTCCTGGGTGCCGGGTACAACCGTCTGGTGTTGCTGTTCCTCGATCATGTGGCCTCGGTGCACCGGATTCCCAGTGCTGCCAAGGCGGCCCTGATCGGCGCCATCATCGGGCTGGTGATGTACATCTACCCGCGGGCGGTGGGCGGTGGGGAGGAGTTGACCGAGGCGATCCTGATCGGTGAGAAGTTCCTGCTGTCGGTGATTGTCGGTTACCTGCTGCTTCGTTTCGTGGCCGGGCCGCTGTCCTACTCCGCCCCGGTGGTGGGCGGACTGTTCGCGCCGATGCTGGCCGTCGGCGCACTGTGGGGGATCTTCTTCATCGAGGTGGTGTCTCTGGTGTGGCCGGGGGACATCGGGTTCCTCGCGGTTCCGATGGCCGTAGTCGGGATGGCGTCGTTCTTCGGCGCCAGTGTGCGGGCACCGATGACCGGCATGGTTCTGGTTCTGGAGATGACCGCCTCGACGGCCGCGATCGTCCCGATACTGGCCGCCACCGCCTCGGCGGTGCTGGTCGCCTACCTGGTCGGCTCCCCGCCCATCTATGACAGCCTGCGCGAGCGCAGCCTGTCGAAGTACTGACGCTTCAGCGAGCTATCCGCAACGATTCCGGAAATCGACGGCAGGCTGACGGATGCCGCGAAGCTCGTCTCGAATCTGCGGCCGGGTGTCGAGGTAGGCCGCCGCCTGCTCACGCATCTGTTCCTTGGGCAGGCCCTTCAGGGACGTGAAGAAATCGTTGACCTCGGGATGGGTGAACAGGTACGCCGATGTGGCCGCAGCGACACCCGCCATCACCCCGGACAGGTCGGCTGAGGTGCAGTTCGGCGGTGCGGACGGTTCGGGCTCGGCCCAGGAGGTCGGACTCGAGGCGACGAGCACCGCTCCGGCCAGAGTCACGCTGCCAAGAAGTTTCCTCATCATGCTGGCTTCCTTGTCGGACGGTTCAACTGCGTTGTCGGAGCAGACTTCAGTGCGTTGTTGTCATCGGGGCCTGATGCCGCCGCCCCCGCCAGGGCCTGCGCCGCCGCCGATTCCGCCACCGCCGATCCCGATGCCGCCACCATCCGATCGACCGGGGTCGAGGACGATGCTGAGACCGCCGCCGTCGCAGTACCAGTCGTACTCACACGGATAGGGGTAGACCGGACCGGCTTTCGGTGCGGTCGGTCCGCCGCCGGTGACTTCGCCCTGGGCACACACCGTCGCGGCGCCGGCGTTCACGCAATCCGCCCCGGCCGGCGGTGCCACCGAGACTGAGACAGCCAGTGCGGGTATCGCGGCCAGCAAGGCCGTCGTGGCGCTCTGCCTGAAGCTCATGGCCGACTCCTCTCCCAACGGATACGAACGTCGCAATAGGAATGCTATTCCTGGTGATACATCCTGAGTCCCCAACAGAGTCGTGCCGGGTTCTCACTCGCCGAGTGCGTCGGCGACCGCGGCCTGGAACACCGCCTCATCGGGGACGACCCCGGTCCAGCGCTCGAAGATCTGCATCGCCAACTGCACCAGCATCTCCACGCCGTCGACAACGCGGCAGCCGCGATCACGGGCGATAGCGAGGAACGGAGTGATGCGGGGATTGGTGATCACATCCACTACGAAACACGCCGGATCGACCGAATCCCATTGCACTGGAACCGGTTCGAGCTCCGGCGCGCACCCGAGATGGGTGGCGTTCATCAGCAGTGTGGTGCCCTCGGGCACCCGCATCGGATGTTCCCAGTGCTGCCACTGGCAGGGGACTCCCGCGGCCTGGCCGACGCGCCGGGCCACCTCGGTTCCCTGCGACTCGCGGCGCGTCACCAGTGTCAGATGTTCGGCGCCGGCCCAGGCGATTTCCATTGCCATGGCGCGGCCGGCTCCGCCGGCGCCGAGCATCACCACCCGCTGTCCGCGCAGGGCAGTCACCTTCTCGATGGCGGCGACCACGCCCTTGCCGTCGTTGTTGTGACCGATGAGGCGGCCCTGCTCGATGGTCAGGTAGTTGGCGGCGCCGATCGCTCGCACGTCGTCGTCGACCTCGTCGAGCATCGGGATCACCGCGACCTTGTAGGGGACGGTGATACCCACTCCGCGATAGCCCAGTGGCCGAAGCGCCGCCACCGCCAGGGCCAGATCCCGCTCGTCGGCGACATCGGATTTCCAGAACTGCCACGGGAGTCCGTAGTGCGCGTAGACCGCGTCGAACATGCGGTCAATCGGGTTCTCGGCCACCGGGTGGCCCAGCATCCCCGTCATCTGTTTCTGGGGCGGGATTATGGTGATGGGGCAATGTTAAACCGGTGCGGCGAAACTGTCTTCGGCACTCCGCATGAGGACCTTCCCGATCGCTGGTTGGGTGCCGGGCAGCATGAGCCCCCGCGGAGTCCTGACGAAAGGCCCTGATGACCGACCACCACCGTTCCAGTGCGGGTTGTTGCGCACCGCACCCAGCCAACGCGGCACGGGTGTCGTTGACCGGCCTCACCGCCGCGGAGCGTACGGCGCGCCCACACCGGCATGGTGAGGGCTCCACCGCGGAACTTCTGGTGGCCGGGTCGTTGATCACCATGGAACCCGGCGGGTTGGCCCGGCCGGAGGCGATGGCGATCGCGGGCGGGCGCATCCTGGCCGTCGGTTCGCGTGCGGAGCTGGAGAGCTTTGTCGGCCCCGGCACGAAGATGCTTGACCACGGCTCCGGCACGATTATGCCGGGCTTCGTCGAGCCGCATCTGCACCTGGTGACCTCGGCCCTGGTGTTCGACGGTGTGGACTGCTCGCCGTATGCCAACAAGAGCCTGGATGAGGTGCTGGCCGTGCTGAAGGCGGCTGCGGCCAAGGCCCCTCGCGGGCAGGCGATTGTCGGACAGCTCTTCGATCCCAGCCTGTTGCCCGGCCAGCCCGACCTGACCGCCGACCTGCTCGACGGGGTCTCCACCGAGGTGCCGGTCGTGGTGATGAATGCCTCCCAGCACTTTTTCTACGTCAACTCCGCGGCCTATGCGGCGGCCGGGGTCACCACGACGACACCCAATCCGCCGGGAGGCGACTACGGCATCCGCGACGGCAAACTCACCGGCGTCATCTCCGAGGCCGGGGCGATGATCCCGTTCATGAAGGTGCTGCCGGCCCTGACACCCGAGGTGATCACTAAGGCCGTCACCGGTATCGCCGCAATGGCCGCCAAGGCTGGGGTGACCTACGTCCACGAGGCGGCCACCGGGGCGGTGGCGGGTGTCAAAGAGGTCGATCTCCTGCACCACGCGTTCGCCCAGCAGGGCTTCGCGGTGCGCGGCTCGATGTCGCTGTGGGGGGAGAACTTGCAGGACTTCATCGCCGCGGGAATCGTGCCCGGCTCCGGCGACGACCGGCTGCGTTCCCAGACCGTCAAGTGGGTCTCCGACGGATCCAACCAGGGTTACACCGGTTACATGCGGGAGAACTACCTGGGCCGGGATTCCCGGGGCGTGGCCAATTTCACCCCCGAGCAACTGGCGGATAACTTCGCCAAAACCGTTGCGGCGCAATGGCCCATCATGTGCCATGCCAACGGCGACGCCGCCCTGGACATGGTGATGGACGCCTTCGCGGCCACCGCGAAGCTGCCGTCCTGGGATCCGGCGAAGCGGCACCGCATCGAGCACTGCTCGTTGTTGCACGACGAGCACATCGCCGCGATGGCCGCCCTGGGGGTGACCCCGAGTTTCCTGATGAACCACGTGCGACTGTGGGGCAGGGTCATGCGTGATGAGATTCTCGGCGCCGATCGGGCCCAACTTCTCGACCGGTGCGCCTCGGTGGCCGCCGCTGGACTGCGGGCCAGCTTCCACTGCGACTTCTCGGTCTCGCCGATAGCGCCGCTCAATTACGTCGCGACCGCCGCCGCCCGCACGATGGCCGACGGCGGCGAGGTGCTCAATTCTGGCGAGCGGGTGTCCGTTTCCCAGGCATTGCGAGGCAGCACCATCGACGCGGCGTGGATGTGCCACGCCGACGGGCTCGTCGGTTCGCTGGCCGCGGGTAAGGCCGCGGACTTCGTCCTGCTCGGCGGAGATCCGCTGGCTCATCAGGACGATCCCGACGCCGTGCGCGACATCCCCGTCCTGGCAACGTATCTGGACGGCGACGAGGTGTACTCGGCCTGAGCTGATGATCGCCGGGGTTCTCGCCGACGCGGTGCTGGTGCTGCACGCGCTGTTCATCGTGTGGGTGGTGTTCGGCGGTTTCGCCGTGTGGCGACGGCCCCGGCTGGCCTGGCTGCATCTGCCCGCGCTGGCGTGGGGACTGTGGATCGAGATCTCCGGCGGGGTGTGCCCGCTGACGCCACTGG
Organism: Mycolicibacterium sp.; assembly: GCA_020637165.1. GTDB lineage: Bacteria > Actinomycetota > Actinomycetes > Mycobacteriales > Mycobacteriaceae > Mycobacterium. Next base: position 41,099 of record JACJWN010000006.1, on the reverse strand, counting down.
AGGTCTCGCTGCGCCGCGCGGCCGGCGGTCAGGGATACACCGGCGGGTTCATCGATCACTACCTGGGCGGGCTGATCTATCCGGCCGGTCTGACCCACGGGGCCCAGCTCGTCGCTGCCGGGGTTCTCGCGCTGATCAACGCGATCCCCTACGGACTGCTCATCACCCGGGCCCTGCGAACCCGGCTGACACACTGATTGCGCTGACACACTGATGGCACCGTGACCGCAACTCTGCTCGTGCTGCTGGCGGGCAGTGCGCTGGCCGCTCTGGGCGGGCAGTTGTTCATCCGCGGCCTGATCGGTTTTTCGGCCTGGTGGCGGCTGCCCACGAGTGTGGTCGCGGCGACCCTGGCGGCTTTCGCGACCTCGGCTCCGGAGCTGTCGGTGGCGATCAACTCCGCGATCGCGGGTCAACCCGAGATCGCCCTTGGCGAGGTTCTGGGCAGCAACGTCGTCAACATCGCGCTGGTTCTGGGCATTGCCGTGGCGTTCGCCCCGATCCTGGTCGACAGGGGTGCCGTGGCGCGCGAGTATCCGGCGGCGGCGGCGGCGCCGGCGCTCGTCGGTCTGCTGGCCGTCGACGGGAGGCTGGGCAGGCTCGACGGGCTGATCCTGCTGGCCGTGTTCGCGGCCTGGCTGAGCAGAGGCGTGGCCGCCGGCCGGCGGTTCCGGGCGTCGGCCCCGGGCGCGGTATTGGAGCGCACCCGCACCTCGGTGGTGATCAGCCTCGGCCTCGGACTGGTCATGCTCATCCTCGCCGGGCGGGCGATCGTCGCCGGAGCGGTGGGCATCAGCGCCGCCTTGGGGTGGGACGGGTTCGTCGTCGGCGCCGTGCTGGTCGCCCTGGGCACGTCTGCGCCCGAACTGGTCACCGTGATCATCGCCCGGCTACGGGGCCACGACGACGTGGCGGTCGGTACCATCCTGGGCAGCAACATCTTCAACACCCTGATGATTCTGGGAATCGCCGCCGTCATCCACCCGATCGCGGTGGAGGGATTCGAGACCGACGTCGGCGTGGTGGCCAGTGCGGTGCTGGTGTTGCTGCTCATACCGGTCAGGGGCCGGTTGGAGCGCTGGCGCAGCGTGCCCCTGCTGGGTTCCTACGTTCTGGTGCTTGCGCTATTGGCCTCCTGACGACTGCGTATGGTCCGGGCACCCCGCCCGGCCGTTCAGAGCTGAGACGATGTCGGCCGAGCGGACCGGTAGCGATCGGAGTTCGCCGGCCGCCCATCTATACGCGCGACTCTGCCGAACCGGGAGGCGGCGCTACCGACCGGGCGGTAGCCTGCAAAGCGCAGCCAGCAATACGCGAGCGCCTAAGGAACCCCAATGGCCAGTCCCGCCGCCCGTCGTCACCGCGTTGTCATCATCGGCTCCGGATTCGGCGGTCTGACCGCCGCGAAGGTCCTGAAAAGGGCCGACGTCGATGTCACCCTGATCGCCAAGACCACCAGCCACCTTTTCCAGCCCTTGCTCTACCAGTTGGCCACCGGAATCCTGTCCGCCGGCGATATCGCGCCCACCACCCGGCTGATCCTCAAGAAGAACCGGAACTGCCACGTGTTGCTCGGCGACGTCGAGAACATCGACCTGAACGCCAAGACCGTCACCTCCAAGCTGATGTCGATGGAGACGGTGGTGCCCTTCGACAGCCTGATCGTCGCCGCCGGGGCCCAGCAGAACTACTTCGGCAACAACCACTTCGCCACCTTCGCGCCCGGGATGAAGACCATCGACGACGCCCTCGAATTGCGTGGTCGCATCATGGGTGCGTTCGAGGCGGCAGAGGTCACCACCGATCCGGCCGAACGGACCCGTCGTCTCACGTTCGTGGTCGTCGGTGGCGGGCCGACCGGGGTCGAACTGGCCGGCCAGATCGCCGAATTGGCCAGGCGCACCCTGCCCGGGGCATTCCGGACCATCGACCCCACCGATTGCAGGGTGATGTTGTTCGACGGCTCACCATTCGTGCTGTCTCCGATGGGGGAGAACCTCGGCCGCAAGGCCCAGCGCCGGCTGGAGAAGATGGGCGTCGAGGTGTGTGGCAACTCCGTGGTCACCGACGTCGACTACATGGGAATCACGGTCAAGGACAAGGAATCCGGCGAACAGCGGCGAGTCGATTGTGCCTGCAAGGTGTGGGCCGCCGGGGTGCAGGCCAGCCCACTGGGCGAGGTGATCGCCGCGCAGTGCGACGGCACCGAGATCGACCGGTCCGGGCGTGTCGTCGTCGAACCGGACCTCACCGTCAAAGGGCACCCGAACGTCTTCGTCGTCGGCGATATGGCCGCGGTGCCCGGGGTTCCGGGCGTCGCCCAGGGTGCCATCCAGGGAGCGAAGTACGCGGCCAAGACCATCAAGCACACGGTCAAAGGCACCGACGACCCGGCGAATCGGGTGCCGTTCAAGTACTTCGACAAGGGCAGCATGGCCACGATCTCCCGGCACCATGCGGTGGCGAAGATCGGAAAGCTCGAATTCGGCGGCTACATCGCCTGGCTGGCCTGGCTGTTCCTCCACCTTCTGTACCTGGTCGGGTTCAAGAACCGGATCAGCACGCTGTTCAGCTGGATCATCACCTTCACCTCGAACAGCCGGGGTCAGCTGGCCACCACCAGCCAGTGGGTCTACGCGCGTCTCGCGCTGGAGGCCGTCGAGAAACAGCTGCAGAAACCTGTCCACGATGTGCACCGGACCGCCGCGCAACGCGAGCTTGCCGAGGAACTCGACCGGGCCTGAGGGATTCCTTAGAGCGGGCCGCCCACAAGCAGGCGGATGTAACGCCACCGTCGACATCGGCGATGAAACGGTTGACGCCGCTTATTGCGGGTATGCCGATAGTCGATGGAGAGCACACTGATGACGAACCCGATGAACCCGACGACGCCTGTGGGCCGATCCATGAGCCCCCTGCAGCGCCTGCTCCTCGGGGGCGGGCTGGCCTTGGTCGCCGCCGCCCCCATCGCGGGGGTTGCGGCCGCGCACGGGACCGGACCGGCACTGCCCGCCGTGGCCTCCTGCCCCGACGATCAGATCCTCGATTCCAGCGGGGTCTGCCAGCCGGTCACCGATGTGGTCGCGCCCACCTTCAATCCGATCAACCCCGAGGGGGCGCAACTGCAACCCGGTGCGATCACGTCCTCCGATCCCGGCCGGGTCGGGCAGCTGCCCGAGGTCGACGGAATCCCGTGCGACGGTTCGAACACCGGGTTGTGCATCGGTCTGTCGGAGGACACGCCGCAATTCGAGCAGCCGGAAAGCACGATCTCGTCCAGCCCGTAGCGGGTGCGGGCCACGCGGCGGTTTCAGTCGTTCGTCCGGTTTGGCCGCCAACCCGACCAGGTCAGGTAGAGGCCGAGGCAGGCCACCCCGACGTAGCCGATGCGCCACACCACGCCGGTGCCGATGACGGCGTTGGCCGCAGAGATGAAAGCGGCCGGAAAAACCAGCAGCAGCACGCCCCGGACCACCAGCAGCCACCCCAGCGCCGAGACGATGACCGCGACCGGGTTCGTCCAAACCTGATGTAGGGCAACGACGATCAGGCCGAGCAGCAGGATGAACGCTCCGACGATCCATGGCCACAGCGGGTTGTTCTCGAAGTCGGTGAGCATCGTCTGCATCTGTGGTGCCCGGGCGGCCGCCGTCACGGGAACGAGAACCAGGAACGGGCCCAGCACCCGGGCCAGCACTCGAGTTGTGGTCTGCATCGTGAATCCTCGCTAACGGAACTATCGGACGTCATTGGTTGACCGGGCACGAAAGCGAGGGCGGCTCCGCAGTTGCCGCGCCGATCGGGTGCCGCGAACGCACGCGGATCATCGCACCGCGGTTCGGCTCCAGGATGACGTGGCGGACGCGCTGCCGCTCGTCGTCGGCGGCGGTGGTCTCCAACTCCACCCGTCGCAACACCTCGCGCAGCACAATCCGCATCTCGGCCATCGCGAACGTTGCGCCCAGGCAGCGACGGTTGCCGCCGCCGAACGGCAGCCAGGTGGTGGGGCCCAGCTTGGCGCCCAGCATCCGGTCGGGGTCGAAACGGTCGGGCTCCGGGTAGAGCGCCTGACTCGCGTGGACCAGTCCGATACCGGGTGCAACCATCACGCCGGCGGGCAGCCGGTAGCCGCCGATCTCGACGGGCGCCTTGAGCACTCGGCCGACGTCGAACACCACCGGCCGGATGCGCAGCGTCTCCTTGGCAACCGCGTCGAGGTACTCGTCACCGGCCGGATCACCGGCCGCGGAGGCTTCGGCGGCCGCAACCGCCTTGGCCAGGACGTCGGGGTGGCGGGTCAGTCGCTCCAGCGCCCAGGACAGCGCGGTGGCGGTGGTGTCGTGGCCGGCGGCCAGCAGCGTCATCAGCTGATCGCGTAGTTCTTGGTCGGTCATGTGCCGGCCGTCCTCGTCGGCGGCGCGCACCAGCATCGCCAGCACGTCGGTGCGCCGGGCCAGATCCGGGTCCGCGCGGCGGTCGGCGATCTCGGCGTAGAGCAGACGGTCGGCGTCCTCGATGCGCCGGCGCACGTAACGCCACGGCAGCCGTCGCTGCAGCCGCGGATTGGCGATCGCCAGGGTGGCCCACGGCCCCATACTCAGGATTCTCGGCATGACCCTGCGCAACTCGGCCAGCCGGACGGGGTCGGTAGCGCCGACGACCGTGCGCAGGATGACCTCGAGGGTGAGTTCGGCCATCTTCGGGGCCACCGGGAACTCGACGCCGACCGGCCAGCCGGCGATGTTGTCGGCGGCCACCTCGGTCACGGTCGCGCCCTGACGGGCGACGGCGTCGCGGTGGAAGGGGGCCATCATGAGCCGGCGCCGGTCGCGGTGCAGGTCGTCGTCGAGCAGCAGAACCGAACTGTCCCCGATCAGGCCGCCCAGCACCGAATTGGCCTCCCCGGCGTGGAAGACCGCCGGGTCGCCGGCGAACACCGTCTTGATGTCGGCCGGGTCGGCCAGGTAGACAATCGTCCCCACGGAGGCCACCCGCACCGCGAAGACGTCACCGTAGCGCCGGTGTGCCCAGGAGACGAACCGCGGCCAGGACCAGAGCATGAGCACGGTTTGGACCGGTTTCGGCAGGTGGGGTCCCGGCGGCGTTGCCGTCATGTCTGAGCGATCCACGGGGGCACCTCCCAGCCAGCTGCGGTCGACCCAGCTTCGAGCCTAGCGCTGATCGGGACCGAGCCTCAGAGGCCGTCCTTGTAGGCGATGGCGTACGCCAGTTTTCCCGGCTTCGGTGAGTCGATCGGCCGGGGCAGGGCGTCGAACGCTTTCTTTCCGAACTGCTCCATCCTGCCGAGTTGCTCGGCGGTGCGGCCCGCGTCGATCGCGGAGTCGGGGGGCAGGGCGACGAGCGCCTCGCCGATCCTCTGCACCAGGCCTAGATAAGGGGTCAGTTCGTTGAGGTCGGTGCCGGATGCGGCGGAGCAGTACCGTTCGTTGGGACCCGAGCAGGGTGTCGCTGCGGGGCGTTCTTCGGTTCGGGTGGTAGTCGAGCACCCGGTCAGCGTCACCATCGCGACGCTGAGGGCGCACGCGGCGTGCCGTGCTCTGAAGGCCATGATCGTCATGTCCTTTCCCGGTTTGCTCAGCAGGCGAGGGAGGAGGCGTCGGGCGTGATTGACCCACGGGGCGGCGCCGGGGATGAGCAGGCGAAGAGCGTCGGCACCGCTGCGGCGGCGCACAGGGCGCGGGATGGCATGGCTGGCAGACTAGGACTGCGGTGCTGCCTCGGAGCTTCCCTCAGTGCGACAACTTGCCGAAGGTTCACCTGCGGCACCAGCCGTTCAACTCCCCGAAACCCACGAATCGGGCGGTGGGGGACTACGCGCTATTCTCCCGCGGTCTGCGCCTCGATGACTGTGTCGGTCGGGGCGGTGCGTTCCCACAGCACCGCCCCGACGCAGGCGGTGACGACCCACGCCGTGCCGAGGACCCCGCACCAGGTGATCAGCGCCATCGCGACGCCGATGGGGCCGAACTCAGTCCAGCCGTCGATCACCTTCGGGAAGATGAGCCGGCCGATGATCGGGACGATGACGCCGTCGATCACCACTCCGGCGAGCCCGGCCAGCGCCAGGTATCTGAGGCCGTAGCCGCCGTCGCGCACCAGAATCACCGGCGTCAGCGACCAGAACACCCACACCGGGATCAGGGAGACGACGATCATCACCCACTGAGTTCCGCCGCCGTACTCCGGGCCGAAGGCGAGCCGCTCCCGCAGCACCAGCATCAGCAGGTACAGCACGAACCACACGGCACCGCGCAGCAGGCGCTGGCCGGCGCTGAACTGCTCGCGCTGCCAGGCCTTGGCGAACATGCCGGCCACGGTGATCGACATCGGGATGCCCCACGCCAGGAAAACGGTCAGACCGACGACGGTCCACGTCGACCGCAGCCCCGCGCTGTCGCCGAACGCGCCGCGCACTGTCTCGCTGGTGGCCCCGTCGAGGTCGAGTTCCCGTATCCACACGGTGCCCGGGCTGACGTGCTCGGCGAAGCCGGTGAAGTAGCTGAATCCGAGGACCATCAGTGGGATGACGACGGTGAAGATCTGGACCGAGATCAGCACGCCCTGGGTGGCACCGTCGATCTCCTTGAAGCGTCGCGCTACCGCGGCGACCGGGCCCAGCGCGCGGGATTCGATCAGTCTCTGGCGACGCTCAGCGATGTGCTGAAGGACTACTTCGCGGGCGGCGCTGGTGTCCATGGGGACTGAACGTACAGTGGGCTATTCCTCGATGCTCAGCGCTTGAGTCGGGCAGTTTTCGCAGGCTGATTCGAGGTCATCGCGGCGATCCGCGGGGATCTCGTCCATCAAGATGGTCAGCGCGCCGTCGGCGCCGATCTCGAAGATGTCCGGTGCGGTCGCCTCGCACAGACCGATCGAGGAGCATTTGGTCCGGTCGACGACGATCTTCATCGCTTCCCCTCGGGGGTGAATTCGGCCTGCATGGACATCACGGTATGGAAGAAGTTGCCGTTGCCCAACTCCGGCTCGCCGACGGTGTGGATGTCGGGCAGCCGGGTCAACAGCTCGCGGAACGTCGCGGTGATCTGGCGACGGGCGAGTTGGGCGCCCAGGCAGTGGTGGATGCCGCCGCCGCCGAACGCGACGTGCTTATTGGGGGAGCGGGAAAGGTTGAGTTGCTCGGGGTGATCGAACACCTCGGTGTCCATATTGGCCGAGGAGTAAAACATGATGACCTTGTCGCCCTGGGTGATGTGCTGGCCGCCCAGTTCGGTGTCGTGAGCCGCGGTGCGGCGGAATGTCATGATCGGGGTGGCCCAGCGGATGATCTCCTCGACCGCCATCGGGAGGCGGCCGTCGAGGTCCTCCATCAGCCAGGCCCGTTGCTCGGGGAAATCGGTCAGCGCCTTCATGCCGTGGCTGATGGACTGCCGGGTGGTGTCGTTGCCGGCGATGATCAGCAGCACGAAAATCGACGAGATCTCGTCGTCGGTCAAACGTTCGCCGTCGACCTCGGCTTGAACCAGGGCCGTCATCAGGTCGTTTTCCGGACGGCTGCGGCGAGCGGCGATGAGTTCATGGGCGATTCCATGCACGGTCACGATGGTCTGGGTCAGCCGAGCCAGCGGATCGGCGCCTTGGAGCAGGCGGGGGTCCCGCCAGCCGTCGGCGAACTGGGATTCGTAGGCGACGGTGCGCCGGTGCTGTTCCGGGATCCCGATCATGTCGCAGATGTTGTTCATCGGGACAAGCGAGGCCACCTCCGTAACGAAGTCGATCCGGCCCTTGCCGGCGATGTCGTCGACGATGCGGCGCGAGTTCGCGACGATGTGATCGTCGATGCGCGCGAGCTGCTTGGGAGTGAAGGCCGCCGCCATCAGCCGGCGGATCTTGGTGTGCCGCGGGGGATCCATCGCGATGAAGCCCTGGGCGGCGTCGAGGAGTTCCCTGGGGATCGACTCGAACGCGATGCCTTCTCCGGACAGGAAATCGCCGGGGCGGCGGGTGACCTCCACCAGGTCGGCGTGCCGGACCACGGCCCAGAAGCCCTGGTCGTTGGGATCTTCGAACATGCCGTTCTTCACCGGCTCATGCCAGGAGATGGGCCGGTGCGCCCGCAACTCGGCGAATACCTTCTCACGGTCCTGGGCGGTCCCCGACCAGAACTCCACCGATGACAGGTCGGCGGGGTCATAGGGGCGTTCGGCGCGGGTGAGGGCTGCTGTCGTCATCGGTCTCTCCTCGGAGCGGTCTTTCTACGAGCATCCGACAGAAAGCTAAAACTGTCAAGTGAGTGCGACAGTCACTTCTTTAGTGTCGTCTCAGTTAGACTGCATGGCATGTCTGTCGTCGACCTCCGCGCAGAAACCCGGGCCTTCGGGCGCGCCCGGTTGCGCGATGTGGCCCTCGACGCGGCCCGCGAGGTCGTTTTGGAGCGGGGCTGGTCGGCGGTCCGCATGGGCGCGATCGCGACGACCATCGGCATCAGCCGACAGAGCCTGCATGCCGAGTTCGGCACCAAGGACGATCTGGGCAATGCCCTCGTCATGCGGGAGACGGCGGAGTTCTTCGACGGTGTCGCCGTTCGGTTGGCCGAGCATCCCGGCGACCTCGCCGGGGGAGTGGCATCGGCCGTGCGGTACATGGTGTCGGTGGCGCGCGACAACCCACTGCTGGAGGCCATTCTGACCCGCACGCCGGCCCACGGCGGCGACGTGTCGCTATTGTCTCTTCTCACCGTCCGCGGTGAGCCGCTGATCGGCACGGCAATCGAGGTCTTCGGCGGCTGGGTGGACGATCAATGGCCCTCGGTGAACCCCGAGGACAGACGTGTGATGGTGGAAAGTGTTGTGCGCCTGTGCCTGAGCCACATCCTGACGCCGACGAAGACGCCCGAGGCCGCGGCGGCGGACCTCGCCTTGGTGGCGTGCCGCTGTCTGCTTGTGGCCGATCCCGTTTAGCGTGCCACCGGCGTGCAGCTCTGCGGACCCTGATCCGAGTAGTGCACGGCCGGCATGCCGTCGACGGTGGTAAAGGCGGTATCCGGTGACCACTGCGTCCCGGGCTTGATCCACGGCGGCACACCCTGCGGGTAGGCGATGGTGATATCGCTGTAGAACTGCAGATACGGCGCGCAGCCCTGCGCCGGGCGCGGATTCCAGGCGTGCACGACGATGGGATTGACCAGCCGCTGTCCCTGCGCGCAATTCGGTTGGCACTCAACCGCATTGTCGGTACCGGTGCCGTTGGCACCTTCGGCGCCCCATGACGTCCAGTTCATGTTCTCCATCGCCGCGGTGCCGTCGCAGTTGTACTCCAGCCTGGTCGGCTCCTGCTCAACCGCCATGCTGGGGTCCCAGCATTTGCCGATGAGGTAGGTGACGTTGTCATAGCCCGGATCCGGCGTCGGCGGCGTCGAATCGGCGCCGGCCGCCGGCATCGTGGTTGCCAGTATCGCCAGCGTGCTCGCTGCCAGTGCCCTCCTGGAGAGGGCCACCCTATGGGCTCGTGCGCGGATCATTGAATCTCCCTTCGCGACCCGGTCAACGTATGCCAATCAATCGATCAGCCCCAACTCGGCCAGTAACTCCCAGCTGGCGACCAGGGCCGCGTAGCGGGGCCAACGGTTCTCCAGATTGGGGCTCATGGCGCGCATCGCCAGCGGGAACGCTGCGTAGGCCACGTCCCAGTGGTGGGCGTGCGCCATCGCGACGTGGGTGTTCATACCGATGGGCAAGAGCGACTGTTTCTGGGTGAGCTGCATGTCATTGTTGGCGTCGTACTCACTGAGGCGCACCGCGTCCATGAATTGGATATTGGGCACCTCCAGTGGGGTGGTGGCGGCGGTGACCGCGAAGATCGGGATTCCGAGGCTGTCGAGGTACTCCGCATGTTTCTTGTTGAATGCTTCACGGACATCGGTGCGGAGGTCGTTCATCGCGCCCTTGACGTCGTACTCGTCGAGCCGCCGGACGCCGACCTGGTTGAGCATTGCCGGGCTGATCACGCTGAGCAGCTTGCTGACGTACTCGTAGGACCCCTCGGTGGGTAGATCCTTGATCTGGCCGTAGACGCCGTCGGCGGTATAGGAGCCGCCGACCGCGCCGGCCCAGCTGAAGACACCTTTGATCCGGTCGTGGTACTCGGGGTTGTTGACGATGAACGACAGGATGTCCGGGGTGCCCTTGCTGTAACCGAGCATGAAGACGTCACCCGGCGGATCCGGGTCGGTGATCGGCTCCATGGCGGCATCGAGCCCCTCGCCGCGGAACGCCGCCTTGATATCGGCTTCGTTGGCCTCACATGACCGCATGGGATGCACGTCAGCCCGGATGGTGCGCCAGCCCCGGTCCTTGTAGAGTTGCTCGGCCTCGCGGGGGAAGGCGTGCGCCCCGGGAAACAGCAGCCCGGTGAGCAGCCCCCCACACAGCATCAACGTGGTGTTCGTGATCGAGTCATACTGTGCCTCAGGTAGTTCCGTCTGCCACTCGCTGTTGGGGCAGTCCTTGAGGAAGCGCTCGGCGATGGCGCGGCGCGGGTTGTCCTTCTTCAGCATCGACGGCAGTGGCACCGCGGCCAGCAGGGCAGGCTTGGAGGCGAATTCGACCGCGTCTTTGTCTTTCACAGCCTCCTGAAGGAAAAGGTCCCGCCAGCGGCGGCCGATCCAGCCCTTGACCCACGGGTCGGTCATCGCGGCCGGGTCGGCGGCGATCAGTTCGCGCACCCCGGCGATGACGGCCAGGTAGTCGCCGGCGTCTTCCTGGCGGGCGAGATCGGCGGCGAGTTTGGTGATCTGCATGCTCTGCATGCCCGAAGATCTTGGTGCAAAATCCGCGCCGGTGGGGCGGTAATGGCAGCCCTGGGTCGGGTCGAATCGCTGAGGGTTGCTACGACTGACCGTGACGGGTCAGCGACCGGGGCCTACCGGTCCGGGTCCGACGGGTCCGGGGCCTACCGGTCCGGGTCCGACGGGTCCGGGGCCTACCGGTCCGGGTCCGACGGGTCCGGGGCCCACCGGCCCGGGCCCGGCCGGGCCAACGATGGCGTAGTACTGGCACTGGTTGTTCTCGACGTTGAAGTACATGCCGGGGCCGCAATTGTCATCGGCGACGCTATGAGCCGGTGAGACGAGACCGGCCAGCGGCGCGGCCGCTATCGCAAGGGCGTAGGCCGCGTACTTCCCTATGGCGCGCATGGTTGTCAGTGTAGGCGCGCTCGGCTGTCCTGTCGGCCGGTTGCGGTGGTGCGCAAACGTGCTCAGCGCCGGGGCCTACAAGCCCAGGGAGTCGCGGGCCTGCCGCAGCGTGTTGGCCGAGCCCTGCAGGCCCAGCAGTTCCTTGACCGCCAGGGGCACCTGCAACACCTCGCCGGCGCCGGAACGCGAAACCAGGGTGGGCAATGACAGCGCGACGTCGGTGAGTTCGTAGACCCCGTTCTGCACCGAAGAGATGGGCAGCACCCGTTTCTGGTCGCCCAGCACCGCCTCGATGATCCGCGCTGTGGACAGCCCGATCGCCAGGTTGGTGGCGCCCTTGCCCTCGATGATCTCGTATGCCGCGTTGACCACACCTTCGGCGATGCCCGCTCGCGTCGCCTCGTCGAACACCAGCGTCCCTCCGGAGCGCCATTCGGCGGCCGGGACCCCGCCGATGGATACGCTCGACCACAGCGGGATCTCCGAATCGCCGTGCTCGCCGACGATGAAGCCGTGCACATTGCCGACTGCCACGTTCGCGCGCCGTCCGATCAGGTAGCGGAACCGGCTCGAGTCCAGCACCGTTCCGGATCCGAAGACGCGCCCCGGGGCGACGTCGACCGAGCGTGCGCCCGCGTAGGTCACCAGGTCGACCGGGTTGGTGACGAAGATGATCACCGCGTCCGGGGACTGCTCGAGCAGTTGCGGGGTGAGCGTCTGGGCCATCGCCACATTGGTGGCGGCCAGTTCCAACCGACTCTGCCCGGCCTTCTGTTTGGCCCCGGCAGTGACGACCACGATCGCCGAGCCCGCCGTGACGTCGATCGAATCCGATCCTGTCACCACGCAGTTGGGCACGAACTGGCTGCCGTGGTTGAGGTCGAGAACCTCCGCGCGGACCTTCTTCGCGTTCATGTCGTAGAGGGCCAGCGCTTGCGCCGAACCGCGAATCAGGCAGGCGTAGGCGATCGCGGTCCCGACGCTGCCGACCCCGACGATGGACACCTTGGCGGCGTGCTGTTCGGCCACACCTTCATTATTCACGGTCGCCGGAGTGCTCACCCCCCTTGCGCGAACAGACACAAAACGCCCGCGACACGCCGGTTTATGGTGCCTTTTGTGTCTGTTCGCGCAGGGAGGCATGGGACACCTCCTAGCGTTTGCGGGATGACCGAGCCGCCGGACGCCGCCGTGGCTGCCATAGCAGCGGCGCCGATGTTCGACGGACTCGACCATGCACACGTCGCGTTTCTCGCAACCCGGAGCCGGTCGACCGTCCTGCCCGGCGGACAGGTGCTGTTCCGCCGCGGGACGCCGTCAACGGGGTTCTACGTGGTTCATGAGGGCCGCATGCAGCTCTCGGTGTCCAACTCCGAGGGCGTGGTGAAGGTTCTGGAGATCGTCAGCGCCGGGGGCGCGTTCGGCCACGCCGTGATGTTCCTGCGCGAGCCCTACCCGGTGGACGCCACGGCACTGGTGGACACCCGTCTGGTGTTCGTGCCCGCCGAGGCGGTCGACACCCTCCTCGACGGCGACCCGGCGATGGCCCGGCTGATGCTGGCATCGATGGCCCGCCGGCTGCAGGCCAAGGTCCAGGACATCGCCATGTTGTCGCTGCAATCGGCCTCCCAGCGGATCGTGGCCTACATTCTGGGCGCGTTGCGCGACCCGGGTACGGACTCGGCGGCACCCGCCGGGCCCTCGGCCAAGGTCGAGTTGCCCGCTCTCAAGCAGGTCCTGGCCTCCCGGCTGGGGATGACGCCCGAGACCTTCTCCCGGGCGGTTCGCGCTCTTGTCGCTCAGGGGTTGATGTCGGTGGACGGTTCGGTGGTGCGGATTCCCGATGTCGTCGCGCTGGACGCCCACGCGCGCAGCCAATCGGTGCTGTGACCGTCGCCACAGCGCGGTCTTGATCTAGGTCAAACCGTGATCCGGTGCGGGCTTCCTAGCCTGAGCGGGCCCGTTCAAGCGAGGAGACCCAGATGTTTTGTTACCAGTGCGAGCAGACCGACCGCACCCCCGACCCCGAGCGCCCCAATCTGCTGGCCTTCGGCTGCTCGGCGGTCAAGGGCAATTGCGGTAAGGACGCCACCACCGCGGCACTGCAGGACGTTCTGGTCGAAGTGGACCTGGGAATCGGTCAGTACGCCAAGAAACTGCGCGAACTCGGCGCGCCCGATCCGCAATACGCCGCGCACGCCTGCTTCGACCTGTTCACCACGTTGACCAATGTCAACTTCAACGCCACCCGGTTCATGGCGCTGATCGCGGATGCTGTCCGCGTGCGCGATCGCGCAAGGGAGGCCTATCAACAGGCAGTCAAAGCTGCTGGCCGACAGCCCGAAACCCTCACCGGCCCAGCGCAGTTCGTTCCGGGCAACACCATATCCCAGGTCGTCGCACAGGCCGCCACTGTCGGCGTGGCCGCCGATCTGGACCAGCTGGGCCCTGACATCGTCGGTCTGCGCAACCTGAATCTCTACGGCCTTAAAGGGGTCTGCGCCTATGCCCATCACGCCCATGCTCTGGGCTATCGCAGCGATGAGACCGACGCCGGAATCGAGGCCGGCCTGGACTTCCTGGCCGCTGGCCCCTCCGATGCCGACGCGCTGCTGGGCCACGCCCTGGAACTGGGCGAGATCAACCTGAAGGTGATGGAGATGCTCGATGCGGCCAACACCGGGAGCTTCGGCGACCCGGTGCCCACCCCGGTGCGGGTGACCCCGTTGGCGGGCAGGGCCATCCTGGTCTCCGGCCATGACCTGCACGACCTGGCGAAGGTTCTGGAGGCCACCGCGGGCACCGGTATCAACGTCTACACCCACGGCGAGCTGCTGCCCGCCCACGGCTATCCCGAACTGCACAAGCACCCGCACCTGGCGGGCAACTACGGCGGCGCCTGGCAGGACCAGCAGCGCGACTTCACCGCCTTCCCGGGACCCATCGTGATGACGTCGAACTGCCTGATCGAGCCACAGCCGGCTTACCGCAACCGGATCTTCACCACCGGTCCGGTCGGCTGGCCGGGCATCCGGCACGTCGACACCGCCGACCTTTCGCTGGTGGTCAAGGCCGCGCGGTCGCTACCCGGCTTCATCGCTGACACACCCGAGGAGACCGTCACCACCGGTTTCGCCCACGGCGCGGTGATGTCGGTGGCCGACAAGGTGATCGAAGCGGTCAAGTCCGGTGACATCAGAAGGTTCCTACTCATCGGCGGCTGCGACGGCGCCGCCCCGGGCCGCAACTACTACACCGACGTGGCTGACCACGCGCCGGCCGACACCGTGCTGATGACTCTGGGCTGCAACAAGTACCGGTTCAACAGTCACGAATTCGGCGATATCGGCGGTATCCCGCGACTGATGGACGTCGGCCAGTGCAATGACAGCTACTCGGCGATCCAGATCGCACTGGCGCTGGCGGACGCCTTCGAGTGCGGGGTCAACGACCTGCCGCTGAGCCTGTTCGTGTCCTGGTTCGAGCAGAAGGCCGCCGCCGTGCTGCTGACGCTGCTCTCGCTCGGTATCCGCAACATCCGTCTCGGTCCGACCCTGCCGGCCTTCCTCACCCCGGCGGTGGTGGACATCCTCGTGGACAAGTTCGCGCTCAAGCCGATCGGTGACCCCGCTGAGGATCTGGCCGCAGCGATGGCGGGGGCCTAGATGACCGAGGTGGTCGGGACGCCGGCCGGGACGGTGATGGAGTACGACATCACCCTGGTGGCTGGCGACGGTCAGGAGTCGACGATGGTCTGCGATGATCAGACCACCATCCTGGCCGCCGCCGAGGAGGCCGGTCTGGTGCTGAAGTCGTCCTGCCAGGCCGGTGGCTGCGGTGCCTGTTCGGCAGTGCTGCGCGGCGGACTGGTCGAGATGGGCGATCACGACCCGGACGTGATCGAGGTGCCCGAGGGCGAGGGTGGAATCCTGTTGTGCCGCAGCTTTCCCCGCGGAAGTTGCCGGATTGAGTTGCCTTACGGCAGCGACAAGATCGTCAGCGCTCCGCCCACCCGTCACGATGCCGAGATCACCGGGTTGGAGCGGGTGGCCGCGGGCGTCATGCACCTTAAGCTCACGATGCGCCCGGGGGAGGACGGCTCGTCCTCGGCGGACTTCGAGTCCGGGCAGTTCGTACGGATGATGGTTCCCGGCAACGATCCGCCGGCGCGGCGTGCCTATTCGCCGGCCAACGTGGCCAACTGGGACGGTGAGTTGGAGTTCTACATCAGGTTGTTGCCCGGGGGCGTCATGTCGGAGTACCTGAACGTTCGCGCCGCCCTTGGCGATATGCTCACCGTGACGAGTGCGGACGGCGATTTCGCGTTGGCAGAGAACGGGCTTCGGCCGCGGTGGTTCATCGCCGGAGGTACCGGTCTGGCCCCACTGCTGTCGATGCTGAGGCGAATGGCGGAGTGGGGCGATCCGCAGCCGGCACGGTTGTTCTTCGGCGTCACCCGCTACGAGGAGGTGTTCGCCGAGGAACAGTTGGCGGCTTTGGCCTGTGTGCTGCCGGACTTCCGGACCGACATCGTGGTGTGGCACCCGGACCCGGCCTGGTCCGGTGCTGTGGGCACCCCGGTCGACCTCGCTGCGGCTGAGGCCGCCGTTCTCGGCCGCGAATCCGGGGAGCTGCCCGATGTCTACGTGTGCGGGCCGCCGCCGATGGTTGATGCCGCCTATACGGCCCTGGCCGCCGTCGGGGTGCCTGTCGATCAGATTCACGCCGAACGGTTCTCCGCGGTGACCTGACAGCCCGGCAACGGGCATGGGATGACCTTCCCTTTTGCCCACCTTGTAGCGACTGGGGTGTCCTTTGTCGCTACAAGGTGGGCAAGACGGCATATGCCCATAACGGCATTCGCCCGTGCGGGTCCCGGTTGACTGTCTCCCGGTATCTGCCACGGGCAGCGCCCGCGACCCGCCGAGTGCGGGTTCCGTTCTGTGTCATCAAAGCCCACGCCACCTGTGCTCCGGCGGTTAACCTTCTCCCGGGATACACGACTGTTCGGGACGGGGCTGATGCCGGTGCGAGCCATTGGACGGCGCAAACTTCCCTGGCTGACCCGTGGTCTGGTCGCCGGAGCCGGCGGCACTGCGGCCATGGCGGTCTGGTACCACTTCGAGCGCGCGCTGCGCCGCGGCCGCTATACCGGGGTGACCACCCTTGCCGACGGGACGCCGGTCGAAGGCCTCTGGTCACACGAGGGCCTGGACTACGACGACAGCGTCGTGCCCGGACAGATTGTGGCCAGCATCCTCAACCTGCCCGCCCCGACGCCGCGGGAGGCCGGAGCGATCACCCTGGCCCTGCGCTGGACCTACGGATCGGCCTTCGGCGTCCTGCACGTGTTGCTGCGCAACCGGTTGGGCGAACCGCGGGCCACCCTGATCTTCGGCGGTGCCCTGGCCACGGTGACTTCGGTCGCTTTCCCGGTACTGGGCGGCACGCCGCCGCCGTGGCGATGGCCGGTCGACGCCCAGAGGAGCTCCGCGGGAAGCCACGCCGCATACATCCTCACCGCATCGGCGTTGGACAACCTGCTGCGTTGAGCGGGCCGGGGCAGCTTGAGAAACCCCGAGGAACAAGGAGGCCCATGACCGATCTGCCGCCGATGAACGAGCCGCCGCCCGCGGAGACCATCACCTACGAATTCCACGACGCATCGGTGCCGCCCCCGTACCACCGCAGCTTCGTCCTCACCTTCGACAGCGAACGGGCACGCATCGTGGTCGACAGTTACGGTCAGGTGCTGGCGGAGCAGAGCGCTCCGATGACCGCCGGGCTCTGGCAGCAGGTGTCGAGTTCCCTGCCGCGCGACCTGATCGTTCAGGAACCGGCCGAGGGATGCACCGGCGGCACGGGTTTCACCGTCTCGGTCGCCGACGGCGGCGTCGTCAGCTTCGCGTTAAGCGGCTCGGAATGCGGCGGGGCGAACTCGAATGCCGCCGAACGGCTGGCCGACTGGGTCGCCCCGGTGCGTTCCCTGTTCCCCCCGATGGATCAGCTGGCCCCGGACGGCTGAAACCTGTCGGTGGCCTCCCTTAGCGTGCTTATCGGGGAGGTAAGCAATGAAAATTCGCGTCATGCTCGGGAGTCTCGTGGTCGCCCTCTCG
Organism: Mycolicibacterium sp.; assembly: GCA_020637165.1. GTDB lineage: Bacteria > Actinomycetota > Actinomycetes > Mycobacteriales > Mycobacteriaceae > Mycobacterium. Next base: position 23,810 of record JACJWN010000006.1, on the reverse strand, counting down.
GCCTCCATCGCCGGCGTACTGTGCGCGGCGCCGGGCGCTCTGGCGGACACCGCCTGCGTCGGGGTGCTCAGCCAGGGCGGCTGCACGCCAGCACCATGGAACGGTCAGCTGATGGAGACCTGGAACACCCCGGGTTACTACGGCGGCTGGACCAACGGACCGGTCGCCTGTGATCCGTTCACCCGGCAGTGCCGGGGATGGGCTCAGCCCTGAAGCTGTCGCTCGCGAGGCCGTAGCATGACGGCCCATGACCAAGCGTCAGGTGGCTGCGCTGTTCGTTCTGTGCCTGGCGGTGTTCATGGTCGCCGTCGACGCAACCGTCATCAGCGTCGCGGTTCCGGCGATCACCGCGGAGTTGCACCCGAGCTACAACCAGGTGCTCTGGATCGGCGACATCTACTCCTTCGTCCTGGCTGGTCTGTTGATCACCATGGGCAACCTGGGGGACCGGCTGGGCCGGCGCCGACTGCTGCTGATCGCCAGCCTCGCCTTCGGTGCGGCCTCGGCGGCAGCGGCGCTAGCGCCTACCGCGGGGTTGCTCATCGCCGCCCGCGCGGTCCAGGGTGTTGCCGGTGCCGGCCTGATGCCCTCCACGCTGGCACTGCTGCGGACCGTCTTCACCGAGGACCGGCAACGAACCCGAGCCGTGGGGATCTGGAGCGCCGGCGGCGCGGCGGGTGCCGCCAGTGGGCCGACGGTCGCCGGGGTGCTGCTCGAGCACTACTACTGGGGTTCGGTCCTGCTGGTGAACCTGCCGGTGGTCGCACTGATCGTAGCGGTCGGCGCATGGGCGCTGCCGGAGGCGCGCAGCGAGGCCCGCCACCCGCTGGATCCACTCTCCGTTGTCTACTCCACGGCCGGAATCCTTGCCGTCGTCTACGGCATCACCGAACTGGCCCATACCGGATTGGCCTTCTGGCCGGGTTATGTCGCTCTGGCGTTGGGCGGGTTGTTGCTGTGGGTGTTCATGCAGCGCCAACTCCGGTTGCCGATGCCGCTGCTGGATTTGCATCTTTTCACCCAGATCCGGTTCACCGCGGCCATCGTCGCGCAGTTGGCGGTGGTGTTCGCCAACGTGGGCGCGCTGTTCTTCCTTCCGATCTTCCTTCGTCAGGTGGCCGACTTCTCGGCCCTGCAATCCGGCATGGCGATGCTGCCCCAATCTGTGGTCAGCATGGTCTCCGCCGCGACGACCGCGCGGCTGATCGGCCGGTGGGGCCACCGCCGGATCCTGCTCGCCGGTCTGGGATTCGGGTCCGTGGGTCTGGTTCTGCTGGGTCTGGCGATTCCCATGTCCTACCTGACGATGATCGTTCCGTTGATGCTGCTGGGGTTGTCCTTCGGACTGGTGGTCACCGTTGCTTCCGATCTGGTGCTGACCAGCGCCAGCAAGGACCGCGTCGGCGCCGCCACCGGCATCTCGGAGACCGCCTTCGAATTGGGCAACGCGCTGGGCATCGCGCTGACCGGAAGCACCGTCTCGGTGCTCTACATGATCTTCAGTGAAGGGAAGGCGAACTTCACCGAGTCGGTCGACACATCCGCCTTCACCACCAGCCTGGCAGTCAACTGCGCCATCAGCGGTGTGTTGCTGGCCGGCCTCACTGCGTTCGTCGCCCGCGCGCTGCGCGGCCGCGAAAGCACTAGCGCGGCAGTGGAATCCCCTGGGAATAGCTGAACACGTCCTCGGGATCCCAGGCCGCCTTGAGGCCTTCCAGCCGAATGAGGTTATCGCCGTAGTAGGCACTGGCCCACTCCCGCAGTTCGGGGTCGGGGAAGTTCTGATAGCTCTGGCCGGTGGTGTGGGGAAGCAGTACCTGCCAAAGCTGCTGCGCCCAGGTCTGGATCTCCGGCGGGATGGGGCTGACCGGCAGGCTGGGCTCGGCCGCGGTGGGCCACCATGACGACATCTCGACCAGCAGGCGAGCCCGGCGGTGGACGTAGGCGGTGTCGTCGTCGGCGACATCAGAGACGGCTCCGCCAACCCAGCCGTAGAGGCCGATCGCCCCGTTGCGATCGTCGGCGGGGCCCCGGGCGGGAAAGCGGGCCACCACCTCGAGGGCCTCGGCGAGGGTGTCCCCGCTGAGGAATTCGTCGGCGTAGAGGGAGCGGTCCCAGAACGAGTACTGCGGCGTGGTGTCGGTGACGTACCAGGAGTAGGCGTCCCACCACGGCCGCTCGGTGACGTCCGCCGTGACCCCGGTGATGCGCAGCATCGGGGCGAGCAGTTCCCGTGCGGTGCTCTCGGGGCCCAGAACCTGGGCGGTCAGCGTCGCCTCGACATCACCCTCGCTGTGCCCGAGGTAGAGATTGCCGGTGGCCGTGCGCTCGGCTTCGTCGCGCAACTGCTGGAACCCCAATGCCATGGCCAGCGCGGCGTCACGGCCCCGGCAGTTGAGTTCGGCGGTGGTCACCCGGCGCGCCGGAATCTCCACCAATTCGTACTCCAGATCGGTGACCACGCCGAAATTCCCGCCCGCCCCGCCGCGCAGGCCCCAGAACAGGTCGGGATTCTCGGTGGCGCTGGCGGTGACCATGGTGCCCTCGGCGGTGACCATGGTGGCTTTGCGCAGCCGGTCGGCGGTAAGGCCGGCCCACGGGGCGTTGGGTCCGATACCGCCGCCGAGGGTCAGACCGGCCAGCCCCACGCCGGGACAGTTGCCGCCGGGCAGCAGCATCGTGCCCCGGCCGCCCTGCGGCAGCAAGACGGCCAGGTCGGCGTTGCGCGCGCCGGCTTCGGCGGTCAGGCGGTTGCCCTGGATGGTGGCGGCGTTCATCCGCCGGGTGCTGATCACGATGCCTCGCGAACTCGAGGCGTCGGAGTAATTGTGGCCGCCCCCGCGGATCGCGAACGGGGTGTTGGTCGCCCGGGCCCAGTTGAGGGCGGCGGCGATGTCCTGAGCCCCTGAACACAGCACCACCGCTTCGGGCATGACCGCCGCGTAGCGCAGGTTCCGCGGCGTCGCCAACTCGGGATAATCCGCATCCCCGGGCCGAACCACCGACCCGCGCAGAACGCCCCGGAGGTCGGCCCACTCGGCCTGGGTGATCCCGGTTACCGACGGCTCCCTGCGGGCGCACGAGGCGGCAAGTCCGGCGACGGCCAGGCCGGCGGCGCCGAGGAACCCGCGACGGCTCAGGTTGTGCATGGGGGTTAGTGAACCATCGGGCCGCCGCCTCGGGTCCGGACATCGGGGGAATCGGGAACCGATCCGACCCCGTTAGGCTCCCCCGGTGGATCCAGGCGCGATTCCCGCCGGGGTGTGGGCGATGGCCGGGCGCGGCCCGCGGTGGGAAGCCTGGGTGCAGGGCCTGCCGGGCGCCATCGAACTCTTGCGGGCGCGGTGGGGCCTGCGGTCCGACGGTGCGGCCACCCATGGCCACTGCTCACTGGTCCTGCCGGTACGCACCGCCGAGGGTGTTGCCGCGGTGCTCAAACTCGGGTTCCCCGATGAGGAATCCGAGCATGAGCATCTGGCGTTGCGGCGTTGGGGTGGCCGCGGTGCGGTGCGACTGCTGGGCGCCGCCCCGCACGTTCGCGGGCTGTTGCTGGAACGTCTGGGCCGTGCTGACCTGTCCGGGTTACCCGAGCGGCGGGCTTGCGAACAGGTCGCCGAACTGTATCGGCGCCTGCATGTTCCGGCGATGCCCGCGCTGCGTTCGCTGTCGTCCTTTTTGGAGCGCTGGACCGCCGATCTGTCGGCGCTGCCGCGCAGTGCGCCGATCCCGCGGCGCCTCGTCGAGCAGGCGCGGGCTCTGGGTGGCGAACTGTGCGCCGACAGGGCCGCACCGGAGTTTGTGATCCACACCGATCTGCACTACGGCAACGTGTTGGCCGCCGAGCGGGAAGCCTGGCTGGCCATCGACCCCAAGCCGGTCAACGGTGACCCGCATTACGAGTTGGCGCCGATGCTGTGGAACCGGTGGGAGGAGATCGCCGGAGACGTTCGGGACGGCGTGCGGCGGCGGTTCTGGACGCTGGTCGATGCGGCCGGCTTCGACGAGGACCGCGCCCGGGCGTGGGTGGTGGTGCGGATGGTGAACAACGCCGCCTGGGCGGTACGGGACGGGTCGGGGGTCGAGCGGTCCTGGCTGACGCGGTGTATCGCGGTGGCCAAGGCGGTACAGGACTGACCGCTGACTGAGTAGCCTGTGGTCATGGCCGATGCGGAGGTTGCCGACGACCCCGCCGACGGCGAACCCCTCGGTGACGAGCCCATCGGGGAGACCAAGGTCGAGGAAACCCAGATCGAGGAAACCCGGACGGGCAGGGCCCAAGGGTCCAAAGCTCTGTGGCACCAGACGATTCCGGAGTCGGTCGCCCGCGTCGCGGTCATCGGCTTGGTGGTGGTGCTGGGCCTCGGCGCGCTGTGCGGCTGGCTGGGCTACCGGGTCCACAGCCAGGGCCGGGCCGAACGGGACCGGGCGTTGTTCCTGGAGGTCGGCAAGCAGGCGGCGGTAAACCTGACCACCATCGACTACCAGACCGCCGAGGCCGATGTTGAGCGCATTCTCGACTCAGCGACGGGTGCCTTTCGTGACGAGTTCTCCGGACGGGCGGATCCGTACGTCGATGTCGTCAAGAAGGCGCAATCGGTGTCCTCGGGCGTCGTCACCGAGGCCGGCGTGGAAACGATGAGTGCCGAGGAAGGCCAGGTGCTGGTCGCGGTGACGGTTCAGACCACCAATCGTGTTGTGACCGAACCACAGCCTCCCCGGTACTGGCGAATGAAGCTGACCGTCAGCAAGGTCGGCAACGGCGCCAAGATCTCGAAGGTGGATTTCGTGTCGTGACCGACGATGAGCCCGGGAACGAGGACCTTCAGCCCGACTTGGCCGATGACTTCGAGACTGAGATCGACACCGACGTCGAAGCCGACGAGGCCGAGGACACGGTCGCGGCGTCGGAGATGGGGGCGTCCGCGCGTACTCTGCGCGGACGCATCGACACGCAGCGGATCGTCGCCTTCGGCGTGCTTCCGGCGATGACCGTCGGCCTGGCCGTCGGAGCTGGGTTGTTGCTCTGGAAGTACGTCGCGCAGGACGCGGTCGACACCGCCCGCGTCGAGTCGGTGGCCGCTGCCCGCGACGCGACGGTGGCGATCCTGAGCTATCGGGCCGACACCGTCGAGGCGGATCTGACGGCGGCCCGGGACCGGATCACCGGGGCCTTCCTGGACTCCTACACCGATCTGGTGGACCGCACCGTGATCCCCGGCGCCCGGGCCAAGGGGATATCGACGGAGGCCAGGGTTCCGGCGGCGGCCTCAGTGTCCGCCGAGGCCGATCACGCCGTCGTGTTGGTATTCGTCGATCAGACCATCACCATGGAGGGCAGCGCACCCAGCAGCACCGCCTCAAGTCTGCGGGTCACCCTGGACAAAGTGGGCGAGCGCTGGCTGGTGTCCGGATTCGATCCGGTCTAGCTGGTGTCCTCGCTGCCGAACCATTTCTGCTTGATCAGTTCGTAGGTGCCGTCCTCCCGCACGGACAGCAGACCCCGGTTGAACTGTTTGCGCATCTCGCTGCCGTTCGGGAAGGCCACGCCGTAGTCCTCGGGCTGGAAGATGGTGCCGACGATCTGGCCGACCCCGGCGCCTTCGTGGTTGGCGTAGAACCGCAGCACCGGCGCGTCGAAGACAATTGCGTCGAGTTTGCCGCCCCGCAGATCCGCGTAGCAGTCGTCGATCTGTGCCGCGCCCTGGGCCGCCACTCCGATCGAGTTGAGGTACTGGGCCGATTCGGTCTCGGCGACGGTGCAGACCCGCTTGCCGAGCAGATCCGCCGGCGAGTTGATCTGGGAGTCGAATTTCTCCACCGTCAGGTTCGCGGTCAGGGTGGCGGTGTAGAAGGCCACGAAGATGATGCCGACGAAGGCCCACAGGATGGCGAGCACCCGGGTGAACGTGTGCTTGGGTATGTCGTCAGGTTGTCCGGCCAGCATGCTCAGGCTCCAACCGAAGGATCGGAAAACCCCCGGCAGGTAGGACTTGGGCACCATCGAGTGGCCGTGCTTGCGCTCGGAGAACCAGATGATGTGCGCGGGTATCACCGATATGACCAGTCCGGCCACCAGCCAGACCAGCATCATCTTGGAGAACAGCAACCTGAGGAACTCACTAAGCGTGGGGGTGGAGCGCTCCAGCTGTGTGGTAGGCACCATGATCTGCAGGCCGGCATTGAGGATGGGCTGGGAGAAGTCGTAGTCCTTGGTGCGCTCGGCGGTGATCGAGATGGCCGTCGCGGCGGCGTCCACGCGGCCCTCGGCGACGGCTTGGAGTTGTTCGGCGACGTTGGCCACGTCGACGTACTCCAGCGTCACGTTCTCCCGCTCGGCGACCGCTTCCAGCAACTCGATGGTGAAACCGGACTTGATGCCGTCCCGGGTCATGACGAACGGTTCGAGGTTGTGGGTTGCCACGGTGACCACGACCGGGTCGGCGGCACCCGCGGATGGTGTCAAGCCCGGAAGGGCGCCGATCATCATGACCAGCAGCGCCACCATGCCCAGTGCGCGCAGTCGAACACCCACCGTCGCTCAACCCTTCGCGTCGACCTGTCAATTCGACCGCCAAGACTAGACGGCGACCCGGGTGAACCCGCGCCGCCGTCTGCCTGTGGTTTCGCTATTCGGGGTGTTGTGTGTGATCAGGCCGGGTAGCAGGGAGCGTCGGCCGGCGTGTAGTACGGCTGCCCGGCAGCGGTGTAACAGGGCTGCTCTCCGGGGAACGAGGGGTAGGGCAGGTAGCCGGGCGGCAGGGGCGGCCACGCGGCCGGCGGCGGCGCGACGTAGGGATCCCCGTAGCCGTAGGGGTGGTCCACCGCGGCGCCGACGATGGCGGCGTCGGCGATATCGCCGCCGATGTTGGAACACCCGCCGATGTCGGCATGCCGACCACCGACGTCGCCGCACACCTCGGCCTGGGCCGCCGGGGCGATGGTGAGGGGAACCGCCGCCATGGCCATGGCGGTCAGGAGGCTGGCTGCAAATCTGTGCGTCATGACGTCATTATCCCCATCCGCGACGGTGGTGTTACCGGAAGTAAGAGGTGCCACTCAGTGGATGCACAACGGCCCCCGGCGGACCGGGGGCCGTTGGCCCGTCACACCTATTTCTTGGTGATGGTTTCGGTGAAGTTGCCGTTGCCGTCGTTGATCCAGGTGATGGTGCCGTTCTGGAACTCGGTGATCCAGCCGCCGCCGGAGACGTCGGGCCCGCCGCCGGTCTGCGTTTCGCCGGCCGTCGGCCAGCCCATGGCGCCACCGGGGCCGCCCTGCTCGTTGTAGACCCGCAGGATTTCGCCCTGGACAAGGTGCGCGCCGGTTTCCGGCGAGGAGAAGATGGTCCCGTTGGTGAACGCGGCCACGGTGCCGTCGCCCACCTGCTCCGGCTGGGCGCTGGGCATGCCGAGGGCGGTCTCGCCGCCCGCCTTCTGATAGGCCTCGGCCGTCGGCCCGTCGAGGGACACTTCGCCCAAGCCCGGGACGTTCATGGTGGTCGGCGCGCTGTTGAGCACGGAGGACACCGCCGAGGAGGCCACGCTGGCCCCGCTGCTGACCGCGCTGCTCGCCACGCTGGCACCGCTGCTGGCCGCGCTGGCAGCGCTACTCGCGGCGCTGCTGGCCGCGCTGGCCCCGCTGCTGACGGCGCTGCTGGCCGCACTGGCGGCCGATGAGCCGATGCTGGAGGCGCTGGACATCACGTCCTTGGTGGCGTCCTTGGCCTGGGAGCAGCTTACGGCGAACGCCGCCGCGATGGCCAGGCCGCCCGCCGCGGCTGCGGCGCGGGCCAGTTTTGTGGTCATTATCTGTGGTTCTCCTTTTGGTCGGACGACGGTGACGCGCTCGTCACACGCCAAGCTAGCAAACTCACGGTATATGCAGGAGGCGCTTGGGCGCGGGCGTTCGACGGTGTGGTCCGACCGTGATACGGATGTGGCGGGTGTCAATGAAAGGGAAGCGTTTGAGGTCCGGGGACGCCGGGAATAGAGGGTTAATTGCCATTTTCCGGTCGCCACAGGCATAAGAACGGTTACGCTCATCACAACGGGGTGGCAGTGCGGCCGCTCCGGTGAGGAGCGACGATGCCGTCACCACAGGCCCAGACGCGGCCGCAGAACGGATCCCAGAACAAGCGCGGCCCCCTTCTGCCGCCCAGCAAGACGATGGTCGTGCACTCCGCCGACGGCACCCGGTTGCACACCGAGGTGTTCGGGCCGACCAACGGCTATCCGATCATCCTCGCCCACGGCATCACCTGCTCGCTCCAGGTCTGGCACGAACAGATCAACGACCTGGCCCGCGACCACCGGGTCATCGCCTACGACCATCGCGGACACGGCCGCAGCGGGGTTCCGGCACCGTCGGAGTACAGCCTCGACCACCTTGCCGCGGACCTGGACGCGGTGCTGTCGGCAGTTCTGCGTCCCGGGGAACGCGCCGTGGTCGCCGGTCATTCCATGGGCGGCATCGCAATCAGTTCATGGTCGGATCGCTATCGTCACCGCGTCGAAGAACGCGTCGACGCGGTGGCCCTGATCAACACCACGGCCGGTGACCTTCTCGACAAGATCCAATTGCTGCCGGTTCCCGCCATGTTCAGGGCCGCCCGGGTGGCTGCCGCACGAACCATGATCCGGGCGCTCGGCGGCGCACCGCTGGTCAACGGCACCCAGCCGGGCAGTCGGCGCTTCCTGCAGATGATGGCCGTCGGCGCCGACGCTGATCCCGCGATCACCCGTTTCCTCCACGACCTGTTCGCCGCCACCCCGGCCACCGGGCGCGGGGCGTGGGCGCGGGTGCTGGTCGAGGAGATCGGGCACCAGGTGCATATCGACCTTTCCGGACTTACGGTGCCCACCTTGGTGATCGGCAGCACCAATGACCGGCTGCTGCCCATGTCGCAGGCCCGGGCCATCGCCGAGTCGGCGCCCAACCTGATCGAACTGGTCGAGATGCCGGGCGGGCACTGCGCGATTTTGGAACACCCCGGCGATGTCAACGGCCATCTGCGCGATCTGGTCCGCTCGACGGTCATGGCCGAGAAGATCAGCTCCTAGGTCGCCGTCAGCGCCCGGCTCACCTCGCCAGCGGCCCGCTGACCGGAGCGCACCGCCCCGTCCATGAAGCCGGTCCACTCGTCGGCGGTTTCGGTGCCGGCCCAGTGCAGCGGACCCACCGGCGTTCGCAACAGGCGGCCGAATTCCGTCCAGGATCCGGGCGGCACCGCGGCTGTCGGCCCGCCGGGTGCGAAGGACTCTGCGCCCCAACGCTGGTCGAGATAGTCGATCGGCTCGGCAGCCTGTTCGCCGAACAGCGCGGTGAAGCACTGCAGAACCTGCTCGCGGCGCTGCTCGTCGGGGAGACAGTCAAAGCCCCGCGGGTCGGTGAAGCCCAGCAGGATCCCCGGTCCGCCGGTGGCGGGGCTGACGTCGAAGGTGATGAACACCGGCCCCTGATCCGACAGCGCCTGCCCGGAGAGACCCTCGGCCCGCCAGAACGGCGTCGGATAGGCGGCGTAGGACTTGGTCAGTGCGCCCAGCGGCCACCGTTGCGCCAGCTGCTGGTATTCGATCGGAGGCGCCGGGGCGATGTCGATGTCGAGGCGCTGCATCGGCGCGATGGCCACGATGGCCCGGCGGGCCTCGACCACACCGGCCGAGGACGTCACAGCGACCGCGTCCTCGGACCATTCGATCCGGGAGACCACCGCACCCAGCCGGACCCGGTCGCCGAGTTCCTCGGCCATCCGGACCGACATCTGGTGGGTGCCCTCGACGAAGTGGTCCTGCTGGGCTCCGCCGACCGTCGCGAGCATCCGGTCCAGGCCGCCGGAGGTCTTGACGTAGCGCACGGCGTGCAGCATCGACACCCCATCGGGCTCGGCGCCCCAGGTCACCCGGGACATGATCGCCATCAGGTCACGGGAACCGGCCGTCGCCCGCACCGAACGCAGCCAGCCGCCCAGGCTCATGGCGTCCAGTTCGGCGGCGCCCTTGGAGTTCCACGGCTCGGTGACGCTGACCCGCGCGGCGATGCGGTCGAACTGCCACTGGATGCGGCCGATGTCGAGCAGGCCGACCAGTCCGAGCTTGGGGATGGTCCCCTGGTAGCGGCGGACATTTCCGCGCCACCGGATCAGGTTGGCCCCGTCGTTGTGGGTCGGGGTGGTGCCGCAGCCCAGATCGGCGGCCAGCTTGAGCACGGCATCCTGGGTGGGGCCGACGAACGAGGCGCCGCGGTCCACCGGAACCCCGGCCAGCGTCCCCGAGAAGGTGCGACCGCCCACCCGGTCGCGGCCTTCCAGGACGACCACGTCGAATCCCTTACGGGTGAGTTCACGCGCCGCTGTTAGCCCCGCCAGACCGGCTCCGATCACCACTACGTCATGCGCCATGCCCCCAGTCTCCCCGATTTCGGCGCGCAAACCTTCGCTCAGCGGCGATTTCCGCGCCGTATTCGCACTAGGGTGTCGGCCGTGAAGGTGCTGACGGCCCTGTTCGGGCCCACCGACGCGGTCCGGCGCGCTCATGCCCTGCGCGACGCCGGGGCGGCCGGGGTGTTCAGCTTCGAGGGCCCGCACGACGTGTTCGCGCCGCTGACCCTGGCGTCGACGGCGGGCGGGCTGGATCTGATGACCAATGTGGCGATCGCGTTCCCGCGCAATCCCGTTCAGCTCGCCCACCAGGCCTATGACCACCAGCTGCTCAGCGCGGGCCGGTTCACCCTCGGACTCGGCACCCAGATCCGGGCCCAGATCGAGCGCCGCTACGGCACATCCTTCGACCATCCCGTGGACCGGATGCGCGAACTGATCGCCGCTTTGCGGGCGATCTTCGGGGCCTGGCAGAACGGCGAGCGACTGGACTTCCGCGGCCAGTTTTACCGGCACACCCTTATGACGCCGACGTTCAATCCCGGGCCGAACCCCTTCGGGCCGCCGCCGATCTACCTTGGGGCGCTCGGCCCGCGGCTGACCCGGGCGGCGGCGGAGGTGGCCGACGGGCTGCTGGTGATGCCCTTCTCCTCCACCCGTTACCTTGGCGAGGTCACCATCCCGACGGTGCGGGAGGGGCTCGCGGGGCGTTCGGACTTCGCGGTGGTGCCCGAGGTCATCGTCTCGGTGGGCGAGGATGACTCAGCCCACGAGGCGACGCGGCGTCTGCTCGCGTTCTATGGCTCCACACCCGCCTACCGGCCGGTGCTCGAACTACACGGCTGGGGCGAGTTGCAGCCCGAACTCAACGCAATGTCCAAGCAGGGCCGCTGGCAACTGATGGCGGAACTGGTCGGCGACGAGATGCTGAACACGATCGCTGCGTGCGGCACGCCGGCACAGATCGCCGCGCGGATCCGTCAGCGGGTTGATGCCGCCGGTGGGCTGGCCGACACCGTGTGCCTCTACCAACCCGGCCCGATACCGGTGGAGGCGCTGGCGGAGATCGTCGACGCCCTCGCCACACCGGGCGTGGACTGACCTCCGGGTCAGGGCGCGACGGAGAGCCAGTCGGCGAAGCCGGACGGGTCGTGGCGGCCGAGGGCGCCGTGCTCGAACAGTCCCCAACCCTCCCGCGGGACGGAGTCTCCCTCGTGGCAGACCGCGCGGCCCACGTGGTCGATCACCCCGAAACCGGAACGCGCGATGATCCCTGGGTCGGTCATATCGTAGGAGCGCCGTTCGGTGAACTTCTCGCCCTTCCACGCCCCGTGCAGCCAATCGACGTCGCCGCCGTAGCCCCCGCCGACGTGGATCGGAACCGCCAGCTTGGACTCGATCTCGAATCGGAGCGGCCGGCTGTGGGCGTCGGTTGCGTCGATGGTCGCGCCAACGGGAATTCTTGTTCCGGAACGGTATTGGATTTTCACTCGGGGCCAGCCCAGTTGTTCGATGCGGCCGTCGCGCCAGATCCGGGTGCAGTCGTTGACGGTGCGGAACCCGCTGGGTTCCTCCTGGATGATGATGACGACGGCGAAGTCGTCGAAGGCAATCGGAACATAGAGCCACCACATGCCCTCGAACGGCGGTTCGGCCGGACGGCCGGGCGGTTCGGCTTCGCCGACCGGCCGGATGCCCCACGAGCGGTCGCGGCTGCCGATCCAGGTGGCCGGGTCGACGGCGATCTGCTCGCCGTCGATGACCAGGTGGCCGCTCCAATGGCCCAGCTGGGCGAAACGCTGGGCATCCAGGGTGACCTTGGCGCCGGTTCGCATTACGTGGCGCTGTTCCTGCACCACGTCGAAGAGGCCCTGCCAGGTCAGATCGCAGGAGATGCCCTCGGTCTCCTCGAGCACGATGCGCAGTTTCCGCAGTGGCTCAAGGACCTCGACGCGGTAGCCGTTGACGTTCTGGTGCAGTCGGTCGGAGTCGATCGCGTCGGACAGGTGCACCGCCGTCTGGACATCGCCGCATCCGCCGGATCTGCCGCCTCCGCGGCGGGAGACCAGCAGGAAGGCGTCCTTGACCCCGAGGTTGGGGTAGTAGCCGATACCGCTGATGACGAAGATATCGCCGGTGCGGTCGTGGGCGTTGAAATAGGAGCGGTCGTAGAAGTTGCGGTCCGAGGGGCCGGGCCAGGCGATCGGCTGGGGGAGTTGGTGAACGGGGTACTCGTCGAGCGGTCCCAGCATCAGTTCTCCTCGATCAGCCGGCGCAGGAGTCCGCCGTGATAGAACAGCGTCTCCACGTCGTCGGGTTTGGTGATCTCACCGAAGTGCACCCGGCGTGCACCCGTGCGCATGAAGACCACACACCAGATCACCGCGGAGTAGACGTAGAACCAGCGCAGGTCGGCGAGTTCCACGCCGCTCAGCCGCCGGTAAGTGGCGCGAACGTCCTCCTCCCGCAGCACGTTGGGCAGTCCGGGAAGTCCGGCGAGTCCGGCAAGTTCCTGGAACACCATGTGCGCGAAGATGATCCAGCCGACGTCCAACTCTCGCGGGCCGAGTGTCGCCATCTCCCAGTCCAGCACCGCAACCGGGCGGAAGTCTCGGTAGAGCACGTTGCCGATGCGTGAGTCGCCCCAGATCAGCACTGAATCCCCGGCGGCGACGTCGGTGGGGAAGTTCTCCTCGAGCCAGGCCAGCGCACCCTCCACGAGGCAAGAGCGCCCGAGGTCGGGGACGGCGAACCCGTACCAATCCTTCAGCCAGTTCAAACGCTGACGCAAGGGGGTGTCGCCCGGCAGGTCGATCTCGCAGAGGAAACCAAAGTTCTTCGGTGCCTCTGGGAGTCCGTGCAACTCGGTGAGGATCGAGATGGTCGCGTCCTGAAGTTCGCGTTGCTTGCCGGCGGGGGCGTCGGCGAACCAGTTGCGGCCGAAGGTGTACGGCATGACGTCGGGGGGCACGACGCCCTCGACAAAGTCCATCAGGAAGAAGGGGGTTCCCAGCACTTCGCCGGTCGGCTCGATCCAGCGCACTCTCGGTACTGGTACCTCGGTGAGTCCGCCCACCAAACGCAGGAGCTCGAATTGGTGATCCATCCGGTAGTTCGGGAAAACTGGGACGTCCGCGGCGGTGGGTGCCACGCGCGCCACCCACATCTGCTCGATGGATTTGCCGTTCTCGGTCCACCGGCCGTTCAAGATGATGGTTTCCGAGGACATGCCGTTGGAGTCGACGCCACCCTCCACGTTGACTTCGGGTGTGACACCGCTGGGCATTAGGCCCGCGAGCCAGCGCGACAGCGTCCCGGGGAGGGTGCTGGTGTCCCGGCCCGAACGTTGCAGCCGGGAGACCTCGGTGTCGACGGCGGGTTGATTGGTCACGTCGAGAGTGGTTACGAGACTTTGACCGCTTCTTCAGCCCTGCTTGCAGGAGCCGGGACCGCGAGTAGTTGGTCCAGGGCGAACCTGAACCCGACCCGCAGCTTGCCGACCTCGGCTTCGTCGATGGCCATCTGGAGGTCGAGGACATCGGGCTGGGTCTGATCGGGTCCCGTGATGGCCGTCAAGGTGAGCACGAGTTCGCCCTCGGAGGCGGCACCCAGTGCCGACACCCCCTGCTGTTCGGGAACGACCGCGCTCATCACGTAGAGGTCACCGGGGGCCGGAAGGAGCGGGAAAAAGTGGCTGCTGACGGCGGGTCCGCCGGAGGCCGCAGCGGCACCGACAGCGGGGTCGCCCGCGGTGAACAGCCGGGTGAGACCGGACGCGACTGCGATCACGATCGTGGCCGTGAATCCGGCCACCCCGCCGACCAGAAGGCCGATGATGTTGTCACCGAACAGCGAGCCGATGCCCGTGCCTATGGAGGTGCCGAGGGCGACCTGTAGCCCCGGGTCCCGCAGAACGGCCTGGATGACGGCGTCCGTCACCTCGCTCAGCGGCATGCCGGTCAGAACGTCGAGGGTGACCCGGTCGAAGAGTGCCTCAGCCGTCGGCTTGGCTAGGAAAGTCTCCACCGAGACCCCGGCCACCTGGCCTGCGATCCCGTCGATGAAGCCGTTGTTGATCCCGGCTCCCTTCAGTGCGTCGATGACGATGGTTCGCACCGCTGCTCCCACCGCTTGGCGTACAGCCGCGGTGTTCAGCAGGGAGTTCACCGCCTTGGGGACGATCGCGTTGATCGCGGCCTGGTAGTCCGGGTTGGCTTCGAGCGCGGCCAGACCCTCCTGGATCGCCGTGGCCGGGTCGGTCCCGTCCACCACTGCGTCGGCGATTTGGTTAAGCGCGCCGATCACTGAACCGTTGAATCCCGGGTAGGCCAGCAGATTGGTGAGGACCGAACCGAAGGTGACAGCGACGTCGTCGACGAAGGTCGAATCGGCCAGCAGGTTGACCACGGCGGGACCCAAGGTGGGGCCAAGCTCATCTCCGAGGTAGGTCCGGACGGCGGGGCTGCCCGCCAGAGTTTCGATCAGTGTCGTCACGATCGTTCCGAGTGCTTGCTGGAAAGCTGCGTTGCTCAACATCGTGCTGTCGACCAGGTTGAGCGTGTCGGCGATGGTGGTCTTCAGCGCGGTCTGGATCGCCGAGTTGGCCAGCAACTCAGCCTCGGCGGCGGCCAGGGCGGTGGCGAGGTCCGCACCGGCCAGCACTGCGGCGACGAGTTGGCCGCCGACATCGCCCAGAGCGCTGGGCACCCCGGCCTGGCCGAGAAACTCCGGTAGAACCGAGCCGATGATCGCACCGACTGCGGACCCTATCCCGGGTATCGCGAGGAACTGCTGCACCGCGGCGCCGACGGCCTGCCCCACCGGCACTGCGATCGGGGAGTCACCCAGGAATCCGGTTACCAGCGTTGCGACCTCCGTCCCTGCGTACTGCTGGACAACGGTGTTGTCGAGGAGTCCGGTGGTCAGGGTTGTGAGGGTGGCGC
Organism: Mycolicibacterium sp.; assembly: GCA_020637165.1. Taxonomy (GTDB): domain Bacteria; phylum Actinomycetota; class Actinomycetes; order Mycobacteriales; family Mycobacteriaceae; genus Mycobacterium. The sequence continues at coordinate 8,492 of JACJWN010000006.1, read as the reverse complement.
CCACCAACTGCCAGACGGTGGTGTCGGAGAACAGCTGGGTGACCGCGTCAGTGACGGTCATTCCGACCGCCGCGTCGATGTCGGGGTTGGTGCGCAGCGCGGACAGTACTGCTGGAAGCACAGAAGCCAGATCCCCCGCCACTGCGGCGGCTGCTAGTTGTCCGGCGGCGTCGGAGAGGGCGGGGATGACGCCGGTGGCGCCGAAGAAGTCCTGGGCGACGGTGTCGACCAGGCCGGTCAGGGCGGTGATGACGGTGGGGTCGGCGATCAGGCCGACCAGGGCGGTGGCGACCTGGGCGCCGACGACCTGGCCGAGGTCCCCGCCGCCGAGCAGGGCCGAGACCTGCGCGGCGATGGCGGTGTCGAGGGCCTGTTGGACCACGTTGTCGCCGAGCAGTTCGCTGATCAGGGTGCTCACGGTGGTGTCCAGCGCCTGCCACAGGCTGGTGTCGGAGAGCAGCTGGGTGACCGCGGCGCCGACGGCCACACCGACCGCGGCATCGATGTCGGGGTTGGCGCGCAGGGCGGCGCCGGCGGCGGCCAGGGCGGTGGCGAGGTCCTCGCCGGTGATCAGGGCCAGGGCGATGTCGCTGGCGGCGTCGGAGAGGGCGGGGATGACGCCGGTGGCGCCGAAGAAGTCCTGGGCGACGGTGTCGACCAGGCCGGTCAGGGCGGTGATGACGGTGGGGTCGGCGATCAGGCCGACCAGGGCGGTGGCGACCTGGGCGCCGACGACCTGGCCGAGGTCCCCGCCGCCGAGCAGGGCCGAGACCTGCGCGGCGATGGCGGTGTCGAGGGCCTGTTGGACCACGTTGTCGCCGAGCAGTTCGCTGATCAGGGTGCTCACGGTGGTGTCCAGCGCCTGCCACAGGCTGGTGTCGGAGAGCAGCTGGGTGACCGCGGCGCCGACGGCCACACCGACCGCGGCATCGATGTCGGGGTTGGCGCGCAGGGCGGCGCCGGCGGCGGCCAGGGCGGTGGCGAGGTCCTCGCCGGTGATCAGGGCCAGGGCGATGTCGCTGGCGGCGTCGGAGAGGGCGGGGATGACGCCGGTGGCGCCGAAGAAGTCCTGGGCGACGGTGTCGACCAGGCCGGTCAGGGCGGTGATGACGGTGGGGTCGGCGATCAGGCCGACCAGGGCGGTGGCGACCTGGGCGCCGACGACCTGGCCGAGGTCCCCGCCGCCGAGCAGGGCCGAGACCTGCGCGGCGATGGCGGTGTCGAGGGCCTGTTGGACCACGTTGTCGCCGAGCAGTTCGCTGATCAGGGTGCTCACGGTGGTGTCCAGCGCCTGCCACAGGCTGGTGTCGGAGAGCAGCTGGGTGACCGCGGCGCCGACGGCCACACCGACCGCGGCATCGATGTCGGGGTTGGCGCGCAGGGCGGCGCCGGCGGCGGCCAGGGCGGTGGCGAGGTCCTCGCCGGTGATCAGGGCCAGGGCGATGTCGCTGGCGGCGTCGGAGAGGGCGGGGATGACGCCGGTGGCGCCGAAGAAGTCCTGGGCGACGGTGTCGACCAGGCCGGTCAGGGCGGTGATGACGGTGGGGTCGGCGATCAGGCCGACCAGGGCGGTGGCGACCTGGGCGCCGACGACCTGGCCGAGGTCCCCGCCGCCGAGCAGGGCCGAGACCTGCGCGGCGATGGCGGTGTCGAGGGCCTGTTGGACCACGTTGTCGCCGAGCAGTTCGCTGATCAGGGTGCTCACGGTGGTGTCCAGCGCCTGCCACAGGCTGGTGTCGGAGAGCAGCTGGGTGACCGCGGCGCCGACGGCCACACCGACCGCGGCATCGATGTCGGGGTTGGCGCGCAGGGCGGCGCCGGCGGCGGCCAGGGCGGTGGCGAGGTCCTCGCCGGTGATCAGGGCCAGGGCGATGTCGCTGGCGGCGTCGGAGAGGGCGGGGATGACGCCGGTGGCGCCGAAGAAGTCCTGGGCGACGGTGTCGACCAGGCCGGTCAGGGCGGTGATGACGGTGGGGTCGGCGATCAGGCCGACCAGGGCGGTGGCGACCTGGGCGCCGACGACCTGGCCGAGGTCCCCGCCGCCGAGCAGGGCCGAGACCTGCGCGGCGATGGCGGTGTCGAGGGCCTGTTGGACCACGTTGTCGCCGAGCAGTTCGCTGATCAGGGTGCTCACGGTGGTGTCCAGCGCCTGCCACAGGCTGGTGTCGGAGAGCAGCTGGGTGACCGCGGCGCCGACGGCCACACCGACCGCGGCATCGATGTCGGGGTTGGCGCGCAGGGCGGCGCCGGCGGCGGCCAGGGCGGTGGCGAGGTCCTCGCCGGTGATCAGGGCCAGGGCGATGTCGCTGGCGGCGTCGGAGAGGGCGGGGATGACGCCGGTGGCGCCGAAGAAGTCCTGGGCGACGGTGTCGACCAGGCCGGTCAGGGCGGTGATGACGGTGGGGTCGGCGATCAGGCCGACCAGGGCGGTGGCGACCTGGGCGCCGACGACCTGGCCGAGGTCCCCGCCGCCGAGCAGGGCCGAGACCTGCGCGGCGATGGCGGTGTCGAGGGCCTGTTGGACCACGTTGTCGCCGAGCAGTTCGCTGATCAGGGTGCTCACGGTGGTGTCCAGCGCCTGCCACAGGCTGGTGTCGGAGAGCAGCTGGGTGACCGCGGCGCCGACGGCCACACCGACCGCGGCATCGATGTCGGGGTTGGCGCGCAGGGCGGCGCCGGCGGCGGCCAGGGCGGTGGCGAGGTCCTCGCCGGTGATCAGGGCCAGGGCGATGTCGCTGGCGGCGTCGGAGAGGGCGGGGATGACGCCGGTGGCGCCGAAGAAGTCCTGGGCGACGGTGTCGACCAGGCCGGTCAGGGCGGTGATGACGGTGGGGTCGGCGATCAGGCCGACCAGGGCGGTGGCGACCTGGGCGCCGACGACCTGGCCGAGGTCCCCGCCGCCGAGCAGGGCCGAGACCTGCGCGGCGATGGCGGTGTCGAGGGCCTGTTGGACCACGTTGTCGCCGAGCAGTTCGCTGATCAGGGTGCTCACGGTGGTGTCCAGCGCCTGCCACAGGCTGGTGTCGGAGAGCAGCTGGGTGACCGCGGCGCCGACGGCCACACCGACCGCGGCATCGATGTCGGGGTTGGCGCGCAGGGCCGCTTCCACCGTCGGCAGTACCGAAGCCAGATCCCCGGCCACAGCGGCAGAGGCGAGCTGGCCGGCGGCGTCGGACAGGGCGCTGACCACGCCGGTAGCGCCGAAGAAGTCGGTGAACACGGTGTCGACCAGCCCGACGAGGGCCGTGCTGAACACCGGGTTGGTGACCAATGCGACCACGGCTGTGCCCACCTGGGCGCCGACAACCTGGCCCAAGTCGCCGCCGCCGAGCAGGGCCGAGACCTCTGCGGCGATCTGCTGCTGGAGCGCCTGCTGGACCGTGGTGTCGCCCAGAAGTCCGGTGATCAACGACACCGCGGTGGTGTTCAGTGCCTGCCACAGCGCCGAATCCCCCAGCAACTGCCCGACTGTGTCGGTGACGGTCACGCCGACAGCGGCCTGGATCGCGGTGCTGGCCCGCAGCTGTGCTTCCACCTGCGGCAACACCGAGGGGAGGGTTCCGTCGAGGGCGGCCGCGGCCAGCTGGCCCGCCGCGGTTGCCAGCGCCGAAACAACACCTTGCTGCCCCAAGAACGTGGGCACCAACGCTCCGATGGTGCTGCTGAGTGCGTCGACCACGGCCTGATCGGCCAGTAGCGCCTGCACCGCTGCACCCACCTGCGGCCCGACCGCCACCCCCAGCGGTCCACCGCCGAGAGCCGAGGTCACCAGGGCACTGACTTGTTGACCGATTTCGGTCTGGACCGCCGAATCGTCGGCCAGCCCGTTGATGAGCTGGGTGATGAACGTGCCCACCGCTGCGGGAACCGCGGGGGTCGACAACAGCGAACTGACAAAACCCGAGATTGCGACGCCGGCCGCCGGCCCGAGTGAGCCCGGGCTGGGGAACGGAGCGCTACCCCCCAGCGCTGTGATGAATCCATTGACGACGTCTGTGGCCAGGATGTCGGAGACCCCGCTCTGATTGAGCAAGGTGATGATGGCGTTCCCGGCGAGAGTGGCCACCTCACCACCGACAGCCGCGAAGAGCGTTGAGACATCGGCGCTGATCACGGCGCTCAATGCCGCAACGCCGGGGTTATCGGCTCCCAGTACGGCAGTGGCGACCAGTTGGCCGGCGAAATCCGCCAGGGCGTTGGGGTTGACCGGCGGGGCCCATGACGGGCTGGCCGATCCGAGCAGCACATCAACGGTGCCGACCACGGCTGCTTCGAACGCACTTTGGACACCGGAGTTGGCAAAGAGGTTGACCAGCGCGGTTTGCATGTCGGATGGTTTGACACGAGTCAGCAGCGCACCGGTCACACCGTCCTCTTGAATCTTGATCACGAAGTCGAGGGCGGTGAAGGAGTTGGTGGGAAGGTTCAGTCCCTTGAGGAATGGGACGAACGCCGACGCGACAGCGGAATTTCCGAAGGAATTCTGCATGAAGAAAGCTACTGCGTTACCAACGGTGGTTGCGGCATCCTGCGGTATGTTCCAGGATTTCTCCAGGTCGTCGGCGACCGTCTGCGAGACGAAGCCGAGCACGGTGGTGTCATTGAAGAGCTGTTGGACATAGCCCGCGATCTCGCTGTCCTTCTGTTCGAGCATCAACCCGTTGATGATCTCGAACCCGTAGGACCCGATGGTGTCCGCGACGGTGCCCGCCGCGGTGGGGAAAATATCGGTAACGGCACCCGCAATGTCCTTGACGATTGTGGACTTGGCGGCTTTCAAAGCCAGGCAAAGGGCGAGGCACAGATCCAAGGACGCAGCTGCCGGTACTGCGGCAGTCAGTGCAATGACGGGTTCGACCAGGCTCGCCAGCAGCTGGTCTTCACCAACTTCGCCGCTGATCGTCGCCTCGCCGGCCTCCGGGTCGGCCTGGACCCCGGCCTCAGCACCAGCAGCGTCACCCGTGGCGTCCTCAGCCACCTCTTCAGCAGCCGGCGTCTCGGTGGGATCCTCGGGCTCTGCCGTACTCACCGTCGCAGCCGGAGCCACCTCGGCTTTCGCACCGGCCAACTCTTCCCGCCGGGCCGACGCCAGTGCGGCCCACGCCAGCGGCGCAACAACGGGTCCACCGTTACCGCCGCCCCCGCCCAGCCAGGCCAGCGGATCGCTGTCGGCTTCCGCCAGCGCCTCGGACTGGGCTGCCGCCGTCATCACCGGGACCTGGGGTGCAACTGTCGTGGTCGTGACCTCGGGAGTCACCGCGATTTCTGGAGCGGTGCCGTCGTCGGAGCCCGTGGCCTCCACTTCCCCGATCGATTCCGGCGCTGACAGAGGCCCACTATCGGTGAGCAGGGGGGGAGGCTCGGGCGCGTCGGCGGACGACGGCATACCAGCCGTCGCTGGGACGTCGGTGTTTCGGGCTTGGGTGTTCTCTGCCGCCGCACTCGACCGTGCGCCGCCGGCACGGCGGCCCGGGTTCGTCGGCCCGGTGCCATCGTCGCCACCGTCAGCGGCTGGGTTGCTGGTGGGAACCTCTGGTGCTACGGAGGTGCTCAGGCCGCGATCCGGCAGGCTGCGGCGATTGCCGGCCCGGGACTTAGCGGGGGTGGGCCGAAGGTTCCCTGTGCGGCTTGACTCCTCCCCGGCGGACCCGGCCGTGTCGCCTCGGCCGGCGTCGGCGGCGGCCGTGCCGGAGAAACCCAGGATCGCCGTGCCGACACCGAGGGCGACCGCGAGTGCCCCGACCCGGCCGATGTGGTATGCCGAGCGCGCTGGAGGCGTTACCGGCCGGCCGGGTGGATAACCGGACGCGGCGGTGACTCGGCGGTGACCGCCGGGGCCTGAATTCTGCCGGGGGGAAACGTTATCGGCGCACATGACCAGCCCTCCTGGGTACAACTTCGGGCGACGCCCACGGTGGGCAGGCGCCATCAGCAAAAGCGACGCCGCGAGCCCGGAACTTTTCGGACCTGGGAGGCGAGGTCAGCCGACAGCGTCGGAACAATGCTGCGGCCCATCGCGCCTCGTCGCGGCATCATGAAGGCCTATCACGAATATGCGGTTCATGTGCCGGGTTCGCGACAGTAGGTGGACTCCGTCGACTCTGTCGTCAGACTCGTTCGGCTCGCCTGGTCTCGGTTCCAGGGGACATGCCTGGTGCAGGGGTGCTGAGGAGTTGGTTGAGTGCGAATCTGAATCCGACTAGTAGCTGTCCGGGGTTGGTGTCTGCGGGGGCGGGGATGGTCATTTGGATGTCGAGGACGTCAGCCTGGGTGGTGTCGGGTCCGGCGGTGGTGATTGCGGCGAGTACGACCGTGTCGGTTGTCGCGGCCGCGGCGTGGGGAACTGGAACGGTCGCGCTGATGAGGTAGAGCTCGCCCGGTGCCGGGAGGGGTTGGAACAGGTTCCTGGTGGTAGTTGGGGCGGTAGCGGTGGCTGCGGGGCCGGCGGTAGAGGCGTCGCCGTTGAACAACAGGGTCAGTCCGGAGGCGATGGCGATGACGATGGTGGCGGTGATGCCGGCGACCCCGCCGACGAGCAGGCCGATGATGTTGTCGCCGAATAGTGAGCCGATTCCGGTGCCGATGGAGGTGCCCAGGGCGGCTTGCAGTCCGGGGTCTCGCAGGACGGCTTGGATGACGGTGTCGGTGACCTGGTTGAGGGGCATGCCTTCGAGGACGTTGACGACGATGCTGTCGATGAGGGCTTCGCCGGTGGGCTTGGCTAGGAAGGAGTCCACGGTGCCTTCGGCGACCTGGCCGGCGATGCCGTCGATGAAGCCGTTGTTGATGCCGCGTTCTTTGAGCAGGTCGATGACCGCCGTGCGGGCGGCGGCGGCGATGGCTTCGCGGACGGCGGCGTTCTTGAGCAGGGAATTCAGCGTGCCTGGCACGATCGTTTGGACGGCGGCCTGGTAGACCGGGTCGGCTTCGAGTGCGGCCAGGGCGGTTTGTAGGGCCGCGATGGCGGGGTTGCCGTCGATCACGGCGTCGGCGAACTGGTCAATGGTGTCGGTCAGGGCGGTGCTGAACCCGGGGTAAGCCAGGAATTGGGTGACCGCGGTTCCGAAGGCGGTGGCGACGTCGTCGACGACGGTGGTGTCAGCCAGGAGGTTCGCCACTGCGGGGCCGAGGGTGGGTCCGAGTTGTTCGGACACGTACGCGCGGATGGCCGCGCTGGCGGCGAGTTGTTCGATCAGGGTTGTGGTGATCGCGCCGAGGGCCTGCTGAATCACGGGGTTGCTGAGCATAGTGGTGTCGATGAGGTTGAGGGTGTCGGCGACGGTGATCTTCAGCGCGGCCTGGACCTCGGGGTCGGCTTCCAGGGTGGCCAGCGTCTCCTTCAGGGCGGTGATCGGGTTTTCCCCGGTGAGCAACGCGACGGCGAGTTGGCCGGCGGCATCGCCGAGTGCGGCGGGAACCCCGGCCTGGTCGATGAAGTCCGGCATCAACGACCCGATGATCGCGCCGAGGTCGGCGGCGATCCCTTCGATGGCCAGGAACTGCTGCACGGCCCCCCCAATCGCCTGCCCGACGGGTTCGGCGATAGGGGAGTCACCGAGGAACGCGGTGACAAGGTTTGCGACTTCGTCTCCGGCGGCCTGCTGGACCACCGCGTCGCCCAGCAGGTTGGTGACCAGGGTCGTGACCGTCTGCCCGACGGCTGCGACCACGGCGGTGTCGGCGAGGAACTGGCCCACACCGGCGCTGACGGCGCCGTCGACGGCGGCGTCGATGTCGGCGTTCTCGCGTAGCAGGTAGATCAGCCGCGGCAGCACCGTCTCAAGATCGCCGTACACCGCGGCGCCGGCCAGCGTGCCAGCCGCATCCGACAGGATGTCGATGACGTCGGGGGCGCCGATGAAGTCGCTGAACAGGGTGTCCACTAGGGCGTTGAGGGCGGAATCGACGTCGGGGTTGACCAGCAGGCCCACCACCGCCACGGCGACCTGCGGGCCCACGGCCGCGCCCAGATCGCCGCCGATGAGCCCGGAGACCACATCGGAGATGGTCTGATAGAGCGCCTGATCGACGACGGGGTCATCGACCAGGCCGGCGACCAGCGATGCCAGTGTGGTGTCCAGAACGGTCCACACCGCGGTGTCGCTGAGCAGTTGGCTGACCCCGGCGCTGACGGCGCCGGCGACCCCCGCGTCGATGTCGGCGCTGGTGCGCACCGCGGCGATCACCTCTTTGAGCACCGTGTCGAAGTCGCCAGCCACGGCCGCGCTGGCCAGGGTGCCCGCGGCGGCGGACAGGGTGTCGATCACCCCGGCGGCGCCGATGAAGTCGCTGAACAGGGTGTCGGCCAACGCATACACCGCTGCCTGGATGTCGGGGTTGGTCAGCAGTGAGACCACCGCATCCCCGACCCGGGCGCCCACAATCGCCCCGGCGGGACCGGGGATGTTGCTCTCCACGAGCGCGGCGATCTGGGTGGCCAGGGCCTGCTGGACGGGTTCGTCGCCGAGGATGTCGGTGACCAGGGTGGTCAA
>JACJWN010000005.1 GCA_020637165.1 Mycolicibacterium sp. | reverse complement strand
GACCACGAACGCCGACACCGTCGATGCCGCGTACTGCTGAACCTCGGCGTTGGTGCCCAGGTCGGTGATCAGCCCGGAAACGCTGGCACCGACCGCCGTCCACAGCGTCATATCGGCGAGCAACGCGCTCAGAGCGTCGGCGGTGAAGCCGCCCAGACCGTCCTGAACCACCGTGCTGGCCCGCAGCGTGGCGATCAGCGCGTCGATCACCGTGGTGGTGTCCTCCCCGGCCACCAGCGCCGAGACCGCGGTGCCGACAGCGCCGGCGATCTCGGCCCCGAGTCCCGGCTGGGCGAACAGATCCGGCACCAGCCCGCCGATCACCGCACCCAGGTTGGCCACCGCGCCCGGGGTGGCCAGGAAACCGGCCACCGCCGCGCCGACCGCATCGCCGACCACCGGGGCGACCGGAAGGTCACCGAGCAGGCTGACCACCAGAGCTGACACCGTCTCGGCCGCGTACTGCTGCACCTCGGCGTCGGTGCCCAGATCCGTGATCAGCCCGGCAAGGCTGATGCCCGCCGCGGTCCACACCGCGCTGTCACCGAACAGTGCGGTCAGGGCGTCGGTGGTGAAGCCGCCGAGGCCGTCCTGAATGACGCTGCTGGAGCGCAGCGTTGCGATCAGCGCGTCGATCACCGTCGTGGAGTCTTGACCGGAGGCCAGCGCTTCGGCCGCCGCACCGACCGCATCGGCGATCTCGGCGGAGAATCCGGGCTGGCCGAACAGATCCGGCAGCAACCCACCCGCCAGTGCGGCCAGCTCCACCACTCCGCCGGGGGCGGCCAGGAAGCCCGCCACCGCGTTCCCGGCGGCGTCGCCGATCACCGCGGCCAGCGGATTGCCCGCCAGCATCGAAGCCACGAAATCCGAAACCCCTTGGGCCGCAGCCAGTTGGAGGGCCGGGTCGGTGCCCAGTCCGGTGATCAGGTCGTTCAGGGAGAGACCGATGCCGCCCCACAGCTGGGAATCCCCCAGAACCGTCAGCACCGCGTCCGAGGCGGTCGTCCGGACGGCTCCCAGAATCGCCGTACTGCTTTGCAGAGCCAACACGGCGATCGCCAGGGCCGCGTTGAAGTCCTCCCCGGACACGACGGCCGACGCGAACTGGCCCACCGTGGTGGCCAGCGTCGGAACCACATCGGGCTGGCTGAAGAACCCGAAGATCGTGTCGACGACTCCGGTGACGGCGGTCCCCAGAGCCGGAACGGTCAGGATCTGGACCACCGCGTTGCCGACCGCGTCACCGACCAGCACCGCGGCCGGGCCGCCGCCCAGCAGTGTCGCCACCGTCTCGGCGACTTGCTGGTCTGCGTAGGTCTGGATGGTGGGGTCGCCGATAAGATCGGCGACCAGACCGGACAGGGCCAGGCTGGCGCCCTGCAGTATCGAGGGGCTGAACAGGGCGGTGACGACGTCGGCGACGGTCACGTCGACGGCGTTGAGAATGTCGGTATTGGCTTGCAGCGCCGCGATCACCTGGGGCAGGACGGCGTCCAGGGTGCCGTTCACGGCGGCGAGCACCAACTGGCCGGCCGCGTCGGCCAGCACGCTGGGCACCCCGGTCTGGCCGAAGAAGTCCGGCAGCGCCGAGCCCAGCAACGTGGCCACCCCGGCCACCGCCGCGGAATTGGCCAGCAGCTGCTCGACCGCGTTGCCCACCGCCGAACCGACGGCCGCGGCGATGGGGCTGCCGGGCAGCATTTCGGCGATCATCGTGGCGACCACATCGGCGGCCTGGACCTGCACGGTGTTGTCACCGGCGAGTCCGGTCACCAACCCCGAGAGCCCACCGCCCAACGCCGTCCAGAACCCCGTGGTGCTCAGCAGCGTGCGCACGACCGAGGTGACGTTGCCGACGAGGACGTCCTGGAAGGCGGGTTCCTGCAGCAGCTCCGCCACGGCGGCCTGGATCTGCTCGATGAGCGGCAGTGGATCCGGGCCGACCAGGTTGCCCGCGATCGCCCCTGCCGCCGCCGCGATCGCACCGGACACGTTGGGGTTGTTCATGCCCTCGACCAGTGACACCAACGCGAAGACCACGGGGCCCACGAAATTCGAATTGGCCATCAGCGAGACGACCACGCCACCGGCCTGCGCGCCGACGGCGACGGCCAGCGGATCGCCGCCCAGGGTCGTGGCGACGAAGTCGGCGACCGTCTGGCTGGCGAACTCCTGCACCGTGGAATTGGCAACGAGATCGGTGGCCAATTGGGTGATGAAATCGCCGACCGCTCCGAACAGCGCGGAGCTGCTGAGGAACGAGTTCACGGCCTGGGTGACGACGGTTTCGACCGGGACCACTATGGAACCGATCGGCCGGGTCGGCTGACCCAGCGCGGCGAGCAGGGTGTTCATCGCGGTGGTCGCCAGGTAGGTGCCCACCCCCGGGTAGAGCATGAACTGCTGGTAGGTGGTTCCGATGAGGGTGCTCAGCGGATTGGAGATAACGGCCAGGAGGTAGGCCACGTCGGCGGAAGCGACCGCGGCGACCTCCGGGATGCCGGGGTTGCCCTCCCCCAGCAGAGCGGTGGCGATCAACTCGCCGGCGTACGTTGCCAGGGCCGGGGTTTCCAGCGGAGGGGTGGTCACGAAATCCGGTGTGATCTGGCCGAATACGACGTTGACGGTGCCCGCCAGGGCGGTGCCGATCTGCACCTGGACCGCCGGGCTGCCGAAGAAGACCTCGAGTCCGGACAGCACGCCGTTGTTCAGCAGATAGGCGATGGCTTCCGAGAAGCCGCCCTCCCCGATGAGGAGGCTGACCCACTCGACAATCCCCGCCGCCGTGAACGGCGGAATCTGGGTGAACACCGAGTAGGCCAGCCCCTGCTGGATGATCGGGTTGCCGAGGGTCTGCTCGATGAGATACGCCACGGCGTTGCCGATAGTCGCACTCAGAGCGGTGGGGGTCTCCCCCTCAGGCGTCAGCAGGGTGGCGACCTCGTCGGAGACGAACGGCAGGAACGCGGGGTCGTAGACGAGTTCATTGAAGGCCGCGATGACGCCCGGCCAGTACCCGACCACCACGTTGAGCAGGATGTTGTAGCCGACGTTCCCGATCAGGGAAAGAATATTCGGCGGCAGCACGATCGGAGAGGCACCCGCGACGAACGACTCGATGGCGGCGGTGATCTCGCTCTGGAAGAGTTGGACGGCTGCGGCGATCACGTTGCCGGAGTAAGGATCCGGGGCAGCGGCGGCCGCCAGCGGCACGTCCACGCCGATCTCTTCGGCAGCGGGTCCATCGATTCCGGCGCTGCCGAACAGCGCCCCTGCGGCACCACCGGAGCCGGATGCACCCCGGTTCGCGGGAGTCAGCGTGGAGGTGCCGCCCACCCCTCCGTCGCCGCCGTCTCCACCGATGAAGCCGCCGGCGCCGCCGTCACCACCCGCCCCGCCGGCCTCCACGCCGACGCCGCCGTCACCACCGTCACCACCGGAGCCGAGCAGTCCGGCATCACCGCCGGCACCGCCGTGCCCGCCCGAGCCACCGGAGACCCCGCTGCTGCCGCCGGTTCCGCCCGCGCCCGCCGTACCGCTCGATGACAACATCCCGGCGTCGCCACCGTCGCCACCGTCGCCACCGTCACCGGTCGGGTCGGTTGCCGCGGCGCCGTCACCGCCCTTGCCGCCGTCGCCGGAGAACAGCCCGGCCCGGCCGCCGTTGCCGCCCGCCCCGCCGTTGACGCCGGCGACCCCGGCGCCACCCGCGCCGCCGTTGCCGAACCATCCGGCCGCCCCGCCGTTGCCACCGTTGAAACCGTCGCCGCCGTTGCCGATGAGGCCGCCGTTGCCGCCGTCGCAGGCACCCGAGGTACAGGTCCCGCCGTACTCGGTGAAGCTGTAGCCATTGCCGTAGAGAATGCCCGCGTTAGGGTTGTCGGCGGTGCCGTCGCCGACGAAGAACCGGATCAGCGCGGCGATCGGATCGGCCGATGCCGCTGATGCGGATTCCATTGCGGTGGAAGCACTTTCGCGCCCTGCGCTCTCGGGCGCCGCACTCTCAGTGGCTGCACCCTCGGCAACTGGGGCCGCTGGCGCCGCCGGCTCTCCCGTGCCGGCAGCCGCCGCCGGCATGACCGCCGAGACGGTGGTGCGCGATTCGCGCCGGCCCGCCCACGCCGCCACCAGTGCCTGCGACGCCAGGACCAGGGGTGTGTTGCCGGGCAGCGAATCCTCGCCGGACCCCGATCGCGTGAGGGGGTCGGAGCCCGAGACCTCACCCTTGGGTTCCGCCGCGGTCATCACCGGCGGTTCGGCAGTCGCCACTTCCACCGCGACGCCCTCGGTGAGGACCACCGCCGAAAGCGATCCATCCCCCGCGCCGCCCGGCGGGGAGTCAGCGGAGGAATCGCCGGCCAGCGCCCTCTCCAGCAACCGGGCTTCGTCAGCCGAAGCGGACTGGCGGGGCGCGACAACAGCAAACTCGGTAGGCGACGACACAGCCGGGTTCGTGCCGACGTCGTCCCCCGACGCCGGGACGGTGGCCGAACCGCCGTCGGGGGGTGCGCCGACTCTGATGCCGCCGGGACCCGCGATGCCGCCGACGGCAATGTCGGCGACCGCATCGGCCGGGGGTCGAACCACCCGTGTCCGGCGATTCGGACCCGCCACTCCGGTCCTGGGACCGGCCCCCGGACCGCCGGCCGCCGAATCGGCCGGACCGCCCGCCGCAGGGGCACCGGTGGCGCGTTGGGCCCCGGACCGCGTCCCGCCGCGCTGCCTGGCAGCGCCCGCCGCGGAGTCGCTCGAACCTGAACTCTGCGTCGATCCTGCCCCGTTCACCGGGCCCGGGTCCGCTGCGGCGACGGCCGGAAGTTCTGCGATCACGACCCCGATGCCGAGTGCAATGGCCAGCGCGCCGACGCGACCCACGAAATGCGTGGGGCGCGGTGCCGGGGTGAGATGCCAGCGCCCCGCGCTGTCGTGGGTGACTCGTAGCGTCCCGGTTGCGGGGCGATGGCGTGCGCCGTGCTGCTTGGCACCGTCGGCTCGGCGATCTCGACGGGAGACGTTATCTGGGCACATCACCGACCTCCGTTGGCCACCTGATCGGCACGCCTTGTGCCAGCACGACCTCGCCGCTCACGGCAAAGACCAGAGAGTCAGGACCAGAGGGATATGGTGTTCCCCCACGGCAAACCATGGGCAGAAACAACCCCCTCCAACCCTGCCTTCGCCCTCAACGCAGCAAACGCTAGCGGTGAGTTATATCACACCGGCCGAGGGCCCCGAGCCGATTCGGGACGCGGCAACTCAACCTCGACGCGACCCGGCCCATTGTCGGCGTTTCGGCGTTGGCGGGGCCCCGGAAGTGGTTCGATGCGACGCAGTGCTCTGTATGCCGTTCCCGGTGGGGGAGAAAATCACATGAAGCCTGATTTTTCCGTCGGCACCGCCGGCGGTGCCATGGTGTCAGCCCCTGCCGTGCCGTTTCCCGCGGACGCTCACCGGCCGGGTCGTCACCGCGCCGGGCGAGGCGGTCGCCATCGCGCACCGGACTCCGGCCTGCGGATTCGGGTGGTGCAGTCGGTGGCCGGCGCAGCAAAGTTCGCCGAATCCGGCAACGCGAGGAACGTGGGCCGCGTCGGAGCCTTGGCCATTGCACTCGGCATCGGCGCCGGGATCGGTTCGCTGCCCGGACTGGCCTACGCGGATTCCACGGGTTCGGCGGGATCGGCCTCGCAGGCAGACTCGTCCACGGCGACGGGCCCCGCGACGCGGGCGCACGCGGGGCCTCGCGGCGGTCGCCCGGCAGCGGCGCCGGGGCCGGCCTCGACGGATCCCGGCGACGGCGCGGCCGTCGGGTCGTCGCCGAGGGCCGGCACCACGGACACCGTTGCGGGATCGGCCCCGAAGCGGTCGGGTGGCCCATCGGCGAGGCCGACCCGACAGCGGGGGTCCGGCTCCGCGGCATTGTCCGTTCCGACCGAGGCTCTTCGTGAGCAGACACCGCCGCCCGCGGCGGCCGTGTCATCCGCGGATGTCGCCGGAGTCACGATCGCCACGGTGCCGGTCGCCGTCGACGCCGCGGCAACCCCGTCGACGGCCGTGCCGGCGGTCTCCGACGCCGTCTCGGTGCCGCCGGTGACGGTGGACGCCGCCGCAGTGCCGATGGCCACCGCACCGACTGCCGCCGTGGCATCCGACAGCGCGTACGGATGGAACTCAAAACTATTGTCCTGGCTGGGATTCGGAGCCCAGTTCGGCAGCGGTGGCGGGGACGAACCGGGTTCCTCCCCGCAGATGTGGGCCGCACTCGGGCTGGTTCGCCGGGACTTGTCCGGCGGACCGGTCGCGAGGCTCGCCGCCTCCCCCGCCTCGTCCAGCGACCCGGTCGACCCGAGCCCACCGGATACGGCGGGCGCCGGCACGACAGCCCCCCCGGTGGTGAGTGTCACTACGAAAGCGGTTCAGGCATCGGCGGCTTCCGCCGTCGCGATCGGCGACATCTGGTTGTTCGGTGACGGCACCGCCGAACACCCCGATGGCGGAATCCTGTTCGGCAACGGATTCTCATGGACTGCCGAGACCTGCACCGGCGGCCTCGCCTGCACCGGCGGCAACGGCGGGATTTTTGGCAACGGCGGCAACGGCTACAACGGCGGAAACGGCGGCGCGGCAGGGTGGTTCGGCCGCGGCGGCGACGGCGGCGCGGGGATCCTCGGCGTCAACGCGGGCTCCGGTGGCCGTGGCGGATCAGGCGGACTGTTCACCGGAGCCGGTGGAAACGGCGGCGCCGGTGCGGCGGCGACCTCTCCGATGGGCATCGGCGGCAACGGCGGCAACGGCGGCAACGTGGGCACGCTCTCGATATTCGGCCAAGGCGGTACCGGCGGCTCGGGCGGAGCTGGCGGCACCGGAGCCACCGGCACCAGTGCGATCCTGGCCGGCGGATCGGGTACCGACGGCACTACCGGCGGCAAGGGCGGCGCCGGGGGCAATGGCGGCAACGGCAGCATCATCTTCGGCTCCGGCGGCAACGGCGGAGCCGGCGGAGCCGGCGGCGAAGGCGGCGACGGCGGCGACGGCCAATCCGGCGCCGATGCCACCGTGGCTGGCGCGACCGGCGGGGCGGGCGGCAACGGCGGCAACGGCGCCGATGGCGGCACCGGCGGTGCCGGGGGCAACGCGGGCAGCGGACGCAGCCTGCTGCTTTTTGACACGGCTGGTGTCAACGGCACCGGAGGCACCGGCGGCAAGGGTGGCGCCGCAGGTAGTCCCGGCGACGGCGGCAACGGCGGGGCCGGTGACGCCCAGACCTCACACGGCGGCCGCGGCGGCGCCGGCGGCAACCCCGGAACCGCGGGTGCCGGCGGATCGGGCGGTGCGGCCGGAACCGGCGGGACCGGCGGCGGCAAGGGTTCCACCGGAAGCAGCGGCCTGGCGGTGACCGGCGTCGCGGGCAGCGGCGGCAGGGGCGGCGACGGCGCCGCAAGCACCACCGCGGCAGGAACCGGAGGCAGTGGCGGCGACGGCGGCGACGGCGGATCCATCGGCGCCGGCGGAAGCGGCGGCAACGGCGGTCAGGGCGGTCCGGGCGGCGGCGACGGCGGCACCGGCGGCGCAGGCGGCGCAGGCGGCGCGACCTCCGGTGCGGGCGGCCGTGGCGGCTCCGGGGGCAACGGCGGCACGGCCTCAGCGTCGAGCAACGGCGGCAACGGCGGCATGGGCGGCAACGGCGGCGACGCCGGCGGCGCGGGCAACGGCGGCGCGGGCGGAAAAGGTGGCGCCGGCGCCACCGGCGCGAACGGCATCGACGCAACGCTGCCGGGCGGCACCGGGACCGGCGGCACCATGGGCGGTAACGGCGGCGCCGGCGGTCTCGGCGGCACCGGCAGCGGTGCCGCGGGCGTCGGAGGATCCGGCGGCGTCGGGGGTGCCGCCGGCAATGGCGGCCGGGGTGGCCGGGGCGCCACCGGAGTCGGGGGCGCCAGCGACTCCCTCGACGGTGGCGACGGCGGTCGGGGCGGCGCCGGCGGCCAGGGTGGTGCCGGCGGCATCGCGGGATCCAGCGGCGAGGGCGCCCCGGCGGGTGTCGACGGCGCCGGCGGCGCGGGCGGCAAGGGCGGCGGCGGCGGAACAGGCGGCAACGGCGGCAACGGAACCCAGGGCGCAGTGGGCGCCAGCGCCGGAGCGGATGGGGAAGACGGCGGGGACGCCGGCAACGGCGGTGACGGCGGGCAGGGCGGCGACGGCGGCCTCGGCGGCACCGGAGCGGGCAGCGCCGCCTCCGGCGCCGACGGCGTGGGCGGCGACGGCGCGGCCGGCGGCGTCGGCGGCAACGGCGGCTTCGGCGGAATCGGCGCGGCCGGCTCGATGAGCACCGACCCGTCGGCCGCCGGCGGGGTCGGCGGCAATGGTGGAAACGGCGGCAACGCCGGGCGCGGAGGATCCGGCGGGGCCGGCGGAGCCGGTGCGGGAACCGCGCTCGCGGGCACCGACGGCTCCGGAGGTGCCGGCGGCAAGGGCGGCAACGCCGGGGCCGGCGGCAACGGAGGATACGGCTATCAGGGCGCCAACGGCGCCACCCCCGGAGCCGACGGCGGCGACGGTGGCGACGCCGGCAACGGCGGCGACGGCGGCCGGGGCGGCAGCGGCGGCCTCGGCGGCACCGGGGCGGGCAGCGCCGCCTCCGGCACCGACGGCGCGGGTGGTGACGGCGCGGCCGGCGGCGCCGGCGGCAACGGCGGCAACGCGGGCAGCGGTGGAGTCGGGGGCGCCGGCGGCGTCGGCGGCACGGGGGCGGGCAGTGCCCTCGCGGGCACCGACGGTGCCGGCGGGGCCGGCGGCAAGGGCGGCAACGCCGGGATCGGCGGCAACGGCGGCAACGCGGCAACGGTCAACGCCAGCAACGGATTCGACGGGGGCAAGGGCGGCAACGGCGGCAAGGCCGGCGTCGGCGGCAGCGGCGGTGCGGGCGCCCGCCTGGCAGCCGACGGGGTTGTCGGGGCCACCGGCTTCGCCGGCAACGGCGGCAACGGCGGTGGCGGCAGCGCGGGCGCCGCCGGCACCGCGGTGCTCACCGGCGACGGCAACGACGGGTACGCCGGCGGCAACGGCGGCCAGGGCGGCAACGGCGGCACGGCCGGGGCGGGCGGCACCCGGGGTGACGGCGGCATTGGCGGCAACGGCGGCCAGGGCGGGGCCGGCGGCAACGCCGGCAGCAACACCGGGACCACCGGCTTCGACGGCGGCGATGGCGGCAAGGGCGGCAACGCCGGAAACGGCGGCACGGCGGGTACCGGGGCGGGCACCGGTGGCACTGCCGGCACCGCCGGCACCGCCGGCAGCGGAGGTAACGGCGGATACGGCTCAGCCGGCGCCAACGGTGTCGTCGGCAACGGCGGCGACGGCACCGACGGATACGCCGGCGGCAACGGCGGCAACGGCGGCGACGGGGGCGACGCCGGGGACGGTGGCACCCGGGGTAGCGGCGGCCAGGGCGGGGCCGGCGGATACGGCGGCCGTGGTGGCCACGGCGCCAGCAGCACCGGCGTCGGCTTCGACGGCGGCAACGGCGGCGACGGCGGCAACGCCGGAAACGGCGGCACCGCCGGGTCCGGGACGGGCAGCGGCGGCACCGCGGGCACTGCCGGTGTGGCCGGCAGCGGCGGCAACGGCGGCAATGGCGGCACGGGAGCCAGCGGCATCGCGGGAGTCGGCGGCGCGGGAACGGATGGCTACGCCGGCGGCAATGGCGGCCTGGGCGGCGACGGCGGCGACGCCGGGGACGGCGGCACCCGGGGCAGCGGCGGCCAGGGGGGCTACGGCGGCAACGGCGGCAACGGCGGCAACGGCCCCGCCAACGGTGGGGCTGCCGGCTTCGACGGCGGCAACGGCGGCAACGGGGGCGACGCCGGCAACGGCGGCACCGCCGGCGCCGGGACCGGTACCGGTGGCAGCGCGGGCAACGCCGGTGTGGCCGGCAACGGCGGCAACGGCGGCAACGGCAGCGCCGGAGCCAACGGCACGTCGCCGACGACCGGCAACGGCACCGACGGATTCTCCGGTGGTGCCGGCGGCATCGGCGGAGACGGCGGCGACGCGGGCCTCGGCGGTATCCGGGGCAGCGGCGGCCGGGGCGGCTTGGGCGGCAACGGCGGCAACGGCGGCAACGCCGGGGCAAATGCCGGCGGGGCCGGTTTCGATGGCGGTTCGGGCGCTGACGGCGGCGCCGCGGGCAGGTCCGGGTCGGCGGGGAGCGGAATCGGAACCGGCGGGGCGGTCGGCGCCGCCGGTGTGGGTGGTCTCGGTGGAAACGGCGGCAACGGCGGGGTCGGAGCGAGCGGCCAGGCGGGGGCGGCCGGCAGCGCCGGTGGCACCGGCTACTCGGGCGGATCCGGCGGCGCGGGCGGTCGCGGTGGCGCCGCCAACGGTGGAATCGCCGGCAGCGGCGGCATGGGCGGCAACGGTGCGGCCGGCGGCGCAGGGGGCAACGGCGGGGCGGGAGTCAGCGGCATCGCCGGGACCAACGGCACTGATCTCCCGGACGGCCCCCCGGGCGGCAACGGCGGCAACGGCACCGCGGGCGGCGCGGGTGGCAACGGCGGTACCGGTGGCAACGCGGGCGCCGGCGGGGCGGCTGGCAGCGTCGCCGAGGGCGGCACCGCCGGCAGCGCCGGTACCGACGGCGTGGGCGGCAACGGCGGCGCCGGGGGAATCGGCGGCGACGGCGGTAGCGGCGGCGCGGGCGGCGCCGGCGGCTATCAGGAGAGGGGCGGTGACGGCGGCAACGGCGCCATCGGCGGCAACGGCGGCAACGGCGGCGACGCGGGCCTCGGCGGGGCCCTCGGCGGCAACGGCGGCTCCGCCGGTGTGGGCGGCTCTGCCGGCAACGGCGGCGTCGGCGGCAACGCCGGCGGCGTCGGCGGCGACGCCGGTACGGCCGCGGCCGGCGGCGTCGGTGGAAACGGCGGCATGGGGTACGCCGTCAGCGGCGGTAACGGCGGCGCCGGCGGCGCGGGGGGTAACGGCGGCTATGGCGGCTACGGCGGCTCCGGCGACACCTACACCTCCCCGGTGGGCAGCAGCGGCGGCAACGGCAGCGACGGCGCGACGGGCGGCGCCGGCGGCAACGGCGGAACGACCAACGGCAACGGCAACGGCGGCAACGCGGGCACCGGCGGCAACGGTGGCAACGGCGGAGCCGGTGGCGCGGGCGGCGCCAACGGTGCTGCCGGCGCCCCGTTGGGAACGGCCGGCAGCGCCGGCGATGGCGGCCTCGGAGGCGACGGCGGCAATGGCGGCCTGAGTACCGGCAGCGGCACCGGCGGAAGCGGCGGTGGCGGCGGCACCGGCGGGGCGGGCGGCGCCGGCTTCAGCGGGCTCAGCAACGGATTCGACGGCAGCTCAGGAAGTAGCGGCGGCGACGGCGGAACCGGCGGCAACGGGGGCAACGGCGGAACCGGCGGCGCCGGTACGGGGGCCGCGGGCGACGGTGGAGCCGGCGGCGACGGCGGCGGCGGCGGCTGGGGCGGACTCGGCGGCGAAACCAGCGGCGGCACCGACGGCCACACCGGCGGAACCGGCGCCGATGGCGGCAGGGGCGGCACCGGGGGCAACGGCGGTCAGATCGGCGTCGGCGGCGGCAACGGCGGCGTCGGCGGCGCTGGCGGCAACGCCGGCAACGGTGGCGCTGGGGGCAACGGCGGCGGCAACGGCGGCATCGGGGGTGCGGCCGGGACGGCCGGCGTGGGCGGCACCGGGGGTACGGGCTACAACACCGGCAACGGCGGCAACGGCGGTGTGGGCGGCAGCGGCGGCGCGGGCGGCAACGGCGGCAACGGCGGCGTGGGCATTCTGGGTCCGGGGTGGTCCGGGGATGGCTACGCCGGAAATCAAGGCGGGAACGCCAGCGCCGGCGCGCGAGGCGGACAGGGCGGTGTCGCGGCCGGCACCGGCAACGGCGGCGACGGCGGCGTGGGCGGCACCGGCGGCGGGGGCGGCAACGGCGGGTACGGCAACATCGGCGAGGTTGGCAGCGGCGGTGACGGCGGAGCCGGCGGCAACGGGGCCGATGGCGGTGAGGGCGGCACCGGAGGCACCAGCGCCTCCGGTGTGGCCGGCAACGGCGGGGCCGGCGGCAACGGCGGTGCCGGCGGCAACGGCGGCGGAAATTTGGCCACCAATGACAACCGCACCAGCCGCAACGGCGGCAACGCCGGTGCGGCGGGCACTGCCGGCAATGGAGGCAACGGCGGTGGCGGCTTCCGGGGCGGCAACGGCGGCAACGGCGGCAACGGTGGCAACGGCGCCGCTGGCGGCCTGGCCAGCTGGGCCGGGGAATTCGTGGGGCCCTGGAATGGCGGTACCGGCAGTGCCGGGACGGCGGGCGGCCGCGGTGGCGACGGCGGTGCGGGCATCGATGGCAACGACGGTGACGGCGGAGCCGGCGGCGCGGGCGGCAACGGCGGCAATGGTGGTGGCGTCGTGACCGACACCAGCTTCCAGAACGGCGGTAGCGCCGGAGCCGCCGGCGCTGCGGGAGCCGGCGGCGCGGGCGGCAACGGCGCGAACGGCGGCGACGGCGGAACTGGCGGCAACGGCGGCAACGGCGCCAACGGCGGCAACGGCGGCAAGGGCGTCGCCGGCAGTGGCTATGACGGCGGCAGCGGCAGCTCCGGCACCGCGGGCGGCCGCGGCGGCGACGGCGGCACCGCAACCAGCGGCACGGGCGGCAACGGAGGCAACGGAGGCACCGGCGGCACCGGCGGAGCTGGCGGGAACGGCAACATCGGCGTAGGCGTGAACGTCTTTTCTGCCGACGGCGGCAATGGCGGCACGGCCGGCAGCGGCGCCGACGGGGGTGCCGGCGGCAACGGCGGCATCAGCGCCACTGGTGTGACCGGCAACGGCGGCAACGGCGGCAACGGCGGCAACGGCGGAGCCGGCGGCGGAACCAACCCGGATGAATCCAGCAGCCACAATGGCGGCAACGCCGGGGCCGCGGGCACCGCCGGCAACGGCGGCAACGGCGGGACCGGCTTCAAGGGCGGTGACGGCGGCAACGGCGGTGCCGGCGGCAACGGCGCCACCGGGGGAACTGCCAGCTGGCCAGGGGAGTTCAGGTCGCCGTACCGGGGCGGTAACGGCAGCGCTGGTCAAGCGGGTGGTCGTGGCGGTGACGGCGGCGCGGGAATCAACGGCAACGACGGTGACGGCGGTGACGGAGGCGCCGGTGGTGCCGGCGGAAGTGCCGGTGGTGTCGGCCCGACCAACACCACCCTGGCCACCAACGGCAGCAGCGCCGGTTCCGCCGGTGCTGCAGGAGACGGCGGTGACGGCGGCAACGGCTTGAACGGTGGCGACGGCGGGGCCGGCGGTGCCGGCGGCAACGGCGCGGCAGGCGGCCAGGCCGGAACGGCTATTGGCACTGGATATGACGGTGGGAACGGCAGTTCCGGGACCACTGGCGGCACAGGCGGCAACGGCGGTACGGCAACCAGCGGCAATGGCGGCAACGGTGGTGCCGGCGGCAACGGCGGCAACGGCGGCGCCGGTGGTGCCGGGCGCTACAGCCAAACAGCCTCGGGAGGTAGCGGGGGCAGCGCCGGTAACGGCGCCAACGGGGGTGTCGGCGGCAACGGCGGCATCAGCGCCACTGGCGTGACCGGCAACGGCGGCAACGGCGGCAACGGCGGCAACGGCGGCACTGGCGGCAGCGGCAACCCTGAGGACATCAGCAGCCACAACGGCGGCAACGCCGGGACCGCGGGCACCGCCGGCAACGGCGGAACCGGCGGGACCGGCTTCAAGGGCGGCGACGGCGGCAACGGCGGCAACGGCGGCGCCGGCGGCGCCGGCGGAACCGCCAGCTGGCCAGGGATACCGGGCACGAGGTACACCGGGGGCAGCGGCACCGCGGGCAGGGCGGGCGGCCGGGGCGGTGACGGTGGCGCGGGAATCAACGGCAACGACGGTGACGGCGGTGACGGCGGCGCCGGTGGTGCCGGCGGCAACGGCGGCAGCGTGGGCCCGACCAACGCCACCCTGGCCTTCAACGGCAGCAACGGTGGGACCGCCGGCGCCGGGGGCGGCGGCGGAGACGGCGGCAACGGCTTGAACGGCGGCGACGGCGGTGTCGGCGGCGGTGGCGGTGGCGGCGGCAACGGCGGAGACGGCGGTAACGAGCTCTTCGGTAGCGGACACCCGGGCGGTCAGGGCGGTTCCGGCGCATCCGGGGGCAGCGGCGGTGACGGCGGAACGGCAACCAGCGGTACCGGCGGCAACGGCGGCACCGGCGGCAATGGCGGCACCGGCGGCAGCGGGGGCAACGGAGGCAACTCCACCGACGGCCCTGGCGGCGACGGCGGGTCGGGTGGTGGCGGCGGCGACGGCGGCAGCGGCGGCATTGCGACCGCCGGCGGAACAGATGGAGTCGGTGCTAGTGGGGGCAACGGGGCTCCCGGCGGTACCGGTGGAGCCTCCGGCGGGGCGACGGGCAGCCCTGGTTCTGACGGTCAGCCGGGCTGAGTCGGCCGGCGCAGCCGAGTCGGCCGCTTCTAGTCCAGCTCGTCCAACTCGATCGGCCCTTCCTGCGGCCCTTCCTCCTGCGCAGGCTGGACCGCCAGCGAGGGGAACTTGCGCAGCGGGCCGTCCGGATTCGCGTCCCAACCGGGGAAGACCAGGTCCGTCTGCAGCCACACCGTCAGCAGCCGTGCCAGGCCGTCGAGGCTGTCCAGATGGGTGCGCTCGTGGCCGTGGCTGGCGTCGACACCGAAGCCCAGAAGCGCCACCCGCACGTGGGCGCCCGCCTCGATCGCCGCGGCGGCATCGGAGCGGTAGAAGGCGAAGGTGTCGCGCACGGCCTCGATCCCGTGCTCCCGCGCCAGGGCATGCAGGCGACGGGTCAGGTGGTAGTCGAACGGGCCGACGCTGTCGGCCATCGCCACCGTCACGGCCGTCTCCCGGGACTGCTGCCCGGGTGCGACGATAGCGGCGTCGACCGAAACCATCTCTGCGACATCGGCTTCCAGTCCGTGGCTGGCTCCGTGCCCGACCTCCTCGGTGCAGGTCACGAGCAGCTGGGCGCGCACCGGTAGTTCGACGTCGGCCTCCTTGAGTGCCTTGAGGGCCGCCAGGGTGGCCGCTACACCGGCTTTGTCGTCGAGGTGTCGGGAGCGAACGAACCCGCTGTCGGTGATCAGCGGGTGCGCGAGCGGAACCACGAAGTCCCCCACGTCCAGCCCGAGGGCACGCAGCTCCTCGACGCTGGACACCCGCTCGTCGAGGCGGACCTCGACGTCATCCCAGGAAACCCCCTGCGAGTCGACCTCCTCGTTCCAGCGATGCCCGGAGGCCTTCAACGGCAGTACCTGACCGCTGTAGACGGTCTCCAGGTCATCGGGGAACACCCACACCCCCGCTCCCTCGGAGAAGCGGGCCGAGTGGTGACCGACCGGCTTGAGTTCCAGGCGGCCGTTGCTCTTGAGGTTGCGGACCATGGCGCCGATGGTGTCGGTGTGCACGACCACGGCCCGGCTGGCCTCGACCTCGGTCGGCCCGCCCAGATCCGCCACGATGGCGCCCCGCCGGGTGACGATGAACGGGACCTCCAGCTGGTCCAGCCGCTCTCCCACGTACTGCTGAACATGGTCGGTCCGCCCGGTCGGACTAGGGATGTCGAGGAGCTCCACCAGCACCAAGCGCAGGAAGTCGAGGTCGATCTCCAACGGACTCATTCCCGAACCGTATCGCGAGCCGGGGCGGGCTGAGCGGTCCGCGACGGCGAGGCGGTGGTCGGGAAGAGCAGGTCCATGAACCGCTCGACGGTCGGTTGCGGCTCGTGATTGGCCAGTCCGGGCCGTTCGTTGGCCTCGATGATGACGTACCCGGGCTGGTCGGGTGCGGTCACCAGCAGGTCGATCCCGGTGACCGGAATGGCCAGGGCACGGCTGGCCGCCACGCAGGCCTCCGCCAGCAGCGGATGCAGCTCCGCGGTGACGTCGTGGATGGTGCCGCCGGTGTGCAGGTTGGCGGTCCTGCAGACGGTGAGCTCCTCCCCTTCGGGCAGCACGTCGTCCATCGACCACCCGGCGTCCGCCACGGTGTCGACGGTCCCGCTGTCCATGGGTATCCGCGACTCGCCCCCGGTGGCGGCGGCGCGGCGCCGCGACTGCCGCTCGATCAACTCCGTGATGGTGTGGGTGCCGTCCCCCAGGACGCTGGCCGGCCGGCGCACCGCGGCGGCGACCACCTTGTAGTCGATGACGAGCACCCGCAGATCTTCGCCGCTGACCAACTCCTCGATCAGGACGTCGGGACAGTGCGCGCGGGCCTCGGCGATCGCGTGCCGCAGCGACTCCGGGTCGGCGACCCCCACCGTGATTCCCCGGCCCTGCTCACCGCGGGCAGGCTTGACCACGACCTCTCCCACCTCGTTGAGGAAATCGACGTCGGTGGCATCGTCGCCGGCGGTGACGCCGCGCGGGATGTCCAGACCGGCATCGGAGAGAACCCGCCGGGTGACGCGCTTGTCGTCGCAGCGGGCCATGGCCAGCGCGCTGGTCAGCTCCGACAGCGACTCCCGGGTGTGAATGACGCTGGCGCCGTGGGTGAGCCGCAGTTCGCCCCACTGCGGGTCGGTTACCTCCACCCGGATGCCGCGCCGCAACGCCTCGTCCGCCACGATCTTCGCGTAGGGGTTCAGTTCCTCGTAGTGCGCCGGGTGTGCGGCGCGGAAGAGCCGCTCGTTGATCGGGTTCTTGCGCTTGACGACGAGTTCAGGCACCTGACGAAACCCCAGCCGTTCGTAGAGTCGGATGGCGCCGGTGTTGTCGGCAAGCACCGACAGATCGACGAAGGCACGTCCCCGGGCCGCCATCTCGGAGGCCAGCCGACCCAGCAGCGCCTGGCCCAGCCCCACCGGGGCGGCGTCGGGATCCACCGTCAGGCACCACAGCGACGATCCGTTGTCCGGGTCGTTGAACAGCACCGTGTGGTCGACGACGGTGACGGTGCCGACCACCCGGCCGGTCGACAGCGTCGCCACCAGATGCAGCACCTCGGGCCGGGAGGCCACCTGCACCAAGACCTCCGACGGCGCGGTCACCATGCCGTTGCGCGCGTAGATCGCGTTGACCGCGTCGGCCTCCTCGACGGTCTGCAACGGCGTGATCGTGACGTTCGGCGGCGGCTCGGTGTTGATCTGTGCGGCGGGCAGATCGAGGCGATAGGTCAGCGACGGATCGACGAAGAACTCGTCGGGGTGTTGGGCGACGAAGACGTGGGCGTCGCGCAGATAGATGCAGATGTCGCGGGTTCCCTCGGCCTCGGCGCGCAGCACCTCTGCGGCCTGGCTTCGATGCTCGAAGGTCTGTCCGAAGACGATCTGGCCCCAGCCGCAGTCCAATGCCACTCCCTGCGAGGGGGTCGCCTGCTCCACCTCGGGGTGCGCGATCCGCGGATCGCCGCCCGGGCCGATGACCTCCCGGGCCGGGACGCCCGTCTTCGCCTCAGATTCCATGGTTCTGCAGCCACATCTCGAGCAGGCCCAGCTGCCAGAGTTTGTTTCCCCGCAGTGGTGTCAGTTCGCTGTTGGGGTCGGCCAGCAGAGCATCGACGTAATCCTCGCGGAACATCCCGCGGCGCCGGGCGGCCGGATCGTGCAGGGCGTCGCGCACCCGGGCGAGCACCTTGCCCTCGAGGTGGGTGATGCCCGGGACCGGGAAATACCCCTTCGGGCGGTCGATCACCTCCCAGGGCAGCATTCGGCGGCCGATGGACTTCAGCACACCCTTGCCGCCCTGGGCGAGTTTGAGCTCCGGCGGGCAGGTCGCGGCGAGTTCGACGAACTCGTGGTCAAGGAACGGCACCCGGGCCTCCAGACCGTGGGCCATGGTCATGTTGTCGACCCGCTTGACCGGGTCGTCGACGAGCATCACCTCGGTGTCGATGCGCAACGCGGCGTCCACGGCCGTCTGCGCGCCGGGGGCGGACATGTGCGCGGCGACGTAGTCCCGCGCGGGATCGCCGTCGGGCAGGTACTCCGGGGTCAGCACACGGGCCAGTCCGGCGGCGTCGCGGTCGAAGAACGCCGTGGCATAGGTGTCCACCGCGGCCTCGCGCGACACCCCCGCCAGCGGCGGGTACCAGTGGTAGCCGCCGAGGATCTCGTCGGCGCCCTGGCCGGACTGCACCACCTTGAGGTGTCGGGCGACGGCCTCGGAGAGCAGGTAGAAGGCGACGGCGTCGTGGCTGAGCATCGGCTCGGCCATCGCGTTGACCGCGGCTTCCAGCGGGGGTAGCAGGTCGCTGTGCGGAATCAGGATGCGGTGGTGATCGGTGGCGAACCTCTCGGCGATCACGTCGGAGTACTGGAACTCGTCGCCCTCCCGGCCGCCCACCGACTCGAAGCCGATCGAGAAGGTCGACAACCCGGTCTGCCCCTGCTCGGCGAGCAGGGCCACCACCAGTGAGGAGTCCAGTCCGCCGGAGAGCAGGACCCCGACCGGCACGTCGGCCACCATCCGCCGGCGCACCGCCGTGGCCAGCGACTCGGCCAGCGCGTCCTGCCAGTCGGTCTCGGTCCAGTCGCTGCGGGCGGGGTCGCGGGCGAACTGGGCGTCCCAGTAGCGGCGCTCGTGGTGGGTGCCGTCCGGTTCGTAGACGCGCACGGTGGCCGGTGGCAGTTTGCGCACCCCGGCCAGGATGGTGCGCGGCGGGGGAACCACCGCGTGGAACGACATGTAGTGCGCCAGGGCGACGGTGTCGATGCCGGTGTCGATGCCGCCGCCGGCCAGCAGGGCCGGCAGTGTCGAGGCGAACCGCAC
The DNA here is from genome assembly GCA_020637165.1 of Mycolicibacterium sp. GTDB lineage: Bacteria > Actinomycetota > Actinomycetes > Mycobacteriales > Mycobacteriaceae > Mycobacterium. The sequence continues at coordinate 402,801 of JACJWN010000005.1, read as the reverse complement.
GGTGGCGCCGTCCTCGGCAAGGTACAACGGCTTGATCCCGAGCCGGTCGCGGGCCAGCACGACCCGTCCGGTGTCGCGTTCGACGATGGCCACCGCGAACATGCCGATGAGGTGCTCCACAAAGGCCTCGCCCCATTCGGCGTAGGCTTTCACCACCACCTCGGAGTCGCCGTGGGAGAAGAAGCGGTGGCCCTTGGCGCCGAGTTCCTCGCGCAGTTCGCGGTAGTTGTAGATGCATCCGTTGAACACCCCGGCCAGCCCGGACGCCGAGTCGACGATCGGCTGGCCGCTGGCCGCGGACAGGTCGATGATCTTCAGCCGCCTGTGCGCCAAAGCAACCCGGCCCGATGCCCAGGTCCCTGAGTCATCGGGCCCCCGATCGGCCATCGTCGCCGCCATACGGTCGACGGCGACCACGTCCGCCCGTCTGCCGTCCAACCGAATCTCTCCTGCGAGACCGCACATGGACACCATTGTCTCAGGCCCGCGGTCTCGCCGCCGTCTACTGCTTCCCCATAGCCAGTTTCAGGCGGTCCTCGCCGGTGATGAGGTGGTCGTGGCCGTCCTCGCCGACGTCGATCTGCACCCAGTCGATTTTCCCGGTGAACCGGTTGCCACTCGGGCCGTAGTCCGGGGAGGCCGGCGAGCCCGTGTCGCAGCCGACGTCGCATGCCTCGTCGGCGGAGAAGCCCATCGGGATGGTGATCTCGACCCTGCCCGACCCGACCGGCTTCCCGTCGCAGTAGAGCGTCACCGTTCCCCCCTTGGCCAGTCCGCCGCCGTCATAGGCGAACTCCATGCGGACCTGGTGCCTGCCGGTGGGCAGCGGCCCGTCGGCGGCGACGATGAAGTGTTGGATGCCGAAGAAGTTGTAGCAGTACTTCAGCCTTCCCTCGTGGACGTAGAGCGACCAGCCGCCGACCTGGCCGCCCTGGGTGACGATCACACCGTTGCCGCCGCCGTCGGGGACCACCAGGTCAGCGGTCACCTGGTGGGACTTGTTCTTGATGTTGACCACGCAGTTCTCGCTGACGCGCATGCCCTCGAACAGCAGCTGGCTGTTGCCGCGGATCAGTGTCGGCCGCCCGGCGATATCGGAGTTGATCCGCTCGAAGGAGCGGTCATCGAGCGGCACCACGTTGTACTTCACCGCCTCGATCAGCCAGAGTCGTTGCAGCTCGGCGAGCTTGCCGGGGTTCTCCGCGGCGAGGTTGCGCGACTGGGTCCAGTCGTCGGGCCCGTAGAGCTCCCAGACGTCGGCGTCGAACGAGGGCGGGGCATCCGGCAGCCACGGTGTCCGGTGTTTGGTGCAGGCCGTCCAGCCCTCGTGGTAGATGCCGCGGTTGCCCATGATCTCGAAGTACTGCACCAGGTGGGATTCCGGCGCGGAGGATTCCCGCAACGTCCCCAGCATGCTGGCGCCCTCCATCGGGGCCTGCTGAATTCCGTTGACGAACAACGGCGCCGGGATCCCGGCGGCTTCCAGAATGGTCGGTGCGACGTCGATGACGTGATGGAACTGGTTACGGGTGCCGCCCTTGTCGGCCAGGCCCCTCGGCCAGTGCACGATGGTTCCGTTGCGGGTGCCGCCCCAGTGCGAGGCGATCTGCTTGGTCCACTGGTACGGCGTGCACAACGCGTGGGCCCAGCCGACGGCGTAGTGGTTGTAGGCGTCCGGGGTGCCGAAGTCGTCGATCTTGGAGAGCAGGAACTCGGGGGTCTCGATCCCCGCCATCCCGTTCAGCGTGCACATCTCGTTGAAGCACCCGTTCGGGGTTCCCTCGGCCGAGGCGCCATTGTCGCCGATGATGTAGTAGACCAGGGTGTCCTCGAGAGCACCGAGGTCGGCGATCGCCTCGACGACCCGGCCGATCTCGTGGTCGGTCTGCTCCAGGAATCCGGCGTAGATCTCCATCTGCCGGGCCAGCACCGGCTTGAGTTCGGCCGGCATATCATCCCAGCCGGGGATGGGCTCCGGCCTGGGGGTGATGACCGCGTCCTGCGGAATCACACCGAGTTGCTTCTGGCGGGCGAAGATCTTCTCCCTCAGCACATCCCAGCCTTCGTCGAACTCTCCGCGGTACTTGTCCGACCACTCCTTGGGAACGTGGTGCGGGGCGTGGGTGGCCCCGGGGGCGAAATACATGAAGAACGGCTTGTCCGGGGCCAACGCCTTCTGCTGGCGCACCCAGGTGATCGCACGGTCGGCGAGGTCCTCGGTGAGGGTATAACCCTGCTCCGGTGTGCGGGGCGGCTCGACGGCGGTGGTTCCCTCGTAGAGGCCTGGGTAGTACTGGTTGGCCTCGCCGCCCACGAAGCCGTAGAAGTACTCGAACCCCGAACCGGTGGGCCAGCGGTCGAACGGGCCGACCGGAGAGACCTCCCATGCGGGGACCTCGTGGCACTTGCCGAACTGCGCGGTGGAGTAGCCGTTGAGCCGCAGCGTCTCGGCGATCGGAGCCTTGTCCTTCGGGCGGATACTGCTGTTGCCCGGCGCCGACGTCGCCATCTCGGTGATGGCGCCCATGCCCACCGAATGGTGGTTGCGTCCGGTCAGCAGTGCCTGGCGGGTCGGTGAGCACAGCGCGGTGGTGTGGAATCGGTTGAGCTTCACACCCTCGCCGGCCAATCGTTCGGCGGCCGGGGTGTGGCAGGGTCCGCCGAAGGCCGAGGAGGCGGCGAAGCCGACGTCGTCGATCAGCACGATCAGCACGTTCGGCGCTCCCGGCGGCGGCCGCAACATGGTGATCGGCGGGTAGCTGGTGTGCGGGTCACGGGCGTCGTAGGTAGTGACGCCCACGTGCTGGGCATCGGGGATGGGCAGGATGTCGCGTCGCACCGGGGGCCGGTTGGGAGTCACCATCCACCCACGCTAGCTGCCCCGGATGGATTTCGGACGAACCGGTGATGTTCCCGTGCCGGGGCAGGCGATCGCGTCGCGGGACGCCGAGGCGAGCGCGTCCACCGATCGGTGGAACACGACTTCATCCTCACAACAGCCTGTTCGGCGGACGGACCGGGTTCGGCGGGCAGGAGATGCTTTACCCATCACGGCGGCCAATAACCCCAGCGGCCCCGCAGTTTGAGAGGTCGATGTTGAAGAAGTCAGCGGTTTTCATCGGAGCAGCAATGGCCGCCGCGTCATTGACTCTGGCGGGACCGGCCTACGCCAGCCCGGCCCCGGCGGCGGGGACCCAGGAGGCGGCCGCCACCGCCGCCGCGGCACCCGGCCAGCTCGGCGGCGGCGGAGCCAAAACCGTACTCTCCGCGCAGGGCGCCGACAGCCACCACGGCGGAGCCCGGGTGGGCGCCAGCACCGCTGCCGGCGCCTACATCAAGACCGCTGTTGACGGCACGGTCAGGACATCGTGACCGTCCGACACCACGACCTAGACCGGAGCTAGACCGACGCACCGCACCCCTTGGATAGCTTGTTGCCATGGGCTTGACTCTCTTCATCAATCCCGAGCATCCGGCCGGGGATGCGCTCGATGTGCGGGTGGCCGAACACGAGCGGCAGGTGTCGATTGCCCGGGCGGCCGGCTATGACGGCGTGACGATCGGGACCCATCTGTCCTACGGTTCGGCAGCCTGGCTGCCAGCCCTTCCGATGCTGGCCCGCCTGGCCGCGTCCGCCGAGGGAATGTCGCTGTCGACGTGCATGCTGGTCCTCCCCCATCACCACCCCGTTCAGGTGGCCATCGACGGCGCGTTTCTCGACGTTGTGTGCGGCGGCCGGTTCGTCCTCGGCGCTTCGGCGGGCTGGACCCCCGCCGAATTCGCGCTACTGGGAATCGACCGTCGCGAACGCATCGGACGCTTCACCGAAGCCATCGAACTGATCACCCGACTGTGGTCGGAGGAGTCGGTGAGCTTCGACGGCCGTTACTACCGGGCCGAGGACCTGTCGCTGGCTCTGCGTCCGGTGCGGAAGCCCCGGCCGCCACTCTGGCTCGGCGCCAGCGCGATCCGGTCGGTCGAGCGGGCCGCCGACGTGGCCGACACGGCGATTGGGGACACCTGGGTGGCATCTTCACACCTCACCGACTCCACGATCGTTGAGCAGTCGGAGGCTTTCGCCTCGCGGCTGGAAGCGCTGGGCAAGCCGAAGCCTGCCGACTTCCCGCTGTTGCGCAACATCGTTGTCGCAGAGGACCGCGAGACCGCGGTGCGCGAGGCGGTCCCCTACCTTCAGGCCAGTTACCGGGTTTTCGACCGATGGGGTTTGTTCACCGATGTCATCGGCGATCCCGGCGCGGCCAGAGGCATTCCCGAGCTGCTGGCCGGCCGGGTCATCATCGGATCCGCTGAGGACTGCGCCGAGGAACTGGTACGGCTTGGCCGAAGGATCGGGTTCACGCGGCTTATCGCCCGGGTCCAGTGGATGGGCATGGAGAACCGAATCGTCTGCCGGACCATCGAACTACTGGCCGGGGAGGTCTGGCCGATGGTGCAACGGGAGCTGGGCCGGCAGAACGGCCACTCCCGCCACTAGCCCGAGCCAGCGTGGCTTATGCGAACGTCTCGTCGAGCCAGTCCATGACCACGGCGTTGGACAGTGTGAGATTGCCCAGTTGGCAGTGGGTATCGGCACCCTCGGCGGCGGTGAACATCCGACGGGTCACCGGGCCCCCGCAGCTTTGGCCGAACACCTCAAACTGACGGATCGGCTCGCCGCCCTCGCCGGTTCCGACCAGCGCCAGGGCCGGACAACGGATCATCGACGGATCGACGACGAAGTCGCGCAGATATGCGAAGGTGCCCAGGAAGGTCGTCTGTCCGAACCTGCGGATCAACGACCGCGACATCTCCTTGACCTGATGCGGCATCTCGTCGTCCGGGATGTCGTCGATCTCGTCAAGGCTGAAGTCATCCGCCGGGGTCAGCACCTCCTCGGGATCTCCGCCCATCCCGGCGACGAACGAGACCATGTAGGCGCGCAGGTCGATCACCGGCGAATTCGCCACGAGCGCAGAGATTCTCGGGTCGTGGGCGGCGGCGCGTGCGGCGAAGTAGCCTCCGAAACTGATTCCGAGCAGGGCCAGCCGCTCCCGGTCGACCTGGGAACGGTCGAGGACGCGGTCGGTCCAGGCCGATACCCAGCTTTCGGTGTCCGGAACGAAATGGGTACCGGACTCGGTTCGCGCGGTGTCCATCTGGCCCGGCCCGCAGATCAGCATCACCCGCCAGCCGCGTTGCAGGGCGGCCAGCCCGACCTGGAAGTAGCTTTCCTCGAGGGTCCCGTCGAAGCCACTGGTCACTATCAGGGCCGGCCCGGGTTCGTCGGCACCCGGTGGGACCAGCCAGTAGCCGGGTAGGCGTTGACCGCGCCAGGGTAACCACGCCTGTTCGATGTGGACGGGATCGTTGGCCATCGCGGCCAAGAACGCGTCGCGGCTGGCCAGGCCCAGCTCCGCATGCTGTTCGGTACCGAAGGGTGAGAAGTACTCCGCCGCGCGGAAGCTGTTGGCCGCATGCAAGTACCGCTCCCGTGCGCTGAGCGCGTGGCCGGCGGCATCGTGCCGCACGGCGTCGGCGTGCTGGCGTTCGGCGAGCGCGGCGAACGCGCCGGTCCACGCCGCGGCACCGCTTCGTCGGATCTGCTCCGCCACAGCGAGGCACTCCCCCACCGATGCGCCCCCGTAGGCCGCCGTGCCGAGTTGGCGGAGAAGCTGGAAGTCCAGTTCAGGATCCTCGAAGCCGGCGACCCTGGTGGCGCTGCGCAGTGTTGTTTCCGCCATGACAGAAAACCTACGCAGTTCCCCGGCGCCGGCGGAACCACCCGCAGCGGATCGGTCGGCTCCCCGTAAGCTTCAGGACGTGGATCTCAATGGAACCAGTGCAATCGTCACCGGCGGCGCATCCGGAATCGGTGCGGCCACCGCACGCCAGTTGGCCGATCGCGGCGCCCGCGTCGTCATCGCCGACCTGCAGGCCGAACGCGGGCAGGAACTCGCCCACGAGATCGGCGGTGTGTTCGTCACCGTCGACGTCACCAACACCGATCAGATCATCGATGCCGTCAACACCGCGATGGATCTCGGTCCGCTGCGTTCGCTGGTGAACTCCGCCGGCATCGGCTGGGCCCAGCGCACCATCGGCAAGGACGGCGAATTCGCTTCGGCGCATGACCTCGGGGTGTATCGCAAGGTCATCGAGATCAACCTGATCGGGACTTTCGACTGCATCCGCATCGCCGCGACCGCAATGAGCCGGCTGGAACCGACCGCCACCGGCGAACGCGGCGCGATCGTGAACATGACCAGCGTCGCGGCCTTCGACGGCCAGATCGGCCAGGCGGCGTACTCGTCGTCCAAGGGCGGCGTCGTCGGTCTGACGCTCCCGGTGGCCCGTGATCTCGCCGCCGTGGGGATCCGGGTCAACACCGTCGCGCCGGGCCTGATCGACACGCCGATCTACGGCCAGGGTGAGGCCTCCGAGGCGTTCAAGGCCAAACTCGGCCAGTCCGTGCTGTTCCCGCACCGGCTCGGCAAGCCCGAGGAACTGGCCTCGATGGTGCTAGAGCTGATCACGAACTCCTACATGAACGCCGAGGTGGTTCGCGTCGACGGCGGCATCAGGATGCCACCGAAGTAGGACTCCAAACGCCCGACCGGCGCTTCCGGTCGACAACGCCCGGTCGCTACTTCGTGTGAACGAAGAACGCCTCGGTTCGGCTGATGCCAGAGGAATTCGTGGCCTTAACGAAAACCAGCGCGATTCTCCAAACGGGCGCCGTTCCCGAGAACTGCCGGGTCTCGGCATCGAAGGACAGCCACTTGGGCAACGGGATTCCGAAGATCCTTGTCGCCGTGTAGGTGATGGCCTCCCCCTGGGGGTCGACGAAGGTGTCGTCCGGCAGCGCGAAGTTGAATGGTTGACCGGCTTCTAGCGCCTGATTCGGCGTCTTGTTCACCAGCGCCGGCGGCTGCCGGAAATCGTCGGAAGTGTACGTGGAGGTCAGGCTCTCGTTCAGCGCTGCGACCGAATCGGCAACGGTCGCTTCACGATTTCCGTTCTGGTTCAGCTGCCACAGGACGCCATTGTGAACGACGGTCGGGAACGGCAGGTGAGTGATGATGTTGTCATCGAAAAAGTCGGCGAGGGCTCGCTGGCCGCTGTTGAAGCCGGGGCCGATGTAGCGGGTCTGCCCGTCGACGTTGTTCTGGAAGTGTCTGGTGAAGCCCGCGTACCGCGGGATCCAGGCGTTGTTGAGTCCGTGTCCCTGAACCGCCAGCTCACGAAGAGTCGGATTGTTCTGCAGCACAGCACCAATAGCCAGGTACTGATCTTCGGTCAGCGTTGAACTCGGGTCCACACCGGCACCAATCATGGCCGCGTAAACAGCGTCGAGCACCTTCTGCACATCCTGCCGATCGACCGACAGCTGGGCTTCGGGCTGGAACTTCAGGTCGGTGTTCTCGAACACCGCCTGCGCATTACCCGCAAGGCGCTGCACATCATTGAGTTCAGCACCTCGACCAGCCTGCATTTCGCTGTAGTAGGTCTGCCACTCTTGGGCCAGATCGGCGGTTGTGGTGTAGAGGTGCGTCTTCGGGTCGGCAACCCAGGTGTGCCCGTTGACGGTCACCGAACCGGCGGCGGTGGTGCCGTAGATGGTCCTGAATGAGTTCGTGGGGGAAACCGTGATGGGGAGGTTGTCGTCGACGAGCACCGAGACGGTCGCAGCGGCAGGAGCGGTCGCGTTCCCACCGAAAAGGTTGCGCCGCACCAGGAGCAGTGCGCCCTGCAGGAAGGCCGCGGCAGACTCGGCAGGACGCCCGGACAGCCAGTTGGCGGCGTTGTCGAGGGCGCCGGTGACGGTCGCGGTGATCGACGGTGCCGCGGCCACGGCATCCGCGGGCGTCGAGGCCACCGCGGCGGCGGTCGGCGGGGAGACCACGCTGATGACCCGGGTGTTGATTGGTGCAGTGTCGATCAGTGCAGTGTTGTCGATCAGTGCAGTGTTGATCAGTGCAGGGGCGGCCGGTTGCGCCGAGGCCGGGAGCGGGACCACCGGCACCTTCGCCCCTGCCGGGGCTGCGTCAGGGGCGACCAGTGCCGCGGAGGGGCCGCCGGCCGCGGCCCGCGGCCGGTCCGGTAAAGCCGCTGCCGGGGAGGCAGGTTCGCCGAGCGTCGAGGGGATCGCGGGAAGGAACGGCGTTGAGAGACGCGCCCGCCGGTCCTGCACCGCAGTCAGCGCGCTCCGTTCCTGCGACACGATCCGCCCAGCCCGTCGCTGCGTCGAGGAGTTGACGGCCGAGCCAGACCCCGGAACCGCCACTGCGGGAGCCGCTGTTACGGCGGAAGGGCGGCTCGTCCCAGCATCGGGCCTACCGGTTCGCCCCGTTTCCGCCTTGCCCGCCGAGTGCGTCCCAGCGTCCTCGGCCGTGTCGGCCACGGCGACCGCCGGACCGGGCGTCCCGACCAGAGACAGCCCCGCGACGAACGCCGCCGCACCCATACGAAGACCGCAATTCACTTTGGACATATCCCCCGCTTGCCTTTCGCCAACCCCGCCCAGTCACCGAGGCTAGACCGCCCATCCCCGGGTGGGCAATACCGAAAACGCGGCCATCCCCAGCATCTCAATCGATCGCGTCATAGGCCAAACGCATTCTTACAGAGAGGATTTCGCGCCATCGCCGCCGCGCAGAAGTAGTTGACTATGGATGTGACTTATGTCACAAAATGGCCTTTGGTCGGTTGACGGGTCGCGCCGCACCGACAGCAGGGCGCCGCGCCTCGGCACTATGTCCGATCAACATGCGCTGGTCGGGCCGGCGAGGGTCAGTTCAGGGTCTGGTCGCTGAGGATCGCGGCAGGGGTTCCCCTGAACTGGGAGGATGGGTTCCTTCGGGAAGGAGAGCCATGTCTGGCACCGATGACACCGTGCGGGTGGGCCTGATCGGGTACGGGTACGCGGCCAAGACGTTCCACGCCCCCATGATCACCGCCACGCCGGGGCTGGAACTCGTCGCCGTCGCATCGTCCCGCGCCGCCGACGTCCACGCCGACCATCCCGGTATCGAGGTCGTCAATGCCGACAGACTCATCGCCCGCGGCGATGTGGACCTGGTGGTGATCGCCTCGCCCAATGACACCCACCGGCCGCTCGCGGAGGCGGCGCTGAGGGCCGGGCGCCACGTGGCTGTCGACAAACCGTTCACGCTGTCGCTACAGGACGCCCGAGCGGTCCTCGCCACCGCCGATCGTTGTCGGCGGATCGTGTCGGTGTTTCAGAACCGGCGCTGGGACAGCGACTACCTGGGCATCAAGCAGGTCATCGACGACGGCCTCATCGGCGAGGTTGTCCACTTCGAATCCCACATCGACCGGTTCCGCCCCAACCCGCGCGACCGCTGGCGGGAGAACCCCGGCCCGGGTGCAGGACTGTGGTTCGACCTCGGCCCGCACCTGGCCGATCAGGCCCTGCAACTGTTCGGCCTGCCCGACGCGGTCACCGCCGACCTCGCCAGCCTGCGTGCGGGATCTCGCACCGATGACTGGGCGCATGTCCTCCTCGACTACCCGCGGCGTCGGGTGGTCCTGCACGCCAGCATGCTCGCCGCAGGCGCGCACACCCGGTTCGTCGCGCACGGCACTGCAGGCACAGTGGTCAAGCACGGCAGCGACATTCAGGAGGATCAACTCAAGGCCGGTGTCTCACCCGGTGCGCCGGGCTGGGGCGAGGATCCCGAAGAGATGCTCCTCTACGATGCCGCCGGTCGCCGGCACCGCCTCCCGACGCCGGCCGGAGACCAACTGCAGTACTACCGAGAACTGGCCCGGGCGATCACCGGGTACGGCCCCAATCCCACACCCCCGCAGGAGATTCTGGCCGTGATGGCCGTCGTCGACGCCGCCCGGGAGGCAGCGCGGACGGGGCACCGCGCCGAACTCGCCCTGTCCCAAGACGAGCGGGCGCATTGGGATCAACGACCGCGGTGAATCGCTAGCCGCTACAGGGGGAACAGCCTGTCGATATCGCGGGCAATCCGCGTCGCCCACGCCGCATAGGCAGCCGGCCCGGGATGGAAACCGTCGCTGGCGATGTACGCCGAATTGGGCTCGAACTCCGGGGCCGACAGATGGCAGCCCGGCGAGCCCGGCAGCCAATCCGCGAGCGCGGCATTGAAGTCGCGGGCTCGGGCGCCCAGGTACCAACGCAGCGGCTGCGGCAGCGCGGGAAACAGGTGCATCGGCGGAAGCGCGGTGAACAGTACAGCTCGTGAGGCGAAGCGGGTCTGCAGCATGTCGGCCAGCGCCCCCTGCCGCCCCAGCCATCTCGCGCGGCCGATGCCGCTCGTCACATCGTTGACGCCCAATGACAGCACCACCACGTCGAAACGGCCTTCGGGCAGGGCCGCCAGGTGCGCGTGCGCGTCGGCGGTGGTGTAGCCCGTCCGAGCCTCCAGCCGCCAGTCCAGCGTGCGCCGTGCCGACAGTTCCGCCACCAGGCGACCGCACAGGGCCTCGTCCTGCGAGGCCGCGCCCACCCCAGCCGCTGCGGAGTCCCCCGCCACCAGAAGCCGCAATGGGGCACCCTCGCCCACTCGCCCGGAGCGCGGGCCGGAAGGCTCCGGCAGTCGCGGCGTGACCGCGCGCACGCGGCGCCCCTGCACCAGCAGCAGCGGGCCGAGGGCAGCGCTGGCGAGCAGGTGGCGCATCGCGGCTGCGGTCACTTCCGCGCGCGGTGCCGGCCGACGGAGTCGACAAAGCCGTCATCGGGCTCGGCGGCATCGACGGCCGGGCCGCTCGAGATGTCAGTCATGCCGTTGACATGCTAGTTACCCGACCGGAGACGGCGACATGCTGGCAGGTCGGGATTCGGGGACGACTTCGGCCCTCGAGATTGGCCATGCCGAGAAGGGCCGGCGCGTGGGAGCAGGGGATCCCCGCGATCGACGAGCGTGTCGCTGGGTTGATGGGGGTGGGGACACCGGCATACCTGGGCGGGGTTGGCGGTATTGCGCTGGCTGTGGGGCATCGGGGTGGTTCGGGCGAGCGGAACGCGATCGCCACCGGCCGCCTCGTGTCCTCGCTGCACTCCGGCGCGGCCGACAACTTCCTGGCCGCCGTTGCCGAGATCGACGCGGCCGACCGCTGGAAGGCCGTCGCCATCATGCTCGCCGGGGACATCGCGTCCCTGGCCTGCGAGACCCACGGAGAAGATGCCCAGAAGTAGCTGGACCATCGCCTCGCATCGCTGCTCAAGCGGCGCGACCGGCCGCGGTGAAATTCATCAGGCTGCCGGTGAAGCGGGCAGAACCTTACCGCGTCACTCAGACGGACTCGGGCCGTTGGAGCACGACTGAGAAAGGGACCTCACCAACGACCTTGGAATCGAGAAGCGTTTGCACCCAGTACGTTCCCTCCCTCTGCAGCACGACGTTGACGAACAGGACCACGTTGTGGGTGAACCCACCGGCCGGAAGGTCAATGGTCGTGGGCTCGGAGATCACGATGACCTCCGTGCGATCCGGCGAGACAACCCTGACCTGCGCAGAACCCGTTCCCTGCCCGTGCCAGTAGGTAACCGCCGCCAACTTCACCAGCGATATGGGTAGTTGCGCAGTCACGATGTTCTGAAACACGCCGATCAGCGAGAAGCGGTTGCCCAACTCGAGTCGGACGTCGTCGCAGATCAGCGTGTAGTGCGGATGTAGTCCTGGTGTCTCAGGGTTCACGCGCGCACACGCTAGCCGATTCGCACCCGGCCAAACCCGAATTTCGGGAACTCGGAGCCTCTCCGCCGTTGACCGGATTGACACAAGGTCGGACGCCGGCATGTCTGACCGTCGGCAGTCCGCAGCTAACCTTGAATTGCGCCCGGCGAATTTCAAGGTTCATGGCGTGACTTTGAAATCGCACTCCCCGATTTCAAGGTTGAGCTGTGCTCGGAACTGCGAGAAGCTGGTCACCTAGACAAGGGCTTCGAACTCGGTTGCCAAGGTTCGCAACTCGTCAGCCAACTCGTCGGCGAGGCACCAGACATCGGGCAACAATTCCCGGTCGGCGGTGAGACCGAAATCGATCCGGTCCTCGTAGCTGAGCAGCGTGATGCTCAACCCGACGCCATCAAGCAGGACGTTCACCGGGTGCTGGGACACCACTCGGGCATCCGCACAGAACAGCGCGCGCCGCGATCCGGGGATGTTGGAGATGGTGACGTTGAACGGCGGTCTGATCCAGCCCGCGCCGGTGGTCATCGAGATCATCCGGGCGGTTCTGGTCAGCAGCGCCGGTGGAACGCTGTGGTTGGCCGCGGTGAGGAGCTTGGCAGGGATCGCGCGGTGGCGTTCCTTGGCCGCACGCATGACGGCGTGCGCCCGCGCGAGCCGACGCCGGGGATCGCGCTCGTCGGTGGGGATCGGCACGATCATCGACGAGATCTGGTTGCCGAACTGCTGCCGCTGACCGGTTCGCACCGACACCGGCACCAGACTCACCAGGGGTGCAGAGACGTCGTCACCCCGGGCCAGCATTCGACGCCGCAGCCCTCCGGCGCACAGGGCAACGACCACGTCGTTGACCGTGGCACCCGGAACCGCGTCTTTGACGGCCTTGATGCCACTGAGAGGAAGCGAGCCAAACGCGAAGCGGCGCTGAGCCGAGATCCGGCCCCCGAACGATACTTTCGGGGCCGCGGCGTTCCGATGTTCTAGGTTGCGGCCGTCTTTGTTGCGACTCGCGATGCGCTCGGCGCGATCGGCCGCACGGGCTATGAGTCCCGCGCCGGGAAGATGTCGCATCGTCGGCAGTTGGTCGACATGACGGAGGACCATGGGCAGGTGGCGCACCATCCGTACCGGCTGCATTGGCAACGATCCGACCGCGCGAACCAGCAGGCCGATGTCCGACGGGGCCGAACCGACCCCGGGCTGGGCTGCTTTGGGCCTGTCGATATCGGAGACGGTCTCCGGAGTCGGGTCGAGCAGGACTCCGAGCAACTCCGTCCCCGAGACACCGTCGACGATCGCATGGTGCACTTTGGTCACCAGCGCCACCCGGCCGTCGGCCAGGCCGTTGATGACGTGCAACTCCCACAGTGACCGCGCCCGGTCGAGCGGGCGCGAGGCGATGTCCCCTACGGCCTCACCGAGTTGTTGATCGGTTCCGGGAACGGGCAGAGCGCTTTCCCAGATATGCGAATCAAGGTCGAACGCCTCGTCCTCGACCACGACCGGATAGTCGATTCCGAACGGGACCGCCTTGATCCGCCAGCGAAACGGTGGCATCAGATCGATGCGTTGGGCGAGCAGATCACGGATACGCCGACCATCGATCGTGCTGCCGTTGCCTGTCCTACCCTCGATGATCGTCAGCTGGCAGACGTGGGAATGGACGCGCCCGTCTTCCATGGCCAGGAACTGGGCATCGACACTGCTGAGCCGTTTCACTTCGTCGGCCCCTCGGAGTCGCTCTGTTCCTGCATGCTCTGCTTGAGCAGATCCAACTCCTCGCCGAACGCGGCGGCGAGTCCCGGCGCATCGACGACGGAACCGCGGTCAGCGACGAGTCCGATCTCGAGACGGTCGGTGTAGCTGAAGACCGTCACGTTGAGGCCAAGGCTGTCACTGATGGTCGACACCGGGTAGTGCTCCCGGATCTGTCGGCCCTTGCAGTAGAGCGGAATTCGCGGTCCGGGCACATTCGAGATCACGACGTTGGCGACAGGCGTCAGCGCGTCGCTGGCAGCGATGCCGGTCATCATTCGGATGGCCGGTCCGAACAGGATCGGCGGGATGAGATCGTTGGCGTCGCGCATCAGCGACGCCGGCACGGCTTTGTTGCGTTCCTTGGCCGCTCGAAGGCCGGCCCGGCATTTGCGCAGCCGGACGACCGGGTCGCACTCGTCGGTGGCCAGCGCCGTGAGCAGCGTGCCGACCCGGTTGCCGAAGGCTCCCAACTCCGCCTGCGAACGCATCGATATGGGAATCGCGGCCACCAGTGGTTGCTCCGGCAGCGCCGCGTGCCCGGTCAGCCATCGGCGCAGCGCACCCGCGCACAGCGCGACGACCACATCGTTGACGGTGGCCTCGTAGTGGTTCTTGATGTCTTTGACGGTGTCAAGCGACAGGCGGGTCAGCGCCACCCTCCGATGCGGGGTGATCTTGCCGTTGAACGGCATTCTCGGCGATCTGGGCAGCGCCGTGTCGAGAACACTCGGGCCGGCGGTCGGCTTCGCCATACGACGTAGGACCCGCCCCAACGTTCCAACGCCCGGCACCGACCTCAGCGGGGCGAAGTGGTCGAGGTTGGTCAGCGTGTTCCGCGCGGCTGTCGCGGTGCTCCACTGACGCCGCGGCAGGTCCGCGACAGTCCGCGCGAGCATGGCGAGTTGGCCGGGGTCGCGCTCACGGGGTAAACCGGGCGTCGGCATCGGATCACGCCCCTCGGGCGTCATATCGAAGAGGACGTTGAGTACCTCGCCGCCGGACATGCCGTCGACCGCCGCGTGATGCAGTTTGGTCAACAACGCCACTTTGCCGTCCTGCAGCCCGTGGATCAGGTGGACCTCCCATAGCGGTCGGGACCGGTCCATCGGATGCGCCGACAGCCGAGCGACCAGTGTTTCCAGCGCGTGTTGGTCACCCGGGCTGACCACAGCGGTTTCGCGCACATGGAAGTCCAGGTCGACATCGCCCCCACAATCGGCCCACCGGGGGTGACCCAGCCCCAGCGGGACATCGACCAGCCGCCAGCGCAAGGGCGGCAGGAGATGCAGGCGCTCAGCAAAGAGCTCCTGAATATCCCTGCGCGTCAGTGCTTTACCACTGCTGTCGGCGTGATCCAGCACAGCCAGGCTGGATACGTTGGCGACGGTTCGGCCGTCCTCGGTGGCGAGGAACATGCTGTCGAGACTGGTGAGGGCACGCATGTCACGGGTACTTTCTGGGGCTGGGCGGGTTGCTGAACGTCGTCAGCGGGTGGGATCGAGCAGGATCTTCGCGTCGCGGGGGTTGGAACGCAGCCGTTTAAAAGCGTCCGCCACACCGTCGAGGCCCACCGTGCCGGTCAGCAGCGCCGCGACGTCGAAGTCACCTGCCGCCAGGTGCGCGAAGGTCTCGGCGAACTGTTCCGGCGAGTAGTAGAGCGAGAAGCGGATGTCGAGCTCTTTGAGGATGCACTGCGCCGGCTCGAAACTGTCTGAGCCCATGTTGATTCCGGCGACCGCGATCCGCGAGCCGGGCGGTACGCCGGCAATCATCTGCTGGATGAGCCCGGGCACCCCGACGCACTCGAACGCCACGGTGGGCCGGATCGGCAATTGGCCGAGCACCGCGTTGGGGCCCGCCATCTTCGCGGGGTCATCGGTGGCGGCGGCCGCCATCAGCGCTCCGTACGGAGACCCCTGGTTGGGGTCGACGACGACGTCGGCGCCGAGTCGGCGGGCCAGTTCGCGCCGCTCGGGCGAGAAGTCCGACGCGACAATGGGTCCGACGCCCTTCATCTTGAGCACCGCGATCACGGCCAGTCCAATCGGCCCGCAGCCGACCACGAGCGCGACGTCATTGGCGTCGACGTCGGCTCTGGTCACCGTCCGGTACGCCACGGCGAGGGGTTCGGTCAACGCCGCGACCTCGGTGCTCACATGATCCGGAACCTCGATGAGCAGCGGCTCGGAGAGCACCATCCGCTCGCTGTAGCCGCCCGGGCTGCCGGGGCCGGCGAAGCCGAGCATCACCGGCTGCTCGCGGAGCAGAATCGGCATCGACACCACCCGGCGGCCGAGCGGGATCCGCTGTTCGGTGTCGGGTCCGTAGGCCACGATGCGGCCGACGAACTCATGTCCGAACACCACCGGGGCGTCAAGGTCCATCAACTCGATTCCCGCCGCACCTTTCGTCGCCGCGTTGAACTCCGGAGCGTGGGCGGCGCAGTGCAGATCGGTGCCGCAGATGCCGCAGGCGAGGACGTCGACCAGGACCTCGCCCGAGCCGGGAACCGGCTCGAGCACGTCCTGCACTCGCAGCGTGGCGTCCTTCATCACGACGGCGCGCATCATGCCCCCACGTAGGTGGAGCCGGCGGCGCCGCCGCTGATGTAGGTGACGGTTCCCACGTTCTGCTCGGCCGCAAGAAGGCCCGTGAGGTGTGCAATCAAGGCCGCGTCGAGGATGGAATGGAACTGGCCGTCGTCGGTGAAGTTGACATTGGCGCCGCTCACCCGGAACAACACCACGGTGTCTTCGGTGTTGGAGTCGGGGCACACCAGCGTGTGCACCGATGACCCAGGCTCGTAGAGGTAGGAGCCGGCGGTCTGCGGCTGATCGGCGTACTCGTAGTAGTGCCAGCTGCCGCTGATCGTCCAGGCGTCCACCGTGCCGGTGTGGTAGTGCAGCGGAATCCGCGCGCCGGGCGCGAAGGTCGCCAGCACCACCCACTCGCCGTTCTCCAGGTCCAGGCGCAGCGGCTTGAAGTGCACACCGTCACCGAGCGCGTCACGGATCAGCGGGTTGTCGTTGGCGTTGACGGTGAGCAGTTCGCCCTGCGGCAGCGCCACCATCGGCAGCGGCGCGCCGGTGGCCGTGGTCGCGGGGGCGGGGGCGGTCATCAGGGTCATGTGAGGTCCTTTCCTAGGGGGTGTGGGTTGTGCTCGTGACCTCAACGATGCCTGCGCGGATCCCGCAAATCTTGACAGCAGAGAACAAATAGTTGACAGTAAAGGACATGTCGGTGATCAGGGGCACGGCCTTGACCGGTTTCCCGGCGTTGGTAACCGAACTCGGTGGCGATCCCTGCCCGCTGCTGTCCCGCGCCGGCATCAATGGTGCCGACGTCGGCCGATTCGACGCCTTTCTGACCTACCTGTCGCTGATCAACGTGGTCGAGTCGGCGGCGGCGGCAACGCGCACGCCGCCCTTCGGCCGCCGGCTCGGCGAACGTCAGGGCATCGAGATCCTGGGGCCGGTCGGGGTGGCCGCGCGCACCGGCGCCCGCGTCGCGGACGCGTTCACCATCTTCGAGCAGTACCTCGCCGCCTACAGCACCGCGATCACAGTCACCATCACTACCGAAGGCGAGTCCGCGTTCGTCGAGTTCAAGGTGGTCATCGAACATCCTCCGGCCCACCCGCAGACCGTCGAACTGTCGCTGACCGTCATGCTGCGCGTGTTGCGCTTCCTCTTCGGCGCGGGGTACACGCCGACTTCGGTGCATCTGCCCCACCAGCCGCTCTCGCCGCGGCAGGACTACGTCCGCGACTTCTCCTGCACACCGCGATTCGGCTCGCCCCGCGCCGGCTTCGTGATCCCCGCCGCCGACTTGAATCGGCCGATGGCCAGGGATGAGATGGCCCATCGCGTGGTCGTGGAGTATCTGGACACCGTCATCGACCGCCACCAGCCGGCGATGGCCTCGTCCATCCGGCCGCTGATTCGCCAGCTGCTGCCCGCCGGCGCGGCCACCGTTGCGGTGATCGCGGCCCAGTTTCGGCTGCACCCCAAGGCGTTACGACGGCGGCTCGTCGCCGAGGGATCCACGTTCAACGCGGTTGTCGACGACGTGCGTCGCGAACTCGCGCAGCGGTATCTGCGCGACACCGATATGACGTTGAGCCACTTGGCCCGCGAGCTCGGCTACGCCGAGCAGAGCGTTCTCTCGCGGTCCTGTCAGCGCTGGTTCGGTGCGGGCCCCGCCGCCCTGCGGTCGGCGTGGCGGTCGACGCAGTCTGTCCCCTGATGTCATGCCGACGTCCTCTAGGGTCAAGACCTCAGAGGCGTTGCTGAGAAAGGCTGGGTCCATGACTTCCGATACCGACCGTCCGGCCCCGTCGCTGGCCAACCGCGGCATCCTCATCACCGGGGCGAACGGCTTCATCGGCCGCGCCCTGGCCGAACGCTTTCGCACCCTCGGCGCGGACGTCCGCGGCGTCGACCTGGTCGCCGACCCCGGGCGCAGCGTGGTGGCCGGTGACACCACACGGCCCGAGGTGTGGGCGGGCGCGCTGGCCGGCGTCGACACCGTCGTGCACACCGCCGCGCTGCTGGGTTCGAAGTTCAGCCTTTCCCAGGCGTGGCAGGTCAACGTCCTGGGCACCAGCCGCGTCCTGCGCGCCTCGATCGAGGCGGGGGTCAAGCGATTCGTGCACCTGTCCTCGGTGGCCGCCTACGGCTTCGACTTCCCCGACGGTGTCGACGAGACCTACCCGGTCCGCGTCAACGGCGACGTCTACACCGACACCAAGGTCAACTCCGAAGCCGTCGTGCTCGCCGCGCATGCCGCCAAACAGATCGACGTCACCGTCATCCGGCCCGGCGATGTCTGGGGTCCGGGCTCGGTGTGGGTGCGCTCGCCCCTCGCTGAACTGCAGAAGCCGACCGGCCTTCCGTTGCCCAACGGCGGAAACGGCATCTTCTCGCCGGTCTACATCGACAATTTCGTCGACGGACTGGTGCTCTCGCTCGCTGACGACGCGGCCATCGGCCAGGTATTCATCATCAGCGACGGCGTGGGCGTTCGCTGCGCCGACTTCTTCGGCCGGATGGCCACCATGTGCGACGGCACGATCCGCACCCTGCCGATGACCATCGCCGCGCCCACCGCACAGGTGCTGGGAAAGCTGTTGCGGCGCTTCGGACAGGACACCGACCTGTCGGCGGGCACCATGGGGCTGCTGAACCGTCCAGGGACGTACGCGATCGGCAAGGCCCGGAAGGTGCTGGGGTACCGGCCGCTGGTCTCGATCGACGAGGGTATGCAGCGCGTCGAGAATTGGGCCCGCGCAGAAGGAATCATCTGATACCGGGCTGCGTCCGACTAGCCACACCGGCCGGGAACCGTCTGCCACCGGCCCGCGAGCGCCTCATCGACGGCTACCGCCAGACACTCAAGATGATCGCGTTCCACCTCATCGAAATCCTGGCTGGACACCGTCCGGCGGGATCTGCGCAATTGCATGATGATCTCGGACTTGTGCTCGGGCGCTGACGTGCGCCACGCCAGATCCCGCAACAGCCGCAGAAGCCCGGCCTGTACCTGCGCATCGGCGGCACCGTAGCGCCGGGGTTGCGCAACGGCGAGTTCCAGCAGATCGCCGAATCCAGGCCGGAGAATCACGACCCGAGCCTTGCCGTCGTGATCACGGTGGACCGTCGGGCCAAGACGGCGGTCGGCGAAGTCGCAGAGCAGCGCGGAACTGTTTCCGAGAACGTGGACGGCGGTGGTCGGATCGTTGATCCCCGGTGAAAGAGCCTTGATCGCGACGTCGGTGAGCTGGCGTAGCCCGTAGGCGACGTCCTGCACCGGGGTGCGCTCTTCACCGATCCGGACCGCTTCCACCAGCGATCGGCGGATGCAATCCAGGGCGTCAGTCTCGAAATTCCCGCCAGCAGCCGGCCAAGCGAGCGCGACCGGCGTCCCGGCCACAAGCCATTCGCCAGGCATCCGGTCCATCGCGACCATCCCGTCGACCCGAGCAACTGCCCCGACGAGCACCTGCTCGTCCACGCCAAGCAGGAAACCCGTTCGTTCGGCGGTGATCGCCACCGCGTCAGAAGGTGGCGTGGGCGCCCGCCCGTCGACCTCAGCGTCATCCAACTCGCTGGACATCGCGTCGGCGACGTTGATCGATTCGGCCTGAACTGTCTCAAGAATCGTCTCAACTCGGATCTGCCGAACCAGGTGCCCCAGAAACACAACGAGTGTGACGGCACTGACCAGCGCAAGCAGGTAGGCGAGGCTCACCGAGACCTGCGGTATGAAATCAGCCTGGCCGTCGCGACCGGAGCGCACCGCCCGCAGCACCGTCAGCGCGTACACAAAGGTGGCCACGAATAGTGCCAGCGTGCGTTGCACGAACCTGTCCCGGGCGAAAGTCCGCAACAGTCGGGGCGAGAACTGCCCGCTGGCCAATTGCAGAGTCACCAGGGTCAGCGAGAATGTCAGTGAGGTCACGGTGATCATCGATGCGGCAATCGTGCTCAGGACGCCGCGTGCGGCGGCCGCTCCACCGCCGAACAGTTCCTCCGTTGCCGGCGTCGGCAACCGACCTTCGAAGTAGGGCAGCAGGAATCCTGTGGCGGCAGCCGTCACGACGCCGATCACCGGTACCGGCCACAGCCGGCTACGGATCAGGTCAAGCAACCAGGCATTGCGCCCCTTGACCGCGGCCCAGATCGTCACCGGCACCACCTCCGCCAGAGCGATCCTCTCAGACCGTCGACCGGACCGCGGTGCATAGGGGGCCCGCCACCCGCGTGTGGTTCCCCCGGGATCGTGGAGAGCTCGGCCACTTAGGGCTGTGGCGCACGGCGTGTGGCACGCCCTTCACCGACACCGACCGGCCGAAGCCCGGCGGCACCCGCTCTCCCCTGCGGATATCAGCCGATCGGAGGCGCGCCGGGGATAACCAGACGACCACCCGCGGTGACGACGGGCGCCCCGGGCGGGAACAAACCTGCGGACACCACCGGCGGACCGCCACCCGCGGGAATCACGAGACTCCCGGGCTTTGTCCATCCTTTGTAGGGGTCGACAACGGGAGTGTAGGGGGCGACAACGGGAGCCGCCTGCGGGTCTTCCCCGCTCGGGGTGTCGGTAGGGCTTTCGCCGTCCTCGGGGACGACCGTGTCGGGCTGATCCCACGCAGAAGGCACGACCGGGCCGTCGGCGCCGCGCAAGCCCCAGAGCAACCCGCCCCGGCCACCGAGACCACCAAAGCCCGCGAAGACGCCCGGGACCCCTGCCCCGCCGTTGCCGCCGTTGCCGAACAGCCCGGCCGAGCCGCCCGAACCTCCATTCCAGCCGCTACCACCATTACCGAACAGGAACCCGCCCCGACCGCCGTCACATGCCGCCGTGCCCACACACGTGCTGGCGTCGTAGCTGAAGCCATCACCGACCAACAACCCCGCATCCGGATTGGTCGCCGTGCCATCCCCGATGAAGAAGCGGATGAAATCAGGAACCACGGGCGCGCTGGACGCTGCTACTGAGCCGCTGGGAGTCGCCGACGCCATCGCGGACGCGGCCCATACCGGTGGCCCCGCATTGCCGGACCCCGCCGAATCGGCCGCCGCTGCGGGTTGGTTCGCGGGCGCGGTGGCCGCCGAGGCCATCTTGGAGGTTCCCCCAACGACCGACGCCACGGGAATATCCGAATCGGACTTGGCGGGCTTCGACGCCGCCGGACGGCTTGCGGCGATTCCGGATCGCGCCTCCCCCGCCGCAGAGCCCATCGACGGCCCCGCCCCAACCCTGGAATTCGGCCGCGAGGGCGCCCCCGCAGTCGCGCGGGAACGGGGAGTCTTCGCACCCGGCCCGGCATGATTGGCCGCGTTGGACCCCCGGGAGGACGAAGGCGTTGCACTCGAACCGGATGAGCCGTTGGTCTCCGCTGCAGCCGTCGGGGGCATCGACAGCACCGCGGCACCGATACCCAGAGCCACGGCCAGAGCGCCCACGCGCCCAACCGAATTCACGCGGCCGATGCCACCTGACCGTGCCGCCGGGGGCACATGCATCTGACGACCAGGAGTGGATCGGTTGCGATGACCGGAGTCAGTCGCGACCGCGCACGTTTCGGCGTTCACGACGAACTCCGATGAACCCATGTTGCCAAACCCTTTCCGAATCACTTCTTCTCCAACGACAAACGGTACGAGCGATTTCTTGACCCCCATGCCGCTGCCGGCACATGGGTCGAAATGCGTGGGATGCCTGTCCGGATTCGTGGCGCCTCACACCTCGATGGCCCCGCGGAAATGACCGCTCGCGTATCACCTCTCGGCCCTCTCATTGGGCCGGCCGGTGACCGCCGGCGCAGTCAGTCGAGGCATTGGAGCTGGGGTGAACCACTCAGCACCACCGTCCCCATGACGGTCCAGCCTTCTGCGGTACTCGGTAGGCGAGACACCCAAACGGCGGGCGAAGGTACGCCGCATCGTCTCCGCGGTCCCGAACCCGCAGCGAGCAGCAATGGCCGCCACGGTGTCGGTGGTCTCCGCCAACTTGCGGCAGGCCAGTTCGGTGCGCGCCCGCTCCACGTACACGCTCGGCGTTTCGCCGACTTCGGCGAGGAACACCCGGACGAAATGGCGGCTGCTCATGGCCGCGCGACGGGCCAACTCGGCGACCGTGTGTCTGGCACCCGGATCGGCCTCGATGGCCTCCTGCGCCTGTCGAATTGCGTCACGGGTCGCCCGCGGAGTCCAGAGCGGGGTGTCGAACCGGCGGGAAGCACCAGCGCCACAGCGGTACAGGACCAGACAACGAGCGACCTCCTGGGCGACCTCGGCGCCGAAATCCGCCTCGACGATCGCAAGTGCTGTGTCGATTCCCCCCGACGTTCCAGCGGTCCACCGTGCGTTCGACGAGCTGCGCGCAACCAACGAGTCGAAGTCGCCTGACGTCGGCGGGAACACCCGCGCCGAATGTTCCGAACCCGACCGGTGCGTCACGTCCTGGCGACCGGCCGGCGTTGCCGCCTCGGCCACAAGGAGGGTACCGGCGCCGATACCCACCGAACGTCGCGCCCGGCTTGAAGCGGTCCGGACCCAGGACATCGTCGTCGAGTCGGACAGCGCCGAATGAACTCCGGAACCACCGGGCATCACCAACGTGTCGATCATTCCCGGCTCCGGCATTGCCACCGTCGGGAATGTGAGTCCGCTTTCGGCCGTTACCGGTCCCCCGGAGATCGACGCGATGGCGACCTCGTACCCGCCGTCGGTGAGATGCGCCGCGTGAGTGAAAACCTCGCTCGGCGCGACCACGTCGAAAGCCTTCACCCCCGGAAAGCTGAATATCACCACGCCGTGAACCAATCCCTGCAGCTCCTTGCATTAAACCACGCTGATTTGTCGACTGTATACAGTCGACAGTAGTGGATCAAATCGCCGGAGTGGCCGTCGGACCGTGACGCCGCGGGGCAGCGGTCGTATCCTCGACACCGCACGTCACCGACCTGCCGCCCGGCGTCAGAAGGACTTTTATGACTCAGCACGCCTCAGAGCCCCCGGCAGCAGCCGCGAAACCATCGGGATTGCCGCAGCGAACGCCCTTGGAGCGTCCCGCCCCCCTACGGGACGCCGTGTATCACACCCTGCTGGAGATGATCACCTCCCGGGAACTGCAACCGGGCCATCACCTCGTCGAGACCGAGTTGGCCCGCATCCTCGGGGTGAGCAGACAACCGATCCGAGAGGCCCTGCTGCGCCTGCAGTTCGAGGGGTGGGTCGATCAACGGCCGGCCTACGGCACCTTCGTCCATATCCCGAGCGATACCGAAGCCGACGAACTCCTGGCTGTCCGAGCCGTGCTCGAAGCAGAGTCCGCCAGACTGGCCGCCCAGCACACCAACGCCGAACATGTCGAACGGCTCCGCGACGTGCTGCACACAGGAGAACAGGCTGTCGCATCAGAAGATCCGGCGGCCCTCGTAGCCGCCAACTCCGATTTCCACGGCTACATCGTGTCGATGACGGGCAACGGCTTCCTGGCCGAAACGCTCGGATCCCTGGAACGACGCGTGCGCTGGTACCACGTGTCCTTCGCCCGAACCCGTGGACGTGCCTCGTGGGACGAGCACGCCGAGATCGTCGAAGCGATCAGCGCCGGCAAAAGCAGGCGCGCGTGCGACCTGATGCGCCGCCACGCAGAGCGGACCAGGATGGGCTACCGTCAGCGACCTCGGTAGCGATCGGTATCAACAGCCGCGAAAGGCGATGGGTTCCCCGTCGTGGCGGCCTGGCGGCTTCCGAAGGTATCGACTGCGGGTACGACACTCACCAACTCCGTAGAGCGGTGTGCCGGCCAGTTCCGACGCTTCCCCTCAATGCGAGATGACGTAGTAGCCCTGCGCACGAAGCAACTCGGCCAAAGCCTTCTCCCGCTCGCGGGGATCGCCGTTGCTGCGCCGGGCCAGTTGCCAGGCGGCGCGGATAACCTTCTGCGGCAGAGCCACCCCAAAATCCGGCTTCCACTGATCGACCTCGATCAGGCGCTGGCCGTATATCCTGACCCAGCGGCTGGCCTTATGTGCGTTCCGGTGGTTTTCGTAGCGCTTCGAGGCCGGCAGCGACGTCCGGCCGACGTAGAAGACGGGGGCCTTCTTGTTGGCCCGGGGGTTCAGTGCGTCCAGCCGCTCTTGATCACTCTTTGAGAGCTTGCCGAAATAGTCCAGCCGCACCGCGTAGACGATCGTGCCGCCAAGGTTCGGATCAGGAGTGTGCGGTACGAAGGCCCCTTCGGCGTCCATCACGCCAACCTAGAAGGGAAGACCGACGAACTGACCCCATGCCCCAGGGTGCCTGATAGCCATGACGACAATCCGTGACACCTCCGGTGGGGGCGTTGCGCCCGTTCACACCCCGGGTGGAGCTTCATAGGCCTAGTGCCTTGGCCTTCGCCGCGTTGTAGTCGTCCTGGGTGATCAGTCCGGCGTCGAGCATCCGCTTGAAGCCCGCCAGGGTGGCGAAGTGGTCCTCGGCGGGGTCGGCGGTCGCTGGTTGGTCGAGGGCGTGGGTACCGACGGTGCCGGCGGCCATGCCGATGCCGATGAGACCGTCGGTGCCGGCGTTGGCGCCGGCGGCCTCGATGCCGGCGGCGGTGGCGGCCTGAAGATTCGCCGTTGCCCGAACCCCCGACAGGGCGTCGGCACGCTGCACCGCCTTCAGCAATTCCCTTGATGGGGCGTCGTACTCGATGGCGACGATCGCCGTACTGACGATCTCGAGGCCACGCTCGGATCGCCACTGGTAGTTGGCCTCCACGGCGTCGCCAAGACACCGGGCGAAGCCCACCGCGTCCTGCTGGATGCCGACGATGCGGTTGCCCCGCGCCGGATCGTTGGTGTAGGCCGACAGCGCCGTTGACAGGCTGGCGACCACCTCGTTGAAGAGCTGATCGGCCGCGGCGTTGCGCAGATCGGTGAAGTCGAACACCGCGCCGTTCTGCAGATAGCTCGCCGGGACGAAGTTGTGGATGAACAACAACGGGTCGGTGATCCGCAGGGTGTAGGTGCCCCGCGCGCTGGCCCCGACCTGGGCGTTGAGATAGCGGTCATCCCAATAGATGTCCGAGGCCGTACCGAACTTGTTGTTCGTCAACTCCTGAAGCGAGACGAAGAACGCCCGCTGCTGCGCCGCCGGCCGGCCACCGTATTTGAACCGCTCCCAAGATGCCGTGACCAGCGGATCCAGCAGATTCCCGCCGGCGAACACCGACCGCGAGTCGTGCGCCCCCGAGCTCCACTCATACACCCCGGGTTCGGCGACGAAGGCGGTGAACGCCCCGCCCTCCATGAAGACCAGCCCGTACCCCTGGGGAACCACGATCGTGCTGCCGTTGGTGATGACGTCGACCGAGCCGCGGGTGTTCGACCCCCGACCCAGATTGGTTCCGCGCCGCACCGCCGGGAACAACGCCGCCGTCGGCGCCACCCCGTCAGCAACGGTGTAGAAGTCCTTCCACTGATCAGCCAGCACACCGGCGACCGCCGAACCGGCCGCCTTCAACAGTCCCATCTCAGATCCCCAGAATCCGCGACTTCGCCGCTTCGTACTCGTCATCAGAAATCAGCCGCCCGAACCGCAGATCGGACAACTCCGAGATCTTCTCCGCCGGCGAGGCACCCGAGGCCATCACCAGCTTCTCCAGCATCGCCTCCATATCCGAGCCCAAAGCTTTGATATCGGCCGAGGTCGCCGCCCGCGGCCTCGCCGAGCGGGTGATGGCATTGAGCTGGTCGGCCACAAACCGCGCCCCGTTCGCGCGATCCGGATCAACCGGCACCCTCATCGACCACGACGCCGAGACGATCTGCAACTCCGCAGTGCGGGTATCCCGGTCCTTGAACTCCCGCCCGCTGGTCAGAACCTTCGCCCACGTCGTGGCCTCCACGTCATGGGCCTCCTGCCCGCGGATCACCCAATCCCGATACACCTCAACACCCGGGCCGAACTTCACGCTCACCTCACCCACAAGCGGGGACTCCAGCCTCGACCGGTCGAACCTGATCGAGGCCAGCGCCGAAGCCAACACCGCCGACCGCTCGCTGCGCCCGTGCTCCTTGCCGACCGTCTTCTCCAGATTCCGGTACGCCACCACCGCAGCACCACCGCGCGCGTCGCGCAACACCGCCGCCGCCGCACCCACCCCGCCGTCCACCACCCGGGCGGTCTGATCACCCGACCTGATCCACGCCCTGAACAAAACAAAGACGAGCACCACAACCAGCAGAAAGACGAACGCCTCCACCAAAGACTCCCTTCACTCCCCCAGGAGATGCCAACGACAACCCCTTGCGCACGGATACTACGAACGGGGTACGACACTTTTTCACTTCCAGCTCCACCCCGCCGCCGACAGCCGCAGCAACAACGTCAAGACCATGGCCGTTGTTCCCGTACGGGAAAATTCCAGGGGTGGAACTCCCTTGGAAGGGATCAACCCAGCCAAGAGTTGACGGGGTGCGACGGTATCGCTAACACCACCGGTGGAACGGCGCCTGTGGGTTGCAAAATCCCAGATAAACTGGTATAAATGAAGTATCAGCGGCGGCCGGCCAGTCCGGCTGCTTCTTCATCTGCGGGGGCTGTCACGAGTCGGGTTTTCCTTCGGCGTGCCATGGCCTCCGCAATCCTACGGAAGGCAAACCTTGACCGACTCCAGCAAAACCCTGATCGCCGCACTGCTCGACCGGTCCGGCTCGATGTCGACCTCCGTGACCGCCACCGAGGACGGCTGGCGGGAGATCATCACCTCGCAGCTCGCCGAACCGGGGCACTGCCAGGTGACCCTCGCGCAGTTCGACAACGAATACGAGCTGGTCTACCCGCCCACCGACATCGCCGCGGTGCCCGAATTCACCCTCGTACCGCGCGGCAGCACCGCCCTGCTCGACTCGGCCGGACGGTTCATCACCGAAGTGGGCGAAGCGCTTTCGGCGCTTCCCGAACACGAGCGGCCCGGCCACGTCATCTGCCTGATCATGACCGACGGCATGGAGAACGCCAGCCGGCACTGGACCTGGGACGCCGTCCAGAAGCTGATCACCCAGCAACGCGAGGTCTACAGCTGGGACTTCATCTTCCTCGGCGCCGATATCGACGCCGTCGAAGTCGGCCGGCGGATGGGCGTGGAATCCAAGTACTCGATGTCCTTCGACAAGTACGACTACGTCGCCAACCGTGCGGCCTTCGCCTCGACGCACGATGTGATGAGCCGCAAGCGCAAGGAGGCGTACCGACGCTCCGACGACGACGGCTTCAGCGACGAAGACCGCAAGAAGGCGATGGGGCAGTAATAGTTTCAGGCCCCGACGGTCTGAGCCGTCCGCCCCTCAACAAGCCGTGTCCGTCGGCGCGGTGCTATGCCGCAGCACCGCGCCGACGCACGCGGCGACAAACCCGCGGATCGCAATCACCTCAGCGTGCTGGCGAGTCGCATCCCGGCAGGGAGTCCCGTCGCCGTGCTCGAGGGCCGCGACTGCAAATCCACCACTGCCCAACGGATTCTGAGGTTTCCCGACGGGCCACGACGCACAGTCCGACGACTTGTCGGATCCTTCATCTAGCCTTCGGGTTCAGAGTGATCGCCGAGGCGTTTGGCGACACGGCGAGCTAAATCACGGGGGAACGATGAGCGTCGAAACCACGGCCGAAGCGTTGCTGGCAGAGTATCTGCACCGTTACCTGTGGGCCGATGAGGACTGGCTCGAGGTCGATGGGGCCAGCGCCACCTACTGGCAGGCCCGACTGGCCCAGACCACGACGGTGGAGCTGAGCTCCGAGGGCTGGGCGAAGTGGCGGATCAGGACCCGGATCGTCGAACAGGTCCACGATGGCGCCGACGCCCGTGAAGTCTGTTTGATGCTGAACCGGTATGCCGCCGGCTGGAGTTTCGCCTACAACGCCGACGACCACACCGTCTACGCCATCGCCGCGGCGTACGCCCCGCCGCAGTGGGACACCTTCCTGCTCCGCCTGTCGGAGACGGCCAAACTCAGCGCCTGGATGTGCGATGTCATCGCCGAGCGGCTCGCGCAGACGCTCGGCGGAGTTCCGGCGTTCAGCCATCCCGCCGCCCAGGCCGGGCCGCGGGAGGACTACGACGGGACCTACCACTACCTGGAAACTCTTCGCGGGCGCCCGGAGTGGCTTCTCGATCTGACCCGCTACCGGTTCGATGCCATCGAGGACATCGCATCCGTTATCGCCAAGTTCGTTGGCGCACCGTCGGAGTCGGTGCAGTCCGAGGGACAGCAGCTACGCATCGCGGTGGGTTCCGGCCTGGAACTGGCCGCCGGCTTCCACAAGCATCCGGTCTTCGGCACCGGCTGGAAAAGCTCCCTGGTGATCGGCCCCCGGCCAGTGACCGGAGCTTTGGCCGACTACATCTCGGAGATGACGTGGGCGCTGTTCGGCGGTCCCGACACCAACCTGCTCGGCGGATGGGCACCCGAGGCCAATGGGTTGACGTTCCAGCAGTGGAACACCGTGTCGGAGATCCGCAACCAGGAACAGCTGGACTCCTACACCGGTCACTCGGCCACCGACCTGTGGGGCTTCACCTCCACCCTCAGCGACGTGATGGTTCTGCTCTCCCAGCGGCAGCCACCCCAGGACGGCGACAGCGACGCTGGCACTGACGCCGCTGGCCGGGCCGAGATAGTCATCGCCGCGATCAGCGAGCAGGCGCGCCCCGCGGTGGCCGAACGGCCAGAAGAGGGCCAGGCGCCGGCAGACCGGCGGCTGCTCTGGCTTGAACACCGCCAGACCCTGGTGGTCGCGGCGTGGTTCAACCCGATGGGGCCGACCGTAAGCAGCACCGAGGTCTGCGCCCTGCCCGACGGCACGGAGTACCTCGTGCATTTCCGCCGGCATCCGTTTGCCCCCTACTACCGCGTGGTGGGCGCCCTCACCCCCGAAGGCGATGACTCTCAGCTTCTCGGCGAGGCGACCAACCTGCTTTTCGGGCAGTCGCTGCCCAACGTGCTGGCCCTGTGGAACAACCCGGACGCCGACGCCTCCGAGGTCCCCGAGTCGCTACGCGACCGCATCCGCGAGATCGCCGCCGCCGGCGGCAAGGATCTGACGGCGGCCGCGGCCTGGGTTGAGAAGACCAAGGGCAATCCTTGGGAATTCGCGGCGGTCGATCAGAGTGAAGCCCAGCGGGTCACAGCGGCCGCCAGGGAGGCTGCCGCGGCGCACCCCTCCCCCGACGGCGGCTTCGCCGCATGGTGGCAACAGGTGTCCGGCTTCGACAATGTCGCCGCCAACTTCAGGTTCTTGCCCGACGCCTGGGACGGCTCCCTCAATACCCAAAGGGCTTTCGGCAATCTCGGCAACTTCGACGTCGGTCCGCTGCTGGTCACTTACTCCGACATCGGCATGCCCGGAAGCTGACCGCTGCTGGGACGGGGGCCAAGGGCTCGACCATTCACCCGATCTGTCGGACACAACCATGTTGTTCAGTTGACGTTGTTCAGTTGACACAGGGTATTCCGCCGCCACCGATGGGCGAACCCGCGTCCGGAAGCGGGAAATCGGAGGGGACGTCATCCCCACTGACATTTTCGATCGCGGAATTCACTGCTGCAGAGGGCAGTTCATATCCTTGCCCCAGTATGACCCGGACCTCGCCCGGATCAACCTGTTCAGCCTTTTGGGCCGGGGTAGCGATTCCCAGCATCGCGGCGAGCGCGTCGGCATCCGGTTGGGCACCATGCCCGTAGTACACGGCCGTATCCGGCAGTTCACCGTCGTTGCGGTCCCGGATTTCCTCGATCGTGTAACCGGCCCGGGTCAGGACATCGGCCACCCGCGAGGCCAGCCCATAGGTATCGCCGGCGTTCACGACGGCCACGGGGGCTTTCGGGGCCGGATTCTCGGCGGGCGGCGACGCAACGCCGGTGGCCGGGGACCGGTCGATGACGCCGGCGATCTCGGCGCGGATTGCGGCCGGATCGACGATGTTGACGTCCTGACCGTCGATGTTGTCGTAGCGAACGACAGGAAGGGTGCGGAATTCGACCTTGCCGTCGGCCAATGCCGCCAACCGCCGGAACAATGTCTCGTTCCAGCCCTGGGACAGCACCAGATTCTTGTGCGCCACCGCGATCAGGTCGCGGAATGCGTCGAGGTTGCCGAACACGCCCGCTGCCTTCAAGCTGTGGCTCACCGAGAGCAGGAAGGCCTGCTGCCGGTGGGTGCGATCGAGATCGCCGTTCTCCAGTCCGTGGCGCTGACGGACGAAGGCCAACGCTTGAGAGGCGTTGAGGGTCTGAGGGCCTGCCGGGAAGTCAGCGCCTGAATATTCGTCATAGACATCGTGGTTGAGGCAGACCTCGATCCCCCCGAGGCTTTCGGCCAGATCGTAGAAGCCGGCCAGGTTCACCTCGGCGAAGTAGTCGATCGGTTGCCCGGTGAGCGAGCGGACCGCGCGAAGGGTGGCCTCCCGACCCGCTTCGCGGCCACGCGCCTCCAGTTCGGCCGGGTCGGTGACACCCTGGTTTTCGAGTTCGTCCTCGGTCTGCGCCTTGGTCAGCCCGTAGGCCTCCTTGATCTTGATGTGGTCGTATCCCGCAATGCCGCTGACCGCGACGTAGTCGTCTCGCGGGATGGAGAAGGCGGAGACCCTGTCGTCGGCCCCGATATGCACAAGGATCAGGGTGTTGGTGTTGTAGCCGCCGGAACTGGAGTCTCCGGCGTGCAACTTATCGAGGATGCCCTGCGGCAGGTCGTTGCCGTCCTGATCCTTCCGCGAATCCAGACCGATCAGAAGGATGTTCATGCTGCCCTTGTCCGACCGGGGTGCATCACCCCCGAGGGCATGGGAGACCGTGAACCCGTCCAGAACGCCCTGGGCCTGCCAATATGCCAGGCCGGTCACCGAGAGCACCGCCGCTGCCAGCAGCGACAGGAGTGTTCGCCGCAGAACGACAACCAACCGCATGGAGGCAAGTATTGCGGCCTGAGTCGTTTCGCGTCGCACATGCCACGCAGTTGGACGACGGCCGTCAGCCGGCATCGGAGATCGCCACGTGCTGGAGACGTGGCGCAACCCGGTCAGATCGTCAGATAGCCGAGACGTCCTGCCGCGGTGGCGATTCGGATGGCAAGGCCCGGGTGGGCCAGCGGCAACGAGAGTGCGGGACGGCGCGGCATCGCCGTGGCAGCCGGGGCGAACAGTGCGATGCACGGCTGACCGGCGAAACGGCTGTTGTAGTGCAGGCCGTCGAGGGCCGGGAACGCCTCGGTGATCCGACGGGCCCAGTGCTGGGTGATCGAGTAGGGGCCGGTCGAGACCGCGACGGTGCCGGCGGCACGAGTCGGCCACGAGCCGGGACTGTCGGGCGCGACGTCGAGCAGCTGAAGTTCGCTGGAGAACCGCATCGCGGTGAGGTACGGCTCGCCGCGGCGCCGGTCGATGGTGCGCGTGGTTTGGAAGGCTTCGGCCAGCGCCGCAAGCGGCCCGCAAGCTCCGTACCAGACGCCCACCCCGGGATGGCGGCGTGCCGGTGGCGGGTGGGGGTCGAAGCGCAGATGCGGGCCGTGTTCGCGAAAGGCGTTCCACGCCAGCACATGAGGCCTACCGGCCCCCATGCCGGTCGGTAACCGGCCGTGGTTGGCGCAAACGCAGCGTTTCGTGGGACAAATGGGATCGCCGCAGTTCAGGGCTTCGACACTAGGCAACCGAGCGTGAGGATCTACCGGTCGAACGGGAGGTTCCACCGTTGCCTGTCGGTGTCTCGCGGTTTACTGGTTCGCGGAGCCTGGGCTTCCGGATCCGGGAGTTCCGCGGGGATCCCGATCATGAGATTGAACTGGTGGAAATACGAGGGGGTAGCCGATGAATGAGATCAAGTGCCCGCACTGCGGGACGGTGTTCAGCATCGACGAGGCGGATTACGCCAGCCTGGTGCAGCAGGTGCGCACGGTGGAGTTCGAGAAGGACTTACACGCGCGACTCGCTGAAGCCGAAAAGGCCAAGGAAGCAGAGATCAAACTCGCCGAGGCGAAGGTCGCTCAGCAAGCCCAAGAAGCCGCCTCGAAGCAGGAAGCCGAGATTCAGCGACTCAAGAACGAGATCGAAGGGGCCGCCAACGCGCAGGCTCTCGCCATGGCGAAGGCCGCCGAGGAGGCCCAGAAGACTCTCGGCGACAAAGACACTCAGATCGAGCGTCTCAAGGCCGAGCTGAAGGGGGCGGACACCGCTCAGGCTCTGGCGATCGCGAAGACGGCCGAGGAGGCCCAGAAGGCTGCCGCCGAGAAGGACGCGGAGATCCAGCGTTTGAAGGCAGAGCTCGAGAATTCGGGAACCACCCAGGAACTCGCCCGGGTAAAGGCCGTCTCCGAGGTGCAGCACAAGCTCGACGAGGCCGAGAAGAAGCTCGCCCTTCAAGAAGCCGAGCGGAAGCTCACCGAGGCGGCGCTCAAGGATTCCCACTCCAAGGAAATCTCGCTCAAGGACGATCTCATCGAACGTCTCAAGGACTGGAAGGCCAGGCTTTCGGTCAAGCTGCTCGGCGAGAACCTGGAGCAGCACTGCGAAAACGAGTTCAACCGGGTGCGGGCGCTGGCGTTCCCGAACGCCCAGTTCGGCAAGGACAACGACGCCTCGAGCGGAACCAAGGGCGACTACGTCCTGCGTGACTTCAGCGGCGACGGGGTCGAATACATCTCGATCATGTTCGAGATGAAGAACGAGTCCGACGTCTCCTCGAACAGGCAGAAGAACGCCGACTTCTTCGCCAAACTCGACAAGGACCGGCGGGAAAAGGCCTGCGAATACGCCGTGCTCGTCTCCATGCTCGAAGAGGACTCCGAGCTGTACACCGGCATCACCGACGTCTCACACGAGTACCCGAAGATGTTCGTCGTCCGGCCGCAGTTCTTCCTCGCCATCATCGCGCTGCTGCGCAATGCCGCCCAGGAGACCATCGCGGTCAAGGCCGAGCTTGAGCAGGCGAAGAAGCAGACCATCGACATCACCAACTTCGAGGCCGAACTCGAAGGCTTCAAGTCGGCATTCGGCAGGAACTACGACCTCGCCAAGCGCAAGTTCGATACCGCGATCACTGAGATCGACAAAGCCATTGATCGCCTGCAGAAGGTGAAGGACGCTTTGCTCGGCTCCGAGAACAACCTGCGCCTGGCCAACGACAAGGCGACCGCCCTGACCGTCAAGAAACTCACCCGGGGCAACGAGACGATGAAGGCCAGATTCGCCGAACTCGAACCGCCGCACGGCTCTGGGGCGAGTTGAGCGGGTCGGTAAGGGCGAGGGCCGTTGGTACGCGGAGAACCGCCACTACGATGCCGTCGCAGTTCCGGCCACGGTGATCTACGACGAGTCGCCCCGGCCCACGGTGTGCGGCGAGTGCTTCACGGAGTACGCCGGCGAGTGCCGGAGCGCACCGACAGCAGTAGGCGCGGGGTCCCGGCCACGACCGCTGGTGGACCATGCAGGCCCACCCCGCCTGCCACAGCTCCGCCGGTTCGACCGCGGCGCGGCACCTAGCTCGTTTGGCGTCCTCACCGCCCAAGAAGAAGTCCACTGATTTCCGCCGCCTGGCTGATCGTCCGCCATCGCGCTGGCACCTTGCCGAGCCCTCGTCTCGATCCCCCGTCTACGGCTCTACACGCTGTGATGGTAGGAGAACACCGCCCGAACAAGCTCCCCAACAGCGGCGTCGGCAACGGCACGCATGCAGAGGGCCAGCCACCCGGTTCTGCTGAGCTTCTTGCCAGTCGCGGGATCAGCAACCTTGTCATACCGGTCGAAGACGGCTGCACCTGCCGAGACGGCGTCGGGATAGACCTCCAGGACCATCCCGTGCGCGTCCTTGCCGAAGCGCTCAAAGAATCGGATTCGTCACCACCGAGCGGAGCGCCGAGCAGGTTGGGAAGGCAGTGTTCCCTGGAGGTCGTCTGAATCCTTTTGGGTTGCGGCGGCCGCCCCGCGCGGATCCAACGCGCAGGGGTGGCTGCGAAGACGGAACGTGATGAGGAGTTGCTGAGAGGGCCAGCGGCATTGGGACTGATTCAAGGTTGACCGGTCCAGTGACGGCTAATTTCGATACGATCCGCACGTGTCATTAGGGTTGGGCGAGGAGTTTGCCGGCTTCACGATCGTCGGCCGGCTTGGGGCTGGCGGCATGGGCGAGGTCTATCTCGCCCAGCATCCCCGCCTTCCCCGACGCGACGCGCTGAAGGTGCTCAGCGCCGAGTTGCCCGCTGACCCCAGCTACCGGGAGCGCTTCCTTCGCGAGGCCGATGCAGCCGCGAAGTTGTGGCATCCCCACATCGTCGGGGTTCACGACCGTGGCGAGTACGACGGGCGGCTGTGGATTTCGATGGATTTCGTCGATGGTGAAGACGCGGGGAGCCTGCTGAATCGTCGCTACCCGGCAGGCATGCCTGCAGAACTGGCAATCGCGATCGTCACCGCCGTGGGTTCTGCCCTGGACTACGCCCACCGCCAGGGTCTGCTGCATCGCGACGTGAAGCCGGCCAACATCATGCTCGCCAATGTCGACGATCCGGCCGAGCGCCGAATCATGCTGACCGACTTCGGGATCGCCCGCGATATCAACGATCTGAACGGCCTGACGCAGACGAACATGACCGTGGGAACCGTCGCCTACTGCTCGCCGGAACAGTTGTTGGGCGGCAGCATCGACGGCCGCGCCGACCAGTACGCCCTGGCCGCCACCGCGTACCACCTGCTCACCGGCACCACGCTGTTTCCCCTGACCAACCCCGGGGTGGTGATCAGCAGCCATCTCAGCGCCGTCCCGCCATCGCTTTCGGCTTCGCGTCCTGATCTGGCCGCCCTCGACCCGGTCTTCGCCACTGCGCTGAGCAAGGAACCCGACAAGCGCTTCGCCTCCTGCAGCGATTTCGCCCGAGCCCTCGCCGGGCAGGCCGATAGCGTCGGCGCAACCGAGGCCAGCGCGCCGACCGCTTATGCCCACGCTGCGGCGGCAGTCCCCGTCACCCCGGCGCCTGCCCCTGCCGCGACGGCCGTGGAGGCCACCCCGGCGCGGAGGAGCGGGATAGGTCAACCTGCGCTAATCGCGATAGGGCTCCTCGCCCTCGCCCTCGCCGGGACGATCGGCTACTTGTTGTCGAGCAATGACAGCAATGACCCGGCTCTGCAGGCCACGCCGACCACGCCCGCCCAGGCACCCCTGGCCACGATCACCCAGTCCGCGCCGGGCACAGTGACCGAGACAGCCACCCGCACCGTCGCCAAGCCTCCCGAAACCGTCACGATCGCACCGCCCACGGTCCGCCCCGCTCCACCACCGGTTCAGCTCCCTGCACCCTCCCGCGGTGGCGGGGACCTGGGCCTCTCGGTACCGATGAGTTATCCGCCCTGCAACGGCATGGGCATCGCAGTTCTGTATTCAGCGACGAATCCGAACACCTACCGGCGCGACGTCCAGCAGGCGTTGAGTTCCCATCCCGGCTCGTCCTATCTGCGCACGGACAAGTCGTGTCCATCGCTGCGGCAGTCCAGCGACGACGGCACCCCGATCTATGCGGTCTTCTACCCGGCGGGCTACAGCAAAGGGTCCGTGTGTTCCATGGTGGCGCAAATTGGGCCCGGGGCCTACGGCAGGTGGTTAAGCACTGACATCTCCCCGGCCCACAAGATTGTCTGCTGACCACCGCTTCTGGGGCCGGTCTCGTTGATCGGCCGACGGGACGTCAGTCACATCGGACGGGGGAATGCCCGTCCCGACCACGTTCTTACGCGGTTCTTACGCGCCGGGTTCTTACGCGCCGCCCTGGATGGCCGCGACCGTCGCGAGGGCCTGCGGTCCACAGATCCTTTGAAGATCCACCGGGCCGGCATTCCGGAAGAAGTCAATGCGGCGTTGCAATTCCCCGTTGGTAACGCGGGCCTGGAGGTCGGCGCCGGGGCAGGAAGTCCCCGGTGCGACCTGCTGGTGGCCCTTCACCGAGCCGGTGATGGCGGGGAACTGCTGGGTGGCCCAGGCGAACGCGAGGGCCGCGCTGTCTAACTGCCGCTCGGAGATCGGTTCTTCGTCGAAATTCCCCTCACAGACCACCAGGAAGTGGCCAGCGGTTTCGTAATTGGTGGCGGTGTCACCGGCTAGGTTCCAGTCGCGCAGCTCGAAAATGTTTCCGTGCCGGTCCACCGCCATGTGGTAGGCGATGTCGATCCAGCCCTTCTCGTTCTGGTGGTAGCGCTGGTGCTGCTGAAGACGGGCAATCATGTTGCTGTTGTCGCCCAGGACCACCGCGGTGTGATGGATCGTCATTTGGCTGATGGTGTGTTTCCGGCCGGGGCCCAGCGGAGCGAGGGCACCCCAGGAATCACGGCACAGATATTCCTTTGCCATCGCTGCCGGAGCCGGGCTCGGAGCGGGCACCGGCACCGCCGCTGTCAATGGTTGAGACGACGGGACCGCGGGCACCACCGTCGGTGTCGGAGCGGCTTGCAACCGCGGGGTGGCCGAGTTCGAGCAGGCGCTGACCACGGCCGCCGCGCCCGCCACGCCCGTCCATTGCAGAAGCCGCCTGCGACTGAGAGACGAACCGCTATCCGGTGGATTCGTCCCCGCGTTTGTCGTCATGAAACCGGCCCCTCGCTGTGAAGCACTGATTATGGCAAAAGGGCTGGCCCGCTGTCTAAGCCCGAGATTTGCCCGCCGCAGGCGGGGACCAGTTCCATGGGGTGCGAGGCGAGAAGCTCAGCGTGATCCCGTCCGATCGTCGGAGTCCGCAATTACTCTTACGGAACAGTCGAGGGGGTGTCAGCAGTGGCGGGTACGCGGGTAGGGACGAATTTCGGGAAGTACCGGCTGATCACTTTGCTGGGCAAGGGCGGCATGGGCGAGGTCTACGAGGCCTACGACACCGAGAAGGGCCGGACTGTCGCCCTGAAGGTTCTGGCCGAGGACCACGCCAAGGACGAGCGCTTCCGTGCCCGCTTCCTCAGGGAGTCACACGCCGCCGCTGTCCTGCAGGAGCCGCACATCGTCCCCATACACGACTGGGGCGAAATCGACGGGAAGCTCTACATCGACATGCGACTCGTGCAGGGCAAGACACTGCACGAGTTGGCTCGGCAGAAGCCACTGGAACCGGCGCGGGCTGTAGCGATCATCCAGCAGGTCGCCGCCGCACTGGATGCCGCGCACAAAGAAGGCCTGGTGCACCGGGACGTCAAGCCGCAGAACATCATGGTCACTCTGGAGGACTTCACCTATCTGGTCGACTTCGGCATCGCCGAGGCCGAGGGCGATTCCCGCCTGACCATGGCGGGGACAAAGATCGGATCGCTGGCCTACATGGCACCGGAGCGATTCAACGACGACCAGACGTCGGCGGCGACCGACACCTACTCGCTGGCCTGCGTGCTCTACGAGGCGCTCACCGGTGACGCGCCATTTTCCAGCAGCAGCATGGAACAACTCATCGCATCCCACGTGGCAGCGCCTCCCCCGCTGGCCAGCGCGGCGAATCCCCGTGTGCCGACCGCACTCGATGCGGTGATCGCCAGGGGCATGGCCAAGGAACCCGATGACAGGTACGGCAGCGCGGGTGCGTTGGGGCGAGCCGCGCAACGTGCTCTTGCCGGGGGCGGCCCGGACACCGGCAGTATTTCACCGGGCGCTCCGACGGTGACTGCTCCACCTCACACGCCCCCGACAGCACCGCCTCGGTCACCGAATCCGGTCTACACGCCGCCCGGGCAAACCCACTCCGCGATCTCCAGCGAAGTCACAACCGGTAGCCGCTCGTCCTCTGTCTCGATGGCGTTGGTCGGGATCACCGCAGCGGTGCTGCTTGGCGCTCTCGGAATGGTTATCGGACTGTTGATTTCGAAGAAGGGAAACGATGCGCCGGCGCCCGCCGCCGCTCCCCCACCACAGACCGTCGCGGTTCCCACCGTCTATCAGACGGTCGCCCCGCCAGAGCCGCCAACCACCAAGACCGTGACCAAAACCCAAGTAGCAGCGCCGGCGCCCAACCAACCGTCCCAGGCAGACCCCGAACTCACAGCACTGGCACAGCTACGTCAGATCGCCAATGCTGACCGACCTTTCGTACAGGCGCGGCTGGCCGACGTCTGGGTGCCGCAGGTGAGTTCCAAGCGGCCCGGTGTCGTCGATGATGGTGTCGTTTGGGACAACGCCCGCACGCTGCAGGAATTCCTGGGCTTCCGGCAGCAATACAACGCGAAACTGTTGTGGTCCGGGGATTGGTCGACGTTCAATGCCCCCAACTTCTGGGTGACCGTGGTACCCGTGACATTCAGCACCTCGGACGGGGCACTTCAGTGGTGCAAAGCTCAGGGATTTGATTCCTGGCACTGCCTGGCCAAGTTGGTCAGCACCACCCACCCCATCGCCGGCAGCACGGCAACGAACTAAACATGAAGCGTCGCACAGTAATCGGGATCGGACTCGCGGTCGCAATTGTTGCCGGGGGCGTGGTCGCCGGCACATATCTGGGCAAGAGGACCGATCGTGCGGCTCCAGCCGCCTCGCAGCCAACTTCATTTCCCGCTGAGATACCGAGAACTCTCACCCCGACCACGTCGTCCTTGCCCATTCAGCCGGGTTGTCCCGATCCGTCCCAGTTGAGCAGGCTGCCGCTGCGCGACAAGCTGGCCCAGCTTCTTATGGTCGGTGTCGAGGATGAAGCCGACGCGCGCTCGGTGGTGGCCAACTATCGGGTCGGCGGCATCTTCATTGCGAGTTGGACTGACCTGTCGATGCTCACCAATGGTGCGCTGACTCAGCTGGCAACGACGGCCACCCCACTTCCGCTGCTGGTCAGCGTCGACGAGGAGGGAGGTCGGGTCTCCCGGCTGTCGGCACTCATCGGGCCTTCGCCCTCGGCGCGGGTTCTCGCCCAGTCCGAATCCCCGGAGCAGGTGTATCAACTCGCGCTGAGCCGCGGCAACCAGATGCGCTCTCTGGGCATCAATGTCGACTTCGCCCCGGTCGTGGACGTCACCGCAGCCCCCGACGAAACGGTGATCGGAGACAGGTCATTCGGGGACAACCCCGACGTCGTCACTCGATATGCCGGTGCGTACGCCCGCGGTCTCCGCGATGCCGGACTACTGCCGGTTCTCAAGCACTTTCCCGGCCATGGAAACGCCTCTGGAGACTCTCATCAGACCGACGTGGTGACCCCGCCACTCGGGCAACTTCTGGCCACTGACCTGGTGCCCTACCGAAGCCTAGTGGCAGAAGCGCCGGTCGGCGTGATGATGGGTCACATGCAGGTTCCGGGACTCACCGGAAGCGATCAAGCCAGTCTGAGTAGACCTGCCGTTTCACTGCTGCGCGACGGTACGGGCTACAACGCCCCACCCTTCGATGGCCCCGTTTTCACCGACGATCTCTCGACAATGAAGGCCATCACTGACCGATACAGCGTTCCCGAGGCGGTTCTCAAGGCGCTGCAGGCCGGAGTCGACGTCGCGCTGTGGGTCTCCACCGCGGAAGTCCCGGCTGTCCTGGATCGGCTTGAGTCGGCGGTCGACAACGGCGAGCTTGACGTGGCGACCGTGGATGCCTCCGTTGCGCGAGTGGCGGCCGCTAAAGCCCCCTTGGCGGGATGCTTCCGGTGACGCTGGAGGGGGTCCGATCGACCCGGCAGCCGCTGATCGCTCTGGCCCTCTGCGCGGTAACCCTGGCCGGATGCGCTGAGGAGCCGACCGTGATCCAGGGCCGGGCCGTCTCGATGAGGTACGACCCGAACCGGGTCGCGGGACTACCCGCCGACGACGGCCCGAGCGGGGCGCTGGTACGCGAAGCGCCATCGACCAGCAGGGTCGAGAACTCCGACGGCGGGGCCATCGACCAGTTGGCCATGCTCGCCGTTGAGGACGTTGAGGACTACTGGGATCAGCACTACACCGGTTCGCTGCCGGGACGTTTCTCGCCGGTCTCCGGGCTGGTGTCCATGGATCCGGAGACCAGCTATCCGGAGGTCTGCAATTCTTCGCCGAGTGAATTTGCCTTCAACGCCGCTTACTGCGTCCCCGAGGATGTAATCGCCTGGGATCGCGTGGGATTGCTGCCCACCGCCCAGCAATACTTCGGCGAATTGTCTGTCAACGGCCTGCTGGCACACGAATACGGACACGCACTCCAGCACAAAGCGGGACTGGTCGATCGCAACACCCCCACACTGGTCAGTGAACAGCAGGCCGACTGCTTCTCCGGGGCATACCTGCGTTGGGTCGCTGAGGGAGACTCGCCACGGTTCACCATCAACACCACCGAGGCCCTCGACAAAGTGTTGGCCGGAGCGATCGCCATCCGCGACCGGCCGCCGTCGATCAGCATCCCGTTCTTGGAGATCGAAGCCTCCCACGGAACCGCCCTGGATCGGGTGGGCGCCTTTCAGCAGGGGTTTGACATCGGCCCGGCAAGTTGCGCGGGCATCGACATGGCCGACATCCGTCAGCGACGTGGCGGCATCCCGGCCTCTCTGTTCGATCCCTCCAGCCCGAGTAGCGATATGGGGATCACCCCGCAGATGCTGTCGTCGACTGTCGATGTGCTCAACCAGATCTTCACACCCGCCAACCCGCCCACAATCGAATTCGGACCGTCGTGCGCTACCGGGCCGGCGGCGTACTGCCCCGAAACCAACACCATCGGCGTCGACGTGGGGGCTCTCGCTCAGATCGGGACACCCGCCGACGAAAGCCAACGCGTGCTACTGCAGGGAGACAACTCCGCCATCTCGGTGGTGACATCGCGCTATGTGCTTGCCCTGCAACAGCAACAGGGGGCACAGATAGAAGGCGAGACCGCGGCGATGCGAACCGCCTGCCTCACCGGAGTCGCCCAGAGCCGGATGGCCGACCCCTCCGCATCCAACAACCAATTGGTGCTCAGCGCCGGAGACCTCGATGAGGCGGTATCGGGCCTGCTGACCAATGGGATCGTTGCCAGTGACGTCAACGCTATGACGGTGCCCTCCGGCTTCACCCGCATCCTGGCCTTCCGTTCAGGCCTCGCCGGTGACCTCGAGCGCTGCTACGAACGTTTCCCGGACCAATGAACCAGCGCCCAGATCCGGACAAGACCCGGGAGATCCGCACCCCGCAGCCCCGCCCGGCCCACAGACCGGAGACTCCGTGGTGGCAGAACGTCAACCGGCAGGTCCCACCGCTGCCTCCTCCTCCGGCTCGACCTCACCCTGCGCCGCGACCACCCGGGCCGGCCCAACCTCCCCGAGAACGCCCCGTCGCTCCGCCGCCGCCGCGGCGCCCGCAGCCGCCGGCCCCGCCGCGAACCCTGGATTCGGCAACCAAGCAACCGAAACCACGCTCGCGACGCAAACTCCTGATCAGGGCCGGTATTGCGGTGATCGCCGTCGAAGCGGTGGTGCTCGGCGTCGTGCTGTCGCGGCTACAAAGCTCGGATTCGACGGTGCTCGATGTCAGCGGCGCCCAGCGCGGGGTCGAGCAGGTGCTGATGGATCCCGTGGACGGCTACGGCGCACAGTCGGTGAGCGGGGTCGTGTGCAACGACGGTAAAAATCCGGCGGTGCGCAGAGGTGCGACCTTCTCCTGCAACGCGGTGGTCGACGGGACGCCCCGTCAGGTCGCGGTGGTATTCCAGGACGACGCCGGCACCTACGCCGTCGATCGGCCGCGCTGAGCCGTCATTGACCGCGGATCGCTTCCAGTAAGGCGCCGCGAATCCGTTTCCAGTCGGCCTGCGGGTCGGAACCCTTACGCAGTTCGACTGTCAGCAAGGGGATTCCGCGGTCACGCCCGATATAGGAACCCAAAGAACCGGGAGTGGGGGCGAACTCGTCCGAGGCGGTGACCGGCAATCCGCTGGACGCGGAGAACCGCTCCGCGATCGGGCGGGCGGGCCCGTCGAAGTTGATGAATTCGCGGCCTTCCCAGGAGTGCAGGACGATGACCAGATCGGGAGACGTGCCATCAATCGCATCGACCACGGCACGCGATTCGGGCTGGCTGAGCGGCTCACCGCCGCCTGCTGGACCCGCGCCGTCAAAGTTCTTCGCCGGAAAGTTCCGATTGATGTCCACCCCATTGGCGTTCTCACGCCGCACGGCCGCGCGACCGTCGGGGTTGGCGTCCTCCAGGACGGTCAAGGTAACGGCGTCGGCCAGGCCTGCGTCGGCGAAGGCAGCGGGCAGTTGGGAGGTCGAGTAGGCCCCTTCAGCCTCGTCGCCGTGAATACCGCCGATGAACAACACCTTGCGCGGCCCCTGCCCGACAGTCAGAGTTCGCAACGGACGCCCCTGCACCGAGGTGGCGATCACCTGCCACGACGGCGCCGCTGATGTCGAAGCGGTCCCCGCTGCGGGCTTGGCCTGGGAGACCACGGGCGCTGGCACCGTTGGCGCTTCACGGCTGCAGCCCGCGACGACGATCAGCACTGCGAGCAGTCCGCCGAGTGACCGGCTGACTAGCACTGCGGTACGCCCTCCGGCGAAGCGCTCGTGTAGACCGAATTGATGTAGGAGCCGTTGGCCAGCCGGAACCACACCCTGCTTGATCCATAACCCTGACTTGACCGCGCGTCACCGATGGTTCCGCAGAGCACCGAAACCTTCGTACCGTCATGCAGCACTTCGGGATACATGCGCGGCGCATCGTTGTAGGGCAGGACTCGTTGCTGAACGCCGCAGGAGCCGCCCTCGTCGCAGGTCCCGACGATGACCGCCGAGCCGCCTGAAACTTGTGGTCGAGTGGTCAGCGATTCAGGGGGCAAGGTAGGCACTGGGATCACGGTCTTGGTGATCGTCGAGGGAGGAAGCGCGACCGTGACGGCGGGCGGGGTCGTCTCCCGGGGCGAGGTCGTGGCCTGAGCGGCGGTGGGCGCAGGTGTTTCGGGCACCGGGGCGCTTCCGTGTTTCCAGCCGAACAGCATTGCGCCGAGGAACACCAACCCAAGTCCAATTGCCGCGCCCGCCAGGATGATCGGTCGTCTCCTATCCGCTTGTGGCCGTTCCACCGCATGGGGCGGCTGCGGTCCGGGCGGCGGCACCGGGCCGAACACGGTCTCGTCGAACGGTTCGCCGGGGTCGGCATTGGTTGCTTGTTCGGCGAGAGCCTCCGCAAAGTCGCCACATCGCTGGAAACGATCCCCGGGATTTTTGGCCAAGCCCAAGCCCAGCACCGGGTCCAGCGAGGCGAGCTCGGGCCGGGCGCCGCCGAGTGACGGGGGTGCGGCGCTGAGATGGGCGTCGATCACAGCAGCCGGGCTGCTGCGAGGGAACAGCGGGCTGCCCGTAAGCAGCTGGTAGGCCGTCGCGGCCAGCGAGTACAGATCAGCGCGCCCGTCAATGTCCTCACCTTTGAGTTGCTCCGGTGCGCTGTAGGCGACCGTTCCCACGGTCATGTTCGTCTGGGTGAGGCCGCTGACCTCATCACCGCCA
Organism: Mycolicibacterium sp.; assembly: GCA_020637165.1. Lineage (GTDB taxonomy): Bacteria > Actinomycetota > Actinomycetes > Mycobacteriales > Mycobacteriaceae > Mycobacterium. Next base: position 359,426 of record JACJWN010000005.1, on the reverse strand, counting down.
CGGGCAATACCGAAGTCGGTCAATAAAATCCGCCGCTCTGCCGGGTCGTCGACGTCGGTCAACATGATGTTGGCGGGCTTGACGTCCCGGTGAAGCAGACCCTGTTTGTGCAGATAGTCCAGCGCCGAGGCCACGGCGGTGACGATGGAGACCACCAGGTCCACGGGCATGCCCGCCGGATACTTGCGGGCTAACAGTGCGGCGGCGTCCTCGCCGTCGACGAAGTCCATGGCGATCCAGAGCCTGCCGTCGAACTCGCCACGGTCATGAACACCGACGATGTTGGGATGCCACAGCTTCGCCGACAGGTCGGCCTCGCGCAGGAAACGTTCGCGGAAGTTCGGCTCCGCCGACAGGGCCGGATTCAGGAGTTTCAGCGCCACATGCTTGGGCAGCCGCGGGTGCTGCGCGAGGTAGACCTCGCCCATACCCCCAGACCCCAGCCGGCGCACGATCGTGTAGCCAGCGAAGTCCTGACCCTCCCCCAATGACATGGCCGAGAGCCTACCGAGCGCTTCGTGCCAGGCCGGTCACGTTAGCCGCGGATCCGGCCGGTCCGTCGTTCTAGTCCAGCCGGATCGACTTGATCTTCACCTCGGTGGCCGGCTTGCCGTCCTTGCCGCCTCCGGCGACCCCGGCCTCGGCGATCTTGTCCAGGGTGGCCAGACCGGTGGCGTCGATGGTCCCGAACACCGTGTAGTTCGGCGGCAACTTGGAATCCTTGTAGACCAGGAAGAACTGGCTGCCGTTGGTGTCCGGGCCGGCGTTGGCCATGGCCAACGTGCCGCGCGGGTAGAGCACTTCCTTCTGCAGCGCCGGATCACCCTTCTCGTACTGGTTGGTCGGGTACTCGTTGGCGAACCGGTAGCCCGGGCCGCCCTTGCCGTCACCGCTCGGGTCGCCGCACTGCAGCACGCCCAGAGAGTCCGCGGTGGTCAGCCGGTGGCAGACGGTGTCGTCGAAGAACGCCTTCTGGGCCAGGCTGGCGAAGCTGTTGACCGTGCACGGCGCCTCGGCGTTGTTGAGGATCAGGCCGATATTGCCCTCGTTGGTCGACATGCTGACGCTGATGGTCGCCGGATCGGTGGGCACCTTCCCCGACTTCGGCGGATCGACCTCGTTGACGGCAGGCTGGGCTGCCGGGTACTGGCAGTTGGCGCCGTAGTCGGCCGGCGCCGCGAACACCGGAAGCTGGCCCTCACCGCCGCGCGCGGAGATCGGTGACGATGAAGTCTTGGTTGCCGGCCGGGAAGGGGATTCTTGCCCGGTCCCGCACTCGCTCAGCAACAACAGAACAACAAGAAGGGTCAGGGCCACCGACCCAAACGTCACCGTCTTGCCGACAGGTGTGAGCTTGCCGCCGTCCGACACCAAGCGGTCGGCAGCACTGTTACCGGTGCGTCCGACGACGTCGTCGACGACGGCGCCGCTACCGCCGTAGAAGTCGTAGACGACCGCGCCGTTGGCGTCGTGGACGATGTCGCCGTTGGCATCTCGCCGAGCGATTCTCGCCGGAGCTTGTTGAGGCGACGAATACTTCTGTGCGCCGACGGGTTTCGATACAGGAGAATCGGTGAACTCTCTGGCTTGAGCCTTGGTCCGTGGCCCGGATCGCCGCTGTTTGGCTGCGCCACGAGGAGCCGGATCTTGAGGTGGGACCTCGCGGGAGGGCTCCCGCAGAACGGCCTTCTTGGCTGGTGGGGGGGTCGGTGGGGCCTTCTTCGGAGGGGCCGGTGTCGGCGTCTTCACGGCGCCAATCGGTTGGACGTCGCGCAGCGGTTCGGGCGCCTCGACAGGCGGTGTCGGGGCCGCACGTCGTGTCGGTGCGTACGGGGCCACGATCGGGGTGGCGGGTTGGGTGTACGCCTGCGGAGAGGCGGTGGGGGTACGTGCGACAACATCGGTGATAGCGGCCGCCAACGCCGCGCAGTCCGGATAGCGCTGGGCTGGGTCTTTGGACAGGCCACGAGCAAGAACGTCGTCCAGTGCCGCCAAGTCGGATCGATACGTACTCAACGGCGGCGGTGTGACGCTGAGGTGGTGGCTGATGACCGCGACCTGGTTGGAGGCGGCCGCGAAAGGCGGGGTGCCGGCGAGCAGGTGGTAGGCGGTGGCCGCCAGCGCGTACTGGTCAGCGCGGCCGTCGAGGTCGTGACCCATCAGTTGCTCGGGTGCGGAGTAGGCGAAGGTGCCCAAGGTGGTGTTGGTAGCGGTGATGCCGTTGGCCTCGTCCATTGGTCGGGCGATACCGAAGTCGGCCAGGTAGACGTGACGGTGACCGGTGTGATCGGGCTCCGACAGCAGGATGTTGGCCGGTTTGATGTCGCGGTGAAGCACGCCGCGCTCATGAGCGTAATCCAGCGCGCCGGCGACGGCGGCGATGATGGCGGCAGCGTCACCGGCGGACAAGCCAGCCGGGTGGTGGCGCAGCAACCGGCCGGCGTCGGTGCCCGCGATGTACTGGGTAGCGATCCACAGTTGGCCATGGAACTCCCCGCGATCATGGACAATCACGACGCGGGGGTGGGTTAGCCCGGCAGCAAGCTCCGCCTCACGGGCGAATCGTCGACGAAACGCGCCGTCCATCGACAAATCTGGGCGCAGGATTTTCAAAGCATCCCGACGAGGCAAACGGGGATGCTGGGCCAGATACACCTCGCCCATACCGCCGGAGCCCAATGGGCCCACAATGGTGTACCCGGCGAAGACATCACCCGCGGCCAAGATCACAGCCGGGATCATAACGGCGCCAATTCCGACAACCGAGCAGCTTGCCGAGCTCGCCGGAAAGCGGAAGCTGCCCTGTCACGACAGATCTCGGTTCGCCGCAAAGATCGCGGCCCACTGTCTCGGGCTCGTGCTCACAGGGTCGGCGAACTTGCCTCGGCCGGTGCCGATAAGTCCTGCGCTCGCAGCGCGGGATCGAATCCGCCTGCACTGGTGAGGAACCGCCTCCCTCAGCCGTGAGGCGCCGCATGAAGGGGATTCCCTGCCTCCCGACAAAGTTCGGGATCATCTGGCGCCCGATCGTGTAGTGAAGCTGGCGCCGCCCATCGGACACGAAGTCTGTTGGGCCTTCGGTGAGGTGCGCGTTCCCCTACGTTGCGGCAGAGTCCGCCTGACCGTGGGTTCCTGACATCTCATCCGGGGGCACCTTGATCTCGTGTTCGCACTGGTTGCAGTCCAGCAGGGTGACCCACGCCGGTACGTCCTGATAGGCGCGGCAGTGGGGACACTGAACCGTCCGCATGACCTCCGGGAGTCGCGGCCGCAATAGGGTTGCGAACAGGACGCCCCAAATCCCAAAAATCAGACCGACAACCCATCCCTTGCCTGGGTCTCGGTTCTTACGTTTGAAGATGCGACTGGTGAAAAATCCGCATGCCCACCAGCCCGCCAACCATGCGCTGACAATGGCGATGCTCAGAGCTATTTCAGCTGCTGAATCCATTGGGACCCCCTGCTTGATTGAGCCAATTCAAACGCGCGGCTCGGCTGGTGCCGGAATCATCGGCATCAGGGAACAGAGCGCGACCCCTGCAAGCGGAGATGCGATAAGCCCATTTCGCTACTCTCCCAGGCCACGGCCGGCCAGGAAGCGGTTATCGCTGTGTTGGTCGCTATCTTGAACCGCAACCTGGTAGCGATGGACCATTGGACACAACTCGCCCTGACACGTAGGCGATGATCGTGGGGCAGAATTCAATCCGCCCACCGATCCGGGCGCCCGGCACCTCCCTTGGTGGAGGTTTTCCGATGCTCCGCAACGGACCCCCGCCACCGGTCGAGCACAGTCGAATATCGGCGGCATGCCCCAACACACACCTACCACTGACCGCCCGCTGAGACAGTCCCCGAGTGGGATCGCATTCGCTAGGGTTCGAGCAGTTCGGTTCGAGTCACGATTGGACGGGGGCACCTCTCATGCCGGATCCAAAGACGATCAGAGTCAGGCAACTCTCGTTTTTTGGCAGGGTCGCGGGGATATTCGGCTCCGGCGATCAGCCTGCCAACGGCAAGCAGCTGGATGCCTGGCTTGTGGACACCTTGAAACGGGAGCTGAAACTTCCCGCCCTCGAACGAGATGAAGACGGCGACCTGTGGATCACCTACGGAAGCGCTGTGGTGTTCATGCGCACGAGCGAGGAGGACGGTCCTCGCATCCACATCTTCTCACCACTCCTGGCTGATTTCTCGATGCGGCCGGAAGTGTACGAGGCCCTCAACGCCATCAACGCGCAGGTGCCGCTTGCCAAGGCCTTCGTCGATACTGACAGTAGGCAAATCATCCTTGCCGCCGACATCTTCGCCATAGGAGAACTGTCACCCAATTACCTGATGGCGACCATCGAGTTGATTGCCGAGATAGCCGACCACTACGACACCCGTCTGCAGAAGCGCTTTGGCGGCAAGACGATGCTCGATGATGACGAGGACGAATTCGATGCCTGAGGTGGCGTCGGCGTTGCTTCGTCAATTCAACGAAGCGATCGTCGCTTTGGTTGACAAGACCGTCAGATCGACCGCGATCGTGACTGCCCAGACGAGGGCTCTGGAGGACGGCGGCGGATCGGCATGGCTCTACGACGCCGAACACTTGGTGACCAACCACCACGTCGTTGCTGACCTGACAGACCCGATCCACGTGCAGCTTCCTGGCGGCGTCCCGCAGCCGGCCGTAATCATCGGACACGACGCGCTCACCGACCTTGCCGTCTTGCGCATCGACCCCCAAACCGTTTCTCCGCTAGCACTTTCGGAGACCGGAGCGAAGCTCGGCGAACTCTGCTTCGCCTTCGGTTGTCCACTTGGCCACTTCCCAGAGAGCATCAGCATCGGCATTGTCAGCGGCCTGAAAAGAGAACTGCCGACCGGCGATTCCCACACTCTCTTCGACGTTATCCAAACCGATGCTGCGATCAATCCGGGAAATTCCGGTGGTCCTCTGGTGAATACCGAGGGCCGAGTGATCGGCGTCAACACGGCAGGGATCGACGGCGCCGACGGCATCGGGTTCGCCATCCCGGCAGAGACGGTGGCAGAGATAGTCGACGAACTGATTACTTACGGCGCCATCGAGCGCGCGTCGCTGGGAGTGAGGATCGCGAAACGAGCGGTTCGGGGTGCATCCCGCCCTCACGCTCTTGTTGTTACCGCCCTGCGGGCAAATCCGGCCGGCCCGTTCAAACCGGGCGATGTCTTGATCTCCATCGGTGGCCGCCAAGTCGAGAGCCAACATGACCTGTTACGCATCCTCCGAAGAGAGATTGCCAACCGGAAGGTCAAGGCGGTGGTCCTACGCGACGGCAACGAAGTCACCCTCGAATGCTTGCCTCGCAGCAAGAGAACCTACGGAGCGGACGGATAGCCAGGGCTACTTCTTCAGTCGCCTAGAGACCTGACCTTTGAATTCGCCCACAAAGACGCTCCTGATCGCGTCGACGTCCAAGGCTCCATCGACCAACCGGAGACCGCCCTCGGCGAGTTTCTGGCACACCAGAGCCCAAGCGACCCCCATGGCCATCGTGAAGCCGCTCGCAAAAGCCGCGTTTATCGCTCCTCCGACAAGCGTCCCTACGCCCGGGATCAACTTCAGCAGGCCACCCACAGCAGATCTACCGACATTGGTCGCGGCGGCCGTGGCGGCAACTGACGCAATGGTCGCTTTGTCGAGATCAATTCCGTAGACGTTGGCGATGCCGCCCATCATCCCTAGCTGGATGGGGACCAGAAGGAAGGCGTCAGAGAAGGGAATCGGGACGGCGCCCGCCGCCGCGGCCGCCGTCGAGGCAGTACCCGCGATAGCCATAGCCTCATTGCGCTTTCGCCCCATGTCGATCTGCTGGGCGGCCGCTAGCGCTGTCTCAACCCCTCTTGGAGCAGCGCGAAAGGACGCATCGAGCAGTTTCTCCAAGCCGTGCTGGGCGTGACCCGTAAATTCGTCGGCGGTCGCCATTGTCATGATGACTTTCGAGCCAACGATCGGAAGTTTCTGCTTCTCAATGGCTTCCGCGAGTTGCAGGGCGTCTGGGTGGTAACCACCCGCGCTATTACGAGGCACCTGGGTCAGTACGCAGATGACCGGTAGCCCAAGTTTGTCCAACTTCATGATGAACTCAGCCTCGGTGGCTTCGAACCTTCGGTCAGATGCGCGAACGCAGTACCACGCCAGATGGATTTGCTCCTTTAGCGGCTTGGAGCGCCGCTCAGTGATAACACGACGAAGATCGTCAATGATCGTCTCCGTATCGTCTCCGATTTCGACTCCACGAGTGTCCAACAGGCCCAGGGCCCCACTCCTGTGAATGTAGAGGTGCTCATCTTGAGTGACCGGCTCGCCAATTCCTGTCTTGGCAACAGCCTCACCAAAGATCGCGTTGATAAGCGTGCTCTTGCCTGCACCGGTCTTGCCGAAGATAGCCAGGTTGAATCGGCCGATCTTCTCGGCAGCGTCCTTGTAATGCCGGGCAAACTGGTCTTTGAACGAATCGCCAACCGACTGGACCATCCCCCTGTGACCTCCTGTTGAGAACCTGCCGCGGCAATACAATGCCATGCGGTTGGGACAATCGCGGTGTCGATAGGCCGGAAAACTTCTTCGCCCGGCCCCGAACGTGCCGCAAACCGCAGAAGTGGCATAGGAAATTGCGGCGAACCGGACGACGCGATGCCGAAAGGCCTCCCAGACCGGGGCCGATGTCGGCCGCAACTACTCGCAACCGCGGAGCGGCCAGTTCACGAAAAGACTGGACAATGTGGTACCGACCCCTGAGGGGCGCCGCACCTTGGCCATTCGCTCTCCCCCACCTGAAAGATGGGCGCCACTGGTGAGGCCTCCCGGCAATCGCCTGAAGTATCCCCCGCGATCTGCGCCCTCACTACACGGAAAACCAGCCCGGCATTGTCGGATATCCCCTGCATACTCGACCAGACACTGACCCCGATACCGCCCAAGACGGCCCGGGGGGTCAGTAAATTAACTGTGCACACAGCAGCAAGGGGCTGGCTCAACGGTGAAGGACGGCCGCTGGGTCACGATTGCCGAGTCGCAGTTCGCCCACGAGAAGCAGGGCCTGGAGATCGTCAAGGCACTCCTACCCGACGCACCCCCGTTCCGAGCCTGGGCCAACTTCGAGTTCCGCGACAACCGGGGCCGCTGGCATGAGGTGGACCTGCTGGTCCTGGCCCGCGACACCCTGTATCTGATCGAGCTCAAGCACTACCGCGGGATCCTGAGCTTCTACACCGTGGGCCAATCCGCCCCGTCCGCCGACAGCCAAGCCAGAAAGCAGGCGGTCACCAGCGAGTTCCATCTGCTGTCGCGGCTGCGCCACGACGGCCTGCAGATCCCCGAGGATCTGGTCAACGAGCCGGAGTTGGGCATCGGCCTGGCCTTCCCCCAACCCAAGGGCGACACCCCGCTGGATCTGTGGCTGGCCGAGCACAAGGATTCCCTGGCCCTCGAAGACCAACTGAAGCTCATCACCGACATCGCCGAGATCGTCCACTACGCCCACCGCAACCGGGTGGTGCACCGCGGCCTGAACCCCCGTTCGATCGCCATCCGCGAACGCGGCGAACAACTCGAGCCTCAGGTCACCGACTGGGACAGCGCCGGAATCCTGCCCGCCAACCCCGACACCGCCGTCAGCCGGCTCCCCTCGGGCTCGCTGTCCTTGATGGCCTCAGCGCCCCGGGATACGGCCCGGCTCTTCGCCGCCCCCGAAGGCCTGCGCCCGCAGGAGCCGGTGCGGATCGACGTTTTCGGCCTGGGGGCGCTGGCCTTCTTCATCCTCACCGGCGGCCAGTTACCCGCGACCGCCCCCGGTGAGCTGATGGACCGGCTACGCCGCGACCGCGGCCTGGATTTGGCCGCCGAACTCCCGCAAGTCCGCAGCCCGTTGAGAAAGCTGGTGCTGGAGGCCACCAACCCGAGCCCGGCCGACCGGACGCCCGACATCTCCACCTTCCTGGAAAACCTGGAGGACGCCCGCACCGCAGTGCTGGAGGTCTCCACCGACACCGACCCCTTGGAAGCCGGCCCAGGCGCCGAACTGGACGGCGGGCGGTTCCTCTACAAGCGTCGCCTCGGTGCGGGTTCCACCGCCGTCGGAATCCTCGTCGAGGATCGTCAGGTCGGCTCGGCCGAGCGAGTCCTGAAAGTATCCAAGGACAACGAGGCCGCCGAACGGCTGCGCGCCGAGGCCACAGTGCTGGCCCGGTTGGAGAACGACGAACGGATCGTGACCCTGCACGACGTTGTCGACGTCGGAGGCCGCACCGCGCTGCTGCTCAAGTACGCCGGGCGCACCACGCTGGCCGAGGAACTCAACAACCGCAGCCGGTTGTCCATCGACGTCCTGCAACGCTGGGGCATCGACCTGCTCACCGCGCTGATCGCAGTGGAACGCAACGGCATCACCCACCGCGACATCAAGCCGTCGAATCTGGCGGTCTTCCAATCCAACCCGCGTGCCGACTCGCATCTGGTGATGTTCGACTTCTCGATGGCCGGCGTCGACGCCAAGGACCTCGAGGCCGGGACCCCGCCCTACCTGGACCCGTTCCTGGGCACCGGCGAGCGGCGCCAGTACGACACCGCCGCCGAACGCTACGGCGCCGCGGTGGTGCTCTTCGAGATGGCCACCGGGACGACGCCGCAGTACGGGCCCGATCCCGGCGCCCACCCGGCCACCGTCGACGCCGACGCCACCCTGGAACCGGGACTGTTCGAGTCGACGATCGCCGCGGCGATGATCGAGTTCTTCACCGCGGCGCTGTCCCGCGACGCAACCAGACGACCCGACACCGCCGAGGACATGCTGCGCGCATGGCAGCGGGCGTTCACCGCCACCGCCCCCGCGCCCACACCGCAAGCCAGCGACGAAGCCGCCGCCGACGCCACCGCCACAACGTCCTTGGCCGCGGCCGGGCTCACCCCGCGCGCGGTGTCGGCGCTGGCCGGTGCCCAGGTGGCCACCGTCGGCGAACTGATGGCCTTGGACTCCACTCTGCTCAACCGGCTGGTCGCCCGCGAGGCCAAGGAAATCCGCAAGGAGATCACCACCCGCTACCGCGACTGGGCCAAACGCCTCGGAAAGAAGCGCCGCCCGGCCAGCGCCGCGGACCTGATACGTCTCGACGATGCCGTCGCCCTGCTGCTCTCGACGGTGAACGGCTGGGGCTCGACCCGCCGCGACGCCGCCGAACTCCTGCTCGGAGTCACCCCCGGACTGGACGCCTTCGCCAGCAGCACCGAACTCGCCGAGAAACTCGGCAAAGTCCCCCTGCGCGGCTCCCCGCTGTTCAAGGAGCTCCAAAAGGATTGGGCCGCCCGCGAAGACAACCATCTCCGCCCTGCGCGCCAGCTACGGCGAGAACGCCGACGCCGACCGCCTCATCGTGCGGTTACCCGACGAAGCAGCCGGCCGTTGGTGGACCTGGGCCGGCACCGCCGCCAACCGAACCTTGGAAGCCTTGCTTCCCCGGCTCATCGACCCGCGCCAGCGGATCGACGAGAAGTCGGTGCGCCTGCTGCCCGGCGTGAGCGTCGCCGAGTTCGGTGAAGCGGTAGCCGCCGTTGAGTGGCGTGATCCCAGGTCGATGCGAATGCGGTACATGGGCTGAAGTTTTCGGCGGCACTGCCAGCGGACTTGGCGGTGGCGACGTTGGGGGCGCGGATTGGCGATATCGCCGCAGCGCAATCTGCCTACACGGAGGCCAGATCCATCGTGAGGTAGAGCGCAGGGTCGATGACAGCAACCTCCTACCGGGGCTCGATCGACGCGACAAAGAACCCCGCACTCGAAAGGCGCAGAAGCCCTCTTGCGACCGCCCTGTCAATCGCCTCATCCAGCCGATCACTCACCGCGGCCGTCAGACGCCGGCCGCCGAAAAGTGCCAGCGCCTCTCGCTTGAGTTCGTCCTTCGCCGAGCCGCCCGACTCCTCGGCCACGATGAGCAGGGCGTTGCCGATCTCGATGAGGCTGACCTCCTCAAGCGGTCTGCTTGCCCCTGCTGTCGGCCGTCGAACCAGCCGCCAAGACTGCGGGTCCACATTCGTCGGCCAATAGAACTCGTCATCATCTCCGCGCCGGAACTCGCGCGGCACCGCTCGCTGAATCGCTCGGCGGCGATCTTCGCTGACCCGATTGAGGCCGAAGGCGCCGGCGACAAGCTTGGCCAAGCGATCTTGTTGGACAGGAGCTTCGGTCTCGATAACAGCGTGGATGATCCTGCGGACGTTCGCGGTGGCCATTGCCCCCGGAAGCTGGTCCAGAACGCTGACGTCCCCAGCTCTCCGCGTGGCCCATTCCCGGTGCGAGGTGAGCATCGGATGAGTTCTGGGCGATGTCGCGCTGCCGTGAGTCGCCGGTGCTGACTTCAGTGACGAGATTCTTCGGTCGATGACCTCGAAGTTGGTATTCGACGGACAGGGCTGGGCCGGCTCTGGGTCGGCCTCTGGTCGCGCCGGCAACTGTTGGGCGCGTTGTACCGCGTCACGAAGCCGGGCGATGGTCTCGGATCGGTGGTGAAGCCATTCCGGCAGCCAGACTCGTTCCACCGCCGGCCACTTCATCAAGTTGGCCAGCACATCGACGGGAAGTCCGTCACGGTCGGCCACGGTCTGCCGCTCGAACCATGTCTCTCCGTCGAGCAAGACCGCGACCATGGGTCGTTCTGGGTTGTCGGGGTCGGCGATGACAATGTCCACCCGGAAGTCCGACAGCCCCACATCGGTGGACACGATGAGTCCTTCGCCCCGCAGCGCCTCGGCGATCTCATCACGGTGACGGTCGATTACGGGGAGTCTCCCGCCGCCCTCGGTGATCGTCTCGACGCCGCGCGCGGCCATCTCCAGATAGGCCTTCAGATGTTTGGTTCCCACCTGAGTGGTCTGCTCCGCCCGTAGTTCGGACGGGTCAAAGCTGCTGTAGAGCACCACTTCGCTGCGCGCACGGGTGACGGCGACGTTGAGGCGGCGCTCGCCGCCGGGCCGCGACAATGGGCCGAAGTTCAGTGGCAACACACCGTTGTCGTTGCGGCTGAAAGCCACCGAGAACAAAATCGTGTCCCGCTCATCGCCCTGAACGTTCTCCAGGTTCTTCACGAACAGCCCATCCGGGGCGTCAAGAGCCTCGGGAATCCGGTCGTCACCGCAGTCGCGCAACAAGTTCTCAATCAGATCCCGCTGCTGGGCGTTGAATGTGATCACTCCCAGCGAGGGCGCGCGGCCCGGTGATTCATCGAATCGGCGCCGAATGTCGGCGACAATCGCTTCGGCTTCAATCCTGTTCGTCCGCAGAGTTTTTCCTCGCCCCGCGCGTTCGAAATGGCCGTCGACCCGCACCAATGAAATGCCGTGATCAGAGTCGGCGTTCAGCGGCGCGGGGAAAGACGCCAGATTGCCGTTGTAGTAGTGGAAGTTGCTGAATGCGATCAGCGACTCGTCCTGGCTCCGGTAGTGCCATGACAACCACTGCTGGGGAACCTGGGCCTGCACGCACTCGCTCAGAATCGACTCTTCGTCGACCACCACGTCAGGGTTGTAGTCCTCGTCCTCGTCAATAGCCGCACTGGCCTCGGCAAAGCTGGTGGGCGGCATCTGCTTGCTGTCCCCCACGACGACCACCGACTTCGCCCGCCCCATGGCGCCGATCGCGTCCGCAACGCGTATCTGGGATGCCTCGTCGAACACCACGATGTCGAACAGTTCGCCAACAGCCGGGAAGAATCTGGCCACCGAATCGGGGCTCATCAGGGTGCACGGCATGACCTGGGTGATCAGATCGCCGTAGTTTTCCATCAGGACCCGCACAGTCATACCGCCCCTCTTTCGGTCCAACTGGCGGCGCAGCCCACCGACCTGACCGCTAACCGCCTCGGTATTGAAGGTCCTGCGCGCCAGCAGTTCCGCTGGGATGGATCGGCGCAACTCGCGGCGGATCGCGGCGGAACTGGCCGTGAAACGGGCGATGGTTCGGTTATGGGACGTGACATCGAAATCGGTGAGAGACGTTGCCTGAAGGCGCTCCACAACTGAGGCCTGCGCGACGCCCCGGTCGAATGCCAGCGCGGCGTCATCGGCGTCAACGCTGCCGTCGAGGATGCCGGACCTGGCCGCAGTCATTCCAGCCCGCCGCAGGGGCTCGAGATGGCTGATCAGATCCACCCACCTCTCGATTGAGGTCGTCGTCTCCAGTCTGCGGGCGGCCCTGGTGTCCCACCACTTCTCCAGAAACGAAAGATCGCCGGCCCAGCTGCGTTGCCCGGTCGGCGATGCGCCCGTCAGTTCGGCGAGCTCTGCCCAACTGGAGCCGAGTTGCTGTAACGGCTTGGCGCGTTGGCCTTGGGCCGTGTTGGCATATGAGGCGCGTAGATCAGCCACCCACGGATCGCCGGGCTGCGCCGACAGCACCCCGCCTTGGCGGCGCACAGCACCTAGAACCCCCCTCAACCGAGCCGATTGCTGGGTGTCGAAGGGATTCCAGGCCGAGCCGAAGACCTGCACCGGAAGCGCGGCCACGCGCGCCCGCAGGTCGGCGACGAGGGCGTGGGTTTGGCCGACCTGAGCCGTGAGTTGGGACAGCGACTTTAGATCAACCGTGGCAGCGTCAACAGTGAGCGCGCCGGCCAGTTGCGCGAGCACCGCGCGGCGCCGTTTTTTGCGGCCGAAGAACCCCGAGGCGTCGGCAGCCACCGCCGCCTGGTGGATGGCCGGAAGGTCGAGGTCCATGGCCGCCGGAGAAACGGTAGTGAGCCACTCGGGCGGCGTCTGCGTGATGGTCTCCAACAGTGCCTCGATGGCGGCAAGCTGCTCCTGGCCTGAGGGCGTGTGCAGCGCGTCCACCGCGCCAAGTGGAAACCGCGGCTCTTCACTGAGACGCGCCCAATAGGCCAGCCGCTCCGGGCTGCCTGCGCGCGAGAGGCTCGCAAGGGAGACCCCGGCCTGTTGAAGGTCGGCAAGTGATGAGTCGAACGCCACCGCCACCGCATGGATCGCCCCGGCGTCCAACCCACCCGCGGGCAAGATGTCAATAAAGCCCCAGGGGTGGTCGGGGCGAGGGTGGGCGAGCTCTGTCTTTTCGGGGAGGAACCGCAGGACACGGGCCAGTTCGTCGATGGTGTCTTCTTCGGCGTCGGCGACGAGCTCTTGAGGCACTTGCAACGGTGTGACCTCTTGATCGGCGGCCAACTCTCTGGACCGCGCGCTATACAGAGACTGGCGGGCGGCGTTGGGGGCGTGGAGCCGCTGGGCATAGCGCGCGAGACTGCGGCGACTGGATTCGGCCGTCTGTAGTTGGGTCCGCAGCAGGTCCCTATCGTGGCCGACGCGCATTTCAAGCGCTTCTTTGATCTGGGCTCGCACGGCGACCGGCCGGGCGGATTTGTCGTGCAGGTCCAACGAGAGTGCACCAAGACCGATCGCATCCAAGCGCTTCTTGACGACATCGAGGGCAGCTCGCTTCTCGGCGACGAACAGCACCCGCCGCCCCGTGGCCATCGCATGGGCAAGCAGGTTTGTGATGGTTTGCGACTTACCGGTTCCCGGCGGGCCCTCTAGGACGAAGGTCTTCCCGCCGACCGCGTCTGCGACCGCACGCAGTTGTGAAGAATCGGCAGGCACCGGCACCACGGTACCGAGTTGGTCGAGGTCGACGTCGGGATTGTCGGCTACGGGATCGGTGAACCGCTGCTGCGGTGTTTCGATGAGATGCTTGACCAAACTGTTGTGGGACAACTCTTTCCAGGACTCGTCGAGATCTTTCCAGAGCGGGAATTTGGCGAATTGCAGGATCGTTAGATGCACCGATTCCTCGACACGGAAGGGCAGGCCCGCTTCGGCGATCGCGCGCCGGACCGCGTCGAAGGCTGCCCCCAGGTCGATGCCTGATGCGTCCTCGACGGGCTCGGCCAGCTGGGGAATCTGCATGTTGAACGCCACCCGCAGTTTTTCCAACAGGCAGAAGTTCGGAGTGGAGGCACCGGCCTCGTCGATGCTCAGCACATAGCTTTGGCCGCGGTTCTTCGTGGAGAGAGTGACCGGCACCAGAACCAGAGGGGAGCGAAGATCGCGGTCGCTGAAGCGCCAATTCAGCATGCCGAATGCCAGATAGAGGTTGTTAGAACCAGTCTCTTCGACGATCGTCTTGGCCTTGTTGGCCAGGTACCGCAACTTGGTCTGGTAGGACGCGGCGGTGATGTCGATGTACGCGCTGTGCTTATCGGCCAGCAGGAGCTCACGATCGCGTTCGGGCAAATCCCGCCCGAACCGGATGCCGCGGGCGGCGTCGACGCTCTTGACCTCGTCCGAGGCGACCATCGTGATTTCGTCGCCGGCGTTGACCGCGTCTTCGAAACGGCCTAGAGCTGGGCCTGGCACCTCGACGCGAAAACCGCCCCGTTCGGTGTAGTTGATGAGTTTGTTCCGGAGGCTGAGATCCAGCAAGGCGTTCTTCCACTGCAGGATTCGGGGTGGCACCCATTCAGCGTCCTTGGCCCGAGTCTGCGCCTGGGTCGCCACGTAGGGCGCGATGGCGCGTCCGGCGCCCGGTTCGTATTGGGTCACCACGACGTTGCCGTCGCCGTCGATAGCCCGGCTGGGCAGCGGGAAAATCCGCGCTTCGCGGGCCTGCCGGATGTCGGTAATGCCGATGATGTCCGACAAATCACCGGAAAGGTGCTTGATGCGTGGAACGTTGGTCGCGTCGGCGAAGGCCGCCTCTGAGGCATCGTGGGTAACCAGCGTGGTTTCCACCAACCTGATATTGCCGAGATCCACCTGATTGACAACATCGACGATCTCGGTGTTTGAGACCATGCTCAGCGCGGAATCGCTGCGCCAGTAGCCGAGGAAGGCGTGCCCCTTGAGCACCCAGATGGTCGAGTTGATACCGGCCTGCTCCAGTACTGCGGCAAAGGTGAGGGTGGTGTCCAGGCAGGTGCCCAGCCGGCCCTCCAGCACCTCCGCCGGGGTGCGAACCTTCTGACCATCGTCCCCCCAGCTCGCGGGTGGTTCGGCGTAGCGGATGTCGCGGGCCTGCATGCTGTCGAACACTGCAGCGACGATCGCGTCCACCCGCTGTGGGTTCTCGCTCTGATAGCCGTCGATGGCCGAGTTCCCGGTGGTTTGCGCGAGGCGATCAGAGACCTCGAGCATCAGGGCTGCGATGGCCGCCGAGTTGGGTTGCACGTAGGCAGCCAGGACTTCCAGTGCCAACTGTGGCGGGGTTGCCTTCCACTGGTTGGCGGCGAGGACGGTCACGTCTTGGGCCGCCTCGCCGAGCACTTGCCCCGTGCCGTCGCGCAACACCACCCGAATAGCGCCGGGGCGCTGCTCGTCGACATTGAGCATCGACGCCGGGTCCAGCTTGAGGTCGACCGTGCGCAGCACTGTGGGCCGGTTGACGGCGAGGTCGAGGTTGACCTCGCGCGGGCCGCCGTGGGAGCCGTCGGCGCTGACCACGTCGACCTCGACCACCGCGCCCCGGACGCTGTCTGTGGCGCCGTCGATGACGATGCTCTCAATAACCGGAATCCGGCAATGCGCCATGGCATAGCTGAGGTCGGTCACAGCGGCGATCTCAATCCGCGGCCCGACTCCCGGCATCGAAACCTGTCCGGGGCCCCGGACAAACGTCTCGGTCGCCAATGGCCCCGCTTCGGAGGCCACCGACTGTTGGGCGGTCGGCCGAGTTTGGGCTAGCGGCGACACCTTCGCCTTGAGCTGTGCGACCCGGGCAGCCTCGTCATCGGCGCCGACCGCGGACAACAGAAGCTCGGCAGAGTCCAGAGCCCGATACGCCTGCTCGGCGGTGAATTTCTCGTTGTGCGCCCATTGGTTGCGGATCTCACGCAACTCCCGCACGTAGTTCTCAACACGGCGAGGTAGATGATGAGAAAACGGATATCCGGCGTTTCCGAGACGTTCGGTCATCGCCCGCAGCATCAGTGACAAATCGTGGGTGCGGTACTCGCCACCCCGGCGACCGTTGGCAGCATCCTTGGCCCGCAGCAAATCCGGCCACTGAGTTCCGGGCGGCACGATCGGCGTCAACACCTTGGCAACGAACGGCGACAACCCGTCGATCAGCGGCATCAACGCCTCTCCGACGAGCGAATGATGATCGACGCGATCCATCGCACCCCCCTTGCACTGGTCGGTCACGCTTGGCCCTGGGCGTTCACGATACTTCGGGCGTTCCCCAGGCACCCGCGGCAACAGGAGAGACGCTAGAGGGAACGTCCGACAAGAACGGCAACGCGCCGGCAATCCTGAACGGTTCCGCCTCTCGTGGCGCGGGCCGACACCGAACGATTTCCGGAAGAAATGGAAGCCATGGGAACCGACCAGCAGGTACGGGAAAGCCGGTCCGGCAGAACCGGGAGGTACCCAGCGCGCGTGGTTGCTGTAACTGACACCATGCCCGACCCTCTATAGAGACGGCGTTTTGCCGGAAGCCACCACCAGGGACGGCCATAGGACGAAATGCCCGGCAGACCGCAGCTCCGTATCGGCGCCCACGGGAAGATCACGAGGATCTACCAGGGCGACGGAGTCTGGCTGGCCAGGTGCCGGTACCGCGATCTCGACGGCGTCACCCGCGTGGTTCAGCGGCTCGGCTCGGCTGACGAGTACGACAAGCACGGCAAGCTCGCGCAAGACGCGCTCATCGAGGCTCTCAATGAGCGAAGGCGACTGGCGATGTCGGGTGAAGTAACGACAGAGACAAAGGTTTATGACCTTGTCGAGCGACACCTCACTCGGCTCGAGGAGATTGGCCGCTCCCCCGCAACGATGTCGACCTACCGTTACAACGCAACCAAGCTCAAGAACTTCATCGGCGGGCTCCGGGTGGGCGAGGCGACGGCAGCACGAATCGACGCCGCCATTAGGTCCATGAACAAGTCTCACGGCGCGACGATGGGCCGCCAATCCAAGACCATCCTGGCCGGCGCGCTGCAGCTGGCGGTCATGGCCAACGCGCTGAGCACGAATCCCACCCGGGATGTCGAGTCGATCGAACGGAAGAAACGACCCCAAGGCGCTCCGGCCCTCGACGGGAAACAAGTCCGCGATCTTCGGGCGAAGCTTGCAGAGTCGGAGTACTGCCGCGAGTTGGACCTGGTCGACCCAGTCCTGGTCTTGATGGCGACCGGCCTGCGGCGCTCGGAACTGCTCGCGCTGCGCTGGGAGGACTTCGACGAGGAGAACGCGACCCTGCGCGTGGCCGGCAAAGTCGTGCGGGCCAAGGGCGAGGGCCTCAAGCGGCTCCCCGAGCCCAAGACCGACGCCGGCTACCGCACCGTGCCTCTACCCATGTTCGCCGCCGACGCCCTCACGGCCCGGCGGAGCCGTCCCTTCCTCGGACAGCAGTGGGTCATCTTTCCCTCGACGGCCGGCACCCTCCGCGACCCGAACAATTTCGGGAAGCAGTGGCGCAAGGTCCGCGACGACCTCGGGGTGCCCGACGTCAGCAGTCACAGCTTCCGAAAGACGATCGCCACCCTCATCGACGAGGAGGGTCTGTCGGCCCGCATCGGGGCAGACCAACTCGGCCACTCGAACGTGTCGATGACCCAGGACCGCTACATGAAGCGGGGCACCACATACACCGAGGTAGCGGCCCTGATGGACCGAACCGTCGGCATAAACGATGAATAAACGATGACTCAGCCGGCCAGATCGCGAAAAACACCCTCTGACGTGGGGCGGGCGGGGCTCGAACCCGCGACCAACGGATTATGAGTCCGCGGCTCTAACCAACTGAGCTACCGCCCCCTGCGACCGGAGGTGCCCGGCGCCCTAAGAGCCTAACGCCAGCCCGCTGACCCCCGTTCCCATGGTGCGCCGACGCAGGAGCCCGACGGCGCTACCCCCGCGTCCTGACCCAAGCCGAGTAGGAGGTGACCGAGCCAGCGTGCGGGCGCTGCAGCCACGGCCAGGGATGAAGGGACGCCACGTCGAGACGCCCCGCGCGGGACGTCCAGCCCGGGACCGGTGCGAACGTGGTGGCCAGGCGTCTGTCCTGAAGCACCGTGACCGGATCCCCTCGCCACAGCTGCACCTCCCTGCGGGTGGAAAGTTCGGCCAACGACTGCGCGAGGAACACCAGCCTGTTGGACGAAAGCCGCAACCTGCGCAGCAACGGCTCGTCGAACACGAACACCACCGGCAGGTCCGGGTGGGCCGCGGCAGCGGGGTCGCGATCGCTCAAGCTCTCGGCGGTCAGCCAGACGACATCGGCGGCACCGGAGTGTCGCGCGGTCATCGGACCGGCCGATGCCGCGGGATCATCGTCACGGCGCAACCGGGGGTCGGCCAGGGCCAGCGGCTCGCGGTCGGCGACGTCGGGCCAGTCCGTGATCGTACAGTTCCGCTCCAGCGGGCACCGTGCGCACAGACCCGCGGCCCGCTTCTCCACCTGCCACCGGGAGAACCCGTAGGCCTTGCCGGTGAGCGCGCCGACGGTCCACTGCCAGCCCAGCCGGTTGGCCGCGCGGGAGCCGTCCAGTAGGTGCCGGAACATCAGATCCTCGCCGTCGCGCCAACCGAGCCCGGCGCGAACGGCCCAGTGCGAGGCGAGCCACATGCGAGTCTGATTGGTCAGCCAGCCCGTCTCCATCAGCTCCTCAAAGGACGATTCCAGGCACAGCGCCTCGGACACCCACGGACTGTCCGCATCGCCGGGCGCGACGCCGGCGGTGCGCTCATCGACGGCGAAACGCAGCGATTTCCTCGACGCTGTTCCGACCCGCGCGTAGAGATGCCGCGCGTACTCCTGCCACAGCAGTTCGTCGCGGAACTTCGCCACGTCGTCGCGCGGACCTGAGGCGACGTGGTCCCACACCTCGCGCAGGGTCAGAAGCCCATGCCGGATGTACGGGGACAGTCTGGACGAGCCGCGTGTGGCCGGCGGCCAGACGTTGTTGCGACGACGCGCGTAGCCGCGCACGTCGTACGCCTGCAGGGCCGCATCGGCGGCCCGCTGCCCGCCACGCAGGGCGGGGGCGGCATCGGAATCCGTTGGCGTGCAGAGATCTCCGAGCTGCTGGGCCACCCAAGCGCGGACGTCGTCGGCTTCCGACGGCGGATCCGGAAGACGCCGCGGCGTCGCCGGATCGGGATCGCCTGCCATCGCAGCGATGGTAGACGGCAACGACGCACTACTGTCGGTTCGGTGGGCGCACGTTTCGAGGAACTCGGCTGGCAGCAGACCCCGATGGGTGTGTTCAGCCTGCGGCGCCGCTTCGACCTGACCGTGCGCGCCGATGTCTACGAGGTCAAACTCGACGACGAGCACCTGATGTCGAGCTTGTTCACCGTCGCCGAAAAGGAGTTGGCCCGGCTGGCCCTGGAGCGCACGCCGGGGACCGAACTGGACGTGGTCATCGGCGGCCTGGGCCTCGGCTACACGGCGCAAGAAGCCCTGCAGTGCAGTCGGGTTCGGGCGCTGACCGTCATCGAGTACTCCGATGCGGTCATCGACTGGCACCGCCGAGACCTTTTACCGCAGACGGCCGGTCTGGCCGCCGATGACCGCGTGAGACTGGTGAGTGCGGACTTCTTCGCCGCCGCCACCGGCGCGGCGGGATTCGACCCCGACCAACCGGGCCGGACCTACGACGCGGTCCTGCTCGATATCGACCATTCGCCCCAGCACCTGCTAGCCGATCACCACGCACACTTCTACAGCCGCGACGGGCTCAGCGCGGTTTCCGCACGGCTGCACCCCGGCGGTGTGTTCGCCATGTGGTCCGACGATCCCCCCGACGACGACTTCCTCTCACTCCTGGAGTCGGTGTTCAGCGACGTCGAGGCCCATTCGGTCTGGTTCGACAACCCGCTGACCGGAGGACGGTCCGCGGCGACCGTCTACCTCGCGACACGGAGGTAGCTTCCGGGGCCGATGTCGCGGCGCCGCGCCTGTTTCGCCCCGTCTCGACCCATCGTTGCAGCACACTTGTCGGCAGGAATCCGCGGGCGCTGCGCGGAAGGACCGATATGACCGCTGCTCAGATCTTGACCCTTGACGACCTCGGGGACACCCCGGTCGGCGGAAAGGCCGCGGGTTTGGCGAAACTCACCAAGCTCGGCCTCAGGGTGCCGCCGGCCTTCGTGATCGTCGGCGCGACCCCCGGCGATCTGCCAGAGGATCTCGAGACCCACCTTCTGCGGCTGGGCGGCGGTCCGGTCGCGGTTCGCTCATCGGCACTTGGCGAGGATTCCGCCGAAGCAAGCTTCGCCGGCCAGTACGAGACGGTCCTCGACGTCGTCGGCATTGAACCCCTGCGGGAGGCGATCGACGTCTGCCTGGCCTCGCTGCACAACCACCGGGCATCCGCCTACCGCCGGCAGAACGCACCGGTGAACGACGAATCGGCTATGTCCGTCGTGGTCCAGAACATGGTTCCCGCGGCGGCCGCAGGCGTGCTCTTCACCGCCGACCCCGTCACCGGACGGCGCGACCGGGTGATCGTCGACGCGGTCAGGGGCCTGGGTGAGGCGCTGGTGAGCGGTCACGCCTCCCCCGACCATGTCGTCCTGGACCGCAGCGGGAACACCCGGGAAGCCCGAATCGCCGGAACGACAGCGATTCTGGGTGACGCTGCACTGCGCAGCCTGGTGGCCTCGGCGCTGGCGGCCGAAGCCGCCGAGGGGTGCCCGCTGGACCTGGAATGGGCGGTCGACGGCGCCGGCGACATCCATTGGCTGCAGGCGCGGCCCATCACAAACCTGCCGGCCGACCCCAACGAACTCGACACCCCGATCGCCGATCCGACGCACGTCTTCACCCGCTGCAACGTCGGCGAGATGTTCCCGGGCGCCTGCACGCCGCTGTCGTATTCGTTCACCGCCCGCAGCATCGACGTCGGGATGCAGATGATGCACGTGCAGATCGGGATTCAACAATCCGTGCTCCCGCAGATGCGATTCGTGATCATGAACTCCGGGCATCTGTTCCTCAATCTGAGCACCATGAGCGAGACCGCAACGCACGCAATCGGTTCCAGCGCCCAGCAGCTGGCGCTCTCGGTGTGCGGGCGGCCGGTCACCGAGTTCACCATCAGCGGCGCCCCGCCACCGCCGCGGCGGCGCCGCGCCGCCAACGGGATCCGCTACATCAGGTATCTGCTCGGCCAACCCAGGGCGCGCCGTCAGATGCGACGCCTGGTTGCCGAACTGCACATCCCGGAGGCCCCGACCGCCGCGGCGGCGTGGCAGGAAATCGACAGCCGGTTCGCGTCCATTTTCGACGCGATGAATTACCACCTGATCTCCTCGGCCGGCTCCGGTGTCCTCACGCCCACCCTGCTCGGGGTGATCGCCGGGGGCCGCGACCCGTCCGAGGCCGACCACGCGACCGCCGCCGCCCTGCTGGCCGGGGCCGCCGGTGTGGAGAGCGCCGACATCGTCACCGGTACCGAACGCATCGCGACCGAGATCGCCGCCGACGCCAACGACGAGGCGTCCTTCGTCCAGGCCCGGCCTGAGGAGGCGCTGGCCTGGATCCGTTCATCGGCCGCGGGGGCGGCACGCGCGGAGTTCGAGCGGTATCTGCGCACCCACGGCCACCGCGCCATCAAGGAACTGGAACTGCGTCAACCGGAGTGGCGGGAGGACCCGCTGCCGGTGATCCGATCGCTGCAGGTGTCGCTGCGTCAGGGCGGACCGGAGGAGGCCCACCGCGCCACGGCCATCCGGACCAATGAGGCCGGCGTCGCCGTCAGGGCGCTGGCCGGGCTGGCCCGACGGGCGGTCCGGGCGCGGGAAGAGACCAAGTCCGGTCTCGTCGCGGTCACCACCCGGTTCAAGAAGGCCTATCGCGCCCTGGCGGCATTGATGGTCACCGAAGGGCTGCTGCCGGATGCCGATGCGTTGTACTTCCTGACCCATGACGAACTCGGCCGGCTGGCCCGGGGCGATGACGCATCACTGGCCGCCACGGCCCTCGCCCGCCGGCAGGCATTCGCAGAGCAGGAGCGCTACGAATTCCCGGACGTCTTCCAGGGCGAACCCGCGCGACTCGATCTGGATCGGGTGGCAGCCGACTCCCCCGGCGTCGTCCGCGGGGCGCCGGTGAGCCGGGGGCGCGTCACCGGCATTGCGCGGATCGTCCGCAACCTGGACGAGGCCGCCGCGCTGCAACGCGGCGAGATCCTCATCGCACCGATCACCGACGTCGGCTGGACCCCCTACTTCAGCCTGATCGCCGGACTGGTCACCGACATCGGCAGTGCCGTCTCGCACGGAGCGGTGGTGGCCCGCGAATACGGGCTACCCGCGGTGGTCAACACGCGCACAGCGACCCGGGTCTTCCGGACCGGCGACCTTGTCGTGCTCGACGGCGAGTCGGGCGTCGTCCGACTTGCCGAGGACGGTGAGGTGACCGGGTAAGCGGACCTCACATTGAGTCATCAGAGCCGTTTTCAGCTACCGATCGCCTTCTGATAGGCGGCGATATCGGCGTCGAGGTCGGACAGCACAGCGGTCCAGTCCGGCACCCACACCTGCACACCGCTGAGCAGGGCAGCCGGCCCTTTGGGGTCGGTGAGCATCGATGAATCGGCGATCGACTCCTTCACAGAGATTCCGAACGCCTCCGGCCCGACTGTGGTTTGCACGTCGTCGGAGATCAGGAAGGCCAACAGTTTCCTGGCACCGTCCCGCTGGGGTGCACCCTTGGCGAGACCGGCAACGTAGGGCAGTGACACCGTGGTGCGGCTGTTGTCGGGCATCGCCGGGAAGAAGATGTTGAACTTCGATCCGTAGCTTCTCAGCGAGCCCAGGTTCATCTGGACATCGCCGTTGGCAACCAGCAGTTCGCCGTTGCTGACCTTGGGTTGCAGTCCCCCGGTCGAGGATGCCGGACCGACGTTGTTGACCTGGAGCTTGGCCAGATAGTCCAGCGCACCCCGCTTACCCATCAGGTGCTGCAGCAGCACCAACACCGCTGTGCCGTCGCCGGCCTGGCCGGGTGTCGAGTACTGCAGCTTTCCCTTGAACTGCGGCTTGAGAAGATCGTTCCAACTGCTCGGTTGCGGATTTGTATCCGGGTTTGCGATGAAGGACAACGCGTTCTCGACGATCGGCACGAAAAGGCCACCCGGGTCGATAAGGCCGGGGTCGATGCCGCTGGTGTCGATCCCTGCGGGCTGCAGCAGACCCGACTGCTCGGCCTTCTGAATGAAGGGCGGCAAGGTCACCAACAGGTCTGCCTGCGGGTTCGGCTGTTCCTTCTCGACGCGTGACACCACGTCACCGGATCCGGCTTCAACCAGGTTCACGTTGATTCCGGTGAGTTGGGTGAACTTGTAGAACTGGCTGAAGTACCAGGCACCCAACCCGTCGGCGCTGTAGACGGTGACTGTCCCACCTCGGCCCAACGGCCCCGTGCCGCCACACGCCGCTACGAGCAATGTGATTCCGACGATGGCGGCCGCTAACAGAGACCTCGCGACCTTCATCGGCACCTCTCGGTCAAGCTGCATGTCGGATTCAGGCTATCCCCTCAGCGACACCCTTCTCAGCGACGCTGCACTCCTCCCCGCGGACGCGAATCCCACCCGCGGTCGCGACTACGAGTGGCCCAGGCTGGGCCGGTACTCGGTCACCTCCGTCTCAGCGGCCAACAACGCAGCCAGCTCGCCCTCCTGCTGGGCAACGAACACACCGATGACCTGCCGGCACAACTCCGGCACACTCACCTCGCGCGCGTCGGCAATGCGTTTGAGCCCGGCCACCATCGACGTGGTGGCATGAAACTGCACCGCGAACTGGCCGCAGGAACCATCCTCCGGCGGTGCGCCCGGGCCCAGTACCACCGGATCGCCCAAGGCGTACTCACCCGCCTCGGCATCCCAGCCTCTGCGAACAACCTCGCCGCGATCCATAAAGCCGTCAACGCGGCCATCCGGCTCCAGATCCTCGTCATCGCTGGGCAAACCCATACCGCCCACGCTAGACCCCACACGTTCCCGCGGCCGCCAAGCGGCGCGGGCAGACCCCCCGCAGCGGCCTGAAGGGTCCGTGGCTCCAACCAACCGAGTCAGAGCAGGGCGTCCGGTGTCAACCACTCGACCGACTTGAACCTGCTGAAGTCGCTGTCGTAGCTGACGATCGTGGCGCGGTGCTCGACGGCCAGCGCCGCAAGATGCCCGTCACTGACCAGATTGCCCCCGGTTCCGACGCCCGCCAGAAGGCCGCCCAGCACATCGGCATGGCGCGCCGTCGGGCCGACGACCACCGCACTGGGCGGCGCCAGCCACTCGTTGACCTGAAGGATCGCCTCCCCCGGAAGCAGCGGGGACGGAAACAGCCCCACCTTGGTTGTCAGCCGGACGAAAGCGAGCAGGGGCATCCAGGCGAAGCCGACGGTGTCGGACCCGGACAACGCGTCGTCTAGCCATCGTCGGCTGGTTCGGTGATGCTCGCTCGCCGAATTGACGGCGTAGAGAAGCACATTGGCATCGACGATCTTCACGCGCCCCGCCGCTGACGACGAATCAGCTCCTCGTCTTCAAGTTCGGCCGCTATCTGCAAGGCACGATCGAGGTTGACCGTCGGAACGCCGAGATCAGCGGTCCGGGTGCTGAACGGCTTTGGTGCAGGACGCTGATGCGCACCTTCCCGGATCGCATCATTGAGGGCGGCCTTAAAGGACACACCACGCTCGCGCATACGCCGATGAATCACTGCCAAGGTGTCATCGTCCAAGGTCACGGTCGTCCTCACGGTGACAGCTTAGCATCAAAAAATATGATGTGCTGCTGTCAAACCTAGTGCGCCTGGCTCACCGAGGACATGTGGAAGTCCGGTATCCGCAGGGTCGGCATCACCGCGCGGGTGGCCCAGTCGCTCCACTCCCGGGGCAGGGTGATCTCCGGCGCCCCGGCCTCGGTGGCCCGCCGCAGCAGGTCCAGCGGGCTCTCGTTGAACCGGAAGTTGTTGACCTCGGCGGTGATCTCGCCGTCCTCGATCAGGTACACCCCGTCGCGGGTGAGCCCGGTCAGCAGCAGGGTGGTGGGGTCGACCGTGCGGATGTACCACAGCGTGGTCAGCAGCAGACCGCGCTCGGTGGAGGCGATCATGTCCGCGAGATCCTTTGTGCCACCGGTCATCAGCAGGTTGTCGGCCGGCACGGCCACCTCGGTGCCGAACTCCGCTGCCGCCGCGCGCGGATAGGGCAGCGCGTGGATGGCGCCGTCACGAATCCAGTCCACCCGATCGATGTCCAGGCCGTTGTCGAACAACGAGATCCGCTCCGATGCGGTGGCGGTGTGCACGAACGGCGAGCACTCCAGGCCAGGTGCATACGGGTCGGAGTACAGGGTCAGGCCCAGATCGGTGAGCCGCTCCCCCACCCGCGTTCCGCCACCCGGCGCCGACAGGGCGCTGCGGCCCTCCTGGGCGCCACGGCCGTCCATCGACCAGCCGAGGTAGATCATCATGTCCGCGACCGTCGAGGGCGGCATCAGGGTTTCGTACCGCCCGGCGGGCAGTTCGACGGTGCGGGCCGACCAGTCCAGCCGCAACGAGAGCTCCGCCAGCATGGCGTCGATGGGCACCTGGGCGAACCACGGTGTGCTGATACCGGCCCACGCGCTGGCCTGGCCGCGTTTGGCGTTGATCTCCACCGACCCGGTGGGCTGGGTGAACCGGCGGCGCACCCCGGTGGAGGTGGCCAGGAACGTCGTCTCCACGACGTGGTGGGCGAAGCCGTAGAGCCGGTCACCGCCGCCGAACCCGGCCGACAGCCCCCGGGCCACCTCGGCGAAGGCTCCCGCCCCGGTGCCCGGGACGGGGTCGCCCCAATCGGCGGGCTCGCCGGTCCCGGTGATCAGCGGTGCGGCGTCACGGGCCTCCGGTGCGGCGTGAGCGGCCCGCTCGGCGGCGGCCACCAACTCCCCGACCGACTCCTCCGACACCGCACTGGAACGCACCGCCCCGACATGGGCCGTACCCCCTTTGCGGACAACGGAAATCACCGCCACCGACCGGCTGGTCGCCACCCCGTTAGTGGTCATCGAATTCCCCGCCCAGCGCAGCGAGGCGTCCGAGCGGTCGGTGACGATGACAACGGTCTCGTCGCAACGCCCCGACGCCGTTGCCGCCCGCAGCGCCAGTTCGACGATCTCCTGGGCGGGGATCACCGTCCGGACTCCTCAACCGTGTTCAACACATTCACTCCCCGGAACAGTGCCGACGGACAGCCGTGACTGACGGCGGCCACCTGGCCCGGTTGGGCCTTGCCGCAGTTGAACGCCCCGCCGAGCCGCCACGTCGAGGGCCCGCCGACGGCCTCCATCGAGTTCCAGAAGTCGGTGGTGGTGGCCTGGTAGGCGACGTCACGCACCTGCCCGTAGAGCCGGCCGTCGCGGATCCGGAAGAAACGCTGGCCGGTGAACTGGAAGTTGTAGCGCTGCATGTCGATGGACCAGCTCTTGTCGCCGACGATGTAGATCCCGTTGTCCACCCGGCTGATCAAATCGACGGTGCTGAGGTTGTCGGCGCCGGGTTGCAGCGAGACGTTGGGCATCCGCTGGATCGGCACGTGATGGGCCGAATCGGCGTACGAGCATCCGTTGGAGCGCTCCAGGCCGAGCTTGCGGGCGAACACCCGGTCGAGCTGGTAGCCGACGAACACCCCGTCGCGCACCAGATCCCATTTCTGGGCGGCCACCCCCTCGGCGTCGTAGCCGATGGTGGCCAGTCCGTGGTCGACGGTCCGGTCGGCGGTCACGTTCATCACCGGCGACCCGTACTGCATCCGGTTGAGCTTGTCCGGGGTGGCGAAGGAGGTGCCGGCGTAGGCGGCCTCGTAGCCGATCGCCCGGTCGTACTCGGTGGCGTGCCCGATCGACTCGTGGATGGTCAGCCACAGGTTGGTGGGGTCGATTACCAGGTCGGTGGGGCCGGCCACGACGCTGGGCGACTTGGTCTTCTCGGCCAGCAGCACCGGCAGTTCGGCCAACTCGGTGCTCCAGCTCCACACCTCGTCGCCGGCGACGGCCTCCCAGCCGCGGCCGCTCGGCGGGGCCAGGGTGCGCATGGACTCGAAGCTGCCCGCGGCGGCGTCGACGGCGACGGCTTCCAGCGACGGCATGGTGCGCACCCGCTGCTGGGTGATGGCCGAGCCGAAGGTGTCGGCGTAGAAGGTCTGCTCCTTGACGGTGTTGACCATCGCCGAGACGTGATCCACCCCGTCGCAGGACAGCAACCGGCCGGAGTACTCCTCGAGCACCGCGATCTTCTCAGCGGTCGGAACGTCGAAGGGGTCGATGCGGTAGTCCGAGACCCAGGTGGCGTCGGGATAGACCGGCTCGTCGGCTAGTTCGATGCGCTCGGCGTTGAGCGCCGCCAGCGTGACCGCCACCCCCACCGCGTGCCGCGCGGACTCGGCGGCGATGTCCGGGGTGAGCCCGGCGTGCGAGGCGAAACCCCAGGTGCCGTCGACGATCACCCGCACCGCCAGACCGATGTCGCGGTCGAGCACCGCGGACTCCAGTTCGCCGTCGCGCATCTGCACGATCTCGGTGGTGATCGCGTGTACCCGCAGGTCGGCGTAACTGGCGCCGCCGGCCACCGCGGCCGACAGCGCGGCATCGGCGAGCCTGCGCAGCGGCAGGGCCAGGAAGTCCTCGTCGATGCCGTGCCGGTGGGAACTCACCGTTACACCGTAACCGGGGGCTTTAATTACTGGCGTGAACCGGCGCCGCGCGCACTCCACACTGTTGGGGTACGGCCTGCTCGCGCCCAGCCTGTTCGGGGTGGCGTGCTTCCTGCTGCTACCGATGCTGGTTGTGATGTGGCTGAGCCTGCACCGCTGGGACCTGCTGGGGCCGATCCGCTATGTGGGACTGGACAATTGGCACTCGGTGCTGACCGACCCGTCGTTCGGCAACTCGCTGCTGGTGACGTGCGCGTTCATCGCGATCGTGGTGCCGGCACAGGTGGTGCTGGGCCTGGCCGCGGCGGCGATGCTGGCCCGCGGCCTGCCCGGCACCGGCATGTTCCGGGCGCTGTACGTGATCCCGTGGATCTGCTCGCCACTGGCGGTGGCGGTGCTGTGGCGCTGGATCCTGGCCCCCACCGACGGGGTGGTCAGCACGGTGCTGGGCCGTCGTATCGAGTGGCTGACCGATCCGGGCCTGGCGCTACCGGTGGTCTCGGCGGTGACGGTGTGGACCAACGTCGGCTACGTCGCGCTGTTCTTCCTGGCCGGGATCCTGGGCATCCCGCCGCAGGTGCACGCCGCGGCCCGCATTGACGGGGCCACCGCCTGGCAGCGGTTCTGGCACATCACGCTGCCGATGCTGCGCCCGACATTCTTCTTCGTCTCAGTGACCGGCGTGGTCAGCGCGGCGCAGGTCTTTGACACCGTTTACGCGCTGACCGGCGGCGGCCCGGCGGGTCGCACCGACCTTGTCGCGCACCGGATTTACGCCGAGGCGTTCGGCGCCGCCGCCATCGGCCGCGCGGCGGTGATGGCGCTGATCCTTTTTCTGATCCTGGTCGGGGTCACCGTCGTCCAGCACCTGTACTTCCGCCACCGGATCAGCTACGACACCTACTGACGCCGCCGGCGCCGGTGCCGCAACCGCCGACGACGGCGCCGGAACGTCGAACGGCCGCTGATAGGCCGCTTCGACGATCGGGCGCAGGATCGGGTCCAGCACCGGGTTGAGCAGCGGCGCCAGCGGTCCGGTCGCGCCGACCAGCGGAAGCATCGGGTTGGGGACGAAGACGTAGGTGATGGCGCCCGGTGAGCCGTCGGGGTTGTCCGGCGTGTAGCGGATGTTGGCGGGGTCGTTCAGGTCGACGTCGAAGTACCCGAAGACGTGCGCCGACGACCTGCCCAGCGCCGCGTTGATCGCGGCCAGCACATTGCCTTTGTCGGTGGGGACGTCCGCCCATCCGTCGTACTGCTTGATCACCTCGATGCCGCTGTACGGGGAGTAGTCCGGCACCGGGTTGGGGGCGCGGCCGCCCACCACGTTCTCCGGGTTGCCGATGGACACCCAGGAGACCTGGCCCGGGTCGGGAGCGGAGGCCGGGTCCTGCGCCCAGCGACGCAGCGCGGTGTAGATCACCTGGCCGCCCTGGCTGTGCCCGAACAAGGTGATCGGCTCCCCGCCGGTGGCGACCTCGTCGAGTGTGGCCTGCAGGCGGTCGGCACCCTGGTTGTTGAAGTACTGGCCCAGCGGCCAGGCCGGGTAGTTGACCGGCCGGCAGGTGCTGGGTGCGGCGCACAGGCTCCCGCCGAGTTGCAGCGGAGTGAAGTGCAGGAACGGCTGGATCCCGGCCAGACCGCCCTCGAAGGTCAACACGGTGGCCGCCAAGCCGACCTCGCGGGCCACCACCCCGTGGGCGGCGGCCTGCGCCGGGGCCGGCTGCAGCAATCCCGCCGCGACCACCGCACACGCCGCGACCGGCCACAATGAGGTTTTCACCAGTCGCACTCTACCCGCCAGCTAACCTGCCGGATATGGCCCACGGCGACCGGCGGACGGCGGTGTTCATCTACGCCGGCCTGATCGCGGCCGCCGCGCTGACCGTCGCCCCCTTCGCGCTGGGCCTGCTCACCTCGTTTACCTCAGCCCGGCAGTTCGCCACCGGCACACCGCTGTCGCTGCCGGACCCGCCGACCCTGGAGAATTACACCGCCCTGGGCGGGGCCGGGTTCGGCCGCGCACTGGCCGTCACCGCGCTGATGACCGCGATCATCGCCCTGGGCCAACTGGTCTTCTCGGTGCTGGCCGGCTACGCCTTCGCCCGCCTGGAGTTTCCCGGCCGCGACGGGCTGTTCTGGGTGTATGTGGCGACCCTGATGGTCCCGGCGACGGTGACGGTGGTGCCGCTGTATCTGATGATGGCCGAGTTGGGTCTGCGCAACACGTTCTGGGCGCTGGTGCTGCCCTTTGTGTTCGGCTCGCCGTACGCGATCTTCCTGCTGCGGGAGTACTTCCGCTCGATCCCGGGCGATCTCATCAAGGCCGCACACCTCGACGGCGCCAACACCCTGGACGTGATCGTGCATGTGGTGCTGCCGGCCAGCAAGCCGATTCTCGCGACGCTGACGTTGATCACCGTCGTCTCGCAGTGGAACAGCTTCATGTGGCCGCTGGTGATCACCAGCGGCGGCAAGTGGCGGGTTCTGACGGTGGCCACCGCGGGGCTGCAGTCGCAGTACAACGCGCAGTGGACGCTGGTCATGGCGGCGACCACGGTGGCCATCGTGCCACTGGTGGTGTTGTTCGCGGTGTTCCAGCGCCACATCGTCCGCTCGATCGTCGTCACGGGGCTCAAGTGATGGGGCTCAAGTGATGCCGCAGCCCCGTTTCTCGACGATGGTCACGGCCGCGCTCGTCGCAGTAGCCTTGGTCCTGTTCGGAGTCGTCGAGATGATGGGACGCACCGACGGGCCCGCGGGGATGACAGTGGTGACGGTTCGACTGTGGGACGAGCAGGTGGCCGGGGCCTACCGCGAGTCCTTCGAGGATTTCCACCGGCGCCACCCCGATATCGAGGTTCGCACCACCCTGGTGTCGTATGCGAGCTACTTCGACACGCTGCGCACCGACGTGGCCGGCGGCGGCGCCGACGACATCTTCTGGATGAGCAACTCCCACCTCGCCGAGTACGCCGACAACGACCGGCTGATGGCGATCTCGCCGTCGCCCGACTGGGAGCCGTCGGTGGTCGCGCAGTTCACCCGGGGCGGACGGCTGTGGGGGGTGCCGCAGCTCACCGACGCCGGGATCGCGCTGTTCTACAACGCCGACCTGCTCGCCGAAGCCGGGGTGGAGCCGTCCGCGCTGGGTGAGGCCCGTTGGGATCCCGACCCGGCCAACGACACGCTGCGCCCCCTGCTGGCGCGGCTGACCGTGGACGCCGCCGGGCGCCGCGGCGATTCGGCCGGGTTCGAGCCGCTACGGGTCCGCCAGTGGGGCTACAACGCCGCCAACGACCTGCAGGGCATCACCCTGAACTACATCGGCTCGGCCGGTGGGGTGTTCAGCGCCGGTGACCGGTTCGCCTTCGACAACCCGCAGGCGGTCACAGCACTGCAGTACGTCGTCGACCTGATCAACACCGAGCACGTCGCCCCGCCGGCCTCGGACACCAATGACAACGGCGACTTCTCCCGCAATCAGTTCCTGTCCGGGCGGATGGCGGTGTTCCAGTCCGGCACCTACAACCTGGCCCAGGTGGCCGGGCAGGCCGGCTTCCGCTGGGGGGTGGCGATGCTGCCCGCCGGGCCGGCCGGGCGGGTCAGTGTCACCAACGGCATCGTGGCCGCGGGAAATCCGGCTACCCGCCACCCGGAGGCGGTGCGGGCGGTACTGGACTGGCTCGGCGGGGAGGGCAACGCCTACCTGGGCCGGCTCGGGGCGGCGATTCCGGCGGTGCTGTCGGCCCAGCGGGGGTACTTCGACTACTGGAGAGACAAGGGCGTCGACGTCACCCCGTTCTTCGCGGTACTCGACGGACCGCGCATCGCCGCGCCGGGTGGCGCCGGTTTCGCCGCCGGCTTCCAGGCCATCAAGCCGTTCTTCGACGAGATGTTCCTGGGGCGCCGGCCGGTCGCGGAGACTCTGGCCGCGGCCCAGCAGGCCGCGAACACCGCCGCGCAACGCTGAGGCGTCGCAAATCGGGACCGGCTCAGGCCGGGCCGGGGATCTCCACGAAAAACGCCGCCAGCCCGACCACCGCGATGATGCCCAGCGCCACCCAGTCGGCCTTCTTAGGCCGCGACGGCGCCGCCGAGATCTGGCCGGTTCCGCCACGGGCGGTGATGGCGTCGCCCATCTCGTCGGCGCGGCGCAGTGCGACGGTCACCCCGGCGGTGAGCAGGTCGACCAATTCGACGGCCCAGCGTCGGCGGCGCATCCTGCCGTCGGGCAGCACCGGCCGCGGCCGTAACTTGCGGGCCGCGTAAAGCAGGCGGAACTCGTCGAGCAGCATCGGGAAGGCCCGCAGCGACAGCGACAGCGCCACGGCCCAGTCGTCGACCGGGATCCGCAGCGGCCGCAGCGGCCGGCCTAGGGTGGCCACGGCGGGGGCGACGTCGGCGACATTCGTGGTCCACGACACCAGCGCTCCCGTCGCCAGCAGGACGATCGATACCGCGGTGATCCGCAGGAACTTCAGCAGACCACCGACCTCGACGTCGATCGACCACAGGTGCAGGACCGGTTCGCCGCCGCCGAGGGTGGCGGTCACCGCACCGAGCAGCAGCAGGATCCACAGCCACCGCGGGATCGACGGCACCACCCCGCGCGGGATGTGCGCCAGCCGGATCGTCACCGCGACCAGGGTTGCCATCAGGGCAATCGGGATCCAGCGGGGGTGAAACGCCAGCACCAGCGAGATGACGAAGACCGCGATGATTTTGGTACCGGCCCACAGCTCGTGGATCACCGAGGTTCCGGGGACCGGGCGCAGCAGCACGACCGGTCGGCGCTGGCGGGCCGGGCTCACGGCGTCGGCCCCGAGGATCGCAGCACCCCGCGGTCCAGGTGCAGGGTTCGCGGGCACAGTTCCTCCAGGCCGGCGAAGTCATGCGAGATGACGATGACTGTCAACCCGGTGTTGATCCGCAGGTCGGTCAGCAGCCGCAGTAGGCCGCGCTGGCTGGGTGCGTCCAGACCGGCCAGCGGCTCGTCGAGGATCAGCGCCTGCGGCCAGCGCGCGAGCAGGCCGGCGATCACCACCCGTCGCATCTGCCCGCCGCTGAGCTGATCGATGCGACGCCCGGCCAGCGAGCCGTCGAGCCCGACGGTGGCCAACGCCGCGATCACCCTGCCGGTGTCGTTCGGGGAGAAGCCCGCGGCCGAGGCGACCTCCAGATCGACCCGGCTGCGCATCAGCTGCAACCGGGCCGCCTGGAAGGCGATGGCGACATCGCCGACGCACTCGTGGGCGGGGCGGCCGCCGACCAGGCACTCACCGGTGGTCGGGGCGGTCAGCCCGGCCATGATCCAGGCCAGGGTGGACTTGCCGGACCCGTTGCCGCCGTGGATGAGCACGCCGTCGCCCTCGTTGACGGTGAAGCTGACGTCGCGCAGCGCGGTCTTGGCCCACGGTGTCCCGGCGCCGTATTCGTGGCCGACCCCGCGCAGCTCCAGCACCGGCCTGCTGCTGTGCGGCGCAGGGGCGTGGCCCGGCACCGGTGCTGCGGCACTGCCGACCATCGCCATGTTGTCCAGCGACTGGCTGAGATTGACGGTGCGATCGGCGACCTGGGCCTCGTTGTCATAGTGGGTGATGTTCACCAGCGCCATCCGGTGGTGCTCGGTCAGCCCGGACAGCACCTCCAGCAACCCGTCGCGGCCGGCCTGGTCGACCATCGTGGTGATCTCGTCGGCGATCAGCATCGAAGGTTGGCGGGCCAGCGCCGCGGCCACCGCCAGACGCTGCAACTCCCCGCCGGAGAGCCCGCCGGTATCGCGCTCGGCCATACCGCCCAGCCCGACCTCCTCGAGGAGGGCGTCCACGTGGGGGTGGGTTTCGGCCGGCAGCCCCCACACCACGTCGTCGGCGACCCGGGTGCCCAGCACCTGGCTCTCCGGGTGTTGCATGACCACGGCGGTGCCGCCCTGCTGCCCGAGGCCGACCGCACCCGGGCGTTCGATGCTCCCCGAGGTGGGCGCCCGGCCGCACAGCAACAGCATCAACGTGGTCTTGCCCGATCCGTTGGCCCCGGTGATGGCGATGTGCTCGCCGGGCTCGACGGCCAGGTTCAGCGGCCGCAGCGCGTCGTGGTCGGCGCCGGGATAGCGGAAGCGGGCCTCGCGCAGCCGCACCGGAACCGGTGCTACCTGGCCGGTCTCGGCGGGGCTATCCAGCTTGTGGACGTCCGGAACGCCCCGCAGGCGTTCCAGCACCCTCGACAGCGCCCACCACCCGACCAGGGAGACCACCATCATCGAGAAGATCGAGTAGGCCATGATCAGCACCGGCCAGTACTGCAGCGCGAGGCCGAAGACCGCCCGGACGTCGGCAGCGGCCTGCCGGAAGGGTTCGAACTTCGACATCAACGAGACGACTCCGTCGACGTTGGCCGTCATCGCCTCGAAGACCAGCGTGCGCAACCGCTCCAGCACGATCAGGATGGCGATGATCCACAACCCGTTGAGGACGCCGAGGACGGTGCCCGCCACGACGACCATGGGCATACCCCAGCCGCGGCGTTTGATAATGCCGGTGGCCCCGCCCACATAGGCGCAGTTGAGCACCACCATGAAGCCGCTGATGCCGGCGATGAGGAAGGCCACCGTGCTGGCCGCGAAGGCCGCCGCCAGCAGCACCCGCAGCCGGTAGCGGTAGCCCAGCAGGCCCATCGGCACGGGGACCAGCAATGACAGCCCGCCGGCGAACGGAATCACCACCGACAGGATGGCCAGCGCGGAGCTGAGTGCCGCCATCACCGAGGCGTGGGCCATCTCGACCGGGGTCAGCGAACGCGGGGGCCGACGCCGGGAGGCGGTCTGCGCGGAGTGCTCCGCCGGCGCCTCGGGCCGGGTCGACGTCATCGCTCGATTCTGCCAGCCGCCGCCTCGGGCGACGGACTCACATCTGGAGGGTCACATCCAGACGACCGCGGAGTCGTCCTCGCGGGGCTGGGCCAGCGGATGTCCGGAGCCCAGCAGGTTCCCGGTGATCGTGCTGCAGAAGCGGTACATGGCGATGTCGAAGATCCTGTTGCTCATCGGCTGCTCGATGAAGTGCCCCAACCGCTCGGCGACGATGAAGGTCGCCATCAGCAGCGCCCCGATCGCGATACTGCCCGGCAGGTGGGTGGTGCTGTCCAGCCGGCTGAACGCCATGATCCCGAAGAACCAGGCCAGACCCCGGATGAACAGGTCGTAGTGCACCGGCAGGGGTTCGTTGCGGACCCGCTCCAGGCCACTCTGCGCGGTGGCCGCGCCGGTGTTGCTGTTCATCAGCAGCAGCCGGGCCTGGGCGTCGATATGCCCGTCGGCGACCAGATTCTGGATGTCGGTGGCCTGCCGGTTGAGAAGGTCCACCGCGTCGGCGTCGGCGGGGTCCTCCGGGGTCAACTCGACCACCCCCGGCAGCGGCGGGATGCGCCGCATCTCGGCGGCCAGTTGCCAGCAGTAGCGCACCTGGCGCCGCCGCATCCGGTCGATGATCCGCGCGACCTCCGGCGATCCGGAGTCGATCGAGGTCAGCCCGTTGCTCAGGGTGCGGGAATTGATGATGATGCCGCCCCAGAGGGTGCGGGCCTCCCACCACCGGTTGTAGGCGGTGGTGTTGCGGAAGGCGATGAACACCGAGGCCCCGATGCCCAGCACCGAGAGCACCGCGCCCGCGTATTCGCTCTGCGCGGCGTCCGGGACCGGCAGGAGCAGCCCGACGGTGATCAGAATGGCCAGCAGTGTGTAGCGCAGTTCCCACAGCACCAGCCCGGCGACCTTGAGCGGGCCGACTCGCCCGACGGTTCTGATCATGGCCCCAGGTCACCCCTTGTGGCGGTGATGCCTACGGCCAGCTGGTCAGGTCCGGCGCATCGGAGGAGCCGGTCGAGGCAGGCGAACCGGGCAGGGTGTCACCCGCCCCGTAAGGGTTGTTGGCCAGATAGCCGACACACGTTCCGATGCGGCCGGGCAGGCAGGGTCCGCCGCCGACCGTGGGTGTCCCCTTGCTCGCCATCTGCCAGCAGTTGCCCGAGTTCGGATCGGCCATATAACCGGCGGCGCAGTTCTGACCCGGGGAAGCCGGCGCCGGCGGGGCCGCCTGGGCCGGCGCAACGGCGAACAGCGCGGCGGCGGTAGCACCGAGCAGCACGCTGGACGCTTTGAGCCGGGACTTCATCAAGAA
The DNA here is from genome assembly GCA_020637165.1 of Mycolicibacterium sp. GTDB lineage: Bacteria > Actinomycetota > Actinomycetes > Mycobacteriales > Mycobacteriaceae > Mycobacterium. The sequence goes on along the minus strand of JACJWN010000005.1, from coordinate 323,578 downwards.
ATTTCTCCGTCGGTCGAAGTGGACTGCGCTTTTCCGCCGCTGACACGCGACGGGCTGACGCCGAGCCTACCCGGCCGTTGCTCCCCCGGATGGACTCGAACCATCAACCGTCCGATTAACAGTCGGAAGCTCTGCCAATTGAGCTACAGGGGACCGCTCCCGCGGAACGCTCTTGCGGGCCGGGAAGACTTTAGCGTACCGAAGGGCTCCAGCGCCAAGAGCGGCCGGCCCCGGCAGCATCGGTGAGTGTCAGGCAGGATGGCGGTCATGGAGGGAACACAGTGATCGGGATGGTGGCCGCACTGGCGGCGGGTTACGTGCTGGGGACAAAGGCAGGCCGGGAGCGCTACGGGCAGATCGTCAGCACCTATAAGGCCGTCACCGGGCATCCCGCCACCAAAACGATGATCGAAGCCGGTCGGCGCAAGATCGCCGACCGGGTCTCCCCCGACCCGCCGATGGTCACCCTGGCCGAGATCGACGCGCAGACCGTCGTGATCGAGCCCCAAAGGAATGAAACAAGCCCGCCGGGCCCTACGGGCTGAGACCCTCGGTGATGGTCTGGCCCGGCAGCAGCGGCCCGGTGGTGATCCCCAGCCCGTTGCCGTAGCCCGGACCGAAAACACCCAGATTGGGCGTGCCGATGTAGGTCGGGTTGCCGTTCGAGTAGCCCATGCAGATCCCGTCGCCGCGGGAGCCGAACCAGGCCAGGCACTGGCCTTCGGCCGAGGTCTCCGGGGTTCCGGTATCGCCGACGACGGCCAGGGCGGGCAGTGCCAGCGCGGCGACCGCCAGCCCGCCCGCCACGGCGAGGCGCCGAAGGGTCGTGTTTGCGGGAGCCATATCTGACCTTTCGCCGGAACCGTCCGTTTCGTTAACGATAACCCTCTTCAGGCGCTCAGGTCATCCCCGCTGGCCTGCTCCAACAGGCTTCGCCGGTAGGACTCCAGCGCTACCAGATCCCCGAACAAAGAGTGGTATTCCTCGCCCTGCTCCACCGGGGACATGCGTTGCAGCTTGGATTTGACCTCGGCGATTTGCCGGCCGACCCAGACCTCCTGCAGTCGGGCCAGCACCCCGCCGATGTAGCGCGGCAGCCTTTCCTCGTCGTCGACCTTGATGGTCTCCACACCCAGCTCGCTGATCAGTCCGGCGACCGCCGGGGTCGCCGCGTGGTCGCGGACCTGCTCGAGCCACTGCGCGCCGGTCACCCCCGAGGAGGTACCGCCGGCGGTCTCGATGGCGGCGCGTACGGCCACGTAGCCGGGGTGGGTGAAGCTCTCGGCGCTCAGCGAGTCGAACACCGGGCCGGCCAGGGCCGGGTACTGCAATGCGGCCTTGAGCGCCTCACGCTGCGGCCACAGCACGGGGTCGCGGGGATTGGGCCGCTCGGCGACGACGGTGCGCGACGTCGCCGGCGCCTCCCGCGGCGCCCGGCCGGCGCCGCGGGCACCGGGTTTACGGCCGGCCTCCTCGCGAACCCGTCCGATGACCTGGGCGACGTCGTCCCAGCCCACCCAGCCGGCCAGTTGGCGGGCGTACTCGTCGCGCAGGGTGGGGTCCTTGATCTTGGCCACCATAGGCACGCACTGGCGCAGCGCGCCGACCCTGCCCTCGGCATTGTCGAGGTCGTGATCGGCCAGGGTGGTGCGGATGGCGAATTCGAACAGGGGGGTGCGACGGGCCACCAGGTCGCGCAGCGCGGCGTCGCCGGCCTGCAGCCTCAGGTCGCACGGGTCCATCCCATCGGCAGCCACCGCGACGAAGCTCTGCCCGGCGAGGTTCTGCTCCCCGGCGAATGCCTTGAGCGCCGCCGCCTGTCCCGCCGCGTCACCGTCGAAGACGTAGATGAGCTCGCCCTTGAAGAACTTGTCGTCCATCATCAGCCGGCGCAGCATCGCCAGGTGCTCGTCGCCGAAGGCGGTGCCGCAGGAGGCGACGGCCGTGGTGACACCGGCCAAGTGCATGGCCATCACGTCGGTGTAGCCCTCGACGACGACGGCCTGATGCCCCTTGGCGATATCCCGCTTGGCCAGGTCGATGCCGAACAGCACCGACGACTTCTTGTAGAGCACGGTCTCGGGGGTGTTGACGTACTTGGCCTCGATCGGGTCGTCGTCGAAGACCCGCCGCGCCCCGAAACCGACGGTGTCCCCGCTGGTGCCGCGGATCGGCCACAGCAGCCGGCGGTGGAAGCGGTCCATCGGGCCGCGCCGGCCCTCCCGCGACAGCCCGGCGGCCTCGAGTTCCTTGAACTCGAAGCCCTTGCGGATCAGGTGCTTGGTCAGCGAGTCCCAGCCGGACGGGGCGAATCCGCACCCGAACCGCCGGGCCGCGGAGGCATCGAAGTTGCGCTCGCTGAGATACCGCCGGGCCGGTGCGGCCTCCTCGGATTCCAGTGCGGCCGTGTAGAACTCCTGCGCGGCGGCGTTGGCGGCGGTGAGCCGGCTGCGGCTGCCGCGGTCGCGCTGAATGGTGTTGCCGCCGCCGGTGTAGCTGATCTGGTGGCCGACCCGATCGGCGAGCAGTTCGACGGCCTCCACGAAGCTGACGTGCTCGATCTTCTGGAGGAATGCGTAGACGTCGCCGCCTTCCCCGCAGCCGAAACAGTGGAAGTGGCCGTGGTTGGGACGGACGTGGAACGACGGGGACTTCTCGTCGTGGAACGGGCACAGACCTTTCATCGAGTCCGCGCCCGCTCGGCGCAGCTGGACGTAGTCGCCGACGACGTCCTCGATGCGGACCCGGTCGCGGATGGCGGCGATATCACGGTCGGGGATGCGGCCCTTCCGGGCGCCTCCCCCGCTCAGCACACCGGCCATCGGGACAGGCTACCCCCGTCCGCCGGCGTCGATTCTCTCCAGCCGACCCTCGGTGTAGGAGGCGATCTGGTCGACCACCACCCGCTTGCGTCCGGCATCGGTTCCGGCCGCTTCGAACGCGGGCACCAGCAGCGGGTCCAGGGTTCCGGGAGCCCCGGCCACCAGCAGATCGGCCACCCGGTGGATGCGTTCGCGTTGGCGGGCCTGCACCTCGAGGTGGCGCGGGTCGGACATGATGAACTGCAGCGCCAGAGTCTTCAGGACGGCCACCTCGGCCCGCACCGCGGCCGGCACGTGCAGATCGGCCTGATAGCGCACCAGCGCAGCGGGCCCGACCACGCGGCGGGTCTCGGCGACGGCGGCTGAGGCGAACCGGCCGACCAACTCGCTGGTGAGTTTCTTCAGCGCCACCGACGCCGCCAGCGTGCCGTCGAAATCGGCGGCGGCGGCCACCACCGGTAATCGCCACAGCCGCCGGGCGGCCTCCTCCATGTGGGCCTCGTCGGCACCCCCGCCGTAGACCGAGGTGCCCAGCCGGGCCAGCGCGGCCGCGGCGGCGGGGTCGGCGAGCACCCGCAGGTCGATTCGGCCCGAGACCACACCGTCCTCGACGTCGTGAACGGAGTAGGCCACGTCGTCGGCCCAATCCATGACCTGCGACTCCAGGCAGGGCCGCATACCGGGCGCACCGGCGCGCACCCAGTCGGCCAGGTCGGCGTCGTCGGCGTAGAAGCCGAACTTGCCGCCCGCGCCGCTGCGTCGCCACGGGTATTTGGTGACCGCGTCGAGGCCGGCCCGGGTCAGGTTGAGCCCGACGCTGCGCCCGGTACCCGGGTCGAGGACCTTCGGTTCCAGCCGGGTCAGGATCCTGAAGTTCTGGGCGTTTCCCTCGAATCCCCCGACGTCGGCGGCGAACTCGTCCAGTGCACGCTCGCCGTTGTGCCCATAGGGCGGATGGCCGATGTCGTGGGCCAGCCCGGCCATGTCCACCAGATCCGGGTCGCACCCCAGCGGGACTGCCATCCCCCGGCCGATCTGGGCCACCTCCAGCGAGTGGGTCAGCCGGGTGCGCGGGTTGTCGCTCTCCCCCGGGCCGACCACCTGGGTCTTGTCCGCGAGCCGGCGCAGCGCCGCGCTGTGCAGCACCCGGGCCCGGTCGCGGGCGAAGACCGTGCGGTGCTCGGTACTGGTGCCCGGAAGCGCGGCCGACTTGGCCGGCTCGGCCACCACCCGTTCGCGGTCGGCCTCGTCATAGCGGCCGGGCTGCTTGCTTGTCACCGGCGCACAGTCTGCCAGTTGACCGGGGCTGATCGTGACATGGTTTTGCTGGCAGGGGGCTGCCGGTTTCGGGGGGCTACTAGATTGGCGGTCATGCGCCTCGCCCGTCTGCTCAGCCTGCTGGTCACTTTCCTGGCCGCGGGCGCCCTTCTGGCCCCCTCGGTGAGCGCCGAGCCGCCGTTCCGGCTGCCCGACTACGTCACGGACAACGCGGGAGTGCTCACCAACCGCCAGCTGGCCGAGGTCCAGAAGGCCGTCGACCAGCTCTACAGCGACCGGCGCGTGCGGCTGTGGGTGGTCTACGTCGACTCCTTCGCCCCGCAGGGAGCCGTCGGCTGGGCGCAGCAGACCCAGAAACTCAGTGACCTCAGCAGCGAGGACGCCGTCCTGGCGGTGGCCACCGAACAGCGGTCCTACGCGTTTCTGGTGTCCCCGGCGGCCGCGGGCGGCAGCTCGACCAAGATCGATGACATCCGGCGCGACCGGATCGAACCGGCGCTGCGGAACAACGACTGGACCGGTGCGGCCACCGCGGCGGCCACCGGGCTCGCCGCGCTGGGCAAGGGCGGAGGCACCGGTGGTGGGGGGTCGCCGATGCCGCTGTTCATCATCGCCGGGATCGGCCTGCTGTTCATCGGCGGGATGATGGCGTGGGGCAGCTACCGGCGGCGCAAACGTCACGAGGCCGACGTGGCCGCCGCCATGAAGATCGACCCGACCGATCCCGCCGCGCTGGCCTCGGTGCCGATCGAGGCCCTCGATGAGCTGTCCCGATCGATCGTCGTCGAGGTGGACAACGCGGTGCGCACCAGCGCCAACGAGTTGGTGCTGGCAGTCGAGGAGTTCGGCGAGGCGCAGACCAGGCAGTTCGCCGCCGCGGTGGACAACGCCCGGCTGACCCTCAAGCAGGCCTTCGCGGTGCGCCAGAAGCTCGACGACGACGTGCCTGAGCCGATCAGCGAGCGCCGCGATCTGCTCACCCGGGTGGTGGTAGCCGCCGCCAAGGCCAATCGCGAGCTCGATGAGCAGACGGAGTCGTTCCACCAGATGCGCGACCTGGTGTTCAACGCGCCTGAGCGCCTCGACGCCCTGACCCAGCGACTGGTCACCGTCACCGCGCGGATCGAGCCGTCCGAACGCACTCTGGAGCAGTTGCGCACCGAGTTCGCCGAGTCGGCGCTGGCGTCGGTGTCGCGCAACGTCAATGCGGCCCGGGAGCGACTGAGCTTCGCCGAGCACGCGATCACCCGCGGCCGTGAGTTGGCGGCCAAGCCCGTCGCCGGCGAGGTCGGGAATCTGGTCGACTATGTGCGCAGCGCGGAATCGGCTCTGCAGCAGGCCACCACGATGCTCGACGCGGTCGACAGCGCGGCCAGCGACATCCACCGCGCCGTGGCGGAGCTGCCCGCGGCGATCGCCGACATACAGCAGGGCATCAACCAGGCCACCGAACAGCTTGCCCGGGGTGGGCTGACCAATCCGAACGAGTTGTCGGCAGCCAACAACGCCGCGGTCACGGCGGTGGCCGACGCCAACCTCAACGGGGCGGCCGACCCGCTGGGCGCCTTCACCCAGCTGACCGAGGCCGACGCCGAACTGGATCGGCTGCTGGCAGCGGCGACCGAGGAGCGCGAGGCCGCCGAGCGGCTGCAAAGGTCCTACGAGCAGGCGCTGTTCACCGCCGAGTCCCGGGTGCGCTCGGTGTCCGACTACATCGACACCCGCCGTGGCAGCATCGGGCCGGAGGCCCGGACCCGGTTGCATGAAGCCTCCCGCCATCTCGAGGCCGCGAAGCTGAAGCGGAAGAGCGATATCAGCGCGGCCATCGCCCATGCCAACGGGGCGGCGCGGCTGGCCGCCCAGGCCCAGCAGTTGGCCAACAACGATGTGCAGGCCGGCCAGCGGGCCTACCAGGCCAGCTATCGCGGTCGCAACACCGATATGGGCGCAATGGTCGGCGGGATCATCCTGGGCAACATCCTCTCCGGTGGATTAGGCGGTGGGCGCGGCGGGCACGGCGGCGGCTGGACGTCGACCACCTACGGCGGCTCGCCGGGCGGCGGTGGCGACGGCGGATGGCTCGGCGGCGGGGGCCGGTTCTAAGGGCTTGTTGCGGGTGGCGGTGGACGGGGCGCGCCCGGCGTCGGGCACCTCCGGCGCCTGGCGTGCGCGGCCCCTACGCAACCTTCCTGAGCCGTCCTCGACGGCGGCGCCTCCGAGAGGGCACATGCGAGTTGCCCACCTTGGAGCGACAGAGGGCACCCCTAGTCGCTCCAAGGCGGGCAAAAGTAGTGCCACCCCCCAGGCGGTGCAGACCGGACGAGGCCGGCCCAGGTGAGGCCGACCCAGGCGAAGTCAGCCCGAGTGACGCCGGCCTGATAACGCCGAGGGGTCAGCCGAGCAGCTTGGCCGCAAGATAGCCGGCGACGGCGTCCAGCCCAACCCGCTCCTGACTCATCGCATCACGGTCGCGCACGGTGACGGCCTGATCCTCCAGGGTGTCGAAGTCGACAGTCACGCAGAATGGCGTGCCGATCTCGTCCTGGCGCCGGTAGCGCCGCCCGATCGCCCCGGCGTCGTCGAACTCGATGTTCCAGTTCTTGCGCAGTTCGGCGGCCAGATCGCGGGCCTTGGGGCTCAGTTCGGTGTTGCGCGACAGCGGCAGCACCGCGGCCTTGACCGGCGCCAGCCGCGGATCGAGCCGCAGCACGGTGCGCTTGTCCACGCCGCCCTTGGCGTTGGGGGCCTCGTCTTCGGCGTAGGCGTCGACCAGGAATGCCATGAACGACCGGGTCAGCCCAGCCGCCGGCTCAATGACGTAGGGGGTGTAGCGGGTGTCGCCCGCCTGGTCGTAGAAAGACAGGTCGGCACCGGAGTGCTTGGAGTGGGTCTTGAGGTCGAAATCGGTGCGGTTGGCGATGCCCTCGAGCTCGCCCCACGGATTGCCCTGGAACCCAAACTTGTACTCGATGTCGACAGTGCGATCCGAGTAGTGCGACAACTTCTCCTTCGGGTGCTCGTAGAGCCGGAGATTGTCGGGGTCGATGCCCAGGTCGACGTACCACTGCAGGCGGGTGTCGATCCAGTACTGGTGCCACTCTCGGGCGCTGTCCGGTTCGACGAAGAACTCCATCTCCATCTGCTCGAACTCGCGGGTGCGGAAAATGAAGTTGCCCGGGGTGATCTCGTTGCGGAAACTCTTACCGATCTGGCCGATCCCGAACGGGGGCTTACGCCGCGAGGTGGTCACCACGTTGGCGAAGTTGACGAAGATTCCCTGTGCGGTCTCTGGGCGAAGGTAGTGCAGCCCCTCCTCGCTCTCGATCGGGCCGAGGTAGGTCTTGAGCATCATGTTGAACTCGCGGGGCTCGGTCCACTGGCCCTTGGTTCCACAGTCCGGGCAGACGATCTCGGTCATCGGCACCGACTCGGGATCCGCGATGTTCTTCTTTTCGGCGTGGGCCTCCTGCATGTGGTCCTGGCGGTGCCGCTTGTGGCACTGCAGGCACTCGACCAGCGGATCGTGGAAAACCTCGACGTGACCGGAGGCCACCCACACCTCGCGCGGCAGGATGATCGAGGAATCCAGGCCCACGACGTCGTCGCGACCCGTCACCACCGACTTCCACCACTGACGCTTGATGTTCTCCTTGAGCTCCACACCGAGCGGCCCGTAGTCCCAGGCCGACCGGGTGCCTCCGTAGATCTCGCCGGACGGGTACACCAGGCCACGACGCTTTGCCAGGTTGACGATTGAATCGATGACGGACGCCACGGTGGGTTGCACTCCTATTGCTGCTTCGGACCGAACCGCATCAGCCTAGGCGACCGCTTCCGCGGGCTTTGACATGCGTCATCGCCCGTGAAATCGCAACTGGAAATGGTTTCCGATAACGGTGCCGGGCGACCGGCGCGGACGTGCGCGCCAGCGGCAGCGCGGGGCCATCATCGACCTGCTCGACACCGTCGACGGATTGCGCTCGGCCCAGGAACTGAAGGGCGAACTGCGCCACCGCAGCGAGAACATCGGCCTGACGACCGTGTACCGAACGCTGCAGACCCCGGCGAAGGCCAATCTCATCGACATGGTCCCACCGCGACCGGCGAATCGGTCTACCGGCGCTGCGCCGGATGCCGACGGGATTGACCCAGGACTAACCCGCGACGACCTCGCGCACCCCGGCCCCGGCGGTGAGTACCAACATCACCAGGGTCTGCAGCGCGGGGTCGCTCAATCCCCCGGCCGGGAAGTTGTAGCGCAACACCACGTCGGCCACCTCACCACGCTGCGCCAGCGTGACGGTGCCGAGCATGGTCGTGTGCGCCTGCTCGGCCACGGCGGCGCGTAGAGCGGCGGTCAACGGCAGATCCCAGGCCAGCATCTGGGTGAGCGAGACCATCTCCAGACCCTCGGCGATCGTCACCGTTCGCAACGAGGCGAAGGTGCCCTCGTGCGGCACCGTCAGCGACCCGTCGGCATCGAGTTCCACCGGCAGGACCGGCGCGAGGACGTCATAGAGCGACATCAGGCCCGACCGAATCGACGGTTGCGGTGCACGTACTCCTCGCAGGCGGCCCACAAATCCCGCCGGTCGTAGTCCGGCCACAGCTTGTCCTGGAAGACGAACTCGGCGTAGGCCGCCTGCCAGAGCATGAAGTTGCTCGACCGCTGTTCCCCCGACGTCCTGATAAACAGGTCGACATCGGGGATGTCGGGACGGTGCAGGTGCTCGGTGATGGTGCGCTCGCTAACCCGTTCCGGGTCGATCCGGCCGGCGGCGGCCTCCCGGGCGATGTTGCGTGCGGCCTCAGCGATCTCGGCACGGCCGCCGTAGTTCACGCAGTAGTTGACCGTGATCACGTCGTTGTCGACGGTCATCTGCTCGGCGATGTCGAACTCCTTGATCACGCTGCGCCACATCCGCGCCCGCGACCCGACCCAGCGCATGTTCACGCCCATGATGTCGAGGTTCTCCCGGCGCCGGCGGACCACTTCGCGGTTGAACCCCATGAGGAACCGGACCTCGTCGGCGCTGCGCCGCCAGTTCTCGGTGGAAAACGCATACACGCTCAGGTGCTTGATACCGAGTTCGATTGCGCCGCAGGTGATGTCGATCAGAACCGCCTCACCCATCTTGTGCCCCTCGGTGCGGCTCAGCCCGCGCTGGGTGGCCCAGCGGCCGTTACCGTCCATGACGATCGCCACATGCTGGGGCAACTGGTCGGCCGGGATGGCCGGCGGGGCGGCCTTGGACGGATGCTGGGGCGGCCGGCGCGGGCCGCCGTCCGGGGCGGCCGGGAGCTCCGGGAAGACCACCGGCCAGGTGGAGGTGTCCGGGAAGATCGGGTAGTCGTCAGGCGCGGGGGGCAGCTGGGGAGACTGTGCCCTCCGCCTGCGCTCAGCCCCCCGCCAGGAGCTGGTCACGCGGTCCATCGCCATGGGGCACATCCTGCCTGAAGATCTGGGGAGAATGGTCGGCGGGCCGGGGGTGAACCCGCTCGACCAAGGGCAACGTCCGCAGCTGGCGTTCCAGGTGCCACTGCAGATGAGCGGCCACCAGCCCGCTGGCCTGCCCGCGGTGCGAAGCCGAGGACGACTCGGCGGCCGGCCAGTCCCCCTCGTAAAGCGCCGCCATCAGGTCAAGGACGGCCTGCGGCGGGGTGACCGAACCGGACGGACGGCAGTGCATGCACACGCTGCCGCCGGCGGCGATGTGGAACGCCCGATGCGGGCCGGGGTCGGCGCACCGGGCGCACTCGGTCAGCGACGGCGCCCAGCCGGCGATCCCCATGGCCCGCAGAAGGTAGGCGTCGAGTACCAGTTCGCGCGGACGGGTTCCGTCGGCGACCGCCCGCAGCGCCCCCACCGTCAGCCGGTGCAGCGCCGGCGCCGGGGCACGCTCCTCCCCGGCGAGCCGTTCGGCGGTCTCCAGCACGGCGCAAGCGCAGGTGTAGCGACCGTAGTCGCAGACGATGTCGGTGGCGAAGGCGTCGATCGAGACCACCTGGGTGACGATGTCGAGGTTGCGCCCCGGGTGCAGCTGGACGTCGATGTGGGCGAACGGCTCCAATCGGGACCCGAACTTGCTGCGGGTACGGCGGACCCCCTTGGCCACCGCGCGGACCAGTCCGTGGTCGCGGGTGAGCAGCGTGACGATGCGGTCGGCCTCGCCGAGCTTGTGCTGGCGCAACACGACCGCCCGGTCTCGGTAGAGCCGCATCGGACCAGTCTGTCACCGCGCCGGGACAACCCCGCGCACTGACACTCTAGAAACCCAGCCGGCCGAGCAGTTTCGGGTCCTGTTGCCAGTTCTTGGCGACCTTGACCCGCAGGTCGAGGTACACCTTGGTGCCCAGCAGCTTCTCGATCTGACGCCTCGCGGTGGTACCGACCTGCTTGAGCCGGGCCCCTCCCCTGCCGATCACGATGCCCTTCTGGCTGTCCCTCTCCACATACAGGATGGCGTGCACGTCGATCAGCTCGCCCTGCTCCTCGGTCCGGCCCTCCCTGGGAGTGACCTCGTCGATGACAACCGCCAGAGAGTGCGGCAACTCGTCGCGCACACCTTCCAGTGCGGCCTCCCGGATGAGCTCGGCCATGAGCACCTCCTCGGGCTCGTCGGTGAGCTCCCCGTCCGGGTAGAAGGCCGGGCCGGGCTCCATCTGGTCGGCCAGCACCCCGATCAGGATGTCCATCTGCTCGCCGGTGGCCGCCGAGACCGGCACGATGGCCGCCGCGTGCTCCCCGACCAGCTCGTTGACCGCCATCAGCTGCGCGGCAACCCGGTCCTTGGGCACCTTGTCGATCTTGGTGACGACGACCACCAGCGTGGTTCTGGGTGCCACCGCGCGGATCTGCTCGTAGATCCAGCGGTCGCCCGGGCCGATCGGCTCGTCGGCGGGAATGCACAACCCGATCACGTCGACCTCGCCGTAGGTGTCGCGGACCAGATCGTTGAGCCGTTTGCCCAGCAGGGTGCGGGGACGATGCAGACCGGGGGTGTCGACGAGCACGATCTGGAAGTCCTCGCGGTGCACGATGCCGCGGATGGTGTGCCGGGTGGTCTGCGGGCGGTTGGAGGTAATCGCCACCTTGCTGCCGACCAGGGCGTTGGTCAGCGTCGACTTGCCAGTGTTGGGCCGGCCGACCAGGCAGACGAACCCGGATCGGAATTCCGTCATCGCTCGGGCTCCTGTCCGTCGTGGTCGGCCGGTCGCACCAGGACGGTCCCGAGACGCACCCTGCCTCGGTGGTCGCGCTCGCCCTCGGCCCGCAGCCGCAACCCGTGGGAGACCACCTCGGCACCGGGCAGCGGCACCCGGCCCAGCTCCAGCGCCAGCAGACCGCCGACGGTGTCGATATCGAGGCCTTCTTCGAACTGGATGTCGTAGAGTTCCCCGACATCCTCGATCGGCAACCGCGCCGAGACCCGGAACACCTTGTCCCCGAGGTCCTCGACCGGAGCCACCTCGTCGGTGTCGTACTCGTCGGCGATCTCGCCGACGATCTCCTCGAGCACGTCCTCGATGGTGACCAGGCCCGCGGTGGCGCCGTACTCGTCGACCAGCAGGGCCATGTGGTTGCGGTCGCGCTGCATCTCCTTGAGCAGGTCGTCCAGCGGCTTGGAGTCCGGGATGAACACCGCCGGCCGCATCACCTCGGCGACGAGGATGTCACGGGCGGCACTGGCGGAGTAATAAGTTCTGCGGACAAGGTCCTTGAGGTAGACGACGCCGAGGACGTCGTCGACGTTCTCGCCGATCACCGGGATGCGGGAGTGACCGCTGCGCACCGCCAGCGAGGTGGCCTGTGCCGCGCTCTTGTCGCTCTCGATCCACACCATCTCGGTGCGCGGGACCATGACCTCACGCGCCGGGGTGTCGCCGAGTTCGAACACCGACTGGATCATCTTGCGTTCCTCGTCGGCGACGACGCCGCGCTGTTGGGCCAGGTCGACCACTTCGCGCAGTTCGATCTCCGAGGCGAACGGACCGTTGCGGAATCCGCGGCCCGGGGTCAGCGCGTTGCCCAGCAGGATCAGCAGGCGGCTGATCGGGGCCAGCAGGACCGAGATGGCCCGCAGGCCGAAGGCCGACATCAGGGCGATCGAATAGGCGTTCTGCCGGCCGACCGTGCGCGGACCGACGCCGACAGCGACGAAGCTGACGACGGTCATGATCGCCGCGGCGCTGAACAGCGCCCACTTCAAGCTGTAGCGGTCGTGCAGGTAAGCGACCACCAGGACGGTGGCGGCAGCCTCGCACGCGATGCGCAGCAGCACAACGAGGTTGATATAGCGCGGCCGCTCGGCAACCACCCGGGCCAGCTGAACCGCGCCGGGCCGCTCCTCGCGCACCAGTTCCTCGACGCGCGCCAGCGAGACCGTGCTGATGGCGGCGTCGATGGCGGAGAACAGACCACCGAGAACGATAAGGGCGATCGCGCCGGCCAGCGGCGCCAGTCCGCTCAACTGTCGAAGTTCCGCGACTTGTCGAGCAGTCGCCGGTCCTTCTCGGCCTGCCGCTCGGAGTGGTAGGCGTCGACCTGTGCGGCCACCCACTCCTCGAGCAGCCGACGCTGCAGCGCGAACATCTCTTTCTCCTCGTCCGGCTCGGCGTGGTCGTAACCCAGCAGATGCAGCACCCCGTGCACCGTCAGCAGCGCGAGTTCCTGGCCGAGGCTGTGCCCGGCGGCGGTCGCCTGCTCGGCGGCGAACTGCGGACACAGGACGATGTCACCGAGCATCGACGGCCCCGGCTCGGGGGCGTCGGGCCGGCCGCCGGGCTCGAGCTCGTCCATCGGGAAGCTCATCACGTCGGTGGGGCCGGGCAGATCCATCCACCGCATATGCAGGTCGGCCATAGCGGCAAGGTCCAGCAGCACCATGGAAAGTTCGGCCGCCGGGTTGACGTTCATCTTCCGCAGGACGAAGCGCGCGACGCTGATCAGTTCCTCTTCGGAAACGTCCACGCCGGACTCGTTGGACACCTCAATACTCATGATCCGTCTGCCCTACCGCCGCGGCGACCGGCGCGCGGCGCGATTGAGGCCGGACCGTTCGCCGCCCCTTGTACCGGCCTTTGCGTGGGCCTCTGCGTGGGCCTGGTAGGCGTCGACGATCTCCGAGACCAGCCGGTGACGCACGACGTCGGCGCTGGTGAGCTCGGCGAAGTGGATATCGTCGATCCCGTCGAGGATGCCCATCACCGCTCGCAGGCCCGACTGGGCTCCGCCGGGCAGGTCAACCTGCGTGATATCTCCGGTGACAACGATTTTCGAGCCGAAACCCAGCCGGGTGAGGAACATTTTCATCTGCTCGGCGGTAGTGTTCTGCGCCTCGTCGAGAATGATGAAGGAATCGTTGAGGCTTCGTCCCCGCATGTAGGCCAGCGGTGCCACCTCGATCACGCCCGCGCTCAACAACTTCGGGATGGCCTCGGCGTCCATCATGTCGTGCAGGGCGTCATAGAGCGGGCGCAGATACGGGTCGATCTTCTCGCTGAGTGTGCCGGGCAGGAAGCCCAGGCGCTCACCGGCTTCCACCGCCGGGCGGGTCAGGATGATCCGGGTGACCTGCTTGGTCTGCAGGGCCTGAACCGCCTTGGCCATGGCCAGGTAGGTCTTGCCGGTGCCGGCCGGGCCGATCCCAAACACGATGGTGTTGGCGTCGATCGCATCGACGTAGCGCTTCTGGTTGAGCGTCTTGGGGCGGATGGTCTTGCCGCGCCGGGACAGGATGTCCAGCGTCAGCACCTCCGCCGGTGAGGTTCTGTCTTCGCCGGCCATCATCGCGATACTGCGCCGCACTGCATCCGGCGAGAGGGCCTGACCCCCGGCCACGATCGTGATGAGCTCGGAGATCACCCGCTCGGCGAGGACCACGTCGGCCACCGAACCGGACAGGTTCACCGCGTTGCCGCGCACGTGAACCTCGGCCGACAGGCCGTCCTCCAGCGCGCGCAGGTTTTCGTCGGCGGAACCCAGCAGGCCCATGGCCAGGTCGGGCGGAACAGTCATGCTGCTGCGCACCTGCGCGGCAGCGCTCGATTCCCGTGGCATTTGCGGCAATTCTACTTCCCCGTTCCCCTCGCCCCCCGCGAGCAGACGCAAAAGACTCGCGACACGCCGGGAGACGGGGACTTTAGTGTCTGCTCGCCAGAGGAGGCGACCACATGAGAGGGGACGAGTCACCAGCGCGCGGTGAGCACGCCCAGCGCCCCGAGGGCGACGGCGGCCGCCGTCGAGGTGCGCAGCACGGTGGGGCCTAGGACCACCGGCAGCGCGCCGGCCTGGCACAGCGCGTCGAGTTCGGCCTCGCCGATCCCACCTTCGGGTCCGACGACGAGCACGATCGCCCCGGCCTGATCCAGCGGGACATCCGCGAGCCGGCGGCCGGCCGACTCGTGCAGCACCAGCACGACGGCGTCGGTGCGGCCGGCCAGGTATTCGCACAGTTCATCGGTCGACAGCGGGCCGTCCACCGCCGGGATCCGGGGCCGGCGGGACTGCCGGGCCGCCGAGCGGGCGACGGCGCGCCACCGTCGCAGACCCTTGGCGGCGCGCTCGCCGTCCCAGCGCGCCACGCAGCGTTCGGCCTGCCAGGCGATGACATCGTCGGCGCCGGCCTCGGTGGCCAGTTCCACAGCCAGTTCGGAACGCTCGGACTTGGGGATGGCCTGCACCACCGTGACCGGCGGGAGCGGGCGGGGTGCGGTCCTGCGGGCAAGAACGCGCGCGATCAGCGTGCGCTTGTCGGCGGAGACCACCACCGCCTCGGCCAGCTCACCGGCGCCGTCGGAGAGGACCAGTTGCTCACCGGGCCGCAGCCGGCGGACCGTGGCGGCGTGGAAACCCTCGTCGCCCTCGACCAACGCCATGCCGCCGACGTCGGGAAGAACCTCGGCGTAGAACAGCGTGGCCGCCATCAGCGGCCGGTGAAGGTTTCCCGCAGCCTGCTGAAGAGCCCGCCGCCGGCCTGCGCCCCGCCGGCGCCAGTCGACTTCACCGTGGCCTGCTCGCCGCCGCGGCTCTTGATCTCGTTGAGCAGTTCCCGAGCGCGGGCGTCGAGCTTGGTGGGCACCGCGACCTCGATATGGGCGTGCAGGTCACCGCGCGTCTCCGAACGCAACCGAGGCATCCCGCGGCCACGCAACGTCGTCACCGCACCCGGCTGGGTCCCGGGCAAAACCGTGATCTCGATGTCGCCCTCGAGGATGTCCTCGACGGTGACTGTGGTGCCCAGCGCGGCGTCGGCCATCGGCACCGAGACGGTGCAGTGCAGGTCGTCGCCGTCGCGGAGGTAGACCTCGTGCGGCTGTTCGTGAACCTCGACGTAGAGATCGCCGGCCGGTCCCCCACCGGGACCCACCTCGCCCTGGGCGGCCAACCGCACCCGCATTCCGTCGGCAACCCCGGCCGGGATCTTCACGCTGATCTCGCGGCGGGACCGCACCCGGCCGTCGCCGCCGCAGCTGTGGCAGGGATTGGGAATGACCTCGCCCACCCCGGCGCAGGTCGGACAGGCCCGCGAGGTCATGACCTGGCCGAGTAACGAGCGCTGGACGCTCTGGATCTCCCCGCGGCCGCCGCAGGTGTCGCAGACCGCCGGCCTGGAGTCACCGTGGGTGCCCTTGCCCTGACACAGCTCGCACAGCACGGCGGTGTCGACGGTGACCTGCTTGGTGACCCCGGTGGCGCAGTCGGCCAGCGTCAGCCGCATCCGCAATAAGGAATCCGATCCGGGTCGCACCCGGCCGATCGGGCCGCGTGAGCCGCCTCCCCCGCCGAAGAACGCCTCGAACACATCGCCGAGCCCGCCGAATCCGGCGAACCCGTTGCCGGCTCCGGCGTTGGCCAGCGGGTCGCCGCCGAGATCGACGATGCGGCGCTTCTCCGGATCCGAGAGCACCTCGTAGGCGATGGTGATCTCCTTGAACCGGTGCTGGGCCTCCTCGTCGGGATTGACGTCGGGGTGCAGTTCACGGGCCAGCCTGCGGTAGGCCCGTTTGATATCCGCATCGCCGGCGTCCCGGCCCACCCCGAGCAGACCGTAGTAATCGCGTGCCACGCCTGACCTCTTTCTCAGAGCTTCCTTCTCGAAAGTTTCCGCCGACGCCGGTTGTCAGCCGGTGCGGTGGCCGAGCACCTCGCCGATGTACGTCGCCACCGCGGCGACGTTGGCCATCGTCCCGGGATAGTCCATCCGGGTCGGACCCACCACGCCCATGCCGCCGTAGACCGTCCCGGAGCTGCCGTAGGTGGTGGTGACCACCGACGTTCCGGCCATCTCCTCGGCCTCGGTCTCGTGGCCGATGCGCACCGTTACCTTACCGGCCTCCTGCTGGGCGGCCAGCAGACGAAGAACCACGACCTGCTCCTCGAGCGCCTCGAGGACCGTGCGCAGCGAGTTGCCGAAGTCGGCGGTGTTGCGGGTGAGATTCGCGGTCCCGCCCATCAGCAGCCTTTCCTCGGTGTGCTCGACCAGCGATTCCAGCAGCACCGTCGCCGACCGCCCGACCGCGTGGCCGAGCGGGCCGGCCGAGTTGAGCCGGCCGGCGAGGTCGGCAACCGCGACCGAGGCGGCCGGGAGCCGCTTGCCCTCCAGGGCCTGGCCGAGCAGGTCGCGCAGCTGCCCGACCTCGTGGTCGTCGATGGTGTCGCCCAGTTCGACGATGCGCTGGTCCACCCGGCCGGAGTCGGTGATGACCACCATCAGCAGCCGGGCCGGGGTGAGGGCCACCACCTCCAGGCGGCGCACCGTCGAGGCCGACAGGGTCGGGTACTGCACAACGGCCACCTGCCTGGTCAGCTGGGCCAGCAACCGCACGGCCCGGCGCAGCACGTCATCGAGGTCCACCCCCGAGTCAAGGAAGGACAGGATCGCGCGGCGCTCCGGGGACGACAGCGGCTTGACATCGTGAATCCTGTCGACGAACTCCCGGTAGCCCTTCTCGGTGGGCACCCGCCCCGAACTTGTGTGCGGTTGGGCGATATAGCCCTCGGCCTCGAGCACCGCCATGTCGTTGCGCACCGTGGCACTGGACACCCCGAGGTTGTGCCGCTCGACCAGCGCCTTGGATCCGATCGGCTCCTTGGTGGTGACGAAGTCGGCCACGATGGCCCGCAGCACCTCGAAGCGACGGTCGTCGGCACTTCCCATCTGGCGCTCCTCCTTCGGCTGCTGACATTTTACGTGTCTCCAGCAGCGTGTTTAGCACCCAAGCTCGGGGAGTGCCACCACCGGCCGTCAGCCCTGCCACCGTGACGGCGACGATCCTCACGCACTTCGGCGCCGCCACCGGACTCCGGTGGCGGCGCCGTCGCGGCGATGTCAGTCCATCGCCAGCATCGGAGGCTGGGGCCCATTGCCGTACCCGGGCAGCCACGGCGAGGAGAACAGCGACCCCGCGGGGCCGGTGATGGCAGGTTCGGCACGCAGCGAGGCGTGGCCCTGCTTGTTACAGACCGTCGCGGTTCCGCTATCGCGGCAGTTCACCGGGTTGGACGCGGCCCCCGCGGCGGGGGATGCGGCCAGGGCGGCCGCGGCGAGGATCGGGGCGGCCAGAACGGGGGCGATGAGGCGGCGGACGGCGGCCCTTGAGGTGGTCATGAACGGTTTCCCTTCTCTTCGCGATCCGCGCAGAAAGCTCACCGGGAATTCGGTTCTTCTCCGTGGATCCTGATGCCTCCACGATAGCCATTCGCGAACTCTGATTCACGTTTCTCATATCGTTTACAAATATTGGCGGCCAGCCTCGCGGGCGGACGGCCATACAGGGTTCACCGGGGCCGCCGGCAGCCGCACCGTGAACACGGTGCGCCCGGGCCGGGAGTCGGCCACGACCGTCCCGCCGTGCGCGTCGACGATCGAGGCGACGATCGCCAACCCCAGCCCACTGGAACCCATTTCGCGCGAACGGGCCTTGTCGGCCCGGACGATGCCGATTCGGTGGCCACCGCCGCGGTCACCGTGACCCCGGCCGGCGTGTGCATGACCGCGTTCGACAACAGGTTCGCGACGAGTTGCCCCAGTCGCACCCGGTCGCCACGGACCAGCACCTCACCCTCGGGCAGGTCGGTTCTGCACATACTTCGGCGCCGCCACCGGTTTCGGTGGCGGCGCCGACGCGATGTCAATCCATCGCCAGTAGCGCGATGTCAGTCCATCGCCAGCATCGGAGGCATGTGACCCTTGCCGAACCCCGGCAGCCACGGCGAGGAGGCGGGGCCGGTAACGGTCGGTTCGGCACGCAGCGAGGCGTGGCCCTGCTTATTACAGATCTTCGTGGTACCGAAATCGCGGCAGTTCACCGGGTTGGACGCGGCCCCCGCGGCGGGGGATGCGGCCAGGGCGGCCGCGGCGAGGATCGGGGCGGCCAGAACGGGGGCGATGAAACGGCGGACGGCGGCCCTTGACGTGGTCACGAACGGTTTCCCTTCTCTTCGCGATCCGCACAGAAAGCTCACCGGGAATTCGGTTCTTCTCCGTGGATCCTGATGCCTCCACGATAGCCATTCGCGAACTCTGATTCACGTTTCCCATATCGTTTACAAATATTGGCGGCCAGCCTCGCGGGCGGACGGCTACACAGGGTTCCCCGGGGCCGCCGGCAGCCGCACCGTGAACACGGTGTGCCCGGGCCGGGAGTCGGCCACGACCGTCCCGCCGTGCGCGTCGACGATCGAGGCGACGATCGCCAACCCCAGCCCACTGGAACCCATTTCGCGCGAACGGGCCTTGTCGGCCCGGACGAACCGGCCGAACAGACTGGGCAGAATCGCCTCCGGAATACCAGGACCGTCGTCGCTGATGCGCAGCGCGACCACGGGCTCGGCAGTCGATGCCGATTCGGTGGCCACCGCCGCAGCCACCGTGACCCCGGCCGGCGTGTGCATGACCGCGTTCGACAACAGGTTCGCGACGAGTTGCCCCAGTCGCACCCGGTCGCCACGGACCAGCACCTCACCCTCGGGCAGGTCGGTGACGAAGTGGTGGTCGGGCGAGGTGACCGCGGCGTCGTTGACCGCGTCGGCCACCAGATCGCCCAAGTCGACGTCCTCGACCTGCAGATCCTGCCCCTCGTCGAGCCGGGAAAGCAGCAGCAGGTCTCCCACCAGCGTGGTCATCCTGGTCGACTCCGCCTCGATGCGGGTCAGCGCGTACTCGGTCATCGGCGGTATCAACTCACTTTCCTGCCGGGTGAGTTCGGCGTAGCCGCGGATCGAGGCCAGCGGGGTGCGCAACTCGTGACTGGCGTCGGTCAGGAATTCGCGCATGCGCCGGTCGGAATCCGCGCGCTGGGTCAGCGCGGAGTCGATGTTGTCCAGCATCTGGTTGAGGGTGTGACCGACCACCCCCACCTCGGTTTGCGGGTCGGTGTCGCGATCGTCGACCCGCGCGGTGATCCGGTACTCGGCGGCCTCCAGGGGAAGCTTCGCGACCTGGCCGGCGATCTCGGCGACCCTGCGCAGCGGGCGCAGCGCGTAGCGGACGACGACCATCGTCGCCACGGCCGTGGCGATCAGCGCCAGCACCACCAGTCCAGCGACGATCAGGGTGTTGCGGGCCAGCGTTCGGTTGGCCTCGGCCAGCGAGACCGCCGACACCAGCCGGTCGCCGTCGCCGAGGTCCCGACTCCCCACCCGATAGGAGCCCAGGTCGCCAAGCCGTACCGTGATGGGATCGCTTGAACGCCAATCGATCCCCCCAATCGTGGCCAGCACATCCGGCGGGGCGCCGGCCGGTTCCTCGTCGCTGAAAACCGCACTGAAGATCGGTGTGCCATCGCGTAGCAAGGCAATCACCGTGCCGGGTGCCTGACCGGGAAACCCGGTGAGCTGGCCCTGTTTCGACTTGGCATAGGAGTAGTTGAACGCCGAAAGCGAGTTGACCACCTGGCTGTTGGACAGGCTGAGGACTTCGTCGCGCAGGCTCATGATCGCCACCGCCCCGATTCCCATCAGCGCGGCGCTGACGATCGCAGAGACGCCGATGACCAGTTGCCGCCGCAGCGAACGGGGCGGTCCGATCACTGCGGGGGCCGCAGCATGTACCCGACTCCGCGGACCGTGTGGATCATCGGTTCCCGCTCGGCGTCGATCTTTCGGCGCAGATAGGAGATGTAGAGGTCAACGACGCTGGAGCGCCCGCCGAATCCGTAATTCCAGACCCGGTCGAGAATCTCGGCCCGATTGATGGCACGCCGCGGGTTGCGCATCAGGTAGCGCAGCAACTCGAACTCGGTGACGGTGAGCGAGATCGGCTCGCCGGCGCGAGTGACCTCCCGGCTGGCACCGTCGAGTACCAGATCCCCCACCGTGAGCACCTCGTCCTCGGGGGCCTCCATGGCCTTGGACCGGCGCAGCAGGCCGCGCAACCGGGCGACGAGCTCCTCGAGGCTGAACGGTTTGGTCAGATAGTCATCGGCGCCGGCCGTCAGCCCGGTGACCCGGTCGATCACCGAGTCGCGGGCGGTGAGCATCAACGTGGGCGTGTAACCCTCCGCCTCCCGGATCATCTTGAGGATCTCCAGTCCGTCGATATCCGGCAGCATGAGGTCCAGGACCAGCAGGTCGGGCCCGAACTCGCCGAATTTCGCCATCGCCTCCTGGCCGTCCCGGGCCACCTCGATCTCCCAGCCCTCGTAGTGCAGGGCCATTTTCAGCAGATTCGTCAGCGCCGGTTCGTCGTCGACGAGCAGCACCCGGATCGGTGATCCGTCGGACCGGGTGATGCGCGGCAGCTGCCCCAGGATGGCCTGGCGTTGACGGGGGGAACGCGGAGATACCGTCACGGTCATACCTTAAATTGTGAAAAGTTCCCCTGCAGCTGTCATGCATCGCATATGGGTTTCATATGTTCGACGGCCTCGCCGTGAACTCTTGCCGCGACTTGTGATTTCCGGAGATTTCGTTTGATGCGGAGATGTCGCACGGTGCGATATGTTCCCCGGGGACAACCGAACCCGCGAGGAGACCGTCATAGACAACTTCGCCACCAATGTCTACGTGACGGCCTCGGGCACCATCGGCGGCTGGCAGGGCGAGGCAATCTCGTTTGTGATCGGTTTCGCCGCGGGCCTGCTGCTCCTGACCATCCCGAGGGTTAATCGCGCCACGACCTGGCAGAAGGTCGCGATCTGCGTTATCGGCGGGGTGATCGCGTACTGGATCGTCGCGTTCGTGATGGGCCACTTCTTCCACGAACAACTCGACTGACCGCCGCGAACGGGCGGGCGTTCCCGCCGGCCACATCGGGGCGTTCAGCTGCGGCGTCATCTGTTCGTCATGGTTGTGTCACGAGCCCGTTTCCGTTGCATGGCAACCACCTTCGGGTTCGACAGGAATGAAATATGTGTTTTCTATGCGTGGGCCATCTCAGCTTGGCGGGTCCGTGAGGCGTACCTACCCTCGGGAACATGACCAGGACTGACACGCACCGGCCCGCGCCCGACTCCCGACCTGCCGAGTCCAGCAGGTTCTCGGAGATCCTGCGCTACGACCTTCCTGCGTCGCTGGTGGTGTTCCTGGTTGCGCTGCCGCTATCCCTCGGGATCGCGATCGCCTCCGGCGCGCCGCCGTTGGCCGGGCTGATCGCCGCCATCGTCGGCGGCGTCGTCGCCGGAGCACTGGGCGGATCACCGCTGCAGGTGAGCGGGCCGGCGGCCGGCCTGACCGTGATCGTCGCGGGCCTGATCTCCGAGTTCGGCTGGGCGGTCACCTGCGCGATCACGGTCGGCGCCGGTGTGCTGCAGATACTGTTCGGACTGAGCCGCGCCGGACGGGCGGCATTGGCGATCTCACCGATGGTGGTGCATGCGATGCTGGCCGGCATCGGGATCACGATCGCCCTGCAGCAGATTCACGTCCTGCTCGGCGGTGAAACGCACAGTTCGGCCTGGCACAACATCGCGGCGCTGCCGGTTCACCTCGGGCAGGCCGACCTCCCCGGACTGGCCGTGGGCACGCTGGTGATCGTCATCCTGATCGCCTGGCGGCGAGTCCCCGAACAGCTGCGCAAGGTCCCCGGGCCCCTCGTGGCGATCGTCGTCGCCAGCATCGCGGCCGCGGTACTGGCCCCGAACACGCCCCGAATCCGGCTCAACGGCTCGCTGATCGATGCGCTCGCTTTGCCGAGCCTGCCCGAGGGAAGGTGGGGCGCCTTCGCCGCGGGCGTGCTGACGGTGGCGCTCATCGCCAGCGTCGAGAGCCTGCTGACCGCTGTCGCGGTGGATCGGATGCAGACCCGCACCCGCAGCAATCTCAACCGCGAACTGGTGGGCCAAGGTGCTGCCAACGTCGTCTCGGGCACGATCGGCGGGCTCCCCATCACCGGGGTGATCGTGCGCAGTTCGGCCAACGTCAGTTCCGGCGCGCGCACCCGGGCCTCGGCCATCATGCACGGAGTGTGGGTGCTGGTGTTCGCGCTGCCCTTCGCCGGCCTGGCCGAGCAGATCCCGATGGCGGCGCTGGCCGGCCTGCTGATCGTCATCGGCATCCAGCTGGTCAAACTAAGCCACATCCAGACCGCGCGACGCACCGGCGAGCTCGCCGTGTACGCAGGCACGGTCGCGGGCGTGGTCTTTATCAACCTGCTCCAGGGTGTTGTCATCGGACTCGCACTGTCGATCCTGCTGACCCTCTGGCGAGTGGCTCACGTGAAGGTGAGCGCCGAGCGCACCCGCGATGATGAGTGGCTGGTGACCATCGAGGGAGCCTGCACATTCCTCAGCCTGCCCCGACTGCACAAGGCGCTGGCCTCGATCCCCCCTCAGGCACGGGTGACCATGCTCATGTCGGTGGGCTTCATGGACCACGCCGCGCGGGACTACATCAACTCCTGGCGCAACGGGCACGAGGCGGCCGGCGGCCGGGTCTGCGAGACCCAGAAGCCGAACCTCTGCTCGTCGTGCGCAGAGGACTGCGATTCCCGAGTCACCGATCGCGAACGCTATGCCTTCTCGGCGAGGTAGGTCCGCGGCCGGACCACAGCCGCCACGGCGCGCATCCGACTGACCGCCACGAAGGTAGGGCCGCGAGGAATCCCGGGACACCGGTTCCTCGCGGCCCTACCTCTCGATTTCCGTCCCGTTGCCTTTGTGCGTCCGCGGTTTTCAGTCGTCGAGAAGATCCCGCACCACCGCGTCGGCGAGCAGCCGGCCCCGGCCGGTCAGGACCAGTCGACCGTCCGCGTAGCCGAGTAACCCGTCCTCGACGGCCCGCAGGGCACGCCGCATTTCGGTCCCGCTCAGCGTGGTGTCCGACAGTCCGCGCCGAAGCCGGATTCCCAGCAGCACGTCCTCGATGTGGCGGGCCCGCCGGTCGAGGCGTTCGAATCCGGCGATCGGGGCGGCACCACCGTTGAGCGCGTCGGCGTAAGCCCTGGGGTGCTTGACGTTCCACCAGCGAACATCGCCGATGTAGCCGTGGGCTCCGGGCCCGGCGCCCCACCACTGACCGCCACTCCAGTAGCCCTCGTTGTGCCGGCAGTGTCCCCCGGGGCGGCTCCAGTTGGACACCTCGTACCACCCCATACCGCCCGCCGAGAGCCGTCGGTCGACCAACTGGTAGCGGTGCGCCAGAACATCGTCGTCGGGGGCGCGGACCTCTCCGCGGCGAACCCGGCGGGCCAGAGCGGTGCCGTCCTCCACCACCAGCGCGTAGGCCGAGACGTGATCGGCCCCGGATTCCAGCGCGGCCTCGATCGAGGCCAGCAGATCCTCGTCGGACTCCCCCGGTGTGCCGTAGATGAGGTCGAGGTTGACGTGCGCGAAACCCGCCGCGCGGGCCTCCCGCGCGGCAGCGACCGCACGCCCCGGGGAGTGGGTGCGATCCAGGACCGACAGCACCTTGGGCGCCACCGACTGCATGCCCAGTGACACCCGGGTGTAGCCGGCGGCCCGGATGGTCTCGAAGAAGCCCGGCGAGGTGGATTCCGGGTTGGCCTCGGTGGTGATCTCGGCCCCGCCGCTCAACGGCAGGTGGTCGCGAACCGCGTCGAGCACCACGGCGAGCCGGTCGGCGCCCAGCAACGACGGTGTCCCGCCGCCGACGAAGACGGTGTCCACCGGAATCGGGCCGATGGTGGCCGCGGCCAGCGCCAGTTCGGCCCGCAGCGCGGCGAGCCAGCCATCCGGGGTGGCGCCGCCGAGTTCCCCCGCGGTGTAGGTGTTGAAGTCGCAGTACCCGCACCGGGTGGCACAGAACGGCACATGGACGTAGACGCCGAAGGGGGTCCCCGGGGTCACCGCCAGATCGAGCGACATGGAGTCCAGTGTGGCAGCGCCGGTGCGCGTCCCGGCGGCGGAGTCTGGTGGCGCCGGTTCGCTTCCCGGCCGCGCCCGTGGCACACTAAGGCCCATGTCCGTCGGCCTTCCTGCCCGCAGCGCGATCGCGCTGGTGGTGCGCCGGCATGTCGACTTCAAGCGCGTCTGCAGCTGTTGTTGTCCGGCTTGACGCCGTAATCCGCCCACCTGTTTCAGCTGGCCGCCGGATTGCGTCGCCTGGCAGCCTGCCGGTGATGGCCTTTCCGTATGCCGGCTCCCCGATCTGAGGAGCACCCGTCATGACCCCCTCCGCGTCCACCGACTCGACCGCCGAACGTCCGGCCCGAAAGCGCACCGAGGGCCAATGGGCTCTCGGTGACCGCGAACCGCTCAACGACAACGAGGAGTTCAAGCGGCACGAGAACTCGCTCGACGTCCGGTCCCGCGTCGAGAACGTCTATGCCAAGAACGGTTTCGCCAGCATCGACAAGACCGACCTTCGGGGCCGGCTGCGGTGGTGGGGCCTCTACACCCAGCGTGCGGAGGGCTATGACGGCACCTTCACCGGCGAGGACAACGCCGATCTGTTGGAGGCCGAGTACTTCATGCTGCGGGTGCGCAGCGACGGCGGCGCGCTGAGCGCCGCGGCCCTTCGCACCATAGGGACGATCTCGACTGAGTTCGCCCGCGACACCGCCGACATCTCCGACCGGCAGAACATCCAGTACCACTGGATCCGGATCGAGGATATGCCGGAGATCTGGCGGCGACTCGACGAGGTCGGTCTGCAAACCACCGAGGCCTGCGGCGACTGCCCCCGGGTGGTGCTCGGTTCGCCACTGGCCGGTGAATCCCTCGACGAGGTACTCGACGCCACCCCGGCGATCGAGGAGATCGTGCGCCGCTACGTCGGCAACCCGGAGTATGTCAACCTGCCGCGCAAGTTCAAGACCGCCATCAGCGGCCTGCAGGACGTGGTCCATGAGATCAACGACGTCTCCTTCGTCGGTGTGCACCATCCCGAGCACGGCCCCGGCTTGGATCTGTGGGTCGGCGGCGGACTGTCGACCAACCCGATGCTGGCCCAGCGCCTGGGCGCCTGGGTGCCGCTGGATGAGGTGCCCGACGTCTGGGAGGCCGTGGTCAGCCTGTTCCGCGACTACGGCTACCGCCGGCTGCGGGCCAAGGCGAGGATCAAGTTCCTGGTCAAAGACTGGGGAGTGCAGAAGTTCCGCGAGGTTCTGGAGAACGAGTACCTCAAGCGGCCCCTGATCGACGGCCCCGCCCCGGAACCGGTGGTGCGTCCGATCGACCATGTCGGCGTGCAGCGGCTGCGCAACGGACTCAACGCCGTCGGCGTGGCGGCCATCGCCGGCCGCGTGTCCGGTTCGATCCTGACCAGGGTGGCCGACCTGGCCGAACAGGTGGGCTCCGACCGGATCCGGTTCACCCCGCACCAGAAACTGATCGTCCTCGACGTGCCCGACGACCGGGTCGAGGAGTTGGTCGCCGGTCTGGCCGAGCTGGGCCTTCAGGCCACACCATCGCAGTGGCGGCGAAACCTGATGGCCTGCAGCGGAATCGAGTTCTGCAAGCTGTCCTTCACCCAGACCCGGGTGCGGGCGCAGTCGCTGGTTCCGGACCTGGAGAGGCGGCTGGCCGACCTGAACGCCGACCTGGACGTCCCGGTGACCGTCCACCTCAACGGCTGCCCGAACTCGTGTGCGCGGATCCAGGTCGCCGATATCGGCTTCAAAGGCCAGATCATCGACGAGGGCGACGGCCCCATCGAAGGCTTCCAGGTACACCTGGGCGGCAGCCTCGGCCTGGACAGCAGCTTCGGCCGAAAGTTGCGCCAGCACAAGGTCACCAGTGCCGAACTGGGCGACTACATCGAGCGGGTGGTACGCAACTTCACCGCGCAGCGCGAGCCCGGGGAGCGGTTCGCGCAGTGGGCGATCCGCGCCGACGAGGAGTCCCTGCGATGACCGTGGAAACCCGGGAGTTCACCGAGGACAAGTTGCGCGAGCTGGCCGCCCGCGGCGCCGCCGAACTCGACGGCGCCGGAGCCGACGATCTGCTGGCCTGGACCGACCGCCACTTCGGCGGCAGCTATGTGGTGGCCTCCAACATGCAGGACGCCGTTCTGGTCCACCTCGCCGCGAAGGTGCGTCCCGGGGTGGAGGTGCTGTTCCTGGACACCGGCTACCACTTCCCCGAGACCATCGGCACCCGCGACGCGGTGGAGTCGGTCTATGACATCACCGTGCTCAACGTGACTCCGGAACACACTGTGGAGCAGCAGGACCGGCTGTTGGGCAAGGATCTGTACGCCCGCGACCCGGGCGAGTGCTGCCGGCTGCGCAAGGTGGTGCCGCTGGGACGCGCGCTGGGCAACTACGCGGCGTGGGTGACCGGCATCCGGCGGGTGGAGTCACCGACCCGCGCCAACGCGCCGCTGATCTCCTTCGACGAGGCATTCAAGCTGGTGAAGGTGAACCCGCTGGCCGCCTGGACCGACGAGGACATGCAGGCCTACATCGAGTCGCACGGGGTGCTGGTCAATCCCCTTGTCGACGAGGGGTATCCGTCGATCGGGTGCGCCCCCTGCACGGCCAGGCCCGCCGCGGGCGCCGACCCGCGCAGCGGCCGGTGGCAGGGATCGGCCAAGACCGAATGCGGGTTGCATGTCTCATGAGCAGCCAACCACAGCTGCCCACGCTCATCCTTACCGCGCACGGCAGCGTCGACCCGCGGTCCTCGGCCACCACCCACGCGGTGGCTGAGCGGATCCGCCTGCTGCGACCCGGCCTGGACGTGCGGGTGGCGTTCTGCGAGAAGAGCACACCAAACCTGCGCGACGTGCTCGCCGGGTTACGCGGCCCGGCCGTGGTGACACCGCTGCTGCTGGCCAGCGCCTTCCACGCCCGGGTCGACATCCCGGCGATCGTCGCCGAGTCGGCCGGCCTCTGGCAGGCCCAGGTGCTGCAGGCCGACACCCTCGGTGAGGACCCGCGGCTGGTCCGCGTGCTGCGCCAACGCATCGGCGAAATCGGTGTCCGCGCCGACGACGCCGACACCGGCGTGCTGGTGGTGGCTGTCGGGTCGTCTCATGCCGCCGCCAACGCCCGCACCGCCACGGTGGCCGGCGCACTGGCCGCCGGTAGCGCATGGGCTGGAAGCGAGGTGGCCTTCGCCACCGGTCCGCAACCGTCAGTTCGCGACGGTATCGAGCGGCTACGCCGGGCCGGGGCCCGCCGGATCGCGATCGCGCCGTGGTTCATCGCGCCCGGACGCATCACCGACCGGGTGGTGGCACTGGCGCAGACCGCCGGGGTGGAGATGGCCAAGCCTCTCGGCGCGCATCGGCTGCTGGCCGCGACCGTCCTCGACCGGTTCGACCGGGCGGTCGCCCAACGGCTGGCCGCCTGAGCAAACTCAGGACCCGATCGGGTAAAACTCAGCCGGGAGTGCCGCCGGGGCTGGGGATGATGCCGTCCGCGCCGTCGGCGCCATCAGCGCCGTCCGCGCCGTCCGCGCCATCGGCACCGTCCGCACCATCAGCACCGTCCGCGCCGTTCACACCGCCGAGTCCGCCCTGACCGCCTTTTCCACCCTTGCCGCCTTGGCCGCCTTTTCCACCCTGACCACCTTGGCCGCCCTGG
Organism: Mycolicibacterium sp.; assembly: GCA_020637165.1. Classification (GTDB taxonomy): domain Bacteria; phylum Actinomycetota; class Actinomycetes; order Mycobacteriales; family Mycobacteriaceae; genus Mycobacterium. The sequence goes on along the minus strand of JACJWN010000005.1, from coordinate 295,548 downwards.
CCACCTTTTCCACCCTGACCACCCTGGCCGCCCTGGCCGCCCTGGCCACCCTGGCCACCTTGGCCGCCATTACCGCCGTTGCCACCGGCTCCCCCGTTACCGGCGGCCCCCTCGTCGCCCTCGTTAACCGTGGTCATCGTCGTCCCTTCCGCGGAGGATGGATCACCGGTGGTGGTGGCAGTGCAGCCCGCTACAACGACCGTACCGGCGAGCACCGCCGAGTAGCCGATCAGCCGGAGACGCTTCATGCCGTCACCCCCGGGAGCTGCGCCTGCCCGGCGATCGGCGGGATGCGGGTGGCCCGCACGTAAACCGTGTCACCATCGGTGATGCCGAGCGCCTCGGCGTCGCCCCGGGTGACCTGCGCGGTGAACGGCGCCCCCGTGGTGGCGCTGGTCAGCTCGACCCTTACCTCAAAACCCAAATAGACCACGCGGTCGATCCTAGCCCGCATGACGCCGGTGCTGGCCGCGGTGCCGTCGGCCGCCGCGATCGCCATCTCCGGCGTACGGCCGACCCGGATGTCATGCGGTCGCACCAGGATCCCGTTGAGCGATGACACCGCACCCAGAAACGACATCACGAACGCGTTGGCCGGGCTGTCGTACACCTGCGCCGGCGTGCCGACCTGTTCGACGCGGCCGCTGTTGAGCACCGCGATCCGGTCGGCCACATCGAGCGCCTCGGCCTGGTCGTGGGTGACCAGCACCGTCGTCACGTGGACCTCGTCGTGCAGCCGGCGCAGCCACTCCCTCAGATCCTCCCGGACCTTGGCGTCCAGCGCCCCGAACGGCTCGTCGAGGAGCAACACCTCTGGGTCGACCGCCAGCGCGCGGGCCAGTGCCATCCGCTGGCGCTGTCCGCCGGAGAGCTGGTGGGGATATCGGTGACGGAACCCCGCCAGGCCGACGACCTCCAGCAGGTTGTCGACCTTGGCGTCGATCTCGGCCCGTCGCCACTTGCGGATCTTCAACCCGAACGCCACGTTGTCACGCACCGTCAAATGCTTGAACGCCGCATAGTGCTGGAAAACGAAGCCGATGCCCCGGCGCTGCGGCGGGACGCCGGTAACGTCCCGGCCGTTAAGAATCACGGTGCCGGTGTCGGGCTGGTCGAGGCCGGCGATGGCACGCAACAGTGTCGACTTGCCCGAGCCACTGGGTCCCAGCAGGGCGGTCAGCGACCCGGCCGGAACGGTGAAGTCGACGTTGTCCAGTGCGGTGAAGTCGCCGTAGCGTTTGTTGGCGCCGCGGACGACGATGGCGTTGGTCACGGAGTGCTCCCCATCAGGCGGCCCGCCGGTTCTCCAGCGCCGCCTGGGCCACCAGCACCAGCACCGCCACCATCATCAGCAATGTCGAGAGCGCGTAGGTGCCGTACTCCGCGCCGCGGTTGTAGCGGTCGGACACCAGCAGCGTCAGGGTCTGCGACTCCCCGGGGAGGTTCGACGAGACCATCAGGACCGCGCCGTACTCGCCCAGCGTGCGGGCCACGGTCAGCACCACGCCGTAGCCCAATCCCCACCGGATCGATGGCAGCGTGATCCGCCGGAAGGTCTGCCACCAGGTCGCTCCCAGCGTCGCGGCGGCCTCCTCCTGATCGGTGCCCAGCTCGTGCAGTACCGGCTCGACCTCGCGGATGACGAACGGCAGGGTGACGAAGATGCTCGCCAGGATGATGCCGGGCAGCCCGAAGATGACCTTGATGCCCAGGTCCTTCTCGACGAATCCCAGGATGCCGGCACTTCCCCACAGCAGGATCAACGCCACCCCGACGATGACCGGAGAGACCGCGAAGGGCAAGTCGATCACCGCCTGCAGGACGCCCTTGCCGCGAAACCGCTTGCGCGCCAGCAGCAGCGCCGTGGGAACCCCGAAGATAACGTTGAGCGGAACCACGATCGCGACCACCAGCAGCGACAGGTGCAGCGCCGAGATCGCGGCCGGCGTCGTGATGGAGGCCACGAAGGCGCCGAAGCCCGGCTCGAAGGTCCGCAGCAGGATCAGTCCGACCGGAACCGCCACCAGCATCAGCACATAGCCCAGCGCGACGAATCGGCCCAGGTAGCGGGCAGGGGCCGAGAGAATCACGCGGCGAGTTCCTCACGCCGGGCGGTCCGCGATCCGAGCAGCCGCAGGGCCAGCAGCACCAGGAACGAAACGGCCAGCAGCACAACCGAAACCGCGGCCGCACCGGTGCGGTCGTCGTTCTCGATCAGGGTGCGGATCCACTGCGATGACACCTCGGTCTCGCCGGGCACCGCCCCGCCGATGAGGACCACCGACCCGAACTCGCCGATCGCCCGGGAGAACGCCAGACCGGCCCCGGACAGCAACGCCGGCACCAGGGCCGGCAGCACCACCCGGCCGAAGATGACGGCGTTGGTGGCACCCAGTGATGCCGCGGCCTCCTCGACGTCCCGGTCCAGTTCGAGCAACACCGGTTGCACCGAGCGCACGACAAACGGCAGCGTGACGAACAACAGCGCCACACCCACCCCCCACCGGGTGTGCTGCAGATGCAGGTTCACCGGACTTGCCGGCCCGTACAGCGCCAGCATCACCAGGCTGGCCACAATGGTCGGCAGTGCGAAGGGCAGGTCGATCACGGTGTCGACCAACCGCTTTCCGGGGAAGTCGTCGCGAACCAGCACCCAGGCCAGCAGCAGTCCGAACACCGTGTTGACGACCGTCACCCCTACCGCGACCGTGAGGGTTACCCGGTAGGACTCCACCGCGGCGGTGGAAGTGATCGCTGCGAGGAAGCCCGCCCAGCCGCCCGCGCCGGACTGCACGACGATGGCCGCCAGCGGCAACAGCACCAGGACGCTAAGCCAGATCGAGGCCGCCCCCGCCAGTGCGGCGACCCCGCCCCGACCCGGATCGGCCGCGGACGCGGCGGGGGGGCCGGAGTGAACCCCGGAATCAGCGGTAGCCGTCATCCGGTGGCCTTGCGGTACACGGCGGTGATCACTCCGTTGTCCTTGTCGAACAGGGCGGCGTCCACCGTGCTCCAGCCACCGAGGTCGGCGATGGTCCACAGTTTCTGCGGTACCGGGAAGGCCCGCGCGAACTCCGCCGCCACCCCCGGGTCCACCGGACGGAACCCGGCGCGGGCCCAGATCCGCTGACCCTCGGTGGTGTAGAGGAAGTTCCTCAGCGCGGTGGCCTTGTCCAGATGGGCACCGGTGGTGATCACCGCAACCGGGTTCTCGATCTTGAACGTCTGCGCCGGGTTGATGTGCTCAACGGTGACCTCATTCTTCTCCGCCGCCATCCGTTCGATGTGGATCGCCTCGTTCTCGTAGCTGATCAGCACGTCCCCGGTGCCCCGCAGGAAGACGTCGGCGGCCTCGCGGCCGGAACCCGGGCGGGTCTTGACGTGGTCACCGATGAGGCGGGTCAGGTAGTCCAGTCCGGCCTGCTGGTCAGCACCGCCGTCGCTCTTGGCCGCATAGGGGGCCAGCAGGTTCCACTTGGCAGAACCGGAACTGAGCGGGCTGGGCGTCACCACCTCGATCCCGGGCCGCAACAGGTCGTCCCAGTCCCGGATGTTCTTCGGGTTTCCCTTGCGGACCACCAGGGTGACCACCGACCCGAACGGGATTCCCCGCGTCACGTCGGCATTCCACTCCGGGGTGATCTTCCCGGCCTTGACCAGACGGGTGACGTCCGGCTCGATGGAGAAGTTGACGATGTCGGCGGGCTTGCCGTCCAGAACGGCGCGGGACTGGTCGGCCGAGGCGCCGTAGGACGTTCGCACGGCGACCTCCTTGCCCTCCGGGGTTGCAGCGAAAGCCGGAATGATCTCGCTCCACCCCGGCTCGGGCACGGCATAGGCCACCAGGGTCAGCGTGGTCTGGGCATCGCCACGGTCGCCGCCCGGAATGTCACTGATTCCCCCACTGCAGGCGGAAAGAACAGCCGTGGCGGCGGCGAACGCGGCGATTCGGCGCCATGGACGTGAGCCGAGCCGACGGGGTGGTCGGGTGGAATGCATCGAAGAGCCCTTCTCGGTAACGGATAGCCGGCGGCGCGCCCGTCACGATAAGGGGTTTTGTTCAGCGTGTGACTCCTCGCCGAGACGCCACGAACACCGTCAACCCGCAACGGGCGGAGAGTGTCAGCGACAACAGCGCAGGCCGATCGCGGCGGTGCGCGCCACGGGGGCGCTGCCGAAACCTGCCGTCGATCGCATTCCCGAAGACTAACAAAGCCGCGCCGCCGGCGGCCCCCCGGGGATCAGCGGTTCAGCACCCACACCAGAACGACCATCACCAACAGCGCGACCAGCGCCAGCGTCACCCGGGACCGGGGCATCCCGCTCACTTCTCGCCCTCCCGAGCACCGCGACTCCGCCGGAACAACTCGATTCCGTTGCCCAGCAACACATCAGAGGTGACGGCGATGACGAAGGCCAACGCCAGCACGATGGGCATGATGATCAGGGTCTGCAGCACGAATCCCCGGCCGGACAGCCACAGTTCGGCGCTGTCCCACCAACTGAGGAATCCGGCCACCCGCCCAGCCTATGCCCCTCGCGGGTTTCTGGTTCGATCGGTGGACGTCGGACGCCTCGACGGCCATGATGGCCAGATGGCCTTGCCCGCCCAACCTCCAGACGACGACACGGCCCATGACCCCGGCCCCGACGCGAGCCCGGACGGCCTGACCAGTCCGCTGGCGGTCGCCGAAGCGGTCCCGGACCTGCCCGGCGGCCCTCGGCGCAGTCCGTTCCCGCCGATCGCCGACTACGCCTTCCTGTCCGATTGCGAGAACACCTGTCTGATCTCGGCGAACGGTTCGGTCGAGTGGCTGTGCGTGCCGCGCCCGGACTCACCGAGCGTGTTCGGGTCGATCCTGGACCGTGGCGCCGGGCATTTCCGGCTCGGACCGTACGGGGTCGCGGTGCCCGCCGCACGGCGCTACCTGCCGGGCAGTTTGATCATGGAGACCACCTGGCAGACCCACACCGGCTGGATCATCGTCCGCGACGCTCTGGTGATGGGCCCCTGGCACGACCTGGAAGCGCGGTCGCGCACGCACCGCCGCACGCCGATGGATTGGGACGCCGAGCACATCCTGCTGCGCACGGTGCGCTGCGTCAGCGGCACGGTGGAACTGGTGATGAACTGTGAACCGGGGTTCGACTATGGCCGGTTGAGCGCGACGTGGGACTACTCGGCGAACGCCTACGGGGAGGCGATCGCCCGCGCCAGAAACGATCCCGACGCCCACCCGACGCTGCGACTGACCACCAATCTGCGGATCGGCATCGAGGGACGCGAAGCGCGTGCCCGCACCCGGCTCAAAGAGGGCGACAACGTCTTCGTGGCGTTGTCGTGGTCCGGCCATCCGTCCCCGCAAACCTACGAGGAAGCCACCGAGAAGATGTGGCAGACCAGCGAGGCGTGGCGGCAGTGGATCAACGTCGGGGACTTCCCCGACCACCCGTGGCGGTCCTACCTGCAGCGCAGCGCGCTGACACTCAAGGGTCTGACCTACTCGCCCACCGGGGCGCTGTTGGCCGCCAGCACCACCTCCCTGCCGGAGACCCCGCACGGCGAACGCAACTGGGACTACCGCTACGCCTGGGTGCGGGACTCCACGTTTGCGCTGTGGGGTCTATACACGCTGGGCCTGGACCGCGAGGCAGATGACTTCTTCTCCTTCATCGCCGACGTCTCGGGGGCCAACAACGGCGAGCGGCATCCGCTGCAGGTCATGTACGCGGTGGGTGGGGAGCGCGAACTGGTCGAGGAGGAACTCGACCATCTCTCCGGCTACGACGGGGCCCGGCCGGTACGGATCGGTAATGGCGCCTACAACCAGCGCCAGCACGATATCTGGGGCACCATGCTGGACTCGGTGTACCTGCACTGCAAATCCCGGGAGAACATCTCCGACCAGCTGTGGCCGGTGCTCAAGGAGCAGGTCGAGGAGGCCATCAAGAACTGGCGCCAGCCCGATCGCGGCATCTGGGAGGTGCGCGGGGAGCCCCAGCACTTCACCTCCTCGAAGGTGATGTGCTGGGTGGCCCTGGACCGGGGGGCGCGGCTGGCCGAGTTACAGGGGGCCAAGAGCTACGCCCAGCAGTGGCGGCAGGTCGCCGAGGAGATCAAGGCCGACATCCTGGCTAACGGGGTGGACGCGCGCGGGGTGTTCACCCAGCGCTACGGCAATGACGCCCTGGACGCCTCGCTGCTGCTGGTGCCGCTGGTGCGCTTCCTGCCCTCCGACGACCCGCGGGTGCGGGCCACGGTGCTGGCGATCGCCGATGAATTGACCGAGGACGGCCTGGTGCTGCGTTACCGCGTCGAGGAGACCGACGACGGACTCTCCGGCGAGGAGGGCGCCTTCACCATCTGTTCGTTCTGGCTGGTATCGGCTCTGGTCGAGATCGGCGAGGTGAGCCGTGCCCGGCATCTGTGCGAGAAGTTGCTGTCCTTCGCCAGCCCACTGCACCTCTACGCCGAGGAGATCGAGCCGAGCACCGGACGCCACCTCGGAAACTTCCCGCAGGCGTTCACCCACCTGGCGCTGATCAACGCCGTGGTGCACGTGATCCGGGCCGAAGAGCAGGCCGACGGCACCGGGGTGTTCCAACCGGCCAACTCCCCCACTTGACGGCAGCGCCTCGGTCGATACTGTCTCAGCCGGCCCGCTCGGCGTTGTCCTGCATCAGCCGGACCAGGCTCACCGCCCGGCCCGCGGCCACCCGCCGGGATGCCAGCACGTCGGTGACAGCGACGTCGGCCTCGACGATGCAGTCGTCCGCCACGCCGAGGGCGTGCTCGGTCGGAAAGGCCGGTTCCCGCCCGGTCTCCCCGCTCAGGACCGTCGCGGACAGGACACCACGATCGACCCGGACGTCGGTGACCGTCCACACCAGGGCGGCCCCGGGAGCGAGCTGAACGGTCACCGAGGTGCCCGCACAGGACCTCCACTGACCGACGAAGGAATCGAAAAGCCGGGCGGCCTCGGCGTCGGAGGCCAACCGCACCACCCCGGTGTGAGCGCTGGACACCGTCAGACCCTCACCGAAGCGGGAGAAGTCCCGCAGGCCGACGCCGGTCACGGCCGCATCGCGATAGACCGAGCGCATCAGCGGGGTGGCCGCACCGAGGCAGTCCGCCGGGCGCACCTCGGAGCCGGCACCGATCCCGTTGGGCAGCAGCTCGATCGAGCCCACCGCGGCCGGGGCGGTCGGGTCCAGGCGGTTTCCCACCGCCTGGTCGACCTGCTCGGGTGTGGGCAGCACCTGCTGCAGTGGGGTGGGCGGGCCAGGCGCCGGGGCACCGTCCAGTACGGCGGCACAGCCGGTGAGTAGGGCGCAGGAGGTGAGCAGGGCGCAGCCGACCACCGTGCCGAGCCCGCGCATCACTTCCGCGTTTTGTCGCCCGGTTTGTCGCCGGCGGCATCGGTGGACAGCGCGGCGACGAAGGCCTCCTGCGGGACGTCGACGCGGCCGATCGTCTTCATCCGCTTCTTGCCTTCCTTCTGCTTCTCCAGCAGTTTGCGCTTGCGGGTGATGTCACCGCCGTAGCACTTGGCCAGGACGTCCTTGCGGATAGCCCGGATGTTCTCGCGCGCAATGATTTTCGATCCGATGGCGGCCTGAACCGGAACCTCGAACTGCTGACGCGGGATGAGCTCTTTGAGCTTGGTGGTCATCTTGTGCCCGTACGCCTGCGCGGAGTCCTTGTGCACGATCGCGCTGAAAGCGTCGACGGCCTCGCCCTGGAGCAGGATGTCGACCTTGACCAGCGCGGCCTCCTGCTCGCCGGACTCCTCGTAGTCCAGGCTGGCGTAACCGCGGGTGCGCGACTTCAGCGAGTCGAAGAAGTCGAAGATGATCTCGCCGAGCGGCATGGTGTAGCGCAGCTCGACCCGTTCCGGTGACAGGTAGTCCATGCCGCCGAGCTCCCCGCGGCGGGACTGGCACAGCTCCATGATGGCGCCGATGAACTCACTGGGCGAGATGATGGTGCACTTGACGACCGGCTCGAAGACGGTGCGCACCTTGCCCTCGGGCCAGTCCGACGGATTGGTGACGACGATCTCGGTGTTGTCCTCCTCGATGACCCGGTAGACGACATTGGGCGAGGTGGAGATCAGGTCGAGGTCGAACTCGCGCTCGAGGCGTTCGCGGGTGATCTCCATGTGCAACAGGCCCAGGAAGCCGCAGCGGAAACCGAAGCCGAGGGCCACCGAAGTCTCCGGCTCGTAGGTCAGGGCCGCGTCGTTGAGCTGGAGCTTGTCCAGCGCGTCGCGCAGATTGGGATAGTCCGATCCGTCCACCGGATAGAGCCCGGAGTAGACCATCGGTTTGGGTTCGCGGTACCCCGTGAGCGCCTCGGTGGCGCCGTGGCGGGCGGTGGTGACGGTGTCGCCGACCTTGGACTGCCGGACGTCCTTGACCCCGGTGATGAGGTAGCCGACCTCGCCGACGCCCAATCCGGCGGTGGGCTTGGGCTCCGGCGAGACGATGCCCACCTCGAGGAGTTCGTGGGTGGCCCCGGTGGACATCATTTTGATCCGCTCGCGCGGGGTGATCTTGCCGTCGACCACGCGGACGTAGGTGACCACCCCGCGGTAGATGTCGTAGACCGAGTCGAAGATCATCGCCCGCGTGGGGGCCTCGGCGTCGCCGGTGGGCGCCGGCACCTGCCGGACCACCTCGTCGAGAAGGGCTGGGACCCCCTCGCCGGTCTTGCCGGACACCCGCAGGACGTCGCCGGGTTCACAGCCGATGATGTGGGCCAGTTCGCCCGCGTAGCGCTCCGGGTCGGCAGCGGGCAGGTCGATCTTGTTGAGCACCGGGATGATGGTCAGGTCGCGGTCCAGCGCCAGGTACAGGTTGGCAAGGGTCTGGGCCTCAATACCCTGCGCGGCGTCGACCAGCAGCACCGCGCCCTCGCAGGCCTCCAGCGCGCGGGACACCTCATAGGTGAAGTCGACGTGGCCCGGGGTGTCGATCAGGTGCAGCACGAAGTTCTGACCGGCGTCGGGACCCTCGGACACCGTCCAGGGCAGCCGGACGTTCTGTGCCTTGATGGTGATGCCGCGCTCGCGCTCGATGTCCATCCGGTCCAGGTACTGGGCGCGCATCGAGCGCTCGTCGACGACACCGGTGAGCTGCAGCATGCGATCGGCCAGCGTGGACTTGCCGTGGTCGATGTGGGCGATGATGCAGAAGTTCCGGATCTGCGCCGGCGCAGTGAACGTCTGATCGGCGAAACTGCTGATGGGAATCTCCTGGTGGGCGGTGTGACATCCGGCCCGCTAAGCGTATCCACCCGGGTGCGGCGGGACACAATCGCGATGCAGGACCACACCCGGGGCGTCGCTATGCTCATGAGAATGGCGTCGCAGTGGAGGACGTTCCAGCGTTTGGCGGAGCATCTGGTTTTCAACGAAGCACCAAAGTTGATCCGTCAACTCCAGAGTCCGAACGGGGTGCAGCGCACCATCCAGCAGGGCCTCCGGCTGGGTTTCGAGGTGCTGGTGGCCACCGCCCTACCGTCCGAACCGCCGGTGGCGATCACCGCCGGACGGCCGGTGACCAGCGGCAGCGTCCCGACCGCGCACCGGGCCCGCAAGGTCGAGTACGCCCCGGACCTCGACGGCCGCGCCGATCCTGGCGAGATCGTGTGGACTTGGGTGGTCTACGAGGACGATCCGACCCGCGGCAAGGACCGGCCGGTCCTCGTGGTGGGCCGAGACCGCAGCATGCTGCTGGGCCTGATGCTGTCCAGCCAGGCTCATCACGCCCACGACCCGCGCTGGGTCGGCATCGGCTCGGGCAACTGGGACTACGAGGGCCGCGAAAGCTGGGTGCGGCTGGACCGGGTGCTCGACGTCCCGGAGGAGAGCATCCGCCGGGAAGGCGCCATCGTGGAGCGAACCACCTTCGAGGTGGTCGCCACCCGGCTGCGCGCCGACTACTCCTGGAGCTGATCCCGGTCGGGGGCCTCAGCCCCCCTGCGCGATGTAGTCGCGCAGCTGCTGCTGCTCGGCCTGCAGCTCCTCCATCCGGATCTTGACCACGTCGCCGATGCTGACGATGCCGGTGAGCCTGCCCTGGTCGAGAACAGGGACGTGACGGACCCGGTTGTTGGTCATCAGGGCGGCCAGGTCGTCGACCGGATCGTCCGGGTGGCAGGTCACCGACACCGCGGTCATGATGTCGGCGACGGGACGCAGCAGCAGATCGGCTCCGTGCTCGCGAAGGTGACGCACTACGTCGCGCTCCGAGACGATCCCGACCAGGGTGCCTGCCCCCGAGTCGCTGCGCTCCTGCCCGCCGGCGCCCCTCCCCGAGTCGCTGCGCTCCTGCCCGCCGGTACCCGTCCCGATCACCACCATCGCGCCGATGTTATGCACGGCCAACTCGGCCAGCAGGCCGGTGACCGTGGTGGTGGCGGTGACCGTCGCCACCGCCGAACCCTTGGTGCGCAGAATGTCGGCGATGCGCATGGGATGTGCCCCCTACCCCGGCCCGGAACCCGATGCCGTTGTGACTGATGTCACACCAGGCTACGACGCGGGGGCGCGACGCGAAAGGGGCGGGCGGGTAAGACAGATCGGGTGATCGAAATCATCCTGACCGGTACCGGCTCCCCGATGGTCGACCCGAACCGGGCCGGCCCCTCCACGGTCGTGACTGCCGGCAACCAGACCTTCTTGGTGGACTGCGGCCGCGGCGTGCTGATGCGCGCCGCCGCGGCCGGTGTGGGCGCGGCCGGTTTGACCGCGCTGCTGCTGACCCACCTGCACAGCGACCACATCACCGACCTCGCCGATGTGATCACCACCCGCTGGGTGAGCTCGATCGGCCCCAACCCGCTGCCCATCATCGGGCCTCCTGGCACCCGCGCGGTGGTCGAGGCCACCCTGGCCGCACTGGCCCCGGACATCTCCTACCGCATCGCCCACCACGCAGACATCACCGAACCGCCCGCGGTGACCGTGCACGAGTACACCGACGGGCAGGTGTGGGACTCCGACGAGGTGCGGATCACCGCCGCCCCCACCGACCACCGGCCGGTGGAGCCGACCCTGGCTTTCCGAATAGAGCACGGCGGGGCCTCTGTGGTGCTGGCCGGCGACACCGTGCCGTGCGCCACCCTGGACGACCTCGCCCGGGGCGCCGGCGCCCTGGTGCACACCGTGATCCGCAAGGATCTGGTCGAGCAGATGCCCGCCCAGCGGATCCGCGACATCCTCGACTACCACTCGTCGGTCGAGCAGGCGGCCGGCACCGCCGCCCGCGCGGGGGTGGACACCCTGGTGCTGACCCACTACGTCCCGCCGCTGATGCCGGGCCAGGAGGACCAGTGGCGGGCACTGGCCGCGGCAGAGTTCGCCGGCCGGGTCGAGCTGGGCGACGACCTGCTGCGGGTCCGGATCGGCTGAGCCCTCAGGCCAGCCGGGTCATCTCGACGACCACGTCCAGGTCACTGGAGCCCTTACCCAGGTAGATTCCCTTGAGCGGTGATACGTCGGCGTAGCTTCGACCGAACCCGACGCTGACGTACTGCTCGTTGATCTCGGTGTTGTTGGTGGGGTCGTAGTTCCACCATCCGCCGGTCCAGGCTTGGATCCAGGCGTGGCTCTGCCCCTCGACGGCCACACCGATCTGCGCGTCGGGCGTGGGATGTAGGTACCCCGACACGTAGCGGGCCGGAATGCCCATGGAGCGCAGCAGGATCAGCGACAGGTGCGCGAAATCCTGGCACACCCCCTTGCCTTCCCGCAGCGCGTCCAGACCCGAGGAGTGCACCCCGGTGGTGCCGGGGACGTAGCTCAACTCGCTGCGGACCCACTCGACGGCCGCCGACACGGCCTCATGGGGTTCGCTGTTCTTGGCGATCTTGCGGCCGACCCGGTCGATGCGCTTGCTGACCGGCGTGTAGCGGGTGGGGGCCAGAACCTCGGGGTAACGGTCTTGAACCGCCTCGGAGTTCAGGTCGTCCCAATTCACGCTCCGCCGCTGCGGTTCGGGCTTCTCAGTCTCCACGACCGAGGCCGAGGTGACCTCCAGCTCGGTGTGCGGGGCGTGCAGGTCGAAGGCCGTCACCACCGTGCCCCAGTAGTCGATGTAGCGGTAGGCGCGGGTGGCCGGGGAGGTCTCGACGCGGTTGACGATGACGTTCTGCCGGGAGTCCGACCGCGGGGTGAGCCGGGCCTCGTTGTAGGAAGCCGTGACCGGCGACTTGTAGGCGTACCCGGTCTCGTGCACGACGCGCATCCGCCACATCAGGCGCCACCTCCCTTGAGTCCGTCGGCGACTACGACCGCCTCGCCTCGACTGGCGTCGGACCACTCAACCCACGGAGATAACCGGAAGTACCGCATTGCCAGCAACCCGGCGACTTCCCGACAGGTGGCCTGCAGGTCGGCCAGCCGGACCTCCAGCGAATCCAGAACCGCACCAGGTCGGACGAACTCCAGTTCGCTGCGGGCGCGGCCGAGCAGCCTGCGGGCTTCGGCGCCGCTGCCGGTCCGCTCGATCAGACCACGCATCAACTCGTCGAGGCTGTGCTCGGCCATCCTCAACGAGTAGAACGCCGACCGCGGGAACTGCCGGTCCAGCAGCATGAACTCGACCACCCGGTTGGCGTCCAGCACCCCGCGATGAGTGCGCAGATAGGTGTCGTGGGCACCGGCGGCGCGCAGGACGCTGACCCAGGTCGGCGACGAGGCGCTGTCGCCCACCCGGGACAGCAACAGCCGGGTGGTCATGTCGACCCGTTCCAGCGCACGACCCAGCACCATGAAGCGGTATCCGTCGTCACGCGAGAGCGTCGAGTCCGCGAGCCCGGCGAACATCGCGGCCCGGCCCGTGATGAAGCTGAAGAACTCATGCGGCCCGAGCCGACGCGCCGCACGTTCGCGTTCCTTCAAGGCGTTGTAGGTGGTGTTGAGGCCCTCCCACATGTCCCCGGAGATGACCTCGCGGGCCGAGCGGGCGTTTTCCCGGGCGGCGGTGATCGCGGCGACGATCGAGCAGCCGCCGGGCAGGTCGCGGTTGAACGCCACCAGATCGGTCAGCGCCCACATGTCCAGGCGCGATTTCGGTGGTTCGATCCCGAGGACCTCGAGCAGGATTCGGGAGGCATGGTCGGGGTCGACGGTGGAGTCCTCGAGAAGTTGGTGGACGGTCACGTCGAGGATCCGGGCGGTGTCGTCGGCGCGCTCGACGTAGCGGCCGATCCAATACAGGGCTTCGGCGTTGCGGGCCAGCATCAGTGGGCTCCGTCCGCCGTCTGATCCTGCTGCTGCTGTTGCTGCTGTTGCTGCTGTTGGACGTCGTGCAGGGTCTGCTGCTGCATCGGGTGCATCTCGGATGCGGTGGTGGAGCGCGGCAGCGTGCGCACCACCTGCGCAGCGGCCAGTTCACGGCTGGCCGCCGAGGTTTTCGAGGCCAGCACCCAAGTGTCCTTGGATCCACCGCCCTGGCTGGAGTTGACCACCAGCGAGCCCTCGACCAGTGCGACCCGGGTCAGCCCGCCGGGCAGCACCCACACCTGCTCGCCGTCGTTGACCGCGAACGGCCGCAGGTCCACGTGCCGGGGTACCAGGGTGTCGTCGGCCTTGGTGGGCACCGTGGACAGCTGCACGACCGGCTGGGCGATCCAGCCCCGCGGGTCGGACTGGATCTTTCGGCGAACCGTCGCCATCTCCTTCTCGGAGGCCTGGGGCCCGAAGACGATCCCGTAGCCGCCGGAGCCCTCGACCGGTTTGATCACGAGTTCCTCGGCACGGTCGAGCACCTCCTCGCGCTCCTCGTCGAGCCAGCACCGCAGCGTGTCGACATTGGCCAGCAGCGGCTTCTCGCCCAGGTAGTACTCGATGATGGTCGGCACGTAGGTGTAGACCAGCTTGTCGTCGCCGACGCCGTTGCCCACCGCGCTGGAGATCACCACGTTGCCGGCCCGGGCTGCGTTGAGCACCCCGGCCACCCCGAGCACCGAATCGGGCCGGAACTGCATGGGATCGAGGAAATCGTCGTCGATGCGGCGGTAGATGACATCGACGCGGCGCTCCCCCTCGGTGGTGCGCATGTAGACGACGTTGTCCCGGCAGAACAGGTCGGGACCCTCGACGAGTTCGACGCCCATCTGCCGGGCCAGCAGCGAGTGCTCGAAGTAGGCGGAGTTGAACGGTCCCGGGGTCAGCACGACGACGGTGGGGTCCGAAACGTTGGTCGGCGCCGCGTTGCGCAGGGCACGCAGCAGGTGCGAGGGGTAGTCGTCGACCGAACGCACACGGTGGGTGCCGAACAGATCGGGGAAAACCCGGGTCATCACCCGGCGGTTCTCCATGACGTAGGAGACTCCCGACGGCGAACGAAGATTGTCCTCGAGGACCCGGAAGGTGCCCTGGGCGTCGCGGACGATGTCGATGCCGGCCACGTGGATACGGACGCCGTTGGGCGGGGTGATCCCGGCCGCCTCGCGGTGGAAGTGCTCACAGGAACTGATCAGCCGCCGCGGAATGACCCCGTCGCGCAGGATCTCCTGGTCGCCGTAGATGTCGTCGAGGAACCGCTCGAGGGCGACCACGCGCTGGGTGATCCCGCTCTCCAGCTTGGCCCACTCGGTCGCCGAGATCACCCTCGGCACCAGGTCCAGCGGGAACGGGCGCTCCTCCTCGCCGGACAGCGCGAACGTGATGCCCTGGTCGACGAAGGCACGGCCCAGCGCCTCGGCCCGGGCGCCGAGCTCGTCGGTCCCGGTCGGAGCGAGTTCGGCGTAGATGCCCTTGTAGGGGGCTCGGACGCTGCCCTTCCGGTCGAACATCTCGTCGTACGCGCCGCCATAGGGACCGAGTTCGCGGTAGCCGCCGAAGATGTCGGGGTCGTCAGAGGAAGCCGATCGCGGGGAGGCCGGTCTTGCCTCGACCCGTGCACTGGGAGGGGTCACACCGATCATGCTGCCCCAGAACCGGCGTTCTCGCAGGCCGACCGGCTCGACTTTGGGGGTCGGGCCCCGAAACTGGTACTGTCGACCTGCGCCGCGAGGGCGGAAGTCCCGGCGTGGGAAAAATCAGCTTTGAGATTGAGGAACTGACGCGTGGCCAACATCAAGTCGCAGAAGAAGCGCATTCTCACCAACGAGCGCCGTCGCATGCGCAACAAGTCGGTGAAGTCCTCGCTGCACACCGCCATCCGCGCTTTCCGTACCGCCGCCGCCGACGGCGACAAGGACAAGGCCGGCGAGCTGCTGGTCTCGACCAGCCGCAAGCTGGACAAGGCCGCCAGCAAGGGCGTCATCCACAAGAACCAGGCCGCCAACAAGAAGTCGGCGCTGGCCCAGGCGTTCGGCAAGCTCTGATCGCCTGACCGCCGGGCGTCGTCGATCGCCCGCCTGGGAGCTCACCGCAGTAATTCCACCTCCGCAGCCAGCGATTGACCGACCCTTCCGGCGATCCCGGAGGCACCGAGAGCGATGACCGCGCCGAGCGCACACCAGTAGAGTCCCAGCATCGGCGGATCCCGCCAGTCCCCGGCATCCTTCACGCTGAACCACACGACGACGGTGATCACCATCGCACCGGCGGCCGGCAGCGCCACTCCGGCCGCGCGTCCTTCCCCGGCGTGCACCGCCGCGAACCGCGGCGCCGCGGTGAACCACAGGGCGGCGAGCTCCACCAGCAGGTAGCAGATCATCAGGCAGACCGAGCCGGCCACCCCGAAGACGAAGTACGTCGAGGTCGCCGCCGAGCCGGTCGTCGACAGGGTGGATCCGCTGACCGCGCTCACCACGACCGCGACCACGACGACCGACCAACTGGCCCGCTGTGGGCTGCCGGTCCGCAAGTCGATGCGCGCCAGAGCCGGTGGTCCGAGTCCGTCGCGGGCGAAGGCGTAGAGCAGCCGGCCCGAGATGGCTCCGGTGGCCATGTGACAGCCGAAGGCGCCGACCACCGCGGTGAAGCTGATCAGCAGGCTGAAGGCCTCGCCGATGTAGCGATCGGACAGATCACCCAGGGTGTTGGCGGATCCCGCGAACGCCTTCAAACCCGCCGCGTCGGTCCCGAAGCCGATGGTCTGGGCGAACATGACGGCCACGAACAGCGCGCCGGTCAGGGCGAGGGTTCCGATCAGGGCGCGCGGGATGTTGCGCTGCGGGTCCGCGGTCTCCTCACCCATCGAGACGCATGCCTCGAAGCCGGCCCAGCACAGGAACGCCGCGACCACCCCGCCGAGCACGGCGGCCACCGACACCCCCGAGGTGCTGAACACACCAAAGTCCACCCCCGTCGGCGCCGCGCCGCCTCGGGCGACGATGACCGCCGACAGCACGACCATCGCGAGGATCCCAAGGCCCTCGATCGCCAGCAGGATCTTGGCCAGCACACGGGCATCCCTGCCGGTCAACCGCAGTGACAGCGCGCCGGCGACGAGAATCGGAACCAGCCACGGTAGCTGGTAAGGGTCGGACTTGCCGCGTTGCAGCTCGACCAAGAAGGCGCTGGCGAAGATCGCGGTCAGGGCCAGCGTGCCGATGCAGAAACTGATGTAGGCGCCGAGCATGGCGAATCCGGCGAAGAAACCGGCCCGCGGACCGATCGTCGCCCCGACCAGGGCATATGCCGACCCCGCATGGTTGAGGTGACGGGTCAGTCGCACGAAGCTGTAGCCGACGAGCGACACGCCGACAAGGCCGATCACGAACACCAGGGGAACGGCCTTGCCCACGCTGGCCACCAGACCTTGGCCGTTGCCGGCCATTGCCAGCGTCGGGCCCACCGTCGCGACCGACAACGCCAACCCCACCCACAGCGGAAACCTTCGTCGCGGCAGTTCGCTGCCGGTCTGCTTCAGGACCATCAATGCTTCCCGACCTTCTAGCGCCGGCTGGCCAGTTCGGCGACCCGCCGAACGGTGTTCTCCAAGACGTAATCGGGATCGGCCGCCGCGCCTTTGACGTCGGCGTTGAGCGCTGCCACCAGTTGTATGGCGGTGGCCACCCGGTCCCGGGACCAGCCCCGGGCCTGCTTCTGCGCCTTCTGCACCCGCCACGGCGGCATGCCGAGTTCGCCCGCCAACTGGTAGGGGTTTCCCGACAGCGGACCGACCCGCGCGATCGCATGCACCGCCTCAGCCAGGGCGTCGGCGAGCAGCACATGCGCGACGCCCTGCGATCGGGCCCAGCGCAACGACTCGGCCGCGCCCGGGATGTCGCCGGTGACCGCCCGGTCGGCGATCTCGAAGCCGGTGACCTCGGCCTTGCCGTTGTGGTAGCGGCGCACGGCGACGGCATCGACGGCACCGCCGGTATCGGCGACGAGCTGGGAGCAGGCCGCGGCGAGTTCCCGGATGTCTGATCCGATCGAGTCCATCAGCGCGGCCACCGTGTCGTCGTCGGCCCTGACCTTGAGCGCGCGGAACTCGGCCCTGACGAAGGCGGCCAGCTCGTTGGATTTCTTGATCTTCGCGCATTCGTGGGTCTGGGCGCCCAGATCACGCAGCCGCCCGGCCAGCGCCTTGGCCCGCCCGCCGCCGGAGTGCACCACTACGAGGATGGTTCCGGGCGGCAGGTCGGCGGCCGCCGAGGCGATCAGTTCGACGGCGTCCTTACCCGCCTCGGCCGCGGCCTCCAGGACCACCACCCGCTCGTCGGCGAACAGCGAAGGGCTGAGCAGTTCGGCGAGCTCGTTGACCGACACCTCGCCGGCCCGCAGCCGGTTGACCGGGACTCCATCGGTGCCCGCCGAGGCCCGCGACGCGCGCAGAATCCCACTCACCGCGCGCTCGACGAGAAGCTCCTCGTCGCCGAGAACCAGATGCAGCCCCTCGCTCACCCCCCGATGGTGTCACGGCCCGCCGACGGCGCCCGACACCGACCACGCCACCGCGCACACCGTCGCGCCGGCGGCGGACAGTCGGAACCATCTCCACCGCCACAGCGCCAGGGCGGTGACTGTTGCCCCGGCCACTGTGAACAGGCCCGCCCATCCCGACGGCACCGTAATCGAGGCGCCCGGCACCGCCGCCGCGGTATGCGCCACCCGCAGCAGCCACCACAGTTCCGGCCCGGTGAAGCGGATCAGCAGCCCCGCGCCGGCAGGCCACAACCACACCAGTGCCGCCGCCGCGGTTCCCAGCACCGTGATCGGCGGGATGACGGCCGCCACGACCAGATTGGCCAGGACAGCGACCACGCTGAACCGTCCCGAGACCGCGGCGATGAGGGGCGCGGTGACCAGTTGCGCGGCCGCGGCGATGCAGAACGCATCGGCCGCCGCCCGGGGCCACCCGAGGGTGACCAGCCGCGCCGAGAACAGCGGGGCCAGCACCACCAGCCCCGTCGTGGCCGACACCGACAGGGCGAACCCGAGGTCGACGGCCAGTTGGGGCGCGGCCACCATTAGTGCGATCACGGTGGCGGCCAGGGCGGGCAGCGCCTGGCCTCGCCGCCCGGAGAGCACCGCCAGCAGGGCGATGGCACCCATGACCGCGGCGCGCAGCACACTTGCCGTGGGCTGCACCACCACGACGAACACCACCAGCGCCAGCGCGGCCAGGACCACCGCCGGCCGCGGCCCGATCAGGTAGGCCGAAAGCAGCACCGCCCCGCAGACGATGGTGACGTTGGCCCCGGACACCGCGGTCAAATGTGTCAAGCCGGCCGTTCGGAACTCCGCGGTGGTGGTGGCGGTGACGGTCGAGGTGTCGCCGAGCACCAGCCCGGGCAGGATCGCGGCCTGATCGGCGGCCAGCACCTCCCGTGCGGTCGCGGCGAATCGTTCCCGAGCCGCCCGTGCGGCCCGCTGAACAGCGGAGGCGGTACCGAAGGTCGGAGGCCCGGTCGCGGTGAGCACGGCCACGGTGAGGTCTCGCCGGGACGGCTGGGCGATGCGGGCACGGAAGCGGACCGGCTGACCGGCGCCCAGCGTCCCGAACTCGGCGGCCGAGGCGAACACCACAACCGCTCCGGTCGTCTCGCGCCCGTCCAGCCGGAGCAGGTCGGCGCGGAACATCAGCCGCGCGCCGCCCACCTGCCGAGGACTTTCCGTCGGTCTGGCCGTCACCTGGGCCGTGGAGCCGAACCGCTGGCCGATCGGGTGGGTGTGCACGGCGTCGGTGCGCAGCCCGACGGCCAGGCCGAATCCCGCGCCGACCGCCACCGCGGCCAGCACCGCGGCGCTCGCGGCGGTAACTGCCGGGTGCTGCGCACCGGTGCAGCGGCGCAGCGCCCACCATCCGACGCCGACCGCCGCGCACAGTGCGGCCAGCACCGGGCCGGAGTCCCAGGCGATCCCGGCAGCCGTCACACCCCAGGCCGTCAGTGCCGCCGGAACGAGACGCAGGTCCGCCCGCAGAGTCTGCGGCCCCACCTGATCAGACCCGCACCATCGGCCGCAGCTTCTCCAGGCGGGCCGGCCCGATCCCGTCGACCTCGGCCAACTGCTCGACGCTGGTGAATCCCCCGTTGGCCGCGCGCCAGTTCACGATGGCCGCGGCGGTGACCGGGCCGACACCGGGCAGAGCGTCGAGTTGCTCAGCGGTCGCGGTGTTGAGGTCGACCGGCCCGGACGGCGCGGTGGTGCCCACCGCCGGTCCGGACGGCGCGGGTCCGGACGGCGCGGGTCCGGACGGCCCGGGTCCGGACGGCGCGGGTCCGGTCCCGCCCACCGAACTTCCGAGCGCCGCCGGCCGGCCCGCCGGGGTGGCGATGCCGATCACGATCTGCTCGCCGTCGGCGAGGTGGCGGGCCAGGTTGAGTCCCAGGGTGTCGGCCCCGTCGAGGGGGCCGCCGGCGGCCGAGACCGCATCGGAGACCCGGGCGTTGGGCGCCAACGTGACCAGTCCGGGTTGTGCGACCAAACCCACTACGCTGACCACCACCGCCTGCTCGGCCGGGGCGGGCTGACTCGGCCGAGCCGCGGCCGTGGAGACCATCTCGACCGGCGGCAGGTCGGCCGACACCACCGGGGGCGGGCGGTGGCGGGCCAGGGTGAAGACGGTGACCAGTACCGCAAGCAGCGCCACCACGGCCAGCGCGATACCACCGGAGCGGCCGGGGTCGGCCCGGATGGCCGCCAGCCAGGACCGGGGCCGTGACCCGGGATCGGGCAGCCAGTCAGGTACCGGGTCAGCGTCCTCGGCCGCCTCGCCGGTCCCGTCTTCCGCGTCGCCGTCACCGACCGGCCCGGGCCGGGCCTGGAGCCGGCGGTGCAGGACGCTCAACGGATTCTCGGTCGGCATGGGGCGACCGTAGGGACGAGCACCGTCGGTGTGCGGCCCGGACGCGCACCGAAGGTACCGGCCTGTGGACGCATTCGGGACTGTGTATGACCGACCTGCACATAACCTGGCGATACGGACTGCACAGCAGTGACCGCCTAGACCATCGGGAGATGCCCGTGACCGCCACCGCAGACCGGCCGATCCGGGTGATCCAATGGACGACCGGAAACATCGGGCGGCGGTCGCTGCACGCCATCATCGGTCGAGCCGACATGGAACTGGTCGGGGTCTATGCCCACGGCCAAGACAAGGTCGGGGTGGACGCCGCAGAGCTGGCCGGCTGGGGCGAGCCGACCGGGGTCACCGCCACCGACGACGTCGACGCGCTGCTCGCGGCACGACCCGACGCCTGCTGCTACAGCCCGCTGTGGCCGAGCATCGACGAACTGGAGCGACTGCTGGCGGCCGGGGTCAACGTGTGCACCTCGGCAGCCTGGATAACCGGCGGCAAGCAGTCCGCGACGGACCTCGAGAGGATCCGAAAAGCCTGCGAGCGAGGCAATTCCACGATCTTCGGCAGCGGTGCCCACCCCGGGATGACCAACATGGTGGGCATGGTGCTCTCCGGCGCCTGCGAGCGAGTCGACGAGATCCGCATCACCGAGTCGGTGAACTGCTCGACCTACGAGTCGGCAGGCACCCAGACCGCGATGGGTTTCGGCTGCGACCCCGAGACCCCCGACCTGGCCGAGAGTGTGCGCCGCGAGAGCGAGGTGTTCGCCGAGTCCGCGGCGATGATGGCCGACGCGATCGGAGCGCACCTGGACCGGATGACCTTCGACGTCGACTTCACCGCCGCCACCGGCGACACCGACCTGGGCTTCATGACCATCCCGGAGGGCACCGTCGGCGGGGTTTACGGCTACCACCGCGGCTGGGTCGGTGATCGCAATGTGGTCAGCGTCGGATTCAATTGGACTATGGGCGACCACGTGACACCGCCCAAGCCGTTGGAGCACGGCCACGTCATCCAGGTGTTCGGCTTGCCCAACATGCGCACCGTGCTGCACTGCCTGCCGCCGAAGGACTGGACCGAACCAGGGTTCATGGGACTGGGCATGATCTACACCGCCATGCCGGTGACCAATGCGGTGCCCGCGGTGGTGGCGGCGCCGCCGGGCATCGTGACGTTGAAGGACCTGCCGCCGGTCACCGGACGCTTCAGGGCCGGCTGAGTCAGGCGTCCAGCGCCACCACCACACCCACCGCCCCGGCCCCGAGGTGCACGCCCAGCACCGGCCCGAGGTCGGTGACGATCGGCGGACCGCAACCCGGTAGCGCGCTGGCCAGGGTGGCCGCCACATCGGCGGCACCGTCGGGGTTGTCGACGTGCTGGACCGCCAGCGCCGCCCGGCGCTCCCCCACCACCTCGAGCACCCGCTCGACCATGGCGGCGGTCGCCTTCGAGGTGGTGCGCACCCGCTGGGCCAGCACCAGCCGGCCGTTGTCGATGGCCAGCAGCGGTTTGAGCGCCAGTGCGGTGCCCAGCCAGGACGCCGCCGTGCCGATCCGGCCGCTGCGGCGCAGGTTCTCCAGTCGCTGCACCACGATGAAGGCGTGGACCCGCGGCACTGCCGTAGCGGCCTGAGTGGCAACGGTTTCCAGGTCGGATCCGGCACGCGCGGAGCGCGCGGCGGCCAGCGCGACGAAGCCGGTGCCCATACCCGCCGAAGCGGAGTCGACCACCCGGACCCCGCCGTCGAACTCCCGCGCGGCGTACTCGGCGGCACCCAGGGTGCTCGACAACTCGCCTGAGATGTGCACCGCCACAACGCCGTCGCCGCCGCTGTCGGCCAGGGCCGCGCGATAGACCGCCGTCAGCTCGGCGGGTCCGGCACCGGCGGTGCTGACCTGCGCACGCTGGTAGAGGTCCGACGGCATCTCGTCAAGACCGTCGCGCAGGTCGCGGCCGTCGACCAGAACGTGCAGGGGGACCACCCGGATTCCCCACTCGGCGCACGACTGGGCCGGCAGCCGCGCCGAGGAGTCGGTGACGACGACGACCGACACCGCGTCAGCCCCGCGGGACGCCGGCGTCGGCCAGCGCCTTGAGCATCAGCTCCGCGACCGCCTCGTGCGCCTCGAAGTTCCAGTGGATGCCGTCCGGATTGCCCCGCCCGGCCAGGATCTCCTCTGCCACGGCGGCCTTGAGGTCGACCAGTGGGATGCCGTACCGGGCCGCCCATTCGGTGATCGCCGAGGCGGTGGGTTCGCGGCCGTGGTGGGCCCGGCCGTAGGTGTCGGCACGGTGCACCGACGGCAGGGCCGCCACGATCGGTATGCCCGGCCGGTTGAAGTCGATGGCCCCGCGGGTCATCTCCAGATAGTCGACGCTCAGCCGGGGCGGCAGGGCCGAACGGGACACCGGGGAGAGCCTCGGCTGCAGCCAACCGTAGCCGTCCCGCACCCAGCGGCGCAGCCGCGGCGGCCGGATGTAACGCATCGCCTCCCGCATCGCGGTGGGCAGCGGGGACGGCAGCGAGTCCATCCCGCTGGTGGCGAAGATGACGGCACCCGCCCGCGGCAGGGCCGCCCAGGCCCGCGGATCCTGGGTGGCGGCCCACCACACGTCGCGGCAGGTCCACCCGATCCGGCCGATCAGTTCCAGATCCCAATCAAGTTCGCCAGCAACGATATTGGGCCAGATCCGCGGGTCATCGGCGGGCAGTCCACCCTGCGGCCCGTAGTAGGCCAGCGAATCGGCGAACACCAGCAAGGCCGGCCGGCACGGCTCAGAGGACGTCATTGGCGACCTGGGCTGATGCGTTCCACACATCCAGCCGCCAGCGCAGATCCTCGAAGCCGGCAGCGGCGGGAGCATGGGCGGACAACTGTGCCCAACTGGCGTTGCCCATGCCGCCCAGCGCCGGCCAACTGTCCACCGGCAGGTCCAGCAGCGCCGCGGTCAGCGCCGCGATCAGGCCGCCGTGGGCGACCAGCACCACCGGCCGGTCGGGTTCGTCGCAACCCCACTCCGGTTCGTCGGCGACCAGTTGGGCCACCAGCGGCAGGCTGCGGTCGGCGACGTCGATGCGGCTCTCTCCGCCGTGCGGCGCCAGGGTCGCGTCCTCGCGCCAGGCCAGCCGCGCGCCCGGCGCGGCGGCATCGACCTCGTGGTGGGTCAGGCCCTGCCAATCACCGAGGTGGGTCTCGCGCAGCCGGGTGTCCAGCAGCACCGGCATACCGCTGTGCTGGCCGAGTGCGGCCGCGGTGTCGGAGGCCCGGCGCAAGTCCGAAGAGACGATCAGCAGCGGCTGGCGCTTGGCCAGCACCTCGGCGGCGGCGACGGCCTGTGCCCGGCCCAGGTCGGTCAGATCGGTGTCGAGCTGACCCTGCATCCGGCTTCCGGCGTTGAACTCGGTCTGGCCGTGGCGGAGCATGACCAGGCGGCGCACCCTCATGTCGGCTCCGCCTCGGAGTCGACCTCGACGTCGTCGAGATTCACCGGTACCAGCGGGCAGTCCCGCCACAACCGGTCCAGGGCGTAGAAGTTACGTTCGTCGGCGTGCTGGACGTGCACCACGATGTCGATGTAGTCCAGCAGCACCCAGCGGCCCTCGCGGGTTCCCTCCCGGCGGGCCGGTTTGTGGCCGGCCTGGCGCATCTTCTCCTCGACCTCGTCGACGATCGCGTTGGCCTGGCGCTCGTTGCCCGCCGAGGCGATAACGAAGCAGTCGGTGATGACCAACTGGTCGGACACGTCGATGACGACGATGTCCTGGGCCAGCTTGGCGGCCGCGGCCCGGGCGGCCGCGGTCGCCATCTCGATCGCTTCCGGCGATGCGCTCACGAATGCACCTTTCCTGCGGCCGCCGCAGCGACGACCGGTTCGCGGTAGAGCCGACGCTTGGCCACGTATTGGACCACGCCGTCGGGGACCAGATACCAGATCGGCCGGCCGCTGGCCGCGCGCCGACGGCAATCGGTCGAGGAGATCGCCAGCGCGGGCACCTCCACCAGCCGCAGGGCGTCGTCGGCGAGCCGGCCGAGGGCTTCGGTGACATGGGCGTCGGTGAGCTCGTAGCCGGGCCGGCTCACGCCGATGAACCGGGCCAGACCGAACAGTTCCTCCCAACCCTGCCAGGACAGGATCGACGACAGCGCGTCGGCACCGGTGATGAAGAACAGCTCGCAGTCCGGGTTCAGGGCGTGCAGGTCGCGCAGGGTGTCGTTGGTGTAAGTCGGCCCGCCCCGGTCGATGTCCACCCGGCTGACCGAGAAGCGCGGGTTGGAGGCGGTGGCGATCACCGTCATGAGGTAGCGGTCCTCGGCGGCGGTGACGCTGCGGCCCTTCTGCCACGGCTGGCCGGTGGGGACGAAGATCACCTCGTCGAGTTCGAAATAGTCGGCGACCTCGCTGGCGGCGACAAGGTGGCCGTTGTGGATGGGATCGAACGTCCCACCCATCACGCCGAGCCTGCGCCGGGAATCCACGATGCGCAAGCTTACTTCTCAGACCGGCAGAAGCTGGTCGATGACCGCCGCCAGCTGCTTGGCCGACCGGCACTCGTGCATCGTGATGATGTCCTCGTAGCGCGGGACCGCGGAGTCCCCGCTGCCCCACAGATGCCGGGGCTCGGGGTTGAGCCAGTGCGCGTGGCGGCTGGCGGTCACCATGTGCGCAAGGACGTCGGCCGCGGGGTTGCGGTAGTTGGTGCGGCCGTCGCCGAGGACCAGCAGCGAACTGCGCGGAGAGAGCACACCGGGGAAGTTCTCGGTGAACGAGACGAACGCGTTGCCGTAGTCGGAGTGCCCGTCGCGGGTGAAAACACCGGCTTCTCGGGTGACGCGCTGGATCACCACGGCCAGGTCGGCATCGGGTCCGAACATATGGGTGACCTCATCGGTTGTGTCGATGAAGGCAAACACCCGCACCCGGGAGAACTGCTGGCGCAGGGCGTGCACCAGCAGCAGCGTGAAGTGGCTGAAGCCGGCGACCGAGCCGGACATGTCGCAGAGCACCACCAGTTCCGGGCGGGCCGGGCGGGGCTTGCGCAACACCACATCGATCGGCACGCCGCCGGTGGACATCGACTTTCGCAGCGTCTTGCGCAAGTCGATCGCCCCGGCACGGTGACGGCGCCGCTTGGCCGCGAGCCGGGAGGCCAGCATCCGGGCCAGCGGCGCGACCACCCGGCGCATCTGACGCAGTTGGTCACCGGAGGCGCGCAGGAATTCGACGTTCTCGGCCAATTGCGGGATGCCGTAGGTCTGCACATGCTCACGGCCGAGTTGTTCGGCGGTGCGGCGTTTGGTCTCCCCCTCCACCATGCGACGCAACTGGGCGATCTTGCTGGCGGCGACGGACTTGGCGATCTGTTCCTGGGTCGGTGACGGATCGTCCCCGTGCGGGGCCAGCAGGCCGGCCAGCAGGCGTCCCTGCAACTGGCCCAGTTCCATCGCCTTGAGCGCTTGATATGCCGAGTAGGACGGCCCACGACTGGAGGTGTACCGGCCGTAGGCCTCCACGATCTGGGCGATCAGTGCCACCAGACGGTCGTCCATCTCGCCGATGTCGGGGTTGTCGATGAGCAGGTCCAGCAACATGGCCCGCATCGCCTCGACGTCCTGCGGATCCGGTGCGTCGGGGTCGGCCCCCGCCTCGGCCAGCACGGTGCGCCCACCCAGGGCGGCCGGCCACCACAGGTCGAACAACGCGTCGTAGGTTCCGCGGTGCTCGGGCCGGCGCAACACCGCGCAGGCCAATCCCTCCCGCACGATCTCCCGGTGACCGAGGTCGAGCACCTTCAGCACCTCACCGGCGTCGACGGTCTCCGAGGGGCCGACCGAGATTCCTTGGGCGCGAAGGGCTTCGACGAAGCCAACCAGGTGTCCCGGCAGGCCGTTGGGGGCCAGTGGCTGGGGTGGACGGGTCCGTCGGGCGGCCATGATCGGGTCTCTAGTTCAGCCGGAGCTCGCCGGCGGCGCGCTGCTGGTCGGACTGGTGTTTGAGCACCACCCCCAACGTCGCGGCGATGGTCGCGTCGTCGATGGTGTCCATGCCCAGTGCCAGCAGGGTGCGTCCCCAGTCGATGGTTTCGGCCACCGAGGGCAGTTTCTTCAGTTGCATCCCGCGCAGCACTCCGATGATGCGGACCAATTCGGCGGCCAGCCGCTCGGGCAGTTCGGGCACCCGGGAGAGCAGGATGCGCCGCTCCAGGTCGGGGTCGGGAAAGTCGATGTGCAGGAACAGACAGCGCCGCTTGAGCGCCTCGGACAGTTCCCGGGTGGCGTTCGAGGTGAGCACCACGAACGGCTTGCGGGAGGCGGTGATGGTGCCCAGTTCGGGGACGGTGACCGCGAAGTCGCTGAGTACCTCCAGCAGCAGGCCCTCGATCTCGATGTCGGCCTTGTCGGTCTCGTCGATGAGCAGCACCGTGGGCTCGGTGCGCCGGATGGCGGTCAGCAGCGGACGGGAGAGTAGGAACTCCTCGCTGAACACGTCGTCCTTGGTGCGGTCCCAGTCGCCACCGGCCGAGCCGGACTGGATGCGCAGGATTTGTTTGGCGTGGTTCCACTCGTAGAGAGCGCGGGCCTCGTCGACGCCTTCGTAGCACTGCAGCCGAACCAGCCCGGAATCGGTGGCCTGCGCGACCGCCCGGGCGAGTTCGGTCTTACCGACCCCGGCGGGACCCTCCACCAACAGCGGCTTACCCAGCCGGTCGGCCAGGAAGACCGCGGTGGCGGTGGCGGTGTCGGCCAGGTACCCGGTGGCAGCCAGCCGTCGTTTGACGTCGTCGATGTCGGCGAACATCGGAGCCGGGGGTGCCGGGGTCTCAGTCACGGTGAGTCTCCAGTCGTCGGGGATCAGACGGGCCGAATGTGGCCGTCGCCGAAGACGATCCACTTGGTCGAGGTCAGTTCGGGCAGCCCCATCGGGCCGCGGGCGTGCAGTTTCTGGGTGGAGATGCCGATCTCGGCGCCGAAGCCGAACTGCTCGCCGTCGGTGAACGCCGTCGAGGCGTTGACCATCACCGCGGCGGCGTCCACCCGTTCGGTGAACCGCTGCGCCGCAGCGAGATCAGTGGTGACGATGGCCTCGGTGTGCCCGGTTCCGTAGATGTTGATGTGCTCGATTGCGGCGTCGATGCCCTCGACGACGGCCGCAGCGATGTCCATCGACAGGAACTCCGCGCGCAACTCGTCCTCGGTGGGATTCTCGTGCACGGTCACCCCCGCCCGCCGCAGTGCGCCGAGGAGACGCGGCACGGCGATATCGGCGATCGCCGAGTCGATCAGTAGGGTCTCGGCGGCATTGCACACGCTGGGCCGGCGGGTCTTGGCGTTCAACACGATTCGCTCGGCCATGTCGAGGTCGGCCTCAGCGTGGACGTAGACGTGGCAGTTACCAACCCCGGTCTCGATGGTGGGGACGGTGGCGTCGCGCACCACGGCGTCGATCAGACCGGCGCCGCCGCGCGGGATCACCACGTCGACCAGGCCGCGGGCCTGGATGAGGTGGGTGACGCTGGAACGGTCCGCACTGGGGAGCAACTGCACGGCATCCTCGGGCAGACCCTCGCTGCACAGCGCGCTGCGCAGCACCGTGACCAGTTCGGCGTTGGAGTGCGCAGCCGAGGAACTGCCCCGCAGCAGCACCGCATTGCCCGACTTCAGGGTCAGGCCGAAGGCGTCCACGGTGACATTGGGCCGACCCTCGTAGACGATGCCGACCACGCCGAGCGGCACCCGCTGCTGACGCAGTTGCAGGCCGTTGGGCAGTGTGCGGCCGCGGACCACCTCGCCGATCGGGTCGGGCAGGCCCGCCACCTGGCGCAACCCGGCGGCGATCCCGTCGACCCGCTGCGGGTTCAGGGCCAGGCGGTCGAGCATCGCCTCGGGGGTGCCGGCGGCGCGGGCGGCCTGCAGGTCTTCGGCGTTGGCGGCCAGGATCTGATGGGTGTGGGTCAGCACGGCATCAGCGGCGGCGTGCAGGGCGCGGTCCTTGACCGCGGTGGTCAGCGTGCCCAGTGTGCGCATCGCGACGCGGGCCCGCCGGGCGGCATCGCGAACCGTCCCGCGCAGATCGGCGTCGGCGTCGGTCGAGAGGGCTTGCACACTCATCTCCCCAGGGTATCGGTTCTCCACCGACCGGCCGGTTGGGGCTAACCTCGGCATCGTGACGACCCCGGCCGCTCCGAGCACGGCCCGTCGCGCCGTGCTGCGGCGCCGGATCCGGCTGCTGGTGTGGGCGATCATCGGCTACAACGTGGTTGAGGCCCTGATCGCGCTGAGCGCCGGGGTCCGGGCGCCCTCGACCGCCCTGGTGGGTTTCGGGCTGGACTCGGTGATCGAGGTCGCCGCCGCGGCCGCGGTCGCCTGGCAGTTCGCCGCCGCCGACCCCGAGCGCCGGGAAAAGGCGGCGCTTCGTTTCATCGCGGTGTCGTTCTTCGCCCTGGCCGCTTACATCACGGTGGACTCGGTGCTGGCACTGGCCGGCGTCGACGAGGCCAGACCCTCGCCGGTGGGCATCGCCCTGGCCGCGGTGAGTCTGGCGGTGATGCCACTGCTGGCCTGGGCGCAGATCCGCGCCGGCCGCGAGATCGGTTCGACCTCGGTGGTGGCCGAGGCCAAACAGACGCTGCTGTGCAGCTATCTCTCCGCGGTGCTTCTGGTGGGCCTGGGGCTCAACGCCGCCTTCGGTTGGAGTTGGGCCGACTCCGTGGCGGCACTGGTGATCGCTGGGTTCGCGGTGCACGAGGGACTGGAGGCCTGGCGCGGCGACCCGTGTTGCTGATCCGTGTTGCTAAGGCTTAACGAAGCGATCACGCCGGGGCGTCGCGGCCGTCGTCGCGCCCAAGCGCTGGTTACCTTGCTTCGGTGACCGTCTCTGGACTTCGCCGGTTGGGCGCGTCGATCGGCGCGGCACTACTGCTGGCCGGACTGCTGCCCACCCCGAACGCGGCCGCCTTCTCTCGCGAGGGCCTGCCGATCGAGATCTTCGACGTGCCCTCCCCGTCGATGGGTCGCAACATCCGGATGGAGTTCCAGTACGGCGGGCCGCACGCGGTCTACCTGCTCGACGGCCTGCGGGCCGAGGACGAGACCAACGGCTGGGATATCAACACCGCCGCCTTCGAGTGGTATCACGACTCGGGCCTATCCATCGTGATGCCGGTCGGCGGGCAGTCAAGCTTCTACACCGACTGGTACCGGCCGGCCAAGGGCCGCAACGGCACCGTGACCTACAAGTGGGAGACGTTCCTCACCCGCGAGCTGCCGGCCTGGCTGGCCGCCAACAAGGGTGTCTCGCCCACCGGCAACGCCATCGTGGGGCTGTCGATGTCGGGCGGGTCGGCGCTGAATCTGGCGATCTGGCATCCGACCCAGTTCCTGTTCGCGGCGTCGCTGTCGGGATTCCTCAACCCCTCGCTGGGGCTGTGGCCGATCCTGATGAACGTCGCGATGCGCGACGCCGGCGGCTTCAGCGCCACCGACATGTGGGGTCCCAAGAACGACATCGCCTGGCAGCGCAACGATCCGATGGTCAACATCCCCCGACTGGTGGCCAACGGCACCGCGGTGTGGATCTACTGCGGCACCGGGGCGCCCTCGGATCTGGACAACACCGCCGACCCCAGTTTCGCCAACCTGTTCACCGCGGGCTATCTGGAGAACGTCACCCTGGACACCAACAAGGAGTTCCAGCAGAAGTACCTGGCCGCGGGCGGACGCAACGCGGTGTTCAACTTCCCGCCCGCCGGAACCCACAGCTGGGGCTACTGGGGCGCACAGCTGCAGGCGATGAAACCCGACCTGCAGCGCGTCCTGGGCGTCGCGCCGCCTCCCCCAGCCTGAGGTCAGCGTCCCGGGATCTCCCGTTCGATCTCCTCGAGCCACACCGTGGCCGCCATGTCCGAGGGGGCCCGCCAGTCTCCCCGCGGCGACAGCGATCCACCGTGGGACACCTTGGGCCCGTTGGGCAGCGCCGAGCGCTTGAACTGGCTGAACGAGTAGAAGCGCTTGGCGAACACCGCCAGCCAACGCCGGATCTCGGCCAGCGAGTAGGCGTACCGCTTGGCGGCCGGGAAACCGGGGGGCCACTCCCCGCGGTCGGCATCACCCCAGGCGTGCCAGGCCAGGAAGGCAATCTTGGACGGCCGGAACCCGTAGCGCAGCACCCAGAACAGCGAGAAGTCCTGCAGCGGGTACGGACCGACCGTGGCCTCGCTGCTCTGCACCTGGCCGTCCTCGCCGGCCGGCACCAACTCGGGGGTGATCTCGGTGTCGAGCACCGACTGCAGGATCTCGCCCACCTCCTCGTCGAACTCCCCGGAGGCGATGACCCAACGGATCAGATGCTGGATCAGGGTTTTGGGCACCCCGCCGTTGACGTTGTAGTGGCTCATCTGATCGCCGACCCCGTAGGTCGACCAGCCCAGCGCCAACTCCGAGAGGTCCCCGGTGCCCAGCACGATGCCGCCCCGCTGGTTGGCGATGCGGAACAGATAGTCGGTGCGCAGTCCGGCCTGGACGTTCTCGAAGGTGACGTCGTAGACCTTCTCGCCGCGGGAATAGGGGTGGCCCATCTCGGTGAGCATCACCTCGGCGGTGGAGCGGATGTCGATCTCTTCGAAGGTGACACCGAGTGCCGCGCACAGCCGGGCGGCGTTGTTCCGGGTGTGTTCCCCAGTGGCGAACCCGGGCAGGCTGAAGGCCAGGATGTCGCTCCGGGGACGCCCCTCCCGGTCCATCGCCCGCGCCGCGACGATCAGGGCGTGGGTGGAGTCCAATCCGCCGGAGACCCCGATGACGACCTTCGGGTAGTGCAGCGCGCGCAGACGTTGCTCGAGGCCGGAGACCTGGATGTTGTAGCCCTCGTAGCAGTCCTGCTCGAGCCGGGCGGGGTCGTTCGGCACGAACGGGAACC
The DNA here is from genome assembly GCA_020637165.1 of Mycolicibacterium sp. Classification (GTDB taxonomy): domain Bacteria; phylum Actinomycetota; class Actinomycetes; order Mycobacteriales; family Mycobacteriaceae; genus Mycobacterium. The sequence goes on along the minus strand of JACJWN010000005.1, from coordinate 264,416 downwards.
GCTGGACCTCGCGGCGCAGCCCGATGTCCCCGGCCGGCGGATCGAGCCGGAAACCGATGCGGCGGAACGAGTCCAGGCCCGCCTGGTGGTGGCGGCGGTTGTCGTCGAAGGTGCCGATCCGCAGCCGCTCGGCGCGCAGCAGGTCCAGGTCCACATCGGCCACCGAGTACCGCTCCCCCTTCGGGAAGCGCTCCGATGAGGCCAGTGCCCGGCCGTTCTCGTAGATCATCGTCTGCCCGTCCCAGGCCAGATCGGTGCTGGACTCGCCCTCTCCGGCCGCGGCGTAGACGTAGGCGGCCAGGCACCGCGAGGAGGCCGAGCGGGCCAGCAGACTGCGGTCCTCGGCCCGTCCGATGGTGATGGGGCTGCCGGAGAGGTTGGCCAGCAAGGTGGCGCCGGCCAGTGCGGCCCGCGCACTGGGGGGCACCGGGACGAACATGTCCTCGCAGATCTCCGCGTGCAGCACCAGACCCGGGATGTCCTCGGCGGCGAAGAGCAGATCCGGGCCGAACGGGACGTCGGCGCCCAGCAGCCGGATGGTCCCACCCATATCGTCCCCCGGCGCGAACTGGCGGCGCTCGTAGAACTCCCGGTAGGTGGGCAGATAGGACTTGACCGCCACGCCGAGCACCGTGCCCCGATGGATCACCACCGCGGTGTTGTAGATCCGGTGCAGATGGCGCAGGGGGGCGCCCACCACCAGCACCGGCAGCAGGTAGGCCGAGGCCTCGACCACGTCGGTAAGCGCCGTTTCGACCGCGTCGAGCAGCGTGTCCTGCAGCAGGATGTCCTCGATCGAGTAGCCAGACAGCGTCAACTCCGGAAAGACCGCCACCGCCACGCCGTCCTCGTCGCAGTCACGGGCGATCCGGAGCACCGACTCGGCGTTGGCGGCCGGGTCGGCCAGCACCGTGTGGTGGGTGCAGGCGGCCACCCGGGCGAATCCGCGGGCATAGACGGAGAAAAAGTCCACGACCCATTGTCGCAGCCTCTTTGCGGCCGATGCCGAATCCCAATCGCCAGCCACCCTCTCAGGTTCTTGATATTTTGAACCCAGGCTTTTCTCAGACTCATGGGGCGGGAATGTCTAGACCATGCGTGCGGATCGCCGCGACACTGTCGCTCGGCGCCGCCCTCCTGCTGTCCGGACCCGCCGCGGCGCTCGCGGCGCCGGACTCGGGCAACAACGGCAACGCCGGCGGCAACGGCAAGAGCAGCAGCGCCGGCGGCAACGGCAAGAGCGGCGGCACCCCGGCGGGTAGCGGCAAGAGCGGCGGCACCCCGGCCGGCAGCGGCGCTGCCAAGAACGCCGCAAGGCCGGCACCGGCCGCGTCGGCAAAGCCAGGCAACCCCGCATCAGGTAGCGCCGCGGCCAGCAACTCCAAGGCCGGGGCGAACGGCCCGAAGTCCGGCGGCCCCGGGACCGCTTCGGGCACGGCCGCACAGCCGAAAACGCCCAACAGGACCGTCCCGACCCTGCCGGATCAGGCCTCGCCGGTCGCCGTCGCGGCGACCGGAAAGAGCCAGGTCGCGGCCCTCCAGACACCGGCCGAAACACCCTCCGGGGTGACCGGAAGCTCAGGGGCCGAGGAGCCCACCGTGGAACAACCCGCAGTCGAGCAACCCGCAGTCGGGACTTCGCCCGGGACCAGCGCCGCCGTTCAGAGTCCGTCAGACCCCGATGCGGCCGGCGACAGCACTGGCACCGCCTCGACGCCGCGGCGTGCACCGGTACCGCTCCAGCCCGCCCCGACGGCATCGCCGCCCTCGCCCGCGGGCGCCGAATCGTCCGCAGTGTCGATCAGGCAGGCCCCGGCGGGCGGCTCTCGGAGGACCGCTCCGGAGACCGCATCGTCGGTCCCCGGCGGACCGGCGACCGACGGGGGGTGGACCCGGCGGGTCGGTGACACCGCGAGCAGGATCGCCCACGAAGTGGTCGAGGCCCTGCGGGAAGTGTCGCTGAAGGACCTCGCCCTGGCCGCGCTGCCCGGGATCGCCGGGTTGATGTTCTTGTTCGCCCTCGGTGTCGGTTTGGGACATCGGCAAGCCCGGTTCGCCTTCTCGCTGGACACCGGCGGCGCACTACGCTTCGCCGTCCACGGCCCCCTGGGTGCGGTGCGTTCCGGGAAGCTGATCTCGGTGCGGCCCCGGCGAGTCGGCGGCGGACTCCCGCGAGCGACGAACCGGGCCGCGTAGCCCAGGACCTACCCTCGTCGGTATGGACGCGCCCGAACTCGTCGCCCTGCTGTCCGGGCGGCGCGTCGCGGTGCTGACCGGGGCCGGGATCTCCACCGACTCCGGCATCCCGGACTACCGGGGTCCGGACTCCCCGCCGGCCAACCCGATGACCATCCGGCAGTTCACCTCCAGCAGCGATTTCCGCCGGCGCTACTGGGCCCGAAACCACCTCGGCTGGCGCCATATGGCGGCCAGAGAGCCCAATGCCGGGCATCGCGCGCTGGCCGACCTCGAGCGTTCCGGGGTCGTGACGGGCGTGATCACCCAGAACGTCGACCTGCTGCACACCAAAGCGGGCAGCAGTGCGGTGATCAACCTGCACGGGACCTACGCTCGCGTGATTTGCCTGGGCTGCCGCCACACGATGAGCCGGGCCTCGCTGGCCCAACGCCTCGAGGCGGCCAATCCCGGGTTCACCGAACGGGCCGAACGCCTAGGCGCGCTGGCGGTGGCGCCGGACGCCGACGCGGTGGTCGCCGACACCGCCTCGTTCCGGTTCGTGGACTGCCCGGAATGCGGCGGAATGCTCAAACCAGATATCGTCTACTTCGGCGAATCGGTCGCCAAAGACGTTGTGGATCAAGCCTATTCGCTGGTGGACTCCGCAGAAGCGCTACTGGTGGCCGGGTCCTCGCTGACGGTGTTCTCCGGCTACCGGTTCGTCCGCCGTGCCGCCGCGCTGGGCATCCCGGTCGCCATCGTCAACCGGGGCCCCACCCGCGGCGACGACCTGGCCACGGTCAAGGTGGACGCCGGATGCTCACCGATGCTGGCGCTGCTGGCCGAGGAGCTGACCGGCACCCGACCGACGGTGCCGTAGGGTCGGCGGCGAGTAGGCAGCAACGCGGAAGGCGGAGGGTCCATGGTCTCCCTGGTCGACGGAGCCACCGCGCTGGCGGTCGGCATCGGCAGCGCGGTGATGAAACCGGTCCGTCCCGGCAGCGGACCGCTGACCCACCGCTGGGGCCTGGGCTTCGGCGATTTCGCCGCGAGCCTGCCCGCGGTACCCACCTTGGCCCGCCCACTGGCCCGCCACCTCAACCGGTTCGGCGCGGTGGTTCTCAGCCCCGGCTTCATTGAGTTCGACGGCCGCGAGGTGCCGTGGGACCGGGTGACCGAGATCCGCACCCGCCGGCTGGTCGGCTACCTGTTCACCGACGCCATCACCCGGCAGGTCGACCGGCTGCCAATCTGGCGGTTCCCCGGCCGTACCCTGCTGCTCGACGGCCTGACCCACACCGCGCTGACGGTGGCAGCGCTGGCCGCCGACCTGCGTCTGGACCGGGGCGTGTTCACCCTCTACCTACCGGCCGACGTGCACTACAAGGGCCTGGTGCGCGACAAGCAGATGTCCCCGGGCGTCCCGGCGGCGCTGGTGCTGACCGACCCGGCGGTGCGGGATTGCGTAGAGGCGACTGCCCACGCCCACGGCATCCCGGTCCGACCAGCCGAGGATGACGCGCTGGAGGCGGCGACCCGGCGGGCGACGACGATCCGTGAGGTGTTCGGCGCCCTGCTCGGTCAGGTCGGCACCAGATCGTCGGCGTGAACCGCGGGCCGGCGTAGTTCGGCCGGCAGTTCCGAGGTGGATCGGCCGATCATGGTGGCCAGCTCCGAGGCGTCGTAGGCGACCACACCGCGGCCCACCATCGCGCCGTCCGACCCGTGAAGTTCGACGACGTCACCGCCAACGAACCTCCCGGACACCGCGGTGATCCCGGCCGGCAGCAGGGAACGGCGTTGGGTGATCACCGCGTGCACCGCGCCGGGATCCAGGGTCAGCGCCCCGGCGGCTTCGGCGGCGTAGCGCATCCAGAACTTCCGCGCCGACATCCTCGCCGGGCGCGGGACGAATACGGTACCCACCGAGGCTTCGGTGAGCGCGGCGGCGGCATCGGCCGCGGCGGCCAACAACACCGGTACCCCGGCGTCGGCGGCCAGTAGCGCCGAGGAAAGTTTCGAGGCCATACCGCCGGTACCCAGCCGGCTGCCCTGCCCGGCCACCACGCCCTCCAGGTCGTCCGGACCGGCCACCTCGGCGATGAACCGCGCGTCGTCGGACTTGCGGGGATCACCGTCGTACAGGCCGTCGATATCGGACAGCAGGACCAGCGCGTCTGCGCCGACGAGGTGAGCCACCAGAGCCGAGAGCCGGTCGTTGTCACCGAAACGGATCTCGTTGGTGGCTACGGTGTCGTTCTCGTTGACGATGGCCACCGCGTGCAGCGCCCGCAGCCGGTCCAGGGTCCGCTGGGCGTTGGTGTGCTGGACCCGCTGGGCAATGTCGTGGGCGGTGAGCAGCACCTGCCCGACGGTGCGGTCGTAGCGGCCGAATGCGTTGCTCCAGGCATTCACCAGCGCGACCTGGCCGACGCTGGCCGCGGCCTGCTTGGTGGCCAGGTCGGCGGGGCGGCGGGTCAGGCCCAGCGGCTCGATCCCGGCCGCGATGGCCCCCGAGGAGACGATCACCACGTCGGTGCCCGCCTTCATCCGGGTCTCTATGGCATCGGCCAGAGCGGCCAGTCGGGTGGGGTCGAACAGCCCGCGGGAGTCGGTCAGCGCGGTGGTGCCGATCTTGACGACGATGCTGCGGGCGCCGCGCACGGCGTCGCGGTAGACACTCACTCGTCGTCGTCCCCGTGCTGACGGCGCTGTCGGCGGGCCTCCTTGCGCTCGGTCGCGCCGATGCGGTCATTGCGCTCCAACCGGGCGTCGGTGCCGCGGCCGGTCGGGACGACGTCGACCCCGGCCGGGGTCTGCGGCTCCCAGTCGAAGGTCATCTCGCCGATGGTGACCGCGCAGCCCGGAGTCGCCCCCCGCTTGAGCAGTTCCTCCTCGACGCCGAGCCGGGCCAGCCGGTCGCCGAGATAGCCGACCGCCTCGTCGTTGTCGAAGTCGGTCTGGGCCACCCAGCGCTCGGGCCGGGTGCCGCTCACGATGAAGCCGCCGCGATGGGCCGGATCGGGCTCGACGGTGAACCCGCTGGCGTCCACCGGAACCGGCCGTATCACCGGGCGCCGGGCCACCACAGGGGGCTGGGCGGCCCGGTAGGCCTCGACCAGGTCCCACAGCGCGAAGGTCAACTCGCGCAGGCCCTCCCGGGTGACCGTGGACACCTCGAAGACCGGCCAGCCGCGTTGTTCGATCTCCGGTCGCACGAAGTCGGCCAGTTCGCGGGCCTCGGGGACGTCGATCTTGTTCAGCACCACCGCGCGCGGACGTTCGGCCAGGTCGCCCAGCACCGAGTCGGCCTGCAGGGTGGGCCGATAGGCCGCGAGTTCGGCTTCCAATGTGTCGATGTCGGAGATCGGGTCTCGGGCCGGTTCCAGCGTGGCGCAATCGACGACGTGCACGAGAACCGCGCAACGTTCGATGTGGCGCAGGAAATCGAGGCCCAGCCCGCGCCCCTCGGAAGCGCCCGGGATGAGGCCGGGGACGTCGGCCACGGTGAAGGTGTGCTCCCCGGCGGAGACCACGCCGAGATTGGGTACCAGCGTGGTGAACGGGTAGTCGGCGATCTTGGGCTTGGCCGCCGAGATGGTCGACACCAGCGAGGACTTGCCGGCCGAGGGAAACCCGATCAGCCCGACGTCGGCGACGGTCTTCAGTTCCAGGGTGAGATCGCGGGCCTGGCCCTTCTCCCCCAGCAGGGCGAACCCTGGGGCCTTGCGGGCCCGGGAGGCCAGCGCCGCGTTGCCCAATCCCCCGCGGCCGCCCTCGGCGGCGACGAAGCGGGTGCCCGCACCGACCAGATCGGCCAGCAGACGGCCGTGCTCGTCGAGCACGACGGTGCCGTCGGGAACTCTGACTTCCAGGTCGCCGCCGGCGCCGCCGTCGCGGTTGGAGCCCTGCCCCTGCTTACCGGAGGGGGCCACCACGTTGGGGTGGAAGTGGAAGTCGAGCAGGGTGTGTACCTGCGGATCGACCACCAGCACGACGCTGCCGCCGCGTCCTCCGTTGCCGCCATCCGGGCCGCCGAGCGGCTTGAACTTCTCGCGGTGAACCGAGGCGCAGCCGTTACCGCCGTTGCCCGCGCGGGTGTGAATCACCACGCGGTCGACGAAGCGTGGCATCGCCAGCGTCCTTTCAATCGCCGAGTGTGTACCTGCTGCGGAAAATCAGCCCGATTCTCGCAGTGGACGCACGCTCGCGAAAAGAGGCCTACTCCGGTTGAGCGGCGCGGACGACGTTGACGGTCTTGCGGCCGCGCTTGACGCCGAACTCCACCGCACCAGGGGCGGTGGCGAACAGGGTGTCGTCACCACCGCGGCCGACATTCACGCCCGGGTGGAAGTGAGTGCCGCGCTGGCGGACCAGAATCTCGCCCGCCTTGACGACCTGCCCACCGAACCGCTTCACGCCGAGCCGTTGGGCGTTGGACTCGCGACCGTTGCGTGAGCTGGAAGCGCCCTTCTTGTGTGCCATTGTTCGCCTCCTGCTACTTGATTCCGGTGACCTTGAGGACGGTCAGCTGCTGACGGTGTCCCTGCCGCTTGTGGTAGCCGGTCTTGTTCTTGAACTTGTGGATGCGGATCTTCGGGCCCTTGGTGTGCTCGAGGATCTCGCCGGTGACGGCGACCTTGGCCAGTTCCTTGGCGTCGGTGGTGACCGTGGCTCCGTTGACGACCAGCGCGACCGGCAACGACACCGAGGCGCCCGGCTCGGACTCGATCTTCTCGACCTTGACGATGTCCCCGACGGCGACCTTGTACTGCTTGCCGCCCGCCTTGACGATCGCGTAGGTGGCTGTATCGGCTGCCATCTTTCCTCTTCCCGTGTCGGCGACAGGAGTCGCTGTGTCGTGGGCGCGCGCTACCGGTGGTTGCGCGCGCGGGTCTGGGGGTGCGGGCCGCACCCGGGGTCACCGGGCGGTCCCGCTGCCGCCGGCAGGGCCTGGCGGCAACCGTTCAAGGTTACGTGACCAGCATCTCGAGGGTCAAACCGGCTACCGATCGAGGTTGGGTGGGCCGGCCGGCCGGGCCGCGGAGCGTCGGCGCGCGCGGCGCGGCGGCACGGCGACGACGACGGGTTGCTCCTCGTCGGAGCCGTCCAGGTCGCTGTTGTCCCCGTCGACGATCTCGAGGGCTTCGTCCTCTTCGATGGCTTCATCGTCGATGGCGTCCTCGTCGACTTCGTCGAGTTCGATGTCCTCGTCGTCCTCGTCGTCGTCCTCGTCCTCGTCCTCGTCGTCGTCCTCGTCGTCGTCGTCCTCGTCCTCGTCGTCGTCGTCCTCGTCGTCGTCGTCCTCGTCCTCGTCGTCCTCGTCCTCGTCGTCGTCATCGTCATCGTCATCGTCGTCGTCATCGTCGTCGATGGCGTCGTCATCGTCCTCGTCGAGGCCCTTACCCTCGAGTTCCTCGGAGGCAAGTTCCTCGGGACTCTCGACCTCTTCCGTGTCGTCCTCTTCGCCGTCCTCGTCGTCGTTCTTCGCCGCCGCCATCGCCTTGAACATCGGGTGCTCCGGGCCATGGGCGGGAACACGCGAAACGGCCGGCTCCTCGGTCCGGGACTTCTTACCGCGCCGGTTTCGACGACCGCCGGAGGACTCGGACTTGCCGCGACCCGTCGCGGGAGCGTGGTCCACCGGGTCGGCGTGCACCAGGATCCCGCGCCCGCTGCACTGCTGACAGGTGGTGGAGAAGGCCTCGATCAGGCCGGTGCCCAGACGCTTGCGAGTCAGCTGCACCAGGCCCAGCGAGGTGACCTCGGAAACCTGGTGACGCGTGCGGTCGCGGGCCAGGGCCTCGGTCAGCCGGCGCAGCACCAGGTCGCGGTTGGACTCCAGGACCATGTCGATGAAGTCAATGACCACGATGCCGCCGATATCGCGCAGCCGCAGTTGGCGCACGATCTCCTCGGCCGCTTCCAGGTTGTTCTTGGTGACGGTCTGCTCGAGGTTGCCGCCGGCCCCGGTGAACTTGCCGGTGTTGACGTCGACGACGGTCATCGCCTCGGTCCGGTCGATCACCAGCGTGCCGCCCGAGGGCAGCCACACCTTGCGGTCCATGGCCTTGACCAGCTGCTCGTCGATGCGGTGCACGGCGAACACGTCCGGCCCGTCACCGCCGGGCGGGTCGTACTTGGTCAGCTTGGAGACCAGCTCCGGTGCGACGGAATCGACGTAGCCGGTGATCGTGCCCCAGGCGTGGTCGCCGGAGACGATCAGCCCGGAGAAGTCCTCGTTGAACAGATCGCGGATGACCTTGACCAGGACGTCGGGCTCCTCGTAGAGGGCCACCGCGGCCCCGGCCTTGTTGCCCTTGACCCGTTCGGCCTCCTCGTCGATCTTGGCCCAGCGTTCCTGCAGCCGGGTGACGTCGGCGCGGATGTCCTCTTCCTTGACGCCCTCCGATGCGGTGCGGATGATGACGCCGGCCTCTGCCGGCACCACCTCGCGCAGGATCTCCTTGAGCCGCTGCCGTTCGGTGTCGGGAAGCTTCCGGCTGATGCCGGTCGACGACGCCCCCGGCACGTAGACCAGGTAGCGGCCGGCAAGTGACACCTGCGTGGTCAGGCGGGCACCCTTGTGACCGACGGGGTCCTTGCTGACCTGGACCACCACGTAGTCGCCCGGCTTGAGCGCCTGCTCGATCTTGCGGTTGGCCCCACCGAGGCCGGCGGCCTCCCAGTTGACCTCGCCCGCGTAGAGCACGCCGTTGCGGCCGCGGCCGATGTCGACGAACGCCGCCTCCATCGAGGGCAGCACATTCTGCACGATGCCCAGGTAGATATTGCCGACCAGGGACCCCGAGCCCGACGAGGTCACGAAGTGCTCGACGACAATGCCGTCCTCGAGAACCGCGATCTGGGTGTAGCGCGAACCCTGGTTCGGCGGCTCGGCGCGGACCTTGTCGCGCACCACCATCACCCGGTCGACCGCCTCGCGGCGGGCCAGGAACTCGGCCTCGGTCAGGATCGGCGGGCGGCGCCGGCCGGCGTCACGGCCGTCCCGGCGGCGCTGGCGTTTGGCCTCCAGACGGGTGGAGCCGCTGATGCCCTGGATCTCGTTGGATTCGGAGCGAGATTTCTTCTCGCGCGGGGCGCGCTCGTGAACGACGGTGTTCGGCGGGTCGTCCGGTGAGCTCGGGGCCGCGTCCTCGGCCCCACCGCCCCCGGCAGGCCGACGGCGCCGACGGCGTCGGCGCTTGGTACCACTCTTCGCGCCGGCCGATTCCTCGTCGCCGTCCTCGTCGGGATCGGCCTCGGACTGGTCATCTTTCTTCTCGTCAGAGTTCCCGGCGGCCGAGTCCTCCGCAGCGTCCTCGGCACCGGCGTCCTCGGCGTCCGTTCCGCCCTGTTCGCCCCGCCCGCGGCCACGGCCACGGCGACCGCGGCGGCGCCGGCGGTTTGACGGCCGGTCCCCGGATTCGGTGTCGGAGTCGTCCTCGGACTCCTCGGTATCGGCGTCCTCGTCGGTGCCCTCGCCGTTCGTGCGGTCCTTGTCACCGGCGGTCGGCGCCGCGGCGACGGGCTGCGGCGCGACGAAGAGCGGCATGTAGGCCGGTGTTTCGGCTTCCGGGGTCTCCAGAATCAGCCGGGACTCCGGCTCTGCCTCGGCATCGGGCTGCGGCTCGGGGTCGGCCAGCACTTCAGCGGCCACAACCTCAGCGGCCAGGACCTCCCGCACCCGCAGCGCGTCGGCCTGGTCGACGCTGGACTGCGCACTGCGGGTGCGACCGTCCAGTTCGCTCAGCGCGTCGAGCACCCGCCTGCTGGTGGTGCCCAGCACCCGGGCCAGGGTGTGAACCCTCAGCCGCTCGGGCAGGTCCACCTGGCCTACCGGTGACGAAGGCCCCGGCGACGAGGTTTCGGGCAGATCCTGGTTGCGGTCATCATCGGCCACGTAATCTCCTCAAGCCCCCGGGCGCGTCAGGGCGACGCGGCCACGCGAGGGCCTCCGCTGTTACGCCCGGGCCGAAACCCGGGCTTGTCAATAGTCTCGCTCCGACGGGTTCACATCGATCCCGGTCAGGGCCTGGCTGAATGACGGCCGTCAACGGTCCGCGCCACACCGCGGGCCGCGGTGGTCGCGCACGTCTCGAAGTCTCATTCACGGCCACCCGTTGCCGGGCGGCCGCCCCAAGTATCCCATACCGACCGACGGGAGCGGACCCGCCGCCCCGCTACGTCGTCAGAGAGCCGGGAACCACAGCCCGATCTCGCGCGCCGCCGACTCCGGCGAATCCGAGCCGTGCACGAGGTTGAACTGGGTCTCCAGGCCGAAATCGCCGCGAATGGTTCCAGGCGTGGCCTTCTCTACCGGATCGGTTCCGCCGGCCAGCTGCCGCCACGCCGCGATGGCGCGTGGGCCTTCGACGATGGCGGCCACCACCGAGCCGGAGGTGATGAATTCGACCAGCGAGCCGAAGAACGGCTTCTCGGCGTGTTCGGCATAGTGCGCACGCGCTAAGGCATCATCGACGTGCTTGAGTTCCAGCGCCGCGATGGTCAGTCCCTTGCGCTCGATGCGGTTGATGATCTCGCCGATCACCCTCCGCTCGACACCGTCGGGTTTGATCAGCACAAGAGTCCGCTCAGTCACGCTGCGGAGCGTACCGGTCAGTCCCCCCGGGGTTGCTGACCGGGTAACAAACCGAGTCGCTGGCGGCGCAGCACCTCGGCGCGCAGGTAGGCGATCACACCCCAGACCACGACGAAGAGCACCCCGATGAACCCGATGGCCGGGTAGATCAGGAAGCCCGCGACCAGCAGCAACTGCACACCGAGATTGGCCCAGATGGCCCAACTCCGACCCTGCATGCCGGCCAGCAGGCCGAGCAGCACCGCGAAGCCCACCAGGTACGCCGTCGACCACGGTGTGAGGCCGCCGCCGACGGCGGCGACGACCGGTAGCGCCAGCAACACCGTGATGATCTCCAGGATCAACGTGCCCGCCATCACGCCGCGGAAGCTCTTCCATGGATCCGGCGGGGCGGAGGGGGCCGTCACAGCGGATCCTTGCCGAACAGGGTGCGGGCGGCGCCAGCGGTGACGACCGAGCCGGTGATCACGATGCCCGCACCGGAGAATCCCTCGACGGCCTGCTCGGCCAGCGCGGTGGCGGTCTCGATCGCGTCGGCAAGGGTCTCGGTGCGCACGATGCGCTCGGGTCCGAACACCTCCTCGGCCCGCTCGGCGAGTGCGTCGACGTCCAGCGCGCGCGGCGATCCGTTATGGGTCACCACCAGCATGTCGAAGGCCGGCTCCAGCGCGGACAGGATGCCGGTGACGTCCTTGCCGTCCATCACGCTCATCACCCCCACCAGGTAGCGGAAGTCGAACTCGGCGGCCAATGCCGAGGCGAGCGCGGCGGCGCCACCGGGGTTGTGGGCCGCGTCGATGAACACCGCCGGTGCGCTGCGCATCCGCTCCAGCCGGCCGGGGCTGCGGGCGGCGGCGAATCCGGCCCGGACGAGGTCGACGTCGAGCTGGCGGTCGGCGCCGGCACCGAAGAACGCTTCGACCGCCGCGAGCGCGACAGCGGCGTTGTGCGCCTGATGCTCACCGTGCAGGGGCAGGAAGATCTCGGAGTAGACCCCTCCGAGACCCTGGAGTTCGAGCATCTGCCCGCCGACGGCGACCTGGCGACTCAGCACCGCGAACTCTGAATCCTCCCTCGCCACGACGGCGTCGTTGCGCACCGCGTGCCCCAACAGGACCGCCATGGCCTCGGGGGGCTGGCGGCCGATCACCGCGATGGTGTCGACCTTGACGAGGTCTCCCCGCGGGATGCCGATGATGCCCGCCTTCTCCGCGGCGATCTCACCGACGGTGGCGCCGAGGAATTCGGAGTGATCCATGCTGATCGGCGTGATCACCGCCACCGGGGCGTCGACGACGTTGGTGGCGTCCCAGCAGCCGCCCATGCCGACCTCCACGACGGCGATATCGACCGGCGCGTCGGCGAAGGCCGCGAACGCCATGGCGGTGATCACCTCGAACTTGCTCATCGCCGGGCCGTGATCGGCGACCGAATGGGCATCGGCCATCTGGACGTAGGGCTCGATCTCGGTGTAGGTCTCGACGTAGCGGGCCGGGCTGATCGGCTGGTTGTCGATGGCGATCCGCTCGACCGGCGACTGCAGATGCGGGCTGGTGGTGCGCCCGGTGCGCTGCCCGAACGCGGTCAGCAGCGCATCGACCATCCGCGCGACCGAGGTCTTGCCGTTGGTGCCGCCGATGTGGATGGACGGATAGTTGCGCTGCGGGGAGCCGAGCAGCTCCATCAGCATTTCCATCCGGGTCGTCGAGGGGATCGGCTTGCTCTCCGGCCAGCGCTGATCGAGCAGGTGGTCCACCTGCAGCAGCGCCGCGATCTCGTCGAGGGTCGGTTCGGGCTCGGTCATACCAGCGCAGCCAGGCGCGCAGTGATGCGGTCGACCTCTTCGCCGGCCAGCTTTTGGCGGTCCCGGATCTTGTCGACGACCTCGCCGGGCGCCTTGGCCAGGAATGCGTCGTTGCCGAGTTTGGCCGACGTGGCGGCGAGTTCCTTCTGGGCGGCGGCCAGGTCCTTCTCCAACCGGCGTCGCTCGGCGGCCACGTCCACGGTTCCGGAGGTGTCCAGCTCCACCAGCACGGTGCCGCCGGAGATCCGCACCTCCACCTGCGCGGTGGGACGGAAGTCCGCCGACGGGTCGGTCAGCCAGGACAGCGCCGAGACCTGCGCGGCCTGCTCGGTCAGCCCGGATGCCTCGATGCCGCCGAGCCGGGCGGGCACCTTCTGCCGGTCGGCCAGCCCCTGGTCGCTGCGGAACCTACGCACCTCGGTGACCAGCTTCTGCAGATCGGCGACCCGCTGCGCCGCGGCCGGATCCAGTGCGATGCCGGAGGACACCGGCCAGTCGGCGATCACCAGCGACTCCGCCCCGGTCAGCGACTTCCACAGCACCTCGGTGACGAACGGCATCACCGGATGCAGAAGCTTGAGCAGGGTGTCCAGCACCGCGGCCAGCACCGCGGTGGTGTGGCCAATGCCCTGGGCGAGTTGAACCTTGGCCAACTCCAGATACCAGTCGCAGAACTCGTCCCAGGCGAAGTGGTAGAGCGCCTCGCAGGCCCGGCTGAACTCGTAGCCGTCGAACGCCGCGTCGACCTCGGCGCGGACCTGCTCGAGCCGGCCCAGGATCCAACGGTCGGCGTCGGTGAGGTCCCCGGACCCGGGCAGCGCTGCCGGGGCGGTGCCGTTCATCAGGGCGAACCGGGTGGCGTTGAACAACTTGGTGGCGAAGTTACGCGAGGCGCGGGCGTGGTCCTCGCCGATGGACAGATCCCCGCCGGGGCTTGCCCCGCGGGCCAGGGTGAAGCGCAGGGCGTCGGCGCCGAACAGCTCGACCCAGTCCAGCGGATCGATGCCGTTGCCGCGGGACTTGCTCATCTTGCGGCCGTGCTCGTCGCGGATAAGGCCGTGTAGGAAGACGTTCTCGAACGGCACCTGCGGGCCCCTGTCACCCCCGCAGGTGATGGCGGCGTCGTCGGCGACGAAGGTGCCGAACATCACCATCCGGGCCACCCAGAAGAACAGGATGTCGTAGCCGGTGACGAGAACGCTGGTGGGATAAAACTTTCTGAGATCGGGCGTGCGGTCCGGCCACCCCATGGTGGAGAACGGCCACAGCGCCGATGAGAACCAGGTGTCCAGAACGTCAGGGTCCTGTTCCCAGCCCTCCGGCGGGGTCTCGTCGGGGCCGACGCAGACGGTCTCACCGTCGGGGCCATGCCAGATCGGAATCCGGTGTCCCCACCACAGCTGCCGCGAGATGCACCAGTCGTGCATATCGTCGACCCAGGCGAACCAGCGCGGCTCCAGGCTCTTGGGGTGGATCACGATGTCGCCGCCGCGAACCGCGTCACCGGCGGCCTTGGCCATCGAGGAGACCTTGACCCACCACTGCATGCTCAGCCGCGGCTCGATCGGCTCACCGCTGCGCTCGGAGTGCCCGACGCTGTGCAGATAGGGGCGTTTCTCGGCGACGATGCGGCCGTCCTCGGCCAGCGCCTGACGCACCGCGTAGCGGGCCTCGAACCGGTCCAGCCCGTCGAATTGCGTTCCGGTGCCGGCGATCCGGCCGGCGGTGTCCATGATCGAGGGCATCGGCAGGTTGTGCCGCAGGCCGATCTCGAAGTCGTTGGGATCGTGGGCCGGGGTCACCTTGACCGCGCCGGTGCCGAACTCCGGATCGACGTGCGCGTCGGCGACGATCACGATGTCGCGCTCCAGGAACGGGTGCGGCAGCGAGGTGCCGACCAGGTGCCGGTAGCGCTCGTCGTCGGGGTGCACCGCGATCGCGGTGTCACCGAGCATGGTCTCGACCCGGGTGGTCGCCACCACGATGTGCGGTTGGCCGTCATCGAGAGAGCCGTAGCGGAACGAGACGAGTTCGCCCTCGACCTCCTCGTACTTCACCTCAAGGTCGGAAATGGCGGTCTGCAGCACCGGCGACCAGTTCACCAGCCGCTCGGCCCGGTAGATCAGGCCGGCGTCATAGAGCCGTTTGAAGATGGTCCGGACCGCCCGGGACAGCCCCTCGTCCATGGTGAAGCGGTCCCGGCTCCAGTCCACCCCGTCGCCGAGACGGCGCATCTGGGCGCCGATCGTTCCCCCGGAGGTGTGCTTCCACTCCCAGACCTTCTCGATGAACCGCTCCCGGCCCAGGTCGTCCTTGTGCACACCTTCGGCGCCGAGTTGTTTTTCCACCAACGTCTGAGTGGCAATGCCGGCGTGGTCCATCCCCGGCAGCCACAGCACCTCGTAGCCCTGCATCCGCTTTCGGCGAGTCAGCGCGTCCATCAGGGTGTGGTCGAGCGCGTGCCCCATGTGCAGGCTTCCGGTGACGTTCGGCGGGGGCAGCACGATCGAGTAGGGCGGCTTGCCGCTGGCCGGGTCGGCGGTGAAGTAACCGGCCTGCACCCACCCCTGGTAGATCTCGGTCTCTACCGCGCCCGGATCCCAGGACTTGGGCAGGGCCGACGGATCGGCGGGGGCGCGGGAGGGGTCTGCGGTGGGCACCGGTCGATTCTAGAAACGGGTGAGGGCAGGTCGCCCGGCGACCTGCTCCGTGCCGCCGCGCGGTGTGACCAGGCGGCCGCGCGGACCTCACCGGAGCGGTGAGGCAACGCGCCCGATCTGACGATCGAGTCGCGAGTCGACGTGCCCACCGATAGCGTCGGAACCGCTGAGAAGCGACTAAGCCAAAGCCGAGGAAAGAAGCTCCGGGCTAGGCGACGAAATCCCATACGAAACCAACTGAGGAACTCTGATCAGTGATGTTGTTGAACACCGCCAGCAAAAATCTCACCGTCGGACACGTCGGCGCGCTTGCCGTGGCTCTCGGTGTCGGAGCGGCAATCTTGTCGATGCCGGCGCTAGCCGAAGCGGACACGACGGGGTCGACGGACTCGGGTGCGTCGAACTCATCTGCGAGCGGGTCGGCCGCGAGCCGGAATGCGGGGCCGCGGGCGACGCCGCGCAGTGCCGCATCGACGTCGGCGGGCTCGGGTGTGGCGGGGTCGGCCGGGGCCGGTGACTCCGGGCAGTCTGCGGTGCGGTCGAGGGCGTCGCGATCGGCCAAAGGTGCGCCGCAGGGCTCGGCGTCCGCGGGCACCGGCCGAGCGGCACTCTCAGCGGACATCGACGTCCCGGTGAGCGCGGGAGACGAGGTCCCGGCATCGCCGGCGGCCTCCGCCGCTTCGGGGCGCAATCCGGTGGTGCCGGCGGCCTCGGCCGAAACACCGGGCGAACAGTCACTTCAGTCGCTGAACGCCGTCGAGGAACTGTCCGGCAGCCCGGAGGCACCGGCAGCAACATCCCTGATGTGGACCGCTCTGGCAATGACACGCCGCGAAGTCGGCAGCGGATCCGGCACGGCGTCGGCGGTGGCCTCCGCGACCAGCGGCCTCGGCGCTCCCTTCCTGGGCCTGTTCGGTGACGGCACCGTCGATCATCCCGACGGCGGGATCATCTGGGGCAACGGCTTCTCCTGGGACGCCTCCACCTGCACCGGGACCACCGCGTGCAACGGCGGCAACGGCGGCATCATCGGCAGCGGCGGCAACGGTTGGAACGGCGGCCACGGCGGTTCGGCGGGGTGGTTCGGCACCGGAGGCGACGGCGGAGCCGGCGTCGACGGCGGAGTCGGCACCCTCGGTCCTCGTTCCGGCGGCAACGGCGGCCGGGGCGGGCTGTTCTTCGGCAACGGCGGGGCCGGCGGCGACGGTGCGTCTGCGGTCACCGCGGGCAATTTCGGCGGCACCGGCGGCACCGGCGGCAGCGCCGGGTTCTTGTCACTGTTCGGCAACGGTGGAGCCGGGGGCAACGGCGGTGACGGCGTTGCCGGGACCGCCGGTGCCGACGCTACAAGTCCCGGCGGATTCGGGAACGACGGCAACCCCGGTGGTTACGGCGGCGCCGGTGGTTCCGGCGGAAATGGCAGCTTCCTGTTCGGCTCGGGCGGTAAAGGCGGTGTCGGCGGCAACGGCAGCACCGGCGGTAACGGCGGAAACGCCCTCGCCGGCGGTGACCACACGGTCGGTGGGTACGGCGGCGCCGGCGGCCAAGGCGGGGACGCTGGACCCGGCGGCGCCGGCGGGATTGGCCGGTTCCTCTTCTTGATCCCCAACTACGGCGCCGACGGTGATTCCGGTGCCGGAGGTAACGGTGGTAACGGTGGTAATGGCGGTGACCTTGTCCTCGACACTGCTGTGGACCCGGTCTACGGCGGCGGCGGCGGACGCGGCGGCGACGGCGGCTCCGGCGGCGGGTCCGGCGGCAAAGGCGGTAACGCCGGCAACATCACCAACAACGGAACTGGCAGCGTCATCGGCGGCAACGGCGGGGATGGCGGCAACGGTAAGGGCGATGGCGCCAACGGCGGAGACGGTGGAAACGGCGGAAACGCCGTGGCCAACGGTGGTGGTACCGCCACCGCCGGTTCCGGCGGCACCGGCGGCACGGCAGGACCCGGTGGCACGGCCGGAACCAACGGATCCCCCGGCACGACCTGATCGCTGAATGCCGAAGGGCTCGGTGCCGGGAAACCGGCACCGAGCCCTTTGGTTTTGCCTGACGGCCTTCCTGGTGAGCTGAAGGCCGCCGTCGGCCCTGGCTACTTGCCGCCGCGCAGTAGCCCGCCGAGGATGCTGCCCAGCGCGCCGCCCTGGTTGCTCTGTCCGCCGCCGAGCACACTGCCGAGGATGGCGCCGAGCGGGTTGTTGCCGCCGCCACCGCCGCCGGCCGCCCCACCGAGGATGCTGCCCAGGATGTCACCCATGCCGCCGCCCGGAGCCGCCTGCGCCTGAGCACCCCCGGCGTTCTTCTGGGAGAACTGCTGGCCGACGTAAGCCAGCACGATGGGGGCCAGCATCGGCAACAGTCGCTTGATGAGATCGCCGCCCGGCGCGCCGGCCCCGGACAGGGCCGAGGCGACCTGGTTGGTGTCGTTGCCACCGAAGAGGCTGGCAACCATCTGGTTGCCCTGGTTCTCGTCGAGCTGGTTGACGTCGACCCCGCCGGTCAGCAGGTCAGTCTGCCCCTCGGCGACGACGACCGACTCGAGTTCGGTGGAGTCGATGTCGTCGGCCTGGACGTTTTCCTGCAGGCTGCCCAGCAGCGTCGGCACCAGGGTCTGGATGGCCTGGGTCACCTGGCCCTGGTCGGCGCCGAGCTTGTTGGCGATGTCCGCCACCGGGATTTGGTTGTAAAGGTCGTCGAGACCGGCCATGTCAAAGTTCCTTTGTCGAGTTTGCCGAGAACGACTCAGACAGTAGTCGCCGGTGGGTGATCCGCGCACCGGTTATGCCAACAGCGCAGTGCAGTTCGACCCCCCCGGGGTCCAGGCGCCGTCAGTTCAGCCGGGCGGACTCCAGCGAGATGCCCGCCCCCGGGAACCGGGCCAACAGGGCGTCGCCCATCGCGGCCGCCGGGGTGAGCACACCGTAGAGCTCGGGCAGCTTGTCGCGGTCCAGCGCCAGCGCCAGTGCGCACTCCCCCAGCATCACCGAGGTCGCCTTGTAGCCGGGATCCCCGCTCTGGGACATGGTGGCCACGTAGCGCGCGCCCGAGCTGGTGGTGGTGTAGGTCTCCACCCGGTACCAGCCCTGATCGCGGACCTCCTGGCTGGGACCGGTACCAGGCTTGGGCGCCAGCCGCTCGACCAGCCGGCGCGGCAGGAAGCGGAAGAACCGGCTGCCCAACGCGGCGGTGCCGGCGGTGGCGGCGGTGGCCACCGCCGAGGTGACCGGAGCGAGCACCGACGGCCCCACGCTCATGTACTCCGCGTAGCGGAAGCGGCGGCCGTAGGCGTAGTCGAGCAGGGCGTTGCTGCGCCGGACGATGCGGGTGTTGTACATGGCCATCACGAACCCGCCGGCCCACAGCCCGGCCAGCTCCGGGGCGATCTCGGAGCCGCGGCGCCAGGGCAGATCCGGCTGGCCGCCCAATTCCGGCTCGGCACCGCGGTCGGAGGTCAGGGTGTAGGGGTCCTCGAGCATCTTGCGAACGTCGGGATCGCCGGAGGTTGCCCGGAACACCTCCATCATCGAGGCGATCGTTCCCCCGGACACCCCGCCGGAGAAACCGCGCAACACGAAGTTGGTGTCGAGCAGATCCCCGGCGGCGTCCTGGCGGGCGCGCCGGAACAGTTCGTAGACGGTCATGTCCGAGGGCACCGAGTCGAAGCCGCAGGCGTGCACGATCCGGGCGCGGGTGTCGACCGCCTGCTTGTGGAAACCGTCGATGCTCTGCCGGACGAACATCGCCTCCCCGGTCAGGTCGGCGTAGTCGGTGCCGGCCGCCGCGCACGCCTCGACCAGCGGCAGACCATATTTGCTGTAGGGGCCGACCGTGGTCACCACGACGCGGGTCGAAGCGGCCATCGCCTCCAGCGTCGACGGCTTGGCGGCGTCGACGGTCAGGATGGGCCAGGACTGGGCGGCCTCGCACAGTGCCGAGCGCACGGCGACCAGCTTCTCCGGCGAGCGCCCGGCCAGCGCGATGCGGGCCGTCGGTGCGGCCTTGGCGAGGTACTCGGCGGTGAGCCTGCCGACGAACCCGGTGGCCCCGTACACGACGATGTCGAACTCGCGCCCGTTCTCATTACTGCTGACTTTCCGCTCACCCATGGGGCCAACCTACGCCAGGGCGTGCCCTCGGATCGCGCTCAGCCGAGACCGATCGCGTTGGCCAGGGCCTTGCCCGGGTCGGTGAAGGCCAGGCACACCTGGCCCCAGTCGACCAGGCCCAGCGGACCGCGGCCCATCCCCTGACACCCTCCCGGCGCCGGGGCGGCCGGGGCGTCGGTGAAGACCGCGGTGGAGAAGGCGGGGGCGCCGCCGGCGGAGCCGCAGCTCGGCCAGGCGCCGATGCCCTGGGTGCGCAGGACGTTCTCGGCGACCCGGATCTGCTCCTCCCGGGAGGCCTGGTGCGGCATCCCGGCGCCGCCGTTGGACTTCCAGGTGGCCGGTGAGAACTGCAGCCCGCCGTAGTAGCCGTTACCGGTGTTGATCGCCCAGTTGCCGCCGGACTCGCACTTGGCGATCGCATCCCAATTGACGCCGGTGTCCGCCGCCGCGGTCCCACTGCCCAGTGCCGCGGCGCCGAGAGCAAGTCCCAGCGCGAGGGCGGCGAGGGTGAGGATTCGGCGGATCATGCTCACTGGTGTCCCTTCGGCGACTGCGGGCCGCGAGTGCGCGGTTGTGAGGTGGATCGCAGCGCGGGCACGAGGTGTTACAGCCGGGTCACGTGATCTCCATGTGATTGCCGTGAGAGAAGTGTCCGCAGAGAGAGGCGGGCACACGCAGAAAGGTGGCGCCGGATTTCTCCGGCGCCACCTTTTGAGAACTGTTGCAAGCTCAGCCCAGGGGGCCGCAGCTCGGCCAGGCGCCGATGCCCTGGGTACGCAGGACGTTCTCGGCGACCCGGATTTGCTCCGAGCGCGAGGCCTGGTGGGGCATACCGCTGCCACCGTTGGACGACCAGGTGCCCGGCGAGAACTGCAGTCCGCCGTAGTAGCCGTTACCGGTGTTGATCGCCCAGTTGCCGCCCGACTCGCAGGCCGCGATGGCGTCCCAGTTGACGCTGTCGGCGTTGGCGGTACCGGCACCGAGTGCGATCGGCGCGACGGACAGTGCGCCGGCGATCGCGGACATCCCGAGCGTCTTGCGGAGGTTCTTCAACAATCTTTCCTTTCGCCATGCGCGCACCCGGTCCGTGCGCCGGAATTCCGGCGGGTGGGCCTGGGCCGTGCCGTCTCGTTCTGGCACCGCAGCGACGCCGGCGGGGTGGTCGAGTCTGTCCCGTCACCCGCGGAGTCAGCGCCGTCTTCAGCGCGCCGTCTCCCCGGCCCCGCTTACACGCAGGGTTTCTAAACTGAAATTGTTTCGGCCCCCTTTTGTGGGCCGGATTCGAAGGTACGGGGCGCATTAGGGCAAGTCACGTCAATGACACGCGCATATATTTCAGATAACGGACCAATCACAACGTTGCTTATTCGCGATTTTCCGCAGGTCAATGCGGCGTGTCGGCCACCGACCGATGGCCCCGAGGGGCGAACCTTAGTGATCCGAATCACACTCGTTTTGTGAACCGGGGCACAGCAGGACAGTTCACATGGGCAACTCAAGTCCCGTCGGCAACAGCGAAATATCCCCCGCCGCGCCCCATCCGGGCTCTCCCCGGGAGCATCAAGCCAGGTCGGTTTCGCAGTTCACATTCATCAGCGCCGCCGTTGGCGGCATCACGACGCGATGGGTGACCACGGCATGGGCCAGCGCCCGCATGCCGCGCCGCCCGGCGGCGGTCAACGTGGCGATGCGCCCGGCCAGGGCCGTGCGGTAGACCGCCGCCAGATAGTGGTCCCGGCCGTCGCAGGGCAGCACGATGTCGGCGTCGCCGGCGCCGGCGCCGGCCAGGGTGTCGATCAGTTCCGCTGTCAGATACGGCATGTCCACCGCGCCGACGAACGCGCGCTCGAATCCGGCCGCGGCCGCGGCCCGCAGTCCCAGGCCGGTGGCCGGCAGCGGCCCGAGCCCGCGCACCTCGTCCCGCAACACCTCGGCGTCCAGCGGCGGCAACACCTGGCCCGGAGCGGCGACGACGAACACCGCGGCGCACCGCAGGGCCAGCACACCCACGGTGTGCTCGACCATGCTCAGCGCGCAGCTCGGATGCCGCATCGTGGCCTTGTCACGGCCCATCCTCCGCGACTCACCGCCGGCAAGCACGACGCCGGCCAGCGGCCCGGAGTCGCGGACGGCAGCCACAGGGCGATTGTCCCACCGCGCCGGTAGGGTTACCGCCGCCGGATCGGCGGCGGGCGGAATAGATTGGGCTCATGACGGGCGGCGAGGCCAATGGCGACTACCGGGCCGATTGCGACGAGCACGCCGTCGAGATCTCCCCGCCGCGAACGGCGGCCGCCGGGATACCGGCCGTGCTGGTGGCGATGCGGCGCAGCCTGACGCAGATGGGTCTCGTGCGGACGCTGCGCACGTGGGCGCGCGTCAACCAGCGCTCGGGTTTCGACTGCCCGGGGTGCGCATGGCCGGAGACCCCCGGTGGGCGCAAGCTGGCGGAGTTCTGCGAGAACGGCGCCAAGGCCATCGCGGAGGAGGCCACCCGACGGGTGATCACCCCGGAGTTCTTCGCCCGGCACAGCGTGGCCGACCTGGCGGCCCGCCCCGAATACTGGTTGTCCCAGCAGGGCCGGCTGACTCACCCGATGGTGTTGCGGCCGGGCGAACGTAACTACCAGCCCCTCGCCTGGGTCGATGCCTACCAAATCATCGCCGATCATCTGCGGGACCTGCCCGACCCGGACGCGGCGGTGTTCTACACCTCTGGGCGGACCAGCAACGAGGCGGCGTTCCTCTACCAGCTGATGGTGCGCAGCTTCGGCACCAACAACCTGCCGGACTGTTCCAACATGTGCCACGAGTCCTCCGGCACCGCCCTGATGGAGTCGATCGGCGTCGGTAAGGGCTCGGTCACCGTCGAGGACATCGAACGCGCCGATCTCATCGTCATCGCCGGGCAGAACCCGGGCACCAACCACCCCCGGATGCTCTCGGTGCTGGAGAAGGCCAAGGCCAACGGGGCGCGAATCATCGCCGTCAATCCCCTTCCGGAGGCCGGCCTGATCCGCTTCGACGACCCGCAGACGGTGGCTGGTGTGACCGGGCGGGGGGTGGCGATCGCCGACGAGTTCGTCCAGATCCGCCTGGGCGGGGACATGGCACTGTTCCGCGGGATCGCCCGGCTGCTGCTGGAGGCCGAGGACCGGCGCCCCGGCACCGTCATCGACCGCGATTTCCTCGCCGCGCACTGCCAGGGCTTCGAGGAGTATGCGGCGGCCGCCCGCGCAGTGGACCTCGGCACCGTGCAGGAGGCCACCGGCGTCTCCGAGGAGCAACTTCGCCGGGTCGCCGAGATGATGGCGGGCTCCCGGCGCACCATCGTGTGCTGGGCAATGGGGTTGACCCAACACACCCATGCCGTGGCCACCATCGGGGAAGTCACCAACGTGCTGCTGATGCGGGGCATGATCGGCAAGCCCGGCGCCGGGGTCTGCCCGGTCCGCGGGCATTCCAACGTTCAGGGCGACCGGACCATGGGCATCTGGGAGAAGGCCCCGGAGTCCTTCCTGTCGGCCCTGGAAGCGCGCTACGGCATCGACGTCCCACGCCGGCACGGCCACGACACCGTCAACGCGATCCGGGCCATGCGGGACGGGACCGCCGGGGTGTTCATGGCCATGGGGGGCAACTTCGCCGCCGCCACCCCCGACACCGCGGTGACCGAGGCTGCGCTGCGTAACTGCGCCTTGACCGTCCAGGTCTCCACCAAGCTCAACCGCAGCCACGTCGTGCCCGGGCGCACCGCGCTGATCCTGCCCGCGCTGGGCCGCACCGACCGTGATGTCGTGAACGGGCGCAAACAGGTCGTCTCGGTCGAGGATTCGATGTCGATGGTGCACCTGTCCCGGGGCGGCCTGGAACCGCCGGGACCGCAGGTGCGCAGCGAGGTGGCGATCATCTGTGGGCTGGCCCGTCGGCTGCTCGGGCCGGAGCATCCGGTGCCCTGGGAACGCTTCGCCACCGATTACGACACCATCCGTGACGAGATCGCCGCGGTGGTGCCCGGCTGCGCGGACTACAACCGCCGGATGCGGCAACCGGACGGCTTCCAACTGCCGCACCCACCTCGGGACACCCGGGAATTCCCGACCCGCACCGGCAAGGCCAACTTCGCCGTCGACCCGCTGCAGTGGGTGCCGGTACCGCCGGGGCGGCTGGTGCTGCAGACCCTGCGCAGCCACGATCAGTACAACACCACGATTTACGGCCTGGACGACCGTTACCGCGGGGTCCGCGGCGGGCGGCGGGTGGTCTTCGTCAACCCGGCCGATATCACTGCGCTCGGCCTGAACCCCGGCGACCGCGTCGATCTGATCTCGGAGTTCGGCGACGAGGCCGGCGAGCGGCGTGCCGCGGAATTCCTCGTGGTGGCCTACCCCACTCCCCTGGGAAACGCCGCGGCCTACTACCCGGAGACCAATCCGCTAGTACCCCTGGACCACGTTGCCGCCGGGTCCAACACCCCGGTCTCCAAAGCGGTGGTGATCCGGCTGGAGAAATCCGCTCAACGGGCCCCCGGCTGATGGGCAGAGTGACCTCCCGGCGCCGGATACGACGCATCACCGGCCAGGCGGCGACCGAACGGGCCGAGACCCTCGTGGTGGAGGAGCCCCTCGAGATCCGCGTCAACGGGTCGCCGTTGAGCGTAACCATGCGCACGCCGGGCTCGGATGTTGAACTGGCACAGGGTTTTCTGCTCACCGAAGGGGTGATCACCGAACGCGGTGACGTGGCGACGGTGCGGTACTGCGGCGCCGCGCAGCAGGACGGCACCAACAGCTACAACGTGCTCGACGTGACCCTGCGCCCCGGGGCGTCGGTCCCCGCCGGCGCGGTCCGCAATTTCTACAGCACCTCCTCCTGCGGGGTCTGCGGGAAGGCCTCACTCGATGCCGTCCGGCTGGCCAGCCGCCACAGCCCGGGCGACGATCCGTGCGCGGTGCGGGCGGACACACTGGCCCAGATGCCGCCCAGGCTGCGATCGGCACAGAAGGTTTTCGCCACCACCGGCGGCCTGCACGGCGCCGCCTTGTTCGACCTCGACGGCCGACTGCTGGCGGTCCGCGAGGACGTGGGCCGGCACAACGCCGTGGACAAGGTGATCGGCTGGGCGCTGGAATCCGGCCGCGTTCCGCTGGCCGCATCGGTGCTTCTGGTCAGCGGCCGGGCATCCTTCGAACTCACCCAGAAGGCGGTCATGGCCGGCATCCCCATTCTGGCTGCGGTCTCGGCGCCGTCCTCGCTGGCCGTCGACCTGGCCGCCGAGTCGGGGCTGACGCTGGTCGCGTTCCTGCGCGGCGAATCGATGAATGTCTACAGCAGAGCGGACCGGGTGGTCGGCTGACCGTGCGGTGGTTAATGTTGCGGCCCTCCCCCGGCAGGTGGCCGTTGGCCGCCCGGGTCGCGGTGAGCACCGCGATCACGGCTGGTGTCGGCTGGGCGGCCGGTGACATCGGCGCAGGTCTGATCGCCACCCTGGGCGTCTTCACCGCCGACTACGGCACCGACCGGCCCTATGCCAACCGCGGCATTCAGTCGGCAATCATCGCGCTGGCACTGGCCGCAGCGGTAACCGTCGGGGCATGGGCCTCGGCGTTTACCTTGCTGGCGGTGGCGGCGGTCTCGGTGGTCGCGGTGCTCGCGGTGTGGCTGTGCGCCGCACTGCGGGTGGGCCCGCCCGGCGGGTACATGTTCGTGGTGGTGTGCGCCGCGGGAATCGGTGTGTCGGCATCCCACCTGACGCCGTGGCAGATAGGCCTGCTGGTGCTCGGCGGCGGGGCGACCGCGTGGCTGGCCCAGATGAGCGCGGCCATCGCAGACCCGCGGGGCCCGGAAAAGAAGGCGGTCTCGGCGGCCGGTGCCGCGGTCGCGGTCTACCTGCGGGCAACGGGCACTCCGGCGGCGGCGCTGGCCCGGCAGCGGGCCGCCGAGTCGCTGTCGCAGGCGTGGGAGACGCTGGTCGATCACCAGCCCGCCTTCGCACGCTCGGCTGGCGCACTTTCGCGACTGCGCGATGCCAACCACGCCCTGCACGTGTTGTTCGCCGAGGCCATGGCGGCAGCAGCGAGAGGCCGGCCTACGCCCGCCACCTCCGCCGACCTGGCCTGGGCCATCGGCGCGCTGGAGGCGGACCCGGCCGTGGTGATCGGTCCTGATCGGAGCCGGCCGCCGCTGCCGCCGGTCGCCGTGCCGGTGAAACTCGCCGAATCGCTGCGGCGGGGCAGCCACAGCCGGCGGGTGATGGTGCGGGTCGCGGTGGCCGCCCCGCTTGCCGGCGCACTGGCCGCGGGCTTCGGCGTGGGCCATGCCTACTGGGCCATGGCCGCCGCCGTACTGGTCCTGCACCAGGGCGTCCATCTGGTCGCGACACTGCAGAGGGGCGCCGAACGGGTCATCGGAACCCTGGTGGGACTCGGCTTCGCGGCGCTGATCCTGGTCCTGCACCCGCAGGGCTGGTGGCTGATCGCCGTCGTGGCCGGTCTCCAGTTCTGCATCGAGATGTACATCGTGGCCAACTACGCGCTGGCCACGATGTTCATCACCGCGATCGCGCTGACCATCTCATCGGGGACACACCGGGTCGACATCGCCGCACTGATCCTGGACCGCGGGTTGGACACCGTGCTCGGCTGCGGGATCGGGGTGCTGGTCTACCTGACCCTGGCCCGGCGGCAGGAGGCCAGCCGGGTCCACGCCGCGATCGCCGAGGTCTTGGCACGCACCGCCACGGCGACCGAATTTCTGGCCCGGAACTCACCGCGGTCGATCCCGGCGCGCAGCGCCCGCCGGGCCCTGCAGGACAGCATCTTCGCGCTCGACGCCGCTGACGACGCGGCCCGCCACGGATCCCGCTCCGATCGGGCCGCCGCAACCCGGCTGGCAGCCGTCACCGCGGCAACCGAGCACCTCGGCTACGCCACCGTCGCCGGGTGCTGGGCGGCCGAGCAGTGCGGTTCCGGGATCTTCGGCGGCGCCGACCCCGAGGCCTACCTGGCCCTGCTTCGGCGGCTCGCCGACTCCATCGAGCGGGTGGAGCCTGCGGCGAACGACGAATTGCCGCCCTTCGCCGCATCGGAGGCGCAGGCCCTGCTGGCGGCGGTGCGCGGGCTGCGCTGACGGACCTTCGCCTCTACCGGCCGCGCTCCGACGCCGCAAGGATGGAACCGAGAAGCCGATTACTGATTCTGCGTTGGGAGCTCGTCATGATCACGCTGCTGGAGGATTTCCCGGACGATGTCGCCGCCTTCGCATGTCATGGGCATGTCACCAAGGCCGACTACGAAACCGTTCTCATCCCCGCGGTCGACAAGAAACTCGAAACCCACGAAAAGGTGCGGATCTACTACGAGGTGGCCGAGGACTTCAACGGATTCGAGCCCGGCGCGATGTGGGATGACACGAAGCTGGGTTTCAGCAAGTTCCTACGCTGGGAACGCTTCGCGATGGTCACCGACGTGGAGTGGATCCGGCACACCATGCAGTTCTTCGGCTTCTTCATGCCGGGTGAGTTCAAGACTTTTCACCGAGCGGAGGCCGACGCGGCGCGGCAGTGGGTCAGCGAGCCTGAGACCGTCTCGGCCTGAGCCTCACATCGCCGGCGGCGGCCGCCTCCTCCGGTGTTGTCGGAGCAAGACCCCCTACCGTCGGCCGTTCCTGATCCATCACCTCGCGGTACTTCGTGTACCCGCTGCCCATCGTCAACGCCAGGGCGCTGAGTGTCAGCGCCGACAGCACTGCGCCACCGGCGGTCGAATCGAACGGACTCCTCTCCTGCTGGGAGAAGCCGACGACGATGTAGGCGGCGAGGAAGATCCACACCGCACCGATGGAACGGCCGGCTTCATCCGCCCGAACCTGTGCCATGGTGCTCAGGTCGCGGGCGTGAAACGCCCAGACCATGGTGAGGAACATGCACAGCGCATGCATGACGAACGCGAGCAACAGCATCGGATCGGGTGCGCGCGGGTCGGACTCCGCGAGCATCATGACCATCCCGAACACGATCCAGACGTCGAGCGCGAAAAAGGCGGCAAGCAATACCCAGCCCAACTGCCTACCGACGGCTTCAGCGGCCGCAGCCGTCATCGCGCCGACGAGGGTGAGCAGCAGCCCCACCGCTCCGAGGACGGCTACTGGCTGCTGGCATTGCCCGGCTCCCGGGGCGGCGGCGAGGATGGCAGCACCATAGAACGCCACCCCGGCCGCCAGCACCACCAGGCCGAACGGCGCCACAAACCGGTTGCCCAGCAGCACGGCGATACGGCGACTGGTCCACCGCAGAGTGTGCGTCGGGTATCGGCGGGATACCGCGGCAATCACCACGACCGCGATGAGCGGAATGAGGATGGCGCCGAAGAGCTGAACCGTCTGGGCCGTCGAGTTCAGGCCGAAACGAACTGGCTCGCAGACCTCAGCCGCCGAGGGTGCGGGTCCCAACTGGGTGCGGCCGTCAGGCCGACTTGTCGCGACGCTCGGTGCGCGAGGGCTTGCGCGGCACGATGGTCGGCAGCACGTTATCGAGCACCGTCTCCTTGGTCACCACGACCTGAGCGACGTCGTCGCGGCTCGGGATGTCATACATCACCGGCAGCAAGACTTCCTCCATGATGGCGCGCAAGCCGCGCGCACCGGTACCCCGGTGGATGGCCTGATCGGCGACGGCCTCCAAAGCGGCGCCGTCGAACACCAGCTCCACGTTGTCCATCTCGAACAGCCGGGTGTACTGCTTAACCAGCGCGTTCTTCGGCTCCGACAGGATCTGGACCAGGGAGTCCTTGTCCAGGTTGGTCACTGAGGCGACCACCGGAAGGCGGCCGATGAACTCCGGGATCAGACCGAACTTGATCAGATCTTCGGGCATGACCTCGGCAAAGTGGTCCTGGGTGTCGATTTCGGCCTTGGACTTGACCTCCGCGCCGAAGCCCAGCCCACGCTTTCCGATCCGGTCGGCCACGATCTTCTCCAGGCCGGCGAAGGCGCCCGCCACGATGAACAGCACGTTTGTGGTGTCGATCTGGATGAACTCCTGGTGCGGGTGCTTGCGGCCGCCCTGCGGCGGGACCGACGCCTGGGTGCCCTCCAGGATCTTCAGCAAGGCCTGTTGCACACCCTCCCCGGAGACGTCGCGGGTGATCGACGGGTTCTCGCTCTTGCGGGCGATCTTGTCGACCTCGTCGATGTAGATGATGCCCGTCTCGGCGCGCTTGACGTCGTAGTCGGCGGCCTGGATGAGCTTGAGCAGGATGTTCTCGACGTCCTCGCCGACGTACCCGGCCTCGGTCAGCGCGGTGGCGTCGGCGATGGCGAACGGCACGTTGAGCATCTTGGCCAGCGTCTGGGCCAGGTAGGTCTTTCCGCAGCCGGTGGGGCCCAGCATGAGGATGTTGGACTTGGCGAGTTCGACCGGCTCGGACCGGGAGTCCCGGGCCTTCTCCCCGGCCTGGATGCGCTTGTAGTGGTTGTACACCGCAACGGCCAGCGTGCGCTTGGCGGTGTCCTGGCCGATGACGTAGTTCTCCAGGAACTCCCGGATCTCGGCCGGCTTGGGCAGCTCATCGAGCTTGACGTCGTCGTTGTCGGCGAGTTCCTCTTCGATGATCTCGTTGCACAGGTCGATGCACTCGTCGCAGATGTACACCCCGGGACCCGCGATGAGCTTCTTGACCTGCTTCTGACTCTTTCCACAGAAGGAGCACTTCAGCAGGTCACCGCCGTCTCCGATGCGCGCCATGTGGGTGGGCCCTACTTCCTTCGCCGCTGACTTCAGGTGTCGATCTGTCTCGACGCTACCCGCTTATTCGGAGAACGGGCGACCGATAAAGGCGAATAGCGTCAGTGGTATTCGTGTGGGTACTCAGGGTGGGTATTCAGTCCTGTGAACCCAAGGTGAACATATCCCGTCACGCCGCGTGATGCGGCGTGGCGCGCGGCAGCCGAAACCGGCGTGTCGCGCGCGTCGGCCAACCTCGGGCGATCAGGCGTTCTGAGCCGAGAGCTTGCGGTAGCTCAGCACGGTGTCGATGATCCCGTACTCCTTGGCTTCCTCGGCGGTGAGGATCTTGTCGCGGTCGGTGTCCTTGCGGATGACCGCGGCATCCTTGCCGGTGTGGCGGGCCAGGGTCTCCTCCATAAGCGTGCGCATCCGCTCGATCTCCCGGGCCTGGATCTCCAGGTCGGAGAACTGGCCCTGGATCACCCCGGACAGCGACGGCTGATGGATGAGCACCCGGGCGTTGGGCAGCGCGAGCCGCTTGCCGGGCGTGCCGGCCGCCAGCAGCACCGCCGCCGCCGAGGCGGCCTGTCCCAGGCAGACCGTCTGGATGTCGGCGCGGACGTACTGCATGGTGTCGTAGATCGCCATCAGCGAGGTGAACGAGCCGCCCGGGGAGTTGATGTACATGGTGATGTCGCGGTCGGGATCCAGCGACTCCAGCACAAGCAGCTGGGCCATGATGTCGTTGGCCGAGGCGTCGTCGACCTGAACGCCCAGGAAGATGATCCGTTCCTCGAACAGCTTGTTGTAGGGGTTGGACTCCTTGACGCCCCAGCTGGAGTGCTCGACGAACGAGGGCAGGATGTAGCGCGCCTGCGGCGTCAGCCGGGGATCGAGCGAGTTGGCCGCCGAAAAATTAGACATTGTTGGCTCCGTTGACGTGGGCGCGGGTGATGATGTGGTCGACGAAGCCGTATTCGAGAGCTTCCTGGGCGGTGAACCAGCGGTCGCGGTCGGAGTCGGCCTCGATACGCTCGATCGGCTGACCGGTGAACTCGGCGTTGAGCCGGAACATCTCCTTCTTGATGACCGCGAACTGCTCGGCCTGGATGGCGATGTCGGCCGCCCCGCCGGTGATCCCGCCCAGCGGCTGGTGCATCAGGATGCGGGCGTGCGGCAGCGCGTACCGCTTGCCCTTCGTCCCGGCCGCCAGCAGAAACTCCCCCATCGAGGCGGCCATGCCCATGGCGTAGGTGGCGACGTCGCACGGCGCCAGCACCATGGTGTCGTAGATGGCCATCCCGGCGCTGATCGACCCGCCCGGCGAGTTGATGTAGAGCGAGATGTCCTTGGTCGGGTCCTCGGCGGCCAGCAGCAGAATCTGTGCGCACAGCCGGTTGGCGATGTCGTCGTCGACCTGCGAACCCAGGAAGATGATGCGCTCGGCGAGCAATCGCTCGTACACCGAGTCCTGGAGATTCAGCCCAGCCGCGCCGGAACGCATGTGAGTCACCCTTACCTGCTTTCTTCCCGTGTTTCGGAAACTCCCCGAAGGTTCTACTCGACCCTAGTCAACCGGACGCCCACAACCACGGCGCCGCTGCGGTCGTTCGCTGTCGGCGTTACGCGTCCTCGTCGGACGCCGGCTGGCCGGAGTCCTCACCGTCCGACTCGGCGGCGGGGCCGCCGAAGAACTCACTGGTGTCGATCTCGCCACCGTCGGTGTCGGTGACGGTGGCCGCTTCCACCACCGCGGCCACGGCCAGACCGCGCCGGACATCGGCGAACACCGCCGGTAGCTGGTTCTGCTGCTGGAGCAGCTGAAGCAGCTGCTGGGGCTCGACGCCGTACTGGCGCGACATCAGCACGAGCCGCTCGGAGAGATCGTTCTGGCCCACCTGGATGTTGAGCTCATCGGCGATGGCGTCCATGAGCAGCTGAGTCTTGACCGCCTTCTCGGCGGCCTCCCGGTTCTCGGTGTCGAACTTCTCCCGGGAGCTGCCCTCGGCCTCGAGAGCCTCGGCGAACTTCTCCTCGTCGTGATCGTGGCCGTGGATGGCGTTGTGCAGCGCGGAATCGACCTGCGCGGCAACGATGGCCTCGGGCAGCGGCACCTCGACCAGCTCGAGCAGCGTCTCCAGGGCGTTGTCGCGGATCTTCTCGGCCTGGTGGATGCGCTTGACCCGGCCCACCTGCGAGGTGAGGTTCTCGCGCAGTTCGGCCAGTGTGTCGAACTCACTGGCCAGCTGGGCGAAGTCGTCGTCGGCCTCGGGCAGTTCGCGTTCCTTGACCGACTTCAGCGTGACCGTCACCTCGGCCTCTTCCCCGGCGTGCTCACCGGCGACGAGCTTGGTGGTGAAGGTGGCCGACTCCCCCTCGGATAGACCGACGAGGGCCTCGTCGAGACCCTCGATCAGCTGGCCGGAGCCGATCTCGTGGGACAGCCCCTCGGCACTGCCGTCGGGAATCTCCTCACCGTTGACGGTGGCGGACAGGTCGATCGAGACGAAGTCGCCGTTCTGGGCGGCCCGCTCGACACCCTTGAGGGTGCCGAAACGCGCGCGCAGCGCCTCCAGCTCGGCCTCGACCTCCTCGTCGGTCACCTCGATCGGATCGACGGTGATCTTCAGCGTGGCCAGGTCGGGCAGCTCAATATCGGGACGGATGTCGACCTCGGCGGTGAAGACCAGCTCCTCGCCGTCCTCGATCTTGGTGACCTCGATGTCGGGCTGGCCCAGCGGCCGCAGTTCGCCGGCGGTGACGGCCTCGGTGTAGCGGGCCGGCAGCACCTCGTTGACGACCTGCTCGAGCACCGCGCCGCGGCCTACCCGGGCCTCCAGCAGCTTGGCCGGCGCCTTGCCGGGGCGGAAGCCGGGCAGCCGGATCTGCTTGGCGAGCTGCTTGTAGGCGCGATCGAAGTCCGGTTGCAGCTCCGTGAAGGGCACCTCCACGTTGATGCGCACCCTGGTCGGGCTCAACTTCTCGACGGTGCTCTTCACTGCGTTGTACTCCTCGGTCTCATGGGGCGTGTGCGGGCGTGTCGGGGTGACAGGATTTGAACCTGCGGCCTTCCGCTCCCAAAGCGGATGCGCTACCAAGCTGCGCTACACCCCGCTGCTGTGCTGTGTCGCGACCGAGATCCTACGGCCAACCGGGGATCCGATTGGAATCGGAGGGCGGGACGCCGGTACATTAGGCTCGCGCAAGCACGCGGGCGTAGCTCAATGGTAGAGCCCTAGTCTTCCAAACTAGCTACGCGGGTTCGATTCCCGTCGCCCGCTCCAGCAAAGCCCCGACCGGGGGCGCCGTCGGCCCACGTAACGACACGATGCCGGTTCGGCGGCGATTCGTCCCGGCGCATCTTTCGGTACCGTGGCGGCCGTAGATTCGGGATCGGTCCAGCGCCCGTCCGGGGCAGGATGGTTCTCGGTCAGGAGACGCCCAGACATGACACGGTGCGACCACAGTTCCCCCAATGGCGACCTTCCCCTCGGCGGCAGCGTGGCGGCGGGGTTCGAGGCCGTCCAGAGCGCATTCGTGCGCAATTTCACCGACCACGGCGATGTCGGCGCCGCGGTGGCGGTGTGGGTGGACGGCGACCTGGTGGTCAACCTCTGGGGCGGTCACGCCGACGGCCGCCGGCACCGGCCGTGGCGGGAGAACACCCTTGCCAGCGTCTTCTCCGGGACCAAGGGTCTGACCAGCACCTGCATCCACCTGCTGGCCGACCGCGGGGAGATCGACCTCGACGCCCCGGTGGCCCGGTACTGGCCCGAGTTCGGCCAGGCCGGCAAGGCCGCCATCACCGTCGCCGACGTGCTGGGCCACCGCTCCGGGGTGATCGGACCGCGAGACCGGATGCACTGGAGCGAGGTCGGCGACTGGGACCGGGTGTGCGCGCGACTGGCCGCCTCCGAGCCGTGGTGGGCGCCCGGAACCGCGCAGGGCTACCACATGGTCAGCTTCGGCTTCATCCTCGGCGAGGTGGTCCGCCGGGCCACCGGCCGCACCCTGGGCCAGTACCTGCGCACCGAGATTGCCGAGCCGATGGGCATTGACGTGCACATCGGACTGCCGCGCGCCGAACAGCGCCGCTGCGCGGAGATGATCAACAAGCCGCACATCCGCGACGTGCTGGCCGACGGCGGCGCCCCCGGTGACCCGGAGTCCCTCGAGGAGCACCCGATGGCCGGCCTGTCCGTCGCGATGGGTTTCGTGCCCGACGACGAACTCGGATCCAACCACCTCACCGCCTGGCGCACCGCCGAGTTTCCCGGCACCAACGGTCACGTCTCGGCCCTCGGGCTGGCCACCTTCTACAACGGCCTGGCGCAGGAGAAGGTGCTGACCCGCGACCACCTGGAACGGGTGCGGGTCTCCCAGGGCGGGTTCGAGCCGGACGTGGTGCTGGGCCCCCGGGTTGCCGACCACGGCTGGGGCCTGGGCTACATGCTCAACCAGCGTGGGGTGGCGGGGCCCAATCTTCGCAGCTTCGGCCACGGCGGTTCAGGCGGCTCCTACGGGTTCGTCGACCTCGAACACCGCATCGGCTACGCCTACGTCATGAACTACTTCGACGCCACCAAGTGCAACGCCGACCCGCGGTCCACCGCGCTCAGCGACGAGGTCTACCGGGTTCTGGGAGTTCGCTAAAGGGGGCTACTAAAGGGGGCTTCGTCACACCCCGCTCAGCGGCGACCCCTCGGTACTGTGGACGCCATGAACAGTGTCCTGGTGTTGCTGATCCTGCTCGTCATCGCTGCGGTGGCGCTGGCGATGTGGAGTTCGTCACGCACCACGGGCAATCGCGCTGCCACCGGCCTGGCGGACGCCAAAGCCGACGCCCGCCGGGTCATCGAACGCCTGGGCGGGCAGGTGTTCAACCTCAGCGGCACCGACGATGCCTCCCGGCAGGCGCTCGCCGACGCCTCCGAGCGGTTCACCGCGGCGTCCTCGCAGATCGATCAGGCCGGCACCGCCAAGCAGGCCATGCTCGCCAAGGAGAGCGCCCTGGAAGGTCTGTACTACGTGCGGGCGGCGCGCACCGCGATGGGCATGGATCCGGGACCGGAACTGGAGAGCATCGCCGGGCAGAAGTCGGCCGGAGTCGTCACCGAGGACCGGCGGGTCCAGTTCGAGGGCCGCGAGATCGAGGCCTCGCCCGTGCCCACGTCACGCACGCCCAACTACTACCCCGGCGGCCGGGTGGCCGGACGTCCGGTGCCGGCGGGCTGGTACTCCGAGCCGTGGTGGAAGCCGGCACTGGTCGCCGGGGCCTGGGGTCTGGGCTCGGTGCTGCTGTTCGACGCGATGTTCTCGGGCATGAGCGGCGTGGGCTACGACGCATCGGGCTTCGAAAGCGGCTACGGGACCGGCTTCGACTCCGGGTACGCCGCGGGATACGACCAGGGCATGGACGCCGGCGGGGCGGACGGGGGCGGATTCGACGGGGGCGGATTCGACGGGGGCGGATTCGACGGGGGCGGATTCGACGACTTCACCGGGTTCGACGGCTTCTGATCCCTCAGCCCTGGCAGCCAGGGCACCAGAACAGGTTGCGCCCCTCCATCTCCGCGGTGCGCACCGCCGTCCCGCACAACCGGCAGGGCTCACCGGCGCGCCGGTACACGTAGGTGCGCGGCCGCCGCGGTCCGTAGGCCGGGGCACCGTGGTCGTGCTCGGGCCGCACCACGATGATCCGCCCGCGCCGCACGCCCACCTTCATCAGCTCCACCAGATCGGCCCACGCGGCGTCGAACTCCGCACGGTCCACCGCACGCCCCGGCCGGTAGGGGTCGATGCCGTGGCGGAACAGCAGTTCGCTGCGGTAGACGTTTCCCACGCCGGCCAGCACCGACTGATCCATCAGCAGCGCGCCGATAGCCCTGCGCGACCTGGAGATCCGGGACCAGGCCACCGCGGAATCGGCGTCGGCGCGCAACGGGTCGGGGCCGAGCCGGGCCAGGATCGACTCCAGCTGGGCCTCGTCGATCACCTCGCAGGCCGTGGGCCCGCGCAGATCCGTGCCGTATTCGGCGCCCACGATGCGCATCCGCACCTGGCCACGCGGTTCGGGCATCGGCACCCGGGTCTCACGGAACGTGCCGTACAGCCCGAGATGAATGTGCACGATCGGCCCGGCCACGACCGTACCGCCGGCATAGTGGTGGAACAGGTGCTTACCCCACGCTGAGGCCGCCCGGAACACCTGCCCGTCGACCACCGCGGCATCGGCGAAACGGCCCTGCGGGCTTGACACCCGCACCGGGGATCCGGCGTAGCGGCGCTGGTGCAGCCGCGCGAGCCGGTGCAGGGTATGCCCCTCCGGCACCGCCTAGCCGGCGCCGGGAACCGGCGGCGCGACGTGGGTGCGCTCGTACTCGGCCAGGATGTCGATGCGTCGCTGGTGACGCGGCGCCTCGGACCACGCCGTGCCCACGAAGGCGTCGACGATCGCCAGCGCCTCGGCCTCGGTGTGCATGCGTCCCCCGATGCCGATCAGCTGGGCGTTGTTGTGCTCGCGCGCCAACTTGGCGGTCTCGACACTCCAGGCCAGCGCGCACCGGGCGCCGGGGACCTTGTTGGCGGCGATCTGTTCTCCGTTGCCCGACCCGCCGAGCACGATGCCCAGGCTGCCCGGGTCGGCCACGGTGCGGGTCGCCGCGGCGATGCAGAACGCCGGGTAGTCGTCCTGCGCGTCGTAGTCGAAGGCCCCGCAGTCGATCGGCTCGTGGCCGGTCTCGCGGAGGTGGGAAATGATGGCCTGCTTGAGTTCGTAGCCGGCGTGATCGCCGCCGAGGTAGACGCGCATGGGCGTCACCCTACCGAGGGTCGGTTTGGGTATGATTCCGCCCAGGCAATGGAGGAGGAGTGGGCGGTGGCGCAATTGCCTCCTGCTGCTGCCAAGCCCGCGCCCGTGGAACTCGTGCTGGCGTGGGTGGTTCGCGGCCAGATCGCGGTCGTTTTCGCCATCGTGGCGATGGACCTGATCGGCTGGGCCACCGGTCGGCAGGCTCTCACTCGTGTCTATCCCACATGGCCCCAGATGACGCCCTGGACCGCCGTCCTGCTGGCTGTGTCGGCGGCAGCACTCCTGGCACAGTCCGGGCGGGCATCGTCGACCGCGGCGCGAGCGGGGCGTGTCCTGGCCGCGACGGTGGCCGCCCTCAGCATCGTCTTCCTCGCGGAGTACGCGACCGGCTCATCGTTCGGCCTCGATGAGGCGTTGTTCGCTGAGGCGGTGCGGCAACTGCAGTCGTCCTGGCCGGGCCGTCCCAGCCCGCAGACGGCCTCGTCGTTCCTGATGCTGTCAGCGGCGATCATGGTCCAACGCATCGATCGGCGATGGTCTCGGACGGTATGGCCGGCCGGACTGCTGTTGGCGGCGGTCATCCCGCTCGTCGTCCTGCTGTCCTATACGACCGAATCCCTCGATTTGGTGCGCGTCGCACCGTCGACCGGTATGGGAATGTCGACGGCACTGGGCTTGCTCACGTTGGTGGCCGCGGCCGTTTTGGCTCGTCCCGATCGCCGTCCCCTCGCCCGGCTGCTGAACCGGTCCGACCGGCGGATGCTGCTACAGATGGTCGCCGTCCTGGCGGCCATGCCTCCGCTGACCGTCGGGGCGCACCTGACGTTCCAGTCCCTGGGCGTTTCCCATGAATCGGCCTGGTTACTGGCCATCGCCGGGAGCACCGTCACCGTCGGTGCGGCCGCTGTGTACATCGTCGCGCATGCGAGCAGACTGCTGGCCGCCTCTGAAGAGCGCTATCGGCTGCTCACCGACAACGTCGGCGACGTGATCACCCACATTCGGGATGGAAAATTCGCCTGGCTCTCCCCCTCGGTCGCTGACACCATGGGCGCCCCGCCGGAGTACTGGCTGGGCCGGGAAGTGGCGGAGATGGTTCCGACCGACGACCATCCCGTCATGATCGCCAACCTTAAGAAGGTCGACGACGGCGGGACACTGCTCGAGCGGGTCCGGCTGCGATCGGCGGATGGCCAGGTGCACTGGGCGCACCTGCACGCCAAACCGTATTTCGATTCCGCGGGTCGGCGCGACGGCCACACGGCGACATTCCGGCTCATCGACGACGAGGTCGCCATCGAGCGGGAGGTCGAGGGGGCACGACGCCAGCAGGCGCTGGCCGAAGAGCGCTACCGGCGCTCAGTGGACAACGCGGCGATCGGGATGTGCCTGGTCACCCCGGACGGCCGGTTCTACCAGGTCAATGATGCCCTATGCCAGTTTTTCGGATATGACGCCGAGACCCTCATGACCAAGACCTGGCAGGAACTGACCGCCCCGGCGTACCTGGAAGCCGACCTGGACAAGGTCGCCGCGATCCTGGAAGGCCGGCTGGATTCCTACCGGATGGTCAAGCAGTACATCCACGCCGACGGACACCCGATCTGGGGGGATCTGTCGGTGAGCTGCCTGCGCGACGAGAACGGATCGGTGCTCAACTTCATCTCCCAGATCACCGACGTCACCGCGCAGGAGGAAGCAGAAAAACGCAGTCGCGCACTGACCCAGCGCCTTCGCCGGCAGAGTTTGCAGACCATGGCCGAACTCAAGAGCGCCGCCACTTATCTGTCCTCGATCATGCCGCGCGGCCTCTCCGGCCGGGTCGAAGTGTCATCCCGCTATCTGCCCTCCAGTGAACTCGGCGGCGATTGTTTCGACTACGTCTGGGTCGATGAGGACCACCTGCTCGTCTACCTGATCGACGTCTCCGGCCACGGCCTCGAACCCGCGCTGTTGTCGGTGTCAGTGCACAATCTGCTGCGATCCGGGTCGCTGGGACTCGAGACCCTGCTGGAGCCCGGGGCCACACTGGGCGCGTTGAACCGGATGTTCCAGATGGACCGGCAGCACGGCCACTACTTCACCATCTGGTACGGGGTGTACCGGGCTTCCGAGCGCACGCTGCGATACTCCGGCGCCGGCGCGCCTCCGGCACTGACCTTCGGTGCGGCGCCCGGAGGCGCCACCACTGTGACCCGGCTGTCCTCGACCTGCCCGCCGATCGGCTTGTTCCCCGACACCGAGTTCGCCGACGCAAGCTATTCCGTCCCGGCCGGGTGCCGGATTCTTGTCTTCAGCGACGGAGCGTTCGAGATCGATCTGGCCGATGACCGCCAACTGTCGCTGGATGGATTCGAGGCCCTGTGCGCCAAGCGGGCCGGATCCCCGGACTGGTCGCTCGACGACCTCATCGCCGAACTCAAATCGCTGACACCGGTCAAGGACTTCGACGACGACTGCTCGCTGATCCAGCTCACCTTCGACTGAGCGGCTCAGTCATAGACCGGCGGCTCGGTACGCGTGCGCTTGAGTTCCCAGAAATGGGGATAGGACGCCAAAGCCACCGCCGCGTCCCACAGTTCCCCCGCCTGCTGCCCGCGCGGGATCTTCGACAGCACCGGGCCGAAGAACGCCACCCCGTTGATGTGGATGGTCGGGGTGCCCACCTGATCACCGACCGGGTCCATCCCGGCGTGGTGGCTGGCCCGCAGCGCCGCGTCGTAACCCGGTTCGGTGGCCGCGGCCGCCAGCCCGGCCGGCAATCCGGCCTCGGCCAGCGAGTCGGCGATCACCTGCTCGAGATCCTTGTTGGACTGGTTGTGGATCCGAGTGCCCATCGCGGTGTAGAGCGGCCCCAGCACCTCGGGTCCGTGTTCCTGCTCGGCGGCGATCGCCACCCGCACCGGCCCCCAGGCCGCCGCCATCAACTGCCGGTACTGCTCGGGCAGATCCGGGTTGCCCTCGTTGAGCACCGCCAGGCTCATCACGTGAAAGCGCACCTCGATGTCACGCACCTCCTCGACCTCGAGGATCCACCGCGAGGTGATCCAGGCCCACGGGCATAGCGGGTCGAACCAGAAATCGGCACGGGACTTCGGCGCGGAGTCGGTCATGGCCCCAGGATAGGTTGGAACTCGTGCTTCCGAATCTGACCCGCAACGAGGCCGTCGAACGCGCGGCACTGGTCACCGTCGACCGCTACCGCATCGAACTAGACCTGACCGGCCCCGGCGACAAGGAGTTCCGGTCGGTCACCACGGTGAAGTTCGAGGCGCTGCCCGGTGCCGACACCTACATCGACCTGGCCGCCGACCGGGTGCACCGAGCCGTGCTCAACGGCCATGAGATCGACGTCACCGGCTACGACGAGTCGACGGGCATCCCGCTGCGCGGACTGGCCGAACACAACGTGCTCGTCGTCGAGGCGGACTGCCGCTACTCCCACACCGGGGAGGGCCTGCACCGCTTCGTCGACCCGGTCGACGGCGAGGTGTACCTGTACTCGCAATTCGAGACCGCCGACGCCAAGCGGATGTTCGCCTGCTTCGACCAGCCCGACCTCAAGGCCGTCTTCGACGTCGTCGTCACCGCGCCGGCGCACTGGCAGGTGATCTCGAACGGCGCGACGATCACCGCGGACCGTGACGAGGACGTCACCGTCCACACCTTCGCCACCACCCCGAAGATGAGCACCTACCTGGTGGCACTGGTGGCCGGACCCTACGCCGTCTGGCGCGACGTCTACCACGACGAGTACGGCGAGATTCCCCTCGGGATCTTCTGCCGCGCCTCGCTGGCGGAGTTCATGGACGCCGAGCGGCTGTTCACCGAGACCAAACAGGGATTCGGCTTCTACCACACCAACTTCGGCGTGCCGTACGCCTTCGGCAAGTACGACCAGCTGTTCGTCCCGGAGTTCAACGCCGGGGCGATGGAGAACGCCGGCGCGGTGACCTTCCTCGAGGACTATGTGTTCCGCAGCAAGGTCACCCGCTACAGCTACGAACGCCGGGCCGAAACCGTGCTGCACGAGATGGCGCACATGTGGTTCGGCGACCTGGTGACCATGCGGTGGTGGGACGACCTTTGGCTCAACGAGTCTTTCGCCACGTTCGCCTCGGTGCTGTGCCAGGCCGACGCCACCGAGTACAGCGAGGCCTGGACCACCTTCGCCAACGTGGAGAAGTCCTGGGCCTACCGGCAGGATCAGCTGCCCTCAACCCACCCGGTGGCCGCCGACATCCCGGACCTGCACGCCGTCGAGGTGAACTTCGACGGCATCACATACGCCAAGGGCGCCAGCGTGCTCAAGCAACTGGTGGCCTATGTGGGCCTGGAGCACTTCCTGGCCGGGCTGCGCGACTATTTTGCGGCGCACGCATTCGACAACGCCACCTTCGACGACCTGCTCGGCGCGCTGGAGAAGGCCTCCGGCCGTGACCTGTCCGACTGGGGCCGGCAGTGGCTGAAGACCACCGGCCTGAACAGCCTGCGCCCAGACTTCGACGTCGACGCCGAGGGCCGCTTCACCCGGTTCACCGTTCGCCAGGGCGGCGCGGCCCCGGGTGCCGGGGAGACTCGCGTGCATCGACTGGCCGTCGGCGTGTACGACGACAACGGCAGCGGGAAGCTGGTGCGAACCCACCGCGAGGAGATCGACGTCGCCGGGGAGGAAACCGGGGTGCCCGCTCTCGTCGGGGTGCAGCGTGGGCAGCTGATCCTGGTCAACGATGACGATCTGACCTACTGCTCGATGCGGCTGGACGACGATTCGCTGCACACCGCTCTCGATCGCATCGCCGATATCGCCGATCCGCTGCCCCGCACCCTGGTGTGGTCGGCGGCCTGGGAGATGACCCGCGACGCCGAACTGAAGGCCCGTGACTTCGTGGCCCTGGTGATACGCGGGGTGCACGGGGAGACCGAGGTCGGTGTGGCCCAGCGGCTGCTGCTACAGGCACAAACCGCGCTGAACTCCTACGCCGAGCCGGGCTGGGCCGCCGAGACGGGCTGGCCGGCGTTCGCCGACCGGCTGCTGGAACTGGCTCGCGGCGCCGAGTGCGGTTCAGATCACCAGTTGGCCTTCGTCAACGCGCTGTGCACCTCGAAGCTGTCGGCCCAGCATCTGACACTGCTGGCCGACCTGCTCGACCGTGACCCGGCCGAGTGCGGTCTGGACGGACTGCGGGTCGACACCGACCTGCGCTGGCGGATCGTCACCGCGCTGGCGGCCGGCGGCCGGATCGACGCCGACGGGACGGAGAGTGCGTTCATCGACGCCGAACTGCTGGGCGACCCGACGGCGGCCGGCAAACGCCACGCCGCGGCGGCCTCCGCCGCGCGCCCGCAGGCCGAGGTCAAGCACCGGGCCTGGCGGGAGGTGATCGAGGACGACACCCTGCCCAACATCACCGCCCGGGCGATCATCGCCGGGTTCTCCCAACCCGGTCAGGGTGCGCTGCTGGCGCCCTACACCAAGGAGTACTTCGAGGCCGTCGGGCAGGTGTGGGAACGGCGCTCCAGCGAGGTGGCCCAGACCGTCGTAGTAGGCCTGTACCCGTCATGGGACATCAGCAAAGCGGGGCTGGAGGCCGCCGACTGGTTCCTGGGCGGCCTGCACGTCCCGCCGCCACTGCGCCGTCTGGTCCTGGAGGGCCGCGCCGGCGTCGAACGGGCGCTGCGGGCGCGGGCGTTCGACGCCCGCTAGTCAGGGTCGGGATATACCGGCCGACATCACCCGGATGGCGCTGACCAGACCGTCGATGAGATTGCCCTCGCGGAACCCGGCCGCGGCGGCCGAGACCCCCAACGGCGCCGCCGACTCGGCCCCGCGTCCCCGGACGTCCGCGCCGTAGACCACCTCGATGGCCCGCTGGTCGGGTGAGACCGCCAACAGCACGGCGTTGTCCGCGGTGGGCACCTCCCCGAGGATCTCCTGGGCGCGGGTCGTGGTGTCGTCGCCCAGGTCCCCGATGTAGACCGCAAAGCGGGTCTTGGACTGGCGGCTACCGTGGGCTAGGGCGTCATCGAGGGCCACCAGGTCCAGGGTGCGAAACGGGTACTGCTCCGGCAGGTTGTCGTGCTCGGTGGCGATGGACAGCCGACCGCTGGAACTGACCGCCCAGCCGACCGGCAGCGCCGCGGCGTCCAGCCTGCTCACGCGCTGCTCACCAGTGCCCACTTGCGCCACCTCCCACGCTGAACTCCTCGCCGTGACCATGCCGTCCGTGCGGCCGATGGTGATGTCCGGCGGGGATCACCTCGCCGGTGGCCGCCCACAGGATGGGGCCGTAGGTCCACTGCCGGGGCAGCTGGTAGATCGGCCGATTCGAGCCGCCACGGCGATAGATCAGCACGATCAGCGCGATCACGATGAGGACCGGAAGTCCATGAATCAGAGCAGTTGGCACGGGCCAAACCGTATCGCAGCCTCAGGCCGCGCCCTCGCCGAGGTAGCGCACCCACACCGGGTCGAGTTCCTTGACCGTGCTCAACAACCGCCAGTGCTGACCTTTGGGCGGGGTCGGCACCAGGCCAAGCGTCCAGCCCAGTTCGGCCAGCAGCTTGTCGGCCTTGCGGTGGTTGCACGGCGAGCACGCGGCGACGCAGTTCTCCCAGGAGTGCTCCCCTCCGCGGCTGCGGGGCACCACGTGGTCCACGGTGTCGGCCTTGGACCCGCAGTAGGCGCAGCGGAACCGGTCGCGATGCATCAGCGCGGCCCGGGTCATCGGAACGCGCGCCCGGTAGGGCACCCGGACGTAGCTGCGCAGCCGGATCACCGAGGGAACCACGATCACCCGGCTGGCGGAGTGGATGACCGGGCCGCCGGGGTCATCGTGCACCACCTCGGCCTTGCCACACAGCAGCATCACCACGGCCCGCCGGATCGGCAGCGCGGTCAACGGCTCGTAGGTCGAGTTCAGCAGCAGCACCCGGCGCCTCCCCCACAGCGAGGCCTGCGCCGGTGTTTCGACGCTGTGCAGCCCAGCACGTTGACCCGCCCTGGCGACGGGGTTCCGTTTGCGCTGAGCCATGCGTCCTCCGCCCAACAGTGCACCACGGATCGCCGCCGATCGCACGCGTATTCATCTGGTGTTCAATGGGAGCGTGGCTGATGGCACCCCGGGCAGTCCCGCAACCTTCTACGACGCGGTGGGCGGCGAAACGACGTTCCGCACCATCGTGGCGCGGTTCTACGAACTGGTCCGCGACGACGAGGTGCTGCGACCGCTCTACCCCGATGACGAACTCGACGCCGCCGAGGACCGGCTGCGGATGTTCCTCGAGCAGTACTGGGGCGGTCCGCGGACCTACTCCGATCAGCGCGGCCACCCACGGCTGCGGATGCGTCACGCACCGTTCCGGATCGGGCCGATCGAGCGCGACGCCTGGCTGCGCTGTATGCACACCGCGGTGGCCTCGATCGACTCCGGGACCCTGGACGACGAGCACCGCCGCGAGTTGCTGGCCTACCTGGAGATGGCGGCACAGGCGATGGTGAACTCGCCGTTCTAGGCCAGCGGACGCTCAGCTCAGCTGACCCTCCATCTCCAACTGCCGCAACTTCTTGCGGTCCGGCTTGCCCACCGGGGTGACCGGAAGCTCACTGAGGAAGGCGACTTCGGTGGGCACCTTGTAGCCGGACAGGTTCTCCTTGCAGAAGGTACGGGCTTCGTCGGCCGTCATCTCCTGGCCGGGCTTGAGCACCAGCGCCAGCTTCAGGCTCTCCCCCCTCTTGGCGTCGGGGATGCCGAACGAGCAGGCCTGCAACACCTTCGGATGGGTGTACATCAATTCGTCGATCTCCCGCGGGTACACGTTGAATCCGCTGGACAGGATCATGTCCTTCTTGCGATCGACGATGAAGATGTGGCCATCGTCGTCCATGTAGGCGATATCCCCGGTCAGCAGCCAGCCATCCCGGAAGGTCTTTTCGGTCTCGGCTGGGTTGTTCCAGTACTCCCGCATCACAGTCGGCCCCTTGCAGATGAGCTCGCCTCGTTCACCCAACGGCATGTCCTTCTCGCCGGTCTCCAGGTCGACAATGCGAACATCGTTGTCCGGGAACGGAATACCCACACCACCTGGCTTGCGCACGGTGTGCAGCGGGTTGGCGGTGACGATATTGGAGGTCTCCGACATCCCGTACCCCTCGGTGATCACTGCTCCCGAGAGGGCCTCGAACGTGCGCATCGCCTCCACCGGCAGGGGCGCCGATCCGGAAATGACGCCCTTGACGGAGCCGATCTTGGAGGTGCCGATGTCGGGGTGCTGGTTGAGGCCGATGATCATGGTGGGAACTGCCGGGAAGATGTTGGGCTCGTGGGCGTTGATCGCCGCCAGGACGTTGTCGGCGGTCGGCTGGGGCACCATGATGATGGTGCCGCCGCTGACATGGTTGACGTTGACGTTCATGTTGAACCCATAGATGTGGTACATCGGGATGGCCGCCAGGCAACGCAGCGGTTCCTCCTTGTCGATCAGCGGGGCCATCCAGTAGCTCTCCTGGTAGGCGATCGACACCAGGTTGTCGTTGGTCAGCACGCAACCCTTGGACAGCCCCGTCGTTCCCCCGGTGTACTGCAGCATCAGCACGTCGGAACCCCGGACGTCGGCATCGGGTTCGGATTCCGCTGCTGCGCCGACGATCTCGTTGAAATCGTGGATGCCGGGCCCCGTCTCGACCTCGGAGGTGACCGATGGAATCTGAAAGGCGATCACATTGCGCAACGGGGTGTTGCCGGCCTTGAGGACGTCGATCGGACCCTTGGCGAAGGCGGCCAGCACGATGACCGTCTCCGCACCGCTGTCCTTGATGTAGTGGCTCACCTCCGGCCCGGCCGCCAGCGGGTTGATCGGCACGACGATGGCCCCCAGCTTGGCGCAGGCCTGGAAGGCGATGACGTACTGCGGCAGGTTGGGCGACATGATGGCGACCCGGTCACCCTTCTTGACGCCGAGGGTGACCAGCGCGTTGGCGGCCTTTCGGGCCATCATGTTGACCAACCCGTAAGGCAAGCACAGGTCATTGATGATCAGGTAGTCGCGGTCCGG
Source organism: Mycolicibacterium sp. (assembly GCA_020637165.1). GTDB lineage: Bacteria > Actinomycetota > Actinomycetes > Mycobacteriales > Mycobacteriaceae > Mycobacterium. Next base: position 219,474 of record JACJWN010000005.1, on the reverse strand, counting down.
GTTCTTCTCCGCGCAGCTGTTGAACATCTGCTTGATCGACAACGGCGGGTAGATGACGGAGTACGGAACCCCTTTGTCGTAGAGCTTGAACCAGGGCTTGTTCTTGTCGACCATGCCGTCAGCTTGGCACCTGTCGCGGCGGCGGGCGGACGAACGGCCAATCTCAGCCGGGGCTCAGCCCAGCATCACCAACGGATCACCGAGACGGCGGAACACCGAGCCGAACCGCGCGTCGATACGCAGCCATCCGGGCCGCGCCCGAACCCGGATCACCTCAGCCTCGGCCCCGGGCATGAAACCCATTGCGGTCAGGGCCATTACGCAGCGCATGGGCACCGCCACCGCGTCGGCCGGCGAGCTGACCTGAAGGACATCCTGATTGAGCAGCGAGGTCGGCGGTCCCTGCGGCCCGGCATGCTCCCGGGCCAGTTCGGAGCCCCGGCGGGCGACGTCGGCCACGATGGCGGCCGGAACGTCATCGATGTGGTTGAACCCGGTCTCCGGGGGCAGCGCACCGCGCCAGGCCGAATCCATCGGATAGCCGGGGTCGATCCGGCCGGACTCGTCCGCGGACTCCAGTCCACGCAACAACGCCTCGGCGGAGCAGGTGACATCGGCCGGCGCCAGGCTGCCGACAACCACCCGGGCGGCGAGCACGTCCAGCCCGGTGCTGACCCAGGCACCGATCAGGCCGTCGTTGCGCAGCCGCAGGCGGATAACCGCGCCGTCGTCCAAGCGCAGCGCGCGCTGGGCGAACACGGCGAGGTCGCGGAGTTGCGCGGCGTCGGGAACCTGCAGTTGCGTCATCGCCGACTCAGCGGTGCCAGCGCTGCAGGTATTCCCGGTGGGTCGCTGAGAGCCGGACCAACCGCTGTTCCTCGATGTGCACGGCCGCCAACTGCGTCTCAGCGATCACCGCGGGCCGGGAATCCGGGGCGGCCCGGTCCGAGCGCACCTCGTAGCCGATGGTGAAGTCCACCGCCCGCAGGCGCTTGGTCCACATGGTCACCTGAAGCGGTGAATCGGCAAGGCGCAGTTGGCCTTTGTAGAGCACCTGAACTTCATGGATCAACAACCCGATGGTTTTGACGTCCTCGGCGAACGGCTGGCGCAGGAAATCGACCCGGGCCTCCTCCAGGATGGTCACCATGGTGGCGTGGTTGATGTGCTGATACATGTCGATATCCGACCACCGCACCCGCACTCCGGTGGTGAAGCCCTCAGCCACTGATCGTCGTCCCGGTGGTCGGCGTCATGCTGCGGATCTGCCGTGCCGCCACCGAGAGAGTGGCCAGATCACGAGCGTCATGTTGGTAGATCTCGGTGAGCGTCCGGCGGGCGCGGCTGATCCGCGAGCCCTTGCTGTGCTGCCACTCGGCGATCTTTTCCTCACCGGTCTCCCCCGGCTCACCCGCGCCGAGCACGTCGATACACAGCGCACGCAGCGAGCCGTAAATGTCGTCTCGGATGGCCAGCCGGGCCAGCGCGTGCCAGCGATCATCGCGCGGCAGGCTCGACACCGCGCTCAGCAGCCCGTCGGTGCCCAGGAAGTCCATCAGTGCGAAGTAGGCGTCGGCCACCTCGGCCGGTTCCCGGTCGACGATGTCGGCGATGTCGATGATGTCGAGCAGGCTGTAACGGTAGAGGCAGGAGGCGATGCTGTGGGCCAGGTCCTCGGGAACGCCGTGTACGGCGAGTTCGCCGGACACCCTGGCGACGATGGCGCGGTCGTCGCCGCGCAGCCAGCCGGGCATCCCGGGTGTGAGGGCGGCGACCTTGGCGGCGAACCGGTTGATCTCGGCCCCGACCGCCAGCGGCTGCGGACGGTAGTTGAGCAGCCAGCGTGCAGACCGGTCGAGCAACCGGCGCTGATCGAGGGTCATCCGATCGGTCACGGCCACCGGGACTCCGTGATCGAGCCCCGCCGAGCGGATACGACGCCAGGTGTCCTCGATGCCGAAGATGGCGTCGGCCGCGACGAACGCCCGCACCGCGTCGACATACCCCACGCCGGCATCCTCGGCGACCCGGAAGGCGTAGGTGATACCTCCGGTGTCGACCACGTTGTTGACCAGCATGGTGGTCACGATCTCGCGGCGCAGTTGGTGGCCGCGGATGTCCTCGGCGAACCTGTCACGGAGCTGCGCCGGGAAGTACCGCGGCAGCCGCGCCGCGAAGGCATCCTGGTCAGGCAGGTCGCTGTCCAGCACCTGTTCTTTGAGCGCCAGTTTCACGTGCGCCATCAGCGTCGCCAGCTCAGGTGAGGTCAGGCCGATGCCGATCTCCTCGCGGCGGCGGATCTCCTTGTTCGACGGCAGAGCCTCGAGTTCACGGTTGAGCCCGCGAGTCTCCTCGAGTTCGGCGATCTGGCGGGCATGCACGTTCAGCAGACCCGGCGCGTTGGCCCGGCTGGTGCCCATCAGGTCGTTCTGGTCCTCGTTGTCGGTGAGCACCAGCCGCGACACCTCGTCGGTCATAGAGGCCAGCAGTTCGCCGCGGTCGCCGGCATCGAGGACACCGGCGCCGAGCAGCGAGTCCACCAGGATCTTGATGTTGACCTCGTGGTCCGAACAGTCCACGCCGGCAGAGTTGTCCATGGCGTCGGTGTTGACCCGGCCGCCGCACAGATCGAACTCCACCCGGCCCAACGAGGTGACCCCGAGGTTCCCGCCCTCGCCGATCACCTTGACGCGCAACTGATTGGCGTTGACCCGAACGGGATCGTTGGCCCGGTCACCGACGGCGGCGTCGGACTCCGCCTCGGCCTTGATGTAGGTACCGATGCCGCCGTTGAACAGCAGGTCCACCGGGGCGCGAAGGATGGCGCGGATCAGGTTCGGCGGGGTCAGATCGGTGACCGCGTCGTCGATCCCCAGAGCCCGGCGCATCGGTTCACTTACCGGGATCGACTTCTGCTGCCTGCTGAACACCCCGCCACCGGCGCTGATCAGCTTCGGGTCGTAGTCCTCCCAGCTCGAGCGGGGAAGCTCGAACAGCCGGCGACGCTCCGGGAAGGAGGTGGCCGCGTCGGGATCCGGGTCGACGAAGATGTGCCGGTGGTCGAAGGCGGCCACCAGCCGAATGTGCTCGGAGAGCAGCATCCCGTTGCCGAACACGTCGCCGCTCATATCGCCGACACCTACGACGGTGAAGTCCTCGGACTGGGTGTCCACGCCCATCTCCCGGAAGTGCCGTTTGACCGACTCCCAGGCGCCCTTGGCGGTGATGCCCATCGCCTTGTGGTCATAGCCCACCGACCCCCCGGAGGCGAACGCGTCACCGAGCCAGAAGCCGTAGGACTTCGCGACGTCGTTGGCGATATCGGAGAACGTGGCGGTGCCCTTGTCGGCGGCGACGACCAGATAGGCGTCGTCACCGTCGCGGCGAACCACACCGGGCGGGGTGACGACCCGCCCGCTCCCGACCTCGACGTTGTCGGTGAGGTCCAGCAGGCCCGAGACGAACAGCCGGTAGCAGGCCACTCCCTCGTCGCGGAAGTTCTCCCGGTCCGTCGTGGCGTCGCCGGTGGGCGCCGGGGGCTGCTTGACGACGAATCCGCCCTTGGCGCCGACCGGCACGATGACGGCGTTCTTGACCGCCTGCGCCTTGACCAGGCCGAGGACCTCGGTGCGGAAGTCCTCCCGCCGGTCCGACCAGCGCAGGCCGCCGCGGGCGACCGGACCGAATCGCAGGTGCACCCCCTCGACCCGTGGCGAGTAGACGAAGATCTCGAACTTTGGCCGTGGCAGCGGGAGCTCGTCGATGAGTTCCGGGTTCAGCTTGATCGACACCACGTTTCGGGCCCGCGCGGAGTCGGGACTCTTGACGTAGAAGTTGGTGCGCAGGGTCGCCTCAAGCATGGAGGCGAAAGCCCGCAGCACCCGGTCGGTGTCCAGACTGGTCAATGCGTCGATATCGGCGGCGACGGCCAGAGCTGCCGCCTTGGCGTCCAGGCCCCTGGCTGCGGACTCCGGGTCGAACATCGCCTCAAACAGCGTGACCAGCGAACGCGCGGTGGAGGTGTTCTCCGCCAGCACCGACTCGATGTGGTACTGGCTGTAGGGGAATCCGGCCTGGCGCAGGTATTTGGCGTAGGTTCGCAGCAGCGTGACTTGCTGCCAGGTCAGGCCGGCCCGCAGGACCAGTTCGTTGAAACGGTCGACCTCGACGCGTCCTTCCCAGATCGCGGTGACGGCGTCGGTGAACCGGGCGGCGGTCGATTCCCAGTCGTCGTTCTCGGCCAGTTCCGGAACGGAGGCCTCCGGGCGGATCTTGAACTGATAGATCCAGACGGTCAGGCCCTCTGGCCGGGTCACGGCGAAGGGTCGTTCCTCGAGCACCTCGACGCCCATACACTGCAGCACCGGCAGCAATTGACTCAGCGACGCCGAGACCCCGCCCAGATACCAGGTCAGGAAGGCCTCGCGGTGCACCTCGCCGGGCTCCAGCTGCAGCCGCACCGAATCCGGCCCCAGCGACTCGATGATGCCGATGTCGGTGATCGCCTCGTCCGGTTTGACCGCCTGTTTGAACTCCTCCGGCAGCGCCGCGGCGTAGTACTCGGCGATCGCGCCGTCGATGGCACCGGACTGGGCCGAGGCCAGCAACCGGTCAGCCCAGGTGCGGGTGGTGGCGGTGAGCAGATCCTGGATGCGGGCGCGGTTGGACTCGGAGGTGTCCACCGCGGGGCGTTCCGGACCGTCGGGAAGCCGGACAGTGAAATGCACTACCGCCCAGGGAGATTCACTGACACGCGCGGCGTAGTCGATGCTCACACCACCGAACTCGCGCATCAGGATGTCTTGCATGGCCAGCCGAACGGCGGTGGTGTATCGATCCCGCGGCAGGTACACCAGGCAGGAAACGAAGTGACCAAGCCGGTCGGTCCGGACGAACAGCAGGGCACGGCGGCGCGAGCCAAGGTCGATCACCGCATCGGAGGTGTCCAGCAGTTGTTCGGCCGACAGGGTGAACAGCTCCGAGCGCGGGATGGTCTGGATGATGTCAAGCATCAACTGGCCGGGGTGGCTCGGGTCGTCCTGGGACATTGCCAGCGCCTGCTGGACCCGCCGGGAGATCAAGGGAATATCCAGAACGTTCGCGTTCATCGCCGCGACGGTGAACAAGCCGACGAAGCGGTGCTCGATGACGTGCTCGCCGGACGCTTCGCGCACCACGACGATGTAGGGGTACGCGCCGTAGCGCAGGAAGCTCGGCAGGGTGGCCGAGGCCAGCGACACCAGTTCGCCTGGCCGACTCAGCTCGGGCAGCACATCGGTGCGCAACACCGCCACACCCAGCCGGCTTGACTCGTCGACCGCGGCCACCCCTTCCTGCACGGTGCAGCGCTGGGATCCAAGCAGCACGAAGTGCCCGTCGCCTAGCCAGCGCAGCAAGTAGGAGACGTCCATGCGATCGGATCCGGGGAACCGGGTGCCGTCGTCGGCGGCGATCTCGTGGGCCAGCGAAAGCAGGGTGGCGTTCATCGCCGCGGAGTCATGGGCGACCTGGCGGGCGTCGGCGACCACCTTCGGCAGCAACCGGACGGCTTCGGCCAGCGCTCGCTGATTGACCGTCGGGGACAGCTGGATATGAATCCAGGACTCCTCGATCATCTCGGGGGTGCCCTGGCCACCACTGGGCCGGACCTCGGTGAGCGTCCCCTCGGCGTCGCGACGAACCAACACCGCCGGATGCATCAGCGCGACGTAGCCGACCCCCAACCGGTGCAGCAGCACGGTGACCGAGTCCAGCAACGTGTCGGCTTGATCGGTGACGATCTGCAGCGCGGGACCGAAACCGCCCGAGTCATCCGCCCCGGAGACCTCGACCAGGGTCTCTCCGATGCGCCGTCGCTCGGCGAGGCGTTCCTGTGCGGCTATCAGCGCCGGGGGCACCGTCGCCGTCTGCTCCTCGGGCGCCTCGGCGCTATCCAGCAGCGCCCCCCCATGGGGGCCTCGGTAGGTAGCGGCATAAGCCTGCTCGAGATCAGAAGTGCTCTGGCCGGGCATCACAGCCGAGACATTAGTCGCGTGTGAGCCGCCGGTGGGTCACTCTGTGCGGACGGGCCGCTTCCGCGCCGAGTCTTTCGACCTTATTGTCCTCATAAGCGCCGAAGTTGCCCTCGAACCAGAACCATTTGGCCTCGTTGGACGCGTCACCCTCCCAGGCCAGGATGTGGGTGCAGGTCCGGTCGAGGAACCACCGGTCGTGAGAAATCACCACCGCGCAGCCGGGGAACTTCTCCAGGGCGTTCTCCAGTGATCCGAGGGTCTCGACGTCGAGGTCGTTGGTGGGCTCGTCGAGTAGCAGCAGGTTGCCCCCCTGTTTGAGGGTCAGGGCGAGGTTCAGGCGGTTGCGCTCGCCGCCGGAGAGCACACCCGCGGGCTTCTGCTGATCGGGGCCCTTGAACCCGAAGGCCGAGACATACGCCCGGGACGGGATCTCAGTCTGACCCACCTCGATGTAGTCGAGCTTGTCGGAGACGACCTCCCAGACCGTCTTCTTCGGGTCGATCCCGGCCCTGGTCTGGTCGACGTAGCTGAGCTTGACCGTCTCGCCGACGCGCACCGTTCCGCTGTCGGGTTTCTCCAGGCCGACGATGGTCTTGAACAACGTGGTCTTGCCCACGCCGTTGGGCCCGATCACCCCGACGATGCCGTTGCGAGGGAGGGTGAACGAGAGGTCCTTGATCAGAACCCGCCCGTCGAAGCCCTTGTCCAGATGCTCGACCTCGACGACCACATTGCCCAGCCGCGGGCCGACGGGGATCTGAATCTCCTCGAAGTCGAGCTTGCGGGTCTTCTCCGCCTCGGCCGCCATCTCCTCGTAGCGCTGTAGTCGGGCCTTGTTCTTGGCCTGGCGCGCCTTGGCCCCGGAACGCACCCAGGCCAGTTCCTCCTTGAGCCGCTTCTGCAGCTTCTGGTCCTTCTTGCCGGCCACCTCGAGGCGCTCGGCCTTCTTCTCCAGGTAGGTCGAGTAGTTGCCCTCGTACGGGTAGGCCCGGCCGCGGTCGAGTTCAAGGATCCACTCGGCGACGTTGTCCAGGAAGTACCGGTCGTGGGTGACGGCCAGAATCGCACCCGGGTATTCGGCGAGGTGCTGCTCGAGCCACTGCACACTCTCCGCGTCGAGGTGGTTGGTGGGCTCGTCGAGCAGCAGCAGGTCCGGCTTGCTCAGCAGCAGCTTGCAGAGCGCCACCCGGCGCCGCTCGCCGCCGGAGAGGTGGGTGACCGGCTCGTCGGGCGGCGGGCAGCGCAGGGCGTCCATCGCCTGTTCCAGCTGGGAGTCCAGATCCCAGGCGTTGGCGTGATCGAGTTCCTCCTGCAGCCGGCCCATCTCCTCCATCAGTTCGTCGGAGTAGTCGGTGGCCATCAGCTCGGCGACCTCGTTGAAGCGGTCCAACTTGACCTTGATCTCGCCGAGCCCCTCCTCGACGTTGCCCCGGACGGTCTTCCCCTCGTTGAGCGGGGGCTCCTGTTGCAGGATCCCCACCGTCGCCCCGGGGGCGAGGAAGGCGTCGCCGTTGTTTGGTTGGTCCAGGCCGGCCATGATCCGAAGCACGCTGGACTTGCCGGCACCGTTGGGCCCGACGACACCGATCTTGGCGCCCGGCAGGAAGCTGAGCGTGACATCGTCGAGGATGACCTTGTCGCCGTGAGCCTTGCGGACCTTACGCATGGTGTAGATGAATTCCGCCACGCGCCCATCCTAGGTGCGGCGCCACCGGGCACCCGATGCCGCCTGACAGTCGCGCCGGAACCGAACCGGCGCGACCGCCCGGCGGTCTCAGGCGGACAGCATCAGGTTCTCGGACTCGCTGCCCTCCACGGTCCCGTCCGCGACACCGTCAACGACCCCGTCCCCCGTCCCGTCGTCGGCGACGGCCTCGGGGGACGTCCTGGACTGCGGCGGCTGCTCGATGCGCGCGATCACCCGACCCAGGTCTGGGCCCACCGCGGTCGCCCGCATGTCCAGCGAGGATCGCTTGATCCCCTCTCGGTCCTCGTACTCGCTGGTGTGCACGGTGCCCACCGCGATAACCGCGGCACCCTTGTACAGGGCGGCACCGACCCCGGTGACCAGCCTTCCCCAGCAGTTGACCGTGACGAACAGCGAGTTACCCGGCTCCCAGGTGCCCTCCGGGGTCCGGCGGCGGGAGTTACTGGCCACCCGGAAGCTGATCACCTCCTGGTCGCCCACGATGCGGCGGCGCGGATCGGTGACGATCCGTCCGACGACGGTGATCGGTGTCTCGAACATGGCTGCGGTCCTCTCAGTCGGTGCGGTTGTCGCACCTACAGTGAGCACCCCGTCGCCGACGGCCAGCACACGTCGAGTACCGGAAATCCGTCGAGCTGTGGAAAGAGCGCCGACTGGGGATGAGCGTTCGCTGTCGGAGCGGCGACCTCGCCTACCAGCAGAGCCGCCGGGCTGAGCGGGTTCCACCCGGCGCCTAACCGGGCTCGCATCGAGGCCCTGTTACGGGGTGGCCGAGTCCGAGTAGTCGATACCGACGTTGTCACCCTCGACGGTCGTCACCGACACGTCGTAACCACGCTTCTCGTCACCGGTGACGGCCACGCATTCGACCGAGGTGCCGGGCTTGGCAATGGCATCGGACTCGCAGTCGACGGTCTCAGCCGGTGTGCCGTCGGCGTTGAGCCGCTGCATGAGGATCTCCCCCAACTGCTCCTTGGGCACCACCGGGACCACCGAGAGGTCCATCATCAGCCCGTTGACCCCGTCGATGGCGGCGACGCGCTTGCTGACGACGCCGTCGACGGTCACCTCGCAGGTCGTGGTCTCACCGATCGCGCCCTCAAGACCGGAGTCGCAGCTGACGGCCGTGGCGTTGGTCAGGCCCGAAACGCCTTTCTCCAATTGCTCTTTCGTCAGCGAGGGAGACAGATCGAAGGAGATGCCGGACTCGTCGACCCCTGTAGTGGTAACCGTGGCCTCGACGCTGTTGGTATCACTGAAGACCACGTCGCACATGGTGGACTTGCCCACCTCGCCGACCAATTCGTCCTTGCAGTTCACCGATTCCGGCGCATTTCCCGCCTCGGTGAGTTGCTCGGTCAGCTTGGTCTGTAGGTCGGCGGCGCTCACCGACTTGGCGACCTTGGTCTCCACCTTCGCAGAGCAGCCGGCCAGCCCAGCACCGATCAGCCCCGCCGCAACGACAACGGCACCACAGGCCGCGACACTGGTCCTCATCAAGAATCTCCTCCGCACATCGGGCACCCCGCCTCGCGGGCCGCTCGGACCTTATCAGCAGCTCAGCAGCTATGCCCGGACATTCAATTCGACGAGCGGACCATCGCCTCGCGAGCCGCGAACTGTTCACGGGCCAGCAGGTGAATACGTTCCATATCGGCGATGATGACCCGCAACTCGTTGAGGAAGGCGCGCCGTCGCTCGCGAAGATCGGGCGCCGGTTCCATCAGCTTCTGGTCCGCGGCGACCTTGCGCGCGGTCGGGAACAACAGTGCCGACACCGACTCGGTGCTGCTCACCAACCCCTGTGCCGCGTATTGGTTTCCGACGCCCAGCGCCCGCTCGCTGAGTTCCTTGTCCCCGATGTCGGTCGGCGCGTCACAGAGCACGTCGGCCACGATCTCGTACGCCTCGAAGAACGGGCGGAGCATCGCGTTGGCCATCAGCGGCCGCTTGGCCCGCAACAAGGCGTCAACCGCCTCCGGCCCGGCGTCGAGTTGGGCCTGCCAATCCTGGTTCCAGCTCAGTTCCTCGGCGAGGTTCTTGCGGAAGGTGGCCGAATCGGCGAAGTAGAAGTCGAACTTCAGCAGCGCACGCAACCGCATCGCCTGCGCCCAGAACGCATCCACCCGTTCGCCTTCCGCCGCCCGGGCAGCGTGGACCAGCGCCAGCTCGACGATGGAGGTCTCCAGGAAGGCGTGGATCAACGAATTGCGGTAAAAGGCCGCCTCGTGCTCGTGCTGAGGCTCGATCTTCCACACCGGCTCGTGCCCGCCGTCGATACGGGTTACCGGGTTGCCGTTGGACAGCGCGTCCACGGCGGCCCGCACCCCCTCGGTGGAATGAAGCCGCAAGGCGCTGTTCGTCATCGGCGTCTGCTTGCGCTGCAGATAATCCAGCGAGGCCTGCAGAGTGTGGTGCAACTGCCGCAGCGTCAACGCCCTCCCCCGGGTGGCCAGCAGCACCGCCGAGACCAGGCTGTTGGCGTTGATCGGCGTGGCCCGAAGGATCCGCCAGGAAACCTCGATGGCCATCTTCTGCATCGCCAGCCGTTTGGCGGCCTCGTCCTTGGCCATCGGCCCGCCCGGCTCACCGAGGTACTGGCGCATCGACACCGCCTCCGGGAAGCGGACGTAGATCTTGCCGTAGTTGCGCTCGCCCTGAGCCTTGATGAACTTGTAGAGCCACTCGGCGCCCTCAGGGATCTTCTCCCCGCCCCGCGCGTAGGCCGCGTACTCAGTGGTCTCGTGGAGCTGATCGAAGCTGATCGACGTTGGCTGCAGAAGGATGTCCTCACTGCGGCCGTCGAGGTAAGCGTCGGCAACGTAGGACAGCAGACCGAGCTTGGGCGGCAACATCTTTCCGGTTCGCGACCGGGTGCCTTCGATCGACCAGCTTAGATTGAAACGCTTCTGCACGATGTAGCCGACGAACTGCCGCAACACGTACTTGTACAGCGGATCATCGAGCCTGCGACGCAGGAAGATCACCCCGGACCGCCGCATCAGCGGACCCATGAAGCCGAAGGACAGGTTGATCCCGGCGAAGGTGCAGGCCGGGGGCAGCTTGTTCTCCTGCAGGGCGACCGGGACCACCACCCCGTCGAGGTAAGAACGGTGCGACCAGAGAAACACCGCCGGGTGGTCTTCCAGGGCGCGGCGCATCGCCTCGATCTGCGCCTGGTCGTAGTCGATCCGGGGATCGAATCCCCTGCTGAAGATGGCCCGGCCGAGGTTGGGGATCAGGTCGACAGAGAACCTGCTCCATCCGGTGGCCAGCTCGTCGAGCATCTCCTCGGCCTTCTCCGGGCTGGCCCCGGGAATCCCAGCCATCCCCTCCATGAAGCGCGAGGACGCCATCAACTCGTCGGTGATCAGCCGCGGCGACTTGTATTCCGGTCCGAGCAAACGCAATTCGATCCGCTCGACCGCCAGGTTCGCTCGGCGCAGGACGAACTGGGCGAAGTCACGAGGGCTGTCCCCGACGGTGTTTTCCTGCCACAGCTGACGCAGTTCGGAGACCTTGGCCGGCTCGCCGGCGACGATACGAGCCCGGGACCGGTCCTTCTTGAGGATCGCGCGCTGCAGCATCTCTGGCGGACGGTAGGTGTCGCGACCGGACAACAGGCCCGCCAGCTTCACCCGGGTGGGCAGCCCGCCCGGTACCCAGAACACCCGTACCGGGATGACGGTGCGATCACCGGGGCCCTCGAGGGTGTCGGCCAGTTGGTCGACCATCTGCGGCGAAGCGTCGCTGTGCGGGAGCCGCAGCACCTCGACCCTGGTGTCGGGATGGGCGCGACGCTGCGCCCGCAGCCAGTCGTTGAGCAAATCGGCCTCGGCTCTGGATGAGACCGAGGCCAGCACCAGAGCGTCGTCGGTTGTGCTGAAGTCGGCGAGATAGTCGGCGGCGCTCACCGGCGTCCCCTCACTCTCGTCTGCGATTTCTTCTGGGTGGTGGTCTCAGCGGCCTTCTTCACGGGCGCCTTCTTGGCGGCCGCCTTTTTAACGGGCACCTTCTTGGCGGCAGCCTTCTTGGCCGGCGCCTTTTTGGCGGCAGCCTTCTTGGCCGGCGCCTTTCTGGCGGCAGCCTTCTTGGCTGGCACCTTCTTGGGGGCTGCCTTCTTGGCCGGCGTGCGTCGGTAGATAGCCGCCGCGGGCACCTTGTCCAACGGCCAGTTCTTCAGCGTGTCGATATACAGCTGGCGGACCTCGGCGATCCGATCGGAAAGGTTGTCCAACGTCCAATCCTGCAGCGAGATCGGCGGATAGACGACGACGTCGACCGTGCCGGGATGCAGGGTGGAGGAGTCCCGCGCGGAGATCTGCTCGGCGTTGCGGATCACGATCGGGACGATGGGCACCCCGGCGGACATGGCCAGCCGGAACGGACCCTTCTTGAACTGACCCACCGCCCTGGTATCCAGGCGGGTGCCCTCCGGCGCGATCACCACCGACAGGCCCTTCTTGGTGAGTTCCTCGGCCTGTTTGAGGGACTCGACCGCTTTCTTCGGGTCCTCCCGGTCGATGAAGATGGTGTCGACGAGCTTGCCCAGGGTGCCCACCACCGGGTCGTTCTCCAGCTCCTTCTTGCCCACACCGGTCCAGTTGTCCTTGACCATCGAGGCCACCAGAACCGGGTCGAAGTTGTTGCGGTGGTTGAAGATGAACACCGCCGGCCGCTGCTTCTTCAGATTCTCCTCACCGAGGATGTTCAGCCGAACCCCGTTGAGGGCCAGCAACATCTGCGGGAAGGCAGTGGTGAAGAAGTTCACGCCACGGCGCCGGTTGAAGGTCAGCAGCCCCCAACCGATGGCCCCGTAGGCCGCGGGCACGATCGACCCTACCCCCAGCAGGGTGCGGACCTGGCCGATCAGACCCCCGCGGCCGCGGCTGGAGAAGCGCAGGATCGGCCAGCCGCGCTTGCGCGCCACCTCGGCCATCTTTTCGCCAGGGTTGGTCGGGCGCGGGTTGCCGACCAGGTGCATCAGCGCCAGATCCTCGTCACCGTCGGCATAGAAGTAGCTCTGTTTAAGGTCGATGTCGTGGTCGGCCGCGAACTTCTGCACGGCGTTGGCCTTGCCCGGTCCCCACAGGATCGGCGTGACCACCTTGCCGGTCAGCACGCCGTCCTGGTCGGTCTCGAACTGGTTGGTCAGCACGTTGGGGATGCCCAGGAAGCGAGCCACCGGCTCCACCTGGATGGTCAGCGCGGACGAACTGAGGACCACGGTGTGCCCCCGCTCGATGTGGGCCTGCACCAGATCCCGCATCTCCGGGTAGATCCGCTTCTCGATCTTCTCGGAGAACAGCCGCTGCCCGATCTGTTGCAGGTCCGAGAGCGGACGGCCACGCAGCACGTCGGTGGCTTTGTTGATGAGTTCCTCGAACTCCATCCGGCCGAACTGGTGGTTGAGGCCGGCCGCGACCATGCTGATGAGTTCGCCGACGCCCATATCGCGGCTGCGGAACCGCTCACGGGTCAGGATCACTCCCGTGAAGCCGGCGACCAGGGTGCCGTCGACGTCGAAGAACGCTCCGACCTGAGGCCCGGCCGGGCTGGCCATGACCTCGGCCACCGAACCGGGAAGGCGCAATTCCGCTGCACCCTTGGCGGTTGTGTCGCTCATGAATAAGCCACCGATCTCTTCGTGGACGGGCGGGATCCGTCCGGACGGTCAGGGAACGACGCGGGCACCACCCTCGGGTGCGGGTCTCCGGCCAGGGCGAGAACCTCGTCGAAACCCTCGCGCAGACACCGGGCCCACAAGTCCGGTTCGGAGACGGCGGCCCGGTCGTAGCGGGTGGTGACGGTGGCGAAGCCGCCGCGCGAGATCAGCACCACCATCATCGCGACTCCGGGCAGCGGGCCGATGCCGAACTGCCGCAACACCTTCGCTCCGGCGATGTAGGTGTCGCCCGGATAGATAGGCACATTGCTGGCCTGGACGTCGGAGGCGATCACCGATCCGCTCATGGCCTCCAGGACCGGATCCGGCAGCAGGGTCAGCACCGGGGCCACCGCACCGATCAGGTCGATGGCGGCCTCCTCACGCCGGGAGATCATCTGCTTGCGGATCTTGCCGATGCGGGCGACGGGATCGGCGACGCCCACCGGGGCGGCGAGGTTGACCCCGGCGAACCGGTTCCCGCCGGCCGGATCTGCCTCCGCGCGCAGGTTCACCGGAACCGCCATGGGCAGCGAGTTGACCGGAACGCCGAGTTCGGCGTGGTAGCGCCGCAGCGCGCCGCACAGGCCCGCCAGGTAGGCGTCATTGATCGAGCCTTCGGCCGCGTGCGCGGCGCGGTGTAGGTCCCCCAGCCTCATCTCGATCGCCTCGGTCCGGGTCGACAGGCTCCGACGTCGCAGCAGCGGGGACGGGTCAGCGGCCCGGCGGACCATCCGGCGACCGGAACGCACATAGTCGATGGCATCGAAAAGGGCTGAACCCGGGCTGCTGACCACCTTGCCGACCAGTCCCAGTCCGCCGGCCACCGCTTCGGCGACCCCCTCGACGAGGACGCCCGGTAGATGACCGATGCCCTCCCGCATCAGGTCTATGCCGGTGATGTCCTCCGGAACCGGCAACGGTGGCGTCGGCCGCGGCTTCGCGTCACGCTCGAGGTCGTAGATTTCGGCGAACATCGCCGTGGCGCCCACCCCGTCGGTGACGGCGTGGCTCAGATGCAGCAGGGTGGCCGCCTTGCCTCCCTCGAGTCCCTCGACGAGAGTCGCCGTCCACAGCGGGCGGGAGATGTCGAGCGGTGACTGCAGCATCACCTCGGCGAGGTCAAGAACGTCGCGCAGCGTCCCGGGCTCGGGAACCCGGACCCGGCGGACGTGAAAGTCGAGGTTGAAATCCGGATCGACCACCCACCGGGCCGGCGCGGTCGGCAGCGGCGGCATCACCACCTTCTGCCGCAACCGCAGCACCTTGCGCGAGGCGTTCTCGAAGAGCTCGCGGAACCGCTCCCAGTTCGGGGAGGTGTCGAGGATCTCCAGCGCCATGATCCCCGAGCGGGTCCGCGGGTTGGCCTCGCCGCGGTGCATCAGCAGATCGAAGGCACCGAGTTCGCAAGGCAGCCCGGAAGCGTCCACGGGGCCGCTCATCGAACACCTCCTTACCGCACGCTCACCGCAAGCAATGCCCGGCGCCGGGCCGTCTGACCCCCAACGCTAGTCCGACTACCGCAGCAGCGGGGTCGATTGCCGACCGGGCCGGGTCAACCGGCCGAGCGGGCGGCCACCGCCCTGCGACCGCTGCCGGCCAGGACGTAGCGGCCGTAGATGATGCCGAGGAACGCCGCCACCGATTCGGCCGCCATCTGGCAGCGCAGCGTGGCGATGGCGTCGAAGAAGTGGTGGGCGTTGGGGATCTCGGCGTAGGCCACCGTCGGGGCCCCGGCACTGCGTAGGGCGTTGGCGAACCCCTCGGCCTGGGATCGCGGCACCACCGCGTCGTTCTCGCCGTGCAGGATGAAGAACGGCGGGGCGTCGCGGTGGGCGCGCAGGGTCGGCGAGGCGGCCTCGTACAGCTCCCGGTTCTCGGCCAGCCGACGCTGCATCACCATGGTCTCCAGCAGCGGCATGGTCAGCTTGTGCATGGCGCCGTGGTCGGTGAGGTCGTACACCCCGTAGTAGGGGGCGGCGGCCTGCACGCTGGTGTCGGCGTCCTCGAAGCCCGGCTGGAGAGTGCGATCTCCCGGAGTCAGGGCCGCCAGCGAGCTCAGGTGCCCGCCCGCCGAGCCGCCGGTGACCGCGATGAATTCGGGATCACCGCCGAAGTCGGCGATGTTGGCGCGCACCCAGGCGATGGCCCGCTTGACGTCGACGATGTGAGCCGGCCAGGCGTTGCGTGGACTGCGGCTGTAGTTGATCGAAACGCAGATCCAGCCGAGCTCGACCATCCGGGTCATCAGCGGATAGGCCTGTCCGCGTTTGTCGTTCAGCGACCAGCCACCGCCGGGAATCTGGATCAGCACCGGCGCCCGGTGACCGGCCGGCAGGTCCGGACGGCGCCACACGTCGAGCAGATTGCTGCGCCCGCCCGGACCGTAGGAGATGTTGGTGGTTGCCGCGGCATACCGGCGCCGGTGGCGCATCGCCTCCACCAGGCTGCCCAGGTTCGGCCGACGCGAGGTGTAGGACTCCAGCGGGTGGTGGACCGCCGAGAGGTAGTCGGCGCCGAAGGCCTCGGTCAGCGCCTCGTCGAGCACGTCGTCGGCGCGCTGGGCCGCCAACCCGGAGGCCGCCCGCTCCAGCGGCGCGGGCAGCGCGGACAGTACGTGACCGGTCAGGACGTGCGGGGAGAACTCCGCGGCCAGCCAGCCCAGCACCCAACTGGCTGCGGCCGGAGTCCCGCGCAGGACCAGCGTGCCGGCCCGCACGGCTCGATGACATCGAGCACTGACCTCGTCGATCGCGCTATTCATTCCTGTCGGCTCCCTCGAGAAAACCCCGTACTGACCCATGCCGGGCACCCCGCGCCCAGCGCCGAGGTCACGCTAGCGAATCACCTCGGTCACAATCGTGATTTTGACCTTCCGGGTGTCCGGAGACGCGTAACCGCGCAGGCCAGAGGCAGAAAACATGTTGGCGCGACACGTCCGGATAGACTTACCCGCGCTTGCCTCCGTAGCTCAGGTGGATAGAGCAAGGGCCTTCTAATCCCTAGGTCGCACGTTCGAGTCGTGCCGGGGGCGCAAGTAAAGACCAGCTCAGGCTGTTCTTTCTCGGTGGACCTAACACTCTTTGGGTGCGCCAGTCCGCAGGACCATTACGGTCAAAGCACCCTCGGGTGGCGGCCTGTCAGGGCAATTTCAGCGCTTTTTCGATCTGCGCAGGCGGTAGCTGGGTAGCTGTGGGTAGCCGCGAACAGGGCGCGGGGTTCGTGTCGAGACGGTGAATTCCTTGGCATCGGCGAGCTCGGTCGCCATTGCGTGGTCAACCCGGATTGTTCCCTTGCGGGCCAGGCTGGAGAGTCGGGCGGCGACATTCACTACTGGACCGTAGACGTCACCGCCGCGGAACAGCACCGACCCGAACGCCAGGCCCGCATGCATCGGTGGCAAAGCTTCGTTGGCGGCGGAATCGTCCATCAGCTGCAACGTTGCCTCCGCCGCCGATACCGGATCGTCAACGACGAAGAGAATTTCGTCGCCGAGATTCTTGATCACCCGGCCACCGTGCTCGACCACACGATCGAGCACAGCCGTTTCGAAACCATCAAGAAGCCTTGCGAGTTCGGTGAGGTCCAGGTTGCGGGACAGTCGTGTATAGCCGGCGATGTCGATGAAACCTACCGCCGCCAAACGGGTCTCGACATGAGTGTCAGGTCCGACGGGAACCAACGCTCGTCCGATTTCAGCGGCGAGATGTCGCCGCCATGCGTACAGCGTTGCCCGCTCCAGCACCGGCAGCAGTTCCCGGGTCGTGATGATGGCTTGGGCAGCAAGCCGGTCAGGCAGCTGCGGGTCCTCCGGATCGAGACCGGCGGCCAATCGCGTACCAACCACCTCGGAGACGAAACTGGTCTGGGCCGCCGCCAGCCGGGACATCAGATTGCCCAGTGGGCGGGCAAGTTCCACCAGCGCGTCAGCGTCCACGATATCGGCGGTGACGAGGCCGGCCGCGTCGGTCAGGGCAGCGACATCGGCGTCGGTGAATATCCGTTGATCGTCATCGACTTTCGGAAATCCCAGAGCCCGCCACAGTCGCCGTGCCTCATCGGCACCGATACCGGCGCGATCGGCGACCGCCCGGCGGGTGTATTGCCCGTCGCCTGCCAGGAGTCCCCGGGTGATCACCTCCGCCGCACCGAGATCGCCCTCGACGCCGAGGTCCGCATCCACCGCATCCGGAAGCTCCTCGGAGACATCGTCCCGGTCAGTCCTGCCCAGCCGGGCCAGCAGTGCTGCCAACAGAAAGTCGCTGCCCAGCCGGGTCAACTCGTTGACCCCGGCAACCCCGAACTCGAAAAATCGCGCAACAAGATTGGCCGAACCGCGCACGGGATCCACCACCAAAAGAATCCTCCGCCCTTCCGTCACCGCCCGAAGGGCCGGCCCTGCGGCTGAAGCGGACGGCCACCCTAGCTTTCGACGGCATCTTCTCCGGTCCAGATTCTGTCACCGATGCCCACCAGCGGCCAGTCGGCGGCGGCGACTTGGGCAGCAACCAACTTGGCGTTCTCGGTACCGCCGTCCTGATGGGCCACGCCTTCGACGAAACTCTTGATCTCCAACTTACTGGCGGCTCAATTGTGCAGGTCCACGCAGTCAGACCGCCCCGACGCTTTTCACCACTGCCCGGACCCCTGATCGGTGTGGTCTCGTCGGGTGCCCGTCCGCTTCGATGAGCCCGCCGTACGTCCTCCCCCGCCAGCTCGGCCGCCGACAGCGCCCCCAGTCCTCTCCGCTGATCCCAACACCTGCTAGTTTCCCTGCCATGAGCGTCATGGATAAGGGTTTTCGACGGCACCTGGGTACGGCGGCCGGCCTCGCCTGTCTTGCCTTAGCCGTAGCAGCACCGGCCTCTGCCGACAATCTCAACACCACGACGTGCTCCCAACAACAGATCATGTCGTCCCTACAGCAGAGCGCGCCCTTGATCTGGGGCAGGATTAGTAGCGATCCACAAACAGAGCAAAAAGTGCGGGCGGCGCTTGATGTGCTGCTGGCCGTTCCGCCAGGCCAGCGCGAGCAAGAAGCGAACACGCTAGAGCAGGCTCTCGGCAAAGATCAGTTGACTGACATCAGCGATGACGTCCTCAACGCCTCCGGCGGTCCGATTGGCAGAGCTGTCAACGGTTGCCATAACTTCTGACCCAACTTTTTCCGAGGGTCCGTCAGGTGAACGGTGTAGGCGGCATCTTCGGCTAGTTGTTCTCGCTTGCCCGGATACCGTCGGCGAAGGCGTTCGACGCTGGTTCCCAACGCATGCTCCATCCTTTTTGGCCGGTCCCGGTCGGGTGCGGTGACCGGGACGACCTCGACCGCCTCGACGATGCCGACAACAACCGCATCGACGGCCGTGACCTTCTTCCGGCAGATATTCCAGTTCTCCGGTTTCCGTTGGTGACCGCCGCACACGAAAGGCCCTAACCGCACCAAACGTTGCTGACCCTGTGCCATAGTTGGCACCGGGTTGGGGTTTGGCGGCAACACACGGCAGCCAGGCCTTGTGTTTCACTTCGCAAGTATCCCGGCGGGGTGTCCGGCAGACGCCCACTGAGGTTTGCCGAAACTAAGTCCAGGTTGAAGTTGCCCCCGGCCCACACGCATCTGACCGGTCGTGGGGCGGGGGGCCTTCACCGTGGCAATTGACCAGACGCCGATCAACGGCACGCGAGTGGCGATCATCGACGGACACGATGTGGTGCGTGCCGGCCTGGAAACCTGGCTCAGCGGCGAGTTCACCGTGGTGGCCGGCTTCGCCCGGACCGGCGACTGCCTCACCTGGCTGGCCACCCGCGCGGCGGTTGACGTCGTCGTGATCGAGATCCAGCACAACGGGCACGCCCCCGACCTCTTAGGGCTGAAAAGGCTCTGCTCGGTCGGTCCGCCTGTGATCGTGCACTCCGTCTCGACATCCCCCGAGGTGATCCTGGCCAGCCTCGACGCCGGCGCGGCGTGTTACGTCGCCAAGTCCGACGGCCGGCAGCATCTGATCAACGCCGTCCGCAGCGTGCGCAGCGGGAACGGCTACGTCAGCCCGCGGATGGCCGGGGCCCTGATGAAAACCCGGGTCAACCTCTCCAAACGTGAGAAGCAGGTCCTGGTGGCGTGGCTCGGCACCGAAAGCAAGGACGACGTGGGCGGTCTGCTGCGCATCGCGCCGGCAACGGTGCGAACCCATCTGCAACGGGTCCGCGCCAAGTACGCCGCGGCGGGCCGGCTCGCCTCCACCAAATCCGCATTGCTGGCCAGAGCGGTCGAGGACGGCCTCATCGGCCTGACGGATCTGGATCGGCCGGGATAGGCGATCCTGCGGGCGTGGCAACCCCGCCGAGGGCGGCGGCGGCACCACACTGGTTCTGGTTGCACCCGAGGGAGGAAGCCGGAAACCGTGTCTGTCGCCGACGTCGAGGCACGCCGAATGGCGCGGAAGCGGCCTCCCCGATGCCGGCCGCGGTCAGACTTCCGCCCCGACATCGAGGGCCTGCGCGCGGTGGCGGTGCTGGCCGTCGTGGCCTTCCACGCCGGCGCGATCGGTGGCGGGTTCATCGGTGTCGACGTCTTCTTCGTCATCTCCGGATTCCTGATCACCCGCATGCTGTGGGCCGATCGGAGCGCCACCGGCCGGGTGCAACTGGCCCGTTTCTACGGCGCGAGGGCCCGTCGGCTGCTGCCCGCTGCGGCGACGGTGCTGGTGGTGACCGCGGTGGCGGCCACGGTGCTGTTACCTCCCCTGCAGGCGCGCTCGGCGCTCGACGACGGCCTGGCCAGCGCGCTCTACGTCGGCAACTACCGCTTGGCCATCACCGGGACCGACTACCTGGCCCACAGCGCCCCCTCGCCGTTCCAGCACTACTGGTCACTGGGCGTGGAGGAGCAGTTCTACCTGCTGTGGCCGGTATTGCTGCTCGCCGTCGGGTGGCTATGGAACCGCCGGAAGGCCCGGCCGTCCCCCCTGCCCTACCTGCTGGTGCTGAGCGTGGTTTTCGCCGCGTCGCTGACCCTCTCGTTGGCCTGGACCCACTCCCGGCCCCCATGGGCGTTCTTCTCGCTTCCGACCAGGGCGTGGGAACTGGCCGCCGGGGGTCTGATCGCGCTGTCGGCCCCGCTGTGGCGGCGGCTGCCGCCAGGGTTCGCCGCGATCGTCGGCTTCGGCGGGCTGGCGGCGATCGGCTGGGCGGCGACCCAACTCGACGACCGGATTCCCTACCCGGGCACCGCAGCCTTGGTACCGGTGATCGGCACGGCGGCGGTCATCGTGGCCGGCTGCGCGACCCCGACCAGGGCGGCCGGCCGGTTATTGGGGATACCGCCGTTGCGGGCGGTGGGCCGGCTTTCTTACTCCTGGTATCTGTGGCACTGGCCGCTTCTGGTGCTGGCGCCGGTGGCGGTCGGCCACCCGCTCGGTTGGCCGGGCCGGCTGGCGGCGGTGGCCGCATCGTTAGCGTTGGCCGTGCTCACCCTGCACTACGTCGAGCGCCCGATCCGCTACGCGCGGCCGCTGCGCCGCTCGGCCGGCGGCAGCCTGGCGATCGGCAGCATGGTCACCGCGGCGGCGGTGAGCGCAGCCCTGCTCCTGCCGCTGCTACTGCCGGTGCCGAACGGTCGCGGGACGCCCGCCGCCGCGGCGATCACCCATTCCGCGCAACAGCCACAGTCGGCGGCCCCCGACCCGCTCGCCACCGCCCTGACCGCGGTCCGGTCCGCCGTCCTGGCTTCCAGCCGGCCCGGCCCGGTTCCGGCCGACTTGACCCCACCTCTGGCCGACGCGGCCTGGGACAAACCCGCGGGTTTCTTCGACGGGTGCGTGCGAACCTGGCTCGAGGTGGGCGTGCCGGAGTGCGTGTCCGGCGACCCCGACGGGCCGACGACGGTCGCCCTAGTCGGGGACTCGCATGCCGCGATGTGGCAGCCGGCACTAGAACCTCTTGCCGCCCACCAGCACTGGCGTCTGGTGACGATGGCCAAGGTCACCTGCCCGCTGCAGGATCTGCCCATCCTCAGCCCGTACCTCGGGCGGGACTACTCTGAGTGCCGGCAGTGGCGTACCGAGGCGATACAGCGGCTGCGGGACGAGCAGCCGAAGCTGATCGTGCTGAGCATGTCGCGGCGCTACGGCGCTGATTTCGGCTTCACCGCCTACGACCCGGCGTGGATGACGAGCCTGACCGACCTGGTGGCGACCCTGCGAGCGGACACCGGGGCGCGGATCCTGGTGCTCGGTCCGGTCCCCGACCCGCACTCCGATGTGCCGGTCTGCCTGTCGGCCCATCTCGACAACGCTCTGACCTGTGCACCGGAACGCCAGAAGGGGTTGTACGCCGACGGCATCGCCGGCGAATCCGCGGCCACCGGGGCGGGCGGCGGCCAGTATGCGGAACTCTCGCAGCTGTTCTGCACCGACCGGGTGTGCCCGGTGATCGTGGGTACCGACGTGGTGTTCCGCGACGACAACCACATCACGGTGTCCCGCGCGCGGACCCTGGCGCCGGTGCTGGAGATCATCACCGAGCAGGCCATCGCCCCGCGCAGCTGATGTTAACCTCGGCGTCCGTGGCGGATCAGGTTCTCTACGAGGTGATCGACCGGGTGGCGCTGATCACGGTCAACGATCCGGACCGGCGCAATGCGGTGACCGAGGCGACGTCAACGCTGCTGGCCGAGACGGTGCAGCGCGCCGAAAGCGACGACGGCGTTCACGCGGTCGTCGTCACCGGGGCGGGCAAGGCATTCTGCGCGGGAGCCGATCTGTCCGCTTTGGGGGCGGCGGCCACAGAAGGCCTGCAGCGTCTTTACGCCGGTTTCATGGCGCTCGGCCGCTGCTCGCTTCCGACGATCGCCGCGGTCAACGGGGCGGCCGTCGGCGCCGGGATGAATCTGGCCCTGGCCGCCGACGTGCGTATCGCAGGCCCGCACGCCGTGTTCGATCCGCGCTTCCAGAAACTCGGCATTCACCCCGGCGGAGGCGCCACCTGGATGCTGCACCGGGCGGCCGGACCCCAAGTCGCCCGCGCGGCACTGTTGTTCGGGATGCGGTTCGACGCCGAGGCCGCCGTTCGGCATGGTCTGGCGCTGCACCTCGCCGACGACCCGGTGGCAGCCGCCCTGGAACTTGCGTCCGGCCCCGCCGCAGCCCCGCGTGAGGTGGTGCTGGCCACCAAGGCCTCGATGCGGGCCACCGCGATCCCCGGCTTCAACGACGCCGATCACCACGAGGCAGCCAAGAACATCGAACTGGGGCCGCAGGCGATCACCATCGAGTCGCCCGAGTTCAGGGCCCGCCTCGCGGCGGCCCGGAAGCGGTAAACCTCAGGCCGCGAGCCTGTTATTCAGCCACACCTCGATCTCGCTCATCGGTGTCCGCGGAGTCCCCGGTGGTGCAGGGGCCATGCAGTGATACTCGTGGCCGGTCGGCGTAATGAATCGGGCGGCATGCCTTCCGTTTTCATCGGACTGCGTGACCGCCGTCCAGCCGGGCGCCTCTTTGGTGTAGTTACAGCGTTCGCACAGACCCAGTCCGTTCTGCGCGCTGGTAGCTCCGCCCTGGCGGTGCGGTGTCGCGTGGTCGCTGTGGCGGATGGGAGCGTCGCAGTAGGGCGTCCGGCACCGCTGATCGCGCAGCCCGATGAAGAGGGCGAGACCTTTCGGGAAGGCCCGTGCCCGCGAGTCCATGGCGACCAATGCCCCCGTGGCCGGTGTCGCATACAGGCGCCGAAGGGTGGCCAATGATGCCGGGTCTTCCACAGCACGGGAGATGAGGTTGCGGGCCACCGCCGAAGGGACCGACCCGTAGCCGAGGATCGCGGCCGCCCCCTCCTCGGCCCCGAGCAGCACCTGATCGGAGACCACCAGGTTCACGGCGACCGGAACCGCCTCGGCGGCGTCCAATCCAGTCACCCTACCCACGAGCGTGTCGGCCATGACCTGACCGCGGGACCGGCCATCACAGCAGGCATCGGCCGCCCGCTTGAGTGCGGCGTACACCGACACCCCCTGGGCGACCGGCAGCAGTGCGGTCACGTAGGTCATGGTGTCGGGGGCTGGGCGGATGGTGACGGTCCGGTCCTGCTGGGCGCGAGAAGTCCGGTCCACCACAGCATGCGGATCAAGCCGGTAGGCAACCGCCTTGGCGGCCGCAGCCAGCGCCGCATCACCCACGCCCTCAAGACCGGCAGGATCCGAGCACAGTTCTGCGTCCAGCCGCCCCCGATCCTCGACGTCCAGACAGGCCGACTCCCGGACCAGGATGGTGGCCCGCCACTCCGAGAGCGCGCCGGCCTCCAGCGCGGCGAGGGTGTGCGGCATCTCGTGCACCAGGGCCTTGGCCATGCCCAGATGACGTCCGCCACGCGCCGGCGAGTCCCGGCGGGCCAGGGCCACTTCGGCAGCCACACCCCGGCCACGCCGCGCCGCCGGCACCCCGGCGGCCGCTTCGGCGGTGCGCCGTGCGGTATCCAGGGCCGCGGCGAGTCGGGCCTGGCGAGCAGCCGCCGCGGCCTTCAGCCGCTCCAGTGCCGTGATGCCCTCTACCAGCGACGACTCGTCGTCGCCCGGGTCAAACTCCAACAGTTCATCGAACATGTGTTCGATCCTAGCGGATCGCTCCGTCAAAACGCCCCCGCCGAGAGAATCCGGCGTCAACCCCGCCGGTCAAGGCCCACACCCGTCTAGGGTCGAAGGCATCCGCGCCGACCATGAGGGAGCCATGTCCACACGCAAACCGAACATCCTGGTCATCTGGGGCGATGACATCGGAATCACCAACCTGAGTTGCTACAGCGACGGCCTGATGGGATACCGAACCCCCAACATCGACCGGATCGCCGCCGAGGGAATGAGATTCACCGACTCCTATGGCGAGCAGAGCTGCACCGCCGGCCGGTCCTCCTTCATCACCGGACAGAGCGTGTACCGCACCGGGCTGTCCAAAGTGGGCATGCCCGGCGTGGACGTCGGCCTCTCCGAAGAGGACCCGACCATCGCCGAACTTCTCAAACCCCTCGGCTACGCCACCGGACAGTTCGGCAAGAACCACCTCGGCGACCTGAACAAGCACCTGCCGACCGCGCACGGTTTCGATGAGTTCTTCGGCAACCTCTATCACCTCAACGCCGAGGAGGAGCCGGAGAACCCCAACTACCCAACCGAAGAGGAGGCACCGAAGCTGCGCGCGATGATGCTGCCACGGGGGGTCATCCACTCATGGGCGACCGAGGAGACCTCAGACGAGGTCGACGAGCGATACGGGCCGGTCGGCCGGCAACGCATCGAGGACACCGGGCCTTTGACCCGCAAGCGCATGGAGACCATCGACGACGAGACGACTTCTGCGGCAATCGATTTCATCAAAAGGCAACACGAATCGGAAACGCCGTTCTTCGTGTGGATGAACACCACCCACATGCACTTCAGGACCCACACCAAACCGGAGAGCGTGGGCCAGTCCGGACGGTGGCAGTCGCCGTACCACGACACCATGATCGACCACGACGGACATGTCGGCCGGCTGCTGGACTGCATCGACGAACTCGGCCTCACCGACGACACCATCGTCATCTACTCCACCGACAACGGACCGCACGCCAACAGCTGGCCGGACGGCGCGACCACGCCGTTCCGCAGCGAGAAGAACACCGGTTGGGAAGGCGCGTTCCGGGTGCCGGAGATGATCCGCTGGCCGGGACGGATCCCCGCCGGGGTGGTGTCGAACGAGATTGTGCAGCATCACGATTGGCTTCCCACCTTTCTGGCCGCAGCCGGAGAACCGGAAATCGTCACCAAACTCAAACAGGGGCACACGATCGGTGACCGCACCTATCACGTCCATATCGACGGCTACAACCTGCTGCCTTACCTGACCGGCGAGGAGGACAAGAGCCCCCGCCGCGGGCTGATCTACTTCTCCGATGACTGCGACGTGCTCGGACTGCGTTACGAGAACTGGAAAATCGTCTTCCTCGAGCAGCGCTGCCAGGGGACGTTGCAGATCTGGTTCGAACCGTTCACCGAATTGCGCGCACCGAAGATCTTCAACCTGCGCACCGATCCGTTCGAACGCGCCGACGTCACCTCCAACAGCTACTGGGATTGGGTGCTGGACAACATCTTCATCGCGCTCTACGGAAACGCTTTGGTGCTTCAATTCCTCGAGACCTTCAAGGAATTCCCGCCGCGCAGTGAACCGGCGTCCTTCACCATCACCGCCGCAGTCGAGAAACTGAAGAAGTTCTCCGAAACCATGGGCGGATGAGCGCGGCCGCACTAGCGCACTGGAACGACGGGCCAACGAAGTCGGCGATCATCGACTTCGTCGGCCGGGTCACCACCCCGGGCTCGAGCTATGTGCCGCCCGAGGAGCGCTTGGCGGTGTTCGACAACGACGGAACGTTGTGGGCGGAGAAGCCGGCCTACGTACAGCTGGACTTCCTGGTGCGCCGACTGGCCGAACTCGCGAAGGCCGATCCCACACTGACCGAGAAAGAGCCCTACGCGGCGGCGTCGGCCGGCGATCTCGGCTGGTTCGGCGAGGCGGTGGTCAAGCACTATGACGGCGACGACGCCCAGCTGGAATCACTTGCCGGCGCGGTGTTCTCGGCGTTCCAGGGGATCACCGTCGAACGGCACGCAGAGCTGGTGCGGGAGTTCTTCGCCACAGCCGAGCACCCCGTGCTGCGTCGCCCCTACACCGCCTGCGGCTACGTGCCCATGGTGGAGTTGATGCGCTACCTGGAGGCCGAGGGCTTCACCAACTACATCGCCTCCGGCGGCGGCCGGGACTTCATGCGGCCGGTGACACCTGCCATGTACGGAGTGCCGCCCGAACGGGTGATCGGAAGCTCAGTCGGGCTGGACTTCGTCGACGGCCACCTCCTGATGACCGCGCGCCCGGAGTTTCTCAACGACGGCCCGGCGAAGGCGGTGCGAATCTGGGGGCGGGCCGGACGTCGGCCGATCTTCGCCGCCGGCAACTCCAATGGTGACATCGAGATGCTCGAGTTCGCCGAGGCGTCGTCGGGGCCGTCGATGAGCATGCTGATCCGACACGACGACAGCTCCCGTGAATTCGCCTACACCGCAGGGGCAGAACGCGCCCTCGATACCGCGGCAGAGCGGGGCTGGACAGTGGTGAGTATCAGCGACGACTGGCGGTCGGTGTTTTCATGACCAACGGCCTGGTCTGGATCCCGGCGCAAACGGCGGTCCTGGGATCCGATGACCACTACCCCGAGGAGGCTCCCGCTCGAGCGGTCACCGTCGCCGGATTCTTCATTCAGGCCCACCAGGTGAGCAATGCCCAGTTCGCCGAATTCGTTGACGCCACCGGGTATGTGACGGTAGCCGAACGGCCGCTGAACCCGGCCGACTTCCCCGGGGCGCCAACGGAGAACCTCCAGCCCGGCTCGTTGGTGTTCCGCCGCACCAGCGGGCCGGTTGACCTGCGCCATCTCAGTCAATGGTGGACGTGGACGCCCGGCGCGTCCTGGCGGCACCCGATCGGGCCGGGTTCGTCGATCGCCGCCCGGGCGGAGCACCCGGTGGTTCATGTCGCGTTCGAGGATGCGGCCATGTACGCCGATTGGGCCGGACTGAAATTACCCACCGAGGCTCAGTGGGAGACCGCCGCCCGCGGTGGACTCGATCACACCAGCTATACCTGGGGTGACCAGCCCGAGCCCGCCGGATCCCGGCTGGCCAACTACTGGCACGGCGACTTTCCCTGGCGTCCGGACCCCGGATACGGGCGTACGACGCCGGTGGGTAGTTTCCCGCCGAACGGCTATGGACTCTTCGACATGGCCGGCAACGTCTGGGAGTGGACCACCGACTGGTACGCGGACACCCGCGCCGGCGACCCCTGCTGCGATGCGGGCAGCTACGACCCGGCGCAGCCACAGTTCGCGGTGCCGCGCCGGGTCATCAAGGGCGGCTCGTTCCTGTGCGCGGACACCTACTGCCTGCGCTACCGGCCCGCCGCCCGCCGGCCGCAGATGGTCGATACGGGTATGAGCCACATCGGCTTTCGTTGCATCAAGGAATAACCCAGGCTCAGGCCAGCCCGAGCTCCCGGGCGATCAGCATCAGCTGCACCTCGGTCGTTCCCTCCCCGATCTCGAGGATCTTGCTGTCCCGGTAGTGGCGGGCCGCCGGGTACTCGTTCATGAACCCGTAGCCTCCGTGGATCTGGGTGGCGTCGCGGGCGTTGTCCATCGCGGCCTCGCTGGCGACGAGTTTGGCGATGGCGGCCTGCTTCTTGAACGGCTTACCGGCCAGCATCAGCGCCGCGGCGTCGTAGTAGGCGGTGCGGGCGGCGTGCGCGCGGGCCTCCATCCGCGCGATCTTGAACTCGATGGCTTGGTAACGGCTGATCGGATTACCGAAAGCAGTTCGCTCCGAGGAGTACTTGACGCATTCGTCCACGCAGCCCTGTGCGGCGCCGGTCGCCAGTGCCGCGATCGCGATGCGGCCCTCGTCGAGAATCCGCAGGAAATTGGCGTAGCCGCGGCCGCGTTCGCCGAGCAGGTTCTCCTCCGGCACCCGGACGTCACTGAACGACAGCGGGTGAGTGTCGGAGGCGTTCCAGCCGACCTTGTCGTAGGACGGCTCGACCGTGAAACCGGCGGTGGGAACGGGGATCATGATCGAGGAGATCTCACGGCGCTCCCCCACCATGCCGGTGACGGCGGTGACGGTAACCAGCCGGGTGATCTCGGTGCCGGAGTTGGTGATGAACTGCTTGGACCCATTGATCACCCAGTGACCGTCATCGAGGCGCGCGGTGGTCCTGGTGGCGCCCGCGTCGGTTCCCCCGCCCGCTTCGGTGAGCCCGAATGCCCCCAGTGCGACGCCGCTGGTCAGGGCCGGCAGCCAGTGCTGTTTCTGCGCCTCGGTGCCGAATCGGTAAACCGGCATGGCGCCCAGCGAGACACCGGCCTCCAGGGTGATGGCCACGCTCTGATCGATCTTGCCGAGTTCCTCAAGCGCCAGACACAGCGCGAAGTAGTCGCCGCCCATGCCGCCGTACTCCTCCGGGAACGGCAGACCGAACAACCCCATCTCCGCCATCCCCGCGACCACCTCGTAGGGGAACGAGTGCTCGGCGTCATGCTTGGCCGCCACCGGCGCGACGACCTCGCGGGCGAAGTCCCGGACGGTCTTCGCGAGTTGCTCGTACTCGTCGGGAAGGGTTCCGGTGGAAAGAAATTCAGTCATTGTCGTCTCCCGTTCTCACAGTGATTCGCGCCAGCGGCTGGCCGACCTTGACCTGGTCGCCCACCCGCACCAGTAGTTCGGCCACCCCGGCCACCGGGGCGCGCAGCGAGTGCTCCATCTTCATCGCCTCGACCGCCACGACGACCGTTCCGGCCTCGACCTGCTCCCCGTCGGACACGCCCACCGCCACTACCGATCCCGGCATCGGGCTGGTGAGTTCGGCGTCGCCGCCGAGGTCGTCGTCCGGCCGCACCGGTGATTCGCGGACCTCTTCGACCAGCACGGCCCGGCCGTCGAAGGCCAGCCAGATCTCGCGGTTCGCCGCCGCGACGGTAAAGGTGCGCCGGACGCCGTCGAGGGTCACGGTGAGCTCGGGTTGCGACAACTCGGCTTCCAGCGTCCGAACGGGCCCGTCCTCGACCTGAACCCGCGCATCGCTCAGGTCGCCGGTGATTCGGACGTGGTCGGTCCGATCCGCGCAGCGCAGCCGGGCGGTGGTGGGTGCGGCCTGACCGATCCGCCACCCGGACGGGATCTGCCAGGGCTCGGCCGGTGAGGCGGGCCAGCGCTGCAGCCAGCGGTAAGCCGCGGCGGCGATCAGGGCCTCGTCGCCGGGGTCGGCGGGCCGATAGTCCAGGCGCTCCAGCAGGCCGGTGTCCAGACTGCCCGACGCTACGTCGTCGTCGGAGAGCACGAACCGCAGGAAGTCGACGTTGGTGGTCACACCGAGCACCGCGGTGTCGGCCAGTGCGCGGTCCAGAACCCGCAGCGCATCGGTGCGGTCGCAACCGTGGGCGATGACTTTGGACAGCATTGGGTCGTAGTCGCTGCCGATGACCATGCCCGGCGACAGTCCGGAGTCCACGCGGATTCCTGGGCCGACGGGTTCGATCAGCCCCAGCACCGGACCGCCGGTCGGCAGGAATCCGGCCGCCGGATTCTCCGCGTACACCCGGGCCTCGATCGCATGACCCCGCGTGAGGATCTCGTCCTGACCGGCCGCCAGCCGCTCACCGGCGGCGATCCGCACCTGCCACTCAACGAGGTCCCAGCCGGTGACCATCTCGGTAACCGGATGCTCGACCTGAAGCCGGGTGTTCATTTCCATGAAGAAGAACTCGTCCGGACGGTCGCCGGAAACGATGAACTCCACGGTGCCCGCGCCGACGTAGTCGACGCTGCGGGCGGTGTCGCAGGCCGCCGCGCCGATGCGGGCGCGGGTGGCGGCGTCGAGCAGCGGCGAGGGAGCCTCCTCGACGACCTTTTGATGACGGCGCTGCAGACTGCACTCCCGCTCACCGAGATGGAGAACCTGGCCATGCGCGTCGGCGAGCACCTGAACCTCGATATGCCGGGGCGCCAACACAAACCGCTCGAGAAAAAGGGTGTCGTCGCCGAAGGCCGCGCCGGCCTCGCGGCGCGCAGCGGCGAGTGCGGCCGGTAGATCGGCCGCGATGTCGACACGCCGCATCCCCTTGCCTCCGCCGCCGGCTGACGGTTTGACCAGAACCGGGAACCCGATGCCCTCGGCGGCGGCGATCAAGTCGGCGTCGGAGAGTCCGGGTTCGGCGATGCCCGGCACGACGGGCACGCCGAATGCCGACACCGCGGTCTTGGCGGCGATCTTGTCACCCATGGTGGCGATCGCGGCTGCGGGCGGTCCGATGAATGCCAGTCCGGCTTGCGCGAGCGCCGCCGCGAAATCGGCTTTCTCGGAGAGGAATCCGTAACCGGGGTGGACGGCCTGAGCGCCGGTGCGGACCGCCGCCCCAACGACCGCGTCGATGTCGAGATAGCTCTGTCGCGCCGGCGCCGGGCCGATGCGGACGGCCACGTCGGCCTCTGCGACGTGGCGGGCGCCGGCGTCGGCATCGCTGTAGACCGCGACCGATCGGATTCCCATGGCGCGCAGCGTACGGATGACGCGGACGGCGATCTCGCCGCGGTTGGCCACCAGAACGGTATCGAAGAGAGTCATCGTCACATCCGGAATACGCCGTAGGAAACGGGCTCGAGGGGTGCGCCGGCGCATACCGAAAGCGCAAGACCCAGAACCGTTCTGGTATCGGCGGGGTCGATCACCCCGTCATCCCACAACCGCGCCGTCGAATAGTAGGGGTTGCCCTGCTCTTCGTACTGGGCGCGGATGGGGGCTTTGAAGGCCTCGGACTCCTCCGGGGTCATCTCGCCGCGCACTGTGGCCAGCACCGAAGCGGCCTGCTCACCGCCCATCACCGAGATGCGGGCATTGGGCCACATCCACAGGAACCGCGGCGAGTAGGCCCGCCCGCACATCGAATAGTTGCCCGCACCGTGCGAACCTCCGATCACCACGGTGAGTTTGGGCACCCGGGCGCAGGCCACAGCGGTGACCATCTTGGCGCCGTGCTTGGCGATGCCGCTCGCCTCGTAGTCCCGGCCGACCATGAAGCCGGTGATGTTCTGCAGGAACAGCAGCGGAACCTTGCGCTTGTCGCAGAGCTGGATGAAATGCGCTCCCTTGACGGCGGATTCGCCGAACAGCACCCCGTTGTTGGCGACGATCCCTACGGGGTGGCCGTGGATGTGGGCGAACCCGGTGACCAGGGTGGTGCCGTAGTTGGCCTTGAACTCGTCGAACTCGCCGCCGTCGACGATGCGGGTGATCACCTCGTGCACGTCGTAGGGCACCTTGGCGTCGACCGGTACGACGTCGTAGAGCTCGCGCTGGTCGGCGATCGGATCGACGACCGGCCGCACCTCCCACGGCGGTGCGCTGCGCGGTCCGAGGGTACCCACGATGCGCCGCACGATCTCCAGTGCGTCGCGATCGTCGCGGGCGAGGTGGTCGGTGACCCCGGAGGTCTTGGAGTGCAGTTCGCCGCCGCCGAGCTCCTCCGCGGTCACCACCTCGCCGGTGGCCGCCTTCACCAACGGGGGGCCGCCGAGGAAAATGGTGCCCTGATTGCGCACGATCACCGCTTCGTCGCTCATCGCCGGCACGTAGGCCCCACCGGCGGTGCAGGAGCCCAGCACCGCGGCGATCTGGGCGATACCCGCGGCGCTCATGGTGGCCTGGTTGTAGAAAATCCTGCCGAAGTGGTCGCGGTCGGGGAACACCTCGTCCTGACGGGGCAGGAACGCCCCTCCGGAGTCCACCAGGTAGATGCAGGGCAGCCGGTTCTGGGCGGCGATCTCCTGCGCGCGCAGGTGTTTCTTGACCGAAACCGGGTAGTAGGTGCCGCCTTTCACGGTGGCGTCGTTGGCGACGATCATGCATTCCCGGCCCGACACCCGGCCGATCCCGGCGATGATCCCGGCCGCAGGGCAGTCGTCGTCGTACATGCCGTCGGCGGCCAGCGGAGCGATCTCCAGCAGGGGGCTTCCCGGGTCGAGCAGACCGTCGACTCGATCCCGTGGCAGCAGCTTGCCGCGTTCGACATGGCGCACCCGGGAGCGCTCCGGGCCGCCCTGCGCCGCGGCGGCCAGTTTCTCGCGCAGCTGGTCGACCAGCCGCAGATGCGCCTCGCGGTTGGCGGCGGGTGATGCCATGAACTCACCTTCGGTTAACGACGACTAACTGTTAGGTTAGTGGAGATTAACGCAAAACCACCGCTGCGCGGTAACGGGGGAAGGGTTCTCGTGACAGCACTCACCCATCGCGGCCGGCAGAAGTCCGACCGCCGGTCCCAACTGCTGGCTGCGGCCGAGCAGCTGATCGCCGAGCGCGGATTCCTGGCCGTGCGCCTCGAAGACATCGGCGCTGCCGCCGGTGTCAGCGGCCCGGCCATCTACCGGCACTTCACGGGCAAGGAAGCACTGCTGGTCGAACTCCTGGTGGGGGTGAGCGCCCGGTTGCTCGCCGGGGGGCAGTCGGTGGTGGACCAAGCCGAGGACGCCGCCGCCGCCCTGGAGGGTTTGATCGACTTCCACCTGGATTTCGCCCTCGGCGAACCGGACCTGATCCGCATCCAGGACCGCGACCTGGCGAATCTGCCGGCGACGGCGCAGCGTCAGGTGCGCCGGGCCCAGCGGCGCTACGTCGAGATCTGGGTCGAGGTGCTGCGGGAGATACATCCCGGACTCGACGAGACCCGGGCCAGGGTGATGGCGCACGCGGCCTTCGGGTTGCTCAACTCCACCCCGCACAGCATCCGCGCGCCGGGTTCGGACCAGTCGCGCGCCGCGCTGCGGGCCATGACGGTCGCGGCGCTCTCAGTCACCGCGCCGCGCCGCGCCCCGCACCGGCACTGCGCTGAGAGCCGGTAGCCTGCTTGGGGTGAGGCGGGCATGAACGATCCACGGCGGCCGGAATGGTCGGACCCGACGCAACCGGACAGCGAGTATCCGCCCACCACCGACCCCGCCTACTCCGGTCAGTATCCGGGGCAGTCCTGGGGTCCGACCTACTACGGGCCGGGCTACGGCGCGCAGCCAAACCAGCCGACCCAGCAGCTGCCCGCCTACTGGCAGCAGGGCTCGCCTTACACGCAGGGCTATCCCCCGCCGCCCCCACCACCGCCGCCGCCGAAATCCCCGCGCTGGCTGTGGATCGCCGCGGCCGGCGCGGTCCTTCTGGTCGCCGGCCTGGTGCTGGCACTGGTGATCGTCAGCTCGTCCTCGAGGGAGTCGACGGTGGTGGCCCCGGCGTCGCCGTCGAGCACCACCACCACAGCGCCGCGCGCCACCACCGTGCCGCGGGTGCCCTCCCCCACCACCCCCAGGCGGGTGCCGCAGCCCTTCCCGACGACGGTTCCACAGCCGACGGACCAGAGCCCGACGCCGGGGCCCGTGGGCACCGACACCGTGGTCTACAGCGTCACCGGGGAGGGCCGGGCGATCAACATCACCTACGTCGACACCGGCGGGATCATGCAGACCGAGTTCAACGTGGCATTGCCGTGGAGCAAGGAAGTGGCTCTGTCCGCTCCGGCCAAGAACTCCGCCAGCGTGGCCGTCGTCAACGTCGGTCGCGACGTCACCTGCAGCGTGTCGGTCAACGGCGCCCAGGTCCGGCAGCGCACCGGCCGTGGGCTGACCATCTGCACCGGGCTGTCCTAGACGACCGTTCGGGTCCGACCCGGCACCCGAACCAGCAGCATCCCCACCAGGCCGGCCGCGAGCACCACACAGATTCCCGCCAGTCCGGCGCGGTCGGCGTCGAACAGGTCGACGAAGACGAAGAACAGCCACGGCGCCAGGAACGCCACCGCGCGGCCGGTGGTGGTGTAGAGGCCGAAGACCACGCCCTCCTTACCTTCGCCGGTCATCCGCAGCAGCAGGGCGCGGGCCGCGGACAAAATGGGCCCGACGAACAGGCACAGCAGCAGCCCGCACACCCAGAACGCGACCGGCCCGGAGGACGCCAGCAGGGCGAGGCCGACCACGATCATGGCGCTCAGCGAGGCCACGATCACCGGCTTGGCCCCGACGCGGTCGTCGAGGCGGCCACCGGCAACGGCCCCCAGTGCGGCGACCGTGGAGGCGACGATGCCGAAAATCAGCACGTCGGCCTGGGAGATGCCGTAGACCGTCACGCCCAGCACGGCGCCGAAGGCGAATACCCCGGTCAGGCCGTCGCGGAACACCGCGCTGACGAACAGGTAGTAGACGAGGTTGCGGTCGCGGTGCCACTCCGAGCGCAGGTCGGCCCATAACTGCCGGTAGCCACCGAGGATCCCCGGCGGATCGGCCGGTTCGACGGGCCCGGAAAGACTGCGGCCAACCACCAGCAGCGGCAGCCCGAAGGCCAGCATCCAGGCGGCCGTCATCAGCATCGAGGCGCGGACGTTCTGGCCGTCGGCGGCGGACAACTCCAGCAAGCCGCGCCGCGGGCCGTCCCCCCGGATGAAGCCCAGGTAGACCAGCAGTAGCAGCGAGACACTGCCGACGTAGCCCGCGGCCAGGCCCATCCCCGAGATACGTCCGGCGTTCGCCGGGGTCGAGACCTGGCGCAGCATCGCGTTGTAAGGAACGCTGGCCAGGTCGGTGGAGGCTGCCGCTAGCGCGAGCAGGACCAGGCCCGGCACCAGGTAACGCGGATCGGCGCGAATCAGGCTCATCGCGGCGGTGGTGGCCGCCGCCAGGGCGGTCAGCGTCGCTACCGCCACCCGCCGCCGATGCGGCGCCTGGACCAGGACGCCAGTCAGCGGAGCCAGCAGGGCGACCATCACCCCGGCCAGCGTCATCGCCCGGCCCAACGCGCTGGCCGGCGACGTGTCACCGCCGACGCCGCGCCCGACGGTGTCGGTCAGGTAGACCGAGAACACGAAGGTCACGACGACCGCGTTGAGGCCGGTGGCACCGCAGTCCCAGAGTGCCCATGCGGCGATTCTCGATCGCGGCACCCCCGGGCCGGGACTGCTCATGCGAGTCACCCTATCCACACCCCTACGATGGCCGCATGCCAGTCCCCGCCCCATCCCCGGATGCCCGGGCCGTCGTCACCGGTGCCTCGCAGGGCATCGGCGAGGCCCTGGCCACCGAACTCGCCGTTCGCGGACACAACCTGATCGTCACCGCCCGACGCGGCGAGGTGCTCGAAGCACTCGCCGGACGCCTGCGAGAACGCTACGGCGTGATCGTGGAGGTCCGCGCGGTCGACCTGGCCGAACCGGCGCAGCGCGCGGAACTGGCCGGCGAACTGGGCCGGCGGAACATCTCGATCCTGTGCGCCAACGCCGGCACCGCGACGTTCGGTCCGGTGGCCAAACTCGACCCGGAGGCGGAGCGGGCTCAGGTTCAGCTCAACGTGCTCGGGGTGCACGATCTGGTGCTGGCGGTACTGCCCGGCATGCTGTCCCGCAACGCCGGCGGCATCCTCATCTCGGGTTCGGCCGCGGGCAACTCACCGATTCCCAACAACGCCACCTACGCGGCGAGTAAGGCGTTCGCCAACACCTTCAGCGAGTCGCTACGCGGGGAGTTGAAGAAAACCGGCGTGCACGTGACGCTGCTCGCTCCGGGGCCGGTACGCACCGAGATGCCCGACCCCGACGAGGCCTCGCTGGTCGACCGGCTGATCCCGGATTTCCTGTGGATCTCCGTCGAGCACACCGCGCAGCTGTCGCTGGACGGGTTGGAGAACAACAAGATGCGGGTGGTGCCGGGGGTGACCTCCAAGGCGATGTCGGTGGCCAGCGGCTACGCGCCGCGGGCAATCGTGACGCCGATCGTCGGTGCGGTCTACAAGAAGCTCGGCGGGGGCTAGCCGGCTGCGTAGAGGTTCTTGGCCGTCGGCGAGTTCGGGACGCTCTGCGGGTCGGGATAGGTTCCGAGTACGCGGTCGGCGATGCCGGGGCTGGTGACCGCATACCAGTAGTGCTCGTTCTTGAAGTGGTGCAGCCGGTGGTTGCGGTAGATGGTCCGGTAGAAGGCGTGCTTGGCCTTGTAGTCGGTGTGGACCAGGTAGTGGGTCCACTCGTAGACCATCCCGATCGCGAACACCGTCACCAGGAACGTCACCCCGAGTGCGGTACGCGGAATGAGCACCAGTCCGACGATCATGATGGCGACGAAAGCGCCGAACAACGACTGCAACGGGATGAAGATCAGTTTGACGATCCGCGGATTGATGTGGTGCTCGCGATGCTTGCGAGCCAGTACCGGATCGACCATCACGCGCCCGATCCGGCGTGGGCGCCAGTGCAGGATGAAAACGTGAATCATCCACTCCACGAACGGAAATACCGCCAGAACCACCAGCGGAAGCACGGCGTCGCTCCACTGCCAGTCGCCCAGGGCGATCCGCGCGGCCACCGCGGCGATGAGGGCCCCGGCCAGCAGCCAGGGTGTCGGGTGACGCCAGAATTCGCGTGCGGCATCGGTCAGCGTCATGCCACGGCGTGCCGTCCGTGTTTCGGATCGTGCCTGGGTCATCGCCATTCCTCCATTGCACTCAACGCCTCGATCAGCGTTTCGGTTGCGGGTTCGAGCAGTTCACGTGCCGCGGTCTGCGCCGCGACGGGGTCGGCGGCCGCGATCGCGCGGGCCAGGGTGCGGTAGGACTCGCTGCGCCCGACCTCGGCGGCCATCATGATGGCCAGCGCCGGCAGCGCCGGCTCGTAGGCGGCACGCAAGGTGTTGAACATCAGACGGAAGACGATCGAGTCGGCGCCGTCGACGACGTGGTCCCAGAACGCCAGGGCGTGGCGCTGTTGTCCGACCGGATCGGCATCGGCTTCGAGATCGCGGATGGATGCCTCGAGGCGCTCGATCAGCTCCGGGGGGCGGCGCAGGGCGGCGAGTTCGGCCACCTTGGGGCCGTTGTGCAACCGGGCCTCCAGAATGCTGCGGACCACGGCGGTATCCAGTTCACCGCCGCGAAGCAGCAGACGCGGCAGCAGGTCCAGGCCCGCGTGCCGACGGAAGTCACGCACCGTGGTGGCATCGCCCTGACGCACCTCGACCAGGCCCGCCGCGGCGACCCTCTTCAGAGCCTCGCGAACCGCCGGCCGGGAGACCCCCAGCACTTCCGCGAGCCGGCGCTCGCTGGGCAGCGACTCGCCGGGCTGCATCTCACCACTGAGCACCTCGGCGAGGATCTGCTCGAAGACGTCCTCGGGGACGGAGCGGCGGTTGACCGGCTGCAGGGCCATGACCGAAGAATGCCATCCAGATGGTCATAGGTCAAGTGGTCAGACCAGTTGCCGTTGGAAGGCGGGCTGCCGGCCCCGCGCCGCTAGACCCGGCCCGGGGACCTATGTGTTCGTTGCCCGGCTTGCAGCGACAACCACCCGGCCCCGGTGGCCTTGTCGCTCCAAGCCGGGCAAAACCACTACCGGTCAGCCAAGCCGACCTCGGCCGAACACCGCGTCAGCCGAACACCGCGTCAGCGCCGGCGCCGACCGGTCCCGAAGATGCTGCGGGTGATCTCGCGCCCGATCACCGTCCCGGCCGAGCGCATCGCGCTCTTGAAGGCCGGGTTGTCCATCATCTTGTCGAGCATGCTCGGCTCGGCCCGCTCCACCGGCGCAGGCATCGAAGGAACGTCGATACCGGTCGGGATGGGCGGCAGGTCGTACGGCTCGTCCTCCGCCTCAACCTCGGCCGGTGACGCCATGGCGGCCGCGAGCATCTCGTAGGCGGACTCCCGATCCTGCGTCGTGCCGTATTTGAGGAACAGGGGGCTGGACTGGGCGATGGCCTTGATGTAATCCGGCCCGATGGTGTCCATCAGCGAGCGCGGCGCGCGCAGCCGGGTCCATGCGACCGGGGTCGGGGCACCGCGCTCGGAGAGCACCGTGACGATCGCCTCGCCGATGCCCAGCGCGGTGAGATCCGAAGCAAGGTCGTAGACCTCGGTCTTGGGGTAGGTGCGCACCGTCTTGGACAGCGCCTGCTGATCGTCAGGGGTGAACGCGCGCAACGCGTGCTGGACCCGGGCGCCGAGTTGGGACAGCACCGCGTTGGGGACGTCGGTGGGCAACTGAGTGCAGAAGAACACCCCGACCCCCTTGGACCTGATCAGTTTGACGGTCTGCTCGACCTGGTTCAGGAAGGCCTTGGAGGCGTCCTTGAACAGCAGGTGCGCCTCGTCGAAGAAGAACACCAGCTTTGGCTTGTCGACATCGCCGACCTCGGGCAGGTAATTGAACAGATCCGCCAGAACCCACATCAGGAACGTCGAGAACATCACCGGGCGAGCCGCCTGATCACCGACCTCGAAGAGGCTGATAACGCCACGGCCGTTTGCATCGACCCGCAGCAGGTCGTCTGGCTGCAGCTCCGGCTCGCCGAAGAAGGTGTCGCCGCCCTCGGCCTCCAGGTTGACCAGCGCGCGCAGGATCACCCCGGCGGTCTGAGTGGACACCGCGCCGAGCGTCTTCAGCTGCGCCTTGCCCTCGTCGGTGGTGGTCAGGAAGGTGATGACCGACCGCAGATCCTTCAGGTCCAGCAGCGGCAGGCCCTGCTGGTCGGCGTAGTGGAAGATCAGCCCGAGGGTGGACTCCTGATTCTGGTTGAGCCCCAACACTTTCGACAGCAGGATAGGCCCGAATGCCGAGATCGTCGCACGCACCGGAACCCCGATTCCCCCGGTGCCCAGCGACAGGAACTCGACCGGGTACGGCGTCGCCGTCCAGTCATCCCCGGTCTCCCCCGCCCGCTCGAGGACCTTCTCCCCGCCCGCCCCCGGCCGGGACAGCCCGGACAGGTCGCCCTTGAAGTCGGCCATCACCACCGGCACCCCGGCGGCGGAGAGCTGTTCGGCGATCAATTGCAGCGTCTTGGTCTTGCCGGTTCCGGTGGCGCCGGCCACCAAGCCGTGCCGGTTCATCATCGCCAGCGGAATCCGGACCTGCGCCGAGGAGTCCACCTGCCCGCCCACGAGCACCGCGCCGAGCTCCAGCGCCTGGCCCGTGGTGGCGTATCCGGCGGCGATCTGCTGAGCGGGGGTGGCGGTCGGCTCCGTCATGGCACCTGAGACTACTTGGTCGGCGGGGCTTACTGTTGAGCGCTGTGCGGGATGAATTGGTGTGGATCGACTGTGAGATGACCGGCCTCGACTTGCGCTCGGACCGCCTGATCGAGATCGCGGCCCTGGTGACCGATGCCGAACTGAACGTGCTCGGCGAGGGGATCGACGTGGTGATCCACGCCGACGACGAGGCGCTGGACGGAATGGTCGAGGTGGTCGCCCGGATGCACAAGAGTTCCGGCCTGACCGAAGAGGTCAGAGCATCGAGCATCGACCTGGCCACCGCCGAGTCCATGGTGCTGGACTACATCCGCAGCCACGTCAAGGCGGCCAAGACCGCCCCACTGGCCGGGAATTCCATCGCCACCGACCGGGGTTTCATAGCCAGGGACATGCCAACGCTGGACGACTACCTGCACTACCGGATGATCGACGTGAGTTCGATCAAGGAGTTGTGCCGGCGCTGGTATCCCCGGATCTACTACGGACAGCCGGAGAAGGGCCTGGCGCACCGGGCGCTGGCCGACATCCGGGAGTCGATCCGGGAACTGAGGTACTACCGGGGCACCGCGTTCGTCCCGGCACCGGGTCCGACGACCGGCGAGATCGCCGAGGCGGCGGCCGCACTGGACCGGGACGCGGACGCCGATTCGGCCGCCGGCCCGAAGACCGGCTAGTATCGTCCCAGCCGCATCATGCGGCGATGGTGGCTGTAGTTCAGTTGGTAGAGCACCAGGTTGTGATCCTGGCTGTCGCGGGTTCGAGTCCCGTCAGCCACCCCGACACGGAAAACCGCCCCTGAGAAGTTCAGGGGCGGTTTTCTGTATTGCCGGGAGGGGGCCGGAACCCCGCCGTCCGGCCTGATTCGTTACTCGTCTGCGGCGTTGGTCGTTTCGTCACCGTTTGGCGGCGCCGGAATGCGGCGAAGGTACTCCAAGAACACGTCCACGGCCGCCGTCGCCATGGCTCCCATCGCGGGGTCGACGTTGGTTCCCCGCGGGATCTGCGCCGCAAGGTGGCTGCGGAACTGGGCCGTTATCGCTTCGCGGACATCCCAGGCGAGTTGCGCCGCTTCGGTGGCGTCTCTCAGCATGAGTTCCGCCGTCACGCGCCGCGAAGCCTCGTCGACGACCGGTTTGAGGGCTTCTGCCGCGCGGCGCTTGATCTCCTCGAGCAGGGGCCGTGCACTCTCGGGCCACTTGTCAGCCATGGGAGGAACTACCTCGCGACCCGTGCCGCCGCAGGACCCGCAGGCTTGGCGTCACCCGCGCGGGCGCGCAGGCGCTGCTTGGCCCGCGTCACCTCCGCCGATACGGACGGCGCCGACCCGGCCACGTCGGGTCGCAGGGCCGCAGCGCGGGAACGACCGGCAGGCGCCACCGTATCTACGGCCTCGGCCTCAGACTGCGTCCCGATTTCGGCGACCGGATCGGGCCGGACGGTGTCAGCCTGGGCGGGACTGACGTGCACCGGCACCCCGGCCGCGGCCGCGCGCGGGGCCGTCGACACCGAAACCTGAACCTCGGCGTTCGGCACTAGGGAGAGCCCAGGAGTCGCAGCGGCCGGAAACAGTCCTCCCAGAAGGCCCGAGAAGGTGCTGGTGATCGACTCGAGTGTCGCCGCGACGCTGCCGCCGACGACGGTCTGAATAGCCGCCAGGATGATCCCCGGAAGCTC
Source organism: Mycolicibacterium sp. (assembly GCA_020637165.1). Lineage (GTDB taxonomy): Bacteria > Actinomycetota > Actinomycetes > Mycobacteriales > Mycobacteriaceae > Mycobacterium. Next base: position 178,797 of record JACJWN010000005.1, on the reverse strand, counting down.
GTTGACCACCGAGTTGAGCTCAGCGTTGAGGAAGCCCTGGAAGGCTTCCACTGCGTCGGCAAGAGTCTGCCCCACCTCGGTCAGTGGCGCGGCCAGCCCGGTGGTCACCGTCTGCACAGCGGCGGCGAGGTCTCCGGCGCTGAGCGCCGTCACTGCGCTGGTCAGCACCGTCGGTATGTCGCCCATCGCGGCGCCGATGCGGGCCGGAATGGAGTCCGATCCGACCAGCAATCCGGTCACAGCGGTGCCGAGGTAGCCGAGGACGTCTCCGGCCGCTGTCGTCAGCAGCGGCAGCGCCTGGCCGGCGACCTCGGTGAAGACGGCATTTACCAGCTGATCGGGCAGGAAGACGCTGAGCAGTCCGTCGATCGTGCCGCCGAGGCCGCCCAGGGTCTGCAGCACACCAATGATGTCGGTGGCCGGAAGACTGAATCCGGTCAGGGCGATCTCGGCGACCGCGGGAACCGGCAGCGCCGCCGGACTCAGTGGTTGCCCTGGCAATGCCGGGGTCAGGGCGATCGCGCCCGCACCGACAACGGCGGCCGTCCCGGCCGCAAAGTGCGAGCGCACTGAGATCATCGTCATTCTCCTTCTACCGGCCACCTTGTCGACGTTCAAGCTGAGAATAGCCTGAGCAACACAACTGCGTCATCCGACCGACAATCAGATGAGGAGCACGCCGTAAGGTCACGTGCGACACAGCGCGAGCATTGTCCGTTGCACCTCCCATGACCCCAGCCAAGTGAGGAACAGACACCGTGGCGGTAGCCGGGAGCATGTCCCTGGCCGATGTGACCAATGTCAGGCGACGGATCGTGCGCTCGCTGTGGCTGAGGGGGCGCCCCCCGCTTAAGGGATCGACCTCACCGGAGGAACTGCACTACCTGGCCAGCACCGCGCAGAGGACCCGCGCCAGACTCATTGGTGAAATCGGTTTCAACGCAGGGTTCTCCACCCAGGTCTTCCTGACCGCAAACCCGGCGGCGAAAGTGGTTTCCTTCGCCCTCGTCGAACACGGCTATACCAAAGTGGCCAAGGAGATCGTCGACAAGCGGTTTCCGGGCCGGCACACGCTGATAGCAGGCGACTCGACCAAGACCGTGCCCGAGTTCAGTCGGCAGAACCCAGACGTGCGCTTCGATCTGTTCTTCATCCACGGCGGGAACGACTACGAGGTTGCCAAAGCCGACATCGAGAACACGAAGGCGTTGTGCACAGAGCAGACCGCCGTCGTCATCGACGAGCTGACACCGTGGCTCAAATGGGGTGAAGGCCCAACCCGGGCGTGGACCGAGGCCATTGAGCAGGGAATCCTGCGACAGGAAGAGATCTTCCAGGACGGCAAGCCGGTGCCGGTGCCCGAACCCCCCGGCAAACGAGTCTGGGCGCTCTGCCGCTACCCCATCTGACGCAGTTCATCTAGCGCGGATCGAGGCCGTCAGGCCTTGGCGTTGCCAGCCTTCCACTGCGACCAGGGGATGTTCCAGTCCCCGAGGCCTTCGACACCGGAGAGCACCGAGCCAACGGTGCCCTGCACCTCGACCACATCACCGCGCTTGGTGTTGTTGTAGAACCACTTGGCGTTTTCCGGGCTGACGTTCAGGCAGCCGTGGCTGGTGTTGGCACTGCCCTGGGCACCCACCGACCAGGGTGCCGAGTGCACGTAGATGCCGCTGTACGACATCTGAGTGGCCCAGTCCACCTCGAGGCGATACCCGTCCGGTGAGTTGGTGGGAACGCCGTAAGTCGACGAGTCCATGATTAGGCGCTGGTAGCGGTCGCCGATGATGAAGGTGCCGTTGTTGGTGGGCGTGCTGTCCTTGCCCATCGAAATCGGCATGGTTTTGACGACTTCGCCGTTGCGCCGGATCGTCAGCATCTTGGTGTTGTCATCAGCCGTGGCGATCAACCGATCACCGATGCTGAAGCTGGAACTGAGGTTCTCCTGGCCGTAGAGGCCCTCGCCGAGGTCCACACCGTAGGTGTTGACCTTGACGGTCACCCTGGTTCCGGGCTCCCAGAAGTTCTGCGGACGCCACCGGACCTCGCTATTGCTCAGCCAGTAGAACGCGCCCTCGACCGGCGGGTCGGTGACGACGGTGATCGCCTTCTCTGCCGCGAGACGGTCGGGAATGCTTTCGTCGAAACGCACGGCGATCGGTTGGCCCACGCCGACCACAGCGCCGTCGCCGGGCGAGAGGTAGGGCATGGTCAGGTTGGCCGGCGAGTGCGACTTGAAGTTGATCGCCTCGGAGACGATGCCGCCCAGACCCAGCGATTGCGCGGTGATTGTGTAGCGCTTGTTGTAGCCCAGCGGCTCGGCCGCCGACCAGCTCAGGCCGTCCGGGCTCATCACGCCCTCGACCGCTTCGCCGTCCTGGTCGAGCATCGACACCGTCCCGAGCACCCCACCCTGCACGCTCAGGGTGATGGGCTGGTCGACCGGCACACCGACAGCGCCGTCCTCCACCGTCGCGGTGAGTTTGGGCACCAGGAGGTTGCCGTAAGGGGTTCCCTTTCCGACGAGGACCTGGGGGCCGGAGTCCCTGGACCCGCAACCGGACATACCCAGCACCAGGGCGGGAATCAGCAGAAGCAGGGCCATCAAGGGACCGAAGCGCGCACGGGCAACCGTGACGACGTGTCGCATCCTTGGCTCCAAACTCGCATCCTGGGGGCGGGATCTACGTCCCGCGTGATTGGCCCTTATTCTAGGGGCCGACCAAGACACTGCGCGACTTCCCAGCTCAGGGCCAGTGCGGAGCGGATTTCACCTCTATCCCGCTCGCCTGTTATTGTCGCTGTCACGCGCCGTTAGCTCAGTTGGTAGAGCAGCTGACTCTTAATCAGCGGGTCCGGGGTTCGAAACCCTGACGGCGCACCATCAAAACCCCGGTTGCTGGGGTTTTTTGGATCGGTGTGTCTTTCGGCTACTTCCTTCTGGGGTTTCGCGTCATGTCACTGGCTCAAGGTGAATGTGCTGTGTCCAGCGCGTCGAGTATCGGGGCGTAGTTGAATTCCCTGATGTAGTGCTCCAGCAGATCGGCCAGTGCGGGCGAGCGATCGCGAACCTGTCCGAGTGCTGCGGCAAGTTGGGTGGTCTCCGCGACGACCAGCGTTTGGGCTAGCTGGGTGCGTAGTTCTGCGGGCAGTACTGCCAGTTCGGTCGGCAGGTCGGCAGTGGGCTGGGATTGAGGTTGCTCGCTCCGGTCTTGGTAGAGGTATTCCACTCCGAGCAGATCCGCCATGCAGTCGAAGATCTCGGATTCGCGGAAGGGTTTTCGGACGAAGGCGTCGATGCCGGCGCGCATCCATTCCTCGCGCTGGTCTTCGAACACCGAGGCGGTGACGGCCGCGATCTTGACCTCGCGGCCGTCTTCGCGTTGGCGGATGCGGGTGGTGGTCTCCAGGCCGTCCATCACCGGCATGCGGCGGTCCATCCAGATCAGATGTGGCCGGAACTCCGGGAAGATTTTCAGGCACTCGGTGCCGTTCTCGGCAAAGGCCACGACGAAACCGACCTCTTCGAGCAGCCGTCCGAGCAGTTGCCGGTTGAGCGGCTCGTCTTCGACTACCAATACCCGCCATTCCGGCTGTCCAGGTGCCAGCGCCGCGACTCGCTGGGACTCGTGGGACGGGGTGAGGTCCTGCGCTTGGGCGGGCTCGACGGGGATGCTCAGCTTGAATAGTGACCCGAAGCCCGCTCGGCTGCTGACTTCGACTTCACCGCCCATCAGCTGCAGGTACTCCCGCACGATGGCCAGCCCGAGCCCGGTGCCGGGTGCGCCGACCTCCTGGAGTTGAACGAACGGCTCGAAGATCCGCTTCTGCTGGCCCTCCGGAATGCCCGCACCGCTGTCCTCGACTTCGATCACGAGTTGCAGTCGGGGGTCGGCGACGGTTTTCACGCGCAGGCTCACCCCGCCTTCGGTGGTGAACTTCAGGGCGTTGCCCAGCAGGTTGAGCATGATCTGGCGCACCTTCTGGGCATCGCAGACGACGTAGCGGGCCACCTCGTCGTCCAATTCGACCAGGAACTGCAGCCCGGCCGCCTCGACCCGGCTGCGCATCATCAGATCGACATCGTTGACCAGCGCCGGCAGGTCCACCGGCGCCATCTCCAGGAGGGGGTGACCCGACTCGATTTTTGCCATGTCGAGCACCTGGTTGATCAACCCCAGCAGATGGGTGCCGCTGCGGTTGATGATGTCCAGATTCTCCCGCTGGTCGGCCGAGAGCGTTGGATCCCGGCGCAGCAGGTCCGAAAACCCAAGAATCGAATTCAACGGGGTGCGCAGTTCATGGCTCATGGCCGCCAGGAACTCACTTTTCGCCCTATTCGCTGCCTCCGCATGCTCTTTGGCGGCCCGCAACTCATCCTGTTGCTTGCGTTCGGTGATGTCTTCACGCATGCCAACCATCCGCAGCGGTTTGCCGTCCGGCGTCCATTCGACGATCCGGCCGCGGTCGTGCACCCACACCCAGTGACCGGCCTTGTGGAACATCCGCGCCTCGACGTCGTAGTCGACCAACTCGCCGCGCGCATGTCGTTCAATATGTTCATTCAAGCCATTCAGGTCATCGGAGTTCGCCAACCGCGCCCACGTCTCGATGCTGATCGGCTCAAGTTCGGCCAGGGTGTAGCCGACGATCTCCGCCCAACGTTCGCTGAACGTGGCCTCACCGGTCTGCATGTTCCAATCCCAGAGCCCCAGGCGGGTACCGTCCATGACCAGCTGCAGGCGTTCCTGCTCAGCTGCTCGTTCTTTTTCGACTCTCACCCGCTCGCTGATGTCGACCGCGGTCGGCACCAAGCCGGAAATACTTCCGTCTTGGTCGAACTCCGGCGAGATCTGGAAATCAATCGGTGTTAATTCGTCCCCCATCTTCACGAATACGTCGTAACGAACCGTTTCGCCCTGCCGGGCGGCCTGAATCGCGTGGATCAGCTGGCTTCGAACGGCATCGTCGTAGGACCACCAGGGAGCGTCGTAAAAGTACTTCCCGATCACATCTTCGGATCGGTATGCGCCACGCGCCAATGGCGCGTTGTTGACGGCTCGAACCCTGCCGTCGACGTCGAGGATCGCGACATACGAAAACAGTCTGTCTAGAAGAGCCTTCACTAACTCGTCACGGGCGGGTTGACCGTCAATTTCCGGCCCGCGACCGGGTTCGGCGGGTTCTGCGCCACCGAGGTCATCGTCGGAGAGAACGTGGTTCTCGGCACCAGCGTTCCGTCGATTCGGTGCACCCACCAGTGCTTCAGAATCCCCAATGTCTCCGCAAGAGCCGGTTTCGAACCGACCCACCAGGTCTGAGGATTCGCCGATGTGCTCACTTTCGTCTGGGGTGTGCAATTGCGGCCAGCCTGATTCCGTTCCAAGCCGGTTACGGCCGTGATGGTGGGTAGTGGACAGTCTAGGCCGCACAGACGAAGAACTAAGCAGATTGTCCGGACCCGCCGCGATCGGGCGAACCTGCGCAGCGGCGTGCCTTCCCAACCAGCGCGCCAACGCCGGTCTTGATCGGATACCTGATTCCGTGAAGGTCCTCCTCGGGAAGGCGCGCCCGCTATCAGGCCGCCCCGCCGAGGCTCATCCACAGGTATTGATCTTCTGGAAACGGAGGAATTGTCAACTCCCGGGGAGCGGGGTGTCTCCAGGCGACCGCCCTTCCGGTTCGCCGGCCACTGTCTGAGGGCGGGGTCGGGGTGATGTCGGAGGGGCGTGTGAGGAGCTTGCCCTTGTGGAAGGCCGCGCCGGCGCGGACTAGGGCGACCAGGTGCGGGGCGTTGACGGACCGCCAGCTGGCCTGGGCGATGTCCATCAGCTTGTAGGCCATGGCCAGTCCGGCCGCACGTGATCCCGGGCCCTTGGTGACCTTGGTCCTCAAACACACTGTGACGAAGGTGCTTTCGATCGCGTTCGCCGTCATCAAGTGGATCCAATGCTCTGCCGGGTACTTGTAGAACTCCAGCAGCGCGTCCAAATCCTCGGCGATCTTGGCGACCGCCTTGGGATACTTCGCGCCGAAGTCGACCTCGAACGCCTTGACCGCGAGCTTGGCTTTGTCGATGTCCTCGGCGTTGTTGATGTCCTTGATCGCCGCCAGCGCCGACGGGTGCGCTGATTCCGGCAGGGCGGCAAGCACATTGGCCTGCTTGAGGAACTAGCACCGGGGCGGTCATGCCGCGCCGCTTGCACTCGCGCAACAGTTCAGCCCGTGACTTGGTCGATTCCGGTAGCCATCGGTGATCGCGACGAGTTCCTTGCGGCCGTCAGCGCGCACGCCGCGAACCACCAGTAGGCACTGCTTCTCTTGGTCCATGCTGACCTTGAGGTGGATGCCGTCGACCCACAGGTAACCGTAGTCGGTGCCCGACAAGTCACCGCGCCCGAGCGCGGCCCGATCTGGGGCCGAGAACCTACCTTCCCGACTTGCCTAGTCATGGGGCCGGTAGGCATCACCGGTGGAGGGGTACGGCGGTAGCACCCGCCTCAGGTTGGTCAACTCCAGGACGGTTAGAACCTGCATCGACGGCGCGACGATCCTCAAGTCGCCACCGGCTCCTCTGGCCGCCTTCAAGCCGGAGACCAAGGCACCCAACGCTGCTGAGTCGATCGAATCGACATCGGTCATATCGACGACAAGGCGACTCTTGCCGTCTGCGACCAGGTTGGAAAAGGTCGCGCGCAGCGCCGGAGCAACAGCCATGGTCAGCCTCCCCTCGGGTCGGACGACCACGCAGTCATGGGTTCCCGCACTGGTGGGAAACTCAAGCATCGGCAGATTCCTCACGGCGTAGCGCGATCACGGTCACGTCGTCGGAGGACAGTCTTCCTCGGCCGAGCTCTTCGACAGCGGAACACAATTCGGTGGGACTGCCGTACTGGCGACAGAATTCGAAGGCGTCGGACACGACGGCAGTATCCCCAAACAGGTCCAGCAGGCCATCAGAGGCGATCACCAGCATGTCGCCCGGTTGCATCGTTACCTCACGAGACGACCAGTCCGCGTCGTCGTTGATCCCCATCGGGAGGTCCTCGCTACCGAAAACCTCAACTTCGACTCCACCGGCGCGAACCAGACCCGCAATGCCGTGACCGGCATCGACGTAGACCAGTCGCCCCGAAGCCATCTCCAGGTTGGCGTGGAACAACGTGACAAAAGTGCCAGTACGCGCAAGGTCATCGCTCAACTGCTCGGCGACCGAAGCGACCTCGGTGCGCAAATCGAAGTCCCCAGCAACCCGATCGGAAGTCCGCGACGCCGCCCTGAGGGCCGACCGAACGTTGGCGGCCAGAAGTGACGCACCAAGACCCTTGCCCATCACATCCGCGACCGTGATGGTCAGTCCGCGAGTCCTGCGATAGTGGTCCCAGAAGTCGCCGCCGACAGCGTAAGCAGGTTCGAACAACGTCGCGATCGAATAGCCTGGGAGGTCTGCAAGCGGAGACGGCAACAGCTGTTGCTGAATCGAGGCCGCCCGTTGGAGTTCGTCGGAACTCTCCAGTTCGCGCTGCGCCCAGGCCGCCAATTCGGCGAACGTGGCCTTGTCCTTGGGATCGAGCCGTCGCGGCACGGTGTCGTAGATACAGAACGTTCCCACCGGATGCCCCCCGGGGCCGAACAGGGGGAAGCCCGCATAAAACCGGACGCCTCCCTCCGCGGCGATCGCCGGAAGTTCCGCGAATTCCGAATCGGCGAGATCCTCGAAGATCAGCGCGGGTTCGGCAGGCTTCTGGTATGCGCGCGCGATGGTCGCCCGGCAGACCGACTGATCCCTGGGAACATTGAAGTCGGGCTCAGAGTCCCCGCTGAATTCTTTGCACCACTGCAGATCGCGGTCAATGAGATTGATCGCCGACATCGGTACGCCGAGGGCCACTCGGGCCATCCGGGTGATATGGCCGAACCGGCCCTCAGGCGGGGTCCCGACGATGTGTAGCTGATCAAGTGACCGAAGACGCTCTTCCTCGACCTCAGGCGGCAACGCATACGGGTCCGAATGACGTTCATCCCCCGCCATAACACTCCTTCACGATCTGCGTTAACGGCAGTCGGACACCCCCCAGCATTGAACTCTAGCCGAGGACGGTCCTGAGCGGCGGAGGTCACCAACTGCTCTATTCGGAGACCGGGAAGTGCCGAGCCGGTCCGGCGACCCAGCTGCGCCAGAGTTTCTGGGGCCTCACGCCGGTGTCGGACAAGACCTTGGCGTAGCCGATATTGACAGCTGATGAGACGGCGGTAGTGACGGCGGGCATATCCACTCCGCCGGCGGTGCCCGAGCAACCCGCCGCGGCCCGACCAGTCCCGCCGCCACCGACCGTGCCTGCAGGCTGGTAGCCCGATCCGAACAACCACACCGGATTCCGCTACGGCCGAATGCCCAGCATGCGCTAGTTCGACGGAGTTCAGTGGGCTGAGAATCGCGCCCAGATGCAACGTCGACAGCCCCACCCGCAGCCGATCCTCGTAAGTCAGCAGTTCGCTCCGCGGACTCCACCGGTGGTGGTCGTTGGCAGCGGCGCCAACCAAGGTCTGCATCTGCTGTTGAATCGAGCAGCGCCCGAGGCTCTACACGCTTCCGGACACAGGCTCGAGGTCATACATCTCGAACGTTTCGATGATCTCGTTCATATCGACATGACCTTCGTGGTCATCCTGACCTTCTGCGGTGGCGAGGTAGTCATACAGGTCACTCTTCTGTTCGAAGGTCGTCCAAACGATGACGGTGTTGCGCTCGCGATCGACGCAGACTTGGCGGGCGATGAGTCCGGGAACCTTGCCTTCCATCAGTTCGCTCGGACGGCGGGCGATGGCGACGAGGTCGTCAAGGCGTCCGGGCTTCGCGGTTGAGACACTGGTGAATGTGTAGCCGGCAGTCGTCATTGTTCTCTCCCTTCAGTTGATGAATCGGTTGATCAGTTCGTGGGTTCGCTCACGGGATTGCTCAGCGGCGGCGGATACCAATCCCAACAGGAGGACGGCGTCGATGTCCGGCGGACCGTCGTAGGCGGAACCCTCGGCTGATTTCACTGCACGCAGGATGTTCGCGAACAGGTCAATGGTGCGTTGGCGGTGGGCGTGAATCCCTTCCCGTGCCTCCGGCGGCAGCACGGCCAGCAGTTCCTCGCTGGATCCATGGCCGTGCGAGGACGCGTCCACTAGTGCGTCGACGGCTCTGCGCAACTGCTCGCGCGGCTCCGGTGATTCCGATACCCAAGCACGCAAGGACTCATCAGCATCCGGCAGACCTTCCACCGACGCGCTGAGCACACTGCCGAGGTCCGGGAAGTAGCGGTAGAGGGTCTGTCGCGAGATCCCCGCCCGCTCGGCCACTGTCGACATCGTGACCTCCGCACTGCCCCTTTCCATCACGAGTTCGAGCGCGGAGCGGGCTATCGATTGACGCTGGCTTTCCTTGAACGACGCGCGGACATCGGACCACGCGTGACACTCCGTCCCGGACATGTTACATAGTGTAACGCAATTGCCGGGTTGCCTGCCAGGGATGATCGGCTTGACGCGGCCTGACCACCCCCCGTTGTTCAATCATCGAATTCCACACCCGCCACTCGGGGTGCACGGCGCATCTCTGCCCCGGGCGGCGCGCATCAACCCGCGAACAAATCCCCATCTCGCCGCCTTCTTGGCGGCCGCGGCGGCGCACTTTCGGCAGCACTGCGCCTCGTCGCCCTCCAAGGGCCAAGTGCATTCCCGACACAGGCCGCATGTCGGCGCCAGGTACTCGGTCTCCCCGCGCTCGCATTCGGCGGGGAACTCCAGATCCGCCCAGCTGCTCTGAAATCCATCGCGAAAGTCGCGGCTTCTCCGACCCACCGATTCGGGTTGAGCGGCCCACCGGCGGCGTACGCTCGTTCGGCCGCCAGACGGCCACGGCGACGCTGGTCATACCAGCCGAAATCTCGAAACATCATCCCCACCCGCCCCAGAGGGTAGGTTCCCCACCGACATTTTTGGCCGGCCATCGTGGCGGTGCGACACCGTGAAATACCAAGCTCAAAGGGCGGGTTGCCGGTCGCGGGCCTTCGTGTCGCCATCAAATGTCGGCAAACTCGCGAAAGTTGCCGAGCAATACCTTTCACAGCCTTGACATCGATATTGCCCACGTCTAGCGTTCATTGAAATTTAGCTGAGTGAACCCTTAGGGGCGGGGGTGTGATGGCGGATAACCAGGGCAGCCCGCACAGCCAACCCCCCGTCGGCCCCGAGGACGGCGCGCTGAGCATCCACAACTGCTGCCGTCTCGGGCTGCAGGCCAGCCCACCACGACCCCGGCTTCCCGCCTGGTGGCGGCGGGGCGGCTAGGTACGGATCCGGCGCACCACGATCACCACGGTGACCGCCCCCACGCCAGCCAGGGTCGCGGCCACCGCGGGTTTTTGCAGGAAGCGCAACAACGCGGTCTTGAAGTCCTCGGCGAGACGCTGCGGGTTGGCCCGCTCGGCGAGTGAGTCCACCGTCGACGCCAACTGGTCGCGCGCCGCAGCGATCTCCTGCTTGATGACCTCCGGGTCCCGGTCCGCCACTGGGTGTCCTCGCTTCCGCCCCGATAAATAGAGCCGCACTGCGGCACTACCCTAGAGCAGCGACAGGCCCGCAATGGCCGAAGGGCGGGACAGAACGGTAATCGAAGGGATGCGCATATGAGCGAGACAGCACGTTTGGAAGCCGGCGACAAGGCCCCGGCGTTCAGCCTGCCCGACGCCGACGGCAACACCGTCAAGCTGTCGGACTACAAGGGCCGCAAAGTGATCGTCTACTTCTACCCAGCGGCCTCCACCCCCGGTTGCACCAAGGAGGCCTGCGATTTCCGGGACAACCTTGCCGAGCTCAGCGACTCCGGGATCGACGTGGTGGGCATCTCGCCGGACAAGCCGGAGAAGCTCGCGAAGTTCCGCGACGCGCAGTCGCTTACCTTCCCGCTGCTCTCCGACCCAGACAAGAAGGTGCTCACCGCCTGGGGCGCCTTCGGCGAGAAAAAGATGTATGGCAAGACCGTCCAGGGCGTGATCCGCTCGACCTTCCTCGTCGACGAGAAGGGCAAGATCGAGGTTGCCCAGTACAACGTGCGCGCCACCGGACACGTCGCCAAGCTCCGCAAGGACCTGGCGGTCTAAACCCCGTCAGCAGGGAACGGCTGCCGGCCCGCCCCAGAGGTTCGGCGTCAGGGCGTTGTCATAGCCGGAGACAAAGTCCACCAGCCGGCCGGCCCGCTCGTCGAGGCGCTGACGGTGCAGTTTGCCGACGTTTCCGCCGTAGACGTGGATGCTGATCGACACCGTCTCCGAGGCGTTGGTGACCCGGTGCCAGTCGCCGATCGTCGGCGAGACCGCGTCGACGCTTCCCCTGGTCATGACCTCGCTCTGGCCGAGCTCGTGGGGAAGGTCGTCACGCAGCTCGAAGGCGTCGGAGCGCTCTGCTCCGCGCAGCACGCCGACCAGGCCCCACACGGTGTGGTCGTGAACCGGTGTGCGCTGCCCGGGACCCCAGACGAAGCTGACCATGCTGAAGCGCTCGAGCGGGTCGCAGTGCAGCAGGTACTGGGCGTAGCGGTCGGGCCGGGCGGTGGCGAACTCCTGCGGCAACCAGGCGTCGTCGGCGATGAGCCCGGCCAGCAGATCCCCGCCCTTCTCCAGCAGGACGGCCTCTGTCGGGCCGGCCGTCACGAGGTCGGTCATATCGCGGACGAAGTCGCGTAGCGGCGCGAGCGGGTCGGTCATGCCGTCATTGTCGCCGCGGGGCGGGCGGTTGCGGTGGTGATCGGCTGTAACACCAGCCGCCGACGGGACGACATCACGCTCAGGTAACGATCGCGGGGCACCGCGCATGGGTGATGACCGGAGGGCCGATGACATTTCGCCGACGCCTGCTGTCCGTGCTCGCGGCCGCGGTTGCCATTCCGGCCGCCGTACTCGCCGGGCCCGTTCATCCCCCGCAGCCGCTCGGATGGGAGCCGCAGATCGTCGCCGCCTCCGGTCCGGGCAGCGCCACGGTGTCGGCGCACTACGTCAGTTCGGTGCGTCGCGGCCTGGCCCCCGGGGTGGGCTCCGAGCGCGGTCTGCAGATCCAGACGATCCGGCTCAAACGCGCCATCAGCGCGCGCTTCCCCGAGATCGTCGAGATCGGTGGCGTCCGTCCGGACAGCATGCGCTGGCACCCCAACGGCCTGGCCATCGACGTGATCATCCCGAATTGGGGCACGGCGGCCGGACGGGCACTCGGTGACCGCATCGCCAAATTCGCCCTCGCCAACGCCAAGCGGTTCAAGCTCGAACATGTCATCTGGCAGCGGACTTTCCACCCCACCGGCGGCAAGCCGCGTCTAATGGACGATCTGGGCAACCCGGACGCCAACCACTACACGCACGTGCACATCGCCACCTACGGCGGCGGGTACCCGAAGGGCGGCGAGATCTACTACGACTGAGCCAGCCGCTGCAGGAGCAGGGCCTCGGTGACCGCGGCCCGTTCGAGAACCCCGAGGTGCAGGCTCTCGTTGATGCTGTGCGCCTGGGTGCCCGGATCCTCCACGCCGGTGACCAGGATGGTGGCGTCGGGAAACGCCGCGGCGAACTCGGCGATGAAGGGAATCGATCCGCCCATCCCCATGTCGATGGGCTCGGTGCCCCAGGCCTGGCGGAACGCGGCCCGGGCCGCGTCGTAGACCGGGCCGGCCGCGTGGATCGCGTAGGGCTGGCCGATATCGCCCGGCGTGACCGTGACGTGAGCACCCCACGGGGTGTGCTGCTCGAGGTGGCGGCGCAGCGCGTCCAGATGCGCCGCCGCGTCGCCGCCGGGCGCCACCCGCATGCTGACCTTGGCCGAGGCCCGCGGGATCAGCGTGTTGGAGGCCTTGTCGATCGGGGTGGTGTCGATTCCGATGACGGTGATCGCAGGTTTTGCCCACAGCCGCTGAGCGACGGTGCCGGAGCCGATCTCAGCCACTCCGTCGAGCAGTCCGGATTCGGCCCGCACCCAGTCGGCGCCGCGGTCCACCGGTGCGGCCTCGGCCTCGTGCAGGCCGTCGACGGCCACGTTGCCGTCGTCGTCGTGCAGGCTGGCCAGCAGGCGAACCAGAACACTGAGTGCGTCGGGCACTACCCCGCCCCACAGCCCGGAGTGCAGGCCGTGGTCCAGGGTGGCCACCTCCACCACGCAGTCGGCCAGCCCGCGCAGCGACACGGTCAGCGCCGGGACGTCGACGGTCCAGTTGTCGGAGTCGGCGATGACGATGACGTCGGCGGCCAGTTTGTGGGACTGCGCGGCGAGCAGCGCGCCCAGCGACGGCGACCCACACTCCTCCTCCCCTTCGACGAACACCGTCACCCCGACCGGCGGTCGACCGTCGTGGGCCCGGAACGCCGCAAGGTGGGTGGCGATACCGGCCTTGTCGTCGGCGGTGCCACGGCCGTACAGCCGGCCGTCCCGCTCGATGGGCTCGAACGGCGGGGAATCCCACTGTGCGGCATCGCCTTCCGGCTGTACGTCATGGTGGGCGTAGAGCAGCACGGTGGGCGCCCCGCGGGGCGCTGGATGGTGAGCGATCACCGCCGGGGCGCCGCCCTCGGCGACGATCTCGACGTCGGCGAACCCAGCTTCGCTCAGTAGCCGCGCGACGGCGCGCGCGCTGCGGTGCACCTCGTCTCGCCGGGCCGGGTCCGACCACACCGATTCGATGCGCACCAAATCCTCGAGATCGCTCCGAACTGCGGGCAGGACGTCACGAACACGCTGGGTCAGGTCGGTCATGGGGGTTACGTTCCCCCGCGAGCAGACGCAAAAGACCCCGACACGCCGGGCGTGCGGGGTCTTTTGCGTCTGCTCGCGCGAGGATCAGAGCGTCTCGAGGACGGCGACGGCCGCGGCGGTGTCGCCCTCGTGGGTCAGCGACACGTGGATCACCACATCGGCCAGGTGCTCGGCGATCGCGCCGGTCAACCGGACCTTGGGTCGGCCCCACATGTCGGTGATCACCTCGATATCGCGGTGGATGCCCTCGGGCAGGGCCGGACGCTGAGCGAACCGGGAACCCGACCAGGCCTTGATCACGGCCTCCTTGGCGGCCCAGCGGGCGGCCAGATGCCGCGCGGCCAGCGAGCTCTTGTCGGCGGCGTCGCGGCGCTCGCCGGGGGTGAAGGTCTCAGCGAACAGCGTTCCGGGCTGATCCACCTGCTCGGCGAAGTCGGGAATGGACACCAGGTCGATACCCACGCCAACGATCGCCACGCCGGAAAACCTTAGCCCCTATCGCGCCGCGATGAAACTAGCCCAAGTACCTGCCGTCCTCACCGAGGCGCGAGTCCGGGTCGAGCAGCATGGCGGCTTCCTCGGCCTTCTCCGCACCGTCGGCGTCGAACCGGCGGTCAGCGGGCTTCTCGTACAACGGCCGGCCGCCGGCGATGGCCGAGGCGAGTCGGCGCTGCCCGGCCAGCACCCGGGCCCGGGCCCGCCGCAGGTAGCCGTCCCGCTCGTCGGCGGACAACGCCGCCAGGAAGGCCTGCGGATGCACCAGCGCCACCAACCCCGAGACGTGCCCGAAGCCGAGGCTGGTCATCAGACCGGCCTTGAGGCCATACCGGCCGCCCAGGTGCAGGGTCTGCCGCGGCCACACGAAGTGGCTCGCGACGGCGAGTTCGTCGTCGACGCAGTCCAGGCTGCGGTTGGGCGGGATCACCCCGTCGCGCAGGATCTGGCACAGCCCGATCATCTGGAACGCCGCCGCGCCGCCCTTGGCGTGACCGGTCAGGGTCTTCTGGGACACCACGAACAGCGGCGCCCCCGGCGAGCGGCCCATCGCGTCAGCCAGTCGCTCATGCAACTCGGTCTCGTTGGGGTCGTTGGCCAGCGTCGAGGTGTCGTGTTTGGAGATCACCGCGATGTCGTCGGCCTGAACCCCGAGCCGGCGCAGGGAGCGGGCCAGGGCCGAGTCGCGGCCGCCGCGGCCGGCGCCGAGGGCACCTAGCCCGGGGGCCGGGATGGACGTGTGCACCCCGTCGGCGAAGCTCTGCGCGTAGCCGACCACGGCCAGCACCGGAAGACCCATCTTCAGCGCCAGGTCGCCGCGGGCGAGCAGGATCGTTCCTCCGCCCTGGGCCTCCAGGAAGCCCAACCGGCGACGATCGTTGGCGCGCGAGATGCGGGCGTCGCTGATCCCCCGGTCCCGCATCATCTCGGTGTCGGCGGTGGCGGCCATGTCACCGAAGCCGGTGATGGCGTCGGAGGTCATGTCGTCGAAGCCGCCGGCGACCACCAGTTCGGCCTTGCCGAGCCGGATCTTGTCGACGCCCTCCTCGACTGACACCGCAGCGGTGGCGCACGCGCCGACTGGGTGCACCATCGCGCCGTACCCGCCGACGTAGCTCTGCATCACATGTGCCGCAACGACGTTGGGCAACACCTCTTGCAGGATGTCGTTCGGCTTGGGGGTGCCCAGCAGGTTGCCGTGGAACATGGTCTGCATGCTGGTCAGGCCGCCGATACCGGTGCCCTGGGTGTTGGCCACCAGGCTGGGGTGCACCCAGCGCATGAGCTCGGCCGGGGTGAACCCGGAGGACAGGAACGCGTCCACCGTGGCGACCATGTTCCACAGCGCCACCCGGTCCACCGAACCGGCCATATCGGCGCTGATACCCCACACCTTCGGGTCGAACCCGGTGGGGATCTGGCCGCCGACGGTGCGGGACAGCTTGGCCTTGCGCGGCACCCGGATCTCGGTGCCCGCCCTGCGGATCACCTCCCAATCGCCGGAGTCGGGCACCGGCCGCACTACGGTGTGATCGGGGTCGGCGTGCTCGAACGCCCGGGCCTCGGCCTCGCTGGACACCACGAAGCTGAAGTCACGGTCGAGGAAGACGCTGACGAGCAGTTCGGTCGCGTGGTCGGCCTCCAGCGCCCCGTCGGCGACGAACTCGCGGATGCCGCATCGCTCCACCACCGCGTCGTGGTAGCGCTCGACGATCTCCTCCTCCGGGACCAGATCACCGCTGCCGGCGTCGTACCAGCCGGGGGTGGGATCATCCTCCCAGGTGAGAAGTCCAGTGGTCCAAGCGAGTTCGAGCACGCCGGCGGCCGACAGTTCGTTGTCGACCTCCATCTCGAATCGGGTGCGGGAGGATCCGTACGGCCCCAGTTCGGCGCCGCCGACGATCACCACCACGTCGGCCGGGTCGATGTCGAGATCGGCCCATTCCGGCGCCGGGGCACCCCGGTATCCGCGGGGCGGGGACGGCAGCGCGGCGATGGTGCCGGCCACTGGTCCGGCGTCGGGATCGGTTGCCGCAGCGCTCATCTCCTCGCGCGCCTTGGCCGCGAGTTCGGCCATGTCGAGTTCGACGTCGCCCAGGCCGCCGGTGAGGTCGACCTTCAGCGGCGCGGTCGCGGCGGCGACCTTGGCATCAGGGGTGCATAGGTCCAGCAGCATGGACGCCATCTCGGCGGTGCTGTAGGTGTGCACCCCGGCCTCCTCAACGGCCGCGACGATGGCGTCGTTGTGACCCATCAGCCCGGTGCCCTTGGTCCAGCCGATCAGCGCGTGGGCGATGGTGACCCGCTGCGACCAGGAGGACTCCGCGCTCCACTTGCTGACCACGGCGTCGAGTGCGGATTTGGACTCGCCGTAGGCTCCGTCGCCGCCGAACATGCCGCGGTTGGGTGAGCCGGGCAGCACCACGTGCAGCCGGGAGGCGATATCGCGCTCGGCGCCGATCGCCGACAACCCGGCGAGCAGCCGCTCGACGGCCCACAACAGCACCTTCATCTCCATTTCCGAGCGTGACCCGGCCTCGGAGAGGTCACCGGCCACCCGCGGTGCGGCGAACGGGAACAGCAGGGAGGGCGTCTGGGCGTCCTTGACGTGAATCGCCTTGGGCCCCAGGTTCTCGCTCTGGTCGTTGCCGACCCAGTCCACCAGCGCGTCGATGTCGGCGTAGGAGGCCATGTTGGCCGGCACCACCCACAGTGCGGCGCCGAACCGGGCGTGCTCGCGGTAAAGCGACTTGTAGAACTCCAGGCGCTGCTCGTCGAGCTTGGAGGTGGTGGCGACGACGGTGGCGCCGCCGTCGAGCAGCGCCGCCACCACCGAGGCGGCGATGGATCCCTTGGACGCCCCGGTGACGACGGCGATCTCACCGCCGTACCGGCCGGCGGCCGGGTTCTCCGCGCCGGCCGCGATGCGCGCGTACAGCGAGGCGTGGATCAGCCGGCCCTCGGCCAGCGACCGGGCCCGCCACCAGTCGGCCTGGGTGGCGACCGCATGTCCGGCGCCCTCGAACCGTTCGGAGAGCCGTGGCCAGTCGGCCTCGACCTCGGCCTCCTCGGCCAGCCACAGCCGAACGAGATCCTCCCTGGCGCTGGCCCAACGGTCGTCGAGCAGCACGGCCCTGCGGGCGTCGAACACCGGGGCCACCAGTCGCGGCCAGTCCGAACCGAGTTCCGATGTGACCAGGTCGATCAGCTCGGCGTCGGTGGCCGCCGGGGCGGCGCTCACCGGGTTGTCCAGCCCGAGTTGGCCGAGCACCAGCCGCGCCGCCGAGGCCAGCACGCCGTCGCGCCCGGTGACCGTCTCGGCGAACTCGTCCAGGGCGGCGGAGTCGACGACGCCGCCGCCGGCACCGCCACCGGCCGAGGGCAACGCCACGGCGACCCCGCGGCGCGCGGCCACCGCCGCCACCGCGGCGTCGATCGCCTTGTCGACCGCGGCGGCGTCGGGCAGCGCGCCTTCGTGCAGGTCGCCCAGCGGCCCACCGCGAACGCTGGAACCCTCCCGGGTTCCCAGCGCCAGTTCGACGGTGACGTGCTTGACCCAGCCCGGCCCGAGTTCCCAGGTCTTGGTGAGCCGGTCGGCGATGGCCGCCGGCCGCTTACCGGACGGGCCCAGCACGCTGCGCAACTGGTCGTTGACGGCATCGGTCAGGACCGGTCCGAACGGCTTGTAGGTGCGGGCCAGTTTGGCGACCTGACCGCGCAGCGCGGTCAGGTCGGCCTCGGCGGCGCCGTCGATGGCGCCGAGGTTCAGCTCCGAGCCCAGATCCACCAGCAACTGGTTGCGCCGCGAGGAGGCTCCGTCGGTGATGGATTCGATGGAGTCCAGCGGCTCGATCTGGTCGATGCGCATCTTGGCCGACAACGCGATCAGAGCGAGCGTCGCGTCGGAGGCGTCGAAGGCGATGTCGTCGGGCCGGGGAGCGCCGGCGGGGGCCGCCGCGGGCGCGGGTACGGTGGGCGCGGCCTGCTGCTCCGCCGGGGCGGACTCGACGGCGACCTCATCCACCTCGTCGGCCTCGGGGGCGTCCTCGTCGCTGGCGAATAGCACCGCGGCGTCGCGTTCGACGTTGAGCACCTGGACCGTGCTGTAGGCGTAGTCCGGCAGCTTGAGGGTGTTGGTGGCCAGGCCGGCGACCGTGGGCATCGACTTCACGCCGATCTCGACGAATCGCTCCACCCCCAGCCCACCGGCGGCCTCCTCGGTGAACAGCAGATCCTGGGTCTCGATCCAGCGGACCGGGCTGGCGAACTGCCAGGCCAGCAGTTCGATGACCACCCTGCGGCCGACTTCCCTGGGGCGCTGGGTGATCCAGGTGTCGTAGTCGGCGAGGATCTCGTCCAAGGGTTCGGCCGGCACCAGTGCCCGGATCTCGGCGATGAAGTCGCGGTCCAGGGTGAACAGCCGCGGCACCAGGTTGGGGATGTAGCGGCCGATGAGCACCGACGCATCCGCATCGGCGGGCATGATTCGGTCCAGTGAGCGCCGGAACTCCGCGACACCGTTGCGCAGGACGCTGGAGTGGAACGGCACGTCGATGCCGGGAACCTGGATGTAGGCCCTTCTGCCGCCGGAGATTTCGCGCCGGCGTTCGACCTCGGCCTCCAGCGCGTCCAGACCGCGCACGGTGCCGGCGATGGCGTACTGGGAACCGCGCAGGTTGTAGTTGACGATCTGCAGGAACTCACCACTGCGCTCGGCGATCTCGGCGACGAAGGCGGTGACGTGGTCGTGGTCGAGGTCGATCTGGGACGGCCGGATGGCGGCCAGCCGGTAGTTCGACCGTCCCAGTTCGTCCCGGGGTACGAGTTCGTGCATCTTGCTACCCCGGTGGAACACCACCTCGAGCAGCGCCTCGAGCTCGAAAACCCCTGTCACACAGGCCAATGCGGTGTACTCGCCCACCGAGTGCCCGCAGGCGATGGCACCCTCTACGAACGCGCCCTGCTCACGCATCTCGGCCACCTGCGCGGCGGCCACAGTGGCCATCGCGACCTGGGTGAACTGCGTCAGGTAGAGCACCCCGTCGGGATGCTGGTAGTGCACCCCGCCGGCGATCAGGCTGGTCGGGTTGTCGCGCACCACGTGCAGCACCGAGAAGCCCAGCACGTCACGAGTGAACTCGTCGGCGCGTTCCCAGATCTTGCGCGCGGCCCGGGAGCGCGAGCGCACCTCCATGCCCATGCCCTTGTGCTGGATGCCCTGGCCGGGGAAGGCGTACGCCGTCTTCGGTGCGGCCAGGCGCGCGGTCGCCGACATCACCAACTCGCCGCCGACTTTGGCCGAGACCTCCAGGACCTCCGCGCCCAGATCGATGCCGACACGGTCCACCCGGATGTCGACCTCGTCGCCCGGAAGGACCATGCCCAGGAAGCGGGCGGTCCAGCCGATCAGCTTCGCCGGCGGGACGGCCTTGCCGTCGGTGGCGGTGACCACGTGCTGGGCGGCGGCCGAAAGCCACATGCCGTGCACAATGGGCTCGTCGAGGCCCGCCAGCAGTGCCGCGGTCCGGTCGGTGTGGATCGGGTTGTGGTCGCCGGAGACCACCGCGAAGGGCCGCATGTCGACGGGTGCGGTGACGGTGACGTCGCGGCGGCGGCGGCGCGGGGTGTCGGTGGCGTTGCGGGAGACCGCTCCCCCGGCCCGGACCGGGTCGGTGAGTTCGGCCGCGCCGGTGCGTCCGCGGATCGCGAAACGTTCCTCCAGCACCGCCAGAACGGTGCCGCCGATGTCGCTCACATTGACGGTGACCGGAACCACCCGGCCGATATCGGTGTCGATCGCGACCGATGACGTCGCGGTGACGACAAGCTGGGTAGACCGGTCCGGCAGCGGCTTGAGCAGCCGGGCGGCGTGGTCGAGGTGGACCAGGCTGAGCAGGCCCTCGATGACCGGGAAGCCGGAATCGGTGACGGCCGCGCCGATCGCCGCGAACACCGCCGGCCAGCACCGCCCGACCAGGGCGTCGGGCACCGTGGTGAGGGTGGGCGCCAGCGGAGCGCCGAAGGTGGCGGTGACACCGGTGTGGTCGGCCACCCGTTCGGGGTCCCAGTCCACGGTGACCGTGGTGGCACCGTTGACGGGTTCGGGCAGCGCCTCGGGGCCGTCGGCGCCGGCGGCGATCGCGAGCACCGAGCGCATGGCCGCAGCGGCGTCGGCGGTGATCACGACCGGCGCGCCACCGTCGGCGACGGTCGGCGGCAGGGTGAAGGTGATGTCGATCCAGGAGCCGGACAGCGGAACCCGCAGGACCACCCGGTCGGCCCCGATGACTTCCAGTCGCGCTCCGGTGGAATGGCTTGTGGCACTGACATATTGCCCGGCCGTTGCGCTCCTGCCCTCCGGACGGCTGTCGTGGACCTGCCAGGCCTCCGGAGGCGCCAGCCGGTGCACCGGGTTGACCGTCGTCCGGCCGGCCCACAGCACGTCCGGGGAGTCCAGCACCACGCCCAGCGGGCCGGTGACGTCACCGCGCACCTGCAGCCGCGACACCGCCGGCGTCGGGACCGCGCCGCTGAGGAGCACCTCGTCGACGGCGGCCTTCTCGAAACGGTCCAACAGATCCCCGACCGGCTCGTCGACCCGGGTGATGCCGGCGACGGCCTCGATACCGGGGATGATGCACACCTGGTCTGCGGTGTAGCGGGCGTCGTGCGCCTGCCACAGCGAGTCGCTGCGCCACCACCGGCGAACGTCTTTGTCGATCACCGGAACGAAGTTCACCGGCTTGCCCGGGGTCTTGCACAGCTGGATGAAGAACGGGGCGTCGGCCGGGTGTAGCAGCACCTCGGCGGCATCCGGGAAACGCTCGAGCAGCGCGGCGATCGCACGGTCGGGCTGCTCCAGCAGCGCCTCGCCCTCGCCGTCGAAAAGCGTTGCGATGGGGCCGTTTTCGGAGGCGTCCAGCCGGGCCTCCGCGCGCTGCAGCATGGCCGCGAAGCGGTCCCGCCAGGTGATGTCCAGCCACGGCGAGCCGGGCTCCTTGGTGTCGGCGGTGCTCGTTCCGTCCCCGATGGCCAACTCGACGTAGCGCCGCAGCCACTGCAGATAGGTCATCTCGGCCACGTCGCCGAAGTACGGCTTGGCGGTCGGCCCCATCGCCGCGATGATTTCCGCGCGCCGCGTGGCGACCGCGTCGGCGTCACCGGCCACCTCGTCGAGAAGCCGGCCGCAACGGGAGGCGGAGTTGTCGATCTCGTGGATGTCGGCACCGAGTTGGCTTCGACCCGAGGCCATTCCGTTAATCGCCTTGCCGGCACCCACCCATTGGTCGGTGCCGACGGTGTCGACCAACATCCGCTTGACGGCGGGTGACGTGGTGGCCTCCAGGCAGGCCATCGCGGCCGTGCCCACCAGGATGCCGTCGACCGGCATCAGTGGATAGCCGAACCGCTGCGACCAGCGGCCGGAGAGGTACTCCGCAGCTCGCTCGGGGGTACCGATGCCGCCGCCGACACACACCGTGATGTTGGCCCGAGATCTCAGTTCGGAGTAGGTGGCCAGCAGCAGGTCGTCGAGGTCTTCCCAGGAGTGGTGCCCGCCGGCCCGACCGCCCTCGATGTGGGCGATGACCTCGCGGTCGGGCACCTCGGCGGCGATCCGGATGACCGCCCGGATCTGCTCGACGGTGCCGGGCTTGAACGCCACGTGGGAGATCCCGGCGTCATTGAGTTCCTCGATGAGATCGACGGCGTCGGCGAGGTCGGGCAGGCCCGCGCTGATCACCAGGCCGTCGATCGGCACGCCCGAGGCCCGGGCCTTCTGCACCAGCCGCTTGCCGCCGACCTGAAGCTTCCACAGGTAGGGGTCCAGGAACAGCGCGTTGAACTGGAACGCCCGGCCCGGCTCGAGCAGATCGTCGAGTTCGTCCACCCGGCGCTGGAAAATCGGCTCGGTGACCTGGCCGCCGCCGGCCAATTCCGCCCAGTGTCCGGCGTTGGCGGCCGCGGCGACGATGCGCGCATCAACGGTGGTCGGGGTCATCCCGGCCAGCAGGATCGGCGACCGGCCGGTCAGACGGGTGAACTTGGTGGACAGCTTGACCGAGCCGTCCGGCAGGGTGATCGCCGAAGGCGCGTAGCTCGACCACGGCGCGCCGATCTCCGGGGCCCCGCCGACGGTGAACAGGTTGCGGTGCCCGCCGCGGGTGCCGGCCGGGACGATTCCCATGCCCAGGCCCCGGATGACCGGTGCGGTCAGCCGGGTCAGGATGTCGCCCGGACCCATGTCCAGGATCCAGCGGGCGCCGGCGCGCTGCAGGCCGTCGACCGCCTCGACCCAGTCGACCTGCCACACCAGGATGTCCTCGGCCATCCTCCGGGCCAGGCCGGCGTCCAGGCCCACCGCCTCGGCCCAACGGGTGACGATCCCGACACCGTCGGAGAGCCGGGGCGAATGGAAACCCACCTCGACGTCGACCGGGTCGAACACCGGGGAGAAGGCGTCGCCGCCGCGCAGTTTGTTCTTGCGCTCGGCGGCCTCCCGGTCGGCGATCTGCGTGCAGTACAACTCGAAGCGGGACAGCTGCTCGGGGGTGCCGGTGATGACCACCGAGCGCCGGCCGTTGCGGATGGACAGCACCGGCGCCAGAACCGTGCGCACGTCGGCGGCGAAATCGTCGAGCAGTGCCGCGATACGTTCCGGATCGGCGTTGGTGACCGCGACCATCGGCGACCGGTCGCCGAGGGCCACGATCCCGCGACGGCGGGCCACCAGGGTGCCGGCCGCGCCGATGAGCTGGGCCAGCGCCAGCAACTGCGCATCCCCGGCGCCGCCGGCCCGCAACGCCTCCACGGCTAGCACGCCCTGGGAGTGACCGGCCGCGGCGGCGGGCGGAGTCCCCCGGAAGTCCAGCCCCTGACGCGCCAGTGCCCGGATGGCCGCGATCTGGGTGAGCAGCACCCCGGGCATCGACACCGCCGCCGAGGTCAGCAGATGGGCCGGCGGGACCGACTCCCCCGCGGCCAGCAAGCGCACCCACCGCAGCGGTTCGAACCCGATCGGGCGCACCACGAGAAGTTCGTCGGCGACCGGTTCCAGCAGGAGTTCGGCCTCCGCGGCGAGCCGGGTCAACTCCGACTCGATCCCGGCGGTGGTGACGAGTTCCTCCAGGCTGGTCAGCCAGGAACTGTTGCCCTGCCCGCCGAAGACCACCGCGTAGGGCTCCCCGGCGTTGAAACGATCCACGAGGGCGTGCGCGCCGGGGGCCTCGGTGCCGCCTCCTGTGGGGCCGTCTCCCATGGGCAACCGGTCATGCTCGTGGATCGTCACTGCGTCTCCGTCTCCCTGCCGCACCCTCGCCAAACCGCTCCAAGAATCCCACAGAAAAACGGGGAAATTCTCGCCCTTTATTGATTTCCGGGTACTTCTGCGCGGGGTGGCGCGGTGGCCGGATAACGACGGGCGCGTGGGCGGCACCAGACGATCCAGACAAACGTCCTGCATGGAAGCGGTTACGGTCGAGTAACCACAACGGCCCTGCTCAGAGCGGGATTGTTACTGAATCGTTATCTGAGTACCGCGACGGCGCGCGCGCCCCGACCAAGCGCTTGCGGCCCCCAAATTCCGCGGTATAGATCGCCGGCAAATACCTACCAATGAGTAGGTTTAATCCCACTGACCGAATTGCGGCTTGAGAATGTTGTTCAAATCAACTCCGACACCGGCGACACTGCGCGCGTCGATCTCGAACTGGTGCAGGTGCGCCGCCGGGTGCACGAACCCGCGCGGGGACCCCCAGTTGTGCTGCCAGAACCACGAGCCCAGGCCGTCTTGAAGCGCCCAGTCGATGGTCTTGGAGTTGCCGTAGATGCCCACCCGCTGATGCCCCAGCACCGATTCCCAACCCCGCAGATACGGCGCGACCTGCTGTTTGTACTGCTCATAGCTGGGGTTGTCGTCGATGGAGGCGTAGATCGGGGCCGCGACGGGCCCGCCCGCGGCAGTGTGCAGCGCCCAGCCGCGTTTGGCGTGGGTCACCCCGGCGGTCTGCCCACCGAGCCAGTCAGCGGTGTCCTGCTTGCCGAACTGATAGTTGGAGACGATCTTGAGCCCGGCCCGGTAGAGGTCCCGGGCCTCGTCGATCTGCATGGGTTTGCCCAGCATCCATTGGGCGCCGGGCCGGCGATCGGAGACGTAGCGAATGGCCCCCAGCGCTCCGGCGGCCTTGATTTCGGCCGCGCTGAGCACACCGGCGGCGTAGTCGAGCAGGACGCCGAGGGAGTCCGCGGAGGCCGCCGCGGGCGCGAACGCATCGGCCAGTGCGCCCAACCCCGCCGCGGCCGGTGCCGCGGCGGCGAACTTGAGGAGGTCTCGGCGTGATACGGACATGCGCCCACCCTAGGAGGTGATTCGTGAGCCACCGAAGCAGCAGCGGTCGTGTTACCGAATCGTTGGGGGTAAGTGAGCAATGCGCCGATTCCGACCGCCCCCGCTAGTGACGGTGTCCGGTGCCGGCGCGGCCCGGGAACAGCAGTCGCCAACCCGAGGTGGCCCATAGCGCCCAGGCGATGAGCACTGGTTGGAAGAACAGTCGCAGAAAACGTGCGCGATCGCTGTTAAGCCCGAATGCATCCCGGTGCTGCAGCCACTGGGCGATGTTGCCGGGGAAGATCACCACGAAGAACGCCGCCAGCAATACGCCGACGACAGCCCGTCGATGCGTCATGAAGATCATCGCGAGACCCAGTCCGATCTCGACCACACCGGAAGCAAGCACCGTGAAGTCCGCCGGTAGCGGCAGCCACGCGGGAACCTGGGCTTGGAACTCCCGCCGGGCGAAGCTCAGATGACCGACTCCCGCGAAGATCATCGCCGCTCCCAGCACGATCCGCCCGACCCGTTGTACGGACGTCTCCGGAACCTCGCCAGCGCGAGTGGTCATGGCTTAAACCTATCGGCGCGCTCCCGGGGTAGCCCCGCCGCGACCTCAGCCGCCGGTAACGGCGTCGCCCGGCACTACGGCCGGAGCCGGTCCGGGCTTGCCCGGCGTGGAATTCTGCGGCCCGGGTCCGGCATGCGGTCCCGGCGTCAGAGCATGGGGAACGCCTTTGTCCGTCGGTGAGACGGTCGGCGGAGCAACCTCACTCGACGACGGCCTCGGATTGTCCGCCGGTTCATCCTTGGGTCCGCAGGCCGTGAGCAGTCCCATGCTCAGGAATCCGGCCACTCCGGCACCCAGGACCAGCCGGCGCAGAACACGCGCTGCGTACATTCGATCGTCTCCTCATCGTCGGGCGCCGTCTTCGAGCGCCCCTGCTGGCGATCGCTCAGGGTATCCCCCGCACACCAGGCGGTCTGCAAAACGGCCGGCAAGAGAGTGGCTCCGAGTTTGCGACCCGCCGGCGCGGCCGAACCCTGGTAACGCCGGACGGCGCCGCCCCGATATCCCGGACAGCCCCGCGCTGCCGAGCCACCGACTCATCGGCAGCGCGGGCTTTATCCGTGCTGGGCCCGCGCGGTCTCCAGCAGCAGCCGGCGTTCGGCCGCGGCGACGTTGCGCCGGGTGCGCTCGGCCACGTCCGGGGTCACCGAGATCGAGGTGATGCCCATCCGGACCAGATGCTCGGCGAAGTCCGGCCTGGTCGAGGGGGCCTGTCCGCACAGCGACGCGGTGATGCCCAGCCGCCGGGCGGTGCCGACGATGTGGCCGATGGCGTCGAGCACGGCGCCGTCGGACTCGTCGAACAGTTCGGCGCAGACGTCGGAGTCCCGGTCCACACCGAGCATCAGCTGGGTCAGGTCGTTGCTGCCGATCGACACCCCGTCGATTCCCATGCCGACGTACTCGGGCAACCAGAACACCACCGAGGGCACCTCGGCCATCACCCAGCGGTGCAGCCCGCGCTGGCGGCCCAGCGGGCTGGCGTCCACGAGGCCCAGGCACTCCTCGAGCTCCCACTTGGTGCGCACGAACGGAATCATCAGGTGCAGGTTGGGATAGCGCTCACGGACCCGGGCCAGCGCCTCCAACTCGAGGGCGAAGACATCGGGCTGCTTGACGTAGCGGAAGCAGCCCCGGTAGCCGATCATCGGGTTGTGTTCCTCGGGCTCGTAGGCCGCGCCCCCCTCGAGCTTGCGGAACTCGTTGGTGCGGAAGTCGGTGGCCCGGTAGACCACCGGCCGGGGCGCGAACGCCGCCGCGATGTGTCCGACCGCCTCGGCCAGCTTCTCGACCAGCGTGTTCTGCTCGCCGCGCGCGATGAGGTCGCGCGGGTGCCGATTGCCCAGCGCGTCGGTGAGGATGAACTCCGCGCGCAGCAGCCCCACCCCGTCGACGTCCTTGGCGGCGGCCTCCTCGGCATTCTCCGGCATGGCGACGTTGACGTAGATCTTGGTGGCCGTCACCTCGGTGGCGACCGCCACGGTCGGCGCGGCCCGCTCTGAGGTCACCGTCGACGAGGTCGCCACCTCCGCGGTCCGGCCCGCCAGCACCCGGCCGTGCGTTCCGTCGACGGTGACCACCATTCCGTCGGTGAGGTCCTTGGTGGCGGTCCGGGCCCCGACGATGCAGGGAACCTTCAGCTCGCGAGCCACGATGGCGGCATGGCAGGTCATCCCGCCGGTGTCGGTCACCAGCGCCGAAGCCCGGCGCATGGTCGGCAGCCAGTCCGGGTTGGTCATCTTGGCCACCAGCACCTCGCCGTCCTGGAGACGGCCGCCCTCGCTGACGTCCTCGAGCACCCGAACCACACCGGAAGCCGCCCCGGGCACGGCGGGCAGGCCCTGGACGAGCACCTCGTGCTTCTCGGCGGCCGGCGTCCCGGCGCGGCTGAGGGTGGTGATCGGCCGGGTCTGCACGATGTAGGTCTTCCCTCCGGCGATCGCCCATTCGGTGTCCTGCGGGCTGCCGGCGTGCCGCTCGCTGCGCACGGCGATATCGGCGATCTCGCGCACCTCGTCGTCGCTGAGCACCACCGCCTCGGCCTGGGCCTCGTCGAGTTCGATCCGCTGGTCCTTTCCGTCGGGCCCGCGGACGATCTTGAAGGATTTGAAGCCGATGCGGCGCGAGAGGATCTCGCCGTTCTCTTTGGACACCACATAGGTGTCCGGCTCCACCGACCCGGACACCACCACCTCACCCTGACCGAAGGCGCCCTCGACGACCACCCGGTCGGTGGCGTCGGTGGTCGGGTCGGCGGTGAACGCCACACCGGAACGCTCCGAGGCGATCATCTGCTGAACCACCACCGCCATCGCCGGGTCGGCGCTGAACCCGCGGCTGGCCCGGTAGGCCACCACCCGGGGTCCGAACAGCGAGGCCCAGCAGTTCTGCACCGCGTCGATCAGGTCCGCCTCGCCGCGGATGTTGGTGTAGGTCTCGTTCATACCCGCGAAGGATGCGTCGGCGCCGTCCTCACCGGTTGCCGAAGAGCGCACCGCGACAAAGCAATCCGGCCCCATCGTGCGGTAGGCGGCCAGAATCCGTTCCCGCACCTCGTCGGACATCCCGGCCTTGTGCACGAGCGCCTTCATGGCCGCGCACATCTCCTCGAACCGGCCCGGGTCACCGGCGTGCAGCATTGCCTCCCGATGGGCGGCGTTGAGTTCATCGGCCACCCCGGAGGCGCTCATCGACTCCAGATAGCTGTCCCGCAGGACCACGAAACCGAGCGGGACCGGCAGATCGGCCCGGACCATCTCGCCCATGTTGGCGCCCTTGCCGCCGGCCTCCTCGGCATCGGCCATGCTCAGGTTCGCTATCTCCTCGACGTATCGCATCAGCGCTCTCCTCTCGGTTGGGGTCAACGGGCGGTACGGCAGATCTCCAGCGCGGCGGCGACGGACTCGGCCGGGTCTTTGGTGGTGTCGACGCGGTGCGCGTCGGGCCAGCTGAGCTGGTCGCGTTCGGCCAGCGCGGCCGCGATCTCCGGGGTCACCTGGGATGTGGTGCCGGTGCGGGTGCGGATCCGGGCGGCGGCGGCTTGCAGGGGGGCGGTGCAGACGATCTCGACCAGTGGCGCGGCGGCCTCGGCGGCCACCTGGCGTGCCCGATCCCGCTGGTCCGGGTCGAGCCAGGTGCCGTCCAGGATCACGGTATGACCCTCGCACAGGCTCAGGTGCGCCTGTCGCAGAACGGACGCATAGACCGCGTCGACGTTCTCCCGGGTGTACAGCCCCTCGGCCAGCACCCCCGGTGATCCGCTGATCTCCCCGCGGGCGGCCATCCGAGCGCGGACATCGTCGGTGGAGATCAGCCGGCCGCGGTGGTGTTCGGCGATGGCCCGGGCCAGGGTCGTCTTGCCGGTGCCGGGCCCGCCGCCCACCATGATCAACCGCACGACTCCGGCACACAGGTGTTCGCCGGCGATGCGCAGATGCGCCGCGGCCTCACCGGCCGCGGCCGAGTGTCCCTGGGTGTAGCGGACGCACTCGACCTTGGCGCGGACCACGGCACGGTAGGCGATGTAGAAGTGCCGCAACGACTCCGGGGCGTCATCACCGGCCATCGAGGCGTACCGGCGCAGGAACCCCGCACCGAGTTCCGGGTGGCCCAGAAACTCGAGGTCCATCGCCAGGAAGGCAGCGTCGTCGATCGCGTCGACGTAGCGCAGCCGGTCGTCGAACTCCAGGCAGTCCAGCAGCGCCGGCCCCTCCGGCAGGCAGAAGATGTCGTCGGCGAGTAGGTCGGCGTGGCCGTCGACGATCCTGCGCTCGTCGATCCGGCGGGCGAACAGCACCGCCCGCCCGGCGAGGAAGGCGCCCACGCGGCGCTCGATGTCGGCGACCTCCTCGGCATCCAGGCCGGGAACGGAGCCGGCGGCATAGCGGGTCAGCTCGGCGAGGTTCTCCCGCCAGCGCTCACCGACGGCCTCGATGCGAGCCTCGTCGTCCACCTCCCGGCCCCGGTGGGCACCGGCGTGGAAGCGGGCCAGGATGGCGGCGATGGCGTCCAGCTGCCCGGCGACGTCCTGCCCGCGGCGGACCATGGTGGCCAGCCGTCGGTCGTCTGGGTGGCGGCGCATCACGATGACCGGCTCCGGGTCACCGCCTCGCGGAGAGTGGAAGTGGGCGACACCGAGATAGCTGTCCGGGGACAGCCGGCTGTTGAGCATCACCTCGTGCGCGCAGGCCGCCTCGCGGCCTACGACGTTGGAGAAGTCGAGGAAGTCGGTGACGATCGGCTTTTTGACCTTGTAAGCGAGATCCCCGACAAGGACCACCAGGCCGGAGTGGGTCTCGGCGACCTCGGGGCAGAGACCGGCACCGAACGGCACCCCGTCGGCATCGGTCATCGCCACCCTCTCCCCCTCGATCCTGCCCTCTCGATCCTGCCCCGAATGCCTTCCCGCCGCCGAGGGTACAAAGCCACCGAATCGCCCTATGGTGGAAACCGGGGCACGTACGACGGCCGAAAAGGCGGAGCCGGAAACCGGAGGGTGCGACATGGCCGAATCCACGATCGACCGCCAGGTGCTGACGGACCTGGTGCGACTCGCCTGCCGGGCACCGTCGGTGCACAACAGCCAGCCGTGGCACCTGGTGTTCTCCGACGGTGAACTCCGCTTGTTCATCGAGAGCCACCGGGTGCCGCACTCAACCGATCTCACCGGCCGCGAGGCCGTGATCAGCTGCGGCGCTCTGCTCGATCATCTGAAAGTGGCCGCCGCGGCGGCGGGCTGGACCGCCGAGATCGCCCGCTTCCCAAACCCGAACGAGCTGGACCATCTGGCCACCATCGACTTCCACCCACGGGAGTTCGTCACCGATGCCGACCGGGCCCGCGCCGATGCCATCCTGCGCCGCCGGACCGACCGGCTCCCGTTCGCCGCGCCCGCGGCCTGGACCGCGATCGAACCGGTATTACGCAGCACCGTCGACCCCGAGAAGGCCACCCTGTCCATCCTCGGGGACGCGGTGCGCCCGCAGCTGGCGGAGGCCTCCCGGCTGACCGAGGCGCTGCGCCGCTACGACACCTCCTATCACGCCGAATTGCAATGGTGGACAGCTCCTTTCGAGGTTTCCGACGGGGTGCCCTACAGCGCTCTGGCATCGGAGTCCGAGCGCGGCCGGGTCGATATCGCCCGCACTTTCCCCGCCGCGGATCATCCCGAGGGCCGCCCCGAGGTGGCCCGCGACCGGTCGGTGATCGTGGTGCTGTCCACCGACGGCGACGGTCGTCGCGACGCCCTGGGCTGCGGCGAGGTGCTCTCCGACGTGCTGCTGGAGGCCACCCTGGCCGGACTCGCCACCTGCACGCTGACCCACATGACCGAACTGGAGGCAAGCCGGTCCATCATCCGGACCCTGACCGGCGACTCGGGCAATCCGCAATTGGTCATCCGGATCGGGCAGGTGCCACAGCTGTCCACCCCGCCGCCGGCGACACCGCGGCGGCCAGTGGCCGAGGTGCTGGAGATCCGTGGCTGAGCCGCGCAGCTGTCCGATGACGGGACTTCCGCCCCTACCGGGACCGGGTCCGGCATGGTCGGATGGCCGCAGGGGTCGCAACGAGCATGGGGGAGCGTGGAAGAGATGACCCGAGCAATCCGCAGGCATCAACCGCGCCGGGTCTTTCGAGACCGGCGCGAGGCGGGCCGGGTGCTGGCCGACCTGCTCACCGCCTACCGCGGCCGGCCGGATGTCATCGTGCTGGGACTGGCCCGGGGCGGACTGCCGGTCGCCTACGAGGTGGCCCGATCGCTCGGCGCGCCCTTGGATGCGTTCATCGTTCGCAAGCTCGGCGCCCCCGGGCACGAGGAGTTCGCCGTCGGGGCACTGGCCAGCGGCGGACGGGTGGTGGTCAACGACGACGTCCTGCGCGGGCTGCGGGTCACCCCCGAGCAACTGCGGGAGATCGCCGAGCGCGAGGCCCGCGAGCTGGCGCGCCGCGAGGCGGCCTACCGCGGCGGCCGCCCGCCGTTGGACGTCACCGGCAAGACGGTGATCCTGGTCGACGACGGCCTGGCAACCGGGTCGTCGATGATGGCCGCCGTGCAGGCCCTGCGGGAGTCCGATCCGGCCGAGATCGTCGTCGCGGTGCCCGCCGCGCCGGAATCCACCTGCCGGGAGTTCGCCGGGATCGTCGAGGACATGGTGTGCGCATCGATGCCGACGCCGTTCCTGGCCGTCGGCGAATCGTTCTGGGACTTCAGCCAGGTCAGCGACGAGGAGGTGCAGGCGCTGCTGGCCAAGCCGACCACCGGCGTTCCGCCGGCACCTGCCCGGCCCAGTCCGGCCGAGCTGGTCGCCCACGAGGCCGTCGACGCCCCGGGCGGGGTCCCGCCGGCCGACGTGCTCGACGACCTCATCGGTGACGCCCGCGTCGTGCTGATCGGTGAGAGCTCGCACGGCACCCACGAGTTCTACGACGCCCGGGCTGAGATCACCAAGTGGCTCATCGAGAACAAGGGGTTCAATGCCGTTGCGGCCGAAGCGGATTGGCCCGACGCCTACCGGGTGAACCGGTACGCCCGCGGCCTGGGCGCAGACGCCACGCCGGAGGAGGCGCTGCGCGGTTTCGAGCGGTTCCCGGCCTGGATGTGGCGCAACTCGGTGGTGCGCGACTTCGTCGGTTGGCTGCGCTGGCACAACGGGCGCCGCGCGGCCGACGGCGGACGGCAGACCGGGTTCTACGGGCTGGACCTCTACAGCCTGCACCGCTCGATGCAGGAGGTGATCGGCTACCTCGACACCGTCGACGCCAAGGCCGCGGCGCGGGCGCGGGCCCGCTACGCATGCTTCGACCATTCCGACGGCCACGACGGTCAGGCCTATGGGTACGCGGCGGCCTTCGGTGCCGGGCCCACCTGCGAGCGACAGGCCGTCGAGCAACTCATCGAGTTGCAGCGCGACGCCATGGAGTACCTCAGCACGGACGGCGAACTCGCCGAGGACGAACTGTTCTACGCACAGCAGAACGCGGTGACCGTCCGCAACGCGGAGGCCTACTACCGAGGTATGTTCGCCGGCCGGGTGACCTCGTGGAACATGCGCGACAAGCACATGGCGCAGACCCTCAACGCGCTGATCGCTCACCTGGACCGGGCGGGCGGACCGGAACCGGCCCGAATCGTTGTGTGGGCGCACAACTCCCATGTCGGCGACGCCCGCGCCACCGAGGTGTCCGCCGACGGCCAGCTGACCATCGGGCAGTTGGCCCGCGAGCACTACGGGGACCAGTGCAGGCTGATCGGGTTCTCCACCTATTCCGGCACCGTCACCGCGGCCACCGACTGGGGCGGGATCGCCGAACGCAAGGTGGTGCGCCCGGCGCTGCCCGGCAGCATCGAGGAACTGCTGCACCAGACCGGCAAGCGGGAGTTCCTGGTCCCCATGCACGACGGCTCCCCCGCCACCGCCGCCCTCGAGTTGGTCCGACTGGGCCGCGCCATCGGGGTGATCTACCGCCCGGAGACCGAACGGCAGAGCCATTACTTCCATGTCCGCCCGTCCGACCAGTTCGATGCGATGATCCATATCGACTCCACGCGCGCGCTGGAGCCGCTGGAGCCGAATAGTGTGTGGATCGCCGGGGAGAACCCGGAGACCTACCCGACGGGCCTCTGACACGGCCCCTGAATCGGAGCGGAGGCGTATGAGTCAGCGGTCGGTTGCCGGGCACCGCATCGTCACGTTGTGCATGAATCCCGCACTCGACATCGCCACGAGCACCCCTCAGGTTCGCCCGACCGAAAAGCTGCGCTGCGCCGCGGCCCGGTATGACCCCGGAGGCGGGGGCGTTAACGTCGCCCGGGTGGCCGACGTGCTGGGGGCGGCGACGACGACGGTGTTCCCGGCCGGCGGGGCTGCCGGGCAGGCGGTCGAGGAGCTGCTGGTCGCCGAAGGCCTTGCAGTACAACGGGTTCGGATTGGCGGAACCACCCGGGAGAGTTTCACCATCAACGATTTGAGCACCGATCAGCAGTACCGTTTCGTGCTGCCCGGGCCGGAGCTCACGCTGGCCGAACAAACCGAGTGCCTGCTGCAACTGCGTCGAGCCGCGGCACACGCGGCGATCGTGGTGGCCAGCGGCAGCCTGCCCCTCGGGGTGCCACCGGACTTCTACCAGCAGGTGGCCAACGTGTGCGCCGAACTGGACGCGATGTTCGTGCTGGACACCTCCGGGGGCGGGCTGCGCAATGTCACCTCGGGCGTTTACCTGCTCAAACCCAGCGTGCGGGAATTGCGCGAGTGCGTCGGCCGCGAACTGCTCACCGAGGAGGAGCAGCTCGGCGCCGCACGCGAACTCATCGAGCGCGGCGCCGCCGAATGCGTGCTGGTGTCCCTGGGTGCCGATGGCGCACTACTGGTCACCCGCAGCAGTGCGCACCGGTTCGCCCCCGCGCACGTCCATTCGGTCAGCGGCGTCGGGGCCGGGGACGCGATGGTGGCCGGAGTCGCCGTCGGCCTCACCCGCGGCTGGAGGCTGACCGAGGCGGTGCGTCTCGGGGTGGCCACCGGGGCCGCGATGCTGCTGACCCCGGGCACTGCGCCGTGCACCCGCGAGGACACCGAGCGGCTGTTCGCACAGACCGCGGCACCGGTCGAGATCGACTCCTTCGCCGATGCAGAGCGCACGATGGGGCGATGACCGTGCCGTTCGAACCCCCGTCGATCGTGGTCGGCATCGACGGATCCCGGGCCGC
Source organism: Mycolicibacterium sp. (assembly GCA_020637165.1). GTDB lineage: Bacteria > Actinomycetota > Actinomycetes > Mycobacteriales > Mycobacteriaceae > Mycobacterium. The sequence continues at coordinate 144,918 of JACJWN010000005.1, read as the reverse complement.
GGCGCGGGCGGCGCTGTGGGCGCTCGACGAAGCGATCGGACGGGGACTGGAACTGCGGCTGGTCGCGGCGGCCGAGACCGACCAGGACACCGACTCCGCCCAGTCCGCCCTGCGCACCACGGTCAGCGCGCTGGAATCCGCCGGCCGGCCCGGGCTGCCCGGCATCCGGACCGAGGTGGTGGCCGCCGGGCCGGTCGTGGCGCTGCTGGAGGCGGGACGCACGGCGGCGATGATCTGCCTCGGCGCGGTCGGGCGCCGGCACTTCGAACACAACCGACTCGGCTCGACCGTCAACGCACTGGTCGCCTCGGCACACTGTCCGGTCGCGGTCGTCCGGGGCGGTGACCGGGCGGCGTCCGGATGGGTGGTCGTCGAACTCGACCGCAACCCGGACAGTGCCGGAGTGCTGCAGTTCGCCGTCGAGGAGGCCCGGATGCGCACGGCGCCACTGCGGGTGCTGGGAACCTGGGCAGACGACGCACACGGCCCGCACAGCTCCGCCGAGTCCGACCACCTGGTCCGCATCCAGCTGGACCGCCGGCTGGAGACCTGGAGACACCGCTATCCGGACCTGGACGTGGCCCCGGTCGCCGTTCGCGGAAGCGCCCTGAGCTACCTGCACGAGCACCGCAACGCCGTCCAGCTGGTGGTAGTCGGGGTGCGCAACAGCGGGGGCGTCGCCGAACTGCTCGGCCCGGCCGGACACGCGGCACTGCACGACACCGACTGCTCGATCGTGCTCGTCGATCACCAGCGCCTGCTGTAACGGGTTTAGGGTGGCACCCATGGTCAAGGTGTTCCTCGTCGACGACCACGAGGTGGTGCGGCGGGGTCTGATCGACTTGCTCGGCGCCGACCCCGAGCTCGACGTCATCGGCGAAGCCGGCTCAGTGGCCCAGGCGATGGCGCAGATCCCGGTGCTCAACCCCGATGTCGCGGTGCTCGATGTCCGACTCCCCGACGGCAACGGCATCGAACTGTGCCGGGACCTGCTCTCCAAGATGCCGGATCTGCGCTGTCTGATGCTGACGTCGTTCACCTCCGACGAGGCCATGCTCGATGCGATCCTGGCCGGTGCCAGCGGCTACGTGGTCAAGGACATCAAGGGAATGGAGCTGGCCAAAGCGATCAAGGACGTCGGAGCCGGCCGCTCGCTGCTGGACAACCGCGCCGCAGCGGCGCTGATGACCAAGCTGCGCGGTGCCGCCGAACGCTCCGACCCGCTGTCCGGGCTGACCGAGCAGGAGCGGGTGCTGCTGGGTCTACTGGGCGAGGGCCTGACCAACAAGCAGATCGCCGCCCGGATGTTCCTGGCCGAGAAGACGGTGAAGAACTACGTCTCCCGGCTACTGGCCAAGCTGGGTATGGAACGACGGACCCAGGCGGCTGTGTTCGTCTCCAAGCTCGACCAGCAACGCCGCCGAGACGGCTGAACCGGCCGCTCCGGCCCGCGGTCGCCCCGCCGGCCCCGGTCGCGATGGCCCTATTCGCTGACACTCACGACACGACGCGCCTCAAGGTCCGGGAGGTGACGGGCCGCGAGTTCGTAATCCGCATCGTCGTGCAGGACTACCAATCCCGCCAATGTTGCCGTACCGCATACCAGTAGGTCGACGATCGACAACCCACGCACTGCACCCGCGACTGCCAGTCGGTGCTGTGCCGTGTCGATCCACCTCCAGACAGACTTCGGCACCGGCACATTGGGATAGACGTCGCGGAAGATCTGGTTCATCTGGTCGAACTCGTCGGCGTTACGGGCCGACCTGCGAAACTCCGCGCGTTGGGGTTCGCATGAACCGACGCCCCCACTCAGCAGAGCCGAGTTCCACGCCTCGGTGACTTCCGGTTGGCGTTGGATGCGCCAGACTGCCGAGGAGTCGACGAGGAAGTGGATCAAGCTCTGAGCGCCTTTTCGTCGGCTCGCGCCCCGAGCCAACCCTCGTAGTCCCAGCCCCTCGCCTGCTCGCGAGATCTGGCCAGCGCTTCAACCCGCCGGAACCGTTCGACAAAGTCGCGCATGGCGAGATTGACGGCTTCCTTCTTGGTGTGCACGCCAGCAATCCGCATGACTTCGGCCAGCGCTTCGTCGTCGAGGTCAATCTGGGTCACAGACACGGCCAGCCTCCCATGTTGGGGACATACATATTATGTATCCATTACCAATATACGCTCGCGCGACGCCAGACCAGCGGCCTGGCACGGACCGGATGATCTGGCACGATGATCGTTGTGCCAGAAGCCGACCGGCAGCGTGGGGGCTCGACCGCCTTGCCGCTGCGGGACACCCTGTCGCAGCTGCGGCTGCGGGAGCTGCTGGTCGAGGTCCAGGATCGGGTGGAACAGATCGTCAGAGGCCGCGACCGGCTCGACGGGCTGGTCGAGGCGATGCTGGTGGTCAACTCAGGACTTGATCTGGACACCACCCTGCGGACCATCGTTCGCACCGCCACCAGCCTGGTCGACGCCCGCTACGGCGCACTCGGGGTGCGTGGGAGCGACGGGGACGGGCTTGTCGAGTTCGTCACGGAGGGAATCGACGACGAGGTCGGCGAGCGGATCGGCGCTCCACCCTCGGGACGCGGTGTGCTCGGCCTTCTCATGGACGACCCGAAGCCGATCCGTCTCGACGACATCCGGAGGCACCCGGCCTCGGTCGGGTTCCCGCCCGATCATCCGCCGATGCGCACTTTCCTCGGCGTCCCGGTACGCATCCGCGACGAGGTCTACGGCAACCTTTATCTGACCGAGAAGGCCGGGGGCCAGCCGTTCGGCGAGGACGACGAGGTGCTGGTCGAGGCGCTGGCCGCCGCCGCCGGCATCGCCATAGCCAACGCCCGGCTCTACGAGCAGGCGCGCGCGCGGCAGTCCTGGATCGAGGCCACCCGGGACATCGCCACCGAACTGCTCGCCGGGGCCGAACCTGCCCGGGTGTTCCGGCTGATCGCCGACGAGGCGCTGCGACTGACCGGAGCCGACGCGGTGGTGGTCGCGGTCCCGCCGGACGAGGACGCGGACGTCGACGAACTGGTGGTGGTCGAAACTGCCGGAGCGGCGGCACCGTCCGGCTCGATCAGCTTGGCCGACAACGAGATCGGCGCGGCGTTCGCCGAACGCACTCCCCGCCGGGTCACCGCCCTGACGGGGACCGAGAGCCTGATGGCCGGCGCCGGGCCGGCCCTGGTGCTGCCGTTGCGGACCACCGACACCACAGCCGGGGTGGTGGTGGCGCTGCGCCGGCACGGATCCCGGGAGTTCACCCCCGACCAGCTCGGGATGGCCGCCGCGTTCACCGACCAGGCGACGGTGGCCTGGCAACTGGCCGGCTCCCAGCGCAGGATGCGCGAACTGGACGTGATCTCCGACCGCGAGCGCATCGCCCGCGATCTGCACGACCACGTCATCCAGCGGTTGTTCGCCGCGGGCCTGTCATTGCAGGGGGCGATCCCGCGGGCCCGCTCGGTAGAGGTGCAGCAGCGTTTGGCCGACACCGTCGACGAGTTGCAGCGGGTGATTCAGGAGATCCGCACCACGATCTTCGACCTGCACGGCAGCTCACCGGGAACCACCCGGCTGCGCCAGCGCCTCGACGAGGCGATCGAGGCGTTCGCCGGGCAGGGCCTGCGCACCACCGCGCACTTCGTCGGCCCGCTGTCGGTCGTGGACGCCGCGCTGGCCGACCATGCCGAGGCCGTGGTGCGCGAAGCGGTCAGCAACGCGGTGCGCCACTCCGGCGCTCATACGCTGACCGTCAACGTCCGGGTCGAGGACGAGCTGAGCCTGGAGGTGATCGACGACGGCTGCGGTATCCCGGCCGATGTCACCGCCAGCGGGCTGAACAATCTGCGCGCCCGCGCCGAGAAGGTCGGCGGGACCCTGACCCTGAACGCAGCACCCGGCGGCGGCACCGTGCTGCGCTGGGTCGCGCCCCTGCCCTGATCGGGGCTGCCCCTGACTAGCGAGCGACGATCACCGGCATCCGGGCCGCGTGGATCACCGCGGTGCTCACCGAGCCCAGCAGCATCCCGGCGAAGCCGCCGCGGCCGTGGCTGCCCACCACCAGCAGCTGGGCGGACTCGGCCTGCTCGAGAAGTTGATGGGCCGGCTTGTCGGCGACGACCACCCGCCGGACCAGCACGTCGGGGTAGCGCTCCTGCCAGCCGGCCAGCCGCTCGCTGAGGGTCTCCTCCCCCATCGACTGCAGCGTGGGCCAGTCCAGCCCCGGAAACTCGAAGACCCCGGTGTCGCTCCAGGCGTGCACCGCCACCAGGTCCACGCCCCGGAAGGAGGCCTGCTCGAAGGCGATCTCGACCGCGTGGTCCGAGGCCGGCGAGCCGTCCACCCCGACCACCACCGGCGCCTGGGAGGGATGTGGAATCAGCGGGTCCGCGTCGTGGATGACCGCGACCGGGCACTTGGCGTGATGCGCAAGCCCGGTGCTGATGGAACCGAGCAGTCCGCGAGCCAGCGCGCCCCGGCCCCGGGAGCCCACCACGATCATCTGGGCGCCGGCGGACAGATCGGCCAGCACCGGGACCGAGGGTCCGGTGACCATCTCGCTGGTGACCTCGATCGAGGAGCCCTCGGTGGCCTCCTCGACGGTCTTCAGGGCCACGTTGAGAAGCTTGCTGCCCTCTTCCTCCTGCCATTGCAGGTAGCCCGGCGGCATCGGAACCTCCGGGAAGGCCATGACGGCCGGGGGCGTCAGGACGTGGACAAGTTTGAGGGGGGCACCGCGCCGGGCGGCGTCACGGGCCGCCCAGTCGACCGCGACCCTGGAGGCGGGTGAGCCGTCCACCCCGACGATGACCGGCTCAGTGCTTGCCGCAGTTGACATTTCGCTCCTTTTCGGTGGTGCACCAATGGTAACGCGGACGGATCGGACCCCGCGGGTGACGCTAGGGTCGCCGAGTTGCGGCGGGCAGGGGGAATTGGTCCCCTGCCGCGCGGCCAGAAGGCCCTGATCGGTTGAGCCGGGCCGGCGAGGGCACGGCGTGGCATAGGGTCGAGGGCATGGTCAACGAGCGGCCCTTCGGTGCAGAGGACGGGGTCGCCGACTCCGGTCAGCGGGTGCGGATCGATCCGCGTTTCCACGACGCGGTCCTGTTCGACGTCGACGGCGTCATCACCGACACCGCCTCGCTGCATGCGAAGTCCTGGGCGCAGATGTTCGACGAGTACCTGCGGACGCGTCCGCCCACCGAGGCCGAGAACCACGACCCGTTCACCCCCGCCGATTACCGCCATTTCATCGACGGTAAACCGCGTTACGACGGTGTGCGGGATTTTCTGACCTCCCGGGGTGTCTCACTGCCGTGGGGCCACGTCACCGATCCCGCCACCGCCGAGACCGTCTGCGGGCTCGGCAACCGCAAACAAGAACTGTTCATCACCGAGATCGCCGCCGGGGTGCCGGTGTTCGAGTCGACCGTGGCGCTGATCCGCCGTCTCATCGACACCGGAGTCAGGGTGGCGGCGTTCTCGGCCAGCCGCAACTGCGCCAGAGTGCTGGAGTCGGCCGGGGTCGCCGACCTTGTCGAGGTCCGGGTCGACGGCGTGGTCGCCGACGAACTCGACCTGCCCGGAAAGCCGGACCCGGCGATGCTGCTGGAGGCCGCCCGCCGACTCGGTGTGCGGCCCGGGCGGGCGGTGGTGGTCGAGGATTCCGAGGCCGGTGTTACGGCCGGCCGGGCGGGCGGTTTCGGCCTGGTGATCGGCGTCGACCGCACCGGCGAGGCAGCGGCCCGGCTGCGCGAATGCGGGGCCGACATGGTGGTCGGCGATCTGGCCGAGGTACTGGTGCGCGCCATCGACCGGCGGATGTCCACCCTTCCCGACGCGCTGGACTCCTTCGCCCAATTGGCCGGGGTGGTGGGCGCCCGGCGCCCGGCGATCTTCTTCGACTTCGACGGCACACTGTCGAACATCGTCGACGAACCCGGCGCCGCGACGCTGGTACCGGGAGCCGACAAGGCGCTGAAGTCGCTGGCCGCGCTGTATCCGGTCGCGGTGCTCTCCGGCCGGGGCCTGGAGGACATCCGGGACCGGGTCGGCATCCCCGGCCTGTGGTACGCCGGCAGCCACGGTTTCGAGATCGTCGGTCCGGACGGGTCCTATCACCACAACGAGACCGCCGCCCAGGCTGTCCCGATCCTGGCCGAGTCGGCGGCCGAACTGCGGGATCGGCTCGGCACGATTCCCGGGGTCGTGGTGGAACACAAGCGCTATGCCGTCGCCGTGCACTACCGCAACGCCGCCCCGGGGACCGCGGCCGCGGTGACCGCGGCGGTGCACGACATCGGAAACCGCAACGGGCTCAAGGTGACCGCCGGACGCAAGGTCGTCGAACTGCGGCCGAACCTGGACTGGGACAAGGGCAAAACCCTGGGGTGGATCGTCGACCAGGTCACCGGCGAGGAGCCGCTGCTGCCCATCTTCATCGGCGACGACCTGACCGACGAGGACGGGTTCGACGCCGTGCTCCACGACGGTATCGGCATCGTGGTGCGGCACACAGAGGACGGCGACCGAGCAACCGGCGCGCGATTCTGCCTCGACGACCCGAACCATGTCCGGACCTTCATCGAGCGTCTGGTCACCCAATGCGACATCGACCGCCAGATCATGGCCAGCCCGTGGTCGTTCACCTTCGGCGGCTACATCCCCGAACAGGAGCGGCTGCGCGAGGCGCTGTGCGCCGTGGGCAACGGCTACCGTGCCACCCGCGGTTGCGCACCCGAGGCCGACGCCGGGCCGAACCACTACCCCGGCACCTATGCCGCGGGCCTGTACAACCGGCTGATCGATGACGTCTCCGGCGTGGAGGTGGACAACGAGAGCCTGGTGAACCTGCCGAACTGGCTGTCGCTGAAGTTCCGCATCGACGGCGGCGATTGGTTCGACGTCGACACCGCGGAGATCCTGACCTACCGGCAGAACATGGATCTGCGCCAGGCGGAGCTGACCCGCGAGTTCCGCTTCCGTGACCCGGCCGGGCGGACCACCAGTGTGGTCCAGCGCCGGATCGCGGCGATGCATCTTCCGCACGCGTGCGCCCTGGAGACCACGGTGTTCGCCGAGGACTGGTCGGGCACCGTGGAGTTCCTGTCCATGATCGACGGCGATGTGCGCAACTCGGGGGTGGAGCGCTACCGAGCACTGTCCGGTGACCATCTGGTCGCCACCTCCACCTGCGAGTTGTCCGACGACTCGGCGTTGCTGGTCTGCGAGACGGTGCAGTCGCGGGTTCCGATCGCAGTGGCTGCCCGCACGACGGTGTGGCGGGGCGACGCGCCGCTGAAGATCGACATGCGGTTCGTCGACGAGCCGCGGCGGGCCGGCCACGACGTGGTGGTGCCCGTCGAGGCCGGCGAGTCGGTGACCGTGGAGAAGGTCGCGGCGATCTTCACCGGTCGCGACCACGCGATCTCCGAACCCGGCGACGCCGCCCGGCGGTTGCTGTCCCGGCTCGGCCGCTACGGCGAACTGCGCGACGGGCACATCCGGGAATGGGCGCACCTGTGGGAGCGCTTCGACATCGCCTTCGAGGACAGCCCCGACGCCCTGCGGGTGGTCCGGTTGCACATGCTGCAGCTGCTGCAGACCGTGCCGAACCGGGCCGAGGATCTCGACGCCGGCCTGCCGGCCCGGGGCCTGCACGGCGAGGCCTACCGCGGCCACATCTTCTGGGACGAGCTGTTCGTCTTCCCAGTGCTCAATCTGCGCTCGCCGTCGACCACCCGCTCGCTGCTGCGTTACCGGTTCCGGCGGCTGCCCGAAGCGCGCAGCGCCGCCCAGGAGGCCGGCTACGCCGGAGCGATGTTTCCGTGGCAATCCGGAAGCGACGGCCGCGAGGAAAGCCAGAAACTGCACCTGAACCCCAACTCCGGCCGGTGGAATCCCGATGCCAGCGCCCTGGCACATCACATCGGGATCGCCGTGGCCTACAACGCGTGGCAGTACTACCAGGTGACCGGCGACCTGCGGTACCTCATCGAGAACGGCGCCGAACTGCTCGCCGAGATCGCCCGGTTCTGGGTCAGCCGCGCCGAGTTCGACGAGGCCAAGGGCCGGTACGTGATTCGCGGCGTCATCGGACCCGACGAGTTCCATTCCGGCTACCCCGACCGTCCGTATGACGGTATCGACAACAACGCCTACACCAACGTGATGGCGGTGTGGGCGATCGTGCGCGCCCTGGACGCCCTGGACGCGCTGCCGCTGCGCAACCGCCTGGACCTGATGGAGACGTTGGGCATCCACGGCCGTGAACTAGACCGCTGGGACGACGTGAGCCGGCGGATGTACGTTCCGTTCCACTGCCCCGATCCCACCACGGCCCAACGCGGTTGCGAGGTGATCAGTCAGTTCGAGGGTTATGACGACCTCGCCGAACTGGACTGGCAAGGCCTGCGCGAGCGACACGGCAACATCCAGCGCCTCGACCGGATCCTGGAGGCCCAGAACGACAGCGTCAACCGGTACAAGGCCTCCAAGCAGGCCGATGTGCTGATGCTGTTCTATCTACTCTCCGCCGAGGAGTTGCGGGAGTTGTTCGCCCGCATGGGGTACCGGTTCACCCCGGAGCAGATCCCCAAGACGGTGGACTACTACCTGCACCGGACCTCGCACGGCTCTACGCTGAGCGGCGTCGTGCATGCCTGGGTGCTGGCCCGCGGCAACCGCGCCCGCGCCATGCGCTACTTCCAGCAGGTGCTGGCCTCCGACGTGGCCGACATTCAGGGTGGTACTACCGCCGAGGGCATTCACATCGCCGCCATGGCCGGCAGCATCGACCTGTTGCAGCGCTGCTTCACCGGGCTGGAAACCCGCTCGGACCGGCTGATACTCAACCCAATGTGGCCGGAAAGCCTTGGCGCCCTTCGGATGCCGATCTACTACCGCGGCTACCGGTTGCATCTGACCGTGGTCGGTCGCAGCGCGGAGATCAGCGTCGACCCCGCCGACCATCCGCCGATCGAGGTGGAATGCCGGGGCCGGGTGCAGACCCTGACCCCGGGAACCTCGCTGCGATTCGAGTAGCCGCGGTTCAGGCCGCGATCGTCGCCGGAACGGCCGTAGTCGGCGCCGGCTGGGTGCCCGGCACGGGGTAGTACGGCCAGAACTGCGGCGGGATGATGCTGTTACCCGTGACGCCGGTCAGCCGCACGATGATCTGTGCCGGGATGTTCACCGCCTGGTAGAGCACAGCGCCGAGGAACAGGATCGGCACCGCCAAAAGCTCAGGCAGGGAGTTCACCTCGAACAGCACGCAGGTGAAGGACGAACAGTCACCAGGATCTGCCAGACCGGTGACCAAGGTGTAGACGGCGTAGGGCACCGTGGCGACGAGGGTGCGCAAGCCCAGACGCAGGTTCGTCGCGACATCGGGGTAGCCGTACATTCCCAGCGCGTCGTTCAGAGCATTTTTCAGCGCTTCCTGGCCGGGAATGACTGGCTGATAGTCATTTGCAGCCTTGTCCATGAGCGGTGTGCCCGCGGAGTACGGCTCAGGGTCCAGGCCGAACAGCCGGAGCACCGTCGGCGTGATGTCCACCTGCGAGTAGGTGTTGTTGATCAAGCCCCTGCCGTCGATGACCCCGTCGCCGAAGTCCGGGCCGTTGGCGATGATGAACGGCGTGGTCTCGAGCGGCGACTGAAAGCCGTGGGCCAGCAGACCCGCGACCAGCGGCGAGAGCGGCGCGTTGAGCACCTGACCGTGGTCGGTCACCGCAATGACCGTCCACTCCTCGCCCGGGTTGGCGGCCTCCCACGCATCCACCTCGGCCATGATGTCGGCGATGTTGTCGTTGACGTTGCGCAGGGCGGCGGCGTATTCGGGAGAACCAGCGCCGTAGGTGTCGTGTCCGGAGTTGTCGACGCCGACGAAGTAGGTCATCTGGAAGCTCGGGGTGCCGGCGACCGTGTTCTGGATCGCCTCGATGGACCGGCTGCCGACCGCGTCGTCGGTTTCTTCCCAGCTGTCGTTAATCAGGGGGTAGTAGACGATGGTGTCGGCGGGAATCGCCCCTGCGCCCGCGATCTGGGCGATCACCTCCCAGTTGGCGACCACCGTCGTGGCGATGTTCGGATCGGCCGCTTCGAGCTGGTTGAAAACCGTTGGCCAGGTGTCATAGGTCCACGGGGTGAACACGTTGTTGGACACCCCGGCCGTCTCGCTCCAGACACCGGTCAGGATCCCGGTCCACCCCGGGGCGGAGATCGTCGTGTGGCCGACCATCGTGGAGGCCGCCGTGGTGCCGGTGTCCATCAGATCGAAGAAGGCCTGGTTGTAGGGGTCTTCCAGGATCTTGCTCAGGTCCGTGCCGTCCACCCCGATCAGCAGAACGTGCTGGTTGGGATCCACCACCGTCGCCGCAACGGTACTGGCGACCGGCGAGGACAACGTCGTCTCGCCGAGGACCGTACGACGCACCATCAGCAACGCCCCGGCGAGGAAGTCGGAGAATGGACCGCCGGGAAGGGCCGACACCAGGGCCGACAGCGTGTCGAAGATGCCGGCAACGGCCGCCTGAATACCCGAAACGGCCTGCTGGATGACCGGGGCTTCGGACAGGGCCGGCGGCGCGACGCTGATGGCCGCAGCGGCGGGACGCACAGCAGAGGAAGAGACAGCGGCAACAGCGGCGGCCGCCGCCGGAGCAGCCGGGACCTCGATGCGGAACCCCGAGGCGCCGGGCCCGCTCGGCACGGGCACGGCCCGCACGACGGACGGGCGCCGCGGCACCGAACGGGCGGCCGTCCGCGACCCGGCCTCCTCCGATGCGGACCCAACCGGATCACCGGTGCGGCCCGCGGCCGGCTCGGGCAGCGGAACGTCCACTGCGGCCGCCGAACGGGGGGCCGCAGAGCGGGGGGCCGCCAACGCGGCTCCCGGACGCGCCGAATCCGCGGGTCGGCGCGGTGGGCGCAACGCCGGCGCCTGCGACGACCGGGCAGGCGCTGCCGAGCTCCCCACGGCGCCCCTCGCCGCGGCCGTTTCCGTGTCACCTGACTCAGCCGAGGCGACACCCATCGCGTTGGGCCCTGCCAGGAGCAGGCCGAGTGCGAATGTGCCTACCGCTACCCGCTTGCCGGTCCGTCGTCGCACTGTCCCCACCCCAACCTTTGCGTGAGTCGCCTGCGAGACCGCAGGAGCAAATCGACTCTAGGAAGGGCAGAGACCGAAAGTGGGTTTTTCAGAGAATTCGCAGTTCATGCGGTAACCCTGGACGCAGCGGCTTTCTGTGGCCAGTCGATGACCTCTGACAGCGGGCGGCGAGGCGTCGCCGGCAGCGGTTCGGCGGCAGACGGCGTCCATCCCACGCGCATCAGCATCTGCGGATAGCCGCTGGTGCCGAACACGTCGGCGCGGACAGCCTCCCGGGTGTCGGGAATCTCCAGTGGCTCGGTCACCGGGCAGGTGGCCAGACCCATCGCCGTCGCCGACAGCAGCACCAGGCTGGTGGCCTCACCCGCCCGAAGCCGGGCCAGGTCGTCGTCGGTCTCGGTGCCGAGGGCGACCACCATCCCGCTATCCCGCGCCGCCGCGCTCTGCGGCGGCTGGGCCAACGCCGCACCGGGGAACATCCGGCCCGGGATCGGCGCCTTCGGGTCGGGTTCGGGGATGTTGAGGGCCGGAATCCCGGCCACCGCGCCGGGGGCCCGGCCGCTCCAGGCGGTGAGTTCGCTGAGGTAGGCGGTGTCCGAGCTGCGCCGGGACACCGAGTCCGCGACGATGTCCCTGAGGCCGGGAATCATGTCGATCTGGCGCAGCATCACGCCGGCCCGAGCCGCCCGTGCGCCCATCAGGGCGATGTCGCCCCACGGGACCGGACCGGCAGCGTAATTGCGGCGGTCGGTGCGGCGCCGCGCGATCGCGGCGGCCAGCATCACGTCAAGGTCGCCGGGTGTCTGGCGGAACGCCTCGATGGTCGCCAGGTGGTCGCGGTCGGTCGGGTCCGGCAGCCGGTGAACCTTGGAGCGCCACCCCATCGCGGCCAGTGCGACCATGCAGTGATGCAGCGCCGCCCCGCAGCTGAGCACCATATTGCGCCGGTCCGGGTCGGTGCGCGGCAGATGCCGACTGGGGTCGGCGAGCAGGTGCAGGCAATCGGCGCCCACCCGCCAGTGCCAGGGCTGCGAATTGTGCACCGACGGCGCCTTGGTCGCCAGGGTCAGGACGGTACGGAGGGCCTCGACGTCAGGGAAATCCGCGCTCATCTTGCCCGTCCCTCGCCATCCGGCCTCGCCACCACAGCCCTCTGTGGACCACTGTGGCCGAGACCGGTGCGTCCGGCACAGGGACGTAAGTCCCCAAGTGGGGGGACTTCTAGATCGGCTTGAAATCCGAGATCAGCCAGCGGCCGTCGGTGTTGACCAGAGTCACCAGCACGCTGCTGGTGGCCAGCGCGGGAGTTGGCCGGTCCTTGCTGGTGGTGACCTGATTGACGAAGACCAGCACCTCGGCCCGCCCGGGCCGGATCTGGGAGACACCGGCGCGCGCGACGTTGGCCTCGGTCTTGACCCCTTTGTCCCGGGCGGCGGGCGAGACGACTCGCTCGGTGAAATCGCGGTAGTAGTCGAGGAAGGGTTCGGTCAGGTGGGACCTGGCCTCGGCCAGGTCGGCGTCGAGGTTCTCCGGGGAGTAGGTCAGAATCGCCTCGGTGCCGGCTTTGGCCGCGGCGACAACCTGTTGTTGAGCGGCGTCGTCGGTGAGCCGGTCCGGCCGGTACAACCACCAGTAGACCGATGCGGCGGCGACCGCCGAGGCCAGTAACAGCACCGCCGCGGCCACCGCCGGGAACCCTCCGCGGAACCAGCTCGGCCTCCGCCGCGGGCCCGCGGTGGCAGGGACCGTCGCATCTTCGATTTCGCTCACGGTCGCGCTCTCGTCCGGCGTCTCAGCGTCGCTCACGGCACGAACTCCACATCCGACATCTTCCATGTATCGCCCTCCCGGGTCACCGTCACACTCATCCGCCACGGCCGGGGATCGGCCCGGGCGCCGCCGGCGTTGGTCACCTTCGAACTCGCCGCCACCAGTACGACGCCCTCGCCGTCGCGGATCGACTGCAACGCTGCGGCTGCGACCGACCCTCGGGTGACCGCCTGCGCGTCGACGGCGGTCCGCACGAAATCGTCGGCGTCCCTGGCGAAGTCGTCTCGAAAGGCGCCGGTGGACAGATCCAGCACCCGCTGCACGTCCTGCCGGGCGCGGTTGTGGTCGATGGACAGCAAGGCGATGACGCCGTGGCGCGCCGCCTCGACGCAGGCGCTGTCCTGTGCGCGCTGCGCGGCGGCGCGGGTGTGTTCGACGATCATCAGCGCCGTGGCGCTCAGCGTCGCTCCGATCAGCAGCGCCGCCAGCGCGAGGACGGCGGACCGCGGGGTCACGCGCCGGCGGGGGCGGTCGGCATCCGGCTCCTGCGCCTCGGCGGGTTCGGCCGGGATGTCGGCCGAATCGTCCTCGCGGGCCGTCACCGACAGAGCACCTCCCGCACCTCGCAAACCCCCGATCGTAGTGCCCGCCGTCTGCAAAACTCTGTAAGCATGCGGCCCGGGAGAATTGGCATTTCCCTGGTTCTGGCGGGCCTGGCTTCAGGGGCCGCTGCGCACGCCGAACCCGGGGAACCGGCTCTGCACGACGTCACCTACACCGTGTACACCGACACCCCTTTCTTCGCCGATATCTACTACCGCGACACCGATCCGCCCAGCTACGCCGACTACAGCCACAACCCCTACGAGTTCAGCCCGAAAGCCGAGGCGGATCTGGGTCCGGACCGCCCCTGGGTGCTCACCGTGAAACTGGCTGACCCGCAGTTCTGGGCGATGGTGGTTACCACCTCAGGCCGGTCCCCGAACCCGCCGAACTTCCACTGCACCCTGGCCGTCGACGGAACGGTGCTGGTGACCGATTCCGGGCCCAAGGGAGCTCTGTGCTCCCTGCGGCATTGGTGATGGGTTCAGGCGTCGCCGCGTACCCAGACGGGGCGGTTGCTCTCGAAAGAGCAGGTCAGGAACAGCCCGTCCGGCGCCTGGGCGACGGAGTTCTCATAGCCGGCGCAACTGCCGCCGAGTTCCTTGACGCCCATCATGGGGGGTGAGCGGAAGTAGCGCGGCTCGTAGCGTCGCGGCGACCCGCAGAACACCAGGCGGCCCCAGGAGGTCGTGCCGAAGACGTAGAAGCCGGTGTCCGAACACGGGGCTCCGAGCACGACCCCGGGCCGGATCCCCGGTGTGCAGAAGGCGTCGTCGCACTCCGCGGCGAGCGCGGGCACCGGAGCGGCGAGTCCGGAGGCGATCAGCGCGACGGCAACGACTACGGTCGATCGCACAGGCCAACTGTCGCATACCGGGTTCCCCGCGGTCCGGCGGTCGGAAAGATTCCACGCCGGCGAGACCAGAAAGTGAGGTCCGGTGACCGAGCACACCGATGACGAACTCTCGTGTGCGGCCGAACCGGCGCCCGGGGACGAGACCGCAGAGGATGCCCAGCCCGGAACCTCCACGCGCGCAGCGGCTGTCGGCACCCCGGGGACGTTTCAGCGGCGGACCGTCGCGGTCGGTGTCGCGGCCCTGCTCACCGTAGCGCTGCTGGCGACGACGGGCTGGATGCTCTGGCAGCATCGGCAGGCTGCGCTCGAGCAGCAGCACGCGGCCGAGTACGCCGCCGCGGCGCGACAGAGTGTCATCAACCTGATGGCGATCGACTACGCCACGGCCCAGGACAGCGTGCAACGTGTGCTGGACGGCTCCACCGGCAGGTTCCGGGACAACTTCGCCGACACCGCAGACGATTTCGTCAAAGCGCTCCAGGACGAGAAGGTGGTCACCCGGGCGACGGTCAACGATGCCGCCGTGGAGTCCATGACCGAGGACTCCGCCGTCGTGCTGGTCTCGGCCACGTCCCGCCGGGAGGGCAAAGGGGCTCCGGAGGATCAGCAGCAGCCCCGGCTCTGGCGGGTGGTGCTCAACCTCGTGCGCGACGGCGGACAGATCAAGATGACCGGTGTCGAGTTCGTCTGACGGCAAGGAGTATCGAATGACCGAGCCTCAATGGCGCCGGTTCGCACAGATGGCGGCCGAGCGGCACGGGGCCCCCGTCGGGGACTCCTACAGCGAGCTGTGGCAGTGGTCGGTGCAGGATCCGGCCGGATTCTGGCGGGCGGTGTGGGAGTTCTTCGACATCCGCGCCGCCACCGGACCGGGGCCGGGGGACGCCGGGGTGCTCGCCGAGGCCACCATGCCCGGAGCCCGGTGGTTTCCGGCCGTGGAGCTGAATTACGTCGACCAGGTCCTGCGGCACTCGCAGCGTCGGGGGGCGGCCGTGATCGGCATCGACGAGGACGATACCCGCACCGAGATCGACTGGCCGGACCTGCCCGGGCGGGTCGGCGCGGTGGCCGCCGAGTTGCGCCGCCTCGGCGTCGGCCCCGGCGACGGCGTCGTGGCCTACCTGCCCGATATCGCCGAGGCGGCGGTGGCCTTCCTGGCGACCGCGGCGGTCGGGGCCGTCTGGTCGGCCTGCGGGCAGGACTACGCCCCCGAGGGGGCGGCGGCGCGGTTGGGGCAGCTCAACCCGAAGGTGCTGTTCAGCGCCGCGGGCTACCGCTTCGGTGGCCGGTGGATCGACAAGGGCCCCGATACCGACGAACTGCTGCGCCTGCTGGGTCCGGCGGCCGGCAACGACGCATCTGCCCCGCACCTCGTGATGCTCGACGACGAGCGGTACCGCCGCCTCGTCGCCGAGCCGGTGGATCCCGTCGTCACACCCGTGCCGTTCGACCATCCGCTGTGGGTGCTGTTCACCTCCGGAACCACCGGTCGGCCCAAGGGCATCGCGCACGGTCACGGCGGGGTGCTGCTCGAACACCTCAAGGCCGCCGTCCTGCACGCCGACCTCGGTGGCGACGACGTCTTCTTCTGGCATACCGCACTGAGCTGGATGATGTGGAACTTCCGCCTGGCCGGGCTGTTGTGCGGGGCGACGATTGTCGGCTACAGCGGCCACCCGATGTACCCCGACGCGGACAGGCTGTGGCAACTGCTCGAAACCGAGGGCGTCAGCTTCTTCGGCACCAGCCCGGGACATCTGCTGGCCTCCCGCAAGGCCGGGCTGCATCCCGGCGCGCAGCATGACCTGAGCCGGTTGAGAGCCCTGGGCAGCACCGGTTCCCCGCTGCCGGCCGACCTGTTCGAGTGGGTCAAGGCCGAAGTGGGCGAGAACGTCGAGGTGAGCTCGATCAGCGGGGGAACCGATGTGGTGACCGCCTTCGCCGGCGGCACCACCGGTGTCGAGGCCAGGCCGGGCGAACTGGCCACCCGCTACCTCGGTGTGGACCTGCACAGCTGGTCACCGGAGCGAGAGCCGCTCGTGGGCCGGGTCGGCGAGATGGTGATCACCACCCCGATGCCGTCCATGCCGGTCCGGTTCTGGAACGACCCGGACGGATCCCGTTACCGCGCGGCATATTTCGACCACGACTGGGCCGACGGTCCGGCGCCGGAGGTATGGCGCCACGGCGACTGGGTGACGCTGACCGATCGGGGTTCGCTGATCATCCACGGCCGCAGCGACGCCACGCTGAACCGCAACGGCATCCGGATGGGGTCGGCGGACATCTACGAGGTGGTGGAGGGCCTTGAGGAGGTGACCGAGGCGTTCGTGCTGGGCGTGGACCAGCCCGACGGAAAGTACTGGATGCCGCTGTTCGTCACGCTGGCCGAGGGCCGCCAACTCGACGACGCGCTCATCGACACCATCCGCTCGCAGATCCGCACCCGGCTCTCGCCGCGGCATGTGCCCGATGACGTCATCGCGGCCCCCGGAATCCCGCACACCCGCACCGGCAAGAAGCTCGAAGTCCCGGTCACCGCGATCCTGGCCGGACACACCGACGTCTCACTGGACCCCCGCGCGATCGACCGCCCGGATCTCATCGACTGGTATCGCCGTCAAGGCCGCGAGCGGGTAGACAAGAACCATGCCTGAGGCCACACCGACGATCTTCATCTCCGGGGCCGCCGCCGGGATCGGCCGAGCCACCGCGGTGGCCTTCGCCCGACGCGGCTACCGGGTGGGCGCCTACGACATCGACCTCGCCGGTCTGGCCACGCTGCGCGAGGAGATCACCTCGCTGGGCGGCGAGGTGGCGATCGGCCGGCTCGACGTCAGCGACGCGGCCGGCTGGGCCGAACAACTCGAGGCCTTCACCGGCGAATCCCGGCGATTGAACATCCTGGTCAACAATGCCGGGGTGCTCAGTTCCGGACGTTTCGAGGACATCCCACTGGCCACCCAGCGGCAGATGGTCGACATCAACGTCTACGGCACCATGGCGGGGATGCACACCGCGTTCCCGTATCTGCGCGACACCGCCGGCGCTCAGGTGGTCAACCTGTGCTCGGCCTCGGCCATCTACGGCCAGCCGGAACTGGCCACGTATTCGGCTACCAAGTTCGCCATCCGCGGGCTGACCGAGGCCCTGGAACTGGAATGGCGCCGTCATGACATCCGGGTCATCGCGATGTGGCCGCTGTTCGTCGCCACCGCGATGGTCGACGGACTCCAGACCGCCAGCTCCAAGACACTGGGCGTGCACCTGAGTGCACAGGACGTCGCCGAGGAGATCTTTTCGGCAACCCATCCGGGCCGGACCCGGTTGCCGAAGGTGCACTACCCGGTCGGGCGGCAGACAAAGATGTTCACCGGGCTGGCGCAGGTGTCACCGAACTGGGTTCAGCGGCTGCTGAACAAGACGGTGACGCATTCTTAACCGATTGGGGTGCTACCCGGCCGAGTTGCTATCCGACTGAGGTGCGGGGCACCCGCGCGGGCTGCTGGTTCTGCAGGAACGACGAACACAGCCCGAGATTGCTGGGAACGCAGGGAACCCCGTTGATGGTGGGGGTGTTGACAGGCGCCAGACACTCCGGTGTGTAGGGATTGCGCTCGAAGCCCGGCGCACAATCCTGTGCGGCTGCCTGGGGGGCCAGCCATACCGTCCCCGCCATCAGCGCGCCACAGCCGACTACGCGGATCAGGGTTTGCCACCGGCTCGTCATGGTCGGCCCCTTTCCACCCGCCAGGCTACGCGTAGCATCGTCGCCATGTCGCAACCACTGCCCTACCCCGGCGAACCCGCGCCGGCCCGTCCGGGCCCGGCGCTTTGGATGGCCTCGATCGCGATCGTGGTCGCCCTGCTCGCGGCGGGCGCGGCAGCGTGGGCGCTGCTCAAGCCGGCTCCTGAGCCGCCCGGCAATCCGGCCGCTGCCGATCCCAAGGCAACCGCCTGCAACGCTTTTTTTCTCGTCAGCAAAGGCGTGGCGCTGCAGTCCCGCAAGGACCTGGGTCCCGAGCCGGCCGCCCAGGACGCGGTCGCGGCCAATGCGCGGCTGTCGATGGCCGGCGGTGCCGCGTATTTGCGGGACACCGTGCCGTCCAACACGCCCCCGGAGTTGGCCGAACCACTGACCACCTTCGCCGACCAACTGCAGACGATCGCGCAGTACTACCTGGCCGGGATGAACAACAACGACCCGGAGCAGGCCGCCCGGCTCGCGGCGGCCGATGAGACCACCGCGACGCTCCTCGGGCTCTGTAAATAAGGTCCGGGATCAATGGGATCTGCGGGGCGGTGGTGGACGCTGGGGGCCGGCACGCTAGTCGGCGCCCTGGTCTGGGCCGGCCCCGCCGCCGCCGAACCTGATCCCGTTGCCGTCGATCCGCCGCCTGCGCCGCCGGTGACGACCGTTCCGGCCCCGCCACCGTCCGGGATCGGCAACCCACTGGCCCAGGCGGGCAGCACTTCAGCCGGTCCGTTCGGGTTGCCCGACCTGTCGGCCTACGGCATCAACATGCTGCTGGGCCAGAACCCCGCCCCCGCCGCCCCCGGCCGCCCCGCCGGGGCGGCCGTCCCCAGCCTCAACCCCTTCGACCCCGGGTACCTGGTGGCCCTGAACACCGAACCCGCGGCGCCGGGCGAGGGAACGCCCGCCGGGGGCATAGGCCCAACGCGGGAGGACCCGGGAACCGGGCGGATCGCCTTCCTGCGCCGACTGAACGAGATGTACCAGGACGGTGCGCTCACTGGCGCCCTGCTCGGGCAGACCGCGCTGGACGAGTTCGGCGGGTCCATCCCGATCGCCCTTCCCGAGACGCTCCTGCCCGAATCACCCCTGCCCGAGACATCCCTGCCGGAATCCGCCACGCCGGAGACACCCCCGCCGCCCGGCTGATCCCGGCGGGGCCGCTGACGTAGGTTCTCATCGTGCGAGTCGATGGACGCGAGGTCACCGTTTCCGGTGATTTGCTGCTGCCGCTGACCCAGCGCACCACCGACATCTTCCGGCTCGCAATGGCCACGCTGTTCCTGGTCATCGTGATTTTCAGTTCGCTGATCACCCGCAGCGACTGGGTCGGGCTGGAGACGTCGATCTCGCGCATCGTCGGTGTCCTGACCCCCACCCAGTCCAACCTGGTGTATCTGGCCTACGGCATCGCGATCGTCGCGCTGCCGTTCGTTATCCTGATCGGTCTCATCGCCGGCCGGCAGTGGAAGTTGTTGGGCGCCTATGGTGCGGCCGGTTTCATCGCGGTGCTGTCACTGTCGATCACCGGGGAGGGAGTGGCGGCGCCGCGCTGGCACCTGGACCTCTCCGAGCGCCTGTCGACGATGCTGTCGCAGTTCCTCGATGATCCCCGCTGGATCGCGATGCTCGCGGCGGTCCTGACGGTGTCCGGCCCGTGGCTGCCGGCGCGGTGGCGGCGCTGGTGGTGGGCGCTGCTGCTGGCGTTCGTTCCGATCCACCTAGTGGTCAGCGCGGTGGTCCCGGCAAGGTCGCTGCTGGGCCTGGCAGTGGGCTGGTTCGTCGGGGCCCTGGTGGTGCTGGTGGTCGGAACCCCCGCGCTGGAGGTCCCCCTCGACGGCGCCGTCCGCGCACTGGCACGCCGCGGATTCGTCACCGACGCACTGACGGTCGTGCGCCCGGCCGGCCACGGGCCGCTGGAACTGTCGGCCACCGACGAGACCGGCCGCGACGCCGTCGTCGAACTGTACGGGCCCAACCAGCGCAGCGGCGGGGCACTGCGGCAGTTCTGGCGCTGGCTGGTGCTTCGGGACAAAGAGACCGGGCCGCTGCAGACCTCGCTGCACCGCGCCGTGGAGCATCGCGCGCTGATGGTCATCGCCGTCGGCGACCTCGGTGTCGCCAATACCGAGACCTTGGGCCTGGCCACTCTGGAGCGGGGCTGGACGATCTTCGCCCACACCCAGCCCCGCGGGGCCGGGCTGGCCGAGGCCGCCGACGACGGGGCGGTCTCAGCGGTCTGGGAGTCCCTGGGCGTGCTGCATCGTCACCAGATCTCCCACGGTGATCTTCGATCGAGCGAGATCACCGTCGACGCCGGCCGAGCGGCCTTCGGTGGGTTCGGCAACTCCGAGTACGGGGCCACCGACGAACAGCTGCAGGCCGATGTGGCCCAACTGCTGGCCACAACCGCCGACCGGTTCGGCGCCCAGGACGCCGTGCGGGCGGCCATCGAGGTACTGGGCACCGACAAAGTCCTCGACGCCTCGCGCCGGCTCACCAGAACGGCGGTGCCGCCCCGCATCCTCAAGAGCATGAGCGACCCCAAGGCCGTACTGGCCGCCGCCCGCGACGAGGTCAAGCTGCAGACCGGGGCCGACGCGATCCAGACCGAGACCATCACCCGGTTCACCCGCAAGCAGGTCATCCAGTTGGTCCTGCTGGTCGCCCTGGTCTACGTCGCCTACCCGTTCATCAGCACGGTGCCCGCCTTCTTCAACGAACTTCGCACCGCCAACTGGTGGTGGGCGCTACTCGGCCTGGCGGTATCGGCGTCGACGTATGTCGGCGCTGCGGCAGGACTTTGGGCGTGCGCGGGTGAGGTGGTCTCCTTCCGGCACCTGGTGGTCCTGCAGTTCGCCAACACCTTCGCCGCGACAACCACACCGGCCGGGGTCGGCGGCCTGGCGCTGAGCACCCGGTTCCTGCAGAAGGCCGGTCTGGGAACCGTCCGCGCCACCGCGGCAGTGGCCGTGCAGCAGGCGGTTCAGGTGATCACCCACATCGCGCTGCTGATCTTCTTCAGCGTCGCCGCCGGCGCCGCGACCGACCTGTCACACTTCGTCCCGAAGGTCACCCTGCTGTATCTGATCGGCGGTCTCGCCCTCGGCGCGGTGGGCGCCTTCCTGTTCGTGCCGAAACTGCGGAACTGGCTCGAGACTGCCGTCCGGCCCAAGATCACCGAGGTCGGCAGCGACCTGGTCGAACTGGTCCGCGAACCCAAGCGTTTCGCCATCATCGTATTAGGTTGTGCGGTAACGACTCTCGGCGCGGCACTCACGCTCTGGGCCAGCGTCGAGGCGTTCGGCGGCAACGCTACCTTCGTCACCGTCACGGTGGTGACCATGGTCGGCGGTACCCTGGCCTCCGCCGCCCCGACACCCGGCGGCGTCGGGGCGGTGGAAGCCGCGCTCATCGGCGGACTGGCCGCTTTCGGGGTACCGGCCGCGGTCGGGGTTCCCTCGGTACTGCTTTACCGGATCCTCACCACCTGGCTGCCGGTGTTCATCGGCTGGCCGATCATGCGCTGGCTCACCGCGAAAGACATGATCTGACGAGAAAGGACGGCCATGGCCCCCTGGCACGACCTCACCGGACACGTTGCCCTGGTCACCGGCGGCAACAGCGGGATCGGGTTGGGGATGGCCCGAGGACTGCACAATGCCGGAGCGGCGGTGGCGATCTGGGGCACCAACCGCGCCAACAACGACGCCGCCCTCGCCGCGCTGACCGGCGACGGTTCCGGGGCGGCGGTGGCGGCCTTCGGCGTCGACGTCGCAGACGAGGAATCCGTCGCCGCCGGAACGGCGCAGACGTTGGAGACCTTCGGCCGTATCGACTCCCTGTTCGCCAACGCCGGGGTGTCCGGCCGTCCGGCGCCCATCGACGAGATGTCGACCGAGGAGTGGCGGCGGGTGATGTCGGTCAACCTCGACGGCCAGTTTTACACCGTGCGTTCCGTGGCCGGCCACATGAAGGCCCGGCGCAGCGGTTCGATCGTCTTCACCAGCAGCGTGTCGATGAGCGAAGGCCTGCCGTTCTCGACCCACTACGCCGCGGCCAAGGCCGCTCTGACTGCCATGGCCCGCGGTCTTGCCGTCGAACTGGCACGCGAGGGCATCCGCGTCAACGCGATCGTGCCGGGCTGGACCCAGGCGGCCATGACCGAGGACCTACTGTCCTCCCCCGCCGCCCAGGCCAAGATCCTGCCCAGGGTCCCGTTGCGGCGTTGGGGCGCACCCGACGATTACGAGGCGCTGGCGGTGTGGCTGGCCGGCCCCGGGTCGGGCTACGTCACCGGTCAGACCCTGGTCATCGACGGAGGCTACAGCGTTTTCTAGCCCTTCGAGAGCCACAGGTACAGTCCTGCCCGGAACGCAACCCGGGCTGGGGCGGCCGGGCTGTCGGGTGGATGGCAACGGCCTGACCGCCGTCGGCGGCAACGGCGGTGACGGCGGACCCGTGTCGGGAGGTGTCGGCGGCAGCGGCGGTTTGGCCTTCGCGCCTAATGGCACGGCCACCCCTGGCACCCCGGGGACGAGCACCTAGAGAGGAGTGAATCGGCAGAAAGACGTGCGGGCGGGGGGACTCGAACCCCCACGCTCTCTCGAGCACCGGCACCTAAAGCCGGCATGTCTGCCAATTCCATCACGCCCGCAAGCGGCGTCGATCCTATCGCGGGTGATCACACCGGCTCGCGGTACGGTCGTGGGGTGTCCCTCCCCCGCCGCCGCAAGTATGGCCTGCTGGTTCTGGCGACCGTCGCCGCCGGCGGCTGCCTGACGCTGGCATGGTGGCAGTGGAGCCGCTGGGAGTCGAACTCGGGAAGCTTCCAGAATCTAGGTTATGCGGTGCAGTGGCCGCTGTTTGCCGGGTTCTGTATCTACGCCTACCGAAAGTTCATCCGCTACGAGGAGACCCCGCCCGAGACTCCGCAGCAGACCGGCGCGATGACCGAGATCCCGGACGGGCTGTTGCCCGAGCGTCCGGCCCCGGCAATCCAGCCCACGGACTCGACGCTGGCCGAATACAACGCCTACCTCACCGAGTTGGCCGAGAAAGACACGGCGGCCCAGAACGACTCGCTGGCCCAGAATGACAAAAGGACAACCCCATGACGGAGACCCCCGAAGCCCAGCCGATCGTCCCGGTCGAGAAGATCCGCTCCGCCCTCAATGGCTACCGGGTGCTGGCGTGGACCACCGGCATCTGGCTGATCGCGCTGGTCTACGAGATGGTGCTCAAGTACATCGTGAAGGTGGACAACCCGCCGAACTGGATCGGCGTGGTGCACGGCTGGGTGTACTTCATCTATCTGCTCTTTACCGCCAACCTCGCGGTCAAGGTTCGCTGGCCGATCGCCAAGACCATCGGGATCCTGCTGGCCGGCACCGTCCCCCTGCTGGGCATCATCGTCGAGCAGGTGCAGACCCGCGAGCTCAAGCAGCGCTTCAACCTCTAGCCACTGTTCAGTCGACCAACCGGTACTCAACGTTCAGTGCCCGATAGGTTCGCTCAGCGCGCCGGTCCCGGGTGAGCAGTGTGCGGCCGTTGGTGACAGCAGCCTGTCCAACTAGTGCGTCATAGACGGATCCCCCGACGATGTCGAGGGCGGCGAGCCGCTCCTGCAGACCGCGCATTTCCGCCACGTCAAGCCAGCATTGCTCAGGAAAGGCGGCGGCCAGCACCGAGCCGGCCTGAGCGGCGGTCAGCCGCAGCGGAATAGGCAGCCGGGTCAGCACAGAGTAAGTTTCGAACGCCGCATGCCCGGCCAGCGCGGGCCGCAACTCGACCAAGGCTGTCCGACAAGCAGCGTGTGCGGCGTGGACAGGGTCGAGTGCAGCGAGGGCGACACTGGTGTCACACGCCCAACGGTCAGCGTTGGAGATCATCGCGGAGCCGGCGCACATCGTCATCGTTGAGAGCGGATCCGGCGACCCTACCCAATATCGGGAGCCCCTCGCTGGTCTCGATCAGCCGTTGCTCGCGTCGCACGGGCTCGATTCGCAGTCCGGAACCGTCCTGAATCAGTTCCAACGGGGTGTCCGGGGTAATCCCCAGCGCGACCCGTAACGCCTTCGGGATAACGATCCGTCCTACCCGATCAATCGATGTCAACACAATGCCAATTTACCAATAAATTGGCGTTCAATATCCCACTGATCGCTCTGATCTGCGAGTTTGTGAGTGCGGCGTCAAGAAGGACCTGATCTTCACCGCCGATCCTGCTGGCCGGCACCGTCCCCCTGCTGGGCATCATCGTCGAGCAGGTGCAGACCCGCGAGCTCAAGCAGCGCTTCAACCTCTAGCCAGCGCCCGCAACGCCGGAACCAACAGCGCCAGCGCGCGGCCGCGGTGCGAGAGCGCGTCTTTCTCCGCCGCGCTCAAATGGGCGGCGCTGCCCGACACGCCTTCGGGAACGAATACCGGGTCATAGCCGAACCCGTTGTCGCCCGAAGGTTCGCGGGCGATCACTCCCGACCACTCGCCGCGCACCACGGTGACCTCGTCCGGTCCGGTGACCAGTGCGCAGGCAGAGACGAACGCGGCACCGCGGCGCTCGTCGGGGACGTCGCGCAGCTGGGCCAGCAGCAGCGTGTAGTTGGCGGCGTCATCGCCGTGGCCGCCGGCCCAGCGCGCCGAGAGCACCCCGGGCATGCCGTTGAGCGCGCCGACCTCCAGACCCGAATCGTCGGCCAGGGTGGCGATGCCGGTCGCGGCGAAGCCGTCGCGGGCCTTGGCGATCGCGTTATCCTCGAAGGTCGCCCCGGTCTCGGGCGCCTCGTCATAGGGCGCCACGTCGTCCAGGGTCAGCAACTCCAGCCCGGTGATCCCCGCCGCGTCGAGGACCCGGCTCAACTCGGCCAGTTTCTTGCGGTTGCGGCTGGCCACCAGCAGCGCGGTCAGCTTCCGAACGCCTTCTTCGGCGGCGGGCCCTCCGGCAACTCACCCGGGTAGGGCAGCGCCAGCGCCTCGCGCTGGGCGGCGAACAGCTGATCGCAAGCCCCCATCGCGGCGTCGAGCATCTTGTCCAGCGTCGAGCGAGGGAAGGTGGCCCCCTCACCGGTTCCCTGAATCTCCACGAACGTTCCGGTGTCGGTGGCCACCACGTTCATGTCCACCTCGGCGCGGGAGTCCTCCTCGTAGGGCAGGTCGACGCGCACCCGGCCGTCGACCACCCCGACGCTGACCGCGGCGATCGCACACGACAGCGGCTTGGGGTCGGTGAGCTTGCCGGCGGCGGCCAGGTACGTCACGGCATCGGCCAGGGCGACGTAGGCGCCGGTGATCGCCGCGGTGCGGGTGCCGCCGTCGGCCTGCAGCACGTCGCAGTCCACGGCGATGGTGTTCTCCCCCAGCGCGGCCAGGTCGATGCAAGCCCGCAGCGACCGGCCGACCAGCCGGCTGATCTCCTGGGTGCGCCCGCCCAGGCGGCCCTTGACCGATTCGCGGTCCGAACGGGTGTGGGTGGCCGCGGGCAGCATGGCGTACTCGGCGGTGAGCCAGCCCAGCCCCGATCCCTTGCGCCAGCGCGGGACGCCTTCGTTGACGCTGGCGGTACACATCACCCGGGTCTCGCCGAACGTGATCAGCACCGACCCGGCCGGATGCGAGGTGAAGCCGCGGGTGATGACCACGGGCCGCAGTTCGTCGTCTGCCCTGCCGTCATGTCGTGGGGTCACGCCGAGAACCCTAACGTGCGATGTCGATGGTCTCCCCCGGCACCACCGCGTGCACCGGGCCGTCGAACTCGGCCTTGGCCTCCGCGATCACGTCCTCGCGGCAGGTCCAGGGCGGGATGTGGGTCAGCAGCAGTTCGCCCACCCCCGCTTTCTTGGCGATACGGCCCGCCTCGGTGCCGGACAGGTGCAGGTGCTTGGGCCGGTCCGGCGAATCGGTCCAGGAGGCCTCGCACAGGAAGACGTCGGCGCCACTGGCCAGTTCAGCCAGCGACTCGCACACCCCGGTGTCGCCGCTGTAGACCAGCGTGGCGCCGCCGGGTTCGGTGATGCGCATCCCGAAGGACTCGGTGGGGTGCATGACCAGCCGGGGCTGGACGGTCAGACCGCCGAGGCGGACCGGTTCGCCGTCGACCCACTGGCGCACCTCGAAGATGTCGGTGAAGTCATCGAGGTCTCCGCCCAGTGGCGACGAGGCGGCGGCGAGCCGGGTCCAGGTGTCGCTGGGACCGTAGATGATGCCGCGCTCGGTGGCCGGTGTGGGGTGATACCGCCGCCACACGAACAGGCCCGGTAGGTCGAGGCAGTGGTCGGCGTGCAGATGCGAGAGCAGAACGTAAACCTCGTTGGGGTCGGCATAGCGCTGCAGCGCCCCGAGCACTCCCCCGCCGAAATCGAGCACCAGCGGCGCGGTGTCCTCGGCGGTCAGCAGATAGCCGGACGCTGGAGAGTCAGGCCCGACGACACTGCCCGAGCAGCCCAGGACCGTGAGTCGCACATGGCCAAGCTTGCCACGGATCGCCTCCCTGGTGGCCCAACATGGGTTTTCCCGCCGAGTCAGTTCGCCGTGCGGCTCGGCGCCTGCACGCCGGTGACCACCGGGCCGAGGAAGCGGGCGGCCAGCGCGGTGAACGCCTCGGGGTCGCCGGTGGCTTCGAAGACCCGCGAGGGCGGCTCCGCTGCCGGGCTCTCGGGGTGCGGGCGCAGCAGATCGCGTTCGGTGAGCACCCGCAGTAGATCTTTGGCGGTCTCCTCCGCGCTGGACACCAGCGTCACCGAGTCGCCCATCACCAACTGGATCACCCCGGACAGCAGCGGGTAGTGCGTGCAGCCCAGCACCAGGGTGTCGACCTCGGCGCGCTGCAGCGGTTCCAGATACGCCTCGGCCAGACCAAGGATCTGCCGGCCGCTGGTGACGCCGCGTTCGACGAAGTCGACGAATCGGGGGCAGGCCACCGCGGTGACCTCGACGTCCCGGGCGGCGGCGAAGGCGTCCTGGTAGGCGCCCGAGGAGATGGTCGCGCTGGTTCCGATGACCCCGACCTTCCCGGTCCGGGTGGTGGCCACGGCGCGGCGGACCGCGGGCAGGATCACCTCCACCACGGGCACGTCGTAGCGCTCCCGGGCGTCGCGCAGACACGCCGCCGAGGCGGTGTTGCACGCGATCACCAGCGCCTTGACCCCGCGGCCGACCAGGTCGTCGCCGATGGCCAGCGCATGGGCGCGAACCTCGGGGATGCTCAGCGGGCCGTACGGCCCATGGGCGGTGTCGCCGACGTAGATGACGTCCTCGTCGGGCAACTGGTCGATGATGGACCGGGCCACCGTCAGCCCGCCGACACCGGAGTCGAAGATCCCGATCGGCGCCGACCGGTCGGTCACGATCCGGAACCGGGCAACTCGCCGGCCTTCTTGCGCTCACGCGCCGCCCGCTCAGGACTGGAGAGCCAATAGGCCGCCAGCACGCCGGCCAGCGCCCCGCACAGGTGCCCCTGCCAGGACACTCCGCCGCAACGGTCGAGCACCGGCACCGCCCCCCACAGGATTCCGCCGTAGACCACCAGCACCAGCAGGCTCACGGCGATCTGCCACAGGTGGCGGGTGAGCCAGCCGAACACCACCAGGAAGGCCAGCCAGCCGAAGATGAGCCCGGAGGCGCCGATGTGGTTGGTGGGCATCCGGCAGCTGCCCAGCCCGCCGATGAGCCAAGTGCCCAGTCCGCCGACGATCCAGATGATGGCGGTGGCCCAGACGAACCGCGATAGGCCAGCCAGGGTCACCAGGAAGCCCAGCACCAGCGCCGGCACGGTGTTCGCCAGCAGGTGCGCCCAGTCGGCGTGCAGCAGCGGGGCAAACAGGATGCCCTTGAGGCCGTCGGTCTCCAGCGGCCGGATGCCGTTGCGGTCCAGCGCGTGCCCGGTCAGCTGGTCGACGATCTCGATCAGGTAAAGCAGCGCGACAAAGGTCAGGATGGTCGCGCCGCCGACCTTCCACACCGGCCATTTGGTGGGCGCGGGTGTGGTCATCTCTCAAGGCTACCGGCCGGACTCAACGCCGCGAACGTGCGCGAAATGCCCTCGCAAGCGGCGTGTCGCGGAGCTGACACGCACGCTCGCGCCAGCTAACCGGCGAGCATGTCCCGATACGCCGGAATCCCGGCCACCGGCTGCGCCGCCAGGACTCCGGCGACCACCGCACGGGCCAGACAGTCCGCCGCGGCCGCACCGACCGCGGTAGTCAGCCTGGTCTCCGGCGACATCGCCTCGGGGGTGTCGGGATCCGGCGGCACCGTCACCGCACCGGTGGCCAGGGCGAACACGGTGTCCCCGTCCAGCGGGGTGTGCGCCGGGCGGATGGCACGGGCCAGGCCATCCTGGGCGGCCACCGC
Organism: Mycolicibacterium sp.; assembly: GCA_020637165.1. Lineage (GTDB taxonomy): Bacteria > Actinomycetota > Actinomycetes > Mycobacteriales > Mycobacteriaceae > Mycobacterium. The sequence continues at coordinate 116,478 of JACJWN010000005.1, read as the reverse complement.
CACGCGATGGCAGGCCGCCTTGCTCAGCGCGGCGTCGGTGGCCACCACCGCGATGGTGGTGTTCAGCGGGCTGGACTCCCGGTGCCGATCGGCGAAGGCGAGCAGTTGTTCGGCAGGAGGCGCGCTCAGCCCGAACTCGGCGGCCAATTCCGACATCCACGGCAGCCCGGTCGCCGGGTCGAACACCTCGCCGGCGGCATTGACCACCACGATCGCCCCCACCGTGACGCCGCAGTCCAGCGCTACCGAGGCCGTGCCCACCCCGCCCTTGAGCACACCGGCGCGCGCGCCGACACCTGCCCCCACGCAGCCGACGGCCACGTCGACGCCGGCGGCCGCGGCGGCGGCATAGCCGAACTCGGCGGTCGGCCGGTTGGCCCATGCCCCGACCGGAAGATCGAAGATCACCGCGGCGGGAACGATCGGCACCACCCCGCCGGTCATCGCCACACCCCGGCCCCGCTCCTCCAGCCAGGACATCACTCCGTCCGCGGCGGCCAGCCCGTAGGCACTGCCGCCGGTGAGCACCACGGCGTCGACGTGGCGGACCGTATTGGACGCCTCCAGCAACTCGGTCTCCCGGCTGCCCGGCGCCCCACCGCGAACGTCGACCGCGCCCACCGTCCCCGGCGGGGCGAGAACCACGGTCGTTCCGCTGGCCCACCCGATTCCCGGCCGGTCCTCCGATACCACGGTCGCGTCGGCGTCACAGCGATGATGGTGGCCGACCAGGATGCCGGTGACGTCGGTGACGCTGCCGGTCATCGAATCGGCTTGCCCATCAACCCCAGGACCAGATACTCCTGCAGCACCGTCAGCCACTGGTAGACCTCGAGATGAGCCGCCATCGGATGTCCGGAGGGAAGCCGGTCCGGCCCGTCGGGCCCGATCTGCAGCAGCGTGCCCAGCGTCAGCCGGATGTCGTTGACGGCCGCGGTCCAGGCCTCGGCCTCCTCCTCGGTCAGCTCCAGCCGTCCCCCGCCGTCGGGCAGGGTGTCCAGCAGCCGTTGGGCCGCCGCGATTTTGCCGTCGATGATCTGGGGCTCGTGCAGGCTTCGCAGGGCCGAATTGGAGGTGTCGGCGGCGGCCTCGGCACCGTCCTTGACGAAGTCCGGCAGCAGCCGGCGCATGGTGGTGTTCTCCGGCGGCGCGGAGTTGCCCGCGCGGATGCCGGTGATCTGCTCCAGCGGGTCCGAGGGCGCCGAGGACTGCCGCTCGTCGAGCATCTGCTGCACCGAGGTGGCCATGTTCCTCAGCAACTCGACCTCGTGGCGCTCCAGCGCCGAGACGAAGCGGGGCCCCTGGGCGGTGTCCACCCGTTTCCACTTACGCACGTGTCGTCGCGCCGCCGGCTCAGCGGTCCTGCTGCATGGTCGCCCACAGCCCGGCACCGTGCAGTTTGGTCACGTCGACCTCCATGGCCTCGCGGCTGCCGGAGGACACCACGGCCTTACCCTCGTTGTGAACCTGCAGCATGAGCTTGGTGGCCTGGGGCTCGCTGTAGCCGAACAGCTTCTGGAAGACGAACGTCACGTAGTTCATCAGGTTGACCGGGTCGTCCCAGACGATGGTCACCCACGGTGCGTCGATGGCCTCGAGAAGGTCGGTCTGCTGGAGTCCCCCGGTCCCCGGCCGGGGCGGTGCTTCTGAGGCGCCCATGCCGACAAGGATAGCGAGCCGCCGCCGCTCCCGGCTCCCGCTCGGGCCAGCCGTTACGGTTGCGGGGTGAGTGGGCCTGTGAGTGCGGTTACGACCCCGGCGCTGCTGACCGACAAGTACGAGCTGACCATGCTCTCGGCGGCGCTGCGCGACGGGACCGCGAGCCGACGCACCACCTTCGAGGTGTTCGCCCGGCGGCTGCCCGACGGTCGCCGCTACGGCGTTCTCGCCGGGACCGGGCGGTTCCTGGAAGCGCTGCAAGACTTCGTCTTCGACGACGCGGCGCTGACGGCGGTGGCGGACTTCCTGGACCCTGCGACGCTGGACTATCTGGCCGGTTTCCGGTTCGGCGGCGACATCGACGGCTATGCCGAGGGCGAGTTGTACTTTCCCGGTTCCCCGGTGCTCTCGATCACCGGCACCTTCGCCGAGTGCGTTCTGCTGGAGACGCTGGCGCTGTCGATCCTCAACCACGACAGCGCGGTGGCCTCGGCGGCGGCCCGGATGGTCAGCGCCGCCGACGGCCGCCCGCTGATCGAGATGGGGTCCCGGCGCACCCACGAGCAGGCCGCGGTCGCCGCGGCGCGCGCGGCCTATATCGCCGGATTCACCGGGACCTCCAACCTGGCGGCCGCCCAGCGCTACGGGATTCCGGCGCTGGGAACCTCGGCGCACGCGTTCACCATGCTGCACACCGAAGCCGGTTCCGATTCCGACGCCTGGGAGCAGGCCGCCTTCCGCGCCCAGATCGCCGCCCTGGGCCTGACCACGACCCTGCTGGTGGACACCTACGACGTCCGCAGCGGGGTGGCCAACGCCATCGCGGCGGCCGGCACCGGGCTGGGGGCGGTGCGCATCGACTCCGGCGACCTCGGGGTGCTGGCCCGCCAGGTCCGCGCCCAACTCGACGACCTGGGCGCGCCGGGCACCCGGATCGTGGTCTCCGGCGATCTCGACGAGTACGCCGTCGCCGCGCTGCGCGCCGAACCGGTGGACAGCTACGGAGTCGGCACGTCGGTGGTCACCGGATCCGGCGCGCCTACCGCCGGGATGGTCTACAAGCTGGTCGAGGTCGACGGACTGCCGGTGCGCAAGCGCAGCAGCCACAAGGAGTCCCACGGCGGGCGCAAGGCCGCGGTGCGGCTGTCCCGCCCGTCAGGAACCGTCGTCGAGGAGGTGGTCCATCCGTTCGCGGAGTCACCGGACGCCGACGGGCAGGCGCGCCCGCTGACGGTGCCGCTGGTCCGCGAGGGCGAGCTGCTGGGGCCGGCCGATCTGGCCGCGGCGCGCGCGTTGGTCGCCACCGGGCTGAGCAGCCTGCCCTGGGAGGGCCTGGCCCTGTCCCGCGGCGAGCCGGTCATCCCCACCCGCCAGATCCCGCCGCGGTGAAACGACCGCCCCCGGTGGCCGACCTGCTGGAGCGGGCGGTGGCGGTGATCGGCGGCGCGCAGCGCCCGGGTCAGGTGCAGATGGCCGAGGCGGTGGCCCACGCCTTCGACACCGGTGAGCACCTGGCCGTTCAGGCCGGCACAGGCACCGGCAAGTCGCTGGCCTATCTGGTGCCGGCCATCGCCCGCGCGGTCGCCGACGACACCCCGGTGGTGATCTCCACTGCCACCATCGCCCTGCAGCGCCAGCTCGTCGACCGCGACCTGCCCCGGCTGGTCGACGCGCTCGCCGATACGCTCCCCCGCCCGGCTCGATTCGCGCTGCTCAAGGGCAGGCGAAACTACCTGTGCCTGAACAAGATCCACTCGATCCCCGACGTCAAACCCGCCGACGCCGACCAGGAAGAGCTGTTCTCCGCCGCGGCGACCAGCGCGCTGGGCCGCGACGTGGCGCGGCTGACCGAATGGGCGTCGGACACAGACACCGGCGACCGCGACGAGCTGCGCCCCGGGGTCTCGGAGCGGGCCTGGTCGCAGGTCAGCGTCTCAGCACGGGAATGCCTCGGGCCGGCCCGCTGCCCCTACGCCGCCGACTGTTTCTCCGAGAAGGCGCGCGCCGAGGCCGGCCAAGCGGACGTCGTCGTCACCAACCACGCCCTGCTGGCCATCGACGCCATCGCCGAGGCCTCGGTGCTGCCCGAACACGACTACCTGGTGATCGACGAGGCGCACGAGCTGACCGACCGGGTGACCTCGGTGGCCACCGGCGAGCTCACCCCCGGCCCGCTGGGCGTCACCGTGCGCCGCACCGCCCGCCTGGTCGGCCCCGAACTGACTCAGCGCCTGGAGGCGGCGGTGGCCACCTTCGCCTCGGCGATCCATGACGCGCAGCCCGGGCGCATCGACCACATCGACGACGAACTGGCCACCTACCTGACCGCGCTTCGCGACGCCGCGGGCGCCGCCCGTTCGGCCATCGACCCGGCGCCCAAGGATCCGGCGGCCGCCGCGGCGCGCTCCGAGTCGATCGCCGCACTGACCGAGGTCGCCGACACCGCCGCGCGGGTGCTGGACTCCTTCGCCCCGCCGATCGCCGAGCGCACCGACGTGGTGTGGCTCGACCACGAGGAGCAGCGCGGATCGGGGGCGGTCAACCCGGTGCTGCGGGTGGCGCCGCTATCGGTGGCGGCCCTGCTGGCCGAGCGGGTGTTCGGCGCCTCCACGGCGGTGCTGACCTCGGCGACCCTGACTCTGGGCGGGTCGTTCGACGCGATGGCCGAGGCCTGGGGGCTGGCCCGCGGCCCGGACTGGCGGGGCCTGGACGTCGGCTCGCCCTTCGACCACGCCAAGTCCGGGATCCTCTACGTCGCCGGGCACCTGCCCCCGCCCGGTCGCGACGGCGCGGGATCGGCCGAACAACTCGACGAGATCGCCGGGCTGATCGAGGCCGCCGGCGGACGAACCCTGGGGCTTTTCTCCTCGATGCGGGCGGCCCGGGCCGCGGCGGAGGCGATGCGGCAGCGGCTGGACACGCCGGTGCTGTGCCAGGGCGAGGACAGCACCGCCGCGCTGATCGAGCGGTTCGCCGCCGACCCGCAGACCTCCCTGTTCGGCACCCTGTCGCTGTGGCAGGGCGTCGACGTCCCGGGCCCCTCGCTATCACTGGTGATTATCGACCGCATCCCGTTCCCCCGCCCGGACGACCCGCTGCTGACCGCGCGGCAGCGCGCCGTGGCCGCCCGCGGCGGCAACGGGTTCATGGCGGTCGCGGCCAGTCACGCCGCGCTGCTGCTGGCCCAGGGCGCCGGACGGCTGCTGCGCCGTACCGACGACCGCGGCGTGGTGGCGGTCCTGGACTCCCGGATGGCGACCGCCCGCTACGGCGGCTACCTGCGGGCGTCGCTGCCGCCGTTCTGGACGACCACCGACCCCGCCCTGGTCAGGGATGCGCTGCGGCGGCTGAGCGTGCCCGGCCCCGGGTGATCCCGGCAACTATGGTGGAGGCCATGCGTGCAGCCCGGATCCCCTGCCTGCTGGCCGCAGCGGCGCTGCTCGTCAGCGGCTGCGGAATCCCGATCGCCGGCCGCCCGGTTGCCGAGTTCTCCGATCCGTTCAAGGTCGGCGGCCTGGAGGCTGTCGACGGCCCGACCGGCCTGCGCCCGGACGCCAAAGCGGAGTCACGCGAGGTGACCGACACCGACGGCGGCGAGATCGACCTGCTGGCCGGCCAGTCGGTCAGCGACCTCGAGGAGTTCTGGAAGTTCGCCTACCCGGACGCCTTCGGCGACGAGCTGATCCCGATCAAGGAGCTGTTCTCCTGGGACTCAGAGGCCTATGACGGCACCTTCTGCGACGAGAGCACCGAGGGCCTGGTCAACGCCGCCTACTGCGATCTGGACGACACCATCGGCTGGGACCGCACGATACTGATGCCCTCGCTGCGGGACGCCTACGGCGACATGGCGATCACGATGGTGCTCGCCCACGAGTATGGCCACACCATTCAGGAACAGGTGCCGCTGAACCCCAAGGGCATACCGACCCTGGTGACCGAACAGCAGGCCGACTGTCTGTCCGGGGTCTACCTGCGCTGGGTAGCCGAGGGCAAGTCCCCCCGCTTCACCCTCAACACCGGCGAAGGCCTCAACAACCTCCTGGCAGCGATGATCTCCTTCCGCGATCCGCTGATGGGCGGGGACTACTACGACATGGGCGACGAGCACGGCTCGGCGTTCGAACGGATCTCGGCGTTCCAGTTCGGGTTCACCGAAGGGGCCGCGGCCTGCGCGAACATCACCATGCAGGAGATCAGGCAGCGCCGGGGGGAACTTCCGGTGGCGCTCACCAGCGACCAGACCGGGGAATTGCCGGTCACCGAAGAGTCCGTGCGCGCTCTCGTCGACGCGCTCACCATCGTCTTCGCGCCGCGCAACCCGCCGGTGTTGAGCTTCGACGCGGCGTCGGCCTCGACGTGTCCCGACGCCCGGCCGAGTCCGCCGGCCTCGTACTGCCCGGCCCGCAACACCATCACCGTCGACCTGCCCGAACTGCAGGCGATGGGAACCCCCAGCGAGGGCTACGAGGGCCCGCCGCTGCAGGGCGACAACACCGCGTACTCAGCGCTGACGTCGCGCTTCATGATGGCGCTGCAGCACGAGCACGGCGGGGTGCGCCTGGACAACGCCGAGGCCGGCCTGCGCACCGCCTGCCTGACCGGGGTGGCCACTGCCCGGTTGTCCAAGGACATCAGCACGCCCGACGGCAATACCGTGGCGCTCACCGCCGGGGACATCGACGAGGCGGTCTCGGGTCTGCTCACCAACGGCCTGGCCGCCGGGGACGTCAACGGCGAGGCGGTGCCGGCCGGGTTCTCCCGCATCGACGCCTTCCGGGTCGGCGTGCTCGGCGACGAGGAGCGCTGCTACACGCGCTTCCCCTGAGCCGGCTCAGACCGCTTCTCAGACCGCCTTGGTGACGCCGTACCAGGACAAGATTGCGTCACCCTCGTCGGTGGACTTGGTCAGCGTGGCATAGGAGCGGATGAACGACTCCCCCACGCACCCGTCGATCTTGACCCGGAAGTTGCTGATCGAGACCCACGGCGCCGAGCCCTTGTATTGCTTCTTGGTCACCGGGACGACGTTGATCAGACCGGGTTTGAGGCCGACGGTGATGCCGCCGGCGAAGTTGCTGCCGATGCCGGGGATCACGGCGTCGATCGGGAGGCTGGCGGCGTCGATCCCGATGAACTGAATCGACGGGTTCACACCGGCGGTGCCGGTGAGCGAGACACCGTTGGAGGTGGTCATGTCGATACCGCAGCCGATCTGATAGCCGACCTCGAAGATCCCCTCGGGGGTGCCGCCGCCCGGGCCCTCCAGCGATCCGTTGAACACCCCGCCGACGGCGTACTCGCGGGTCGAGATCGCGGTGGTGAGCGGCGCCACCGCCACCTGCGTCTCATCCTCGGAGGAGATCTCCAGGGTCCATCCGTCCGGGGCCGTGGTGGTCTGCGGCGGACTGGAGGCCACCTTGCCGTCGTCCACGGGTGCCGCCTCCGCGGCGTTGACACCCGGATCTGTGGCGGCGATAGGTGTGACCCTGGGACCACCCGCACCTCCGGAGGGTGCGGTGGCGGGAACGGCCGGCTCGGCGGTGGTCGGGGTTTCCGGGGTGTAGACGCTCGGGGGGTTCGGGGAGATGATGACCGGACCCGGCGGGCCGGGGTTGGGCTCGGCGGTCACCGGGGCTGCGGTCACCATCGCGACCAACCCCGCCATGATCGCCGTACCGCGCACCGCCCCTGGAACCATCACGACTTCGAACCTCCCAGAGGCAACCTACAGGTGCCCCCAACCGGCGGCCACGGAGTCCCCCGGACCGCCGTCCGCGGCCAATCTGACCAGACCGAACTCTGCGGCTTCGGCCATGAGGCGGTGCCGTGGCAACACCCGGACGGTGTAACCCATCGCCCCGGCCCGCGGCAGCGTGGTGGACACGGTGAAGATCTGCGCACCGCCCTCCGCCGAACCCGTGTGCGCCATGTCGATGTAGTCGGGGTCGCATAGGGTGTCACCGGACTCGACCCGGCCCAGCACCACCTGCACGACCACCTCCTCGGGCCGAAGCCCGTCGAGAATGACGGTTGCGGTGAAGGTCAGTTCGGTGCCCTGCAGGGGGACGTCGGTCAGGCCGACGCAGTCGACGTCGACGACGGCGATGCGGGTCCAGGCCTCGGTCACCCGCTGCCGGTAGGCCGCCAGTTCGCGGGCCGCGCCGAAGGGGCGGTCCCCGACCGGTTCGAGGGTGCGGCGCAGCGCGGCCGCCGCCGGGGCGTAGTACCGCTCCGTGTAGTCCCGGACCATCCGGGAGGCCAAAACCTTCGGGCCCAGCGACTGCACGGTGTGCCGGACCATCTCCACCCATCGCACCGGAACGCCGTCCTCGTCGCGGTCGTAGAACTTCGGCGCCACCGCGGTGGCCAGCAGCTCGTAGAGCGCTCCGGCCTCCAGGTCGTCGCGGCGTTCCTCGCTGGTCACCTCCGCGGTCGGGATCTCCCAACCGTTCTCGCCGTCGAACCACTCGTCCCACCAACCGTCGCGAACGGAAAGGTTGAGCCCACCGTTGAGCGCGCTCTTCATCCCCGAGGTCCCGCACGCCTCCAAGGGCCGCAGCGGGTTGTTCAGCCAGACGTCGCAGCCCCAGTACAACAGCCGCGCCATCGACATGTCGTAGTCCGGCAGGAAGGCGATGCGATGGCGCACCTCGGGGCGGTCGGCGAACCGGACGATCTGCTGGATGAGCGCCTTGCCGGCGTCGTCGGCCGGATGAGACTTGCCGGCGACGATGAGCTGGATCGGCCGGTGTTCGTCACACAGCAGCGCCTCCAGGCGCGCCGGGTCGCGCAGCATCAACGTCAACCGCTTGTAGGTGGGCACCCGGCGTGCGAACCCGACGGTCAGCACGCCGGGATCGAACGCCTCGGGGATCCAACCCAATTCGGTCTCGATCGCGCCACGCTGCAGCCAGGACTCCCTGAGCCGCCGGCGCACATCGGCTACCAGCTTGGCGCGCAGCAGGCACCGGATCGACCAGATGTGGCCGGCATCGAGCTGGCTGAGCCGCTGCCATTCCCACGGCTCGCGCCACGGCTCGGCCGAACCCGCCGGATCGCGGGCGAGTTCCAGCCACTCCGGTGCCGCCCAGGTCGGTCCGTGCACCCCGTTGGTGATCGAACCGATGGGAACCTCGGCCGCCTCGAAACCCGGCCAGAGCTCCTCGAACATCGAGCGGCTGACCCGCCCGTGCAATTGGGACACGCCGTTGGAACGCTGCGCCAGCCGCAATCCCATATGGGCCATGTTGAACTTTCCGCTGTCGCCGCCCGGCCACCCGGCGTCGGCCTCTGCTCCGAACCCCAGCACCCGCCCCACCGGCACGCCGGGCATCAGTCCGGCACCGGAGTCGTCGGCGAAGTAACGGTGCACCAACTCCACCGGGAACCGGTCGATACCGGCCGGCACCGGGGTGTGGGTGGTGAAGACCGTGCTGGCCCGCACGACGGCCAGCGCAGTGTCGAAGTCCAGGCCGTCGCCGTGCATGTACTCGCGGATGCGCTCGAGCCCCAGGAACCCGGCGTGGCCCTCGTTCATGTGGAACACATCCGGCGCGGGCCGCCCCTCGATGGCGGTGAAAGCGCGGATCGCCCGCACCCCGCCGACACCGGCCAGCAGTTCCTGCCTGATCCGGTGTTCCTGGTCGCCGCCATAGAGCCGATCGGTGACGTTGCGCATGTCGTGGTCGTTCTCCGGGATGTCGGAGTCCAACAGCAGCAACGGAATTCGGCCGACCTGGGCGATCCACACCCGCGCCCGCAACGTGCGAGACTCGGGCAGCGCCAGTTCGATCAGGACCGGCTCCCCGCCCGGACGGCTCAGGAGCCGGAGCGGCAGCGCGCGGGGGTCCAGCAGGGGGTAGTTCTCGTGCTGCCAGCCGTCGGCGGTCAGCGACTGGCGGAAGTAGCCCGAACGGTAGTTCAACCCGACGCCGATCAGCGGCAGGCCCAGATCCGAAGCCGCCTTGAGGTGGTCACCGGCCAGGATGCCCAGGCCGCCGGAGTAGATCGGCAGCACCTCGGCGACCCCGAACTCCATGGAGAAGTAGCCGATGCCGGTGGGCAGCACGGCCTCGGTCTGACCCTGTAGCTGCTGATACCAGCGGGGCTGGGTCAGATAGTCGTCGAGTTCGGCCGCGAGGCGATCAACGCGTTCGACGAATCCGTCGGCGGCGGCCAGGTCGTCCAGTCGCGCCGGGGCGACCTCGGCGAGCAGTGCCACCGGGTCGCAACCGATCCGGGCCCATAACTCGGGGTCGACGCTGGCGAAGAGTTCCTGGGTCGCGTTGTCCCAGGACCACCGCAGATTGGTCGAGAGCCGACCCAGCGCGGCGACCCGGTCCGGAAGGTAGGCGCGGACGGTGAACCTGCGGAGGGCTTTCACACGTGATGACCTTACTGAGGTCGGGGCTGTTCCGCCGTCCGCGCTTCAGCCTCACCGCGTGACTTGGGCCACTACGGTGGAAGGAGGCACCGAACGCAGAAATGGGGTAAACGAGTTGCCTAGTCGCATCCAGATCGACGAGGTCGCGCCCGTGGTGTCCGGAGGCACCTACCCGGCCAAAGCGGTTGTCGGCGAAGTCGTGCCGGTGTGCGCGACGGTGTGGCGGGAGGGTCACGAGGCGGTGGCCGCCACCTTGGTGGTGCGGTATCACGGGGAGGGCTACCCGCAACTCGGATCGGGTTCCCTGCGCCGGCCGAAAGTACCTGTCACGGACGATGCCGCGGCGGCGGCCGCGCGGATCAAACCGACGCAGTTCCGCATGGCCCCGGGCCGCACCCCGGACGTCTTCCACAGCCAGTTCACCCCCGACCGGGTCGGGCTGTGGACGTTCCGGATCGACGGCTGGGGCGACCCGGTCGCCGGATGGCACCACGCCGTCACCGCCAAACTCGAGGCCGGCCAGGGCGAGGAGGACCTGCACAATGATCTGCTGGTGGGCGCCGACCTGCTGGTGCGGGCCGCCGCGGGGATGCCGCGGGCCGACCGGGCTCCGCTGCTGAGGGCGGCTGAGGCGCTACGCCTTCCGGGCGACCCGCTGACCCGGGCCGCACCGGCGCTGTCGCATCAGGTCACCGAGTTACTGGAGCGCTACCCGCTGCGCGAGCTCGTCACCCGCGGCCACCAGTACGGCGTGTGGGTCGACCGGCCGCTGGCCCGCTGCGGTGCCTGGTACGAGATGTTTCCGAGGTCCACCGGGGGCCGCGACGCCGAGGGCGAGCCGGTGCACGGCACCTTCACGACCGCCGCCGAGGCACTGCCCCGCATCGCCTCGATGGGCTTCAACGTGGTTTACCTGCCGCCGATCCACCCGATCGGCAAGGTCCACCGCAAGGGCCGCAACAACGCGGTCACCGCCGAACCCGGCGACGTCGGCTCACCGTGGGCGATCGGCAGCGACGAGGGCGGCCACGACGCCGTGCACCCGGCGCTGGGCACGATCTCCGATTTCGACGCCTTCGTCGCCGCCGCGAACGGACTGGGCATGGAGGTCGCCCTCGATCTGGCGCTGCAGTGCGCCCCCGATCACCCCTGGGCAAAGGAGAACCGGCACTGGTTCACCGAACTGCCCGACGGCACCATCGCCTACGCGGAGAACCCGCCGAAGAAGTATCAGGACATCTACCCGCTGAACTTCGACAACGACCCCGACGGGCTCTACCACGAAGTCCTGCGGGTGGTGCGGCACTGGATCGCCCACGGCGTCAAGATCTTCCGGGTCGATAACCCGCACACCAAACCGCCGGACTTCTGGGCGTGGCTGATCGCCGTCGTCAAGGCCACCGACCCCGACGTGTTGTTCCTGTCGGAGGCCTTCACCCGCCCGGCCCGGCTCTACGGCCTGGCCAAACTCGGCTTCACCCAGTCGTACTCGTACTTCACCTGGCGGACCGCCAAGTGGGAGCTCGAGGAATTCGGCCGGCAGATCGCCGAACACGCCGACTACGCCCGGCCCAACCTGTTCGTCAACACCCCCGACATCCTGCACGCGAGCCTGCAGGACGGCGGCCCCGGCATGTTCGCCATCCGCGCGGTGCTGGCCTCCACCATGGGCTCGTCGTGGGGGGTGTACTCGGGCTTCGAGCTGTTCGAGAACGCCGCTCTGCACCCGGGCAGCGAGGAGTACCTGAATTCGGAGAAATACGAACTGCGTCCCCGGGACTTCGACCGCGCGTTGCAGGAGGGCCGCTCGCTGGAGATCTTCCTGGCCCGGCTCAACGAGATCCGGCGGGTCCACCCGGCGCTGTGCCAGCTGCGCACCCTGCGGTTCCACGGTGTCGACAACGATGCCCTGATGGCGATGAGCAAGTTCGACCCGGTGACCGGGGACACCGTTCTGGTGGTGGTCACGCTCAACCCCTTCGCCGCCGAGCAGGGCTTCGTCTGGCTCGATATGGAGGAACTGGGTATGCACCCCTATGACCGTTTCTGGGTCCGCGACGAGATCACCGGGGAGGAATACCAATGGGGCCAGTCGAACTACGTGCGCCTCGAACCGGCCAAGGCGGTTGCCCACATCCTGACCATGCCGTCGATTCCGGAGGAGCAGCGGGCTCTGCTGCTGCGCCGGCAATGAGAGGGCCGGCAATGAGGGGGCCGGGAATGAGATTTGCGACGGCCAGCCGATGACCCACAACCTCTCCAGCCCGAACCTCGCGCCCGACCCGGGCGATCTGGCCCGGCTGGTCGCCGGGGTGCACCACAACCCGCACAGCATCCTCGGCGCGCACGAGTACGACGAACACACCGTGGTCAGGACGCTGCGCCCGCACGCGCTCGACGCCACCGTGCTGGTCGGCGGCCGGCGCTACCCGATGACCCACATCGACTCCGGCCTGTTCGCCGTCGCGCTGCCGTTCACCGATCTGGCCGACTATCGGCTCGAGGTTCGCTACCCGAGTTCCGACGGCAGCCCCGTCGTCCACACGGTCGCCGATGGATACCGGTTCCTTCCCACCCTCGGTGAGGTCGACCTGCACCTGTTCGCCGAGGGCCGCCACGAACGGCTCTGGGAGATCCTCGGCGCCCATCCGCGTTCGTTCACCACCCCCGACGGCGTGGTCGAGGGGGTGTCGTTCGCGGTGTGGGCCCCGAACGCCAAGGGCGTCAGCCTGATCGGGGAGTTCAACGGCTGGGACGGCACCGACGCCCCGATGCGGGCGCTCGGCTCCTCTGGGGTGTGGGAGTTGTTCTGGCCGGGCTTCCCGCCCGGCGGCCTGTACAAGTTCCGGGTGCACGGCATCGACGGCGCCGTCACCGACCGGGCCGACCCGATGGCCTTCGCCACCGAGGTCCCACCGCACACCGCATCAAAGGTGTTCGTCTCGGGCTACGAGTGGAATGACGAGGCGTGGGTGGCCCGTCGCGCCGGGACCAACCCGGTGTTCGAGGCGATGAGCACCTACGAGGTGCACCTGGGTTCGTGGCGGCCGGGCTTGAGCTACCGCGAATTGGCTGAGCAACTCACCGATTACGTTGTGGGCCAGGGTTTCACCCACGTGGAACTACTGCCGGTCGCCGAACACCCGTTCGGCGGCTCATGGGGTTACCAGGTGACGTCCTACTACGCCCCGACCTCCCGGTTCGGCTCACCCGACGACTTCCGGTTCCTGGTGGACCGGCTGCACCAAGCCGGGATCGGGGTCATCATGGACTGGGTGCCGGCGCACTTCCCGAAGGACTCCTGGGCGTTGGGCCGCTTCGACGGCACCGCGCTGTATGAGCACTCCGACCCGCGCCGCGGCGAGCAACTCGACTGGGGCACTTACGTCTTCGACTTCGGCCGGCCGGAGGTCCGCAACTTCCTGGTGGCCAACGCTCTGTACTGGTGCCAGGAGTTCCACATCGACGGCCTGCGGGTCGACGCGGTGGCCTCGATGCTCTACCTGGACTACTCCCGCCCCGCAGACGGCTGGACGCCCAACGCCTATGGCGGCCGGGAGAACCTCGAGGCGGTGCAGTTCCTCCAGGAGATGAACGCCACCGTCCACAAAATCGTCCCGGGCATCGTGACCGTCGCCGAGGAGTCGACCTCGTGGCCCGGGGTGACCCGGGCGACCAACCTTGGTGGCCTGGGCTTTTCGATGAAGTGGAACATGGGGTGGATGCACGACACCCTGGACTACGTCAGCCGCGACCCGATCTACCGCAGCTACCACCACCACGAGATGACGTTCTCGATGCTCTACGCCTACAGCGAGAACTACGTGCTGCCGATCAGCCACGACGAGGTGGTGCACGGCAAGGGGACGCTGTGGGAGCGGATGCCGGGCAACGACCACGTCAAGGCGGCCGGGGTCCGGGCGCTGCTGGCCTACCAGTGGGCCCACCCCGGTAAGAAGCTGTTGTTCATGGGCCAGGACTTCGGGCAGCGCGCCGAATGGTCCGAGGAGCGGGGCCTGGACTGGTGGCAACTCGAGGAGCCCGGCTTCTCCTCGGGCATCGCCCGATTCATGGCCGACGTCAATGGCCTATACCGCAGCCGTCCGGCGCTGTGGAGCCAGGACACCCTGCCGCAGGGCTACTCCTGGATCGATGCCAACGACTCGGCCAACAACGTGCTCAGCTTCCTGCGCTTCGGATCCGACGGTTCGGTCATGGCTTGCGTGTTCAACTTCGCCGGGGCCGAACACAGCCGCTATCGGCTGGGTCTGCCGCGGGCCGGGACCTGGCGCGAGGTGCTCAACAGCGACGCCACGGTCTACAACGGGTCGGGCATCGGGAATCTCGGCGCGGTGCGGGCCGTAGACGAGCCGTGGCACGGCCGCCCCGCCTCAGCACAGCTGGTGTTGCCCCCCAACAGCGCGATCTGGCTCGAGCCCGCCTGACTCCCCTTTTGGCGCGAGCAGACGCAAACGACCCCAACACCCACGGCGTGTCGCGAAACTTTGTGTCTGCTCGCGCCGAGAAAAGCTCGCGCCAGGGAAATCAATACAGGGCGTTGGCGAGATTGCGCCGGCCGACGATCACATCCGGATCGGCCGCGTCGAACAGCTCGAACAGCTCAATCAGCCGGGTTCGAACCCGGGAGCGATCGTCCCCGCTGGTAGCTTTCACCAATCGGGTCAACCGCGCGAAGGCCCCGGCGGCGTCCTGGCCGAGGATCTGAACGTCGGCGGCGGCGAACGCCGCGTCGATATCGTCCGGAGCGGCGTCGGATACCGCGACGGCGTCCGGCGGCTGGACCGAGGCTCGCTGCAGAAAGTCAATCTGCCGCAGCGCCCCCTTGGCCTCCTCGTGGTTCGGGTCGCGCTCCAAGATCGCCCGATAGGCGGCCCCGGCGCCGACGAAGTCGCCGGTCTCCAGTTGCTCGCGGGCGTCGTCGAGGGCCGGATCGGCCGGTGGCTCCTCGGCCCCACCCCCGGCCAGCTTGCCCGCGGTGGCCGAGAGCAGCGAGTCGACCCAGCGGCGCAGCTGTTCCGGCGGCTGGGGCCCCTCGAAGCTGGCGATCGGCTGCCCACCGGCCAGTGCGACCACCGTGGGCACCGCCTCGATGCCGAACATGGAAGCCACCCGCGGCGCCGCATCAACGTTGACGGTCGCCAGGGACCATTTCCCGTCATCGGCGCCGGCAAGTGCAGCCAGCGCGTCGACGAGAGCCACGCAGACTTCGCTGCGCGGGGACCACAGCACCACGACGACCGGGACCTGGCTTGACCGGACCAGCACCTCGGCTTCGAAGTTGGTCTCGGTCACCTCGACCCCGGAACGGGAGCCGCCGGTGCCCTGTTGGGCGCGCTGCTTGAGGCCGGACAGATCGACCGCTCCGGCCATGGCCGGGGACATTCTCGGACGGGGGCGAGTCACGTTGGCAAGTCTGTCACGTCAGGCGCTATGAGCAACATCACACCGCTTCAGAACCCGGGCTGCCAGCAACGATTCCAACCGGCTAACCGGCCCGCAGGATCAGCGCGTCACCCTGTCCCCCGGCCCCGCACAACGCAGCCGCCGCGTACCCGGAGCCACGCCGCGCCAGTTCCAGCGCTGCGTGCAGGGTGATGCGCGCCCCGGACATTCCGATGGGGTGGCCCATGGCGATCGCCCCGCCGTTGCGGTTGACCTTCTCCGGGTCCACTCCCAGCTCGCGGGTCGAGGCCAGCGCGACGGCGGCGAAGGCCTCGTTGATCTCGATCACGTCGAGTTGGTCGGCGGTGATGCCCTCCCGGGCCAGCGCCTTCTTGATCGCGTTGGCCGGCTGGGACTGCAGGGTCGAGTCCGGGCCGGCGACGTTGCCGTGCGCGCCGATCTCACACAACCAGGTCAGACCCAGTTCCTGTGCCTTGGCCTTGTTCATCACCACGACCGCGCAGCCGCCGTCGGAGATCTGCGAGGCCGAACCGGCGGTGATGGTGCCGTCCTTGCGGAACGCCGGGCGCAGGCCGGCCAGCGACTCTGCGGTGGTGTTGGCCCGGATGCCCTCGTCCTCGGCGAAAACCAGCGCATCACCTTTGCGCTGCGGAATCTCCACCGGCACAACCTCGTCGGCGAACACGCCGTCCTTCCAGGCCGCGGCGGCCTTGCGGTGCGATCCGGCGGCGAACTCGTCCTGCTCCAGACGGGTGAACTTGTCGACGTCGTTGCGCTGCTCGGTCAGCGCTCCCATCGGCTGGTCGGTGAACACGTCATGCAGGCCGTCATACGCCATATGGTCTTTGACCGTCACGTCGCCGTACTTGTAGCCGGCCCGGCTGTCCATCAGCAGGTGCGGGGCCCGGGTCATGGATTCCTGACCACCGGCGACGACGACGTCGAACTCACCGGCCCGGATCAGCTGGTCGGCCAACGCGATGGAGTCGATACCGGACAGGCACATCTTGTTGATGGTCAGCGCCGGAACATCCCATCCGATTCCGGCCGCGACAGCCGACTGCCGGGCCGGCATCTGGCCCGCCCCGGCGGTGAGCACCTGGCCCATGATCACGTACTCCACCAGCGAAGTCGGAACGTTCGCCTTCTCCAAGGCCGCCCGGATGGCGACGGCTCCCAGGTCGGTGCCGGAGAAGTCCTTGAGCGAACCCATCAGGCGACCAATCGGCGTGCGGGCCCCAGCAACAATCACCGACGTCGTCATTTTTACCTCCAGGGCGATGGTGGCCGAGCGATCCGATGATCGACTCAGCGTGTCTGTGCCCGTCAGGTTACCGTTGTGTTATGACCACCGAGCACGTCGACGCCCGCCCCTTCCTGGCGAGCGCCCTGGTCACCGCTATCGACCACGTCGGCATAGCGGTCCCGGACCTGGACGCGGCCATCGCCTGGTACCACGACAACCTCGGAATGATCGTGGTGCACGAGGAGATCAACGCCGAGCAGGGCGTGCGCGAGGCAATGCTGTCGGTGCGGGCCGCCCCGCGGGGCAGCACCCAGCTGCAGCTAATCGCGCCGCTGGACGAGACCTCGACCATCGCCAAGTTCATCGACAAGCGTGGACCGGGCATTCAGCAGCTGGCCTACCGGGTCAGCGACCTCGACGCCCTCTGCGCGCGGCTGCACGCGCACGGTGTGCGCCTGCTCTACGAGGCCCCGCGGCGCGGCACCGCGAACTCCCGCATCAACTTCATCCACCCCAAGGACGCCGGAGGCGTGCTGGTCGAATTGGTCGAGCCCGCCGAACACTGACCTTCCCGGCCCAGAAGCCGTCAGGACCAGCGACGGGTGGGGCCGCGATGGGCCCGGTTGGACCAGCACGGGGTGTGCCAGTGTCGACGGTCGGCCGCGTCGGCGTCCTCGCTTCGCCAGACCACCACGTGGGGCGTACCGGCGGGGATCTCGTGGTCACAGCCGGGACACCGGTAGGCCTTGACGGCCCGGGCACCCGGCACCGGCCGCACCTGGTAGGGGTGGCCGTCCGCACCGGTCTCGATCAGTTCGGGTATCGGCAGCGGGGGCAGATCGCGCCTGGGTGCTCTGCGTCGGGCCATAGCGGTCAGAACAATCGGTACTCGTCGCTGTCCATACCGCGCATGACGTCGTAATCCAAAGTCAGACAACGGATTCCACGGTCGGTGGCGAGCGTTCGGGCCTGCGGCTTGATCTGCTGGGCGGCGAACACCCCGGTCACCGGCGCCAACAGGGGGTCCCGGTTGAGAAGTTCCAGATAACGGGTCAACTGCTCGACCCCGTCGATCTCGCCGCGACGCTTGATCTCGACGGCCACCGAGCGGCCCTGCTCGTCGCGGCACAGAATGTCCACCGGGCCGATCGCGGTCATGAACTCCCGGCGCACCAGCGTGTAGCCCTCACCGAGCAGTTCGATGTGCTCGGCCAGAAGTTCCTGCAGGTGCGCCTCCACCCCGTCCTTGACCAGGCCGGGATCGGTGCCCAATTCGTGGCTGGAGTCGTGCTCGACCTCCTCGAGGGTGATGCGCAACTGTTCACCCGACTTGTTCTCCACCACCCAGACCTGCAACGAGCCGTCGTCGGTCTCGCTGAGCCAGCAGGGCGGGCTCATCCAGTTCAGCGGCTTGTAGGCACGATCGTCGGCATGCACGCTGACCGAGCCATCGGCCTTGATGAGCAGCAGCCGACGCGCCGACGGCAGATGGGCGGTGAGCCGGCCGAAGTAGTCCACGGTGCACTGGGCGATTACGAGTCGCACCGGTTCAGCTTAGGGGGCGTTCACGCCGAATTAGGCTGGCGCCACCATGAGTTCACAACCGGGCGTTGCACAGCGACTGGGCCGCATTCTGGAGCGGATCACCCGGCAGAGCGGACGGCTGTCGTCGATACCGGCCTACGGGTCGCTGTTGCTGGGCCGGGCCAACGAAAGCCCCGAACGCCGGCGATGGCGGGTCCAGGTCATTCTCACGGTGTTCACCGCAGCGGTGAACATCATCGCCATGGCGCTGTCCTATCTGCTCATAGTGGTCGCAGTCCCGGAGCCCAGCGTGTTCCGAGACGTGCCATGGTGGCTGCCGAGGCTGGTCACGCCGACCTACATCGTCTGCGCCGTGGCGGCGGGCACCTGGTGGATCCATGCCCGGACGCTCAGTGACCTGCGCTGGGCGATCGAGGGCCGGGTACCCACCCGAACCGACCAGCGCAACGCGTTTCTGACGCCGTGGCGGATCGCCATCGCCCACCTGGTGTTGTGGCTGGTGGGCGCCGCCCTGCTCACGACGCTGTATGGCATCTACAACCCGATCTTCATCCCGCGCTTCGCCCTCCCCCTGAGCTTCATGGGCCTGGTGGTGGCGACCACCTGCTACCTGTCCGCCGAGTTCGCGCTGCGACCGGTGGCCGCCCAGGCCCTGGCCGCCGGGCGCCCGCCGCACTGGATCGCACCGGGCATCATGGGCCGGACCTTGACCGTGTGGATGCTCGGGTCGGGCGCGCCGTTCGTCGGCATCGGCCTTACCGCGCTGCTGTCCTTTCAGATCAACAACCTCACCCAGCGCCAACTCGCCTTCGCCATGCTGATCATCTCGACGACCGGCCTGACCGTCGGCTTCCTGCTGATGTGGATCCTGTCTTGGCTCACCGCCACCCCGGTGCGGGTGGTGCGGGCGGCGCAGAAGCGAGTCGAGGCGGGCGACCTCGAAGCCGGCGTGGTGGTGTTCGACGGCACCGAACTCGGCGAGTTGCAGCGCGGGTTCAACTCGATGGTGGCAGGCCTGCGCGAGCGCGAACAACTGCGCGATCTGTTCGGCCGTCACGTCGGGCGTGAGGTCGCCGCCGCCGCCGAACTCCGGCGGCCCCGGCTCGGCGGGGAGGAGCGCCACGTCGCCGTCGTCTTCGTCGACGTGGTCGGCTCCACCAAAATGGTCAGCAGCCGGCCCCCGATGGAGGTCGTCGAACTCCTGAACAAGTTCTTCGCCGTCATCGTCGAGGAGGTCGACGAGCATCGCGGCCTGGTCAACAAGTTCGAGGGCGATGCCGCGCTGGCGGTGTTCGGAGCCCCGAGGGCCATTGACGACCCGGAAAGTGCCGCACTCGCCACGACCCGGGCCATCGCCCGGCGCCTCAAGATCGAGGTTCCGGAGTGCCCGGCCCGGATCGGGGTGGCAGCCGGTGAGGTGGTGGCCGGCAACGTCGGCGCCAAGGAGCGCTTCGAGTACACGGTGATCGGCGAGCCGGTCAACGAGGCGGCGCGGCTGGCCGAACTGGCCCGTTCCGAGCCGAGCCGGGCCCTCGCCTCCGCCGAGACGGTCGCCGCGGCCTCCGAACGCGAGCAACGGTTCTGGCGCATCGGGAGGCCGGTGCGGCTGCGCGGCTACCCCGAAAGAGTCCGGATCGCCAGCCTGGTCGGCGGAACCTGACGGGGCTCAACCGGTGGGCGCGGACCGCAGCCATGCATCGGCGGCGGCCATCGCGTCGTCGAGGTTGCCGAACACCACGTCGTCATAGCCGCGGTCCGGCCGGATGACGACGGAATCGGGGTCGACCACAAATCCTTTCTTGCCCGCCGCCTGCAGTATCGAATTCATACCGGCCAGCAGATGCCGGGCGGCATCGTTGATGGTGTCGGCCCGGGTGACGTCGAGGACTGCCACCGAAAATTCGTCGCTGTCGCGGTCGACGGTGCGGAGGACCTTCTCCACGCCGGCGAACATCAGGTCACCGTGCATCTCATAGACCCGCACCCGGTCCCGCGGCGAGTAGGTCGCCCGGATCGTGGCCCGCGACTCCCGGCCGACGGTCAGGAAGTGCAGGCCGAGCCGCTCCGAGAGCGCCCGGCAGGCCAGCACTCCCCGAACGCTGTTGCCCCGGGCGTCCAGCAGCGGCGAGTACACCCCGATCCCGAGCTGCCCCGGCAATACCGCGGTGATCCCGCCGCCCACCCCGCTCTTGGCGGGCATGCCGACCGCGCTCACCCAGTCCCCGGCGCCGTTGTACATGCCACAGGTGACCATCACGCTCAGGGTGCGCTGAACCACCTTGGCCGCGGTGACCCGCCTGCCGGTCTGCGGGTTGATACCGCCACGGGCCAGGGTCGCCGCCATCCGCGCCAAGTCCACGCTGGTCACCCGCAGTGAACACTGGCGAAAGTAGACGTCGAGGACGTCGTCGGGATTCTCCAGCACCCCGAAGCTGGTCAGCATATAAGCGATCGCCCGGTTCCGGCTTCCAGTAGCTTTCTCCGAGTGGTAGACATCCTCATCGAGTTCAAGGGGCCGGCCGGCGCAGGCGGAGTAGAACTGCGCAATCCTGGCAAAGCGCTCGTCGGGGGTGGCGCCGGGAACCAGCGATACCGCGGCGATGGCCCCGGCATTGATCATGGGATTCTTCGGCGCTTTGGTGCGCTCGTCCACACTGATCTCGTTGAACGCATCACCAGAGGGTTCGACGCCGATCTTTGCGTCCACCGCCTCCTGGCCCACCGCGTCCAAGGCGAGCGCGTAAGTGAAGGGTTTGGAGATCGACTGGATGGTGAACTCGGTTCTGGCGTCACCGGATTCGTAGACGTAGCCGTCAGCCGAGGACACTGCGAGCCCGAACCCTCCGGGGTCGACCTGGGTCAGCTCCGGGATGTAATCGGCCAGCGCACCGTCGTCCACCGACGAGAACTCGGCCACCAATCCGTCGAGGTAGCGCTGAACCAGTTCGGCCATCGTCGGATCTAATCACGGCAGGGCGGCCCCGCACGCCGGAGACGGGCAGCCGAAGATTGTGCGACGATCGGGGCATGACATCACTGCAGTACCGGACGGTCGACAGCCCGGTCGGCCCCATCACTCTTGCCGGCACCGGAACGACGTTGTTTCACCTGCGAATGACCGGCCAGGCCCACGAGCCCGATCGCAGCGGGTGGGCTCCCGCCGAGCCGGGTGCCTTCACCGACGCCGTCGAACAGCTCGCGGCGTATTTCGCCGGCGAACTGACGGCCTTCGACCTCGATCTGGAACTGGTCGGCACGGATTTCCAGCGTCGGGTGTGGTCGGCGTTGCAAACGATCCCCTACGGGCAGACCCGCTCATACGGCCAGATCGCCGAGCAAATCGGCTCCCCGGGCGCTTCCCGGGCCGTCGGACTGGCCAACGGACGCAACCCGATCGGCATCATCGTCCCGTGCCACCGGGTTATCGGCGCAGGCGGCGGCCTGACCGGCTACGGCGGAGGCCTCGATCGCAAACAGACGCTCCTATCCCTGGAGGCACACAACGCGCGGGTCCCGGCAGGCAGTATCTAGGAGCGCGGGCCGGGAACACGGGGCGCGTCGGATTAGCGGCCGGCTGGCGCTCCTCGTCACCTCCGTCGAGCCCACCTTCAGATCGCAAAAACCGCCAGAAACGCGATCTCTCCGCAGACTCGACGAGCACGCACCCGACCCCGACCCACGCACCTGGCCCCCCGGCAGCTAGACCGAGGGGATGGCGCCAACTCCTGAGCCCAACAGATAGAGCGCTACCAGCGATCCGAGGCCGACCACAACGGCGGCCATCGATACCGGCATGCCGAACCGCGGTGCCCGGTGCCGGACCACCGCCAACGAGGAGACGACCGCCAGCAGAGTGGCCGCCAGGGCGATCATCTTGTGAAGCCGCTGCGGATCGTGGCGGTCGCGCAGACTCTCCAGAGCGCTGTAGTCGGCCCTGGCCACGGCATCGGCGAACACGGGCTGCTCGGCCCGCTGATAGAACCACTCACCGCTGGTCAACGGGGTCAGCAAGACGGTGAGCGCCGCCACCCCCAGCGCGAACCACAGCAGCTTGCGAGCGCCCGGCCGCAGGCCACAGACGATGGCCAGGACGGCGGTCAGCACGGGCAGCGCCAGCATCATCACGCCGGTCAACGCGGCCGGCTCCCGAATTGCACAGTGACAGATTAACCAATTCGGTAATTCAACGCCATCACCGGCAATTGATGCATCGGAATTGGTTGGCGAGAGGAATTTGCGGATCAGTTCTTTTTATTCATAAATGGGGAGCGCCCCCCGATTTCTCGGGGGGCGCTCCTTTGGTGTGTGTTCGGCGGTGTCCTACTTTTCCACCCGTGGGGGTAGTATCATCGGCGCTGGTAGGCTTAGCTTCCGGGTTCGGGATGGGTCCGGGCGTTTCCCTGCCGCTATGGCCGCCGTAACTTTATGTAAATTGTTGGTCCCCGTTGTGCCGGCCCTTATTTGTGGGGGCTGGTGTTTTGGTGGTGGGGTGGGTGTTTATGTGGTTTGTGGATGTGTGTGTGGTTGCGAGTTTTTGTGTGTTTTTGTAAGTTTTCGGCCGGTTAGTGCCAGTTCCCTGCACACATTGCTGTGCTTTCAGGTCTGGTCTATCGATCCCGTGGTCTGCGGGGGGCCTTATCCCACTTGATGGGTGAGAAGCCTGGTCTTGGAGAAGGTTTCCCGCTTAGATGCTTTCAGCGGTTATCCTGTCCGAACGTGGCTATCCAGCGGTGCCCCTGGTGGGACAACTGGTGGACCAGAGGTTCGTCCGTCCCGGTCCTCTCGTACTAGGGACAGCTTTCCTCAAGCTTCTGACGCGCGCGGCGGATAGAGACCGAACTGTCTCACGACGTTCTAAACCCAGCTCGCGTGCCGCTTTAATGGGCGAACAGCCCAACCCTTGGGACCTGCTCCAGCCCCAGGATGCGACGAGCCGACATCGAGGTGCCAAACCATCCCGTCGATATGGACTCTTGGGGAAGATCAGCCTGTTATCCCCGGGGTACCTTTTATCCGTTGAGCGACACCCCTTCCACTCGGGGGTGCCGGATCACTAGTCCCGACTTTCGTCCCTGCTTGACATGTCCGTCTCGCAGTCAAGCTCCCTTGTGCACTTGCACTCAACACCTGATTGCCGTCCAGGTTGAGGGAACCTTTGGGCGCCTCCGTTACATTTTGGGAGGCAACCGCCCCAGTTAAACTACCCACCAGGCACTGTCCCTGAACCGGTTTCACGGTTCGAGGTTAGAGGTCCAATACGATCAGAGTGGTATTTCAACAACGACTCCGCAATTACTGGCGTAATTGTTTCACAGTCTCCCACCTATCCTACACAAACCGTATCGAACATCAATACCAAGCTATAGTGAAGGTCCCGGGGTCTTTTCGTCCTGCCGCGCGTAACGAGCATCTTTACTCGTAGTGCAATTTCGCCGAGTCTATGGTTGAGACAGTTGAGAAGTCGTTACGCCATTCGTGCAGGTCGGAACTTACCCGACAAGGAATTTCGCTACCTTAGGATGGTTATAGTTACCACCGCCGTTTACTGGGGCTTAAATTCTCCGCTTCACCCCGAGGGGTTAACGGGTCCTCTTAACCTTCCAGCACCGGGCAGGCGTCAGTCCGTATACATCGTCTTGCGACTTCGCACGGACCTGTGTTTTTAGTAAACAGTCGCTTCTCACTGGTTTGTGCCACCCCCCACCGCTGCCCACCGCAAGGGTGTTGACGGTAAGGGGTCCCCCTTCTCCCGAAGTTACGGGGGTATTTTGCCGAGTTCCTTAACCATAGTTCACTCGTACGCCTTGGTATTCTCTACCTGACCACCTGTGTCGGTTTGGGGTACGGGCCGTGTGTGTGCTCGCTAGAGGCTTTTCTCGGCAGCTGAGGATCACCGAATTCGCCTCACTCGGCTATGCATCACCTCTCAGGATCTGTGAACGACGGATTTGCCTATCGTTCTCCCTACGGGCTTGCCCCAGTATTACCACTGACTGGTACGGCTACCTTCCTGCGTCACCCCCTCGCTTGACTACTACCCGTCCGGGTCCCACGCAGCCGGCGACCCCCGCCTCCCGAAGGAGGTGGTCGGCCACCCTTTGGGTGGTTAGCAGAACGGATTCATCAGGGGCGCCCACACACGGGTACGGGAATATCAACCCGTTGTCCATCGACTACGCCTGTCGGCCTCGCCTTAGGTCCCGACTCACCCTGGGCGGACTGGCCTGCCCCAGGAACCCTTGGTCTTTCGGCGGGCAAGGTTCTCACTTGCCTTATCGCTACTCATGCCTGCATTCTCACTCCCACACCCTCCACAGCTCGATCACTCGGCTGCTTCACCGGATGCAGGACGCTCCCCTACCCAGCCCTAACGGGCTGCCGCGGCTTCGGCGGTGTGCTTGAGCCCCGCTACATTATCGGCGCACAATCACTTGACCAGTGAGCTATTACGCACTCTTTCAAGGGTGGCTGCTTCTAAGCCAACCTCCTGGTTGTCTCTGCGACTGCACATCCTTTTCCACTTAGCACACGCTTAGGGGCCTTAGCCGGCGATCTGGGCTGTTTCCCTCTCGACGCACGGAGCTTATCCCCCGCCGTCTCACTGCCGCGCTCTGCCTCACCGGCATTCGGAGTTTGGCTGACGTCAGTAACCCTGTGGGGCCCATCGGCCATCCAGTAGCTCTACCTCCGGTGAGAAACACGCGACGCTGCACCTAAATGCATTTCGGGGAGAACCAGCTATCACGGAGTTTGATTGGCCTTTCACCCCTACCCACAACTCATCCCCTCAGTCTTCAACCTAAGTGGGTTCGGGCCTCCACGCGGTCTTACCCGCGCTTCACCCTGGCCATGGGTAGATCACTCCGCTTCGGGTCCAGAACACACCACTACACCACACACTGTTGTGTGGATACGCCCTATTCAGACTCGCTTTCGCTACGGCTACCCCACCCGGGTTAACCTCGCGACATGTCCCTGACTCGCAGGCTCATTCTTCAAAAGGCACGCCATCACCCCACGCAAAGCGAAGGCTCTGACGGATTGTAGGCACACGGTTTCAGGTACTCTTTCACTCCCCTCCCGGGGTACTTTTCACCATTCCCTCACGGTACTAATCCGCTATCGGTCACTGGGAAGTATTCAGGCTTACCGGGTGGTCCCGGCAGATTCACAGCAGATTCCACGGGCCCGCTGCTACTCGGGAACAATCCCACAGAAGCCATGCGTGTTTTCGGTTACCGGGCTCTCACCGTCTACGGCAGACCATCCCAGGCCACTTCACCTAACACCATGGTTTATCACTCCTGCCCGGGCCGGCAGACCCGGGACGAGACGTCCCACAACACCGCACACACAACCCCTGCCGGGTATCACATGCATACGGTTTAGCCATCCTCCGCGTTCGCTCGCCACTACTAACGGAATCACTTTTGTTTTCTCTTCCTACGGGTACTGAGATGTTTCACTTCCCCGCGTTCCCCCCCGCACCCTATGTATTCAGATGCGGGTGACACGACATCACTCGTGCCGGGTTTCCCCATTCGGACATCCTCGGATCCACGCTCGGTTGGCAGCTCCCCGAGGCTTATCGCAGCCTCCAACGTCCTTCATCGGCTCCCAGTGCCAAGGCATCCACCATGCGCCCTTAAACACTTACAAACACAAAAACCAATTGAGTAAAAAGAAATTGCACATCAACACCCAACAACACCCCCAGCCGAAACCGAAGGCGCTCCTGCGTGCTAGATGCTCGCAACCACTATCCACAAATCAAACACCACACCCCACCACCAAAGACGGGGCGACAACACGCCCCCCAGAAGCCGCAGCCCCCAGGAGAACGGGCTTGTTGTCTCAAAGCCCAATAGTGTGTCTGGCAATCCCCCGCCGGCCCACCCGGCCGACGAAACGTTTGTTGTGCACCCGGCCGCCGCCACTACAGCGCACGGCCCCATCACGGCCTCACCCCTCCCCAACGGAGAGGTGTTTTCGTGGTGCTCCTTAGAAAGGAGGTGATCCAGCCGCACCTTCCGGTACGGCTACCTTGTTACGACTTCGTCCCAATCGCCGATCCCACCTTCGACGGCTCCCTCCCACAAGGGGTTAGGCCACCGGCTTCGGGTGTTACCGACTTTCATGACGTGACGGGCGGTGTGTACAAGGCCCGGGAACGTATTCACCGCAGCGTTGCTGATCTGCGATTACTAGCGACTCCGACTTCACGGGGTCGAGTTGCAGACCCCGATCCGAACTGAGACCGGCTTTAACAAGGATTCGCTCCACCTCACGGCATCGCAGCCCTTTGTACCGGCCATTGTAGCATGTGTGAAGCCCTGGACATAAGGGGCATGATGACTTGACGTCATCCCCACCTTCCTCCGAGTTGACCCCGGCAGTCTCTCACGAGTCCCCACCATAACGTGCTGGCAACATGAGACAAGGGTTGCGCTCGTTGCGGGACTTAACCCAACATCTCACGACACGAGCTGACGACAGCCATGCACCACCTGCACACAGGCCACAAGGGAAACCACATCTCTGCAGTCGTCCTGTGCATGTCAAACCCAGGTAAGGTTCTTCGCGTTGCATCGAATTAATCCACATGCTCCGCCGCTTGTGCGGGCCCCCGTCAATTTCTTTGAGTTTTAGCCTTGCGGCCGTACTCCCCAGGCGGGGTACTTAATGCGTTAGCTACGGCACGGATCCCAAGGAAGGAAACCCACACCTAGTACCCACCGTTTACGGCGTGGACTACCAGGGTATCTAATCCTGTTCGCTCCCCACGCTTTCGCTCCTCAGCGTCAGTTACTGCCCAGAGACCCGCCTTCGCCACCGGTGTTCCTCCTGATATCTGCGCATTCCACCGCTACACCAGGAATTCCAGTCTCCCCTGCAGTACTCCAGTCTGCCCGTATCGCCCGCACGCTCACAGTTAAGCTGTGAGATTTCACGGACAACGCGACAAACCACCTACGAGCTCTTTACGCCCAGTAATTCCGGACAACGCTCGCACCCTACGTATTACCGCGGCTGCTGGCACGTAGTTGGCCGGTGCTTCTTCTATAGGTACCGTCACTCGCGCTTCGTCCCTATTGAAAGAGGTTTACAACCCGAAGGCCGTCATCCCCCACGCGGCGTCGCTGCATCAGGCTTGCGCCCATTGTGCAATATTCCCCACTGCTGCCTCCCGTAGGAGTCTGGGCCGTATCTCAGTCCCAGTGTGGCCGGACACCCTCTCAGGCCGGCTACCCGTCGTCGCCTTGGTAGGCCATCACCCCACCAACAAGCTGATAGGCCGCGGGCCCATCCCACACCGCAAAAGCTTTCCACCACAGCACATGCATGCCATGGTCCTATCCGGTATTAGACCCAGTTTCCCAGGCTTATCCCGAAGTGCAGGGCAGATCACCCACGTGTTACTCACCCGTTCGCCACTCGTGTACCCCGAAGGGCCTTACCGTTCGACTTGCATGTGTTAAGCACGCCGCCAGCGTTCGTCCTGAGCCAGAATCAAACTCTCCAAACAAAAACCCCCAAACCCACAGGTCCAGGCAGAATTCGAATCAGAACAATCTGACCAAGCCACCAGAAAAATCTGGCATCAAAAAACCACACCCCAACACGGGGGTATCAGAGCATGGCAAAAAACAAAAACAACAAACAAAAACCACCAAACACACTATTGAGTTCTCAAACAACACACCCGACACTCCCTGCCGGCCGCGCGAGCAACCCCGCGGCAATTGCCGCGTGCTTGTCGTGCGGACAGAGGTAACGCTCCGAAGTCCGGAGACATTCCCAGGAGTGCCGTCGCGCTCAGCGGCCGAACCGCGTCGCAACGACTTCACTAAGTTACGTCAGGGGTGCGGCCGAGTCAAATCCGCTGAGCACCAACGACGTTTGATCTCCGTCACACTGGAGCGTCATCAGTGTTCAACGCGTTGCACCCCGGCGATATTCCGCTTGCCACGCCGCAGAACCAGCCAGCGTCCGTGCAGGAAGTGGGAGGTATCGGCCACCCAGTCCTCGCTCTCGACCCGCACGTTATTCACCGAGACCCCGCCTTCGGCGACGGTGCGCCGCGCCGCTCCCCTGCTCTGCGACAGTCCCGTCGCCACCAGGAGGTCGATGATGCCGTTGGCCCCGCCGGGAGGAAGTTCGGCCACCGACGTCTCGCGCAGTGCGGCTGACAGGGTGGACTCATCGAGCCGGTCCAGATCGCCACGGCCGAACAGCGCCACCGAGGCGTGCTCGACGGCCGCAGTGGCGGCCTCGCCGTGGACCAGCGCGGTCAGCTCCCGCGCCAACCGGCGTTGGGCGGCCCGCTCGTGCGGCCGGGCCGCGGTGACCTCGGCCAACTCGGCGAGTTCGTCGGCCGCAAGGAACGTGAACCACCGCAGGTACCGGACCACGTCGGCGTCGGCGGTGTTGACGAAGTACTGGTACCAGGCATACGGGCTGGTCATCTCCGGATCCAGCCACAGGCTGCCGCCGCCAGTGGACTTCCCGAACTTTGTCCCGTCGGCGGCGGTGACCAGGGGCACGGTCAGGGCGTGCACCGTTGCGCCGAGTTTCTGGCGGACCAGCCGCACACCGGCAATGATGTTGCCCCACTGGTCCGAACCCCCGATCTGCAGGGAGCAGCCGTGGCGCCGGTGCAGTTCGACGTAATCGTTGGCCTGAAGCAGCATGTAGCTGAATTCGGTGTAGGAGATCCCTTCACCGTCGAGACGACGCCGGACGGTGTCGCGGTCGAGCATCACATTCACCGAAAAGTGCTTGCCGACGTCGCGAAGGAACTCGATCGTGCCCAGCTCCCGGGTCCAGGTGAGGTTGTTCTCGACCACGGCGCCGCTGGGCGAGTCGTCGAAGTCGACGAACCGTTCGAGCTGACCGCGGATCCGCTCGGACCACTGCGCGACGGTGTCAGCGGTGTTCAGCGTCCGTTCGCCGGCTTCCCGCGGATCGCCGATCAGGCCCGTCGCCCCGCCGGCCAGCACGATCGGTCGGTGGCCCGCAAGCTGAAAGCGTTTCAGCGTCAGCAGTGGCACCAGGTTCCCGGCGTGCAGGCTGGGCGCGGTCGGGTCGAACCCGGCGTAGACCGTCATCGGTGGCGCTGCGGCGGCCGCGGCGAGTGCGTCGATATCGGTGGACTGCGCGATGAGCTCTCGCCATCCCAGCTCGTCGAGAATCGTCGGGGTCATCGGTCGATCTTCTCGCATGGTCCGTACTCAGTCGTCCGCGCCCGGCCGCGGTGCGCGTGGACTGCGCCGGTAGGCCGACACCTCGGGGCGCCCCGGAATCCACAATCGCCAGGCCCGGTCGGCGGCCCGGCTGACGCCCACCCGCGGGCCCGCGGTACCGACACACCGCTCCGCCAGCTGCAGACTGACCGCCGCCCCGGGGTCGAACACATCTGCTCCGTTGTCATGCATGGTGATACCCAGCGCGGCGCAAAGATTGCCGGGACCGCGGGCAAGCGCCTCAACCCCGACGGCCGGCCCGCGCCGGCTCAGCGCCTCGGTGGCACCGGACCGGATGGACGCGGCCCGCAGCAGCACGGCCGCCGCGGCACCGGAGGGACCGCAAGAGATGTTGGCGCACACATGGATTCCGTAGCTTCGGTAGGTGTAGAGCCGTCCCGGCGGCCCGAACATGACCGTGTTGCGCGAAGTCGGGCCGCGGTAGGAGTGGGACGCGGGATCGGGCCACGGTCCCGTCGGCGGGCCACCGTAGGCCTCGACTTCGACGACCGCGGCCTGCACGCCGCGGCAGGTGATCACCGCACCCAGCAACCGTCGGGCAGCTGTCAGCGGGTCGACCTCGAGAATCTGGGCGTTCACGCTCCCGCGCGGGCCATCAACCGGTCGTGTTCCTCAGGTCCGACATCGGCGGCCTCGTCGACGAGCAGCACCGGGATGCCGTCCTCGATGCGGTAGGCCTTTCGCAGTCGGGGGTTGTAGAGAACGTCGCCGATCGACAGCAGCGGTCCGCGATCGGCCGGGCACACCAGAATGCTCAGCAGTCTCCGGTCCAGCACGGCGCTACGGCGTCGGTGGCAACGGGGCCGGCGCGACAGGGGATGGCGCACCCGGTTGCCCGTAGCCCGGGTTGCTGTCGCCGGGCATCTGGCCGGCGCCCATCACGGCACTGTTTGCATTCTGCCGCGACTGGGCCTGCTGCAGGATCTGGGTCTGGGCCTGGATCTTCTGCTGATAGGCGATGGTGTCCTTGAGCGCCGAGATCAGCGGATTCTGGTTGGGCCGGTACTTCATCGCCGCGGTGATCCCATCGAGATACTTCTTGGACGGCTTGAAGCCCATCGCACGCAGCTTGAGCGAGACTCTCAGGAGGTTCGACAGCTGTCCCCCACCGGCGCCGACGGCGTACTCCTCGGCGAGCTGGTCGAGGACATCACCCCGGGCCTGCTGAGTCGCGCCGGCAGCGACGGCGGCCGACGATCCCGCCCCATACGGTCCCGAACCGGACGATTCCGACCCGGACGCCCCAGATTCGGACGCCCCAGATTCGGACGACGCGGCGGCCGATCCCGATGCCGAGGACTCGGAGGTCGCGGCTTCCGTCGGCGCGGCGGCTTCAGTCGGGGCCGGGGCCGGAGAGGGCGCGGGTTCGGCCTGCACCAGCGCGGCCGGCCCGGCGAACAGACCCGCGGCAACCGCCATTCCCACGGCGGCAGCGAGCACACCCCTCGGCCGGTGTGGCCCATACCAGCTTGATCTGGTCATGCATCCCCTCCAACGTGGGCGTCTGCTAGCGGCAGAGCCTAACAGCGTTCCCCGAATCCCTTCCCGATCAGCTCCCATAACGATCAGTCGTTGACCAGGGCAGTCCGGACCGCGGCCGTCAGTCTCTTATACCTGCCAGTATCGGCGTCGAGGTACCAGGCGTTACGCCCGGCCGCGGGCACACCGGCGGCACGCAGGGCCGAGACCACCGGACGGTAGGAGGCGCTGACCGCCAGCTCCGGCACGACGTGAACGATGTCCGGCGGCAGTCCCGGCGGCATCTCCCCGACCGCCTCGCCGATATCGGCGGGGGTCACGCTCATTCCCGGCCGCAGCGTCAGCGCGGTGACGGCCAGGGTTCCGTCGGGCGTCGGGACCCCGTAGGTCACCGCCAGATCGACCGCGGAAATGCCCCCGATGGCATCGGTGACCGGTGCCGGGAAAACCACGCCTCTCTGCGTACGGAGCAGACCCGAACGATTGCCGAGCAGAAAGTAGTCGCCGTCGGCGTCGCGCCAGAAGACATACTCGGTTGAGATCCAGATGTCCCCCGCGGCGAACACCCCGCGTTTGACCGACGCGGTCGGGTCGATCGGCCCCCACGGCTTCGCCAGCAGGACGCCGATCTCCTTGCTTCCCGCCTTCTGCACGAAACCCCGGTTGTCCTCGAGGATCAGATCCTCTTCCGGGTCGTAGGCGGCCAGTTCCACTTCGCCCCCGCCCGGCAGCGGGCGGCCCTCGCTGCCCACCTTGACTCCCGCGACGTTGGCCAACACCGCTTGACCGTCGGAGGTGGCGAAGAACTCCACTACCCTGGCCGGGGCGAAGACCTCAAGGATCCGCTCCCACAGACCGGTCGGCATGCCCGAGCCCATGAAGAGTCTGATCGGGTTGTTGCCCGACATCGTGAAGTTGGGGTCGTCGATGACCTCGCGCAGCATCGACCAGGTATAGGTGACCACCGAGACGCCGTACTGGCGCACCTCGTCGAGGAACCGTTCAGGACACAGTCCCCGCGACAGCGCGATCCGGGAGCCGGCCACCACCGAGCCGCCGAGACTGACCAGCAGACCGGACTGGTGGTGCAGGGGCGTGAGGCAGTAGACGGTGTCGTTGCGGTTCAGGGCCGCGGCCGATGCGGTGCCGAACGCCGACAGCGACCAGCGGTAATTGGTGATCTGCTTGGGCACCAGGGCCCCGCCGCCGACGGCGCTGAACACCACGAACGCCACGTCCCGCGCGTACGACGGGTTGGGGCGGTACCAGCCGGGCAGTTCGACCGCGTCGGGGTCGATCTGCTCCATGTCGATGACCTCGGAGTCGGCGGGCAGATCGAGTTGACGGCTCTCGCCACCGCCGAGAACCAGCGTCTGCACCGGCAGTGCGCTGGCCGCGGCGAGATTGGCCGGATCGGCGATGACGTCGGTGATCCCGCCCAGGCGGGTGGCCTCCTGCAGATCGGCGTCCGGGGGCATCAGCACGGCGACCGCTCCCAGCCGGGACAGGGCGGCGATAGCGACCAGCGCGCTGGGTCGGGTGTCCATCAGCACGCCGACCCGGCCGCCCTGACGCACGCCGACTTCGATCAGACCCCGCACCACGTTGTCGATACGCCGCTCGACGGCCTCGTAGGTGTGCACGCGCCCGTCAAACAACAGGAATTCGCCGTTGGGCGCCGCCTCGGCCTGTTCGGAGATGATCCGTCCGAGCGAGATGCGGGTGTGATCGTTGATCTGACCCAGGCGCACCAGCCGTGGCAGGGTGCGAACGGTCTCCACGGCCAACGTCCGGACCGAGAGGTTGGCCGCGACCACAGCCTCGGCCGCTCCCTTGGCCAGCGACGTCGCCAGCTCGGCGCCTTGGGCTACACCCAGCATCAGCCGAGAGTTCAACGGCACCCCGCTGGAGTCGGCTTCGGCCGGCTCCACGTCCTTCATCAAGGAGATGTTGGCCGGCCGCGGATCCCGGCCCGATACCCACAGCACCCAGTCGGCGACGGTCGGCCAGGTGTTGGCGGCGGCCTTCGACCCAACCACCAAACCGAAGTGGCCGGCCCGGATCATCACCTCGTAGACCTCGGCGTTGGGCGCGGCGCGCTTGATGCCGCGGACCGCCGGAGGCTGGCCGATATCGTCGACCTCCCCCACGAAGGCGAGCACTGGACAGGTGATGTCGGACAGCGTCACCAACTGTCCCTCGACGGCGAAACCCCCGGTCATCATCCGGTTGTGCGCGACGAACTGTTTGAGCAGCTCTGCGACCGCCGGGCCGGACCAGGCGATCCAGCCCTCACGGTCGAGGAATCGCCGCTGCTGCTCACGCGGCAGCAACGCCTCGCGGTCATGCAGCTGGAACAGGAACTCCACCTTGGAGCGGACGCTCTTGATCGGGTCGAGCATCTGGAACCCGGTGCGGGCCAGCCAACCCGGGATGTCGATATGGCTGAACACGTGGTCGGCGAGGAAGTCGGCGAACCCGACGGCGAAGTCGGCGGGCAGGCCGCCGGGCAGGCCGGCCAGGGTGTCCACCGGCGAACCGAAGGCCACGACGCTGGCGATGTCCTTGGACCGGCGGTAAGCCGCGGTCTGGTAGCAGAACATGCCGCCCTGGGAGTAACCGGCCAGGTGGACGTTCTGGCCGGTGGCGCTGTTGACGGTTTCGATGGCCTGGCTCAGCGCCACGATGTGGTCGGTGAGGGTGCGCTCCATACCGCCCTCGACCTCGTCGGGCGAGCCGTAGTCGATCACCCACGGGTCGATCCCGGCGGCGTGCAGGATGCCCACGGCCCCGTCCTCGCGGGTGACGTCCCACATGTTGGCCGACATCATCATCGGATGGACCATCAGCACCGGCGGTCCGGGCTTGGCGTGGCCGGGCCGGCTGTCCGGCGGGAAGTACCGGCGCAGCTTGTACATGCTGGTGCTCTCGACGATCTGGAACGGGGACGGCACCGCCCCGGTCTCCAGTCCGCCGAACCTGGCGACCTCGAAGCCGTTCTGGGCGGTCGCCACCAGGCGCTCCAGCGGTCTGGTGATTGCCGACAATCCTAGATCCACCACTGCTCCCTGCCGAATCCCCTGCCGAACCCCAGCGCTGCGTGCCCTCCCCGGCCGCCCGCTCATCATGGCATACCGCCGATCGACCCCCGAATGCCTCGATACCCCGCAGCCAGGCGCTTTGACCATCAGTAAGGTCGTCGCGGTGGCACACCTGCTGGGCGCCGAGGCGCTGCATCTGAGGTATCCGACGCAGGTGGTGTTCGACGGTGTGACCGTCGGGGTCAACGAGGGCGACCGGATCGGCATCGTCGGGCGCAACGGTGACGGTAAGTCGAGCCTGCTGGGAATGCTCACGGGCCGGATCGCGCCGGATTCCGGTCGGGTCACCCGCCGCGGCGGGCTGCAGGTGGCCGCACTCGACCAGGCCGACACCCTGGACCCGGCGGCCT
This sequence comes from Mycolicibacterium sp., assembly GCA_020637165.1. GTDB lineage: Bacteria > Actinomycetota > Actinomycetes > Mycobacteriales > Mycobacteriaceae > Mycobacterium. Next base: position 82,024 of record JACJWN010000005.1, on the reverse strand, counting down.
CGGTGGGCTCCGCCCTGGTCGGCGATCGGCCCGAGCACGACTGGGCCGGCGACCCGCGGGTGCGCGACGTCGTCGCCGGCCTGGTCTCCGACATCGACTGGAACGCAGCGGCGGGAACGCTCTCCGGCGGTCAGCGCCGCCGGGTGCAGTTGGCGGCGCTGCTGCTCGGCGACTGGGACGTGATCGCCCTCGACGAGCCCACCAACCACCTCGATATCGAGGGCATCACCTGGCTGGCCGCACACCTAGGACAACGCTGGTCACGCAATGCCGGCGGGCTGCTGTTGGTGACCCACGACCGCTGGTTCCTCGACGAAGTGGCGACCACCACCTGGGAGGTCCACTCCACCGACAAGGGCGGGGTCGTCGAACCGTTCGACGGCGGCTACGCGGCGTATGTGCTGCAACGGGTTGAGCGGGACCGGATCGCGGCCGCGGCCGAGGCCAAGCGGCAGAACCTGATGCGCAAGGAGTTGGCCTGGCTGCGCCGTGGCGCGCCGGCCCGCACCTCCAAGCCCAAGTTCCGTATCGACGCAGCCAACCAGCTGATCGCCGACGTCCCGCCGGTTCGCAACACCGTCGAACTCGCCAAGCTGGCGACCGCGCGACTGGGCAAGGATGTCATCGACCTGTTGAACGTCTCGGTGTCCTACGGCGGGAAAACCGTTCTGCGGGATGTGGAATGGCGTATCGCACCCGGTGAGCGCACCGGGATCGTCGGCGCCAACGGCGCGGGGAAGTCCACCCTGCTGGGCCTCATCGCCGGCAGCGTCACCCCCGACAGCGGCCGGGTCAAGCGCGGCAAGACGGTGCGGCTGGCAATGCTGGACCAGCAGTCCGGTCGGCTGGCGGAACTGGCCGAGGACCTGGTGCGCGACGTGGTGGGGCGCCTGAAGGCCGGATACGAGGTGGACGGCAAGGAGCTCACCCCGACACAGCTGTTGGAACGCCTCGGCTTCCGCCGTGACCAGCTCTCGGCACGGGTCGGTGATCTGTCCGGCGGTCAGCGTCGTCGCCTCCAGTTGATGCTGACCCTTCTCGACGAGCCGAACGTGCTCGTGCTCGACGAGCCCACCAATGATGTGGACATCGACATGCTCTCGGCCACTGAGGATCTGCTCGACTCCTGGCCGGGAACCCTGATCGTGGTCTCCCATGACCGCTATCTGCTCGAACGGGTCACCGACCAGCAGTATGCGATCCTCGACGGCCACCTGCGCCACCTGCCCGGGGGCATCGACGAGTACCTGCGGATCGCGGCGCAACGACCGTCCGCCGAGGCGGGTAAGGGCCGCCGGACGGAGACCGCCGAGTCCGAGAGCCTGTCTGGTGCGGCGTTGCGCGCCGCGCAGAAAGAGGTCTCAGCCCTGGACCGGGCGATCGGCAAGCTCTCCGACCGGATCAATGCCAAACACGTCGAACTGGCTGAGCACGATCAGTCCGACCACGTCGGAATCGGCCTTCTCACAGCGCAACTGCGCGATCTGGAGGCCGAACTGGAGACCGCGGAGAACCGCTGGCTGGAACTGTCGGAACGGGTCGAGTCGGCCGGCTGAAGCAGCCGCGCCGTCTTCGGCGACCCGGTGGCGCCAAGCGGACGCCACGGTCGTCACCGCTTCAGCATGCGCCTCAGGTCCGCGGCAGACTCGCGGACATTTGCCAGCTGGTCGGCGACGCGCTCCGGCGCTGTGCCGCCCCGGGCGTCGCGCGCGGCCACCGAGCCGGTGACGGTGAGCACCTCGCGAACCTCGGGGGTGAGCTGCGGACTGATCTCGGCCAGTTCGGAGTCGGTCAGCTCCTCGAGTCCGACACCGCGACTCTCGGCGACCCGCACCGCCGCGCCGGCGCTCTCGTGGGCCACCCGGAACGGCACACCGCGACGCACCAGCCACTCGGCAATATCGGTCGCCAGCGTGTAGCCCGCCGGTGCCAGGGCCGCCATCCTCTCGACGTCGAAGCCCAGGGTGGCGACCAGACCGGCCATCGCCGGGAGTAGCAGCTCCAACTGTGCCACCGAATCGAACAGTGGCTCCTTGTCCTCCTGCAGATCCCGGTTGTAGGCCAGCGGTTGCGCCTTGAGGGTGGCCAGCAGACCTGTCAGGTTGCCGATGAGCCGGCCGGCTTTGCCGCGCGCCAGCTCGGCGATATCGGGGTTCTTCTTCTGCGGCATGATCGAGCTGCCTGTCGACCAGGCGTCGTGTAGCGTGACATAACCGAATTCCGTTGTGCTCCAAAGGATGATGTCCTCGGCCAGCCGGGACAGGTCGACAGCGATCATCGCCAGCACGAAGGCAGCCTCTGCGGCGAAGTCGCGCGCGGCGGTGGCGTCGATCGAGTTCTCCGCCGCGGCCGCGAAGCCGAGGTCGGCGGCAATGGCGTCCGGGTCGAGGCCGAGGGAGGACCCGGCCAGCGCGCCGGACCCGTACGGCGACACCGCGGCCCGCCGATCGAAGTCCCCGATGCGGTCGACATCGCGCAGCAGCGGGTGGGCGTGGGCCAGCAGGTGGTGGGCCAGCAGAACTGGCTGGGCAGCCTGCAGATGGGTCTTGCCGGGCATGATCGCCCCCGGATGCCTTTCGGCCTGGTCTGCCAGTGCGGCGATGACCTCCAGCGCGCCGTCGGCGATCCTTCGCATGGCATCGCGCAGCCACATCCGGAACAGCGTGGCAACCTGGTCGTTGCGCGAGCGGCCGGCCCGCAACCGGCCGCCGAGTTCGGTGCCGACCCGGTCGATGAGGCCGCGTTCCAACGCCCCGTGTACGTCCTCGTCGGTGACCAGCGGTGTGAAACTGCCGTCGGCGACGTCGGCGCCGAGGCTGTCCAGGCCGGTCAGCAGTCCGTCACGCTGTTCGTCGGTCAGCAGCCCGGCCCGGTGCAGGACGGCGGCGTGCGCCTTGGAAGCCGCGATGTCGTAGGGCGCCAGCGCCCAGTCGAAGTGGGTGGACTTGCTCAACGCCGCCAGTGCGGGTGCGGGGCCGTCGGCGAATCGTCCGCCCCACAGCGAACCTTCATTGGTGCTCATCGGGTCACTCTCACCTCTTGCGCCCCCCGCGCGAGCAGACACAAACGACCCGCGACACGCCGTGAAATCCGACACTTTGCGTCTGCTCGCGCAGGGGAACCGGGGGTCATCGGTTGCGGTCCCGCTGGGCGGCGACCTTCGACGACAGGCCGTGTATGTGGACGAACCCCTTGGCCGAGGACTGGTCGAAGGTATCGCCCTCGTCATAGGTGGCCAGGTTGAAGTCGTAGAGCGACTGGGAGCTGCGGCGGCCGTTGACCGCGATGTGGCCGCCGTGCAGCACCAGCCGGATCTCGCCGGTCACACTTTCCTGGGTGTTGGCAACAAACGCCTCCAGGGCCGTCTTCAGCGGCGAGAACCACAACCCGTCGTAGACCAATTCGCACCAGCGCTGGTCGGTGGTCCGCTTGAACCGGCCCAATTCCCGCTCGAGGGTGACGTGCTCGAGCTCGGTGTGCGCGGTAATCAGCGCCATGGCGCCGGGGGCCTCGTAGATCTCGCGGCTCTTGATGCCGACCAACCGGTCTTCGACGACATCGAGTCGCCCCACCCCCTGGGCGCCGGCGCGGCGGTTCAGCTCCACGATCGCCTCCAGCACGCTGACCTTGGTGCCGTCGATACTCACCGGAACCCCCCGCTCGAACCCGATCACCACCTCGTCGGGGGTGTTCCAGTTCATCGTCGGGTCGTCGGTGTAGTCATAGACGTCCTTGGTGGGGGCGTTCCACAAATGCTCCAGGAAACCGGTCTCCACCGCCCGGCCCCAGACGTTCTGGTCGATGGAGAACGGCGAGCGCTTGGTGACGTTGATCGGGATGGCGTTCTCCTCGGCGAAGGCGATCGCCTTCTCCCGCGTCCACGCGTAGTCGCGCACCGGAGCCAGCACCTCGAGGTCCGGTGCCAGCGAGGCGAATCCGACCTCGAAGCGAACCTGGTCGTTACCCTTCCCGGTGCAGCCGTGGGCCACCACACCGCCGCCGTGCTCGCGGGCGGCGGCCACCAGGTGCTTGACGATCAACGGCCGGCTCAGCGCCGACACCAGGGGGTAACGGTCCATGTAGAGGGCATTCGACTGGATGGCGGGCAGGCAGTATTCCTCGGCGAACTCGTCGCGGGCGTCCACCACGACGGCCTCGACGGCGCCGCAGTCCAGTGCTCGCTGCCGTACCACCTCCATGTCCTCGCCGCCCTGCCCGAGGTCGATGGCAACGGCGACGACCTCGCTGCCGGTCTCCTTGCCGATCCAGCTGATGGCAACCGAGGTGTCCAGTCCGCCGGAATACGCGAGGATGACGCGCTCAGACATGGTTGTCTCCTTCACTTAACTGTGCTGACGGATGTTCTCGAACATGGCGACGCACTGGGCGCCGGTCATCGGCTCCCGCGCGACCACCAGGATGGTGTCGTCGCCGGCGAGGGTGCCCACCACCTCCGGCAGGGCCGCACGGTCGATGGCACTGGCCAGATAGTGAGCCGCTCCGGGCGGGGTACGCAACACGGCGAGGTTGGCGCTGGCGTCGGTGGACACCAGCAACTCGCCGAGCAGCCGGGCCACCCGTTCGGTGCCCCCAGACACCCCGCGTACCGGGCTGCCGTCCTCGGGCACCACGTACACCCCGCTGCCGCCGTCGGCGCCGCGCAGCTTGACCGCGCCGAGTTCCTCCAGATCGCGCGACAGCGTCGCCTGGGTGACCTCGATTCCCTCGTCAGCGAGGAGAGCGGCCAGCTCGGTCTGGCTGTGCACCGACCTCGACGACAGGATCGCGACGATGCGGGCCTGTCGTCCCACCCGGGTGCCTGCGACTTCCGGTGACCGGGTCATCGGAACCCCCGCCGACCCGGCGTCATGCCGGCACTCCCGCGGCATCGAAAACCCCAGGCAGCGCGGAGAGGAAGTCGTCGATCTGCCGGTCAGTGATGATCAGCGGCGGAGCCAGCCGGATGACATCAGGAGCTGCGGCGTTGACCAGGAATCCCGCGTCGCGGGCCGCCGTCTCGACCGCTTTGGCCTGAGGGGCGCTCAGCACCACGCCGCACAGCAGGCCGCGCCCCCGCACATGATCGACGATGGGGTGGTCCATCGATTCGATGCCGTGCCGCAGCGTCTTTCCGAGTTCCCGGGCGCGGCTGATCAGATCCTCCTCGTCGAGAACCCGCAGCACCGCAAGTGCGGCGGCGGCGCAGACCGGATTCCCGCCGAATGTGCTGCCATGCAGCCCCGGCGTCATCAGATCGGCGGCCGGGCCGACGGCCAGGCAGGCACCGATCGGCAGCCCCCCGCCCAGCCCCTTGGCGAGGGTGACGATGTCCGGGGTGACCCCGTCGTGGGAATGGGCGAAGAAGTCGCCGGTCCGCCCGACCCCGGTCTGCACCTCGTCGACGGCCAGCAGGGCGCCGTGGCGGCTGGTGATCGCCCGCGCCGCTGCCAGATAGCCGTCCGGCGGGACGACCACGCCGCCCTCCCCCATGATCGGTTCCAGGAACACCGCGGCGGTATCGTCGGTGACCGCCGCCTCCAGAGCGGCGACATCCCCATAGAGCACGTGGGTGACGTAGCCGGGAAGCGGGCGAAAGGGTTCCTGCTTGGCGGGCTGACCGGTGAGCGCCAGGGCGCCCATGGTGCGGCCGTGGAAAGAACCCTGTGCGGCAACGATTTTGGTGCGGCCGGTCAGCCGGGTGATCTTGAAGGCCACCTCGTTGGCCTCGGCTCCGGAGTTGCAGAAGAAGGCGCGCGCGGGTGTCCCCAGATGCCCGACGAGCGCCTCGGCGAGGGCTACGCCGGGTTCGGTGGCGTAGAGGTTGGAGACGTGTCCGAGGGTGCCCAATTGGGCTGTGACGGCGTCGATGATGGCCGGGTGGCGGTGTCCGAGGACGTTGACCGCGATGCCACCGAGCAAGTCCAGGTAGGTCCGGCCGTCGACGTCGGTGACGACCGCCCCGTCACCTGAGGCCAGGGCCAGCGCCGGGGTGCCGTAGTTGTCCATCATGACGGCACGCCAGCGCTCCAGCAGTTGGCTCCCGAGAAGATTTGGCGCGGTCACCCGGGCACCACCTTGGTGCCGGTGCCCTCGTCGGTGAACAACTCGACGAGAACGCAGTGTTCAACCCGCCCGTCGATGACGTGGGCGCTGGGCACGCCGGCGCCCACCGCCCGCAGGCAGGCCTCGATCTTGGGCACCATGCCCTCCTCGAGCCTGGGCAACAGCTGGGTCAGAGCAGCGGTGTCGATCTCGCTGACCAGTGAGTCGCGATCCGGCCACCGGGTGTAGAGCCCCTCCACATCGGTGAGCATGAGCAACTTCTCCGCGCCGAGCGCGGCGGCGAGGCCGGCGGCCGCGGTGTCGGCGTTGATGTTGTAGACCACGCCGCCACTGTCCGGGGCGATGGTCGAGACGACCGGGATGCGGCCGGCCGTGATGAGGTCGCGGACCGCTTCGGTGTTGACCCGTTCGACGTCGCCGACCAGGCCGATGTCGGTGTCCACACCGTCGACCGAGACGCTTCGCCGCACCGCGGTGAAAAGGTGCGCGTCCTCGCCGGTGATGCCGACGGCGTAGGGGCCGTGGGCGTTGATCAGGTTCACCAGCTCCCGGCCGACCTGCCCGAAGAGCACCATTCTGGCGACGTCGAGAACCTCGGGTGTGGTTACCCGGAAGCCGCCCCGGAACTCTCCGGGGATACCGAGTCTTTTGAGCATGGCGCTGATCTGCGGCCCGCCCCCGTGCACCACCACGGGGTGGATGCCGACATTGCGAAGGAACACCATGTCGGCGGCGAACGCGGCCTTGAGCCTCTCGTCGGTCATGGCGTTGCCGCCGTACTTGACCACGACGATCTTGTCGTGCAGGGCCTTGAGCCACGGAAGCGCCTCGGCGAGAACCGCCGCCTTGGTGTTGGTGGTGATCGTCATGAGCTGTAGGCCGAGTTCTCTTCGACGTACGCGTGGGACAGGTCGGTGGTGCGGATGGTGGCCGCACCGGTACCGAGTCCGAGTTCGATGGTGACCTCGATCTCGGGGCCGGACAGATCGACGTCACGGGCGCCGTCGGCACCGGCACCGCCGACGCACACCGGGAAGCCGTTGAAGGCCACCGAGATACGTGCCGGATCCAGGGGGAACGGCGCCATGCCGACGGCGGCCAGCACCCGCCCCCAGTTCGGGTCGGAGCCAAACAGGGCCGTCTTGACCAGGCTGTCGCGGGCGACGATCCGGGCCGCGGTGACCGCGTCGTCCTCGCACGGGGCACCGGTGACCGTGACGGCCACCCGCTTGGTGACCCCCTCGGCGTCGGCCTGTAACTGCGCGCACAGGTCTTCGCAGACCCGCAGCACGGCGTCGTCGAGTTGCTCTTGATTGGGCCGTATCTCACTGGCGCCGGAGGCCAGCAGCAGTACCGTGTCGTTGGTCGACGAACTGCCGTCGACGTCGAGACGGTCGAAGGTCCGGGCGGTCGCACGCCGCAGCGCGGAGTCCAGGGCGGCGGCGTCGGCCACCGCGTCGGTGGTCAGCACACACAGCATGGTGGCCAGCGACGGGGCCAGCATCCCCGCGCCCTTGGCCATCCCGCCCACCGTCCAGTTCTCCCCGGACTCGATACTGTGATGCAGCGCAACCTGTTTCGGCACGGTGTCGGTGGTCATGATGGCCCGGGCCGCGTCCTCGCCGCCGTGCAGGCCGCCGGCCAGTTCGTGCACGATCTCGGTGACCCCGGCCAGCACCCGGTCCATCGGCAGCCGATCCCCGATCAGCCCGGTGGAGCACACCGCGACCTCGATCGGTCCGGTCTCGGTGCCCCAGTTGGACAGCGTGGCGGCGACGGCCTCGGCGGTGGCGTGGGTGTCGGCGAAGCCGGCCGGACCGGTGCAGGCGTTGGCGCCGCCGGAGTTGAGCAGCACCGCCCGCAGCCGGCCGGTGGTCAGCACCTGAGCGGACCACAACACCGGCGCGGCCTTGACCTGGTTGCGGGTGAACACGCCGGCCGCGGCGTAATCCGGGCCCTCGTTGAACACCAGTGCCAGATCGGGCGCTCCGGATGCTTTGATCCCGGCCGGGATTCCCGCGGCCCGGAAGCCAGCGGGTGCGGTGACGCCCTGGCTGCGCAAAAGCCGGGTCGGACCATTCACGGCGCCACCCCCACCGTCGAAAGCCCCTGTGTCTCCGGCCAGCCCAGCGCCAGGTTCATCGACTGGACCGCAGCACCGGCCGTTCCCTTCACCAGGTTGTCGATGGCGCAGACCGCGACCAGCACCCCGGCGTCATCGTCCTTGGCCACCGCCAGCTGGGCGGCGTTGCCACCGATCACCGAACCGGTGCGGGGCAGCTGACCGTCCGCGAGGAGATGCACGAAAGGTTCATCGTTATAGGCCTTTTCGTAGGCGGCGCGGATCTCCGGGAGCGAGGCGTCGGTGGCGGCGGTGCAGGTGGCCAGGATTCCCCGGGCGGTGGGGATGAGCACCGGGGTGAACGACACCGTGACCGGCTGACCGGCGACCGCGCTCAGGCCCTGGGCGATCTCCGGGGTGTGCCGGTGCACGCCGGCGATGTTGTACGCCCGTGCCGATCCGATGACCTCGGAGGCCAGCAGGTCGATCTTCGCCGCACGGCCGGCCCCCGAGGTGCCGCTGACCGCCACCACCGTGACGGCGGGCTCGACGAGGTTGCCGGCCAGTGCGGGCCACAGCGCCAGCAGGGCCGCGGTCGGATAACAGCCCGGCACCGCGACCCGGGTGGCGCCGGCCAGCGCGTCCCGTCCGCCGGGAAGCTCGGGCAGCCCGTAGGGCCAGCTCCCGGCGTGCTCGGATCCGTAGAACCGCCGCCAGGCGCCGGGATCGGTGAGGCGGAAGTCGGCGCCGCAGTCGATCACCACCGTGTCCGGCCCCAGCTCCTCGGCCAGCGCCGCCGAGTGTCCATGCGGCAGCGCCAGGAACACCACGTCATGGCCGCCGAGCACCTCGGGCTCGGTGGGTTCGAGAACGCGATCGGCCAGCGGCAGCAGGTGCGGGTGGTGGTCGAAGATCCGGGTGCCCGCACTGGCCGCGGCGGTGAGTGCGCCGATGGTCAGCGAACCGTCGGCATATCCGGGGTGCCCGAGAAGGAGGCGCAGGATCTCCCCGCCTGCGTAACCACTGGCACCTGCCACGGCCACCGAAGTCATGCGGGCAGTGTTGCATTGTTATGCAGGCATTTGCAACTTAATACTCACGTGCTCGCGAAACGGGTCCCTCGTCAAGAGGTGGCAGTGGCTCTGACGGCCAGGGGGGTTTGGCCGGTCCACTGGTTGAACGCCCGGTGAAAGGAGTTTGGGTTGTCATAGCCGAGCAGGAACGCGATCTCGGCCAGGGAGTAGGTGGATTGAGTCAGATAGTGGTGGGCGAGTTGTCCGCGGAGGTCCGCGAGGAGTTGTTGGAAGGTGGCCCCTTCCTCCCCGAGGCGCCGCTGAAGGGTGCGGGTGCTGATGCCGAGGTGCCGGGCGACCCCTTGGGTTGAGCCAGACCCCGCGGGCAGGAGTTCGATCAGCGCCGCGCGGACTTTGGAGTTGAGCGTGGCGTCACCGTCGAGGTCATCGAGGCGGCGCCGGAGCTCTGGTTCGAAGAATTCCCACATACCGGCATTGGCAGTCAGGAACGCCCTGGTGGCATCGCGTCGCGAGAATCGCACCAACGTCGTCTCGCCACGTTCGAGACGGGTGCGCAACCACCGTTCGACGGCGACGATGTCCTTCGGCTCTTGTGGCACTACGACCCGCTGGGGTACCACAACGGTTCGGGTGCCGAGCCGGGCCAGGGCGACCCAGAACGCGACTTCAACGCCGGGCAGGACTGATGGCGGTGGTTCCCCTGCCGGCCAGCTGATCTCGAGGTCCAAACCGTCGTTGTCGAGCTTCACGCGCAGGCGCAGCGGGCCCAGCAGCCGTTTGTGCAGCGCGATCCGCTCGGCCGCGACGTGCAGGTTGGGGCTGCACATCGCGGCGAAGATCGGCGGGTCGAAGACCTGCGGGCTGAGCTTCTCGGCAATCGCGATCCCGAGATCTCGCTCACCGACAAGCCGGTCGAGCGCATCGAACAATGCGTAGTACTGGCGAGGCGACAACACCACGTCGTCGCGGCTGATCAGATCACCTGGAAGACCTGCCGCCCGCAGGAGGTCGCCCGCCCGAACACCGAGTTCGGCGAGCATCACCCGCACGAACGGCCCCGAGACCCGAAACGGTGCGACCACCTCGCTCACGGCTTGGCCAGGGCGTCGCTGACGTCCACCTTCAACCCGGTCTCGCGTTCGGCGACCTGCCACAGCGTTGCGACGGCGGCATCGCTGCCTGGCCGGATCAGAGGTTTGAGGACCGGAGGGCCATTGGTCACCCACAACGGCCCGTAGAACCCGCCGGCGGGGGCCTTCGGATCGGTGGCCGCCCGCAACTGGCTCAGCGCACCGCGGTCGGTCGACATTCCCATCGCCTTGACCTGCCACGCGAAGAACGCGCCGAGCGGACCTGCTCCACCCTGGGCGTGGGTGGTGGTCTGCAGATCCGAGTTCGTCATTCCTGGTTGAGCGGACAACGCTTTGGCATCGACTCCGGCCCGGTCGAATTGGGCTTGCAGCCCGACGGCCAGGTGGCGCATGGCCAGCTTGGTTTGGCCGTACATCCGCCATGCGTCAAAGTTCTGGCGCATATGCGGGTCGGCCGGGTTGATGGCACGGCCCAGGTGTTGGGCGGTGCTCGACATCGTCACCACCCGCGCACCGGGGGTGGCGACCACGATGGGCAGCAGGTGTGACAGCAGGGCCCAGTGTCCGAGCACATTGATACCCATCTGGGTGTCGAAGCCGTCCTCGGTCGTGCCCTGCGGCATCGCCATCACCCCGGCGTTGCACATCAGGATGTCGATGCGGTCATGTTTGGCGGCGATAGCCTCGGCGGCGGTCTTCACCGAGTCCAGCGAGCCGAGATCGAGTTCGACGATCTCCAGTGACGCCTGTGGGTGAGCAGCCAGGATCTCGGCGCGTGCGTCGGCCGCCTTGGCCTGGTTTCGGACCGCCATCACCACATGGGCGCCGTGGCCGGCCAACGCCTTGGCCGATGCCAGCCCGAGCCCGCCGTTGGCGCCGGTGACCACAGCGACCTTGCCGTGCAGATCAGGGATGTCCTTCGTAGACCAACTCATCGTGTTCCTCGAGGTTGCGGGGCCATCGCCGACCCGGGATCTCCGAGCGGCACGGGACTACTTTCCCTTCAAACTTACGACCTCTAATCCGCCACACTGCTCGCAGATGCCGCCAGCACTCTCGCAATCTGCGCCACAGAGTTCTTGCTGTCGAGTAACGCTTCACGATGGGCTGTGAAACCCGGCCCATCGCGCGTCGGCAGCCGGGAGGTCACGCTCATACTCTGATACGGCGCTGACGCTGACAGTTGGAGGCGCAACAGATGGCCATACGCTCGGTGCTGCGGAACTGGATGGACTCGGGCATCACCGACGCGACTTCGCCGATCAATGTCAAGCAGTTGCGGGTGACCAATTTCATGGCCGTCCTCGTCATCTGCATGGTGTTGCCGTGGATTCCGATTTCCGCGATCGCTCGCCAGACGCCGGCTCTCGTCGCGAACATCGTCGCCTCAATGCTGTTGGCGTCGGTGATCATTCTCAATCGTTCCGGACGGTACTTCGCAGCAACCAGCGTCCTGATGGTCACTTCCCACATTCAGTTGCTGTGGACCAACTGGCTCACGGGATATCCGTCGGGAACATGGTTTTATTACGCTCCGATGGTCTTCGTGCCGTTTGTGGTCTTCCGCCGGGAACATCGATCTCTCGCGCTGACATTCTCGGCACTGGCGGCGCTGTGCTTTCTTGGGATCTTCCTCTTCCAGGAGCATTTCCCCGCGCGGATACGGTTGGCAAGCGAGCCCGTCAGCAACATCGTGAACTCTGTCGCAGCCATCGGTTGCTTTGTAGCCCTGGCGATCGTCTTCATGGATGCCGTAGACCGCACCGAAGACGCACTCGATGACCAACGCGCCCAATCGGATGCACTGTTGCTCAACGTTCTGCCTGCTTCAATCGCGCAGAGGCTGAAGAACTCACCCAACACGGTGATCGCTGATCGGTGCGAAGAAGTCACCGTGCTTTTCGCCGACATCGTCGGCTTCACCGCCCTGTCGTCCGAAAGCCCACCAGCGGCCACTGTCACGATGCTCAACAGGATTTTCACGGCCTCCGACGAACTCTGCGAAGCTCATGGCGTCGAGCGCATCAAGACGATCGGCGACGGATACATGGCGTTCAGTGGCGCATCGGCCCGGCACGATGATCACGCCGTGGCCATGACGAAGGTGGCCATCGGTATGCGCGAGTACATGATCTCCCAAACCCTCGACGGGCCCCTAGAAGTCCGCATCGGCCTCAACTCGGGAGAGGTCGTCGCCGGCATCGTGGGCACCACGCGATTTCATTACGACATCTGGGGCGACGCCGTTAACGTCGCTTCCCGTATGGAATCCACCGGGGAACCCGGACGGATTCAGATCTCCCGCTCGACATGGGAAAAAATCAACCGCATCTACCCCTGCGAGAGCAGAGGACGAATTCCGGTCAAAGGCAAAGGCCAACTTGAGACATGGTTTCTTCGTTAACAAGTTGAAAACCAGCAGGACTTCCTGCGGCCGCACAAATGGACGGCCCACGCGACGGTCAAGAAATGTCAGTGATTCGAACTAGTGTTCTAACCATGACGATGGTGGACGTGGAGGCGGTGATGACCGCTCTGGATGAGCTCGACGCGGCGTGGGCGAAGCTGGCTTCGCTGCCGGTTCATGCCCTCGACGCCTTGCAGGTCCTGGAGACACTGGACCGGCTGGAAATCCACCGGCGCCGCCAACCCGCCGTGGAGCATGCGCTGGTCACCCACCTGCAAAGCCGGTCGACTGCGGTGGAGATGGGCGCCAAGTCGTGGCGGGTCGTGCTGAAAAACCGGCTGGGGATCAGCGGTGCCGACGCCGGCCGACGGCTGGCCGAGGCCACCCAGCTCGGAACCCGTCGGACCGTGACCGGTGACCCGCTGGAACCTGAGCTGCCGGCCACTGCGGCGGCGCAGGCGCGTGGGGAGATCGGTGCCGATCATGTGGCGGTGATCCGGGATTTCCTGGCCCACCTGCCGGCGGACGTCGACCCGGGCACCCGCACCGAGGCCGAATCCCAGTTGGGACAGATCGCCGGCGGGTTGACCCCGGAAGGGCTGCGCAAGGTCGCCCGCCAGCTGATGGGCTACCTCGACCAGGACGGCACACTGGATGACGACCGCGAGCACGCCCGCAAACGCGGCCTGACGATCGGGCGACAGGAACTCGACGGGATGAGCAAACTGTCCGGCTGGGTCGACCCCGAACTGCGTGCCGCGTTGGACGCCGTGTTCGCCAAACTCGCCGCCCCCGGCTTCTGCAACCCCGAAGACGCCGACCCGTGTGTTGACGGCACCCCGTCACAGGACCAGATCAGCGCCGACACCCGCACCGCCCCCCAGCGCACACACGACGCGCTGACAACCGTGTGCCGGGCGATGTTGGCCTCCGGCAAGCTCGGCCAACACAACGGGCTACCGGTCACCATCGTGGCGACGGCGACCCTGGCCGATCTGAATGCGGCCACTGGGCGGGCCCACACCGGCGGCGGCACCCAGATCCCGATCCCGACCCTGCTGCGGATAGCCGCCGGCGGGGTCCACCCCTACCTGCTGCTGTTTCATAATCCGCGGGAGATCCAGCTCTACTACGGGCGCACCCGGCGCACCGCCAGCCCCGGACAACGCCTGGCCCTGCACGCCCTGGAACGGGGCTGCACCAAACCTGACTGCACCGCCCCGGCAACCCATACCCAGGTCCACCACGCCCAACGGGACTGGCAACACGGCGGCAACACCGACATCAACGAACTCACCCTCGCCTGCGGCCCCGACAACCGCCTCGTCAACGACACCCCCACCGGCTGGACCACCCGAAAACGCCCCAGCGACAACCGAACCGAATGGATACCCCCACCCCACCTCGACCGCGGCCAAAACCGCATCAACCTCTACCACCACCCCGAAGAAATCCTCCGCCCCGACGAAGACGAACCCGGGTAGCGCAGATCAGCTGCGTAACTGAGCGCCAAGCAGTTCGGCGGCGGTCGCCAGTGCCGCATCGCGGGCCGAGCTGGCCTCGGCCTCGGCGAGGGTCCGGTCGGCGGCGCGGAAGCGCAGCGCCAACGTCAGCGACTTGCGGCCCTCCCCGACCTGCGGGCCGGTGTAGACGTCGAACAGGGCCACGTCCTCCAGGAGTTCCCCGGCCCCGTCGCGCACCGCGTCGATGACGTCCTGGGCCGGCACCTCGGCGCCGACGACCAGGCTCAGGTCCTGGAACACCGCGGGGAACGGCGACACCCGCGGCGCGGGCAGGGATTCCACGATCGGTACGGCGTCGAGGTCGAGTTCCACCGCGCAGCTGCCCTTGGGCAGGCCAGCGCGCTCGACGACGCCGGGATGCAGTTGCCCGGCGTGGCCGACAACCACCGAGTCGACGAGCACCTCGGCGCAGCGCCCCGGATGCCACGGCAGATGCTGAGCCGGCCGCAAGGTGACAGCCACCCCACAGGCGCGGGCGATCACCCGCACCGCCTCGAAGGCGTCGGCGGCCTCCACCGGCCGGCCCGGCCCCCACGGTCCCCGCGGCTCACGCAGGCCGCACAGCACCGCGCCGACATGCACCGGTTGGTGCGGCAGCGAGGAGTCCAGCAGCGCGATCTCGGCATCGGTCGGCCGGCGGTGGGTGGGGATCCGCTCCACTGCCCGGGTGTCCTCGGTGGGCCGGACCACCTGCGCGACCGAGAACAGCGCCACATCGCCGAATCCGCGGGAGACGTTGCGCGACAGCGCCTCCAGCAGCGCGGGCAACAGAGTCGTGGCCAGCTCCGGCCGGTCGGCCTCCAGCGGGTTGAGCACCGCGGCGGTGGCCCGTCGCGGATCCTGGGCGGGCAGTCCCCACTGGTCGAACACGCCGGCCGGAAGGAATGGCGTGGGCAGGACCTCGACGAAGCCGGAGAGCGCCAGGGCCTTGCCGACCGCCCGGCGGCGCTGCTGGGCGGCCGTGAGCCCGCGGCCGGCGGGGGCGGCCGGGAGCATCGACGGGATCACCTCGAGGCTCTCCAGCCGCAGCACCTCCTCGACGAGGTCGGCGGGCTGGACGATGTCGGGCCGCCAGCTGGGCGGGGTGACGATCAGCTCGGCGCCCTGGCCGGCCTGCACCCGCGCCCCGATCTGGGTCAGGCGGCGCAAGGTAGCCCCATCCGGGTAGGTCACCCCCGCGATGCGATCGGGCAGATCGACGGCCATCCGCACCGGCGGCGGCGAGAAATCGTCCCGCGGCGGATCGCCCCGCCAGTCGGTGAGCCGAGGCTGCACGGTGCCGCCGGCGATCTCGGCGAGCAGCGCCGAACAGCGGTCGATGGCGGCCACCGAGACGGCCGGGTCGACCGAACGCTCGTAGCGGCGGCCGGCCTCGCTGACCAGATGCAATCGGCGGATGGTCCGGGACACCGCGGCCGGATCCCAGACCGCCGCCTCGAGCAGCACGTCGGTGGTGGCCTCGTCGATCTCGGTGGTGCCCGCCCCCATCACCCCGCCGATGGCGGCGACCGCCGCGTCGTCGACGATCAGCACGTCACCCGGGTCCAGTCGGCGTTCAACATCGTCGAGGGTGACCACCGTCTCCCCCGGGTGGGCGAAGCGAACCGCGAAATCACCGCGGATCCGGCTGCTGTCGTGGGCGTGCATCGGGTGGCCCAGTTCGAGCATGACGTAGTTGGTGACGTCGACGGCCGGCGAGATGGGCCGGATGCCCGAGAGCATGAGCCGGCGACGCAACCACCACGGCGACTGCGCGCCGGGGTCGATGCCGGTGACCGGGCGCAGCGCAAATCGGATGACACCGGTTCCGGGCTGGACGGTGACCGGCAGCGACGGCCCTTCGACGGGCAGCGGTGCGATGTCTGCGGGATCGACGAAGTCCAGGTCGTAGGCGCACGCGATCTCCCGGGCGATACCGCGCACCGACATGCAGTAACCGCGGTCCGGGGTGACCGCGAGGTCGAAGACCACGTCGTCGAGGCCCAGAACGGCGATCGCGTCGGCTCCCGGTTCGGCGGTGCCCGGCGGCAGCACCAGGATGCCGGAATGGTCCGCCCCCAGACCCAATTCGGCCGCCGAGCAGATCATCCCGTCGGAGGTGCGCCCGTAGGTCTTGCGGGAGGCGATGCGGAAGTCACCGGGCAGAACCGTGCCGGGCAGCGCCACCACCACGAGATCGCCGACCGCGAAGTTGGCCGCCCCGCAGACGATGTCCTGCGGATCGGCGGCGCCCACGTCCACGGTGCAGGCCCTGATCGGCTTCTTGAACTCGGTGAGTTCCTCGATGCCGCTGACCCGCCCGATACGCAGCGGCCCGCTGACCGGGCCGAGGGTGATGACGTCCTCCACCTCATGGCCGACCCGGATCAGGGCCTGCTCTAGGTCGGCGGGGTCGACATCCCACCCCGGAGCACCGGCCTGCACCACCTCGCGCAGCCAACTGTAAGGAAGCCTCATCTACAGCCCCACTCCGAACGGCAGGCTGAACCGCACGTCACCCTCGACCATGTCGCGCATGTCCGGGATGCCGTTGCGGAACTGCAGCGTGCGCTCCAGACCCATCCCGAAGGCGAAGCCGGAGTAGACCTCGGGGTCGATGCCGGCGGCCCGCAGGACGTTGGGGTTGACCATCCCGCAGCCGCCCCACTCCACCCAGCCGGGACCGCCCTTCTTGTCGGGAAACCAGATGTCAACCTCGGCCGAGGGCTCGGTGAAGGGGAAGAAGTGCGGCCGCATCCGGGTGCGGGCGTCCGGGCCGAACTCCGAACGGGCGAAGGCGTCCAGGGTGCCACGCAGGTGGGCCATGGTCAGGCCGCGGTCCACGGCGAGACCCTCCACCTGGTGAAACACCGGAGTGTGGGTGGAGTCGAGTTCGTCGGTGCGGAAGGTACGGCCGATCGAGATGACGTAGACCGGCAGCTCGCGTTGCAGCAGCGTTCTCACCTGCACCGGGGAGGTGTGGGTGCGCAGCAGTTGCCGGGAGCCCTCCGGTGCGATGTGGAAGGTGTCCGACTCGCTGCGGGCCGGGTGATCGGGCGGGAAGTTCAGGGCGTCGAAGTTGAACTGCTCGCTCTCGACCTCGGGGCCCTCTGCCAGCTCCCAGCCCATCGCGACGAACGTGTCGGCGATGTGCTCGGCCAGGATCGTGATGGGATGCCGCGCTCCGATCGGCTGGCGCGTCGTGGGTGCGGTGACGTCGATCGCCTCGGCGACCAGCACGGCGGCGTCGCGCTCGGCCCGCAGTACTTCCAGCCGCGCGTCGTAGGCCTGCTGGGCGCCGCTGCGCGCGACGTTGACCCGTTTGCCGGCATCGGCGCGGTCGGGTTTGGGCAGTGCCGCCAGGGCCTGGCGGGCCAGGGCCAGCGGGGCGCGGTCACCGAGATGATCGGTCTTGGCCCGGGCCAGGGCGTCGAGTTCACCGGCCGCCGCAAAGGCCCGGCAGGCCGCGTCGACCGCGATGGTCAGCGCTTCCTGCGACAGCAGATCGACGGGTTGTCCGCCCACGCGGCAAGACCCTCCTTAGCTGGCCTGGGATTTTCCCGCGGCACGGGTGTGACTGAAGTGCCGACCTGGAGATCATAGGTGATGCCAGAATGACGCCTCGCGGGCAATTCGCCGCCGAGGACGGCCTCGGCCCGCCCGTCGAGGTGAGGGATGCAAAAATGCTCAGAGCTTTCGTGGTGGGCGCGGTGTGGGCGACGGCGATCGCCGCCGCCGTGCTGGCGGTGACACTGGACAGCGGCTGGTGGGTGCTCGCGGCCGTGCTGGCCGCACTGGCCGGCCTGGGCACCTGGGACCTGATTCAGACCAAGCACTCGATCCTGCGCGCCTACCCGATCCTCGGCCACGCCCGGTGGCTGGCCGAGCGAATCCGACCGGAGATCTATCAGTACTTCGTCGAGTCGAACACCGACGGCGCTCCGTTCGACCGGGAAACCCGCGACATGGTCTACAGCCGCGCCAAGGGAACCAAGGGCGATGAGCCGTTCGGCACCGAGCGCGACGTCAACGCCGTCGGCTACGAGTTCCTGCGGCATTCACTGCGGGCGAAGATCGCCACCGATCTGGCCCCGCGGGTGCGCCTCGGCGGGCCCGACTGCAGCCAGCCCTACGACATCGCGCTGCTCAACGTCTCGGCGATGAGTTTCGGGGCGCTGTCGGCCAATGCGATCGAAGCGCTCAACGGCGGCGCGGCCAAGGGCGGTTTCGCCCATGACACCGGCGAGGGAGGCATCAGCCCGTACCACCTCAAGCACGGCGGTGACCTGATCTGGGAGATCGGCTCGGGCTATTTCGGCTGCCGGACCGCCGAGGGCCATTTCGATCCGGAACTCTTCCGGGAGAAGGCGGCGATGCCGACCGTCAAGGCCATCTCGATCAAGCTTTCCCAGGGGGCCAAGCCCGGGCTCGGCGGGGTCCTTCCCGGGGCCAAGGTGACCGAGGAAATCTCCGCCACCCGCGGGGTTCCGGTGGGACAGACCGTGGTCTCCCCACCGGCGCACACCGCCTTCACCACCCCGCTGGAACTGGTGCACTTCATCGCGACCCTGCGCAGCCTGTCCGGCGGCAAGCCGATCGGCTTCAAGCTCTGCATCGGCGCCCGCACGGAGTTCCTGTCCATCTGCAAGGCGATGCTGCAGACCGGGGTCACCCCGGACTTCATCATCGTCGACGGCTCCGAGGGCGGGACCGGAGCCGCCCCGCAGGAGTTCGAGGATCGAATCGGCATGCCGCTGACCGAGGGGCTGATGCTGGTGCACAACTGCCTGGTCGGCACCGGCCTGCGTCAGCACATCAAGATCGGCGCCTCCGGCAAGGTGGCCACCGGTGCCGACATCGTCACCCGGGTCATCCAGGGCGCGGACTTCACGCTGGCCGCCCGCGCGATGATGTTCGCGGTCGGCTGCATCCAGGCGATGAAATGCCACACCAACCGCTGCCCCGCCGGAGTCGCCACCCAGGACCCCGGTCTGGCGCGGGCACTGCACGTGCCGAACAAGATCGACCGGGTGGCCAATTTCCAGCGCGGCACCGTGGCCAGCGCCGCCCAGATGGTCGCCTCGATGGGACTCGACGGCTTCGGTGAACTGACCCCGGCCATGCTCAACCGCCGTATCGACTCCTACCGCAGCGGAAGCTACGCGGAGATCTACGAGTGGCTGATGCCTTGCGAACTGCTCGAGTGTCCGCCCGAGGCGTGGTTGTCGGACTGGATCGAGGCCTGCGCGGAGGAGTTCGTCTAGAGAGTTCGTCTGGGCCGGGCGGGTGGCGGCGCAAGGCGCGGCTAGACCGAGTGGCTCGACCCTTCGGCTCCGGATGAACCGGCAACGTTCTCGCCGCGGATCTCGTCGGCACCCCGGCGCAGCCGGAACATGACCAGGTCAGCAGGCACCCCCGGCTGACGCGGGGTGAACACCTGACGCCGCACCTTTTCGGCCCTCACGCCTAGCGGCTCCCACTGATCCGGGGTGATGCGCCCCAGCGTCGCCTGCGAGACGATCAGGCCGCCGTGGGCGGCACGGTCCATGACCCGGGCGGCGATATTGACGTCGACGCCGAGCCAGTCCCCGCCGATCCGCTGGGGCCGGCCGGTATGGACGCCGGCCCTCATCCGCGGCGTGTAGCCCTCGACCTCGACGCTGTCGAGGGCCTCCATGGCCGCCAGTGTCGCGCGGACAGCGATCGCCGGTTCACCGAAGGTGGCCATCATCCCGTCGCCCATGCGTTTGACGATGTGACCGCCGGCGTACAGCATCGGCGGTTCGGCGACCTGAGCCACCCTGCGCAGCAGTCGCAGCGTTGCCTCGTCGCCGGCCTGCAGCGACCAATCCGAGAATCCGACGAGGTCGGTGAACACGATGGTCACCTCGGCGTTGACCGGGCGACCGGCCACCTTCTCGGCCAACGCCTGCCAAACCTGTAGACCCGCCAGGCTGACCTCCCTGGTCGCCGCGGCGCGATCACCGATGAACCGATCCGCGGCGCGGGCCGCGGCGCGCGCCGAACCTTGGCCCGACGTCGACAGCGGGTCGCCGAAGTCGGGATCACCGGGCAAGGCCCGCCGGGCCTTCCGGATAGCGGCGACGACACCCGGGTTGTGGTTGGTGTTGCGAATCCACGCGCCGGGCCCCCGGCCCGGTTCGGGGGAATCGGCCTCAAGCGGGTTTGCGGGACCGGTGGGTCGGCCGCTCGCCTCGACGTCCACCCGGCCAGACTAGGGCACGCCCCGAAGGTCCGGCAGCGCGACGGCGGTGCCGCAACCGGGACCGCTCCACCCGGGGCCGCCCTAGCCGCGGCGTTGGGCCCGGGCGCTCTGGTAGAGGCAGATCGCCGCCGCGACGGCCACGTTGAGACTGTCGACGCCCCCCGACATCGGGATGCGTACGCGCCGATCGGACAGCATCGCGAGGTCCTCGGACAACCCGCGCGCCTCGGAGCCGAAGACCCACGCGGTCCGGCGCGCCAGCATCTCCTCGGCGTCGTCGAGGCTGAGGTCCCCGTTCAGGGTGGTGGCCAGCACGTGCAGTCCGGCTCGACGCAGCCGGTTGATCACCGTGACCGGGTCGTCCTCGGTCACAACGGGAATGGAGAAGATGCTGCCCGCCGAGGACCGTACGCATTTGGCGTTATAGGGATCGACGGAATCGCCGGCCAGCACCACCGCGGCCGCGCCCATCGCTTCTGCCAGCCGGATCAAAGTCCCGGCGTTACCGGGGTCGGAGAGGTCTGCGGCCACCGCGATCAACGCGGGGTCCGCGGCCAGGACGGCGTCGAGGGTGGCGTCGGGCAGCCTGCACACGGCGACAAGCCCAGCCGGTGTGACGGTCTCCGACAGCGCCTTCATCGCGCGCTCGGAGACCATCCAGACCTCGAGATCGCCCAGCATCGGGCGGTAGCGGTGTTCGGCGGTCTCGGTGGCGAATACCGTTTCGATAAGCCCGTGCCGGGCGGCCGCCTCGATCAGGTTCGGCCCCTCGGCGAGGAACCGGCCTGTTGCGTTCCGCCCGGCACGGCGTTGCAGTTTGACCGCGTCGGTGACGCGAGAAGATCGCTCGGAGAGCAGTCTCACGCAGCTTCGCCGGAGGGAGCGTTCACATCCTCCGGAAGGGCGGCGCGGGCGACCCCGACCAAAGCGGTGAACGCCGCCGGGTCGCTCACGGCGATCTCGGCGAGATTCTTGCGGTCGACCTCCACGCCGGCGGCCTTGAGGCCCTGGATGAGCCGGTTGTAGGTGATGTCGTTGGCGCGGGCCGCGGCGTTGATCCGGGAGATCCACAGCTTGCGGAACTCGCCCTTGCGAGCACGCCGGTCACGGTAGGCGTAGGTCAGCGAATGCAGCTGCTGCTCTTTGGCTTTGCGGTACAGCCGGGACCGCTGGCCGCGATAGCCCTTGGACGCCTTGAGTACGGTCCGGCGTTTCTTCTGGGCGTTGATTGCGCGTTTCACGCGGGCCATGGGGGTGTTCCTCTTCTCGTTCGGTTAGGCAAAAGGTCTTGCGATCGCTGCGACGGCGTCAGCCGTTCAGCATCTTGGTGACACGCTTGGTGTCATTGGCGGCCACCGCGGTCCGGCCGTCGAGACGACGGGTCCGCTTGGACGGCTTGTGCTCGAGCAGGTGGCGGCGGTTCGCCTTCTGCCGAACGATCTTCCCGGTGCCGGTGCGGCGGAAGCGCTTGCTGGCCCCGCTGTGGGTCTTTGCCTTGGGCATGTGTCCTCAGTTCTTCACTCGGTGGAGTTCTTCACTCCCTGGTCGGTGGTACTCGGTCATCGGTGGTACTCCGATGACGGCGCTACTCGGTGGCGGCCTCGGCGTCCGCTCGCGGCGTGACCGACGTTCCACCCGCCTGCTCGGCCGCCCTGGCACGGGTCTTCGCGCCCCGATGCGGGGCCAGCACCATCGTCATGTTGCGGCCGTCCTGCTTGGCGGAAGTCTCGATGAAGCCGTAGTCGGCCACATCGGCGCCCAGCCGTTGCAGAAGCCGGTAGCCCAGTTCGGGCCGGGACTGCTCGCGGCCGCGGAACATGATCGTCACCTTGACCTTCGACCCCGCCTCCAGGAAGCGGATCACGTGACCCTTCTTGGTCTGATAGTCGTGGGGGTCGATCTTGGGCCGAAGCTTCTGTTCCTTGACCACGGTCTGCTGCTGGTTCTTGCGAGACTCGCGCGCCTTCTGCGCCGTCTCGTACTTGAACTTGCCGTAGTCCATGATCTTGCAAACCGGCGGTTTGGCATCCGGGGCAACTTCGACGAGGTCGAGATCGGCATCCGAGGCGACGCGGAGAGCGTCTTCGATGCGCACGATGCCCACCTGTTCGCCGCCCGGGCCGATCAGTCGGACTTCAGGTACGCGAATGCGCTCGTTGACTCGGGTCTCAGTGCTGATGGGGCCTCCCTGGTTCGTTTCTCGTCCGACCGTCCGACAACCGGCCGCACCAGCCCAGCAAGCATTCCGAGAAACCACACCACCAGCAGAAAGGCCCTGCTCATGGCAGGGCCCGATGCCGACCGATCACGGCTCTCGCCGTCTGCGACACGCAGAACGGATACCGTCAAGTATCCGCGACCGGACCGCTGGGCCTTCGAGGTCTTCCGGACAAGATCTTCCGGAGAAACTTCGGCGGCTAGCGGTGGGAGCGGGACTCCACTTGCTGTCCTGGCGTGAGCCGGGACGGTCGTTCATGGAAGTCTAGCAGCTATGACGGACTCCCCCGATATCCGCGACCTCGCCGACATCCCCGCCATCGAAGTCATCAGCCGCGCGGCGGTGATGCTGATGAGCGCCGCCGCCGAGAAGATCGGGCTGGCCTCGCCCGACC
This sequence comes from Mycolicibacterium sp., assembly GCA_020637165.1. Classification (GTDB taxonomy): domain Bacteria; phylum Actinomycetota; class Actinomycetes; order Mycobacteriales; family Mycobacteriaceae; genus Mycobacterium. The sequence continues at coordinate 59,027 of JACJWN010000005.1, read as the reverse complement.
CCGACAGCAGCGAGCACCGGGACCTCGACGAAGCCCGCCGGCTGATCAACGCCCTCGCGGGCCTGCTGGATGGGTCCAGGGAGTACCTAGGGCCGCACGCGGGACCGATGCGCGACGGCCTGCGCAGCCTCCAGTTGGCCTTCCGCGAGGCAGCAGCGGTGCCCGACGACCGCGGCCGGGGTCCGGGCGAGAAGTACACCGGCCCCGTCGGCTGAGCGGAACCTCACGCAGATAGGAACAATCACCGAATACCCTGGCCGCCTATGACGGTCACTACCAGCCGGGCCCGAATCCGGTCGCGGCTGAGCTGGGTGCCCGCCGCGGCGGGCTGGTTTCTGGGCATCATCGCCGGTGCAGCGCTGCTGTCCAGCGTGTCGACCGCGGTAAGCCACATCACCCGGGTTCCGCGGGAATTCATCGACAACTACCTGTTCAATTTCCCCGACACCAGTTTCGCGTGGGCCTTCGCGCTGGCCGTGATGGCCGGGGCCCTGGCCGCCCGCAAACGCATCGCCTGGTGGGTGCTGGTCGTGAACCTCTGCGTGGCGATCGTCTTCGACATCACCTCCCTGGCCGAGGACAGCGGCTCCCGGTTCGAGGACATCGGGGAGTTCCTGGGCCTGAGCTTCCACATCATCGCCCTGGCGGTGCTTGTGGCCGCCTACAACGAGTTCTGGGCCAAAGTGCGACGCGGCGCGGTGCTCAAGGCACTCGCCGTGCTCGTCGCGGTGAACGTCGTCGGAATCCTGCTGGCCTGGGGGCTTCTCGAACTCTTTCCGGGCTCCCTGCAACCCGACTACCGACTGCCCTATGCGATCAACCGGGTGAGCGGGTTCGCGGTGGCCACCCCGGACTTCTTCGTCGGGCGGCCGCAGGTGTTCCTCAACGCGCTGTTCGGCCTATTCGGCGCCGTGGCGCTGATGGCGGCGGCGATCGTGCTGTTCCAGTCCCAGCGCGCGGAAAACGCACTGACCGGCGAGGACGAGTCGGCAATCCGGGGCCTGCTCGAAGTGTGGGGCAAGAACGACTCACTGGGGTACTTCGCCACCCGCCGGGACAAGTCGGTGATCTTCGCCCCCAACGGCCGCGCCGCGATCACCTACCGGGTGGAGATCGGGGTGTGCCTGGCCAGCGGCGACCCGGTGGGCGATCCGCGGGCTTGGCCACAGGCCATCGCGGCGTGGCTGACGCTGTGCCGCGACTACGGCTGGGCGCCCGGGGTGATGGGCGCGAGTTCGACCGGCGCGCAGGCCTACCGGGAGGCGGGTCTCAGCGCGCTGCAACTCGGCGACGAGGCCATCCTCTACCCCGACCGGTTCAAGCTGTCCGGGGCCGATATGAAGGGGGTCCGGCAAGCCGTGACCAGGGCCCGCCGGGCCGGATTGACGGTGCGGATGCGACGACACCGCGACCTGTCCACTGAGGAGATGGACGAGGTCATCAAACGGGCCGACGGCTGGCGCGACACCGAGACCGAACGCGGCTTCTCGATGGCACTGGGCCGGCTGGGTGACAGCGCCGACGGCGATTGCCTGCTCGTCGAAGCTGTGCAGAACGAGTCCGAACCCGGCGGGGCGGACACCGTCGTCGGGATGCTCTCCTTTGTCCCGTGGGGCGGCAACGGCCTGTCGCTGGACCTCATGCGGCGTTCGCGCCAGTCCCCCAACGGAACCGTCGAGTTGATGGTCAGCGAACTGCTGCAGCAGGCCGACACCATCGGCGTGACGCGGGTGTCGCTCAACTTCGCCATGTTCCGGGCGGCATTCGAGGAGGGTGCCCGGCTGGGCGCGGGGCCGGTGGCGCGGTTGTGGCGGGCGCTGCTGGTGTTCTTCTCGCGGTGGTGGCAGTTGGAGACCCTGTACCGGTCCAACATGAAATACCAGCCGCAGTGGGTTCCGCGGTACGCCTGCTACGAGGACGCCCGGCTGGTTCCGCGGGTCGGGGTGGCCTCGGTGATCGCCGAGGGGTTCCTGGTCCTGCCGTTTTCCCGGCGCGCCAGACAGCACACCGGGCACTACTCCGCCGTCCCGCACGACATCGTCGCCACCGGCAGGCTCAACGCCGACGGCAGCACGCCCTCGCTCGCCGGACTCGAGGCACCGCCGGCCGAGCCCGGGACCGAACGGCTTCCCGAGCAGGTCCGGGTCCGGATGGCGAAGCTGGCGTCGCTGCGCGCACGGGGAATCGACCCGTATCCGGTCGGTACCGCTCCGACCCACACGGTGGCAGCCGCACTGGCAGGCCCGGACGGCACACGGGTGACGGTGGCGGGCCGGGTGCTGCGCACCCGCGATTACGGCGGGGTGACCTTCGCGCTGCTGCGGGACTGGTCCGGGGACGTCCAACTACTCCTCGACAAGTCCGAACTCGACGACACCGCCGCCGATTTCTCCGACGTGGACCTCGGCGACCTGATCGAGGCGACGGGGACCATGGGACGCAGCCGCAACGGCACCCACTCGGTGCTGGTGAGCCGGTGGCGCCTGCTGGGCAAATGCCTTCGGCCGCTGCCCGACAAGTGGAAGGGCTTGACCGACCCGGAGTCCCGGGTTCGCGCCCGCTACGTGGACCTCGCCATCAACCCGGTGGCCCGCGACCTGGTCCGCGCGCGCAGCGAGATCCTGCGCTCGATCCGCGAAACCCTGTTCGCCAAGGGCTTCCTCGAAGTCGAGACCCCGATGTTGCAGAGCATCCACGGCGGGGCCAACGCCAGGCCATTCCGGACCCACATCAACGCCTACGACCTCGACCTTTACCTGCGCATCGCGCCCGAGCTGTACCTCAAGCGATTGTGCGTCGGCGGCGTGGAACGGGTGTTCGAGTTGGGCCGGGCGTTCCGCAACGAGGGTGTCGATTTCAGCCACAATCCGGAGTTCACCCTGCTGGAGGCCTACCAGGCGCATGCCGACTACCAGGTGTGGATCGACGGCTGCCGTGAACTGATCCAGAACGCCGCCATCGCGGCCAACGGCTCGGCGGTGGTGATGCGCCCGGGCGCGCACGGCGGGCTGGAGCCGGTCGACATCTCCGGGCAGTGGGCGGTCAAGACCGTCCACGACGCGGTCTCCGAGGCACTGGGTGAACCAGTCGACCCGGACACCGACCTGGACACGTTGCGCCGGTTGTGCGACGGAGCCGGGGTCCCCTACCTGACCCACTGGGACGCCGGAGCGGTGGTGCTCGAGCTCTACGAGCGACTGGTCGAGGAGCACACCGAAGCGCCCACGTTCTACACCGACTTCCCAACCTCGGTTTCCCCGCTGACCCGGCCGCACCGCAGCAGGCGCGGCGTCGCCGAGCGCTGGGACCTGGTGGCCTGGGGCGTCGAACTCGGCACCGCCTACAGCGAGCTCACCGACCCGGTGGAGCAGCGCCGCCGACTCCAACAGCAGTCCATGCTGGCGGCCGGCGGCGACCCGGAAGCGATGGAACTCGACGAGGACTTCCTGCAGGCGATGGAGTACGCGATGCCCCCGACCGGGGGCCTGGGGGTCGGTGTCGACCGCGTGGTCATGCTGATCACCGGCCGCAGTATCCGTGAGACGTTGCCGTTCCCGCTGGCAAAGCCGCGCTAACCTGCAGGGAACACCCTGGGGCGGGGCGCATTCGCCAGCCCGGCCGACGGCTACCCACCCGTGTTCCGGAGGTGCCGCTTGCCGGGGTCGACGATATGGCCCGGAGGGGGCGATCACCGCCGAGGCCGGGACCGCTCCCCCGCCGGCCGGACAGATCCGCGAGAGTACGGTGAGGCCCATGACCGAGGATCCGCCGAACCCGGGACCCGAAACGGCGCCAGAGCCGGAGCCGGTTGCGCCGCCTGCGGTCAGCACCGGCCTGTCCGACACCTCCGATACCGCAAGCGGCCTTCTCGAGTCCGCACCTGTCGAGACCGCACATATCGATACCGGCTACACCGATACCGGCGTGCCGACCTTGGCGGGCGTGCGCGAGAAGATCGAGTCCCGGTACGGCGCCGCCCTGGGTGCGACCGAACTCGCCGGGGAAACCCCGGAGGTCCGAGCGGCCGCCGAACAGTACGAGACCCGGCGCAGGGCCGCCGCGGAGAAACTCGAGGAGATCCGCGCCTCCATGAATCACGAGGACTGAGGGGTCCGGTGGGCGCCGACCCGATCGAAGTTCGGTCCGCTCCGTTCAGTCCGCCCCGATTGCCACCGGGCGCCGCTCGGCACTCCACTGCGACCACGAACCGGGAAACAGTGCCGCATCGCGGCCGATGACACTCAGCGCGGCGAGCACCACCGACGCGGTGACACCCGAGCCGCAGTAGACCGCCGTCCCCGTGTCGGTATCGCCCCCGCCGAGGACCTCCTCGAGCCCGGCATCCGGCAGGAAAGCGCCGTCGGCACCGATCAGCGAGGTGCTGGGCAGGTTCCGGGCACCGGGGATGTGCCCGGCCACCGGGTCCACCGGTTCGACCTCACCGCGAAAGCGCTCCGGAGCGCGGGCGTCAAGCAGCCACCCCACGACACCCTCGGAAACCTGCTCCGCGGTAAGCACCGAACGCGCCCCGGCGTAGAGGTCATGGTGGGCGACGGTGATATCCCCGGGCTCGGGTGTGACCTCCCCGGGCTGCAGTGCTCCGCCGGCGGCCGACCAGGCCGCCAGCCCGCCGTCGAGAATCCGCACGTCGGGCAGTCCGGCCGCGGTGAGTACCCACCATGCCCGCGAGGATCCCGCCCGGTTCCAGTCGTCGTAGACGACGATCGGCTGACCCCGGCGGATGCCCCACGCCTGGGCGGCGGCCTGGATGGCCGCACCGGTGGGCAGCGGATGCCGCCCGCGACCGATGCGGCTGTGGTCGCTCAGATCGTCCTCCAGCGAGACGTACACCGCACCGGGGATGTGACCCGACCGGTAGGCCGGGCGTCCATCGGGCTCGTCGAGGCGCCAGCGCACATCGAGGATGGCCGGTGTCGATCCAAGCTCGCTGAGCTCGCCGGCGCCGATCAGGACCGAATCCCGGTTGCTCACTGCGGCAACGGAATCGGTGTCAAGTGGTCGCCGAACCAGTCCCGGGCCAGCAGCGCGACCTGTTCAAGGGTGCCGGGTTCCTCGAAGAGGTGGGTGGCCCCTTCGACGACGGCGATGCGGCATTCGGCCGGGATCGCCGCGGCGGCCTGCCGGTTGAGATCCAGCACCACCTCGTCGCGGCTGCCCACGATCAGCAGCGTGGGGGCGCTGACGCCGGCCAGGAAGTCGCCGGCCAGGTCCGGCCGTCCCCCTCGGGACACCACCGCGAAAACGTCGGTAGCGGGGTCGGCGGCGGCGCGCAGTGCCGCGCCCGCTCCGGTGCTGGCCCCGAAATAGCCCACCGGGAGTCCCGCGGCGTCCTCGGCGGTGCGCAGCCACGCCGTGATGTCGACCAGTCGGGCGGTCAGCAGTCCGATGTCGAAGACATTGGCGCGGTCGATCTCCTCCTCGGGGGTCAGCAGGTCGAACAGCAGTGTGGCCAGACCCGCCGACTGCAGGACCTGGGCGACGTACCGGTTGCGTGGGCTGTGCCGGCTGCTGCCGCTGCCATGCGCGAACACCACGACCGCGCGGGGTTCCTCGGGAACGCTCAGCCGGCCCGCCACGGTGGCACCGGCGGCCCACACCCGGACATCGTCGTCGCGCAGAAACCCGTCGCGCAGAAACGCAGTCTCACCCATGCCGGCCCCCAGGAGTCCTCAGGCCCCCAAGTCTAGGCGCGGGGTTGCGGGGCCAACCATGCCGAATCCGGAACCGCGTTGATAATCGAGGTGGTCGTGACTGAGAGGGAGTGCGCGGTGTCGGGTTCCGGTGAGCGGCCCGCGCTGCTGGTCGCGACCATGAGCCTGGTGGCGCTGACGGTGGCGGTGCTGCAGACCGCCGTGGTGCCGATCCTGGGCGTAATGGCCCGCCAGTTAGACGCCTCCATCATCGACGTCAGCTGGGTGGTGACGGCCAACCTGCTGGCGGCGACGTCGGCCACGCCCCTCATCGGACGGCTGGCCGACCTGAACCGGAAGAAGCCGGTGCTGCTGGGGGTGCTCGCGGCGGTCCTGGTGGGTTCGGTGCTCGCCGCGACCTCAACATCGCTGCCGCTGCTCGTCGCCGCCCGGGTGCTGCAGGGCGCCTCGTTCTCCCTGTACCCGATCGGCGTGTCGATCCTGCGAGAGGAGCTGCCGCCCGAACGGCTCATGAGGGCTTTGGCGGTCCTCTCCGGTGTGCTGGGCTTCGGTGGCGGCGCGGGGTTGGTGATCACCGGGCTGCTGATGCGCGGCGACGCCGACTACCACCGCGTCTTCTGGTTCACCACGGCGTTCTCGGTGCTGGTGATCCTGGTGGTTGTGCCGATCGTTCCGAAGCGGCCCCCGGCCTCGACCGGATCGGTGGACTGGGCGGGGGCGGCCGGTATCGCCGCCGGGCTGTCGCTGGTGCTGCTGGCGATCACCCAGGGCAATGTGTGGGGCTGGACATCGGCTCGGGTGCTCGGCGGCGGCCTGGCCGGCATGACCCTCCTGGCGCTGTGGTGGTGGTGGGAGCGACGCTGCCGCCGGCCGCTGGTTTCGACGGTCATGCTGACCCGGCGGCCGATCCTGATGACCAACATCGCCACGGTCGCGGTCGGGATGGGGCTGTACTTCGGCTTTCTCGGGCTGACCACCTTCGTTCAGGCACCGACCGCCAGCGGATACGGCTTTGGGGCCACGGTTCTGCAGGCCAGCGTGGTGTTCCTGCTGCCCGGGGCGCTGGCCGGCTTTCTCGTCGCCCTGATCAGCGGGCGCTACATCGACCGATTCGGTGCCCGCCGGGTGCTCATGGTCGGCGCGGCCATCGGGGTCAGCGGATTCACCATGCTCACCCTGGCCCATTCGACCCGCTGGCAGGTGATCTGCGCGGGCGTGCTGATCAACGCCTACATCAGCCTGGCCTACGGGGCGCTGCCCGCCCTAGTGATCCGGGAGGTCGACGTCGGGGAGACCGGCGTTGCCACCAGTGTCAACGCCATCGCCCGCACCGTCGGCGCATCGACGGCGGCCGCGATCGTCGCGGTTCTGCTGGGCGGCAACGGAATCGGATTCGCGCCGGAGAGAAGCTACACCGTCATCTTCGGTCTCGGCGCCGCCACGGGACTAATCGCGATCGCCCTCATCGCCGCGAGCAGGACGCGTTTGCGCCCGATCCGGACTGTCGAGGAGATCAACGAATCGCGGGCGATGAACCACGAGTGGGGGTAGGGCGGCCTAGATCGCGAGCGGTCTAGATCACAGCGTCACTCAGATGATTCGGGGTGCCGTATCGGTGCGCTGTGATGGACACCGCCTGCTCGTGCAGGAAGGTGAGTAGCTCTACGCGGCCGGCCGACACCACATCCGATGCATAAACAGCAATATCCGGAGAGCCGCCGGCGGCCCGAGCTGTCGCAGCGACGCTCGTCCCGATCAGCCGGATGCGGGCCGGGCCGGTGCCGGCCAGCCGGGCGACGCGAGCGGTCCAGGCTTCGTCGTCCTCGACCGTCAGCGCGACGTCGGCCGAACGCAGCACATTCGCCAGCGGACCGGGGATGGCGACGGCGGTCGAAACGGTCAGGGCAGCACCTGCGAGGAGCCCCGCCGCCGCGACCCGGGCGAGTTCGGCCACCCCGTGCCCGGAGGTCTCTGCGTCATAGCGGATGACAACCGGCACCGGCCGGTAACGGAACACGTTTCGCTCGGCGAACAATCCGGAGACGTCTTTGGCCACGCCGAACTCTTCGGCCCACAACCGGGCGTCGTCGCTCAGTGCGCCGGCCAGCCAGGCGCGGTGCTCCTCTGCGTCCATCGCTTCCAGAATCCGCGCTGGTAGCCCGGTCACGGCCCCGGGAACCGACGGCAGCGGGGCATCATGCCAGGAGCCCATCCCGACCAGGTAATTCGGCCCGCCGGCCTTGGCGCCCGCGCCCACCGCGGACTTCTTCCAGCCCCCGAACGGCTGGCGTCGCACGATTGCCCCGGTGATCCCCCGGTTGACGTAGAGGTTGCCGGCGTGGATCTGTTCCAGCCAGTAGCCGATTTCTTCGGGGTTCAAGGAATGAAGACCCGAGGTGAGCCCGTAATCAACTTCGTTGACGATCGCCACCGCCTCTTGCAGCGATTCGGCGGCCATGATGCCGAGGATGGGTCCGAAGTACTCGGTGCGGTGGTACTCCGAGCCGCGCCGCACGCCTTGCCGCACCCCGGGACTCCACAGCTTGCCCGAGTCATCAAGCCGTTGTGGGGTCAGGAGCCAGGTCTCCCCCTCCCCGAGCGTGGTCAGCCCACGGAGCAGCTTGCCCTCGGGCGGGGAGATCACCGGCCCCATCTGGGTGCTCAGGTCCCACGGATAGCCCACCTGCAGGGACCGCACGGCGTCCATCAGCTGACCCCGGAATCGTGGGGACTCCGCGACGCTGCCGACCAGCACCACCAGTGAGGCGGCGGAACATTTCTGGCCGGCGTGGCCGAAGGCCGAGTGCACGACGTCCTTGGCGGCCAGGTCCAGGTCGGCCGACGGGGTGACGATGATGGCGTTCTTGCCGGACGTCTCGGCCAGCAGAGGCAGATCGGGCCGGAACGAGCGGAACAGTTCCGCAGTCTCGTAGGCACCGGTGAGGATGAGCCGGTCGACCTTCGGATGCGCGATCAGGGCGGCACCCAGGTCGCGCTCGCTCAACTGCACGTAAGCGAGCAGCTCGCGGGGAACCCCGGCCTCCCACAGCGCCTCGACCATGACCGCCCCGGAGCGTCTGGCCTCGGCGGCGGGTTTGATGACCACCGCAGAGCCAGCGGCCAGCGCGGCGAGGGTGGATCCGGCGGGAATCGCGACGGGAAAGTTCCACGGCGGCGTGACGACGGTCAGGCTGGGCGGCTCGAACGCGGCGCCGCGAACGTTCTCGAGCTCGCGCCCCAGCTCGGCGTAGTAGTGAGCGAAGTCGATCGCCTCGGAAACCTCCGGGTCGCCCTGGTCGAGGGTCTTGCCGCACTCGGCGCCCATCACCTCCAGCAGTTCGGCCCGTTTGGCCTCGAGGACATCACCGGCGCGGTGCAGGATCGCGGCCCGGGCCGCGGCACCGAGGCCCTGCCATGCGGCGGCGGCGTCGAGGGCCGTGGCCATGATCCGGTCCAATTCGGCCTGCGAGTCGACCCAACCCGCCTCTGCCGTCGCCTCACCGAGATGCGAGTCGCGCATTCGCGCGGCGATCTTGGCACCCCACTCGCGGTTTCCCGGCAGGTCCGGGTCGGTGTCGGGGCAGTTGGCGAAGCCCTCAGACAGGGCCGGGGCCTGGGCGAGGCGGCGGTCCTGCGCCCGATTCGGTGCCGGCACCTCGTCGGTCAGGGCCGCCAGCGAGTCCAGGAAACGTTGTTTCTCCCGCTCGAAGAGGGCTTCGTCCTTCTCGAGCTCGAAAACCGCGGACATGAAGTTCTCCTGGGAGGCGCCCTCCTCGAGGCGACGAATCAGATACGCGATGGCGACGTCGAATTCAGCCGGATGCACCACCGGGGTGTAAAGCAGCAATGAACCCACATCCCTTCGGACCACCTCGGCCTGGCCCGCGGCCATTCCCAGCAGCATCTCTAAATCGACGCCGGCCGTGACGGAACGCTCCTGAGCCAGCAGCCAGGCGAGCGCCACGTCGAAAAGGTTGTGCCCTGCCACCCCGATCCTGACGTTGGCGATCCGGTCCGGGTGCATCGCGTAGTCGAGCACGGCCTTGTACGAAGTGTCGGTCTCCCGCTTGGAGTGCCAGGTCGCCAACGGCCAGCCGTGCAAATCGGCGTCGACCACCTCCATGGGCAGGTTCGCGCCCTTGACCACACGAACCTTGATCGGGGCACCGCCGGCTGCGACACGCGCCGCCGCCCACTCCTGGAGGCGGATCATCGCCGCCAGGGCGTCGGGCAGGTAGGCCTGGAGAACGATCCCGGCTTCGAGCTCTCTGAACTCGGGTCTGTCGAGCAGGCGGGTGAACACCGCGATGGTCAACTCGAGATCCTTGTACTCCTCCATATCCAGGTTGATGAACTTGCGTGTGGGTACGGCGGAGACCGCTTGGCGGTAGAGCGGCGCGAGCCGCTCGGCAATATGGTCGACGGCGTCGTCGAAGGCCCAGTGATTGTGCGGAGCAACAGTGGAAGAGACCTTGATCGACACGTAGTCCACGTCGTCGCGAGCGAGCAGCTCAGCGGTTCCCGCGAGGCGGCGTGCAGCCTCCCCCTCGCCCAGAATCGCCTCGCCGAGCAGGTTGACGTTGAGGTTGATTCCGTCTTTCTTGATCTTCGCGATGGACTTGCCCAGCTTCGCGTCGCTCGCGTCGATGATGAGGTGGCTGACCATCATGCGAAGCACCCTGCGCGCCAATGGGATGACGAGGCTCGGCGACACCATGGCGAGCATCCCGCCGAGCCTCACCGCAAAGCGCATATACCAGGGCAGGAATTCCGGAGTCTTTCCGGTAAGGCGTCGAAGATTCGCCGCGGCGACCGAAAGGTCCTCGGGGCGGATCACTCCATCGACGAAACCGACTGTGAATTCCAGCCCGTTGGGGTCTTTGAGAACCCCGGCCAGCTGCTCCGCCGAAGGATCGACGGGTACCTTCGCGGCTTCGGTCAACCAGTGTCGGACGAGGTCGACCGCCTTGTCGGCAAGGTCTTGCGGACGGACATCGCTCATGGCGGCTCCTCGTGGCTCGGGCGGTTGCCTATGTCACCGCAGCTGTCGAGATGCAGGGCAAGTTGGGAATACATACGTTGGCCGGTCAGCGAGACCGCGGAGTGTCGCGAGCGCTCGTCGATTCGGCCATCGTCGTGGTTCGGCAACAGCCCAGAGGTCTCGTTGGGCCCAGAGGTCTCGTTGGGTTACGAGGTGTTTTTGACTTTGCGGTGGAGGTTTGCGTTCGATCAGTCAACGTCGTTGGGGTCGCGGATGACCCGATTCTGCCGCTGCTGCCGGTGCCAGGCAAACCGACGGTTGCGGGCTCGTCCGACCGAGCCGACAGCACGCCCAGCACCACCATCGAAATCCTCGTCGATTGACCCCCGCCGAGGGAGTCGGATTCCTCATCGCGCGCAAGTACTGCGGAAGATCGTCCCGCGTGTTGGAATACTCCGTACGGGGCGCGGCGGAAGTCCGACCGCGTTTTCGTGTGAAGATTTCCAACGGCTGATGAGGATGCCCCCTTGAACATCGATTCCATCTCGGTCTACGTGGGTCCCAACGTGCATGCGCTGGAGCCGGTGATCCGGCTCAAGCTGGACGTCAAGCCGAGCTATGCGGAAACCCTTCAGGACCTGGGCGCGGGCGTGATCGACAGAGTTGCGGAGGTGCTGCCGGGGCTCGCGACCGAACAGACCGAGTGGCACGCCGCACTGCGCGCCGGAGAGGCGCTGTCCATCGGCGATCTGGTCGGAAGGCTGGCGCTGGCGCTTCAGCACGCAGCCGGTATCGACGGCACATTGGCATGGTCGGAGCCGACCGATGATCCCGACATCGTCCAGGTGTTCTACAGCTACGGCAATGAGGACATCGGTATCGAGGCCGGCGAGGTTGCCTGCGACATGCTCGCCGTCATCGCCCGCGCCGAGGATGAGGCCGGCGACCTCGGCAAAGACGTCGACGATTTCCTGGACTATGCCGAAAGGCGTTCGCTGGGACCCTCGGCCATGGAATTGGTGCGCGCGGCCCAGGCCCGCGACATTCCGGTCTACCGGCTCAATGACGCAAGCCTGATCCAAGTCGGCCAGGGCAAGTACCAGCAGCGGATCGAGGCCGCGCTGACGTCGAAGACCTCGCATATCGCCGTCGAAATCGCCTCGGACAAGAACCTCGCCAACAGCCTCCTCGCCGATCTCGGTCTGCCCGTGCCGCGACAGAAGGTGGTCTACGACGTGGACGAGGCGATAGCGGCGGCTGAGCGGATCGGCTACCCCGTGGTCATCAAGCCGCTCGACGGCAACCACGGCCGGGGCGTCACGGTCGGTATCACGTCCGAGGACGGCGTCGCCGCCGCCTTCGAGACCGCCGAGGCCGAAGGGCGGACCGTGTTGGTGGAGACCATGTTGTGCGGCGACGACCACCGGCTCCTGGTGATCAACGGCCAACTCGTCGCCGCCGCGCGCCGGGTGCCGGGGCATGTGAAGGGCGACGGGCGCCACACCATCGCTGAGCTGGTCGACATCGTCAATCAGGACCCGCGTCGCGGCGTCGGGCACGAAAACGTGCTGACCCGTCTCGAAATCGATGATCAGGCCAAGGACCTGCTCGAGGAAAAGGGCTACACCCCCGAGACGGTCCCCGCCGACGGCGAGGAGGTGTATCTGCGAAAGACCGCGAACATTTCGACCGGCGGCACGGCGGTGGATGTCACCGACACGATCCATCCCGAAAACAAGCTGATGGCCGAGCGTGCGATCCGGGCGATCGGCCTCGATGTCGGCGCCGTGGATTTCCTGACCACCGATATCACCAAGAGCTACACCGAGACCGGCGGCGGCATCTGCGAGATCAACGCGGGACCTGGCCTGCGCATGCATATCGCGCCGTCCGAGGGCACGCCGCGCGACGTCGGCGGGGCGATCATGGACATGCTCTTCCCACCAGGAACCCAAGCTCGCGTTCCCATCGCCGCCCTGACTGGAACCAACGGCAAGACCACCTGCTCGCGCATGCTGGCGCACATACTGAAGATGGCGGGTCATGTCGTGGGGCAGACCTCCACCGACGCCGTGGTGATCGATGGCAGGGTGACCGTCAAGGGCGATATGACCGGGCCGCTGTCGGCCAACATGGTGCTGCGCGATCCCTCGGTCGACATCGCGGTCCTGGAGACCGCGCGCGGCGGTATCGTCCGCTCCGGCCTGGGCTACAACTTCTGCGATGTTGGCGCGGTGCTCAACGTCGCGTCCGACCACCTCGGGCTCGGCGGCGTCGATACCCTGGAAGGTCTTGCCCGGGTGAAACGCGTCGTCGCGGAAGTCACGCGCGGCACGGTGGTGTTGAACGCCGACAACGAGCAGACGCTGAAGATGGCGGCCTTCTCCCCCGCCAAGCAGGTCATGTACGTGACGCGCAACCCGGAGCATGAACTGGTACGCGAACACATCGGACTCGGCAAGCCCGCGGTCGTTCTCGAGCAGGGGGTCAACGGCGACCAGATTGTGATTTACGACAACGGCACCCAGATGCCGCTGATGTGGACCTACCTCATCCCGGCCACACTGGAGGGCAAGGCGCTGCACAACGTCGAAAACGCCATGTTCGCCGCCGGCATGGCCTACGCGCTCGGCAAGACACTGGATCAGGTTCGCACCGGGCTGCGCACCTTCGACAACAGCTTCTTCCAGAGCCCGGGGAGAATGAACGTCTTCGATGAACACGGTTTCCGGGTGATCCTCGACTACGGGCACAACGAAGCGGCGGTGGGAGCCATGGTCGACGTGGTCGACAGGCTCAAGCCGCGGGGGCGCAAGATCGTCGGGGTGACCTGCCCAGGCGACCGGCGCGACGAGGATGCGGTGGCCATCGCCCGCAAGGTCGCCGGCCACTTCGACACCTACATTTGCCACCGCGACGACAATCTGCGCGATCGCGGGCCCGACGAAATCCCCATGCTGCTGCGGGACGCCCTGATCTCCGAGGGTGTCGCACCCGAGGCCATCAGCATCATCGGCGAGGAGGACGAGGCCCTAGACGCGGCGCTGGAGCAGGCGCGACCCGACGATCTGGTGCTGTACTTCTGCGAGGCGATCACGCGCTGTTGGAAGCAGATCATCCAATTCACGCCGAAATTCACCGCGCCCGGACCCGAGCCCGTCGAACAGCGTCTCGCAGCATCCACATTCGACGTTCCCGATGGCTTCGTTCTCACGTCGGATGATCGCGGTGTGCTAATCGTTCCGGCGAAATGACGCGGACGCTCAGCAGAATCCTCTTCACTCATCGCGGGGGCGCCATCCCGAAACTGGCAATCATCGGCGGCCGCCTGGAAGACGACAACACCGCCATCTACGACGAGATGCGGCGTCTGGCCGGCGGCAGGATCGTCGTCTTCGCGACGGCGTCGTCGGTACCCGAAGAGGTCGGCCCCGAAACCGTTGAGGTGTTTCGCGCCTACGGCTTCGATGCCGTCGAGGCAGGTGTTCACGGACCCGGGGCGCCGGCGGCCGCACAGGACGCGGCGATCGCAGACCTGGTCGAGGACTACGGCAGCGTCTACTTCACCGGCGGCGACCAAGCCCTGATCACCGGGGCACTGGCGCCCCAAGGTCGGGAAAGCCGGGTGCTCAAGGCGATCCGAAAAGCGCAGCGCAAGGGTTCGCTGGTCGCCGGTTCCAGCGCCGGGGCCGCCATCATGTCCGAGGTGATGTTCTCCGGCGGCACGTCCCTGGAGGCTGCGACCTATGGTGTGGTTGGTAACGCGGACCAGCCCGGAATACTGCTGGCACCGGGGCTCGGCTTCTTTCCCTGGGGGATCGTCGACCAGCATTTCATCAAGCGCGGCCGGTTCGGGCGGATGGTCGTCGGCATGCAGGAGTCCGGCACCAGGCGCGGCTTCGGTGTCGACGAAAACACAGCCCTGTTCGTCGAGGGCAGGACCGCGCGAGTGGTCGGCGAATACGGTGTCTTCGTCTTCGATCTGGCACAGGCGAAAATCGACCGCAGCCGCAGGCTGATCGACAACATCGGTATCAGTTATGCCGACGACGGTGACAGCTGTGACCTGGAAACGGGTGAGGTGCGGCCCGGCCCGGGCAAGCGGCCGGTGACACCGCGGGACATCACCTACAACGCCCCCGCCCGCTCACTCCGCAACGTCTTCGGCGCCTACACGCTGTACGACCTCATGGCGCGGCTGGTGCTCGGCGACCCCGATGACTATCCGGCCGATCGCGCCCGCGCGATAGAGCCCCGGGCCGGCTACGCCACCAGCGTCGAGATTTCCCGTCATGGCGGCCGCGCGGCCGCCTATATCCCCGGCGACGGGCATGATTTCCGCATGACGGCCGTGGATTTTCGGGCCAGCATGCGAACGCGTCAGCTTAATGCGGCGCAACTGGCAGAGAACAGGCGAGCGGCGTTGTCCCGCGACTACGGTGTACACCCGAGTCTAGAGGCGCGTGTGATGATGCTGGGCTCGGCGCCGCTCGAACGCGACAACCCGCTCCTTGCGGAGCTGACGTCCCGGTGCGAGGGGCCGGTGGGCGTCATTGCCGCAGCTTCATCCGAGCCCCGCGAGACAGCGCGGGACTATATCGACGTGTTGCGCAGCCACGGCGTCGAGGCCACCGACCTGGGCGTCACCATCGACAACGTTGACCGACTGATGCGCGAGGAAGCAATGGTCGATCAGATCGCGGCGCTGCGCACCATCATCTTGACCGGAGGCAACCAGATCAGGCTGGTGGAATCCCTGCTCTACCGTGGTGAGATCACACCGCTGCTGATGGCCATTGCGCATGCCCGGGCGGCCGGCGCCATGATCGTCGGCGTGGGCGGCGCGGCCTCGGCGCTGTCCGGCTTCATGATCGGCGGCGGTACGTCCTTTGAAGCGCTGCGGTTCGGTATTGCCTCGGATATGGGACGGCGCGGATTGGTGATCCAGGAAGGGTTGGGATTGTTCGGCGCCGCCATCGTCGACCAGAAACTGTCCTGCTCGCGCCGTCTCGGCCGCCTTGCCGTCGCCTGCGCGGAGGAGGGCGTACGGTTCGGGCTCGGCCTTCTAGAAGACAGCGGCGTCATCGCCAACCACGACAACAGCAAACTCACCGCGATCGGCGCGCGCGGCGCCGTCCTAGTCGAGGTCGATCCGCTCAAGACCGAGCTTGCGGGGGACGATTTCATCGCGCCGGGCACCAGGCTGTGTTTTGCCGGTCCGGGAGATGTCATCGACATGGCGGCCGGGACCATTACCCGGCTGGCGCCTGCGACCGCATCCGCCGCCCAGCTGGATACTCTGGTGGCGGAATTGATCGAGGACTGTATCGGCACGGCAGGGCCGGTCACAGTGCCCGGCGTCACACACGAACCGCATATTTCCCTGCTCTACCGCTCCAACGGCGATGGCACAGGCCATCTCGATATTGAAAGCATCCGTGATCGACACGGATAACAACGAAAGGACGAACAGTCATGTATTTCGATGGAACCACCCTGGCCGCGCTGCTTTCCGATCCGGAAAGGGCGGCGGCAAGCGCCCCTGCCATTGCCGCCGCGGGGCCGCGCTACACCTCGCCGCTCGCCGTCATCGAAGCCGCCATGGAGCTGCCGGATCTGGGCGAGGACGAGTTGACGGCCTTTCTCGATGCACAGAAGATCGAACTGCGCGACATGCCCCCCGGTCGTCATTTGGTCGAAGGGTCGATGTCGACGGAGGGTGACCTGAAAGATCGCCTGCATGCGGCCTGCGCGGCCTATTACGAGACGGATGTGTTCGTGCTTCCGTCCGGCGACGCGGTTGTTGTACAGACGGAGGCTGCGCCGATGGATACTCCGCCGGCCGAATGAGACCGGCCCAATGAGATAGGCCGAATGAGATAGGCCGATTGAGATAGGTGGAGTGAAACCAGGATGCGCCAGACCTACGACCTGCCGGGCTCGCCACATCGCCTGACCGTGCTGCGCTTCGGCGCGGCGGGCGCTGGCAGGAAGGCATATCTGCAGGCCGGACTGCATGCCGACGAGTTTCCCGGCATGCTGGTCTTGCGCATCCTGGCCGGGCATCTGGCCGAAGCTGAGGCTCACGGCGGGGTCCATGGTGAAATCCTGCTGGTCCCGCAGGCAAACCCGATCGGCCTGGCTCAGACCGAAACCACCTTCGTGTCCGGTCGCATCGACAACGCCACGGGCGAGAATTTCAACCGCAACTACCCCGATCTGTCAGACCTCGGAAGCCTGTCGCTGGGGCCAGACGCGGCGTCGAACGTCGCAACGATCCGGGCCGCGATGTCCGCGCGGCTTGCGGCGATGCAGCCGGATGGGGCACTGGCACATCTGCGCCACAGGTTGCTGACGCTCGCCCACGACGCCGACCTCGTACTCGATCTTCACGCAGACAACGAGGCTGAGCCGCACATGTACGTCGGCCCGGCGCTGTGGCCGGCAGCCGAGGACATCGCCGCGGCGATCGATGCGCGGGCCGTTCTTCTGTCCGAGGTGTCGGGTGGCCATCCCTTCGATGAGGCCTGCGCCAGTCCATGGTGGGTGCTGGCCGCGAACCACCCCGTGCTGCCCATCCCGCCGGCCTGCCTCGCCGCCACGCTGGAATTGGGCAGCAATGACGATGTCGATCTAGAACGCGCCGCCGACCAAGCCACGGCGCTGCTGCGGATGTTGCAGGCACGCGGCTTTGTCGCCGGGTCGGGCGGGCACCCGCGTTTGTCCTGCCGCGCCACGGCGCTGACAGCGATGGCGCAGTTGCGCTCGCCGGTCCCCGGGCTCGTCGCCTATCGCCGTCGGCTGGGCGACGTGGTCCGCAAGGGCGATCTCGTCGCGACAGTGATCGATCCGCTTGGCGATGAGACGGAATTGCGGGCCGAGACCGACGGGCGGCTCTTCGCCCGCCACAGCCAGCCGTACGCGTGGCCCGGACGGGTGATCGGCAAGATCGCGGGCGAAATTCCGCTGGAAAGCAGAACGGGCAATTTGCTTTCGGATTGATGCTCTTTGCGCGGAAACGTGTCGTGCCGTGCTGAATCCGGCTACCCGGCAATCAGGCCACCGCTAGTTGTGCATCTCACCCAGCACGTCGGCCAACTGATCGACGGCCCAATCGATCTCGTCGGCGGTGATTACCAACGGCGGGGCAAATCGCAGTGTCGATCCGTGGGTGTCCTTCACCAGAACGCCACGGCGGGCCAGCGCCCGGCTCAGCTGCTTACCGGTGCCCAGTCGCTCGTCGATGTCGACACCGGCCCAAAGCCCCATGCCGCGCACATCGAGGACTCCCCGGCCGATCAGCGAACGCAGTCGTGCGTGCAGGCGTTCACCGAGATGCGCCGATCGGTCCTGGAACTCTCCCCGGCGCAGGATCTCCACAACCTCGGTCCCGATGGCCATAGCCAGCGCGTTTCCCCCGAAGGTCGACCCGTGCTCGCCCGGATTGAGGACCCCGAGGATGTCCCGGTTGGCCACCACTGCCGACAGCGGGATGACTCCGCCACCCAGCGCCTTGCCGAGAAGATAGATATCGGGCACCACGCCCCAGTGGTCGCATGCGAAGGTACGTCCGGTTCGCGCCAGGCCGGACTGGATTTCGTCCGCGATCAGCAGCACATTCCTTCGGCTGCACACCTCGCGAAGTCTCGGCAGATAATCGTCCGGGGGGACGATGATTCCGGCCTCGCCCTGGATGGGCTCGACGAGCACCGCGACCGTGTGCTCATCGATCGCGGCCTCCACCGCCTCGGCATCGCCGAAAGGCGTCGAACGGAATCCCGGTGTGAAAGGGCCGAATCCGTTGCGGGCCGTGCCATCGGTGGAAAAACTGACGATGCTGATGGTGCGGCCATGAAAGTTGTTGTCGGCCACGATGATGTTGGCCATGCCCTCGGGCACGCCCTTGATGTCGGTACCCCACTTGCGGGCAACCTTGATCCCGCTCTCGACGGCCTCGGCGCCACTGTTCATGGGCAGGACCATGTCCTTGCCGCACAATGCGGCCAGATCGGCACAGAACGGACCCAGGCGATCGGAGTGGAATGCACGGCTGACGAGGGTCAATCTGTCGAGTTGCCGATGCGCCGCGGCAACGATCTGGTCGTTATGGTGGCCGAAGTTGACCGCGGAGTAAGCGGCAAGACAATCCAGGTAGCGCTTGCCTTCGACGTCAGTGATCCATGCGCCGCGCGCGCTGGCCGCCACCACCGGCAGGGGCGCGTAGTTGCGTGCGGTGTGCGCCTCCTCCGCCGCGATCGCGGCGGCAGTCGCCGTTTCCTGGGGAGCGCGGATGTCGGTCACGGTCATGAATGTATCTCCAGAGTGCAGCACTTGACGGAGCCGCCGCCCTTGAGCAGTTCGGACAGATCGACACCGATGGGTTGGAATCCTGCTTGATAGAGCTGTTCGGCGAAGCCGGTCGCCGCCTGCGGATGAACGACGTGTTTGCCGTCGGAGACCGCGTTGAGGCCCAGGACGTAGGCGTCAGCGCTGGACACCTCGATCGCCCCGGGGAACAATTCCCGCAATCGGGCCTGGGCCGCGGCGCTGAATGCGGGCGGATAGTAGGCGACCGTGGTGTCGTCGAGGACCGTCATCGCGGTGTCGAGATGGTAGAACCGCGGATCGACGAGTTCCAGTGTGACAACGGGCATGCCGGTTATCGCGGCAACTTCGGAGTGGGCTTGCCGATCGGTCCGGAAGCCGGTGCCGGCCAGGATGGTCATACCGGCCACCAGGAAGTCGCCCTGGCCTTCGTTGATGTGACGGGTGGTGACCGGGGCGTAGCCCTGCTGGGCCATCCACTCCGCGTAGGCCGTCGCTTCACCTTCGCGCTCGGCGTGCTTGAAGCGGGCGACGATCGCGGTGTTGCCCACGATCAGTCCACCGTTGGCGGCGTACACCATGTCCGGCAGGCCCGCGACGGGCTCGACCACGTCGACGGTGTGGCCGAGTTTGCGATAGGTGTCGCGCAGGGTCTCCCACTGTGCGATCGCGAGGTCGACGTCGACCTCCACACTGACGTCCATCCAAGGATTGATCGCGTACTCGACGCTGAAGAACGTCGGACGGGTCATGGCGTACCGGCGGAGGCGAGAGCAGCGGGTCGTCGCGCTACTCGCGGCGACGTCGGGCGAAACTGTCATGGAGCGATCGTATTGCGCCGATCGAACGCAATCAATCGCTGTTCATTGCGTTTTCGCGTCATATATATTGCATGCAATCCGCAATCGCGGTGATTTATTGCGTGGAAGGTGGCTCTGATGGACCGACTCGATGACACCGATGAGCGCATTCTGGCGGAGTTGGCCGAGAACGCCCGCGCGACGTTCGCCGAGATCGGAGAGTGCGTCAACCTCTCGGCGCCCGCGGTGAAACGCCGGGTGGATCGGATGCTCGACAGCGGCGTCATCCGTGGGTTCACAACGGTGGTGGACCGCAATGCGCTGGGCTGGAACACCGAGGCCTATGTCCAGGTCTACTGCCACGGCAGGATCGCCCCCGAGCAGTTGCGCGCCGCCTGGATCGACATTCCTGAGATCGTCAGCGCCGCCACGGTCACCGGGACCTCCGATGCCATCCTGCATGTGTTGGCTCGTGACATGCGCCATCTGGAGTCGGCACTGGAACGGATCCGGTCCTCCGCAGAGGTGGAGCGCAGCGAGAGCATTGTCGTGCTCTCGAATCTCATCGAGCGCTCCCGCTCATAGCCCACGGCCGCAGCACGCGGGCATGTCGTGCCGGAGTACGGTTCGGACTGTCCGGACTAGCTGTGGTCGCTGAGAGCGCCGTGGTCATCGAGAGCGCCGCGGTCGTTGAGTGCGCTGTGGTGACGCCCCCAGGCGAAGTAGAACACCAGCACCACCAGAACCCAGGCACCGAACGCCAACCACGTGTACCAGTGCAGGCTGAACAGGATGTAGCCGCATGCCAGCACCGACAGCACCGGCGTGACCGGATACAGGGGCACCTTGAAGCCGCGGGGCAAGTCGGGCTCACGTACCCGCAGAATCATGACGCCGACCGAGACGACGATGAAGGCCACCAGGGTGCCGATCGAGACCATGTCGGCCAGGTAGTCGAGCGGAACGAAGCCGGCCAGGATGCTGATCACGATGGCGACGATGACGGTGTTGTTCACCGGCGTGAGGGTGCGTGGATTGACCTTGGCGAAGAGTGGCGGCAGCAGACCGTCGCGACCCATCGCGAAAAGGATCCGCGTCTGTCCGTAGAGAACCACCAGAGTGACCGAGAAGATCGACACCACCGCACCGGCTGCCAGGACCGTACCCCAGTACCGGGCCCCGGTGACGCTGTCCAGGATGGCGGCCAGGCCGGCTTCCTGACCTTCGAAACCCTTCCAGGACTGCGCACCCAGCGCGGCAACGGTGACCAGCACATACACGGCGGTCACGGTTACCAGTGCGGCCAGGATGGCCTTGGGCATGGTTTTTTGCGGATCCCTGACCTCGTCACCGGCGGTGGACACGGCATCCAGGCCGATATAGGAGAAGAAGATGGTGCCGGCGGCCACCCCGATGCCGGCGACTCCGAATGGCGCGAACTCCGCGAACCGATCGGCATCGAATGCCGTAAACGCGATAGCGGAGAACATCACCAGGACACTCAGCTTGATCAACACCATCACGGTGTTGACCTTCGCCGACTCGCTGGCACCGCGGATCAGCAGCATTGCGCACAGCGCAACCAGGATGACCGCGGGCAGGTTGATCAGGCCCGGGGAGGCGTTGCCCCACGGCGCAGCCGAAAGAGCCTGGGGCAGACGATGCCCGAAGAAGTTGTCGAGCAGCTTGTTGAGGTACTCACTCCAGCCCACGGCCACCGCTGCAGTCGACACCCCGTATTCCAACAGAAGGCATGCCGCCACACCCATCGCCACCAGTTCTCCCAGCGTCGTATAGGCGTAGGAGTACGTCGAGCCGGAGACCGGCACGGCCGAGGCCAGTTCGGCGTAGCAGAGAGCGGCCAGGCCCGCGGCAAGCCCGGCGATCAGGAACGACACGACCACGGCTGGTCCGGCTTCGGGAACCGCCACGGACAGGACGAAGAAGATGCCGGTGCCGACAGTCGCCCCGACGCCGAACAATGTCAGCTGGAACGCGCCGATGCTTCGCTTCAGCTCGGCGGCGGCCCCGTGGGCCACCGGAGCGCCGAGAACCGGCCGCGTGCGCAACATCTGCTCGACGAGGCTGATGGGCGGGACCGCCATGTGCTCCTCCTGGGTCGGACCGAGCCGATTATCGACCCTTTCCCGAGTTGGCTCATCCTGACATGAAAATTGGCCGACGGCATGGGGAGAGCGGAACGGAGCCCGATTTTGATATCAACCGGCCCCTCCCGGCCTGAACGCGACCGCGGCCCCGGCACACTGGCGCGGCGCTCCTCAATCGAGCGCCCGAACCAGTCAGCCCGGTGATCGTGGCGATCGGAAGCTGCAGCGCCAGAAAGCCATTGGGAGCTCCGGTGGGCGGTATGGGGGCGACCATTCAGGTGGTGGGCGCGATCGTGGACGGCGGGTAGAGCTCGGGATCGGTGTTAAAGCCCCGCTGCCAGACCTCGATCGGGTGTTGGCGTCGCGCAGTTTGGAACCCGCGCAGTCTGGAACCGTTGAAGGCACCGGTGTGGATGTTTGTGCCCAGGTCGACGTTCTTGTGGAGGTAGTAGGTGACGTCGCCGCAATCGTCGAGCAGCGGTGCGTCCTCGAACCCGGACCGTCTCCCCGGCGAAGTAGCCGTGGCTGTGCCGGCGACCCCTTCCCCGGCCACCCTTTTCGCGCGGCCGCCCGCGGGGATCGACCTCGCTGCAGACCAACAGTCGATGTGATACCCGGGGCGGAAGTGATCATTGTTGCCTACAGCGTTGGCTCCGCGAGGCCGTCCCGCCCCAGCGGAGGCCACTGACCGGCCATAATGGCGGAATGCGAGTGATCGTGGCCGCCCTGGCCGCCGCAGCCCTGGGCGCCGTACTGAACCCGGCCGCCGGTGCCCAGGCCTCCGACAAGTGGTCCCTCAACGGGACCTTCACCGCGACCTCCAACGGCGAGTGGGCCCGTACCAACGACATCTTACACGACGAGCGCAGCGTCCGGGCGATCTGGACCGTCTCCTCCCAGTGCAGCTATCCCACCGAGTGCACCGGAACGGTCAGCAGCGACCAGGGCTGGACCGCGCCGATCTACCAGACCGGTGGTGAGTGGTATGTCAAACACGTCGTCCCACGGTGGATACCCTGCCCGGACGGGTCGACCGCGGACGGCTATCAGGTGTTCCGTTTCAAGGGAATGACCCCCGGTGGAGACAGCACCGACCCGACCTCCGACGTGCTGGTCGGCGAGGACGCCACCACCGGTCCCAGTGGCGCCTGCGGGCGCAGCCTCCCGCTGTTCATCACCATGCCGTTCAAGCTGGTCAAGGTGGGTTGACCAGCGTCAGCCGGTCGGCAGCAGGTCCGTCCAGGGCCGCTCGCCGCCGGCTGCCACGACATCGGTCTGGCGCGCCACGTTGCCGTCCGCGGTGACGAACTGTCCGGTTTTCGGGTCGTACGTCGCGATTGCCACCGACGGGCCGGCGGTCGAGCCGAAGGAGCTCGGAGCGACGGCCGCCCCGCCGGCGGCCGGCGGATCCGACGGCGGCGCGGGATCAGCGGGCGCTGCTGGGCCGGCGGGCAGCGCAGGATCGGCGCGCGGGGCACCTTCGGGAAGGACCCCCGCAGGAAGGGGCGTGCCCTCCAACGGCCCGTAGATGTGGTCCTCGAAACTGACTCGGTCATCGGGCGGGATGCCCTGGGCGATCAGATTCGGATCGAACGGGTAGGGGCCCAGCGCGTGCTGGCGCATGGCCAGCGGCTCGAAAGCGCCGTCACTCTCACAGATCTCGACGGTGGGGGCGCGCTTCCCGGGCTGCCCCATACACGGGTAGTTGCGCGCCCCGCGGACCGCGATCGGGGAATCCTGCGGCAGCTTGCAGTACAGGCCGTCCGGGGTGTCGACATCGGAGAGGTCCGACGGCGATCGCCAGGACGACGGCGGCAGGAATCCCACCGTGCAGGCCGGCGGATCCCCGATGGTCAGGGTGAAGTCGCCCTGGGTGAAGCCGGTCGGGTTGTTGCGCGGCAGACCGACCGCCTGCACCGAGGCGATGTAGGGCGGCAGCAGCACCAGCAGCTGCTCCAGCGAGGCGTGGTAGGTCACCGCAATCCGGCCCACCGTCGTGAGATTGGCCAGCAAGACCGGCAGCGTCGGATTGACCTGTTCAAGCAGCCGCGACGCCTCGACCAGTGCACCCGGCCCGTTGTCCAGAATCGCCCGGATCTGCGGGTCGTCGTCGACTAGCTGACCGGTCACCCCGGCAAGGCCGGCGGCCCAGCTCCGCAGCGCCTCGGAGGACACCGCCTGGGCGTCCAGCAGGGGCCGGCCGTCCTCGATCAGTGCGCGGGCCCTTTCGGCGAGACCGTCGAACTCCGCGGACAGCTTTGATGAGGATTCCAGCAGTGCGGCGAGGTCGTCGCCGGCGCCGTTGAGCCCCCGGAACGACTCGTTCAGCAGCATCCTCAATCTGTCCTTGGGAATGCTCTGCAGCAGAGCGCTGACCTGGTCGAGCATCGGGCCTACCCGCTGGGGTACCTGGATGTCGCGCATCGGGATCACCGAGCCGTCCCGCAGATAGGGCCCGGAATCCGTGCGCGGCAGCAGGTCCACGTACTGCTCCCCGACCGCGGAGACGCTGCGCACGGTGGCCTGCAGGTCGGCCGGGATCTTCGGCGTGGCGGCCAGCGACAGGGTGGCCTCCGCGCCGGCGCGGGTGGCCCGCACATCGGTGACCTTGCCCACCTGGACACCGCGGTAGGTGACGTTCGAGAACCTGTACAGCCCACCGGTTTCGGGCAGCTCCAGGGTGACCGTCATGCGGCCGATCCCGAGCAGCGTCGGTACCTGCATGTAGACCACGACCATCGCCGTCATGCCGATGATCGCGGCGATGCTGAAGATCACCAGCTGGGTGCGGACGAATCGGGTGAGCATCAACGGCCGCCCTCATCCATCGGGGCCAGTTGCAGCTCCGGGGAGTCCGGTACCGCCGGAGCGGGGGCCGGAGCGGGAACTGGGGTCGACCCGGGCTCGGCGTCGATGCCGGCCACCGCGGCCGGGGGCGGGCTGAATGGCGCGTTGAGTGGGTCGTAGGTGTAGGTGGCGTACCAGGGATCACCCGGCGCCGGAACGAGTTTGGCGCCCTCCTGGCCCCAGCGGGTGCCGAGGAAGAGGGTTTTCTTCAGCCGCGGCACGGTGAAGTCGAAGATGATGTACTGATTGAGGTAGTCGCCCCGGATGGCACGGTCGATGGTCGACTGGCCGTAGGGGAAGGCGCTGAGAAAGTAGGCAAGCGCCTGATCGAGTTGGGGTCCCACGTCGGCCAGCGCCCGCAGGGTCGGCTCCAGGTTGGCCAGATCGCGGACCAAATCCTCCCGGGTTTCAGTGACCAGATCCCCGGCCAGCGCGCTGAAACTGCCGAGTTTCTCCAACGCCGCGGTCAACCTGGGCCGCTCGGCGACCAGCACGTCCAGCGCCGGCGGGATGCGCTCCAGCGCCCCGCTGAGCACGTCACGATGATCTGCGAAGGTTCCGGCCGCCCGATTGAGCGCGGCCACCGTCGAGTTGATGCTGTCCCGCTGTTCGGCCAGAACGCCGACGAACTCGTCGAGGCGGGTCAGCAGGTCCCGGATCTGTGGTTCACGGCCGTTGAGCGCCGCGTTGAGTTCGGCGACGATATCGCCGATCCGTCCGACTCCCCCGCCGTTGATCACCACCGACAACGCCGAGAGCGTCTGCTCGGTGGAGGGGTAGGTCGAGGTCTTGTTGAGCCCCAGGGTGGCCCCGGGCGCGAGCCGACCGGTGGGGCGCTGTCCCGGCGGCGGGTTGAGCGCGAGGTGCATCGAGCCCAGCAGGCTGGTCTGTCCCACCGTCGCGACCGCGTTGGCGGGGATACTCACCTCGGGTTTCACCGAGATCTCCACCTCGGCGTGCCAGTCCCGCACCGTCATCCGGTTCACGCTGCCGACCACGACGTCGTCGACCAGGACCGGCGAGTTCGGTTCCAGGGTGGAGACATTGGCCAACTCGACGTGGTAGACGGCGGCGTCGGGGCCGCGCCCCACCGCACCGGGCAGCGGCAACGAGTTCAGCCCGCCGAACCCGCAGCCCCCGACCGTCCCGATAAGGCTGACGGCGAGCAGGAGGCAACCCGCGCCGATCGCCGGTCGACGCATCATGGCGGTGCCTCCCCCACCCCGGCCGGCAGCGGTACCGGCCCCGGCATCGGCGGCCGCTCGGGGGCCGCCGCGGGGGCGGCTTCGGCGGGCAACAGTAACTCGTCGAGATTCGACGGCGTCACCGGACCGTGCGGGGTTCCGGGCGGAAGCGGGGCGCCGGGGAACAGCGCCGGCTGGGGGTCCGCGGGCAGTCCGTCGGGCGCGTAGGCGCCGCGCCGGGGATCGGGCGGTCCGGCCCACCCCGGCGGCGGCGGGACATCCCCGCGCAGTCCGGTGTAGGCCGAGATGTCCGGCGGGATCTCCGCGGGCGCCGGGCTGCCCGCCCCGCCGGGTGCCAGTTCGGGCTCGGAGTAGATCAGGTTCCACGGGCTCGGCGACTTGCCCAGATAGGCGTTGAACGGCATCGGCAGGTAGTTGAAGTTGAGCAGCCGCAGCGCGGGACCCAGGTACTGCGAGCACAGTTTGCCGGTCTCACCGGCCGTCACGTTCTCGATCGCCCCGATGGCCGCGCAGACGACCTGCAGCGGGTTGGAGAAGTTGGCCAGCGCGAAACCGCCCAGCGCACTCTGGATGTCCGGGTTGTAGATGTTGTAGCTGTTGCCGATCGCGTTGGGCGCGACGTGCAGCAGGTTCTTCAGGACCATCTGGTTCTCGGAGATGTTGCGCACCACGTCGCCGAGCCGCGCAACCTGTTCGGCGGCCTGGTCGCGGCTGCCGGCGACGAACCGCTGGACGTCGACCATGGCGCCGGAGAGGTTGGTCAGCGCCGCGTCGAGATCGGCCCGGCTGCCGTCGAGCACCCCGGCCACCGTGGCCAGCCGATCCTGGAACAGCACGATCTGGGTGTTGCTGTCGCGCAGCGCGGTGACGAAGGTCTGCAGGTTGGAGATGACCCCGACGATGTCGCCGCTGCCGTCGGCCAGGATTCGGCTCAGTCCGGACAGCTGCCCGATGGTCTCCCGCAGCTTGTCGCCATTGCCCTCCATGGCGCCGGCCGCGCTGTCGATGAACCTTCCCACCGAGGTGGTGGACCGGTCCAGGGTGGGACCGAGATCGGTCGCCAGCCTGTTCAATTGCTCCTTGACCTGATCCCATTCGACGGGCACCGCGGTGCGGTCGGTGTCGATAACGGCACCGTCACGCATCCTCGGCCCGGTGGACTCGCCCTCGACATAGGCCGGAGCCAGTTGGACGTAGCGGGCCCCGACCAGGTTGCCCGCGACGATGACGGCCCTGGCGTCGGCCGGGACGGGTACCGCACGGTCGACGGCGAGGGACATCTTCGCCTTGGTGCCCTGCGGCTCGATCTCGGTGATGGTGCCGACCTTGACCCCGGCGACCCTGACCTGGTCACCCGGATAGATCGCGGTGGCGCTGGTGAAATAGGCGGTGATCGTCATCGGCTTGAACACCGCATTGCGCACCAGCAGGGTCGCTCCCCCCGCGACCAGCAGGGCCAGCAGTGCGGCGAGGACCGCAGTGCGTCGGTTGCGCATCATGGCGGCCCCGGTGGTGGGCCCCAGGTCTCATTCGGCTGGGGAATGCCGTTATACGGGAAGGGGAATTCCGCCCGCGGACCGACGTTGTCCGGCGGCTGGCCGGCGTTGACCCCGCGCCGGAAGCCCAGCGCGTAGTCGAAGAACGGTTGCAGGGTCTGCGCCGGGCTGAGGTTGGCGACGAAGGCGTTGTAGTAAAAGCCCCCGTTCACGGCCTCAGCCTGGGTGAGCTGGAACTTCGCCAGGCCGGCCATCCCCTTGGTGATGTTGTCGTTGTTGCGCTGCAGTATCTCGGTCACCGAGTTCAGCTTCTCCAGGGCCGGTGCGAGCTGCTCTTCGTTGTCGGCCACCAGCCCGCTGAGCTGCTGGGACAGCGCCGAGGTGTTGGCCAGCAGGTTGGCGATGGCGAACCGGCGGTCCTCGAGAACGCCGAGCAGTTCGTTGGCGTTGAGGATCAGCGTGTTCACCTGCCGACTGCGCGCGGAGAGGATGCCGGTCACCTCGGCGGCACTGCGCAGCAGATCCGACAGCGACTCGTTGCGCTCGTTGAGCGCCCGGGAGATGCGGCTGATCCCGTCGAAGGTCGGGCCCAGCTGCGGGGCCAGCCGGTCGATGGTCGCCGACAGCGTGTCCAGCGACTGGTTGAGCGCGGCGGTATCGGTCTCGGCCGTGTTGGCCGTGAATTCGCCGAGGGCATCGGTCAGCGAGTAGGGCGACCCGGTGCGCGAGAGCGGAATGACGTCGGCGCTGCGCAGCCGGCCCGCTCCGGCGGACTCCAGCGTCAGCACCCGCTGACCCAGAAGCGTTCCGGTCCGGATGTGGGCGGTGGTGTCCGAGCCGAGGCGGACCTTGCCGCTGACCGAGAAGTCGACCAGCGCCCGGCCGCGCTGCAGTGACACCCCGGAGACGGTGCCCACCTTTACCCCCGACACCCTGACGTCGTTGCCGGGCGCCAGCCCGCCGGCCTCGGCGAACAGGGCCTGATGGCGCACCGAGGTCGCCAGGCTGACCAGCCGCTGGGTCTGTAGACCGACGGTGATCACGAGGACGATCAGCACCAGGCCGATAAAGCCGGAGCGGATGAGGTGGGAGCCGCGGTATTTCAGCATGCGGGCCTGCTGGCGTCCATCACGGCTCCGCGCACCGTCCGGTGTGCTGCAGAATCCACGGGAAGTAGGCGGTGCGGCCCTGCAGATCGCTGACCCGCACCGACATGCCGCACAGGTACTGGTTGATCCAGCTGCCGTAGGAGCCGAGCCGGACCAGCTTGCGGTAGTTCTTGGGCGCCTTCTGCAGGGCCAAGTCCAGGGTTTCCTTGTCCTGGTCGAGAAGCGGGGCCAGCCGGGCCAACTCGTCAACGGTCCCGGCCAGCGGCGTCCTGGCCTGAACCAGCAGATCGGTCAGCACCGCGCTGCCGTTGTCCAGCGCGGTGATCGCGGTGCCGATCGGGTCGCGGTCGGCGGCCAGTCCGGTCACCAGCTTCTCCAGGCGATCGACCGCCGCGGAGAACTTGTCGCCGTCGTCGCCGATAGTCTCCAGCACGGCGTTGAGGTTGTCGATCAACTGCTGCACGGTCGAGCTGTTGTCGGCCAGTGCGCCGGCGAACGCCGACGTTCTGGAGAACAGCGACTCGACGTTTCCCTCCTGGCCCTGCAGGATCTGGATCAGCGAGTTGGTCAAGGCGTTGACGGCCTCCGGATTGAGCCCCTGCACCACCGGTTTGAGACCACCCAGCAGCAGGTCGAGATCGAGGGCGGCTTCGGTGCGGTCGGCCGGGATCACCGATCCGGGCGGCTGGACCCGGGCCATGCCCGGGCTGTCGAGCAATTCCAGGTAGCGGTCCCCGACGAGGTTGAGATAGCGCACCGCCGCCTTGGTGCCCGAGGTGAGCACGATGTCGCGCTCGGCCCCGAATCCGACCAGGACGGTGTTGTCCGGTTGCAGTTCGACGCTGTCGACGGTGCCCACCCGCACGCCGGCCACCCGGACCGAGTCGCCGGCCTTCAGGCTCGAGACGTCGTCGAAAACGGCGGTGTATCCGTTCTGGTCGCCGCCCCGGTACTGGCCGAAGATCGCGAACAGCGCGGCGGTCAGCATCAGCATCACAACCATGAAGATCCCGACCTTCAGACCGGTTCCGCCGAGGCCTCTCATCCGGGCATCCCCACCTGGGCCGAGTTGCGCGGCGGACCGTCCAGCGGGCCGAACAACGCCTGCTTGAGGCCGTCGGAGTTCAGCAGGATGCCCTGGTTCCCGTACTGCGCCTGGTTGGCTCCGATATCGGTGACCACGTACGGCGGCCGCTGTTCGTATCCGACGTTGGGCAGATCGGTGCACTGCGGCCCGCCGGTGGCCGCGACCTTCGGCAGATTGCCCGGATACCGGTAGCGCTCCCGGCCGAGGAAGAACCCCTGCAGCAGCACCGCGCCCGGCACCGGCAACCCGGGGCCTGTCGCCAACGGGATCAGTCCGGCGATCCCGCAGTACAGCGCTGGGTTGTACTGGTTGGTCAGATCGGTGGTGGGCACCAGCAGGTGCACGACGTCGGCCAGCGGTCCGCGGTTGGTCGACAGCACATCGTTGCCGATGTCGGCGAGGCCGATCGCGCTGATCAGCAGGGCGTCAAGGCTGTCGCGGCGATCGACGACGGTGTCGGCGATCCGACTGGTGTTGTCGAGCGTGGCGACCAGGTCAGGAGAGGCATCGGCGACGGCGTCGAATACCGTCGGCGACACCTCCAAGGCGTCGTTGAGGCTGTCCAGAGCCGGGTTGAGGGTGGATAGGGCGCTGTCCAGATCGGCCAGGGTCTGCCCGAACTGACGGCCGCGTCCGTGCAGCGATGTCGACAGCGCCCCCAAGGTTTGGTTGAGCTTCGCCGGTTCGACCGTCGACAGCACCGAGACAAGTTTCTCGAACACCGTGTTCAGTTCGACGGTGACGTGGTCGCCGCCCTGAATCACCGTTCCGGCCCGCAGTGCGGCCGGGGAGGCCTGGGCCGGGGCCACCAGTTCGACGAACTTGGAGCCGAACACCGTCGAGGAGGTGATCTCGGCGCCGACGTTGGCCGGAATGACGCCCACCGCGGCGGGGTCGATGGCCAGGTGTAGCGCCGCGCCGCCGTCGGGCAGCGGTTCGATCGAGGCGACCTTGCCGACCTGGGCACCGTTGATCTTGACCTTCGCATCCGGGTACATCACCAGACCGGCCCGGTCGGCGATGACAGTCACCGGCACCGTCCTTGTGAAGCTGTCCCGGAACAGTCCGACCGCGACCACGACCACCACCGCCAGGGCGAGCACCGTAAGCATGCCCGCCACCGGGCGGAGGTAACCGGAAGTTCGCTTGGCCGCCATCATCGTCTATCCGGACAGGTTGAAGTTTCCGTTGGATCCGTAGATCGCGAGCGAGACCAGCAGCGTCACCGACACCACCACGATGAGCGAGGTCCGGACCGCGTTGCCCACCGCGACGCCGACACCTGAGGGTCCGCCGGAGGCGAAGTACCCGAAGTAGGTGTGGATCAACAGGATGGTGACGGCCATCAGCACGGCCTGCAGGAACGACCACAGCAGGTCCAGCGGATTGAGGAAGGTGTCGAAGTAGTGGGTGTACAGCCCGGCCGACTGCCCGAACAGCGCGACCGTGACGAACCGGCTGGCCAGAAACGACAGGATGACCGCGATCGAGTACAACGGCGCGATCGCGACCATCCCGGCCACCAGGCGGGTGGACACCAGGTACTCCACCGGCCGGATCCCCATGGACTCCAGGGCGTCGATCTCCTCGTTGATCCGCATCGCGCCCAGTTGTGCGGTGACGCCGGCGCCGAAGGTCGCGGCCAGACCGATGCCGGCGACGACCGGCGCCGAGATCCGAACGTTGATGAATGCGGCCAGGAATCCGGTAAGGGCTTCGATACCGATGTTGCCCAGCGATGAGTAGCCCTGCACGGCCAGGGTGCCGCCGGCGGCCAAGGTCAGGAAGCCGACGATGGCCACCGTGCCGCCGATCATCGCCAGCGTGCCCGCGCCCATGCTTATCTCGGCGATCAGCCGGACGATCTCGGTGCGGTAGCGCACCAGGGCCACCGGCACACCGGCGATGGACTTGGCGTAGAACAGTGTGTGGTCGCCGATGCGGCCGAAAACCCGTACCGGGCGTCCGAACTCCCGGAACAGCCGCGGGTAGTTGGCGCGCAGGATGGTCAGGGTGCCCATGTGCTCACCCCGTAGTCATCCGGATGCCGATCGCGGTGACCACCACGTTGACGACGAACAGTGCCATGAAGGCGTAGACCACGGTCTCGTTGACGGCGTTGCCCACCGCCTTGGCCCCGCCGCCGGTGATCATCAGGCCGCGGTAGCAGGCCACCAGACCGGCGATCAACCCGAACAACGCGGCCTTGACGCACGAGATGATCACCTCGGGCACGCCGGTGAGAAGGGTGATCCCGGCGGCGAACGCCCCGGGGTTGACATCCTGGACGAACACCGAGAAGACGTAGCCGCCCAGGATGCCGATGATGACCACCAGCGAGTTGAGCAGCAGCGCCACCAGACCCGAGGCCAGCATCCGCGGGGTGACCAGACGCTGCACGGGGTTGATGCCGAGCACCTCCATGGCGTCGATCTCCTCGCGGATGGTCCGCGACCCCAGATCCGCGCACATCGCCGTGGCTCCGGCACCGGCGACGATGAGCACGGTCACCAGAGGGCCCACCTGGGTCACCGCCCCGAAGGCCGCGCCCGCCCCGGAGAGGTCGGCCGCGCCCAGTTCACGCAGCAGGATGTTGAGGGTGAAGCTCACCAGCACGGTGAACGGGATCGCCACCAGAACGGTGGGCGCGAGCGACACCCGGGCGACGAACCAGGACTGCTCGAGGAACTCCCGCCACTGAAAGGGGCGCCGCAAGAGGAACCGCACCGCGTCGGCGGACATCGCGAACAGGCCTCCGATGGCCTCCATCGGACCGGAGACACCTTTGCCCAGGGCGACGCCGGGAGACCAGCGATCCGCCGCTTCGTTCGCCATCGACCTCGGCGCTCTCCTCCCCTAATTCCCGTTCCGAGGGCCCCGAATTCCCGTTCTGAGGGCCTCCGCGAACAGTATGCGATCGGCGTTGCGGGGGTGACCCGAATCGCCGGGAGCCAAACCCCCCGAATCCAAACCCCCGGAATCCAAACCCCGTCGTGCAGCACAATGAATCGACTGCCGGGAGTCCACTGACGGGACTCGCACCGGGCGGCGGGCAGACGAGGGGCGCGATCACATGGCCGTGACCGACAGGTACGCCGGACGCCGGGTTGTCATCACCGGCGGCGGTTCGGGGATCGGACAGGCCTGTGTACTGCGCATCCTCAGCGAAGGCGCCCAGGTGGTGGCAGCCGACATCAGCCGGGCCGGTCTCGAGGACACCGTCGCCAGGGCCGGGGTGGGCGGCGGCCGCCTGGACACCGTGGTGTTGGACGTCGGCGACGAGGACTCGGTGACGGCCGGAGTCGGTCTCGCCATCGAGACTCTCGGCGGCCTGGACACCCTGGTGAATGCGGCGGGGATACTCCGCTCCGGGCACTTCGCCGAAACAACGCTGGCCGATTTCGAGCAGGTCCTCCGGGTGAACCTGGTCGGCACGTTCCTGGTGACCCGGCAGGCCCTGCCGGCGTTGCGGCGCGGCAACGCGCCCGCGGTGGTCAACTTCAGTTCCACTTCCGCGACCTTCGCCCACCCCTACATGTCGGCCTACGCGGCCTCCAAGGGCGGCATCCTGGCGATGACCCATGCACTCGCCGCGGAGTTCGCCAAGGAGGGCATCCGGTTCAACTCGGTGCAGCCGGGGTCCATCTCGTCGGGGATGACCGACGGAACCGGGCGCTCCGGGCAGAGCGCCGGTCCGGGCCTGCCCCGCGACGCCGACATCACGCTTTTCGCCCGGGTCGCCCCGGGGCTGCCACTGCCCAACGGCGCGATCTTCGCCGACCCTGCCGCGGTAGCGCCGGTGGTGGCGATGCTGGGCAGCCCGGAGGCCTCCTTCGTCACCGGCACGGAGGTCCGCATCGACGGCGGCGCCCATATGTGACGGGCCGGGGAACGGGATCCATCGACGGTATCCATCGAAAGAATCCCGGCATCTTGCGAAATCCGTTGCCGTTTGTGTTGCGGAAGGCCCCGAAATCCGCGACAGTTACCCCGAGGGCTGCCCCCGCGGGTCTCCCGGGCGAAAAGGAGGACGGCCCTGACCGATACCGGCGCTGCCACCACCCGACAGGCCACCGAGTCAGGCCGGCACGAGCGCGCCGACGGCATTCCGGTCATCGAGATCCACCGTGTCACCAAACGCTTCGCGGACTACATCGCCGTTGCCGACGCCGATTTCTCGATCGGCGCCGGCGAGTTCTTCTCCATGCTCGGGCCCTCCGGCTGCGGAAAGACCACGACGCTGCGGATGATCGCCGGCTTCGAAACGCCCACCGAGGGCGCCATCCGGCTCGAGGGAGTGGACGTCTCGAGAGTCCCGCCGAACAAGCGCAACGTCAACACCGTGTTCCAGCACTACGCGCTCTTCCCGCACATGACCGTCTGGGACAACGTCGCCTACGGACCGCGCAGCCGCAAGGCCGACAAGGCCAAGGTCAAGAAGGACGTCGACGAGATGCTCGACGTGGTGCGGCTGACCGACTTCGCGTTACGCAAACCCGCACAACTTTCCGGCGGACAGCAGCAGCGGGTGGCACTGGCCAGGGCTCTGGTCAACTACCCCAGCGCCCTGCTGCTCGACGAGCCGCTGGGCGCGCTGGATCTCAAACTGCGCCACGTCATGCAGTTCGAACTCAAGCGCATCCAACGCGAACTGGGTATCACCTTCGTCTACGTCACCCATGACCAGGAGGAGGCGCTGACGATGAGTGACCGCATCGCGGTCATGAACGACGGCAACGTCGAGCAGATCGGCACCCCCACCGAGATCTACGACCGGCCCGCCACGGTCTTTGTAGCCGGTTTCATCGGTCAGGCAAACCTGTGGGCGGGCCGGCAAACCGGTCGCTCCAACCGCGACTACGTCGAGGTCGACGTGCTGGGCACCACGCTGAGGGCACGGCCCGGGGACGCCGTCATCGAGCCCGGCGGGCGCGCCACCCTGATGGTGCGCCCGGAAAGGGTGCGGGTCTCGGTGCAGCAGCCGGAGGTGGAACTGGCCGCGGTACGCGCCAGGGTCTCCGACCTGACCTTCCAGGGTCCGGTGGTACGCCTCGCCCTGACCGCCGCCGATGGATCCCCGGTGGTCGCTCACGTCGGGCCCGAGCAGCATCTGCCGATGCTCCGTCCCGGCGACGACGTCTACGTCGGTTGGGACCCGGACGCCTCCCTGGTGCTGCCGAGCTCCGATGGTCCCCCGGCCGGTGGACATCCGGGGTCTGAACTCAAGCCCTAGGCCCGTCCCACCGCGACGGCCCTCAACACCGGAGATGAAAGGCAACCCCATGGCAGATATCGACCCCCGGGTCCTGGCCCGGCTGGCCTCGCGCCGACGATTCATCGGCGGGGGTGCCGCTGCGGCGGCCGCCCTCATCCTTGGTCCCTCGGCCCTGTCGGCGTGCAGTTCGGGCGACAAGTCCTCCTCCGGGGCATCCAACGCACCGGCGACGCCCGACGACGGCAGCCCGGCCTCCGGAAAGCTGCGAGTCTCCAACTGGCCGCTGTACATGGCCGACGGTTTCGTCGCGGCGTTCCAGACCGCCACCGGACTGGTCGTCGACTACAAGGAGGACTTCAACGACAACGAGGAATGGTTCGCCAAGAACAAGGAACCGTTGTCGCGCCGCCAGGACATCGGCGCTGACGTGGTGGTGCCCACCCAGTTCATGGCGGCCCGCCTCGAAGGCCTCGGCTGGCTCAATCCGATCAGCGAGAGCCGTTGGAGCAACAAGAAGAACATGCGTCCCGACCTGCTGAAATCCAAGGCCGACAACGGCCGCAAATACAGCGCCCCGTACATGTCGGGCATGGTGGGCCTGGCCTACAACCGCGCGGCCACCGGCCGGGACATCACCAAGGTGGACGACCTGTGGGATCCGGCGTTCAAGGGCAAGGTCAGCCTGTTCTCCGACACCCAGGACGGCCTCGGCATGATCATGCTGTCCCAGGGGCAGTCTCCGGAGGACCCGGGAGTCGAAGCGGTGCAAAAGGCCGTCGACCTGGTCCAGGAGCAAAAGGACAAGGGCCAAATCCGCCGCTTCACCGGCAATGACTACGCCGACGACCTGGCCGCCGGCAACATCATCGTCGCCCAGGCGTATTCCGGCGACATCGTCCAGCTGCAGCAGGACAACCCCGACCTGCAGTTCGTGGTTCCGGAGGCCGGCAGTACCACCTTCCTGGACACGATGGTGATTCCCTACACCACGCAGAATCAGAAGGCCGCCGAAGAGTGGATCAACTACATCTACGACCGGGCCAATTACGCCAAATTGATCGCGTTCACCCAGTACGTACCGGTGCTCAGCGATATGACCGAGGAACTGGACAAGATCGACCCGAAACTCGGCGGCAACCCGCTGATCAATCCGCCGAAGGAGACCCTGGAGAAGCTGACGTCCTGGCCGCCGCTGACCGACGAGCAGACCCAGGAGTTCAACAAGGCCTACGCCGCCGTCGCCGGCGGCTGAGCCGATGGCAGCCCTCTGATGGCAGGTGTAGCCAGCAGCAATCGGCAGCGCAGCAGGATCGCCCCTTATCTGATGATCCTGCCCGCGCTGGCCTATCTCGGGGTGTTCTATGTGGTGCCGTTCTACTCACTGCTGCGCACCTCGCTGTCGACCATGGGCGGTTCGGTGTACCTGCCCACGCTGACCTTCGCCTGGGACTTCGGCAACTACGGTCAGGCGCTGACCGAGTACCGCGAGCAGATCCTGCGCTCCTTCGGCTACGCCCTGACCGCCACCGTGTTCTGCCTGCTGCTGGCGTTTCCGCTGGCCTACGTGATCGCGTTCAAGGCCGGACGATTCAAGAATCTGCTTCTGGGCCTGGTAATCCTGCCGTTCTTCGTCACCTTCCTGATCCGCACCATCGCCTGGAAGACCATCCTGGCCGATGACGGCTGGGTGGTCGACGCGTTGGGCGCGGTCGGGCTGCTTCCCAGCGAAGGCCGGCTGTTGTCGACGAGTTGGGGGGTGATCGGCGGATTGACCTACAACTGGGTCATCTTCATGATCCTGCCGCTTTACGTCGCCCTGGAGAAGATCGATCCCCGACTGCTGGAGGCCTCCCGCGACCTCTACGCCACCAACCGCAGAATGTTCGGCAAGGTGATTCTCCCGCTGGCCATGCCCGGTGTGCTGGCCGGTAGCCTGCTGGTCTTCATCCCGGCGGTCGGCGACTTCATCAACGCCGACTATCTCGGCAGCACCAAGACGACCATGATCGGAAACGTCATCCAGAAACAATTCCTCGTGGTCAAGGATTATCCGGTGGCCGCCGCGATGAGTTTCGTGCTGATGGCGTTCATCCTGGCTGGCGTGCTGCTCTACACCAGGGCACTGGGCACCGAGGATCTGGTCTGATGACCACCCAGGCCGTCACCGACATGGCTTCGCCCGGCCGCACCCTCCGGGGCACCTTCAAACTGGGCGACCTGGCCCTCCGGGTCGTGGCCGGACTGGTACTGGTGTACCTGTTCGTGCCGATCCTGGTCATCATCGTCTTCTCGTTCAATAAGCCCAAGGGCAAGTTCAACTACACCTGGCAGGGCTTCACCTGGGAGAACTGGGCGAACCCGTTCAAATACCCGGCGCTGGCCGAGGCACTTCGGCTCAGCCTCAATGTGGCGGCGGTGTCGACGGCGATCGCTCTGGTGCTCGGCACCCTGGTGGCCATCGCCCTGGTGCGGCAACGCTTCCGGGGCAGCAAGGTGGTCGACACCTTCCTGGTGCTGCCGCTGACCTCGCCCGAGGTGGTGATGGGCGCGTCGCTGCTGACGCTGTTCCTCAGCCTGGGCTGGGCCACCGGCTATTTGACGATCCTTATCGCCCACGTCGCGTTCGAGATCAGTTTCATCGCAATGACGGTCCGGGCGCGTATCCGGGGGTTCGACTGGACGCTGGAGGACGCCTCGTTGGACCTCGGTGCCGGTCCGGTCCGGACGTTCTTCAAGGTGACCCTGCCGCTGGTCGTGCCGGGGATCGTCGCGGCCGCGATGTTGTCCTTCGCGCTCTCGCTGGACGATTTCATCATCACCTACTTCGTCAGCGGGTCCACGGTGACCTACCCGCTGTACGTCAACGCGGCGACGAAGGCCGCGGTCCCCCCGCAGATCAATGTGCTGGCGACCGCGATCCTGCTGATCAGTCTCGTGTTGCTGGTGGGCGGAACGCTCTATCGGAGCAAGAAAGCCCCCATCTGAGCGTGGCCGCGTGAACGTGGAAGCGATCCTGGTGGCGATACCGCCGCTGGCGGTGTACCTGACCGTCGGGTTCATCATCGGGTTGGAAAGCTTGGGTATCCCGCTGCCCGGAGAGGTAGCACTGGTCACCGCCGCCCTTCTGTCCACCCGGGACAACCTGGACATCAGTCCGCAATGGGTGGCCGTGGCCGCCATCACCGGCGCGATCATCGGCGACTCGATCGGCTACAGCATCGGGCGGCGGTTCGGCATGCCGCTGTTCGAGCGGCTCGGACGGCGCTTCCCCAAGCACTTCGGAACCGGGCACGTTGCCCTGGCCAAACAACTCTTCGCCCGCTGGGGGGTGGGTGCGGTGTTCTTCGGCCGGTTCATCGCGCTGCTGCGGATCCTGGCCGGACCGCTGGCGGGCGCGTTGCACATGCGCTACCCGTACTTCCTGGCTGCCAACGCATCCGGCGCGGTGTTCTGGGCAGGCGGGACCACTGCGGTGGTCTACTTCCTGGGCCTCGCGGCCGAGAAGTGGCTGGCGCGGTTCTCCTGGGTCGCGCTGGTCGCGGCGCTGATCATCGGCGTCACGATGACGCTGCTACTCAAGGAGCGCACCCGCAGTCTGATCGCGCAGCTGGAGGCCGAACACGACTGGGAATCGCTGCGCCAGGTGCGATGATCACCGGCCCCCCGATTCCCGGTTCGCAGGTCTTAGGTGGCCCGAACCAGATCCACTCCGGCGCTGCGCATCTCGGCCAGCGCCGCCGCCGTCGATTCGGGGGCCACACCGGCGGTCAGGTCGACCAGCACCCGGGTGCGCAATCCGGCGTGGACCGCGTCCTCGGCGGTGGCCCGGACGCAGTAGTCGGTGGCGATACCGACGATGTCGACCTCGTCGACCCCCCGCGCGCGCAGCCAGTCGGCCAGGCTGATGCCGTTGAGCCTGCCCTCGAACCCGCTGTAGGCGGCAGCGTAGGCGCCCTTGTGGAAGACCGCCTCCACCGTGGTGGTGTCCAGTTCGGGGTGGAAATCGGCTCCGGGACTGTGCGCCACGCAATGCGGCGGCCACGACGAGACGTAGTCAGGGTGCTCGGAGAAGTGGTCCCCCGGATCGACGTGGTAGTCCTTGGTCGCCACAACATGGTCGTACCCGTGGTCCCCGGCCAGCAGAGCGTTGATCGCCGGCACGACGTCGTCGCCCCCGGCGACCGCCAGCGACCCGCCCGCGCAGAAGTCGTTCTGAACGTCGACGATGAGCAAGGCGCGCATTCCCCCACCGTAACCACACATCACCGGCGCCCGCGCGCCGAGACCGGCTGATCGGAACTGGCATGAGACCGTTCGATTTCTTCGAGGCCGCCGAGTTGCCGGTCCCGGCGATCACCGCCGCGCAGGCCGAGTCCATCGCCGCCGAACACTTCGGCCTGCGGGCCTCCGCTACCGCTTTGGGCAGCAACCAGGACGCGAACTTCCTGTTGCGCACCCACTCCGGCGAACCGATCGGGGTACTCAAGATCGCCAACCCGGCCTTCACCCGCCTGGAACTTGAGGCCCAGGACGCCGCGGCGGCGTTCCTCACCGCGGCCGAGGGCGTCCGCACCGCGATCAACAGGAGCGCCACGATCGCACAGATCGGCGGGGAGACCCCCGAGGAGAACCCCCTGTTCGCGCGGGTCATCGCCTATCTGGCGGGCGGAACGCTGAGCGGGGACTCCTACCTGCGCCCCCACCGGGTCGCCGCCCTCGGCAATCTGGCCGGGCGCACCTGCCGCGCGCTGGCCTCCTTCGACCATCCGGGCGTGGA
This sequence comes from Mycolicibacterium sp., assembly GCA_020637165.1. Lineage (GTDB taxonomy): Bacteria > Actinomycetota > Actinomycetes > Mycobacteriales > Mycobacteriaceae > Mycobacterium. The sequence continues at coordinate 19,405 of JACJWN010000005.1, read as the reverse complement.
CCGGGTGCTGCAGTGGGACCTTCGGCATGCCCAACGCACCGTGGCGACCCTGGCCGGCCACGTCACCGACCCGCACCGCCGCGAGGCGGTCCTGGCGGCGGCCGCCGAGGCCTGGCGCGCGGTCGCCGATCTGGCCGACGACCTGCCGGTCCAGGTCATCCACGGCGATATCACCGACGACAACGTCGTCGTCGGCCCGGACGGGCTGCCGGACGGACTCATCGACTTCGGCGACCTGATGCGGTCCTGGACCGTCGGCGAATTGGCGGCGACGGTATCGGGCGTGCTGCACCACGACGGCGGCGAACCGGCGGCGACGATCCCCGCGATCCGGGCCTTTCACGCGGTGCGGCCGTTGAGCCCCGGCGAAGCGGACGCACTCTGGCCGCTCGTCGTTCTGCGGGCGGCGGTGATCGTGGTCAGCGGAATCCACCAGAGCACCCTGGACGCCGATAACGCCTACGCCAGCGCACGGGTCGGCCCCGAATGGCGAATCTTCCAGCGCGCCATCGAGATTCCACTGGACGTGATGGCGGCCCAGATCCGCCACGCGCTCGGCATGCCGCTCGGCGGCCAACAGTTCACCGGCGAGACCGCGTTGATCGGCGGGCTGGACCCTCGAGACATCGCCCGGCTCGATCTGTCGGTGGACTCCGACGGTATGGACGGCGGCGCGTGGACACAGCCCGGCTGCGAGGACGAGCTGGCGCGCCGGGCGATCGACGCCGGGGCGGCGGCCGCCGTCGGCATCTTCGCCCGGCCGCGGCTGACCCGGTCGGCAACGCTGAGCCCGGATTCCCCCGCCACCGTGGCCACCGGCGTCGACCTGTGGCCGGCCTCCGCGCTGTCCGTCTACGCGCCGTGGCCGGCAACGGTCCAGGCATCCCCCGGACTGCTGGCCCTGGCCGGGGCGGACGGCACGGTAGAGATCCACGGCGCCGTTCACCCCGCCGTGGCCGGCGGCGATGTTGATGCGGGTACCGGGGTGGCCACCGTCGACGGCCCGGTGTGGATCCAGCTTCGCCGCGGCGGTGCTGACGCCCCGCGGTTCGTCCGGCCGGAATACGCCGCCGGCTGGCTGAGCCGGGTCAGCGATCCCGGGGTGCTGCTGGGACTACCGCCCCTGCCCGGGCTGGTCGATGACGGTGTCACGTTGCGCCACCGGCGATCCCGCTCTTTCGCCGAGGTCCAGGAGCACTACTACGAACATCCGCCGCGGATCGAACGGGGCTGGTGCGAGCACCTCATCGACACCGACGGCCGCAGCTACCTGGACATGGTCAACAACGTCGCGATCCTGGGCCACGGCCACCCGGGGTTGGCCGACGCGGCGGCGCGCCAGTGGCGACGGCTCAACACCAACTCACGGTTCAACTACGGCGCGGTGGTGGCGTTGTCGGAGCGGTTGGCCGCCACCCTTCCCGAACCGCTGGACACGGTGTTCCTGGTCAATTCCGGCTCCGAGGCCGACGACCTGGCGCTGCGCCTGGCGATGGCGGCCACCGGTCGTCACGACATCGTCGCCGTGGCCGAGGCCTACCACGGCTGGACCTACGCCACCGACGCCATCTCGACCTCCGTCGCCGACAATCCCAATGCACTGTCCACCCGGCCGGCGTGGGTGCACACCGTCCCCTCACCCAACACCTACCGGGGCGAGCACCGCGGAGCCGACGCCTCGAGGTACGCGGCCGAGGCCGTCGCCGTCATCGACGGCCTCGCCGCCCGGGGAGCACCGCCGGCGGCGTTCATCTGCGAGCCCTTCTACGGCAACGCCGGCGGAATGGCGCTGCCGGACGGCTATCTCACCGCCGTGTATGCGGCGGTGCGGGCGGCCGGCGGACTGGCCATCGCCGACGAGGTCCAGGTGGGCTACGGCCGGACCGGTCGCTGGTTCTGGGCCTTCGAGCAGCAGGGCGTGGTCCCCGACATCGTGTGCGTGGCCAAGGCGATGGGCAACGGCCAGCCCCTGGGCGCGGTGATCACCACCAGGGCGATCGCCGAGTCCTACCGCAGCCAGGGGTATTTCTTCTCCTCGGCCGGCGGCAGCCCGGTGTCCTGCGTGGTCGGGCTGACCGTCCTGGACGTGCTGGAACGCGACGGGCTGCAGCGCAACGCCCTTGTCGTCGGCGACCATCTCATCGCCCGGATCAACGAACTGGCGACCCGCCACCCGCTGATCGGCACGATCCACGGCAGCGGGCTGTATCTGGGGGTCGAACTGGTGCGTGACCGCGCCACACTGGAGCCGGCGACCGAGGACACCGCGGCGATCTGCGAGCGCATGCGCGAATTGGGAGTGATCGTGCAGCCGACCGGCGACCGCCAGAACGTCCTCAAGATGAAACCGCCGATGTGCATCACCCGGGAGTCGGCGGACTACTTCGTCGATGTGCTCGACCTGGTGCTGCGCACCGGCTGGTAATTCAGCGCCGCCTGGCAACTCAGGGCCGCGCCGCCAGCCAGTCCCGCTGGGAGCGGACGAAGGCCGCGTCGACCGCGGCCCCGTGGCCCGGCACATAGATTCCGCCCTCCCCGCCTTCCCGGAGCACCCGGTTCAGGGTCGCCGGCCACGCGCGAAGATCCGAGCCTTCGTCGATCGCCGGGTCGGCGGACTCCTCGACGAGATCCCCGCAGAACACCACCGCCGGTTCACCGGGTACCACCACGATGAGGTCGTGGTCGGTGTGGCCTCGACCCGGGTGTTCGACCGTGACGATGCGACCGCCGAGGTCAATCCGAGTGCGCAACTCCACAATGTGGTCGGGCCGGCGGGCGCGGCGCATCGCCTCGGCAACGTCGGCGGGGTCGGCGCCGTGGCGCACCGCATCCGCGCCGGTCTCCTCGATCCGGTTGCCCAAGGCCTGCGCCACCGGCGGAGCGGTGTGGATCCGTGCGCCGGGGAAGCCACCGCAACCGAGTACATGGTCGAAGTGGTGGTGGGTCATCACCAGGTGATCGACCGCCGATCCGGTAAGCGCCCGCACATCATCGCCGATCCCCGAAGCCTCCGAAAGCGTTGTACCGCAGTCGATCAGCAGCTTCGCGCGGGTTCCGCTCACCAGACCGACCGTGACGTCGAGGAACGGCAACCGACAGCGGTACACCGCTTCCGCCAGCGTTTCCCAGCAGTGATTCATCGAATCCCGACAGTAATCGGCCGGCGCCGGTCCCGTTCGACGTCCGGATTGCAGCCCCAAAAGCGGCGAAGATAGTGTGAACACATGTCCGGAATGGCCGCCGCGCGGCGGTGAGCATGCGGATCGCGCTGCTGTCCTACCGCAGCAAGACCCACTGCGGCGGCCAGGGCGTCTACGTCCGCCACCTGAGCAGGGGCCTGGTCGAACTCGGACACCGGGTCGAGGTGTTCTCCGGGCAGCCCTACCCCGAATGGCTGGATCCCCGGGTGCGGTTGACCCGGGTTCCCAGCCTGGACCTGTACCGCGAGCCCGACCCGTTCCGGACCCCCCGTCCCGGCGAGATCCGCGACCGGATCGACCTGCTTGAGGTGGCCACCATGTGGACCGCCGGTTTTCCCGAGCCGCGCACCTTCAGCCTGCGGGTCGCCCGTCTGCTCGCGCAGCGCCGGGGAGACTTCGACGTGGTCCACGACAACCAGTGCCTGGGCTCGGGGCTGCTGGAGATCGCCCGCCAACTGCCGGTCGTGGCGACGGTCCACCACCCGATCACCCGGGACCGCACCGTCGACCTGGCGGCCGCGACGTGGTGGCGCAAACCCCTGGTGCACCGTTGGTACGGCTTCCTCGGCATGCAGAAGCGGGTGGCCCGCAGGATTCCCGATCTGCTGACGGTGTCGTCGTCGTCAGCCGCCCACATCGTCGAGGACTTCGGGGTGCGGCCCGATCAGGTGCACGTGGTTCCGCTGGGCGTGGACACCGAGGTGTTCGCCCCACCCGGGCGGCCGCGGGTCCCCGGCCGGGTCATCGCCATCGCTTCGGCCGACCGGCCCCTGAAGGGAATCGCCACCCTGCTGCAGGCGATCGCCGCCCTGCGCACCGACCACGATGTCGAGCTGCAACTGGTCGCCAAACTCGAGCCCAACGGCACCACCGAGAAGCTGATCGCCGAACTGGGCCTGTCCGATATCGTCCACGTGTCGGCCGAACTTCCCGACACCGAGGTCGCCGCCCTGCTCAGATCAGCTGAAATCGCTTGTATCCCTTCGCTTTACGAGGGTTTCTCGCTGCCCGCCGTCGAGGCGATGGCCAGCGGGACACCGACCGTCGCCAGCCGCGCCGGGGCGCTACCGGAGGTGCTCGGCGAGGATGGGGAGTGCGCCGATCTGGTACCACCGGGCGATCCGGGTGCGCTCACCGCGTCCATCGGAAGGCTGCTGGACTCACCCGACCGGCGGCGCCGACTGGGGGCCGCCGGTCGGCGGCGCGCGGTGGAGGTGTTCAGCTGGGAGGCGGTGGCGGCCCAGACGGTGCGCGTCTACCAGCGGGCGATCGAACGCACGGCGCGGAGCCGCGGCAGCGCATGCTGACGGTGGACTACGACCGGCTGAACATCGTTGCCGGGACGACGGTGATCGACGTCGGCTGCGGCGCCGGTCGGCACACCTTCGAGGCCTACCGCCGCGGCGCCGACGTCATCGCCTTCGACCAGAACGAAGCCGAACTGGCCGACGTCGAGACCATGCTGGCCGCCATGAGCCAGGCCGGCGAGGTGCCCGAATCGGGCAGGGCCCGAACCCGGGTCGGCGACGCACTGGCACTGCCCTATCCGGACGACTCCTTCGACACCGTGATCGCCTCGGAGATCCTCGAACACATTCCCGATGACGGCCGGGCCGTCGCCGAACTCGCCCGGGTGCTCAAACCCGGCGGATCGCTGGCCGTCACGGTCCCCCGCTGGCTGCCCGAACGGATCTGCTGGCTGCTCTCGGACGCCTACCACGCCAACGAGGGCGGCCATGTCCGGATCTACCGGGCCGAACGGCTGCGCACCATGCTGGAGACCACCGGCCTGCGGTTCACCCACTCCCACCACGCGCACGCGTTGCACTCGCCGTACTGGTGGCTGAAATGCGCTGTCGGCGTTGACAATGATGACAATGTGCTGGTCCGCGGTTACCACCGGATGCTGGTCTGGGACATGATGTCCGCTCCGGTCCTGACCCGTGCCGCCGAGGCCGCGCTGAACCCGCTGATCGGCAAGAGCGTGGCGCTGTACTTCGAGAAGCCAGGCCCCAAGAGGACCGGCACAGACAAGACCAGCCCGGAGGCACCCGATGCGCGCAGAGTCTGACCTCTCGGGCGTGCCGGGAGTCGCCGGGGTGATCACCCCGGCGCAGTGCCGCCAGACCGCGCGGTCCATCGCAGTCGTTCAACTGGCCTCCGGTGAGATCCCCTGGTCGGAGACCGGGCACACCGACCCGTGGGACCACGTCGAGTGCGCGATGGCCCTGACCGCCGCCGGATTGATCGAGCAGGCCCGCGCCGCCTTCGAATGGTGCCGTCGCGAACAACGCCCGGACGGTTCCTGGGCGATCCGATACCGGCGCGGCAGGGTCGAGGACGCCAACAGCGACTCGAACTTCTGCGCCTACGTCGCCACCGGGGTGTGGCACCACTGTGCGGTGACCGGCGACCGGGACTTCGCCGAACGGATGTGGCCCACCGTGCAGGCCGCGATCGACTTCGTCCTGGGCCTGCAGGCGGGCACCGGCGAGATCTACTGGGCCACCGGGCCGGCCGGAACGCTGACCGAGGCGCTGCTCACCGGGTGTTCCAGCGTCTACCACAGCATCCGCTGCGCACTGGCGCTCGCCGAGCAGCTCGGCCGGCCGCAGCCGGAGTGGGAGGTCGCCCTCGGCCGGCTCGGACACGCGATCGCCCAACACCCGCAGGCCTTCGCCGCCAAACCCCTGCACTCGATGGACTGGTACTACCCGATCCTCGGCGGAGCGGTCCGGGGGCCGGCCGCCCACGATCGGATCGCCGGGCGCTGGGACGAGTTCGCCGTGGAAGATCTGGGCATCCGGTGCGTCAACGACCGGCCGTGGGTGACCGGCGCGGAGACCTGCGAGCTGGTGATGGCGCTGGAGGCCATCGGCGACCGGAGCCGCGCGATGCGGCAGTTCGCCGCCATGCAGCACCTGCGGGAGGCCGACGGCTCGTACTGGACCGGGCTGGTCTACGCCGACGGCAAGCGCTGGCCGGTGGAACGCACCACCTGGACCGGCGCCGCGGTCATCCTGGCCGCCGATGCGCTGTCGGCGACGACGGCGGGCTCCGGGATCTTCCGGGCCGACGAACTGCCCCGCGGACTGGAGGGCGATTACGACTGCGAGTGCGTCCGGAGCTGATCGCCCGGCACGCCCGCGACCCGCTGCAGAACGCGCAGCGAACCGGTGTGCCCGACCTCGGTGAACTCCCCCGACGCCAGCGCCCGGCAGTAGATCTCATAGGGCGGTCGGCCCCCGTCGCGCGGGTCGGGAAGAACGTCGTGAATGATCAGCGCCCCGCCGACCTCGATCCACCGGGCCCAGCCCTCGAAATCGGCGTGGGCAGCCGCCGCGCTGTGCCCGCCGTCGATGAACAGCACCTGCAGGGGCGCACGCCAGCCCCGGGCCACCACCGCGGAGTTGCCGACCACGGCCACCACGGTGTCCTCGAGACCGGCGGTGTCGAGGGTCCGCCGCATCGCGGGCAGGGTGTCGAAGCGCCCGCTGACCGGATCCACCAGCGTGGCGTCGTGGTATTCCCAGCCGGGCTGATGTTCCTCGGATCCGTGGTGGTGGTCCACGGTGTAGAGCACAGCGTTGCGGGCCGCGGCGGCGGCACCCAGAAGCAGGGTCGATTTGCCGCAATAGGTCCCGATCTCCACCGCCACGCCGCCGTCGAGATACCCGGCCGCGGCCTCGAACAGCGCCCGCCCCTCGTGTTCCGGCATGAACCCGGTCACCGTCGCGGCGAGATCCAGCAAACGCGTGGTCCGCGCGTCGGCCGGGGATGCGTCGGCCCGGGATGCGTCGGCAAAGCCCATGGTGCGACCGTAACCCACCCCCAGCGGCTGTTTGACCGCCCGGTCGGCGACGCGCCCACCCGCGGGAACGAACGCGCCCCCGCCCTAACGGGTAAGTTCGAGATCACCGACGACCGTCAGGAGTTCGCGATGACCACGGGTGACCAGGATCCCAACGCCTACGGACAGCCCTCCGGCTTCCCGCCGCCCCCGCCGCCGCCCAACCCCTACGGACAGCCCGCACCGGGCGGCTATCCCCCGCCTCCGCCGGCCGGTTACCCACCGCCGCCGGCCGGTGGCTATCCCCCGCCCCCGCCGGCCGGGTATCCGCCGCCGCCCGCACCGTACGGCCCGGCGGGCGGCTACCCCCCGCCGCCCCCGCTCGGCCACGGAGAGCAGCCGGGCGGCCTGGGCGTGCGATTCGGCGCGCGCATCATCGACGGACTGCTGGTCGGGATCGTGGCCACGGTCCTGGCCGTGATCTTGCACTCCGCCGACAACATCATGGTCACCGGTTTGTTCTCGGGCGTGCTGATGTTCGCCTACTTCGTCGCCATGGAGGTCACCCAGGGCCGCACGGTGGGCAAGATGCTGCTCGGCCTACGGGTGCACGGTCCGGGCGGGGCGCCGAAGCCTGACGTCAAGCAGTCGGCGATCCGCAACGCCTTCACCCTGCTGTCGGTCATTCCGTACGTCGGCGGACTGCTCGCCCTGATCGCCTACATCGTGATCGCCGTGACCATCAACGGCAGCCCGACCAAACAGGGCAAGCACGACGAGCTCGCCGGCGGAACCCAGGTCGTCAAGGGCTGAGTCGTCAAGGGCCGGCAAGCCGTCGGAGCCGAGAACCGCAACTAGTCCTCGCCGGGCAGGTTGCGGTTCCACTCCAGCCATCCCACCCCGTCGCGGCCGTCGGAGGTCCGCACCGCCGCCCAGGCGCGCGGGAAGAGGCTGACCCTGCCCTCGGGCGACACCAGCCTGACCGGCGCGTACCCGCGGATGTCCACCGTGGCGGTGATCGGGCCGGGGTGCATGGTCAGCGTCGTCGCGATCGGCAGGCCGTCAGCGGCGAAGTCCGCCTCGGCGGTCACCGACGTGGTCTCGACAACCGGATCGCCGGGCGGTGCGATGTAGCCGACGCTGACCGGCGGCATGCCCGCAATCCGAAGGTCGACCCCGTGCAGGTGGGTGCCGTCGGTCAGGTGCAGCGCGCTCCACACCCAGTCCATGCCCCACCAGTCCCGCACCCCGTGCGAGTGGTCCCGCTGGCCGGGGACCGCGGCGAACTCATAAGTCCGGCCGTCGACGGTGACGGTTCCGCTGACCGCACTGGGGATCTCGTAGCGGGTGGCGATCCGGTATGCGTAGGGGGTGCCGACGGTGGTCCAGGTCAGGTCGAGGCTCAGCTCGGCCGGGCGGCCCGGCATCCCCGCCAGCAGCGCGGACGGGTCGTCGTAGGCGGACGCGGGACCGGTCGCCTCGACCCGGTATTCGCGCAGCGGAACCGTTGCGCCATGGCGCAATTCGATATCCCCGGCGACCACGTTGTTGGGGTCGTCCGGCACCGGGGCGGCGAAGTCCAGCAGGGCTACTGTGGGAATGTCCGGTCCACAAATCAGCGCGTTGATCCAGGCCACCTTCTGGTTCGGGATCAGCCCCAGCCGGATCCAGCCACCCACACCCTGGCCCGGATCAGCGAAATCCCAGTACCAGCTCTCGTTCCACAACGGCTCGTCGCCGGGTGTGTGGGCCGCCTCGTCGCGCGGATCCGGTTGCAGCGCAGGGTTTCCCTCGGCCTGCGGCAGGACCTCCAGAGCGCCGGTGTCCATGACGTGGCTGCCGTGCCGGTCCAGCATGGTGAGGAACATCCGGTCGCCCCGATCGGTGCGCTCGACCAGCATCGAGGACACGATCGTCATCATGACGCCGAAGAAGCTCTGCCGGCGCACTCCCTCGCGGACTTCGTCCAGCGACAACGGCGGGTTGGGCCCCAGCCCGTCGTGGTAGGCCCGGAGCAGGTCCTCGTAGTGGGCGCGGCGGTCCTCGGGCCGCAACGCGCAGCCGAGGAAGTACGCGACGTCGGTCATCGCCGGGCCCCAGGTGACGGTCTGCCAGTCCACCACCGTCAGATCGCGCGGCGAACCGGGCCGGCCGAAGAGCAGGTTGTCCAGCCGGTAGTCCCCGTGCACCAGTCCCATGGGCCGGTCCGGGGCCGCCTCAGCGGCGAGATGGGCGTCGAAGGAGTCGACCAGTCGCTGACAGACCAGCCGCTGCTCGGGGCGGATCGTGTCGCCGTAGCGGCCGGCGAACCCGGCGAACAACTGGGTGATCAGCGCCTGGTTCATCGGGGTCTCGCGGCGCAGCCAGTCCGCCCCGGCCGGCCCCGAAGCGCCGATCAGCGGTGCGTGTAGCCGGCCCAACCGGGTCAGCGCCAGGGTGGCCTCGGCCGGGGTCGCACCGCGGATCTCATCACCGACCACGGCCGGCGCGGCGTCGTCGAGCAGCAGGGTGAACAGGCCGCTCTCCGGTCGGCAGGAGGCGTGGTAGCAGCGGGCGATCGGGCCGCCCAGCCGTGGGGCCAGATCGGAGTAGAACCGGACTTCGCGTTCGTAGAGGCCGAGGGCGGCACCGGTCTGCCTGCTCACCGGGTCGCTCGCGGCGACTTTGAGCACCACCGAGGCCGGGCCGGTCCCCTCCCCGTAGCTCAGCGCCACCCGATAGCACTCGCTCATCTGCCCGGTCCCGATGCGCTCGACGGTGAAGCCGTCGACCCGGCCCGCGCCGAGGGTCTCGGTCAGCCAGGCGGGCGTCAGGTCATCGGGGCGTTCGATCGGGGCGTCCACGCTTGTCACTCCATCACGGTAGGACGGGGGTCGGTGGCGTGACCCGCGAACTACCCACGCGCCAGGGTGAACCCTGCCCAGGCCTCGCGGCGATGCGGATGCGGGTCGTACTCGACGTGGGTGTGCCGGTCGAAGACCAGCACCGGACGCTCCACCCGGTTGTAGGCCGGCCAGTCCTCGCCAGGGACGCCGTTCTGCGCGAACGCGTTCCACCGGGTCTGGACCAAGTGGCTGACCTTGACCGCGGTGCGCTGGTCCACCCCGGCGGTCAGCACCGCGCCGACCCGGGACCGGTAGATGCCGAACACGGCGAGCAGTTCGGTGGCATGGGTGGCTCCCAGACCGGTCCAGTGCAGGGTCCGCGGCGCGTAGTCGTAGCGGTAGACGTAGGTGGGCGCCAGTTTGGCGTGCGCCTCGGCGATCTGCCAGGCCGCCGTCGAGAAGATCATGTCGCCGCCGAACTCCACACAGGCCTTGGGGTGCGGGTAGTGCGGGTAGGCGGCGAGGATCCGTTCCCGGACCTCCGCCGGGGTGTGGGAGAGCACCCGTTCGATGGCGTGCTCGGTGGTGGGCAGCAGTTTCAGGAACCGGGTGAACAACCGGCCCTCCTCGGCATTGGTTCCCACGATCAGCGGAACCCTGTGCGCCAGCCCCTTGCGCATCGCCTCGAACGGCTCCAGCGGCAGATAGTCGTCACCGCAGGTGGGTCCTACCGCCGACGCGCCGAGCATGCTCTTCAGGCTGTGCCGCATCACATGGTCGGTGGCGTTGACCAGATCCGCGGCCTTGGCCCGCATCAACCCCTGCGCGGGGTTACCCCGATCCAGGTTCAGCACCTCGACGAAGCGTTCGGCCACCTCCGCGGCCACCCGCTGGTCGCTGACCATCCCCGAGGCGGGACTCTGCGAGATCGCCCGGTGGAAAAGGCCTCCGGCCTCCGGAACCGCCAGCAGCGTCGCCACCGAGTGGGCGCCGGCGCTCTCCCCGAAGATCGTCACGTTGCCCGGATCTCCGCCGAACGCCGCGATATTGTCCCGAACCCAGCCCAGGGCCATGACGATGTCGCGCAGGAACAGGTTGCCGTCGATCGGGGTCTCGGGAGTCGACAGCGAGGAGAAATCCACGCACCCCAGCGCGCCAAGCCGGTAGTTCACCGACACGTACACGCAACCGCGCCGGGCCAGGGCCGCGCCGTCGTAGATCGGTGTCGCCGAACTGCCCAGGATGTACCCGCCGCCGTGGATGAAGAACATCACCGGAAGCGGGTCGTGTTCCGGCGCCGGACCCGCCCAGCGGGGGGTGACGACGTTGAGGGTCAGACAGTCCTCGCTCATCGGCTGATATCGGCCCAGACCGGTCATGGTGTAACGCCGCTGCTGGGGAGCACAGTTGCCGAAGCCGTGTGCAGGGCGCACCCCCGACCAGGGCCGCGGGGGCCGCGGAGCACGGAACCTCAGGGGGCCCACCGGCGGAGCCGCGTACGGGATGGAACGCCAGCGGTTCACGCCGTTGCGGGTGAACCCCTCCACCACCCCGCTGTCCGTGGTGACCCGGACGGTGTGCTCGTGCATTACACCGACGTTAGCGAACGATCGCGGTGCCGACACGCCTGGCGGGGCCACGACCCCGTGGCGGTTAGCCTTGCGGGATGCGGATCGCCGTAGTTCTCGCCGCGTCGGCACTGCTGGCGGGATGCGCCAACCAGCAGGGCGACCAGTCCGGTCCGGCGCGGCTCACACCGATCACCCCGTCGCGCACCGCTGAAACCGCGCCGCCGGGCGGGGCCACCGGCACAACGCCGAGCACCCGTTCGTCGGTCACCTCGACGGCCGCACCGGACGGCGCCGCACCGGTCGCCGAGGCGATCGCCTGGGTCGAGTCCGCACCCCCGGTCGACGGCGCCGACTACGGCGTCGCGCTACGGGGCGCTACCACCACCCCCCTCGAGGGCGACGTCGCGTTCACCACACCGTCGGGAACGAGTTGCATGACCGACACCAGGCACGGCTCCGCGGACCTGGCCTGCCTGGTGAACCTCACCGATCCGCCGCCGCCGCCGCCGGATGTCTACGGCGTCTGGAAGGGCGGCTGGGTGGACTTCGACGGCGCCAGCGTCGAGATCGGCTCCTCGCACGGCGACCCCGGCCGGTTCGGCCGCGGACAGGGCCCGCCACTGCCGCAGGGCGGTTCACTGTCGTTCGGCGATTTCCGCTGCCGGACCGACGCCACCGCGCTGGTGTGCGTCAACTTCGCCCGTCAGACCGGCGTGCGCTACAGCGATGACGGCATCGACGCCTACGGTTGCACGTTGGAAGCCAGACCGCCCGCGGGAATCGGCGTGAAATACCTCTGCTGAGTCACCGCCTGCCGGTTCACCGCCGGCGCAGCAGATCCGAATCGGCGATCGCATTCAGCGCCAGCGTTCGGTACCCATAGTCATCGAAGAGCACGGTGATGCGGTCGTCCTCGACGCTCATCACCACCCCGGGACCCCAGGTCCGGTGAACGACCGGGGTCTGCAGCGGCCAATGCCCCGCCGTCGGCTCCTCTTCCCCGTCGGCGACGCGCGTTCCGGCGTTGGCGGTGCAGCGGTCGCAGTTACCACACGGCGCGGCCAGCGTCTCACCGAAGTAGCCCAGCAGGAAGAGCCTTCGACAATCGAGGGTCTCGGCATAGCCGCGCATCATCTGCACCCGGCTCTGTTCGATCCGCTCGCCGCGTTCGACCTCCGCCGCGACGCGCTCGGCCGCCGCCTTCGGTCCCACCCGCTCAGAGACCTCGAAGCCAGCCGATCCGGAGCGGATCAGGCCCGCCTCCTCGAGCAGGTTCAGCGCCCCGGTGATGCTGCGGGCGCCGACGCCCAGAGCGGTCCGCAGATCCTTCATCGGCAAGGGTCCGGCAGCCGAGCGCAAAGCCTGGTAGGCCGTGACCGGCAGCGTGGCGTCGGCCCGGCGGCCGGTGAAGAACTGGGCCAGCCCCAGGTCTTCGGATCGGTAGAACAGCTGCGCGACCGCAGGCTTTCCGTCCCGGCCGGCACGGCCGATCTGCTGGTAGTAGTTGTCCAGCGATTCGGGCACCGATGCGTGCAGGACGGCCCGGACGTCGGCCTTGTCGATACCCATGCCAAAGGCCGACGTCGCGGTGACCACGTCGAGGTCGTCGGCACGGAACCGGGCATGCACCTCGTCGCGCTCCGCCCGGGACAGCCCGGCGTGGTAGGCCGCGGCCCGGACACCGCGGCAGGACAGGTCGGCGGCATAGGTTTCGGCGTCCCTGCGGGTCGCGGCGTAGAGCAGCGTGGGCCGCGCCGCGGTGAGAGCCGCGGCCAGCACGGCGTCCCGTTTCTCGTCCTCCTCGACGTCGCGGAACACCTCCAGCCGGATATTGGGGCGGTCGAAACCACTGGCGATCACCAGCGGATCGCACAGCCGCAGATGCTCGACGATCTCCCGGCGCACGACCGGCGAGGCGGTCGCTGTCAGCGCGACCACAGTGGGGTGGCCGAGACGCTCGATGGTGTCGGCGATGCGCAGGTAGTCGGGCCGGAAGTCATGCCCCCACGCCGAGACACAGTGCGCCTCGTCGATGACGACGAGCGAGATCCCGCCCTGGAGCAGATCGGCGACCACGGCGTCGTTGGACAGTTGTTCGGGGGCGAGGAACACATACTCGGCGGCGCGCCGACGCACCGCTTCGCGGACCCGGTCGTTCTCATCGGAGGCCAGCAGCGAGTTGATCGCCACCGCGTCCGGGGCCTTGGTGGCGGCCAATCCGGAGATCTGATCGCGCTGCAACGCGATCAGCGGGGAGACGACCAGTGTGACACCGTCGAGCAGCACCCCGGGAACCTGGTAGATGGCCGATTTGCCGGATCCGGTGGCCATGACGGCCAGCACGTCGCGGCCGGCGAGCACGGCCTCCATGGCCTGCAGCTGGGCTGGACGCAGCCGCTGCCAGCCGAAAACATCCCGGGCGACCCGCTCCAGATCGTCGCGGCGGTTCACCGCCACCCTTCGGCGGCCCTGGCCGTCCGCATCAGCTCGTCGCACAACTGGCCGAGCTCCCCGGCACCGGCGCCCTCCTGCACCGCGGTGGCCACGTCCTCGGCGGCGCAGCGCACCTGATAGAGCCGGTCGGTGAGGTCGGCGGCCTCGTCTGCGGACAACACCACCGCGTCGGCCGGCAGTGCGGTGCCCTTGACCATCGCACGCTGCTCGTAGGCCCGCTGCCGGCAGGACTGGCGGCAGTACTGACGACGCCGGCCCATCCCCGCGTCCGCGACCTCGCGGCCACACCACCGGCACGGCTGGGGTCGACTGCGGCGGGTCATGGCTTCGAGCGTAGACCGGCGGGTCGGGCGTTCCCGGTATCATTGGAACCCGGGTCGGGAACCGCGCCACCCTGGTTGTGCGTTCCATGACTGGACATCAAGGAGATTTCACCATGGCAGATCGTGTGTTGAGGGGCAGCCGGCTCGGCGCCGTGAGCTACGAGACCGACCGCAACCACGACCTCGCCCCCCGGCAGGTCGCGAGGTATCGCACCGAGAACGGTGAGGAGTTTGAGGTTCCGTTCGCCGACGACGCCGAGATTCCGGGCACCTGGCTGTGCCGCAACGGGATGGAGGGAACCCTCCTCGAGGGTGAACTCCCGGAGCCGAAGAAGGTCAAGCCGCCCAGGACGCACTGGGACATGCTGCTGGAGCGCCGCTCGATTGAAGAGCTCGACGAACTGCTCAAGGAGCGCCTCGATCTGATCAAGAGCAAGCGCCGCGGCAGCTAGCCGCGACGCCGGCGGTTGACCCGCCCGCCGATCCCCCACCGGGCCACTTTGGCCATCGCCTCGCGAATGTTGGATCCGCTCATCTTCGACACGCCGAGTTCACGCTCGGTGAAGGTGATCGGCACCTCGACGACCTTGAAGCCGTCGTTGATGGCCCGCCAGGTCAGGTCGATCTGGAAACAGTAACCCTTGGAATCGACCGTCGAGAGGTCGAACTTCTCCAGCACCTCGCGCCGGTAGGCACGGTAGCCAGCGGTGATGTCGTTGATCCCGACCCCCAGGAGCACCCGGGCATAGGTGTTGGCCGTCTTGGACAGCACCAGCCGCCGCCAGGGCCAGTTGCGCACCGTGCCGCCTTCGACGTAGCGGGAGCCGATCGCCAGGTCGGCGCCATTGTCGATGGCGTCGAGCAGGCGGTAGAGCTGTTCGGGTGCGTGGCTGCCGTCGGCATCCATCTCCACCAACACGGCGTAGCCGCGCTCGAGGCCCCAGTCGAACGCCGCCAGGTAGGCCGCGCCCAGACCGTCCTTGGCGGTGCGGTGCATGACGTGGACGCGGTCGCGGTTCGCCGCGGCCGCCTCGTCGGCGAGCCGACCGGTGCCGTCGGGGCTCCCGTCGTCGACGACGAGGATGTGGACGTCGGGGCGGGCTTTGCGCACCCGGCCGAGGATGAGCGGAAGGTTCTCCAACTCGTTGTAGGTCGGGATGATCACCAGGGTTCGCCGACTGGGCAGCGGCGCGGTCTCCGGCTGCCCGGCGGATGCTGCTTTAGCCGGCGTCTTCTTCGGAGCAGCCTTCTTCGCGGGGCTCTTCTTGCGCGGGGCCTTTCCCGGCCTGCCTCCAGGGGTGCTCATGCGCCTCCTTCACGGGCGGCGTCCTGGCGGACACCGGGATTGTCCTGGGTGCTGCGCCGGCTGCTCGGCGGCCGCACGAATCCACCATTCTGCAGTATCGCCGCGCCAATCGCGGCGAGTGCGAACGCGACCAGTAGCCACTGCAGCGTGCCAGCCCACCCGGTGGCCGGCGTCTCGGCGGTCCGCAACCGCACCTCCACGTCGAGGTAGGCCGGGGTGAAGAAGGCGGTGCGGGCCATCTCGCGGCCGTCCGGAGCGATCGCCGCGCTGATACCGGTGGTGCCGGCGACGATCAGATAGCGGCCGTGCTCCACGGCCCGCAACCGGGCGAAGGCCAGTTGCTGCTCGCTCATGGCCTCGTCGAAGGTGGCGTTGTTGGTCGGAACGGCCAGCACCTGGGCGCCGTTGCGGACCGACTGGCGCAACGCCCGGTCGAAGATGACCTCCCAGCAGGTCGCCACCCCCACGGGTATCCCGGCCGGGTGCACCACCCCGGTGCCGTTGCCGGGGACGAAGTGACCCGCCCGCTCGGCGTAGGACGAAAGCTTGGTGAAGAAGGCCCGCCAGGGCAGGTACTCCCCGAACGGCTGGACGATCTGCTTGTCGTGGCGCTCCCCGGGTCCACGGGCCGGATCCCACACGATGACGGTGTTGGAGGAAGCCGGGTTCTGCGCCGTGGCCTCCGGGCGGACGACGACGGCGCCGACCATGATCGGCACTCCGATGGCGCGCGCGGCGACATCGATCTGCGCAGCGGCGTCGGCATTGGCCAGCGGGTCGATATCGGAGGAGTTCTCCGGCCAGATCACGAACTGGGGCTGGGGGGCCTTGCCGGCCCGCACGTCCTCGGCCAGTTTCAGCGTCTGGCGGACGTGGTTGTCCAGGACGGCTCGGCGCTGGCTGTTGAAGTCCAGTCCCAGCCTGGGCACATTGCCCTGAACTGCGGCGATCGTGACCCGCGGTTCGTCTCCAACCGCCGTGACCGCACGGCGAACTCCCGGGGCCGCCACCGCGGTCGTGATCAGAACCGCGCTGATACACGCGCCGGAGAGCACCACCACACCCGGATGCGGATGTTCGCGCCGGACGCCGCGGACGACCTCGGCGAGAAGGGCGCACAGCGAGGTGCCCAGCAGCGCCACGGCGAACGACACCAGCGGCGCGCCGCCCAGTTGAGCCAGGGCCAGCAGGGGCCCATTGGTCTGGCCGAAGGCCGCCACACCCCAGGGGAAGCCGCCGAACGGAACACTGGACTTCAGCCATTCCTGCATCGACCACAAGAACGCCAGCCACAGCGGCCAGCCCGGCAGCCGGCCTAGCAGGACAGCGAACATGCCGAACAGCGCGGGGAACATCGCCTCCAGCGCCGCGAGCAGGATCCACGGCACCGCCCCGACGAGTCCGCTGATCCACGGCAGCAGCGGCAGATAGAACGCCAGTCCGAACAGGAATCCGTACCCCAGCCCACCGGCGAGGGTGGTCTTCGGGTGAACCAGAACCCAGGTCAGCAGCGCCAGCGCCGGCACCGCCGACCACCACCAGCCGGTCGGCGGGAAACTCACGCACATCAGCAGTCCGGCCAGCACGCTGACCGCCAGCCGAATCGCCCGCTGCGACAGCGCGGCGACCAACCGCGTCCCCACCGATGAACCCCCGGCGCGCTCAGCCATGGAGCACGACACCCCGGTGCACGGTCTGCCGGCACCGTGGCAGCTCGTCGGGGGAATCCAGATCGGGCAGCGCGGGAACCCGGGAGCGGGGATCGGTGGACCACCGGGCGACGGCGTCGGCGGGAGCGGTGACATCGAGGGCGCCGGTCTCCCATACCGCATAGGAGGCGGGCGCACCCGGAACGAGGGTGCCGGTCACCCCGTCGCGGACCCCGCCGGCCCGCCACGCCCCGCGGGTCGCGGCCGCGAAGGCCGCCCGCGGCGATATGGCACTGCCCGGGGTCCGGTGCCGGCTCGCCGCCCGCACCCAGGACCATGGATCCATGCTGGTCACGGGGGAATCTGAGCCGATAGCCAGGGGCACGCCTGCCGATGCTAACAGCGCCAGCGGGTTGAGCCCGGCGGCACGGGCCGGACCGAGACGGCGCGCGTACATGCCGTCCCGCCCTCCCCAGAGGGCGTCGAAGCCCGGCTGGACACTGGCGATGATCCCCCAGCCGCCGAGCTTCGCCGCCTGCTCGGCCGACACCATCTCCACATGTTCCAGACGATGGCCGCAACGCGCCACCGCGGGGGCTCCGAATCGCTCGACGGTCCGCTCGATCGCGTCAACGACCGCGCCCAGGGCGGCGTCGCCGATCACGTGGAAGCCGGCCGTCACCCCGGCCTCGGTACAGGCGGCCAGATGTTCGGCGATGGTTTCCGGAGCGAGGTAGCGATTGCCGGTACAGCCCGCGGCATCGGCATAGGGCTCCGACAGCCAGGCAGTGCGCGAACCGAGCGCCCCGTCGACGAAGAGATCACCAGCCAGGCCGCGGACGCCGGTGGCGTCGATGAGGGCGCGGGCCTGCGCCGGGGTGGCCGCCACCTCGCCCCAGTAGCCGACGATCTCGACGCCGTGGCCGATCTCCCGGATCTCCTCCCAGTCCTCCGCACCGCCGATGTCCGGACCGGCGCATTCGTGTACCGCGACCACTCCGGCGGCGGCCGCCGCGTCCAGGGCGGCATGTCGGGCTTCGTCGCGCTGCTGCCAGGTGAGCAGACCGCGCGCCTCGGCGCGAACCAGATGGTGGGCCTCGGCGGACAGTGGCCGCTGCGCGTCGAAACCGGCCGCCGCCGACAGTCCGGACACCCGCTGACGCAACGCGGTGGAGGCCACCGCGGAGTGCACATCCACACGGGCGAGGTAGGCGGGGGTGGTCCCGACGACCGCGTCGAGGTCGGCGGTG
Organism: Mycolicibacterium sp.; assembly: GCA_020637165.1. Lineage (GTDB taxonomy): Bacteria > Actinomycetota > Actinomycetes > Mycobacteriales > Mycobacteriaceae > Mycobacterium. The sequence continues at coordinate 1,037 of JACJWN010000005.1, read as the reverse complement.
CTCGGTGGCCCGGTCCAGTCGGTGTCGTCCCAGCCGTGACCCCAGACCGGCCGGCCGGGATGGGCGGCGACGTGGTCGGCGACCAGCCGCAGACAGTGTTGCGGGCTGGCGGCATGACGAAGATCCAGGCCCGTGAGCCGCAGTCCGGTGGCGGTCAGATGCACGTGGCTGTCGACGAAGGCCGGCGCCACCAGGGCTCCGGCGAGGTCGATCCGCGCGGCGTCGGGGAACTGATCGGCGCCGACGGCATCACTGCCAAGCCAGGTGACCACCCCGTCGCGCACCGCCATGGCGGTGGCGTCCGGATGCGACGGGCTGTACACCCGCCCGTTGAGCAGCAGTGTGGTCACGGGTGACAGTGTGCCCCGCGACCTCTCCGGTCAGCGTCGGGAGGGCAGTTCCTCGATGACTTCGCCGATCACTTCACCGTCGATGTAGTCGCCGCGACCTGCGCCTGTGTTGGGGTAGCGCCTGTAGTCAAAGGGCTCGTCGGCATACGGGCTGTCGGCATACGGTCCTCCGGCCGTCCACAGCGTTCCGGCGGTCCAACTCAGCCCCGCCAATCGGCGACTGACCCCCCGGGTGAGCATCGCGGTGGCGAGCGGCCGCATCCCCCCGCGGGTCGGCGGCGCCAGCATCAGAATGCCGGCGGCGGTGCTGACGAGGCCGGGCAGGAAAACCAGGAAAGAGCCCAACGCGACCAGAACCCCGTCGGTCACGGCGGCCCGCGGATCTGTACCGGCCCGGCGCGCCGCGGCGAGTTGGCCCCTGACCTGCGAAGCGACCAGCAGGACCCCGGCCATGAACGTCGCGGCAACGACCACCAGCGTCCAGCCGACACCGATGGCCCAGATCAGGAGGGCCAGTGCGGCGAGCTCGACGAGCGCGTAGAGGCCTACATAACGGGCCGGAGAGCGCAGAGACTGTCGTGTGACCATGCCTTAGGAACGCCCGGGACCTCCCAACCGGTTCCGTCTCGCCGGTAACGGATTGGCTAATCCCGATCGAACATCCGCTCCGGGTGGTGATAAGCGTTA
>JACJWN010000004.1 GCA_020637165.1 Mycolicibacterium sp. | reverse complement strand
GGGCGGCCGGCAGGATGACAGGCTTGCCGAACTTGACCGTGTAGCGAACCCGGTCGGGCAGCTGCCCCTCGATATTTGCCAGCACGGCCGCGGCGCTGAACATCCCGTGGGCGATGACGGTGGGGAAGCCGAACAGTTTCGCCCCGAGCCTGCTGGTGTGGATGGGATTGCGGTCGCCCCCGACGGCGGCGTACTGGCGGATCCGTCCCGGGCTGATCCGCAGGATCGTGTTCGGCGGCGGCAACTTGGGTTGTTTGGGCGGTTCCGGTTTGGGCTCGTCGGACAGGCTGGTGCGCTGTTGGTGCAGAAACGTGGTGACCTGCTGCCAGGCCGTTTCGTTGCCGACCGCGAGTTCGGTGCTGACGTCGACCAGCAGTCCCTTGCGGTGCTCGCGGAGATTCTCCGCCCGCACGGTGGCCCGCACGGTGTCGGTCACCGCAATCGGCCGGTACCGGGTGATGACGTTCTCCACGTGCACCGCCCCGATCGCGGAGAACGGGAAGTCGAAGGCCGTGATGAGTTCCATCACGCTGGGAAAGGTCAGCGCGAAGGGGTACGTCAGCGGGACCGCGTTGCCATAGCGCAGACCAGTGAGGGCGCAGTAGGCCGCCACGTTCGACCGGTCGATGCTCAGCTCGTCGACCGTCAGTGTCCGATCCGGAAGCCGGTCCCCCCGGGGTATCAGCGGCAGTGCACCGGCGGCGGCGCGGATCATGGTGGTCAGCGGCACGGCTCAGGCTCCCAGCATCGCCTGGCCGCACACCCGGATGACGTTGCCGGTCACCGCGTTGGAGGCTGGGCTGGCGAAGTAGGCGATGGTCTCGGCGACGTCAACCGGTTCACCGGCCTGCAGCAGGGAGTTCAGCCGGCGGCCCACCTCACGGGTGGCCAATGGGATGGCGGCGGTCATGGCGGTCTCGATGAAGCCGGGGGCGACCGCGTTGATCGTGATGCCCTTGTCCGCCAGCGACGGTGCCAGCGCCTCGGCGATGCCGATCATCCCGGCCTTGGTGGTCGCGTAGTTGGTCTGGCCGCGGTTGCCCGCGATGCCCGCCATCGACGACAGGCCGATCACCCGGCCGCCGCGGCCGATGGCGCCGTTGCCCACCAACCCCTCGGTGAGCCGCAGTGGGGCGCGCAGATTCACCGCGATCACCGCGTCCCAGCGGGCATCGTCCATGTTGGCCAGCAACTTGTCGCGGGTGATCCCGGCGTTGTTGACCAGGATGTCGGCCCGGCCGCCGTGGTGCTCGGTCAGGTGGGCGGTGATGCGGTCGACGGCATCGGGGGCGGTGACGTCCAGTGCCAGGGCGGTGCCGCCAACCCGGCCGGCCGTCTCCTCGAGGGCCTGCGCCGAGCCCTCGATGTCGACGGCGACCACTCGGGCGCCGTCGCGGGCGAACACCTCGGCGATGGTGGCGCCGATCCCGCGGGCCGCGCCGGTGACGATTCCGACGGTGCCGGCCAGCGGTTTGTCCGGATCGGCGGGCTGCTCGGAGTCGGCCGCCCCGACGCGGAAGACCTGGCCGTCGACGTAGGCGGACTTGGCCGACAGGATGAACCGCAGGGTGGACTCACAGCCGGTGGCCGCCGGACCCGCGGCCGGCGAGACATAAACCAGCGCCGCGGTGGCCCCGCGACGCAGTTCCTTGCCCAGCGAGCGGGTGAATCCCTCCAACGCCCGCTGGCAGATGTGCTCGTCGGTGTCGCTGACCTCCTCCGGGGTGGCGCCCAGGACCACCACCCGGCCGCAGGGGCCGAGATTGCGCAACAACGGGGTGAAAAACTCGTACAGGGCTCGCAAATCGTCCGCCTCGGTGATACCGGTGGCATCGAACACCAGTCCGCCGAAGGTGTCGGCCCAGCGGCCCCCCAGATTGTTGCCGACGATTTCGTAGTCGCCGGCCAAGGCGGTTCGGATCGGTTCGGCGAGCCGGCCTTGCCCGCCGACCAGCAGCGAGCCGGCCAGGGGAGGGTCGCCGGGCCGGTAACGCCGCAGCGTCTCGGGAGCGGGAAGGCCGAACTGCTTGGCCAGGAACGAGCCCGGCGCGGAATTGATCACCTGCGACAGTAGGTCGGGAGCCACGAGGCTAACTTACTGGAGAGTAAGAACGCTGCGTAGTATGGGGTCCGCGCGCAGGCCGATCCAGCGCCCGAAGCCAGTCCGCTCGCAGAACAACCGGAGGTTTGACGTGGCCAAGAACCGTCGCAAGGTCGCCGTGCTGGGGGGCAACCGCATCCCGTTCGCACGGTCCGACGGCGCCTATGCCGAGGCCTCGAATCAGGACATGTTCACCGCCGCCCTGGATGGCCTGGTGGATCGCTTCGGTCTGGACGGGGAACAACTCGGTGCGGTCATCGGCGGTGCCGTACTCAAACACAGCCGGGACTTCAACCTGACCCGGGAGTCGGTGCTGGGGACGGCCTTATCGGCCCGCACCCCGGCCTTCGACCTGCAGCAGGCCTGCGGCACTGGACTGCAGGCGGCGGTCAGCGCCGCCGACGGTATCGCCGCGGGCCGCTACGAGGTGGCCGCGGCCGGTGGGGTCGACACCACCTCCGACCCCCCGATCGGCCTGGGTGACGACCTGCGCCGCTCGTTGCTGGCGCTGCGCCGGTCGAAATCCAACCTGGAGAGGCTCAAACTGGTGGGCGGACTGCCGGCCGCCCTGGGTATGGAAATCCCGGCCAACGGCGAACCGCGCACCGGTCTGTCGATGGGTGAGCATGCTGCGATCACCGCGAAAAAAATGGGCATCAAACGCGTCGATCAGGATCGACTCGCCGCGGCCAGTCACCGCAATATGGCCGCCGCCTACGACCGCGGGTTCTTCGACGATCTGATCACCCCGTTCCTCGGGCTGTATCGGGACAACAATCTGCGCGCCGATTCCACCGAAGAGAAATTGGCGGGCTTGCGACCGGTGTTCGGCGTCAAGGGCGGAGACGCGACCATGACCGCCGGCAATTCGACACCGCTGACCGACGGCGCCTCGGTGGCGCTGCTTTCCAGCGAGGACTGGGCGCAGACCCGCGGCCTCGAGCCGCTGGCGTACTTCACCGATGCGGAGACAGCCGCGGTGGATTACGTCAACGGGGCCGACGGCCTTCTGATGGCGCCGACCTACGCGGTGCCCAGACTGCTCGCCCGCAACGGGCTGGGGCTGCAGGATTTTGACTTCTACGAGATCCACGAGGCGTTCGCCTCGGTGGTGCTATGTCATCTGCAGGCCTGGGAATCCGAGCAGTACTGCAAGGAACGGCTGGGACTGGATGCTCCGCTGGGCGCGATCGACCGTGCCAAGCTCAACGTCAACGGCTCCTCGCTGGCGGCGGGGCACCCGTTCGCGGCGACCGGCGGCCGGATCGTGGCGCAGCTGGCCAAACAACTGGCCGAGAAGAAGGCCGAGACCGGCCGGGGCGTTCGCGGGCTGATCTCGATCTGTGCCGCGGGTGGTCAGGGCGTCACCGCGATCCTGGAGGCTTGATCCGCCCGGCGGTCCGCTGGTTTGAACGCCGTGCCGACGGGGTAAACCGGTGTCCGGATGGCTCCGCATCGCCGTCTGACCCCCGACCCGGCGGCGACGCGGAGCGTCCTTGAGTCAAGCCGGGGGCCGGATGGCCGCCGCTGGAGCGGAGGGGACTCCAGCGGCGGCCATTTGTCGGTTTTCAGGAGCCGTTCGGTTCACCTTTTTCGGCGCCACCTGTTTCGGTGTTGCCAGCGGCCAGGCCGGACTGCACCAGAGCGGCGTCGACATAGCGCTGCACCGGCCGGGCCTGGAAAAACCCGGTGTGGCCGCCGCGGTACCAGCCGATGTCCGGCCGGCCCCAGTGTTCCCAGAGCTGCATGACCTGCTGGCGGGGATGCACGATCCGGTCGGCGACCCCGGCGTAGATGAACCGCCCCTTGGCGGGAACCTTCGGCTCCAGCGACAGCGGTGAGACCATCCGTCCGATCGGCTTGGCCAACTCCAGTGTCGTGCGGCGCGGATCCTCAGCGGTCAGGCCTGAGTGCCGACCGAGAAGCTCGACCAGGTTCGACGGGGGCACCCCGAGAATCGCACAGGTCAGATCGTCGTCCAAGCCGGCGACCAGGGCGGAGACGAACCCGCCGAGGGAGATGCCGTTCAGGCCGATCCTGGCGTCGGGCTGCTGGGCCCGGATCCAGGCGATAACCCGGCGTACGTCCCACACCGACTGGGCAGTGCCGTGCACGTCGTCCAGAACGTTCTCGCCCGGGAACACCGCGCCCTTGGGAAGCCCTCTGGCTCGCGGGCCGTGCATGGGCAGTACCGGAAGGATGACGTTGAGGCCGAAGTCCTCGTGCAGATGCCAGGCCCGGAACAGGGCCAGGTCGAGCCCGGCGCGGCCCATCTCGGTGCCGTGCACACATACCAGCCAGGGCCGGGGTTCCGGGCCGGACTCGTCCCGGTGCCGCAACATCAACGCGTAGCCGCGACGGTTGCCGGTGTAACTCATCCAGCGCTCGGCACCGGGTTCGCCTGGGTGGGGTTGATAGCCGCTGTCGAAGGAGATCCGCTCGTGGGTGCGGTTGCGGGTGGTGTGGGAGCGGACCGAGACATCGCGGGGAGCCTGCTGCGGCGCGGTGAAGAAGCCCTCTGGGTTGTCCAGCCAGCCCCGGGTGCCGTAATAGTCGACCGCCTGGTGGATCTCGCGGTCGATCTGCTCGTACTGTTCGGGGTCGCTGAGCGGCCGGCGCCAAAGCAGTCCGACAAGGACCAGTTCGTCGCGCAGTGCGTGGGTGGCCAGGGACAGTGTGGGGCGGGCCACCGGGAGCTCGTTGTGGGTTCCGCCGAGGTAGGCGCCCCAGGACCGTGCGTAGTAGCGGCCAGCCTTGGCGAACGACCCGGCGAGGTTCTCCAGCGGGTTGCGGTTGCTGGCCGCCGATGTGCCGCGCGTGGTCCGGGGACCGTCGGTGCCACCGCCGGGCCGATCGTGTCCGGGGGTGCTCTGGGGCCCGGGGGTGCTCTGGGGCCCGGGGGTGCTCTGGGGCCCAGGGGTGCTCTGGGGCATGGCCACGTCTTGACCGTAGCAAGCCGCGTGCTGACGGTAAGAGGCCTAGGTCACAGGTTCATAGGTCCACAGGTTCATCGGTCACACGTTCATCCGTCAGAGATCTGCACAGGTTCACAGGTACGGGGGTCACCGGACCGAGGGGCGTGCGCTGCGCCTGCGCTTCCCGGGAAACGCCGAAGGCGCCGGGGTGCTGACCCCGGCGCCTTCGGTTCTCGGTCTTCTCAGAAGGCCGCTTCGTCGAGCTCCATGACCTCGTTGTCCACCGACTCCACCGTCTGGCGGGTGCCGCTGAGCAGCGGGAGGAAGTTCTTCGCGAAGAACGACGCCGCGGCGATCTTGCCCTCGTAGAAGTTGCGATCGGCGCCGGTCGCGCCACCGTCGAGGGCGGCCATCGCCACCGCCGACTGGCGCAGTAGCAACCAGCCCATGACCAGGTCGCCCACGCTCATCAGGAAGCGAACCGATCCCAGGCCCACCTTGTAGATGCTCTTGGGATCCTCCTGCGCTGCCATCAGGTACCCGGTCAGCGCGGCGGCCATAGCCTGGACGTCCTCGAGGGCCTTGGCCAGCAGGGCGCGCTCAGTCTTCAATCGGCCGTTGCCGGACTCGTTCTTGACGAACTCCTCGATCTGGCCCGCCACGTGCGCCAGGGCCTGGCCCTTGTCGCGAATGATCTTGCGGAAGAAGAAATCCTGCGCCTGGATGGCCGTGGTGCCCTCATAGAGCGAGTCGATCTTGGCGTCGCGGATGTACTGCTCGACCGGGTAGTCCTGCAGGAAGCCGGATCCGCCGAAGGTCTGCAGGCTCTCGGTGAGCTTGGCGTAGGCCTGCTCCGAACCCACGCCCTTGACGATCGGCAGCAGCAGGTCGTTGACCCGGACCGCCAGTTCGGGCTCCACGCCGTGCAGTGCCTGGGCCACCGAGGCGTCCTGGTAGGTGGCGGTGAAGAGGTACAGCGCGCGCATGCCCTCGGCGTAGGACTTCTGAGTCATCAGGCTGCGACGCACGTCCGGATGGTGGGTGATGGTGACGCGCGGTGCGGTCTTATCCATCATCTGAGTCAGATCGGCGCCCTGCACGCGGTTCTTGGCGTACTCGAGGGCGTTGAGATAGCCGGTTGACAGCGTGGCGATGGCTTTGGTGCCCACCATCATTCGCGCTTGCTCGATCACGTCGAACATCTGCGCGATACCCTCGTGGACCTCGCCGACCAGCCAGCCCTTGGCGGGCACGCCGTGCTGGCCGAAGGTCAGCTCACAGGTGGCCGAGACCTTCAGGCCCATCTTGTGCTCGACGTTGGTGACGAAAGCGCCGTTGCGCTCGCCAGGCTCGCCGGTCTCGAAGTCGAAGAGGAACTTCGGCACCATGAACAGCGACAGTCCCTTGGTTCCCGGTCCGGCGCCCTCGGGGCGAGCCAGCACCAGATGCATGATGTTCTCGAAGAGGTCATCGGAATCGGCCGAGGTGATGAACCGCTTCACCCCGTCGATGTGCCAGGTGCCGTCTTCCTGCTTGACCGCCTTGGTGCGTCCGGCGCCTACGTCGGAGCCGGCGTCCGGTTCGGTGAGCACCATCGTCGAACCCCAGCCGCGTTCGGCCGCCAATACGGCCCACTTCTTCTGCTCCTCGGTCCCGAGGTGGTGCAGGATCTGCGCGAAGCCGGCGCCGCCGCCGTACATCCAGACGGCGGGGTTCGCGCCGAGCACATGCTCGTGCAGGGCCCACAGCAGAGCCTTGGGGGCCGGTACGCCGCCGAGTTCCTCGATCAGGCCGACCTTGTCCCAGCCGCCGTCGATGAAGGCGCGCACGGAGGCCTTAAAGGACTCCGGCAGGGTCACGGTGTGGGTGGCCGGGTCGAAGACCGGCGGGTTGCGGTCACCTTCGACGAAGGACTCCGCGATCGGCCCCTCGCTGAGGCGGGCCATTTCGCCCAGCATCTCAGTGGCGGTGTCGACGTCGAGATCGCTGAACGGGCCCTCGCCGAGGGTCTTCTCCAAGCCGAAGACCTCGAACAGGTTGAACACCTGATCACGGACATTGCTCTTGTAGTGGCTCACTATTCCTCCTCGATGAGAACGCCACTCGCGGTTGGGTACTCGGATAAGTTACCCACCAGTAACACGATTACTATACCGCTCGGCAACCCAAACGCAAGATGCCTGTGACCGAGGCCATGCAGGTGGCGGCCGGTTCGTGGGTTCCGAACGGCGGTCAGTCGCGGGGCGTGGGCCCTGATTGCCCTGCGCTCTCCGGGCCGGTCGGATCTGCGGCCGCGACCTCCGGACCCGGGTGGGGCTCGGTCGGGGTCGACTGCGTATCGGTGTCGGGCAGCTGCGAGACCAGGTGCACGGCGAGTTCCCCGATGGTCGGGTAGTCAAAGACCGCTGTCGGACTGATGTCGAACTTGCCGCCGAACTGGCTAAACAACCGGTTGCGCAGTTCCACGGCCATCAGCGAGTCGGTTCCGAGGTCCAGGAACCTGCTGGTCGCAGCGGGCGGTTGAGCCAGGCGCAGGAAGCCCTGCACCTCGCGTTGCAGGAACTCGGTGACGAACCCGGCCTGCTGCGCTTCCGGAATCTCCTGGAGTTGCCGTAGCAACTCACTGTCCCCGGTCGCCGCACCGTCGGCGGTGGGAAGCACCTGATCGAGCATCGGCGGGCGGATGCCGCCCAGCATCTTCGCGGTGCGCTGCCAATTGGCTTTCAGCACGGTCGCCTGCGCCGTTCCGTGACGGACGACCTCGCCGAGAGCGGCCAGCGCCGCGCTCGGCTCCAGCGGCAGCATGCCCTGGGCGCTGAGGTTGGCCAGCGCCGCCTGGGAACTGGCCATGCCGCCGCGGCCCCACGGGCCGAAGTTGACGGCGGTCGCTTGAAGGCCCTTCGCTCGCCGTTGGGCGACCAGGCCGTCGAGCAGTGCGTTGGCGCACGCGTAGTTCGCCTGCGACGGCGAGCCCAGTACTGCCGACGCCGACGAGTACAGAATGAAGAACTCAAGGTCGTCGCCCAGCGTCAAGTGATGCAGGTGGTGGGCGCCATAGGCCTTGGGCCGCAGGGTTGTCCGGAATCGCTCCGGGCTCTGCTGCGGCAGCAGGGCGTCATCGAGAACACCCGCCAGATGTGCGATGCCGGCCAGCGGCGGCAACTCGGTACGGATCCGTTCCAGTAGTCCGGCGGCCTCGGTCTCGTCCCCGACGTCGGCGAGCATGACGTGGATCCGGCAGTGGAAGCGCTCGGTCATCGCGGCGATCGCCTGCTCGGCGTCGGCGTCCGGGCCGCTGCGACTCGTCAACACGATGTCACCGGCGCCGAGTTGGGCCAGATACCCGGCGGTGTGCAGGCCCAGCGCACCCAGGCCGCCGGTCACCAGGTAAGTCCGATCTCCGCGTGGCTGCAGGGGTTTCGGCATCTGGACGATGATCTTGCCGATGTGGCGTGCCTGCTGCATGCGCCGGAAGGCCGCCCGCGCCTCCGTCAGTGGGTAGACCTCGGCGGGCACGGGGGTCCACTCGCCCTTGGCCAACCCGTCGGCCACCTCGACCATCAACGTCTGGATGTGCTCGGGGTCGTTCATCATCGTCACGTCCAGCGCAATGACGCCGTACTCGATGTCTGCACGCACGGCCGCCATCTGTTCGGCCGTCCAGATGTCACGTTTGGCGATCTCCGCGAACCGACCGCCCTTGGCGGTGGCCCGCACCGTCGCCTCGACGAATCCCTCATTGGTCAGGCTGTTGAGTACCACATCGACGCCCGCTCCGTCGGTGTCCGCCAGGATTTGCTCTGCGAAATCCGTGGTCCGAGAGTCGTAGACATACTCCACGCCCATCTCGCGCAGCGTCGCTCGCTTGTGGGCGCTGGCGGTGGCGAACACTGTCGCGCCGCGGTGGCGTGCCAACTGAATTGCCGCCATCCCCACACCGCCACTGGCGGCGTGGATGAGGACCCGGTCGCCCGGCTTCAGTTGGGCCCAGTCGAATGCCAGACGCGCCGTCAGCGCAGCGGCGGGAAGTGTCGCCGCGCCCACCGGGCCGGTGCCCTCGGGCACCGGGGTCAGCAGCGGAGCCGGCACGTTCAACCGGCTGGCGAACGCGCCCTGCATCGAGCCGAAAACGCGCTGGCCGACCTCGAATCCGGTGACGTCCGAGCCGATTTCGGTCACGATGCCACACAGATCCCCGCCGATCGGCCCGGGATCGCCCGGATACAGACCCAGAACGTTGAGGATGTCGCGGAAATTCAGGCCCGCGGCCTCCACCCGAACCTGAATCTCGTTGGAAGCGGGCGAGGAGACCTCCTTCTCCACCAGGCGGAGATTGTCGATGGCGCCGCGCTCGGTCGGGGCCAGCACGTAATCCTCGCTGCGCGGCATGGGCAGATGGCCGCTGCGTGCCCAGTGCAGCAGCCGGGAAACCAGGAACTTCCCCTGGCGCACGGCCATTTCGGGCTCGGCAACCGGAGTTCGGAGTGCCCCCGCCAACCAGCCCGCGGAGTCGGAGGTGTCGAGGTCCAGCAGTCGGCACCGCAGCGTCGGCTGCTCGGCGATGATCGTGCGTCCCGCGCCCCACAGCGCCGCGTTCACCGGGTCGACCGGTTCGCCGGGCTCGGTCGCCACCGCCCGCTCGGTGACGATCCACAGCCCTCCGGTCAGGTTGGGCTTCTCGGCGGCCAGTGCGGTCTGCGCGGCGGCGAGCAAGCCGGCGATTTCGGTGTCCAGGCGCTCCGCGAGGTCGCTGGTAGACACCTCATCGCCGGCGCGTCCGGCGCTTCGCCAGACGATGCCGGCGACGGGGTTACCGTCCTCGGCGGCCGACGCGAATGCCTGTTCCCAGTTCTCAGCACCGGCGCAAGGGTCCAGGGTCACCGAGCCCGGTACGGCGGCTGCCAACTCGTCGAATCCGGCGATCAACCAGGTTCCCTGGGTGCTGTCGGCATCAGCGCTCCCCGGCGTCGGAGCCTCGTGCCAGCCGAGGGTGTACAGCAGGCGGGTCGCATCCCCGCCGAGCCCGCGCATCAGTGCTTCGCGGGGCGCGCGCTTGACGGTGAACTCATTGATACCGCCGAGCCGTCTGCCCTCGCGGTCTAGGAAGTCGATATCGAAGACCTGCGTCTCGCCCTCAACACCGGCGGTGTGCCAGCGGGCCCGGCAGTAGAACCGGCGCGGCATCGGCCCCCGTAGTTCGACCTGGCCGTAACGCAACGGCAGGAACAGGTCGGATACCCCATGTTCGACTGCGGTCAGGGCGGGGAATGCGGGAAAGGCCACGCCGGTGCACAGATCCAGCAGCACCGGGTGCATCGGTTCGCCGCCGAGGTGCTCGGCCAGCTCGTCGCCGACGGAGACGTCTCCGATCGCCTCGCCGTCGCCGACCCACAGTGACTTCAGGGACGTGGACCAGGTTGGGCCCCAGGCGAGTTCCATGTCATTGAAGGTCTCGAACAGTCGTTGCGGGCTGGTGCGGGTCAATCGCTCGATCGCCTCGTCTAACGGCGCGGCCGCGGTTACCGTCTCGGAAGTGGAAGCTTCGGTCGCTGCACCGGCGAGGACGGTGCCGTCGGAGTTCAGCGACCACTCAGCGTCGCGCACGCCGTGTGGCCGGCTGTGAACCTGGAAGCGCCAGCCACTCTCGGCCTCGAGGGGGTGCATGGTCAACTGCACCTCTCGGGCGGCCTTCTCCGGCAGGATGATCGGCTCGTAGAAGAAGACCTCCTTCACCCGTGCCGGTGCCCCAACCGCGGCCAGCGCCATCGTTGCGTACGTCGCACCGGGAACCACCACCGTGCCGTAGATGACGTGATGGGCCAGCCAGGGTTGGGTCTTGACCGACAGCACCGTGCTGTAGACGGTGTCGCCGGACGCGAGATCCCTTGCGCTGCCGAGGATTCCCGATGTGGCGCTGCCGCCGGCCCAGACGCCGGAGATCTTGGGCCAGAAACGGCGGCGCTGGAACGGGTAGGTGGGTAGATCCAGCGTGCGGACCGGGGTGTGTTGCCGGGCGGCGAAGTTCGGCCGATGTCCGCTGATGTAGGCCGCTGCTAGTGCTTCGGTCATCTGGCGCTGAGCGTTGGATCCCTTGCGCAGGGACACGATAGTGCTCGGAGCGGCCGCTGATTCCGGCCAGATCTGCAGCGCGGTGGCGCTGAGTATGGGCTGGGGCCCGATCTCCATCAGTACCGAGCAACCCAGCGAGGCGACCGTCGCGACACTCTCGGTGAACTGCACCGGCTGCCGGGAATGCTTTCGCCAGTAGTGGGCGTCGATCGGTGTGTCGGCGGTCAGAACCGCGCCGGTTCGGTTGCAGACCAGGGGCAGAGTCGGGGCTGCATAGCTGAATTGCCCCGCGAAGGACTCAAATTCGTCGAGCACGGGATCGAGCAACTCGGAATGGAACGCGTGCGACGTCTCCAGCCAGGTGCAGCGCGTGCCGTCCTGACTGCAGGTGGCGACGATCCGTTCTAGATCCTCGCCGGGCCCCGAGAGCACCGTGTTGCGGCCGTTGTAGGCGCCGACCGAAACACGCGGGAAGGCCTCTGCGGATTGGAGCACATACCCGGGATCGGCAAACACCGCCACCATCCGGCCGCCGGCCGGCAGACTGCCGAAGAGCCGTCCGCGCTCGGCGATGAGCCGGGCCCCGTCCTCGAGGCTGAACACCCCCGCCACACAGGCGGCCGCGTACTGGCCGACGCTGTGACCGAGAACCACGTCGGGCTCGATACCCCAGGACTGCCACAGCCGCGCCAGGCCCATCTCGACGGCGAAGATCGCCGGTTGGGCAAACGAGGTGTGCCGCAACGTTTCCGCAGCCTCGCGGTCGTTGGACAACAGGACGTCCAGAAGTGGGCGCGGCAGGATGGGGTCGACGGCCTCGGCGCACCGATGGACGGTCTCGGTGAACACCGGCTCGGTGCCGAACAGCTCCCGGGCCATGCCGATGTACTGGCTGCCCTGGCCTGGAAAGAGCCACGCGGTGGTCGGCGGATCGGTGCACTCGCCGCGCAACACACCGGGTCGGTGGCGATTGGCCACCAGATCCTCAAGCAGCAGGCGGGTCTCATGGATCGAGTTGGCAACCAACGCCGCGCGGTGCTCGAAGTGTGAGCGTCCCGCCCCCGCGACGAAGCACACGTCGGGCAATGACGCTTCAGGATGCTCAGCGAGCCAGGCCGAGTAACGATGCGCGAGCGCCAGCAGCCCCGGTGCGGTCCGTGCGGACAGCGGCAGCACGCTCCAAGGCTCACGCGGTGTCTGCGCTACCTCGGCCTCATCTGAAACGCCGACGACGTTCTCCGCGATCGTGGCGGGGCGGGGGGCCTCTTCGATCAGCACGTGGGCGTTGGTGCCGGTGAACCCGAAGGAACTCACCCCGGCACGGCGTGGGCGGCCGTTCGGCTGCCACGGGGTCGGCTTCTCGACGACCCGCACGGGCAGGGACTCCCATGGAATGTGGGGATTGGGTGTGTGGAAGTGCAAGTTCTGCGGCAGTAGCTGGTGCTGCAGCGACAACACGACCTTGATCAGGCCGGCCACGCCGGCGGCAGACTCGATGTGCCCGATGTTGGTCTTCGCCGTGCCCATCAGCAGTGGCCGGTCCGGGTCGCGGCCGGCACCGTAGACCGCGGCCGCCGCCTGAACCTCGATCGGGTCACCGAGTGGGGTGCCGGTGCCGTGCGCCTCGAGATAGTCGATGTCTGGGCCGAGCAGACCGGCGCGGGCGAGGGCCGAGGCGATGAGACGCTGTTGCGCACCGCCGTTGGGCACCGTCAGACCGCTGGAAGCACCGTCCTGGTTTACCGCGCTACTGCGGATCACCGCGCAGATCCGGTCGCCGTCGCGGTGGGCGTCGCTGAGCCGTTTGAGTACCAGCACCCCGCAGCCCTCGCCGCGCACGTAGCCGTCGGCGGCGGCATCGAAGGTCTTGCACCGCCCGTCGGGGGAGAGCATGCGAGCCCGGGAGGCGGCGACCATCGACGCCGGGCTCAGCAGGATGTTTACGCCACCGGCAAGGGCCATGTCGCAGTCGCCGGAGTGCAGCGCCTGCGTTGCCTGATGGACGGCGACCAGGGACGAACTGCAGGCGGTGTCCATCGCCACGGCCGGGCCCTCCAAGCCGAGCGTGAACGACACCCGTCCCGCGACGGCGTTGAGCGCATTACCGGTGATGAAGTAGGGCTCGAGGTTGTCCACCGAGTCGCTCGACATCAGGTGGGCGTACTCGTTGGCGCCGACGCCGATGAAAACGCCGGTCCGGCTGCCCCGCAATGACGCCGGCGAGTATCCGGCCCGCTCCAGCCCCTCCCAGGCGATTTCGAGCATCAGGCGCTGCTGGGGATCCATCCAGACGGCCTCGCGCGGTGAGATCCCGAAGAACTCCGGATCGAACTCGTCGACACGTTGTAGGTAGCCGCCCTCGCGGGTATAGATCTTGCCAGGCGTCTGCTGATCGGGGTCGTAGAACTCATCGACGTCGAAGCGGTCCTCGGGGATTTCCCGGATCGCATCCACCCCGCCGGAAAGCACATCCCAGTAAGCGTCGGCATCCGGCGAGCCCGGGAAGCGGCACGCCACCGCGATGATGGCGATCGGCTCGTCCGTCGCCGAGGCGGCCGGCTGGGCTGTTTGAATCGCCGCCCTGGATTCGGCGCGGTCGTCGAGGCTGAGCACGTCGCCGAGCAGATAGTCCGCGACGTCCACCAGCCGCGGGTGGTCCATCGCCAGGGTGGCGGGAAGTTCACTACCCACCGCCTGCTCGAGCTGACGGCGCAGCTCGATCGCCATCAACGAATCCATGCCCAGGTCGAAGAACCCTGCCTCCTCGCGGATCTCGGCGACGTCGACGCGGGTGACCTCGGCGACGGTGTTGCGGACGAGGTCAAGGACCAGCTTCCGGCGCTGCTGCACCGGTGCGGCGGTGAGCCGTTCGACCAAGGCGGTGGCACCTGCCGGGGCGGACGCCGGAGCGGGTACCTCGCGGGCCACCTCGTCAAGCAGTGCGCGTGGGCCCGCCTGCAGGTAGATCGGGAGGAAGCGGGACCAGTCGATCCGCGCCACGACCGCCTCCGGGGTTCCGGATCCGGCCGCCGCCATGACGTCGGCCATGCCGGTGAGGGCTTCGGTCGGCGAGAGGGTGTGAACGCCGCGCAGTTCGAGTTGGGCGCGCGCGCCGGCGTCGGCCATGCCCGTCGACAAGGGGCCGAAATTGACGCTGACAGCGGGAACGCCGCGTTCCCGCAGGCGCCAGGTCAAGCCGTCGAGGTAGGCGTTCGCCGCGCTGTAGGCGCTCTGCCCGTAGCTGCCCCACACCGATGAGATGGAAGAAATGGACACGAAGAAATCGAGCTTCAGGTCTGCGACGGCTTCGCTCAGATACCAGGCGCCCCAAACCTTCCCGGAGAAAACCCGGTCCAGTTCGGCTTCATCCAACGAACTCAGCGGGGTGGTCGAGTTCTCACCGGCGGCATGGATGACGCCGGCCAGTGGCGGAAGTTCGGACTGTACGGCCGACAACAGGCGGGCGACGTCGTGCGGGTCGGCGACATCGGCCGTCATGACCCGGACGGCGCACCCGTGCCGTTCACCCAGTTCGTCTATCTGGGCGGCGGTGGCGGCGTCGGGGGCGCGCCGACTGGTCAGCACCAACTGGCCGGCGCCATGAGAGGCCAGGTATCCGGCGATCTCGAGGCCGATCGAGCCGAGGCCGCCAGTCACCAGGTAGGTGGCATCCCCACGCAACCGCAGGTCCTCGGGCTTGGGCTGCCCGGTCCGGCGAACCAGTCGCGGAACGTGCACGCCGTGTTCGCGCAGCGCGATCTGATCCTCGCCGGTCAGCGGGGCCCCCACCCGCCTGATCACCCGGGGCCAGTCGTCGGTTCCGGTGCTCACCAGGTCGGCGAGCCCGCCCCACACCTGCGGGTACTCGAGGGCCGCGGCGCGGCAGAAGCCCCACAGGCTGCGCTGCTCCGGGGCGACGGTGTCGGCCGCCTCGATCCGTTGGGCGCCGCGGGTGAAAACCCAGATGGATCCCGGTAGATCGGCGGTGGCGGCTGCCCGGAACAGTCTCTGGGTCCCGCCCAAGACGCGGTGCTGCATCCGCAGCAGTGATCCCATCGAGGAGGGGCCCGAGTCCAGGGCCGCGACGTGCAAGATGCGCACCGCCGACTCATCCAGGGCCGCCGCGCGCAGCTCGGCGACCAGGTTCTGCTCATCGGTGTCGGAACCCGGCAATTCGATGACACGATGCCGACAGCCGTCGGCAGTCAGAGCGTGGACCAGTGGTCCGACGTCGGTGCCGTCGCCGACCACCAACCAGAGCGCATCCTCACCGGCGACGGCCGCGGTGGCGCCCGACTTCTCCCACCGGACCTCGTAGCGGATATCGGCGATCGACTGGGCGCTGCGCTGGCGGTTATGTTGCGCGGCAAACAGTTTCAGCACATCAACGGTTGTGTTGCTGTCACCGGGGCTGTTCGGCCCGCCGGAGCTGTCCAGCAGGGCGGCGAGTTCCTCGATCCGGCCGTCCTCCAGAAGCTGAACCGCCTCGGTGCGGGTGGAGGTGTTCTGAACTGTTGAGTCACCGGTTTTGGGCTGCTGGTCGGTGAACCAGTACTCGCGATGTTCGAACGGGTAGGTCGGCAAATCGAGCTTAAGTGCAGGGCCGCCAACCAGGGCGGCGAAGTCTGGCCGGTGTCCGGCGATGTAGACCCCCGCAACGGCTTCGGTGATCTGCCGTTGGTCGTCGACGTTTCGGCGCAGTGATGCGATCGCTTTCGGGGTGGGCGCCGTATCCGGCCAGGCGCGCAGGGCTGCGGCGGTGAGCACCGGCTGCGGGCCGACCTCCAGCAGTAGGCTGCAACCGAGGCCTGCCAGGGTCGCCACACCCTTGGCGAATTCGACCGGCTGTCGCGAATGCCGCCGCCAGTAGGTGCCGTCCAGCTTGGCGTTGCGGCCCAGCGCCGCCCCGGTCCGGTTGCAGATCAGAATCCTTTGGGGAGAGCCGAATTCGAATCCGCTCGCAAAGGACTCGAACGCGTCTAGCGCGGGATCGAGCAGCGCCGAGTGGAATGCGTGGCTGGTTTCAAGCCATTCGCAGCGCGCGCCGTCGGCCGTCAGTCGGGCGACCACCGTTTCAAGGTCTGCTGCCGGTCCCGACAGCACGGTATTGGCCCCGTTGTAGGCGGCCACCGAAAGGCTTGGGAATTCGTCGGTGAAGCGCTCGACGCGGTCGGGAACGGCGAAGATCGCCGCCATCCGCCCGCCCGCGGGGAGCTCACCGAAAAGCCGACCGCGTTCGGCGAGGAGACGGACCCCGTTTTCGAGGCTGAAGATTCCGGCCACGCAGGCGGCCGCGTATTGCCCGACGCTGTGGCCGAGAACGACGTCGGGCGCCAGGCCCCATGATTGCCAGAGCCGGGCAAGACCCATCTCGACAGCGAAGATCGCGGGCTGCGCGTGGCGGGTCTGCTGCAGGGCTTCCACCGCGGCCGGGTCGTCGGGGTCGCCGAAGACGACGTCGAGCAGTGGCCGATCCATCAGGTCGGCCGTGGCGTCCGCACAGCGGCGCATGGTTTCGGCGAACACCGGTTCGGTGTCGAACAACTCCCGGGCCATGCCGACGTACTGACTGCCCTGACCGGGGAACAGCCACGCGGTCTTGGGTGCGTCGGCGCAGTCCCCGCGCACCAGGCCGGGGGCCGGCAGGTCGTCGGCTAGCGCGTCGAGCAATTCGCGGGCGGACTCCAGCGAGTTCACCACCAGTGCGGCCCGCCGCTCGAAGTGGGCTCGTCCAGCCCCGGCGGTCAGGCACACATCGGCCAGGCTCGCCTCGGGATGGGCGGAGAGCCAGTCGCGGTAGCTCGCCGCGGTCTGGCCCAGCGCGGCCGGTGTGCGTGCGGACAGCGGGAGAACCCGGAACGAGGGCGGATCGGACGCCGCGGGCGCGGCCGTCGGCGACGGCGCGGGCGCCTCCTCGATGATGACGTGTGCGTTGGTGCCGGAGAACCCGAACGAGCTCACGCCGGCGATCCGGGGACGCTCGCCGCGCTCCCACGCAACGGGCTCGTCGACAACTCGCACCGCAATCCGGTCCCACGGTATGTGAGGGGACGGGTTGCGGAAGTTCAGGTGTTTGGGGATTTCGGCATGCTCGAGGGACAGGATGACCTTGAGAACCCCGGCGACACCGGCCGCTGCTTCGAGATGTCCGATGTTGGTCTTGGCCGAACCGATCAGCAGTGGGCGGTCGGGGGCCCGGCCTCTTCCCAGCACCGCGGCGGCGGCCTGAACCTCGATGGGGTCACCCAGTGAGGTTCCGGTGCCGTGGGCCTCCAGGTAGTCGATCTCGTCGGCCACCAGGCCGGCGCGGTCGAGGGCGTCGCTGATCACCCGTTGCTGGGCTATACCGTTGGGAACGGTCAGGCCGCCCGATGCGCCGTCCTGGTTGACTGCGCTACCGCGGATCACGGCTCGGATCCGATCACCGTCGCGGACCGCGTCCTCGAGACGCTTGATGGCGATGACGCCGCAACCCTCGCCGCGGACATAGCCGTCGGCCGCGGCGTCGAACGTCTTGCACCGGCCGTCGGGCGCGAGCATCCGGGACTGCGAGAAGGTGATCATGGTGGCCGGACTGAGCAGGACGTTCGCTCCGCCCGCCAGGGCGAGGTCACATTCACCGAGGAGCAGCGCCTGACAGGCCTGGTGAATGGCGACCAGCGAGGAACTGCACGCGGTGTCGACGGTGACCGCCGGTCCCTGCAGCCCCAGTCGGTAGCTGATCCGGCCCGCACCCGCAGCGCTGGAGGTGCCGATCGCGAGGTAGGCCTCGATCTCGGGATAAGTCAGGACGTCGGAGCACATGCCGAGGTAGTCGTGGGTGGAAAGGCCGACGAACACGCCGGTCCGGGTGTTGGCCAGGTCCGTCGGTGCGATGCCGGAATGCTCTACAGCCCGCCAGGCCGTCTCCAGCAGCAATCGGTGCTGTGGATCCATCAGCTTGGCCTCGCGCGTAGACACCCCGAAAAACGGCGCGTCGAATCCGGTCGCGTCGTCGACGAAGCCGGCACGGCGGGTGACCACCTTGCCGCGCGCAGCCGGATCCGGGTCGAAGAATTCGTCGGCATCCCACCGGTCGACCGGAACTTCGGAGATGGCGTCGCGTCCGTCGTGCAGCACGTCCCAGTACCGGTCGGCATCGGCGGCGCCGGGCAGGCGGGCCGCGTAGCCGATGATCGCGAACCTGGGCGTCCGCTCTGTCGGGTGCCTATTGGTCGCCATCAGGATGGACCCCCGCTCCCGCCGGTGATGTATCGATGTCATTGAGGGGAGATCGCGTCACGGCCCCGATCGGGTTGGTGAGCGGCCAAGGCCAAGTCGTGGGCCCGACTCATCTCCAGAGAGCCAGTATTGCACGGTCGTTGCTGACGGCGGACTGCGTACCGCCTGAGGTGCGTATTGCTCGCTGCCGCCGTACCTTCGTGCCGCCACGGCGTTCCGTTGTGCCAGCACGGCGCCCCTTGGGAGGGTGGGACCGCTCCGGGACCCCGTTTCAGCGGCGGAGGCTATCTTGGAAGCGCGCCACAGCGCCGCCCAGCAGCGGCCGGAGGCGGTCAGAGTCGGGGAGGGAAGAATTTGCAAATCGCCAAGATTACGGTCGGCACTGTCGCTGACTGGTTGCCGAGTAAGGGCAAATTGGTTTCCTGGCACCCTACCGATGCGGCGAAGAAGATAGCGCACGAGGCGCCGGTGAGTACGGTCCCCGTCAGTTTCATGCAGGGGCAGCATCTGCGGGGTGTGTTCCACCAGGAGGCCGCCGAACTCGACTATTCCCGGCAGATCATCGCGACGTGTCAAGTCCCGGGTCAGTGCGATGTCCAGGCGATGAATCACGCCATCAACGCCTATCTTCGCCGTCACGACACCTACCGGAGTTGGTTTGAATACAGCGGAACCGGGGATATCGTCCGGCGCACCATTTCGGACCCCAACGACATCGAATTCGAGCCGGTCGATCAGGGTGAGATGTCGGCTGAAGACGCGCAACGGCATATCGTCGACATTCCCACGCCATTTGAATGGGGTTGTTTCTCTTTCGGAATTGTCCAGTCCGCCGACCATTTCGATTTCTATGCCAGTATCGACCACGTTCACGGCGATGCCGCGCTGATCGGCATTACGATGCTCGAGGCACATGGGATGTACACGTCGCTGACGTTGAGTGGCCAGCCCATGGAGTTGCCGGACGCGGGCAGCTTCGACGATTTCTGTCTTCAGGAACGCGCCGCGACGGCGGCGCTGACCGTGGATTCGCCAGAGGTTCGTGCCTGGATCGAGTTTGCCGAGGACAACAACGGCACTATGCCGGACTTCCCTCTTCCGCTGGGGAATCCGCTGGAGCCCACCGCCGCGAAGATGGTCGGCGAGATGATCATGGATCCCGACCAAACCCAGCGTTTCGAAGCGGCCTGCGCAGCGGCGGGCGTGCGCTTCGTGGGCGGTCTGTTCGCCTGCAGCGCCAAAGTTGAACACGAGTTCACTGGCGCGACGACCTACTACGGCCTCACGCCCCGCGACACTCGCCGCACGTCTGACAATTTCACCACCCAGGGCTGGTTCACCGGCCTCGTGCCGATCACTGTTCCGATCGCGGCCACGTCGTTCCCAGAGGCTGCGTGGGCGGCGCAGGAGTCCTTCGACTCCGGTCAGAAACTGGCGAGGGTTCCCTACTACCGGGTGCTCGAGTTGGCCCCATGGCTGGAGAAGCCCCGGCCGAATTTTCCCGTTTCAAACTTCCTGCACGGGGGCGCCGCGCCCCTCAACGCTATCCTGGCGGCGACCGAGTTGGGTTACTCGAACAACATCGGCATCTACTCGGACGGCCGATTTTCCTACCAGCTGACGATCTACGTGTTCCTGTACGAGGGCGGCACGGCGATGTCGATCCTCGGCCCCGACAACCCGATCGCCAGGAAGTCGCTCGCCCGGTACATCGAGGCGATGGCCTCGGTGTGCCGGCAGGTCGCCGACGGCGGCGATTGGGGGCACGGTGTTTAGGCCGGCGCCGTTTAGGCCGACCTGACTCGTGAACGCCAGAGGTTGGTCCGTACCGGAGTCGGGGGTACGAGTGTGATGGGACGGCTGGCACGGTTCGTCGTGCGGTGGCCCTTCTTCGTCATCCTGGTCTGGGCGGCGCTGGCGGTGGCGCTACCGCAGACGTTCCCGAGCCTGGGCGAGATGGCCCAGAAGAATCCGCTGGCCATGCTGCCCGCCGACGCGCCGTCCAGTGTCGCCGCGCAGGAGATGACCAAGGGTTTCCAGGAGACTGGAACCGACGATCTGCTGCTCGTGGTCCTCGTTGATGATCGCGGACTCGACCGGGGCGACGAGCCGGCCTACCGCAACGTGGTCGACGCGTTGCGTGAGGACCCCGACGTGGTGATGCTGCAGGACTTCATCGAAACTCCCGCTCTGCGTCCGTTCTTGACCAGCAAGGACGGCAAGGCCTGGGTGATTCCGGTGGGACTGGCGGGTGCGTTGGGCACACCGCAGTCCTACGCGTCATTCCAGCGGGTGTCGGAGATCATCGCCGAGAAGACGGCCGCGACCCCGCTCCAGGTGTACCTGACGGGACCCGCGTCGACGGTTGCCGACCTCACGGTGGCCGGTGAGCGCGACCGCAGGCCGATCGAGATCGCGATCGGGGTTCTGGTGCTGGTGGTGCTGCTGGTGGTCTACCGCAACCCGATCACCATGCTGGTGCCGTTGATTGGGATCGGCATGTCGCTGGTGATCGCGCAGTCCGCCGTCGCGGGCCTGTCCGCCGCGACCGGCCTGGGGGTCTCGAACCAGGCCATCATCCTGCTGAGCGCGATGATTGCCGGCGCCGGAACCGACTACGCCGTATTCCTCATCAGCCGCTACCACGATTACGTGCGGCGCGGCGACAGTTCCGACGAGGCGGTCCGTCAGGCCCTCGGTTCGGTGGGCAAGGTCATCACCGCGTCCGCGGCGACCATAGGGCTCACCTTTTTGGCGATCAGTTTTGCCAAGATGGGCGTGTTCTCCACGGTGGGCGTGTCCTCGGCGGTGGGTGTCGGCGTGGCATTCCTGGCTGCGCTGACGCTCCTGCCGGCCATCCTCGTGGTCATTGGCCGGTGGGGCTGGATCACGCCGCGTCGCGAACTCACCGCCGGCTTCTGGCGCCGCTCGGGCATCCGGATCGTGCACCGGCCACGTACCTATCTGGTAAGCAGTCTGCTTGTCCTACTGCTCCTCGCGGGCAGCGTCGGCCTGGCGCGATACAACTACGACGACCGCAAGGCCGTGCAGCGGACGGACCCGAGTTCGGTCGGATACGCGGCACTGGAGCGCCACTTCCAGATCAACCAGTTCGTACCGTCCTATGTACTGATTCACTCGCCCCGCAACCTGAGGACCCCGCGGGCGCTGGCTGACATGGAGCAGATGGCCGAACGCATCAGCCAGTTGCCGGATATCGCGATGGTCAACGGTGTCACCAGGCCGCTGGGCGAGGTGCCCAAGGAGTTCCGGGCCACCTATCAGGCGGGCATCGTCGGGGATCGGCTCAGCGAGGGTTCGGCGACGATCAACGACAACATGGACGGTCTGAACCGGCTCTCCGAGGGGGCCAACACCCTGGCACTCGGACTGGGCGACGTCCGCTTCGAGGTCAGCGATCTCGCCACCAACATCGAGGGCATGGTCAACGCGTTCACCGCCCTGAAGCTCGCGTACAGCGGCGACAACCTGGTGAAGAATGTCGAGCTCGCGGCAAAACTCGTACAGGCGATCAACGAACTGGGCACCTCGATGGGCATCAGTTACGAGGCCGGCCGCAACCTCATCGGTTGGGTGGGCCCGGTGCTCGCGGCGCTGCACGGCAACGTCGTCTGCGACCTCAACCCCTCCTGCGCCGAGACCCGGGGGCATTTCCAGAGTCTGGTCGACGCGCGCAACCAGGGAGCGATCGACGAGATCAATGATCTTGCCGGACAGCTGAAATCGCTTCAGGACACCCAGTCTCTCAGCGCAACCCTGAGCCAGATCAGGGATTCCTACGCGAAGCTGACGGCGGTCATGCGCTCCATGGGTCTTGACACCCCGGCCGGTGCGCAGAGCGCGATGAATGACTTCCAGGCCCAAGCCGATCGCGCCGCCGCCGGAAGCAAGGAGGTGGCGGCCGGTGTGGATCAGGTCGTCCGGCAGATCGAGACCATGCGCACCGGACTCGATCAGGCGGCGGCTTTCCTGCTGGCGATGCAGGAAGATGCGGCGGGTTCCTCGATGGCGGGTTTCAACATTCCGCCGGAGGTACTCGGGACGGCCGATTTCCGCGCGGCCACCAAGACGTTCCTATCGCCGAACGGTCACTGGGCACGCTATTTGGTATTCACCGGGCTCGATCCCTTCAGCCCCGCGGCGATGGACCAGGTCAATGACATCCTGGACACCGCCCGGGCTGCCCAGCCCAACACAACGCTGCAGGACGCCACGATCACGATCGGCGGATATCCTGCCGCCCTGCGTGATACCCGTGACTACTACCGCGAGGACATCCGATTCATCGTCGCCGCGACCGTCGTCGTCGTCCTGATCACCCTGATGATCCTGCTGCGGGCCATCGTCGCACCGCTCTATCTGGTTGGCTCCGTGGTGATTTCATACTTTGGTGCACTCGGGATCGGTGTTCTGGCGTTCCAGTACGGGCTGCACCAGCCGCTGCACTGGACTGTGCCGCCTCTGGCGTTTGTTGTGCTGGTCGCGGTCGGGGCCGATTACAACCTGTTGTTCGCTTCGCGGTTGCGTGACGAGTCTCCGCGCAGCACTCGCTTCGGTGTCATCCGGACGCTGTCCTCTACGGGTGGGGTCATCACGGCCGCGGGGTTGATTTTCGCCGCGTCCATGTGGGGCCTGTTGTTCTCCAGCATCGGCACCGTCGTGCAAGGCGGCTTCGTCATCGGCGCCGGGATCCTGCTGGACACGTTCCTGGTGCGGACCGTCTTGGTGCCGGCGATCGCTACCCTGATGGGCAGGACCAATTGGTGGCCGTCGAGGCTGACAACCCGGGGGAGGGCGCAGGCATGAGGAAGTTGTGCGCGACGGTGGCCGCTCTGGTCGGCATTGCAGCGTTGTTGGGGGTGTCCGGCGGCGTCGCCGCCGCCGACGACTCGCCGAACCCCCCGTCGCCGGACGGCTCGGCTCCTTTCTTCTCGCTCCCCGATTTTTCTTCGGGAGGCACCGCGACCACTCTGGAAGGCACGCCCCCACGGGGGTACGGGCTGGGCGGCGCCCATGTTCCAGGGATTCCGTATGACGAGTACATCCGCATGACGGGTGCGCAATGGTTTCCGGATCTGCAGCGCCAGAAGGTGGACTACTGGGCCGGCCAGGTCCAGGGCTACACCTTTGAGCGCCTCTTCCCCGGCATCGATCGGGCACTTCCGGGGCTGGGACTGAACGGCCCGAGCATCGGGGAGTCGGTGGACCAGGGGGCCGGCAACGTCATCGAGACGGTGAATCGGGACGGTCCAGGTACGGTGCTCGGCCTGTCGGAGGGGGCGATGGTGGTCAACGCCGTGCAGGCTCGGCTAGCCGCCGATCCCAACGCTCCGCCCACGGACGAGCTGTCCTTCGCGGTCTACGGTGACCCGATCGGGCAGCACGCCTTCGGTGACGGTTGGCTGAGGCAGAATTTCGCGGTGGGCGATGTCGTACCGTCGATGGACTTCCGGATTCCCGCTCCGGTGGAAAGCCAGTACGACACCTACTCGTTCGTCTCCGCCTATGACAGCATCGCCGACTGGCCGGATCGGACCGACAATTGGATGTCGCTGCTCAACTCGATCGCCGGTCTGGCGACGGGACACACAGCCGTGGCGTTCACCAATCCTAGGAATGTTCCGGCGCGCAATATCCGGACGACGGTCAACTCCCGCGGCGGCAGGACGACGACGTTCATGATCCCCGAGCAGCACCTTCCGCTGGTGATGCCGTTCAAATACCTCGGGGTGGACGAAGACACCCTCAACCGGCTCGACGCCATCCTTCAGCCGATGGTCGACGCCGGTTACTCGCGCAACGACGACCCCGCCACCGCGCCGATCACCGTGGATCCGGTCAACGGCTACGATCCGGCCGCGGTGACCGCGCCGGCATCGAAGGCGACCTATGGAGATCAGGTCGGTGACGACCCGTTCTCGCAGATGCTGGCTCTTCTTGGTAGTTTCGGCTCGGCGGACGACAGCGCCGGTGCTCCTCCTCCTCCACCCTTGGCTGCCGAGGCCCCAGGCTGACGACGCTCGGTACGGTGGATCGCTCAGTGCAATGAGCGGCTTCACGACCCCAGCACCCCGGCAGTCACCAATACGCCGCCCACCACCGCCAGCAACCCGGCGACCTCGCGTCGTTGGCGCGCGCGAATCCAGCGGTGCAGCCTGGTCATCGCTGCGAGCGTCCGATCCGGGGCAACCAGGTAGGCCAGCAGTGGGACTTCCACCGGGGCGAAGGCCACAACATTGAATACCAGTAGCGCCGACATCCGGGTCGCGGGTGTGGTCGCGCCGGCGGCGATGACCGCCAGCGCCGCCAGGTAGTCGACCGACGGCAGCGCGATGCCGAGGCCCGCGGTACCTGCGACCCACAAGGACTGCCCGCCGAGCAGTCGGGCCAGCCATGACGGTGGGGCGTGGTTGCCGGCGTTGGTGGTGGCGACAACCGCAGCGGCCAGCAGGGCCAGCCCGCCGATGACGATCTGCACCTTGGGAAGGGTGAAATGCGTGGATGCCGGCAGTCTGGACCCGAGGGCGAACAACACCACAGTGCCGACCGCCAAGCCCATCAGAAAACCACCACACAGAAATGCCGCCAGTTGCAGGTGCGGGCGCGGACGGTTGAGCATCACCACCGACATCCCGATCCGAAACGGCTCCAGACTCACCGCGACGGCCATCACCAGCAGGGTGATCCACATCAGCAGGTCAGCTATGCATCCAGCCGGACAAACCGTCCTTGCCGGTGCTGCTCCACGCACGCCGAGCGGCGAATCTTCCCGCTCGTGGTGGTCGGGATGGATCCGGGTTCCACCAGGACCACGTCGGATACCTGCAGACCGTGTGCCCGCGAAATCGCGGCGACAACATCGGTTTTCACCACTGCCAGCGCGTCGGCGTCCCTACCGTTCTTGAGTTCGACGATCGTGACCAGCCGCTCGGTCTGTTCATCCGCGCCGTTGCGGTCATCGCAGATCGCGATGGCCGCGACCCGACCCCGGGTGATCAGCTGTACCGTCGCCTCGATGTCCTCGGAGTAGTGGTTGCGGCCGCGCACGATCAGCATGTCCTTGATTCGGCCCACGATGAACAGGTCGCCCTCGGAGATGAATCCGCGGTCACCGGTTCGGAGCCAGCGCGAGGCGGGAAAGCCTCGGGGCGGGTCGGCCAATGTGGCATCGAAGGCGGATCCGGTCTGCTCCGGCTTGCGCCAGTACCCGGCCGAGACGTTCTCGCCATGGGTCCAGATCTCCCCGACGGTGCCATCCGGACATCGGCGACGAGTTTCGGGGTCGACGATCAGCACCAGCGGCGAAGTCGGGATTCCGTAGCGCATGAGCGGCGCACCGCCGGGACAGCGGACGGCAGCACCCAAAGTCAATTGCTCGGCGTCGAATTCGACGACTTCAGGAGCCCGGCCATTGCTGCCGCTGGCGACGAAGACGGTCGCCTCGGCCAGACCGTAGGAGGGCAGCACCATCTCCGGCCGAAAACCCACCGATCTGAAGCGCTCGTTGAACCGGACCAGGGTTGACGGGTGGATGCGTTCGGCGCCGTTGATGATGCCGATGACCCCGCTGAGGTCAAGGCTCGCCACCTCGGCGTCGGTCGCGCGCCGTGCGGTGAGGTCGAAGGCGAAGTTGGGGGCGGCGGAGAAGGCCTTCTCCTGCCGGGCCAGCGTCTGCAGCCATCGTGCCGGACGTGACAGGAATCCAAGCGGGCTCAAGAGGTCAGCGCCGCACCCGTCGAGAATCGGCGCAGCGATTCCGAGCATCAGGCCCATGTCGTGGTAGAAGGGCAGCCACGAGACCAGCTTGCATTCGGGTGGCATCCGGCCGCCGGACGTGACGAAGTAGTCCCGCATCAGTTGTTCGAAATTCGCGACCAGGTTGCGGTGCGAGATCATTACTCCGGCCGGCGACCGAGTCGACCCCGAGGTGTATTGCAAGTAGGCGATATCGGGGCCCGCAGGCGCCTCAGTGCATACAGGGGAGTCGGCGTCGAGGTCCATGGTGTCCACGGCGATCACGGCTATGACCGCTGCGCCGTCGTCGACATGCTGTGTGGCGATGTCGAACACCGTGCTGGTGGTCAGGACGACCGCGGGCGAGGTGTCGCCGAGTACTGCACCGAGTCGCTCATCATGGGAACCCGGCACCGGTACGGCCAGGGGCACCGCGATGAATCCGGCTTGCATGGCGCCGAGGAACGCAATGATGAACGCCAGGCCCTGCGGCGCCACGATCAGCGCCCGGTCGCCAGGTGAACCGTGCCTACTGACCTCCTGCGCGACATTGAGTGTTCGCCGATACAGTTGCGACCAGGTCAGAATTTCGGCGACGCCCTCCCAGTCACGCTCGTAGTCGGTGAAGGTGAAGGCGAGGTCGTCGGGAGTAAGACCAGCGCGTTCACGCAGCACGGACAGGATCGAGACTTCTGGCATGTCGTCAGGCTACTCAACGGGTGACAGCGAGATGTCCATGGGCGACCTGCCATCGGAACGGAAAAGGTTGAGCGCGGCGTCGCTACGCGAGGCCTTCAGCCACTTCCCCTCCGGGGTAGTCGCAATCGCCGCAGAAACGGGCGGCACCCGCATCGGTTTGACGGCCAGCACCTTCGTCCCGGTGTCGCTGGAGCCGCCGCTGGTGTCGTTCTGCGTCCAGAACACCTCCGAGACGTGGCCGAGGATCAAACACCTCCCGGTTCTGGGCATCAGCGTGCTCGCAGAGTCGCACGACGAGGCCGCGCGGATGCTCGCCTCGAAAACCGGTGACCGCTTCGCCGGACTGGAGACTGTGTCGTCGTGCGCCGGAGCGGTATTCGTCAGGGACACCAGCGTCTGGCTGGAAACCACCATTGAGCAGGAAGTGCCGGCTGGCGATCACACGATCGTGATCCTTCGTATCCGGGATGTCACGGTGCAGGGCAGCATTGCGCCGATCGTGTTCCACCGCAGCGGTTTTCGCCGATTGAGCTAGTCGCCCCAGCGGAGCACGCGCTCTCAAACCGACCAACCGTTGTAGCTTCTCCGCGGGCGCGCCGGGCGGGTCTACTTTCGCTTGAACAGCTTGTTGCCGAGCCAGACCACCGGGTCGTACTTGCGGTCGACAACCCGTTCTTTCATCGGGATCAGGGCGTTGTCGGTGATCTTGATGTGCTCGGGGCACACCTCGGTGCAGCACTTGGTGATGTTGCAGTAACCGAGGCCGAATTCCTCCTGGGCCATGTCCTTGCGGTCCAGGGTGTCCAGCGGGTGCATGTCCAGCTCGGCGGTGCGCATCAGGAAACGCGGGCCGGCGAAGGCCTTCTTGTTCTCCTCGTGGTCACGCACCACGTGGCAGACGTTCTGGCAGAGGAAGCATTCGATGCACTTGCGGAACTCTTGGGAGCGTTCCACGTCGATCTGGGCCATCCGGTACTCGCCGGCCTGGAGATCCTTCGGCGGTGCGAACGAAGGGATCTCGCGGGCCTTCTCGTAGTTGAAGGACACATCGGTGACCAGATCGCGGATCACCGGGAAGGTGCGCAAAGGAGTGATCGTGACGGTCTCGGCGGGGTCGAAGGTCGACATCCGGGTCATACACATGAGCCGCGGTCGGCCGTTGATCTCCGCCGAACAGGAACCGCACTTGCCGGCCTTGCAATTCCACCGCACCGCGAGGTCCGGGGCCTGCTCGGCCTGCAGCCGGTGAATGATGTCGAGGACGACCTCGCCCTCGTTGACCGCGACGGTGAAATCGTGCAGCCCGCCGCCCTCGTCGTCGCCGCGCCACACCCGCAGGTTTGCCTGGTAGCTCATCTAGCCCCTCCGTCCCGGGTGTTGCGCAAGCTCCTCGTCGGTGAAGTACTTGCCGAGTTCCTCGATGTCGAACAGTTCGAGCAGATCCTCACGCATCGGGGGCTGCTGTTCGGGGGTGACGCGGACCTCCGGCATCACCGGATCGTCGCCGGCCGAGCGGCACACCACCAGCGAGCGGCGCCAGTGCGAGTCCATCTGCGGGAAGTCGTCGCGGGTGTGGCCGCCGCGGCTCTCAGTGCGCGCCAGCGCGGACTTCGCCACACATTCGCTGACCAGGAGCATGTTGCGCATGTCCATGGCAAGGTGCCAGCCCGGGTTGAACTCGCGGCGTCCGTCGGACTCGATGTTGCGGAAGCGGACCTTCAGTTCCTCGATCCGGTCCAGCGCCTCCTGCATCTCCCCGCCGGTGCGGATGATCCCGACGAGGTCGTTCATCGTCTGCTGCAACTCCGCGTGCAGCGCGTAGGGGTTCTCCGGCTTCTCGCGGCCCTCCGGCCCCTTGAACGGAGCCAGCGCGATCCCGGCGGCCTCCTCGACCGCCGCTTCGGACACCGTGGGCCGGTTCGACAGACCGCGAACGTAGTCCGCGGCGCCGAGTCCGGCGCGCCGGCCGAATACCAGCAGGTCGGACAGCGAGTTTCCGCCCAGGCGGTTGGAGCCGTGCATACCGCCGGCGCATTCGCCGGCGGCGAACAGGCCGGGGGTGGCCGCCGCCCCGGTATCGGGATCGACCTCGATGCCGCCCATCACGTAATGGCAGGTCGGTCCGACCTCCATCTCGTCCTTGGTGATGTCGACCTCGGCCAGTTCGAGGAATTGGTGGTACATCGAGGGCAGCCGCCGCTTGATCTCCTCAGGGGTCATCCGCGACGCGATATCGAGGTAAACGCCGCCGTGGGGGGTGCCCCGGCCGGCCTTGACCTCGGTGTTGATCGCCCGGGCGACCTCGTCGCGGGGCAGCAGGTCAGGGGTGCGCCGAGCCGAGTCGTTGTCCTTGAGCCACTGGTCGGCCTCCTCCTCGGTCTCGGCGTACTGACCCTTGAACACTGAGGGGATGTAGTCGAACATGAACCGCTTGCCCTCGGAGTTCTTCAGAACCCCGCCGTCGCCGCGCACGCCCTCGGTGACCAGGATGCCCTTCACCGACAGCGGCCAGACCATTCCGGTCGGGTGAAACTGGATGAACTCCATGTTGATCAGCGAGGACCCGGCCCGCATCGCCAGCGCGTGGCCGTCGCCGGTGTACTCCCAGGAGTTCGACGACACCTTGAACGACTTGCCGATGCCGCCGGTGGCCAGCACGATCGCCGGCGCCTCGAAGAGGATGAACTTGCCGGTCTCGCGCCAGTAGCCGAACGCCCCGGCGATCCGGCCTCCCTCGGTGATCAACTCGGTAATCGAGCATTCGGCGAAGACCTTGATCCGGGCCTCGTAGTCACCCAGTTCGGCCTTGTCTTCCTGCTGCAGCGAGACGATCTTCTGCTGCAGGGTGCGGATGATCTCCAGGCCGGTGCGGTCGCCGACGTGAGCCAGCCGCGGGTAGGTGTGGCCGCCGAAGTTGCGCTGGCTGATCCGGCCGTCCTTGGTCCGGTCGAACAGCGCGCCGTAAGTCTCCAGCTCCCACACCCGCTCGGGTGCCTCCTGGGCGTGCAGCTCGGCCATTCGCCAGTTGTTGAGGAATTTGCCGCCGCGCATCGTGTCGGCGAAGTGCACCTGCCAGCTGTCCTTGGAGTTGGCGTTGCCCATCGCGGCCGCGCAGCCACCCTCGGCCATCACGGTGTGCGCCTTGCCGAACAACGACTTGCTCACCACCGCCACCCGTAGCCCGCGCTGACGAGCCTCGATCACCGCGCGCAGCCCCGAGCCCCCGGCACCGATCACGACAACGTCGTACGAATGCCGTTCGACTTCAACCATAACTTCTCGTCCTCACTGCAACTATCGGTAAAACCAGGTCAGCCAATGAATCTCAGGTCGGAGATGGTGCCACTGGCGACGAGCATGATGTAGAAATCGGTGAGCATCAGCGAGCCGAGGGTGATCCACGCGAACATCTTGTGCCGGGTGTTGATCGCGCTGACCTGCGTCCAGATCCAGTACCGGACCGGGTGCTTGGAGAAGTGTTTGAGCCGTCCGCCGGTCACGTGCCGGCAGGAGTGGCAGCTCAGCGTGTAGATCCACAGCAGGATGACGTT
Organism: Mycolicibacterium sp.; assembly: GCA_020637165.1. Lineage (GTDB taxonomy): Bacteria > Actinomycetota > Actinomycetes > Mycobacteriales > Mycobacteriaceae > Mycobacterium. The sequence continues at coordinate 434,699 of JACJWN010000004.1, read as the reverse complement.
GCCCACCAGGATCAGGTTGCCCAGTCCCAGGCCGAAGCCGGACGGCGAGTGGAACGCCTTGATCGCGTCGTAGGTGTTGATCACCGAGATGATGGCCGCGATGTAGAAGAAGTACCGGTGGCTGTTCTGGATGATCAGCGGGAGCCGGGTCTCACCGGTGTAGGTGGCGTGCGGCTCGGCCACCGCGCAGGCCGTCGGAGCTTGCCAGACCGACCGGTAGTAGGCGCCGCGATAGTAGTAGCAGGTCAGTCGGAAAAGCAGTAGGAACGGCAGTGACAGCGCCGCGTAGGGAAGCCACCAGACGTCGGGCAGCAGCTGCGGCCAGAACTCGCTGGCCGCTCCGCAACCCTTGCTGATACACGGCGAGTAGAAAGGGGTGAGGTAGTGGTACTTCTCGACGAAGAAGTTGTTCTGCTGGAACGCCCGGACCGTCGCGTAGATGACGAACGCGGCGAAACCGAGGTCGACGAGGATGGGCGATCGCAGCCAATTGTCCGTGCGCAGCGTCCGTTGTGGAATCTGCGCCCGACCGGGTGAGAAGACACCGGTGGCGGGACGATTGGCTGTGGGTGCGCTCATCTGCAGTGATCCCCTTCGAGTCAACTGCAGGGAACACTACTCAGACGCGGACCCGTTTCTAAAGTCGGGTCAGTCGCGGTTGCGCCCGCCTACGCCCTCGTCGTCGATGCCCCGCCAGAACTCGCGGTCGTAGGGGGTGTCGGGCACCTGGACCTTCTCGCCGGTGGCCACCACGATGTGCGCGGCGTGCTCGAGTTCGCCGGCGTCCATCTCGAGAATTTCCAGGTCACCGAGGATGCGGTCGGTGTCGATCATCACCCGGCGCATCGCCGGTGCATCGCCGTAGCGATCCTGCAGCGCGGTCACGCAGCGGCGCATGTTTCCGATCAGATGGTGCAGTTCGGCGAGTTCAGCGGCTTTGGGCATAGGGGCCTCCTCGGGGCCGAAAGTGTCGGGAATCACACTATGACCCGATGGTAGGCGCTGCTGGCGAAACGGGTCGGCAGGGTCGGGAATCCGGGGGTTGCGCGATTCTGTACAGCGCTTCCACATGAAATTTGCTAGCAAACGAAATAACTGACTCGACAGCATCCTCCAGCACACTCTAGGCTGACGCCCGTTCGCCACTCGGGCGAGCGGGTGATGAAGGGGTGGAGCATGATCCTGAATGTCAATTCAGCAACGGTTGTAGGATCCGCTGCGACGGAGACGGGCATCGGCGCGACGTTGGCGGCGGCAACCGCTGCCGCCGCGGAGGCGCTGGTCGGGGTGCTGCCGATGGGCGCGGACCTGGACTCGCTTGCCTTCGCCACCGCACTGAACTCCGCGGGCGCCGCGTACGTCGGGAGCGCCGGCGAGCATCTGGCGAACCGCGCTCTGTTCGCCGAGGCGCAGCACCTCGCCGCGGTGACCTACAGCGCTACCGACGCTGTCAACAACGCGGCTCTGGCGCTGTAGGGCGGCGTTGTCATGCCGGATCCTTCATGGTCGTCATCACCGCCTGAGGTCAACTATCTGAGGCTGGCCGGGCCGGGCGTGGCCGGCACCGCGACAACGGTGGCCAGCGCGGCCGCATGGCAGGCGCTGGCGATCGGTGACGAGCTGGCGTCCTCGGCCTCCGCGCTCAACGCCACGGCGACGGCGGTGGACTTCGAAGGCGTGGGCGGGCTGAGCTCTACCGCCGCGGTGACCGGTCTGAACGCCGCGTTACAGATGCTGGCCGGCTGGGCCCAGGAGAAGCCGCCGATCGCGGCGAGCGCCGTCTCGGCCTACGAGACAGCTGTGTCATCGATGATCCCGGCCGCGGTCTCGATCGCCAACCGCACCGAGCAGGCGGCTGACGTGGCGATGAACCCGCTGGTCCTCGGGGCTCTTACCCCCGCGATCGTGGCGCTGGACGCCGCCTATTTCGGTGAGCACTGGCCGCACAACGCGGCGGCGGGAGCCGCCTACGGATCTGCGCTCGGGGTGCTGTCCGCGGCGCTGGCCGTCCCACCGCCGCTGTCCCCGCCGGGGGCGTCGGCCGCCGCGCCGGCGGCGGCCGCCGCGGCCCAGAGCGCGGCGCAGGCCGTTGCCGGCGGGGTGTTTGAGGAATCGGCGCAGCTCGCAACGGCGGCGGGTGACGGTGCTGCCGCCCCGGCTGAGGCGGCCGGCCAAGCGGGGCGGATCGGCTCGATGATGCAACCGATTCAGTCCGCCCTGGGTGCGATGCAGCCTGCGATGGGCATGTTTCAGACTCCGATACAGGCCGCCGGCGGCACGTCCGGACTGTTGCAGTCGATGACCGGCCCGCTTGGCGGGCTGAGGGATGCAGTCCCGGTGGGAGAGTTCGGCCTGCCGGGTGCGTTCGTCGGTGCCGCGGCGAACCCGGCTGGCGCGGGGGGAGTCGGCGCAGGGGCTGCGGGTGGCGCCGCCCCGGGTTCGACGGTGGGCGGCAGCGGTCTGGGTGGCGGCATTCCCGGCGCTGGTTTGACCAACTTCACCAGGCCCAACAGTAGTTTCCCGCCGGAGAGCGGTGGTCGGCCGGTGGGCTTGAAAACCGGCCTGCTCAGCGCCGGGGAACAACGGGGACCGACGGCGGGCCCGATCGGCGCTGCGGGGATGCCGATGGCACCGCCCGTCGGCCCGGCTCGTGGCAAAGACCACCAGGAGGGGGACGGGCTGCCGCGAGCACGGGTTCTGGCGCCCCCTGGGCGAGGTCGTCACAACCCTGAATAGCTAACAAAAAAACCGAAGGGGGAATGGGAAAACGTGTTTGCCGAAGGGTGAAGTGACAGCCGCGTTCCAGCGTCGAATACTCGAAATCCGCCCCGATCCGGGGTCGATCACATGACCGCCAACACAGGAAAGAACACATGACACTCGTCGTCACACCTGAGGTGCTCCGCAGCACCCGAAACGCCATCGAATCGGCGCTCGAACACGCCACGGCCATCGCCAACGGCTACCTGAGTACCCACGAGGGTCTCGGCTCGGCCGTCTGGGGCGGTCAGGCCCAGCTGGCGTCGGTGCATACCGCCGCCCAGATCAATCAGGACCTCCAGCAGACGATCACCGGCGGCACCCGCCTGGCTCACGGGCTCAGCCAGGCGGCATCGCTGATGGAGGGGCACGAGTCCGAAGCCGCCCACAGCCTCACGGCGTTCGCCGCGAACGCCTGACCCCCTGTCTCGAAAGGACCAGTCAATGTCTGACAACATCACCTACAACCACGGCGGCGTCGCCGACTTCGCCTCCGATGTCGGGGCCCGCTCGGCACAGCTGATGCAGATCCATGACGACATCGCGCAGCGCACCAACGCGATCGCCGACTTCTTCCAGGGCGCTGCGGCCACCGCGTTCCACGAATCGCAGATGCAGATGCTGGGGGGCCTCAAGGGGCTCATCCACACGATGAACAAGCACGGGCAGACGATCAGCAGCGTCAACGAAAGTGCCCACCAGACCGACCTGATGATGGGGAACCTCTTCTAGACGATTGGCATGGGTCGGTGGGCGCGCTGAATCCGCGCGCCCACCGCGTCATGTCGGGGGATACGTGAATGTTGACGACCACTCTTGACGGCCTTTGGGTTCTCCAGGTGCTGTCGGGTATCGAGGTGCTGGCACCCGAACTTGGCCTGCGCCCACACCTGCCCAGCGTGGAGAGCGCCCAAGTGGCGTTGGCGCATCCGGTGGCCGACGAACTCCAGGCGTCGGGCGCCGTCAGTTCGACCGGTGAGGTGGACCAGACCGTCCTCGAATGGCTGACCGTCCTCGCGCGACGGGAGGTCGGCCTGCTCTTACACGCCCAGACGCCCACCACGGGATCCGGGTTCGAACAGGCGCTTTTGGCCAGGTTCGCGCAATGGTGGGTCAGCCTGGAGCGCTGCGGAATCCTGATCCGGCTCAGCGGTGCCGGCACGGCCTGCAGCGAGCGGTCCGCGGGTCTGCTGATCCAGTCCCAGATCCAACGTCTCTGCGGCGAGAAGTCGCCGGCTGAGGTCAAGCCGATGACATTGGATGCCACCGAACTGTTGGCGGTGGTTCGCGACCGCGCGACGCTGCACAGCTTCCTTCGCGAGTGTGGATTGGAGGCAGACCAGGTCGGGTCCTTGATGCTGGCGTCCGACGGTGAGCACTCAGCCCAGTTCTCCCTGGTGGCACTCCAGTCCGGCGGGGCCGGGCACCCGGCCGACTCGCGCATCGGATCGACCACCGTAACCATCATCGACACCCCCCAGGGTCGGCTGATTTCCGAGCACGACTCTCGCGGCGGCAGGACCTGGATGATCGTCGGACCCGCCTCGAGCCTCGGCATCTCCGCCGCGGTGCAGCGGATGTTGCGCCGATTGCCGGCCCGGGATGACTGGCATTGCTACAGAAAGGTGATTTAGGTGAGCACTTCCTGGAAGGGGGCGGTACTCCCGGAGAATCCGCCGTCGGCGGTCGACAGAGATCCGTCCGAATCTCCTAATCGGTTCCGGTCGGATTCCGTGTCCGGGACGTTGCGGATCTCGGACATGGTGGCCCCTCGCAAGGTCCCCCCCGCCTCGGGTTGGCGCAAAATCGTTTTCGCGCTGTCCTTCAAGACGGTCAATCCGGGTGAGTCGCCCGCCGAACGGCACCACCGAGCGCTTCGCGACCGCATTCGCCGACACATTCGCAAGCAGTATGTGATCGCCTTCGTTTCCGGCAAGGGTGGTGTGGGCAAGACCACGATGACGGCATGTATCGGCGGGGTTTTCCGTGAGTGCCGAACCGAGAATGTCGTCGCGGTCGATGCCGCGCCGGGCTTCGGGACCCTGGCCGGTCGCATCGACGAATCCCCTCCGGGCGACTATGCGGGTGTGCTCAACGACGCCGACGTCCAGGGCTACGCCGACATCCGTGAACATCTGGGGCAGAACGCCGTTGGGCTCGACGTCCTTGCCGGCAATCGGATGTCCGATCAGCCCAGGCCCCTGGTTCCCGCGATGTTCAGCGGCGTCCTGGCACGACTTCGCCGGACCCACAACGTGATCCTCGTCGATACCTCCGACGATCTCGAACATCCGGTGATGGAGGCGGTTCTGGACGCGGCCGACGCGCTGGTGTTCGTCTCCGGCCTGACCGCCGACGCGTCCCTGCCCGTCACGCGGGCCATCGACCTTTTGCGCTCGATGGGCTACCACGAATTGGTGTCGCGGAGCACCGTGATTCTCAACGACGCCCGCAACGGCTACGACAAGGACGCCCGGGACTACCTCACCGAGAGATTCGCCCAGACCGGCGCAGACGTCGAGTTCATGCCCTTCGACCCGCACCTGGCTGAGGGCGGAATCATCGATACCCGGGGCGAACTTCACAAGAAGGCCCGGCTTCGGCTTCTCGAGATCGCTGCGACTCTGGCAGACAAGTACGTTCCCGATGCCGACAGGCCCCGGTGATGGCTGCTCCGACGACGTCGGGCCCGATACCGTCTGGCCCGAACACGAATGCTCCGGCACCGGCTGTCCCACCAACTGCTGTTGCAACAGCGCCGAAGGCTGCTTTCCCGGCGCGCTGCGCCGTCGCGGTGATCTATGGCGAACACCTTGTCTCCCAGGTGTACCCGGCCTCGATACCCGTCGAGGTGTTCATCGATGACATCGTTGAACTCCTTGACGAGGACCTGAGGCGCCGCGGTGGGGCGGCCCTGGATCCAGGGCTGGCCTATGAGTTGCACCGTGCCAACGGAACTCGTCTCGACATCTCCCGGAATCTCGACGAACTGGGTGTCGAAGACGGCGCCACCCTGGTCCTGGTGCCGGCCGAACCGGGTGACTCCTTCGTGCCCCAATATGAATCGTTGTCGACAGGTTTGGCTCGGGTTGGCAAGCGGCTTTTCACCCCGGTCACCGCGCAGACCGCGCAGCGGACGGCACTGGCGATCATCGCGATGGCCGTCCTGGTCGCTACCACTCTTACGGTGCACACGCGACTGCTTACCGACTCGTGGGGGGCATCGCTCGCCGCCCTGATTCCCGGCACGCTTCTGGCGGTTGGGGGCGTATGGGCCCGCAGATGGTGGCCCGGGCAGCCGGAATTGTGGGGAATCCTCGGCTGGTCGGCGGTGGTGCCATTGTCGGTGGGTCTTGCAGCTGTAGCCCCCGGTCGGGTCGGCGCGGCGCACCTGTTCATCGGGGCACTGGCAATGGGCGTCATGGTGGCGGGGCTGTCAGCGGCTGCGCATCGCTACGTCACGGCCTCGGCAACGGTCGTAACCCTCTGTGCGGTGGCTGTTCTCGTTTCGGCGGTACGTATGTGGCAACCCGTGGGGGCTCAACGGCTGGGGATGGGGACACTGATCGGACTTCTCGTCCTGATCACGGTGGCGCCGACGCTCGCGCTGCGGGCGGCGCGGATCCGGCCGCCCCACTTCGGATCGATCACCGGACGCGAACTCTTCCGCCGCGGCGACGGTATGCCGGTCGACGCCGTCATACCGGTGGACGAGCACGCTGAGGAGGAACCGAGTCCGGACAGAACGGCGCCCGGGACGGTCATCGCCGAGGCCGCCCGCACCGCCAACGGAGTTCTGACCGGCATCTGCGTGGCAGCGGCGATCGTTCTTCCTGTCGCGGTGTGGGCGACTTTGACACCTGGGCGGCCGAGGGGCATCCCCGCGGCGATCCTGGCGGGTCTCTTCGTGCTGATCTTCATCAGCAGGGGGCGGGCGTTCACCGACCGGAATCAAGCAATCGCTCTGGTCGGTGGGGCCGCGGCGGGATTCTGCAGCGGTACGGTCCGCTATGTTCTGTCCTCTCCGGCGGCCCCGGTCGTGCCGCTGCTGTGGGGAAGCCTGTTCCTGACAGTGTTCGCCGGTCTGGGTTTGGCCGCGGCGCTGTTGATACCGGCCGCGCGGTTCACCCCTCTGGTACGAATGGCCGCTGAGTGGCTCGAATTGGCCGCCATCGTGGTGGCGTTGCCGCTGGCCGCCTGGCTCGGCGGGCTGTTCACCTGGGTGCGAATGCGGTGAGGCGATCCAGATTCGTACGGTCGAGCGCCGCCGCGCTGGTGGTGCTGCTGACCGGGCTCACGTTCGGCTTCCCGCAGGCGTTGGCAATCGAACCCCCTTCCGTCGACCCCGCGCTGGTGCCGTCCGACGGCACACCCGGACCGGAGCTGCCAATGCGACAGAGCAACGTCTGCGCCCAGGCGGTCGCCGCGGGGGATCCCGATATCGGCCTGCCGGCGCCGGGTTTCTCCATGCTCAACACCCGCGCGGCGTGGCGGCACTCCACGGGTAACGGCGTCGCCGTCGCGGTCATCGATACCGGCGTCACACCCAACCGCCGCCTGTCGGTCGTCGGCGGCGGCGACTACATCATGGGCGGGGATGGTCTGACCGACTGCGACGCTCACGGGACGATCGTGGCCTCGTTGATCAACGCCGCTCCGCAAGGCTCACCGATGCCGGCTCCCATGCCGCCAAGCCCTGCGTTCCCGCAGCCTGTCGGCGGACCACCCGTACTCGGCGGGAGTGCGCCGCGGCCCGCGCCACCGTCACCGGCGACTCCGACACCGGCAGAACCGCGGCCCGTCCCTCCGGACGGCGTTGCGGGCATCGCGCCGCATGCGACGGTTATCTCGATCCGGCAGTCCTCGCGGGCCTACGAACCGGTGAGTCCGGGCTCGGTCGACGTTCAGAGGCGGCGGAAGGCGGGCACGGTCTCAACGCTTGCCAAGGCGATCGTCCATGCCGCCAATCTGGGCGCCAAGGTCATCAACGTCAGCGTGACGGCATGTGTACCGGCGGCTGACCCCCTCGACCAGCGTGCACTCGGGGCGGCGGTCTGGTTTGCGGCGATGGCCAAGGACGCCGTCATCGTCGCGGCCGGGGGCAACGAGGGGGAGGACGGGTGCGCGCAGAACCCCGAACTCAACCCGCTGGACAATGATGATCCGCGGGACTGGAATCACGTCAGGACGGTCTCCTCTCCGTCATGGTTCGCCGACTATGTGCTTTCGGTCGGAGCTGTCGACAACAAGGGGATTCCGGTGGCCAAGAGCCTCGCCGGCCCCTGGGTCTCGGTGGCGGCGCCCGGCGTTGGCATCATGGGGCTCTCCCCGCATGACGGAGCGCCGGTCAATGCGTATCCACCGGGTCGGCCTGGTGAGAACGCCATGCCGTTCTGGGGTACCAGCTTCTCGGCGGCCTATGTCAGTGGTGTCGCCGCACTGGTCCGGGCGAAGTATCCACAGCTGACGGCCCGCCAGGTGATCAACCGGATACTCCAGACAGCGCACAATCCGCCGCGTGGCGTCGACAACCGCATCGGGTACGGCGTGGTCGATCCGGTGGCCGCGCTGACCTTTGACGTGCCGGCCGGCGATCCCGTCGCACCCGGGGCGCAGGCCAGGGTGGTGACGCCGCCCCCACCGCCCGAACCCCCGGACCGCCGGGCCCGAACAGTTGCGTTGGCCTTCGCAGGAACGGTGGCGGCGACCGCGGTGCTGGCCGCGATCATCGGCAGGGCGCGGAGGGCCAGATGAGGGACGGTATTCGCCTTGCCGTCGCAGCGGGGGTCTTCATATTCGGAACCATCGGCTGGAGTCTGGCGGACCACATCGGCGCAGCGGCGGGGGTGGCACTCGGGGTGGCCGTTCTCGTCGTGCCCTGGCGAGGGCAGCCGGGGTGGTCGTGGGCATGGCTCTACCTCACCCGGGACCGGTGCTTCGATCTTTCGGATCCGGTAACCGTCGTCAACGACCGCTCCGGGGGAGGCGTTAGGTATCAGGGCGGAATCGCCGTCGCGGCGATTCAACTTGTCGGAAAGCAATGGCAGCCAACGGTTTTCACCGGATCGGCGACGGTCGAGACAACGAACACGGTCGACGTCGCCGAATTGGTGCCGCTGATGCGTCAAAGCCTGGGGCTGGAACTGGATTCGCTCAGCGTAATCACCGCAGGGGCGCGCCGGGGAAGCGGCGGGGACTACCCGGCTATCTACGACACGCTGATCGGGAACACGCCCTATGCGGGCCGGCGTGAGACCTGGCTGGTGCTCAGGCTGCATGCCCTCGACAACGGTGAGGCACTGCGCGACCGGCCCACCGTCGGCACGGCGGCTCTAACCGCCGCGCAACGGGTCGCGGCGTCGCTGCGATGCCGCGGTATCCGGGCCAAGGTCGCCAGCACCACAGACATGATCGAACTGGAGAAGCGCCTAGACGCCAGTGTGCTGAGGCCACGCAATCGCGGCTGGCGCAGCCTGCGTGGCGATTCCGGGTGGCACACGAGTTACGGCTACCGGCCCGGAGATATCACCTCCGAGGCGCTGGGGCAGGCGTGGTCACTGCGAGCCGACGCAATCATCCAGAACATTACGGTGTTCTCCGATGGAACCGCCGCGACGACGGTCACGGTGCGAACGTCCCGCCCTCCCACCACGCCGCCGGCGGTGATCCTGCAGCCGCTGCCGGGCCAACAGGCGGGCGCCGCGGCGGCCAACCTGTGTGGACCGCGTCCAGAGGTCCGCGGTCTATTGCGAGGTGGGCTTCCGCCGGCGCTGGTGATCCCGATCGGACCTTCCGGGGTGTTGATCGGCAAGATATCGAGGGGCGAGCGGCTTTTGCTGCCGCTGGGCGACCCGGCCGAGCAGACCCGGGTGCACATTGCCGCCGAGCAGGAGATAGCCAAGCGGATCGTCATCCGAACGGCAGCGGCGGGGCAGCGGGTGACCGTCCACACCACCGACGTCGCGGGCTGGCAAAGCGTGCGGATGCCCGGCATCGCGGTCATCGAGCACCAACGCCCCGCACCGGGTACCACGGTCAGCGTGGTGGACGGCACGGTCGCCCCCGCCCCACGGCCCAACACCGTGCTCTCGGTGGCTCCCCCGGGCAGTCCGGCGCCTCCTGCGTCCGACATCGTGATCACCCAAACCGGTGCGGCCGCCGTCGAGCTGACCTCCGGGGGGTGGAGCTGTGACATCGAACCGGAGTTCTTCAGGGCCGAGAACCGCTACATCACCTGTTCTCAGTGGGAAATGGCGGAGTAAGCCATGACCAGCAGCACCGTGACCGCCACCGCGCGGCGGCATTTCGACCAAGCAGTGTCGGTCCTCGAGACCGAACCGGCATCGGCTTATCGGCTCTTCCGCGAAGCGACCGAACTCGACCCTTCGATGGCCGATGCGTGGTTGGGCCGGATCGCCGCCGGTGACACCGATTTGTCAACTCTGGAGAACCTCTTCGGCCGCGGCGCGCGGCTGCATCGGGAGTCCAATCGGTTGGGGCTGAATCTCGTCGCAGCGGTCAGGGCCGGGCCTTACCTGTCGATCACGGTGACCGAGGCATCGCACGTGGGCATCGCGCTGGCCGGTGCGATGGTCGATGCGGGCCGTTTCGAGGAGGCGCAGGTTCTTCTCGACGATGATGCGCTGCTCGACGGCCCGGAGAATCACCAGTGGCGCCAGCACATTCGCGGCCACCTGATGTTCGCGACCCAGCGGTGGCCCGACGTCATCGCCGAGGCTGCGCGTGTTCTACCCGCCCACGCCCTGATCATGCCGGCGGTCACGGCGGGCACCGCCGCCCTGGCGGCCCACGCCGCCGCGCACCTCGGCCAGGCTCGTCTGGCCCTGGATTGGGCCGAGCGGGTCGAGGTGCGAACGCGGTGCGATCCGGGTGTCTCGGTCGGCAACGATCACCGGACCTCAGTCGCGGTGCTCGATCCGATCGAATTCCCGCTCATCGCTGCGGATCTCGCCTACGCGCGCGGCATGGCGCACCGGCAACTCGACCAGCAGGACGAGGCCGAGATCTGGCTGTCCAAGGCGGTCGTCAACGGTGTCCCCATCCCCCAGGCCAAACTGGCACTGGCCGATCCACGGCTGCAACTGGTCGTCACCGACGAGGAGACCATCAACAGTCGGACCGACAAGTGGGATGCGACCACCGGCCGCTCGGAGGAAGCGCGGGCCGAGGAGCGCAACCTTGAGCGGCGGGCCGAACTTCTCGCCGAGGGCCGTGCGCTGCTGCACGGCCAGGTCGGTCTTGCCGAGGTCAAGCGCGCTGTCGCCGAGATCGAGGACCAGATCGAGGTGCGGGCGCTACGACTGGCACATGGACTGCCGGTGGCGAACCAGACGAACCACATGCTGCTGGTCGGGCCACCCGGCACGGGTAAGACGACCACCGCCGAGGCGCTCGGGAAGATCTACGCCGGTCTCGGTCTCGTCCGCAACCCGGAGATCATCGACGTCAAACGCTCAGATTTCTGTGGCGAGCACATAGGGTCCTCAGGGCCGAGAACCAATGACCTGATCGACCGTTCGCTGGGCCGCATCCTGTTCTTCGACGAGTTCTACAGCCTGGTGGAACGCCATCATGATGGCCGCCCGGACATGATCGGGATGGAGGCCGTCAATCAACTCCTGGTCGCTTTGGAGGTCCACCGGTTCGACTTCTGTTTCATCGGAGCGGGTTACGAGCGCGAGGTCGACGACTTTCTCAAGGTCAACCCGGGCCTGGCTGGTCGGTTCAACCGGAAGTTGCGGTTCGCCTCCTATAGCCCCGACGATCTCGTGGAAATCGCCGTTCGCTACGGGAGCCCCAGGGCCACGGTGCTCGATCCGGAGGCCCGCCATGCCCTCAACGTGGCGTGCCGAACGTTGGGTGATTATCTGGACGCCGACGGCAATCACGGGATCGACCTGATGCAGAACGGGCGATTCGCCCGCAACGTGGTGGAACGGGCTGAGCGGCTGCGGGATTCGCGGGTCGCGGCGCAGAACCGGGTGGATCGTGGGTCGGTCACGATCCAGGATCTGGAGAGGCTGCGAACCCAGGACATCGTCGCGGCGGTCGTCGATGCCTGCGCGGAAAAACATGTGCCGATCACGCTATGACCAATATCGGGTTGTGACCGATATCGCGCCATGGCCAACTGGGCCAAAGGGTCAGCGGACCGGGCTGAAACGCTCCAACTGGGTCGGTGGTCCGTCGAGGGGCGGGGGCGGCAGCACCAGGCTGACGCCGTCGATCACTCGGACCACGTTGTGGGTCTGGCGGTCGAAGTTCAGCGTCCCATGCTGGAAGTTCTGCACGATCCACTGCGGTTCGGCGATCTCCCCGCTGGTGGGCATTCCGAGCGCACCTCGCTCGTAGCCCAGCGACGCCCACGCCTGATAGATCGCCCCGGTCAGCGGCTGGGCGCCGGTGTCAGGCGACCAGTACATCGCGCCGCGCTCGAAGGTGGCGTAACGGGCGGGCCCGGTGCCCGATGCCTCCGGCGAGGTCGGCATCCCGAGCGGGCTCGCCTGGGCCCCGTCGGCCTCCCAGCGGGCCAGGATCGCTCCGCCACGGAGCGTGTCCAGGACGTCGGGCGGACCGTTGAACGCCGCGGCCAGACGCCGGATCTCATCGAGTGCTGCGTACCCGGCGTCTCCCGGGCACTCGGTGTTGCCGACATCGCGGTGGGCGAAGATCTCCGGAAGGGTGACCGTGTTGCCGCCCGGAACCACGGTGTTCTGACCGCCGGCGGATTTGAGCTTCACCATGCCCAGCGGGTCGACCTTGTCCAGGCTCAGCCGCCACCCGAGCAGACGGCCGACGGTTCGCACCATCACCTCCGGAGGCGCGACCTCTTCGAAGTCGCCAATCATCGACACGCCCCACACATCGCGGTTGAATCCGCCGGTGTGCGAACCCAGTACGTCCTTGGTGATCCCGCCGGCCCTACCCTCGAAAACCTGTCCGTACTTGTCGACCAAGGCGTTGTAGGCGATGTCGCACCACCCCAGCGTCATGGTGTGATAGGCGTAGATCGAACGGATGATCGCCGCGGAGTCTTCAGCCTCGTAGTCGTTGCCCGTGGCGGTGTGGTGCAGCACTGCCGCGCGGACGCCGTCGCCGTAGAACGGTCCCCCGCAGCGTGAACCGGTCCCAGCCCCCCACTGCGCCCGGCTGATGATGTTCGGTGGCTGGCCCGGCCCCAGGGTGGCGGTCGGCGGTGTCCACTGGGTGTCGACCGGGGCCTTGGGCGGGGTGATGAGAATCGCGGACATGGTCTGGCTCAACGGCTCTTCGGCGTTGGCGGGTACGTAGCCGAGTTCACGACCGGCATCCACGGCGCTTTGGGGCGGTTCGATGGTCACCGGCGCGTTCTTGGGACGGTTGACCGCGATCTGGACTGCGGTGGTCTCGCCGACGTAGACCGGATCGGTTCCGTGGGTGCCGTTGCCCTCGACGTCCTCGGAACCGAGTTCGAAGCGTTCGGCGTGGTACCAGGGACCCCATGATCCATCGGCCCGCTTAGCGCGCACCCGCGCCGAGGTGCCGGTGAGGTCACTTCCGGTCAGCGCCACCATGGAGAAGGGTGTGTCCTGGCTGATCTCGCGGACGGTCTCCCCGCCGCCGATCCCGCCGAGTGGTTGTTGGGCCAGCACGGTGTCCTCGGCGATGCCCCGTCTCTTGTCGTCTCCGGGCAATCCGCCGACCGCCCATGGCAGGACCATCACTGTCGCCGCGATGGCGGTGAACAGGATCGTCGGGGCGGGACGACGGGACGGCACATCGCGATGTTACGTATGGGTCAGCTGTTACCTGCGTTTCGACACGGGCTGTTGATGACAAAGTGACTGTTGGGTATGCACGTGACGACTCGCCGGGCGATGATTCCCGCGGGGTGTCGAGAACTGCAACGGCACCGCAGGGGCTATCACCGGCCGGTGGCCAGTCTCACCCTGCGGTGCCGTTTCGGTGCAGGTCTCTCCCGGGCGATCAGCCGATCGCCGAGGCGGTGCCGGCGGCCTCGACCGCCGGCGCTGCTGCTGCCGGGGCAGCGGCAGCCGCCCCGGCGGCGTTCTGCATGGCCTGGGTGATGCCCGGCATGACGATGCCCTTGAGCAGGTCGATGGCCTGGCCCACGCCGAGTTGGTTGGCAGCACTGCTGATGTCGCCGATGATCCCGCCGGAACTCGAGGCCGCGGGGGCCGCGGGCAGGCCGATTGTCGGGTCGCCCAGGATCGGGTAGGTCCCGCCGATCGGCGACAGCGGTGTGCTGATCGGAATCTCGGTCGGCAGTCCGATGCCGGTCGGACTGGTCAGTGCTGGGTCGATACCGACCTGCGGGGCGGTGAGTCCGGGATTGGTCAGCGCCGGGTCGGTAAGCGACGGAACGGTGCTCGCCGCGCCCGGCGTGGTCAGGCCCGGCGTGGTCGCGCCGGGTGTGGTCAGGCTCGGTGTGGTCAGCCCGGGTGCGTCGAGGCTCGGTGTGGTCAGTCCGGGCGTGGTGAGACCGGGCGTATCAAGGCTCGGTGTGGTCAGGCCCGGTGTGGTGGCGGCCGGCGAGGTCAGTCCGGGTGTGGTCAGTCCGGGTGTGGTCAGTCCGGGTGTGGTCAGGCTGGGTGTGGTCAACCCCGGTGTGGTCAGGCTGGGTGTGGTCAACCCCGGCGCGGTCAAGGGTCCGCTCTGCACCGGCTGCGTGCCGGCCGGGCTGAGGCCAGTCGGCAGCGGCGGGAGGTTGATGCCGAACTGCGACAGTCCCGCCTGCAGGGCGGACAGGATCTCGTTGGGTAGATCGGTGACGACCGCCGCTCGGGTGAACTCGCGATGCTCGGGCGCGGACTGGCCGGAGGTCAGCCCGATGACGCCGATCACCGCGAACGGGCTGGCGACGGCCAGGGCGCCGACCGCGCTCATGGCTGTCGAAATCTTGCGTCGACGACGGTTCGGCACGGAAGTCTCCTCAATCTGGATCACGCGGTTCGTACGTTTCGAACCTCTGCGCCAGTCCCGGATCCGGCTCCTGCGCCGAGGCCGGAAGCTGACAGAACCGATGGTAATTTTGAGACTGCTGATACTGGAGTGACGATGCGGAATCGTGAGCCAATCGCGACCATGGGTCCGCCCGCCGCGAAGCCGTATCCACCCCACTTTCTGCGGGTCGACCCGGTTCGCCGCGCGGTTGTCGCCGCCCGGGTCGGATAACCTAGGCGCCGATGACCGCAACCGATCCGCGGGCCGCCGACGGTGACTCCCGCTTCGATCTCCTCGTCGTCGGCTCCGGCTTCTTCGGGCTGACGATCGCCGAGCGCGTGGCCACCCAGCTTGGCAAACGGGTACTGGTCGTCGAGCGGCGATCGCATCTGGGTGGCAACGCCTACTCTGAGCCCGAGCCGCAGACCGGCATCGAGATCCATCGCTACGGAGCCCATCTGTTCCACACCTCAAACCGGCGGGTGTGGGACTACGTTCGGCAGTTCACCGAGTTCACCGGTTATCAGCACCGGGTGTTCGCCATGCATGACGGGCAGGCCTATCAGTTCCCGATGGGTCTGGGCCTGGTCGCGCAGTTCTTCGGCCGCTACTACAGCCCCGACGAGGCTCGCGAGCTGATCGCCGAGCAGGCCTCCGAGATCGACACCTCAGAGGCGGCGAACCTCGAGGAGAAGGCGATCTCGCTGATCGGCCGGCCGCTCTACGAGGCTTTCGTCAAGGGCTACACGGCCAAGCAGTGGCAGACCGACCCCAAGGAGCTGCCTGCTTCGACCATCAGCCGGTTGCCGGTTCGCTACACCTTCGACAACCGCTACTTCAACGACACCTACGAGGGTCTGCCGGTCGACGGGTACACCGCCTGGCTGAACAACATGGCTGCCGACGAGCGCATCGAAGTCCGCACCGACACGGATTGGTTCGACGTCCGCGGCCTGCTCCGGGCCGCCAACCCCGGGGCTCCGGTTGTCTACACCGGCCCGCTGGACCGGTACTTCGGCTTCGCCGAGGGCCGGCTCGGCTGGCGCACCCTTGACTTCGAAGTCGAGGTCCTCGACTGCGGTGACTTCCAAGGCACGCCGGTGATGAACTACAACGACGCCGCGGTCCCGTACACCCGGATACACGAATTCCGCCACTTCCACCCGGAGCGGGATTACCCGGCGGACAAGACCGTCATCATGCGTGAGTTCTCGCGTTTCGCCGCCGCCGACGACGAGCCGTATTACCCGATCAACACCGAGGCCGACCGTGCGATGCTGGCCGCCTACCGGTCCCGGGCCAAAGCTGAGACCGCCGCGGCGGGTGTCCTCTTCGGCGGCCGGCTCGGCACCTATCAGTACCTGGACATGCACATGGCCATCGCGAGTGCGTTGAACATGTACGACAACGTTCTGGCGCCGCACCTGCGCGACGGCGAGCCGCTGACGGCCGCCGCTGACGAAAGCAGCACAGCATGAGTGAAATACCTTCCGGCCCCATCGTCTCGGACCAGTCCCGCGCGGTGAGTCTGCTGGCGCGGGTGATCCTGCCCCGGCCCGGCGAGCCGTTGGACGTCCGCAAGCTCTACATCGAGGAGTCCGAGACCAACGCCCAACGGGCGCACGCGACGACTCGGACGACTCTGCAGATCGGTGCGGAGTCCGAGGTGTCGTTCGCCACTTATTTCAACGCCTTCCCGGCCAGTTACTGGCGGCGCTGGTCGACGTTGACATCGGTGGTGCTGCGCGTCGAACTGACCGGCGTGGCTCGAGTGGACGTCTACCGCTCGAAAGCCACCGGTGCTCGGATCAGCGTGGGCGGCGCGGAGATCGTCAGTGACCGCTCCGGCCCGGCCGCCTTGGAATTCGAGGTCGGCCTCGAGCCGTTCGAGGACGGCGGCTGGATCTGGTTCGACATCACCACCGACTCCAAGTGCATCATGCACAATGCCGCGTGGTTCGCCACTGTGCCGACACCCGGTCGGGCTGATATCGCCGTCGGAATCCCCACGTTCAACCGTCCGTCGGATTGCGTCAACGCGCTGCGGGCATTGACGTCCGATCCGCTGGTGGACGAGGTGATCGGTGCCGTCATCGTCGTGGACCAGGGCGCCGACAAGGCCGTCGGACACCCGGATTTCGCCGACGCGGCCGTCGCATTGGGCGACCGGCTGTCCGTTCACAATCAGCCCAACCTGGGCGGGTCGGGCGGCTACAGCCGGGTGATGCTGGAGGCGCTGGGCAACACCGAATGCGAACAGATCCTGTTCATGGACGACGACATACGTATTGAGCCGGACTCGATTCTGCGGGCGCTGGCGCTGAGCCGATTCGCCAGGGCGCCCATGCTCGTCGGAGGCCAGATGCTCAACCTGCAGGAGCCCTCTCACCTGCATGTGATGGGCGAGGTGGTCAACCGCGCCAACTTCATGTGGACCAATGCCCCCCACACCGAGTACGACCACGACTTCGCGAAGTATCCGCTCGATCCCGACGGCGCTCTCAACGAGGACGCGGCCGACCGAAGCAAGCTGCTGCACCGGCGCATCGACGTCGACTACAACGGCTGGTGGATGTGCATGATCCCGCGCCGTGTCGCCGAGGAACTGGGCCAACCGCTGCCGCTGTTCATCAAGTGGGACGACGCCGATTACGGATTGCGCGCCGGGGAACACGGGTACGGCACGGTCACCATGCCCGGCACCGCTATCTGGCACATGGCCTGGAGCGACAAGGACGACGCCATCGACTGGCAGGCCTACTTCCATCTGCGCAACCGCCTGGTGGTCTCGGCGCTGCATTGGGACGCCCCGGTCAGCGGACTGATCAAGAGCTCGATCAAGGCGACCCTTAAACATCTTCTCTGCCTTGAGTATTCGACTGTCGCGATCCAGAACAAGGCGATCGAGGACTTCCTTGCCGGACCCGAACACATCTTCTCGATCCTGGAGTCCGCGCTGCCCGAAGTGCGTTCGATGCGTCAGCGGTATCCGGACGCGGTGGTGCTTGCCGCGGCGACGGAGTTGCCACCGCCGAGCGGCCGGACCAGGGTGCACAAGCCCCCGGTGGCCCCGCCGGCCATCGGCTTGCGGCTGGCTCAGGGACTCCTGCACCAGTTCCGCCGGGCGGATCCCGAGCATCACCGCCGGCCGCAGCTGAACGTCCCGACCCAGGATGCGCGCTGGTTTTTGTTGTGCAACGTCGACGGGGTGACCGTCACCACTGCCGATGGACGAGGCGTGGTATACCGGCAGCGCGACCGGGCCAAGATGGCCGAGTTGCTCAAAGCCTCGCTGCGTCAGCATCTCCGGCTGGCCCGTAAGTACGATCACATGCGCAAGGTCTACCGGCGGGCTCTGCCGGAGTTGTCGAGCCGAAGCAGGTGGGAATCTGTGTTGCTGGACGAATCGAAAGCCGGTGTCTGAACCCGTGCCGGACTGCCGGCCCAGCGGAGAAGTTGCGGTACTGGTCGACGTCCAATCCAGGCTTGCGACTCCCCCGCTGCTCGCCGTCGCGCGGGTGATGTCGCATTTCGGCGAGCACGCGGCCGGATGGTTGGCGCTGGGCGGGGTCGGTGCGCTGCTGGCCCGCCGTCGCCGCCGGGACTGGCTGCTGGTCGGCATCGGGGCCGTCGCCGCGCACGCCGCCGCGATCGTGATCAAGCTCGCGGTGCGGCGCCGCCGCCCGCATCACCCTGACGTCGCGGTGAACGTGGACACACCTAGTTCGCTGAGCTTTCCGTCGGCGCACGCGACGTCGAGCACCGCCGCCGCTATTCTGCTGTGCCGGGCCACCCGGTCACCGCTGCCCTTGGCGGTGGTGCCGCTGATGGCGCTGTCGCGGCTGGTGCTCGGTGTGCACTATCCCACCGACGTTCTCGCCGGGATCGGCGTCGGCGCGGCAGTCGCGGGGGTGACGACGCGTTTCGGGGGCAGCGGGCCGGAGCGGACCGGGAGAGGGCAAAGTGAGCGATCATGAGTGAGACCACGGTCACCGGCCCGCCCAGCAACCTGTTCGCAGGAATCGTCAAGGCGGTCCGGCCCCGGCAGTGGGTGAAGAACCTCCTGGTGCTGGCCGCCCCGCTGGCCGCGTTCGGCGGAGACGTGCACTACGACTACCGCGACGTGCTGTTCAAGGTTTCGATCGCCTTCGTGGTGTTCTGCATGGCGGCCTCGGCGATCTACCTGGTCAACGACGCCCGCGACGTCGAAGCAGACCGGGCTCACCCCACCAAGCGGTTCCGGCCGATCGCCGCCGGCGTGCTGCCGGTCGGGCTGGCCTACGGGATCGCCACGGCGCTGGGCGTCGGCTGTCTGGCGATCTCGTGGTGGTTGACGCCCCAGCTGGCCGTCGTGATGGCGGTGTATCTCGGCATCCAGCTCGCGTACTGCTTCGGGCTCAAGCACCAAGCGGTGCTGGACATCTGCATCGTGTCCTCGGGCTTCCTCATCCGGGCGATCGCCGGCGGTGTGGCCGCGGGGATCCCGCTATCTCAGTGGTTCCTTCTGGTGATGGCCTTCGGTTCGCTGTTCATGGCGGCCGGCAAGCGGTATGCGGAGCTGCAGCTCGCCGAGCGGACGGGCGCGAAGATCCGCAAGTCGCTGGAGAGCTACACCAGCACCTACCTGACGTTCGTGTGGACGCTCTCGGCGACGGCCGTCGTGTTGTGCTACGGCTTGTGGGCGTTCGAGCGGGACGGCAACACCGGATCCTGGTTCGTCATCTCGATGGTCCCGTTCACCGTCGCCATCCTGCGCTACGCCGTCGATGTCGACGGCGGACTCGCCGGTGAGCCGGAGGAGATCGCACTGCGGGACCGGGTGTTGCAGCTGCTCGCCCTGGCCTGGATCGGAACCGTCATTGCCGCCGTCGTCCTCGGTTAGCACGCCGCTCGGCACCGCAGGCGCATCCCGGGCCGAGAGCTCCGCGTCCGCGCTCGGCCCGGTTCGCTACGCGGCGGTGACCCGCATCAGCCTGTGGGCCGGTGTCGTGGTGGTCTCGGCGCTGTGGGCCTGGGGTGCCTGGCAGCGCCGCTGGATCGCCGACGACGGCCTGATCGTGCTGCGGACGGTGCGCAACCTGCTGGCCGGCAACGGCCCGGTGTTCAACGCCGGTGAACGGGTGGAGTCCAACACGTCCACCGCATGGACCTATCTGGTCTATCTGGGCAGTCTGATCGGTGGTCCGCTGCGGCTGGAGTACGTGGCGCTCGCGCTGGCGCTGGTCCTCAGTGTCGCCGGCGTGATCATGGTCATGCTGGGTACCGCGCGGCTTTTCGGCCCGAGGTTGAACGGCCGCCCGGCCCTGATGCTGCCCGCCGGTGTGCTGGTCTACATCGCCGTTCCACCGGCCCGTGACTTCGCGACGTCCGGTCTGGAGAACGGCCTAGTGACCTGCTGGCTGGGACTGCTGTGGTGGATGCTGGTCCGCTGGTCCCAGTACCGGGCGCCGTCCCAGTCCCCGCAACGTCCCGCCGGGCTGGGGTTCCTCGGTGCGCTGTCCTTCGTTGCGGGACTGAGTGTCCTCGTTCGCCCGGAACTCGCCTTGATCGGCGGGCTGGCGCTGATGATGCTGCTCGTCGCCGAGCGAGGCTGGAAGCGACGGGTGCTCATCGTCGTGGCGGGCGGGCTGTTGCCGATCGGATACCAGATCTTCCGGATGGGCTACTACGGCCTGCTGGTGCCGCAGACCGCGATCGCCAAGGACGCCACCGGCAGCAAGTGGGGCCAGGGCATGGTCTACCTGCAGAACTTTGCGGCACCGTACGCGTTGTGGATACCTGCCGTCCTGCTGGTCGGGCTGGCGGTGGTGCTGGGCTCCGCGGCCGCTGGGTCCGAGCGCGCTGCTGGGTCCCAGTCCGGCGCCGGGATGGTTGACCGGGTGCGGAGTCCGGAGGCCGTGGTCGTCTTCATGCTCCTCTCCGGTGTGGTGCAGGCCGCTTATTGGATCCGGCAGGGCGGCGACTTCATGCACGGTCGGGTTTTGCTGGCCCCATTGTTCTGTCTGTTGGCGCCGATCGCGGTGATACCGCTGCTAGTACCGCGGGGTGGCTGGTTCGTACGGGAGGGCGGCCGCCTGCCTGCTGGCGTCGTCGCCGGGCTTTGGGTTGCACTGGCCGGCTGGGCGCTCTGGGCGGCGAATTCACCCGGGATGGGCGCCGACGGGACCCGGGTGACCTACTCGGGAATCGTCGACGAGCGGCGCTTCTACTCCCAGGCCACCGGCCACGCGCACCCGCTGACCGCGGCCGACTATCTGGATTACCCGCGCATGCGCGCGGTGCTGGTGGCGATCAACAACACCCCCGACGGTGCGCTGCTGCTGCCGTCGGGCAACTACGACGTCTGGGACGTGGTTCCGGCCCTGCCCCCGCCACCGCCGCCCCCCGGCGTTCCGATGGAGACCTGGCGACGTGAAACCGCACCGCACACGGTGTTTTTCACCAATCTGGGCATGCTCGGAATGAACGTCGGGCTGAACACCCGGGTGATCGACCAGATCGGTTTGGCCAACCCGATGGCCGCGCACACCGCCCGGCTGGAGGACGGCAGGATCGGCCACGACAAGAACCTCTTCCCGGACTGGGCGGTCGCCGAGGGCCCCTGGCTCAAGGAGCGCCCGTGGGTGCCGGAGTATCTCGACGAGGGATGGATCGAGCAGGCCGAAGTCGCGCTGGACTGCCCGCAGACCGAGGAGATGCTGAAGTCGATCCGGGATCCGATGACCCGGCCCCGGTTCATCGGGAACCTCAACCGCGCCTGGGAGTTCACCCGCTATCGCATCGACCGGGTGCCCGAGTACGAATTGCGGCGCTGCGGTCTGGCCGTGCCGGAGCCGGACGAGCCGCCCTATACCGGCCTCCCGGCGACGGGCCCCTGATAGTTAGCTGAAACCCGGCGCTGAGGTAACGGGCGAGTGCCGGGCGCGCGATAGACGATTCAAGTCCGGAGCCCGGATTGTGTTTGACTACCCGGGCGCCGCGGCCGCCAGATCGCACGCGGTGCGGCAATCACAGGATGGGATCGGTATTTGTGATGGGGAAAAACGCTGTGCTGGATAACGCTGTGCTGGATGACGCTGTGCGGGATAAGGATTACAGGAGCGCCAAGCGGGGTCGTATGCACTGGTTGCGGCGGGCCGCAGTCGTCGCGGGCATCGTCGCGGTGTTGCCGGGCCTGGTGGAGGCCGGCGGTGGGTCGGCTACCGCAGGAGCCTTCTCTCGGCCGGGGCTGCCGGTGGAGTACCTCGACATTCCCTCGGCCGCCATGGGGCGCAACATCCGCGTCCAGTTCCAAAGCGGCGGAGCCAACTCCCCGGCTGTCTACCTTCTCGACGGTCTTCGCGCCCAGGACGACTTCAGCGGCTGGGACATCAACACCCCGGCCTTCGAGTGGTATCAGGATTCCGGCCTGTCGGTGGTCATGCCGGTCGGAGGCCAGTCCAGCTTCTACTCCAACTGGTACAAACCGGCCTGTGGCAACGCCGGATGTCAGACCTACAAGTGGGAGACCTTCCTGACCGGTGAGCTGCCCAACTGGCTGGCCACCAACCGCCAGGTCAAGCCGACCGGCAGCGCCGCGGTGGGGCTCTCGATGGCCGGGTCGTCGGCGCTGACCCTGGCGATCTGGCACCCGGTCCAGTTCCCCTACGCGGCCTCGCTGTCGGGCTTCCTGAACCTCTCCGAAGGCTGGTGGCCCAGGCTGGTGGGCCTGGCGATGGGTGACGCCGGCGGGTTCGATCCGACTGACATGTGGGGTCCGAAAGGCAGCCCCGCCTGGAAGCGCAACGACCCGATGGTCAATATCGGGCGGTTGATCGCCAATGGCACCCGTATCTGGATTTACTGCGGCGACGGGCAGCAGTCCGACCTGGACGCCGGGGCCAGCGCGGGCAATCTGTTCAATGCCAAATTCCTGGAAGGGTTCACCCTGCGAACCAACAAGACTTTCCGCGACACCTACCTCGCCCAGGGCGGGCGCAACGGCGTGTTCAACTTCCCGACCAACGGAACCCATAGCTGGGGTTACTGGGGCCAGCAACTCCAGCAGATGAAGCCCGACATCCAACGGGTGCTCGGCGCCACCCCACAGCCGTCGCCGGCGCCGCCGGCGGCACCCGAAGCGGTCGCTGCGGCTCCGGGCAACTGATCCGCCCGGCGGAGAGGTACGGCTTCCCGGTCACCGGGGTGTGGACTATCGGGACCAATCCCGGAGCCGCCTCTTCGTCTGTGTGATTCACTACGATGCGACGGCTCCCGGGGTTGGGATCGACCCTGGGCCCGACGCCTGCAGACATTCCCTGCGGGTGCGGTGGTGAGGCGGGAGTGAGATGACTGTGGGTCTGAGGAAAATGTTCCGCGTCCTCGGCGCGGCGATCCTGACGCTCGGCGTCTGGGGTGCGGCCGCCCCGAGCGCGTCCGCCGCCGGGGTCGAGTACCTGATGGTCCCGTCGGCTGCGATGGGCCGCGACATTCCGGTTGCCTTCCAGGGCGGCGGACCGCACGCGGTGGTCCTGCTGGACGCGTTCAACGCCGCCCCCGAGGTCAGCAACTGGGTGACGGTCGGCAACGCGATGAACAGTCTGGCCGGTAGCGGACTGTCGGTCGCTGCCCCGGCCGGAGGCGCCTACAGCATGTACACCAACTGGGAACTGGACGGCAGCAAGCAGTGGGAGACCTTCCTGGGTGACGAGTTGCCGAACTGGCTTGCCGCCAACAAGGGGCTCGCGCCGAACCGGCATGCGGTCGTCGGTGCCGCTCAGGGCGGGTACGCGGCAATGGCGATGGCGGCGTTCCGTCCCGACCGTTACAGCTACGCCGGCTCGCTGTCCGGGTTCCTCACCCCGTCCAACACCCAGATGAACGGACTCATCTCCAATGGCATCAACGCCAGCGGCGCCAATATCGACGCCATGTGGGGCGCGCCGCAGCTGGGGCGCTGGAAGCAGCACGACCCCAACGTCCACGTTCAGTTGCTGATCGACAACAACACCCGGATGTGGGTGTTCAGCCCGCAAACCGTTACCTGCAGTGACCCGGCCGCGATGATCGGCGCGTGTGCCGAGGCGCAGGGCAGCAACCGCACCTTCTACGCGCACTACCGCTCCAATGGCGGCCGCAACGGCCACTTCGACTTCCCGGTGGGGGGCAACCACGACTGGGGCAACTGGGCTGGTCAGCTCGGACCGATGTCCGGGGACATCAAGGCCGCAATCGGCTGATCTGCCTCGCCCCGGCGCGATCTGTTAGCCATCCGCAATCGTGCGGTGGCCTGAGCGCCCCGGCGGAGCCGGTACTGTGGTAGCCGTGCAACGTCCGTACTCCGGATCACTCAGCAAACCTCGCCGCGGGGTAACTCTGCGTCTTGGGGCGCCGGCGGGAAGGGTGTTGCTGGCCGGTTTCCTGCCAGCGGCCTGGGTACTAGCGGGGTGTGGGTCGGCAGGGGATCTGATCAGTTCTGTGGCGTTGCCCTCGCAGCAGGCCAGCGGCTACGCCGAGGGGGTCGACGTCGGTGCTCCGGATGCCGGCCCACACGCCGGTACGGTCGCACTGACCCCCGCGCAACGCGGATACCTCGATGCGCTGGGGGCCGAGGGCGTGCACCCCTCCAGCGAACTGCGTGCGCTGAGCATCGGTTCCTACGTGTGTCAGGCGAGGGCCGCGGGCCAGGGCGATCAGGCGGTCTGGGATCTGGTGGCACCGATGGTGCGCAGCGACGTCGCCGACGCACATGCGGCATCGCCGCGGCCCTCCGCCGATCCGGACGCCAACGCGGTGGTGGGGAATTACATCCGGATCGCTACCCAACGTCTCTGCTGATTTATGGCCCGAAACTCACGACCGAACAACCGGACGAACGACCGCCGCCGCCGACATCGCATCCTGGCGTTGATCGCAGCCGGAGCCGTAGCGGTGGTCGTCGCGCTAGTGGTCGCGATCATCGTGATCATGGTGCGCCGGCCGGAACCGTCGACCACCGCGATTCCGCCGACGGCGCTGCCGCCCACCAGTGCCCCGGTGAAGAAGCCGAGGCCGGCCTTTCAGGACGCCAGCTGCCCCGACGTCGAGATGATCGCCATACCCGGCACCTGGGAATCCTCGCCGACCGATGACCCCTACAAACCAGGCCAATTCCCCATCGCCCTGTTGCTCGGCGTGACGCGCCCGATCCAGGAGCAGTTCGGCCGGGACCGGGTCGAGGTCTACACGGTTCCCTACACGGCTCAGTTCCACAACCCGCTGTCGGCCGACAAGCAGATGTCCTACAACGACAGCCGGGCCGAGGGCACTGGGGTTGCGGTGCGGGCGATGACCGAGATGAACAACCGCTGCCCGCTGACCAGCTATGTGCTGGTCGGTTTTTCCCAGGGCGCGGTGATCGCCGGTGACCTGGCCAGTGACATCGGCAACGGGCGGGGCCCGGTGGACGAGGACCTCGTGCTCGGGGTCACCCTGATCGCCGACGGCCGCCGCCAGCCCGGTGTGGGCCAGGAGGTCGGACCCAATCCGCCTGGACAGGGTGCGGAGATCACCCTCAAGGAGATCCCCACGCTCTCGGCTCTCGGGCTGACGATGAGCGGTGAACGGCCGGGTGGGTTCGGTGCGCTGAACAACCGGGTCAATCAGATCTGTGCGCCCGGTGACCTGATTTGCGCGGCGCCACAGTCGGCCTTCAACATCGCCAACCTGCCCAAGACCCTGGATGTTCTCACCGCGGGAGCCGGGCAGCCGGTGCACGCGATGTACGCCACGCCGGAGTTCTGGAGCCTCGACGGGCAAACCGCGACGTCATGGACGCTGAACTGGGCTCGCGGACTCATCGAGAACGCTCCGCACCCGCCGCACGGCTGACGCGGCGCGCGGGCGGCGCCGGGATTTGGCCAAGGCCCGACGGAGGGCCTAACATTAAGAGAAAAATAAGGGCGCGGTACAGGGTCGGAAGACTAGGGCATCGGGTCTAATTGGGGCGGTTCGCGTGCTCCGCAGACACGATTACGACCAGCCGGTCCTCTGTACGATCGGTGGGTCTCGGGTCGGCTGCGGCGGACCGATGGCCCACACGGCCACGTTGTCGACAGGAGAAGTGGTATGCCGTTCCATAACCCGTTCATCAAGGACGGACGCATCACCTTCCCCGAGGGCGCCAGCCTGGTGAAGCATGTGGAGCGGTGGGCCAAGGTGCGGGGCGACAAGCTGGCCTACCGATTCCTCGATTTCTCCACCGAACGCGACGGCGTGGCCCGCGAACTGCGCTGGGCAGATTTCAGCAAGCGCAACCGCGCGGTGGGCGCCCGGCTGCAGCAGGTGACCCAGCCGGGCGACCGGGTGGCGATTCTGTGCCCGCAGAACCTGGAATACCTGGTGGCCTTCTTCGGCACGCTGTACTCCGGCCGGATCGCGGTGCCGCTGTTCGATCCCTCTGAACCGGGTCACGTCGGTCGCCTGCACGCTGTGCTCGACGACTGCGCCCCATCGGCGATCCTGACCACCACCGCGGCGGCCGAGGGCGTTCGCAAGTTCTTCCGCACCCGCCCGGCCAAGGAACGCCCGCGGGTTATCGCCGTCGACGCCGTTCCCGACGAGGTCGGCGCCACCTGGGAGCACATCGACACCGTCAACGAGGACACCGTTGCCTACCTGCAGTACACCTCCGGCTCCACCCGGATTCCCACCGGCGTCCAGATCACCCATCTGAACCTCGCGACCAACGTGGTGCAGGTGATCGAGGCGCTGGAGGGCGAGGAGGGCGACCGCGGTGTGTCCTGGCTGCCGTTCTTCCACGATATGGGCCTGATCACCGCCCTGCTGTCACCGATGATCGGCCACTACTTCACCTTCATGACGCCCGCAGCGTTCGTGCGCCGGCCGATCCGCTGGATGCGCGAACTCGCCTACAAGGAGGGCGATACCGGTGGCACCATCTCGGTGGCGCCGAACTTCGCCTTCGACCACGCCGCCGCACGCGGTGTGCCCAAGGACGGCGAGGGGCCCCTCGACCTGTCCCACGTCAAGGCGATTCTCAACGGCAGTGAGCCGATCTCGGCGGCCACCGTGCGGCGGTTCAACGATGCCTTCGGTCCGTTCGGGTTTCAGCCGAAGGCGATCAAACCGTCATACGGCCTGGCCGAGGCGACCCTGTTCGTGTCGACCACGCCGTCCTCGGAGGAGCCGACGATCATCTCGGTCGACCGCGACGAGTTGAACGCGGGACGCTTCGTCCCGGTGCCGGACGACTCGCCCAAGGCCGTCGCGCAGGCGGGTGCAGGCAGGGTCGGCGTGGGGGAGTGGGCGGTGATCGTCGACTACGACAGCGCCAGTGAACTGCCTGACGGCGAGATCGGCGAGATCTGGATCAGCGGCCAGAACATGGGCACCGGCTACTGGAACAAGCCCGAAGAGACCGTATCGACCTTCCGCAACGTCCTGAAGTCGCGAACCAGCCCCTCGCACGCCGAGGGTGCCGCTGACGACGCCACCTGGGTGCGCACCGGGGACCTCGGCGCCTACCACGGTGGCGAGCTCTATATCACGGGCCGCACCAAGGACCTGGTCATCATCGACGGCCGCAACCACTACCCGCAGGATCTCGAGTACTCCGCCCAGGAGTCCACCAAAGCCGTGCGCACCGGTTTCGTCGCAGCCTTCTCGGTGCCGGCCAACCAGTTGCCCGACGAGGTGTTCGCCAATGCCCACGCCGGTCTCAAACGTGACCCCAACGACACCTCCGAGCAGTTGGTCATCGTCGGCGAACGCGCGGCCGGTGCTCACAAGATGGATCTGGAGCCGGTGGCCGACGCGATCCGGGCGGCGATCGCGGTGCGGCACGGTGTCACCGTTCGTGATGTCCTGCTGACCCCGGCCGGCGCCATCCCACGTACCTCCAGCGGCAAGATCGGCCGGCGCGCCTGCCGGTCGGCCTACCTGGACGGCAGCCTGCGCTCCGGGAAGGTGGCCAACGCCTTCCCGGACGAATCGGAATAAGGACTTATGTCTGAAACGGAAAATTCTGACGAACTCGTCATCGCTCCGGAAAAGGAGCTGATCGCCCCTCGGACCGAGATGACGGTCACCGAGATGCGCCAGTGGCTGCGCAACTGGGTGGCCAACGCCACCGGGCAGTCGCCTGACGCGGTCGACGAGTCTGTCCCGATGGTCGAGCTCGGGCTGTCCTCGCGCGACGCGGTGGCGATGGCCAGCGACATCGAGGACCTCACCGGGGTCACTTTGACCGCGACAGTGGCCTTCCGCCATCCCACCATCGAGGCGCTGGCGACAGTGATCGTCGAAGGCGAGCCGGAGGCGGAGTCCGTCGGGGATGACGAGGACTGGAGCCGGGCCCGCGACGTCGAGGACATCGCCATCGTCGGCTTGGGCACCCGGTTCCCCGGCGATATGAACACCCCCGATCAGATGTGGCAGGCGCTGCTGGACGGACGCGACGCGATCACGGACCTGCCTGAGGGCCGGTGGGCGGAGTTCATGGACGAGCCGCGGCTGGCCGAGCGGATCGCCAAGGCTCGCACCCGCGGCGGATACCTCTCCGACATCAAGGGATTCGACGCCGAGTTCTTCGCACTGTCGAAGATGGAGGCCGACAACATCGACCCGCAGCAGCGGATGGCTCTCGAACTCACTTGGGAGGCGCTGGAGAACGCCCGCATCCCGGCCTCGAGCCTGCGTGGGGAGAGCGTCGGTGTGTTCGTCGGCAGTTCCACCAACGACTACAGCTACCTGGCGATGATGGACCCGCGCACTGCGCACCCCTATGCGATCACCGGCACGGCCAGTTCGATAATCGCCAACCGGGTCTCCTATTTCTACGACTTCCGCGGGCCCTCGGTCGCGGTGGACACCGCGTGTTCCTCCTCGCTGGTCGCGGTGCACTCCGGCGTGCAGGCGCTGCGCGCCGGCGAGGCCGACGTGGTACTGGCTGGCGGGGTCAACGCCCTGGTCACCCCCGCGGTCACGCTCGGGTTCGACGAGGTCGGCGGGGTGCTCGCGCCGGATGGCCGGATCAAGTCGTTCTCGGCCGACGCCGACGGATACGCCCGGTCGGAGGGCGGCGGAATGCTGGTCCTCAAGCGGCTGTCCGATGCCCGCCGCGACGGCGACGACATCCTGGCCGTGATCGCGGGCAGCGCGGTCAATCACGACGGTCGGTCCAACGGACTGCTGGCGCCCAACCCGGATGCCCAGGCTGATGTGCTGCGCCGGGCTTACCGCGATGCCGGCATCAATCCGCGCACCGTCGACTACATCGAGGCGCACGGCACCGGAACCATCCTCGGCGACCCGATCGAGGCCGACGCGCTGGGCCGGGTGGTGGGTCGCGGCCGCGCCGCCGACGCGCCAGCGCTGCTGGGGGCGGTGAAGTCCAACCTGGGCCACCTGGAGTCGGCGGCGGGCGCGGCCAGCCTGGCCAAGGTCGCCTTGTCGTTGCGCAACAACGCTATTCCGCCGTCGATCAACTACGCCGGCCCGAATCCGTACATCGACTTCGACGGCGTTCACCTCAAGGTCGCCGACACCGTCAGCGAATGGCCCCGCTACAGCGGTCATGCCATCGCGGGGGTGTCCGGGTTCGGTTTCGGCGGCGCCAACGCGCACCTGGTGCTCCGCGAGGTGCTGCCCGAGGATCTGCTCGAGCCGGAACCCGAGCCGGAGCCGGAGTCCGCCGACTCGCCGTTGGCCGCGGCCGATGCGGTCTACGTCGGCGGCGTGCGGATGGACGAGTACGGCGAGTTCATCGGCGATGACGGCGATGGCGCCGGTTACGGCGACAGTGCCGGTTACGGCGATGTGGCGATCGACGGCTCCGGTGACGAGCAAGAGTTGCCCGGACTGACCGACGAGGCGCTTCGCCTGCTGGAGGTCGCGCGCGAGGAACTGGCCGCGGCCCAGGCGGCCGAGCCGCACATTCCGGTTGTGCCGCTGGCGGTCTCGGGTTTCCTGACGTCCAGAAAGCGGGCGGCGGCCGCCGAATTGGCGGACTGGATCGACAGCCCGGAAGGCCGGGCGTCCTCGTTGGAGTCCATCGGCCGCGCGCTGTCGCGTCGCAACCACGGCCGTTCCCGCGCGGTGGTGATGGCCCATGACCACGACGAGGCCGTCAAGGGACTGCGGACCCTCGCCGAGGGCAAGCAGAGCCCACTGGTCTACAGCGCGGACGGCCCGGTGACCAACGGTCCGGTCTGGGTGCTGGCGGGCTTCGGCGCGCAGCACCGCAAGATGGGCAAGAGCCTGTACCTGCGTGATGACGTTTTCGCCGAGTGGATCAACAGGGTCGACGCCCTGATCCAGGATGAGCGCGGCTACTCGATCCTCGAGCTGATACTCGACGATTCCGTCGACTACACCGACGAAACCTGTCAGTACCCGATCGAAGTCGTTCAGTTGGTGATCTTCGCCATCCAGATTGCCCTCGGCGAACTGCTGCGCCACCACGGCGCCAAACCCGCAGCGGTGGTGGGACAGTCGTTGGGTGAGGCGGCCGCAGCCTACTTCGCCGGGGGGCTGTCCCTGGCTGATGCCACCCGAACCATATGTGCGCGTTCGCATCTGATGGGCGAGGGCGAGGCCATGCTATTCGGCGAGTACATCCGGTTGATGGCGCTGGTCGAGTATTCGGCCGACGAGATCACCGACGTGTTCTCCGACTTCCCCGATTTGGAGGTCTGCGTCTACGCCGCGCCCACCCAGACCGTGATCGGCGGACCGCCGGCCCAGGTGGACGCGATCATCGAGCGCTGCGAACAGGAGGGCAAGTTCGCCCGCAAGTTCCAGACCAAGGGTGCCAGCCACACCACCCAGATGGACCCCCTGCTGGGCGAGCTCGCCGCCGAACTCCAGGGCATCACGGCGCTCCCGCTGAAGATCGGCTATTTCTCCACGGTTCACGAGGGCGGTTACATCCGCCCGGGCGAGGCCATCCACGACGTGGACTACTGGCGTAAAGGACTGCGCCACAGCGTCTATTTCACTCAGGGCATCCGCAACGCGGTGGACAACGGACACACCACCTTCCTGGAGCTCGCTCCCAACCCGGTGGCGCTGATGCAGGTCGGACTGACCACGGCGTCGGCCGGCCTGCACGACGGGCAGCTGATCCCGACGCTGGCCCGCAAACAGGACGAAGTCGATTCGATGCTGGCGGCCATGGCACAGCTCTACGTCCACGGCCACGATCTGGACTTCCGCACCCTGTTCAGCCGGGGCGAATACGCCGATATCCCGCCGACCCGGTTCAAGCGCAAGGAGCACTGGCTCAACGCGCACTTCTCCGCCGACGGGTCTGCGGTGATTCCCGGCGCCCACGTCGCCACGCCCGACGGCCGACACGTCTGGGAGTACGCAGGGGACGGCACCACCGATCTCGCGGCGCTGGTGAAAGCGGCTGCGGTGCAGGTGCTTCCGGACGCGACGCTGACCGCCTCCGAGCAGCGCGCGGTGGCCGGTGAGGGCGCGCGGCTGGTCACCACGCTGACCCGGCACCCCGGCGGGGCTTCGGTTCAAGTGCACGCCCGCATCGACGAGTCCTTCACACTGGTCTACGACGCAATCGTCAGCCGCGGCGGGGTGCAGTCCGCGCTGCCGGCGGCGGTCGCGACCGGAATTGCGGTGGCACAAGCGGATTCGGCCCAGTTGGGTTCGGTGCAGCAGGTTTCAGGCCAGCCGGAGCCCGAAGCCGCCGAAGACGCGCAGATTCTGCACGACAATCTCGCCGCCGGGGCGGGTGTGGCGGCCAGTCTGGGCAAGTGGTCACCGGATTCCGGGGAGACCGTGCACGACCGGCTCGGACTGATCGTCGGAAGCGCGATGGGTTACGAGCCCGAAGACCTCCCGTGGGAGGTGCCGCTGATCGAGCTCGGCCTGGACTCGCTGATGGCGGTGCGGATCAAGAACCGGGTGGAGTACGACTTCGACCTGCCGCCGATCCAGCTGACGGCGGTGCGCGATGCCAACCTGTATGCGGTCGAGCAGCTGATCGTCTACGCGATCGAGAACCGCGACCAGGTGGCCGAACTGGCCGAGCACCAGAAGGGCATGACCCCCGAGGAGATCGCCGCCGAGCAGGCCAAGCTGGCCGCCGGGGAGATCCCGGAGGCGCTGGCAGAGAAGCTGTCCGAGAAGCATCCGGAGGCGCATGTCCCCGCGCCGCCCACCAACCCGGCCGGCCCGGACATCCCGCCGCCGCCGACCGATCCGTCGGGACCGGGCATTCCGCCGCCCCCCACCGACCCGGCGGGTCCGGGCGGTGGGGAGTCCGCCGCGGGCGCGGTCGCCGGGGCGCTCACCCAGCAGGCCGTCGTCGACGCTCTGGGCACCGACGTCCCGCCGCGCGAGGCCTCCGAGCGGGTGACCTTCGCGACGTGGGCGATCGTCACCGGGAAGTCCCCGGGCGGCATCTTCAACGAGTTGCCGAAGGTCGATGCGGACACCGCGGCCAAGATCGCCGCGCGTCTCTCCGAGCGGGCCGAGGGGACCATCACTGCCGAGCAGGTCAGCTCCGCGAAGACGATCGAGGAACTGGCGACCGTGGTGCGGGAGTACCTCGAATCCGGTGAACTGGACGGATTCGTGCGCACCCTGCGGGCCCGGCCGGAAGGTTCCGATCGGATCCCGGTCTTCGTCTTCCACCCGGCGGGCGGATCCACCGTCGTCTACGAGCCGCTGCTCAAGCGGCTGCCGGCCGGTACCCCGATGTACGGATTCGAACGGGTGGAGGGCGCGATCTCCGAGCGCGCCGCGCAGTACGTGCCCAAGCTGCTGGAGATGGGCGGCAACGGCCCGTTCATCCTGGCCGGCTGGTCCCTCGGCGGGGTGCTGGCCTATGCCTGCGCGATCGGGCTGAAGAAAGCCGGTGCGGACGTGCCGTTCGTCGGCCTGATCGACACAGTGCGCGCCGGGGAGGAGATTCCCCAGACCAAGGAGGAGATCCGGGCCCGCTGGGACCGCTACGCCCTGTTCGCGCAGCGCACCTTCAACGTGGAGATCCCGGCGATTCCCTACGAGGAGCTCGAGGTTCTCGACGACGCGGGCCAGGTGACCTTCGTCCTCAACGCGGTCAAGGAGAGCGGGGTCGACATCCCGGGCGGGATCATCGAGCATCAGCGCACGTCGTATCTGGACAACCGGGCCATCGACACCGCCCAGATCGAGCCCTACGACGGGCACGTGACGCTTTACATGGCTGACCGCTACCACGACGACGCGATCATGTTCGAGCCGCGATACGGCATCCGCCAGCCCGACGGCGGGTGGGGCGAGTTCGTCGCCGACCTCGAGGTGGTGCCGATCGGGGGTGAGCACATCCAGGCCATCGACGAGCCGTACATTGCCAAGGTGGGCGCGCACATGAGCGAGGCCATCAACCGGATTCAGGCCCAACGGGATCAGGTACAGGAGAAGCAGTGACCAACAGGACCACCGCCGAACTGCTGGCCGAACTGCGCGAGAAGCTCGAACTGGCCAAGGAACCTGGCGGCGAGGCCGCGGCGGCCAAGCGCGACAAGCGCGGCATCCCCAGCGCCCGGGCCCGCGTGCACGAACTACTCGATCCCGGCAGCTTTTTGGAGATCGGCGCGATGGCCCGCACCCCCGGGGATCCCAACGCGCTGTTCGGCGACGGTGTGGTCACCGGCCACGGCACCATCAACGGTCGGCCGGTCGGGGTGTTCTCCCACGATCAGACGGTCTTCGGCGGCTCGGTCGGTGAGATGTTCGGCCGCAAAGTGGCCAAGCTGATGGAGTGGGTGGCCATGGTCGGCTGCCCGATCATCGGTATCAACGACTCCGGCGGCGCGCGCATCCAGGACGCCGTCACCTCGCTGGCTTGGTACGCCGAGCTCGGCCGCCGCCACGAACTGCTCTCCGGCGTCATTCCGCAGATCTCGATCATCCTCGGCAAGTGCGCCGGCGGCGCGGTGTACTCACCCATCCAGACCGATCTGGTCGTCGCCGTACGCGATCAGGGCTACATGTTCGTGACCGGGCCAGACGTCATCAAGGACGTCACCGGTGAGGACGTCAGCCTCGACGAACTCGGCGGCGCCGACTACCAGGCCCGCTACGGCAACATCCACCAGGTGGTGGAGTCGGAGAAGGCGGCTTTCCAGTACGTGCGGGACTTCCTGGAGTTCCTGCCGCCCAACACCTTTGACGACGCTCCGGTGATCAACCCGGGTCTGGAGCCGGAGATCACCCCGCACGACCTTGAGCTCGACAGCCTCGTGCCCGACGCCGACAACACCGCCTATGACATGCACGAGATCCTGATCCGGATCTTCGACGACGGCGACTTCCTCGACGTCGCGGCACAGGCGGGTCAGGCCATCATCACCGGCTTCGCCCGCGTCGACGGCCGTCCGGTCGGGGTGGTCGCCAACCAGCCGATGTACATGTCCGGAGCGATCGACAACGAGGCCTCCGACAAGGCGGCCCGGTTCGTACGGTTCTGCGACTCCTTCAACGTGCCGTTGGTATTCGTCGTGGACACTCCCGGATTTCTTCCTGGTGTGGAGCAGGAGAAGAACGGCATCATCAAACGGGGTGGGCGCTTCCTCTACGCGGTCGTGGAGGCCGACGTGCCGAAGGTCACCCTCACCATTCGCAAGTCCTATGGCGGGGCGTACGCGGTGATGGGCTCCAAGCAGCTCACCGCGGACCTGAACTTCGCCTGGCCCACCGCTCGGATCGCCGTCATCGGCGCAGAGGGCGCAGCGCAGTTGCTGGTCAAGCGTTTTCCCGACCCCACCGCTCCCGAGGTGCAGAAGATCCGCGCCGACTTCATCGAGGGGTACAACCTCAACATGGCGATCCCCTACATCGCCGCCGAGCGCGGCTTCATCGACGCCGTCATCGAGCCGCACCAGACCCGCTTGCTGCTGCGCCGGTCGATGCGGTTGCTGCGCGGCAAGCAGATTCAGCGCGTCCAGCGCAAACACGGCCTGATACCGATCTAACCGATTCCGATTCCCGTCGAAACGGTTGCGCGATCCAGCCGGTGAGGAGAGGTCCCTTGAGCCACGCCACGAGCAACGCAGTAGCCGAGACCGGGGCCGCCATGGGCGAGGCCATCAGCATCTTCATGCTGCACCCGGAGACCTTCACCGGGAGCATCTCCGCGGGCTATCAGAACCCGCTCGCGGGATACGTGGCAGGTCGCGGCGGGGTGCTGGGCGATGCGACCGGGACCACGGTCGCCGCGGTCTTCGCGATCTTCGAGCCGAGCTTGGTCTGCGCCATGTGGGACGAGGGCGTCGCGGTGCGCGGCGCGGCCGGTGCGGCGAAGGTCTACTGGGATCAGGTCGGCGACTTCGGTCGCAAGTACCTCGGCGGCGCCGAAGGTGTGGCCCGCATCGCGCAACTGGGCGAGAAGATCATCGCCGAGACGCCCATCGCCGGCCTGCCGATGTATGCCGGGTGGCGGAACATGCCGCTGGCCGATGACGACGCGGCACGGGCGCTGCAGGTGATGTTCGTGCTCCGGGAACTGCGCGGTGACGTGCACTTCAACCTGCTCGTCAACTCCGGGATCACCCCGGTGGAAGCCCACATGATGCACGGCGGCGAGGCCTACACCCGAATGTTCGGCTGGCCCGAGCCGTTCGCCGACGGAGCGCAGAAGCGGGAGCGCTACGCCGAGGTGGAGGAGGCGACGAATCGCCGGATGACCGACATCTTCGACGCCGCCCTCGATCGTGCTGAAGCCGACGAGTTGGCCCGGCTCAGCGTGGGCGCTCTGGAGCGGCTGAAGGCCGACGTCCCGCCGGCGGGATAGGCCACCGATGCCGTTAGCGGACGGTCAGATCTTCGCCGGCTACACGATCCTGCGCATCCTCGGGGCGGGAGGTATGGGCGAGGTATACCTGGCAGAGCATCCGAGGCTGCCTCGCCGGGATGCGCTGAAGGTGCTCGGCGCCGCCGTCAGCCATGACGATGAGTACCGGCAGCGCTTCAACCAGGAAGCCGAGATGGTCGCGACCTTGCGTCATCCGCACATCGTCACCATCTACGACCGCGGCGAGGCCGACGGCAAGCTGTGGATCGCGATGGAGTTCGTCGACGGCATCGACGCCGGCCGCCTGCTGGAGGACAAGTACCCCAAGGGAATCCCGGCCATGGAGGTGGTGCGGATCGTCGCCGCCGTGGCCGAGGCCCTGGATTACGCGCACGGCCGCAAGCTGCTGCACCGCGACATCAAGCCGGCCAACATCCTGCTCGGAACGCCGGGCTCGGCAGATGACCGGGTGATGCTCGCCGACTTCGGAGTCGCCCGCTGGATCGACCAGGCCAGCAATCTCACCGGTGCGGATATGACGGTCGGGACGGTCACCTACGCCGCGCCCGAACAACTCAAGGGGGAGCGGATCGACGGCCGCGCGGACCAGTACGCGCTGGCCGCCACCGCCTTCCATCTGCTGACCGGCGCGGCGCCGTTTTCCAACAGCAATCCGGCCGTGGTGATCAGCAAGCATCTCAGCGCCGCCCCGCCGTCCATCGACCGTGCCGACCTGTCGGGGTTCGGGCCGGTCTTCGCCAAGGCGCTGGCCAAAGATCCGCGAGCCCGGTTCGGCAACTGTCGCGACTTCGCCCGGGCGATGGGCGAGGCTCTGGGTTCCCAGCGGGGCGGTTCGGCGCGGCATCGCAAACCCGACCGGGCTCCGGTGCTGCGGCGTCGCTGGGTGCCGGCGGTATTGGGCACGACCCTCGCCGGGGCGGTGGCGGTTGCGGCGGTGTGGTTGCTGACGCACAACGATCGTCCTGCCGACCGGCCGCAGCCCGCTGGCCCTCCGCCGGCGATGTCGTCGCGGATGGACCTTCCCGTGGTGGTGATGGGGGCCGACTGCGCGGTCCTGGGCGCGGCCGCCGTCGACGCCGAGGGGGCGGACGCCTACTGCGCCCGGGTGGACTCGCAGAGCGATCAGACGGTGTGGTCGCGGACCCCTGAGCGACTACGTACGGCGGCCCCCCCAAGTCCAGCCCCCTGAATCGCCTCCTTGCTGCGGAATCCGGATCCGTTCCGACCGCAACGTCGATACCATCTGCTCACCCAGCGCGGGCGAGCCGAAGGCGATGGAGGGTTGTGACCTAAATGTCTGCGAACACGGCTGCCGATATCGTCAGCAAACTCGGCGGAGCGGCCAACATCGAGAGCTTGTCGCACTGTGCCACCCGGTTGCGGTTCCAACTCCGCGACGCTTCGGGGGTCAAGCAGTCCGATCTCGAGTCGGTGTCGGGGGTGATGGGCGCTGTCCCGCAGGCCGGGAATCGCTATCAGGTGGTCATCGGAGGCGGGGTGCAAACGGTCTACAACCAGATCAAGGCGCTGCCCGGGATGGCCGGTGGCGGCGCCGGCGAGGACGCCGCCTCGGTGAAGGCCGCGGCCAGGGCCAAGGGCCCCCGGGGCAAGGTCGCCTGGCTGGACTCGTTCTTCGAATTCCTGTCGGACTCGTTCCGCCCGATCCTCGGTGCGCTGCTGGGCGCTTCGCTGTTCATCACCTTCATGGCCCTGATGAGCACCCTCGGCGTGATCCCCAACTGGGCCGACCCCCGTGAGGCCAGCGCGTTGTCGCCGACCTGGCAGTTCGTCAACCTGTGCTGGCAGAGCGTTTTCGTCTTCCTGCCGCTGATGGTCGCCTACAACGCCTCGAAGAAGCTCGGCGCCGACCCGTGGGTCGGGTTCGCCATCATGGCCGTCGTCATGCTGCCAGGGTTCGCCGCACTGAAGGATTTCACCGAGTCCAAGAACATCTTCGGCTCCCAGGTGGACGTCGTACAGGTCTTCGGGCTGCCGCTGACGATCTTCAACTACAGCTCCCAGGTGTTCCCGCCGCTTCTCATGGCCGCGGTCCTCGGACCGCTCTACAAGTACTTGAAGCGGCTCATCCCGGAGAACGTCCAGCTGATCTTCGTGCCCTTCCTGTCCATGCTGGTCATGCTCCCGCTGACCGCATTCGTGATCGGGCCGATCGGCGTGTACACCGGTGCCGGACTGGCCAACCTGCTGAAGTCGATCAACGACTTCTCGCCGTTCATCTTCGCGATCCTGATCCCGTTGGCGTATCCGTTCATGGTTCCGCTGGGTCTGCACTGGCCGATCAACGCGATCATGCTGCTCAACATTCAGACCCTGGGCTACGACTACATCCAGGGCCCGATGGGCGCGTGGAACTTCGCCTGCTTCGGCGCCACCGCGGGCGTGCTGTTCCTGGCCTGGCGGGAGCGGGACAAGCAGATGCGCCAGACCGCGATCGGCGGTCTGGCCGCCGGATTGCTCGGCGGCATCTCGGAGCCGTCGCTGTACGGAATCCACCTGCGGTTCAAACGGATCTACCCGCGAATGCTGGTGGGTTGTCTGGTGGGCGGATTGATCATCGGCATCGGTGGCGGGGTCAAGACCAGTGCCTTCGTGTTCACCTCGTTGCTGACCATCCCGGCGTTCAGCAGCATGGGTCTTTACGCGGTGGCCGTCCTGGCGGCGTTCGTGACCTCGATGGTGCTGGTGATCCTCTCGGGCTACCGCACGCCCGAGCAGGCTGCGGCGGCGGTCGCGGCCGGGGTGCCGGTCGCTGATCTGGAGGGGCCCATGTCGGAGGCCAGCGCCGACACGCTGGTCGCCGCGGCCGCGACCAAGGCCGCGGGCGAGGCCGGGGTGGCCACCGAGATCAAGTCCCCGCTCGACGGCACGCTGATGGCGCTGAGCGAGGTGCCCGATCCGGTGTTCGGCAAGGGCATCATGGGTCCGGGTGTCGCGATTGAGCCCTCCGGGAACACGGCGTACGCACCCGGTTCTGGGGTGGTCGTCGCCGCGCAGCCAACCGGCCACGCGTTCGGGTTGCTGCTGGACAGCGGCGTCGAGGTACTGATCCACATCGGCATCGACACCGTGAAATTGAAGGGAGACGGGTTCGATGTCAAGGTGGCCAAGGGTGATCGGGTCACGGCGGGGTCTCCGCTGGTGAGCTTCGACCCCAAGGTCATTCAGGACGCCGGCTATTCCCTGGTGACTCCGGTCATCATCCTCAACGCCAAGAAGTTCGGGCCGATCGATCCGGTGGAGTCCGGTCAAATCGCGGTCGGGGCAACCATTCTCACCGTTGCCCCAGTCCCCGAGCCGATCGAAAGCGGACTCTGACCGACCGCCTGACGAGGTGGGATGCAACCGGCTGCTGCACTGCCGCCGGGGGATGTCCGGTCATGCCACAGTGGAACTGCTGTCCCTTCTCACCCGACTGCCTCCGCCGCAGTGCCTCCGCCGCAGTGCCTCAACCCAGCTACGGCGTTAAGCCTCAAAAGGGCGAACTTTCCCGAATCCCGATTCCTTTCGGCAACGCGCATGGGGAAGCTGTTGCAGGAATTCGCCGACGCAGGGCCAGCCGGTGGCGCGTTCTACGACGGCCCGGGCGGAGTGGCCGCGCGCGAGCACCGGTTGCCCCTGATCACCTGCGACAAGCGCGCCGAGCGGACCTACCGCGCGCTGGGCGTCGCCGATGAGCTCCTGGTCAGGACCGCTTGAGGGCTCCGCCAACGGGGATCAGGCTTTGATCCGGATCTGACCCGGCTTCCACAGCCCACCGCGGGTCGCGGTGCCCAGTTCCAACTCAGCTGGCTGGGCATCGACGATGGTGTCGAACTTGCGCAGCGACCCCCAGTCCCGGCCCCAATCGTGCGACAGGTAGGTGGCCATCACGTGGGCTCGCAGCAGCAGATCGCTGATCCCCAGCAGGCCGCCGTTGCGGCCGTCCTCCCAGGTGTCGGTGTCCTGCTTCTTGGCGGTGTAGTCGGGTGTGATCCGGAACTTCGGGACCTGGGTCACGCCGTTGGAGTGCAGCATGGGCTGCTGGCACGGGAAGGCGAGTCCTACCGCCCAGTCCATCAGGACCGGCTGAGTGGACCCCACGTACTCCTGGACGGTACGC
Organism: Mycolicibacterium sp.; assembly: GCA_020637165.1. GTDB lineage: Bacteria > Actinomycetota > Actinomycetes > Mycobacteriales > Mycobacteriaceae > Mycobacterium. The sequence goes on along the minus strand of JACJWN010000004.1, from coordinate 395,058 downwards.
AGGTCCGGCACCCGCGGCGGTGTGACGGCCACCCAGTCCCCGATCGACAACGAGCGATCCTCGGCGATGATCCGCACCGCCGTCGCGTCCGCCGGAATCTGGGCGCGCGGATAACGCAGGTTGCGCCACGACGGAGCGGGTCCGAGGTCGTAGGGCTCCACCCGGCCGGCCGCAGCCACGGTGCCGTCGGGTCCAGGCCTGCCGTATTCAAGCTCGACGGTCTGACCGTCGGTGTGGTCGTTGAGAACACTGTTGCCGGAGATGGTCCCGGCTGCGGTCACGACCACCAGCGGGTGCGTGCCGTCATCCGGCGGCAGCTCGTACCAGGCCGAGGTCAACAGGCTTTCCTGCTGCGCTGAGTCGGCGTAGCTGCCGGCCACCGGCACCCGGGCGGGATCGAGTTGGTAGGGCAGCGGCACGGTCGATCCGTTGACGCCGGGCCTGGAAAGGGTGAACGGCCCCTCCCAGTCGTGGTCGACACCCGGCATCGGGTTGTTGACCCGGATCGCCTCGGCCACGATCTTCTCCGGCAGGCCGTCGGCGCTGAACCCGACCGGCTTGCTGCCGCCGAGAGGGCCCAACGGCCCGTAATCGCCGGGTTGCGGGGTGAGGAAGCCGTTGTTCGGGTCGGGTTCGACGAGCACGTCGTCGGCAAGGCCGCAGCCGCCGGCCAATGCCCGCAGGTTCGCCCATCCGTTGGAGTAGGTCGGGTACTGGCGCACCACGCCCACCGCCATCGAGGCCACGAACACCAGCACCATGAACCCGGCCGCGACCGGGATCGGTGCCGCCGTCAGAGCTCGTGCGATCACGCCCTCGCCGCGGTTGCGCGCGGTGAAATGCAGCCAGACGGTGTAGATGGCGGACAGGACGAACAGGCCCAAAAACATTGTGCTGACGCTGATGCCGGCGATCGCGGGCATCGTGTTGTTGAACGGAACCCCGTAGCTGGACACGTACCACCAGCCGTTGGTGGTGGCGAACGTCAGAGCCAGCAGGAACAGCACCACGGTGACGACGGTCATCCGGTTGCGTGACCAGCGCAGCACGGCCGGCGAGACCAGCACGGTCGCCAGGGCCGCCATGGCCGCGCCCACCGCGGCGAACAGGCCGAAGTGGTGCACCCACTTGGTGGGAGTGAACATCAGCACGAACATCGTCGCGAAGATGACCCCCATCAGCCGCCAGGCCGGGCCGCGCGCCACACCGGGAACTCGCTTGCGCCGCAACATGATGAACATCGAGACGAACAGCGAGAACGCGGTGATGAGGAAGCCGAACCGTCTCGACAGTGAACCGTCGACCGTCGGCAGGATCAGGTAGTAGTAGCGCAGATTCTCGGTGTACCACTCCTGGCTCGGGCCGATGTCGGTGCGGATGCGGGTCGCCTCCAACACCGTCGCCAGGGTTTGATCGGCGAACACCACTGTCAAGATCACCGTGCCGGCCGCCAGCAGCGGGGCCACCAGCGGCCAGGTGCCGACAATCGCGCGGCGGCGCATCAGGATTCGCAGGATGGGCCGGCCGCCGGCCAGCAGTGCGGCGACGGCGATCAGCCCGGTCGGCTGAATGCCGAGCGTGAACGCCGCGGTGATGATGGCCAGCGCGGCCGGTGTCAGCCGGCCCGAGGTGATCGCCCGCTCGATGAGCACGTAGGTGACCAGCGCTCCGGTGGCGATCTGTCCCTCCGGGCGGAGGCCGTTGTTGAACGGCATCCAGGCGGCGAGCAGTACCAGGCCCGCCGCCCACAACGCGGCCCTGCTGCCCGACACCGCTGGGCCGAGCCGGGGCAGCACCTCGCGGGACAGCAGCAGCCAGCAGATCAGCGCACAGGCGAGGTCCGGAAGGCGAATCCAGATGCTCGCGTCGCTGACGTGGGTCATCAGTGCGAGCAGGTTGTAGTACCAGCCGAAGGGATCCTCGGGGCTGCCGAACCACCGGAAGTAGTTCGACATGTATCCGGCGTGGTCGGCGACCCGGGCCATGCCCAGGATGTAGCCGTCGTCGGAGGAGTTGGCGCCCATCACATGCCACACCAGGAAGGCGCTGACCACGGTGAGGTCCACTGGTGTGAAGGTGCGCCAGCGTCGCGGGATGAGCCGGTGCATGCGGCGCCCGTCGAGCCGGTCGAGGCGCCACAAAGCCGCCAGGGCCACCACCGTGGCGGCGATCGCCAGCAGCATGGCGGTCAGTTTCAGGGCTGTCGGCTTGGTGGTGAAGCGGGTGTCGATGACGGCGGAGACGCTCAGTCCGGGCGGGGCCGGGCCGGTCAGGTCGGTGAAGACCCCGACGATGTTCGGCCGGAGATTGGGATCGGCGAAGCCACCGCGCAGGTAGTCGTATCCGGCCTGGGGAGAGTCCTCGTCCTGGTCTTTCAGTGCCTCCGGGTCGGGTGGAACTCCGATGAACTCGGCGAAGGTGCCCTCGTCGGTGGAGGTTACCTCGATGCGCTGGCAGTCCGGTGCGGTCACCTGCGACCGCGGCACGCTGGCGATCACCACGTTGCGGTCGGTGATATCGACCCGCTGCGTACTGACCGTAACGAAAAGCGAATTGAGCGCGGCGTCCTTGGCTTTCTGCGGTGCCAGCCCGAGGACCATGCCGCCCTTGGGCGGCATGGCGCGGATGACCTCGCAGGGCACGGTCGCGGTCATCGACACCGGGCTCAGCGAGATCAGCGGGGAGGTGACGTTGTCGAGCCGTCCCCCCTGCGGCCAGTTCAACGTGGCGGTGGTCTGCACGACCGGCAGCAGTGGGGTCAGCACCGCCATCACGAAGCCCAGCAGGCCCGCCACGATGGCCACCCACCGGGTGATCGTGACCTCCCGGTCAGCCGGGATGTCCGTGGGCGTCTGGCTCATAGCCGTCGGTGTCATCGTGCCGTCTTATTCATGGGAGGGCCCTGATCGGTCCGTTGCGGCTCCATCCGAAAACCCGCTTGGAGCCCTGGTCGATGACGGCGTCGGGTGCCTCGGCGGCGGGCACCACTCGGATGTAGCGCTCGATCTCGCCCCAGTCGCGATACCAGTCGTCGCGCAGGTAGGTCGGCACGGTGGAGGTGCTCAGCAGCGCCTGAATGAACAGGAAAGGCCCGCCGGCGCGCGCCGATTGCCACATGTTCGACGACACCACCACCTGCTTGAGATTCGGCAGGATCCGGTACTGCGGAAGCTCGGCGACCCCGAGGTGCTCGGAGAACGGGCGCTGGCAGGGGAACTGGGCCGCCGAGGCGATATCCATCAGCACCGGGGTCTGGGTGCCCAGGAATTCCTGCGCGGTCTGCAGGATCGGCACGCGAGGCGGGGTGAAGCCGAACCACTGCTCGCTGCTGAGGTTGGGGTCGTCGGCGACGATGCGCGCCACGTTGGCCTCCGCCGGGGCCCAGGAGAGCGGGAATCGCAAGTTGCGCCAGGCCAGTTGTTCGATGGTGTCGATCGGCTGGACCTTCTCGAGCGCCTGGAAGCTCCCGTCGGTCTTACGCACGCCCCACTGCAGTTTGAGGGATTGCCCGTAGTGGAACTCGCCCTCTTCGTCGTAGTACCAGATCGCTCCGGCGGCGGCCACGGTCACCAGGGGACGATCGGGGGATCGGGGCGGCAGCTCGTACCATGCCGAGGTGGCCTTGGCCGCCACCGTGTTCTCCTTGTAGCTGCCCATCACCGGCGTCGTCTTCGGGTCGAGTCCGAACGGCAGGAACACCTCCGAGCCGTTGATGCCGACGGGCCCGTAGCCGCCGCCGGTACCGCCGGAGAACCCAATTCCTACGTTGGGCTTGTTCGGCGAACCGTCGGAGTTGACCGTGCCCGGGTTGGCGATGAACGGCGCGACCGGTTCAAGGGTGTCGCTGATTCCGTTGGGGGTGAACCCGATCGGCTTCTCGCCGCCAAGGGGGCCGTAACGTCCCCAGGTCTGGCCCGGCGCCGGTTGCAGCATCCCGGCATTGGGGTCGGCCTCGACCAGGACGTCATCGGCCATCGCGCAGCTGTCTTTCGACAGTCCGGAGCGCAGCGCCTCCAGCCCGGCCTTGCCGTTGGTGTAGGCGGGATAGCGCTGGGCGAAGGCTTTGGCCATTGATCCCACCGACAGCAGCACCATGATGAGCGAGAAAGCCAGCAGCGGGGTCGATGCCAGGACGCGGTTGCGGCGGGTGTCCTTGACCTCGGTGTGCCCGGCGTAGTCGATACGGAAGTGCAGCCAGCCCGCCAGCAGACCGGTGATGATCGCCAGGGCGAGGAACATCGTGGTCACCGGCTGATGCAGCAGAACAGGTTGGCGGTCGTACCAGGGCACCCCGTAATTGCCCACGTAGAACCAGCCGTTGATCCCGGAGGTCGCCCAGGCGACAACGAACAGCAGGGCCGTCACGTACAGCGCGAGGTTGCGCCGGCTGTGCAGGCCGACGGTGGCGAAGGCGAATGCCGTCACCGCTCCCAGCGCGGCCGTCAGCGCGGCGAATGCGCCGAACTGCACCGCCCACTTCGTCGGTGTGAACGTCAGTAGCAGCAGCCCCAGGGCGGTGCTACCGACCAGCCGCCACACCGGACCGCGGGCCAGCCCGGGCAGCTGTCCCTTGCGCAGCAGCATCGTCAGGATGGCGAACAGGCACAGCAGCATCACCAGCACCGCGAAACGTCGCGTCAGGGATGACTCGACGTGTTCCTCGACGGTGAGGAAGTAGTAGCGCAGGAAGTCCTGATACCACGAGATGGTAGGACCGACAACGTATTTGATCCGTACCGACTCGGCGACGGTGGCCAGGGTCTGGTCGCGGAAGACCACGACGAAGAACACCGAGACGGCCGATGCCAACGTGGCCAGGGGGGCGATGACGCCGTCGCGGACCCGCCGGGTGCCGATGATCCGGGCCACCGCCCGGGACCCGACCAGTAGGGGTGCGGCGGCCATCAGGCCCTGCGGTGCCAGCGTCACACAGAACACCGCGACAACGATCGCGATGGCCGTCGGCGCCAGGCGGCGGGTGGCGATGGTGCGCTCGACCAGCATCCAGACCAGCAGCACGCCGAAGGCGATCAGGGGTTCGGGGCGCAGGCCGTTATTGAAAGGAAGCCAGGCGGCCAGGAACACCGCGCCGGCGGTGGTCACCGCGACACGGTTGTGGGCCATGCCGCCGGCGGCGGGCCCGAGCCGGGGCAGCACCCGGTGGCTGAGGATCAGCCAGCTGCCGATCGCGGCGGCCAGGGCCGGCAACCGCATCCACACCCCTGCGGTGCTCACCGATGCGAATTGGGCCAGCAGCGACTGATACCAGTCGAACGGGGCCTCGCTGGCACCGAAGAATCTGTAGTAGTTGGCGTTGTATCCGGCCTCGTCGGAGATTCGGGCGATGGTCAGGTTGTAGCCGTCATCGGAGGAGATCGCCCCGATGAGGTGCCAGACCAGCAGGGTGCCGATGACACCGATATCGGCCGGCCAGTGCCGCCAGAGGCGCCGCCGGGCGGCCGTGACGCGGCGGGGGCTCCAACCTCGGTCCAGCAGGGCCAGTGCGACCATCGCCGCGATCACGCACAGCACACCGGCGACCATCACCGCCATCTTCAGCGTCGTGGGATGTGTGATGAAGCGGGTGTCGACGTCGATGCGAGCTGACAGTCCGGGCTGAGGGGGCACTTTCAGGTCGGTGAACACACCGGTGAACTGGGGCTTCTTATCGGGGTTCAGGGTCCCGACCGCCCCCGGGATGCCGACGAAATCCGCTCCGACGGCACCCGGGTTGGCCCACACGCGCACGGTGCTGCAGGCCCCGGACTCGACGGCCTCGCGGGGCGCGACCGCCGCCACGGTGTCACGGAAGGCCACCAGCACAGTGTCGGCGTTGGCCCGCACGAACAAACCGTTGCGGGATGCGTCGATGCCGTCGGCGGGGTTGGTCGAGAACAGCACGCCGCCGGACGGCGGCAGGGTGGCCACAGCCGAGCAGGGGATCGACGCGTCGAGAGCCTCAGGCGCGCCCGAGACCAGGGGAGCGGTGATGTCGCCGACGAGACCGTCGGGTCCGGGAGCCTGCGGCCACAGAATGGTGGCCGTGGTCTGGGCGACGGGCAACAGGGGTGAGAGCGCGCACAGCAGGACGCCGGCCAGGCCGGCGATGACGGCGACGAGCCGAGCGATCCGGTTGGGCTCGACGCTCTGGCTGGGCACGAGCGTCGATGGTAGGCGATTTCGCTCCGATAACCGGGCTCCGGGCTGCCCGGCCGGGTTGCGTCGGCCGACTCAGGTCGGCCGCAACGGGGCCGGGCTCCAGAACCCGCTGCGGACTGCGGTGCCCAGATCCAGCCGCGCCGGCGCCGCATCCGGATAGAACAGCGTCAGCCGCTGCAATGCGCCCCAATCGCGGAACCAGTCGTCTTTCAGATAGCTCGGCACGGTCGTCGCGCGGAACAGCAGCTCGCTGATGCCCAGCGGGCCCCCACCGATGTTGTCCATCACCGGGGAGTTGGCCTCGGCGCCGAACCGGTCGGGCAGGATCCGCCACTTCGGGACCTCGGTGACGCCGACGTTGTGGCCGAACGGCCGCTGACACGGGAAGGCCAGCCCCACCAGCCAGTCCAGCAGCACCGGATCCTTCGAGCCCACGAGATCCTGAAGGGTTCGCAGTTTGGGGATGCGGGGCGGGGTGACGGCGATCCAGTGTTGCGGGGCCAGGTCGTCGTCGACGGCCACCACCCGGATCAGGGTTGCATCCGAGGGGATGGCGGCCAGCGGGGCCCGCAGGTTCCGCCACGACGGTGCGGGCCCGATATCGGCGAATCCGAGCGAGCCGCCCGCTTTGCCTTCGGCGGCCTGCTTGTCGGTAGCCCATTGCACTGTGACCTCGTCCTGGTCGAAACGACCGGCCGCCGAGACCACCAGCAGTGGCGCGGAGTCTCCACCGACGGTTTCCCGCGGTGGCAGGCGGTACCAGGCCGAGCGCAGCCGGGCCGGCTGCTGGACCCCGGAGCGCCAGCTGCCCAGCACCGGGGTGGTGGCAGGGTCCAGTCCGTAGGGCAGCTTGGCCCTCGATCCGTTGATGCCGGCCGGGCCGGCATCGGCCCCGGGCTGAGCGGCGGTCTCGGCGGCCTCGGCCTCGGAGTCGACGAAGTTGCCGCTGCCGGGCGGCTCCTTCACCGGATTGGCCGCGATGTCGGCGGGGATTCCATTGGGGGAGAACCCTTCGGCGACCGCTGCTCCCAGTGCCTCGGCGGCGGGCACGCCGACCGGTTGCAGCAGACCGATATTCGGGTCCGGCTCGACAAGAACGTCGTCGGCCAGTCCGCAGGTCTTTCCGGTGAGCGCCTGCAGGTTCGACCGGCCAACCGACCAGGCCGGATACTGGTTGACCATGGCCAGCGTCAGAGAGGCCACCTCGAAGACCACCAACAGCCAGGCCACCACCGCCAGCGGCGAGCCGGTCAGTCTGGACCACCACCTCGGCGATGCCCTTTCGGCCCGTTCCTCCCAGTCCCCGGGCCGGTCGGCATCGGCGAAGTGGAAATACGTCGCCACCAGCAGCGCGACGACGGTCAAACCGAGCAGGACCGTGGTGAATCCCAGCCGCCACTCGGGGAACTCGTTGGCCCACGGCACCCCGAAGTTCGAGACGTACCACCATCCGTTGACGCTGGCGAATGACAATGCCGTCACGAACAGTGTTGCGGCGGCGAACACCGCCCTGTTGCGTCGTGATCCGAGCACGTGCGGGGTGACGGCGACGGCGGCCAGCGCGCCGACCGACCCGGCCAGCCCGGCGAACACGCCGAAGTGGTGCGTCCACTTGGTCGGGGTGAACATCATCGCCAGGAACGAGATGATGGTGATCCCGATGATGCGTCGACTGGGCCCCGCGGCGGTGCCGGTGATGTGGCCGCGGCGCAGCATCATCGCCACCGACACCGCCAGCGCGACGATCAGGGCCAGCACCGCGAAGCGCCGGGCGATCGAGCCGTCCGGTGTGGCCATCATCAGCCGCTCGTATCGGGTGTGCTCGTCGAACCAGCTCAGGCTGGGTCCGACCGCGCGCTTGAGCGCGGTGGCCTGGGCGACGGCGGCGAAGGTCTGGTCCCGGAACATCAGGATGATCGGCACCGTCGCCGCCGCGGCGATCGGAGCCAGCAGCGGCAGCAGCCCGAACTGCCGGGAGCGGCGGCCGACGATCGTGCGAAGCGGCCCGATCGCCACCAACAGCGCGCCGATCGAGGCGATACCGGTCGGTCCGGAGAACAGTGTCAGGGCGCCGAGGATGCAGGCCGTCGCCACCGGCAGAAGCCGGCTGGTGGCCACTCCGCGTTCCACCGAGCACCAGGTGGCCAGAATTCCCAGCGCGATGATCGGCTCGGGGCGCAGGCCGTTGTTCAGTGGCAGCCAGAACGCCAGGAACAGGCCCGCGGCGGTCCATACCGCGCCCCGGCTGTGCTTGACGGCGGCACCGAGTCGGGGGATCACCTCCCTGCTGATCAGCCACCAGCACGCCAGCGCCATCAGCAGCGTGGGCAACCGCATCCAGATGCTCGCGGTGGACACGTGCGCCCACATTGCCAGCAGGTCGTAGTACCAGCCGAACGGTGCCTCCGGGGTGCCGAACCAGCGGTAGTAGTTGGCCATGTAGCCGGCGTTCTCCGAGACGCGGGCCATGGTGAGGATGTAGCCGTCGTCGGAGGTGTTGGCGCCGACGAAATGCCACCACACCAGGATGGCCAGTACGAGTCCGTCCAGTCCGGTCAGCGACCACCACCGAGCCGGCAGGAAGCGGCGGTGCCGCATCCCGTCGGCGGTATCGAGAACGTGCAGGGCGATCAAGGCGACAAGAGTCAGCACCACGCCGAACACCATCGCTGCCATCTTCAGCACGGTCGGGGCGGTGCTGTAGCGGGAGTCGATGGTCGCAGCGAAACTCAGACCCGGCGGTGCCGGGCCGGACAGGTCGGTGAAGACACCGACGATCTGCGGGCGGAAGTCGTACCCGCCGCGTTCCCCGCGCAATGGCGCACCCGGGTCGTCGCTGTCGGGTCCCTTGGTGAGGCCTACGAACTCACCGGTGACCTTGTCGGCGTGGGCGGTGAAACGCAGTTCCCGGCAGGCCGGACTGACAACCTGGGCCATCGGGGCCACCACGACCGGGGTGTTGCGAACCACGACCACCAGATCGTTGTTGGCCCGCTGGATCAGCAGACCGCGGTCGACCGCCTTGGGTGCCTCCTTGGGAACCGTGGAGAGCAGGACCGAACGGGTGTCGTTGAGCCCGGCGGCCGCCGTGCAGGGAACGGTGATGGTCAACTCGGTCGGCACGTACCCGATCAGCGGGGCGGTGACGCTGTCGAGGGTCCCGTTCTGCGGCCAGTTCAACTCCGCGGTGGTCTGCTTGACCGGGAGGAACGGTGTCAGGATCGCCAGCAGGGCGCCGAGAAGTCCGGCGATGGTGGCAACCAAACGGGCGGATTGGTAGTTCGCCCGGGTCTGCGTCACGGGGCTAGATCGTAATTGCCCGGCCGCCGACAATTACGCCTGATTCCGGATCGCCAGCACGAAGGGACCGATCTCGGTGACGGTGAAGTACGGTTCGGCGAACAGACCGGCCTCCAGATCCACGGTGTAGCGGCGCACGTTGGGTTGGTTCGGGTAGACGTCTTCGGCAAGCCGCAGGGTGTAGGTGTCAGCCGAGCCGGCCGCGCCGCCGCGGCGCATGAGGAACACCGTCGGCGGCTGCCAGGGCACGGCGTCCAGGGCCTTGACGAACTCCTCGGGACCGGCCAGATCGCTCCACGACTCGATGGCGGCGGCGCGTCTGTCGAACTCGGCCAGCGGATTGGCGTAGTGCGAGGTCAACCCCTGGAAGCCGTAATAGGGGTAGTAGGACAGGAAGCCGTAGTCGGCCGTCATGACGATCGTTTCGTCGCGAGGCCTGCCGGTGGCCTCGCGGATGGCGCGGTCGATCCGGGGGTAGTGCTTCTCCGAGCCGGGAGGCCTGCGGTCACCGCGCTGTCCGTCACCGTCGGTGTCGGTGTAGGCCACGGTGATGTCGGGACGCAGCACCTGCGGGATGTCCTGACTGAACCCGATGGCCCCGATCAGGCCGACGGCCGTTGCCACCGCGTACGCGGGCCGGCCCCACCGCCGCGCCGCGGCATCGGCCACATCGAGGAAACCGAAGACCCCTGCGGCCGCCAGAAGTACTGTCAGGGTGGGCTGGAGGCGGAAGGACAGCAGCGTGGTGCCGACCAGGGTGGTCAGCATCGACAGCAACGACCAGGCGTAGAGGGTGAGCACTCCGATGCCGAGCGCGCCGGCCCGCGTGGAGGTTCGTGCCCGCCAGGCCAGCCACAGCGTCCCCAACATGCACAACGCGCCCAACATCGAGAAGTGCAGCATCGGGAAGTTCAGCACCGCGCCGTCCGCGGGCAGGTAGTGCTGGGCGGTGCCGGTGTCGCCCAACGGGCCGTGGACCGCACGCAGCAGGAACGGCAGCCAGGTGATCGCCCCGATGGCCGCCGCGATCACGGCGATCACGGCCAGTCGCAGCAACGGGCCGGCGCTGCGGCGAACGACGGCCGCCGATCCGGCCATCACGGTCACGGTAAAGGCGGTGTAGGCCAGCAGCAGGGTGTAGAACGTCGCGGCGAATCCGAGAAAGACCCCGACCCCGACAATGGCCGCCCGCCCCGAGTGTCGCCGCGCACCTCCGCCCCGCAGGCCGGACCAGGCCAGCAGCAATACCGGCGGGATCAACACCGTGATGATCGCGCTGTAGGGCTCCGGCGAACTGAACGCCAGGGTGACCGCGGCGGTGGCGGCGGTGACCGCCAGCGCGTACTCGAAGCGGATCATTCGTGACCAGAGCGCGAAGGCGACCGCGATGGCGACGGCGATGGAGGTCACGGCCCACGGCTTGAACATCTCCCAGGCCGGGGTGCCGGTGAAGGCGGCGGCCCGACCGCCGAGCCAGAACCAGCCGGGCGGGTAGAACGGCGGAAGTCCGGCGTAGGTCATGTCATGCAGTGCCGGGCTATCGGTCAGGCGGGTGAGGTACTCGGTGCGGAACTGTTGGTCGACCGAGATTCCGAACAGGTACAGCTTGGTCGCTCCCAGCGGCATTCCAAGGGTGACCACCGCAAACCCGGCCAACACCGCAGGCGCGCCGATCCGCGCCAACGGTCTTGACACGCCGCGGTCCCACCGCCACAGCCAGCCCATGGCGACCAGGCCGAGCAGGGCGCCCACCTGGCCGGCGGTGGTCAGCGCGTGGAGCTGATTGGAGGACGGGAAGGCCGGCCACTCCACCCGGCCGATCGCCGCCAGTGCGACTACCGATACGGCGGTGGCCAGGATCGCCGCCAGCGCCATCTCCGCTGCGGCCGACATGCCGTTGCGCACCGACTGCACCGGCGGGCTCAGATCGGCAGTTTGCGGAAGATGGGCCTCGGGATGTGGCGCAGCACCATCATGACGTAGCGGAATGCGCCTGGCGCCCAGACCAATTCCTTGCCCTTGGCCGAGGCGGTGACGGCCAGGTTGGCGACGTACTCCTTGTCGACGGTGAGCGGCGCTTCCTTGACATGGGCGCTCATCCGGGTGCGCACCTGTCCTGGCCGGATCACCAGGACGTTCACGCCGAACGGACGCAGTGCCTCGCCGAGGCCAAGATAGAAGCCGTCGAGTCCGGCCTTGGTGGAGCCGTAAACGAAGTTGGACCGCCGCACCCGCTCACCTGCCGCCGAACTCATCGCAATGATCCGCCCGAAGCCCTGTGCGCGCATCTTCTCGCCGAGTAGGACCCCCACCGAAACCGCTGCGGTGTAGTTGATTTCGGCGATCTGGACCGCCTTGCGCTGGTTCTGCCACAACTCCTCGGCATCGCCGAGAAGCCCGAACGCCACGATCGCGACATCGACGTCCCCGGAGGCGAAACAGGTGTCGATCACGGCCGGGTGTTTTGCGGTGTCGACGGCGTCGAAGTCGACCACCTCGACCGACTTGGCTCCGGCGCGGGTCATCTGGGCGACCGCTTCGTCGCGGCCCGGATCGCCGGGCAGCGCGGCCAGGATGATTCTGGCCGGCGCGTCCCGCAGATAGCGCTCGCAGATCGCCAGCCCGATCTCCGAGGTGCCGCCCAGCAGCAGAATCGTCTGCGGGTTACCCACCGCGTCGAGGACCATCTAGAGCAACTCCAAACGTCGGGCCATGTCGGAGGCGAACACGGCGTGCGGATCTACCCTGCGGCGCACTGCAATCCAGTCGTCGATGCGCGGGTACATGGCGTGGAAGGTCTCGGCGCTGGTGCGGGAGTCCTTGGCGGTGTAGAGCCGGCCGCCGAACTGCAGCACCCGGCGGTCGAGCTCGGTCACGAACTCGCTCAGTCCGGCCTTGATGGGGAAGTCGACACAGACATTCCACCCCGGAATAGGGAAACTCAGGGGTGCTTTGTTTCCGGGCCCGAAGAGCTTGAACACGTTGAGAAACGAGTAGTGACCGGAGGCCTGGATGTCGACGATGATCGCCTTGAACTCCTCGACAGCCTCGGTGGGAACCACGAACTGGTACTGCAGGAAGCCGGCCGGTCCGTAGGCGCGGTTCCACTCCCCGAACATGTCCAACGGGTGATAGAACTGCGTCAGGTTCTGCACCTTGTTGCGGTAGGTGCCGGACTTGCGGTACCAGAGTTCACCGATGGGGCCGAACGTGTACTTGTTGGCCAGTCCGTTGGGGAAGATGTCGGGAATGGTCAACAGTTGGGGCGCATCGAATTTCAGCGGATTGCGCTGCAGCTTCTCGGGTAGCTGGTCCAGTCGGGCCAGCGAACCGCGGGAGATGGCCGCGCGGCCCAGCTTAGGCGGCGGGCTGATGGCGTCGAACCAGGCGCTGGAGTAGGTGTAGTTGGCCTCGCTGCCGTCGCTGTGGAAGGCGATGGTCTCGTCCAGGCTGGCGGTGACGTCGCCGTCGGCGATGAAGTACGCCGTCTCGGTCGGGGTCATCTCGATGGTCGCGCGCAGAATGATTCCGGTCAGCCCGTTGCCCCCCACGGTGGCCCAGAACACGTCGGCGTCGGGGCCGTCCGGTGTGAGGGTACGCACCTGCGCGTCGGCGGTCAGCAGGTCGATCGAGCGCACGTGGTTGCCGAAGCTGCCGGCGCTGTGGTGGTTCTTGCCGTGGATGTCGCAGCCGATGGCTCCGCCGACGGTCACCTGACGGGTGCCCGGCAGCACCGGGACCCACAGTCCGCACGGCAACGCAGCCCTCATCAGCTGGTCGAGGCTGACACCGCCGTCGACGTCGACCATGCGGGAGGCAGCGTCGATGGAGTGGATCCGGTTCAGCAAGGTCATGTCGACGACCAGGCCGCCGCCGTTCTGGGCGTTATCGCCGTAGGAACGGCCCAGTCCCCGGGCGATCACCCCCCTTGTGCGTCCCTCGGCTGCGTCGGCGGCGACCCGGGCGACGGCATTGACGATTTCCCCGGCATCGGGGGTCGACAGAACCTCGGCCACGCTGGGGGCGGTGCGGCCCCAGCCGGTCAACCGCTGGGGGGTGGGCGTTGCGGACATCGTGACGAGGGTATACCGCCAGCGTTCCTGCCCGCTGGGCTCAATCCCCGGGTCGCTGCGCTCCTGCCCGCTGGGCTCAATCCCCGGGTCGCTGCGCTCCTGCCCGCTGAACACCCGGCCGACGGAAGATCCACACCCGTTGCACGATGAAGTTGATGACGGTCGCGGTCCCCTGGGCGACGACGAAGGCGACCGGCACCGCCCAGTCCTCGTACTCGAGAATCCGCAGACACAGGTGGTTCAGGCCCACCTGGACGGTGAACGTCAAGGCGTACAGCACCATCACCTTGATGAACCGCGACCGGCTCGGAGGCGCCCCGAAGGTCCACCGCCGGTTGATCAGGTAGGCGGTGATGGTGCCGGCGACGAAACCGATCGCCTTGGCCAGGTCGACCTGAACCCCTGAGGACTTGTAGAGCAGCAGATAGAGGCCGAAGTCGACGATCGCCGAGAATCCACCGGTCAGCACGAAGCGGAGCACCTGGGTTTTCAGGCTCAGGGGTGTCGGGTGGGCGATTTCGGCCATCCGGGCAAGCTTACGGTGCCCGGGCAGGCACGATGGTGGTGTGCACGACGGCGGTGTGCAGGATCTTCTCGATTCGTGGGTGGGGCTGATCACCCGCCACACCGCCGACCCCGCGGCCGCCGATGTCGGCCGGCGACTGATCGAAGCCTGGTCCGAACCCCATCGGCGATACCACTGCGTGTCCCACCTCCGGGACATTCTCGCCCGCGTCGAAGAGCTCGCGGGCGAGGCGGAGAACCCGGACGCCGTCCGCCTCGCGGCGTGGTACCACGACTCGGTCTACGACGGTCTGCCCGACGACGAGGAGCGCAGCGCGGTGCGCGCCGAGCAGGACCTGTCCGGGTTGGCAGTGGCGCCGGAACTGGTCCGTGAGGTGGGCAGGCTGGTGCGCCTTACCCTCACTCATGACCCCGCGCCGGGAGATCGCAACGGCGAGGTGCTCTCCGATGCCGATCTCTCACCGCTTGCGCTGCCGCGGGAGCGCTATCGGGACAACACCGCAGCCATCATGGCCGAGTACGGCCATGTGCCGGTGGAAGTCTTCCGAGCCGGCCGCGCCCGAGTTCTGGTCGCGCTGCTGGACGGTCCGGGGGTGTTCCGCACCGAGCGTGGGCGAATGCGGTGGGAAACCCCGGCCCGGGAGAATCTGCGCGCCGAATTGGCCGACCTGCGCGGCCGGCACGCGGACTGAGTGTGCGGAATAAGAGCGTTTCCCTTGCGCTCGGCTCGTTACGCAGACACTATGTGGCCCATGGCGATCGAAAATGGCCCGATAACTGTTCTCGATGACCGGGAGGCGTGGAACCGGCTTTCCAGCGTCGCGCTGGGCCGGTTGGTGACCTCATTCGGCGGTCAACTGGAGATCTTCCCGGTCAACTTCGTCGTCCAGAACGACACCGTTCTGTTCCGCACCGCGGAGGGAACCAAGCTGTTCACCACCGTGATGAACGAAAAGGTTCTTTTCGAGGCCGACGACCACACCGTCGCCGAGGGCTGGAGCGTGATCGTCCGCGGGACCGCCCGGTTGCTGACCGGCGCCGAGGAGATCCAGGAGGCCGACCGCGCCGGACTCATGCCCTGGGTCCCCACCGAGAAGCTGCGCTACGTTCGGGTGACCCCCACGGAGTTGACCGCCCGCCATTTCACTTTCGGCCCCGAGCCGCAGCACGGCGGCGTTCCTGGTTAACCCGGCGCGGGGGCGCTGACGGAGTGCGGATCGGGGCGGTTCTGTTCGCGATCCCGATGGTGTTGCGGCCTGTGGGCAACGAACTTCGCCCCGGAGCGTCCTGGGAGCCGCGGACGGCGGCCGGCCTGCCGGCCGTCGTTGCCGGGATCCCGTCGGTCAACACGGCATCGGTCGGCACCGACGGCACTGCCTTCGGCTGGATCAGTGATGGGGCGCAAGGAGGTGACGGGATCGGCTACTGGTCGCCGGAGACCGGCATCGTGAAGGTCAACGGAGTCGATCTTGACCCTGAGGTGACGAAGTTCTTCTCGCGCGTGCTGGTGTTCGACTCGTTCGTCATCGTGGGCGCGGGCGGGATGACATCAACGCTGAGGTCTTCGGCGACCATCGTCGACACTCGATCAGGCGCGGTGGTCGAACTGACTCCGCGCAACCCAGAGCAGTACGACATGGTCACGGCGTCGAGGGGTGGCACCTTCGCACTGGTTCTCTGGGCCGGTGCGGGTTGCGGACCCAAGGATTCAGATCGTGCCGTCGGCCTGCTCAGATCCGGAGCCTTGGCGCCGCTGCGCTGTTGAGTCGGTCGGTGTCTGAGTCGGTCGGCGTCACACCCAGTAGGGCACCCGGGCCCGGAACTGGCGTAGCGCCAGTGCGGCAGCGCACCAGCCCAGCACGGTGAGCACGAGCACGACGATCCAGTGCCGCGGTTCCTGGTGGGCGCCCAGCAGGGGGGCGCGCAGGATGTCCAGATAGTGCAGAAGCGGGTTCAGTTCGATGATCCGCCAGTACTTGCCGGCCCCTTGCTGTTCGAGGGTATCGGCATTCCAGATGATCGGTGTCATGAAGAACAGCAGCTGCACCAGTGAGGACAACAGCGGGCCGATATCGCGGTAGCGGGTGGCCAGGATGCCGAAGCAGAACGAGACCCAGACGCAGTTCAGCATGATCAGCGCCAATGCGGGCAGGACCGTGAGGTCGGCCCACGACCACGGTTTCGGGAAGATGATCGCGATGATCACGAAGATCACGATGTTGTGCGCGAACAGGATCATCTGGCGCCACACCAGCCGGTAGACGTGCACGCTCAGCGGGGTCGGCAGCTGTTTGATCAGACCCTCGTTGGCGATGAAGACCTCCGAGCCCTCCAGGATGGCCGCGTTGATCATGTTCCAGATGATCAGGCCAAGCGTCACGTACGGCAGATGCTCGGAGAGCGGCAATTTGAAGAGTTTTGAGTAGAGCAGGCCCATCGCCACGGCGGTGGTACCGGTGGCGATGGTGATCCAGAACGGTCCCAGCACCGAGCGGCGATACTTCTGTTTGATGTCCTGCCAGCCGAGGTGCAGCCACAGTTCACGCTTGCCGAATCCCTCGATCAGGTCGCCCCAGGCGCGGCTGAACGTCTTGGACTGGCTGGCGGCCTCGATGATGGTCACGGGCGGTGTCCCCCGGGACGCCCGAATCGCTCCTTGCGGCCCAGCCGGCGCAGCCGGATCCACTCCCACAGTCCGGCCGGGTCACGCCGGGTCACCAGGAAGAACCAGCCGAAGCGCACCCATTCCTGGGGCAGTAGCCTGCGCAGCCCCGGCTGGGCCAGCACGTAGCCGCGGTTGCGGTAGGTGAAGAACCGCTTGACCGGGTCGTCGGGGTACTGGGTGTGCATTCGGCCGCCGAGGATCGGCTTGAACTCGCCGCTGCCGTAGGGGTGCAGGTACATGGTGTCCAGGCAGGTGCCGAACGGCAGGCCGCTACGGACCAGCCGCCGGTGCACGTCATATTCGTCGCCGCGCACGAACAACCGGATATCGGGAATCCCGACCGCCTCGATGGTTTCAGCGCGGAAGAGCGCGCCGTTGAACAACGATGCGTAGCCCGGTAGTAGATCGCTGTCGGGAGAGTCCCGGGTGCGGAGCTCGTCGACGTTGCGCCGCCACGCCAGGCCCCTGCGCAGCGGGAAGGCCAGGCGGTCCGGATTTTCCAGGTCGCACACCATGGGCGACACCTCGGCCAGGCCGTGCCGGCGCGCGCAGGCCAGCAGCGTGGCCAGCACCTCGGTGTCACGCGGGCGGCCGTCGTCGTCGGCCAGCCACACCCAGTCCGCGCCGAGTGCCAGCGCGTGCAGCATTCCGAGTGCGAATCCGCCTGCACCACCGAGGTTTCGGCGCGATCCCAAATAAGTGCTGGGGACCGGCTGGCCGGCGACGAGATCGCGAACCCGTTCGTCGTTGTCGTTGTCGACGACGATCAGGTGATCGATCATCCTGCTCTGGGTGGTCACCACGTCCAGCGATTTGGCCAACTCGTCGGGCCGCCGGTGGGTGACCACGACCCCGCACACGATGTCGGTCATGATGCGGTGTCTGTCAACTCGTCGTCCGTCAACTGGTCGTCCGTCAATGCGGCGTCGGAACCCTCCACCGGCGACCACTCGCCGGCGTGTTCGGCGATCACCTCCCGGACGTGCCGGGCGGCGTCCGGACCCTCGTAGGCGCCCACCACCTCCTCGATTCCGCCGCGCATCCTGATGGTGCCGTGGTCGATCCACATCGCGGTCCTGCACAGCCGGGCCAGAAACTCGTTGGAATGGCTGGCGAAGACGAGGATGCCGGAGCGTTCGACCAGCGCCTGCAGCCGCGATTGGGCCTTTTTGAGGAATTCGGCGTCGACCGCCCCAATGCCCTCGTCGAGTAGGAGGATTTCGGGGTCGATGCTGGTGACTACGCCCATGGCCAGGCGCACCCGCATCCCGGTCGAGTAAGTGCGCAGCGGCATCGACAGGTACTCGCCGAGCTCGGTGAAATCGGCGATCTCGTCGACCTTGGCGGCCATCTGCTTGCGGGTCTGCCCGAGGAACATGCCCCGGATGATGATGTTCTCGTAACCGGTGGTGTCCGGGTCCATTCCGACACCCAGGTCGAATACCGGCGCGACGCGACCCCGTATGACGGTCCGGCCGCGGGTGGGTTCGTAGATGCCCGACAGCAGGCGCAGCAGCGTGGACTTTCCCGCTCCGTTGTGTCCGACCAGTCCGACCCGGTCGCCCATCTTCAACGTCATGGTGATGTCGCGCAGCGCCTCGATGACGACGACATTGTCGCCCGTGCGCCCGATCGCCCCGCCGGCTTTGCCCAAGAACGCCTTCTTCAGCGAACGGGTCTTCGCATCGAAGATCGGGAACTCGACCCAGGCGTCGCGGGTCTCGATGTACGGATCGTTTGACAAGGTGACGGCGGCCCTAGAGGTATTGCCCGGTGCCATGACCGGGATTGCCCCCGGGCGCAGCCATGCCCGGCGGCAGGGCGCCCTGACGCATGTGCTCCAGCTGGGCACGCGCCGCCATCTGCTGGGCGAACAGCGCCGTCTGGATACCGTGGAAGAGGCCCTCGAGCCACCCGACCAACTGGGCGTGCGCGATGCGCAGTTCGGCATCCGAGGGCACCGAGTCCCCGGAGAACGGCAGGGCCAGCCGCTGCAGTTCCTCACGCAATTCCGGTGCGAGTCCGTCCTCGAGTTCACGGATGCTGGTTGCGTGGATCTCGCGCAGCCGGCTGCGGCTGGCGTCATCCAGCGGTGCCGCCTTCACCTCTTCCAGCAACTGTTTGATCATCGTGCCGATGCGCATCACCTTGGCCGGTTGTTCGACGAGATCGGTCACCGAGCGCTGTTCGTCGTCGGCCGCGTCCTCAGGTCCCGGGCCGGACTCCGGTCCGGTGATCACCTCGATGTTGTCGTCAGCGATGTTGTCGTCGTCGGCGTTCGCTGTCATACGCTGCGCATTCCCATCCCGGCTTGCCGTTTCTCGGTCGTCCTGCAGTTTTCGGTTCGGCGTCTCAGTTCCGCGCTGCCGTTGGCGGTGATCCGCGCCATTGGTAGATGCGGGCAACGCCGTTGTCGTAGATCTTGGTCCACGACGCGGACCTATCCAGTGACACTAACCCGTCGGGCGTGACGAACCCGCGGACCACGGGGGTACTGGTGAGCACATATTCGATGTTCAGGGCTTTGACCGCCTCGGCCACCCGCGGATCCCGGTCGGCGTCGTCGGCGTAGGCCCAGAAGATGAACCGGTTGCGGCCAGGGCCCTGCTGAACCGGGTAGTCGTAATGGGTCCATAACGGACGCAGCCCAGAAACCGCGTACATCCAGGCGGTGCCGTCGGTGTTGCCGTTGCCGATCACCGTGTCGCGCGCCCCCGGCAGTGTCGCCAGGTAGGCGATGGCCTCCAGATCCTTCTCGCCGACGATCGCCTGGTCATACTTCTCGCCCATCAAGAAGCGGTGCCGAGGAAAATAGTGCCAGCTCAGGCCCAGACACGCGGCGACGAGCAGCACCGCGGTGGCCCCAACCCAGACCCGTCGGTCCAGGCGTAACCGGGGCTCGGCCAGGCGCCGGGCGGCGGCCACCACCAGCAGGGCGGCCGAGTACAGCGCGACCCCGGCCATCGGGGTCAACAAGACGGTGACCACGGCGGACAGTCGCCGCGGGTCGCTGTAGAAGAGATCGGCGTAGGTGCCGACAACGGCCCCGAGTGGGCCGCCGAACGGCACCGACGAATGCACGATCGCCACGACCAGCAGCACCCACACGGCCGCCGGCCACCAGATCCGCTTGATCAGCAACAACACGAACCCGGCACCGGCCAGGGCGATGAGAATGTTCTGGATCGGGAAGTCGTTGAGGTGACGGCTGTGCTGGAACACCGCGTCGAAAAGTCCGCGTATCCGGCCCTGGTGGGTCAGGAAGGTGTGCCCGGCGATGATCCTGGCTTCCTCCAACACCCCGAGGAATTGTGGCAACAGCACGATCCCGGCCACCACGGTGATCGTCGCCAGCGTCGCGAAGTCCGTCGCCCGCCCACTGACCGGGCTTCTCAACGCGTCGAGCAACCACCAGGCGAGCAGGAAGGTCACCAGCACGACGCCGCCGGTGATGTGCACAGAGAACACCCCGACGACCGCCAGAACCGCCAGCGGGATGCGGCCCGCGGCGTGCAGCGAGGACGTCACCAGGACGAACGCGGGAACAGCCAACCCGTAGGCCGCCATATTGGGCATCGAGGCCGTGTCGAACTCGACGTAGGGGACGGCGGTGAATGATGCCGAGAGGGCGGCTGCCGTAGCCGCGGCACCTGCGGTGCGCCACCGAGTGCCCCGGTTGATCAGCAATCGCCAGGTGAGCAGTCCGGCGCTGAGTGGAAAAAGCCAGACGGCCGCCGCCAGTGAGCTCAGGGTGTAGGCGGTGGTCGGTGCGGATCCGGTCAGTTGCGCCAGGACGCCGGCCAGGGCGTGGAAGGCCGAGGGGTAGTACAGCGCCGCATGGGTTTCGACGTTGCGCAGTTCGCCCAGGTGGGTGGGGGAGGCCTGTCCGGTGTCGAGAATCCACCGGATCGTGTTGGCATGCCAGACCGCATCCCAGTTACTCGGGATCGACTGCCAGTTCGGCATGCCGCGCCAGGCGGCGACCCCGATCGCGGCGGATCCCAGGACCACGCCTGCGGCGGCGGCGAGTTCGGGGCCGTCAGGCCACCGGAATCGGTGTACCGGCCGGACGCCACGACGGCGGGCCAGCAAAACGCGACCGCCCAGCAACGGCAGAGCCACCGCGGCGAGCGCCGCCAGCGCGCTGAGTGCGTCCCACCGGATGCCGAGCGCGCCGAACGGGACGATGGCCAGACCCACCACGCCGTAGGTCAGCACCGGACCGAGCGCCACCGCCAGAGCCCACCGCAGGCCGCCGGCCCGGCCGACCACGGCGCCGGGTAGGGCCAGCAGCAAGACAGCGATTAGCACTCCGGAGCCGAAGTTCACTGGCTTAGTATGGTGACGCGGTCGCGATCGCCGTCCCCCGGGTTGGATGGCTTTTTCGGGGCTGTCGCAGTTCGCGAACGGGTCAGGGGTGGTGCGATGGCATACGACGTCGCGCGCGTGCGCGGTCTACACCCGGCGCTGGGCGACGGGTGGACCCGCTTCGACGCCCAAGCCGGGATGGTGATCCCAGAGTCCGTCGCCAGCACCGTATCGACGGCCTTTCGTGGCTCCACGGCTAACATTTCCAGCCCCCATCCGGCTGCAGCGCGCAGCGTCGCACTCCTCGACGCCGCGCGCCGGGCCGTCGCCGACCTGCTCAACGCCGATCCCGCCGGGGTGGTAGTCGGAGCGGATCGGGCCGTCCTACTGGCCTCCTTGGCTGATGCGTCGTCGACCCGCGCCGGGCTGGGCAACGAGGTGGTGCTCTGCCGGCTCGACGACGAGGCGAACATCGCGCCGTGGCTGAGGGCCGCCCACCGGCACGGCGCCACGGTGAAGTGGGCCGAGGTCGACATCGAGACCGGCGAACTGCCGGTCTGGCAGTGGGACGAGCTGGTCAGTTCCGACACCCGGTTGGTGGCCATCCCGTCGGCCTCCTCGGCGCTGGGCACAGTCGTCGATGTCGCCGCGGTCGCCGAGCGTGTGCACCGGGTCGGCGGCCTGCTGGTCGTGGACCACTCGGCCGCGGCCCCGTTCCGGCTGCTCGACATCACCTCGGCCGGAGCCGATGTGGTTGCCCTGAACGCCGCCGCCTGGGGCGGTCCCCCGGTCGGTGCTCTGGTATTCCGCGACCCCGCGTTGATAGACCGGCTGGGCTCGGTGTCGACCAACCCGTACGCCAGCGGCGCGGCTCGCCTGGAGCTGGGCCTCTACCAGTACGGGCTGCTGGCCGGGGCGGTGGCCAGTATCGAGTATCTGGCCGGTCTCGACGAAAGCGCCCGCGGTGACCGGCGGCAGAGGCTTGCCCATTCGATGGCATCCGCACGCAGCTATCTCGATGGCTTGCTCGACTATCTGATGACCTCATTGCGCTCGCTGCCGCTGGTGTCGGTGATCGGCGACCCGCAAACGCGAATTCCTTTGGTGAGCATCGTGGTTTCCGGTGTGCCCGCCGAACGGGTGGTTCAGAGGCTGGCCGAGAACGGGGTGCTCGCGGTAGGCAATGCGGCCTCCCGGGTGCTGGATGTCCTCGGTGTCGACGAGATCGGCGGGGCTGTGACTCTGGGACTCGCTCACTACTCCACGGTCTCCGAAATCGACCACCTGGTAAGGACTCTGGCCTCCCTGGGCTGAACTTCCCTGGGCTGAATGTTCACTTCCGGATCGTCAGGAGCGCCTTGCCGTGCACTTCGCCGGAGGCGAGAGCGCGATGCGCCTCGGCGGCTTGCTCTACCGGGAATCGCGCGCCGATGACCGGCCGGACGCGTCCTTCGGCGATCATCGGCCACACCGAGGCCGCTACCGCGTCGACGATCGCACCTTTGCCGTGTGGGCCGTCGATCGGGCGGCTGCGCAGCGCCGTTCCGATCACCTTGAGCCGCTTGCCGATCAGGGTGCCGATGTTCAGTTCGGCCTTGGCTCCTCCCTGCATGCCGATGATGGCCAGCCGTCCGTCGGTGGCGAGTGCGGCGAGATTGCGCTCCAGATAGGCGGCACCCATGATGTCGAGGATGAGATCGGCGCCGTCGCCGTCGGTAGCGGCCCGCACGCGCTGTACGAAATCTTCGCCGCGGTGGGAGATGACGACCTCCGCGCCCAGTTCGCCGCAGAGCGCAAGCTTGGACGGTGTACCGGCCGTTGCCGCGACACGCGCACCGAGCGCTCGGGCGATCTGGATTGCGTGAGTACCGATACCGCTTGCCCCGCCGTGGATCAATACGAACTCGTCTGGCGCCAGTCGGGCGCCCATCACGACGGTGGACCACACCGTGCACGCCGCCTCGGGCAGCCCGGCCGCGGCCTCCAGGCCGACACCGTCGGGAACAGGCAGGACCTGTCGGACCGGGGCCGCCACGTACTCGGCATAGCCTCCGCCGGCCAGCAAGGCACAAACCTGTTGTCCCACAGAAAATCCCGTGACACTGTCACCAACCTGAGTGATGACCCCGGCGACTTCCAGGCCCAGGATGTCGCTTGTCCCCGGCGGGGGCGGATATTTGCCAGCGGCCTGCAGCAAATCCGCACGGTTGACCCCGGCTGCCCAGACCTCGATCAGCACCTCGCCGTTCCCGGCGGTGGCGTTGGGCACTTCCTGCCAGGTGAGCCGTCCGGCCTCCGTCACGATGGCGTGCATGGACGTGACGCTACCTTGACGCTCCCCGCCGAACCGCACCGAAATTCGCTGGCATAGCCTTATCATGGCGCCATGGGTGGGACTATCGGGGGGCGTACCGCAAGCGAGATGCCGGGTCTGGACATCGCCGAGCAACGCTCCTGGGACAACTTCCTCGAAGCTGCGTTGCGGGTTTACGGCACCCTGAACAAGTTGCTCGCTGAGCGGCACGGGCTGACCTTGCCGGATGTGCGGCTGCTGGACATCCTGAGCAGCTCGGAAACCGGTGCGGCCCGGATGGGTGAACTCGCCGGGCAACTGCAGTCGCTTCCGAGTCGGGTGACCCGGCAGATCCATCGGCTGGAACGGTTGGGTCTGGTTCGGCGGGAGGCCAGCCCGCACGACGGCCGTGGAGTACTGGCCGGTATCACCGACGTCGGCCGCGTCGCCATCGACGAGGCGATGTTTACCTATGCCGAAGCCGTGCGGCAACGCTTTCTGCTGCCACTCACCCGTTCGCAGATGGCGGCACTGGGGGAGAACTGCCGCCGGATCAGTTCGGCGCTGCAATCCGACGGCGCCAACCGGCGGGTCCGCAGTAGCCGGGGCGCGGCCCCGGCGTAACCGGGACGGCCCGCTAGGCTGATCGGCGGTGGCGTGGCAGAGCGGCCTAATGCACTCGCCTTGAAAGCGAGAGACGGCTAACACCGTCCGGGGGTTCAAATCCCTCCGCCACCGCAGTCAATAAAGTGTGTTGGGCGGTTGCGGAGTCTGGGGCAAGCCCCTACACCCCCCGTGCAAGGGCATTCAGGTTGAGCAGAAAGGGGTCGATATCCGGCGTTGACGGTGAGCAGCTCGCCGTGGGGTCGGATCTGAGGGCCGGATCGATCAAACAATCTCACTCTGGTCCTCAAGGCAACATTCCACGCAACGCCGTGGAGCGATGGGCCTTCCCGCCCCAAGCTGCTCGCCGTGCTCAGCAGCGACTTAGACGCAAACGTATCCGACCGAAACACCTCAACAGCGTCGACCCCAGCCAGCCCACCGCGCCATCACCAACCCAGCCGCAGCGACCCGCCATGATTTCCCCCGCCCACGGAGCGGCGAAGCCCCCTCGCAGCGGCTCCCGGGCTGCGGCGAACCCACCTTGACGCCGTACAGCGGCTCGACGCACAGTCGCGCTGGTACACATGACGACGGTAGGCGGTGGGTGATGCGGGAAGAAGGGGATCCGCACGCGCGGACGTGGATGGCTTTCGGGGCCGACAGGCGGATCTGGGGCTCGCGGTTGCTGCCCCAGGTGCGCCGCGATCTGCTGCTGATCGCGACCACGATCGCGCGGTATGAGCCGGTGTCGATGCTGGTGCGCCCTGAGGAGATGGACCTGGCTCGCGGTCTGATCGGTGCGGCGAACATCGAGCTGATCGCCGCACCGGTAGACGACTTGTGGATGCGCGACACCGGGCCGGTTTTCGTCAAGACTGACAGTGGCTGGGGCGGTGTGGATTTCAACTTCAACGGCTGGGGTGGCAAGCAGGAGCACCACCGCGACGCCAACGTTGCCGAATTCGTCGCCGCCCGGGCCGGTGTTCAGACGCTGCGCACCGACCTGGTGCTCGAGGGCGGCGGGATCGAGGTCGACGGCCGCGGCACCGCGATCATCGCCGAGAGCTGCGTGCTCAACGACAACCGCAATCCCGGTCTTTCCAAGCCCCAGGTGGAGGCCGAACTGGACCGCCTGCTCGGGATCACAAAGGTGATCTGGCTGCCCGGTATCGCCGGGCGTGACATCACCGACGGACACACCGACTTTTACGCGCGCTTCGCCGGCCCTGGCGTTGTCGTCGCCGGCTTGGAAATCGACCCGAAGTCATTCGATTACGACGTCACCCGCCGTCACCTCGACATCCTGTGCTTGGCCACCGATGCCCACGATCGGCGGCTGCAGGTCGAGGTGATCGAGGGCCCCGCAACCGTCCGGAAGAAATTCGATGACGTCGACTTCGCCGCAAGCTACATCAACTTTTATGTCTGCAACGGCGCGGTCATCGCCCCCGAATTCGGCGACTCCCGCAGCGACGGCGCCGCCAAGGCCACGCTCCAGCGGCTCTTCCCGGACCGAGAGGTCGTGCAGATCAACATCGATGCCATCGCCGCCGGTGGTGGTGGCATCCACTGCGCGACGCAACAAGAACCTGCCCGATGAGAAGCCCCAAACCGTCACCGCCGAGCATCGGACTCGGCCTAACGAGACCCGACGTCGAGGGAGGAGGGCCTGCGGACGTCATCATGGCGCCGTGGCGGGGCGGCGCCGGTCGGAAAAGCCCGGCTCCTGAAGGTGCCGGGCTTTTCCGTCGTCGCGAGCAGCTTGGTGGGCCCTCGAGGCCGCACGGTATGGCTAGTGACTTCCGCCGCCGCCCCCGCCAGCATGGCCGCCGGGATGTCCACCGGGATGTCCCCCAACGGCGCCGTGGGCGTTATGGAACAGCAGAGTGTCACCGGCAAACGGGTATTGCTGTGCCCCGGCCTGCGTGGCACTCGGTCCGGGCCGGGTGGTGATTTGGGCGTTGCCAGGTGTCGTGACGATCGACGGGTTGCCTGATGTGTTGGTCGGGGCAGCGGACGCGGTGGGTGCGAAGGCGATTGCCAGCCCACTGGCGGCAACGGCCAGCGGCATGATGTGGCGCAGTTTCTTGTTCATTGGTCTCCTCCTTCTCGGTTGGACTTCTCCGTACACACAAAACTATACGTTCAGTTTTTATGAACGGGCTGTGCGGCGCTGGGTTTTTCCTGTGCATTTGTCGGTGTCAGCTTCGCGCAAGGAAGCCGTGCATCGCCGTATCGACGATCGCGTCGGCGGACTTTTCATCCAGCGGTGCATAGCCGAGAAGCAGTCGGTTGGTCACCGCGCCGATCATCAGATCCATCGCCGTTTCGAAATCGACATCGGCACGCAGCTCACCGCGCCGTGCTGCGCGATCCCAGATTTCACGGGTCATCCGCCGCCGCGGGGCCAACAGCCGTTCCCGCAGTTCCGCGCGCAGTTTGGGATTGGCCTGCCCCTCACCGATGAGCTGGGCGAAAACACGACCGTACGGCCCGGCGAAGAGATCGACCGTGTTGCGAAGCCAGATGCGATAGTCCTCGCGCGCCGAGCCGGTGTCAGGAACCGGCGATACGACGGTTTCCTCCCGGAGGAATGCTTCCACGGCGATCGCAAACTTGTTGGGCCACCACTTGTAGAGCGTTGCTTTGCTCACCCCGCTGCGGCCCGCAATCTGATCCGTCGTCATCGCCTGCGGACCGACCTCGAGCAGCAGCTCCCGCGTTGCGCGCAAGACAGCGTCGCGGGCTTTCTGGCTGCGCGGCCTCCCCCGACGAGAGGGAGCCGAGGAGCTCGCCGATTCAGCGGGCGTGGGTTCCACTCGACCACTATCCACCGTCAGCGACCGTTGCGCGGAGAAGACGAACGTCTCGGGGCTGAGATTCCAGAGGTATCCCCGTAGTCAACGGCCGCACCCGTGGCCGCATGATGCGCCGGCAGCGGAATCGAGGTCACACGCGGGTCCGCAAATGCCTTCTCGTACCGACCGGCGGACGATGCGGTGTCTCCTACAGCACCACTGCCGAATCCCTCAGACCCAGCGTCTCGTATACGGCTCCGATATTGTCGCGCGCCAGAGTCGAACCGGCGGGCCAGAATTCCTGATACCAGTCGGCCGTCACCAGGTTCAGCGACTCCTTGAAGTTCACTCGCATCCACCGCTGCACCGGAGGGTGCACGTTGAACATGAACTGCTCGATGTTGCGGGTGCTCAGTGTCAGGACGCCGGTGACGTAGTTGAGCGGGCCGGGGGTGGACTCACCGAACATGCCCCAGATCGCTGCGGGCGGCCGGTTGGCCAGGTTTGTCTCGTTACCCGCCAGCAGATCCGGCACCGACGCGACCTGAGGCCACGGGCGGTAGAGGGTGTCGTCCGGCCACAACACCGGGTCGGCGGCGACGACCTCGGAGTTGTTGTAGACGACGATGACGTTGCGGTCGGCCGCCCACAGATCCTGCAGCGTGGCCGAAGTGCCCAGCGCCCGCGGCGCCATACGCGCCCCGAACGCGGCGTCCATCTGTGCGATAACCGCGGCGTGGGTGTCGGCGGTGAAGTTCTTGATTCCCTGGACGTAGACGACCAGCACTTCGCGGGGATGCTCGTTGGCGAAGGCCCCGATGTCGTCGACCACGTCGGTGAAGGGCACTGAGCGCAGCCCGTGTTCGAGGTAGACCTGCCCGTCGGGTTCGTTGGTCAGCCGCAGGTCCACGTAGCGGATGCCGTCGCTGAACTGCTCGTAGAGGTCCTTGGACTGGGTCTTGCCGTAGCCGGCGGCGATCGGCTTGACGACGAGGTCCTGCAGGACCGCGGGCAGTTCGGTGAGGATGCCGAACTGGTCCTTCCCGGTCAGCGCCCACGGAGACTGCGGCGTTATGCCGTAGCTGCCCGAGTCATGGGTGCCGGGGATGGGAATCTGGGTCAGCGGCAGCGTCGACAGCGCGGGTAGGTTGGCCATCCAGTCGGACAGTTCGACGTTCATGGGGCCGACCGCGTCGACCGTGTAGCTGAAGTTCACCGACTGGGGCCGGTTGGCGGAGAGGTCCCGGCCGGCATCGTCGAGGAAGTTCAGGCCTTCGTTGGTGTAGTCCAGCGCCAGCAGCCGCACCGGGCTGCTGGCCGGGGCTAGCGGGTCCAGCGGGGCTGCGTCGCGGAAGAAGATCTTGTCCGGCTGCTCGCAGCTGTCGGCGTAGGCGCAGCGCTGGGCGTCGGTGGGGGTGAGCCCGCCGAACTCGACCTGCACCCAGGCGTCGGTGAGGCCGTTGGCGGCGGCGAAGGCGCTCAGCGTCTGCCCCGGGTCGGAGTAGTACTGGCCGAAGTCGCCGGTGACGATCACTGCCCGGCCGATCGAGTTCGCGCCGATGAACGCTGACAACTGGGCGATCTCGTCATTCGTCATGGCGCCGCCGCTGGTGTCGACGTTGTAGACGTCGACTGAGGAGCCTCCCGGGATGTGCTGGCGGGTGTAGGTGAATCCGCCCGGGTTGAGCAGGTCTGCGCGAGTGGACCAGGCCTGGCGCTGCAGGCTTTCCAGGTAGTACGACGACATAGAGTTCAGGCCGTCGGAGAACGGAACGCCGACCGGCCACGCCCAGGTGGGCACCGACGGGGCCGTCCGATCCGGGAAGTCCGTGCCGGCGATCAGGAACTGATGGTAGGCAATGTCCTCCTGGACGTTGACGACGTCGAAACCCTCTAGCCGCGAACCGATTTCGAGGGTGTTGGTAATCCTCGGCAGCGCTGCGCCGGAGAACGGGAAGGGTAGACCGGAGACGTTGTAGGTGAGCACCGAGAAGTCTCCGACGATATCGGTGTAAACCGCCAGTGCAGGGTCCGGTCGGATGTCGACGTTATTGAAGATTGTCACCGTCGCGGTGGTTCGGTGCCCGCCGGCCAGTCCGGTGCCGAGCACGCCGAACGCGGCGTTGAGCAGACCGGCCCAGGCGTGGAAGTGCAGCGAGGTGTCGTCGCTGGCGACGAAGGAGAAGGTGTCGGTGCCGGTGAAGTCCCCGTCCGGGGTGTAGGTGAAGGTGCCCGCGGCGTTGTCGACGCTCACCGTGCCGTGGTTGGGTCCGCCGGGCTGGCCCTGATCGGGCACTGAGAAAACCAGCCGATGGCCGTCGGCGTCCGTGGCGCTGAACGGGATGGCCCGGCTGGTGACGCCCGCGGCGAGGTCGAGTTCTACCTGCATGGGGTCGGCGACCGGGGTGGCGCTGAAGAAGAATTGTCTGAGCGGTTCGGGCAGCAGGCTGCCGCTCCACCAGGGGTAGAGGTTGGCGTAGGTCTCCACCCACACCCGGACGTCGGTGAGGAAATCGGCGATCGGGTTGCCGGAAATCTGGGTAACGGAGTCGGCTACCGGCGCCGCGGTCAGCGTGCGCCGGGTCAGCAGCATCGCACCGGCGACGATCTCGGCTCCCGGAGCGGGCGCTTCGCCGGTCCGGTGGGCACGGGTGAAGGCCGTGGCCGCGACGGTCTCCGCCATCGTGATGCTCGGCTCCGGCACCTCCGGGGTTGCCTGTGCTGCCGGCGGTGCCGGGGTCGCATCGGACCGGGGCGTGGTGACCGCGAAAGCCGCCACGGGAACGGCGACCTCGCGCGCCTCGGCGGAAGCGGCGGTAGCCGGAACCGACCGTGTCGGCGATGGTCTGCTCGACCGGCCGGTTGGGGACTGGAGCGCGGGCGTCCGAGGCGTCCGGACGGCTCCCGGGTTCCGGTTCGGGCGGGTCGCCTGGGTCCGCTGCGGACCGGGGTTCTGACTTGTCCGCACCTTCTGCTGGTCGCCGCTGTCCGCGGTGGCGGTGCCGAATGCCTGTGGGCCGGCCAGGGAAAGCCCCAGCGCGGCGGCCGCCGCCCACGCTTTCGCCGAGTTGCCGCTCATGATGGGGACGATAACGGGCTCTTCGAGCTTAAGCGGGCAATGCCTGGTCAGGGTCTCGGCGTGTCGTTGAGGTGAGGCGCCCCTGGCTTTCGGGAATCTGGATGTTGCGAAGCAAACAGATTCTGCAAGGAGAGCCAGGGGCATGGTCGAGCCTACGTCGTTGTTGTTGGGGCTGGAAGGACTCGGGGTGCGTGGGGTGGTCCCACACGCTGATCGCACCCGGGTGGTCGAGTTGATCACCATCGACCCGAACGCCGCCCGTTGTCCGGACTGTGGAATAGCGTCGGACTCAGTCAAGGAACGCACCGTCACCAGCCCCCGTGACATCCGCTACGGGGAAGACCCAATTGTTCTGCGGTGGAACAAGACCCGCTACCGCTGCCGCAACGACACCTGCTCACGCGCCAGCTTCACCGAAGCCATCGAGCAGGTACCGCCGCGGCGGCGCACCACCACCCGGTTGCGCACGCAGATCGCCCGCGAGATCGGGGATGCGGCCCGTTCGGTGGTCGAGGTCGCCGATGGGGCCGGGGTGTCCTGGCCGACGGCACACGCTGCGTTCGTGGCCCACGCCGAGACGGTCCTGGGCAACCCGGCCCCGGTGCGGGTGCTCGGCATCGACGAGACCCGCCGCGGCAAGCCCCGCTGGACCCGCGACACCGACTCCGGCCGCTGGGTGCGCACCGACCCGTGGGACACCGGCTTCGTCGATCTGGGCGGCGATCAGGGCCTGCTCGGACAAGTCGAGGGGCGTACCGGGGCGGCGGTCCGTCAATGGCTGAGCGAACAGAGCGAGGAGTTCCGGGCCTCGATCACCCACGTGGTGATCGACCCGTCGGCGGCCTACGCAGCCGCGGTCACCCGCGAGTTGTTGCCCAACGCCGAGCTGGTCGTCGACCACTTTCATCTGGTCAAGCTCGCCAACGACGCACTGACCGCGGTGCGGCGCCGGGTGACCTTCGATACCCACGGCCGGCGCGGCCGCAAACACGACCCCGAGTGGGCCAACCGCCGCCGATTGCTGACCGCGCGAGAACGCCTGGCGCCCAGAGCATTCGCGGCGATGTGGAACGCCCTGATCGACAACGACCCCAGCTGTCAGATCCTGTCGGCCTACATCGCCAAAGAGGAACTGCGCCAGCTGCTCGCCGCCGCCGGCGGCCGCACCGATGACGCCGAGATCCGCACCCGCCTCTACCGGTTCTACAGCTGGTGCGCCGATACCAACATCCCCGAACTGCACCGCCTGGCCACCACCATCGAGACCTGGTGGCCGGCGATCCTGGCGTTCCTGCACACCGGCCTGAGCAACGCCCGAACCGAAGGTTTCAACCGCCTGGTCAAACAGGTCAAACGCGTCGCCTGCGGCTTCCGCAACACCGAGAACTCACGCCGCCGGATACGCTTCCACTGCACCCGCGCCCAGCGGGCCAGCACCAGATTCACCACCGCGCAGCTGCCCGGTTAACTTCGAAGAGCCCGATAACGATGTGAGGGCCGAGTTGTCG
The DNA here is from genome assembly GCA_020637165.1 of Mycolicibacterium sp. Lineage (GTDB taxonomy): Bacteria > Actinomycetota > Actinomycetes > Mycobacteriales > Mycobacteriaceae > Mycobacterium. The sequence continues at coordinate 363,744 of JACJWN010000004.1, read as the reverse complement.
GGCGTTACGTCGCCATCAGCGCACAGCGTGGTCGTGCGAGCTTGAGGGACCGAAGGGCCTCCTTGGTTGTTGCGGTTGCATGGCGCACCGGACTATCGGCCCAATTCGTCGGCGGTTTCGCGGGCGGCACGCAGGCCGGATTCGATGGCCCCCTCGAAGTAGCCGGCATGGTCAGCGGCAGTCTCGGTGCCCGCCCAGTGCAGATTGCCGGTCGGTGATGATGCCGTCGGGGGGATGCCCTCGAACGTTCCCGGGATGGGGAGAGCTGAGTAGCCACCGCCGACGAATGCATCGAGATGCCAGAACTTTTCGTGCCAGCCTGCGGGCTCGAGTACATCGGAGCTGATGTGGTGGCGCAACGGGCCGAGCAGGATGTTTCGCCGTGCTGCAGGGTCCAACTCGGCTAGGCGGCGGGCCCGCGGACCGGCGCTGAGCAGGGTCAGATGACCGGGGCCGCCGGGCGGGCTGCTGTCGAAAACGGCGAACCCGGGATCGTCGAGCACGATGAACTCGCCACCGGGGCCCTCTCGCCAGAAGGGGCGGGGGTAGACGGCGACGGCCTTATAGGCCGAACCCATGACGGTATTTCGCTGGAGTCCCGCGATCGCCGGCGGCAGTGGTGGGGCGAAGGCGATCCTGGAGGCCGCCGGCGGGGGAATCGTAATGATCGCCCGAGCGGCGTCAAAGCGGCCCGCAGTGGTGTCCAGCAGTATGCGTCCCCCGCTGGCGGAAACGCGGTCAACGCGGTGGCCCAATCGGATTCGCGATCCGAGACCCGCCGCCAGTCGATCGGCCAGCGAGCCGATGCCCTCGACGAGAAGGGAATCCTGCGCGCCGCCGGCGGTGGCAAGCATGGTCCGCACCCCACCCTGGTGGCGCACCATTCGAGCCATGGCATAGGGCGAGAGCCGGTCCAGGTCGGCTGTCCAGGACACCAGGGCGAGCAACTCCAGGAGGCGTCGGGCGGTCCGGCCCGGGACCCTGTCCAACCAGGTCTGCAACGTCTGCGAGTTCCAGCGCGTGGGCACCCCCGTCCTGGCGAGTGCGGCAACGCCGGCCAGGGCCGCTGCGGCGGTCAATACCGATGGGGCTGCCGGGGTCAGTCGGCGGGGGCCGTCGATCAGGACCGGCATCGACCCGGTGTGCATCGGGTACCGGGTGGCGCCGAGGTCGTCGATGAGGGCCTTGAGTCTGTGGTGATCGTGACCGATCCATTGACCGCCGAGATCCACCGTCGAGCCCAGAGCGGTCGGTGCACTCAACGCCCTGCCGCCGACCCGGTCGGCGGCCTCCAGCACCACGAACCCGATGTCCCGCCGTGCGAGCTCGCGGGCCGCCACGAGACCGGTTAATCCTGCGCCGACAACGGCCACATCGACGACCGGATCGGAACCCGGTCGTTCGATCGAAATGATGAAGGCCTCCTCGTCAGGGACGGCGATCTGCCCGGCCCGCTGCCGTGAAATCGGCCGGAGCGCCTACTCGCCGGTGAAGTGGGGATCGCGTTTCTGCAGCATCGCCGTGATGCCCTCCTTGAGGTCCTTGGACGGCAGGAAGGCCGAGTTCCAGGCCGCGACGTAGCGCAGGCTGGCCGCGACGGCATCGGTCCGTCCCTCGTCGAGGACGTCCTTGGTGCCCCGCACCGCCAGCGGCGAGTTCGCCGCGATCTCGGCGGCGGTCGCGTGGGCCGCCTTCAGTGCCGCCTCCGCGTCCTCGAAAACATCGTTGACCAGACCGATCCGCTCTGCCCGGGCGGCGTCGATGTCCTTGCCGGTCAGCGCCAACTCCCGCAGGTGCCCGTCGTTGAGGATGTAGGGCAGCCGGGCCAGGCTGCCTACGTCGGCGACGATCGACAGCTTCACCTCCCGCACCGAGAACTTCGCGTCGGCGCTGGCGTAGCGGATGTCGACGGCGCTGATCAGATCGACCCCGCCGCCGATGCACCAGCCGTGAATCGAGGCGATGGTCGGCGTGCGGCAGTCGGCCACCGCGGTGATGGAACGCTGCATGCGCTTGACGGTGGCGTGGAAGTCCGTCCGCGGGCGTGCCGACACCTCCCCGGACATGGTCTCGCCCAGCGTGTTGCCCATGGCCAGCAGATCCAGCCCGTAGCTGAAGTTCTTCCCCGATCCGGTCAGAACGATCGCCCGCACCTCGGGGTCGGCGTCGAGCTCGGCGAAGACCACCGGAAGCTCCGCCCAGAACGCCGGCCCCATCGCGTTGCCCTTACCCGGCCCGAGGAGGGTCACCTGGGCAATATGATCGGAGATCTCGACGGCGAGTGACTCATACGGCGCGCTCATAACAGTCAGGCTACGGCTGCCGGCCCTGGTGAGGGCCTTCAGGGTCAGATGTACATCGCCGGGTCGATATAGGTGGTCGGGTCGACCAGAGGCTCCCGCTGGGCGTCGGCCCGCGGCCGGATCACCGCAGGGATACCGGTGGCAATGGAATCCCTTGGAACGTCATGGGTGACAACGGCATTGGCGCCGACGGCGCTGTCTTCGCCGATGACGACCGGGCCCAGCACTTTCGCGCCGGCGCCGACGGTGACCCGGTCTGCGAGGGTGGGATGGCGTTTGCCCCGCTCCAGGGAGCGCCCACCCAGCGTCACTCCGTGGTAGATCATCACGTCGTCACCGATCTCGGTGGTCTCGCCGATCACCACGCCCATCCCGTGGTCGATGAAGAACCGCCGTCCGATGCGCGCTCCCGGGTGGATCTCGATACCGGTGAGGAACCGGGTCAGCTGGCTCAGCACCCGGGCCGCGCCCCGCAGTGCGGGTCTGGACCACAGACGGTGGGCGAGCCGGTAGGACCAGATCGCGTGCAGCCCCGAGTAGACCAGCGCGTTCTCGACGTCGCCGCGTGCGGCCGGGTCGTGCTGGCGCGCGTTGCGCAGGTCCTCGCGCAGGGTCGACAGCAACGTCACGGCGTCACTCCCGGATGTCGTCGAAGAGCACCGTGGAGATGTAGCGCTCGCCGTAGTCGCAGACCACCGCGACGATGAGTTTGCCCGCTTTCTCGGGGCGCCTGGCCAGTTCCAGCGCCGCCCAAATGATCGCCCCGGAGGAGATGCCCCCGAGGATGCCCTCTTGCGTGGCGAGATCCCGTGCGACCCGGACGGCGTCGTCGAGTTCAACGTCGATGATCTCGTCGTAGACGTCCCGGTCGAGAACCTCAGGAACGAAATTGGCTCCGATTCCCTGGATTTTGTGCGGCCCGGCCTGCCCCTCGGTCAGCAGCGGCGAGTCCTTGGGCTCGACCCCGACGATCCGCACCCCGGGCTTGCGGGCTTTGAGCGCCCGGCCAACCCCCGTGACGGTGCCGCCGGTGCCGATGCCGGCGACGAAGATGTCGACCGCGCCGTCGGTGTCCTCCCAGACCTCCTCGGCGGTGGTGCTCTCGTGGACGGCGGGGTTGGCCGGGTTGCCGAACTGGTTGGCCGAAATGGCGTTAGGGGTGTCGGCGATGATCTGCTTGGCCCTGGCGACCGCGCCGGCCATGCCCTCCGAGCCGGGGGTGAGCACGATCTGGGCGCCGTAGGCGCGCAGCATGACGCGGCGTTCGGTCGACATGGTCTCGGGCATGGTCAGGATGACCTTGTAACCGCGGGCGGCGCCGACCATGGCCAGCGCGATACCGGTGTTTCCGCTGGTGGCCTCCACGATGGTGCCACCGGGGCGCAGCTCGCCGGACCGTTCGGCGGCGTCGATGATCGCGACCCCGATGCGGTCCTTGACGCTGTTGGCGGGGTTGTAGAACTCCAGTTTGGCGACCACCTGAGCATCGAGCCCCTCAGTCAGCCGGTTCAGCCGGACCAATGGGGTCCGCCCGACCAGTTCGCTGACGTTGCCATAGATCCTGCCCATGGCTGATCCCTCCTCCTGGGGCGCTGATGCCACCACCACGCTAACGGGCGTGCGGATCGGGGTCCGCGCCGAGTCTTCGGTTAGCGGCCGATCCACTCCGCGGCAAACGCCAGGAACGCGTCGTTCTCATCCCGTGCCCCGATGCTCACCCGGGCCCCCTCGCCGGCGTAGGGCCGGACCAGTACCCGGGCCTCGGCGGAACGGAGGGCGAAATCGGCGGTCTGTTCGCCCAGGGGCAGCCAGACGAAGTTGGCCTGGGTGGCCGGGACCCGGTAGCCCAGGCGAGCCAGTTCGGCACTGACCCGAATGCGTTCCTCGACCACCGCATCGGTGCGGGCCAGCAACTCCCCGGCGGCCGCGAGGGAGGCGATCGCGGCGGCCTGGGAGATGGTGCTCGAGGTGAACGGGACGTACACCTTGCCCAGCGCGGTGATCACCTCTGGGTCGCCGACGGCGTAGCCCACCCGCAGGCCGGCTAGGCCGTAGGCCTTGGAAAACGTTCGCAGCACGACGACGTTCGGGTGGGTGCTCGCCAGCCCGAGACTGTCGGGCTGCAGGTCGTCGCGGATGTACTCGACATAGGCCTCGTCGATCACGACCAGGATCTCGGGCGGGACTGCGGCAACGAAGCGGGCCAGTTCGTCGGGATCGACCACCGTGGAGGTGGGATTGTTCGGGTTGCACACGAAGATCAGCCGGGTCCGGTCGGTGATCGCGGCGAGCATCGCGTCCAGGTCGAAGGTGTGATCGCGCAACGGCACCCCGACGGGTGTGGCGCCCGCGACGCGTACCTGCAGCGGATAAACCTCGAAACTGCGCCAGCCGAACACCACCTCGTCGCCGACCGTGCAGGTGATCTGGATCAGCTGCTGGCACAGGCTGACCGACCCGCAGCCCACGGCGATCCGTTCCGGGGTGACCTCGCCCTCGCTGCTGAGGTGGCGGGCCAGGTGCTCGCGGAGTTCGACGTTTCCGTTGTCCGGATACCGGTTGATGGTCTCCGTGGCCACGGCGATCGCCTCCCGCACGCTGGGCAGCGGCCCGTGCACGGTTTCGTTGCTGGCCAGCTTGATCGCCCCCGGAACGGTCTTGCCCGGGGTGTAGGCGGGGATATCGGCCAGTTCGGGGCGCAGGCGCGCGGTCATCCGGCCAAGTCTAGGGGCGGTTGTGGCCTGCCCGGGACCGGCTCTGGACTGGCTTTGCCTTACGTTGTCGGCCATGTGTACGCTCTCGGTGGTTCAGGAGGCGTGCCAGAGCGGCCGAATGGGACTCACTGCTAATGAGTTGTCCCCCTTACAGGGGACCGGAGGTTCAAATCCTCTCGCCTCCGCCGCGGCTGACTCGCATCGGCCACGAACAACTGAAGACGGCGCCCGTAGCTCAACGGATAGAGCATCTGACTACGGATCAGAAGGTTAGGGGTTCGAATCCCTTCGGGCGCGCTCTTTGTGTCAAGACATCGGAATAGCCCGAACCCACAATTAGGGTTCGGGGTCTGTTTGTGGGGCCGTGGCTTCCGGTAGCAGGCCCGGGGTGGTGCGGGGCCCGGGTTCGAAGGCGGCCTCGCAATCACAGGTGCAGCGGGCGACGAGCCGGGAGATCCCGCCCTTCTCGGCGGCTGAGTCTCCGGGCGTCGCCTCCGATTCGCCGACACTCGCTGACAGGGATTGGCTGGCGAATCTCCCCGTGATGGGGTGACGGGCATGCTGATGTCCGAAGCGGTGCCCTACCTGCTTGCCGATGCCGTCCGTACGGCCCATTCCGGCCCGCAACGCTTGTCCCGAGTACAGCGGATCCGCCTGCGCAACCTCGTCCGGCATGCCCGCACCGCGTCGCCGTTCCACCGGCATCACTATCGGGGTGTGCCGTCAGGTTGCGATCGGCTCAGCCAGTTGCCGGTCTTGGACAAGCCCACCCTGATGTCCAATTTCGACGACTGGGTCACCGATCCGGACGTCACCCTCGAGGATCTCCGGCGTGACTTCCTCTCCCGCGAGGACTGCGTCGGCCGGCTTTATCGGGGCCGCTACCTCGTCATGACAACCTCCGGAACCACCGGAGAGCCGGCCGTGGTCCTGCAGGACCGGCTGTCCTGGCGGGTCTACAACATCCTCGGCCGCACCCGGCCCCAGCCCGTCGTGCGGAGGATCGACCTCGCAGAGCTCGCCCGACGGGGGATCCGAAACGCGGCTCTGTTCGCGACCGGAGGTCACTTCGGAGCTGTGGCATTGGCCGAGCGCGTCCGCGGGATCAGTCCATTTCTGGCCGATCGGACAAGAGTGCTCTCCGTCCTGCGCCCGATCGACGAACTGGTCGCGGAGTTGAACTCCTTCCAGCCGACCCTGCTCAGCGGATATCCCAGCGTCTTCGTGCTTCTCGCCGCCGAACAGCGCGCCGGCCGGCTCCGGATCGACCCGGTGCACATCCTCTGCGCGGGCGAGTTATTCACCCCCGCAATGCGCGAGGCGGTCTACTCCGCCTTCGGATGTCCGATCACCCAGGGATACGCCGCCATTGAGGTGCCCGCCCTCGCCATCGAATGCACCCACGGGTTCCTGCATGTCAACTCGGACTGGTACATCCTCGAACCGGTGGACTCGGACCGACGCCCGGTGCCGCCCGGCGTGCTGTCGGACAGCGCGCTGGTGACCAACCTGGCTAACCGCATCCAGCCGATCATCCGTTACGACCTCGGGGACCGGGTGATGCTGCAACCGCAGCCGTGTGTCTGCGGGAGTTCGTTCCCGGTGGTGGCGGTCGAGGGTCGCACCAACGATCTACTGAGCTTCGAAACCGCCGAGCATCGCTCGGTGCAGATCCTGCCGTTGGCGTTGGGGGTCGTGATCGAGGAAACCCCCGGCGTCCATCGCTTCCAGGCGATCGGGACGGGTCCGCGCGATCTGACGATCCGTCTTGACGTCGACGACGAGGCGGTGCGGGGCGACGTTGAGCGGGCGGTCGGATCGCGGGTGCGGGAGTTCCTCGGGAGCCACCACGTCAGTGACGTGACGATCACCTGCGCCTCCGAGCCGCCCAGACAGGAGCCGCGCAGCGGCAAACTGCGTCAGGTTCTGCAGGCCTGAACCCCGCCCCCCGCGCGAGCAGACACCAACCGCCCAATTCCACCGGCGTGTCGCGGACTTTTGTGTCTGCTCGCGCAGGGGGGCGGGGGGTACAGGGGGGCGTCAGCGGGTGACGGGCCCCCAGGAGTCCCACTCGGGGCCGAAGTCCAGGGCGACGGCTTGCGGAACCGACGGGTCGTCCACGATCTTTCGGAAGTGGTCCTGCCAGCCCCACCATCCGGTGACGTGGAAGACGTGCTGCTGCCAGCCCAGCTGGTAGTTGCCTGGGATGGTCTCGTTGCGGTTCTCGGGGGCGAACACCGCGATGGCCAGCAGTCCCAGCGCCGCCGAGGCGCGCATCCACAGCCGGCCGTGGCTGATCTCGAACATCGACACCCCACCGGCGTGCGGGACGATCTCGCACCCGGCGGGCATCTCCTCGGATTCACCCCGGAAGTAGCGGTGAGCGGCGTAAAGAACGTCGGCGATATCGGGCCGGCCGTCGGGAAGGTCGCTGGCGACCGGGACGGGGAACCGCGAGGCGACGAAGTCGATATCGGGTGCGGACATAGCCCCGAAGATGTCCAAGTCCTCGCGAATGGTGCGTTTGAACTGGGTGGCGCGGGGCAGGGCCGGGTAGCGCTTGTCAGCGGTCTGCTCGAGCGCGGCGGTGGCGTGCCAGAAGGCCTGGCGCCACTCCCCGACGCTCCAGTGATCCAGCGAACTGCGAACTTCTTCTCCGACGGTCACGATCGCAGACCCTAGTCCACCGGCGCCTCAGCCGATCGTCAGGCCACCGTCGACGACGATCGTCTGGCCGGTGACGTACCCGCCCGCGGGCGAGGCGAGCCAGACCGCGGTCGCCGCCAGCTCGGCGGCGTCCCCGAGGCGGCCCAGGATCATCCGCGGCGCCAGGCCGTCGAGGTAGCCGGGCTTGAGTTCGTCGGTCATCTCGCTTTCGAAGAACCCGGGGGCCACTGCATTGACCCTGATGCCCTTGCGGCCGCTCCACTGCTGCGCCAGATCCCGGGTGAGTCCGATCACCCCGGCTTTGGAGGCGCTGTAGGCGGCCTGGGGAAGACCGGCCGTCGTCAGGCCCAGGACGCTGGCGACGTTGATGATGGAACTTCCCGGCTGCATCACCCGGCCGCAAGCCTGGGCCATCCAATAGGAGCCGTTGAGGTTGACGTCGATGACGGCACGGAACTCCTCAGGGGTTTCCCGAGTGGCCGGGACGGCCGTGCCGACCCCGGCGTTGTTGATCAGGATGTCGACCCGGCCGAACTCGGTCATCGCCGCGTCCACCAACTCCTGGCACTGATCGGGGTCGGCCACGTCGGTTCGACGGGTGTGGACCCTGCGCCCGGCTGCCTGCACCAGCGCGGCGGTGCCGGCCATCTTCTCGACCCGCCGCGCGCCCAGCACCACGTCCGCGCCGGCCTCGGCGAACGCCCGCGCAAAGGACACGCCCAATCCGGAGGAGGCGCCGGTCACGATCGCCACCCGGTCATCGAGGCGGAACATGTCGAGCACGCTCATCGGGGGTCCCTGAGCACTTGCCGGGCGATCGCGTACTTGTGCACCTCGGTGGGCCCGTCGTACAGCCGGAAGGCGCGCATATCGGAGAAGATCATGCCCACCGGTGTCTCGTCGGAGATGCCCATACCGCCAAGCACCTGCACGCACCGATCGGCGACCTTGAACAGTTCCTCCGAGACATAGGCCTTGACCATCGAGCTCTCGTGGCGGCCCTTGGCTCCGGTGTCCAGTGTCCAGCACGCCCACCAGATGGCCAGGCGGCATTGTTGGATCGCAATTTCGTTGTCGGCCAACATGAACGAGACACCTTGGTGCTCGCCCAGCGGCTTGCCGAACGCCGTGCGGGCGCGGGCGTGCTCAACGGCGATGGACTGCGCCCGCGACGCCGCGCCCAACCAGCGCATGCAATGGGTGAGCCGGGCCGGCGCCAACCTCATCTGCGCGTAGCGAAACGCCTGGCCGACTTCGCCGAGAACCGCCGAGGCCGGCAATCGGAGATCGCGGAACCGCACCACTCCATGGCCCTGGACGTAATTGCGGTCCATGGTGTCCATCACCCGTTCGAGCTCGATACCGGGTGTGTTGCCGTCGCAGAGGAACAGGGTCGGCCCGTCGCCGCCGTGCGGGTTGGGTGCCACCCGCGCCATGATGATCCAGGTTCTGGCGCCGTCGGCACCGGTGATCAACCACTTGCGGCCGTTGATCACGTACTCGGTGCCGTCGAAGACTGCCTCAGTCGTCAACTGGCCGGGGTCAGAACCGGCGCCACCCGGCTCGGTCATGGCGAACACCGACCGTTGCCGCCCGTCGATCACCGGCACCAGGAACTCTTCGGCCTGAGCGTCGTCGGCGATCTTGCCCAGGAGGAACATGTTGCCTTCGTCGGGGGCGGCGCAGTTCATCGCCACCGGCCCCAGCGTCGACCAACCGGCCGCCTCGAACAGGACTGCCTGCTCGGTATGCGTGGGTTCCCAGCCGCCGAAACGGCGGGGCGCCTGGACGGTGAGAAGCCCTGCCGTGCGGGCAAGTTCGACCATCTCGGCCCGCAGGTCGTCGTTCGGGCCGTGCCGGGTCAGGCGCGGGTCGCGCTCGAAGGGGACGATCTGTTCGGTCACGAAAGAGCGGATCTCGTCGCGCCGCGCGGCCAGGTCCGCCGGTATCCCGAAGTCGATCACTTCACTCTCCGTCCATGATCGCGCGCGCCCGGTCGAACAACCGGACCGTCGCGGTGTGCAGCACATCGCCGACCTCCCTGGGCGCCAAGCCGGCTGCGGCCCGCGCGTGCGAGCCCTCCAGGATGATGCCGAGTTTGAAACAGGCCAGAACGGCGTACCAGTCGATCTGGGACAGATCGCGGTCGGTACTGGTGGCGTACCGCTCGATGAGTTCCCCCGGTGTGGCCAGGCCGCCGGCGGACATCAGCTGGTTGGGCAGCACCGGCTCGTGCCCGGGCCGGTACCACGTCGCCAACATCCAGCCCAAGTCTTGCAGCGGGTCGCCGATGGTGCACATTTCCCAGTCGACGATGGCGACCACATCGGGTCCGTCGGGGGAGAACATCACGTTGGCGGCGTGGTAGTCGCCGTGCATGATTCCGGGGCGGAATTCCGGCGGTTGGTGTTCGCGCAGCCAGGCCGCCACCGCGTCCACGTCGCCGATGTCGGGGCCGGGATAGTTGTCGAATTTCGAGTAGGACTCGAGTTCGGAAAGCCAGCGCGGGACTTGCCGTTCCAGGAATCCGGCCGGCTTGCCGAAGGCTCCCAGGCCGACCGCCTCGTGGTCCACCGCGCCGAGTCGGGCGGCGGCATCGGCCATGGACAGGCCCATGCCGTGCCGGATATCGGCGTCGCCTGCATGCAGCGCGGGCAGCCCGGCGCCGGCGTTGAACCCGGCGATCGGCTCCATCAAGTAGAAGACCGCATCGCCGAGCACCGAGGTGTCCTCGCACACCGCGATCAGACGCGGGTGCGGCACGTCGGTGTCGGCCAGTGCGCGCAGCACCTGCGTCTCACGGAGGATGACCGTGTTGCTGACCGGGCGAAGGTGGCGGGGCCCGCGGCGGAAGACGTACTCGCGACCCGCCCTTGTGAACCGCAACATGATGTTCTGGGTGCCGCCGGTGATTTCCGAGACGTCGCCGATCGGACCCTCGCCCAGACCCTGGGTCGACATCCACCCGGCTACCGCCGATCGGGTGACGTCGTCCACGCAGGCGAAGCTACCTCACCGTCGGCCGGCGGCCGCCCCCGACCGCGGCAACCGGCACTCGATGGTGCGCCAGATACTCCAGCCCACCAGAGTGCCCAGCGCGATGGACAGGATTGCGGCGCCGGCCGCGCTGAGGCTGGCCACGTCGGCGTTGCCGCCGGTGGCCGCAGAGCTGACCGACATGAAGCTCAAAGCGCCGGGCACCAGTGACCAGAATGCGGCCAGCATCATCACCACGGCGGGTGGGGCGCTCCTGACCTGGGCGGCCACCATCGCGAAGACCACCGACACGATCGCGCCGACGAAGCCGGAGTGGGTGGTGGAGAAGCACTTCGTCGCCCACTGCTGGGCGAGCAGGGCCGCGGCGATCGCCGCCATCAGCCAGAACAGCGATCCGCGCGGCGCCGACAGGTACACGGAAAGTCCGAGTCCGACGACCACGATCGCCAGGTACAACGACCACGCGCCCATCTGGGCCGACGGGCTCCTGGGTGCCACCTCGCCGGCGATGTGAACTCCGAGGATCACTCCGAACACCAGAAGGGCGAGTTGGGAGATCCCGTAGACCAGGCGACTGGAGCCGGCGATGATCCGGGAACCGGACAGTTCCATTGCGCCAGTCGTCAGCGACATGCCGGGCAGGGTGGCCACCAGCGCGGGGGTGATCACCCGCAGCAGCCCGTCATTGGCCGTATCGGCCACGAACCAGATCGCCAGCAGGGTCACGACCAGCGCAGAGAGGGTGGGCAGGATCGGCGTCAGCGAGGGTAGTGCGACGGATGACTGCACGATGGCGCCGACGATCAGACCGAGGAACAGATATCCCGGCAGGGACGCCCAGGTGGGGTTGATCATCATCCCGAAACCGACCGTGGTGACGGCGTATCCGATCACCGTCGCGGCGGCGCCGAACCGCGGCTTGAGTGTTCGCGCCGCCGCGATCTGGGCAACGGCGTCGAGGGGTGCGATAGCGCCGGCCTCGGCCAGGTCGGTGATCTCGTCGATGCGCCCGGCCGCGTCGAGCTGCAGCGAGAAGTGCGTCGAAGCTTCAACCTCGTAGGCAGCCGAGCCGATCTGGATGATCAGCATCGTCGGCAACACCGCAACCCGCGTCTGCTCGGTGCTGTACCGAGCCGCGATATGCGCCAGCCGGTCCTCGACGACCGGCGTCGGTTGGGCCACCTCCACCAGAGCGATCCCGATCGAGCGCAGCATCGCCGCCACATCGGCCGGCGGGTAGAAATCCGGGGGAGCCAGCGGGGCCGGCTGTCTCTTGCGCAGACCGGCGAGGATGCGCCGGCGGCGGGAGATCTGGTTCACTGCGCAATCGTTTTCATTGCGGCGCCGCCGCGGCCTCATGGTGGACCTGCTGCTCCTTGCGTGCCTTGGCGGCCTGCCACGGCCAGTAGCCGGTCACCTCGAGTTGCAGGGAGTAGCTCAGGAAGGTCCGGATCAGCACGATCCCACCGAGGACCGCGACGGTGCGCGGTTCGGGGGCGACGGCCACCGTCCGGATGATGTCGGCGGCCACCAGGAACTCCAAGCCCAGCAGAATCGAGGCACCGAGTTGCTGGCGGAAGTGGCGGTAAGCGTCTTGACGCCGACTCAGTCGCACCGCCGCGCCGGCCGCCGAGACCAGTGCGCCGATCGCGATCACTGCGACGCCGACCGCGTCGATCGACTTGCCCACGACCTCGATGAATTGGAAGAGACTCACCGAAAGAAGTTTATTGAGCCGGGCTGCCGCCGCCGGGCAAGTCGAAAGGTTCTTTCAAAGCCGGCGCATAGGGATGGCACAGGGTCGGCTCATCGGTGCTCCCATACTGGAACCATGACCTCCGCCGCGGCCGACCGCATCGCCATGCGCCGTGCCGATGGCAACCCCATCCGAATCCTCGTCGTCGACGACGAGGCCGTGCTGGCCGAGATGGTGTCGATGGCGCTGCGGTACGAGGGCTGGGACATCGGAACGGCCGCCGACGGTGCCTCCGCCGTGGCCGCGGCCCGCGAACTACGCCCCGACGCTGTCGTGCTCGACGTGATGCTGCCCGATATGAGCGGGCTGGAGGTGCTGGCGAAACTGCGTGAGCAGACACCGGGACTGCCGGTCCTGCTGCTGACCGCCAAGGATGCCGTGGAGGACCGCATCGCCGGGCTCACCGCGGGCGGGGACGACTACGTCACCAAGCCGTTTTCCCTCGAGGAGGTCGTTCTGCGGCTGCGGAGTCTGTTGCGGCGCACCGGGGCCAGCATCGAGGGCAACGGGGCGCAGATCGTCGTTGGCGATCTGATCCTCGATGAGGACAGCCACGAGGTGACCCGTGCCGGCGAGCCGATCACCCTGACCTCAACTGAGTTCGAGTTGCTCAGGTTCCTGATGCGCAACCCGAAGCGGGTGCTGTCCAAAGCGCAGATTCTGGACCGGGTGTGGGGGTACGACTTCGGCGGCCGGTCCAACATCGTCGAGCTCTACATCTCCTATCTGAGGAAGAAAATCGACAGCAGCCACGCGCCCATGATCCACACGTTGCGCGGCGCGGGATATGTCCTCAAACCCGCTGGCTAGACGCCCGCGGGTCGGACCCAAGTCGCTGCGGGCGCGGCTGCTGGCCGGGCAGATCGCACTCCTGGCGGCGGTTTGCCTGGTGATTGCCGGGGTCACCGAAGTGGCATTGCACCGGTATCTGGTCGGTGAACTCGACGATCAGCTACTGCAGATCACCCGCCGGTCGTCCATGATGGAGCGCCGGCCCCCGCCCCCGCCCCCGATCGAATTCAGCCCCCCGGCGATCCGAATCCCCCGGCCGGGGCCGGGTCCGGAGTTCCTCGACGCCCCGGGCCAGCCGACCGGGATGGTCGCCGCGATCGTCAGCGGCGGCATCACGGTGAAGGCCGGCGCGCTGGACCCGGGCGGCGACCGCGTAACGGTGTCGCCGGCCGCGGCCCGTCAGCTCGCTGAGTCGGCCGCAACCTACGGCCCCGTCACGGTCAAGCTCGACGGACTCGGCAGCTACCGGGTGGCCGCCGCCCCGGGCCATCGGGTGGGCAACACCGTGGTCGTGGGGGTCAGCATGCGGCAGGTTCAGCAGACCCTTGCCCGGGTGGCACTGATCTTCGCGGTGGTGACGGCAATGGCCCTGGCCGCCGCGACATTCGTCGGCATCTGGGTGATCCGCCGGGCGCTGGCTCCGCTGAACCGGGTCGCCGCGACGGCGGGCCAGGTCGCGAGCCTGCCGCTGGACCGTGGTGAGGTAGCGCTTCCGGTGCGGGTCACCGAGCCTGACGCCGACCCGCACACCGAGGTCGGCCGGCTGGGTCTGGCGATCAACCGGATGCTCGATCACATCGCTGCGGCCCTTTCCACGCGTCAGGCCAGTGAGAGCCGGGTGCGCCAGTTCGTCGCCGATGCCAGCCACGAGCTTCGGACCCCGCTGGCTGCCATCCGTGGCTATACCGAACTGGCGCAGCGCCGCCGGGCCGAGGTTCCCGGCGATGTCGCCCACGCCATGGGCCGTGTGCAGTCCGAGGCCGATCGGATGACCCATCTGGTCGAGGATCTGCTGTTGCTGGCCCGGCTGGACTCCGGGCGCCCGCTGCAGAATGATCCTGTCGACATGTCCCGGCTGTGCGCCGACGCCGTCAGCGACGCCCATATCGCGGGGCCCGATCACAGCTGGACTCTTGACGTTCCGGCCGATCCGTTGCTGGTCAGAGGTGATGAGGTGCGGTTGCATCAGGTGCTGGCCAACCTGCTGGCCAACGCGCGCACCCACACCGCGGCCGGCACCTCGGTGACGGTGACGCTGCGGGCAGACGGGGACTGTGTCGTCCTGCGGGTGGCCGACGACGGCCCCGGTATCCCGGCCGAGTTGCAGTCGGAGGTCTTCGAGCGCTTCGCCCGCGGTGATACCTCGCGGTCACGCACGGCCGGGTCCACCGGGCTCGGCCTGGCGATCGTCGCGGCAGTGGTGCGGGCGCATGACGGGAACATCGGCCTGCGCAGCGCGCCGGGCCGGACCGAGTTCACGGTTCGGCTGCCCCGGGGGGACTCGCCGACCACCGGCGACGTGCCCGGTCTTCCCCCAGACCGTTGAGTCGGGAACAATGCCCGGGGTGGAGTCCAACGCCCCGACACCGATCATCGAGTCCCTCAATCGCGAACACCTGACGACGCTGCCGTTCGGCGACACCGCCGACTTCGACGATGCCGATCGGGGATTCATCGCGGCGCTGGAGCCGTGTGTGATCACCGCGGCGGACGGCCGGGTGGTGTGGGACAACGACGTCTACGCATTCCTCGGCGGAGACGCGCCCGCGTCCGTGCATCCCAGCCTGTGGCGACAATCCCACCTGGTCGCCAAGCAGGGTCTCTACGAGGTGGTCGCGGGCATCTACCAGGTTCGTGGATTGGACCTGTCCAACATCACTTTCGTCGAGGGCGACACCGGAATCATCGTCATCGACCCGTTGGTGTGCACCGAAACCGCCGCGGCCGCCCTCGCGCTCTACCGAAAGCACCGCGGCGACAGGCCGGTACGGGCGGTGATCTACACCCACAGCCACGTTGATCACTTCGGCGGGGTCCTGGGTGTGACGACCCAGGACGACGTCGATGCGGGCCGGGTGGCGGTGCTGGCGCCGGAGGGCTTCATCGGCCATGCCGTGCAGGAAAACGTTTACGCGGGAACGGCGATGACCCGCCGCGCCGCCTACATGTACGGCACCGCACTGGACCGCGGGCCTCGGGGACAGGTCGGCTGCGGACTGGGACAGGCGCCGTCGACCGGTGAGGTCGGCATCATCGTCCCCACCATCGACATCACCACCACCGGGGAGACGCACACCCTCGACGGCGTGCAGATCGAGTTCCAGATGGCGCCGGGCACCGAGGCGCCGGCTGAGATGCACTTCTACTTCCCCGCATTCCGCGCGCTGTGCATGGCCGAGAACGCCACCCACAACCTGCACAACCTGATCACCCTGCGTGGGGCATTGGTGCGCGACCCGCGGGCCTGGGCGGGCTACCTCACCGAGGCCATCGACACCTTCACCGACCGGACCGACGTCGTGTTCGCCTCGCACCACTGGCCGACCTGGGGTCGCGAACGCATTGTGGAATACCTTTCCCTGCAACGTGATCTCTACGCCTACCTGCACGACCAGACGCTGCGGCAACTCAACCAGGGCTTCACCGGGATCGAAATCGCCGAGAACTTCGCCATGCCCCCAGCGCTGGAACGCGCCTGGCACACCCACGGCTATTACGGATCGGTGAACCACAACGTCAAGGCTGTCTATCAGCGCTACATGGGCTGGTTCGACGGCAACCCCGCCCGGCTATGGCCGCACCCGCCCGAGCAGGCCGGCCCCCGCTACGTGGCCGCGATGGGTGGCATCGACCGGGTTGTCGAACTGGCTCAGGAGGCTTTCGACTCCGGTGATTTCCGTTGGGCGGCAACACTGTTGGATCACGTCGTTTTCACCGACCAGAACCACGAGGGTGCTCGCCGGCTCTACGCCGATGCCCTGGAGCAACTGGGCTACGGAGCCGAGTGCGCGACCTGGCGCAACTTCTTCCTGTCCGGGGCTACGGAGTTGCGATCCGGCAACTTCGGCACCCCGGTCAGCACCACGGCCCCGACCATGCTCACCCAGCTCACCCCGGAGCAGATGTTCGACATCCTGGCCCTGTCGGTCAACGGCCCGCGAGCCTGGGACCTGGACCTCGCCGTGGACGTGACCTTCGCCGACCTCGACGTCAACTATCGCCTGACCCTGCGCAACGGGGTCCTGGTGTACCGCAAGCGTCCGCCCGAGCCGGCCACGGCGGCGGCGACGGTCACCCTGGCCGCCAAGATGCGGCTGCTGGCCGCCGCGATGGGCGACTTCGACTCGCCTGGCCTCGACGTGGCCGGCGACGCCGGGGTGCTGCAAACGCTGATGGGCGTGCTGGACCGGCCCGACCCGAATTTCAACATCATCACCCCGTGAGTTAGGAACATCGCATGAGCAACCCGAAAGTGAACCTCACCAAGCAAGAGAACGAGCTGATCGACGAGACCTCGGAGCACCGTCTGAACCAGCTGGACGCGGACGCGCTGAAGGATCTGCAGAGCCGGCTCCGCAGGGCCCGGGAGAAGAACTTCAGTCTGCTGAGGCGCCAGGGTGCGGCCCGGGTGGAGGCCGAGGGGGCCCGCGGCGCGGCCGAACCGGCCAATCAGAAGCGGGAGGACAAGGTGGATGTCCTCGCCGAGGCGCTGGCCCGGGTCACCGCGCGGCTGGAGGCCGTCAGCGACGAGGAATAGCGGCCTCCGCTCAGCCGGCCGCCCATTGTTTGGCAGCTTCGAGCTGATCGAGTCCGAACACCTCCACCTCACCAGGGATCATCCAGGCCAGCGCGTGGGTGGCGTGAACCATCCACTCCTTGTCGGTGACGACGGCGGTGCGTTTGAACGCGCGAAGGTGCTTGAGGGTGCTGAAGCCCTGTTTGATGTCGGCGAGCAGTCCGCCGGGTCCGAAACCCTCGTAGTCCGGCCCGATGACTTCGATGAAGCGGATCTCGTCGGAATCCAGCATCTGGTCGAGGGTGGGTTTGAACTGGTGGAAATCTTCCGCGGTGATTCGACCGGACACCTGGATGCCGACGACACCTGCGGGCATATCCTGAAGCACTTCGATCATCGAGAACCTCCTACGCGCCAACGGTAGGCCGGTCCGGCCGCCGCGGCCAGGGCCGATGGTCCCGTCCGCCTCGAACGGTTGCGGTGTCGTACGGTGGGAGGACCTACGGCAGCTGGCTCTGACGAGAGGACCCTCGAGTGAGGTTTTCACCAACCCGCATCATCGGTGCCGCGCTGTGCGCCATCGCGCTGCCTCTGGCCGCGACGGGGTGCGGGGGTGATTCCGCCTCCGGCGACACCATCGTCATCGGCACCAAATTCGATCAGCCGGGTCTGGGGATGAAGAACCCGGACGGCTCGATGAGCGGGTTCGATGTCGATGTCTCCCGTTACGTCGCCAAGGAACTGGGCTATCCAGAGGACAAGATCGAATGGAAGGAATCGCCGTCGTCCCAGCGGGAGAACCTGATCGCCAACGATCAGGTGGAGTTCATCGCGGCGACGTACTCGATCACCGACGCCCGCAAACAAAAGGTCGACTTCGCCGGGCCCTACCTGCTCACCGGCCAGAGCCTGCTGGTCAAGTCCGACAACACCGACATCGTCGGACCGGAATCACTCCAGAACAACAAGAAGTTGTGTTCAGTATCGGGATCTACTCCGGCGCAACGTATCAAGGACCAGTATCCGGGCGTTCAGCTACAGCAGTACGACACCTACTCGGCATGTATGGAAGCGCTGCGCAACGGGGCCATCGACGCGGTTACCACTGACGAAGTGATCCTCGCCGGCTACGCCGCGCAGTCGCCCGGTGAGTTCAAGATCGTCGGCAAGCCCTTCTCCGAAGAGCGCTACGGAATCGGACTGAAGAAGGGCGATTCCGAACTTCGGGCGAAGATCAACGACGCGCTCGCGAAGATGGAGGCCGACGGCGCATGGAAAGCGGCGTTCGACAAGAACCTCGGCCCGGCCGGGCTGACCGCTCCGGAACCCCCACCCATCGACAGGTACTGAGCCACGAACGCGATCGTGGCCCCGGCAAGTTTGCCCTGCGTGCCTAGTGCTTGCGGGCGAACTCGAGGTTGCGCTTGGCCACCCGGCGCAACTGGAACATCCGGGCGGCGCTGACCAGTGCGGTGATCAGCCCGCCGCACACCGCCGCCAGCAGCATCGCCACACCCAACGGGAGACTCCAATGCCAGCGCAGGAAGGTGAACGGAGTTGCCTCCGTGTTCTGCGCGATGAAGATCAGCAACACGATCAGGATCAGGAATCCTGAGATGAGCGAGGACCACAGCGCGGCGGCCCGGGTGAATTTCACGTCCTGGGCCTGCTCGCCCTGCAGGCCATCGGTTCCCGTTTCTGCCACCACCGGTGGCGTCGGGTCACCCGGCGGGGAGTTCGGTTCGCTGCTCATGGGGTCATCATCGTCGCTGGCGGGCCGTAAGGAAACCACCAAACAGGCAACGGGTGAATAACGGAGTCGGCCAGATCGGGCAGACAGGCCCCGGCGGGGTGGATATGGTCGGAGGGACGGGAGCGAAAGGACGTAGGGGTGCGACGCTGGTTGGCCGCGATGGTCCTGGCTGTCGCGCTGCCGGTTCTGAGCGCCTGCGGCAGTTCCAACCCGCTGGGCGGCGGCGAGATATCCGGAGACCTCAAGTCCCTGGTCGTCGGTTCGGCGGACTTCCCGGAGTCGAAGATCCTCGCCGAGATCTACGCGCAGGCCCTGACCACCAACGGGTTCACGGTCACCAGGCAGTTCGGCATCGGTAGCCGGGAGACCTACATCCCGGCTCTGCGGGATCACTCCATCGACCTGATCCCGGAGTACACCGGAAATCTGCTGCAGTACTTCGAACCCGATAGCACCGTCACCACCCCCGACGAGGTGGAGTTGGCCCTCTACCGGGCACTGCCCGGGGATCTGGCGATCCTGAACCCGTCGCCGGCCGACGACAGCGACACCGTGAGCGTCACCGAGGCCACCGCGAAGAAGTGGAACCTCAAGACCATCGGCGATCTGGCCGCGCACTCGGCGGAGGTGAAGTTCGGGGGGCCCTCCGAACTCCTCAAACGTGCCGAGGGCCTGCCCGGGCTGAAGGCCACCTACAACCTGGACATCAGTGCGGATAACTTCGTCGCGATCAATGACGGCGGAGGGCCGGCGACGGTGCGGGCACTGGTGGACGGCACCGTCAATGCGGCGAACATCTTCAGCACCTCGCCGGCGATTCCGCAGAACAACCTGGTGGTGCTGGAGGATCCCAAGCACAATTTCCTGCCCGGCAATGTCGTCCCGCTGGTGAGCCCGCAGAAGATGTCCGACCCGCTCAAGACCGTGCTGGACGCGGTGTCGGAGAAGCTGACCACCGAGGACCTCACCGAACTCAACAGCGCGGTGGCCGGCAACTCCGGGGTGGATCCCGACGAGGCGGCCCGGAAGTGGCTGAGCGACAACGGCTTCGACACCCCGGTGAGCAGCCGATAGATGATCTCCTTCAGTGGCGTCACGAAGCGCTATCCCGACGGGACGGTGGCCGTTGACGATTTGAACCTGGAGGTTCCGGAGGGTTCGCTGACGGTGTTCGTCGGGCCGTCCGGTTGTGGCAAGACGACCTCGATGCGGATGATCAACCGAATGGTCGAGCCCACTTCCGGGACCGTCGCCGTCGACGGCCGGGACGTCTCGACGGTCGATCCGGTCACGTTGCGCCTCGGTATCGGCTACGTCATCCAAAGTGGCGGACTGATGCCCCACCAGCGGGTGGTCGACAACGTCGCCACCGTTCCCGTGCTCAAGGGACAGTCCCGCCGGGCGGCCCGGCGCGCGGCCTATGAGGTGCTGGAACGGGTGGGTCTGGACCCCAAACTGGGCGAGCGTTACCCGGCCCAACTCTCCGGCGGGCAGCAGCAGCGGGTCGGAGTCGCCCGCGCGCTGGCGGCCGATCCGCCGATCCTGCTGATGGACGAGCCTTTCTCGGCGGTCGACCCGGTGGTCCGCGACGAACTGCAGGCCGAGATCCTGCGGCTGCAGAGCGAACTGCACAAGACCATCGTCTTCGTCACGCACGACATCGACGAGGCGGTCAAACTCGGTGACGCGGTGGCGGTGTTCGGTACCGGTGGGAAGCTACAGCAGCACGACACACCCTCGCGACTGCTGTCCAACCCCGTCAACGAATTCGTCGCGGAGTTCATCGGAACCGACCGGGGATACCGGCTGCTGCAGTTCTTCAGCGGTTCCGGACTGGACCTCAAACCCGTTGCCACGGTGAGCGAATACGAGATTGACGAGTTGGTACTGGGCGAGAACGAGTGGCGGCTGGTGACCGGTCCGGACGGGACGCCGTGCGGGTGGATCGACGCCGACGGCGTCGAGTGCCATCGCGATGGGGACTCACTGAACGACAGCGTGACCGCCGGCGGCTCGCTGTTCCGCCCGGATGGAACCCTGCGGGCCGCACTCGACGCCGCGCTGTCCTCGCCGGCCGGGATCGGAGTGGCCGTCGACGAGTCGGGCGTTCTGCTCGGCGGCATCGTGGCCGATGACGTGATCGACGCACTCGACGTGCAACGGCAGGTTCTCGAACCGGAGTCGCCACCGTGTCCGCAGCCCGAGCCGGCACCCGGGTCCGAGCCGGGCTGAGGGCCAGTGCGCTATCTTCTCAACCACCTCGACAGTGCCTGGGCGCTGACCCTCATCCATCTGCGGCTTTCGCTCATCCCGTTGCTGCTGGGCCTGTTGATCGCCGTTCCACTGGGTGCGGTGGTCTGGCGACGCACCGCGTTGCGGCGGCTGACCACGCTGAGCGCCAGCATCATCTTCACCATCCCCTCCCTGGCGCTGTTCGTGGTCCTTCCGCTGATCATCCCGACCCGCATCCTCGATGAGGCCAACGTCATCGTCGCGCTGACCCTCTACACCACCGCGCTGCTGGTGCGCGCGGTCCCGGAGGCACTCGACGCCGTACCCGTCAACGTCCGCGACGCCGCCAGCGCCATCGGCTACAGCAGGATCGGCCAGTTGCTCAAAGTGGAACTGCCGCTGGCGATCCCGGTGCTCACCGCGGGACTGCGGGTGGTCGCCGTCACCAACATCTCGATGGTGGCCGTCGGCTCCGTGATCGGGATCGGTGGGCTGGGAGTGTGGTTCACCGAGGGCTACCAGGCCGACAAGAGCGATCAGATCGTGGCGGGGATCATCGCGATCTTCGTGTTGGCGGTCGTCATCGACCTCCTCATCCTGGCCGCCGGACGGTTCATCACCCCGTGGGTGCGAGCGAAGCCGAGGCGGAGGGCGTCGGCATGAGCTTCCTCCAGCAGGCCCTCGACTACATCTTCACCGCGGACAACTGGGGCGGCAGTGCCGGGCTGGGCGCCCGGATCGTCGAGCACCTGCAGTACACCGGGATCGCGGTGGCGGTCGCCGCCGTCATCGCCGTTCCCATCGGCCTGGTGATCGGACACACCGGCCGGGGCTCCTTCCTTGTGGTCAGCACCGTCAATGCGCTGCGCGCCCTGCCCACCCTCGGGGTGCTGCTGCTCGGCGTGCTGATGTGGGGCCTCGGTCTGCTGCCGCCGACGGCCGCGCTGGCACTCCTGGCGATCCCGCCGTTGCTGGCCGGAACCTATGCGGGAATCGCCAACGTCGATCCCAAGATGACCGACGCCGCGCGGTCGATGGGGATGTCCGAGCGCAGGGTGCTAACCCGGGTGGAGGTGCCCAACGCGCTGCCGTTGATCCTCGGTGGCCTGCGCACGGCCACCCTGCAGGTGGTGGCGACGGCGACCGTGGCGGCCTATGCCAGCCTGGGCGGGCTGGGCCGGTATCTGATCGACGGCATCAAGGTGCGCCAGTTCTACCTGGCCCTGGTCGGCGCCCTGCTGGTGACCGTTCTGGCGCTGCTGCTCGACGGTCTGCTGGCTTTGGTGGTGTGGGCCTCGATGCCCGGATCCGGGCGGTTCCGGCGTCGCATGCCCCAACCACTGCTCGACGACGAAGTCCGCGTCGACACCGGCACTCGTAGCCGGACTCCGGACTACAGCGGCGAGCAGTCGTCCCTTACGGTAGAGGGATGGTGAAATCCAGGACGCGAGAGTGGCCGGCGATGCTGACCTGGCGGTCCCCGGACGCCTCGCGGATGGAATCGGTCCGTGTTCAGTTGTCGGGCAACCGAATCAAGGCGCACGGCCGGATCGTCGCCGGCGCCACCGAACAAACTCCGGCCTTCGGCGCCTCCTATGACTTGGTGACCGACGACAGTGGTGTGACCAAGCGGCTGTCGCTCAACGTCACCCTCGCCGAGCGGGATCGGCAGATGTCGCTGTCCCGCGACGAGGAGGACATGTGGCTGGTCACCGACCAACACGGTGAGTCCCGCGGTGCTTTCGAGGGCGCACTGGACGTCGACGTGGTTTTCAGCCCGTTCTTCAACGCGCTGCCGATCCGGCGAACCGGCCTGTACCGCGTTGCCGAGTCGGTGAAGCTGCCGGTGGTGTACGTCTACTTGCCTGAGCTGACCGTGGCCCCGGCCACCATCGGCTACACCAGTTCGGGTCCGGAGGCCGGCGAGGGGATCAAGGTGCACTCACCGGTCGCCGACACCACCGTCGTCGTCGACGACGAGGGCTTCATCATCGAATACCCGGGCCTGGCAGAGCGGATCTGATCACCGCCCCAGAGCGGCCTGCGGCGGCGAGTCGCTCACGCCACTGCGGTTCGCCGAGCGTGACGGCGACGAGGTCGGGCCGGGCGAAGGTGTCGAATCCGATCCGCGCGGCGTGGCCGGCAGCAACGAGTCCTGCGACTGACCCGCTGTCGGCCAGTGACGCGCGGGCTTTCCTCAGCGTGTCCAGGGCCTGGTCGACGGCCGGGATCAGCTGATCGGCGTTGGCCTCGCACATCGCGCGAACAAGTTCCGGTGCAGTGCCGGCCACCCGGGTGCCGTCTCGGAAGGACCCGGCCGCCAGGGCGTAGGCCAACGGAACGTCGGCGGCGGTGGCGGCCAGCGTCTCGGCGAGCAGATGTGGAAGGTGGGAGATGGCGGCCGCGGCCCGGTCGTGCTCATCGGAGATGGCGGGCACGACGACCGCCCCGCAGTCCAAGGCCAGATGCATCACCTGAGCGAAGATTCGGGCGTCGACATGGTCATCCACGCTGACCACCCACGGGGCGCCGGTGAACAAAGTGGTGTTTCCGGCCGACCAGCCGGATTGCGCGGTGCCGGCCATGGGGTGCCCGCCCACGTACCGGTCGAGCAGATCCGCCGCGCAGGCGGCGTCGCGCACCGGGGCCTTCACGCTGATGACATCGGTGAGCGGGCAGTCGGGCGCCAACTCCGCGACCGAGCCGAGCAGCTCGGTCACCGCGGGCATCGGAACCGCCACGACGATCAGGGCTCGGCGTTCGGCGGCCCAACTCAGGACCCGGATCAGATCGGTGTTGGCGGCGTAACCGTCCGCTCGCGCGGCGTCGGCACCGTCGGCGGAGCGGTTGTATCCGAACGCGTCCCGTCCCGCTGCCACCGCGGCGCGCAGCACCGAACCGCCGATCAGTCCCAGACCGAGCACACAGACGGGTGTTTCGTCCACGCATCACAGGTTGGCACACCCACGCGGGCCGGGCCGGTCGGCCCCGTCATCTCCTGGTCAACCGCCCTGGTCAGGGACTAGCGTATGGCGCCATGGAAACGCAGCGGGCGGCCGCGCCCGGGTCGGGGGACACCCCCTTCGGTTTCGCCGTCGCGGTGGTCCGCGAGGGTGCCACCTGGCGGTGCTCGCCGATGGCCGCCAAGGCATTGGACAGCCTGGCGGCCGCGGAGACCGAATTGCGCGAGTTGCGCAGCGCGGGAGCGGTATTCGGCCTGCTCGACATCGATGACGAGTTCTTTCTCATCGTGCGTCCCGCGCCCTCGGGCACCCGTTTGCTGCTCTCCGACGCCACGGCGGCGCTGGACTACGACATCGCCAACGAGGCACTCGAGAAGCTCGACGCCGACATCGCCCCCGACGAGCTCGAAGATGCCGACCCGTTCGAGGAGGGCGACCTGGGCGTGCTGGCCGACCTGGGGCTACCCGATGCGGTGCTGGGCGTGATCCTGTCCGAGACCGATCTCTACGCCGACGAGCAGATCGGCCGCATCGCTCGCGAGATGGGTTTCGCCGAGGAACTGTCCGCGGTGCTGGACCGACTCGGCCGGTGAGCCCCGCCGGCGAGCGGACCACCGCCGACGAGGCTCTGGTTCGCGCCGCCATCGCCGCCGCCGCGGAAGCCGGACCCGGCGAGGTGCCGATCGGAGCGGTGGTGTTCGACTCCGACGGGGTGGAGTTGGCCCGCGCCGCCAACGCCCGCGAGGCCCTCGGTGATCCGACCGCACACGCCGAGGTTCTCGCGTTGCGGGCGGCCGCGGCCCGGCTCGGTGACGGTTGGCGACTGGAGGGCGCCACGCTCGCGGTGACCGTCGAACCGTGCACGATGTGCGCCGGAGCCCTCGTGATGGCCCGGGTGGCCCGGGTGGTTTTCGGCGCCTGGGAGCCCAAGACCGGAGCGGTGGGTTCGCTGTGGGACGTCGTGCGGGACCGACGACTGACCCACCGGCCGCAGGTTCACGGCGGGGTGCTCGCCGACGAGTGCGCGGCCCTACTTGAGGAGTTCTTCGCGCGCCAGCGTGAGCCGGAATAGCCGTGGCCGCCGATCCGGGCGATTTGGGCTGCCCGCGAGTGGGCCGTAAGATTCACCGCGGTGGCGTGTCCGAGCGGCCTAAGGAGCACGCCTCGAAAGCGTGTGACGGGTAACCCCCGTCCGAGGGTTCAAATCCCTCCGCCACCGCCATAGCCCCGATCCTGTCAGCGCAGGTGGGGGGGCTTGTCGTTGCCCGCGTCGCCGGCGGATCGCGGCTGTCTCTTCCGGTGATATCGCTGGCCCAGCTCGATATGCCGGGATTGCCCGGTTGGTGTCGGGGTATCCAATTTCCATCGAAGCTTCCAGGCGCGTCACCAGATTACTAAGCCGCGGATCGTGGTCAGAGACCGCGCGGATCACAGACCTTCTTCGCCAAGAAGCAGTGGGCGGTGTGCTGCTGTTCATTGCGGCAACCGCTGGGTTGGTCTTGGCCAATTCTCCGTGGTCCTCGGCGTACGAATCGGTCCGGGACACCACGGTGGGCGTCGACATATCCGTTTCACACCTGAACTTGACCCTTGGAACGTGGGCGTCCGACGGACTGCTGGCCGTGTTCTTCTTCGTTGTGGGACTTGAACTCAAGCAGGAGATTGTGGCCGGAGAGCTGCATGATGTCTCGCGCGCAGTGTTGCCCATCGCGGCCGCGGTAGGCGGAATGGTCGTCCCGGCCGCTGCTTTCGTCGCGCTCACCGCCCACCTGGGCGAGGGCGCGGCGAACGGTTGGGCCATTCCCATTGCGACTGACATCGCGATTGCCGTCGCGGTGCTGGCGGTGATCTCGACTCACTTACCTGCGGCCTTGAGAACTTTCTTGTTGACGTTGGCGGTCGTCGACGATCTGTTGGCGGTGACTGTGATCGCGGTCTTCTACACCAGGGTCGTCCACCTGTGGGCGCTGTCGGTGGCGTTGGTGCCGTTGGTCTTGTTCACCATCTGCGTGCAGAGGGGAGTGCAATCCTGGTGGGTGTTGAGCCCCCTTGCCGTACTTACTTGGGTGTTTGTCCATGAGTCGGGTGTGCACGCCACCGTCGCGGGCGCGCTGCTGGGATTTGTCGTTCCGGTACGGCGTGGCGCAGCCGGTGATGACCATGGGTTGGCCGAACGTTTCGAGACCCGTATGAGGCCGGTATCGGCCGGATTCGCCGTTCCGGTGTTCGCCTTCTTCTCCGCGGGCGTGACAGTCGGCGGCTACCGCGGACTCGTCGACGCGCTGGGCGATCCGATCACTGTCAGCGTCGTTTTCGGTTTGGTGGTCGGGAAGGCGGCCGGGGTCCTCGGTACCGCCGCCCTGATCGCTGCGGTCACCCGCGCCAAGCTCGACCCCAGCCTCCGCTGGATCGATGTGTTCGGAATCGCATTGCTCGCCGGTGTTGGCTTCACCGTCGCCCTCCTGATCGGTGATCTCGCCTACGGCGCAGGCTCCGACCGGGACCACTACGTCAAGATCGGCGTCCTCATCGGCTCCCTGATCGCCGCCTCGCTGGCCTCTGTGGTGCTGCGGCTTCGCAATCGCCGCTACCGGGCAGTGTGCGCCGTGGAAGACGGGGGATAGAGCGTGGCACTTGAAGTGGGCCGGGTTGGGAGTGAGATTGGGACCCGTCGGGAATCCACTGGATTCGTGCGGGCCCGACACCGCCGACCATCGCGCCGGAGATCCAACCGGGAGGATTCGATGACCACCGTCACCGCGACACTCGACGTGCAGGACTTGCAGTGGGCCACCACGGAGGCGGTGCTCGAATCGGCTTTGCTTCGCCGCCCCGGGGTGAGCGCTGTCGCGGCCAATGCCGTCAACCACACCGCCACGGTGACCTTCGATCCGGCGACGACGTCGCTGGCGCAGCTGTCGACTTGGGTGCGCGAATGCGGCTTCCACTGCGCCGGCCGGTCCGTTCCCGACCACATCTGTGATCCGATGGCAGAGCCGACAGGCTCGCCAGTGGGCCGCCACCCGCCTGTCGGTGAGCACGCTGGGCACGTCGAGGGCGGAGAGACGCGGCGCAGTCCCCACGAGGTGATGGGCCACGGCGGCCACTCGGGCGTGTCGATGGGTGCGATGGTCCGGGATATGCGCAACCGGTTTCTGGTAGCGCTGACGTTGTCGATCCCGATCATGTTGTTCTCGCCGATGGGCCGCGACATGCTGAGCTTCACCATTCCGGCGCCGTTCGGGATGCGTGATGATGTGTTCACGTTCCTGCTGAGCCTGCCGGTGGTGTTCTACTCGGCGTGGATCTTCTTCGACGGGGCCTGGCGGGCGCTGCGAGCCCGGACACTGGACATGATGGTCCTGGTGGCCGTGGCGGTGGCGGCGGGCTGGCTTTACAGCGTCGGGGTGACCCTGACCGGTGGAGGCGAGGTCTTCTACGAGGCCGCCACTGTCCTGACAACCTTTGTGCTGTTGGGACATTGGTTCGAGATGCGCGCCCGTGGCGGGGCCAATGATGCGATCCGGGCCCTGATGGAACTGGCTCCGCCGATGGCGGTGGTGATCCGCGGGGGCGAACCGGTGGAGGTGCCCACCGCCGACGTGGTGTCGGGGGATCTGCTTTTGATCCGACCGGGGGCGAAGATCGCGGTGGACGGCGTCGTCGAGGAGGGGGCTTCGGAGGTCGACGAGTCGATGGTCACCGGGGAGAGCCTGCCGGTGTCCAAAGCCCCCGGCGACGCCGTCATCGGAGCCTCGGTCAACACCACCGGAACGTTGCGGGTGCGCGCGACCAAGGTCGGTTCGGACACTGTGCTGGCCCAGATCGTGGAGATGGTGCAGGAGGCGCAGAACTCCAAGGCGCCCGGGCAGCGGTTGGCCGACCGCGCCGCCTTCTGGCTGGTACTCGTCGCCCTCATCGGTGGTGCTATGACGTTCCTGGTCTGGTGGGCTGTCGGGGCTGGTGTCCAGGCCGCGTTGCTGTTTGCCATCACCGTGGTGGTCATCACTTGCCCGGATGCGCTCGGTCTGGCGACGCCGACGGCGATCATGGTCGGCACCGGTTTGGGCGCCAAACGCGGTGTGTTGTTCAAAAGTGCTACGGCTCTGGAGGTTTCAGCGCGGATCGAGACCGTGGTGATGGACAAGACCGGAACCCTGACCAGGGGTGAGCCGGCCGTCACCGACTTGGTCGCCGACGGCATCGGTGAAGCGGAGTTGCTGGGCATGATCACGGCGGTGGAGAAGGAGTCCGAGCACCCTTTGGCTGCTGCGATCGTGCGCTATGCCGAGGACCGGGGCGTGTCTCCAGCGTCATCGACGGGCTTCCACAGTGTTCCCGGCCGCGGGGCGGCCGCCACGGTCGCCGGCCGACGCGTCGTCGTCGGCACCCGCGAACTGATGGCCGAAGACGGCGTCGATGTCCCGGCCGCGCTGATGGCCCAACGGGATGAACTGGCTTCCAGCGGGCGAACCGCGGTGCTCGTCGCGGTGGACGGCACGGGCGTCGGGCTGATAGCGCTGGCCGACGCTGCACGGGAGACCTCCGGCGAGGCGGTCCGTGACCTTCATGACCTGGGTGTGCAGGTGGTCATGCTCAGTGGCGACAATCAGGCCACCGCGACACGGATCGCCGAGCAGATCGGCATCGACACCGTGGTCGCCGAGGTACTGCCGGCAGGCAAGCCCGCCACGATCGCCGAATTGCAGGACCGCGGCCGCGTGACCGCGATGGTCGGCGACGGGGTCAACGATGCTCCGGCATTGGCCCAAGCCGATCTCGGGGTTGCCATCGGCGCCGGTACTGATGTCGCCATCGAGACCGCCGATCTGGTCTTGATGCGCTCGGATCCTCTGGACGTCCCGATCGCCCTGCGGATCGGGCGGGGCACCGTACGAAAGATGCGCCAGAACCTGGGGTGGGCCGTCGGCTACAACATCATCGCGCTGCCCATCGCGGCCGGGGCGTTCCAGCCCTTGTTCGGCCTGGTGTTGCGCCCCGAGATCGCGGCGCTGTCGATGTCGGGCTCGAGCCTGATCGTCGCGGTCAACGCCCTCATGCTCAAACGTCTCAAGCTGCCCGACCCTGCGGCATCAAAGTCGTTCGGCCTGCCGCAACCGGTGCCCGCGGCGGACCAGCCGTCGCCTCGGGTCTTGAGCGAATCCTCACACAACCGACATCAAACCCAGGGGTAGCCCCGGACGAAGTGGACGGATGACGAAGGGGACGGATGAGGCCACGAGGAGTTGATGCGCCATGATCGGGCCATCCTTCGCGGCGACCCCGGTCCTCTGGCGCTGCTGTCTCGCGGCCAGCCTGATCGGTGGGGCAGCACTGGTGGCCTGCGGCCGGACCGCCCTCCCCGGCGCCACCAACGGCAGAGTCGCAACCGACGCGATCGCCGCAGCGGAGTCGGCACGTCCGCTTGCGGGAAGAACGGTGTCGGCGACGGCATCGCCGTCACCGTTGACAACGAACCGGACCACCGGCGACGGCGTCTTCCCCTTGGTCACCTCGGCCGAAGGCAGGAACGCCGTGGCCCGCGCATCGCTGTCCACCGCGGCAAACCGTCGTGGTGAGGCTCGCGGTCGCGAACGCGATTGCCCACGTGTTACGTTCCATTTCTGGACGCACAGAAGTGCTTCGCCTTGACCCCGTCGCAGTCGGCGCTTGAGCACTGCTCGGGAGGCCTTGTGAAAAGTCTTAGGGCACTGCTGGTTGCAGCCTCAGCACTGCTTCTTGTCGCGTCGACGCCGGTTCTGCCGACGCATGCGATGGCAACACCCTTAGGCCACGGATCCGCGCACGAAATGTTGAAACCGCCGGATCTCGGCCAGGTGTTGACCGTGACTGTGGATTACGGGTCGGTGGTTCTTACGGGCCAATCCAGCGTGATCCCCGACGCGCCTGCACCGCGTGAGGCCGAGCCCGTCGGAGCCGGATCCGATCTGGCTCCTGGCCTGCTGCTTCACATCGACGCATGTACGACCGTCGTGACGCGCCTTCTGCACGATGGGGCCAATCCCCGGGTACAGGCCCCGAGCTCCGGTTTCCGCGGTGCGCCGACCGTCGCGGGATTCGGCGGTGGATCGTCGCTCCGTGGGGTCAGGGCGACCACGTCGCTCACAGAAAGCACCAACGCGGTGCCTGCTGCGGCAGCAGCCGACTCGGTGTCGGTGCAGTCCTCGACGACGGCGGCACAGCCCGAGGCCGTCGCCGAGCAAACGGAAATCCCTGTTCTCATCGTGCACGGAACGTTTTCCAACGCGACAGAAGTTGAACCGCTGAAAGAAAACCTCGAATCGCGGGGTCTGACGGTGTATTCCTACACCTACGGCCGGGCGTTCAGTCTCATTGGATTGCTGGACCCGGCAGCCGGTGGTATTCAAAACATGAACCTGTCCGTCGAGGACCTTGCTGCACAAATCGCCAGAGCGAAAGCCGAGACAGGATCCGATCAGATCGACCTGGTAGGGCACTCCCAAGGAGGGCTATTGATCAAAGATTATCTGGCGCACTATTCCGATGACGGTGTGCGAAAGGTGGTCGACCTGGCAGCAACCAATCACGGCACGACCTTTGGCGGCGGCGCAGAGACATTGCTTAACGCATTCGCGCCCGGATTGGTCGACCCGCTCAATGCCGTCTTCGGCAAGAAGACAGTCCAGTACTTCCTTTCGGGCAACATGCTGTTCGATGTCGTCGCCCTCTTCCCAGGACCACTGCAGCCCGTGGTGCGATGGCTCGCCGACCGCGTAGTCGACGCCGTACTCGGCGTAGCCCCCCGACAGCAGTTGCTCGGCAGCTCATTCATCGACGCACTCGACCAGACTCCGGACACCAAGCCTGGCGTGAACTATCTGGTTATCGCGACGAGAGACGACGACTGGGTGACCCCGTACCGATCAAC
Organism: Mycolicibacterium sp.; assembly: GCA_020637165.1. Lineage (GTDB taxonomy): Bacteria > Actinomycetota > Actinomycetes > Mycobacteriales > Mycobacteriaceae > Mycobacterium. The sequence goes on along the minus strand of JACJWN010000004.1, from coordinate 332,921 downwards.
GTATTTGAAAGCAGTGATCGGCGCGGAAGTCCGCAATGTCGAGGTTCACTCGCTGCCCGGAGTGCGCCCCGATGAGGTGATTCTCCACGACGACCTGCTCACCAATAGGCCCGTTGCGGACGCCGTGGCGGATTTTCTGACCTCCCCCTCGCCGGCTCCCGATCCAGATATCGGCATCACGACCACGATCGATGGTGGAACGACCACAATTGAGCAGGTCATCAGGACCGCTGCCGACTCGGCGGAGGCCAACTCAGTCCCCAGGAGTGCGAACGCGGACACGCAAATCAACCTGGCTGAGCTGCAACCCTCCGCGGACACCCGCCTACCGGCACGAACCGCCGCGGCGACAATCAGACAAACGACGCCCGCGTCAACACCCCCAACGCCAGCCAACGTCGTCGACGCCGTTGCGGATAACGCTGACCCCGACGTCGGGGGCCCGGCTCCGACGCGCGGCGGTGGCAGCCTCAAACGCCCCTTGTCCCATCACCGACAAGGCCGTCAGGCTCATATCGATCGCCGAACACTGGCGCGTACTTAAATTGGTCGCGACGGTGGATGGCGGCTCACTTCGATGAGCCCCGTCAACTCCACCGGCGGTTGACGGACGCGTAGTTTCACAGCTATCGTTCGACTACTCCACAGCAAAATCTCAGTAACTGGCGGACACGAGGTGCCGATGTCGGTGATGAAGCGCGTTGCGCGCTCCGGGTTGGCCACCGTCACACTGGGCTTTTCGCTGGTGGGGCCACCGGCCGCCGGGATCGCGGCGGCCGAGTCCCCCGCAGGTGAGTCCTCGGAGGCGTCCCGTCCGCAGTCGTCCCAGCGCGGTCCGTCGGGACAGGCTCGGGCGTCCCGGAAAGCCGCGAACGGTGGCTCGGCCGCCGGACTAGGCCGTGGCGGGCGCCCCGGTTCTGTCCGGCCCGGGCCGGCCGCGGCCGGCGGTTCTGCGGTGGTCCCCGTTGCGATCGCGGAATCGGAATCGGAATCGGGATCGGGATCGGCGATGCGGGTGCCCGGCCGTCGGGCACCGGGAGGCGGTTCGGTCCTGCCGGCGGTGCCGATCGGACAGCCAACCGCGTCGGCTCCAGCTATCGGCGACGACGGCGGCAGCAACGCGACAACCCTGATTCCCGGGTCATCGGCGGGCGGGGCAGCCGCGCCGGCCACTCCGGGCGCCGCGGCAAGCCTCAGCGATTTCGGCGTCCCGGCGCGCCCAGGTGTGCAGTCGGCTCGGCGGGCTTACGCCCAAGACGCCGTCGCAGCACGGCCCGTCGCCACGATCGGCGCAGCGGTCAACGCGCTCTTCGACTCCGCCGCGAACTGGTTGTCGGGTCTGCCCGCCAGCCCGATCGCCGAGCTGCTGGAGGGTGCGCTGTTGCTGGTCCGCCGCTCCCTGGTCAACATCTTCCCCGCCCTCGGCGCCGGACAGTCCGCCGTCGAGACGGGCGAGACCGTGACGGGGGCATACCTGACCGAGGAGGAGTTGAACGCCTACCTGCTCGACCTCGCCGCTCAGCAGTACGCCGGGCTGTTCGGGCAGACAGTGCCGGTGTACGGGTACGGGTATGGTCCCTGGCCGCTGTACCTCAAGGCCGAGATGGATGCCGGCGGAGTCGCCTCCGGTACCAACACCCAGGTCGACGGCGTCGACGAGGCCGACTTCGTGGAAAACGACGGCCAGTACATGTACGTCGCGCACAACGGCCGGTTGACGATCGTGCGCACCGAAGACCTGACTGTCGCCTCGGAATCGGCGATCGCCGGAGACGTGGTCGGATCGTTTTTGTCCGGGGACCGGCTGACGGTGATCACCCAGACGGGTTCGGGTTGGTATGGACCGATGGTGCGGATGGCCTACGGCTACTGGGGACCGTGGAATCCGCAGACCACGGTGAGCGTCTACGACGTCTCGGACCGCGGCGCACCCGCGGTGGTCAGCGAAACCGTCTTCGATGGGGCCTACCAGGATTCGCGAGCGGTCGACGGTGTGGTCTATCTGGTCCTGCAGCGATCGTTGGATCTGCCCGCGCCGCAGTACACCGACACACCGGTGGGCAAGGACCCGACGGCCGTGGTCGGCGATACCCCCGACGCTCTGCTGAAGATGCCCTGGGGCGGGTCCGACATCACCGCTTATCGCACCTACGAGAGCTGGGACTCCTACCTCGACCGGGTCGGACCGCAGATCGCGGATCTCGCTCTGGCGCATGCCTATTCCGTCGACGCCGACGGCGCCACGGTCGATCTGGGCCTCATCGCCGGCGCCGGGGACATCGTGCGTCCGCAGGCCCAGGACCAGCAGGCGTTGATGACGATGGTGTCGCTGGACTCCGGGGCGAACGGCGGTGGTTTCGCCGACGGGGTGGGCAATCTGGTCTCCTCCTACGGCGGCACTGTCTACATGACCACCGACGCGGTCTATGTGGCCTCCGGAGCGGACCGCTATACCGACTCGAGCTGGACCACCGAGACCCGCATCGACCGCTTCGCCGTCACGGGAACCGATATCGACTGGCAGGCCGTCGGTGTGGTGTCCGGGACGCTGATCAACCAGTTCGCCATGGACGAGCGGGACGGGTATCTGCGGGTGGCCACCCACACCAACAGCTCGCAATGGGGCGAGGGCATATCGAGCACTCGCAACGACAACGGCGTCTACATCTTCGACATCGAGGGGGACACCCTCGACGAGGTCGGTCGGCTGACCGGACTGGCGCCGGGCGAGCAGCTCTACGCCGTGCGGTTCATGGGACACACCGCCTACCTGGTGACGTTCCTGCAGACCGATCCGCTGTTCGCCATCGACCTCAGCGACCCGGCCGCCCCGGCACTGCAGGGCGAGCTGATCATCCCGGGTTTCTCCAACTACCTGCAGTCGGTGGGTGACGGACTGCTGCTCGGCATCGGCCAGGAGCGCGAGGCCGGAAGCTCGAACACCCACCTGCACGCCAGCCTGTTCGACGTCAGCGACGGCGCCAGCCTGAACCAGATCGACCGGGAGTTCCTCGACTCGGGTTACCAGTGGTCCTTCTCCGAGGCCCAGTTCGACCATCACGCGCTGCTGTATTCACCGCAAGACGGGATCCTGGTGGTGCCGGTTTCCGGCAGCGGCTACGACCCGCAGACCGGCTATCGCTCCGAAAACTTCCTGGCAGTGGTGCGCATCACCCCGGAAGGCATCGACGTGATCGGGGAGATCCACACCGACGAACCGACCGTCCGCACCGTGCGCATCGGCGATGTCCTCTACGCGGTCGGGAACACCTCGGTGACGGCCTACCGGCTCGACGACCTGGCCGAGATCGGCCGTACCGACCCGTTGCCTGCGGTGGTTTAGCCTGGGAAGCGTAGGAACCCAGGCATCCCGGGAGTGAGCATGGCTCTGAAGATCTCCGGCCGCCGGCTGATCTATGTCGCTTTGGGGGCCGCCATCGCGCTGGCCCCTGCGATCGCCGTCACCGTCTCATCGCCGGCGCCCGCGCCGCGGCTGGTTGCGGAATGCAATGACCTCGTCGACACCACCGACAGTTTCTCGATGGACTGCGTCCCCACCGTCATGCCCGACGTCAGCGACCAGTTGACCGAGGCCGAGGTCGCCGAACCCGGCTGGAACGCCCATCCCGGCGGCGGCGTGCCAGGGGGAGGGGCGGGCGGCGGCGGCCACCGCTGATCTAGTTCAGGCCCCAATGGGTTCAGGTGCCGATCAACTCGGGCGCAGATCCGCATCCAGAAGCAGCTTGGCCCGGTCCAGGTGGTCGACCGCCTTGGCCAGGTAATCCTGATAGACGATGGCGTCGTTGGGGTTACGCGCCAGGACGAATCGCAGACATGCGTGCGTCGCGATGTTCATATCGTCGATCATCCGTTGCAGCTCAGCGGTGAGCTCGGGATCCGGCGTGGGAAGGTCGCGCTGCAGACCGATGGCGTTGGCGTCGTGCAGTTGCTGACAGCCGGAGCGGACCGCCGCCTCGTCGCCGGCCTCCGCGGCCTCGGAGACCTGCTGCAGCGCCCTGGCCGACTTCTTGAAGTGGTCCCCGGCGAGAGCCTCCCATTTCCGCATTGCCGCAGCCGGGTCCGTCGGCCCCACGGGGTCGGTTGTGGCGGTAGTCACCGGAATCGGCGCAGTGCTGGTGACGGTCGTCACGGTTGCGGCGGTCGGCGACGACGAAGGGGTGCTGGTGGTCGCGCATCCGCTCGAGGTCAGGGCCACCGTGACGAGGGTCGCGGCGATGCGGAAGGCGGGCGTGAGCACCATGTCTCCACCGTAAGCTGTGGGGACCAACCGGGCTTTTCAGCCCCAGCCTGGCCTATCGTCTCAGCCAGGCGGTCACGGCAGTAACGGAGGCAAGGCCCATGGAACTGATATCGCCGGTCGATTCGATGTTCCTGCTCGCCGAGTCGCGTGAGCACCCGATGCACGTCGCCGGGCTGCAGCTGTTCGAGCCGCCGGAGGGCGCCGGACCGGATTTCCTTCGGGACATGTACCAGCACCTGATCAATCGCGAGGACGTCGCACCGACGTTCCGCAAGCATCCCGCCGAACTGCTGGGCGGAATCGCCAACGTCACTTGGGCTTTCGATCGTGACATCGACCTTGAGTACCACATGCGGCGTTCCGCTCTACCATCACCTGGACGGGTCCGGGAGCTGCTGGAGCTCACGTCGCGACTGCACGGTTCGCTGCTGGACCGCCACCGACCGCTGTGGGAGAGCAATCTCGTCGAGGGCCTCAACGACGGACGGTTCGCGGTCTACACCAAGATTCACCATGCGCTCGTCGACGGTGTCAGTGCAATGCGGATGATGCGCCGGTCGTTGTCCACCGACGCCGACGATCACGATATGCGGGTCGCCTGGGGTACCAACGGCCGGTCCTCTTCCAGTCGCAGGCCCCGCCCCTCTCGGCTGAGCGAGCTCGTGAAAGTCGCCGAATCCCTTGTCGGATTGGGGCCTTCGGCCCTCTACCTCGCGCAGAAGGGGTTGTTCGAACAGCAACTGACTCTGCCGGTCGGCGCCCCGCGGACGATCTTCAACGTGCCGATCGGCGGTGCCCGGCGCTGCGCCGCCCAGTCCTGGCCGATCCAACGGTTCACGGCCATCAAGACGGCCGCGGGCGTCACCCTCAACGACGTCGTTCTGGCGGTCTGCGGCGGAGCCTTGCGGGCCTACCTGATCGAGCAGGACGCGCTGCCGGACAAGCCGCTCATCGCGATGGTTCCGGTCAGTCTGCGCGACGACGACTCCAGCGGCGGTAACCAGGTGGGGGCATTGCTGGCCAGCCTGGCAACCCACCGCGAGGATCCCGCACAGCGACTGGCCGAAGTCAGCGGGTCGATGCGTAGCAATAAGGAGGTCTTCAAGCAGTTGCCCAAATTGCAGCAGATGGCGCTGTCGGCCTTCAACGTCTCGCCCCTGCTGCTGTCCATGCTCGCCCCGGCCATCGGATCGGCCGCTCCGCCGTTCAACCTGGTGATCTCCAACGTGCCCGGTTCGCGAGAGCCGTTGTACTGGAACGGCGCCCGTCTCGACGGCAACTACCCGCTATCGATAGCGCTGGACGGTCAGGCGCTCAACATCACGCTGTCCAACAATGCCGACAACCTCGACTTCGGGCTGGTCGGGTGCCGGCGCAGTGTGCCGAGTCTGCAGCGGCTGCTCGGCCATCTGGAGGACTCCCTGACCGATTTGGAAGCGGCGGTGGGGACTGCGAAGAAGAAAGCGGCGGCACCCCGTCGCCGGAGCGCCGCCGCTTCGTCCAAGCGCCCTAAGGGCAGGTGACCTCGAGCTCGAATGGCTTGGTGGTCGGCTCCATGGGATTGGCCATGTCCACGCCGGTGGCGGTACCGCTGACCTTGTAGGTCTTGTCGCTCTTGGTGGCCGAGGCGCTGCCGCCCGGTGCGCCCTCCTGGAAGCCCAGTGCGACGCCGTCGACGTTGCCCAGGCCGACCGAATTCACCTTCGAAGCATCCTCGGACATCACGACGGCGATACCGGTGGTGGCGTCGCCGATCCCGATGTTGAGATTGCCGCCGTTGGTGGTACACACGACCTGGCCCTCAATGTCCTTGGGTTGACCGTCGATGGTCACCGTCGCGGTGCCTGGTCCGGCCGATGCGCTCATTGCGCCGGACGAGACCGTGGCCGCGCCCGCAGAGGACGTCGCCGTTGCCCCCTCGCCGGCCTTCTTTTCCGACGACTTGTCGCTGGAACAGCCGATCAAGCCGACCATCAGGACCGCGGCGCCCCCGACGCCGACCACCAAACCACGTATCACGGACATTCCCTTCGTCGCGGTAGCCCTTGTCACGGACCACCGTTTTGTTAATTGACGAACGGGTAATGCCCATTCCCAACCGGATCTAATCACCGGCGCCTTGGTTAGATGGCGGTCGTGTCCTTCTTCACCGTCGAATCCGAAATGGCGGCCGGCCGGGGTCGCAGCGGGGTGATTCACACCCCACACGGTGATATCCGCACCCCGGCCTTCATAGCGGTGGGCACCAAGGCCTCGGTCAAGGCGGTGATGCCGGAAACCATGACCGAACTCGGAGCGCAGGCGGTGCTGGCCAACGCCTACCACCTGTACCTGCAGCCGGGACCGGATATCGTGGCCGAAGCGGGCGGCCTCGGTGCGTTCATGAACTGGCCCGGCCCCACGTTCACCGACAGCGGCGGGTTCCAGATCATGTCGCTGGGTGCGGGCTTCCGCAAGGTCCTGATGGAGGACCCCGACCGCACCCAGGCCGATGATCTGATCGCCAAAGGTAAGCAGCGCCTGGCCCACGTCGACGACGACGGGGTCACCTTCATCTCCCACCTCGACGGTTCGACGCACCGCTTCACCCCCGAGGTGTCGATCGGGATTCAGCATCAGTTGGGCGCGGACATCATCTTCGCCTTCGACGAGCTGACCACGCTGGTCAACACCCGCGCCTACCAGGAGGAGTCCCTGGCGCGTACGCAGGACTGGGCGGTGCGTTGCCTGCGGGAGCACCGCCGTCTGACCGAGATCGGTGGGCCGGACCGTCCCGCGCAGGCGCTCTTCGGCGTGGTTCAGGGCGCGCACTACGAGGATCTGCGCCGGCAGGCCTGCCGCGGCCTGGAGTCCATCACCGATGCCGAGGGCCGCGGTTTCGACGGCTACGGGATCGGCGGGGCCCTGGAGAAACAGAACCTTGCCACCATCGTGGGCTGGTGCACCGAGGAGTTGCCCGATGCCAAGCCGCGGCATCTGCTCGGCATCAGCGAGCCGGACGACCTGTTCGCCGCGATCGCCGCCGGCGCGGACACCTTCGACTGCGTCTCACCCTCGCGGGTGGCGCGCAACGCCGCGGTCTACGCGCCGGACGGCCGCTACAACATCACCGGCGCCCGCTACCGCCGGGACTTCACCCCGATCGACCCCGAGTGCGACTGCTACACCTGCGCCCACTACACGCGGGCCTATATCCACCACCTCTTCAAGGCCAAGGAGATCCTCTCCGCCACGTTGTGCACCATCCACAACGAGCGCTTCATCATCAGGCTGGTCGACCGAATCCGCGAGTCCATACCGGCCGGGGACTTCGAGGCTTTCCGGGACGAATTCCTCGGCCGCTACTACAGCACCTGAGGGTCGGCCGGAGGGCCTGAGGGACGGTCCGAGGCGCGCGAGGGCGCGGGGAAAAACCGAAAAATGAGCGACCGAAAGCCGCAGCCTCTGTGGTCCCTCGGGGAATTCCGCCCGGAAGCGGGGTCCGCGCCCTCAGCGGCATTCAATCGCGCCGCGCCGCGTCAGCGCAAGTTGCGCAGGTGCACCAACGACGTCAGTCCGAACTCGCCGCGGAGCACCCGCGGCGGCACCTGCCGGAAACCGCGCGCACCGGGAAGTCCGGTGGCGACTTGCGCCAGTTTGCGGGCGATCCGGAAGTCCAGATCCTTCAGCACGCCGCGATCGGTCGTGTTCTCCAGCACCGCGGACAAGCCCTGAACCGCAAAGGGGTTCGTCACATCCAGCATGACGTTGGTGGCGGCAACGAGGTGGCGAAGCCGTTCGGCCGGTGCAAGCGGGGCCAGTGCGGGGACGGTGGCGTCGATCCGGTCCACAACCCGCGCGACCAACCGGCGCAGATGATGCGGACCGACCGCCATCGTGCCGGCGTGGAACACCGACAGACCCAGGCAGTCGATCCGGTTGCCGCCGAGGTAGCCGGGATCCTGTTTCGAGGGCATTCCGTTGCCGCTCAGCGCGGTGCGCACCTCCTTGGCCAGCTTGCGTCGCACACCGAGGCCCTCGAGGAGTGTGTCGATCCGCGTGTCGAGCTCATGGATCGCGGCAAGATCGGGATGGGCGATGAGGAAGTCGTCGTTATAGCGGGCGTAGAAGATCCCCTCGACGTCGAGAATCGCCCGATCCATCGGCACCACAGCGAGATTGGCCAGCATCGGAACGATCGGGGTGCCCATGGCCACCCCGTGCAGCCTGGTGAAGGGTGTTCCATCCTGATCCCGGACGACCGGTCGGGCAAGACCGGTGATGAGATTCCAGGTCCGTTCGGATACGCCGCCCAAGCTTCCCAGCGAGGCCACCGCCCGCAGGATGGGCCACAACGGGGCGTCGGGTCCCACCGGAAGGGTGTCGCCGTACTTCTCGAAGTCGGACTGAAGAACATACAGCGGCGGGCCTTCCGGCCCCACCCGCTTGCGATGGGCGCGGACGAAATCAGCCAGCGCCCGCATGGCCGTCACATTCGTCACGCCGGGCAGATAGGAGTAGACCCCGGGCAGGCCGTAGCAGCGCGCGTTGTGGGAAAGGAGTTGGTAGAGGGCCGAACCCACGACGTGATCGATGAAGGCGGGCATATGCGCGGCGCGGCTCTTGCCCTTGGTCTCCAATATCCACAGATCAACCGGCTCGGGGCGGTAGGTCCCCGCGGCAATGCTGTCGGCGATGGCTCGGGCCAGTGATCGCCGCTTGGTCGCGGTGTCGAAGAAGGTGACTCCATTGCCCGCCTCGGCATAGGCCATGCCGCGTTGCCGGCGTTTCTCGAAGATCCGCAGGATGGCGTCTTCGTAGGTGTTGGGATCGGCCAGCAGCCGTTCGACGTCGACCGGCTCACCCATTGAATTTCCAGAGTCTCACGGCCCGGAGCCATTCCCGCAGAGAGCCCGGCGCCACGCCCGGCGGCAGGACGAACAGCAGCCGCAGCGCCACCCCGGTGTACACGGGGGTCATCCAGTGCTCGCCCAGCCGGACCAAGTCGCTGCCCTCGCCGGCGCTGGCCAGCGCGGCAGGCAGGGCCTGGGCCAGTATTCCGGCATCAAGACGGCGCATATCCTCTGCGCCGCTAAGGGTTTCGGTGTCGAACACGATGCCGTCGGGGAAGGTGGTCCGGAACTCGTCGGTCAGGGTGTCCAGTGTTCTCTTTTGCGCCGAGACGGCACCGGCCGGAACGATCCGCCTCTCGGCGACGGCGCGGTCCAGGGCGCTGCGTCCGTCTGCCGCGGCGAAGGACGCGGGCCTACCTCGACCCGCGCAGCAGCCGGTGAGTTCCTGCAATTCCAGATGGTCCTGCGGCAGTGCGTCCTCTTCCCCACACCGGCGGTAGTAGAGGAGGGTCTCCGGGGAACGGAACGCGACGTGGCCCCGACCGTCGAAGTGGTTGTCCACCAGTGCCACAACGGCGGACTTCTGCTTGGGCAGGATCGACGTCGGCATCGAAACGGTGCCAACGACCGCGGGTCCGGGTTCGGCCGCCAGCGAGGTCATCCAATCGCGGACCGGCACCAGGGTGGGCAGGGGCAGGGCCCTGCGATCGCGCAGATGCTGGAGATTGATCAGCACGATCAGTTGCACGGTCATCGCCGCCGTGATCTGGATCAAGTCCCCCGCGGGGTTGGGGTTGATCCACACCAGGGCCAGCAGGACAACGAGCAAAACCAGGGTGGCGATATGGGTGGTGAACAAGCCCTCGGCGAACAACCGGATCTGATAGGCGCCGATGTAACTGCGCAGCAGGAACAGCGGAAGCAGCGCGAGCACGAAGCTGACCGGGACGTCGTGCAGGACCAAAGTGCCCAGCCCGGCCGCCAGCGACCAGAAGAACAGCGCGATCACCGGGGCCGCCCAGAGCAACTTGCGGAAGAACCGCAGTTGCAACTCGCGCATCCCCGGGGCGCGGCGAAGCCGCACCAGGTCGAAGTAGAAGATTCCGGCACTGTCGTAAGTTCCCCGGAACAGCGGCATGACCAGGTAGAAGAACTCGAAGGCGTCGATGTGCTGCCAACTCGTCATGGCGGCGGTGAGGTCGAATGTCCGGGTGTCGGTGCCGTAGAAGCCGACGAGGGCCAGGACGAGAACGGCGTCGAGGCGAAGGCTCAGCCCGGACAGTGTCGCCTGGAACCCGGTCCAGAACGGAATCTCCGGAAGGTGGCGCCAGAACCGGTGATCGTCGCTGCCGTATCTCGGGCGCAGCCCCATCAGCCGGTAGATCTCCAGACAGAAGTGGACGGTGATCCAGATACTCAGGGCGTTGGAGACCACGATCGCGGTGATGATTGCGGCCGTGGGGTAAAGGTAGAAACCGACGCCGAGGATCGCCAGTTGGGCGAGGGTCGGGACGAAGATCGCCCAGACCGGTTTGTAGACCCGCCGTGTGGCGTAGATGCCCGAGTGCAGCACTCGGACCGGCAGGTCGATGGCCAGTTCCAGGACAACCAGGAATGCGTACAGGCGGGATACCGGGTCCCCGCCGGAAGCGTTCAGCGCTATCACCACCGCCCCTCCCGCGACCGTCGCGATCAGCGCGACGAACACCGACAGCACCAGCCAGCGACCGATTTCCATTTCGCTGGCCGAGCGGTCCCCGGCGCGGGCGAAGGTCCGCAGCCGTTCCCGCATGATCTCCAGGAGCCCCCACCAGCCGCCGGAGACGATCAGGCTGCCGGCCCGCAACACCATGACGGTGAAGGCGGCGACCCCGCCGAGGCTGGAGAGCAGGATGAAGAACTCCGCGACGTGTACCAGGAACCGGACGGTGGCGATGAGGAACGGGTAGCGCAGCCGGTAGCGGAAGTAGGGGAGGATCCGGCCGGTGAGAAGACACGGGTAGAGCGAGACCGGTTGGCCGGTGGCGCGCGCCGTGCGCTCGAACCAGCGGTCGATCTCGTTCACGGGGCGGGTTTCTCCATGGGGGTGTTGAATAGATTGCGCCATGAAGCGAGGCGACGCGACCGTATTGTCCATCTCCGCCGTCCTGGCGGCCACCGTGGTGATCGCCGTGGCCTACAGCCTGCTGGTTCTGGACCGCAAGCCCGCCGAGCCGCCGACCGGGCCCTCCGACAGCACCTCCAGCCTGCTCGTGGTGACGTGGGGTCCCAGTTTGTGCAAGGTCGAGCGGTCCAACCCGGGGTGCCGGTCCGGTCATGTCGAGCAGATGGGCCGGACCTTCGTCCTGCACGGCCTGTGGCCGCAACCGTCCAGTCAGCAGTACTGCGAACTGCCCAAACGCGCCGCCGACCGCAAACGTAACCCGGTGCCCCTGCCCCGAGACCTTCAGCAGAGCCTGAAGTCACTGATGTCGGACTCGGCGGTGATGACCTCGCACGAGTGGTACGCGCACGGAACCTGTTCGGGGGTCGCGGCACCGGAGTACTTCGGTATCGCCGCGGCGCTGACCGATCAGGCCGTGCGGGTTCTGGACCCGGTGTTCACCAAAGCCTCATCGCAAGTGTCGTCGAGGTCGCTGCGGGAGGCTTTTGACGCTGAATTCGGTCGAGGCGCCGGGCGGCGGGTCGGTCTGGACTGCCGCATCGCCGACGGCCAGGGGTCGGTGGCCTACGAGGTGAGGCTGTCCCTGCCGGCGGTGGTCGACCTCAACGCCGGCAACGGTCCGATGTCGCTCGGGGAGGCACTGGCCAAGGGGCCGACGGTGCCCGCCGGGTGCGGGCAGGGCCGGGTTCCTTAGGACCGGGTTCGCTGAGGGCAGGCAGACTGGACCGGTGACTGCTGCCTCCCAATCGCTGCTCTTGCAACTGCTCGACCAGAGCAACCGCCCCGACCCGTACCCCATTTTCGGGCGGTTGCGGGAACGCTCCCCATTCCGGCTTGAGGACTCCAACGTGGTCGTCTTCGCCGGATTTGAGGATTGCGAGACGGTGCTTCGCCACCCGGCCTCGTGCAGCGACCGGCTCAAGTCGACGATCGCCCAGCGGGCCCTGGCGGCCGGGGAGGAGGTCAGGCCGTTCGGAACCCCCGGTTTTCTGTTCCTCGACCCGCCCGACCACACCCGCCTGCGCAGGCTGGTCAGTAAGGCGTTCTCACCCAAAGTGGTGAAATCCATGGAAGCCGGCATCGCCGAACTGGTGGACGGACTACTGGCGAAGGCCGGCGCCGACGGGAGCTTCGAGGCGATCTCCGAGTTGGCCTACCCCCTGCCCGTCGCGGTGATCTGCCGGTTACTCGGGGTGCCGATCGAGGACGAACCCAAATTCAGCTGGGCGTCGTCGATGTTGGCGCAGGGATTGGATCCGTTCATCGCCTTCAGCGGTCAGCCGCAGGGATTCGAGGAACGTCTGCAGGCCGGTCTGTGGCTGCGGGAGTACCTGCGGGACCTGGTCCGGCACCGCCGCGCCCACCTCGGGGAGGATCTGATGTCCGGGCTGATCGCCGTCGAGGAGGCCGGTGACCAGCTCACCGAGGAAGAGATCGTCGCGACCTGCAACCTGCTGCTCATCGCCGGCCACGAGACCACCGTGAACCTGATCGCCAATGCGATCCTTGCGATGCTGCGTCACCCGCGGCACTGGAGCGCGCTGAGCGAGGACTCCGGCCGAGCATCGGCCATCGTCGAGGAGACGCTGCGTTACGACCCACCGGTTCAGCTGGTCGGACGGGTCGCCGGGGAGGACATGGCCATCGGGGACACCGTGGTTCCCAAGGGCGACACCATGATGCTGCTGCTGGCCGCGGCGCACCGCGATCCCGCCGTCACCGAACGGCCCGACGAGTTCGACCCGACCCGCTCCTCGATCCGCCACCTCGCGTTCGGGCTCGGTCCGCACTTCTGCCTCGGCTCGCCGCTGGCCCGGCTGGAGGCGACCGTCGCGCTCTCGGCGGTGACCAAACGCTTCCCCGGGGCGCGGCTCGCCGCGGAGCCGGACTACAAGCCGCATGTGACACTGCGCGGCATGGCCAGCCTGCGCGTCGCGGTGTAGCTTTCGCCCATGAGGATTCTGCTGGTAGGTGCCGGAGGTGTGGGCTCGGCGTTCTGCGCCATCGCCAAGAGACGGGGTTTCTTCGAGCGGATCGTCGTCGCCGACTATGACCAGGCCCGCGCCCAGCAGGCGGCCGACGCCGTTGACGATCCCCGGTTCACCGCCACCCGGGTGGACGCCTCCTCCGAGGATGACGTAGCGGCCCTCATTCGCCGGCACGGCGTGACACACGTCGTCAACGCGGTGGACCCCCGCTTCGTAATGTCCATTTTCAATGGTGCGCTGGCCGGCGGGGCCGACTATCTCGACATGGCGATGAGCCTGTCGAGTCGGCACCCGGAAAAGCCCTACGAGCTGACCGGGGTGAAACTCGGCGACGAGCAGTTCGAGGCCGAGCCCCGATGGAAGGAGGCCGGCCGGCTGGCGCTGGTCGGATTCGGGGTTGAGCCCGGCCTGTCGAATGTGTTCGCCCGTTACGCCGCCGACCATCTGTTCAGCGAGATCGACGAACTCGGTACGCGCGACGGCGCCAACCTCACCGTCGACGGATACGACTTCGCGCCGTCGTTCTCCATCTGGACCACTATCGAGGAATGTCTCAACCCGCCGGTGATCTGGGAGAAGGGCAGGGGCTGGTTCGTCACCGAACCCTTCAGCGAGCCCGAGGTTTTCGATTTTCCCGAGGGCATCGGTCCGGTGGAGTGCGTCAACGTCGAGCACGAGGAAGTGCTGTTGATGCCCCGCTGGATCGATTGCAAGAGAGCAACGTTCAAGTACGGACTGGGTGAGGAGTTCATCGACGTCCTCAAGGTGTTACACAAACTCGGCTTGGACAGCACCGAGAAGGTGCGGGTCTCCGGTGTCGAGGTTTCACCGCGCGACGTCGTCGCCGCTTGTCTGCCCGATCCGGCCACCCTGGGGCCGAAGATGCGCGGCAAGACCTGCGCGGGTCTGTGGGTGACCGGCACCGGCAAGGACGGGCTCCCGCGATCGACCTACCTCTACCACGTGGTCGACAACGAGTGGTCGATGGCCGAGTACGGCCACCAGTGCGTGGTGTGGCAGACCGCGATCAATCCTGTTGTGGCTCTGGAACTCCTGGCCGGCGGAACCTGGTCGGGAGTCGGTGTGCTGGGTCCGGAGGCTTTCGATTCGGTGCCGTTCCTGGATCTGCTGACCTCCTACGGTTCGCCGTGGGGCCAGAAGGAACTGCCCGTCTAGTCCAGGCCGGGCCGGTACACCCACGGCTCGCGCGGCAGCCGTGCCGGGTCGAACAACGTGAACAGTTCGGCCATGTCGGTGGCCGGCCAGCCCAGCGACGTGGTGATCAGTGACCACGCCCGGTCGGCGCCCAGGTCGGCTAGGGTGACCGCGCCGTCGCGTTTGGCCAGCCGCTTGCCGTCGGCGTTCAAGGCCAGCGGGACATGACCGTACACCGGCTCGGGATAGCCGAGCAGGGCTGCCAGATAGGCCTGTCTCGGCGAGGACGACAGCAGATCGTCACCGCGAACCACCTGGTCGATGCCGGCGTGCGCGTCGTCGACTACCACCGCGAGGTTGTAGGCCGCGACCCCGTCACCTCGGCGCAGCACGAAATCGTCGACGACCCCGGTGTAGCTGCCGTGGACCAGGTCGGTGACGGTGTACTCGTTGGCCTCGGCCCGCAGCCGCAGCGCAGGTGGGCGACCCGCGGCCAGGCGTTGTGCGCGCTGGGGCGCCGTCAGGGTCCGGCAGGTGCCGGGATAGGCGCCCTCCGGGGCGTGCGGCGCCCGCGGCGCGTTGAGGATGTCCTTTCTGCTGCAGAAACACTCGTAGACCAGATCCCGCTGCATGAGTCCCTCGATCACGGCGCCGTACCGGTCCGGGTGCTCGGACTGCCATTCCGGAGCCGCGTCCCAGGTCAGCCCGATCGCCGCGAGATCGGCCAGTTGACGTCGTCCCACCTCGGCATGGGTGCGATCGTCGAGATCCTCGACGCGGACCAGGAATCGACGGCCGCTCGAGCGGGCGAACAACCAGGCGAGTACCGCCGTGCGGAGGTTGCCGATGTGGAGGTCGGCGGACGGACTCGGGGCGAACCGGCCGGCGCCGCGCGGCTCGAGGGTGGTGTGCATCGCAAGAGAATGTACGACGATGGACCCCGTGGATCTCCCCCTCTCCCCGCCGGTCCAGCCCATGTTGGCCAAGGCGCAGGCGAGGGTGCCGGACACGGCCGGAATGTGGTCCTATGAACCCAAGTGGGACGGTTTTCGTGCGCTGGTCTTTCGTGATGGCGACGACGTGGTGATCCAGTCCCGCAGCGGCAAGGAGTTGGGCCGGTACTTCCCGGAGTTGATATCGGTCCTGCGTGAGCAACTGGCGCCGCGGTGCGTGCTCGATGGTGAAGTGGTGGTCCCCCGACGGATCGACGGGCGGACCCGGCTGGATTGGGACTCGCTGGCACAGCGCATTCACCCCGCGGCGAGCCGGATCCGGCTGCTCGCCGACCAGACGCCCGCGCATTTCATCGGTTTCGACGCGCTTGCCGTCGGGAATCGGACACTGATGGGTGAGACGTTCTGGCCGCGGCGCGAAGCCCTGCTGGAGGCGGTGGCGGCTGGCGGCCGGTGCCACGTGACCCCGATGACCGAGGATCCCGGTCTGGCGGCGCAGTGGTTGACGGCCTTCGAGGGCGCGGGACTCGACGGGGTCATCGCCAAGCGGCTCGACGGGACCTATCAGCCCGGCCGGCGGGACATGGTCAAGGTCAAACACGCCCGTGACGCGGACTGTGTGGCAATGGGATACCGCGTTCACAAGAGCGGAACCGGTCTAGGGTCGGTCCTCTTCGGCCTCTATGACGAGGGCGGTGAACTCCGGATGGTCGGCGGCGCCGCATCGTTCAGCGCGAAGGACCGCGTTGCCCTGCTCGCCGAACTCGAGCCGCTGCGGGAAGGCGTCGACGTCGTCAACGAGGGGGAGGCGAGCAGGTGGAACTCGGCGGCCGACAAAAGGTGGATCCCGGTCCGTCCGGAACGGGTCGCGGAAGTGGCCTATGACCAGATGGAAGGTACCGGCGGCGGACGGCGATTCCGGCACGCCGTCCGATTCCTGCGCTGGCGCCCGGACCGCGATCCGTCGAGTTGCACATTCAGTCAGCTCGACGTCCCGGCCGACTACGACGTCACCGACGTGCTGGAGTCGCTCTGATGGCCGGTGCCGCCGAGGTGATCGACGTCGAAGGCGTCGCTGTGCGAATCACCAATCGTGACAAGGTTTTCTTCCCCAAACTGGGTCGACGCGGCGCCAAGGGGGCCCTCATCGACTATTACCTCGCGGTGGCGTCGGGGCCGATGCTCACCGCCTTGCGGGACCGGCCGACGCATCTGCAGCGTTTTCCCGACGGCATTGCCGGAGAGCAGATCTACCAGAAACGGGTACCGCCGAAACATCCCGACTATCTGCAGACCTGCCGGGTGACCTTCCCGTCCGGCCGGACCGCCGACGCGTTGAGGGTCACCCATCCCTCGGCCATCGTGTGGGCCGCCCAGATGGGCGCGATCACCCTGCATCCCTGGCAGGTTCGTTGCCCGGACACCGATCACCCCGACGAGTTGCGGATCGACCTCGACCCGCAGCCGGGCACCGGATTCGCCGAGGCGCGCGCGGTGGCCGTCGAGGTCCTCAAACCGGTGCTCGACGAACTGGGTATGGTCGGCTACCCCAAGACGTCCGGAGGCCGCGGGGTGCACGTGTTCCTTCGGATCACCGCCGACTGGGACTTTGTCGCCGTGCGTCGCGCCGGAATCGCCCTGGCCCGCGAGGTGCAGCGGCGGGCACCCGATTTGGTGACGACGTCATGGTGGAAAGAGGAACGCGGTCAACGCATCTTCATCGACTTCAACCAGAACGCGCGCGACCGCACCTTCGCCGCCGCCTACTCCGTGCGGCCCACCCCGATCGCCACTGTGTCGACTCCGCTGACATGGGCCGAACTGGCCGCGGCCGAAACCCCCGACGACTACACCATGGCGACCGTGCCCGACCTCCTCGCGCGGCGCGGAGACCCGATGGCGGGGTTGGATTCGGTGGCCCAGTCGATCGAACCGCTGCTGGCCCTGGCCGACGCCGATGCCGAACGCGGATTGGGCGATCTTCCGTATCCCCCCAACTATCCGAAGATGCCCGGCGAACCGAAAAGGGTTCAGCCGAGCCGGGATCGGGACCGGAAGGGGAAAGATTAAGACGGTCTCCGAGTGGGCCGTCGCATAAACATCAGGGCAGCGGCAGCAGGCCGATGAGCACGGTCCTGCGGCCGCTGCCCTGCAGGGTTCGACGGTCAGGATGATTCGATGGTCATTGCCCCGATGGGAGTAGCAGAGCCGGTGTGGGCGACCTCGATACGTCTCGGTTTCGCTCTCTCTGCGAGCGGGATCGTTACGGTAAGCACGCCGTTTTCGTAGGTGGCGGCGATCTTGCTCGTGTCGATGCCCTCGCCGAGGGATAACTGACGGCGGTAGGTGCCGAAGAATCTCTCGCTGGTCAGCCAATGCACCGAATCCTCGGACCGGGCGGAGCGATGGGCGGTCAAAGTCAGCGTCCCGTTGTCGACGCTGACATCGACTGAACCCGGGTCGACTCCGGGCAGATCAGCGGTCAGTATGTAGTGATCGTCGACCTTATAGAGGTCCATGGGCATGAATCGGGGGCTTCGATCAGTGCCGGATTGGCTGACCAGCAATCCCCGCGTCATGGCATCAAGGTCACTGAATGGATCAAAGCGCAGCACAGCAGTTCACCTCCTGCTACTCAAGGAGCCCGCCACCCCGGCGGGCAGCCATTTCACTGTGCGAACTTAGATTAGCACTCAAGAGGGCAGAGTGCTAGTTTTCGTGGTTTTCTCCAGGTTTCATCCTGTGGAACAACGGTGAGTTTTCGCCCGACAACTCCCCGCATGGCTGATCTCGGCAGCCTGCGTTTTCCCAGGTGAGCATGGCCTGTAAGCGGTAAGCACTCCGAAGATGCCGGGCGAGCCGAAGAGGGTGCAGCCGAGCCGGGACCGGGACGTGAAGAGGTAGGAGCCGGATCGCGAATCCACCCGCGGGAACGGTGCAGGCGGTGGCGGGCCTTCGCTGGGGGCGAACGCTGAACCGTGCTCCCAGGAAAGTGTGGTAGACATCTCAGTAAATTCTAAGGTTTCTTGAACCGATTCCGTAGGGGGTCCCGTCGATGTCCCATTCAGCGCGCAAGCGTGGCGGAAGCCGCCGCATCCAGCCCTATGCCTGGCTCGGTGCCGGCGCGGTGACCGTGGGCATGGGCGTGGCTCTGGTCGGCGGCACCGCGGTGGCCTTCGCTGACACCGGAGCGGACTCTGCGGGCGCCACGACGACTTCCGAGAGCGCGGGAGCAGCCGGTGCGACGTCGGCCAAGTCCGACGCCGCCGGCCCGCGGCGCAAGGTCCTGCGCCCGTCCCGCGCCGCCGCGGCGGGGGCGGACAGCTCGGTGGGATCGCCCGCGTCGGCGGCTCAGGGGCGCAAGGGTCGCGTCTCGGCTGCACCGGAACTCCCCGACACTGCGCTGGATGTCGGTGATGTCGAGGTCCCCGGTGATGTTGAGGTCCCCGGTGATGTCGGTGATGTCGAGGCCCCCGGGGATGTCGAGGCCGGGGTGAGCGCCCCACTGCCGGCCGCTGCGGTTGCAGTGGAGCCCGGCGCCCCCGCCGCCGAGGAGGCCACCGCCGCCGTGGCGGCCACCCCGAAACGTGCGGTCCGAGCCTCCCGCGGCGCGGCCGTCGCGGTTCCTGCGCAGACCGCGCCCGACGGCGCGGCGGTTGCTGCCGACCCGGCAGTGGTTGAGGTTGCCGCCCCAGCGTCCGATCCCGCCCCGGCGGCGGCCGTTCCCGGCCCTGCCGCTGATCCGGCGCCGGTGATGACCTCGTGGCTGCCGGGGGCCGGGGGCAATCCCGGCACCCAGATCGTGCCTGGATCCCACGTCCAGTTGGCACTGCAGGAAATCGCCGACGCACAGGGCATCCTCACTCAGCAGACCTGGGGATCGGGCAACATCCTGGCCGGCGTGGTTGCGATCGTCCCGCAGGTGTTCCTCGCAGGGGCCTCGCTGTCGCTGACCGCATGGGGCGCGACGAATCCGGGCGTTCAGGATTTCCTCGCCGGAACGGCGGGGATTCCGCTGATCCACCAGGTCGCGCAGATCACCCTACTCAGCAACATGCTGCTGCCCAGCCTCGCCGAGATCTCCATGGGCGGGGCGGCGTTGTTCATGCCGCTGGTCGGCGTGTTCGGCGCCGACGTCAGCGCCGCGGAGGATCAGGTCGCCGCCGCCCGGCAGGATGGCAAGGTCTACGCGGTGGTGCCGGTGCGGATGGTGGCCACCACCCAGCCCGTGGTCGGCGTTTCGGTGAACGGCGGATCGGCTGCCACCCTGCTGGTCGACACCGGCGCCTCCGGGCTGGTGACCACCCGCGACAAGGTCGGCTCCGCGGACCTCGGCCCGATGACGGGTCAGGGCGACAGCTGCTTCAGCGGTGGGATCTGCTACCACTACGAGACCTACAACACGACGGTGGATCTGGGCGGCGGGGCTGTCACCACGGCGCCGGTGAACATCGTGACCGACAGCGACGAATACCCGGACAGCGTCGCGGTCTTCAAGGACTTCTTCTCCTGGGGCGCCGACGGCATCCTCGGCGTGGGCGCCAACACCGCTGGCCCAGGCCCGGCCCCGATCCCGACAGCGCTGATGCCCGGCGAACTCAGCGACGGCTTGCTGCTCTACCAGAACGCCTTGCCGTTCGGCTTGGGCGGCTTCATGGTCCTCGGCCCCAACCCGCTGCCCACCCGGGTCTCGGTGCCGGGGGCGCCGGACGCCTACGTGAAGGTCAGCGTCGACGGTGGAGCCCAGACCGACGCCGGTGCCATCATCGACTCCGGTGGCGTGTACGGAACGCTCAACACCGCCAACGACCCCACCGGTACCACGGTCGGTCAGAACCTCCCGGCGGGCACCACGATCGCGGTGTACACCGCCGACGGTGCGACGCTGCTATACACCTACACCACTGGCAACGGCGCCTACGGCACCCCGGTGATCGGCAGCGGTCTGATGAACACCGGCAACGCACCGTTCGCGCAGAACCCGATCTACCTCAACTACGGGTTCGACAACCCCTACGGCATCGGTTCGACCGACTTCTCAATTTGGTGAACAGGCGGACGGTTCTTTTCTGGCAAATTGGGAAACCTGCCCTAAGAAGAAGCTGAGGCGCGTTAATGTGCGCTGAGGTTTCGAATTCGGGAGGAAACGTCATGGGCGCATCGAAATTCGTCGGTCGAGTCGGGGGATTGGCGGTGGCCCTGGGCGTCGGTGCCGCCGCGTTCTCGTCGAGCGTGGCGTGGGCGGACGCCGCCGGATCCGGCTCGGATTCCGGCGGCGCTTCACGCGGTAACGACTCGTCGTCCTCCCAGCCGGCGTCGCGGGGCCGAAAGGCCGTGGCGCAGGCCCCCAGCGCCACACCGTCCCGAATTGGCGCCCGCCAACAGCGCAACTCGCGCTCGGACTCGACCGCGACGCCCTCGGCTCCACCGGTGTCCGGCGGCCAGTCCTCGGCCCTTGAGGTTGACGTCGATCCCACCCCGGCCGCGGTGCCGGTGCCCGCCGCGGCCGCCGTCGCGGCGCCGAGCGTGCCGACCGCGAGCGTGGTCGAGGCGCCCTCGACCGATTCGCCGCCGCCTGCCGCGGCAGAGATCGTCGTTGCCACGGTACCGACCCCCGAGCCCGATCCGGCGCCAGCTGGCGAGGTGGCGGGTTTCCTGTCCGAAGCCGACAACGGGCTCGCAGACGGCGCAGGCAGCGATCCGCTGGTTCCGGTCGCCTCGCCGCTGGCGTGGGCGCTGCTGGCCGCCGCCCGCCGCCAGCCGCTCAGTGCGGCGAGCACCGCCGGCCCGCTGGCCTCGGTCACCACGGCCCAGGCGGTCACCAGCAAGGGAATCACCGTCGACCCGACGGTGGAGTTCACCGACGGCTTCTTCCAGGGAACGCTCAACGCCACCAGCGCCCGTGGGGCCGCCCTGAGTTACACCTCGCTGGGCGGCAGCAACGGCGGCAAGCTGGACATGGACACCGTCCCGGTGTCGCCGACCGAGACGGACCCGCAGAGCTACACGATCCTGCCGTACGCCACCTGGCTGGACGCCGGCGGTGTGAAGGGCACCGAGCAGTTCTCCGTCCGAATCCGTGAGACCACCGACTTCGACCAGTTCCTGATCAACATCCCGGTCGTCGGCCTGATCGCCGCCCCGGTGATCGACCTGCTCCAGCAGCTGCCGCTGATCAGCGATCTCCTGGCGCCCATCATCGGCAGCTCGATCGTGGCCACCATCGACGTCAACGTTGCCACAGATGCTCCGGGTGACACCCCGTTGTCGTTCACCTATGACGTGATTTCCTTCGACGGCACCGCGATCAGCACCAACTTCTTCCCGGCGACCGGCATCGCGGCGGGCGAGACCGCCCCCACCTTGCTGAACGGACCGGGCCTGGGCTCGCCGGGGGAGACCGATCCCTACAACGTGTTGGGCACCTTCGGCTCGGTTCCCGGTGTGGACCCCATGCGCGACGAGGGCTACAACGTGGTGACCTGGGATCCCCGCGGCGAATTCGCCTCCGGTGGTGTGCTGCAGCTGGACAGCCCGTTCTACGAGGGCCGCGACGCCTCCGCGATCGTCAGCTGGGCCGCGAACAACCCGCTGGTCGAACTGGACGCACCGGGCGACCCGGCGGTCGGCATGGTGGGCGGGTCCTACGGCGGCGGCATCCAGATGGTCACCGCCAGCACCGACCCCCGCATCGACGCCATCGTGCCCAACGGCAACTGGTACTCACTGATCGACGCGCTGTACCCCTCGGAGGTCCCCAAGACCGCCTGGTCGGGGATTCTGCTGCTTGACTTGGTGACGGCGGGGGCCCGGATCAACAACCAGCTCTACATCGGTGCCCTCACCGGGCTGTTCGGTTTCATCACCCAGACCGGTCAGGCAGTCCTGTCCAGCAGCGGTCCGACGACCCTGCTCAATCAGCTGCAGATTCCTACCCTGCTGTTCCAGGGCACTGTCGATGCGCTGTTCCCGCTGGATCAGTCGGTGTTCAACGCCGAGACCATCACCGAGAACCCGTTCGGCGCCCCGGTGAAGCTGGCCTGGTTCTGCGGCGGTCACGGTTCCTGCTCGACCGGGGTGAGCCCGACCCAGCAGCAGCAACTCTTCGCCGACACCTTCGCCTGGCTCAACCAGTACGTGGCCGGGACCGGTCAGGGTGCCGACGCCGTCCCGGTGTTTCAGTGGTGGGACCAGAACGCGGATTACTACACCTCGGATCTGCTGCCCTTCCAGGACGGGTTCAACCAGGTGGACCCGTACAGCGCCACCAGCGCCGGCGGCACGCTGGGAATCATCCCGTTCGTCGGAGGGTCGGGTTCGCTGTTCGGATCCTTCCCGATCGGCCTGATCTTCCCCACCCCGGCGGATAACGCGATCAACGTCGCGCTGACCCCCGACGTCGGGGAGCAGATCGTCGGCGCGCCGCAGCTGAGCTTTACCTACCGTGGCCTGGGAACGGGCCAGGCGGTGTTCGCCCAGCTCGTCGACGACGCCACGGGCTTGGTGGTCGGCAACCAAGTGACGGCTGTACCGTTGATTCTGGATGGCCGAGAGCACACGGTGTCCATGCCGCTCTATGACATCGCCTACACGGTGGGTACCGGCGACTCGCTGACGCTGCAGATCGCCGCCTGGTCCTCGATTTTCGCCAACGCCGACATCGGCGTGGTCGACATCACCGACATCCAGGTGGACCTGCCGCTGCGGGACATCCCGGCGGTAGCGGTCGTTTAGAGCGGGCGACCCCACGCTGATCGAGCCTTCGGCCGGAGCAGGTTCCTGCTGCTGTGGGGCCGGGGCGGTGGGGTGACTCAGCGGCGCAGTCGCTGGCGGATCTTGCCCGATGGGCGCCGGTTGCGCAGTGCGCCGGCAGCCTGCTGATCTTCGGCTGTGGCATCCACCGAGGAGATCGCGGCCGCCTCGCTCGTTTCTGCGGCGTCCTCCCCGTCGGTATCGACCGCGTTGTCGGTGACGATCGTGTCATCAGCGCTGCCGTCGGCTGTCCCGTCGGTGCTCGCGGTTGTGGGTTCTGGCTCCCTATCCGGTTCGGCGCCGTCCTGCTCGGCCCCCTCCGGTTCAGCGCTGTCCGTTTCGGCCCCGTCCGTTTCGGCCCCGTCGGGTTCGGCGCCGTCGGGTTCGGCGCCGTCGGGTTCAGCGCTGTCCGTTTCGGCCCCGTCGGGTTTGGCCCCGTCCGGTTCGGCCCCCTCCGGTTCGGCGCCGGCCTCGGAGTCAGACGGGCCGGCCTCGGCCGCGCTGTCGGACTTCTTGCCGCGCGGCCGCTTCGGCTTCTTTTCTTTCTTAGGCTTGGGGGGCTTCTGAGCCTTCGGCGGCTTGGGAGCGGCGGGCGGCTTCTCGGCGACGAAGGAGAGGTAGAACGCCGCAACGGCCAGGACGGCGATCGCCGCGGCGGCGCCATAGACGCCGAACAAATACGGCCCACCGACGCCGAGGGGCAGCCAGATCTCGGTGATCGCAGCGAGCAGGATCAGTGCTCCAGCGATCAGGTGCAGCGCTCCTGACCAGGCGCGCAGCCGCAATGCCAGTTCGGGGGTGGCAGCGTTCGATCTCAGCGAGCGCTGCAGTTCCAACCACACCGGCGCGGCGGCGGCTCCAATGGGTAGCGCGGTGGCGATCCGGCCGACGGTCGCCAGCGTTGGCGGCATGGCGCCGGTGAGCACCCACCAGCGTGGCAGGACAAACAAGGCGTACAGGACCGCGCCGATCAGGATCAGGGTCAGGTGCAGTGCTGTCGCGGCGCGCCGCCCCATACCCCTCCTTGTTTTTGCGGTTCCGGGGTGCGATCGTGCCGCTGATCGGGCCGATCGCACCCCGGACAGGTGCGGAGGATGCGGGATTTGAACCCGCGAGGGCTATTAACCCAACCCGCGTTCCAGGCGAGCGCCATAGGCCACTAGGCGAATCCTCCGTCGGCCATGGTAGCCGACCGGAGTCGAGGTTCTCGACCGCCCGTGCGCCGACGACCGGCCGGTACTACACTCTTGACGGACCCCGCGCGGCGTCCATCCTGTGAACTCCCCCAGGGCTGGAAGGCAGCAAGGGTCAACGGGCTCTGGCGGGTGCGCGGGGTCCCCTGTCTTGTCGGCCCGGCGATACGAAAGGCGCGCGGTGTCGTTTCAGTCTTTGAGCGGTGACGAACTTCAGGCCCAGCACGAGCTGCAGCTGCGAAGTTATTCGGATCTCCAGGCCAAGAAGCTGACGCTGGACCTCACCCGCGGCAAGCCGGCCAGCGAGCAACTCGACCTGTCCAACGCGCTGCTGCACCTGCCCGGTGACGGCAACTACCGCGACGACGAGGGCACCGACACCCGCAACTATGGGGGCCAGCACGGACTCCCCGCACTGCGGGCGATCTTCGGGGACCTGCTGGGAATCCCGGTGCCCAACCTGATCGCCGGAAACAACGCCAGCCTCGAGCTCATGCACGACGCCGTGGTGTTCTCCATATTGCACGGCGGAGTCGATTCGCCCCGGCCGTGGTCCGCCGAGCCGGTGGTGAAGTTCTTGTGCCCCGCCCCCGGGTACGACCGGCACTTCGCGATCACCGAGAGTCTGGGCATCGAGATGATCGCGGTCCCGATGCGTGAGGACGGCCCGGATGTCGATCTCGTCGAGGAACTCGTCGCCGCGGATCCGGCGATCAAGGGCATGTGGTGCGTGCCGGTGTTCTCCAACCCGACCGGTGCGGTGTATTCCTGGGAGGTGGTGCGCCGACTAGTCCAGATGCACACCGCGGCACCGGATTTCCGGTTGTTCTGGGACAACGCCTATCCGGTGCACACACTGACGCTGGACTTCCCCCGGCAGGTCGATGTGCTCGGACTCGCGGCCGCCGCCGGCAACCCGAACCGGCCGTACGTGTTCACGTCCACCTCGAAGATCACCTTCGCCGGCGGAGGGGTGAGCTTCTTCGGTGGCTCGCTGGGCAACATCGCCTGGTATCTGCAGCACGCCGGAAAGAAGTCAATCGGACCGGACAAGGTCAACCAGCTGCGCCATCTGCGGTTCCTCCGCGACGCCGACGGGGTGCGTTTGCACATGCTGCGTCATCAGCAACTGCTGGCACCGAAATTCACCTTGGCTCTCGACATCCTCGACCGGCGGCTGGCCGATTCCAAGATCGCGTCGTGGACCGAACCCAAGGGTGGCTACTTCATCAGCCTAGATGTGCTGCCGGGGACCGCGAAGCGCACCGTGGCGCTGGCGAAGGACGCCGGTGTTGCGGTGACCGAGGCCGGCGCCTCTTTCCCCTACCGCCGGGATCCGGAAGACAAGAACATCCGGATAGCGCCGAGTTTCCCGCCACTGTCGGATCTGGCCGACGCCATCGATGGTCTTGCGACCTGTGCTCTGCTCGCGGCCACTGAGAAATTGCTCGGCGCCCCACCGCCCGCTCCGTGACCGTGCGCCGTGCTACCCGTCGGTCGGCCCCGGTAGCCTTCTGAGGTGGCGCTTTACCGCAAATACCGGCCGGCGACATTCGCTGAGGTGGTGGGCCAGGAACACGTGACCGAGCCGCTGTCGACGGCGCTGGCGGCCGGCCGGATCAACCACGCCTACCTGTTCTCCGGCCCGCGCGGGTGCGGTAAGACCTCGTCCGCCCGCATCCTGGCCCGGTCGCTGAACTGTGCGCAGGGGCCCACCCCGACCCCGTGTGGGGTGTGTGCTTCGTGTGTGGCGCTGGCGCCCAACGGCGGGGGCTCGTTCGATGTGGTCGAACTCGACGCGGCCAGCCACGGCGGCGTCGACGACACCCGTGACCTGCGCGACCGTGCATCGTTCGCGCCCGCCCAGTCCCGATACCGCATTTTCATCATCGACGAAGCGCACATGGTCACCACCGCCGGTTTCAACGCGCTGCTCAAGATCGTCGAGGAACCACCTGAGCACGTAATCTTCGTATTCGCCACCACCGAACCGGAGAAGGTGCTGCCCACCATCCGCTCGCGCACCCACCACTACCCGTTCCGGCTGCTGGCGCCGCGAACGATGCGCGGTCTGGTCGAGAGCATCCTGGCCGCTGAGAATGTCGAGGTCGATGACGCCGTTTTCCCGCTGGTCATCCGGGCTGGCGGCGGGTCGCCCCGGGATACCCTCAGCGTGCTGGACCAGTTGCTGGCCGGCGCGCACAACAACCGGGTGCACTACCAGCGGGCGCTGGCGCTACTCGGTGCGACCGATATCGCGCTGATTGACGACGCCGTCGACGCGCTGGCCGCCGGCGACTCCGCGGCGCTGTTCGGTGCGGTCGAGTCGGTGATCGACGCCGGGCACGATCCCCGCCGGTTCGCCACCGATCTGCTGGAGCGGTTCCGCGACCTGATCCTGCTGCAGGCGGTTCCCGACGCCGCAGACCGCGGGGTGGTCGATGCCCCCGACGACGTCTTGGACCGTATGCGTGAGCAGGCCGGGTGCATCGGTCCGGCGACGCTGGCCCGCTACGCCGAGGTGGTGCACGCCGGGCTGGGGGAGATGCGCGGCGCCACCGCTCCCCGGCTCCTGCTGGAAGTCGTGTGCGCGCGACTGCTGCTGCCTTCGGCCAGCGATACCGAATCGGCCCTGCTGCAGCGCGTCGAACGCATCGAAACCCGGCTTGATATCTCGATCCCGTCCGACGAGGTGGGCTCCGCGGCCTCCTCGGTCGCCCCGGTCCGGAAGTACATGCGAAAGACCCAGGCAGCGCCGGCTGCCGAACCCACACCGGCCGGCCAACCCGCATTGGCCCCGCCCACACCGGCGGCCCAGCCTGCAACGGCCCCGTCCGCGCCGGCCGCGACCGCGCCCGTTCCGGCCGTGACCGCGCCCGTGCCGGCCGCCTCGGCAACTGCGCCGGCTGCTTCCGCCCCGGTTAAACCCGCCCCCTCCGGGCCCGCGCCGGTAAGGGTCGCCCCGGGTCCGCCGCCGCCCGCCCCGGTACCGGCTGCCGAGGCCGAGCCGGCGCCTCCGCCGGCGGCCACCGCGACACCAGGAGAGCCCGATGCGGCCGCGGTGCGCAGCATGTGGCCGACTGTGCGGGAGAAGGTCCGCGAGCGCAGCCGCACCATCGACGTGATGCTGGCCGGTGCGATAGTACGGACGGTGGGGGACGGCACGCTGGTCCTCGCCCACGAGTCCGCGCCGCTGGCCAAGCGGCTGTGCGAGCAGCGAAACGCCGATGTGATCCGCGACGCTCTCAAAGATGCCCTCGGGGTGAACTGGCAGGTGCGCTGTGAGCCCGGGCACGGGCAACCAACGCCGGCGTCCCCGCCGCCGCCGACGGAGCCCATGGCCGATCCGGTCGACGCCCAGCGGGCGGAGGAAGAGGAACTCATCGCCGAAGCGGTCCGCGACGACGCCGATCCCGCGCCGCGCCGTGACCCCGAAGAGGTGGCTCTGGAACTACTGCAGAACGAACTCGGAGCCCGCCGGATCGACGGTTAGGCCGCTCAGGGCGTCCACCACGGGCGCAACGGCAGGCCGCCATCCCCGCCCCGGCTGTCCGGTTTGACCGCCAGCACCTGGTGCAACTGAACGACATTGGTCTCAAAGCCCAGCCGGGAGCCGGCCATGTAGAGACCCCAGACCTTGGCGGTGGGCAGGCCGACCTCGGCCACCGCGGAGTCCCAGTGCTCTACCAGGTTGCGGCACCAGTCGCGCAGGGTCAGGGCGTAATGGTGGCGAAGGTTCTCCTCATGCACCACCTCGAGATCGGCGTTCTGCATCTCGGCGATGATGCGGCCGGAGCCCGTGAGTTCCCCGTCAGGGAACACGTAGCGGTCGATGAACCCGCCGGCGGGCGTAGCCGAACGGTTGCCCGGCCTGGTGATGCTGTGGTTGAGCAGCAGGCCCCCGGTGCGCAGCTTGGAGCGCAGGAAACGGAAGTAGGCCGGGTAGTTGGAGACACCGATGTGCTCGGTGAGGCCGATCGAGGACACCGCGTCGAAGCCGCCCTCCAGGACGTCGCGGTAGTCGCCGTGGCGGATCTCGGCGAACTCCGCCAGACCCTCCTCAGCGATGGCTTTTTGTCCCCAGAGTGCCTGCTCGCGAGACAGTGTCACGCCGATTACCCGCACCCCCTTGCGTGCGGCGTGGCGGACCATGCCACCCCAGCCGCACCCTACGTCGAGCAGCCGGTCGCCGGGGCGCAGCCGCAGCTTCTCGAAGACCAGCCGGTATTTGTTGGCCTGGGCTTCCTCCAGGCTGGCGTCGGCATCGGGATAGCACGCGCAGGTGTAGGTCATCGACGGCCCCAGCACCGATTCGTAGAAGGCGTTGGACACGTCATAGTGGTGGTGGATCGCGTCGGCGTCACGCTTGCGGCTGTGCCGCAGGCCTTCGGCCACCCGGCGCCAGCGGGGCAGGGCCTCCTGCGGGGGCGGCGCGATGGGCTTGAGGTGCCCCAGACCCAGCGATCGCACGATGTCGATCAAGGCGCGGGCCGGTGGCCGTTTGAGGTCGGAGGCGGCCAGCGCCTTGAGCAGTTCGTAGGGGTCACCAGGGTGCACTCCGCGCATCGCCAGGTCCCCCGCGACATATGCCCGGGCCAGCCCCAGATCGCCGGGGGCGGTGGCCAGGTAGGTGGTGCCCCTTGGGGTGAGCAGATCCAGGCCGAGTCGAGCGTCCTCGGGCCCGGCGCTGCTGCCGTCGTAGGCGGTGAGCCGCAGCGGCAGCTCGCCGTTGGCGGCGAACAGTTCCAGAATCCCCGCCAAGGTCAGCCTGCCGGTCCGCACCGGTTCCTCGAATGTAGTCATTGCAGCCTCCCTTTCATGGGTCCACTGTCATGGGTCCACCGTCACGGGTTCACCGTCGCTGCACCGCCTTGGCGTACAGGTCCAGCAACCGGGAATCCGGATCGTAGGTTTTCTTCACCGTCTTGTAGGTTTCGCCCCCATAGAGCCGGTCAAACTCCTCGCGGCCGTAAAAGGCGTCTGAATACAGCGATTTGTGACCGTCGAGCCCGCTGACCCTCTGCTCGATCAGGCGGTTGGTGCTGCCCGGGTCGGGTCCTGCGGGTACCGACGACCAGAAACCGACGTTGACATAGGTGTGGCCGGCCCGCAACGGGTAGAGCGGCCAGCCGACCGGATCGCGCAGCCGAAGCGGGCATAGCCACACCGGTTCGATGGGCACCTCCGCGGTGAACCAGTCGAGAAATTCCGCGCAGTTCTCGATCGGGACCTCGACGTCCTGCACCACCCGCTCCCGGGCCGGCCGGCCGTGGACGGCCTCGATCCGATCGGCGATGCCGAACCGCTGGTCGTAGGCGATCAACTTCCAGTAGACGCTGCTGCGCCGGTAGCGGCGCGGCCAGAGCCGCCGGATCCGCGGATTCTGGGCGCCGAACGCCCGGGAACACCAGAACCAGTCGGTATCCCAGCGCCACAGGTAGTCGTGGATGGTCAGCCGGTCCTCGGTCATCCCGTCCGCGTGCCGGATTGAGCGGTAGTAGATGTTCTGTCCGGTGTAGTCGCTGACCGGCCCGGGAGCGGCGGTCCGCGTGCCGAGAGACAGATACCCCTCGTCGGCGCTGAACACCACGCCATCGAGGTAGTCCACAGCCATCCCGTCGTGGGTGCCGGTCGCGGCGATGTCTCCCATGGTCTCGACGAGGTCGACCAGCCGGTCGAATCGCACATGGCGCAGCGCCACAAAGGGCAGCACCGGCTCCAACTCGATCCGCAACCGCACCGAGTAGCCCAGGGTTCCGTAGGAGTTCGGGAAGGCCCGGAACAGATCGGTGTGCTCGTCGCGGCTGGCGGTGATGATCTCACCCGTCGCAGTGAGCACGTCCATCTCGAGGACCGATTCGTGCGGCAGACCGTTGCGGAAGGAGGCCGACTCGATGCCCAGCCCGGTGACGGCTCCACCCAGGGTGATGGTCTTCAACTGCGGAACCACCAGTGGGGAGAGCCCGCGCGGGAGGGTGGCGGCCACCAGGGTCTCGTAGGTGCACATGCCCTGGACATCGGCATGCCGCTGCTGGGGGTCGACGGCGATGACGCCGGTCAGTCCGGAGGTGTCCAGACCGGGGGTCTGGGTGCGGGCGCGGGCCCGGAACAGGTTGGAGGTGGGCTTGGCCAGCCGTACCGGGGCGCCGTCCGGGATTGCGCGATAACTGTCAAGGAGCCGCCGCACACCCCGCCGGTGGGCGGCCCACGTCAGCCCTTCGGTCACATGACTACGCTAAACCGAACAGCGGCCCGCGCGGGATGCGGGCTGCCTCACCGAGGAGTTCGATGGGACAGGTCAGTGCCTCCAGCAGCATCGTGGTCAACGCCGAACCGGCCACGGTTCTCGCCGCGATCGCCGATTACCAGGGTGTGCGCCCGAAGATCCTCTCCGCTAATTACAGCGAGTACCGCGTTCTGCAGGGCGGTCAGGGGCAGGGGACAGTCGCCGAGTGGCGCCTGCAGGCCACCAAGTCCAGGTCCCGGCAGGTCCACGCGACCATCGACGTCGCGGGACACACCGTCATCGAGAAGGACGCCAATTCGTCGTTGGTGACCAATTGGACCGTCGCCCCGGCCGGTCCGGGCTCGACCGTCACCGTCAAGACCACCTGGAACGGCGCCGGCGGGGTGAAGGGATTCTTCGAGAAGACCTTTGCCCCGCTGGGCCTGCGAAAGATTCAGAACGAGGTGCTGGCCAACCTCAAGAAAGAGGTGGAGAGCTAACCGCGGTCCGGGGCGGCTGGGTCTGCAGGAAGGCGACCACGCCCCGGACGACTGCGTCGGCGTATTTCTGCCGCCCCTCGGCGCTTTCCATCAGGGTCGAGTCGACCGGATTCTTCATATTGCCCAACTCGACCAGGATCGAGGGGTATTGCGCCAGGTTCAGCCCGGCGATGTCGGACCGGGGGTTGAGGCCGCCGGTGCCGATGTAGGTCGCCGGCGGGATGCCCGAGGCGGCCAGTTGGTCACGCATCATCCGGGCGAGTTGCACCGCCGGGCCGGCCTGCGCGGCGTTCAGCGGCGGGTTGGAGTACAGGATGTGGAATCCGCGACCGGTGGCCGGACCGCCGTCGCCGTGGATCGAGACCACGGCGTCGGGCTGCAGCGCGTTGGCCGTCGCCGCCCGCTGGTCGATACAGGGCCCGAGCGCGTCGTCGTTACCTCGCGACATCGCGGTGCGAACGCCCATGGCGTGCAGAGCCTGCCGGACCCGCAAAGTGGTGTCCCAGTTGAAGGTGTGTTCGGGATAGCCGCTCTCGGTGTTGGTGCCGCTGGTCTGGCAGTCCTTCGTCCCGCCGCGGCCGTTGGACACCTGGCGGGTTATCGAGGCGTCGTTGGCGCCGTTGTGCCCCGGATCGAGGAACACGATCATGCCGGCGACACTGCCCGGAGCGGCGTGGGTGACGGGCGCGGCCGGACAGGACGCGGCGAGCAGCACTCCGGCGGATGCCGCTGCCACGACACGCATGGGGAGGATCTTCAGCACGATCGTCACGGTAATCCCCCGCCGTCTAGGCTTGAAAGTCACCGGCTGCCTGAAACTCCAGGCCGCAACCAACTCGAGATCGAGACGCAAGGAGACCGTCATGCAACCCGGAACCCCACCCGGAGACCCCGGGCACCTCGGCACCTTCGGTCAGCAGGTGCCGCCGCAGGGGATTCAGGACCTGCAGGCCGCGCTGGCCAAGGCAGCCCAGATGCAGCAGGCGCTGGTGGAGGCTCAGCGCAAGATCGCCGAAACCGAAGCCACCGGCCAGGCCGGCGGCGGGCTGGTCCAGGCCACCCTCAACGGCAACGGCCAGGTGGTGTCGGTCCGGATCGACCCGCAGGTCGTCGATCCCAATGACGTCGAGACCCTGCAGGACCTCGTCGTCGGTGCGCTGCAGGACGCCGCGCAGAACATGCGGGAGACGGTCAAGGCGATCCTGGGCCCGGTGGCCGCCGCCTCCGGCCGGCCGCTGCCGGAGTCCTGAGCGGTACCGCAATGTTCGAAGGCCCGGTTCAGGATCTGATCGACGAACTCGGCAAGCTGCCGGGTATCGGGCCCAAAAGCGCGCAGCGGATCGCCTTCCACCTGATCTCGGTGGAACCACCGGACATCGACCGGCTCGCGGCGGTGCTGAACCGGGTTCGCGACGGCGTGCAGTTCTGCGAGGTCTGCGGCAACGTCTCCGACGCCGAGCGCTGCCGGATCTGCAGTGACGCACGCAGGGATGGTTCCCAGGTGTGTGTGGTCGAGGAGCCCAAGGACGTGCAGGCCGTCGAGCGGACCCGAGAGTTCCGGGGGCGCTACCACGTTCTCGGCGGCGCGCTGGACCCGCTGTCCGGGGTGGGTCCAGATCAGCTGCGGATTCGCCAGTTGCTCAACAGGATCGGCGAGCGAGTCGACGGTGTCGATATCACCGAGGTCATCATCGCGACCGACCCCAACACCGAGGGCGAGGCGACCGCCACCTACCTGGTGCGCATCCTGCGCGACATCCCCGGGCTGACCGTCAGCCGGATAGCCTCCGGACTGCCGATGGGCGGAGACTTGGAGTTCGCCGACGAATTGACGCTCGGCCGGGCGCTGTCCGGCCGGCGCGCGATGGTCTAGCGGCGGCTAGCGCCGCCGCGCCGGCTGGCGGACGGCTTCGCGCTGTCCTCGGCACTGGCGGCTTTACCGGCGCTGTCGGCGTCGTCAGCCTGGGCCGCTGCGCTGCGGGCCGATGCGCGATGGGGGACCGCACCGCGCTGAGCCCGGGCAGGCTTGGCCGCCGCGTCGCTCGCGTCGGACGTGGTCGGGACGTCCACCTTCTGGGGCTCAAGGGTCTCGGCCACGGTGTCGTTTCGCTCGGCGGCCGGGGCGGCAGCGACCGGGGCGGCAGCGACCGGGGCGGCAGCCGCCGCGCTCAACGCCTGGACGGGCCGGGCTTTGAGGGCATCGGCGATCAGGGTCTGGGCGCCGACGATGCCGTCGACCAGGCTCTGGCCACCGGTCACGAACCCGTCGACCACATCGCCGATGCCGTCGACCACGGCGTTGACGATGTTGCCGATGTTGAACGTGCCCAGGGCGTCGATGAGGTTCTGGGTGGCGATGATGAGCGACCTGGAGACGGCGTCGAAGGCACCCAGCAGTCCGTTGCCGAGCGAGACCAAGGCGAGCGGCTGGGCCACCAGCGCCGCGGACTGGATGGCCAGCTGGATCTGACCCACCTCGATGTTGGCTGCGATCACCGGGACGAAAGTGTCGGTGGCGGACTGGATCGCCCACTCCTCCACGGTGTCCAGGGCGCCCAGCGGGTTGCCACTGAATGTCTGCTGCACGGCGGTGATCACCGTTTCGGGCAGTGCGAACACCGACTGCGCCAGGCCCTGGGCAGTCTCGGCCAGCCCGGCGGCGCGGATGGCGACAAACTCGACCTCGTTGAGGAGCGCCTGCTGATAGGCCGGGAAGGTGAAGATGTCGAAAATCGACGCCTGTAGGACGACGTCAGGGATGTGCACCTGCGGCAGCGCCGAGGTCGTCGGGGCGATGGCCGGGGTAGCGGCGATGAAGCCGGCGCTCATCAGGGCAACACCTGCGGCGGCGAACGGACGGGTGGCGGCGTTCATTGGTGACCTCGTTTAACTAGAGCTGAGATTTTGCTAACAGTAGCCCAAGAAGACCAGGTTGGCGAATCAGCGGAATGGCGCGGGGACGGCGCCTTACATCCGTCGCGGAGCGGCGAGGCGCTCGCGGCGCAACTGGTCGACTTCCGGCAATTCCAGCGGCGGCAAAGAGCCGACCACGCGGCTCAGGAGTAGGTCGGCCAGTTCGGGGTTGCGGGCCAGGCACGGGCCGTGCAGATAGGTCGCCACCACGCTGCCCTGCACTGCACCGTCGATACCGTCGCCGAGCCGGTTGCCGGCACCCTTGACCACCCGGGCGAGTGGGCGGGCTTCGGGGCCCAGAACCGTGCCTCCGCGATGGTTCTCGAAACCGGTCAGGGATTCGGTCAACCCGTCGATCAGCGGCGCGGAGACCACTTCGCCGATCGTGCGTTCGGCTTGCGGTGACGTCGTGACGTCCAGCAGTCCCACGCCCTCGACACGTTCTCCGGCCGAGGTCTTATACCAGTGGCCCAGCACCTGGATCGCCGCGCAGATCGCCAGCACCGGCGCCCCGCGGCCGACCGCGCGTTGCAAGCCCGGATGGGTCAGCAGGTGGCGGGTGGCCAACCGCTGGGCGTAGTCCTCGGCCCCGCCCAGGGTGTAGAGGTCCAGTGAGTCCGGCACCGGTTCGTCGAGGGTGATCTCGACGATCTCGGCGGGGATGCCCCGTAACCGCAGCCGCTGGCGCAGCACCACCGCGTTGCCGCCGTCGCCGTAGGTGCCCATCACGTCGGGCAGCACCAAGCCGATCCGTACCGGTTCAGCCATTTCGTTCCCGCCCGCCTGCCGATCGCTCGAGAGCTCGCTGCAGCTGGAGGAAGGCCGTGTAGTTGGCGACGACTTCGACGTGCCCGGGCGGGCAGGACGCGATGGCCCTGACGGTGTCGTGCACCAGTGTGTGCTCGACTCCGGCGTATCCCAGCCGAACCGCCAGATCGGTGCCCCGCTCGCCGGCGGCGACGACCGCGGTGGTCCCGAAATCCTCGAATCGCACGTCCCACAGCCACGACAGGTCCTCCCCGTCGGGAACCTGCCCGTTGACCGAGATCACCACCCCGGCGGCGGACTTGTCGACCATCGACAGCGCCTCCTGCCACCCGGCCGGGTTCTTGGCCAGCAGCAGCCGGACGGTGTGGTCGCCGACCCGCACCACCCGGTACCGACCGGCGACCTCGTCGACGCCGCAGACCGCGGTGACCGCAGCCGCCGGGTCGGCTCCCAGGGCGACCGCAGCGGCCACCGCCTGGGCGGCGTTGCCGCGGTTGACGGCACCGGGCAGCGCCAGTCGTATCCGCAGCGCCACGCCGCCGGGTCCGTGGAGCTTCTCGCCGTCCACCCACCACTGCGGCTCGGGTCGGCTGAAATCCGCCCCGGTGGAGCGCCAGTGCGATCCCTCGCGCACGATCACCTCGCCGGAACGGGGGCAGCTCACCGAGTCGCTGGCCCAACCGCCGCCGGCGGCGACCCACACCACGTTCGGACAGTCGTAGGCCGCCGAGGTCATCAGCACGTCATCGCAGTTGGCCACCACGACGGCGTCCGGGTGCCGGGTCAGTCCGGCCCGCAGCGTGCGCTCGATGTGATTGATCTCACCCACCCGGTCGAGTTGGTCGCGGGAGAGGTTCAGCAGCACGATGACGGCCGGTTCGATCGCGTCGGCCACGTGGGGAACATGCATCTCGTCCACCTCGAGGGCGGCCAGCGGGGCGTCCCGGTCGGCGGCCAGGGCCGCCACCAGGCCGGCGTCCATGTTGGCACCCTCGCCGTTGGTGGCCACCGATCCGATCGAGCGCAGTGCCGCGGCCACCATCCTGGTGGTGGTCGACTTCCCGTTGGTGCCGGTCACGATGACGATGCGGCGCCGGGCGCCCAGCTGGCGCAGCACGGACTTGTCCAGGCTCATTGCCACCAGGCCGCCGATCATGGCCCCGGCGCCCCGGCCGGTGACCCGCGAGGCCCAGCGCGCGGCCGAACCGAGCGCCAGCGCGGTGCGTGCTCGCACCGTCATCGAACGCTGGGGTCCCGTCTGGCTGGTCATCGCAGGTGAGTGTATTCAGTGTTGCTCCACACAACGTCGACCTGCTCCGACACGGGGTCCGAGGGTGTGGTGACTGTCGGGGAGCCATGCAATCCTGGATTTCGTGAGCCACACCTGGGGACGGCCGGCCCGCGAGTCCGGCGAAGGCTGGGTTGCCGTCGACGTGGAAACCTCGGGTTTCCGTCCGGGCCAGGCGCGTGTGTTGAGCATCGCCGCCCTGGCGCTGGACCCGGACGGCAATGTCGAGCACTCCGTGGTGAGCCTGCTCAACCCGGGCGTCGACCCCGGCCCGACGCACGTGCATGGTCTGACCGCCGAGATGCTCGAGGATCAGCCTGCCTTCGCCGACATCGCCGGGGAGGTCGCCGAGCTCATGCACGGGCGGACACTGGTGGCGCACAACGCATCCTTCGACTACTCGTTTCTGACCGCCGAAGCGGAGTTGGCCGGAACCTCGCTGCCCATCGACCGGGTCATGTGCACCGTCGAACTCGCCCGTCGGCTCGAACTGGGTTTGGCGAATCTCCGGCTGGAAACCCTGGCGCGGCATTGGGACATCCCGCAGACCCGGGCCCACGATGCCTTCGACGACGCCCTGGTGCTGTCCCGCGTGCTGACACCGGCGCTCGAACGGGCCCGGGAACGCGACGTCTGGCTGCCGGTTCGGCCGGTGACCCGCCGGCGCTGGCCCAACGGCGCCGTCACCCACGAGGAACTTCGGCCGTTGAAGGCGCTGGCCTCGCGAATGCCGTGCGCGTACCTCAATCCGGGCCGTTACCAGCGCGGCGGCCCGTTGGTACAGGGCATGCGGGTGGCACTCTCAGCTGAGGTGAACCGCACCCACGAGGAGTTGGTGGAGCGGATTCTGCACGCCGGCCTGGCCTACACCGACGCCGTCGATCCCGAGACCTCGGTGGTGGTCTGCAACGAGTCGGCCCCGGAACAGGGCAAGGGGTTCGCGGCCCGTGAACTCGGCGTGCCGACCGTTTCCGACGAGCAGTTCATGCGGGGTATCTCCGCCGTGGCCGATGGTGTGGGAATCGATGAGTTCGTGCAACCCGTCGACCGGGGCCAGCAGTGTGTGCTGTTCTAGGCGCCCGGCAGGGGTGTCGGTGGAACACCTGGTGTCCCGAGCCTGCCGGCGAGCCAAGGCAGCGCATTGGCGAAGCCAATTGCAGCGGAGGGATAGTCGTGATCTCCCCCGTAGCCTACGACTGAGCATTCGATCCCGTAGGCGCCGAACAGCTTGCATAGTTGCACGGCCGTCTTGGGATGGTCTTCGGATCGGGTATCCCAGTCATTGAGCGCGTCGGGCTGCAGCGGTGTGCCGGCGGGGACATGCGTGGTTTGTACATTTTCCGAGACTGCGATCCACGCCGCTTTGTCCCGGTAAGGACCATGGGCCTCGACCACGGTCTTGGGATCGAACGCCGCCCAGGCCACGGAATCGCCTCCGAAAAGCCTTGCAATGGTTTGATTCTTCGGCCCGGCGTTGGGCCCGAGCTGACCGTCGAGGTCGACGATGGCGCTGAACAGCTCGGGGTATTTGACTAGCAACATGGCCGAGCAGGTGCCGCCGGTCGACCACCCGGCCACGCCCCACCCCGGAGCATCGGCATTGACGCCGAAGTGTGAGATCAGGTACGGCACGACCTCTTTCGTGATGTGGTCGGCGGCGTTGCCGCGTGGCCCGTTCACGCACTCGGTGTCATTGGTGAACGATCCACTGGTATCGGGGAACACGACAACCGGCGCCGCACCACGATGGCGAAGGGCGAAATCATCGAGAATCTTCAGCCCCCCGGCGTAGAGGAGCCAGTCGGGCGGGGCGCTGAATTCGGGACCGATCACCATCACCACCGGAAGCCGAGGCGGGGGATTGGAGGTGAACCACACCGGCGGCAGGTAGACGAGTTCGTCGCGATGGGAGAATCCGGAGATGTCGCTCGGTGTCTTGATGGTTACGACCGCCCCGCGCGACGGCGTGACGCCTTCCTGTTGCATCGTGAGCAACCGGGCTTCATCGATCCACTGAGCGGGCTGCTTGCCGGTGACTCGCAGCCACGCCGTGCCGGCTGTCGGCAGGTAGCTCAGCGAGGCGTTGACGACGGTGGCCATCGCGAGAACGCACAGCGGAATCGCCGCGACTGCGACCGCACGTCTCCACCACGGCGCTCCCCGCCAGCCGAGTACCAGCACGGCGGCGGCCAGCCCAGTCAGGCCGACCCACGGCCACATTCCCCAGGGGTAGTGCGGGCCCCAGCCCTGCCTCTCAAGGAACCACCACACTGCCGGGATCGCGAGTGCTCCGGCGGCGAACGCAACGAGAAGCCGACGCAGTCGCCACTGTCTGGACCGCCAACCAACCGCGACGACCAGAGCGCCGGCCGCGAGGAGTTGGATGGCTATCGGCAGCCAACCGCTGATCAGGGAGATCTCAGCAACCCATTTCCTCGACGCAGTACCGGGCGGAGAGGCAGTACCGGGCGGAGAGGGTGGAGTCTCGGTCGGCGGGGCAGGCATGTTGGCGCCGGGGCCGGGGGCCTCGGGTTCCAGGCTGGGCGTTGAGGTCTGGGGGCCGGGGTGATCGGCGACAAAGGCAGGGCAATCGTCGGCCACCTCGCCGTCGGCGGCCCGGTTGCGCATCCAGTCCAACACCGTGGGCTCGGTCAGCATCGGCGAGGTTTCTTGGCGGATCGTAATCGCGTCGCCCATGCCGCACGCGCGGACCAGTGCACGCTCCGTCCACGATGCCGGCGTGAGCGGATCGTCATCACCGAAGACGACCAGCATCGGCGCCTTCGCCGGCCCCTGGGGGAGGGTGGTCTTGCGCAGGTAGCCGCGCAGCAGGCTCAAGGCTTGCGGGGTCGCGGGGCGCAGTTCGTCCGGATTGAGCTGGGCGATGACGGCATTTCGGGCACCATCGTCATTCGGGTTGCAGCCCAGTAGGAGGCCCCAGTTCTCCTCGACCGTTCCACGCCGGTAGTCGTCGAGCATGAACCCACCCTCGTGCTCGTGGGCCAGCGTTTCCAGGTACCGCACGTACATCAGGACCTGATCGGGAGTGAGGGTGCCGGCGGCAGCGGCATCGGCGAGCCCGTCAATGTCTGCGGTAGGAGAGACGCTGACGGTGCCGCGCAGGTTCGGATGGCCGTAGTCGTCGGAGAGTTCGTTAACCGCCCACGCGCCCTGTCCGCCCTGCCGTTCACCGACGGCGAGCCATACCTCCGAGGTCTCGGGGACCACCTTCCGGGTGGCGCGCACCGCGTCGATCATGGTGTAGCCGGCAGTGGCGGAGTCGAGATACGGATGGTAAGCGGGCTTCTTGCCGTCCGAAGGGTTTCCCAGACCCGGATAGTCGGGGACTGTGACGACGTACCCGGCGTTCAAGAAGGTATCGATCGCAGCCACTGCCGTCGCACGGGCGGGCGGGGAGAAGTACGCGCAATCCGGAGTCGGTGAGCCCACTCCGCGCCCGTAGACCACGACCGGAAAACCGCCCTGCGGAGGGGTGCCGCCGGGGGTGTAAATCGAGGCAGTCACATGGGTGTACGCGTCGGTGACGCCCGACTTCGAGACGTAGGTGACACCCCGAACAGCTCCCGCCTGCGTCGGCGCCGGTAGCTCCGCCCCGCCGAGATCCTCGGTGCTGATGACC
The DNA here is from genome assembly GCA_020637165.1 of Mycolicibacterium sp. Classification (GTDB taxonomy): domain Bacteria; phylum Actinomycetota; class Actinomycetes; order Mycobacteriales; family Mycobacteriaceae; genus Mycobacterium. The sequence goes on along the minus strand of JACJWN010000004.1, from coordinate 293,288 downwards.
GCGCCGGGCCAGTCGGACTGCTCAGTGTCGGCCTGCTTATGCGGCGATGCGGCGCCGCCGCAACCGGCGAGCAGGGCCGTGATGGCGATTGCGAGCAGCTTCCGGAGCAGCACCGCCGATAATTTACGCGAATCGCGGCCCGGCGGTTAACCCGGCTGTGCAGCGCGGTTGACCGCTGATACCACCGCCCGCAGCGAGGCCGTGGTGATCGAGGTGGCGATCCCCACACCCCACACGGTGCGGCCACCGACCGAGGCCTCGACATAGGCCGCCGCCGCAGCCTCCTCACCGGCCGACATCGCGTGTTCGGAGTAGTCCAGGACGTGGACGTCAAAGCCGACCCGTCCCAGGGCGTCGACGAAGGCCGCCAGCGGGCCGTTGCCCTCGCCACGGATCTCGGTCTCGACCCCGTCGACCTCGACGACCGCCTCGATGACGTCGATCCCGCCGTCGACCTCGGAGCCGATCACCCGCTGGCGGATGCGCTCCAGCGGCCGCACCGGTGCGAGGTACTCATCGGCGAAGGCGTCCCACATCTCCTTGGAGGAGACCTCGCCGCCCTCGCCGTCGGTGATCTTCTGGATCACCTGGCTGAACTCGATCTGCAGCCGCCGCGGCAGCACCAGGCCGTGATCGGCTTTCATGATGTAGGCCACCCCGCCCTTGCCGGACTGGGAGTTCACCCGGATGACGGCCTCGTAGGTACGGCCGACGTCCTTGGGGTCGATCGGCAGGTAGGGCACCTGCCACACGATGTCCTCCACGTCGGCGTCCGCCTCGTCGGCGGCGATCTTCATCGCGTCGAGACCCTTGTTGATGGCGTCCTGATGACTGCCGGAGAACGCCGTGTAGACCAGGTCGCCGCCGTAGGGATGACGCTCCGGGACGGGCAGCTGGTTGCAGTGCTCGACCGTGCGGCGAATCTCGTCGATGTTGGAGAAGTCGATCTGCGGATCCACGCCCCGGGAGAACATGTTCAGCCCGAGGGTGACCAGACACACGTTGCCGGTGCGCTCCCCGTTGCCGAACAGGCACCCCTCGATGCGGTCGGCGCCGGCGGCGAAACCCAGTTCCGCCGCCGCGACCGCGGTTCCGCGGTCGTTGTGCGGATGCAGGCTCAGGATGATCGCATCGCGGCGGGCCAGGTTGCGGCTCATCCATTCGATGGAGTCGGCGTAGACGTTGGGGGTGGCCATCTCAACGGTGGCCGGCAGGTTGACGATCAGCGGCCACTCCGGGGTCGGCTGCAGGACGTCACCCACCGCATCGCAGACTTCCAGGGCGTACTCCAGCTCGGTTCCGGTGTAGGACTCCGGCGAGTACTCGTAACGCCACCGCGTCCCGGGATGTTTGGCCTGTTCCTCCAGGCACTTGCGGGCGCCGTCGGTGGCGATCTTCTTGACGTCCTCGCGGTCGGCCCGGAACACCACCCGCCGTTGCAGGATGGACGTCGAGTTGTAGAAGTGCACGATCACGTTCGGTGCGCCGTCGCACGCCTGGAAGGTCCGTTCGATCAGTTCCGGGCGGCACTGGGTCAGCACCTGGATGGTCACGTCGTCGGGAATCGCGTTCTGCTCGATGATCTCTCGGACGAAGTCATAGTCGGTCTGGCTGGCCGAGGGGAAACCGACCTCGATCTCCTTGTAGCCCATCCGGACCAGCAGTTCGAACATGCGCCGTTTGCGGGCCGGGCTCATCGGGTCGATCAGGGCCTGATTGCCGTCGCGGAGGTCCACCGCGCACCAGCCCGGGGCGTGGTCGATGACGCGGTCGGGCCAGGTGCGGTCAGGCAGGCTGATCGTCTCCACCTCGTCGGCGAAGGGTCGGTAGCGCGCCACCGGCATCGCCGAGTTGCGTTGGGTGTTCCAGGCCGGCTGCCCATTGCGGCGCGAACCCGCCGGGGTCTTGATGGTGCGTGCCGATACGTAGGCGTCGACGGAATCGAACGACGCTGAAGATCCTGAATGGGTGTTCACGATTTAGCTCCGGGGAATTTAGGGGACTTCAGACCGGCCGCATCGCGAACACCCGCGACGGGAAGCCGGTCTGGATCAGACCCCGTCGCGGCGTCCGAGAAGGAGCACCCGCTGCACGACACATACTGTACTCCGATTGCCCGACCGGGCATAGTCGTGCCATGGCGACTCAGGGCAGCCCGCACCATCACCGTTCGGCCGCCGACCGGATGGCATCGGTGGTGATGAGCACCCTGGCGCTGCTGGCCGGCCTGGTCTCGCTGTTCGTCTCCCCGTTCTTCGCCATGTCGACCGACGCCTGCGGTTCCACCGGCTGCCGGGATGCGTTGATCACCTGGGCCTACGCGGTGACCTGGGGTGGCGTCGCCCTGGGGGTCGTGGTGGCGGTGGCCGGAATGGTCACCGCGGCCCGGCGCGGGACGGTCATGTGGGTCTGGCCGGCGCTGGCACTGGTGCTGGTCGTCACCACATTCGTGAGCGGCTCGCAGTTGGCGAGTGCGGTGGCACCCGGTGGCTGAATCCTCGGCGAGTCAGCAGGAGTCGGTGGCGGCCTGCCAGCTGCGGCCCCAGCTCCCGCCGAACGCGACCTCTTCCAGGGGGTGGCGTTTACGGGGCAGCGCGTCGCGCTCGGCGATCTCGGAGCTCACCGTTTCGTAATCCCCGAGGGACCCGACGGCCACGACCATCAGCGGCCGGACCCCGGACGGGATGTCGAAGGCTGTTCGGGCGCCATCGGGGTCGAATCCGGCCATCGGATGCGTAATCAGTCCCCGTGCGGTCGCCTCGATGGCCAGGTTGGCCGCCGCGGCGCCGGCGTCGACCCCGCTGTAGCGCGCGACGGCTTCGTCGTCGCCCTCGTCGGCGCACACCAGGATCAGCGCCCCGGCCGCGCGGGCATAGGCGTTACCGCGGCTGAGCAGGCCGGCCAGGGTGTCGAACGTGCTGTCGCCGGCCTCCTCCGATACCGGGCCGCGGCGAACGCCGACGACGAAGCGAACCGGCTGGCGGCCGCCCCAGGTGGCGGCCCACCGGGCGGCCTCGAGAAGTCCGGTCACCTCCGCGGACGTCAACACCGCATCGGGATCGAAGGCCCTGGGGCTCCACCGGCGGGAGATCGGCGGGTGGATCGGAACCCGGGTCTGGGCATCGCGGTCTGTGGGATGGTTGGGCACCGAACCGAGATTACCGTGCAGGCAGCGCGGGAAAAGCGGCCTCGTGAACCCTTTATCCTTGACGTGAAACCGATCCTGGAGAGGGCAGTCAGTGGCGCTCGTCGTACAGAAGTACGGCGGATCCTCGGTGGCCGACGCCGAGCGGATCCGCCGCGTCGCTGAGCGCATCGTCGATACCAGGCGGCAGGGCAATGATGTGGTGGTCGTCGTCTCCGCCATGGGTGACACCACCGACGACCTGCTGGAACTGGCCCGCCAGGTGTGTCCGGCGCCGCCGCCCCGGGAACTCGACATGCTGCTGACCGCCGGGGAGCGGATCTCCAACGCCCTGGTGGCGATGGCGATCGAGTCTCTGGGCGCGCAGGCTCGTTCGTTCACCGGCTCCCAGGCCGGTGTCATCACCACCGGTACGCACGGCAACGCCAAGATCATCGACGTCACCCCGGGCCGGCTGCGCTCAGCTCTCGATGAGGGACAGATCGTTCTGGTCGCGGGCTTCCAGGGGGTGAGCCAGGACAGCAAGGACGTCACGACGCTGGGCCGGGGCGGGTCGGACACCACCGCCGTGGCGCTCGCGGCCGCACTTAACGCCGACGTCTGCGAGATTTACACCGACGTCGACGGTGTCTTCACCGCCGATCCGCGGATAGTGCCCAACGCCCGGCGGCTGGACACGGTCACCTTCGAGGAGATGCTCGAGATGGCCGCCTGCGGGGCCAAGGTGCTGATGCTGCGGTGCGTGGAGTACGCGCGTCGGTACCACGTTCCGATTCACGTCCGGTCGTCGTACTCCGACAAGCCCGGCACCATCGTTACCGGATCTATTGAGGACACCCACATGGAAGACGCCATCCTGACCGGAGTCGCCCACGACCGCAGCGAGGCCAAGGTCACCGTCGTCGGTGTTCCCGATGTTCCAGGCTATGCCGCCAAGGTCTTCCGCGCCGTCGCCGAGGCCGATGTCAACATCGACATGGTGCTGCAGAACATCTCCAAGGTCGAGGACGGCAAGACCGACATAACCTTCACCTGCTCGCGCGACTCCGCCGCCACGGCGGTGGAGAAACTGACCTCGCTACAACAGGAGATCGGTTTCACCAGCGTGATTTTCGACGACCATATCGGCAAGGTGTCGCTGGTCGGGGCGGGTATGCGCAGCCACCCCGGAGTGACCGCCACATTCTGCGAGGCGCTCGCCCGGGTGGGCATCAACATCGATCTCATCTCGACCTCAGAGATCCGAATCTCGGTGCTCATCAAGGACTCCGAACTCGACAAGGCCGTCGCCGCCCTGCACGAGGCGTTCGGCCTCGGCGGTGACGAGGAGGCCGTGGTCTACGCCGGAACGGGCCGTTAGATGGTCAACATCGCGGTCGTCGGCGCCACCGGTCAGGTCGGCCAGGTGATGCGAACCCTGTTGGAGCAACGCGATTTTCCGGCCTCCGGCATGAGATTCTTCGCCTCGTCCCGCTCGCGGGGACGCAAGCTGGCCTTCCGCGGTCGGGAGATCGAGGTCGAGGACGCCGAGACCGCCGACCCCTCGGGCGTGGACATCGCGCTGTTCTCGGCGGGGGCCACGATGTCGCGGCTGCAGGCGCCCCGGTTCGCCGCCGCGGGGGCCACCGTGATCGACAACTCGTCGGCATGGCGCAAGGACCCGGACGTCCCGTTGGTGGTCAGTGAGGTCAACTTCGCGCGTGACGTTCGCGACGCAGTGCCGGCCAAGGGCATCATCGCCAATCCGAACTGCACAACCATGGCCGCCATGCCGGTGCTCAAACCGTTGCATGACGAGGCCGGGCTGGTCCGGATGATCGCCTCCACCTATCAGGCGGTGTCGGGCAGCGGGCTGGCCGGGGTGGAGGAGTTGGCCACCCAGGCGCGTGCGGTGATCGACGGTGCCGAACGTCTGGTGCATGACGGTGGCGCGCTGGATTATCCGCCCCCGGTGAAGTACGTCGCCCCGATCGCCTTCAACGTCGTTCCGTTCGCCGGATCGTTGGTCGACGACGGATCCGGCGAGACCGATGAAGATCAGAAACTGCGCCACGAGAGCCGCAAGATCCTCGGCCTTCCCGACCTCGCGGTCAGCGGCACCTGTGTGCGGGTACCTGTTTTCACAGGCCACTCCCTGTCGATCAATGTCGAGTTCGCCCAACCGATTTCGCCCCAGCGCGCCGCCGAGATCCTGACCGGGGCGCCCGGCGTCAAGCTCGTCGACGTGCCGACGCCGCTGGCGGCGGCCGGAATCGACGAGTCGCTGGTCGGCAGGATCCGTCAGGATCCCGGTGTGCCGGACGGCCGCGGACTGGCGCTGTTCGTCTCCGGGGACAATCTGCGTAAGGGCGCAGCGCTCAACACCATTCAGATCGCCGAACTGCTGGCAGCCCGGCTCTGACGCCGATGCGCCGGGACGGCGGTCCGGTGGCCACCCGTCGGTTGTTGCGAACTCTGTCGGTGGCGTCCGCGGTTCTGGGGCTGACCTCGCCGCAGGTGTTCGCGGTGCCGCCGAATCCCGCGCCGGAACCGATCCTGGGCCCCCTGGCTCCCGGTCAGGTGGTGCGGGTCGGCCCGGTGGCCGGCACGGGCACTCCCACCGGCGATTTCGGTGTCGGTGCCACCGATTTGTGCGAGTTCATGGCCTTTCCCGCCGAACTGTTGCAGATCTGCGGCGACAGTTTTGCCGGTCAGGGCGTCGGATTCGGCGGATGGTTCACCCCCGTGGCGTTGCGGGTCGCCCTGGATTCCGTGAACGACCCTCGGGGCATCCGCTACACAGGTGTGGTTGGGGTGCAGACCCCCTTGTTGGCCGACCCGGCCCCTGCGGGCGCGTCGCAATTGCCCGCGGGTGTTGTTGAGATCAATCGGCAGAACTATCTGATGGTGACGACGACCAAGGCTCTCGTCCCGCAGTCATCGCGCCTGGTGAAGGCCGAAGCGGGTCGCTCGGGCTGGCCGACGGTGGCCGGTTCGGTTCGCCCGGCGGATTACCTGGACGGCAACCAGAGCCAGATCAGCGGTTACTACGATCCGATTCCCACCGCGGAATCGGCGCGCGGATGGGTGTATTTGGTAGCCAACAACTTTGACCGCTCAGCGCCGGTGCGACTCTATCGCGTCCCGCCGCAGTGGTTCACCGACCGCTCCCGATGGCAGGGCTGGTCGGCGGGATGGGCCGGACCTGCCGAACCGTTGTGGCCGGACCAGGTGGGGGAGTGCAACCTGCGCCAGATCGACGGTAAGGCGGTGCTCTCCTATTTCAACGCGACCACCGGCAATATGGAGGTCCGGGTCGCCGCCCATCCGACCGGGCTGGGGTCCGCTCCGGTGACCACCGTGGTTTACGCCGGAACCTGGCCGGATCCCGCCGAATTGCTTCCCCGCGAACAAACCTCGCTGGCACAGCCCTACGGCGGCTACATCTCGCCCGGATCCACGCTGGATGAGATTCGCGTGCTGGTCAGCCAATGGAACACCGCCCCGCGCCATCGCGCGCCGTACCGGGTGATCCAATTCGCCGTCAATCCCTACCGGTAGTAGCCGGACCTCTCACAGCCGACTCATAGTCGCGACCTAGTTCGCACATGGCGCCACCGGTCAGGATCGTCGTATGACCGAAACAACTGAAGCAGTAACTCTTTCGACTGATCAACCCAACGAACAGGAGCAACCTACGCGCGGGGGGCGCACCCCTCGGGTCTATCAGGGCGCCGCATGGGTGGCGATCGTCGCCGGGGTGGTGTTCATCGTCGGCGCGGTGTTCTTCACCGGTTTCGCGCTGGGCCGCCACAGCGACGGGGGACCGGGGTGGCATCGCGGCGACCACGGGCCCAAAGCGGTGCGCCTGATGCCGATGGGTCCGCCGGGGATGGGCCCAGAGGACGGGCCGAGGGGACCCGAAGGCAGGCCGGGGGGGCCCGAAGGCGGGCCGAGGGGCGCGATGCGGCCGGACGGTCCGATGGGACCGGGCGGAGAACCGCAAGCTCCCCCGAATCCGGGGAACCCCGCCGGGCGTCCCTGACTCCTGTCCGAACTGACTCCCGCCCGCACCGGTCATGCCGGCCCGCTGTGGCTGGCATGATCGGTGCATGGGTATCGATGCCATCTACACCGCGGAGTCGACGGCCACCGGTGGCGGCCGTGACGGTCACGTGAGGTCTACCGACGGCAGGCTCGACCTCGACACCCGGCCGCCCCGGGAGATGGGCGGCAGCGGAGAGGGGGTCAACCCCGAACTGCTGTTCTCGGCCGGGTACGCGGCCTGTTTCCTCGGGGCGCTGCGGCTGGTGGCCAGAAACGGCGGCGTCGACCTCGATGAGGCCTCCGGCGTGACCGTCCGGGTCGGAATCGGGAAGGACGTCACCGGATACGGGCTGACCACCGAGATCGTCGGTTACCTCCCGGGCCTGGAACAGGCCGTGGCCGAGGAACTGATGAGTCGGGCCGCCGCGGTATGCCCTTATTCGAAAGCCACCCGAGGCAACGTCGAGACCACATTGCTGGCCAAGGTGTGAGAGTGCGGCTGGCTGTGGCCGCGGTCGCGGCGGCCGGACTGGCCGGGGCGGCACCCGCCGTCGGTGTGCCATCGGATCCCGGTGTGGTGTCGTATGCGGTGCTGGGGAAGGGGTCGGTAGGCAACATCGTCGGCGCCCCGATCGCCTTTGAGTGGGTGTTCTCCGAGCCTTTCCAGGCCTTCTGGGTGGAGCTACCAGCCTGTAACAACTGGGCCGACATCGGACTGCCCGAGGTCTATCTGGATCCCGACCTCGCCTCGTTCAACGGCGCGGTAGCGCAGACCTCGGCGACCGACCAGCGCCATCTGGTCAAACAGGCGGTCGGAGTCTTTGCCACCGGCGAGGCCGCTGCGCGGGCGTTCCATCGTGTCACCGATCGCACCATCGGGTGCGCCGGACAGACGACCGCGATGCACCTGCAAGACGGCCGCACCGAAGTGTGGTCGTTCGGGGGCCTGGCGCCGAGCGCCACCGATGCCCAGTGGGTCAAACAGGAGGCCGGCACCGACCGACGCTGTTTCACCCAGACGCGACTCCGGGAGAACGTGCTGTTGCAGGCCAAGGTCTGCCAGTCCGGGAACGGCGGGCTGGCGGCCAATGTGCTGGCCGGCGCCATGCAGAACGCTCTGGGACAGTAGCGGTTTCACTCCCGCAGCGAACTACTCCGGGTGAGCCGGCGGGCGCTTTGCCGGGAATGTACTACCAGGTGTGCACCGGTTCGTTGGTGTGCATCAGATCGCAGTACCGACGCAGCATCTCGGCCAGTGCCTTGGGCCGGTCCAGGCCGCGTTCTTCAAGTCCGTGCACCGTTTCGACCTGCCAGACCGATCCGTTGCGGCCGGTTTTGGCCCGGCCCTCGATGACTCCCAGATACCGGTCCCGCACCGTCGCGGCCACGCCCCACCGGCCCAACCCTTCATCGGCCATCGGGAGCAGTTGGCGCAGCACGAGTTCCTCGGAGGTCACCTCACCCAGGCCCGGCCAGTACAGTCGTGCGTCCATGCCCTGGCGTGCCGCCTCGACAAAGTTGTGCTGTGCCGCAGCGAAACTCATTCTCGTCCACAGCGGCCGCTCGTCCTCGGAAATGGTCCGCAGCAGTCCGTAGTAGAACGCGGAATTGGCCATCATGTCGATGACCGTCGGTCCGGCGGGCAATACTCGGTTCTCCACCCGTACGTGCGGGCGACCGTTGACGACGTCATAGACCGGCCGGTTCCAGCGGTACACCGTGCCGTTGTGCAGGCGTAGCTCCGGCAGCAGGGGCGTGCGACCGGCTTCCAACTCGGCCCGTGGATCCTCCTCGGACATCTCCGGCAGCAGCGTCGGGAAGTACCGGACGTTCTCCTCGAACAGGTCGAAGATCGAGGTTATCCAGCGCTCGCCGAACCAGACCCGGGGCCGCACACCCTGGGCCTTCAGCTCCTCGGGGCGGGTGTCGGTGGCCTGGGCGAACAGTTCGATGCGGGTCTCGGCCCACAGTCGGCGGCCGAAGAAGTACGGCGAATTGGCGCCCATCGCCAGCTGCGGTCCGGCGATGACTTGAGCGGCGTTCCAGTTGTCGGCGAAATCGGCCGGGGACACCTGAAGGTGCAACTGCATGCTGGTACAGGCCGACTCGGGAGCGATGGACTCGGCGTGGGTGCTGAGCCGCTCAGCCCCAGAGATGTCGATGAGGATGTCCTCGCCCCGGGCGGTGAAGATCGAGTCGTTGAGCGCCTGGTAGCGCATCGAGGGGCTCATCCAGCTGCCGGTGAGATGCTCGGGCATCAGCGTCGGCAGGATTCCGATCATCACGATGTGGGCCCCGTCCGCGCTGGCCTTGGTCTCGGCCGCGTTGAGGCTGTCGCGGACCTCGGCCTCCAGCTTGAATGCGGCGCGGCCGGGCAGCGGTCGGGGCGGAACGTTGAACTCGATGTTGTAGGCACCCAGTTCGGTCTGATAGGCCGGATCGGCGATCGAGGCGAGAACCTCCTGGTTGGACATCGCCGGCTGATAGGCGCCGTTGACGAGGTTGCACTCGATCTCCATGCCGGTCAGAGGCCGGTCGAACTCGAAGCTGGACTCCGCCAGCATCGTCTCGAAGACGTCCAGGCACAGTTGCACCTTGCGTCGGTACTCCTGACGATGCGCCCGGCTGTAGCTGGTGTGCTTGACCTCTTCGCCCACGGTGACGATGCAACCGGTTGGGCCGCCCCCGCGCAAGGGAATCGTCGGAGTGGTGAAGCGGGCGGGGCTGCCGCCCGGGTCCGACGGCACCGCCGATGGGCAATTGCGCTTGTGAACGGGCCCGGCGATGGCAGACTCCCAGGACAGTTCGGAACAGCGCTCGACCCCCAAGGAGCACCCGTTGGCCGACTTCGTCGCCTCGATAGACCAGGGCACCACCAGCACCCGCTGCATGATTTTCGACCACAACGGTGTCGAGATCGGCCGTCACCAGCTTGAGCACCAGCAGATCCTGCCGCGTGCCGGCTGGGTCGAGCACAACCCGGTGGAGATCTGGGAGCGCACCCAGAGCGTGGTGATGTCGGCGCTGAACAACACCAGGCTCTCGGCAACCGATCTGGCCGCGCTGGGCATCACCAACCAGCGGGAGACCACCCTGGTGTGGAACCGCAGGACCGGCCGTCCCTACTACAACGCGATCGTCTGGCAGGACACCCGCACCGACCACATCGCCGCCGCGCTCGATCGCGACGGCCGTGGCGACGTGATCCGCCGCAAGGCCGGGCTGCCGCCGGCCACCTACTTCTCCGGCGGCAAACTCCAGTGGCTGCTGGAGAACGTCGAGGGCCTGCGGGCCGACGCCGAGCGTGGCGAGGCACTGTTCGGGACCCCCGACAGTTGGGTGCTGTGGAACCTCACCGGTGGCGCCCCCAACGGTGTCCACGTCACCGACGTGACCAATGCCAGCCGAACCATGCTGATGAATCTGGAGACCCTGGACTGGGACGACGAACTGCTGTCGTTCTTCGGGATTCCGCGCCAGATGCTCCCCGAGATCAGACCGTCGTCCTCTCCGGAGCCCTACGGGATGACCCATCCCGACGGACCCACCGATGGGGAGGTGCCCCTGACGGCGAGCCTAGGCGATCAGCAGGCCGCGATGGTGGGTCAGGTGTGCCTCAAGCCGGGAGAGGCCAAGAACACCTACGGCACCGGCAACTTCCTTCTGCTCAACACCGGCGAGAAGATCGTCCGGAGCCAGAACGGCCTGCTGACCACGGTGTGTTACCAGTTCGGGGACGCCAAACCGGTCTACGCACTGGAAGGCTCGATCGCCGTCACCGGGTCGGCGGTGCAATGGCTGCGCGACCAACTCGGGATCATCAATGGTGCGGCCGACAGCGAACTGTTGGCATCCCAGGTCGCCGACAACGGCGGCGTGTACTTCGTCCCGGCCTTCTCCGGGCTGTTCGCTCCCTACTGGCGTTCCGACGCCCGCGGCGCGATCGTGGGCCTGTCGCGGTTCAACTCCAACGCGCACGTCGCCCGCGCCACCCTGGAGGCGATCTGCTACCAGAGCCGCGACGTCGTCGATGCGATGGCGGCCGACTCCGGGGTGAAGCTCAAGGTGCTCAAGGTCGACGGCGGCGTCACCCTCAACGAACTGTGCATGCAGATCCAGGCTGACGTGCTCGGTGTCGACGTGGTGCGACCGAAGGTTCCCGAAACCACCGCGCTGGGGGCGGCCTACGCCGCCGGCCTGGCTGTGGGGTTCTGGTCCGATCCGGAGGACCTGCGGGCCAACTGGCACGAGGATCGCAGGTGGACCCCGTCGTGGACCGAGGAACAGCGCGAAACCGGATACGCCGGTTGGCGCAAGGCCGTTCAGCGCACTCTGAACTGGGTGGAGGTCTAGAACACAGCGCGCCGTGGAATCGTGTCCGGGAGTCGTGCCACAGTGGTGGTATGACCGACACGGCCGCAGACTCCGCCAACCTTCCCCCTGACACCGGTCAGTTCTTCACCCGGGGCAACTACGCCCCGGTCCCCGACGAACTCACCGAGTACGACCTGGCGGTGCAGGGTTCCATCCCGCCCGAGATCGACGGCTGGTACCTGCGCAACGGCCCCAACCCCCGGCAGGCCACGGGCCACTGGTTCCTCGGCGACGGCATGATCCACGGCGTCCGCATCTGTGACGGGGCGGCCAAGTGGTACCGCAACCGATGGGTGCGCACGGAGAGTTTCGATAGCCCGTTTCCGGTCTACAACCCCGACGGCAGCCGCAACCTTCATTCGGCGGTGGCCAACACCCACGTGGTCAACCACGCCGGCAGGACCCTGGCCCTGGTGGAGTCCTCGCTGCCCTACGAGATCAGCAACGAACTCGAGACGATCGGTTGCTATGACTTCGGCGGCAAACTGAACGACGCGATGACCGCGCACCCCAAGATCTGTCCCACCACCGGGGAGTTGCACTTCTTCGGCTACGGCAATCTGTTCCAGCCGCACGTGTCCTATCACCGCGCCTCCGTCGACGGTGAACTCACCGTCAGCCGGGGGATCGAGGTTCCGGCGCTGACGATGATGCACGACTTCGCCATGACCTCGCGGCACGTCATCTTCATGGACCTGCCCGTCGTGTTCAACCTCGACATCGCGATCAACGGCCGCGGCGATATGCCCTACCGCTGGGATGACGGCTACGGCGCACGGTTCGGGGTCCTGCGCCGCGACGACCCCTTCGGTGAGATCCGCTGGTTCGAGATCGACCCGTGCTACGTGTTCCACGTCGCCAACGCCTACGACGACGGTGATTCCGTTGTGGTGCAGGCGGTTCGCTACCCGGAGCTGTGGCGCAACGACGGCGGGTTCGACCAGTCCGGCGTGCTGTGGAAATGGACCATCGACTTGGGGGCGGGAACGGTGACCGAAACCCAGCTCGACGACCGCCCGGTCGAATTCCCCCGGATCGACGACCGGCTCGCCGGTCTGCCCGCCCGGTATGCGATATCGGTGGGCGACGCCCGACTGGTGCGCTATGACCTGCGCACCGGATCGGCCGACGAGCACCGCTTCGGCACCGCCGCGGCACCCGGTGGACCGGGCGAGGCCGTCTTCGTCCCGTCGCCATCGGGCCCCGCCGACGAGTCCAACGGGTGGTACCTGGGCTTCGTCTACGACCCGGCCCGCGACGGCAGCGACCTGGTGATCATCGACGCCTCGGACTTTTCCGGCGATCCGGTCGCACGTATCAGCCTGCCGCGGCGGGTGCCGTACGGATTCCACGGCAACTGGATCGGCGCCTGACCGCCGGTGCGCTCGCGCTCCGTTGTCCGCGCTGAAGGACTCCGATGAGTGAGAGTCGGCATCACCTGAGCGCTGAGGAATTTCGCCGTATCTACGCCAAGGTCCCCCGTCTGACGGTCGAGATCATTCTCAGATCCGATGACGGAATACTGCTGACGCTGCGAAACATCGAGCCCTGCAAAGGCCTGTGGCACCTGCCGGGTGGGACGGTGCGGTTCGGCGAGAAGCTCACCGACGCCGTGCGACGGATCGCACGACGCGAACTGGGTATCGACGTGGCTGCGACCAAATTGCTCGGCTACGTCGAATACCCGAGCCACTACGAGAACGGGCTGGACAGCCCGGTCGGGATCGCCTTCGAGATCACCGGCTACGCGGGCCGCGTGCAGGTAAACGGCGACGCGGTCCGATTCGGCTGGTTCGTCGATCTGCCCGCAGAGATGCATCGGGAACAAACAGAGTTCCTGCACTCGGTCCGGTCGTAACGCCGGGCCCGGGCAATCCGGACCCGGTGGCGCGCGTCGTGCACCGGCATTGCGGCCGGTGATCGCCGTCAGTCCGGCGGGACCAAGCCGCCGCTGTCACGGGGTGCTTGGGGCGGCGTCCAGGATTCCCTCGGCGGGGGTGGCGCCGCGGTCGGGGGAAACGCAGTCGGGGGCGGTGACGGGCGAAGCCGGGCCAGTTCGCGGCGGTGCCGTTCGGCGAGCACGGCGGTAAGCACGAGGGCCGGGGGTGTGCCCGGTGGGGGAGGCGGGGAGATGCGGGAGACCACATCGGCGGTGACGCGGTAGGCCATCTCGGCTCGAACGGCGGGGTTGAGTTCGGTTGCGCGAGCCAGGAACTGACGCGCCATCTCAGCCTGCTCGGGTCTCAGCCCGGATAGCTCCAGAGACGCCGACCACCAGGCCAATGAAGGGGGCATGACCGGTGGTGCGGCCGATCGGGGACCCCGTTCGCTGAGCACCACGGTGCCGGCGAACATATCGCCGATGCGTTTGCCCTTCGCCGACAACAGGCTGGCGATGACTGCCGGCCCGCCCGCCAGCATCCAGATCTCGACGAAACCCGCCAGAGCGCGAAAGAGGGCCTGCCGGAACCGCTCCGGGCCGCCGTCGTCGGAGACCACCCGTAGCCCCATCACCATCTTGCCCACCGAACGGCCGCGGGTCGCGGTTTCCATCACCACCGGATAGCCCACGAGGACCCCCACGGTGAAAGTGATCAGGATGGCGGCGGTGAGGGCGTCGTCGTAGCTGGGCAAGGTCGCGGCCCACAACACGATGGCGATCAGATAGCCGACGGCGACGATGACCATGTCGATCAGCGCACCGAGTGCGCGTACCGGCAACTGCGCGATCTGCACGTCGAGAACAACCGCGTCGCCGGTCACGACCGCTTCCGGCGCCGAAGCCATGATGCTCAGGCTACCCGGCGGGACCAACGCGCCAGCCCCCGGGCGGGTGGCGCCGGCGTCGGCCTGGCAGCCGAACCCGCGCGGAAAAATTCTCAAAACTGGTCACAGGAGGCATATTCCGCACCTACAGTTGCGCACTGTTCAAGTGCCTCGGATCGCCAGCCGAAGAAAGGGTGTGACGCCGTGAAACAACCCATCGGTTGGTTTCGGGTGTTCCGTTCCCCGACGGGCATCACACCCGGCTCGGTAGCCGGATGACTACAGCGGAAGCCGGACGCCGCCACGACGGCGTGAGGGAGATCGACGACTGGGTCTCCGGGTACGTCGAACGCCACCCCCGCGCCTCGATCAACACCGTCGGCGACCAGGCGATCATGGCGGTCCGGACCATCCAGACCCTGTTCGTCGACCTGTTCACCGGAAAGTTCCAGTGGAAGGAATTCGTCCACCAGGCGGCCTTCATGGCCGGAACCTCGGTGATGCCGACCATCTTCGTGGCGCTGCCGATCGGCGTGACCCTGTCGGTGCAGTTCGCCCTGCTCGCAGGTCAGGTGGGCGCCACCTCCCTGGCCGGCGCGGCGAGCGGCCTGGCGGTGATCCGCCAGGCCGCGTCGCTGGTGGCGGCGATCCTGATGGCGTCGGCGGTCGGTTCGGCCATCACCGCCGACCTCGGCGCCCGCAAAATCCGTGACGAGATCGACGCCCTGGAGGTTCTGGGCATCTCGGTGATCCAGCGACTGGTGGTTCCCCGGTTCGTGGCCTCCATCCTGATCGCGCTGGCGCTGACCGGGCTGGTCTGCTTCACCGGATTCCTGGCCAGCTACCTGTTCAACGTCTACGTCCAGCACGGCGCACCGGGGAGCTTCGTGGCGACGTTCGCCTCGTTCACCACCACGGCGGATATGAAACTGGCCATGGTCAAGGCCGTCATCTACGGAGCGATCGTCGCGATCGTCGCCTGCCAGAAAGGCCTGTCCACCCGCGGCGGATCGGCGGGGGTGGCCAACTCGGTCAACTCCTCGGTCGTCGAGTCGATCCTGCTGCTGATGATCGTCAACGTCGCGATCAGCCAGCTGTACCTCATCCTCTTCCCGAAGACGGGGCTGTAACTCGATGGTCGCTACCGCCAGACCCACTCCACCGGTTCTCCAGCCGGTCGTCCGGCAGTTCCAGCAGCTGGGCTCCAAGATCACCAACCCGATCATGCAGCTCGGACACATCCTGGTGTTCGCGGGACGAGCCGTCGCCGGCGTCCCGATCGTGCTGAAGAGCTACCGCAAGGAGTACACCCGGCTGCTGTCCGACGTGGCCTGGGGCAACGGCTCGCTGGTGGTCGGTGGCGGCACCGCCGGTGTGGCGCTGGTCCTGGGCGTGGTCGTGGGCGTCATGGTCGGCATCGAGGGTTACAACTTCTTGCAGCTGCTCGGCCTGGGTCCGGCGGTCGGCATCATCTCCTCGCTGGTCAACACCCGGGAGCTGGCGCCGATCGCTGCGGCGCTGGCGTTCGCCACCCAGAGCGGCTGCCGGTTCACCGCCCAGCTGGGCGCCATGCGGATCTCCGAGGAGATCGACGCCCTCGACGTCATGGCGATCCGGCCCATCCCCTACATGGTCACCACCCGTCTGATGGCCTCGATCACCGCGATCATCCCGCTCTACGTCGTCTGCCTCGGCGTCAGCTACCTGAGCACGCAGATCATCGTCTCGGTCATCAGCGGCGGATCCATGGGCGGTTACATGCACTACTTCGGCTTGATGCTCAACGGCACCGAGATCTTCTACTCGGTGCTCAAGTGCGTCATCTTCGTGGGCATATCCTCAGTGCTGCAGAGTTATTACGGGTTCTACGCCAGCGGCGGGCCTGAGGGCGTGGGAGTGGCCGCCGGTCACGCCATGCGGGCCTCCATCACCGTGGTGGTGATCGTCAACATGCTGCTCACCATGGCGATGTTCAGCCTCTCCTCCGGCGCAAGGTTCGGTGGCTGATGGCCAAGACCTTCGACCTCAGCGGGCGCGGACCGAGCAACCGCCAGTTGATGCTGGCCGGCATCAGCATGATCGTTGTCTCGGCTCTTGTGGCCGTGCTGCTAGTGGCCAAGTCGACCGGCCGGCTCGAGGGCTACACCCAAATCACGGCCAATATGGAGAACGTGGGCGACGGTCTGCCGAGCCGGTCCGATGTCCGCTACCACGGCCTGCTGGTCGGTTCGGTCAACGATGTGGTGCCCGGCACCTTTGGCAAGCCGAACCTGGTCAACATCGACATCGACAAGCAGTACGCGCCGTCGATCCCGAACACGGTCACTGCGCGGGTCGTTCCCAGCAACGTCTTCGCCGTGTCCGGTGTCGAGCTGGTCGACAACGGCGACGCTCCCGCCATCAAATCCGGTGACCACATCAAAGAGGACACCGCACTGCCGACCGTGCTGTTCCAGACCACCATCAGCAAGCTGCGCGACATCCTCTACGCCACCGGACGCGGCAAGGAAGACAACACACTCGGCGTGCTGGCCTCTCTCGGGGCCGCCACTCACAAGCGTCGCCCCGAGTTGCTGGCCGCCGGCGCGCAACTCGACCGGATCGTCAAGCAACTCAACGACGTCGTGGCCACCGACACCACCAGCCCCTCGATGCTGAGCGCACTGGTGGGGGCGGCCCAGGGGCTGCAGCAGACCGCGCCCGACCTCCTCGACGCGCTGCACCAGGCCGTCGGTCCGATGCAAACCCTGGTCGAGCAGCGGGTCCAACTCGACTCGATGCTCACCGCCGGTGCCAACACCCTGGGCACCACCCACACCGCGCTGGCCAACAACGTTGACCAGATGATCACCATTGGCAAGCAGCTCACGCCGGTCACCGGGGTGCTCGCACAGACGTCGGGCAACTTCCTGCCCGGCTTCCAGAAGCTGAACGCCTTCTCCGGCAAGTTCTTCGACGGTTGGCTGCCCAGCATGGACGCGTTCAACCTGCGGGCGAACCTGTCGTTGCAGCCGTCCTTCTACTACACCCGCGCCGACTGCCCCGCCTACGGCGAGCTGAAGGGGCCGAGTTGCTTCACCGCTCCACAGATCGCGGTGCGCCCGGACATGCCGGAAGTGCTGCTGCCGCAGAACTACCAGCCGCCCAAGGACCTCATGCCCCCGCCCGGCACCGTCGTCGGCCCGAACGGCAACCTGGTCGCGGTGGGCCCCCCATTGATCCTTCCCGACGGCCCCAGCCTGGTTGATCCCAACCCGCCGCTGTCGGAGGGCGTCGGCACCGGCATCCTCGGCACCAACGGTCCGCCGATGGCGCCGGCCGCGCCGGTGCCCGGAACCGCCAACCCGGCGCTGACGGTGGAGCCGGTCTCCCCGACTCCGGCGCCGATCGCACCGGTCGCTCCCTGGCCGCCGGGCTTCCTGCCCGCCGAGCCGGGGCCGGCCCCGCTCCCGGCCGAAGCCGCGCCCGCGTCCTACGGCGGCAACGTGGGCCCCGTCGGGAGTCCGCAGGAGGTACGCCAGTTGTCCTACATCACCGGCCAGCCGGCCACCCCGGCTACCCAGTTGCTGCTCGCTCCCATGGTGCGCGGGATGACCGTGGGCCCGGCTGAGGGGGCGTCGGAATGAAGATGCGAAAAGTGGCGACCGGTCTCGCCGTCTTCCTGCTGGTGACCTCGGTGATGACATGGCTGGTCTACTCAACGCTGGAGCGTGAGGTGAGCGGCGACACGACCGAGTACTCCGCGGAGTTCACCGACGTTTTCGGCCTTCGCGACGGTGACGACGTCCGGATGGCCGGTGTGCGGGTCGGCCGTGTGATGCGAGTCGACCTGACCGGTGACAACCGCGCCAAGGTGGACTTTGAACTGCAGAACGACCAAAAACTGCTCGAGAACACCGAAGCGGCGATCCTCTACCAGAACATCGTCGGTCAGCGGTATCTCGATCTGCGGTTGGGCAAGACCGGTGATCCCAAGCCGCTGCCGGCGGGCAGCGTTATCCCGGTCGCCCGGACCGTCCCGTCCTTTGACGTCGGGGTGGTCCTCAACGGTTACGAGCCGTTGTTCGCGACGATTGATCCCAAGGCGGCGGATCAGATCTCCAACGCCGCCATCCAGGCCCTGCAGGGCGACTCCACGTCCTGGGTCACGCTCATGGACCAGACCGGGAAGCTGGCCGACACCTTCGCCAGCCGCGACGAACTCCTCGGCGACATGATCACGGGGTTGGACCGGGTGTTCGGCACCCTGGCCAAGCAGAACGACAACCTGGACAAGACGCTGAGCAACGCTGAGCAGATGGTCGGCACGTTCAATGCCCGGCGGCCGGAGTTGGTGTCGTCGATGGGCTCGTTGTCACGGGTGGTCCGTCAATTGGGTGCGATCACCAACGAGGTCAACCCGTCCCTGCAGGCGCTGATCAATCGCGAGCCGGGATTCGCGGCCCACATGGTCTCGCGTGAACCTCAGTTGGCGTTCATGGGAGCCAACCTTCCGAAGCTACTCAAGGGCCTGGGCAGGGTCACCAACGAGGGTTCGTACCTGAACATCTACGTGTGCGATCTCAACGCCCTGGCGTTCTTCCCCGGCCTCAACGACGTGACACCGATCGTCGTCAACGCGGCTACGCCCGGCAACAACGCACAGCACACCCAGAAGTGCAGGAACTTGGCCAATGGATAACGACAGCCCCAACCCGATGCCCGTGCGGAAGTTCAAGGGCCAGCCGCGCAAGACCACCCTTGAGGACCGCAGTCGAACGATGATCGGCCTGGTGGCGCTGGCCGTGCTGGCCGCGCTGATGGCGACCCTGGTCATCATCACCAAGGTGGGACCCGGCTACAAGAAGGTGAGCGCCGACTTCATCCAGGCCGCCGCGCTGCTGCCGAAAAATCCCGTCACCGTCGCCGGCATCCCGGTCGGGACGGTCACCGGGATGAAGCTCAAGGGCGACCACGTCACGGTGGAGATGCGGGTCCAGAACAACATCGACCTGGGAAAGGACTCCCGCGCGGTCATCATGGTGACCACCATCCTGGGTTCGCGCTATCTCGCGCTGCACCCCGGCGGCGGGGGCCCGCTGCCCAACAACACCATCGACCTCAACCACACCGAGGTCCCCTACGACCTTCAGCAGGCGCTGCAGGACGTCGCGGTCAACTACGGCGAGGTCAACACCGACGACCTCGCGCGGGCCGTCGAAGTGCTCGGCAAGCAGATCGAGGGGCTGCCCCCGCTGATCCCCAAGGCGATGGACAACCTGAAGAAGCTCTCGACGGTGATGGCCGATCGGCGCGATCAGGTCGGCAGCATGCTCAAGACCATGGACATGGTCACCACCACGCTGCATCGTCAGCAGGCGAGCATCGGCAGCATGGTGCGGCAGGGCAACCAGCTGCTCGGGGAGTTCGTCTCGCGCCGCGCGGCATTCCACGCGATGATGCAAGCGCTGACCGACCTGGTCAACGTGCTCGATGACACCGTCATCGACGACCGTCAGCAAGTCGACGCCCTGCTGGCCAACATGAACACCCTCACCGGTCTGCTGAACAAGAACGACGGCATGCTGCGCGGCATCCTGCAGAGTGCGCCGATCGCACTGCGCGGCTTGGCCAACGCGACGGGAACCGGCAATGCCATCGACACCAACTTCACCAACGGCATCCTCGTCGACTCCTGGATGTGCGCGATCAGTGGACGTGCCAAGCAGTTCGAGATGATCCAGTACTACAAGGACTGCAAGTGAAGCGCGGCAGAGGGTTCATGATCCTGGCGATCGTTGCCGCGTTGGCGGTCGGCGGCTTCGCCGCCTACTCCTGGAAGCTCGCGAAGGCCAGGATGGACACCATCAGGCTGACCGCCCAGTTCGACAACACCGCCGGTCTGTATCCGACGAACAACGTCATGGTGCTCGGCATGAAGGTCGGCAGTGTCACCAAGGTGACGCCGAAGACCGGATATGTCGAAGTCGAGTTCACCGTCGACAAGAACGTCAAGATCCCGGCCGACGCGCAGGCCGTCACGCTGCAAACCTCGATTCTCGCCGAACGGTCCATCGAACTCACCCCGCCCTACAAGGACGGCCCGGTGATGCAGGACAACACCACGATCCCGCTGACCATGACGAAGACACCCGTCGAGTTCACCAAGACCCTCGACATGGTCGACCGGCTGGCGGTCTCACTCGGGGGTGACGGCAAGGGCGGAGGGGCGGTACGTACGCTGCTGGACTCCACCGCGGCGATGGCCTCGGGTAACGGCGAACGCATCAAATCTGCGCTGAGTGAGCTGTCGAAGGCGCTCAAGCTCAGCGCCGATGGAGGCGCCGAAACCAAGGAGCAACTCACCACGGTCGTCGACAACCTGAGCACCCTGATGGGCGCCGCTGCGGAGAACGAGACCACGCTCAGCGAATTCGGTTCGACGGTTCGCGTTCTCACCCAGGTGCTCGCCGATGAGGATCTCGGCAGCGGAACCACGGGCAAGCAGCTCAATGCGGTTCTGATTCAACTCGGCGATCTGCTGGAGTCCAACCGCGAAACGATCCAGGACGTGATCACCAATACCGACGCCACGCTGGGTGTCACCGTCGAGCATCAACGCGACCTTGCTGAGCTGCTGGATCTGGCCCCCATGACCCTTGACAACCTCTACAACGTCGTCGACCGGAAGAACGGTGCCGCCAGGGTCCACATCCCGGTGGACAAGGTGCTCTTCGACACCCAGACCGTCAAAGAGGTCTGCAACCTCATGCACCTGCGGCAGCTGGGCTGCAGCACGGGCACCCTGCAGGACTTCGGTCCCGACTTCGGGGTGTCCTACATTCTCGACGGTCTCGCGGCGATGGGACAGAAATGACGACCCGACGCAAGAAATCCACGGCAGCCCTGGTGGCGGCGGTATCGCTGGCTACGGCGGGCTGCTCAACGAGCGGCCTTGCCAGCCTCCCGCTGCCGCACCCGGGGTTGGGCAAGGGCGGATACAACCTGAACGCGGTCTTCAGCAACGCGCTCAACCTGCCCGCCTACGCGAAGGTACGTCTGGCCGGTGCCGACGTCGGTCAGATGGACTCCCTGGAGGCGCGCGACTACACGGCGGTGGCGAAGCTCCGGATCCGCGACGGGGTTCAGCTGCCGAAGGGCACCACGGTGGAGTTGCGTTCGGCGACTCCGCTCGGTGACGTCTTCATCGCCGTCAAACCCCCGGCCAATGCGTCGGCCAACGCACCGCTGTTGAAGGACGGCGACACCATCGGCATCAAGGACACTGCCGAGGCGGCCACCGTCGAGAACCTCCTCACCGGTGCGGCCGTGCTGGTCAACGGTGGTGCCATCAAGAACCTGACCGACATCATCAACGGTGCCGGTAAGGCGGCCGGTGAGGACGGGGGCCGCAACTTCCGGCAACTCGTCGACAATACAAACCGCCTGTTGGGCACCATGGACGCGCGGACGGTCCAGATCTCGGACTCCCTCGATGCGCTATCAACACTGTCGAGCCGCATCGACTCCAAGAACCAGGTGATCAACGACCTGATGGTTGCGGCGGCCCCGGCGACCGACACCCTGGCAGACCAGACCACCCAAATCGCCGATCTCGTCGTCCAGGCCGGCAGCACCACCGACATGCTGGGCAAGTTCCCGTCCATCGCCGGCACCGACACCAGCGGTCGCAGCGTGATCGCCGATATGAACACGATTGCCAGCGCCTTCAACGATGTCGCGGTGGATCCGGGGACGAGCTTCCCCTCGCTGAACAGGTTGATGCCGCCGGTGATCAAGGCGACATCCGGCAGTTCGGTTGCGCTGCGCGGCAGTATCGACCGGTTGATCCTCGGGTACATCCCGGATATCGGATTCCCCGGCGACCCGGGCTTCCACGGGCCCAAGTGGTCGAACTACAACCAGCTGATCGGGGCGTTCAAATACACGCTGCTCCGTCTGCAGGAGCGTGTCGTGGGCCGTGGTCCCGATGTTCCGCAGGTTCCGGTGATTCCGAGTCCGACCGAACCTGGCGAGTGGGCGGTGCACGGGCAGCCGCCGGGGCCGACGGCACCGGGTGAGTTCGTCCAGCCCAACGGTCCGGCACCCGGACCTGCGCCCGTGGCACCGGCCGCGCCTGCCGTGGAGCCGGCCCCGTGATCGGGCAGGTTGCCGACGGGATCGTCGGGGCGGTCAAGTATGGGCATCGGAAAAAGGCTTGGTTGTCGGCTATCGCGCTGCTGGTGACCCTGCTCGTCGGCTTGAGCTACCTGCTGCTCGGTGCGCTGCGCTGGAATCCGTTGCGTTCGGTCTACCGGGTGACGATGGAGCTGCCGGCGTCCGGCGGCCTCCTGGTGAACCAGGACGTCACGCTGCGGGGAGTGCCGATCGGCAAGGTCGAGCAGCTGTCGATCACCCCGGACGGGGTCAACGCCGAGGTTCGACTGAACTCGTCGACGAAGCTTTCCACCACGAGTAAGGCGCGGGTGGCCGGCTTGTCCGCGGCGGGGGAGCAGTACATCGACTTCGACGGTGGCAACGGTGAGGCACCGTTTCTGTCCAACGGGAGCACCTTCCCGATGGGGCGAACCGAGATACCGGTGACGATGGCCGAACTGCTCGGGCACTCCGACGGCATGCTCAAGCAGGTCGATACCGAGAAGCTCGACATCATCAAAGAGGAGCTCGGAACCAGCAAGGAGGGTCCGCAGAAGCTCACCGACATCGTCGAGGGTGGAACGTTCCTGCTGTCCACACTCGACGGGGTGCTGCCGCAGACCACCCGGCTGCTGAACACCAGCCGGATCACCCTGCAGTTGGTGTCCGACAAGAATGAGGGGATGAAAGTCGCCGCGGCGAACCTCACCGAGGTCTTCGGCGGGGTGAACCGGATGACCGGCGGATTCCGGACCCTGACCAATGAGGCGCCGAAGACCTTCGCCGCGACCGACACGCTCTTCAGCGACAACTCCGACACCATGGTCCAATTGCTGGGCGACCTCACTACGGTCACCGAGTTGATGTACCTCCGCGTCCCGGCGCTCAACGCGCTCTTCCCGAGCTACCGCGGTTCGGTCATGGATTCGCTGTCCAGCATCATCCACGACGACGGTTTCTGGGTCACGGCCGACATCTACCCGCGCTACACCTGCGACTACGGGACCCCGCGGATGCCACCGTCATCGGCGGACTTCCCTGAGCCGTTCATGTACAACTACTGCCGAGACACCGACCCGGCGGTGTTGATTCGCGGGGCCAAGAACGCGCCGCGGCCGGCCGGGGACGACACCTACGGTCCGCCGCCCGGAGCGGATCTCGGTAAGCGCACCGATCCCTCACCCGAGGGCCGGTACTCAATCCCGACCCCGTACGGTGGCCCGACCCTGCCGATTGAGCCGCCCAGCTGATCGGGCCGAGGAGACATAGACCAAGATGCCAGTCATGACCGATGAGGGAGCCGAGGCCGTGCAGGCCGGTACCGAGACTGAACCGGAAATCACCGACGACACCGAGGTGGTCACCACCGCTGAGGACGGCGTCGAGCCGGACGGTGCTGAGGATGGCGCCGTCCCCGATTCACCGGAGGCTTCCGCCGCCGCACCGGGTCGGCGGAAGCCGAATCTGCTTGTCGCGGCGGTCGCGGCGGCCTTCACGGTGCTGCTGGCGCTGACCGGATACCTGGGCTGGCAGGACTGGCAGCACAAGCAGCTCACCGAGGCCAGCGAGTCGGCCCAGCGTGCGGCGGTCAGCTACGCCCAGGTGCTCACCAGCATCGACTCGGACAACGTCGATGAGAACTTCAAGGAGGTTCTCGACGGGGCGACCGGGGAGTTCAAGGACATGTACTCGCAGTCGAGTGTCGAACTGCGTCAGTTACTGATCGAGAACAAGGCCACCGCGCACGGCATCGTCGTCGAGTCGGCGGTGCAGTCGGCGTCCAAGGACAAGGCCGTGGTGCTGCTGTTCGTCGATCAGTCGGTGTCCAACACCAAGCTCCCCGACCCGCGTATCGACCGCAGCCGGATGAAGATGACGCTGGAAAAAGTCGACGGACAGTGGCGGGCAAGCAAAGTCGAGCTCCCGTAGGTAAAGGCGGACAAGCAATGCGGATGGCCGGGCTCGTCGGTGTGGTTGTCGCTGCAGCGGCTTCGGTGCTCACAGCGCCGACCGCCTCGGCATCGGTGGTGTCCTTCTGCGACCAACTCGGTGGTCAGTGGAACGGTCAGTACTGCCATACCTCAGTGGTGTCGGGCCGCAAGGCGGTCCGGGAGATCAATATCGCCATCCCGGGCGAGATCGACGGCCCGGCGGGAGCGGTGATCGCCGACTACCTGACCACGTTGATGAACAATTGGCGGCGTGTCGGCGAGGGCATGGCCGAAAACAGCTGGGGCGATGCGAATTTCGAGATCTTCCAACACGGAGGCATCCGCACCGTGGTCTTCCACGAGACCTACAACTCCGAGAGTACGGCGCGGCTGGAAGGCCCGGCCATCCAGAGCGCCTACCGGACCTTCACCTTCGACCAGGCGACGGGGCGGATGTTGCAGCTCTCCGACATCGTCGACCCCGCGGCGATCCCGTCGTTGGGCGCGCCCTTCATCCAGACCGCCCTGGACCAGGCACTGCCACCGCACCAGCCCAACACCTACCCGTTCATCCCGGAACGATGGACGCCGGACAAGGTCTATTCGGGTGGATACAAGGCGTGGGCGCTGACCCCCACCGAACTGATTCTCTACATGCCGGACTACCCGGTGGCGCGCGACACTCCGATCAACTTCACCCCGGGCGCCTACATCTGGTCGATCACCGGTGGGATCGTCCAGCCCAGGATCCCGCTCAGCGCACTGGCCCCCGCGCTGCGCCCCGGCATCTAGGCGCTCTCGCCTAACCTGGGCGCGATGGACGTCGACGCCTTCGTGCTGGCCCACCGGGGCAGTTGGAAGCGGCTGGACTACCTGGTCAAGCGGCGCCGTCGGCTCACCGGCGCGGAGGTCGACGAACTCGTCGACCTCTACCAGCGGGTATCCACCCACTTGTCGACGATCCGGTCGGCATCGTCCGATTCGGTTCTCGTCGGCCGGCTGTCCGCACTGGTCGCGCGTGCCCGCTCGGCGGTCACCGGTGCCCATGCGCCGCTGTGGAGCGAGTTCGCACGATTCTGGACCGTCTCGTTTCCGGTCGTCGCCTACCGCGCATGGCGCTGGTGGCTGGTCACCGGAATCGTGTTCTTCGCGGTGTCCGGGCTCATCGCGCTGTGGGTGGCCGGTAACCCGGACGTCCGCTCCGCGCTCGGCACGCCCGCCGAGATCGACGAGCTGGTCAACACCCAGTTCGCCTCCTACTACAGCGAACACCCGGCCGCATCGTTCGCGCTGCGGGTGTGGGTGAACAACTCCTGGGTGGCCGCGCAATGCATCGCGTTCGCGGTGCTGCTGGGCATCCCGATTCCCTGGGTGGTCCTGCAGAACGCCGCCAACCTCGGCGCGACAGCGGGCCTGATGATCCACGCGGGCAAGGCAGACATCCTGTTCGGACTGTTGACTCCGCACGGTCTGCTGGAACTGACCGCTGTGTTCCTGGCCGCCGCGGTCGGCATGCGGCTGGGCTGGATGGTGATCTCTCCCGGTGAGCGTCCGCGCGCCCAGGTGATGGCTGAACAGGGCCGTGCGGTGGTGTCGGTCGCCGTCGGACTGGTGGTGATTCTTCTGATCAGCGGACTGATCGAGGCGGTGGTGACGCCTTCGCCGCTGCCGACGGCCGCGCGGGTGGGGATCGGTGTCGTTGCCGAAGCGGTGTTCCTGGGCTATGTCATCCACTTCGGCCGCCGCGGCGTGCGGGCGGGGGCGACCGGCGACCTTGCCGACGCCCCCGACGTCGTTCCCACGTCCTGACTGGGCCCCTCCCCTGCGCGAGCAGACGCAAAGTGAACTGTGGCAGCGGCGCGTCGGGGACTTTTGTGTCTGCTCGCGCGGGGAGGCGGGCGGGATAGGGGGTCAGAGGCGGCCGCTGGCCTTCATCGCCAGGTAGCGGTCGGCCAGGGCGGTGGCCAGTTCCTGCGGTGGGGCGTCGAGGACCTCCACGCCGTGGAGCCGAAGCCGGGAGGCGATGGTGCGCCGGTCGTTGCTGGTGCGTTCGGCCGCGGCGGCGTCGTAAACCTCAGCGGCGTCGGAGCGACCCGCGGCCATGTCGCCGATCCGCGGGTCGGCGACGGCGGCGAGGATCACCTGATGACGGGCCGACAACTCCGGCAACACCGGAAGTAGGCTCTCGTCGATCGCCGAGGGGTTCAGATCAGTCAGTAACACCACCAGCGCCCGGTGGCGGACCCGGCGGCGAATGGCGGCGACCATCGCCGGTCGATCCGACTCGACTAGTGCTGCCTGCACCGGGGCCATCGCCGTGACCAGTTGAGCTAGCAATTCGTTGCGGCCGGCGCCGAACACCGCCGCACGCGTCACCCTGTCGTGGGCCAGGAAGTCCACGTGGTCTCCGGCCCGGGACGCCAGCGCGGCCAGCAGCAGAGCGGCATCCAGCGACCAGTCCAGCCGGGGCCAGCCGCAGGGATCACCGGCGGTGGGGTCCACACCCACCCGGCCCGCTGATGTGCGCCCGGTGTCGACGACGATGACGACCCTGCGGTCCCGCTCCGGACGCCAGGTGCGCACCACCACATCGGATCGACGGGCGCTCGCCCGCCAGTCGATCGACCGGACGTCATCGCCGACCACGTACTCGCGTAACGAGTCGAATTCGGTTCCCTGGCCGCGGACCAGGACCGGCAACAGTCCGTCGATCGCCCGCAGCCGGGCCAGCCGTGAGGGCAGGTGTTTACGGGACAGGAACGGTGGGAGGACGCGTACCGTGCCGGCAGCGGTGGTCGAGCGTTGACGGCCGGCCAGTCCGAGCGGTCCGATCGAGCGCACCGTCACCGCAGCGCTGGAGTGATCGCCCCGGCGCATCGGTCGCAGCCGGGTGAGCAGGTCCCGCGCTTCGCCGGCGGGCAGGTTCAGCGGATGGCTGCGAGGCTCGGCCAGCGCGCTGGGCGGCCACGCGTCACGCAACGAGCCCCTCATTCGCCGGTTTCCGGCGTTACGCACCGTCAACACCGTGTCCACCGGCTCGCCCAGACGGGCTGCGGCCCCGCCGCTGCGGCTGATGACCAGGCTGGCCGGGCTCTGGGCCAGAGAGACATCGGCGATGACCGCCAGAGCCAACCCGGCCGCCAGCACCAGGAAAACCATCGCCGGCCAGGGGGCGACGGCGATCGGCAGCACCGATACGAGTGCGATCGCCGCCGCGCGGCCGGTGAGCACCACTAGCGCGGTACCGCGACGGCGGAGAGGATGCCCTCGAGCACGCCGTCGGGGGTCGAGCCCTCCAGTTCGGCCTCCGGCCGCAACCCGATGCGGTGCCGCAGCGTCGGTCGCGCCATCGCCTTGACGTCATCGGGGGTGACGTAACCCCGGCCGGTGAGCCAGGCCCAGGACCGGGAGGTCGCCAGCAACGCCGTCGCACCGCGGGGTGAGACGCCAAGTTGCAGCGAGGGCGAATTCCTTGTGGCCGTGACGATATCGACGATGTAGGCCAGTACGTCATCGGCGACGAGAACCCGGCTGACGGCTTCCCGGCCCGCGGCCAGATGGGCCGGTCCGGCGACCGGTCGGATCGCGGCGAGGTCACGCGGATCGAAGCCGTGGGCGTGTCGGCCCAGGATGGCTATCTCCTGTTCCCGCCCGGGAAGGGGGACGTTCAGCTTCAACAGGAAGCGGTCCAACTGTGCCTCGGGAAGCTGATAGGTGCCCTCGTATTCGATCGGGTTCTGGGTCGCTGCCACGATGAACGGATCCGGCAGCCGCCGGGTCTCCCCGTCGACGCTGATCTGCCGTTCCTCCATGGCCTCCAGCAGCGCGGCCTGGGTCTTCGGTGGTGTCCGATTGATCTCGTCGGCGAGCATCAGGTTGGTGAAAACCGGCCCCTCCCGGAAGGTGAAGGCCGCCGTCCGCGCGTCGTAGACCAGCGATCCGGTGATATCGCCCGGCATCAGATCCGGAGTGAACTGCACACGTTTGAAATCCACCTGCAACGCTGCTGCCAGGGCACGGACAAGCAGCGTCTTGGCCACCCCCGGAACACCTTCGAGGAGCACGTGACCGCGGCATAGCAAGGCGATCACCAGCCCACTGATCACGGCGTCCTGGCCGACGACGGCCTTTGCGATCTCGCCGCGCAAGGCGAGAAGGGCCGACCGGGCGTCGTCATGCGCATCCCGGGAAGCGGAGTGTGAACGGGTCACGACTGGATGACCTGCCTTTCGATGTCGTCGAGTGCCTGGGCGAGGTGAACGAGGTCGGTGTCGGTGGCGGGTGCGGGCCCGAACAGGATGTTTCCGACGGCGGCGTCGTCGATATGGCAGCGCCGGCTCACCGCTGAGACGACCGCGGCATCGGCGGCATTGGCGCCCAGGCCCAGGCGGGGGATCAGTCGATGCAGTGTCGCAGTGCGC
The DNA here is from genome assembly GCA_020637165.1 of Mycolicibacterium sp. Taxonomy (GTDB): domain Bacteria; phylum Actinomycetota; class Actinomycetes; order Mycobacteriales; family Mycobacteriaceae; genus Mycobacterium. The sequence goes on along the minus strand of JACJWN010000004.1, from coordinate 264,489 downwards.
AGCGCAGCCGCGGCCCGGCCCCGGGCCCGGCGCGACCGATAGAGTCGGGCCCTCCCCTCGGTTGTCTCGGATGCCCGGACAACCACCGGAAGTCGCTCTGCCACGAGGGGGCCCAGCCGCCGTGCCTGCCAGATCGCCAGCAATGCCACGACCAGACAGAGTTGGGCGACGATCCAGCCGACTCGCGCGGGGATCAGATCGCCGATCGTCGCCCCGGAGGTGCGGTCGCCCTGCACGCGCTGAGGGGAATACCAGATCAGCCGGGCGCGATCCCCGGTGAGGTTCATCGCCAGCGCCGCATCGCCCTCTTTCAGAAGCGAGCCGTTCGTCATGAAGTCGGCGTTGCCCACCACCGTGATTGCGCGGCCGTCGTCGGCGTAGCGCACCAAAGCCCCGCCGTAGCAGCGGGTCATCGGGGTATCCCCGGTCGCCTGATAGACGGCACTGGTCTCCAGGCGTGCGCTTCCGGCACGGTCGGCCTCGCGCAGGTCGCAACCCGGCTCGCTGTCCGGCTGGTCGTCGCGGCTCAGCCGAATGGCCGGCGCGAGCGCCTCGCGGGCGCGCGGGGTCGGTTCGAGGACGAGTCGGTCGCCGGGGACCGCGGCGAGCCGGCTCCATGCCTCGTCCCCGCGGGTGTTGGCCGTCTCGGCGAACAGCAGCAGCGCGTCCTGCTGCCCGGCGCGCTCCACCTCCGCAACGGTATCGGCGATGACCACCTCCACACCTCGGTCGCGCAGCAGCGCGACCAGTGCGTGGGCGCCGCCCGGGGAGGTGGCCAGGGGATCCATCCGGCCGCCCGGTCGAGGTGCGGTGAGCCAGGCGGTGAACGCGGCGAACACCACAACGGCCAGCGCGCCCAAGGTGACCCAGCGGCCGGTTCGACGCCGTTTTCGGATCACCGGGTGATCGCTCCGGTGCCGGTGCCGGTGCCGGGGACGCGACGGCGCAGACGTTCGTCCAGGCCGGCGACCAGACGGTAGTCGGTCTCGGTGCCGGAGCGATCCCCGTAGGCCACGTCATCGAAAGCCGCTGCGGCGGTGACGAGTTCACCGGAATAGCCCGGCAGAAGTTTGCCCGCGTCGGCGGCGAGTTCGGCCGCCGTCCGCCCAGGCATCGGGCTGAGCGTGCCGTCCTCCTCGAGTTGGCGGCCGATGGCGCGAACCCGCTGCCGGATGGCGCCTGCCCAGTCACCCTGCTCCGCACTGCGTTCGGACCGGGCCCGGTGATCCGCCGCGCTCAACGTCCGGCTCCCGTACAAATCCGTCCCGCCGGCACGACCCATGGCGCCGCGGGCGACACGCACCGCGACGACCACCGTGGCGACTGTCAGCAGACCCAGCACCACGATGGTGAACCACCCGCCGGGCAGCGACGAGCCGCTCTGGATCAGCCGGTACAACATGTCGTTGAACCACTCCGTCAACCGTTCGCTCAGTGAGTTCTCCGGATAGATCGGCTTGGCCAGTTCCCGCGCGGCGGCATCACGGGCGGAATCGCGGTCGATGTCGATGACGGGCATGTCCACGGTGTTCTCAGCGGGTTCAGCGGGCCAGCCACAGGTGATCGCCCCCGTCGCCTCCCGACGGGGTGCCCCGCAGCACGAAGTCGAAGGCTTCGGATCGGATGCGTGCGTCGACGTAGAGCAGTGCGACCACTCCGGCAGTGAACGGTGTGGTGATGATCTGGCCGATCGCCTGGCCGGCCGTGGTCACCGTCAACTGCAGTATCTCCGGCACTCTGCTCGCGCTACCGCCGGCGGACATCACCTGTCCGACGACCTCGAACGGCACCGAAACGGCTCCGGCCACCACCAGGGCGACGACTGCGGCGAGCAGTCGGATGCCCAGGATGCGCCAGAACTGCGGGCGGGCGAGCGCCACCGATCGCTTCACCGAATCGATCAGAGGTCGGCGTTCGAGCACGATGGCCACCGGTGCGAGAGACAACAGCGTGAACACCGCGACCAGCGCGGCCAGCAACAGCAGCGCCAGGGGAAAGCCCACCAGCACGGCCACCGCTCCGTTGGACGCCGCCGCCACACCGGCAATCGCGATCACGACCGTGCCGATCAGGAGCAGCACCGACAGGGCCTCCAGCACAGTCAGGGCGATCAGTGCGGCCATCCGGCCGCGAACCCGGTGCCACGCCTCGGCGATGGTGATCGGCGCGCCCACGACGGCGCGTGCGACGACCACGGTGAGCATCCCGGAAAGCAGGATCGTGGCGAGCGCCGTGACGGCCGCGCCGGTGAGAGCCCCCGCGGCCGCGCCGATATCCCCGGCTACCGCCGGGGTTCCGAGACCGATCAGAAACCCCAGTGCCGAGGTGATCAGCACGATGACGGTGGTCAGTCCCAGCGTGGGCTTCGGGTTGGCCCGGACGTAGGCGACGGCGCCGTTGAAGATCTCGCTTAGCGACAGCGGACGCAGTGGGATGATTCCGCGCTTCCACGGCGACCATCCCGGGTGAGCGGGTGGAGGGAAGCCGTACCCGGGACCCGGGAGGCCCGGATGGCCGGGATAACCCGGGAATCCGCCGTAGCCGGTAGGTGGGTAGGCACCCGGGGCCGACGGCGGATAGCCGGACGTCCCGTAGGGGGTTTGACCTGGCCAGCCGGGCGGTGGCGATCCCGGTCCGGGCGGCGGCATGCTCACCGCTCGGCACTGCCGAGATCGTTGCTCATCACGCCATCCTGTCGATCGGCCGGACAATTCTCAAACCCGTCGTCCACCGGCGGTTCGCCCCGCGTAGCGTAGTGCGGCATGGCGGAACTGAAGGACCGTTTGCGGTCTGATCTCACCGAGGCGATGAAGAGCAAGGACAAGTTGCGCACGGCGACGCTGCGGATGCTGCTGGCGGCGATCCAGAGCGAGGAGGTCTCCGGCAAGCAGGCCCGGGAGCTGACCGACGAGGACGTGCTGAAAGTGCTTGCCCGGGAGTCCCGGAAGCGCACCGAGTCCGCGGAGATCTACACCCAGAACGGCCGCGGAGAACTGGCGGCCGAGGAACACGCCGAGGGCCGGATCATCGACGAGTACCTGCCCACTCCGCTGACCGACGCCGAAGTGGCCGACGTGGTGGACACCGCCATCGCCGAGGTGGCCGAGCAGATCGGGGAGCGGCCCTCGGTCAAGCAGATGGGTCTGGTGATGAAGGCCGCCACGGCGATTGCGGCGGGCAAGGCCGACGGGTCAAGGCTCTCGGCGGCGGTCAAAGACCGGCTCTGAGGGGAGCCGATCCGATCACGTCACGGGGTGGCGCAGTGAGTCGAGACCGGCACTCCAGCAGCGGGTGAGATGTGTCGCCAGTCGGCCCTCGACCACCCCGAAGGCCCGTATTCCGAACACCACTTCCGACTCCAGTTCCGGCTCACGGCCGAGAAGGTCGCCGACCACGCGCGAGCGGGCCATCCGTCCTTGTGAGCCGTCGACTTCGGCGTTCCTGCGGTAGAAAGCCCGGCACTCGTCCGGCGCTTGCATACGGTTGAGGGCGTCGACAAGCCCCCGTGCGACGGGCGAACGGGTGATTTCGTTCGCCACGAAGTGGCCGACGGCGGCACCACGGTGCTGACGGTGCAGGCTGAACAGCGACGTCAGGTTCACCACCGCGAGCGTCTCGGCCGGGACCATATCGAGATACGCCAGGTACGTCGGGTCGAGTCCGGCCGCGAGCATCAGGTCGGTGAACAGTCGCTGATGCACGTTGTCTCCGCCCCCGGCCCGGATCTCGTCGAACTCGGCCGCGGCGAACCAAGCCTTGGTTTGACCGGTCAGCCGTGGGATCGCCCAGGCGTGCGGGTCGCCCTCTTTGAGGTTATAGAGCGATCGGTGCACGAAGTACTCCCGCATCTGCTGCCAGGTCCCCGCGCGGCGCAGGTACTGAGCCGAGGCGCTCTCGGCGTCCGGACTGGCCGATAACCGACGCATCTCATCCTCGGCGGTGCCGCCGACGAGCCCGACATCCCGACGGACCGCGGTGAGGAAGGCATCCTCCAGGCGCGACCGCAGGTGCAGCAGGCCCGGATTCCACTCCCAGCCGGGATCGACACCGGCGAAGCCGCGACAGTGCAATTCGTAGCAGACGTACAAGGAAAGTTGAACGTCGATGCCGTAGGGGGCGGAATCCTCGATCGAGGCCTCGATGCGGTCGAGTCGGTACCGGGGCGCCCGCTCGGTCAGGAGGTTGATCACGGCCATCGAAAGCGGCCCCCGAGCCGTGGGCAGCACAGGCTCGAGGGCAGTGGTAGCGAGCGTCACGTCCTGTCTCTTCCCGAATAGGCCCGCGGCTAAACCCCGGTGCGACGCAACGACCGTGCGCGTACCGGCCAGGCCGGTACGGTAGCGGCGGGGTAGCCGCAAGCGAGGAGCATCAGATGGATGTCGACGTCATCGTGGTCGGAGCCGGGCTGGCCGGGCTCGTCGCCACACATGAACTGACCAGTCGCGGAAAGAAAGTCGCTTTGGTCGACCAGGAGAACGGCGCCAATCTCGGGGGACAGGCGTTCTGGTCGTTCGGCGGCCTGTTCCTGGTGGACAGCCCCGAGCAGCGCCGGATGGGTGTCAAGGACTCCTTCGAACTGGCTTGGAGCGATTGGCAGGGTAGTGCCGCGTTCGACCGGCTCGATGACGAGGACGTGTGGGCGTCCCAGTGGGCGCGGGCCTATGTCGAGTTCGCCGCCGGGGAGAAACGGTCCTGGCTCAACGGCCACGGCATCAGTTTCCTGCCGACGGTCGGATGGGCCGAGCGCGGCGATCTGCGGGCCGACGGGCACGGCAACTCGGTCCCCCGATTCCACGTCGCGTGGGGCACCGGAACCGGTGTGGTCGAGCCGTTCGTCAACTCCGCTCTTGAGGCCGCGGGCCGCGGGCTGGTTCGCCTGCATCACCGTCACCGCGTGGACGAACTGGTCCGCTCCGGCGGGGCGGTCACCGGCGTTCGGGGCGTGGTTCTGGCACCCGATGATGCCCCGCGCGGTGTGCGGAGCAACCGCGATCCGGTGGGCGAATTCGAGTTGCGCGCGCAGGCCGTCATCGTCACCACCGGCGGCATCGGTGGCAACCACGACATCGTGCGCCGCTACTGGCCGGACCGGATGGGAACGCCGCCTCAGTCGATGATCACCGGGGTGCCCGAATACGTTGACGGCCGGATGCTCGACATCGCCGCCGACAGCGGGGTGCGGCTGGTCAACCGGGACCGGATGTGGCACTACACCGAGGGCGTCCAGAACTGGGACCCGATCTGGCCCGGGCACGCCATCCGGATCCTGCCCGGCCCGTCGTCGATGTGGTTCGACGCCCTGGGCAGGCGACTGCCCGCCCCGTACCTCCCCGGCTACGACACCCTCGGCACGCTGCGCTATCTGCGCACCACCCCGGACATCGCCCCGTATGACCACAGCTGGTTCATCCTGACGCAGCGGATCATCGAGAAGGAGTTCGCGCTGTCGGGCTCCGAGCAGAACCCCGATATCACCAACTCCGACCGGCTCGGCATGCTGCGCGAGCGGCTGATGAGCAAGGGGGCGCCGGCCCCGGTGGAAGCGTTCAAGTCCCACGGCGCGGACTTCGTGGTCGCCGACACCCTTGAGGAGCTGGTGGCGATGATGAACAAACTGACCGACGAGCCGCTGCTGGACCCAGTGGCGTTGCGCACCCAGATCGAGGCCCGGGATCGGCAGATCGCCAACCCGTTCTCCAAAGACGCCCAGGTGCAGGGTATCCGCAACTCCCGGCGCTATCTGGGGGACCGGATCGCCCGCACGGCGGCACCGCACCGCATCCTCGACCCCGACGCCGGGCCGTTGATCGGGGTCAAACTCCACGTCCTGACGCGCAAGACGCTCGGCGGCATCCAGACCGACCTGTTCTCCAGGGCGCTGGGGCCGGACGGGGACCCGGTCGACGGGCTGTACGCCGCCGGCGAGGTCGCCGGATTCGGCGGTGGAGGGGTGCACGGCTACAACGCGCTGGAGGGAACCTTCCTGGGCGGCTGCCTGTTCTCCGGGCGCGCGGCCGGCCGGCACGCGGCCGGCGCCGTGTAGAAGGCTCCTGAACCGCCCATGACCACAAGCCGAACCCGGGTCCGGATCCTGGTCGCGGTCACGTACCTGGTCATGGTCACGGTGAACTACCTGGCCAACTCCGTTCCGATCAACGGACGGCGCACCGGTGATGTGTCAAGGGACTACCCCAGTCTGTTCACCCCCGCCGGGGTGACGTTCTCGATCTGGGGGCTGATCTACCTGCTCCTCGGCGCGCATGTCCTGTACCAGTTCGGGCTGTTCCGCAACGCACCAGAGACTGCGGGGCAGGCCGCGCTGCTCAACCGGATCGGGGTGCTGTTCGCCGTGTCCTCGGTCGCCAACACGGCGTGGGTGTTTGCCTGGCACTACGACCTGATCCCCCTGTCGGCGGTGCTGATCGTGGTGATCCTGGTCTGTCTCGCGTTGATCGTCGGCGCGCTGCGCGGGGAGGACCTTTCGGTCCGCCGGCGCTGGCTGGTGGGTGTCCCGTTCAGCGTGTATTTCGGCTGGACCACGGTCGCGGTCATCGCCAACATCACCGTGCTGCTTGTCAGCTGGAATTGGGACGGTTTCGGAGTGCCCGCTTCCGCCTGGGCGGTGGTCATGGTTCTGGCCGGTATGGCAATCGGGGCGACCACTATGGTGCGCAACCGGGACGTGGCCTACGGACTGGTCCTGGTCTGGGCGTTCGCCGGCATTCTGTTGCGGCAGACCTCCGCGGCGGGCCTCGACGGTCGCTACCCGGCGATCATCGCCGCGACCGTGGCGTCGCTGGTGGTGTTCCTCGCCGCTGAGGTGTGGATCGTGCGGGGCGCCCGAGGCGCTTCTCAGGGGGAACGATGAATACCGGCTCGACCCCGCAGACGGTGGCGGTCCGATGGGGGCGGATCGCGGTGGCGGTGGTGCTTGCTGTCTCGACCCTCAATTGGGTGGGTTGGTCGACCGGCGCCGAGTGGCTGACGCGGACAAACCCGGCCTGGCCCCCGATGTTGCCCTGGACCGCGCTCATGCTGGCCGCGCTGGGTACGGCGGTCCTGGTGCAGTCGGGGACCCCGTCGGCCGCCCGGGTCTGGGCGGGACGCTGCCTGGCGGTCGCCGTCGGCACGGTCGCGGTGCTGATCCTGGTGGAGTGCACCACCGGCCGGACCTTCGGTGTTGACGAGGTGTGGTTCGGGGATGCGCTGCCCAACCTGCAGACGGCCTGGCCCGGGCGCCCCGGCGGGCAGGTCACGTTTTCGCTCCTGCTGTTGTCCATCGCCGTCGCAACGGCCAGGTTGACTCGACCACGGTCCCCGGCGCTGTGGTTGTCGTGTCTGCTGACGGCGATGGTCATGCCGTGGATCGCCGCCCTGGCCTACCTGTTCCGGTCGGTCGCCCTGGTCCGGATCGCGGAATCGGCCGGCATGGCCTTGACGACGTCCCTGACCACGATGTTGCTAGGTGTGGCGACGTTGACCCTGAGGCCGGAACGCAATCCGGTTGCCTGGATGCGCTCCCGGCTAAACCGGGGGATCCTGCTCCGGCTGGCCGGCATTTTCGTCGGTTTCCCGGTCCTCGTCGGGCTGTTCCTGCGCGTGCTGATCGGGGCGGCGGGGGAGGATGTCGGCGAAACCCTTTCGACGGCTCTGGGCACCGTGATTCTCGGGGTGACGACGTTCTACCTGAGCCGGCGCGAGCAACGACTGATCGACGCCCTCGGCGCCGACCGGGCCGTACTGCGCGCGACCGCCGACGGGATGCTCGATCCACAGATGTTGCTGGAGGCCGTTCGCGATGCCAACGGGCGGGTGCGGGACCTGGTCTGCCGCAGCGCCAACCACGCCGCCCGCGAGTACCTTGGGCTGGCCGAAGGGGACCTTGTCAGTCGCAGTGCCCTGGAGGTGATGCCGAGCATCGAAGGTTCCGGGCTGATTTCCCACATCGACCGTTGCCTCACCGACGGACAGCCGGTCATGCTGGAGGATTTCCCGTTTCGGGGTGACACGGCCGACGATTCGCGCCGCTTCGACATCCGCGTCACCAGGGCGGGTGCGGGCCTTCTCACCTTCAGCTGGGCCGATGTCAGCGAGCGCTTCCGCTCGGCGCAGCGACTCGCCGACTCCGAGGAGAACTACCGCCTTCTGGTCGAGAACGCCGACGACGTGGTCAGCCGCATCCGGGACGATGTGTTCATCTGGGTCACACCGTCGGCGGAAACCGTTCTGGGCGCCGCCGCGCAGCACTGGGTGGGACGACCGGTGCGCGAGATCATTCCCGCCGAGGACCTTCCGGCACACACCGCCCGATGGCGGAAACTCGGCGAGGGAGGCGAGGTCAAACAGCGTATCCGCATCGTGACTCCCGACGGCGACATCCACTGGGTCCACCTGTACGCCAAGCCGTTCTATGACGCCACCGGCCGCAGGGACGGGCTGACCGCGGCGTTTCGTCTCATCGACGACGAAGTGGCCGCCGAGCAGGTGCTCGCGGAGACGCGCCATCAGCGGATGATCGCCGAGCAGCGCTACCGCCGCTCCGTGGACAACGCGGCGATCGGCATGTGCCTGGTCACCCCGGACGGCCGCTTCTATGAGCTCAACGATTCGCTCTGCCGGTTCTTCGGATATGACGCCGAGACTCTGAAACGAAAAACCTGGCAGGAATTGACTGCGCCGGAGTTTTTGGCGGCGGACCAGGGAAACATCGATGACCTCCTGGAAGGCCGCGCGGACTCCTACCGCATGGTCAAGCAGTTCATCCACGCCGACGGCCACCCGATCTGGGGCGACCTTTCGGTGAGCTGCGTGCGAAACGAGGACGGTTCGGTGGAGAACTTCATCTCCCAAATAACCGACATCTCCGCCGTGGTGGCCGCCGACGAGCGCAACCAGGTTCTGGCCCGGCGCCTGCAGGAGCAGAGCGACCGGATGGCGGCCGAACTCCAAAGCGCCGCCGCGTATGTCGCCTCGATCCTGCCGCGCGGACTCGACGGGCCGGTCAAGGTGGTATCCCGATACCTCTCCGCCCAGGAACTCGGTGGCGACTGTTTCGACTACGCATGGATCGACGATGATCACCTCCTGGTCTATCTGATCGACGTCTCCGGCCACGGCCTGGAATCGGCTCTGCTGGCGGTGTCCCTGCACAACCTGTTGCGTTCAGGATCGATCGGCCGGGAGATCCTGCTGTGTCCGCAGAAGACGCTGACTGAATTGAATAGTCGGTTCCAGATGGCACAGCACGGCGAGCACTACTTCACCATGTGGTTCGGCGTCTACGAAGCGCCGACCCGCACCCTGCGCTACATCGGCGCCGGCTGTCCGCCGGCCCTGGCCATCAACGCCGTTGCCGACGGGGAAGCCGAGGCCGTCACCGTCACCGAGCTGCCGGCGGAGTCGATGCCGGTGGGGATGTTCGAGGATGCGACGTTCTCGTCCTCGGTCTACCTGGTGCCGCGCGGATGCCGAATCCTGGTCTACAGCGACGGAGCGAGCGAGATCCTCATCGCCGGGGGCCAACTATCCCAGCGGGACTTCGAGAAACTGGCCGCGAACCTAGCGCTTCCGGAAGGCCTGACGCTCGACGGATTCGTCGACACACTGCGGGGCATGACCCCGGAGAACGCCTTCGAGGACGACTGTTCGCTCATCCAGTTGACCTTCGACTGACGGACCGGCGATCCGAGGAAGACCCGAACCCCGCTCGGGATCGGGCCTTCCAGATGGGATCTCACGCAGTCGGGGTGGCGGGATTCGAACCCACGACCTCTTCGTCCCGAACGAAGCGCGCTACCAAGCTGCGCCACACCCCGCGTGAAGCGTGCACAGCCTATCGCACGGGCTTGCGCGGAAGCGAAACGACCGGTCAGGGCGCGAACGCCGAGGCCGGGGCGGGCCAGGATCCGCTCTGCTCGAAAGCCCGCAGGGTCGGGGCGTACGGTCCGGGGTCGAGGTCGTGCGCGGCCAGCCAGGTGTCATCGAAATAGGTATCGGTGTAGCGGTCGCCGCTGTCGCAGATCAGCGTCACCACCGATCCGCTGAGGCCGGCGGAGGCCATCTCGGCGATCAGTCCGAAGGCACCCCACACGTTGGTTCCGGTGGATGGGCCCACCCGGCGGCCCAACACCCGCGAGACCTGTTGAGCGGCGGCAACGGAGGCGGGGTCGGGAACACGCACCATCCGGTCGATCACGGTGGGCAGGAATGACGGCTCGACCCGTGGCCGGCCGATCCCCTCGATGCGCGACGACCTCTTGGTGACGATGTCGCGGCGTCCTTCGGCGAAGGCTGGGAAGAACGCCGAGTTCTCCGGGTCGGCGACGCAGAGCCGGGTGCTGTGGCCCTGGTAGCGGATGAACCGGCCGATTGTGGCGCTGGTGCCTCCGGTTCCGGCGCCCACCACTATCCAGGTCGGGACGCGGTGTCGCTCGGCGCCCATCTGGTCGAAGATCGACTCGGCGATGTTGTTGTTGCCGCGCCAGTCGGTGGCCCGCTCGGCATTGGTGAACTGGTCCAGGAAATACCCCCCGGCCTGATCGGCGATCCGGCGGGCCTCGTCGGTGACATCGGCGGCGTGGTCGACGAAATGGCAACGGCCGCCGTGATTCTCGATGTAGGTGATCTTGGCCTTACTGGTCGACGTGGGCATAACCGCGACGAAAGGCAGCCCGAGCAGTGCGGCGAAATAGGCCTCCGAGACCGCCGTGGAACCCGAGGACGCCTCCACCACGGTGGTGCCCTCGGTGATCCAGCCGTTGCACAGCCCGTAGAGGAACAGCGAGCGCGCCAGCCGATGCTTGAGGCTCCCGGTGATATGGGTTGACTCGTCCTTGAGGTAGAGCTCGATATCGACGTCGGCGCACCACGCCGACGGAAGCGGGTAGCGCAGCAGGTGGGTGTCGGCGCTGCGCCGGGTGTCGGCCGCAAGCCGCCGGATGGCGTGGTTGACCCAGTCCCGCGACCCGGTGTGGACGGCGACGGTGGTCACGCGGAGCTAGCGCACCGAAACGGCCGGGCTGGATCCCAGCGAGGTTCGGGCCGCGTCGGCGTCCCCGGTCGGTGCTGCGACCAGGGTGAGCAGGGTGGCCTCCGGCCGGCAGAGGAACCGGTACGGCGCGTATGGCGAGGTGCCGATACCGCCGGAGACGTGCAGCGCGGTTTCAGCCCCCCACATCGAGGCTCCCTTGGCCCGGGAACGGTCGAGGTCGCAGTTGGTCACCAGAGCGCCGTAGAACGGCAGGCAAAGCTGGCCGCCGTGGGTGTGGCCGGCCATCACCAACTGGTAGCCGTCGGCGGCGAACCGGTCCAGCACCCGGGTGTAGGGAGCGTGTGTGACGCCGAGGCTGAGGTTGGCACCCCGACTTGGTGCTCCGGCGATGGTCTCGTAGCGGTCCCGTTGCAGGTGGGCGTCGTCGACGCCGGCGGCGGCCACGGTCAGCCCGGCCACCTCGAGGTCCCGCTTGTTGTGGGTCAGATCCAGCCATCCGCGCTCGCTGAAAGCTGCGCGCAGGTCCTGCCACGGCAGTGGCTTGCCGTGCGACCGGTGGTCGCTGTCGGTGAGGTACTTGGCCGGATTCTTCAGCCTCGGGGCGAAATAGTCGTTGCTGCCGAACACGAACAGACCCGGTACCGACAGCAGATCCCCGAGTGCCTGCACCACGGCCGGGACCGATCTGGGGTGGGAGAGGTTGTCACCGGTGTTGACCACCAAATCCGGTTCCCAGCGTGACAACTCCCGGAGCCAGGCCTGCTTGTGCCGCTGCGTCGGCCGCATGTGAATGTCGCTGAGATGCAGCACCCGCAGCGGAGTCGAGCCCGGGCTCAGAACAGGCATCGTGACCTCGCGTACCACGAAGGCATTGCGTTCGATCACGGTGGCGTACCCGACCGCCAGCGCGGCGGTGCCGGCCGCGACGGCGGCGGAGGTCTTCAGGGAGGGAGCGCCCATGAAGGCAGCTTACTGCCAGTCATCGACCCGGGGTCGGCTGAAGAGAGACCGTCACCGGCCCGTTACGGCGGCGGCGGAGGAGCCGGCTCCGGCGGTGGTGGCGGCGGGGGCGGTGCGGCCTCCGGCAGCGGCGGTGGCGGAGGCGGGATGAGCACCGGCACTGTGATCGGCGGCAGCCCGGGGATCTCCACGACCTGCGAACCGACCTGGGGAACTCCCGGGGGCGGCGGTGGCGGAGGCTCGCCCGGCGGCGTGGAGGGCGGTGGCGGCGGGGGAGCGACCCCGTTGCTGACCAGCAGGGTGACGATGATGCCCGGCACGGTCTGCCCACTGGGGGAGGTGCCCACCACCGTGCCGGCCGAGGATCCGCTGTTGACCATGCTCACGTTGTCGGCTACCTGGAATCCCGAGGCGCGCAACTCTTCTCGCGCGCTGTCCTGGCTGAGCCCGCTGACGTTGGGAACCCGTGAACCGGGGGCGCCGTCGACGTAGCGGGGGTCAGTCGGCGGCATACTGACCTCGCCGAAGTCCTCGGCGATCGGATTGATCGCGGTGAACCACGTCTCAGCGGGCTCGTTGCCGCCGAAGAGGTTTCCGTCGTAGCAGGGGCGCAGCGGAAACGAACACAGGTCCGACGGGTCGGGGGAATCGTCGTAGATGTAGTTGACTGCGGCGTAGCGGTTGGTGTAGCCCAGGAAGGCCGACGACCGGTGGGCCTCGGTGGTGCCGGTCTTGCCCGACATCGGCAGGCTCCAGCCCACCGAGTTTGCGGCGGGGGCGGCGGTGCCGTTGATGGTGTCGCGGCTCATCGCATTGGACAGGGTGTTGGCGAGCCCCTCCGGGACCACCTGTTCGCAGGCCTCGGCGTTGACCGAGATCTCGTTCCCGCGCCGGTCGTAGATCTTGTCGATCGGGTTGGGTGGACACCACATTCCGCCGGAGGACAGGGTTGCCGCGACGTTGGCCAGTTCGAGCGGATTGACCGGGAACGGGCCCAGGGTGAACGAGCCGATGTTCTGCCGCTTGATGAAATCGGCCAGGCTTTCGTCGCTTTCCGGGTCGTAGCCGCGCGCGCTACCGGGCTCGGCGTAGGACCGCAGCCCCAATCGGACCGCCATGTCGACGGTGCGGGTGCGCCGCGACCTGTGAGATGAGCTTCGCGAACGCGGTGTTCGGGGACTTCGACAGCGCCTCGGTCACGTTCATTCGCAGGTAGCGCGGATCGCGGTAGTTCTCCACGCACCAGGTCTCCTGGGGCAAACCCCTAGCGCCGCCGCGCCCCGAGTCCGCGGGCCTCGAAACGGCCGGGTACGTCCAGCACGGCGTTGATGCCCAGGCCGAGGTCGAGGGCGGCCGCGGTGGTGAAGATCTTGAAGATCGACCCCGCCCCGTCGCCGACCATCGAGAAGGGTTGTGGCTGAACGGTCTGGCCGGTGCCGGTGTCGAGTCCGTAGGTGCGGTTGCTCACCATCGCGATGACCGGATGGCTGGTCTTGCCGGGCAGCACGATGTTCATGATGCTGGCGATGCCCTGGAGGTCGGGGAGGCGATCGAGTCGACCGATTCCTTTGACCTGACTCTGCACTTCGGGGTCCAACGTGGTCTTTATCAGGTAGCCGCCGCGGGCGATCTGTTCCTTGCTCAGGCCGGCCCGCATCAGGTACTCCTGCACGTAGTCGCAGAAGAAGGCGCGATCGCCGGCGGCGATGCAGCCCCGCGGCAACTCGTTGGGGCGGGGCAGGATGCCCAGCGGTTGTTGTTTGGCTGCGCGCAGTTCCTCGGCCTTGCCCGGCAGCTGCTCGATCATCGTGTCCAGCACGAGGTTGCGTCGAACCAGAGCCCCCCATCCGGATTGGTGTAGGGGTTCAGCGCGCTGGTGGATTGGACCAAGCCGGCGAGCAGGGCGGACTGCTGCCAGTTCAGATCCGATGCGTTGATGCCGAAGTAGGTCTGTGCGGCATCCTGGATGCCGAACGCGCCGTTGCCGAAGGAGACCAGGTTCAGATAACGGGTGAGGATCTCCGGTTTGGTCAGCCTCTTGTCGAGGCTCAGGGCCATCCGGATCTCACGCAGCTTGCGGGCCGGGGTGGGGGCGATCGCGGCGCCGCTCGGCGTCGGTCTGTGCGACGACCAGCAACTGGTAGTTCTTCACGTACTGCTGCTCGATGGTGGATCCGCCGCGGGTGCGCAGTTCACCCCTGGAGGCGTAACCGGCCAGACCGGTCAGTGTCCCCTTCCAGTCGACCCGTTGTGCTCGGTGAAGCGCTTGTCCTCGATGGACACGATGGCCAGCTTCATGGCGTCGGCGATCTGGTCGCCCGGAACCTCGAAGCGGCGCTGCGTGTACAGCCAGGCGATGGTGTTGCCCTTCGCGTCGACCATGGTGGTGACGGCCGGCGACTTGACCCCGACGAGAACTTGGGCCGAGCCGTTGGCCACGATCTCGGAGGCCCGGTTGGACATCAGGCCCACCTGCCGACCACCAGGGAACAGCAGCGCCGCGACGAGGACGCTGGCCAAGAGGCAGGACCACGCGAGCTTGAGCAGCGTGGGACCGGCCGGCGGTCGTTCCGACATGGGCTACAGCGTACTGAGGCCGTCGGGCAACTCGCGGCTGTGCCTCCGCGACGGGACGGTAACAACAATTTATGACGGAAGGTCACAAAACCGCAGTTCATGACGTGACTGGACGCTTGTCCCAAAAACCTGTGATCTGGCTGTTGCGCAAACGCTACCTGACCACCTACTTTAAGCACACAGTGCGACGCAGGTAACACTCGCTTCGCAATGTGGCGTAGATCGCACCACGTCTACACCGGAGGGGAATCGCCGTCTCAGAACTGGCGGCTCGACGAAGGGATCGCCGGTGTCGGGGACTCGGCCCGCTGCCCGCAGGACAGCTCAGCATCGATCCAGAATTCACTTCAAGGGGCAAACGGGGAGGCCCGCATCGCCTGGGTGTCCCAGGCGCTGTGCCGTGCCGCCGACCCCGACCAGTTGTTCGTGCGGGGCGCCGCGCAGCGCAAGGCCGCGATCATCTGTCGGCACTGCCCGGTGATCGCCGAGTGCGGCGCCGACGCGCTGGACAACCGCGGTGGAGTTCGGGGTGTGGGGCGGCATGACCGAGCGACAGCGCCGAGCCCTGCTCAAGCAGCACCCGGAAGTCTCGTCGTGGGCGGAGTTCTTCTCCGCTCAGCGCAAACACCGCAGCGTCTGCTGAGCTGCAATTTGCCTGATGGACCTGTCTCAGCCGGTCTCGCCGGTGATCTGATCGGCGACGGCCTGCAGGGCCTCGAGGTCGGACACGTCGAACGGTAGGGACGGCACACCGACCACCGCGACATGCGGATTGGCGCCGGTGAACCGGGACAGCAAACGCACCTCCCGCTTGGCGGTCTGTCCCACGGTCGGCGTGAATACGCAGCACCGCCGCAGTCAGGGCATTTCCCGGCTGCTCGGACGCGCCTCCAGATCGATGGGCGCCGTCGACGATCGCGCGCTCCACGGTCAGCGCGCACAGCATCAGGTGGGTCCGGTTGAGGACCAGCCCGGCCAGCGGCATGTTTTCCGCGGAGAGCCGGTCGACGAAGAAGGTGGCCTCGCGCAGCGCGTCCGGTTCGGCCGCCGAGACCACCACGAATTGGGTGCCGCGGCGTTTGAGTAACTCATAGGTGCGGTCGGCCTTCTCCCGGAACCCGCCGAACGTCGAATCCAGCGACTGCACGAAAGCCTGCTGCGTCGGAGAGCATCTGCGAACCGAGGATCGTCGACATCGCCTTCATCGCCAGTCCCATCACGCCGGTCACCAACTTGCCGATACCGCGGCGGGGCCGCCAGCAGCAGCTTCCACAGTCTGGCTGTCCATGAAACTGCCCAGCCGTTTGGGTGCATCGAGGAAGTCCAGAGCGTTGCGCGACGGCGGGGTGTCGACCACGACCAGATCCCACCGGTCCTCGGCCAGCAACTGGCCCAGCTTCTCCATGGCCATGTATTCCTGCGTGCCGGCCAGCGAGGTGGCGACGGTCTGATAGAACTGGTTGTCCAGAATCGCCTGGGCGCGCCCGTCGTCGGAGTACTCGATCACCATCTCGTCGAAGGTGCGCCGCATGTCGAGCATCATCGCGTGCAGTTCCCCGGGGACCCGCTCGTCCGATGGCACCTGCTGCGGCTCGTTGCCCAGTTCCTGATCCCCAGGGCCTGTGCCAGGCGTTTGGCCGGGTCGATGGTCAGCACCACCACGTGGCGTCCGTACTCCGCGGCGCGCAGTGCCATCGCCGCGGCGGTGGTCGTCTTCCCGACCCCGCCGGCCCCGCAGCACACCACGACCCGGTTCGATCGGTCGGACAGGATGGACTTCATATCCAGCACCGGAGGCGTCCCGCTCATCGTCGGTCCTTTCCGCTCATCGACGCCAGCCCGACTCTCCGCCGCGCCGCACGCATCATTCACCTGACGCCCTGCCGGGCGAGGACTTCCGCCAGTTCGTAAAGGCTGCCCAGGTCCACCCCGTCGGCGATGGTGGGCAGATCCAGCCGTGGAACGTGCAGGTCCTCGAGTTCCTCGGCGCTCTCTGCGCGCGCACGGATGCGGCTGGCATGCTCGATCGTCTCGGTCAACAGGCCGGCGAAATCCTGATCGCTCAGGGCATGGTGATGCCCGCGGTGGCCCAGCCCGGTGCGCCGCGAATCGGCGTCGACGTCGCCGTCGGCGGCCCGGTCAAGATCGTCGGCGGGCAGGAATGCCGGGATGTTCCGGTTGACGATCACGCTGCCGATCGGCAGTTCGAGTTCCTCGAGTTCCTGGATCGCCTCGATGGTCTCCTGGATCGGCAGGGCCTCCAGCAGCGTCACCAGATGGATCGCGGTCTGATCCGAGTGCAGCAACCGCACCACACCCTCGGACTGCGAATGCACCGGTCCGCCCTTGGCCAGATCCGACAGCGCCTTGGTCACGTCCAGGAATCGCGAGATCCGTCCGGTCGGCGGCGAGTCGACGACGATCGCGTCATACACCGGACTCTTGTCGGGGTTGAGCCGGACCGCGGCCTCCTTGATCTTGCCGGTCAGCAGCACATCGCGCAGTCCAGGGCGCGATCGTGGTGGCGAACTCGATGGCGCCGACCCGTCGCATGGCCCGCCCGGCAAGGCCGAGGTTGTAGAACATGTCGAGGTATTCCAGGAAGGCGGCCTCGATGTCGATGGCCAGGGCATTGACATGCCCGCCGGCATCGGCGACCGCCACCTTGGTCTCCGCGTAGGGCAGCGGCGGCACGTCGAACAGCTGCGCAATTCCCCAGGCGCCCCTCGACCTCCGCCAACAGAACCCTGCGGCCCCCGGCGGCCAGGGTGAGCCAAGGGCCGCGGCGACGGTGGTCTTACCGGTGCCGCCCTTGCCGGTGACGAAGTGCAGTCGGGCCTTGGTCAGCCGGTCTGGCCAGCCCAGCTTGCCGCCGTCGTCACGTTCGATAGCCACCAGGTCATGCTAGCCAAGGCCGGACCGGCGCTTGGGCGAGTCGCCGAGAGGTTTAGGCTTCGGCCATGAGCCAAGCGACCACGTGGGAGTACGCGACGGTGCCGTTGCTGACCCATGCCACCAAACAGATTCTCGACCAATGGGGTGCCGACGGCTGGGAGCTGGTCTCGGTATTGCCGGGCCCCACAGGTGAGCAGCACGTCGCGTACCTGAAGGAGGCCGAAGTGGCCCCTCGGCGAGACTGGCCGAACTCGGCATCAACCTGCCGGAGGTGGCGGCCCCGCTGGCGGCCTACGTGCCCGCGGTGCGCACCGGCAACCTGGTCTACACCGCCGGTCAGCTTCCATTGGCCCGGGGCGAGCTGACCCATGCAGGGAAGGTCGGTGCCGAGGTCAGTCCCGAGCAGGCCCAGTTCGCGGCACGGACTTGCGCGCTCAACGCGCTGGCCGCGGTCAACAAACTGGTCGGTATCGACTCGGTGGTGCAGGTGGTCAAGGTGGTGGGATTCGTCGCCTCCGCGCCCGGCTTCACCGGTCAGCCCGCCGTCGTCAACGGCGCCTCGGAGTTCCTCGGTGAGGTGTTCGGCGAGAGCTGGCCAGCATGCCCGCTCCGCGGTGGGTGTCTCGGAACTCCCGCTGAACGCCCCAGTCGAGGTCGAACTCATCGTTGAGGTGAGTTGACCCCGCGCGGTCATCCGGCTCCCGCGGTGTTACGGCCGGTCACCGACACGGCCTCGGTGTGGCTGTGCTGTGTGCAAAACCCCGGCCCGCTGACGCTGGAGGGCACCAACACCTGGGTGCTGCGCGGACCCGGCAGCGCCGAGATGGTCGTGGTCGATCCCGGACCGGACGACGACGAGCATATCGACCGACTGGCCGCGCTCGGCCCGATTCCGCTGGTGCTGATTAGTCACCGGCACGCCGACCACACCGGAGGCATCGACAAACTGGTGGCGGCCACCGGTGCCACCGTGCGTTCGGTGGGCAGCGGATTCCTGCGCGGATTCGGCGGCCATCTCAGCGACGGTGAGGTGATAGAGGCGGCCGGGCTTCGCATCACCGTGCTCTCCACGCCCGGTCACACCGCCGATTCGGTCAGCTTCGTCCTCGACGACGCGGTGCTGACCGCCGACACCGTTCTCGGCCGCGGCACCGCGGTGATCGACGCCGAGGACGGCTCTCTCGCGGACTATCTGGAGTCGCTGCGCCGGCTCGGCGGGTTGGGATCGCGCCGGGTGTTGCCCGGCCACGGACCGGAACTGGCCGACCTCGGCGACACCGTCGAGATGTACCTGACACACCGTGCCGAACGGCTGGACCAGGTGCGCGCGGCGCTGGGTGTCCTGGGCGAGGACGCCACCGCCCGCCAGGTCGTCGAACACGTCTATTCCGATGTCGGGGAAGATCTGTGGGATGCGGCGGAGAGTTCGGTGCGCGCCCAATTGGACTATCTGCGCTCGAGCCGTTGAGCGTCCCCCACCCTGGCGCGAGCAGACCTAAATGACCCCGACACGCCGAGGGTTTCGGGAACGTTTGTGTCTGCTCGCGCCGGGGGCGCGGGGGACGGGCGGACGCGGGGGACGGGGGGACGCGGGGAGCCGGGCGGCTACCGAGCGCGCCGGGCCAGCCGTTCGGAATCGCAGATCAGCACGCTCTTGCCCTCGAGCCGGATCCAGCCGCGGTGGGCGAAGTCGGCCAGCGCCTTGTTGACGGTCTCCCGTGAGGCCCCGACGAGTTGTGCGATCTCCTCCTGGGTCAGGTCGTGGGTGACCCGCATGGCACCGCCCTCCTGGGTGCCGAAGCGCTGTGCCAGCTGGAGCAGCTGCTTGGCCACCCGGCCCGGAACGTCGGTGAAGATCAGGTCGGCCAGGTTGTTGTTGGTGCGACGCAGCCGTCGGGCCAGCACCCGCAGCAGCTGCTCGGCGATCTCGGGCCGGTCGGCGATCCACGCCTTGAGCGCGTCCCGGTCCATCGAGACCGCGCGCACCTCGGTGATCGTGGTGGCGCTGGACGTCCGGGGCCCCGGGTCGAAGATGGACAGTTCGCCAAACATGTCCGACGGGCCCATGATGGTCAGCAGGTTCTCCCGGCCGTCGGGGGATCGGCGGCCGATCTTCACCTTGCCGGAGGTGATGATGTACAGCCGGTCGCCGGGCTCGCCCTCGGAGAACACGGTGTGGCCGCGAGGGAAATCCACCGGCTGAAGCTGCTTGGTGAGCGCGGTAACGGCCGTGGGATCGACCCCTTGGAAGATGCCGGCCCTCGCCAGGATCTCGTCCACGTTGTCCCTCTCAGCTCATCGGTGCACGGTTGCGCGCACGAACCACCGCGGCGGCTTTCCCCTTGTTCATGGCTAGCCGGTCTCGGTTACGCGCCAACGCTACACACGATTGGCCAGTCCGGAAGGCTGAAACAGCGGATTCGGGCGCGTTGGCAGGCCCGGCTCGTCCACCAGGAAAATGGGATCCAGCCGGGCCGCGGGCTCGGCGCCGGAGAACTCGTTCAGGGTCCGCTGCGCGGCTTTCTCCCTGGCGGCGCGCGCGGCCTGCTCAAGGCGAGTCACGAGCTGGCCCGCGCTCGGCCGTTCACCGTGGACGGTGCGTTCCAGGCGCTGCAACCCGACCGTGCAGATCATCAGCAGCCCGGGGAAGAACACCACGACCAACCAGGACATAGCGGGGAAGTTAACCGTCACCAGGTCTCATCGGGATCACGAATTGCCACCGGTCTGTCGGCGGTCAGTACCCTGGCACCGTGACGGCGGGTTCCCCCAGGACGGTCTCGAAGTGGGACAACGAAACTCACCTCGGTCTGGTCCGTCGGGCACGGCGGATGAATCGGGCGCTGGCCAAGGCCTTCCCGCACGTCTACTGCGAACTGGACTTCACCAATCCCCTGGAACTCACGGTCGCCACCATCCTGTCGGCTCAGAGCACTGACAAGCGGGTGAACCTCACCACGCCGGCCCTATTCGCCAGATACCGGACCGCGATGGACTACGCGCAGGCCGACCGCGGTGAACTCGAGCAGCTGATCCGGCCCACCGGGTTCTACCGGAACAAGGCCAACGCGCTGATGGGGCTAGGCCGGGAACTCGTCGAGCGCTTCGACGGCGAGGTGCCGCACACCATGGCCGAACTGGTGACGTTGCCGGGAATCGGACGCAAGACCGCCAACGTGGTGCTCGGCAACGCCTTCGGTATTCCCGGTATCACCGTCGACACCCACTTCGGCCGGCTGGTCCGGCGCTGGCGCTGGACTGCCGCAACCGATCCGGTCAAGGTCGAGCACGCCGTCGGCGAGCTCATCGAGCGGCGCGAGTGGACCCTGCTGAGCCACCGCGTGATCTTCCACGGCCGGCGGGTTTGTCATGCCCGCAAGCCGGCCTGCGGGGTCTGTGTGCTGGCCAGGGACTGCCCGTCCTACGGGACCGGTCCCACTGATCCGCTGGTCGCCGCAGAGTTGGTCCGGGGGCCCGAGACCGAGCATCTGCTCGCCTTGGCCGGGTTGTAGCCGATGGGCACATCCACCCGCTGGACCGTCGGAGTACTCGCGGTGTTGACGGCGTTGACGGTCGCGCTGGCGATGGAGTTCGCCGACGGCCCCTCCGATCCGGCCGGGCCGACCGAACAGGCTTCGCGTACCCACCGGGAGGCCGACACCCCCGAGGCGCTCGCCGGCCCACGGCGGCAAGCGGACCTGCCGCCGTGTCCGACCGACGGCCCCGGTCATGGTCCGGTCGCCCTCCGCGGGGTCGTCGTCGAGTGCGCGGCGGACGGGGCGCAGGTCGATGTTGCCGGGGCGCTGGCCGGCCGCGCCGTGGTGCTGAACCTGTGGGCGTACTGGTGCGGGCCCTGCGCCGATGAACTGCCGGCCATGGCGCAGTATCAGCGCCAGGCCGGGGACGCGGTGAGCGTAGTGACGGTGCATCAGGACGAGAACGAGACCGCAGCGCTGCTCAAATTGGCCGAACTCGGTGTCCGGCTGCCCACCCTGCAGGACGGTCGGCGCAGTATCGCCGCCGCGCTCAACCTGCCCAACGTGATGCCCGCGACGGTGGTCATTCGCCCGGACGGTAGCGTGGCGCGGGTACTGCCACAACCCTTCGCCAGCGCCGATGAGATCGCCGCCGCCGTCGATTCCGCACTGCGATGACACCGGACACTGCGATGACACCGGACGGGAACAGCCGGGCGAGTGCATCCGAGTCGTTGCGCCCGCAGGTTCGGCCGCCGTGGCTGGCATCCCTGGTCGACAACGTCCAGCGGGTGCCGCACGCCTACCGCCGACGGGTTCCGAGGGAGATGCTGACGGCGCTGGAGGGGGCGCGCAGCCAGGCTGAAGCGGCCCGGGCGGGTCGCGATGCCGCTGTGCTGGTGCTTTTCTCAGGTCCGGATGTCGATCATCCGGTCGGCCTGGTCCCCGAAGCCGCCGACCTGTTGCTGACCGTCCGGGCCGGATCCCTGCGACACCACGCCGGTCAGGCCGCGTTTCCGGGCGGGGCCGCCGACCCGGGTGACCTCGGCCCGGTGGACACCGCGCTGCGCGAGGCCCGCGAGGAGACCGGCATCGACCCCACCCGGCTGCACCCGTTGGCGACGCTGGAGCGGATGTTCATCCCGCCGTCGGGGTTTCACGTCGTTCCGGTTCTGGCCTACTCACCGGATCCTGGTCCGGTCGCCGTCGTCGACGAGTCGGAGACGGCAGTGGTCGCGCGGGTGCCGCTTCGGGCCTTCGTCAATCCGGAGAACCGTCTGATGGTCTGCCGCTCGGGCGCCGAACGGCGCTACGCCGGCCCGGCCTTCCTGCTCAATGAGATGTTGGTGTGGGGTTTCACCGGTCACGTAATCTCGGCGATGCTCGATGTCGCCGGTTGGGCGCAGGAGTGGGATACCGAGGACGTTCGAGAACTGGACGAGGCCATGGCGCTCGTCGGTAAGAACAGTGAGGAGCCGCTGTGACGAGTTCGCAATGGCTGGATATCGCCGTGATCGGCATTGCTTTGGTCGCTGCGATATCCGGATGGCGATCGGGTGCACTCGGCTCGCTGATGTCGTTCGTCGGGGTGTTGTTGGGTGCCATCGCCGGGGTGATGCTCGCCCCGCATATCGTCGGCCACCTCTCCTCGCCGCGGGCCAGACTGTTCGCCGCGCTGTTTCTGATCCTTGCGCTGGTAGTGATCGGCGAAGTCGCCGGCGTGGTGCTCGGACGCGCGGTGCGCGGTTCGATCCGCAGCGGTCCGATCCGCGTCCTGGACTCGGTCGTCGGGGTGGGCTTGCAACTGGTGGTGGTCCTGATCGCCGCGTGGCTGCTCGGAAGCCCGCTCACCTCGTCCAACCAGCCGAATCTGGCTGCCGCGGTGCAGGGCTCGCAGGTGGTCAGCGAGGTCGATAAGTTCGCCCCCGAGTGGCTGCGAACGGTTCCCAAGCGGATGTCGACGCTGCTGAGCACGTCCGGGTTGCCCGACGCGCTCGAGCCGCTGGGCGGGACCCCGGTCCACGCCGTCGATCCCCCGGACGCCTCGCTGGCCGACAGCCTCGTGGTGGCCAAGTCCCGGCCCAGTGTGGTCAAGATCCGCGGGGTCGCACCTGCCTGCCAGAAGGTGTTGGAGGGAACCGGCTTCGTTATCGCGCCGAACCGGGTGATGTCCAACGCCCATGTGGTTGCCGGTTCGGAGAGTGTCACCGTGGAGGCCGAGGACGGCACCACCTATGACGCGACCGTGGTGTCCTACGATCCCGACGCCGACATCTCCATCCTGGACGTGCCGAACCTGCCGATCCAGCCGCTGCAGTTTGCCGAGGAACCGGCGAAGACCGGCACCGATGCGGTAGTGCTCGGATTCCCCGGCGGCGGGGACTTCGCGGCCAGCCCGGCGCGGATTCGCGAGGTCATCGAGCTGAGCGGACCTGACATCTACAAGACCTCGACGGTCAATCGCGAGGTCTACACCATCAGAGGCCTTGTGCGCCAGGGGAATTCCGGCGGTCCGATGATCAACCGGGCTGGACAGGTGATCGGCGTGGTGTTCGGAGCGGCCGTCGACGACAACGACACGGGCTTCGTCATGACCACCGACGAGGTGTCCCGCCAGCTGGCCAAGATCGGCAATACGGCGAAGGTTCCCACCGGGGCCTGCGTCAACGGGTGATCGGTTATCGGGCCGATTGGTTACAGGGGTCTGAGGTTCATAGGGCGCTGAGGAAGCGCTGCAGCTGTGCGTTGACCTCGGCCGGCGCCTCCTCGTGGGCGTAGTGGCCCACCGCCGGCACCTCGGCGAAGCGGCCCCCGGGGGCGAAACGCTGGCTGCGTTCCACCGGGTCGGCCAGAACGTAGGGATCGTCCTCGCCGCGCAGGTGCAGCAGCGGAACCTCGAGTCGACGGTTCATCAGCTTCATGAAGCGCCGCCCTTCGTTGCGGAACTGGCTTCGCACCGCCCAGCGCTGATATTCCAACGCCGAGTGGGCCGCTGACGGGATCTGGATGGCGTGGCGAAGATGTCCGATGGTCTCGCGGAAGTCGTCGCCCGCTTGCCAGGCGGCCGAGGCCCGGGCGCGGACCAGGTGTTCGAGCCCGTTCGCGTCCTCGCGGGTCAGTTCGCGCTCCGGCAGTCGTGGAACCTGGTAGCGCAGCAGCGTGGGCAGCAGCGCACGGCCCTGGTCGCGGTCTCTCAGAGCGGCGGCGCGCAAGGCCGCGGGGTGCGGTGAGCTGATCAGTGCGATCGCCCGCACCACCCGCGCGTGCAGCACAGCGGTGGCCCAGCAGACCAGGCCGCCATCGGCGTGACCCACCAACGTGGCCGAGGTATGGCCCAGCGCACGCACCAGACCCGCGGTATCCCCGGCCAGGGTCCAGCCGTCATAACCGCGTGGGGGTTTGTCGCTGCCGCCGTACCCGCGCAGGTCCACCGACACCAGCCGGGCGCCCGACAAGCCGCGTAGCTGGTGGCGCCAGGACCACCAGAAAGAGCCGAAGCCGTGCATCAGGAGCACCAGTGGACGTGCGCTGAGCGGGGTGTCGTCGCCTGGCCCGGCCAAGGCCTCGACACACTGGAACCGGATTCCGTTGGCGTGGACGTCGAGGTGACGCCAGGGACCCGCGATACGGGTGACCGACGGGTCCGGTCGCGCCATCACCAACCCGATGGATCGGTGGGTGCCGGGTCCGATGCGGCGGGTTGCGGGGCCGGCTTTGCCGGAGCGGTGCCGGAAATTGTGCTCTGGGCGGGGGTGGCCACGCCCATGGCCTTGTTGATTCCCGGGGTGAGCGCGGCGGTGGTCTCTTTGACGGATTCGATCGTCTGCTGCGGACCCCGGATGCGGCGCACCTTCAAGTAGCCAAGCAACGCGAAGACTGCGGTTACCGCGATCATCAGAAGGAAGACGACGAGGAATGCAGCCCAGCGGTAGAGCCAGTTGTCGAGCAACTCGGCGAGGAAGAAGAACATGAAGAAGGTCGAGTAGAGCAGCACTACCAGGGCCAGGATGAAGAAGACGCTGCCGGTGAGGCCTTTGCGCACATCGCGGGTGATCTCAGCCTTGGCCAATTCGACCTCCGCGCGCACCAGCGTCGACACCTGGGTCGTTGCGTCCTTGACCAGGTCGCCGATGGAGGGATCGGCGGGCATCGCGTGGGGGTCCACCAGCGGAATCGAGGTGATCGAGTTGGGTACCCCGTTCTTGCGATCCCGATTGCTCACGGCGCTCCTCCAGCGGTCGGTGTGGTCGGGAGTTCATGTTGCCATGCCGGACTCGCCGCCGGGCGCCAGTCCGCTGTTGCGGGAGTTACTGGTGGGGCCACGTTAAACTTGAATGTCAGGTGGGGAAAGGCGATGGAGGTTCCAGTGATCAGTCCACTTCGTGCGCGGCGCACGGTGGGTGCGGCACTGCTGGCGGTTGCGGCTCTGCTGCCCGCATCGGCGATCGCCGGCGCCGACGACCGGGTGCCCATCGGTGGCGGCGCCGGCATCGTCATCGACACCGACACCTACTGCACGCTGACCGCCATCGGCAATGACAAGACCGGCGCGCTGATCGGCTTCACCTCTGCGCACTGTGGCGGACCGGGCGCCCAGGTGTCGGCCGAGGGCGCCGAGGGCCAGGGGGCTATCGGAACGATGGTGGCCGGCAATGACGGCCTGGACTACGCGGTGATCCGGTTCGATCCGGCGAAGGTCAGGCCGGTGTCGAACTGGAACGGATTCAAGATCGACGGCATCGGACCCGACCCGTCGTTCGGTCAGGTGGCCTGCAAACTGGGCCGGACGACCGGTTACTCCTGCGGTGTGACCTGGGGGCCGGGTGAGGAACCGGGCACCATCGTCAATCAGGTCTGCGGCCAGCCCGGCGACTCCGGTGCGCCGGTGACGGTGAATAACAAGCTGGTCGGCATGATCCACGGCGCCTTCACCGAAGGCCTGCCCACTTGCATCATCAAATACATCCCGCTGCACACGCCGGCGGTGACGATGTCGATCAACTCGATCCTGGCGGACCTGGCGGCCAAGGACCGCCCGGGCGCCGGCTTCGTGCCGACGTCGAGTCCGGCGCCGGGGCCGGCCTGAGGCTCAGTTCGCCTTACTTGCGCGGATGGCCTGGAAAACGGTCGGGTCGAGCAGAGTCGATGTGTCGCCGAGTTCCCGGCCCTCGGCGACGTCGCGCAGAAGTCGGCGCATGATCTTGCCGCTCCGGGTCTTGGGAAGCTCGGGGACCACGTGAATCTCGCGCGGCTTGGCAATCGGCGAGATCTCCCGGGCCACCTCGGCGCGCAGCTCATCAACCATGTCTGCGGTCGGCATGGCGGCGTGGTGCTCCTTGAGGATGACGAACGCGCAGATCGCCTGACCGGTCTGATCGTCGGAGGCTCCGACCACGGCGGCCTCGGCCACCCCTGCATGGCCCACCAGCGCCGACTCCACCTCGGCTGTCGAGATCCGGTGGCCGGATACATTCATCACGTCGTCGATCCGGCCGAGCACCCACACCTCCCCGTCGCTGCCGTAACGGGCGCCGTCGCCGGCGAAATACCAGCCCTGCTCGCCGAACCGTGACCAGTAGGTCTCCACGAAGCGCTCCGGGTCGCCCCAGATCCCGCGAAGCATGGAGGGCCACGGCTTGTCCAGCACCAGGTAGCCGGTGACGTGTTCACCGTGCTCGCTAGCGGGCTGCAACTCCACGCCGTTGTCGTCCACGATCTTCGCGGAGATGCCTGGTAGCGGGCGCATCGCCGAACCGGGCTTGCAGGTCGTCACGCCAGGAAGCGGGGAGATCATCGCCGCCCCGGTCTCGGTCTGCCACCAGGTGTCAACGATGGGGACACGGTCGCCGCCGAACACCAGCCGGTACCACCGCCACGCCTCGGGGTTGATGGGCTCGCCGACCGATCCCAGCAGCCGAATGCTGGACAGATCGTGTTGGAAGGCCAACTCCCGGCCCCACTTCATGAAGGTGCGGACCAGGGTGGGTGCCGTGTAATAGATGGTGACGCCGTACTTTTCGATCACCTGGAAGTGGCGGTGCTCGTCGGGCGAGGCGGGGGTCCCCTCGTAAACCACCTGGCTGGCGCCGTTAGACAGCGGCCCGTAGACGATATAGGTGTGCCCGGTCACCCATCCGATGTCGGCGGTGCACCAGTAGACGTCGGTCTCGGGCTTGATGTCGAAAACATAGTTGTGGGTGTAGGAGGCCTGCGTCAGGTATCCGCCGGAGGTGTGCATGATGCCCTTGGGCTTGCCGGTGGTGCCCGAGGTGTAGAGCAGGAACAGCGGTTGCTCGGCGTCGAAGGCCTCCGGGGTATGGTCCGGCGACGCCTTCTCGACGGTGTCGTGCCACCACAGGTCGCGGCCCTCGGTCCAGTCCACGTCGATTCCGGTTCGCCGAACCACCAGAACGTTTCCCACCGAGGGCTGGTTGGCGACCGCCTCGTCGACGGCATCCTTCAGCGACACCGCCTTTCCTCGCCGGTATTGCCCGTCGGTGGTGATCACCAGCTTGGCCTGAGCGTCCTGCACCCGGGCTCTCAACGCCGACGCCGAGAATCCGCCGAAAACCACTGAGTGCATGATGCCCAGCCGAGCACAGGCGAGCATCGCGACGATCGCCTCGGGAACCATCGGCATGTAGATGGCCACCCGGTCGCCCGCGACCAGACCGAGCTCCGCCAGCGTGTTGGCCGCCCTGCACACCTCGTCCTTGAGTTGCGCGTAGGTGATGGTCCGCTCGTCCCCGACTGGTTCGCCCTCCCAGTGGATGGCGACGCGGTCTCCGTTGCCGGCTTCGACATGGCGGTCGACGCAGTTGTAGGCCACATTGAGCCGACCCCCGACGAACCACTTCGCGACCGGAGCCCCAGACCAGTCGAGCACCTCGGTGAACGGAGTGTCCCAGTGCAGCCGTTCGGCCTGCGTGGCCCAGAAGGCCAGCCGGTCGGCCTCGGCCGCGTCGTAGAGATCCGCCGTCGCGTTGGCGGCGGCGGCGAATCCGGTAGGGGGCGGATAGTGGGCCGGAACGTCGTTCTGCTCCTCGGTCATAGAGGAAGCGTAGTCATTTCGCACCCGCCGCGGCGCCGGGTCGTTCGCCCGGTTAGCGTGACCGTTCGTGAACACCGGCGGCTCGCGCGACCTGCTCGCGCCGTTGTTGGGTCTGCCCGGGGTTGCCGACGCCGCAGAGGCCGCGCGGGTGGCGCTCGGCAAGGCCCATCGCCACCGCACAAACTTACGGAACTGGCCGGTCACGGCGGCCGAGTCCGCGGTCCGCGGTGCCAGGTCCTCCTCGGTGCTCGACGGTGGCGGCGTGGACCTCGGCGCCGATTCCGGTCCGGATGACCCGGTGCTGGCCGGTGCGTTGCGGGTCGGGCAGGCGCTCGAAGGCGGTTCCACCAGCGTCGTCGGGGTGTGGCAGCGCGCCCCGCTGCAGGCTCTGGCGCGGCTGCATGCCCTGGCCGCCGCTGATCTGGTCGGCGAAGAGCGACTGGGCCGGCCCCGGCAGCTTCCCGAGGTGGTTGCCCGCCTTGACCTCCTGACCCGGTTGGTTAGCGGTCGCAGTTCGGTTCCCGCACCGCTGCTCGCGGCCGTCGCCCACGGTGAACTGCTGACTCTGGCCCCTTTCGGTAGTGCCGATGGCGTTGTCGCCCGGGGCGTTTCGCGGCTGGTCTCCGCTGCATCGGGTCTGGATCCGCATGGACTCGGGGTGCCTGAGGTCTATTGGATGCGTAGAGCCGAAGAGTACGATTCCGCGGCTGCGGCCTTCGCGACCGGCGAACCCGAGGGCGTCGGTGCATGGATCCTGCTGTGCTGCCGTGGGTTGGAAGACGGTGCGCGAGAGGCACTCTCGATCGCCGAGTCGGCCTCCGGCTGAGGGGTCTTTCGCTGACATGCGAAGCGGGCGGCGCTCCGAAACGTGTTCGGCTCGCCGCCCGCTAGCACGGTTGCCGGGTTACCAGGCGTGCTGGGTGGGTTGTGTGGGTCGGCCTCGGCGATCTCTCGCTGCGCTGCGGATGCGACTCTGCCCAAAGAGAAGCAAATCCACTCGCTCTGCTCAAGTACGCAGGCCCACAACACTTCTGCCTAATCGCGGCGTGCTCCGCGTGGGTGCCCGGAACCGTGCTGGGTCGCTTGGGTCGGGAGGTAAAACCTTCTCTTCCGGTCTTGCCTTGGCCTTGCCAAGCTTCCGTGATTCCATTTTTACTACGTGACGGCTGTCACAGCAAGGGGTAATCGGCAACAGTTCGGACAATCTCAAAAAGTGGCGCTTTTCCAACGCAGGTGCGAGGTCCGTGTGAGGGCTTCGGAGGTTTCCGGCCTCGTGTCCCGGGTGGGCGGCGAAGCGCGCCCAGGCTTTTTCCGCCGCTCCGGCGAAGCAGTTCTTATCAGGATCAAATAGCGCCGAGGTCATACGGGGTGTCACCCCGGCTTCGGTCCGCCGTCCGTGGTCGACGGAAAATGGCAGTTCAGGACACCTGGCCGAGACTGCAGGTTCACAGGAAAAACCTGGTTTTGAGTTTGGTGTGGCGCTTGCGTCAGACCTCCTCGTCGTGTGTATAGTGAGCATCACTCGGCTTATGCCGAGCATGCATCAGCCCGACCCCCCGGGGCTGATGCATGACGACCCTCGCCTCCTCCCCCCCTGGCGAGGGTCGTCCCTTTTGTGCACCAATTCGGCTCCATCCACAGTCGCTCGCCGGGTGAATCGCCACAGTGGGCGTGTTCCCGTCAGCGTTGGCGCCATGAATGCCACCCCGCCCACCGTCCTGACCGTGGTCGACGACCCCGAGTTGGCCGCGAGCGCTGAGCGCATCGTGGCGGCGGTCAGCGCGCGGATAGCCAGGGCGCAGCTCCCGGCTCGGCAGGTCTGGCTCGCCGCTGCGGCCGTCGTCGTGGACGAGGCCGGGGCGCATCGCTGTGTGCAGGCCGACATGCCCCGCCGTGACGGGGTAGCGCTGATCGCGCCGGACCGGTCTTCGGAAGCCGCTTGGTCAGCGGCGATAGATATTGGCGCCCAATGTGTTTGCGCTCTTCCCAGCCAGGAATCCGAACTGATTCGTCACCTCGCCGAGAACACCGATTCTGGTGCCCTGGGAGTCCATCGTGGTCGGGTCATCGCGGTTGCCGCCGGCCCCGGCGGCGGGGGTGCGTCGGTGTTCGCCGCCGCGCTGGCGCGGTGTGCAGGAGGCGCTGCTGGTGGATCTCGACCCGTGTGGCGGGGGGATCGACCTGTTGTTGGGGGGTGAATCATCGCCCGGCCTGCGCTGGCCGGATCTGAGCCTGCAGAGCGGACGGCTGAGTTGGGCGGCCTTGAAAGAAGTGCTCCCGCACCAAGTCGGTTTGCGATTTCTCTCCGGCACCAGAACATTCCATGACATCGATCCCGGAGCGGTGGGGGCAGTGGTGGATGCGGGACGCCGTGGTGGGGCCACAGTGATCTGTGACGTACCGCGTCAGCCGACCCCGGCGGCGGTGTGCGCAGTCCAGGGCGCAGACCTCGTGGTGATTGTGACCACCTGTGACGTGCGGGGCATCGCCGCCACGGCAGCGGGCGCCACCGTCCTCCGCACCCTGAACCCGGCCATCGGGCTGGTTGTTCGGGGCCCGGCGCCGGGTGGGCTGAACGCCGCGGAGGCGGCCGGGATCGTCGAGGTGCCGCTGCTGGCCGCGATGCGCCCTGAGCCGATGCTCGCGGCGCGGATCGAGCGGAATGGCCTGCGGCTGCGCCGTCGTTCGCCGCTGGCCCGGGGCGCACTGGCGGTGCTCGAGATCGCGCAGCGCAGCGCCGGAGGGCGGGCGGCGTGAGCGACTCACTGATTAACCGGGTGCGTGAGCGGCTGGCCGCAGAGTCCGGTCCGCTGAAGCCATCGGTCGTCGCAGCGGCGATTCGGGCGGAATCAGGTGGGGTCCTGGGTGACACGGAGGTTCTGAGCAATCTGCGAGTTCTGGAGACCGAACTCACCGGGGCCGGAATTCTCGAGCCGCTGCTGCGTGCAGAGGGCGCCACCGACGTTCTGGTGACCAGCCCGCGCGATGTCTGGGTTGACGACGGAAACGGTTTGCGTCGCAGTGCGATCCGTTTCAACGACGAGGCCGCGGTGCGCAGGCTTGCGCAGCGGCTGGCAGCTGCGGCCGGTCGCCGGCTCGATGACGCCCAACCGTGGGTGGATGCGCAGCTGACCGAGGTGGGCGGCGGGCGGTTCACCGTGCGGATGCATGCCGTACTGCCCCCGGTTGCGGCAGGGGGAACGTGCCTGTCGTTGCGGGTGTTGCGGCCGGCCGCCCAGGACCTGGCGGCCCTTGCCGCGGCCGGCGCGATAGCCCCCGACGCCGACCGACTACTGAGGTCCATCATCACCGCACGGTTGGCCTTCCTGGTCTCCGGTGGCACCGGAGCGGGAAAGACCACATTGTTGGCCGCCGCACTCGGTGCCGTGGATGAACGCGAACGGATCCTCTGCGTCGAGGACGCCGCGGAATTGCAACCCCGGCACCCCCATCTGGTTCGTCTGGTGGCCCGCAGCGCCAACGTGGAGGGTGCGGGAGAGATCACGCTGCGCCAGTTGGTCCGGCAGACGTTGCGCATGCGGCCGGACCGGATCATTGTCGGCGAGGTCCGCGGCGCAGAGGTGATCGACCTTCTGGCGGCGCTCAACACCGGTCATGACGGCGGCGCTGGAACGGTCCACGCCAACAGTCCGGCCGAGGTTCCCGCCCGCCTGGAGGCGCTCGCCGCCCTCGGCGGACTGGACCGCGCCGCACTGCACAGCCAGTTGGCTGCGGCCGTCCAGGTAGTGCTGCACGTCAGCCGCGGATCGGAGGGCAGACGGCTCACCGAGATCGCGCTGCTGCGCCGTGATCGGTCCGGGCGGGTCAACACGGTTCCGGCGTGGCACGTGGATCGGGGCCCGCAGGACGGGATGGAGGCGCTGGGAGAGTTGCTCGCCTTACGGGGCGTGCGGTGAGCGGTTTCGTTGCTGCGGCCCTGCTGCTGGCGGCGGCCATCGTGATCGCACCGCTGTCTCATCGGCGGCTTGGAACGTCCGCCAGTCCCGGTCATCACCGGGTTCGAGGCCGGACTGTGGCGCCTCTGCTGCTGGTCGCCGGGGTCGTCATCCTGGCACCGGTCACGGTGTCCATCGTGTGCGCCGCCGCCGCGGTGGTTTTCACCGTGCGCCGGCGCCGCCGGGAGGCCGGTCGACGTCGCCGCGCGGAGGTCCGGGCGATGGCCAGCGCGCTGACGGTGGTGATCGGCGAACTCCGAGTCGGCGCACATCCGTTGCGTGCTTTCACCATTGCCGGAGCAGAGTCCGCGGGGGAGGTGGGCGAGAAACTGCGCTTGGTCGCAGCTCGCGCGCGGCTGGGTGCCGACGTGCGGGCCGGAATCCGCGCCGCCGCGGCGACCTCAGCGGTGCCGGCCTATTGGGAACGGCTCGCCGTATTCTGGCAGTTGGCGGCCGAACACGGATTGGCGCTGTCAACCCTGATGAGCGCTGCTCAGCGTGATATCTCCGAGCGGCAAAGGTTTTCGGAGCGGATGCACGCCGCATTGGCGGGTGCCCGCGCCACCGCGACCATCCTGGCGCTGCTACCGGCCGTCGGGGTCGTGCTCGGCGAGTTGATCGGGGCCGATCCCGTGGGCTTCCTGCTTGCCGGGGGGCCGGGGAGCTGGCTTCTGCTCGTCGGGGTCGGGCTGATCTGCATCGGGCTGCTCTGGTCCGACCGCATCGTCGATCGCGCGGCCGCATGAACACGGCCGCCCTGCTGCTGGCTTCCGCTCTTCTCATCGCACCGGGTTCGACCAGGGTCAGGCAACGAGCCGGATCCGGTCCGCACCGCGATCGGAGGGGCGCCGAAACCGATTCCGGCCGGGACCCTTTTGCCGGCGCGTCGGCCCTGGACGTTCTCGCGGTCTGCCTCGGGGCGGGGATGACGGTGGCCGCCGCGGCCGCGGCGACCGCCGGACTCGCGCCGCCGGCGCTCAGGGCGCTACTTCGCCGCTCCTCTGATCTTCTTGCGCTGGGGGCCGACTCGGACGAGGCGTGGCAGGTGCCCCAGGGAGCCGTCGATGAGAACTGTGACGCGCTGGTCCGGCTGGCCCGGCGAACGGCCTCCTCGGGCAGCGCGATGGCCGCCGAAGTCGCCGCGCTTGCCGAGCGTCAGCGCGGCGAGGTGGGCCATGCCGCGACCGCGGCGGCGGAGCGGGCCGGAGTTCTGATTGCCGGACCGCTGGGTCTGTGTTTCCTGCCCGCTTTCATCTGTTTGGGCCTCGTCCCGGTGGTGGCCGGGTTGGCCGGTGGGGTCTTCGGGGCGGTCCTGGGATGACCGCGATCGGAGTTGTTGTCGATTCGGAGGAAAGGAAAAACCATGATGCGCGAGGCCCTTCGTGTGCTGCGGAGCCGGATGAATACGTTGGTGGCCGACGAGGCGGGAATGTCGACGGTCGAATACGCGATCGGCACCATCGCCGCGGCGGCCTTCGGGGCCATTCTGTACAGCGTCGTGACCGGGGATTCCGTCGTCGGCGCCCTGACCAACCTCATCAGCCGTGCACTGACCACACGGGTGTAGCCGCCGATGGCGGGTTCAGCACCGTCGAGGCGGCGTTGGCCATTGCGAGCCTGGTCACGGTGGTTCTGCTGTGCGCGGCGGGCATCGGCGCGGTCATCATGCAGATCCGCTGTGTGGACGCGGCGCGGGAGGCCGCCCGCCTCGCCGCACGAGGCGACGGGTCGGGCGTTGGCGCGGCAAGCGTTCTCGCTCCGGCGGGAGCCGAGGTGGAATTACGCAGGGACGGCGCCTACGTGGTTGCCCGGGTCAGCGGCCGCTCGCCGATGCTGCCGGGATTGGTCATCGTCGCAGAATCCGTCGCCGCGGCGGAGTTCGGTCGGTGATGACGCGGGCGTGGCGACTGTTCTGGCGGCGGCTCTGATCGCCGTCATGCTTGCACTGGGGA
This sequence comes from Mycolicibacterium sp., assembly GCA_020637165.1. Classification (GTDB taxonomy): domain Bacteria; phylum Actinomycetota; class Actinomycetes; order Mycobacteriales; family Mycobacteriaceae; genus Mycobacterium. The sequence continues at coordinate 230,632 of JACJWN010000004.1, read as the reverse complement.
TGGCGGGGGTCTGGCTGGGTGCGGCGGTGGTCGCGCGCCATCGCGCGCAGTCGGCAGCCGACCTGGCGGCATTGGCGGCGGCGGCGCGCCTGCCGGCCGGACAGGCGGTGGCGTGCCGGGAGGCGATGGCGGTGGCCGCTGCGATGAGGGCGATGATGCGGGCGTGCGATGTCGAGCGCCTCGACGTGGTGGTGGCCGTGACGACCCAGGCCGATGTACGGCTGATGGGTCAGGCGAGCGCCGCGGCTCGGGCCGGTCCTGTGGTTGGGGGTCCTGTGGTTGGGGGTCCTGTGGTTGTGGGTTAGGCGTCCGGCCGGTCCAGACCGGCTTCGGCGAGTTCGTCGTCGGTGGGCTGCCGCAGGATCGTCAGGCCGGCGGGGACACCCTTCTCCGGTTCCATCCGGGTGATCGTCGCGTGCAGGGGGACCCAGCCGCCGTCGGTACCGGGCAGCCGAACCACCGCGCTGGTGGAATCGGCCTGCGCCTGCGCGGGCAGCGCCTGACGGAGATGTTCGCGGTCATCGGGATGGATCCGCTCCGAACGCCGCCAGTCGACCAGTGGGCAGGGTTGATCGATCCACTTCAGGGGGCGCCAGTTGTCCAGATCGATGATCAGCCGGTACTTGCCGGGCTGCTCCAGGCGGTCGAGGATCCGCTGGATCAGCGGGTTTGATTCCGGCGCGGTCGGCCGGACCTCGACTTCGAGATTCATTATCCGCGCGATCACATGGTCGGTGCCATCGTCATCGACCGGTTCGGCGGCGCTGCGGGCGGCGAAGCCGACCCGGCGGTCGTTGCCCTGCTTATCGGTGAAATCCCAGGTGGAGGAGAACAGGTTTCCGGGGGCGAAGTCGATTCGCATGGCTAGGGCGTCCGTCTCGTCGGGGTTGAAATCGCGGGCCGGGTAATCCTCGACGAGCGCCCGGCCCTCCAGTGGCTCGGTATCTGGGTCCATGCCCATGTTGAGCAGGGATTCGGCGGTGTCGGTGGCGATGCCGAGCGTCAGGTCCCACTTGAGCGGACCCGGGACGGGCCGTTCGGGCGGGTCGACCTCGGGCGGGCCGCTCCAGACGTGGACCCCGTGCATCTTCCCGTCCGACATCTGCACCGGAACGGTTCGAATGACCCGATTCTTCTTGGGTGTGATGCTGGCGAGCGGGCTCCCGGTGCTCACCGTCTCGGCGATCGCGGTCTGGATTGCCGACAGACTCGGGTTGCGGCGCAGAAAGATCGCCAGTGGCACGAAGTTCTTCATCTGCCGACCCTGGGCGACGACCACGGGCTGATCGCCGAGTGTCTCCACCAGCAGCCAATCCTGGGTCATGGAATCAGCCTAACGGCGGGGACGACCCTTTGTTTGCCGGGGTGCACCGGAATCCGCAGGTGAACGTCGCCCCGATTCCGGACGCCCGCCCCCTTCCGGTGCATCTTTATTGCGGAAAACAATCCCTGGCAGTGGCTCTATCCGACGTCGTTCGCAGGACTTGACGACGGCTCGCGATGTCCGAACGTTCGTTGCTCTGGTCGCTGGCGTCGCCGCGTACTCGCTCGATCCCGGGCTTGACTCTGCCCGCAGGTCGCTCGTCGGGCCAGGCGTTGCCGACCGCAGTGTTCGACTGCGCCGAGAGGTCGGTCGGCGGCCGCGGCGATCAGCGACTGCCCGCCGTCAGGCTGCCCAGCACCACCCGCAGAACGCGAACTGCTCCCGATTTGTCCAGCGGTTCGTTTCCGTTGCCGCATTTGGGCGATTGAACGCAGGAGGGGCAGCCCTGCGGACAGTCGCAGGCCTCGATGGCCTCCAGGGTGGCGCCCAGCCAGGTGGCGGCCAGTCGATAGCCCCGTTCGGCAAACCCGGCGCCCCCCGGATGTCCGTCGTAGACGAACACGGTGGGCAGTCCGCACTCTCCGACCGCCGTGGAGAGTCCGCCGATATCCCAGCGGTCGCAGCTGGCCACCAGCGGCAACAGGCCGATCGCCGCGTGTTCGGCGGCGTGCAGCGCACCCGGAATGGACATGGGCCCGATCCCGCCGGCCTGCAGCGCCTCCGGGGTCGCGGTGTACATCACGGCCGTGGTGGCAAGGCTGCGTTCCGGCATGTCGAGTTCGACGAAGTCGATCACCTCGCCGGAGGGGGTGCGGCGCAGATAGCCGGTCACCCGGTGGGTGACCGAGACCGGGACCAGACCCAGAGTCACCGCCCCGTGGTCGATCCGCTCTCCGCTTCCGGTGACCCTGATGTCGGTGACCTCCCGCGGTTGCGTCCCGTAGCCGGGATCCCCGAGATGTACGAACGCCATCCCGGCGTCGAGGTCCAGGGAGTCCACCAGGTAGCTCTCGCCCTGGTGGATGTAGACCGCCCCGGGATGCACGGTCGCCGGAGCCCGCCCGGCTTCGGCGTTGCCCAGCAGTCGCCCGGTGCCGGATTCGACGATGGCGACGCTTCCGGGGCCGCCGCCGCGGATGTCGACCCAACCGTGCGGATCGAGTCCGGCCGCCGGGAAGAATTTGCCCGAGCGCTGGCGCAACAAACCGTCGTCCACCAACTCGCGGGCCACCGGCCCCGCCCGCCAGGCATCCACTTCACCCTGTTCCAGTGGAAATTCGGTCGCTGCGCAGAGTAACTGCGGGCCGACGACGTAGGGGTTCGCCGGGTCGATCACGACTCGCTCCACCGGCTTGCCGAGCAGTGCCTCGGGGTGGTGGACCAGGTAGGTATCCAGCGGGTCGTCGCGGGCGATCAGCACTACCAGCGCGCCCTGGCCGCGTCGTCCACACCGGCCGGCTTGCTGCCAGAACGAGGCCACCGTTCCCGGGAAGCCCGCCATGACCACGGCGTCCAGTCCGGAAATGTCGATACCCAGTTCCAGGGCGTTGGTGGTGGCCAGTCCCCGCAGCTCGCCCTCGGCCAGCGCCCGTTCGATCTCCCGCCGGTCCTCGGCGAGATAGCCGGCCCGGTAGGAGGCCACCGTGTCCCGCAAATCCGGGGCGATCTCCTCGAGCCGGGACCTTGCCCCCAACGCGGTCAATTCCGCGCCGCGGCGAGACCGTACGAACCCGAGTGTCCGGGCTCCTTCGGCCACCAGGTCGGCCAGCATCCGAGCCGCCTCGGCCCCGGCCGCCCGGCGCACCGGTGCGCCGTTCTCGCCGTGCAGGTCATCGCGCAGTTCCGGCTCCCACAAGGCGATGGTGCGTGCACCATGCGGGGATCCGTCCCGGGTGACCTCGGCTACGGGCCGGCCGATCAACTCGGCGGCCGTTGCACCCGGGTCGGCAAGTGGTCGCACTGGCGAAGATCACCGTGGGTCCGGCTGACCCCGCCGGGGCGTACCGGCGGCACAGCCGCAGCAAACGGCGCAGCACCATCGCGACATTCGAGCCGAAGATGCCCCGGTAGTAGTGGCATTCGTCGACGACCACATACCGCAGATTGCGCAGGAACACCGCCCAGCGGGCATGGTTGCGCAACAGCGACAGATGAACCATGTCGGGGTTGGAGAACAACCACCGCGAACGCTCGCGTGCGAAGCGGCGAATTTCAGAAGAGGTGTCGCCGTCATAGGACGTGGCGGCGACGTCGGCAAGCGTCGGTGTCTGCCCGGCCAGTTCGGCAATGGAGCGCAACTGGTCATGACCCAGTGCCTTGGTCGGGGAGAGGTACAGCGCCCGGGCTCGGGGGTCGCGGGCCAGAGCGTCCAGAACGGGCAACTGGAACGCCAGGGACTTTCCCGAGGCGGTTCCGGTACTGATCACGACGTCCCGCCCGGCGTGAGCCAGATCGGCGGCCTCGACCTGATGCGACCACGGGGCGGCAATGCCCCGGCCGGCCAGTGCGCCCAGCAGGTCGGGGTGCACCCAGTCCGGCCATCCCACCGGCTCGCCGCCGCGGGCGGGTATCTCGGCGACATGGAGCAGCGAGTGGCTCCGGGAGGCCACACCGCCGCCGCAGACGGCGGCCAGTAGATCGCCGCCGAAACCACTCATTTGCCGCTCCTTGTGTGTCGGCTCCTCGGATGGTCCACCGAACGAATTGTCGCTGAGACTGTCCTAACCGTGCCGAACGTGATTGGATGATCACGGTCGCAGCTTCTGTGTTCGTGTCTGGCACTTCGCAGGATCTTTTGTTGCGGTCGCGGTTCCTGCGAGGGTGTTGCAGTCGGCGAGTCCGACGAATCCACGAAGGATGGCGGTCGGAACCGGCCCGGTCCACTCTGAACATCGATGGACCGCACCCGGAGGAAGTAAGGAAAGTACGAAAAATGCCACAGGGAACTGTGAAGTGGTTCAACGCGGAGAAGGGCTTCGGCTTCATCGCCCCGGAGGACGGCTCCGCCGATGTGTTTGTCCACTACACGGAAATCCAGGGATCGGGGTTCCGCACCTTGGAGGAGAACCAGAGGGTTGAGTTCGAGGTGGGGCAGAGCCCCAAGGGTCCGCAGGCCACCGGCGTGCGCGCCGTCTGACCGACAACGATCCACCGAGCACCCCCGCGAGCCCACGGGCACCGCGGGGGTGCTTCGTTTTCGCCCCGCCTGTTTTGGCTGAGCCTGTTTTGGCTGAGCCTGTTTTCGCTGGGTCCCACCGGCTTGGCGGCGCGGTGTGCAGGTCCGACTGGCTTACTGTCGACTCGTGAGCCAGTTGTCGTTCTTCTCGGCAGAGTCGGTGCCCCCAGCGGTGACCGACCTGACCGGGGTGCTCGCGGCGGCCGGCCAGGTGGTGACGGTCGGCGCCGGCGCGCGACTCTCGGTCGTCGTCGACGCCGTGTGGCGGGCCGCGGAACTCGCCGAAATGATGATCGCCGCGGGACTGCAGGCCGAAATCACCCGCACCGAGGACAACAGCCCACTGGTCCGCACGGGGGTCGACTCGCGCTTGCTGGGCGTGGCCGCGGAATGGACCCGCGGCGCGGTCAAGACCGTCCCGTCGCGGTGGCTTCCCGGGCCCCGGGAACTGCGGGCCTGGGTGCTGGCGGCCGGCTTCCCCGAGGCCGACCGCTACCTGCTCGGGCTGGACCAGCACGCCCCGGACACCCATTCGCCTCTAGCCTCGGCGTTGATGCGGATCGGTATCGCACCGACCCTGATCGGGACCCGCGGGGCGCGTCCGGCGTTGCGGATCAGCGGGCGCAGACGGCTGTTACGCCTGGTTGAGACGGTGGGGGAACCCCCGGACGGGCTTGAGGCGTTGGCAGCCTGGCCGCGCGTCTGAGAGGCTACCGGCTGGGGGGCGGTTTGCGTCCGCCCGACCGGGGGTGCGAAATTGTCAGGTGTCCGGGGGTGCCTATGGGGGCATTGCCGCACTATAGGAAGTGGAGCGTAAGCGGAGTTGGCTGACGACGACCGGCCCGGCTCGCGGGGCAGCGGGAACGGCACCGTTCGGCGTCTCGTTATTGTCGAGTCGCCGACCAAAGCGCGCAAAATCGCGGGTTACCTCGGCCGTAACTACGTGGTCGAGTCCTCCCGGGGGCACATCCGCGATCTGCCCAAAAACGCTGCCGACGTGCCGGCCAGGTACAAGGACAAGAAATGGGCGAGGACCGGCGTCGACGTCGATAATGACTTCGAGGCGCTCTATGTGATCAACCCGGACAAGAAGGCCGTCGTCTCCGAACTCAAGAGTCTGCTCAAGGACGTCGACGAGTTGTACCTGGCCACCGACGGTGACCGCGAGGGTGAGGCCATCGCCTGGCACCTGCTGGAAACCCTGAAGCCGCGTGTGCCGGTCCGCAGGATGGTGTTCCACGAGATCACCGAGCCGGCGATCCGGGAGGCCGCCGAGCACCCCCGCGACCTGGACATCGATCTCGTCGACGCCCAGGAGACCCGGCGCATCCTCGACCGGCTCTACGGTTACGAGGTCAGCCCGGTGCTCTGGAAGAAGGTCGGCCGCGGGTTGTCGGCCGGTCGGGTGCAGTCGGTGGCGACCCGCATCATCGTGCAGCGCGAGCGGGAGCGGATGGCGTTCCGCAGCGCCACCTACTGGGACATCCTGGCCGAACTCGACGCCAGCGTCTCGGATCCGAACGCCGCCCCTCCCCGGTTCAACGCGCGGCTGGTCGCCGTCGACGGAAAACGGGTGGCCACCGGCCGGGATTTCGACTCCCTCGGCGCGCTCCGCAAGCCCGGCGAGGTGCTCGTGCTCGACGAGGTCTCGGCCTCGTCGCTGTCTGACGGGCTGCGCGGTTCGGCGCTGACCGTCGCGTCGGTGGAGGAGAAGCCCTACACCCGACGCCCCTACCCGCCGTTCATGACCTCGACGCTGCAGCAGGAGGCGGGTCGCAAACTCCGGTTCAGCGCCGAGCGCACGATGAGTGTGGCTCAGAAGCTCTACGAGAACGGCTACATCACCTACATGCGCACCGACTCGACGAATTTGTCGGCCAGCGCCATCGAGGCCGCCCGCAACCAGGCCCGTCAACTCTACGGCGACGAGTACGTACATCCTTCGCCGAGGCAGTACACCCGCAAGGTCAAGAACGCCCAGGAGGCGCACGAGGCCATCCGGCCCGCCGGAGACACCTTCGCCACCCCGGGTGCCCTGCATTCCGAACTGGACTCCGACGGTTTCCGGCTTTACGAGCTGATTTGGCAGCGCACGGTGGCCTCGCAGATGGCCGACGCCCGCGGCACCACGCTGAGCCTGCGTATTTCCGGCGCTGCCGCCGACGGCCGTCAGGCGACGTTCGCCGCCAGCGGCCGAACCATCACCTTCCCGGGCTTCTTGAAGGCTTATGTGGAGACCGTCGACGAGCTCGCCGGCGGCGAGGCCGACGACGCCGAGAGCCGGCTGCCCAACCTGCGTCAGGGACAGCGGGTCGACGCCACCAGGTTGACCGCCGACGGACACACCACCAATCCACCCGCCCGCTACACCGAGGCGTCGTTGGTCAAGGCTCTCGAAGAGCTCGGGATCGGACGTCCCTCAACGTATTCCTCGATCATCAAAACCATTCAGGATCGCGGCTACGTGCACAAGAAGGGCAGCGCTCTGGTCCCGTCCTGGGTGGCCTTCGCTGTGACGGGCCTGCTCGAACAACACTTCGGCCGATTGGTGGACTACGACTTCACCGCCGCCATGGAGGACGAGCTCGACCAGATCGCCTCCGGCCACGAGCGCCGCACCAACTGGTTGCACAACTTCTACTTCGGCGGCGAGCACGGGGTTCCGCATTCGATCGCGCGGGCCGGCGGTCTGAAGAAACTGGTCGGGGTGAACCTGGAGGGCATCGACGCACGCGGGGTCAACTCCATTGCGCTGTTCGACGACGAGCAGGGACGCCCGATCTACGTCCGGGTGGGCAACTACGGGCCCTACCTGGAGCGGATGATCACCGGGGACGACGGGGAGCCCACCCCGCAGCGGGCCAATCTCAGTGACGAGATCACCCCCGACGAACTGACCCTGGAGCTTGCCGAAACCCTGTTCGCCACGCCCCAGGAGGGCAGGGTGCTCGGCGTCGATCCGGAGACCGGGCACGAGATCGTCGCCCGCGAAGGCCGGTACGGGCCCTACGTGACCGAGGTGCTGCCGCCGCCCCCCGATGACGAGGGCGGCGCGGGCGCCAAGAAAACCAAGAAGCCGACCGGGCCGAAGCCGCGCACCGGCTCGCTGTTCCGTTCGATGGATCTGCAGACGGTGACCCTCGAGGACGCGCTGAAACTGTTGTCGCTGCCGCGGCTCGTCGGGACGGACCCGCAGAGCGGCGAGGAGATCACCGCGCAGAACGGCCGTTACGGCCCGTATCTCAAGCGGGGCACCGATTCCCGCTCGCTGGCCTCCGAGGACCAGATTTTCGGGATCACCCTCGATGAGGCGCTGAAGATCTACGCCGAACCCAAACGTCGGGGCCGTCAGGGTGCGGCCACCCCGCCGCTACGCGAACTGGGAACCGATCCCGCCTCCGGCAAACCGATGGTGATCAAGGACGGTCGGTTCGGTCCGTATGTGACCGACGGCGAGACGAACGCCAGCCTGCGCAAGGGTGACGACGTACTGAGTATCACCGACGAGCGCGCCTCGGAGTTGCTGGCCGAGCGCCGGGCCCGTGGGCCGGTCAAGAAGGCGGCCCGCAAGAAGGCGCCCGCCAAGAAGGTGCCCGCCAAGAAGGCCGCGGCGAAAAAGGCCGCCGCGAAGAAGGCGTGACCCACACAGTCAGCGGGCGATATCGCCAGCCGCCGGCTCCCGGGTCTCGTCGGGAACCAGCTGTCTGACCGGCCGCGCCAGCTGGGTGGGCGCCGTACGCCCTCGCAACTCCACGATCTCGCCGACGCTCCAGCACAACGCCTCTGCGTCCGCCGCGCCGCTGACCGCGATGGCCGAAGCCAGCACGCGTCCCTCCTCAAGTTTGGCCAGTTCGGTCAGTCGGGCGGCTTCGTTCACCGGGTCTCCGATCACGGTGTACTCGAACCGGGCTTGTGCGCCGATGTGGCCGGCGATCGCCCGTCCCGCCGACACCCCGATGCCGAACTCGATCTGATCAAGCACCGTGACGAGCTCGTCGTGCAACTCGCGCGAGGCCGCCAGCGCCGCCCCGGGGGCGTCGGGGTGTTCGATCGGCGCACCGAAAATGCACAGCGCCGCGTCGCCCTGGAACTTGTTGACGAAACCGCCGTGGTTCTGGACGGTCTCGACGACGACCCGGAAGAACTCGTTGAGCAGGCCGACCACTTCCACCGGTGGCCGGGTTGCGGCCAGCTGGGTGGAACCGACGAGGTCGATGAACAGCACGGCGACGTCGCGCTCCTGGCCGCCGAGTTCGGTTCCGCGCTCCAACGCGCGGCGGGCGACGTCCTCTCCGACGTAGCGGCCGAAGAGATCCCGCATGCGTTGCCGCTCGCTGAGCTCGCGGACCATGTCGTTGAACCCGGCCTGGAGCAGGCCGAGTTCACTGGCGTCGTAGATCTGCATGTGCGCGTTGTAGTTTCCGCGCTGCACCTCGCCGAGGGACCAGCGCAACTGCCGCAGCGGATCGGAGATCGCCATCGCGGAGAGGATGTTGCCGACCAGGCCGATCACCAGCGCGGCCGCCGCCATCAGCATGATCGGGACGAACAGGCTGTCGGGAGGAGAGTTCAGCAGGGCGAACTTGCTGGCGGCGACGGAAAGGATGATCATCAGCAGCGGCACCCCGGTGGAGAGCAACCAGGGCAGCACCAGTCGCAGCACCACGCCGGGCCGGCGGAAGTTCTCCGGAACCCCGCCGCGCAAGGCGGCGACGGCCACCGGCCGGAGCACCCGTTCGGACTGCAGATAGCCGATGATCGACGTCGCGATGGCGCCTAGAACCGTGGCGACCGCGATCACCGGCGCGGATTGGCTGGCCACCGGCCAACTCGCTGCGATGAAGACCGCGGCCCCCACCAGCCACAGCGTCATGCTGATCATGGACCGGTAGGCCGGCATCCGCAGCGCGCGAAGCCTAGCCTGCTCGGTCGCCGCTGGGTCTTCTTCGGTGAGCATCGTGTCCCGGCGCTGCCAGCGGAACACCGGGCGGAGAAGGCTGAAGCTGATCGACGCGCCGACCAGGAACGACACGAGCAGGTAGCCGATGAAAACCGCCAGGTTGATGCCCGGCAGATCCTGCAGCTTGATCCGGTCGACCGGCGGCAGCCCGAACCGTAGGAAGCCCAGCACCAGAAGGGCGCCGATGATATCGGCCTGCAGCAAACCCAGCGAGAACACCGGCCAGGGGGTTCGAAGCACCCAGCGAACGAACTCACGAATCCGTCGCGGCACGGCCGGCGCGCTGTTCACCACCACACCGTAGCCCCCGGAACCGCGCGGTTCCGTCCCGTTACCGTCCGGCCGGACGACAACGGGACGAGGGCGGCGGCTCGGCTACTGTTGGCAGGCGATGTCCGGGGTGTTCACGAGGCTGATCGGCCAGGGTGCGGTGGAGACCGAGTTGGTCGACGCCGCACTGGCCGCCCGCAGTGATTCCGCTCACGGCGCCGCCGAAACAGGGTCGATGACGCACGCCTGGCTGTTCACCGGGCCACCCGGATCGGGCCGTTCGGTCGCGGCGCTGTGCTTCGCCGCGGCCCTGCAGTGCACCTCCGGCGACGTCCCCGGCTGCGGCCACTGCCGGGCCTGCACCACGGTGATGGCGGGCACCCATGGCGATGTCCGCCGCATCGTTCCCGAAGGGTTGTCGATCGGGGTCGAGGAGATGCGTGCGATCGTCGCCGCGGCATCGCGGCGCCCCACCACGGGACGATGGCAAATCGTGGTGATCGAAGACGCCGACCGGCTCACCGAGGGTGCGGCCAATGCACTGCTGAAGGTGGTGGAGGAGCCCCCGCCGTCGACGGTGTTCCTGCTGTGCGCGCCGTCGGTGGATCCCGAGGACATCGCGATCACGCTGCGCTCGCGCTGTCGGCATGTTGCCCTGCTCACCCCGTCCGCCGACGACATCGCCCGGGTTCTGGTCGATCGTGACGGGCTCGACGAGCGGGCGGCCCATTGGGCGGCGGCGATCAGCGGTGGCCACGTCGGCCGGGCACGCCGGTTGGCCACCGATGCCGAAGCCCGGGCCCGACGCGAGCGGGCGCTGGGAATGGCTCGCGACGCCGCGACCCCATCCCGCGCCTACGCCGCCGTCGAGGCGCTGCTGGCCGCTGCCGAGGATGAGGCGCGTGCGCTGACAGCCGGACGCGACGAGACCGAGACCGAGGAACTTCGCGTCGCGTTGGGTGCAGGCGGTACCGGGAAGGGTGCCGCCGGCGCGTTGCGGGGCGCGGCGGGTGCCCTCAAAGATCTTGAGAAACGCCAGAAGTCGCGGCACACCCGTGCTGTTCGGGACGCGCTGGACCGCGCACTGATCGATCTGGCGGCCTACTTCCGGGACGCCCTGATGATCGCCAGCGGGGCCGGTGACGTCACGGCCAGCCACCCGGATATGGCCGACCGGGCCGCCGCGCTGGCCGCGCACGCTCCGAGGGACCGGTTGTTGCGCTGTGTCGAGGCGGTGCTGGACTGCCGGGAGGCCTTGGCCGGCAACGTCAAGCCGAAGTTCGCCATCGACGCCATGGTCGCGACCGTGGGTCAGGCGCTGCGTTCGCCCGGGGTAGAATGATTCCCCGGCTGTAGAGCCACGCCGCCTTAGCTCAGTCGGCAGAGCGATTCACTCGTAATGAATAGGTCGGGGGTTCGATTCCCCCAGGCGGCTCCAAATGCTCTGTGCACGTCAGCCCGGTTCTGATGGTCGGAACCCCCGGTCGATTCGCCTGTCGTGCCCCGAATCTGGGCACAGCTCTTGTGCCCGCCAGCCTTCACTTCGGCTCCTCAGGTCGTTCAGGCGTCGGCAGCAGTGTCGAGCTCGTCGCCATGGAGGTGGGCGTAGATGCGGGCGGTGGTCGGGATGGAAGCATGGCCCAGACATGACGCGAAACCCCCGAAGGAAATCGCCGAAAAAGCGGCTCTTCGAGTTTAATCGGGCAGTGCCTGGTCAGGGTCTCGGCGTGTCGTTGAGGTGAGGCGCCCCTGGCTTTCGGGAATCTGGATGTTGCGAAGCACTCAGAATTCGAAGGAGAGCCAGGGGCATGGTCGAGCCTACGTCGTTGTTGTTGGGGCTGGAAGGACTCGGGGTGCGGGCCGTGGCCCAGCGAGCCGATCGGACGCGGGTGGTCGAGGTGATCACCATCGACCCGAACGCCGCCCGTTGTCCGGACTGCGGAATCGTCTCGGACTCGGTGAAGGAACGCACGGTCACCAGCCCGCGGGATATCCGCTACGGGGAGGACCCGATTGTTCTGCGGTGGAACAAGACCCGTTACGGCTGCCGCAACGACACCTGCTCGCGGGTCAGCTTCACCGAGGCCATCGAGCAGGTACCGCCGCGGCGGCGCACGACCACCCGGTTGCGCACGCAGATCGCCCGCGAGATTGGGGATGCGGCCCGTTCGGTGGTCGAGGTCGCTGATGGGGCCGGGGTGTCCTGGCCGACGGCACATGCCGCGTTCGTGGCCCACGCCGAGACCGTGTTGGGTGAGGTGGCGCCGGTGCGGGTGCTCGGTATCGACGAGACCCGCCGCGGCAAGCCCCGCTGGACCCGCGAGACCGACTCCGGCCGGTGGGTGCGCACCGACCCGTGGGACACCGGCTTCGTCGATCTGTGCGGCGATCAGGGCCTGCTCGGCCAAACCGAAGGACGCACCGGGGCGGCGGTCCGCCAATGGTTGAGCGAACAAAGCGAGGCCTTCCGGGCCGGGATCACCCACGTGGTGATCGACCCGTCGGCGGCCTACGCTGCCGCGGTCACCCGCGAGGTGTTGCCCAACGCCGTGCTGGTCGTCGACCACTTTCATCTGGTCAAGCTCGCCAACGACGCGCTGACCGCGGTCCGGCGCCGGGTGACCTTCGATACCCTCGGCCGGCGTGGCCGCAAACAGGACCCGGAATGGGCCAACCGCCGCCGGTTGCTGACCGCGCGAGAACGCCTGGCGCCCAGAGCATTCGCGGCGATGTGGAACGCCCTGATCGACAACGATCCGAGCGCTCAGATCCTGTCGGCCTACATCGCCAAAGAGGAACTGCGCCAGCTGCTCGCCGCCGCCCGCGACCGCGTCGATGACGCCGAGATCCGCACCCGGCTCTACCGGTTCTACAGCTGGTGTGCCGACACCAAAATCCCCGAACTGCACCGCCTGGCCACCACGATCGAGACCTGGTGGCCGGCGATCCTGGCGTTCCTGCACACCGGGCTGAGCAACGCCCGCACCGAGGGCTACAACCGGCTGGTCAAACAGGTCAAACGCGTCGCCTGCGGCTTCCGAAACACCGAGAACTCACGCCGCCGGATACGCTTCCACTGCACCCGCGCCCAGCGGGCCAGCACCAGATTCACCACCGAGCACCTGCCCGGTTAACTTCGAAGAGCCGGTTAACTTCGAAGAGCCGGTTAACTTCGAAGAGCCGGTTAACTTCGAAGAGCCGGTTTAGGTGGTTTCAACCGCCCTCGGCGTGGGGCAGAAGGAATCACCGGAATGTTTGCTTACTTGATCGGGTCCTGCTGCCACGCAGAGTCAAAGCCCAGCGCCCGAATCTCATCGGTAGCTGTTTGCGACACCGGCCACCTCCAGTAGTTGAATAGTGGGATCAAGTCGGTGTTCGCGGCTTGCGAGGCGGCCACGACAAAATTATCGACGGCGTCTTGCGTAGTAGAGGCATCGGGGCGCGCCGCAGCGTTCTTCCACACATCAAATACCCACGTGGCACCGTAAGTATCTTGCAGATAGAAACAGAACGATGCAAAAAGATCGGTCGCACCCCACCCACTGTTGGGCACGCCTTTGCCAACGCCGAGAGTATTTGCCCAGTTGAGGGCCGGGTTCGCTAGATAACGGTTTGTCAAGGCCCGTATGTCGTTCTCGAAATCGACATATGGCAAGTAGCCATTAAACGGGGCACCGGCTAATCCGAGATAATCGATTGCGGCGAAACGCATGAAAACTGCATAACCGGTAACAATCGGGTCGTCGACTTTGTACTCAAGTTTTTCCGAGTAAAACCAGAAGTTTCTTCCCAGTTCATAAAATGGGACTTGATCGTATTGATTACTATCCATGAGTTGGCTGTAAAAACTATCGAATGTGTTGTTGAGCATCTCAATTCCCGTCGCGCCGAGATAACCACACCCTGCCCCGCACGTTGAATCTACGCGAGCGATAGTTGAGCGACCATCGATGTAAGTCGCATCCGTGAGGAAAAATGGTTCCTGGCCGGTGGCCAAACTGTAGAAGTTGTAGGCGCCATCCATAGCGGCTAACCAATTTGCCATCGTTGTTGCGTCGAGATCATCGGAATCTGCAAGAATCGCGACCTTATTTCCTTTGTACATGTAGAGATTCAATTTGTAGCCCTCAAACGCTGTGTACGTCTGGAGATTGGCGTGGTTGACCGGCGCGGCGGCCAGAACCGTCACCGTGACGGGAACGGCGACGGCGCCGCCGGCGCCGTCGGAGACGGTAATGGTGAAGGTGTCTTGCTTGTCGGCGGCGGTGGCGGTGGACAAGGCGGCTTTAGACCTTGCGGCGGCGGTGGGGGTGTAGGTGAGCACACCGTTGGTGATCGCGCTGAGGGTGCCCTTGGCCGGGCCGGCGCTGACCGTGTAGGACAACGGGTCTCCGTCGGCGTCGCTGGCGGCGATGGTGACTTTCACCGCCCCCGTCGACGCGCTGGGCGTGCCCAGCGCCGGAGCGGAGGCGGTGGGTGCGTGGTTGACCGGTGTGGCCGGGGCGCCGAAGCCGAAGATCTTGGCCACTGCGTTGAAGATGCCCTGGATGGCGTTGATTATGCCGGTGAAGAAACTCTGGATGATCCCGAACAGATCGGGGACCCCAGTCGCGGTCGCCGTTACCGCGGCGTTGGTGGCCTCGACCGCCGCCGCGACGGCCGCAGGGGTCGCGCTGGCCTGGGAAGCCCCAACCGCGGCTGCCGGGGCGGGTGCGCTGCTGTCGGGGACGATCAGCGACGTGGTCGGTTGCGGGTCTGCCGGCGTCGCGAGGCCGGCCGGGGAGGTCGCGGTCTCGAACTCCTTGCGCGACCACGCCAGAACCGCGAAGGCGACCGAGGTTTCCAGCGGGGCGATCGGACTGGCGGCCAACCCGTCCGGCTGGGTCGAGTCGACCGCATCGGTCACCGGGGCTGCCACGGCGACCGCCGACGCCGGCGCCGGTAACGGCACTTTGGGTTCCTCGACGAGCGGCACCTCACCGACGGTCGGCTCGGCGCTGCTGTCGGGCATCGCCTCGGCCGCGGACACCGCAACCGTCAGCGCCAGGGTCGCGGTGTCGAGCTGTTCGTCGAGGTCGACGACCGCCGCTGGCAGAACCGAGTCCCCATCACCGGCGTCGGCGGCGGGCATGGGCATCGCGGCAGCTCTGGGCGCTGCGGCCGTTCTCTGAAGGTCCGCCGCCACCGGCACCGGCACCGAGCGCGATCCCGGCCCGCGGCCGGCCGACGACGCGGGCCGGCTGCCCGGCCGGGCGGGGCGGCGGGCGCCGGGCGCCCCGGCGCGGCGGGCATCGGACCTACTGGCCTCGTTCGAGGGCGACCCCGGGCTGCTGGAGGTATCCGCCACGGCGACCGTCACCGCCGAGGACACCCCGAAACCCACTCCCAGGGCCACGGCTAATGCCCCGACCCGACCCACGTACCGTCCAGCACCCATGGCCGCACCTCCCAGTCCGTTGTCGGGAAGTCCCGAAAAACATCCCGATGTTCGGTTATTCAAGCATCTGACCAGAGCAAACGGGTAGAGCCAGTTCGCGAAAATAGGCCAGGGCGCTCAGCAGCAAACGCTGAGCGGTCCGGTTTCGGTGGCCGCTGCCGTCTTCGCGCACCCGACCACCTGCCCCGAGGCTCTCGGCGGCCTGACCGGCTGGCGATCCATTGAGGCCCGAAAGCGCTGCCGCCCAGAGCGTTTCGGTCTTGCCAAACCACCCCGGCGCCGAGAGTCGGACCCCTCGGCGGCGTCGCCGAACCAGCCGTAAGACGGATGACGGGCCTAAGGTCACTTCTTTTCGGTGAATATCCATGCGCCGCAGCGATTTCAGCGGCCAACGACACGAGCGCCGAAGGTTCCTGTCCTTCCGAGGCCAGGTGGTGGACAGGCGGGCGCGGATCACTGCGTCGGCGCGGAAGGGGACGCGTCCGTGGGCGGATCCTAAGGTGGGAAACCTCGGCCGGGTGGCTTCGCCTCAGTTGTCGTCGCAGCCGGGGCAGACGCCGCTCAGTGACAGCTCGTAGACGCCGCACTGCGGGCAGCGCTTGGGCTCAGGGACCTTCGACGTGCCGGCCGGGCCGCGCAGGCTCACGTCGCGGTGCTCGGGGTGGGAGACCAGCCAGATGTTCTTCCCGGTGTTGCTGATGCGGACTTCGTCCGCGTTGGCCCCGAAGTGCCGGGCCTCGGTCTCGGTGAAGCCGATCGTGCAACCCCAGTGGATCCGAAGCTCCCCGGTCCCGTCGCGGCGGGTAGCGGCGATGTAGCGGTAGTCGGCGGGTACGAACCGGAAGCCGGAGATACCGATCTCACCGCAGAACCACTTCACGAAGGCGCGGTTCTCCTCGGGGAATCTTGCCTTCGACCACGCGGAGACAAAGGAGTCGTCAGTCGTTTGCATCGTTATGGATGCTATCCGGCGGGTGCGATTGAACGTGACGTCGTCAAGCTTGGCAACAGCCAAGACGCCTTGGATAAAGCCCGCCCCACGCAATGGGTGCGGTCGCGTGCGGTGTGGCGGATCGTCCCGGTCGCGGCGGTGTCATTGCCCTGAAATGACGTTTAGCCCCCTCCGCAACCTCCGGACGCGCCCATCGTTGAATTTGTTCCCTTGATCCACTGTTCGCAGTGGATGCCGGACCCCCAGACAGCGGGGCCGAAGGGGTTGCCCGCGGTGTGGGCCTGAGTCTGTACGTAGAAGGTCCCGTCCGGGAAGGGTTCTCCCAGGCAGTGGGTCTGTCCCCCAGAGTCTGCGCGCTGGCCACCCAGGCACCATCCCGCGGCTCCGTCGGGGATGTGCGGGTCGGGATCGGCTCCGGCGAATGGAGGGAAGATCAGGCCCGCCGAGGCGACGACCCCGGCCGCCAGAACAACCCGACTGCCGCGCTTCACTGCGTTGGCGATTGTCATGACTTCCCCTCACGGTTTGGCTTCACCGGCTTATGGAACCCGCTTCGAACAGCTTCGCAGGCTGGCGGCACCCATAACGATGTTTTTCCCAGAGATTCACCGCGCATCAGCAGAGGGCTGGAGCACACCACGCTGATTGGTGTGACTAGTGGTATCAATTGTGAGTTTGGCGTCGAGCGGCCCGACTCGGTGGCCACCGACCCGGCCCCTGGTGTCCACCGTGGCCTTTCCGGCAAATGCTTCCGTGCGCACTCCCGTGACGCCGCGGATGCGAATCTACCCAACGCTGGGGCGGGTGCGAACACAATGGCATAGCGCTCGCGCCAGCAGTTTCTTTGGCCCTGAGGGGTCAGTAAGCCGTCGGCGGGCTCGTGCTGTAATTCGCTGCGAGATGGGTAACTGGCAGCGCGATGACTGATGGGCCGAGTGACGCCCAGGCGGGACGATCGGCTCGCCTGGCGCCTTCGGAATTGGCTCAGGCGGCGATGACGGCTGCCTTGATGGGGGCGATCGCGGTGGTGTCGATTGTGGTGCCCGGCGCGGTGGTGTTCGCGTGGCTGGGGGCGGTCCCGATGGGGGTGCTGTGTTACCGGTTCCGGCTGCGGGTGGGGTTCGGGGCGTTCGTGGCCGCGGGTCTGATCGGCTTCCTGATGGCGGGGTTCGGTGGCCTGGTGTCGGTGGTGACGTGCGCCTACATGGGGGCCATCGCCGGTGAGGTCAAACGACACGGCCGCGGCGCCCCGACCATGCTCTTTGTCGCGGCGGTGTGGGGAGTGACAGTGTCGCCGCTGTGCGTGGTCGCGTTCGGGGCGCTGACCGGTCTTCGGGAAGTGGTGCTGGGTGCGGTGGCCGCCAACGCCGGCGGGATCGCCGCCCTGTTGAAGGGTGTGCCGGGGCTGGCCGATGCCGGCGTCGGCTTCGAGCGGGTGGTGCACACGGGAATCGTGCACTGGCCGTGGCTGATTGGGGTGGGGGTGTGGCTGATCGTGGTCTGCGGCACCTCGTTCGGGTGGCGGGTATTGACCCCCGTCTTGCGCCGCCTGGAGGCGGCGTCGGATTTGTCCTCGCCGGGGTTGTTGCCGATCACCGGTGACGGTCGCCCGCCGGGTCCGCTGCCGATTACCCTGACCGATGTCGGGTACCGCTACCCAGGCGCTGACCGGGACGCGCTGGCGGGGGTGTCCATGCGAGTCGCTGCGGGTGAGCATGTGGCGATCACCGGACCTAATGGTGCGGGCAAGTCCACCCTGATGCGGATCCTGGCCGGGGTGGCCCCGACCACCGGCACCATCGAACGCCCGGCCGGGGTGGGGTTGGGTCAGGTCGCGGGGACCGCTCTGGTGCTGCAGCACCCCGACAGCCAGGTGCTCGGGTTGCGAGTCGGCGACGACCTCGTGTGGGGGCTACCACCGGACCGGCAGGTCGACACCGACGGCCTGCTCGCCGAGGTGGGCTTGGCTGGGATGGCCGATCGCGACACCGCCGGGTTATCCGGTGGGGAGTCCCAACGTCTGGCGATCGCCGCTGCACTGGCCCGCGATCCGGCGTTGCTGGTCGCCGACGAAGTCACCACCATGGTCGACCCACCCGGACGCACGACTCTCCTTGAGGTGCTCGATGGGCTGACCGCCCAGCACCGGGTCGGGTTGGTGCACATCACCCACTACCCCGAGGAGGCCGCGGCCGCCGACCGCGCGATACCGATCGGCGCGGCCACGACCACCGGCCCACGCACCCCGGCCCGTTCGGCCCCGACCCGCCCAGCCCCCACCCAGCCTTCGTCTGCCGAATCAGCCAGTCGGGAAATGGTGCTCGAGGTGCGCAATGTGTCGTTCGACTACGCCGCGGGCACGCCGTGGTCGCAGCCCGTGTTGCGTGAGGTGTCCTTCGGCCTTCAGTCCGGTGACGGGGTGTTGCTGTGCGGCGGCAACGGTTCAGGCAAATCCACGCTGGCCTGGATCATGGCCGGCCTGCTCACCCCGACGACCGGGCACTGTCTGCTCGACGGGCGCCCCGTTGATCGACAGGTCGGGGCCGTCGCGGTGTGTTTCCAATCCGCCCGACTGCAGTTGCTGCGCGGAAATGCCGGCGCAGCGGTCGCCGCGCTGGCGGGGATCTCGGCCACCGACACCGACCGCATTGTCGGGGCCTTGGCCTCGGTCGGTCTGGGGGCCGAGATCGCCGGCGTGCTCATCGACCGGCTCAGCGGCGGCCAACTGCGCCGCGTCGCCCTGGCCGGGCTGCTGGCCCACCGACCGCGGTTGCTGATCCTCGATGAGCCCCTCGCGGGTCTGGACACCGACGCGCAACTGGACCTCATCGCCTTGCTGACCGACATCCGCCGCCGTGGCCAAACCCTGGTCGTCATCTCCCATGACACCACCAGCTTGTCCTCGCTGTGCCCGCGGACCCTGCGCCTGGAACACGGAACACTGGTGGACATCGAGACGAGCCTTCAGCCGTGAGCCGCCGCCCGCTGATGCTGATGCGGCCCGTCCCGGGCCCCTCACCGATCCACGACCTGTGGGCCGGCACCAAACTCGTTGTCATGCTGGTGATCTCGATCCTGCTGACCCTCACGCCGTCATGGCCGGCGATCGGGGCCACCGCACTGCTGGTGGGGATCACCGCGGCGCTGGCCGGTATCTCCCACACCTGCATCCCCTCGATACCGCGATGGCTGTGGGTCATCATCGTGGTCGGCAGTGTGTTCACCATCGCCAACGGCGGCGCCCCCGAACTGCACCTGGGCCCCGTCACGATCGGCGTGGGTGGTTTCCTGGACTTCCTGCGAGTGTCAAGCCTCGGGCTAGCCCTCATCAGCCTCGGTGTCGTGGTCTCCTGGACCACCCACGTCGCCGACATCGCCCCCGCCGTTGCGACGCTGTGTCGCCCGTTGCGCATCCTGGGCCTGCCCGTCGACGACTGGGCGGTCATCACCTCCCTGGCGTTTCGGATCTTTCCGATGCTGGCCGAGGAATTCCGGCTGCTCGCCGCAGCCCGACGCCTGCAGCCACCCCAACCCGACAAAACCTCCCGCCGCGCCGAAACCGTCGAACTGTGCACCGCCGCCATGGTTGTCGCACTGCGGCGGGCCACCGAAATGGGTGATGCCATCACCGCCCGCGGCGGCACCGGCCGCATCTGCGCCCACCCAGCCCGACCCGGATGGCGAGATGCCCTCGCCATCGCGGTAGTGGCCGCCATCTTCACCCTCGCCCTCACCCCGGGATGAATCACCGACGACAACCCCAGCGCTAGACCCTGCCCGCCTCTCACCCTCCTGGATGAGTGGTGAGATGTCAGGTACGACCGTCGGTTTTGGGCAAAGTGGTGACCTAAGTTAAGTCCCATAAGGGCATTTATGGCGGGCGATGCAGCCCGGGCCAGGTTCGTATTTCGGCAGGAATTCCGACTGATGTCGGTAAGTAACCTGTGGTCGAGCAATGCCCTTCGAGCGGTATGTGGAATCAGGTGGGACGATCTGCAACGGGCAATCGTGTTAGGGACGTCCTTCGGGTAGCGGGGTTCTGCCGATCGGGTAGCGCGAGTATGGGCATCGGGTAGCAGTGCCGGTTCCTGTGTGTTCGTCTCGGTTTCGCGCGTGGCAATCGGGCTGCGGGTGAAACAGAACAGGAGACATGGGTGACTGATTACCGATTGGTGATGTCGCTTCTGCTGCAGAACAGGTCCTACCGGGACATCGAGGCGATCGCGGGGTGCTCACATCGCACGATCGCCAAGGCGAAGAAGGTCTGCCACGACCACGGGTGGACTGTCACGACTCAGATCGACGCCCTGGGGGCTGAGGAAATCGACGGGTTGTTCACCGATGGGCGCAAGCGGTGCTCGGGGGAGTTCATCGGCTTCGACGTCGCCGCGACCGTCACGAAGCGCTCAGGCAAGAAGAAGTTGCCGCTGCGGGTGTTGTGGGCCAATTATCTGGAATCCGAAGGCTCGCCGGGGCAGCGGCACTACAGCTATCAGCGGTTCTGCCAGATCGTCGGCGAGTACGTCGAGGTCAACGAGTTGACGATGCGGATCACTCATGTGCCCGGGCACACGATGCAGGTCGACTGGGCGGGCACGGCGATGGCGATCTTCGACCCCGTCACCGGCACCAAGACCCGGGTGTCGGTGTTCGTGGCCTCGCTGCCGTATTCGGGGATGGTCTTCGCCTGCGGATGCCTCGACGAGAAGACCCCGAACTGGCTTGATGCCCACCGTCAGGCCTTCGAGTATTTCGGCGGGGTGAGCCAGGTCGTCATCCCCGATAACGCCTCCACGGCGTCGAATCAGATCAGCCGCGGCGACCGGGCCCGCGACGTCAACCGCGACTACCGGGACTTCCTGGAGTACCACCACACCGCCGCCGTCCCGACCAGACCGGTCCGGCCCCGGGACAAGGGTCATGTCGAGGCCGGGGTGAAGATCGTGACGAACTGGGTGATCGGCAGGCTGGCCGAGCGCCGCTTCGCCAGCCTCGCCGACCTCAACGAAGCAATCGCCGTCGCGGTCGAGGCGATCAATGACCGGACCCCGTTTCGGGGCCAACAGATCAGCCGGCGGCAGCTGTTCGCCGAGCATGAGAAGTCGGAGCTGATCGTGCTGCCCGAGACGCGATGGCAGCCGGTGACGTGGAAGAAATCCAAGGTCAACCGGGATTACCACATCGAGATCGCCCCGGTGAAATACTCAGTCCCGCACGCCTTCGCCGGCCAACACGTCGATGTCAAGATCGCCGGAGATTCGCTGACGATCATGTGCGCCGGCGAGGTCATCGCCTGCCACACCGTCTCCGAGCGACGGCACAGCTTTGTCACCGATCCCGACCACGTGCCCGCCGCGCACCTGCAGTCCTCAGACCTGTGGTCGCGAGCGTACTTCGTCCGCCAAGCCCACAAAGTCGGCCCGAACACCGTCACCGCGATCTGCAATGTGCTCGACCGCCAGCACATCGAAGCCCAAGGCTATCGGTCATGCCAGAACATCCTCGCCCTGGCAAAGGGCGACAACAAGGCGCTGCTCGAGCGTGCCTGCGCACAGCTGATCGACGAAACCTCACCTCGGGCGATCAGCTACACCGCCGTCAAGCAGCACCTCGCGGCGCTGCGGACCCAGGCCGCTGCCCGACCCACCACGACCGCGGCGCCGTCAGCCAGGCCGGTGGACCCGCCGCCGGGGCGCCGAGACACCACCGGGGCGCATCTGGCCGGGGCCGACCAGTTCAGCCTCGCCGCCCTCACCGCCAACTCCAGCACCTCCGATGAGGGGGCACGGCCGTGACGCAGCGCCACCTCACCGACGCCGACATGCCGCTGTTCACCCAACTGCGGATGACCGCGTTCGGACAAACCGTCATCGAGCTGGCCAACGATCCCGCCTGCGACGAATGGACGTTCTCCCAGAAGATCTTCCACGCCCTGGACAAAGAGATCACGGCCAGATCAGAACGCCGGACCCAGAAACTACTCAAGGCCTCCAGATCGCCAAACCCTGACGCCTGCGTAGAAGAGATCCGCTACCTGGCTGACCGCAACCTCAACCGCGAGCTAATCGCACGACTGAGTAGCTGTCAATGGATCGATCAGACCCGCAACCTGGTCATCCTCGGTCAATCCAGCGTCGGCAAGACCTACCTCGCACAGGCGCTGCTCAACGCCGCATGCCGCAAGTACTACACCGCGAGGATCTTCCGACTCGACGACCTGGCCAACCGGCTGGCAGTGCTGGACCCCACCTCGCAGAAACGCCTGGACTTCCTGGCCGACCTGCATAACTGCGACCTGCTGGTCCTCGACGATTTCCTGACCACCCCAGTGACTCCACAAACCGCGGCCGAACTGCTCAACATCCTGGCCGCCCGCGAAGGACGCGGTTCGACCCTGGTGACCTCTCAGTTCGATCCGCCCGACTGGTACAAGTCGCTACAAGACGCGGTCATCGCCGAATCAATCCTCAACCGCATCGTCGGCGCCGCAGAAATCATCGCTCTCAACGGACCCAACATGAGACGACACCTCGCCACAACGACGTAGCCGGCCCAGCGGTCGGACGGGGCTCACCGCTACCCGATACCCGTCCGACCGCTACCCGATCATCAGAACCGCGCTACTCGAAACGCGTCCCAAACACAATCGGTGGCCGGTAGTAGATGCCGTTGCGGGCCGGGTGCACGTAGTTGCCTGGCGGTCCGGTACCGACCTCGGAAGCCGGGCATCTCGGCGGTCACGCCTAGCCCTGGCTTTCTCAGGTTGAATCGGAAAGGGCCCGCATTGTTGCTCTTGCGGATATAGCAACCCGCCATGCCTTTCCCCGTCCGGGTCGTCGTCGAAGCTTGTTAGACGATGGCCTGCACTCTGGATGCAGCCCCGGTGCGCGGGAATCCCTGCCTCAGGTGCCGAACAGCGGCAAACTGACTACAGCGCCAAACATCTGGGATCTTCCGATCTCTGATCTGCGGGAAGGGAAGAGGCATATGCCGGTGCCAACATCGTCTCGGATGCTTTGCTGTGGTGTTCTGGCTGCGGTGGTGAGCATAGCGGGTTGTTCCTCGCCGACCCACCATTCCAACACGGCGGCGCCATCATCGGAGCAGTCGTCCGCGCCCTCATCCATGCGGAAAGTCTCTACCGATACCACAGGGTATGAGCTGACTGTCACAGGTGCGCAGGGTATTTCGGCGGCGCCCACAGGCGATCCCACTGTGCCGTTACCCGGATTCCTCAACTCCGCCGGGCCCGCGGTGTCGGTGACGTTGCCTGACGGTGGACAGCCCACCGAGCCTGTGATGCTGAGGTTCGATTTCACTGGCAGGACCGCACCCCGAACGAGCGAGTCATTGGTGCCCGCGGTCGTCGCGGTCAGCTCGGGATCCCCTCAGCCAGAGGTGTTGCGATCGAGGTGGGATCCGGCCACCAACACACTGACCGCTCAAACCTCGCACTTGAGTAGCTTCTTTCCGATCGTTATCGACTTCGGTGCTCTGGGGCGCACCTTCAGTGATGCCCTCAACGGATACCTCGGGTTGGCATCAGCCAGACCCGCCTGCGTGGACACCCCGCTGACGGTCGGCGACACCACCTACAGACTGGACCCGCCCACTGTGCCGGCCGCATGGCCGTGCTTGTCCGGTGTGGGAGAGATCAGTGTGGACCTGGCCTCCAACTCTCCCAAAGGGTGGGTTGTGCGCTCAACGCCTCCCACGACCGACATGGGCGTGGACATCACACCTGACTTCGGATACGCGATGAACCAAACGGCCTATCACACCATCTTCGCCGGAGTCATCGGAGACGGCACCATCCTGCTTCCCGGCGCCACCACCCATCTGCGTTTCGCAAAGGCGACCCCTCCCCAGGCGGTGATGTTGCGCGCCGATCCAGGGGTAAGCCTGCTAAACGGATTGATGCTCGGTTTCAAAGCCCTATACCCCGGCGCGCTCCTGCTCGACATTCCCGGCATGGTGGACTGCGTCAAACCCCTTGACCTCAGCCGCATCACCGACCCCGGACCCCCGAGCGACGTCGACCTCGGCGCGGACACTCAGGCACTGATCAGTTGTGTGACCTCGACGAGCAGCCACCTGCCCGGAGGCGGCGTTCCCGCGCCGGCCACCATCGCGGCGAAAAGCCTCGGTGCTGTGTTGTCCATGGGCCCCGGTCTAGCGGCCCAGCTTGCCGCAACTCTGCGGGGGTTCGTCGGCGAATTCACCGGAGAGAACACCCAGATCATCACCGTGCGATCCGATCACCCCACCGCCACGTCGTCGACCGCGGATGCGGCCGACGGCGGGCCTGGTCCGGGGATCGACAGGATTGATGTGACCACCTGGGCCTATGACCGCGTCGAAGGTGACACCTATGAGGCCGATGTCACGGGCGGAAAAAAGTTCTTTGTTTACTGGAAGTCCTTTGCAGGCGAAAACCAGGTCAGATCCGGGTGCAAATCGACGGTACTGATCGAAGGCCCAGGAACCGACGAGACGAAAGAAAAGCTCGGTTGCGACTCCTACAACCCGGGTACGGCAATAGATGTCCACAGCCCAGGTGTTTACACCGTTACGGTTATCGTCCACCAAGATGGCCGACCCGACCTCACCGCCCAGCACACGGTGACCGTCACCCCCCGCAGGTGACGCTCTTGCGGCACCGTCAAGGCCGAAAGCGCATCTACCGCTATCCTTCTGCCGGCGCGGTTCGTAGAGTGCTCTGCGTTTCGAATCTCGTTGGTTCGTAACAGGAGTGGCGGATCACCGAGCCACTTGCTGATAGGCGGATCGCAGGTTGTCCAGAAGGCGTGACCGCGTCGCCTGAATAGCAACCATCTTGTCGAGGTATTCGAGATTCTGTGCCGCGCATGCCCCTGCGGTCGGCAGCGATGACCACCGAGCGGTGTCGATCTGAGCATCGGCGGCGCCGACCGTGGTTACGAGGGAAACGGTCCCAATTTCCAGCACCTCGTCTCCGTCATGGATCAATTTGATCTTCGCGGACATCACCATCGGTCTGGTCTCGAACGCCGGTTGAGTCTGTGGTCCTAGACTCAGCACCATCCGGTCGGCGGCACCACCTTTCACCTCGAAACGGACCTCGCTGGAAAGGTGCTTCTCGGCAGGTTCTGCACCGTTCATCGGGATCGCCAGCTGATACTTCACGGCGAGGGCATTCGGCGTGGACGCCTCACCGGTGCAGTCG
The DNA here is from genome assembly GCA_020637165.1 of Mycolicibacterium sp. Classification (GTDB taxonomy): domain Bacteria; phylum Actinomycetota; class Actinomycetes; order Mycobacteriales; family Mycobacteriaceae; genus Mycobacterium. The sequence goes on along the minus strand of JACJWN010000004.1, from coordinate 205,309 downwards.
GTGAGTTGCTGGAAATAGACGATGTCGGCGTCGATCCGGGTGATCAGTGACGGTTTGTTGCCCTTGTTCTGCAAGGTGAGCTCGATGGGGGTCAGCGCGATCGAGCGCGTTGTTTCGGTGCCGGCGCCGGTTACAGTTCCGCGCGCTGACTGCTGGCCGTCGATCGAGAGGGCAGCGACTTCGAGGTCTGCCGGCGGGGTTTGCATCGCTTGGACAAGCTGGACCACCGATAGCACCAGCCCGATTATTCCGACGAGTGCACCCAAGGTCGTCCAGGTCGGATGTTCCAGAGCTCTCGCCCACATGCCCTTTTTGCGTATGGGTTCTTCCTTCGCCTCCACGGCGTCGTTCGTCTCCGAGGTGCCATTGGTCTCGGGGGCGTCACTCGTCTCTGGGGAGGTGCGTTCCTCGGCGGGCACCACGGTCGGTACGGGGGGATGCAGGCTGTTGTCTGTGTCGGGCACATGATGCCCGGCATCGGTCGGTAGCCAGAACTGCCAGCCATAGGGCGGGTCGCCCCACTCCGCTGGTGGTTGCCACCCGGGTGGGGGAGTCCATTCCGGCTCGACTGGCCAATTCGGCGGGGGATTGAAACGCATCGGCTCCTCCGGTGTCGACAGGCGTGGCGAACGGATTCTAGGCAGATCACGCCGGTGAATCGCGCCATCCGCAGTGATGGTCGAGCTCGCACCTCATCATCAATGTGGTGCTGATCCGCAAAGGGGGGCTGCCACGCCGCTACAGTTTCGACATGCAGCATCCGTCACCGACAGACGATTCCGCTGCCGACGGCTCTCGGTCGAAGGTTCTCGGCGCCATCAAGAACCCGATTTGGGCGACGGTGGGCACTGTCGCGGGGGTCGCAGCGTTGGTCGTCACCTATCTGCAAGTCAGCCATGGGCCGGGGCCGGCGGAGATCGAGGTGGCCAACGTCAGCTTCGGGAGCCCCGCCCCCATAGAGGCGAGATCGGGGCCGAGTTATATCGACGCCGCTGAGTGGGATCAGACCACCGAGCCAGCTACCCCGATCGACATCACGCTGAAGAACAACGGGGGCGCCCCCGCCCACATCGTGCGGATCGAGACGAAGGTTCTCGATGCGAAGACCATCGACTGCAGTAGGCAAGGAGGCGGGTCGGTGGTGTCAGCGTTCTACGGGGTGAAGATTCAATACAACCCCTGGCAAATGAAGCTGTCTGCCGACACGGTGTCCTCGCCAGTTGACTACACCGTGAAAGCCGGTTCGGTGGATCGCATGGTCATTACCGTGGGGCCTGAAGAGAGCGGCAACGGAAAGCCGGTCGTCTTCGCGGTGCAACTGCGGCTCATCCCCGAGCAGGGCGAACCGATCACGTTGGAGCCGTTCGCGCTGAGCCAACCAGACTTGGTGGAAAGCCAAATACATGCCGCCTCCTTTCTTGACTACAAGAACACGGATCCGCGCTGCGTCCGCGAGACGGCCGACGAGCTCAACAACGTTTTCAACGCGACCAAGATGCAATCGCCCGACGTGGTCAGACTTCGCGACACCTTCCAGCACCTTGTGACCCCGTGAGTAGACGCCGCGCAGACGAGATTCAGGCAACAACCGTCGGTGCGATCAAACACCCTTTAGCGAGTGGCGTTGACGCCGTGGTGGGCGCACCCGGACTCGCAGCTCGACGTGCATAGACGCGGCATCGTGCAACACGCACGCAACAGCGCATCATCAACAAAGCGCTGCCTCCCCCTGTTGTAATTCCCCAAAGAGGCAGGCTCAGATGCGCGGCCATTGCTGCACTGTAATGCCACTGCGACTCGCCCCGCTGTCGCCCAAGCCGAGTTTGTGCTTCCCCCGAGATCGTGGAGGGTTCCTCAAGCCGCTTGCGGCTTCGGGTTTGATTCCCTGATCTCGTAGTTGACGGGCGATAGCCCATCTGCTGCAGTGTGCCGCCGTTGGTGATTGTAGAAGTCGTAGCACCATTCGATGACCACGGCCTGCGCATGGATAGTATCACGGAAGACGTTGCGGGACAAAACTTCCCACTCCAACGACGAGAAGAACGCCTCAGCGGCGGCGTTGTCGAAACACGACCCCACCCGGCCCATCGACTGGCGAATCCCCAACTCGCGGCACAACACCGTGAACGCATTCGCGGTGTAGGTGCTGCCGCGGTCGGTGTGAAAAATGACCCGCTCAGCAACGTCCTCACGCCAGATCGCCGCACGCCCACCCCGGGGCGGCCACGGCCATCGTGATCGCCGCGCACGCCAACTCCGCATCCGGGTGCAGGCCCGTCGCCGCCCCCAGCAGCCGCCGGCTGAACAGGTCAATCACCGTCGCCAAATACAGCTTGCCGCACTCGGTGGGAATCTCGGTCATATCCCCGACCCACTTGAGGTTCGGCGCACCCGCGCCGAAGTCCCGGTTGACCAGGTCAGCGAACTTCGGCGCAGTCTTGTCCTGCCTGGTCAAGCCGTTGCGGCGCTTGATCTGGCGGGCCACCAGGTGCTGGCGGCGCATCGAGGCGGCCACCGACTTCTCCGAGACCGTCCACCCCTGCTCACGCAGATCCTCGACCAGCCTCGGCGAGCCGTGCAGACCACGGGCGGCCGCGAACGCCGTGGCCACCGCCTCATCCAACTCGGCACGGCGCCGATCGGTCTCGGTATGCACCCCCGGCGGGTCAGCGGCGCGCTCGATCCACTTGTAGAACCACGATTCGCTGACTCCCAGCAACCGGCAGCTCACCGCGTGCGGCACCCGATGACTGGTCCTCTGGTCGGCGATGAAGCGTGCCACGCTCACTTCGTCGCCTCCTTCACCCACAGGACCACTGATCGCTTGAGCTCTCTTGGTCAAGTCGCCATGGCAAGCTTCTGTTCCCCGATGTGCCGGGAAGGGTCGTAGGCGGTGTCGGTTGTCCAGCAGGCCCAGATCACTCGGACCCAGCCGCGTGCGAGGATGCGCACGGCGTGGGGATGTCGAGCGCCGCGCGCTCGGGCTCGGCGGTAGCAGTCGCCGGCCCAGGCTGAGGAGTGGCGAGAGTTGTCGGCGAAGCTGGTAATCGCCACGCGTGCCTGCTTGTTCGCGGTGTAGCGGAAGCCGACCGTGCGCGATCTGCCTGAGGCCCTGGTGACCGGCGCGGCACCGCACATGGCGGCGACTTGTTCGGGGTTGTCGCATCGCTCCAGCAGGGGGCCGATCTCCGCGATCAGCGCCGCGAGGCTGACGTTGGCAACGCGTGGGAGAGTTTTCAGCAATTCGGTCTTGGGGTGAGCGGCCAGGGCATCGGCGGTCTGGCGCTCAAGGTGGGCGATCTGGGTCTTGAGCAGGCTGATCTGGGCGATAGACCCGCGGATGATGGCTTCGAGCACCTTCGGCGCGATCGGGTTCGCGCTGGCGGGCGCCGCTCGCAGTCGGTCGATGAGTTCTGCTGGAGACCTGCCGCCCCGATAGCTGTGCCGACGGCAAAATTGACGCATCCGCCCTTCGCCGAGCAGCGCTGCTGACTGTGGGGTCGGATAGTCGGTCAAGAACGCCAGCGCGACTTTCGATGTCAGCTTTTGGAACAGTGCGGCCGCGCCTGGCCAGTGCTCAGCCAGGATGGCCCACAACTGGTTCGACGCCGCCGTTCGCGCCTCGACCAGAGCTGTCCGCGCGCGAACAAGGGCCGCGAGTTCCCGCGTGGTCTGCGCGAGGGGTTCAACCCGCCGCAGACGATGACCATCGGTACGGGCGTAATCGGCGAGCATGAATGCATCAGCGGCATCGGATTTCGCGCCGGCTGAGCCCCATCGTGGTCGGGCTGCGTTGAAGGCTGCAGGCTCGATCACCAGCACCGGATGACCGGCACTGGCGATGTGTCCCACGATCAGTCCCTCTCCACGTTCGATCGCGACCGGAATCAGGATCGGATCGCCCAGCTGTGCGAGTTCGGCGAACAACATCTTGAGCGCTCGCTCAGTGTGCTCGACCATCCAGGTTTTGATCACCACGCCGTTGTTATCGATGAGGCAGACACCGTGTCGTGTTGAACCCCAATCCCATCCACAGAACATCCCTTAACCTCCGGATCGAACCTCGCCGATCGGGCCAGGATGTTTGTCGGTTCCTCATTGTTCGGCCCTCGCCGGGGCAGCTCTCTTGTGCCGATCGCACATCCCGGCAACGACGAGGGCGACCAGCTCAAACAGGCCATCCGGTGGCGAGACATCGAGGCCGTCCCTCGCCGTTTCCGGCGAACAGACCACCATGGCCTGCACCTCGATACTCGTCCAATGAGGACATCACGCTCCATCCGCAGCTCAGCGTTCTCCGCCCGCAACCGCTTGAGCTCGGCGAAGTCCGATGTCGACAACTCCCCACGGCCCTCACGTTTGTCCTGGTCCACAGCGACCCAGTTACCCAAGGTGCCGGCATTGACCCCCAGATCACGCGCTACCGCCGCGATCGGCTTACCCGTCTCCCGCACGATCCGCACAGCCCCATCACGGAACTCCTGGTCGTACTTCATCCGTTTCTCTGACATCGCCACTCCTTATAGCTGATGCCTCTACGGTCTCGGGGGAACCTCAGTTACTGGCCGATGTCAGGAACGGTTTGCCGATGAGGTCCAAGCCGACGTCGGTCTTTCCGTATTCTGCGTCAATGGGAGTGGATGATGACGCGTTTAATCGGCAACCGAATGATCGCGCTTCTGCCCAAGGCGCCGACGATGTAAATCATCCCCACGGCGCTGCTGGACCTGCGAGCGGCTCGAAGGTCCTCGCCGCCATCAAGAACCCGGTTTGGGCCACTGTCGGCACCGTGGTGGGTGTCCTCGCGATTGGAGTATCGGGGTTTGCCTACTTGCAGGCGAACAGTTCATCCGAGGGCCGGCTGAGCATCGCGGCGGTCACCCTCGACGAACCCGTAGATGTGGCGGCAATCGAACTGAGCGCGAACGGCCAGCCGGAGGGCAACCGGCCCATGGGTGATGTCGCTGTAGCGCCGATCGACGTCACTTTTAAGAATGACGGTGGGTCCGTCGCGTCGATCAATCAGGTATCTGCAACGGTCGTCGAGAGCGAGCACATACTGAGCTGCCTTCGGCAGGGAGCGGGTGGGGTTGGTGTCGCTGCGGAATACGCGCTCAAAATCCCGCGTGGCCAGCTTTTCGAGGAAGGCGTGAGGGAGCAGATTTCAACCGGGATCGACTTCAAGGTCGATCCCGGCGAGACCGGCCGGTTCGTTGTAACAGTCGGCCCCGAAGGCCAGGCGGCGAATGCGGCTGTCATCATGGCGGTCCGCCTGACCTTCACGCTGAGCGATGGCGGCACCCTGGAAACGGATCCCGTCGTCATCGGTACGACGCAAAATTTCATCGACGAATTGGTCGCGGAGGTTGCCGGGGCGGAACCCGGGAACGAGAACGTCGGACGTTTCTGCCCCAGAGAACTCGAGAAGATCGACAATGTGATCAGTGTTGGCAGTCAGCATGCTAAATCTGTGGATGAACTCCGTGAGGCTTATCAGAGGGCCTCTGATCCCAGATCTGTCGCACAGGGCGGCCTAGCAGAACATCCCCCCGGCCCACGGGAACTCCCGACAGGCGATCTTGGTCTGAGGCAACCCATAAGCACTCCGCAGTGCAATGGTCAGGGCATCGTAATCCTCGGGAACGTGACCACTCCGGGGTCGTACCCCGCTGGCATCCAAGCTCTCCTCGATGCCCACCCTGGCGCGTCCTATCTCCGTACCGACCGGACGTGCCCCTCATTGCGCGCCGCGACCGAAGACGGCAACCCGATCTACGCCGTGTTCACTCCTGCGGGCAGCACTGAGGCTGAAGTCTGCACTGCTGTTCGCGCCGCCGGCGGCAACGCCTACGGAAAGTGGCTGAACTCCACGACAGATCCCGGATACATCATCCCCTGTTGAAAGAGGACCTTGGGTCCCATACTGAAACCTGACTTTGCTCAAATTAGTGCGCACTGTTGCGGCGGTGGATTTCGTTGAGGGCGTGGGCGAGGTCGTCGGGGATGGGGTCGGCGGCGGTGAGGGTGTGTTCTCCGGCTTGGATGGTGATGGTGCGGTAGCGGCGTGCGGTGCGGACGAATTGCTTGATGCTCCAGCCGGTTTGCTGTTCGATCCAGTGGGTGATGGCCATGGCGGCGAAAACGATCGTGAGGTGGGCGTCGATCGATTCCCGTTTGTGGTGGTAGATCGGGCGGGCCTGTAGGTCGTGTTTGGACATCCGGAATGCTTTCTCGATGCGCCACAGGTGGTGGTAGGCGCCGATGACGAACTGCGGTGTTTGTTCGACCAGGTTGGTGGTGTAGCCCTTCCAACCGGCCAGGGCGCGGGCCTTGGCCTCCAGATCGCGGTCGATCGCCTTGGATTCACCGGTCAAGGTGATGAACCGGTTGCGTTTGACCGGGGCTTTGCCGTCCACGGCCTTCTGGGCTTTGGCGATCTGCTCATCGATCCCGCGCAGCGAGCGTCGGGCCCGATCGCCCCGGTACTGGTAGTGGATGACCCGCTCGGGGATACCGCGGGTCTTCTCCCGATCGGTGGCCGGCCACGGCTGGGTCAACGTCAGATCCTCGGGGATGTCCTGGCCGGGATGTTGGTCGCGCCACTCCCGGACGATGTCGGGCAGAAAGGGCAGGCGGGCCCCCAGGATGTAGGTCAACCCGGCCGAGGCGATGGCGATCTGGTTGGCCTCGGAGATCATTCCGGCATCGGCGACCACGGTGATATCGCGCAGCTGGTGGGCCTTCTTGAACGCGGTGATCACCGGCAGCATCGTGGCGGTCTCAGCCTTGTTGCCGGCGAAGGCCTGCACCGTCAACGGAAACCCCGAGGCGTCGGTGAGCAGCCCGACGGTGATCTGTGGTTCCAGGCGGTTGGGTCGGCCTGGGGCGCGGTGCCCGGGTTGCTCCGGGTCCGTTTCCCCAGGCCGCCCACCGAACCGGACGTGCGAATCTCTCCGCATCCGGCTCTCCACGGAATCTGCCGAGGGTGTGGTTATGCCGCAGCCCATGGTGTCGGGATGGCGTTGCCGCGGTAGCGGTAGCGCCGGATAGGCACTGCCGCGGGATTGAACAACGTTGTCCCGTCGGCGCTGATGCGATGCCACCGCCCGGTGGGGTCGGTGAGCCAGCGTCGAACGGCGGCCCAATTCCAGCGGTGCAGTTCGCGTTGCCAGCGCACGATCCGCCACCACACGAACTTCTGAAGGTGGCCGAAAGTGCGAGCAGCGACCGCGTGCCGAAAGTAGGTCGTCCAGCCACGCAGGATCTGGTTGATCCGGACCAGCGTGGCCCCCAGGGGAAGCTGTGATGTTCTGCGGGTCAAGGCACGAATCTTCGCTTTCACCGACCGCAAAGGACGCTGGCCGACGAAGGTGTAGACGTAGTGCTTGTTGCTGCCTTTCTTGCGGCGCCAGTGGATGTGGAACCCCAGAAAGTCGAACCCATCACTCATGTGCACGATCTGGGTCTTGGCCGCAGAGAGCCGAAGACCCATCGGAGCGAGCACGTGGGCGATTTCTTCGCGTAGCGCCGTGAGGTGGGGGCGGTCTCCCCAGACGAGCACCACGAAATCATCCGCATAGCGGACCAGGCGCCAGTTGGGCAGACCTTTCCAACTCCGGCGTTGGCGCCGCATCTTGGTCGACATCGGCCCGAGTGGTTTCCACGGCGCATGCAGGTGCTCATCGAGCACCGAGAGCGCGATGTTGGCCAACAGCGGGGACAAGATGCCGCCTTGCGGCGTGCCGGTATGGGTGTCCTGGTAGTCGCCGAGTTCAGTCAAGATCCCGGCTTTGAGGAACGCCTTGACCAGCCGCAACACGCGCTTGTCCTTGATCCGCCGACGCACCCGTTCCAGTAGGGCGGAATGGTCGATACGGTCAAAGCACGCCTCGATATCAGCGTCGAGCACCCAGCGGTAACCCGCGGTGCCGAACAGATGAATCTCGGCGATCGCGTCGTGTGCGCGCCGCGCAGGCCGGAACCCATAAGAGACCGGCTCGAAGTCGGTCTCGAAAATGGGTTCCAGCACCAGTTTCAGCGCCGCCTGAACGACACGGTCGGCAACGGTGGGAATCCCCAACCGTCGCACCTTGCCCGACCCACCCGGTTTCGGGATCTTGCGTTCCCGCACCGGTTGGGGCCGGAACCGCGCATCTTTTAACTGACTGCGCAGCTCGTCCAGAAATTCCGGAACTCCGATCTCGGATTCGATCCGGGCTACGGTCAGCCCGTCCGAGCCCGCGGTGCGAGAGCCCCGATTGCTGGCGACCCGACTCCAGGCCACCGCCAGGGTGGTCGGGTCACACACGAAGTTGAACAGATCATCAAACCGGCGGCCGGGATCGGCCGCCGCCCATCGGTGAAGCTTGGCCTGCATCTCTGGTACCCGCCGATAAGACCCCGCTGGGGCCATTTCCTCGGTCGGAGCGCCACCATTCGGTGGTGCATCTTCCGGCATTACAGTGTCCTCATTTCGCGAATTCCGCTGTCGCCCTTTGCCATGTGGCCGGCTTTCCCGACCTCGGACTACTACGGCGACTCCGCCCCACTCCGAGACGATCGGCCGACGATGCGCCCAGCCCCGCGCCGCGCAGGATGCGCGCCAGCAAGGCAGTCACGGAGTGGTTCCCGTGTTCACTTGTTGATCGCTCGATGAAGTAGGCACCCGACTCTGCCCCTGCGATATCGCCGTGGCTACAACCCGCAGCACGTCACCACGGCCTCTCCATCAGTCGAACGTGTACCTCTGGAAAGTTCCCCACTGCCACAAGCAATGGGTACGCATCGCCCCAGCCCCCATCCGCCAGGTTCGAGCTGGTACTCCCTTTAGGGGCGTTTAACGCCGGTTCCTCGCGTATACCTCTTCATCTCGCTCGCCGGGCCCGCACCATCTGGCAGTACTGGAACGCCCCGGCTTCGTCAGGGCCGCTTGCCACCCACCCTGGCATCTCCCGAGGCGGGCTGCCCTCAGCTTCGCAATCCTGCTGCGACAGAATCACCGTGCAGGTCTTTCACCTCCACCCGATCAACAAGCGCCTCACGGCGCACGCGTTCCTTGGAAAATCCCGGCTCCCGGAAACCATCACCGGCATCGGTTTCGAAGTACAGCGTCGTAACGTCGTAGAGCACCAGCGTCGCCGGCCCCAGCTCGGCGTGCGCCGCGCACTTCGTCGAGAGTTGTTGGCGGAAAGTGCCTTTGGCGTACAGCGGCAAACGCCGATTGATGGTGGAATACGACGCCGCGGCGATCCCGGCCTCGCTGAGCACCCGCGCCGAGTCGATCTTGCTGGTCGGTTCGATGATCCGCGCACACACCAACTGCCGGAACACCTCATCGCCCACCGCGTCGAATCCCAACACCCGGTAGGCCTGGCACAAGGCGTCCCACAGATGCGCCGCCCGCGAGGAGGTGATCGGCAACGGCGCCGAGCCCGCCCGGCCGGCCACCCCGAGGTCCAGCTCCTGCTGCCCGGCAGCCATCCGCTGCTCGGCCGCGACCCTCAGTGCCGCCACTCCGGCCTCATCGTGGGCCGAACCCACATGCTCGATCGACCGCGAACCCCGCCGAGACGACCACACGATCTGCACCGCAGTCGCTCCCGAGCCCGTCTTCACGGTGCGCACGTAGGCCACCACCGCACACTACGGACCCCGCCTTAGCCTCGATTTTTCGTGCCGGTGGGGTTCGGGGGTGCTGAGCCGGGGAAGCCGCTGAGCGGTAGCGTTTTCGGGGTTGGGGTGTGTTCGGCTGGCCCGTGTCGCCGGGTGGGGCGGGCTTTCCTGTGGCCGGTGGGTCTTTCGGGTCGTCGGGGCGGGGGTCTGTTGGTTAGGGGAAGGCGGCGCGGAGGCGCTGCCAGGCGGTGGCGATGGCTTTGGCCCAGCGCCAGGTGGCGTCGATGCGTAGCCGTCGTTGGCGGGCGCCGCGGGTGATGCGGGCCGCGACGTGCAGCACCCGGTAGCGGAAAGCAGAGATTTCGCAGCGGGCCAGCTCCGGGGCGTCGGCGAAGCCGATGAGTTGGGCCCAGGCGACCAGGTCGGCGGCGGCCAGCACGATTTCCAGCCAGGCGGCGTTGGCGTTGAAGCCGTGGCAGGGCAGGTTGGCCAGGCCGGCGGCTTTGGCTTCGCGGATGCGGTCCTCGACGCGGGCGTGCTGGCGGTGGCGTAGTTCCAGTCCGGCCAGCTGGCCGGGTACCTCCCCGGGGGGCGGTGTCGGTGATGAACGCGGTGATGCGCATGCCGTCGATGTCGGTGAAGCGCAGCTGCGCACCCGGATGGTTGAGTCGGCCCGCAGCGCGGTGCCGGTGTTGCCACCGGTCCGTTTCTGCGGGCCGCTCGCCGAACCCGGCGTGCGCGTCTCCACGCACCGGGCTCTCCACGGTCTCTGCCGTCAGGCGGGGTTGGCCACCGTCCAGGGATTCGGGATCTTGTTACCGCGGTACCGATAACGTGCCGTGGGCACGCGACCGAGATTAAACAATGCGACCCCGTCCGCCGACGGCATGCGCCACCGGCCGTTTGGGCCGATGAGGTGCCGTCGGAGATCGGCCCAACTCCACCGATGCAGCCTCAACCACCAGCGAGCAATCCTGTGCCACACGAAGATGGCCAGGGATTGCATAACGCTCTTGGCGACGGCATATCTGAAGTAGTTGGACCAGCCGCGCATGATCCGGTTGAGCCGGACCAACACGTCCCTGGGTGGCTGCTGCGACAACCTGCTGGTCAGGGCACGAATCTTGTCCTTCAGCAACCGGATGGGCCGATCGGCGATGAACACGTAGACGTACCACTTGTCGGTACCTCGCTTGGGTTTCCACTGGATGCGGAACCCAAGGAAGTCGAACCCCTCGCTCATGTGCACGACACGGGTCTTGGTTCCGGAGAACCGAAGCCCCAGTGGCGCGAGCACCTCAGCGATCTCCTCGCGCAGGGTATTCACATCGTCACGACTGCCGAACACGAGAACAACGAAATCGTCCGCGTAGCGGACGATCCGCCAGTTCGGCAGACCCCTCCTGCGACGGAGAGCGCGATGTATGCGGTTGCTCATCACCCCGCCCGGCTGCCACGGTCCATGGACGTGCTGATCAAGCACGCTTAGGGCGATGTTGGCCAGCAGCGGGGACATGATGCCCCCTTGCGGCGTGCCGGTCGGGTTGTCCTCAAGGTGACCGGTTTCGGTCATTACTCCGGCCTTGAGGAACGCTTTGACCAGCGCCAGCACGCGCTTGTCTTTGACCCTCGTGCGCACCCGGTCCATCAGGGCCGTGTGCTCGATCGAGTCGAAACACGCTTCGATATCGGCGTCGAGCACCCAGCGATAGCCTCTGGTGCCCAAATACTGAATCTCAGCGACCGCGTCGTGGGCCCGTCGCCTCGGCCGGAACCCATAGGAGACCGGCAAGAAGTCGGCCTCGAAGATCGGTTCCAACACCAGCTTCAGCGCCGCCTGGACGACCCGATCCGCAATGGTCGGAATCCCCAACTTCCGGACCTTCCCGCTGCCGCCCGGTTTGGGGATCTTGCGTTCCCGCACCGGAAGCGGACGAAACGAGCCGTCCTTCAACTGAGTTCGCAGGCCGTCCAGAAACCCGGGCATCCCGACGCTGGCCTCCACGGCGGCGACGGTCAGACCGTCCACCCCAGCAGTCTTGGCACCGGAATTGCCCGCGACCCGGTCGAACGCCACCAAGAGCGTCGCCGGGTCGTACACGAGGTTGAACAGGTCATCGAAGCTGCGGCCGGGATCGGCCGCCGCCCAATGGTGAAGCTTGGTCTGCATCCCCGATACCCGAGCGCGTGGACCCACCGGGTCCGTGTGCTGCGGAGCGACGGTATTCACCGCCGCGTCTTTCAGCATTACAGTCTCCTTCCCTTCTCGAAACCGCTGCCGCCCTTCCCCATGTGCCGGGCTCTCCCCGGCTCGGAGTACTACGGCGGCTCCGCCCCACCCTGACCCGATCGGCGGTCGGTGCGCCCAGCCGAAACCCGCGGGCTGGCTGCCCCAAGGATCGGCGGGACCAGGATGGTTCCCGTGTTCACTGTGATTCGCTCGACGGATGAGGAGCCCGACTCTGCCCCTGCGGCATCACCACGGTTACCCCGCAGCACGTCACCGTGGTCTCCGGGCCGACCGACCTATCCGGCCCAGGAGTTCCCCACTAGATCTCAGTGGGTGCGCACCGCCCCGGCCCCTATCCGCCAGATTTGAGCCGGTGCAAGATGAAGGGACGTAAACGCCGGTTCCTCGCGTACTCCTTTCCGCCACGCTCGCCGGACCCGCACCATCTGGCAGTACTGGCACGTCCCGGCTTTGTCAGGGCTGCTTCCCACCCTCCCCGGCACCACCCGGGTCAGGCTGCCCTCAGCTTCACCGTCCTGCTGCGACAGGATCAGCGACGTCGGTCTTTCACCTCCGTTCGAATCAACAGCGCCTCACGGCGCACCGGGCGCTCTTTGCGCAGCACCAGCCGGGTCCCGGCAGGCCAGGTCGACAGGTTGACCAGAGTCGTGGCCTCGGCCACCCACGCCCCGTCACGCAACTCGCCGCTGGAGTCGATGGCCGGATACCAGCCGTGGGCGAGGTTGAGGGTGTCCACGGCGTCCCAGACGCGGGCGTCGACGGGGAATCCGAAGGAGAACCCGACCCCGCGATCGCGGCAGGCCTGGGCGAACTTATGGGTGGCCCCGGCGGTATCGGAGCGCACCACCACTATCGGTCCGTTCGCAGTGTCCGGGTCGGGGCGCCATGCCGCGGGTAGCGAGGCCAACGCCTGGTCCAGGACCGTGATGTGGTCGGCGGCGGTGTTCGACCCGGCGTTTCCGGCCCTCAGCAGCCCGGCCAAGGCCTCACCGCCGGCGATCTCGGGGCGGTCCAGAAACGCCAGCAACGGGTGATGGCCGAAGGACTTCTTCCACGTCGGCGCCGCCTCGGCTTTGTTGTCGGAATGGTCGATGACCAGGGTGGCGTCCATATCGATATACAGCGGCCGGCCACGGGTCGGGGCGGCCCCGGCCGCCCAGGCCGCCGCCCGCGCCGCCGCCCGGGCGCCGCGAACCTTGGGCAGGTGCGCGGCGTCGATGCGCGAATCGACCAGCCGCCACATCGTCGTCGTGGAGGCCTTGGCCCCGAACACGTGCTCGCGGTCGGCGCACAGCTGCCCGACTCCGTCGATGCAGTCCGCCCCGTCAGCCACCGCCGCGGCCAGATCGGCGAACACCTCCCCCGGGGCATACACCCACGACCCCTTGTAGGTGTCAGCCAACGCGGTCGTGACCTGGGCGGACAGCCCGGTCTGGTCGGCAAGTTCCCGCAGCAGCCCCATCCCGGCGTGCGACACCACCCCGTGGCCGTCCGCCGAGACTTTCACCCGCTGCGCCGCCGCGATACTCTTCACCTGCGAGGTGCCTTCCTGCTGGACGACCGAACCCTAGACAAGTCCGATTATCCGTTGCAGGACAGGCACTTTCGCTTATCAACACCCCGCTACACGCACATACCGCGCAAAATCCGGGTTAGTGCGCAAATCCGCACCATCAGCGCCGCAAACCCGCAGCTCACCGGCCTACAGCCCGAGAAAGCCGCCCGAGTGATAAAAGTCAGGGCCTACGGAAAGTGGCTGAACTCCACGACAGATCCCGGATACATCATCCCCTGTTGAAAGAGGACCTTGGGTCCCATACTGAAACCGTCAAATGACTTGGAAACGGGCCACTACACGGTATGGCGAGGCTCCAGCCTCCCCGTACCGTCCAGGTCGCCATTGTCAAGGATGAATTGCGCCTCACCACCAGTTGATGGCCCAGAACGTTTCATTTTTCAGGATATGTGTTGTTTGTCCTGATTCGAAGTCGAAGCGCTCAATGTCTGCCATTATCCGCTGTGATTGTTCCCAGCGCCACGCATTGTCCGCGTAGTCGCGGGCTGCGACATAATAATTGGGGCGGTTGTGACCATTTTCGGTTGTGATCGACGTCGTGCCATATAGTTCCTGCAAGGATGCCTTCTGGGTTTTGTCATAATTCTCGTAAATTTTTTCGGTGTCGACCATGTAGATTGTTTTCCAATCGGTTGGGTCGTCGACGAATGTCTCACGGACGCCGCGATTGCTCGCTTGGATTTTTCCTGTTTCGAAATCGTATACGCCTCCGACAAAGTCGTCTTGTGGGATGGGGTCAATTTTAGCTTCGATGTGGAGTACGTCGACAAAAGATCCATACTGGTTTGCGTTCTTTACGAGCGGTGACCCGAAGGTTATTACTGTCGTTACTCGGTCTGCATACTGACCCGTCACGGCATAGTTTTGGATAGTTGATCCGCCCTTGCTGAAACCCACGAGCATAATCTCAGCAACGTATTCACCTTTGTTATCTAGTGCTTTGACAGTATTGTTGATCGCAAGATCGACTGCTGGATCGATTATTCCTTGCTTTCCTTGTAGGAACGCAAAACTAGAATTTAGATTAAAAATGTCGCCGGAGACGCCGCTGACATAGACGACGAGTCGTGTGGTTCCGGCGGTGTCTTTGATCTTGTCGATGCTGATCCGGTCGTCTTTCATTGGAATCTTCGTTAACAATGTGGTGACCGGTGATTGTGCGGTGGCGTTCGTGCCGCCATCCGTGCCGCCATCCGTGCCGCCATCGCTGTTGCCGTCCGGCGGACTTGAGATCCTCGAGGTGTCGATGACAGTCACTCCGTCAGCCAGGCTGCCGGTGGCCGGATTGAGGTAGGTGTAGCCGGTATATATGCGGGTGCCGGCGGCACTGACGGTGATGTCGCCGACGCGATGGAGACTGCTGTCTTGTCCGCTGTCGACGATGCCGGTGATCTCTTTTGTCCTGAGGTCGATCACCTGAAGACCGGCGCCGGCGATGCGGTCGTTGCGCCCGACGTAGAGGTACTTCCCGTCGGGACTGACCGCGATACCGCCCGTTGTTGATCCGAAGTCATCGCCGGTCGGGATCACCCCTGTCACGGTATTGCTGCTGGTGCTGATCACGGTCACCGCCGCAACGAGATCGCCTGTGTCGTCAATACTCCAGTCGCGGGTGTAGACGTAGTCCCCGTTGGGGCTGAGGGTCAAACTGCCGTTCGTATTGCCGTAGCCCGTGGGCTCGCCAGTAGTGATGGTGGCCGTGACTGTCTTTGTGGCTGTGTTGATTACACGCAGTGTCGGCCCGGCGCCGGAACCGGTGCCGGTTTCGCGGATGTAGACGTGTTTGTTGTCGGGGCCGACCGCCAGACCTGCGCCGGTGTAGATGGACTGACGGCTGCTGACCGGGATGGTGGCGGTCACGGTCCTAGTGGGAAGGTCGATCACGGTCAGCGAGGAGTTACCGGTCGCGTCGATCTCGCGAACATACAGATTCGTGCCGCCATTGTCGATGGCAAGATTTGTGATCGTTGCATCGCCCGAGAGGGGTATCGCTGCTGATACCCGGTTGGTGGTGGTGTCGATGACCTTCACCGCGGGAAAGACATCTTCGGCGGTGGGGTCGAAGTAGGCGCCCGCGGTGTAGATATAGCGCCCGTTGGGGCTGACCGCTACGGCGGCTTCGGCACTGACACCGCCCAAGCCGTGACTGGCCGCGACGGCGCTGCGGGCGTTGGTCGCGGTGTTGATCACGCTCACCTCGCGATAGTCCGGGTAGCTGTCGCTGTAGTCGTTTTGGATGTAGATGCGGCTACCGTCGGGGCTCAGCGTCATGGCTCCCGACTCCACGGGGATGGTGGTGATCGCCGCTTCGTCGGTCCATGCCGGCGGCACCGCTGTCGGGGCAGTCGTCGGTGGTGCCGGTGGGGCCAAAGCACTGATCGGCACGGTGACCGTGGTGGTCGCGGTGCCCTCGAGGTCGGTTCCCGCCGCGGTGAACGTGAGGTGCTGAGCAGCCGTGATACCCGGCGCCAGGTAGGCGTTCTCGCGCAGGAATGTTCCTGGGGTGAAGACGAACTCGCCGGTGTTGTGATCGAGGGACACACTCGGATCGAATTCGTCGCTGGTTTCGAGGTCGCGGATCCAGCCACCGGGCTGGTCGGGAACTATTTCGTAGTAGACGTATTCACC
Organism: Mycolicibacterium sp.; assembly: GCA_020637165.1. Lineage (GTDB taxonomy): Bacteria > Actinomycetota > Actinomycetes > Mycobacteriales > Mycobacteriaceae > Mycobacterium. The sequence continues at coordinate 189,242 of JACJWN010000004.1, read as the reverse complement.
ATCGGGGTCGGTGATGGTCACATGCCCGTAGACGGTGCCGGTGGCCGCGTCGGTCCTGTCGATGACGTACCCCTTGCCATCGACTTGCGGTTCATGGCTCAATGGGGCGACGGGCACGGTGACCACTTCGGTGGCGGTGTGGGTCCCGCTGGTGGCGGTGATGGTGAAGGTGTCGATGTTGGGGATCGTGGTCGCTAGCGCCGTCTGACGCTGTTTGAGTGCGGGGGTGTAGGTGAACGCCCCGGTGGCGGCGTTGATGCTGACGGTGCCGCCGTTGGTGCCGAGCGGGGGTGCGCTGTAGGTGAGCGGGGTCCCTGCTGTGTTGGTGAATGCCGCGGTTCCGGTGACGATTCCGGTAGCGGGGTCAGCCTTGGTGATCTTGGCGACCCCTGCGACGACAGTGGTGTCTTTGGGGGCGATGGTGACCACCGATTGTGTGCCCGTGAAAGATACTTGGGTGCCGTCGGGGCTGACTGTCGGGTAAGTCGAACCCGAAGGCACGGGAACCGACGTGATCAGGGCGCCGGTGGCGGCATCAATGAGGGCCAGGCTGCTGTTGACGTAGAGGTTCAAGGAGCCGGTGAGAGGTCCCGACCAGGGGCTCTCAATACCGGTGACACCGTTGTCGGAGTCGAAGTGGGAGACGTACAGAACGCTGCCTTCGGTGCTGACTGCGAAATCCCCGCCGGCGGTTATCGGTAGGTCGACCTGGTTGATCGCGGTGTTGGTGGCAGTGTCGATGATCCGGACGGTGGTGAGGTCGCTGTCGAGCAGATACAACCGCTCGCCGGCGGCGCTGAGCTTTCCCGACAGGGTCTCGCCGCCGAAGGTGGCCCCGACGGTATTGGTGGCGGTGTCGATCACCGACACCGTTTGCTGTCCGAACACGTAGAGGTGTCTGCTGTCGGGGCTGATCAACGCGACAGCCCCAGGAGAGGCTTTGGCGGTGTCGACCTCGATCGTGGCCGCCAGAGAGTTGGTGGCGGTGTCTATCACCGACACCCGGCCCAACGGAATATCCTGTGTGCCGTCGAGGGTCCCTTCGGGGTCTTCTTGTTGAAGCTCGAATAGCGGATTGTTCACGACATATACCCGCCGTCCGTCGGGGCTGGGAAGCAGCGTGAAGTTCACCCCGCTGATCGCGATCGTGGCTGCCACGGCACTGGTAGCGGTGTCGATGACCTTCAGCGTGGTGGACTCCCAGGCGTAGGTGTCGGGGTTGAGGCTTGGTGTCAGGGTGTAGCGCCGAGTTCCGTCGGGGCTGTATGCAGTGGCAAGGGCCGGCAACACAACCGTCGACGGATCGAACCCCGCCAAATAATCCCCATCAATGACAAGAGGTTCGGCACTTGTTGACGGACCGGCGGCGGGGCCGGAGGGGGCGGTGCGGCTGGTGAGGGCCGCGGTTAGCGGCGCGATCGGCACGGTGACCGTTTCGCCGACCGTGTGTACCCCGGTTGACGCGGTGATGATGAAGGTGTCGCTGACCGGAGTGGCCGCGGTGCCCGCCGCCAACTGCTGGGCGGTGGTGGGGGTGTAGCTGAATGCTCCGGTAGATGCGTCGATGGTCACCGTACCCCCGGCGGTGCTGATCGCCGGGCTGCTATAGGTCAGGGTGTGCCCGGCGACGTTGGTGAATACCGCTGCGCCTGTGACGAGCCCGGTCACCGGGTCAGCACTGCCGACGATCGGGCTTCCCGCGACCGGGGCGGTCGGATCAGCGGGCGGGGCCACCGTGAGCGGGGAAACAGGCACGGTCACGGTTTCAGTCACCGTGTACACGCCGGTGGCGGCGGTGATGGTGAACGCATCTGTCACCGGCGTGGCTGAGGTGCCGGCAGCCGTGCGCTGATCCACGGTGGGTGTGTAGGTGAACGCGCCGGTGGAGGAGTTGAGGCTGACCGCCCCACCGCCGATGCTGACCGCCGGGCCGCTGTAGGTCAGGGTGCGCCCGGCGGTGTTGGTGAACACCGCGGCGCCGGTGACCACCCCAGTGTCCGGGTCAGCGCTGCCGATCGTGGCGGTGCCGGCAATGGGGGCGCCGGGATCCGCCGACGGCGGCCCGGCAGCGCCCGGTATCACCGCCACGCTGATGGTTTCGGTGGCCGTGCGCACCCCGTTGGTGGCGGTGACGGTGAAGGTGTCGGTGGTGGTGTCGGTGGCGTTTTGGCGTTGGGTGTCGGTCGGGGTGTAGGTGAACACCCCGGTCGAGCTGTTCAGGCTGACAGTTCCGCCGCTGTTACTGGTGGCGGGGGTGCTGTAGGTCAGGGTGCGTCCGGCGGTGTCGCTGAAGATCGCTGCGCCGGTGACGGTCCCGCTGTCGGGGTCGGGGGTGTTGACCGTCGCCGTACCGGCAATCGGGGTGCCCGGGTCGACGGGCACGGTCACGGTCACCGAGCTGGTGGACAGGCCGTTGTGCGCGGTGGCGGTGAAGGTGTCGGTGGTCGCCGCGCCGGCGTTCTGGCGGGCCTCGGTGGTGGGGGTGTAGGTGAAGGTGCCGTCGGTGGTGACCTCGACGCTGCCCTGGGCGGGGTCGGTGGCGGTGAAGGTCAACCCTCCGCCGGTGGGGAATCCCAGGGAGCCGGCCACCGTCCCGCTGAGTGGGTCGGCGGCCTCCACGGTGGGGGAGCCCGGCGGTGGGGCCGGGTCGAGGGCGGAGCTGAGTCCTTTGGCCAGCGAGTACAGCACCTGCTGGATCGGGTTGTTCGGCTGCGGGTTGGTGGTGTTCATGCCGCCAAGGGTCAGCAGCAGCCCGATCACCGCCCGCACCAGCGGCGCGAACGGGCTCGCCGACCACTGCGGGGCGCTGACCGCTGAGGCGCCCGGGGCGGCGGCCACCGACCCGGTTACCGTCGCGGCGACCGGGGCGGGCGCTGCACCGGCCGCGGCCGCGTCCTCGCCCACCGACGCGGCGATGGCCGCGGGCGCGGGCCGCGGTGTCAGCGCGGCGGCCACCCCCACACGGCCCACATCGGTGTCGCCGACCTGCGGGCCGGGCAGCGCCACTGCAGGATCGGACTCGACCATCGAGGAAAGCGGTCCCGCCGCGGCGCGACGCGGCCCCACGGAGCGGCCGGGCTGCCGCGGCGGCACCGCAGCGGGCACCGATACTTCGACGTTGGCCGCTGCGGCCGCCGGTTGCGGCTGGGCCACTGCTGCCCCGCGCGAGCCCACCCCGCGGCCGGCCGACGACGCGGGCCGGCTGCCCGGCCGGGCGGGGCGGCGGGCGCCGGCGCCCCGGCGCGGCGGGCATCGGACCTACTGGCCTCGTTCGAGGGCGACCCTGGGCTGCTGGAGGTATCCGCCACGGCGACCGTCACCGCCGAGGACACCCCTGAAACCCACTCCCAGGGCCACGGCTAATGCCCCTGACCCGACCCACGTACCGTCCAGCACCCATGGCCGCACCTCCCAGTCCGTTGTCGGAAGTCCTGAAAAACATCCTGATGTTCGGTTATTCAAGCATCTGACCAGAGCAAACGGGTAGAGCCAGTTCGCGAAAATAGGCCAGGGCGCTCAGCAGCAAACGCTGAGCGGTCCGGTTTCGGTGGCCGCTGCCGTCTTCGCGCACCCGACCACCTGCCCCGAGGCTCTCGGCGGCCTGACCGGCTGGCGATCCATTGAGGCCCGAAAGCGCTGCTGCCCAGAGTGTTTCGGTCTTGCCAAACCACCCCGGCGCCGAGAGTCGGACCCCTCGGCGGCGTCGCCGAACCAGCCGTAAGACGGATGACGGGCCTAAGGTCACTTCTTTTCGGTGAATATCCATGCGCCGCAGCGATTTCAGCGGCCAACGACACCAGCGCCGAAGGTTCCTGTCCTTCCGAGGCCAGGTGGTGGACAGGCGGGCGCGGATCACTGCGTCGGCGCGGAAGGGGACGCGCCCGTGGGCGGATCCTAAGGTGGGAAACCTCGGCCGGGTGGCTTCGCCTCAGTTGTCGTCGCAGCCGGGGCAGACGCCGCTCAGTGACAGCTCGTAGACGCCGCACTGCGGGCAGCGCTTGGCCTCAGGGACCTTCGACGTGCTGGTGGGCGGCTCGCGCCGGCGGCACGCGGGTGCGTGTAGTCAGGCTGCGGATTCTTTGAGACGACCGTACGGTTCGGACAAAGTGGTGACTTTGGTCCCATAGGCGTGGTTATGCCCGGCGCGGCGGGAGGTCGGCCGGACGAACGGCGCAGCGACGTGCCCGGTATCCATTGTGCGACAGAATGTTCCGGTCACTACAGCCATCAGTCTGCTTGTGGCTCACCGGTTGGGCTCGGTGGATCTCGCCCCGCTGACGGGGGCAATCGGGGGTTGGGCTGCGCTGTGGCGAATTTGCTGGCGGGGCGGTTCCTAGCGGGGTGATCACCGGTGGTCCTTTGCAGGCGAGCGGCGTGGTCTAATTTCCACATACTGGGCGAACGCTGGCGATGTCCGCACAGGTGAGCGCGTGATTCCCAGAGGCAGGGGAGGTCGAGATGAATCGAGCATCAACGCGGTCGAATGCCAAGTCCGTGAAGGGGAGGGGGAGGCACCGGGCCAAGGGCCGCCGGACCGAGAGATATGTCTGGTTGGGCGCCGGGGCGGTGACGTTCGGCGTCGGCGCGGCCCTGGCCAGCGGAGCGGGCGTCGCCGCCGCCGACACCGGATCGGACAGCGCCCAAAAGGTTTCGGCGCGCCACACCACCGGCGCAAGCAACCCCTCGCCGGCGTCACGCGCAGGTGCTGCGGGGCCCCGCGCCAGCCGCACCGCCAGTCCCGTGGGCGCCGTGCGGCGGGCGGCATCATCGGCGGCCAGTGTGACCCTGCCGTCGTCAGCGTCGTCGGTGTTCGTGGCCCCGTCGGCGGATTCAACGACCATCGCAACGGTGCCGGCGGTGCCCGAGCCCATGAACGTCCCAAGGCCGATCAACGCGGCGCCGCTTGCCGGATTGTCGCCCGCGGGTCGACCCTTGCGAGCCGATTTCAGACCTGCCCAGGCGGCCGCCACAGGCCCCGCTTCGCCGGTGGAAACATCAGCATCGGCTCCGAATTCCGCGCAACGAGAATGGGATAGCCAAGTTTCGGGGAGCTCTACCACGGCGAGGGCAGCCACATCGGCTGCTGCGACTGCGGCAACCACCAGCCCCGCAGTGATCGCCACCGTGTCCTTGGGGGATCGCTCGCTACCGAATTCCTTGGCGGTCAGCCCTGATGGCAGCCGGGCATACGTCGCAACTGCGGACTGGGAGCCTGGTAACGACCCGAACCCCGCCGTGTCTATGATCGACACGGCGACCAATACCCTCGTCGGGGATCCCATCCCGCTGCGAGGGTTTGGTAGTTTGGCCATCAGCCCTGACGGCCGTCGGCTCTACGCCACCCAGGGTTCTTACCAGGGGGTGCGGGTGATTGACACGACCACCAACACCCCTGTCGGGGACATTGAGGTGCCCTCGTCGGGCTCGTCCGGCTTGGCGGTCAGCCCTGACGGCAGCCGGGTCTATGTCACAAACCCCTACGACGGCACCGTATCGGTGATCGACACGGCCACCAACACGACTGTCGGGGATCCCATCCCGGTAGGCGTTCTGCCGGGCAGGGTGGCGATCAGCCCTGACGGCCGCCGTCTGTACGTCACCAACTCTGCCGCTCATACTCCTGGAGTTTTAGGCACCGTATCGGTGATCGACACGGCCACCAACACGACTGTCGGGGATCCCATCCCGGTAGGCGTTGTGCCATACGGGGTGGCGGTCAGCCCTGACGGCGGCAGGGTCTATGTCGCCAACAACGGCGAGTATGAGCTTGGGGGTGCGACGCCCGTTGACGGCACCGTGTCGGTGATCGACACGGCCACCAACACGACTGTCGGGGATCCCATCCCGGTAGGCATTGCACCCTTCGGGCCATACGGGGTGGCGGTCAGCCCTGACGGCGGCAGGGTCTATGTCGTCGGCAGGGACAACACCGTGTCGGTGATCGACACGGCCACCAACACGACTGTCGGGGATCCGATCGTGCTTGGCGGTTACAACTCGAAAGCGGTGGCGGTCAGCCCTGGCGGCAGCAGGGTCTATGTCGCCACCGAGGGCGACGGCACGGTTTCGGTGATCGACACCGGGTACACCGGCGGCAGCGACACCGGCGGCGGTGGGGGTTCGGGTTCGGGTCCGATACCGACCTACCCATCGGACTTGCAGGCCATCAAGGAATTCAACGACATCCTGACGTCGGATGCCTACTTGGATCTGGTCAAAAATTCGGCAGCCCTCGCCGGCGCCATCGGCCTCAAGGGCGTCTCTAACTTGGCAAATGGCGTGATCAGCCTCATATACGGCTACAAACAAGACTGGACCAGACTGTTTCTCCACGGCGTCCAGGAGTTTGGCGCAGGGGTGATGGCGTCGGCGGTGAAAATCAAAAGCCCACTGTCGCTGTTACTGTACGCTGCTGGCGCCGCGGTGAGTACCTGGGGCTATGTTGGCAGTCTTGTGGTCGACACGGACTGGAGTGATCCCGGTCAGACGCTCAGCTATGCCGTCAGCCATCCCGTGGAGACAGCCGTTGAGTTCGTTAAGGCCGGTGCCGAGGTCAGTCTCAAGGCTGGTCTCACCATTCTGGGTTCGTTCGGCGGCGTTTTAGGGTTCAGGCCGTAACACGGCCCGCGACCACAAGACATACAGGGCGGTAAACGGTTCCGCGCCGCCTCTAGCCTGCCGGTTCGTGTCCACCGGTCGGGTGCGGCGCGCGGCCCTGCGCGGGCCGGGTAGGGCCGCCGTCCTCGTAACTGCCGCGCCCCGGGGTGGAGGGCCCTTGGGCGGTGAGCCGGTCAGTGTCCTGCTCGGGCTGCTGTCGCCGGGAGTCGCCGGGAGTGTGATCTGCTCCGGTTCCACGGTACGGCTCAGGGATGGGTGTTGCACCGGGGGGTTCGCCGCGGCGGCCGGCGGTGTGCGGCGCGAGGGGGGCTAGGTCCGCCGGCGACGGGGCTCCTTGTCACCGGCTCACCCACCGCCTCGAGATCGGCGACGGGCAACGGCGATGTCACCGCCTCGGCCCGCTCCGCGGAAACCCTCCCAGGTCCGCGTTTACTCCGCGAAAACGGAGCGCGTTTACGCAGCCGCTGCAGTCCCGGGCGAGGCGGGTAACGCTCTCACCAGCGCGTTCCCCAAAGTGGAGACAGTGGAGAAACCGCAGGTCGACTGATACCCCTTATGAATAGGTCGGGGGTTCGATTCCCCCAGGCGGCTCCAAATGCTCTGTGCACGTCAGCCCGGTTCTGATGGTCGGAACCCCCGGTCGATTCGCCTGTCGTGCCCCGAATCTGGGCACGCTTTGGGCACAGCTCTTGTGCCCGCCAGCCTTCACTTCGGCTCCTCAGGTCGTTCAGGCGTCGGCAGCAGTGTCGAGCTCGTCGCCATGGAGGTGGGCGTAGATGCGGGCGGTGGTCGGGATGGAAGCATGGCCCAGACATGACGCGAAACCCCGAAGGAAATCGCCGAAAAAGCACACCGATCCGCAGGTATTGACAAGTCGCGAGAGAAGTCCGCCAGCTTTCAAACACAGCGATACGCTGCTGACCGTGAAGCACGGACCGATCCGGGTTAGCGGTCGGCATTCTCTCGCGCTGTCGGGGCCGCGCGCACCCGGCCAAGCCCGACGTTGGGCACCACCCTTCGACATCAGCCGAAAGCCTGTGGATATGAAACCGGGGATGCTGCGTCTCACCGATGGCGGTGTTGTGTGCGGTTAGGGCGCGCCTCGGCAGATGGTTCGGTCGCCGGATTCATGCGGAATTCGGCGCTGGCGTGGTTGGTGCTTGTCGTGACGGTTGTTGCGACGTTTTTCGCTTGGCGCATTTCGAAGACGTCCGTTGACAGCAGGGTAGAACAAGAATTTCTGAGCAGCGTCAGCGGCGCCAATGATGCGATTTCAAACCGCATGCTGGACTACAACATCGCTTTGGACAGTGCCGTCGGGCTCTTACGCAGCAGCGAGGCGCCGATCACCAGGACCGGGTGGAAAACATTCGCTGACAGCTTGAAATTGCGGACTCAGTTCAGGGGCATCCAGGCCCTAGGCTACGCAGTGATTGTGTCGCCAGACGAGAAGGCGAACTTCGAGAAAGGGGTTCGCGCAGAGGGCTTTCCGGATTTCGCCATCAAACCGACCGGCGATCGCGATCCTTACTCGGCGATCCGTTACATCGAACCGTTTGATTTTCGGAATCAGCGAGCATTCGGCTTCGACATGTATTCGGAACCGACCCGTCGAGAAGCGATGCAGAGCGCCGCGCGCACCGGTTTGGCGACAGTGTCCGACCCTGTGCAGCTCGTCCAGGAGACCGAGAACGATATTCAACGCGGGTTCCTCATGTACGTTCCCTACTACCGAGACGGCGCTCCGGTCGACACCGTCGAGCAGCGCGAGAACGCCTTAATTGGGTGGGTCTACGCGGCGTTTCGAACCCGCGATCTTATGGTCGGCGTTCTCCCTCCGGAAGCGCGCGAATATTTCACTGAGATCTTCTACGGCGATAACACAGCGGCTCAAAGCCTTTTGTATGAAAGCCCCCGCGCCAGCGACTTCAAACCGGATCGAGTGGCCCAGAACTCGCTCCCGATTGGTGACCGAACGTGGACTACCCGGTTCACTTCAGACAAAACACTGAGCCCCACATCATTGGAGCCGTGGATCGTCGGCGGAGCCGGGTTGGTCATCGACGCACTGCTTTTTGTCATCATCGCCTCGCTGGCCATGCGCCGACAGCGGGCCGAGGAATTAGCCCTTCAGATGACCGCCGATCTGCGTGCCAGCAACGAATCGCTGCGGGCTGTTACAGAGCATGCGAAGGCGGCGAACAGGGCGAAGAGCGATTTTCTTTCGGCGATGAGCCATGAGTTGCGCACGCCGTTGAATTCGATTCTGGGGTTTTCGGATCTATTGCGCAGAGATCCGACGGCGTCGGCCGATCAGCGCGCGGATCTGGACATCATCAACCGCAGCGGCACCCACCTGCTGGGGCTGATCAACCAGGTTCTCGAGATGGCCAAGATCGAGTCGGGGCGCACGGCGCTGGAGCCGTCGCCGGTGGACCTGCCGGCGCTGGTCAACGACGTCGAGTTGATGATGCGCGGCCCGGCCGAGGCGGCCGGGCTGCGGTTCGTGGTGGAGATGGCCGACGACGTGGCCCGCTACATCGTCTGCGACGCCCAGAAGGTGCGCCAGATCATGCTCAACCTGCTCGACAACAGCCTGAAGTTCACCGCCGGGGGCGGGGTGAGCCTACGAGTGAAAACCGTAACCGGGGCCGGGTTGCGCCTGGTGATCGAGGTCGAGGACAGCGGTGCCGGGATCCCCGAGGACCAGCAGCAGCGGATCTTCGAACCGTTCGTACGACTCCAGAACGTCGCGGCACCTGGCACCGGGATAGGGCTGGCTCTGGTGGCGGACTACCTACGATTGATGGGCGGTGAAGTCGAGGTCACGAGCAAGGTGGGCGTCGGATCGCTGTTCCGGATCAGCATTCCCGTCGAGCCGGCGAAAGCCGGTGACATCACGCCGGTGGACGCGTCCCGCCGCGTGGTGGGTCTGGCGCCGGGTCAGCCGCAGTGGCGGGTGCTGGTGGTCGAGGACGAACCGCTCAACCGGCAGGTGCTGGGGCGACTGCTCGAACAGGTCGGCTTCGTGCTGGCTTATGCCGAGAATGGCGCGCAGTGCCTGACAATCTTCGACGAGTTCCGGCCGCACTTCATCTGGATGGACCGCCGCATGCCGGTGATGGACGGCGTGGAGGCCACCTCCCGCATACGGCAGCGCGAGGGCGGTCGCGAGGTCAAGATTGCGGCCCTGACCGCCGCGGTATTGGAAGATCAGCGCAAGGAGTGGGTACGCGCCGGCATCGACGGCTTCGTAGGAAAACCGTTCCGCGAATCGGAGGTCTTCGACTGTATGAAGAGCCTGCTCGGAGTGAAGTACATCTACGAGGACCAGGCCGATCAGTCGGACACCCCATCCGGTATCGACCTTTCTCCGGGGTTGCGTGCACTACCCGAGACCGTACGCACGCAACTCGCCGAAGCGCTCGTCATAGGGCAGTCCTCCGAAATTACAAGGGCAATCGACAAAGTCCGCGAAACCAACCCGGCACTGGCTGATGCGCTGGCGATCCCCGTCGCCGATTTCAACTACGGCGTGGTGCTCGAAGCGCTGGAAGCGGGAGGGGCCCCATAGCCGCCGCCGATGTCGCCGAGTGCCGCGCAGTCGGCTCTGATCCTCGATCCACCGATGGCCCTCTCACATCACGAGAGACACCCGCCACTACTTACGCCGCACCCCGGGACATGAACCAGCGCCGCCGGGGTCAGCGGCTTCGCGCGGGCCGTTGCTTCGTCCTACTTGGTGGAACTTGGCGACATCGTGATCTCCAAGGCTTGAAGTTCCTCCGAGACCCTTGAAAACAGTCGCGGGACTCAGTCGAACTTCAACAGAATCAGTGAGCAGTCGTCCTCGAACTCACCCGATGGAGTCGCGGCGCGTAGTTCGTCGATGAGGTCGTCGAGGGACCAGTCCTGTGATTCGGCCACCCGATCGGCCAGCTCCCTGAAGGCCGCCAGAGTCAGTTGCCGGCCATCGGCCAGAACGATCTCACTCGCGCCGTCGCTGTGGACGAGGATTCGACACCCGTGCGGAACCTGGTAGGTGCCCGAGGTGAACTCGGTGTCCTCGAACATCCCGATGGGTGCGGCTGGCGTGGCCAACTCAGTCGATGTGACCGCGGTTCCTGTTGTGGAACTAAACGCCAGGGCGGGCGGGGCGCCCGCGCTGGCGTAGCGCAATGTTCGGGTGGACCGTTCGTAGATACCGAACCACATTGTGAAGTAATGATCTTTTTGCTGCTTCATCTCGAAGAGCCGGTTGAGTTCGGTCAATACCGCCGCGGGTGATAGCAAGATCTCAGGGCCAAGTGTGCCGGAGCGCATCAGGTTATGTACCGATACCGCCAACAGTGCGGGTTCGAGGCCATGGCCGGACACGTCGATCAATCTGACGAGAAGGTGGTCGTCGTCGATCCAGTAGAAGTCGAGGCAGTCCCCCCCGAGTTCCTCAGACGGCAGATATCGCGCGGACACGGTGACCGGACCCGACAGGAATGTCGGTGTGAGCGAGGACATGTAATCAGCGGCACTGTTGAGCTCGGTCTTCAGCCGGTCGGTCTGCTGTTGAAGCTTTCGGGCCAGAAGCCGATTCCGTTCGTCGGCCTCCACCCGGGCGGTGACGTCGGCGATCAGGGTGATCATGTAGTCCAACTTCCCGTCGTCGTCGCGGATTGCGCTGACCGTTGTGTCACCCCAGATCACGCGGCCGTCGGCAAGTTGGTAGCGCTTGAGCATTCGGTAGGAGTCGATGCGGCCTTCCAGAAGGCCGTCCACGTTGCTCTGCTCCTCCTCCAGATATTCGGGCTCGGTGACGTCCCGCCAATGGGTCCCGATCGCGACGTCAGGCGGGAGTCCCAACAAACGACAGAGCGCGTTGTTGATCTGTGTGACGCGGCCTTCCGGCGTGACCAGGCACATGCCGACGGCCGCGTTGTCGACCGAGCGGCGGAAGCGTTCGTCGTCGCGTTCCTTTTCCCGGCGGGCCTGCTCGAGTAGCTCGCGGCCTTGCACTTCAGCGGTGATGTCGGTGATCTGGGAGATGAACACCTCGAACCGGCCCGTGTCGTCGCGCACGCAGGACACTGAGAGATCGCCCCAGATCAGGTGGCCGTCGGCGTGGATGTACTGCTTGACCATGCGGTAGGAATCGATTTCGCCCGCCAGAACAGCGGCGACCTTGTCCAGGTCGGCCTGCAGATATTCCTCGGCGGTCAGCTCCTGCCAGGTTTTCGACTTGAGGGTTTGGGCGTCGTAACCGAAGAACTCACACAGCGCACCGTTGACGTCAACGAATCCACCCTCGGCGTCGACCAGGCACATCCCGACCGCCGAACTGTCCACCGATCGGCGGTACAGGGCGTCGGCGCGGGCCTGCTGACGGCGGGCCTTTTCGATCTGCCGCTCAGCGGCGACCTCGGCATCGACGAGACGCAACGCTGCGATCGCGCCGTCTTGGTTCCCGTTGGCGTCATAGTAGGGCTGTGCGCGAAGGTCGAACCAGTGCGTGACGCCATCCACGCCCTTAACACGGACGCGATGATTGACCGCCTCGCCCCCGTTGAGCTTGGCCATCAAAGTCGTCTGCTCGGCCAAGTCCTCCGGCGGCGCGTAGGCGAACAACTCCTGACCCAGCCAGAACTGGGGCGGGGCACCCAGAGCCGATTCGATGGACGGGGACACCCAGACCGGTCGGCCATCCCGGAGATGACAGACGATGTCGGCGGAGTTCTCTGCCAGCAGCCGGTACCGCTCTTCTGAGGCCGCGAGCCTGGCTGCGGCGTGGTAGCGGTCGGTGACATCGGTCCAGGTCAGGCTGAGGAGGTTCGGGCCTGCGCGGGTGGCGCGGATGTCGTAACGGCGGGTGTCGTGGAGGATTTCGTTGTCGTAGGAAAAGTCGGAGAGGATGACCGGCTCACCGTCCTCCAAGCATCGGAGGTAGCGCGCCCACAGGCCGGAGGTCTTCAAACCGGGCGTTTTGTCCAGGACGCTGGAGCCCAACAGATCCGCTTGCTCGGTCTGGAGGTATTGACACGCCGCCCGATTCACCGCGCGATAGTGGAGATCCACAACCTGGCCCTCGTGGTCGCGGACAGCATCAAAAAGGACCTGTGGATCAAGCATCGAGTCCGCGCTGGCCTCCAGCAATCGGCGGGACTCTGCGAGGTGTTCCCTCAGTTGCGCCTCAGCCGTGATGTCGACGGCTTGGAAGACGAGGTATTCGGGCTGCCCGTCCGGCTCGCGGATACAGCTGATCGACATGTCGATCCGGCGCGGATTCCCGTCGGCGTGGATAAGAGTGTGCTCACCGCGGTAACTGTCGGTGCGGTGCGTCAACAGGTCCTCGACAACGCCGAGAAGAGTCCCGAGGTCGGGTTCGGAAATGAACTGCATCCAGGACATCTGCAGGGCGGTGTCCATGTCGAATCCGGACAACTCCACTGCCGCTTTACTCACCTCGGAGAGCGTGCCGTCAACACGGCTCATGGCGGTGGCGACGTTGGATGTGTCGATCAGTTGCTTGTAGCGGGCGTTTTCCCGCCGGGAGTGGGCCAAGGCGATGTGGGTTCTCGCCCGGGACAGCACCTCGGCCTTTTCGAATGGCTTGACGATGTAGTCGACTCCACCGCTCGCGAACGCTTGGAGCTTGTCGTCGATGTCGGTTGCCGCGCTGAGGAAGATCACCGGAATTTCGGCGCTGCCGGAGTCTGCCTTGAGCATCCCGCAGACGTCGAAACCGCTCAGCCCGGGCATGCGGATGTCGAGCATGACCAGGTCCGGAGCCTTGACTCCGATCGACCGTAGAGCCGCGGCACCGCCGGTGAACGCCCGCACCTCGTACCCGTCGGTCTCCAACAGGGTCTTGAGCAGCCTCAGCGTCCCGGGTTCATCGTCGACCACCACGATGCTGCCAATCACGAACGCCCCCTCGAGGTGTCTGGATCGGCTTCCAGCGCTTCCAGCGCCTCCAGCGCCTCCAGCGCCGGAGCGTAGTTGAAGTCGGCGATCAGGTGTGCCAGTGGATCCGCCAAGCCAGGGCTGATCTCGCGGACCTGCTCGAGTAGCGGCGAAAGTTGGGTGGTGTCGCCCAGGACGAGCGCGTCGGCTAGTTGAGTACGTACTGGTGCCGGCAGTCTTGGCAACTCCCGGGTGAAGTCGATCACGGATCGGGTATCAGCTTGGTCACGCTGCTCTTGGTAGAGGTATTCCACGCCAAGGAGGCGCGCCATGCAGTCGAAGATCTCCGAGTCCCGGAACGGTTTGCGGACGAATCCGTCGATGCCGGCTTCCAGCCATTCCGATCGTTGGTCTTCGAACACCGAGGCGGTGAGGGCCGCGATCTTCACCGTACGTCCATCGGCGCGCTGCCTGATGCGCGTCGTGGCTTCCAAGCCATCCATCACCGGCATTCGCCGGTCCATCCAAATGAAGTCAGGGCGAAACTCGGGGAAGACTTTCAGACACTCCGCGCCATTCTCCGCGCAGGCAACGACAAATCCCACCTGCTCCAGTAAGCGCCCGAGTAGCAGCCGATTGTTAGGTTCGTCCTCGACCACCAGCACCCGCCAGGACGGTTGTCCCGGAGCGAGTCCGACAACACGGTTGGACTCGTTGACGAGTTTGACGTCCTCGGAAGGTGAAATTTCGACGGGTACGCATACCCGGAACAGCGATCCGGACCCCACTCGGCTGCTCACCTCGACGCCGCCCCCCATCAAGTCGAGGTACTCCCGCACGATGGACAGGCCCAGCCCGGTGCCGGGCGCGCCGACCTCCTGAAGTTGGACAAACGGTTCGAAGATCCGCTGCTGCTCAGCGTCGGGGATACCGCAACCGCTGTCCTCCACTTCGATCACCAGCTGCAATCCTTGCCGAGTCGAATTTGGAGGTTGGCCAACCGTCTTCACCCGTAGAGTCACCCCACCTTCGGTCGTGAATTTCACGCTGTTGCCCACGAGGTTGAGGATGATCTGCCGGACCTTCTGTTCGTCGACGGTGACATAGCGGGTGATGTCGTCGGCCACTTCCACTACCAGTTGCAGTCCGGCCGCCTCGACCTTGGTGCGCATCATCCCGTCGACATCGTGAACCAGGGACCGAACGTCGACCGGCCCTGGCTCCAGCCGCGTTCGTCCGGACTCGATCTTCGCCGTATCCAGCACCTGATTGATCAACCCCAGCAGATGGGCACCGCTGCGATTGATGATGTCACGATCCTCCCGTTGCCCCTCCGACAGGGTCGGATCCCGGCGCAGGAGATCGGAAAACCCTAGGATTGAGTTCAGCGGGGTGCGCAATTCGTGGCTCATGGTCGCCAGAAAGGCACTTTTCGCCCTGTTCGCCGCCTCGGCATGGACTTTCGCTGCCCGTGCTCTCCTATTCGCTTGGAGCATTCCCTCGGCGACGGCGGACATCAATAACCCATTGAGGATGAACACCCCCATGCCCAACCAGTCCGCCCTGGTCGCGATGAACGGCGTCGCCACCAGTAGGGGCCATCCGAAGACAACGCTCACAACCGTCAGGCCCACGGCGAACAGGCCACAGCCGAACCCGCCGACAACGGCGGCCGCGAGCACAGCCGGGTAGAAGGTCAGCCACACCAGAATATTTCCCAGCGACCCCAGCGGCCAGATCCTCAGCAAGGCAGCTATAGCCACGACACCCGCGCTGGCCAGGTATCTTGCCCATCTCGGCCACTCAGCAAGCCGGTCGCTGAAACCCCGGTTCACGTCAGCACCTGTTACCACGGGCGTCATGAGAACCACCTCCGATAAAACCCGGACCCCAGAGACCAATTCCTCATCGGCAATCTAGTCGGGTCCATCTCGGTACGGAGACATCTTCGGCACTCGCGAATTATGAGACCTAGGTCAGACGACTGGAAAATGAGATGGAGACCGAGAATCCACAACTCATGTGCGGAGCTAAAACTCTTCGTGGGTTGCGCTTTTCCGCAGCGTCGTTCTGGTTTTGATGACGCGGATATCGCGCAGGTGTCGGAATTGCGCTCTAGCCAATTTGCAGCTGAACTCGGCCCGAAGACACGGCACCGGGCGCCGACACGGTGTCGCCGGTCTAGTCAGGCCTTCTGTCGTTGGTCCCGTCCGGCTCCACCGCGTCGAGCGCGTCGAGCACGAGGGCGTAGTTGAAATCCGCGATCGCTTGCTCCAGCGTGCCGGCCAGTTCGGCGGAGACGGGCCGAACCTCCTGCAGGACTTCGGCCAGCCGGGCGGTGGCGCCGAGGATCAGCGCCTCGGTCAGTTGTGCGCGCACCGATGCGGGTAACTTCGCCAATTCCCGTGACAGCTCCGCCCCGGACGGCACCTGGTTCTGCTGGGCCTGCTCGCGGTAGAGGTAGTCCACACCGAGCAGGCGGTGCATGCAATCGAAGATCTCCGATTGGCGAAATGGTTTGCGGACGAAACCGTCGATACCGGCACGGACCCACTCTTCGCGCTGCTCCTCGAACACCGACGCTGTCAATGCCGCGATCTTCACCTCACCGCCGTCCTCGCGCGCCCGGATCAGCGAGGTGGCCTCGAGGCCGTCCATCACCGGCATCCGGCGGTCCATCCAAATGAAGTGCGGCCGGAACTCACCGAAAACCTTGAGGCATTCGGCACCGTTCTCGGCGAAGGCCACCGTGAAACCCACGTCCTCGAGCAGACCCCCCAGCAGGATGCGGTTGACCGGATCGTCCTCGACGACCAGGACCCGCCAGTCCGGCTGGCCCGGGGCCAACCCCACCACGTGCCGGGACTCGTCGACGGTCGTGACCTCCTCGGCCTTCGCCACCTCCACCGGCAGGTTAACCCGGAACAGCGATCCCGACCCCACCTCGCTGCGCACCTCGACGGTGCCGCCGAGAAGTCGCGCGTACTCCCGGACAATGGAAAGACCCAATCCGGTGCCGGCACCGCCGCGTTCATTGAGTTGGACGAAAGGCTCGAAAATCCGCTGCTGTTGGGCCGCCGGGATCCCGGCCCCGCTGTCTTCGACCTCGATCACCAACCTCAGTCCGGCATGCGTGCTGGACCCCGTGTCCCCGCTGGTCTTCACCCGCGCGCTGACACCTCCCTCGGTGGTGAACTTCAGGCTGTTACCCACCAGGTTCAGCAGAATCTGCCGAAGCTTCTGCCCGTCGCTTCTGATGTAGCGGGGCACATCGTCGGCCACCTCCACCACGAACTGCAATCCCGCGGACTCCGCCCGGGTGCGCATCATCGCGTCCACGTCGTCGACCAGCATCGGCAGATCGACCGCCGACATCTCGGCAACCGTCTGCCCCGATTCGATCTTGGCCATGTCCAGGACCTGATTGATCAACCCCAGCAGGTGCATGCCACTGCGGCTGATGATGTCCAGTTCATCGCGCTGCCCCGACGACAGAGTCGGATCCCGGCGCAGCAGATCCGAGAACCCCAGAATCGCATTGAGCGGAGTGCGCAACTCATGGCTCATCGTCGCCAGGAAACTGGTCTTCGCCCGATTCGCCGCCTCGGCATCCCGCATCGCCGCCTTCGCCCTCGCGGTGGCCCGGCGCAGCGCCTGCTCCTGGCGGTCGCGCGCGGTGACGTCGGTTCCGATCGCCCCGAAGTTGACGACCTTGCCACTGGCGTCGCGCACCGGGAATAACTGAAACTCGACCGTCACCGGATCGCCGAAGCCGGGGAAGATGTGCTCGAACGCGGAGGTTTCACCCCTCATCACCGCCGCTTCGACTTCGGTGAGCTTCCTGCCCAACTCCGCGTCCAGCGGAGCGAGATCCCGTGGCGTCTTGCCGAGGATCTGGTCTGGATACTTCTGGCCCCAGATGTCACTGAAGCCCTGGTTCACGTAGTCGAAACCGCCCCCAGGGGTTCGAATGGCGACCGGATTGGGAGCGTTGGCGACGATCGACTCCAATCGCGCCTCAGTTGCCAGCCGTGTTCGCCGTTCGCGGTCGAAGACGAAAAACAGGGCGATGCCGGCGACGGCGGTCGCTGACAACACGGCGATGGCCCACGCCAACCGCTCTTGCTCAAGGCGAAGCACGAGCGCGCCGTAAATCAACGCGATCATGACCGGGATGGCGCCGACGACGCCGGCCAATTGCACCAGCGACGCCCGATCAGGCCGCTGCAGCATCCAGGCCACGGGATTGAGGTCGGGGCGAGCCAGCACCGCTGCAAGACCCAGCAACGTCAAGCACAAGGCCGTCGAGATGGCGACACCGGTTGACGGCGTGACAGTGACGATGGACAGCGCACCGAACAGATAGGCCCCGATCGACACGAAAGCCAGACCGGTAGCAAACGCGAGCCCCATGGCCCGAGCGACGCGGGCCCACCGCTGGTCAACCGACGTCAGCCCAACCGCCACCGCCAGCAGCGCCACCGTCGACGAAGTCGGCGGGCTGGGACGGCCGGGCCAGGTCTCCTGCACGGCGCGAACCTCGTCACCGAACCACAACAGGTCCACACCCGGCGACCTACCGGTCGCGTACGCAAGGAGGAAAACCACCGCCACAGCGCCGGCAGCCACGGCGACAGCGCGCCCGAACCACACCCGTGGGCCCGAAACGACTCCCAGCTGAACCAGGATCGACACACCCAGCGCGCTGAGGAGCACGGCCGTCCACGGCGTCATCACCGGCCAGCTGGCAAATATCCGCGTCAAGTACTGCCGGCCGGTCATCCAGCCGGCCCATGCCGACACCGTCACACCGAGCACCGCCGCAACGGCACCACGCGCCCACCACAACAGCCGCGCTTCCAACCGCGAAGCCTGGTAACTCGTGCGCACGGGTTACCTCCTGTTAGTGGTTCAGCCCCGGAAGGGCAGTTTCGTTGGGCCGGCGGGGGTCCGGTTGTTGGTTTCGTCCCGAATTTCGGGGGGACCTCCTCTGCTATCTGCCCGGAATCTAGTCAAGCAGGTTTGACGCGTTCACCGTCGGTGAGTCTGCCTTGTTTGTAGAACCCTGTGGCTCGTGGAGGGGCCCGAAGGCTACGCAAGTTGCGCCGTGCCGATGAACT
The DNA here is from genome assembly GCA_020637165.1 of Mycolicibacterium sp. GTDB lineage: Bacteria > Actinomycetota > Actinomycetes > Mycobacteriales > Mycobacteriaceae > Mycobacterium. Next base: position 170,610 of record JACJWN010000004.1, on the reverse strand, counting down.
TGTACGGGTTTCCCTGAAGTGAAGGGTCACTCAGGCTTCGCCGATCTGGCCGCGATGCTCGATTTCAGCGAGCACGGCTCGGCGAGATTCGCCCGTCGTTCTGCCGCCGGTTGATCTCGGCCCGCGTCGACGACCCGATCAACGCGGTCGGTGGCATGCTGGAGACATGACTGAGCCGCAATTCGGAGGCATCGAAAACGGCATGCCCCCGCCGTACCCGCCGCCCGGTCAGTACCCGCCGCCCCCTCAGAACCCACCGCCCGGTCAGTATTGGGATCCTGCCGCGCCATACGGCCGGCATCCGGTGACCGGAGAGCCGCTGTCTGACAAGTCCAAGGTCGTTGCCGGACTGCTGCAACTGCTCGGTCTTCTCGGGATCGTAGGAATAGGCCGCATTTATCTCGGCTACACCGGGTTGGGCGTTGCGCAGTTGATCATCGGCCTGGTGACCTGTGGCATCGGCGCGATTATCTGGGGAATCGTCGACGCCGTCCTGATCCTGACCGAAAAGGTGCGTGACCCGGCGGGCCGCCCGCTGCGTGACGGAACCTGATCGCCGAGGCCACGGCCCCAGATGGTCACGACCTTTCAGCGTCGCGGACTTCGCTGCGACGCGCGGCCGTCATCACAGGACACGATCGGCTTCCACGTTCCGCAGGTGCCGCGGGCCGTGCTGCCGACCTCGGGCTGGGTCTAGCGGCATTACTTCAGCGTCGTGTTGCGCACCGATAATTCGGTGACGCCAGCGGCCCGCCTTGCCGACGACTCGGATGTCGGTTTCTGTCACACCCCCCGGGGACGATGTGGTCATGTCTGAGACAACCCCGCCCCGCTCCGACCTTCCGCCGCAGCCCGAGAGCATCGACCTCGCCGAACTGGCCGACCCGATGGCCGGGGTGGTCGCCGCGGAGTTGACGGCCCGGTTCATCCGGCTGTGCATGGGCCAGACGGAATCCATGGTGGCGCGGCTGGCCCGCAACGAGGTCGCCCTGCGCAAGCCGGGCGGGATCGAGTTGGATCAGCGCCGGCTGGCCCAATGGCTCTACCGCACCATCGACGTCGACGTGTTCCGGCTGATGGCGGTGGCGGTGCCGCTTTCACACGCCGAGATCGCGCTGTCCCGCGTCGAGGGCCTGCTGCGCGCCCGGTTCGCCGATGTCGTCGGAACCGCCGCGAGTTATCTGCTCAGCGACGGCCGTGACACCGCGATCCAGATGGCCGCCGTGGCGACCACGATGGCGGCCCGGGAGGTGCGGACGGGACTTCTCGAGATCATTGCCGAGACCCGGTCCGCCGACGGGGATTGCCCGGCTGAGGAGCAGTAGCAGTCAGCGGGGGGCGAGGTATCCCACCGGACCCGATGCCAGGCACACCGCCAGGGCGGCCGTGTCCGCGCGGGCGACGACCGTGTCACCGGCCCCGGAGAGCCGCACGTAGACCCGGTTGAGTCCCGGTTTGACCGCCACGCTGGTCTCCGGTCCGACCGGCAGGGACACGGTCAGACTGCCCTCGGTGTTGGCCAGGTAGTTGAGTTCGGCGGTCCATTCCGCGGGCAGCAGCGGGCCGTCCAGAGGCATCCGCACCGGGTCTCCGGGCTCAACGAAATATCCGCACTGCGGCTCCGGCCCCGGAACTATCCGGCGGACCCAGGTGACGTCGGCGTCGACCACATTTCCCGCGGTATCGAACATTCTCAGCCGGGGGGTGGAGCGGGCGAACTCCGGCCGGTCGCGGATGAGCGCGAACATGTGGCTCGCCAGGCTCTCCGGACCGACCACCCGTTGCAGGACGAGAGGATCCACATCCTGATCCAGAAGCGGCGCGGCCGAGTCCGCCCGTGCGGCGGCGAGTCCCCGCACGGCGTTGGTGATGTAGGACTTGGTCGGATTGTCGCGCCAACTGGTGAAGAAGGTGGCGGTGGAGAACAAGCTGCTCGCGACGAATCCGGCCGTGAGACTCGCCGCGACGGCGGTGCGCCGACCCGATGCGTCCAGCCAGTGCGGGGCCGGCCGGTTCGGCGCGCAGATCCCTACCGCCGCCAGCAGCGTCAGCATTAGCACCAGATCGGCCAGATATCGCAGCGTCTGCGCGAGCTCGAGTGCGGTGAAGGCCGATGAGCGCATCAGATAGATCGGGACCTGGCAGGCAACCGCATATCCGGCCGCGGCCAGCCACACCGCGCCGAGGCGTTGTTTGCGCAGCAGCGATGTAGCCACCGCCGCCGCCAGCGCCAGCCAGCCGAGCACCATGACTCCAATTGGGGGCACCGCCCACGGCGAGGCCGGCGCCCAGCGCTGCCACACCCACGGGCCACCCACCAGACCGGGCACGATGCCATGGGTCACCGAGCGGCTCAGCAGATCCCAGGTCATCGACAGATCCCAGCTCCACCGTTGCTGGTCGACCACCACCAGATAGAGCGCCACCCAGGCCGCCGTCAGGGCAAGGGCGGCCAGCCACAGCGGCCTGCCGCGGCGCCACACCGTCCGCACGGCGGCCCGGTCACCCTCGACGTGGCTCAGCAGCGCGGCCACGGTGAAAGCCGCAAACGGGATGACCGCGGATTTCTCGAAGAACGACAGCCCGGCCCCGTAGGCCAGCACGGCGGTGAGCGCGTAACGCTTGTTACCGGTGCGCACCAGCAGAATCGCATCGGCGCACACCCACGCCAGAGCGGCGACCATCGGTAGGTAGTTCAACGCCGCGGCCCACCAGGCGAAGGCCGGCAGGGCCAGCGGAGTGAACAGAGCGAAGCTCAGCGGGACCAGCAGGACCGGTCGCCAACCCAGGATGACCCACAACGCCCGCAGCAGTGCCAGCGAGGCGATTAGCTGCAACACGACCAGGCTGACCGCGGGCCACGTCCAGACCAGCGGCGCCAGCCGGGTGATGACGCCGCCGAGCAGGAAGGCGGCCGGCATCACGTGGCCGTCGTGATCGTTGAACAGGTAGGACGCCGACAGCAGCGGCTGGGTTCCGGACCGCCCGACCAGGATCAGGTCATCCCAGTAGAAGTAGCCGCCGAAGGCCAGTACCGCACGGACCATCAGGTGCAGCGCGATCAGCGCCGCCGCGGCCGCGGCGACCGGGGGCAGCGCACCCGCGGACGGCCGAACTGACATCGCCACGACTGTACGGGTGGACCGCGGCGGTGCGCCGGTATGGTGGCCGCAATGCGGGCCCTGGTCACCGATGCGGCCGGGTTCATCGGCTCGACCCTGGTGGACCGGCTGTTGGCCGAGGGCCACCGGTCAACGTCGTCGCCCCGCCGCGGCTCGGTGATCTCGCCCGGTCCTGCCTGGATCCGCGCAAGGCGGAGTCCGAACGCGGGCGGCCCGCCCGGATCGGCCTCGCCGAGGGTGTTGCGCGCACCGTCGCGTATTTCCGGGGCCTGCCGGGCTAGCGTTCCGGAATGCGCGGGTTCTGCAGCGCGACGGCCCGGGCCAGCCGGGCATAGCGCACCTCCAGATCCTTGAACCGCAGATAGGTGCTCAACGTGGTGAACAGGAAGGCGATGACCAACGCGTAGAGCAGAAGGTCGGCGCCGCGGGCCACGCCCAGCCAGTTGGCCAGCACGGTGGTGTCGTCGGGCCGCAGGATCGCATAGACGGCAGCGACCACGAACAGCACATAGCCGACCTTGACCCACGCCTTCGCCTTGGCGTTGGTCCTCGAACGCAGCAGGTACACCAGCAGCGAGAGCACCGCGGCGATCAGCAGCACCTGGATCCAGTTCATCGGCGCATCCTCCCGCGCAGGAACCCGTCGAAGACGATGTTGACCCCGTTGAGCAACGGTTGGCCCTTGGTCAGGGAGTACTTCGTGTAGAGGATTTCCACCGGTGCCTCGGCCACCCGCCAACCGTTCTCGTCGATCAGCTTCACGAATTCCCCGGCGTGACTCATTCCGTTCATGGTCAGGTCCAGATGGTCGGCCACCCGACGGTTGAACACCCGCAACCCGTTGTGCGCGTCAGTGAGTCCGAGTCGGTGGCTGCTCGGGCTCAGCCGCGCCGCCGTCCGCAGCACGAGGCGTTTCAGGGGCGGGGTGCGGTTCTCGGCCGACCCGGCGAACCGGGTTCCGATGACGATGTCGACGTCACCGCGGCCGAGCCGTTTCAGCATGGCAGCGAGGTCGCCGATCCGGTGCTGGCCGTCGGCGTCGAAGGTGGCGAACGCCAACGCCCCCGGCTGCCGGCGGGCGTACTCCACCCCGGTCTGGATGGCTGCCCCCTGGCCCAGGTTGACCGGATGGGACAGCACGTGCGCGCCCGCCCGCAGGGCGAGTTCGGCGGTGTGGTCGCGACTTCCGTCATCCACGCAGACCACGTGGGAGAACGACGACCGCAGGGCCGTGACGACCTCGCCGACGACCCGCGCCTCGTTGAAAGCTGGAACGATGATCCAGACGCCGGATTGTTCGATGACCACAACCTACAGGCTGCTGCCGCGTTGCTAATCGGCCCGAGCCAGCGCCGTCAGGTGCACGCCAATACCGACCAGCGGTCCGCACATAAGGGCGATCACGGTCCGGGACTCCAGGGATAGCGGAAGGGTGAGCAGCAGTGCGGCCGCCACCGTCGCCCCCACCCAGCCGATCGAATAGGCCCGGTGCAGGGCGGAGGCGACCGTCGCCGCACCCGTCAGGGTGAGCAGCGCGATCGACACCGCCGCCACCGTCAGCCAGGCCAGCAACACACCGCTGGTTCGGTATTCAGGGCCGAAGGCCACCCGCATCAGCCAGGGGCCGATGAGTGCGGCGCCCACCACCCCGATCCCGCCGATGGTTGCGACGATCCCGGCCGGGGCCAGTAAGGCGCGCAGCCGCGTGCTGCGGTGGTCGACGAAGTAGGCGATGAGATTGCCCTGCATGGCCGTCAGCGGCACCAGCAGCGGCGCCCGGGTCAGCGTCACCGCGAGGATCACCACGCCCCCCGCGGCCCCGAGTTCGCCGGAGGTCGTCTTTAGCAGCACGGGGAAGCCCATCACCAGCACCGCGCTCGCGCCCGCCGCGGCGATCGCGTGCGCGGCCCCGCGCAGAAATGCCGAAGTCCTCCCAGCGGTGCGCAATCCGGCCGCCGAGCGGGCCCCCGACGAGGCGGCGAGCAGCAGCAGCCAGGCCAGTGCGCCGGCAACGGTGGCCCAGAGGAAGCCGGCCAGTCCCCAACCCAGCGCGAAGGCGGCCGCGGCCACGACCACCCGGATCACGGCGTCCGTCACCATCAGCGACCCGTACTGCGACCAGCGGTCGGTGCCGGCCAGCATGCCCAGAAGTGTGGCGTGCAGACAGAATCCGGCGAGTCCAAGGGAGAGCAGAGTTACCGACAGCGGCCGCGCGTCGGCGAAGACCCGCGCCGACCACAGCGGAGCGGTACCGGCGATGAGGATCGCCGCACCGAGTCCCACGCCCGCGCCGATCCACATCGGCCGGGTGTGCGGGCCCCAATCCCGGAGGCCCCAGTCCCGGGGGCCGTAATTCCGAGGGCTGGGCCCGGGCGGGTGACGCAAGGTGGCGCGGACCTCCCGGGTGGCCTCCTGCAGCAGTCCGTTGGCCGCTCCGGTCACCAGGCCGAAGGCGCCCCAGAAGACCCCGAATACCGAGAACCCGGCCGGTTCGAGCTTCCTGGCCGCCAGATACAGCACCGCGTATCCGCAGACGGCGGTGACGGCGGTGGCGATGCCGACCCGCGCGACACTGCTCCGGGCGGCCGGCCCGGCGGTGGCGCCCACCGCGTCGAACGGCGCGCCGGCGTCGGTCACAGCGGGGGGACTCCCGTCGAATACAGCCAGGACTCCCACAGGGGCCGCAGCGAGACGTCGGCGTAGTTGGCGGCAAGGCCGGTGAAATCGTCGGTGACGACCGTCCCGTGCCGGTACCGGGTGGTCCAGTCACGCAACAACGCGAAGAATCTGTCGTCTCCGATGATGCCGCGCAGGGCGTGAACCACCAGGGCGCCACGTTTGTAAAGGCGGTCGTCGAACATGTCGCGGGGCCCGGGGTCGGCCAGTAGCAGATCCTGCGGGGCGGCCAGCAACCGTTGGTGGTAATCGGCCGCGAGATCCCCGGCGCTCCGGCCCCCGGAGTGTTCCGACCACAGCCATTCGGCGTAACAGGCGAAACCCTCGTGCAGCCAGATGTCGCGCCAGCGCCGGGCGGTCACGCTGTTGCCGAACCACTGGTGTGCCAGTTCGTGGGCGATGAGGCGCTCCGATCCGCGCGCGCCGTCGCAATGGTTGGCGCCGAAGATCGAAACCCCTTGCGCTTCAAGAGGAATGTCCAGATCGTCCTCGGTCACCACGACGGTGTAGCCGCTGCTCAGTGGATAGGGGCCGAACAGCTTGACGAACAGCTTGAGCATCTGCGGCTGACGGCCGAAGTCGTGATCGAAATTCGCGCGCAGCCGGCCGGGGATGACGGCATGCATGGCCACCGGGGCCTTGGGAATCCGGTGCAGGCCGTACATCCCGATCTGCAGCGTGGCCAGGTAGGTCGATGTGGGCTCGGGCTGCTCGTAGGTCCACACCGTCTGTCCGGCGCGCACCCGCCGGCTCACCAGCTCGCCGGGAGCCACCGCGTAATACGGGCTGTCGGTACTGATCTGAATCCGGTAGCTGGCCTTGGAGCTGGGATGGTCGTCGCAGGGGAACCAGGAGGGAGAGCCGTTGGGCTGTCCGGCGACCAGCGCGCCGTTGGTCAGTTCCTCGAAACCCACCTCTCCCCACACGGTCCGGATCGGTTTCGGCGAGCCGCCGTAGCGCACCGCGATCGTCAACGCCGATCCGGTCGGCAGCGGTTCGGCCAGCCGGATCCGTAGTTTCCCGCCCGAAGTGGAGAAGCTCGCGGGACGGCGGCCGTTCACGGTGACCTTGGTGACACCGAGTGCGTCCGACAGGTCCAGGGTGAACGTCTGCAGCGAGGCCAGCGTGACCGCGGTGATCGTCGCCGCACCGGCAAGCCGATGGCTGTTGACCTTGTACTGCAGGTCCAGCTCGTAGCGCGACACCCGATAGCCGAAGTTCCCGTTGTTCGGCAGGTAGGGATCGATGACCGGCGGGGTGCTGGACTTCTTGGCGCGGTTTTTCATGTGTCGGCCTCGGCCGCCTCCTTCTTTCTGGCCTTGCCCCGCTTCCGGCGCTCCTGCCAGGGCGCGATGGGATTACCCTGCCAGCGTGTCGAGGGCGGCACTTCGTCGCCGCGCATCACCAGCGAGGCGGGTCCGATCGTCGCCCCGGCGCCGATCCGCGAGGCGGGCAGTGCCACGCAATGCGGTCCCAGTGTGGCACCGGCCTCCAGGGTGACGGCGTCCATGCGCATGATCCGGTCGTGGAACAGATGGGTCTGCACCACGCAGCCCCGGTTGACGGTGCTGCCCGCGCCCAGGGTGACCAGGTCCGCCTCGGGCAGCCAGTAGGTTTCGCACCACACTCCCCGGCCGATCTTCGCCCCCAGACCCCGCAGCCACAGGTTCATCACCGGGGTGCCGGTGGCCGCTCGGGCGAACCACGGCGCGGCCACCGTCTCGACGAAGGCGTCGGCCACTTCGTTGCGCCAGACGAATGACGACCACAACGGCTGCTCGCCGGTTCTGATACGGCCCACCACAAGCCATTTCGCGGCTACCGCGGTACCGCCGGCCACCGCCCCGGCGATCAGCAGCACCACTCCGCCGGTCAGCGCGGCCAGCCAATAGCCGCCCCGCGCGGCGATCTCTTGCAGTGCCGCCAGGGTCCCCACCCCGATCGCGAACGTCACGATCATCGGCAGCAGCCGGCAGGTCTCCACGGCCCCGCGCATGGCCTTGAGCCGGGCCGGCGGCGAGTAGGTCAGCGACGCCTCGGCGCTGTCGGCTTTTCGGCGCAGCCGGATCGGCGGGCTGCCCAGCCACGACGAGCCCTTCTTGGCTTTGGGCGGTGTCGCGGAGAGCACCGCCACCAGGCCGTCGTCGGGAACGCGCCGGCCGGGCTGGGTGATACCGGAGTTGCCCAGGAAGGCCCGTCGTCCCACGGTTGTCTTGGCGATGTGAATCCAGCCGCCGCCCAGTTCGTAGGAGGCCACCATCGTGTCATCGGCCAGGAACGCGCCGTCCTCGATGATGGTGAACTTCGGCGTGAGCAGGGCGGTCGAGATCTCGGTGTCGCGGCCGACCTTCGCCCCCAGGATGCGCAGCCACACCGGTGTGAGCATGCTGGCATAGAGCGGGAACAGATAGTTGCGTGCGGCGTCCATCAGCCGTTCGGTGGCCCACAGCTGCCAGCCGACCCGGCTGCGCACCGGGTGGTAGCCCTCGCGCAGGCCCAGTGCCAGGATCCGCACACCCAGCACCGTCATTCCCGCGTAGACCACCGCGGCGAGCAGGGTGGCCACCGGAATCCACGGGGCCGAAGCCAGCAGGGCTGCACCCAGAGTCGGTTCGTCCCGGCCGGCCCAGGCCAACAGGGCAAGCCCGACCCCGAGGGAGGTCAGTGGCAGCGCACCGAGCAACAACGATGAGATCCCGTAGATCACCACCCAGTGCACGGCGCGCGGCGGGCGGTGGTCGGGCCACGGGTGGCGGGCCTTGCCGGACTTCACCGCCGGTGAACCCTTCCAGTACTGCCGGGCCTTGACCTTGCGCACCACACACGAGCCTGCCGCCACGTCGGCATCCTTACCCACCACCGCCCCCGGCAGCAGGGTGGTTCGCGCCCCGATGGTGGCGTCGTTGTCGATCGTGATGGGTCCGACGTGGAACAGGTCGCCGTCGATCCAGTGTCCGGTCAGGTCGACCTCGGGTTCGACCGAACAACGGTGGCCGAGGGTCAGCATGCCGGTGACCGGTGGGGCCGAATGCAGGTCCACGCCCTTTCCGACCGAGTTACCCAGCGCACGTGCGTAGTAGACGAGCCACGGGGCCCCGCCGAGGTTCTCGGCGCCGCTGGCCTCGGTGAGGCGCTCGGCCAGCCATACCCGCAGATGTTCGGACCCGCCGCGCGGGTAGGTGCCCGGTTTCAGTCCGCGGAGCAGAATCCGCGCGCCGGCGACCGCGATGCCCATCCGCCCCAGTGGGGTGATGAAGGCGACGAACGCGACGGCCACCAGCCACCACGGTGTGGTGAACAGCCACGGCATCGGGTGCAACCACGCCGCGACGTTGTTGAGCAGCGCCAGCCAGGTCAGCCATTGCAGGGCGGTCAGAGTGGCCAGCGGCACCGTGAGGGCGACCTGGGTCACCTGTGCCGCGACCGGGGTCGGCGCGACCGTCCTCGGCTCGACGGCGATCGGTTCCGGCTGTTCGGCGGCAGTCTCGTCGATGAAACCGGCGAGTGACCCGAGCCGGGGGTGGTCGTAGAGGTGGGCGACGGTCATCCCGGGGAACCGCTGGCGCAACAGCACCACCAGTTGCGCCGCCGACAGTGAACCGCCGCCGAGGGCGAAGAAATCCGCCTCCGGCCCGTCGACCACCGTGCCCAGGACGTCCTGCCACAGCCCTGCCAGCCAGCCCATGGTGCCGCCCAGTTGCGATCCGACGTCGGGGACATCGCCGGGCGGCGGCCACGGCAGCGCGTTGCGGTCGACCTTTCCCGAGGTGCGGGTGGGCAGCTCGCCTTCGATGAGCACCAGGCGTGGCACCAGCGCCGCGGGCAACGACTCGGCCAGGTGCGCCCGGGCGGTCGCCAGGTCGAAGTTCGGGTCGACGGAGGTGATGTAGCCGACGAGCACCGGGGTGCCGCTGGCGGTCTTGCGCACCGCGGCGGCCCCGCCGCTCACTCCGGGAAGGTTGACGAGGGCGGAATCCACCTCGCCGAGTTCGATGCGGCGCCCGCCGACCTTGACCTGATCGTCGGCGCGGCCCTGGAAGTAGAGGCCGTCGGACTCTAGCCGGACCAGATCGCCGCTGCGGTAGGCGCGCGTCCACCCCAGTGTCGGCATCGGCGCGTACTTCTCGGCGTCTTTCTCCGGATCGAGGTAGCGGGCCAGCCCGACGCCTCCGATCACCAACTCGCCGACGTCGCCCACCGCGACCGGGGTACCCGTGGAATCAACCACAGCCAGATCCCAGCCCGCCAATGGCAGCCCGATGCTGACCGGTGTGCCGGGGTGGACCTGAGCGCCGCAGGCCACCACGGTCGCCTCGGTGGGGCCGTAGGTGTTCCACACCTCGCGGCCGTCCACGGCCAACCGGTCTGCCAGATCCGGTGGACAGGCCTCTCCGCCGAAGATCAGCAGCCGCACCGCCTCCAGCGCTTCGGCCGGCCACAGTGCCGCCAGGGTGGGGACCGTGGAGACCACGGTGATGTCCCGGGCGACCAGCCAGGGGCCCAAGTCCATACCGCTGCGCACCAGGGCGCGCGGAGCCGGCACCAGGGCGGCGCCATGCCGCCAGGCCAGCCACATCTCCTCGCAGGATGCGTCGAAGCCGACCGACAGACCGGCGAGCACCCGGTCGCCGGGGCCGATCGGGTTGTCCCGCAGGAACATCCGCGCCTCGGCATCGACGAAGGCCGCAGCGTTGCGGTGGGTGACCGCCACACCCTTCGGGGTTCCGGTGGAGCCGGAGGTGAAGATGATCCAGGCGTCATCGCCGACCCGGGGCGACTCGGCGCTCCGTCCGTGTGAGGTGCCCGTACCGGGAAGTATCCCGTCCTCGGTGAGGATCCCCACGACCCCGGCCTCGGAGAACACCAGTGCCGCCCGCTCATCCGGGTCGTCGGCGTCCACCGGCACGTAGGCCGCTCCGGCCGCCAGCACCGACAGAATCGCCAGGTAGAGCGAGTAGCTTCCGGACGGCATCCGAATCCCTACCCGGTCGCCCCTGCCGATCCCGTGCGTCGACAACCACCGGGCGCCCGCCCGGATGTCGGTGACGACCTCGGCGTAGGTCAGCTGGACCTCGCCGTCGTCGATGGCCGCTGCGTCCGGGTAGCGGGCCGCGGTGTCCTGCAGGATGTCGACGAGTGTTCGCGGGGACGGTGCCCGGCCCGATAACAGGTACTGAGCGGGAATCGGAGGCGGCGCCACGTCTGTGAATCCTAGGGTCAACGGCCGCGGCGCGGGGCGTGCTCGGGGCTGACCCGGTGTCGCCGAAACGAACTGGGCCTGCCACACTGGCGGGCGCAGAGGGGAGTATTCCTTCGTCGCGGTGTCGTCACCACGTCGGCCACCGTCGGCCGTCCGGTTCCGCGGGCCGCCTCGGCGGCGGAAGAGACCTCGGGCGTGTTGGAAACGGCCGGAGGTCTGACCGCGTGAACGTATCCGGGCTCGAATGGGCCGTCACCATGGCCGTGACGCTGGCGGTGCTTGTGGTGGACGTCGTCGTGTTCGGTCGCCGGCCGCACGAGCCGAGCCGGCGTGAATGTGTCACCGCGCTCAGCATTTACGTCGGGCTGGCGCTGCTGTTCGGCTTCTGGGTGTGGCACTACCACGGCAGCCAGTTCGGGCTGGAGTTCTATGCGGGCTGGCTCACCGAGTACAGCCTCTCGGTGGACAACCTCTTCATTTTCATCATCATCATGGCCAGCTTCAAGGTCCCGAGGATCTACCAGCAGCAGGCGCTGCTGGTCGGGATCGTGTTGGCGCTGGTGTTCCGCGGGGTGTTCATCGCTCTGGGGGCCGTTGCCATCCAAAAGTTTTCGTGGATCTTCTACTTCTTCGGGGCTTTCCTGGTCTTCACCGCGGTCAAGCTCGCCCGCGACACCGAGCACAGCGACGATGCCGACAACGCGGTGGTCAGGTTCGCAAAGACCTACCTGAACTCCACCCACACCTGGCACGGACTGAAGCTCTACGTCAAACGGGGCGGCAAACGGGTGATGACGCCGATGTTCCTGGTGATCGTCGCCCTTGCCACCACCGACCTGCTGTTCGCCTTCGATTCGATCCCGGCGATCTATGGGTTGACCAAAGAGCCGTATCTGGTGTTCGCGGCCAATGTGTTCGCGCTGATGGGGTTGCGCCAGCTGTACTTCCTGATCGGTGATCTGCTCGGTCGCCTGATCTATTTGTCCCAGGGCCTGGCTTTCATCCTGTTCTTCATCGGCGTCAAGCTGTTGCTGCACGCCCTGCACGAGAACGATCTGCCCTTCATCAACGGTGGCCGGGCCGTCGCCGTGCCCGAGATGCCCACCCTGCTGAGTCTGGCGGTGATCGTGCTCACCCTGTTCCTGACCATGGTCGCCAGCCTGATCAAAACGCGGTTCAGCGACTCGCGCTGATCGGGCTGCCTCCGGCTCAGACCCAGTTGTCGTAGCCGTCCTCCGGCCCGAGCATGCGTTCGAGCCTGCTGCGGTTGAGTCGGGCGATCTCGTTGCGGACCACTTTGCGTTCGGTCTCGGTGTCATTGTGCATCCGGTCGGCGATCGCGGTGATCACCGCCGACGCCGTGGAACGGTCCCCGAGATGCATGACGAAATCGAAGCCGAACTTCTCGGCGTACCCACGGGCCGAGCTGTACAGCAGCTTCATCACACCGGGATGTTCGTCCCACAGCGCGCACTGTTCGGCGTGCGACCGCGCGCTGCCCGGTCTGCTTCCCACCTTGGGATAGGACTCGAGGATGTCATCGATGGCCTGCTCGGGCAACGAGAACAGCAGCGAGTCGGCCCGCCGGAACAACGCATCGTGGCTGGGGTAGGGGCGGCCCCCGGCAAGGTCGGAGGCCATCGTCACGCTGTTGCAGCACTCGTACAGCGCATGCACCGCCTTGCGGGTCGGCAGCTCGTTGAAGGCGTCGAGCCCTATGCCCTGATGCATCAGCATTCTCTAAGCATCGGAGACCGACGACACAGCCGGGTTACCGCAAGTTACGGCCAGGAAAACTCTCGGCCGCAGGGGTGATCGGCGCGGTTCAGTGCCCTTCGGTGGCGAAGCGCTGACGCGAGCGTTCCACCTCTGCCTCCGCCTCGGCGCGCCCGACGAAGCTCGCGGCCTCGACGAACTTGCCGGGCTCGAGATCCTTGTAGTGCATGAAGAAGTGCTTGATCGCCTCGAGTTCGAAACTCGGCACGTCGGCGAGATCGCTGATGTGGTCCCAGCGCGGATCGCCGGCCGGAACGCAGATCACCTTGTCGTCGCCGCCCGCGTCGTCGACCATCTTGAACATCGCCACCGGCCGGGCCTCGACGGTGACGCCGGGATGCACCGACTCCGGCAGCAGCACCAGCGCGTCCAGCGGGTCGCCGTCCTCTCCGAGGGTGTCTTCGATGTATCCGTAGTCCGCCGGGTAGCCCATCGGCGTGTACAGGTAACGGTCCAGACGCAGCCGACCGGTCTTGTGATCGACCTCGTATTTGTTGCGCTGGCCCTTCGGGATCTCGATCATGACGTCGAACTGCACCGCGCGACTCCTTCTTGCTCCTCGGGCCGCCCGCTGGCGACGGTCCATAACCCTAACGAGGGATTCGCGTCGTCACCGCATCGTTGGGCACAATGGTGGACAAAACTGTAGGAGAGCCATGCTTGGGAAGCCTCGGCACCGCGGCCACGTGGTGCTCGCCGCGTCGGTGATCGCGCTGGTCGCCGCCGTCGTTGCGGCCGCGGCCCTGCTCGGCTCGGGAGGCAGGAGTAACGCCTCGGTCCCGGCCCCGCGCCCGCCGGCGACTTCCCGGCCGGCGGTGATTCCGCTGGCCGATTCGGCGGCCGTGCCGACGACCCCGGGTATGACCGCCGCGCTCGCCGCGGCGGTGGCCGATCCCAACCTCGGCAATCTCACCGGCGAGATCTCCGATGCCCGCACCGGAACCCAGATCTGGGAACAGCGCGCCGACGTCCCCATGCAGCCCGCCTCGACCAACAAGATCCTGACCACGGCGGCCGCGCTGCTCACCCTCGACCGCGACGCGCGGCTGACCACGGTCGTGCAAGCGGCCGACCAGACCCGGATGCCCGGTGTGGTGGTTCTCGTCGGCGGGGGAGACCCCGTTCTCTCCGCGGCGCCACCCGGTGAGGAAACCTGGTACCGGGACGCGGCCCGGATCTCCGATCTCGCCGATCAGGTACGCAGCAGTGGCATCACGCCGACCGCCGTCCAGGTGGACAACTCGCTGTTCACCGGGCCCGATATGGCGCCGGGCTGGGATCCGGCCGATATCGCCGGCGGCGACATCTCCCCGATCCAGTCGGTGATGCTCGACGCCGGTCGCATCCAGCCGACGACCTTCGAATCGCGGCGCTCGCCGACGCCGGCTCTGGATGCCGGCCGCGCCCTGGCGGTGGCGCTCGGGCTGGACCCCGCCAAGGTCACCTTCGCTCCGGGGCCGGCCGGAGGGCGCCAACTGGCTTCGGTGCAGTCCGCCCCGCTGATGGAACGGCTGCGCCAGATGATGACCGCCTCAGACAACGTGATGGCCGAGACCATCGGGCGTGAGGTGGCCAGGGCGACCGGCCATCCGGCCAGCTTCGCCGGGGCCGTCGATGCGGTGATCAGCAAGTTGTCGGCGAACGGGATTGACATGGCCGGAGCATCGCTGGTCGACTGCAGCGGGCTCTCGGTGGCCAATCTGCTCACCGCGCGCACCCTCAATTCCGCGGTCGGTGCCGCCGCGGGACCGGACCACCCGCAACTGAGGCCGATGGTCGACATGCTGCCGGTGGCTGGCGGCAGCGGCACCCTGTCCGGGCGTTTCCACGGCAGCGACCCGGTGAAGTCCTCAGCCGGATGGCTGCGCGCCAAGACCGGTTCGCTGACCAAGACCAACTCGCTGGCCGGGATCGTCACCGATGCCAGCGGTCGGGTGCTGACCTTCGCGTTCATCTCCAATAACGCGGGGATGGAGGGCCGGACCGCGCTGGACGCGCTGGCCGGCGTTCTGCGCACCTGCGGCTGTGGTTCGTGAGCCCCTCCGCCGCCCACCGCGTCCGGTGACCGGATCCGGGCCGAATCTGGGCCGAGCCGTCGACTGGCAGTTCGCCGGCACCGTGGGTGCCCGGCTGGCCCGCCCTGGCCCGCCCACCACCGATTACACCCGCAAACAGGCCATCGATGACCTGGCCGGGGCGGCCCGTGCCGCGGAGGCGCCGGTGCGTGAAATGACCCAGTTGTCCGATGGCGCGCCGGTGGACGAGGCGCGCATCGTCGACCGGGAGCAGTGGATCCGCTCGGCTTCGGACTCCATGCGCGTGATGACCGGCGGCGAAGTGACTCCGAGCGGCCGGGTGGCCCCTCGCATCACCGGTGCGCAGACCGGAGCGGTGCTGGCCTTCATCTCCTCCGGGATTCTGGGCCAATACGACCCGTTCGCCGCCGGGCAAGCCGACGGGCAGGGGGCACTGCTGTTGGTGTACCCGAACGTCATCGCCGTCGAACGGCAGTTGCGGCTGACGCCGAAGGATTTCCGCCTGTGGGTGTGCCTGCACGAGGTGACTCATCGAGTGCAATTCACCGCCAATCCATGGCTGGCCGGACACATGTCGAGTGCGCTGGCGGCGCTGACCGCCGAGCGGGACGACGACGTCGTTGCGATGCTCGGCGGACTCGCCGACTTCGTCCGCAACCGGAGGTCACCCGGTGGCACCTCCGAGCCGGGCGGCATCGTGGGATTGCTGCGCGCCGTGCAATCCGAGTCCCAGCGGGTCGCCCTCGATCAGCTTCTGGTTCTGGGCACCCTGCTGGAGGGGCACGCCGACTACGTCATGGACGCCGTGGGCCCGGCGGTGGTGCCTTCGGTCCAGCTGATCCGGAGCCGCTTCGACGAACGGCGTCACCGCAAACAACCGCCGCTGCAGCGGCTGCTGCGCGCGGTGCTGGGAGTCGATGCCAAGCTCAGCCAGTACACCCGCGGCCGGGCCTTCGTCGACCAGGTCGTGGACCGGGTGGGCATGGCGCGCTTCAACGCCGTGTGGTCCGGTCCGGAGACGCTGCCCCTGCACGCCGAGATCGAGAATCCCCAACGGTGGATCGACCGGGTGCTGTAGCGGGGCTGCGCTCTGCGTTGGCGGATTTCGCCGCGAGCCGGCTCTCCGAGGCGCGGAATTGGTGCGTGGCGCTGTCCGGCGGACCCGACTCGCTGGCGTTGACCGCGGTCGCCGCCACCGTACGCCCGACCACGGCCCTGATCGTCGATCACGGTCTGCAACCCGGATCGGACGCCATCGCGCGGACTGCCCGGCGCCAGGCGATGGACCTCGGCTGTGCGGCGGCGCGGGTGCTGCGGGTTCAGGTGGGCTCGCGCGGTGGACCGGAAGCTGCGGCCCGCTCCGCCCGCTACGGAGCTCTGGAGGGGGCGCGCGGGGGCGCGCCGGTGCTGTTGGCCCACACCCTCGACGATCAGGCCGAGACGGTGCTTCTGGGGTTGGGCCGCGGATCCGGTCCGCGGTCGATCGCCGGAATGCGTGACTGTGACCCGCCCTGGTACCGGCCGCTGCTGGGTGTGCGGCGGGCCGCCACCCACGCCGCCTGCGCCGAACTCGGCCTGATCGCCTGGGACGACCCGCACAATTCCGACCGGCGCTTCACCCGGGTGCGACTCCGCGCCGAGGTGCTGCCGCTGCTCGAGGACGTGCTTGGCCAAGGCGTCGCCGAGGCGCTGGCCCGCACAGCCTCGGCGCTGCGGGAGGACAACGAGGTTCTGGATTCGCTGGCCGAACAGCATCTTGCGGCCGCGCGCTCCGGAACGGCGCTGGCGATCGGCGCTCTGTCGACGCTTCCCGCGGCGCTGCGCCGCCGGGTCATCCGCGGCTGGTTGCTTGGCGGTGGTGCCACCGGCCTCACCGACCACCAGATCCGGGCGGTCGACGCCCTGGTGACTCGTTGGCGGGGCCAAGGCGGGGTGGCGGTGGGCTGGAGCGTGCCGCACACCCGGTTGTTCGTCGAGCGACGCGAGGGTGTTCTGACGTTGCGCTGCGAGCCGGTCTGATTGTCTGGCCGACGGCGGCATGGCACGCTGTGGGCGTGGCGGCGGATGAGCTGTATTCCGGGGACATCAAGTCGGTTCTGTTGTCCGAAGACCAGATTCGAACCCGGACCAACGAGTTGGCCGCCGACGTGGCAAGGGATTACGCATCCACCCTGGACGGCCGGGACCTGCTTCTGGTGACGGTCCTCAAAGGGGCGGTGATGTTCGTCACCGATCTGGCCCGGGCCATCCCGCTGCCTACCCAGTTGGAGTTCATGGCGGTGAGCTCTTATGGATCGGCGACCTCATCCTCGGGGGTGGTGCGCATCCTCAAGGACCTTGACCGGGATATCGCCGACCGCGACGTGCTGATCGTGGAGGACATCGTCGACTCCGGGCTGACGCTGTCCTGGTTGTTGCGAAACCTTGCCACTCGCCAGCCGAAATCGTTGCGGGTGTGCACTTTGCTGCGGAAACCCGACGCGGTGCGGGCCGACGTCGACATCACCTACGTCGGATTCGACATCCCGAACGAGTTCGTCGTGGGTTACGGCCTGGACTACGCCGAGCGCTACCGCGATCTGCCCTACATCGGCACCCTGGAGCCGAAGGTCTATACGCCCTGACCCGGCGCCGGGCGGCGAGTCAGCTGAGTTCCCACACCACCGTCACCGCGAAGCCGACGGTCTGCTTGCCGGGCTGCAACGGAACGTCCTGGGCCATCGCACTTGCAGGTGCCGGCGCAGGCATCGGCGTCGGGGTGGGCGGCCGGGATCCGGCTGGTGCCTCGGAGATCGAGACCACCTTGCCCAGCGTCAGGCCCGACAGTTCGGCGTATTGTTCCGCGCGGTTCCTGGCGTCATCGAATGCGCGTGCCCGGGCGTCGTCGAACAGCGCCGAGTCGTCCCGGATCGAGTAGCTCACCGAGTTGATCCGGGCGGCATTGCCGCCGGTCGCCACCGCGGTGGCCAGTGTCGTGGAGGCCGCGTCGAGTTCGCGGAGTGTGACCTTGATCGAGTTGCCCGCCCGGTAGCCAGTGATCATCGAGTTCTCCCCGAACTGCGGCTGCAGGCTCACCGCGGCCGTGCTGATGTCCTCGGCGTCGATACCCCGGGCGCTCAGGGCGTCGATCACTGCGCTCTGGCGTTCCGCGGCCTGGTTCATCGCGGTGTTGACGTCGGGCGCCACCACCTCGACACCGATATCTGCGGTCAGCGTGTCCGGTGTCCCCTCGACCTCACCGGAGCCCACCACCGTCACCTGCCGGGCGCCGGTGTGGGTGGCCGGTGCGGCATCGCATCCCGACAGTGCCGTCGCGGCCAATCCCGCTGCGGCGAAGGCCAGGAGGTAGCGGGATGTCGGGGGTTTCGGGCTGATCGGCACGTGG
Source organism: Mycolicibacterium sp. (assembly GCA_020637165.1). Taxonomy (GTDB): domain Bacteria; phylum Actinomycetota; class Actinomycetes; order Mycobacteriales; family Mycobacteriaceae; genus Mycobacterium. The sequence goes on along the minus strand of JACJWN010000004.1, from coordinate 152,415 downwards.
CACACCGTAGCCTGCGGTCGTCTGGCCGCAGGCCTCAGGCGTTCACCTCGGACAGGAACGTCAACAACTCGGTGTTGACCTCCCGGGGGCGTTCCTGGGTGATCCAGTGCCCGGCGCCGTCGAGCATCACCTGCCGGTAGGGACCGGTGACCACCTCCGCGGCGCGGCCGGTTTTGGTGAAACCCAGCACCGGGTCGGCGGTACCGCCGACGAACAGGGCCGGAACGTCGATGGTCCGTGCGGCCGCATGGCCCATGATCCGCCAATTGCGGTCGAAGTTGCGGTACCAGTTCAGGGCGCCGGTGAAGCCGGTGCGGCTGAACTCGGCGACGTAGCGGTCCAGGTCGGCGGGGCTCAGCCAGTCCGGCAGCCGGTCCGGTTCGGGCAGCCGCTCGATGAACCCCGCGGGGCCGGGCGCCAGCATCCGCTGCGCGGCATCGCTGCTCTCGGGCATTCCCATCCCGCCGAGCATCCGCCGCATCGTGCGCCGCGGATCGGCGGCCATCTCGGCGTCGGCGGCACCGGGCCGCTGGAAATAAAGCATATAAAAGAAGTTGTCGCCGAAGATCCGCCGGAACGCCTCGGTCGGTGGGGTGAGCGGCCGGGGCACCGGCGGAACGCTCAGGCCGGCCACCGCGGCCACCCGGTCCGGGTGCAGCAGCGGTGCGCTCCAGGCGAGCACCGCTCCCCAATCGTGGCCGACCAGCGTCGCGCGCTCGGCGCCGGCGGCGTCGATCAACCCCACCAGATCTCCGGTCAGGGCGGCGACGTCATAGGCCTCCACGGCCTCCGGGCGCGACGAACCGCCGTAACCGCGCTGGTCCGGCGCCATGACGTGATAGCCCGCAGCAGCCAGCGCGGGGATCTGGTGGCGCCAGGAATAGGCCAGTTCTGGGAAGCCGTGGGCCAGGATCACCAACGGAGCGCCCCGCGGGCCCGCCTCGATCACCCGCAGCCGGACCCCGTTGACCCGGAAAACCTGTTCGGTCGGTGTGACCACGGTGTTCAGCCAAGCACAGCCGTACCGCAAGGTGCGAAGTCGCCCGGATTCGGGCGGCCGATCACGACCGGGAAACCTCGGGGACCCGCCCGACGTTGGGGTAACGGTAGCCTGAGAGACTTCAGGCAGCGATGGGAAGGACGGGGCCCTGCGGGCCGATGCTCGATGAACCGGAAAAACGTTATCCGCACCTTGACGGTGATCGCCGCCGTGCTGCTGCTGGGCTGGTTGTTCTTCTACCTCAATGACGACACCCGCGGCTTCAAGCCGGTGGACACCTCCGTCGCGGTGGCCCAGATCAACGGCGACAATGTGAAGACCGCACAGATCGATGACCGCGAGCAGCAGTTGCGGCTGGAGTTGAAGAGCGCCAGCGACGAGACTGACGGTTCCACCAAGGTCATCGCCAAGTACCCGACCGGCTACGCGGTGCCGCTGTTCGACTCCCTCAATGGCAAGGGCGTCAAGACCAACACCGCGGTCAACCAGCCCAGCGTCCTGGGCTCGCTGCTGGTTTACATGCTTCCCCTGCTGCTGCTGATCGCGCTGTTCGTGCTGTTCTCTCGGATGCAGACCGGCGGGCGGATGGGATTCGGCTTCGGCAAGTCCCGGGCCAAGCAGCTGACCAAGGACATGCCCCAGACCACTTTCGCCGACGTCGCCGGCGCGGACGAGGCGGTCGAGGAACTCTATGAGATCAAGGACTTCCTGCAGAATCCCGGCCGATACCAGGCGTTGGGCGCGAAGATCCCCAAAGGCGTGCTGCTCTACGGGCCGCCCGGCACCGGTAAGACCCTGCTGGCCAGGGCGGTGGCAGGCGAAGCCGGGGTGCCCTTCTTCACTATCTCCGGCTCGGATTTCGTCGAGATGTTCGTCGGTGTGGGCGCGTCCCGGGTGCGCGATCTGTTCGAGCAGGCCAAGCAGAACTCGCCCTGCATCATCTTCGTCGACGAGATCGACGCGGTGGGTCGCCAGCGCGGCGCAGGCCTGGGCGGCGGTCATGACGAGCGCGAGCAAACCCTCAACCAGCTGCTGGTCGAGATGGACGGTTTCGGCGAGCGGCAGGGCGTCATCCTCATCGCGGCTACCAACCGCCCGGACATTCTTGACCCCGCCCTGCTGCGGCCCGGTCGATTCGACCGCCAGATTCCGGTCTCCAGCCCCGACCTGGCCGGTCGTAAGGCCGTCCTGCGGGTGCACGCCCAGGGCAAACCGCTGGCCCCTGACGCCGACCTGGACGGCCTGGCCAAGCGAACGGTGGGGATGTCCGGCGCCGACCTGGCCAACGTGATCAACGAGGCCGCGCTCCTGACGGCCCGGGAGAACGGCACGATCATCACCGGCGCCGCGCTCGAGGAGGCGGTCGACCGGGTGATCGGCGGGCCCCGCCGCAAGGGCCGGGTGATCAGCGAGACCGAGAAGAAGATCACCGCCTACCACGAGGGCGGACACACGCTGGCCGCGTGGGCCATGCCCGACATCGAACCGATCTACAAAGTCACCATCCTGGCGCGCGGCCGCACCGGCGGTCACGCTGTTTCGGTGCCCGAGGACGACAAGGGCCTGATGACGCGATCGGAGATGATCGCGCGGTTGGTCTTCGCGATGGGCGGCCGGGCTGCCGAGGAACTGGTGTTCCGGGAGCCCACCACCGGAGCGGTCTCCGATATCGAGCAGGCCACCAAGATCGCCCGCGCGATGGTCACCGAGTACGGCATGAGCGCCAAATTGGGGGCCGTCCGGTACGGCACCGAGCACGGTGATCCGTTCCTGGGCCGCACCATGGGCACCCAGGCCGACTACAGCCACGAGGTCGCTCGCGACATCGACGACGAGGTGCGCAAACTCATCGAGGCCGCGCACACCGAGGCCTGGGCGATCCTCACCGAGTACCGCGATGTCCTCGACGTGCTCGCCGGGGAGCTGCTGGAGAAGGAGACGCTGCACCGCGCCGAGCTGGAGGCCATCTTCGGCAACGTGCGCAAGCGGCCCCGGCTGACCATGTTCGACGACTTCGGCGGCCGCGTCCCCTCGGACAAGCCACCCATCAAGACTCCCGGGGAGCTGGCCATCGAGCGCGGCGAGCCGTGGCCCAAGCCCATGCCGGAGCCGGCCTTCAAAAAGGCGATCGCCGAGGCCAGCGCCGCCGCGCAGGCTCAGCAGGACGCTACCCGGGCGCACACCGGCAACGGAAACGGGACGCACTCCGGGGGCCGGCACCAGGCGCAGGCGCCGGCCCAGCCGCAGGCTGGTGGACCCACTCAACCGGACTACGGCGCCCCGGCCGGTTGGCGTGCGCCCGGATGGCCGCCGCCTCAGCACCAGCAGCAGGGCCACTGGTATCCGCCGCCGCAGGGCTGGAACCCGCCCCAGCAGCCGTACCCGCCGCAGCAGGGCCACCCGCATCCGGGGTCCAATCAGCAGCCGCCGGTCGCCCCGGCGCCGCAGGAGGCTTCCGGTGACGATGGCGGTCGGACCAACCGGCCCAATTGACCGACACACTCAGTTGACCGACGGACCCAGTCGACCGGCAGAGCCAGTTAGGACGGCGGAGGGAGGCCAAATGTCTGAGCGCGAATCGATCACCCTCGACACCCCTGTGTTCGATCAGCACCGCGCCGAGGCGGCGGTGCGGGAATTGCTTCTCGCCGTCGGCGAAGACCCTGACCGTGATGGCCTGCGCGCCACCCCGGCGCGGGTGGCGAGGGCGTTCCGGGAGATGTTCGCGGGGCTTTACACCGACCCGGATACGGTGCTGGACACCACGTTCGACGAGGGGCACGAAGAACTGGTTCTGGTCAAGCAGATTCCGATGTATTCCACCTGTGAGCATCACCTGGTGGCCTTCCACGGGATGGCGCACGTCGGGTACATCCCCGGACCCGACGGGCGCGTGACCGGGCTGTCCAAACTTGCCCGGGTGGTCGATCTCTACGCCAAGCGGCCGCAGGTGCAGGAACGGCTCACCGCACAGGTGGCTGACGCGGTGATGCGCAAACTCAATCCTCGCGGCGTCATCGTGGTGATCGAGGCCGAGCATCTGTGCATGGCGATGCGTGGGGTGCGCAAGGCCGGCGCGATCACCACGACCTCAGCGGTTCGCGGATTGTTCAAGTCCAACAACGCATCTCGAGCCGAGGCGCTGGATCTCATTCTCCGAAAGTGAGCCAGGGTCCTCGGCGAGTGCGGGTGGTGGGCGTCCTCAACGTCACCGAGGACTCCTTCTCCGACGGCGGCCGGTATCTGGATCCGGCGAGCGCGGTCGAACACGCCCTGACCCTGGCTGCCGATGGGGCGGAGATCATCGACGTCGGCGGGGAGTCGACGCGGCCGGGAGCGGTACGCATCGACGCCTCGTTGGAGACCGCGCGAATCCTGCCGGTGATCAAGGAGATTGCCGCGCAGGGCATCACGGTCAGCGTCGACACCATGCATGCCGCGGTGGCCCAGGCGGCGTTGGATCACGGGGCAAGCCTGGTCAACGATGTCAGCGGTGGCCGGGCCGATCCCGATATGGCCGGCGTGGTGGCCCGGGCCGGAGTGCCGTGGGTGCTGATGCACTGGCGTTCGGTGCGGGCGGACCGTCCGCACGAAGTACCGTCCTACGGCGATGTGGTCGCCGAGGTTCGCGGTGAGCTGCTGACCGCGGTCGACGCCGCACTCAGCGCCGGCGTCGAGTTGAGCAAGCTGATCATCGACCCCGGCCTGGGTTTCGCGAAGACGGCGCGGCACAACTGGATGTTGCTCCATGCCCTCGATGAGTTCGTGGCGACCGGAATCCCGGTGCTGGTCGGAGCATCCCGCAAACGTTTCCTCGGAGCGCTGCTGGCCGGGCCGGACGGCGCCCCGCGCCCGCCCGCCGGCCGGGAGACCGCCACCGCCGTCATATCGGCACTGGCGGCCCTGCATGGCGTCTGGGGCGTGCGCGTACACGATGTGCGTTCCAGCGTCGATGCGCTCAAAGTTCTCGACGCCTGGGAGAACCCTGCGGGAGGTGGAGATGACTGATCGCATCGAACTGCGCGGTCTCAAGGTCCGCGGAAACCACGGCGTGTTCGACCACGAGCGCAGGGACGGACAGGACTTTGTCGTGGACATCACCATCTGGATCGATCTGGCCGCCGCCGCCGCCAGCGACGATCTTGGCGACACCTACGACTATGGCCTGCTGGCCCAACGGGCCGCCGATATCGTCGCCGGACCGCCGCGGAACCTCATCGAGACGGTTTCCGGGGAGATCGCCGACGATGTGATGGCCGATTCCCGGGTGCACGCGGTGGAAGTTGTCGTCCACAAACCCCAGGCTCCGATTCCGCTGGCCTTCGAGGATGTCGCCGTCGTCGCCCGACGTTCTCGCCGGGGCGGTCGAGGCCGGGTGGTGCCGGCGGCGTTATGAGCCGGGTTGTCCTATCCATCGGGTCCAACCTCGGTGACCGCCTGGCCAGGCTGCAGGCCGCGGTCGACGCGCTGGGCCGGAGTGTGCTCGCGGTGTCACCGGTCTACGAGACTGACGCCTGGGGCGGGGTGGAACAGGGGCCGTTCTTGAACGCGGTGGTCGTCGCCGAGGATCCGGCGCTCGACGCGGGCGGCTGGTTACAACGGGCCCAGGCGATCGAGCGGGACAACGAACGGGTGCGTGAGCTGCGGTGGGGGCCCCGCACCCTGGACATCGACGTGGTCTGCTGCGTCGAGGGGGGCGAGGAGGTCATCGCGGATACCCCGGTGCTCACCCTGCCGCACCCGCTGGCGCATCAGCGGGCGTTCGTACTGGCCCCGTGGCTCGAGGTGGAACCCGATGCAGAACTGAACGTCGGGGGGTTCCGGCGCCCTGTTCGGGCGATATTCGACGAGTTGGACGCCGTCGAGCGCGACGGGGTTCGGTTGACCGATCTGAGGCTCTACGGCGGGGAAGGCGCTCGCTGATGGGACTCACCCGGAAGCGGGATCTGGCTGCCGTGGCGGCCGCCGTGGCGGTGATCGGGTATCTGGCCATCCATGTGCTCTACCGGTATTTTCCGCCGATCACGCTGTGGACCGGTCTGTCGCTGTTGGCGGTGGCCGCCGTGGAAGCCGGTTGGGCGGTGTCTGTGCGCGGCCGGATACGCGAGGGCCGGATCGGAGTCGGGGCGGGGCGCCTTCATCCCCTGGTGGCGGCGCGCACCCTCGCGGTCGCCAAGGCCTCCGTCTGGGTGGGAGCCGTGACGCTGGGCTGGTGGGCCGCCGTGTGCGTATTCCTGTTGTCCCGGCGAGCGGAACTTGCAGTGGCGGCGGCCGATTTCCCGGGTGCGGTTGTCGCCGCTGTCAGTGCTCTGGCCCTCGTCGTCGCGGCGCTGTGGCTGGAGTACAGCTGCAAGTCCCCGGAGGATCCGAGTGCAGCAGAGGACGCCCACGCCGACTGAGGATGTGGCGGCTGCCCCGCCGCTTGTCGAGGCGGGCAACCGGTTGTCACGCGGTACAGTCACCCCCATGACCGTTCTGTCCCGCGGCGCCCGGAACCGCCGCGGCGGCCGCGGGCCGGGCTGGCCGCTGCTGACCGGTCTGCTGGTCTTGGCGATCCTGGCGAGTTCGACCCTGGTCTTCACCGACCGGGTGGAACTGTTGCGGCTGGCGGTGATCCTGTCCCTGTGGGCGGCGGTGATGGCCGCGTTCGTGACGGTCATCTACCGGCGCCAGAGCGAACTCGACCGGGCCAGAGCCAGGGACATGAAGTTCGTCTACGACCTGCAACTCGATCGGGAGATCTCGGCCCGCCGCGAGTACGAATTGTCGGTCGAGGCCCGGCTACGCCGACAATTGCAGGCGCAGTCGGGTGACGAGATGGCGGCGCTCCGGTCCGAGCTTGCCTCGCTCCGATCCCAACTGGCGGCGTTGGTCGGCGCCGACTTCGCTGACCGCCCGGCCCTCGAAGGGGACCGCGGTGCGGTTCCGATGCCCGCCGCGCCGGGCCGGGTGGAGAGCAGCCGTGTGACGTCGATCACCGAGGATGTCGTGGCAATTGTCGCCGCGGCCGAGACCGAGGTCGTTCTCGAGAGCCCGATCATCGACGTGCCGGAGGAACCGCTCACCGCGGCCGAGCCCCCGCCGGTGGAGCCCCGGCGCCCGGCGCCGGAATACCGTGGCAGTCACCGTCGCCCGAGTGCGGAACCGACAGTCCCGTCCGGTGTTCCCGCAGGGCCCGCCACGGCGCCGCCCCGGCCCCGGCCGGCTCCGGTTTCAGTACCGCGGTCCACCGTGCAGGCGCCTCCGGCTCCGGCCCCTCCGTCTCCGCCTGGGCAGGTTCCGGCGCCACGCCGTCCGGCCGAGGCTCCGTGGCGGCCCCCCGAGGTACGCCGCGGGCGCCATGCGACTGGCGAGGCCGGCCGTACCCCGCGGCGGCGCGAGCCCGTCGTTCCGCCGGCCGCTCAGGAAGGCCCGCGCGGCCGGCACCGAGGCGCGCCAGACGATCCGGCTGGTCCCCCCGGTCGGCACCGAGATCCCCAGGTGCAGGAAGCCCAGGAATCCGTCGCCGAGCCGGCCGGCGAACCGCAGGGCCAGCACGCCGGCGGCCAGCCGGTCGCCGATCTGATGGCCAGACTGCAGGCCGGCGGACGGACCGGCGGCGGTGGCCGCCGTCGTCGCGAAGACTGAACGGGGCGCTAGACTCTGCGCTGACCGTCTGGTACCCGGGTTTTCGGGACTGGAACGCCCTAAGTTCACTCCAGCGAGGTTCACGTCAGCGAGGTCGTCACGGTGGGGACCCCCAATGGCTTGCGGCCGGCCCGGCTGCAGGTCGGTATCGTCTCGGCCGGCCGGGTGGGGACCGCGCTCGGTATGGCTCTGGAGCGCGCCGAACACGTTGTGGTGGCCTGTAGCGCCATCTCGGCCCCCTCCCTGCGACGCGCGGAGCGCTTGCTACCAGACACCGCGGTTCTGCCGGTGCCGGAGGTCGCGGCCCGCGCCGAATTGCTGCTGCTTGCCGTCCCCGATGCGGAGTTGCCCGGCTTGGTGGCCGGGCTGGCCGCGACCGGGGCGGTGCGCCGGGGGACCATCGTGGCGCACACTTCGGGAGCCAACGGCATAGCGGTACTCGCGCCGCTGACCGAACAGGGCTGCATCCCGCTGGCCATCCATCCGGCGATGACCTTCACCGGGGCCGACGAAGACGTGGCCAGACTCGCTGAGGCCTGTTTCGGGATCACCGCGGCCGATGAGATCGGCTACGCAATCGCACAGTCGCTGGTCCTGGAGATCGGGGGGGAACCCTTCCAGGTCCGCGAGGAAGCCCGGACCCTCTACCACGCAGCGCTGGCTCACGGCAGCAACCATCTGGTGACCCTGGTCGCCGACTCGGTCGCGGCGCTGCGGACGGCCCTGGCCGGCCACGGGCTGCTGGGTCAGGAACTTGTGGACGACGCCCCCGGAGGGCTGGCCGAGAGGATTCTGGGCCCCCTTGCGCGAGCCGCGCTGGAGAACACCCTGCGACGTGGTCAGGGCGCCCTGACCGGACCGGTGGCCCGGGGCGACTCCGCTGCCGTCGCGGCACACCTCGGCGCCCTTGTCGATGCCGATCCCCTTTTGGCGCAGGCCTATTGCGCCGACTCGCTGCGGACCGCGCAGCGGGCACACGCCCCCGAGGAGGTTCTTGAGGTGCTGGCCGACTTCCTATCGCGCGGATCGCGACCATGAGCTCCAAGGCGACCCAGTTCAGTGCCGGGCAGTTGAACGTCTATCCCACACCGCACGGGGTGGCAGAAGTCACTCGCGCGCTGCGCCATACCGGTCGCCGGGTGATGCTGGTGCCCACCATGGGTGCCTTGCACGACGGGCATCTGGCCCTGGTGCGTGCGGCCAAACGGGTTCCGGGGGCGGTGGTCGTGGTGTCGATCTTCGTCAATCCGCTTCAATTCGGCGCCGGGGAGGATCTCGACGCCTACCCGCGAACCCTGGACGACGACCTCGACCTGTTGCGCGATGAGGGTGTCGAGGTGGCGTTCACCCCCACCGCGTCGGCCATGTACCCGGCCGGGCCGCGCACCAGCGTCCACCCCGGACCGCTTGGAGCCGAACTCGAAGGTGATTCTCGCCCAACGCACTTCGCAGGGGTGCTGACGGTTGTGCTGAAGCTGCTGCAGATCGTGCGGCCGGACCGCGCCTTTTTCGGTGAAAAGGACTACCAGCAACTGGTCCTGATCCGGCAGATGGTGGACGACCTCAATGTCGACGTGCGGATCGTCGGTGTTCCGACAGTTCGTGAACCCGACGGCCTTGCGATGTCGTCGCGCAACCGCTACCTGGGCGCCGAAGAGCGCGAACAGGCCACCGCGCTGTCCTCGGCCCTTCTGGCCGGTATGTACGCCGCGGGCGGAGGGCCGGCCGCCGTGGTCGACGCCGCCAGGGCAGTGCTCGAAGAGGTGCCCGCCATCCGCACCGACTATCTGGTTCTGCGCGGTCCGTGGCTGGAGCCCGCGCCGGCGGCCGGCACCGCCCGGCTGCTCGTCGCCGCCCGGCTGGGCGGCACCCGGCTGCTGGACAACATCGCCATCGACCTGTCCGCCGGGGGATCGCCACCGGAGACGGGCAGGGGCGATTCCCACGAAATGGCTTGGAGGAACTGATGCTCCGGACGATGCTGAAGTCGAAGATCCACCGCGCCACGGTCACTCATGCCGACCTGCACTACGTGGGATCGGTCACCATCGACGCCGACCTGATGGACGCGGCCGATTTGCTCGAGGGCGAGCAGGTGACGATCGTCGACATCGACAATGGCGCGCGGTTGGTCACCTACGCCATCACCGGCGAGCGGGGCAGCGGTGTCATCGGGATCAACGGTGCCGCAGCTCATCTCGTGCACCCCGGCGACCTGGTGATCCTGATCGCCTACGCGGCGATGGACGACGCCGAAGCCCGCCGGCACCGGCCGCGGGTGGTGTTCGTCGACCAGGGTAATCGCAGGATCGACATCGGTGATGATCCGGCGCACGTTCCCGACGACGAATTCGCCCGCGCGGCCGGACTGGTGTCCCCCCGGGTTGCGCGGTAGCCGTGTTACTCGCGATCGACGTCCGCAACACACACACCGTGGTCGGACTGCTCTCCGGATCTGGAGAGCACGCGAAAGTGGTCCAGAATTGGCGGATCCGGACCGAACCCGAGGTGACTGCGGACGAACTCGCGCTGACCATCGAAGGGCTCATCGGAGATGACTCCGAACGGCTCACCGGCGTGGCCGCGCTGTCCACCGTTCCCTCGGTGTTGCACGAAGTCAGGGCCATGCTGGGCCAGTACTGGCCGTCGGTGCGGCACGTTCTCATCGAACCCGGTGTGCGGACCGGGATACCGCTGCTGGTCGACAACCCCAAGGAGGTGGGCGCCGACAGGATCGTCAACGCGCTGGCCGCCCACGCCAAGTTCAGGACCGCCGCTATCGTCGTGGACTTCGGTTCGTCGATCTGCGTGGACGCGGTCTCGGGCAAAGGGGAGTTCCTCGGCGGTGCGATCGCCCCCGGGATCCAACTCTCCTCCGACGCCGCGGCCGCCCGGTCCGCTGCGCTGCGCCGGGTCGAACTCACCAGGCCGCGGTCGGTGATCGGTAAGAACACCGTCGAATGTATGCAGGCCGGAGCGGTATTCGGATTCGCCGGACTGGTCGACGGTCTGATCACCCGCATCCGCGAGGATGTCGACGGCTTCGCCGGCGGTGACGTGGCGGTGGTCGCCACCGGACACACCGCGCCGTTGCTGCTGCCTGATCTGGAGACCGTGGAACGCTACGACCAGAACCTCACCCTCGATGGGTTGCGGATGGTCTTCGAGCGCAACCAGGAGGGCCAGCGGGGACGGCTCAAGCCCGCCCGCTGAACCACAACGGTCAAAAGGGCATTTAAGCTGGCACGCCGTGAGCGATGCTGACGCGCCGACGGCCGACGACCGGGTGACACCGGATTCACCCGGTGACGATGTTCCGGAGCAGTTTCGGATCCGGCAGGGAAAACGGCAGCGCCTCCTGGAACAAGGTCACCAGCCCTACCCGGTTGCCGTGCCGCGCACGGCATCGCTGGCCCAGGTCAGAGCCGCCCACCCCGATCTCGCGCCCGACACGGCGACCGGTGAGATCGTCGGGGTCACCGGCCGGGTGGTGTTCGCCCGCAACTCGGGAAAGCTCTGCTTCGCCACCCTGCAGGAAGGCGACGGAGTCCAACTTCAGGCGATGATCAGCCTGGCCGGGGTCGGTGAGGAGGCGTTGCAGTCCTGGAAAACCGAGGTGGACCTCGGAGACATCGTGTTCGTCCACGGCGAGGTCATCAGCTCCCGGCGCGGCGAACTGTCCGTGCTCGCCGATTCCTGGCAGATGGCGGCCAAGGCACTGCGGCCGCTGCCGGTGGCCCACAAGGAGATGAGCGAGGAGTCGCGGGTGCGACAACGCTACGTCGACCTCATCGTCCGTCCGCAGGCCCGCACTGTTGCACGCCAGCGGATCGCCGTCGTCCGCGCGGTCCGCAACGGTCTGGAACGGCGCGGCTTTCTCGAGGTCGAGACGCCGATGCTGCAGACACTGGCCGGGGGTGCGGCGGCCCGGCCGTTCGTGACGCACTCCAACGCCCTCGACGCCGATCTCTACCTGCGGATCGCCCCGGAGTTGTTCCTCAAGCGCTGCGTGGTGGGCGGCTTGGAGAAAGTCTTCGAACTCAACCGGGTGTTTCGTAACGAAGGCGCGGATTCCACCCATTCGCCGGAATTCGCCATGCTCGAGACCTACGAGGCGTGGGGAACCTACGACGATTCCGCGGTGATGATCCGCGAACTTATTCAGGGCGTCGCCGACGAGGCGATCGGAACGCGGCAGGTGCCATTGCCGGACGGAACTGTTTATGACCTGGACGGGGAATGGCCGTCGATCCAAATGTATCCGTCATTGTCCGAGGCCCTCGGCGAGGAGATCACGCCCGAGACCTCCGCTGAATACCTTTTCGCCATTGCCGACCGGCTCGGGGTGGAGATTCCCCGTGATCGCGGTTACGGCCACGGAAAGCTGGTGGAGGAACTCTGGGAACACGCCGTCGGCGACGGTTTGTGGGCTCCGACCTTCGTCAAGGACTTCCCGGTCGAGACGACGCCGTTGACGCGTCAGCACCGCAGTATCGCGGGCGTGACGGAGAAATGGGATCTCTATGTCCGCGGGATCGAGTTGGCCACGGGGTATTCGGAACTGGTCGACCCCGTCGTTCAGCGAGAACGTCTCGAGGCCCAGGCCCGTGCGGCGGCCGCCGGTGACGACGAGGCGATGGCGCTCGACGAGGACTTCCTGGCCGCCATGGAATACGCGATGCCGCCAACCACGGGAACCGGTATGGGGATCGACCGGCTGCTGATGGTACTCACCGGGTTGTCGATCCGGGAGACGGTTTTGTTCCCGATTGTTCGACGCCACGGCAACTGAACTGCGCTTATTCGAATTTCTTGTAATTCGGTGCCTGTTTATGGCACATTATCGAGCAAGTAATAACGGTCGGCGGTCGGCCAGTGCGCCCGGTAAAGAGCGGGCCGGAAAGAGCGGGGAAAATTCATGGCGAAGAAAGTGACGGTCACTCTCGTCGACGATTTCGACGGTTCGGGTCCGGCCGATGAAACAGTCGAATTCTCCATCGACGGCGTCAGTTACGAGATCGACCTTTCGGCCAAGAATGCCCAAAAACTGCGTGACGATTTCAAGCACTGGATCGACGCGGGCCGCCGGGTCGGAGGCCGTCGGCGCGGCCGCAACGGCACTCCGGGCCGGGGTGGGCGGGCCGCCATCGACCGCGAACAGAGCGCGGCGATTCGGGAGTGGGCCCGCCGCAACGGTCACAAGGTGTCCACCCGTGGCCGGATCCCGGCCGAGATCATCGAAGCTTTCCACGCGGCATCCTGAGCCGGCCGGCCCGGGTTTCGCTCGCCGCGAAGCCGTCCCTGCCGGTCCGGGAAACCAATCGGCTGCCTGCGACGTTGCACTGCTGTGTCCGTGATGACGGATGGGTCGGGTCAGCAGGGGAGAGCACCGCTGGGCACCGCCCACTAGAGTGGACGCACAGGTGCTCGGTGACTACCGCCGCACCAGGTGATGGAGGGCAGGTAACAGGCGATGTTCGAGAGATTTACCGACCGCGCCCGCAGGGTCGTCGTCCTGGCTCAGGAAGAAGCCCGGATGCTCAACCACAACTACATCGGCACCGAGCACATCCTGCTCGGGCTGATTCACGAGGGCGAGGGCGTCGCCGCGAAGTCACTGGAGTCACTGGGTATCTCCCTCGAAGCCGTGCGCTCGCAGGTCGAGGAGATCATCGGCCAGGGCCAGCAGGCGCCGTCGGGACACATTCCCTTCACCCCGCGTGCCAAGAAGGTACTGGAGCTGAGCCTGCGCGAGGCCCTTCAACTCGGCCATAACTACATCGGCACCGAGCACATCCTGCTGGGGCTGATCCGCGAGGGCGAAGGTGTTGCCGCGCAGGTGCTGGTCAAACTCGGCGCAGAGCTGACCCGGGTTCGCCAGCAGGTCATCCAGCTGTTGTCGGGCTACCAGGGCAAGGAGGCCGCCGAAGCCGGTACCGGCGGCCGTGGGGGTGAGTCGGGCAGCCCGTCGACTTCGCTGGTGCTCGATCAGTTCGGCCGCAACCTGACCGCTGCGGCGATGGAGGGCAAACTCGACCCGGTCATCGGCCGCGAAAAGGAAATCGAGCGGGTCATGCAGGTGTTGTCCCGGCGTACCAAGAACAATCCGGTTCTCATCGGCGAGCCCGGTGTCGGCAAGACCGCGGTGGTCGAGGGTCTTGCCCAGGCCATCGTCAACGGCGAGGTTCCCGAGACGCTCAAGGACAAGCAGCTCTACACCTTGGACCTAGGCTCGTTGGTGGCCGGCAGCCGCTACCGGGGCGATTTCGAGGAACGCCTGAAGAAGGTGCTCAAGGAGATCAACACCCGCGGCGACATCATTCTGTTCATCGACGAGCTGCACACCCTGGTGGGAGCGGGCGCGGCCGAGGGGGCCATCGACGCCGCATCGATCCTGAAGCCGAAGCTTGCCCGCGGGGAGCTCCAGACGATCGGTGCGACCACGCTGGATGAATATCGCAAGTACATCGAGAAGGACGCCGCTCTGGAGCGCCGGTTCCAGCCGGTCCAGGTCGGCGAGCCGACGGTGGCGCACACCATCGAGATCCTCAAGGGGCTGCGCGACCGCTACGAGGCCCACCACCGGGTGTCGATCACCGACGGTGCGGTAGTGGCCGCGGCGACCCTGGCCGACCGGTACATCAACGACCGGTTCCTGCCGGACAAGGCGATCGACCTGATCGACGAGGCCGGCGCCCGGATGCGGATCCGCCGGATGACCGCTCCGCCGGACCTGCGCGAGTTCGACGAGAAGATCGCCGACGCCCGCCGGGAGAAGGAGTCGGCGATCGACGCCCAGGACTTCGAGAAGGCGGCCTCACTGCGGGACCGCGAGAAGCAACTGGTGGCCCAGCGTGCCGAGCGGGAAAAGCAGTGGCGTTCCGGTGATCTCGACGTCGTGGCCGAGGTCGACGACGAGCAGATCGCCGAGGTGCTGGGCAACTGGACCGGCATCCCGGTGTTCAAGCTGACCGAGGAGGAGACCACCCGGCTGCTGCGCATGGAGGACGAACTGCACAAGCGGATCATCGGCCAGGAGGACGCCGTCAAGGCCGTCTCCAAGGCCATCCGCCGCACCCGTGCCGGCCTCAAGGATCCCAAGCGTCCGTCCGGGTCGTTCATCTTCGCCGGCCCGTCCGGCGTCGGCAAGACCGAGCTCTCCAAGGCGCTGGCCGAGTTCCTGTTCGGCGACGACGACGCTCTCATCCAGATCGACATGGGTGAGTTCCACGACCGCTTCACCGCCTCGCGGCTCTTCGGCGCCCCGCCCGGCTACGTCGGGTACGAGGAGGGCGGCCAGCTCACCGAGAAGGTGCGCCGCAAGCCGTTCTCTGTGGTGCTCTTCGATGAGATCGAGAAGGCACACAACGAGATCTACAACACCCTGTTGCAGGTGCTCGAAGACGGCCGGCTCACCGATGGCCAGGGACGCACGGTGGACTTCAAGAACACCGTGCTGATCTTCACCTCCAACCTGGGCACCTCCGACATCTCCAAGGCGGTCGGTCTCGGCTTCACCCAGGGCGGTGGGGAAAACAACTACGAGCGGATGAAGCAGAAGGTCAACGACGAGCTCAAGAAACACTTCCGGCCGGAGTTCCTCAACCGCATCGATGACATCATCGTCTTCCACCAGCTCACCCAGGACGAGATCATCGAGATGGTCGACCTGATGGTCGGCCGGGTGTCCAAGCAGCTCAAGGGCAAGGACATGGAGATGGAACTCACCGACAAGGCCAAGGCTCTACTGGCCAAGCGGGGATTCGATCCGGTGCTGGGTGCTCGGCCACTGCGTCGCACAATCCAGCGTGAGATCGAGGACGCACTGTCGGAGAAGATCCTCTTCGAGGAGGTCGGCCCCGGCCAGCTGGTCACCGTCGACGTCGAGAACTGGGACGGCGAAGGTCCGGGGGAGGACGCAAAGTTCACCTTCGCCGGCGGGCCCAAGCGCGAGACCGTCGAGCCGGATCTGGCGGCCGCGGCCACCGAATAGGCCGGCCGCGGAGTCCCTTGCGATGGCGGGCGGTCACCTCCGGGTGGCCGCCCGCCATCGTTCCCAGTTGTGGCGCGCTCAGGGCTGACGCGGCAGCAGGCCGAAAACCTGCTTGATGATCGTCATGATCCAGCCGCCGGCGTTGGGGCTGTGGTAGCGCGGCCAATTCAGCTGGAAACTGACCACCCAGGCTTGACCGGCCCGATCGACCGCGTACCAGCTGAACGTCAGGTCTCCGGGCAGGTTGCCGGCCTTGGCGCCGATATAGGGCCACTCGGTGCGGTCCAGATCGATCCCGGCCACCTCGGACATGATGTCGCGCACCGGCGCCGCTGGCCCGACGGCATCGTGCTGCAGACGAGCATGAACGCGGCAGATGTCCTCCGCGCTGCCGTACCATTCCGCGCCGTAGGCGGAGCCCGGTGAGTGCGTGCGCTCCGGATCCGGATCGTAGGGGCGGGCATCAGCCTGCTCGAGCAGCGCGGCGCGGTCGGCCGGACCGGCCGCCTGCTTCCACTGTTCGCGCACGTCCGGGTTGCCCCAGCCCACCGAGAAGATCTCCCGCATGGTCGGGAACGGGGTCATGCTGGCCGGGTCGTGGTGGCCCGCGTCGATCAGTGCCTGCTCGATGGCGCGGGTGCCCAGCCGTTCGATCAGCAGATCGGTAGCCATGTTGTCGCTGGTAGCGATTATCTTCCCGGCCGCTTGCCGGACCGTGATCTGCGAGCCGGCCGGCAGGTTGTCGAAGCCTGAGGAGCCGAGCTTCTTGGCCTCGCTGGTGATGGTGAGGGTGTCCTCCCACCGAAGCCTGCCCGCCAGCACGGCTTGCTCGACGGCGAAGAGCACATAGGTCTTGAATATCGACGCCAGCGGCAGGGACTCGGTGGTGTTGGTACCGGCCACCTTCTCGCATTTTCCGTCGTCGACCTTGGAGACCTGCCAGGAGTACCGCGCCCCGGTGCGGTTGAGCGCGGTGTCGACGTCCTGCCAGGACTTGATGGTCGGTGTTGTCGTGTCGACGACGAGCCTGCTGACCATCGTCTGGCCGTCGGTGCGCAACTCGACGTCCTGCTGGGCTCCGAACGAGCTGATCAGGTGCAGCCGGGCCATCCCGGCTCCGATGTCGACCCCGGTAAGGGTGTAGGGCCGGTCCCACCAGAGCCGGTCCATGGTGGCCTCGATCGGGTCCACCATGTCGGGGGCGGCCAGCGTCGCCACGCTCACCTTGCCGATCGGCCAGTCGGAGTTGAGCATGTCCATGACCTGGCGGGCACGCACGCCCTGCGGGGTGTTGGTCTCGATCCGAACACCCGCGTGAGCGGCGGGGGTGGGCGTCGACGCGCACCCGGCCGACACGCATACCGTGGCCAGCAGCGCGCAGACCAGTGCCGCCGCGCGACGGGGTCTACTGCTTGGCGTCGGTTCCGGCAACGTCCATCACGACCTCGAATTCGAGCAGCGAAGCCCCGGTCGACACCGGGTTGGCGCGTTCGCCGGCATGGGCCGCGATGGCCGGGCCCGACGCCCAGGCCTGGAAGGCCTCCTCGGACTCCCACTGGGTGACCACGAAGTAGCGGCTATCGCCCTTGACCGGACGCAGCAGTTGGAACCCGAGGAAACCCGGCTGGTTGTCGACCGCGTGTGCGCGGCGGGCGAATCGCTTCTCCAGTTCCGGACCGGCGCCCTCGGGCACCTCGATTGCGTTGATCTTGACCACGGCCATGGCGCCAAGGGTACCGTCCCACACCCCGCCTCGATCGCCGCGCAAGATGGACGGGTGGGCACCCAGCCGTTGACCCTCCGTGGCGGAACCGGCGACCCCTTGTTGCTCGTGCACGGGCTGATGGGGCGCGGCAGCACCTGGAGTCGACAGCTGCCCTGGCTGTCCGAATTGGGCACCGTGTTCACCTACGACGCGCCCTGGCACCGCGGGCGAGGCGACAGCGCCCCGGGGCCGGTCAGCACGGAGCGATTCGTCGAAGAACTGGCCGACGCCGCCGAGTCGCTCGGATCGCCGGTTGTCCTGATCGGCCACTCGATGGGTGGGCTGCACTCATGGTGTCTGGCCGCGGAGCGCCCCGATCTTGTGCGCGGGCTCGTGGTGGAGGACATGGCACCGGATTTCGTCGGCCGCACCACCGGCCCCTGGGAGCCGTGGCTGCACGCCCTGCCGGTCGAGTTCGCGTCCGAGGCCGAGGTTCTGGCGGAATTCGGGCCGATCGCCGGGAGGTACTTCCTTGAGGCTTTCGACCGCACACCGACCGGTTGGCGCCTGCACGGCGAGCCGCAGAAGTGGATCGACATCGCCGCGGAGTGGGGGGCCAGAGACTTCTGGCGGCAGTGGCAAGCGGTGCGCGCCCCGGTGCTGTTGATCGAGGCGGGGAACTCAGTGGCCCCACCCGGGCAGATGGCCCGGATGCAGGAGATGGCCGGAGACCGCGCGACGTATCTGCGTGTACCCGGGGCGGGACATCTTGTTCACGACGCCGCACCACAGGCCTACCGCGACGCCGTGGAGGCATTTCTCGGCAACCTGCCAGCCTAGGCCGGTTTACGCCACACCGATACGTGCTTCTCGCTGTCGGCGGTGAAGGGGTTGCCCCGCCAGTCCTCGAACCGGCTCTCCGGTTCCAGTCCGGCCAATTGCGCCATGAGGTCGCACTCGGCGGGCCAGATGTAACGGAATTCGCCGCTCTGGTAGCGGATCGAACCGTCGCCATCGCGGCGATAGTGATGTGAAACGCAGATCTGCCGGATCACATCGTAGGTGTCGAATCCGATGTGTTCGTCGGAGACGTCGAAGGGGACGGCCGTCTGCCCGGGCGGTAATCGGCGCAAAGGCGGCACCCAGAGTTCGATGACAAACCGGCCACCGGGCGCCAGGTGGCGGGCCGCGTTGCGGAAACACTGCACCTGCTCATGTTGGGTCTTCAGGTTGGAAATGCCGTTCCACGGCAGGAATACGAGGCTGAACTCACCGGGGGCAGTGGTTGTGGCCATATCCCCCAACACGACGGGCAGGTCGGCTTCGCCCACCTTCTCCCGCAGCCGAGCCGCCATGGCGGCGGACAACTCGATACCAGTCACCGGGATTCCCCGCTCGCGTAGGGGGATTGCGATCCGCCCGGTACCGACGGCAAAGCCGAGGGCGCGGCCCGAACCGGCCAGCTCGGCGAGGAAATCGACCGCCGGCCCGACGACCTCGTCGCCGAACATGTCCGCGGCGTCGGTGTCATAGGCCGCCGCCGTCCGGGCATCCCAGATGTCACTGGATGTCACGCCGTGGCCCTTCACCTTCGCCGGCGAGTGCGAACAGGCCGTCGGCGGTTTGTTCCACCAGTCCATCGACCAGCAGGGAGTCCAGCGCTCGGTCGCGCTGGGCGGGGTCACTCAGCCACACCACGTCGAGTGCGGCGCGTTCCACCGGGTTGGAACTGGCCCGCAGCACGTCAAGCAATTTCCCGCGGACCTGCCGGTCGGTGCCGGCGTAGCGCTGCGCCGGCCGCGGGGGATCCTCCCCCGCCGGGTAACCGGCTTCCCTCCAGGCGCACACGCTCAGGGGGCATAGTCCGCACTTCGGTGATCGGGCCGTGCACACCGTGGCGCCCAGTTCCATCAGCGCGGCGGAGAAGACCGCGGCAGTGTCGTCATGGGGCAGTAGGGATTCCACATCGGCGTGATCGCGGGCCGGTGACGGGCGGCCCGCGTCGGCGCGACCGTGCACCGCGCGTGCCACCACCCGGCGCACGTTGGTGTCGACCACGGGTACCCGTCGGCCGTAGGCGAAACAGGCCACCGCCCGGGCGGTGTACTCGCCGATTCCTGGCAGTCCCAGCAGGGTGTGGACGTCATCGGGTACGACATCTGCGTGCTCGGCGGCGATCGCCGTAGCGCACTCGTGCAGCCGTTTGGCGCGACGTGGGTATCCCAGTTTCCCCCAGGCGCGCAGCACGTCGGCGGCGCCGGCCGCCGCAGTCGCCGACGGCGTGGGCCATCGCGCCACCCAGTCCACCCAGATCGGCTCGACCCGCGCCACCGGTGTTTGTTGCAGCATGAACTCGCTGACCAGAATCTGCCAGGCGCTCACCTGGGGGTTTCGCCAGGGAAGGTCGCGCGCGGCCAGCCGGTACCAGCCGACGAGTTCGTCAGCGGCGATGCTCATCGGCGTACCGCCGGGGTGGCGTTGGGGCATTCGATGCACAATGGGGGCCATGCCGAATACCAGCCCTGCAAAAGCGTGGAAGGCACTCAAGGAGGGTAACGAGCGGTTCGTCGCGGGCCACCCCGAGCACCCCAGCCAGAGCATCGAGCACCGGGCCAGCCTGGCCGTCGCGCAGCGCCCGACGGCGGTGGTCTTCGGCTGCGCCGACAGCCGGGTGGCCGCCGAGATCATCTTCGACCAGGGCCTCGGTGACATGTTCGTGGTCCGCACCGCCGGCCACGTCATCGACGCTGCGGTGCTCGGCTCCATCGAATACGCGGTCAGCGTGCTGCGGGTTCCGCTGATCGTCGTGCTCGGGCACGACAGTTGCGGCGCCGTGAAGGCCACCCTGGACGCCCTCGACGAGGGCGTGGTGCCCAGCGGGTTCGTCCGGGACGTCGTCGAACGTGTGACGCCGTCCATCATCCTGGGTCGTCGGGACGGGATGACAAGGGTGGACGAGTTCGAGGCCCGCCACGTCATCGAGACCGGGACCCAACTGCTGTCCCGGTCGACAGCGATCGCCGGGGGCGTCGACGCCGGTGAGGTGGCGATCGTCGGAGTGACCTACCACCTGGCCGACGGTCGGATCGTGCTGCGTGAGCATCTCGGCGACATCGGCGAACCGGGTGACGGGCAACCCGCCGGATAGCACGAGCGGCCCAGCGAACACAGCGACACGCCGAGCGTGGTCGGACGGCTCTCGGTGAGCTGGGCTTACCGTGAGAACGTGCTGGACATCGAACCGCAGGGCCCGCTACCGCCCGAGGTGTACAGGCGACGTCGGGCTCTGGCCCTCGGCATCGCGGCGCTTGCCGTCGCCCTGATCGTCGGTGTGGCATTCGCGCTGTTCGGGGGGTCGGATTCAGCCAAGAACACCGCTAAAACTGAGACCGCCCAAGTCCCCCAACCGGAGAACAAGAGCCCCGTCGTCCCGCCGGCCGAATCCAGCCCGGAACCGACACCGACCCCCACTTCGGCCGTCGAGCCGCCGCCGGTGCTGCAGGCCGGTGACGACTGCCCGGATTCCAGCTTGGCGATCAAAGGGATCACCAACGCTCCGCAATACGTCATCGGCGATCAGCCGAAGTTCACCATGGTCGTGACCAACATCGGTCTGGTGGCCTGCAAGCGAGATGTCGGTGCCGCGGTGCTCGCCGCCTACGTCTACTCCCTGGATAACCAGCGGCTGTGGTCCAACCTGGACTGCGCGCCCTCCAACGAAACGCTGGTCAAGACCTTCAACCCCGGAGAGCAGGTCACCACCGAGGTCACCTGGACCGGTATGGGTTCGGCCCCCCAATGCCCGCTGCCCCGCGAGCCGATCGGACCGGGGACCTACAACCTGGTGGTGCAGCTGGGCAACCTGCGCTCGGCGGCGGTGCCGTTCACGCTCTCCGAGACACCGCCCCCGCCGCCGGCCGAGCCGGCGCCCCCGGCGGGTGCCGAGCCGATGCCCGCTCCGCCGGTGGATGTCCCCGCGCCGGAACCGGCGCCCGCCGGCTGACCGTTAAAGCGGGCGATCGCTGATCGCGCGGGGATCGTGGGAGCGGCCCCGTCCCCGTCCCTCCCGCGTCCCGGGCTCAAGGGCCGGCTCGCTGATCGCCAGCATGGCGCGCAGTGCCTCTCCGATGGTGGCCGCCTCGAGTGTTCGAAGACCTTTCGGCGCCGGACCGCAGCCGGCTGGGACCAGCGCGGTGGTGAAGCCGAGTCGGGCGGCCTCGGTTAGTCGGCGGTCCATCCCGGTCACCCGTCGCAAATCGCCGGCGAGACCGACTTCACCAATCACGACGACCGTGGCCGGCAACGGGCGGCCGGTGAACGCCGATGCGATCGACATCGCCACCGCCAGGTCCGCGGAGGGGTCGGTCAGGCGCATGCCGCCGACGGTCGACAGGAAGATGTCCAGCGCCCCGATCGGCATGCTGGCGCGCTTGGCCAGGACGGCGTTGATCATTGCGACCCGGGACTGGTCGATACCGCTGACCGCCGCACGCCGCGGCGCCGCCGGGTTGGCCGGAGCCGCCAGAAGGGCCTGGATCTCGCCGATCAGTGGGCGCTTGCCGTCGAGTGCGACCGTGACAGCGGTACCGGGAACCGGCTGCGGGCGCTGGTCCAGGAACAGGCCCGAGGGATCGGCGACACCCTCGATGCCGTTGTCCTGCAACAAGAAACAGCCCACCTCATCGGCGGCGCCGAAGCGGTTCTTGACCCCCCGGACCATCCGCAATGCCGTGTTGCGGTCGCCCTCGAAGTGGAGCACCACATCGACGAGGTGTTCCAGGGAACGTGGCCCCGCGATCGCGCCATCCTTGGTGACATGACCGACCAGAACCATCGCCACCGCGGAGCATTTCGCCACCGCCGTCAGGGCGGCTGTCACCGCCCGCACCTGCGTGACCCCGCCCGCCACGCCGTCGGCGTCGCCCGCGGTCATGGTCTGAACCGAGTCGATGATGACCAGGCCCGGGTCCACCGCCTCGATGTGGCCCAACACCGTCTGCACATCGGATTCGGCGGCCAGATAGACCTCGTCGTGAGCGCAACCCGTCCGCCCCGCGCGCATGCGGATCTGGCCCGCGGACTCCTCGCCCGAGACGTAGAGTGCGCGGCGACCGTTCTGCGCCCAACGATGCGCCACATCGAGCAGCAGGGTCGACTTGCCGACTCCCGGATCTCCGGCCAGCAGGGTCACCGACCCGGGTACCACCCCACCGCCGAGCACGCGGTCCAACTCGTCAACACCGGTCGGCAGATGCCGGGCACGGTCGGGATCGACGGAAGTGATCGGGACGGCCGGAGTCGATGGTGTGACGGCGCGGTGCGGTTGCCCGCCCGGTGCGCTCAGGGCGGCGACCTCGTCGACGGTCCCCCACGTCCCGCACTCCGGGCAGCGCCCGAACCATTTCGCCATAACATGGCGGCATTCTGAGCACCGATACTGCGAGCGAGTTTTTGCCACGAGACGACGCTAATCGGTCGCTGTGACAAGCCCCCGGATGTGCGCGCGGGTGTTCCCGTGCGGCGGGTGTCAGCTGCGGGTCAGCTCGGGTGCGGCAATCGGCACCGCCACTGTGGTGGTGCCGGCCTTCTCGAAGTTGAAGGTGAAGTCGTAGGTCAACCCGTTGGTGATCGGCTTGGCGAGGGTGACCTCCGCGGCGGGGGCGCCCTTGTCGCCCGGCGGCTCGGCCTCACCCTTGGCTCCGATGACCAGCGCCCCGCCGGCCGGGACGGCCCCGTCACCGGTCAGAGCGACCGAACCGATGTCGGAGGTGATGCTCACCAGCTTGTCGTTGACGTCGGGGGAGTCGTTCGCCGCCACGAACATCAGCGGAACGGTGCGGCCCGGTTGCAGAAAGTCGCTGGTCTGGGTGGCCTGCAGGTGGACGTTGCGCAGGGCGATGGTTTTGACGTTGGCCGAGGTGCCGTTGACAGCGGCCTCCTGGTCGGCGGTCTGGGAGATCTGGCCCGCGCCGCAGCCGGTGAGGATCAGGCCGCAGGCAGCCAAACCCGCCGACGCGGCGACCAGACGGTTCGTCAAGCGGTTCACAGCAGCCTCCTGCTCGGGCCATGCGGTCGGCACGGTGTACGCCGCCCCGCGGTTCGACTATGCACAGTAGTAGGTCGCGCCCTCCTGCGGTAGACGACGGCAGACAATCTCCGAAGTGGAGGCGACGGGTCCGAAGAGGTGGGGCGAGACGCCCTGGGGCGGCCACCGGCAACCGCGTTGCAGAAATTCCTGCCGCTGTCAACCCCCGATGTTCACCCATCCTGCCCCTGACCTGCACCGTTGTTCCGCGGGTGATTCGGCCCCGTGTTAGCATGGAGGGGCGAAAGGGGCTCTAATCTGATGATTTTCAAGGTCGGAGACACCGTTGTCTACCCACATCACGGTGCTGCATTGATCGAAGCGATCGAAACCCGGACCATCAAGGGGGAACCGAAGGAATATTTGGTCCTCAAGGTTGCCCAGGGTGATCTGACCGTGCGGGTCCCGGCGGACAACGCCGAATATGTGGGCGTGCGCGACGTCGTCGGCCAGGAGGGCTTGGACAAGGTGTTCCAGGTCTTGCGTGCCCCGCACACCGAAGAGCCCACCAACTGGTCGCGCCGCTACAAGGCCAACCTGGAGAAGCTCGCCTCCGGTGACGTCAACAAGGTCGCCGAGGTCGTCCGTGACCTGTGGCGCCGCGATCAGGAGCGCGGTCTGTCCGCCGGCGAGAAGAGGATGCTGGCCAAGGCACGGCAGATCCTCGTCGGCGAGTTGGCGCTGGCCGAGAACACCGACGATGCCAAGGCCTCAACCATCCTCGACGAGGTTCTGGCCGCCGCGTCGTGAAGGCCCTCTGAAGGGTTGCTGTGACCGATACGGTCGCGGTCGTGACGGCGGCCGGTTCCGGTGAGCGGCTCGGGGCCGGGATCCCCAAGGCCTTCGTCGATGTGGGCGGGATCACCATGCTCGAGCGGGCTGTGGACGGCCTGCTCGCATCGGGGGTAATCGACCGTGTGGTGGTGGCAGCACCCGCCGACCGTGTCCACGAGACGTCAGTTCTCCTCGACGGACGTGCCGTCGTCGTCGAGGGCGGCCCGCAGCGTGACGACAGTGTGCGGTGTGCGCTTGTCGCCGTGGGCGATCCGGAGTTCGTCGTCGTCCATGACGCGGCCCGGCCGTTGACACCGGTCGGTCAGATTCAGCGGGTGGTCGCCGCGCTCCGCGAGGGGCTACGGGCCGTCATCCCGGTCCTGCCCGTCGTGGACACCATCAAGGCGGTCGACGGCAACGGGGTCGTTCTCGGAACACCGCAGCGGGACGGGCTGCGCGCGGTGCAGACCCCGCAGGGATTCCAGACCGAACTGCTGCGGCGGGCCTACCAACGAGACGGAGCGGGTGCGGTCACCGATGACTCCTCGCTGGTGGAGAACCTCGGAACGCCGGTGCACACCGTGGCCGGTGATCCGCTGGCCTTCAAGATCACGACACCCCTGGACCTCCGGTTGGCCCGGGCGGTGCTGGACGTATGAAGTTGCCCCGGGTCGGTCTGGGTACCGATGTGCACCCGATCCAACCGGGCCGGCCGTGCTGGCTGCTCGGTCTGCTCTTCGAGGGAGCCGACGGGTGCTCCGGGCACTCCGACGGCGATGTGGCGATTCACGCGCTGTGCGACGCACTGCTCTCGGCCGCGGGACTCGGCGACCTTGGCTCGGTGTTCGGCGTCGACCGGCCGGAGTGGCGCGGGGTCACCGGGGCGCAGATGCTTTCCCATGTTCGATCCCTGCTGGGGCAGGCCGGATTCGCGGTCGGCAACGCCGCAGTTCAGGTGATCGCGAACCGGCCCAGAGTCGGACCGCGGCGGGCGGAGGCCCAGCTGTTGCTCTCGGACCTACTCGGCGCGCCGGTGTCGGTCTCGGCCACGACCACCGACGGCCTCGGGCTCACCGGCCGCGGCGAGGGGATGGCCGCGGTCGCAACCGCTCTGGTCGCCGAGGCTTCCCGGTAAGCTGCCAGGTCGTGACCACCGGCCTGCGTCTGCACGACACCTATTCCGGTGCCGTGCGCGACTTCGTGCCGCTGCGCCCGGGCCATGCCTCGATCTACCTGTGCGGCGCCACTGTTCAGGGCTTGCCCCATATCGGTCACGTCCGCAGTGGGGTCGCCTTCGACGTGCTGCGCCGCTGGCTGGCGGCCAAGGGGCTCGATGTCGCCTTCATCCGCAACGTCACCGATATCGACGACAAGATCCTTACCAAGGCCGCGGAGGCCGGCCGACCGTGGTGGGAGTGGGCCGCCACCCACGAGCGGGCGTTCACCGCCGCCTACGACGCACTCGGGGTGTTGCCACCGTCGGCCGAACCACGTGCAACCGGGCACATCACCCAGATCGTGGAACTCATCGAGCGGCTGATCAACAGGGGACACGCCTACCCCTCGGTTCTAGAGGGCGACAGCGACGTCTATTTCGACGTACTCAGCCTGCCCGAGTACGGCAAGCTATCCGGTCACCGGATCGACGACGTCCATCAGGGCGAGGGGGCCGGCGGAGGCAAGCGTGACCCCCGCGACTTCACCTTGTGGAAGGCCGCCAAGCCGGGCGAGCCGTCCTGGCCGACGCCGTGGGGGCGCGGCCGTCCGGGCTGGCATTCGGAGTGCGTCGCCATGGCGCATGAGTACCTCGGCTCAGAGTTCGACATCCACTGCGGCGGAATGGATCTGGTTTTCCCGCACCATGAGAATGAGATCGCCCAGGCCCGCGCCGCCGGGGACGGATTCGCCGCCTTCTGGCTGCACAACGGCTGGGTCACCATGGGCGGGGAGAAGATGAGCAAGTCCCTGGGAAATGTGCTCGCCATCCCCGCCGTGCTGCAGCGCGTCCGGCCCGCGGAGCTGCGGTATTACCTGGGCAGTGCGCACTACCGGTCGATGCTGGAGTTCACCGAGACCGCCCTGCAGGACGCTGCACGGGCCTACTCCGGTCTCGAGGAGTTCCTGCATCGGGTGCGCACCCGGGTCGGCGGGGTGGTTCCGACGAGGTGGACCGAGAAGTTCGCCGCCGCCCTCGACGACGACCTGGCGGTGCCGGCCGCGCTCGCAGAGGTGCACGCCACCCGCGCCGAGGGCAACCGCGCACTTGAGGCGGGGGACCACGACACGGCACTGGCAAGGGCCGGCGAAATCCGCGCGATGACGGCCATCCTCGGTTGCGACCCCCTCGACGAGCGCTGGCAGCGGCGAGACGAGACCGCGGCCGCACTGGCCGCCGTGGACGTCCTGGTCGGGGCGGAGTTGCAGCGCCGGGCCGACGCCCGTCAGCATCGGGATTGGGCACAGGCGGATGAGATCCGCGATCGCCTCAAGAAAGCCGGTATCGAAGTGACCGACACCTCCGACGGCCCGCAGTGGTCCCTGGTTGACGGGTACGGAACCTAAAGTGGCCGGCAACTCACGCCGTCGTGGTGCGGTCCGCAAGGAAGGCACCAAGAAGGGCCCCACCAAGGGGTCCGGCGGTGTACGCAGGCGCGGCCTGGAGGGCCGGGGCGCGACCCCGCCGGCGCATATGCGGCCCGGGCACCCGGCGGCCCGCAAAGCGGCGGCGAAGGCCCGCAAGTCCGCCGGGAAGCCGGCGGGAAAACCGGCCGACGAGACCGAGACGGTCCTCGGCCGCAATCCCGTCCTGGAGTGCCTGCGCGCCGACGCCCCGGCCAGCGCTCTTTACGTGGCTCTCGGTGCGGAGGCCGACGAGCGGCTGACTGAGTCGGTCACCCTGGCCGCCGACCGTGGCATCCCCATCCTCGAGGTGCCGCGGCATGACCTCGACCGGCTCAGCGCCAACGGTCTGCACCAGGGCATCGCGCTGCAGGTCCCGCCGTATGCCTATGCCCACCCCGACGATCTGCTCAGATCCGCCACCGCAGATGCCCAGCCCGCCCTGCTGGTGGCGCTGGACAACATCTCCGACCCGCGCAACCTGGGGGCGATCGTGCGGTCGGTCGCGGCCTTCGCAGGACACGGGGTGCTCATCCCGCAGCGGCGCTCGGCCTCGGTGACCGCGGTCGCGTGGCGCACCAGTGCCGGTGCGGCGGCCCGGGTGCCCGTCGCCCGGGCCACCAACCTCAACCGGACGCTGGCGCAGTGGGCCGACGCGGGGTTGCAGATCGTCGGACTCGACGCCGACGGTGATGTCACCCTCGACGAGTTCGACGGTTCCGGTCCTGTTGTGGTGGTCGTCGGCTCGGAGGGCAAAGGTCTGTCCCGGCTGGTGCGCCAGAATTGCGATGCGGTGGTGTCGATCCCGATGGCCGGGCCGGCGGAGTCGCTCAACGCCTCCGTGGCCGCCGGGGTGGTGCTCGCCGACATCGCCCGCCAGCGTCGGCGTTAGCCCCGTAAGTTCCTGGCGCGAGCAGACGCAAAATCCCCGCGACACGCCGTGATTTCGGGCACTTTGCGTCTGTTCGCCGGGGTCTAGACACCCACGACGGCGAGGCCGGCCCACAGCGCGATGACCGCGGCCACCAGGCTCACCGGGACCGTCAGCAGACCCAGTGCGCTGAACTGGCGCGCGCTGGTGGGCTCGCCATATTGATGGAGAAGGTTGCGCCACAACAGGTTCGACAACGATCCGATGTAGGTCAGGTTGGGTCCGATGTTGACCCCGATCAGGACAGCCAGCACCGCACCCGGCCCAGTTCCCACGGCAAGCGGTAGCAGCACCAGCACCGCCGGCAAGTTGTTGACGAGGTTGGACAACACCGCCGCGACGGCGGCGATCGCGAGCAGTGCGGCCAGCCCGGTTCCCGATGGCAGCAGGCGAGCCGCGGCGGAGTCCAGTCCGTTGATCATCACCGCCTTGACCACGACCCCGAGAGCCAGGACGAAGGCCAGGAAGGGCAGGTTGATCCATCGGAGGATCCGTGCCGGAGTGCTGCGGCCCTGGGACAGAGACCGGACCGCCAGCACCGAAGCCCCGGCCAGTGCCGCCCACACCGGCGAGAGCCCCGCAACGGAAAGGACGGCGAAACCGGCGAGGGTCGCGGCCAGCACCGACAGCACCAGAACGGGGACCGGCTCGCGGCCGACCGTCGTCGTCGGGACCGGTCGGTCGACAAGTTCACCGCGGAAAACCATTCGGAACAGCAGATATTCGGCGGTTACCGCGACGAGCCAGGGGCCGGCCATCAGGACCCCGAACCGGGTGAAGGACAGTCCGGCCGCTGAGAAAGCCAACAGATTGGTCAGATTGGACACCGGCAGCAGTAGCGAGGCCGTATTGGACAAATGCGCGGTGGCATACAGATGCGGTCTGGGTGAGGTTCCGGTCGAGCGGATGGTGGCCAGCACCACCGGGGTGAGCAGTACCGCGGTGGCGTCCAGGCTCAGAACTGCGGTGGTGGCCGTGGCGACCAGGAACACCCGGCCCAAAAGTCGGCGCGGGTGCCCGTGGTTGCCGCGGGCCATCCACCCGCCGGCGAGCCGGAACAGACCCTCGACGTCGCAGAGGCCGGCCAGCACCAGCACGACCGCCAGAAAGCAGACCACCGGCAGCAGGTCACGAACCTCGGTCACGGCGTCCTGCACCGAGACCGCCCCGGTGGTGATCACCAGCAGGGCCGCCGGAACGGCCACCAAAGCCTCGGACCAACGAGCCGTGGCGGAGAGCAGAACCGCCGCCAACGCCGCGCAGGACAGGGCCAGCGCGGCTGTCATCCGTTCAGGTCCACGGGTCGGTGCGCTGCCAGAGCGTCGGCAGATGCACCGATACGCCGTCCCGTCGGGCGAGATCGGCGAATGTTCGCAGCGTGACGTCGAGGTCATCGCCGGCGTAGGGCAGAGCCCGCAGCGGTTTGGTCAGTGGCCGGAAGAAATCGTCCCAGTGGATCAGCACCACCCGCCGCGCCCCGACCGCTGTGACCGTCTCTTCCCAGTAACGGGTCAGGTAGTCCGACGGCTGGACGCCGAGTTGCCCCACACCGAGGTAGGCGACTTCGGCACATCGACCGGCCAACGCCCCCGGCAGGAATCCCGCGCTGCCCTGGATCAGCAGTTGACGCCCACTGGACCGGTGGTGGACCAGCGTCGACCACGCCTCGCCGCACCGATAGGCCGATGCCTTCGCGGGCGGGGCGATCGGGGCGGCGATAGTGCCGGGAAACCGGTCTGGCGGGCAGTGCTCCGATTCCACGAGCGTGATATCGAATGATCCGAAGTGCATTTCGACGCCGGGGGTGGCCACCACGATGCGATCCTCGGGAAGGCCCTGTCCGCGGGCGATGTTCGCCGCCGACTCGCCGCCGACCACGACCGCACCGGTGCGCTGTGCGACGACCGCGGTGTCCAGTGCATGGTCGTAGTGGGTGTGAACCGGCAAGACTGCCGACAGCCGTTCGATGCCCGCTCGGGCCAGGGTCGCGTCGATTCGCGCCGTCGACGGGCTCAGCTTGCCCAGAGTGACCTGCAGCAGGCCCGGCCTGGAGAAGAAGCCATCGGTCAGAACGGCGCAATTCCCGTCGTCGACGAGCACCGTCGAGACCCCCAGCCAGGTCAGCGTCAGCGGGGAAGCCGAATCGGCGACGGGCAGATCGAGAAGCTCGTGGTGCCTGCCGAGGTCGGGACGACCGAATCTGAGTCGCATCAGACGAACGCCTCCAGATCGACTCCGCCGGCCAGCAACCGCTCCCGAACAGCGCCGGCGATCCCGACCGCACCGGGTGAGTCGCCGTGTACGCAGACCGACTCCACCTCGATCCGGATGACGGTGCCGTCGACTGCGCTGACTTCGCCGTTGTGCACCATGGCCAGCGTTCGCTCGGCGATGAGGTCGGGATCCCGCAGGACCGCGTCCGGGGCGCCGCGAGGAACAAGGCTTCCGTCCGGCTGGTAGGAGCGATCGGCGAACGCCTCTGCCACGGTCCGCAACCCGAGGCGCGCCGCTTCGGCGAAGAACACCGAACCGGCCAGACCCAGCACCGGCAGCCCGGGGTCGACGGCGTGCACGGCCTCGGCCACGGCACGTGCCTGGACCCGGTCGGTAACGATCGTGTTGTACAGCGCACCATGGGGTTTGACGTAGCCCAGCGCCGAACCCGCGGTGCGGGCGAGTGCCTGCAGGGCACCGATCTGATACACGACGTCCGCCGTTAGCTCGGCGGGGGCGACATCGATGCGGCGCCGGCCGAACCCGGCGAGGTCGAAGTATCCGACCTGCGCGCCGATCCGCACCCCGCGCCCGACCGCGGCGTGGCAGGTACGCGCGAGGCCGACCGGATTTCCCGCGTGGAACCCGCAGGCGAGGTTGGCGCTGGTGACGATGTCGAGCATGGCGGCGTCGTCACCGAGT
Organism: Mycolicibacterium sp.; assembly: GCA_020637165.1. Classification (GTDB taxonomy): domain Bacteria; phylum Actinomycetota; class Actinomycetes; order Mycobacteriales; family Mycobacteriaceae; genus Mycobacterium. The sequence continues at coordinate 121,765 of JACJWN010000004.1, read as the reverse complement.
TCCCACACCCCGAACCCTTCGGCGAGGTCGGCATTGAGATCGATGGAGGCCACCGGTCCAGCCTAGGCCGCCGCCGGATCCAGCCGGCGGGGGCCGATCGGCCGGCAGGCCAGATAGATCACGGACGAAATGGTGGTGACGACCGCCAGGATTGCCACCGCCGCCACGGTTACCCCCGCTGAGCAGGGCCAGCCCGCCGTATCGGACGCCGACGAGACCGGTGAGCAGCGCGAATCTGGTTCCGGCGCGGCCCGGGTCGGGGTGGATTAACAACGTCGCAGTTCTGCGCACCGAAGCTTCCTCACCCGAAGGCAACAAAACTAAAAACGAAAACGGTTCCCAATAACCCTCATGGACCGTTCGGCACCCGTAGCCCGACCCCCGGTCGCCCGCTACGGCGCCTTGTCGTCGCCTATCAGCAACCGGACCGCGAGGTCGAGCCGTTTGCTGACGTCATTGGCGGAGGCCCGGCGGGTCAGCCAGGCCAGCAGGTTGGAGAGCCAGACGTCGGAGATCACCCGGGCGATGTGGTACTGGTCCTCGGTGGGTTCGCCGGCGCTCATCGCGCGGGCGAACATGCTGTCAATGATCTTCTCGACGTGGTCCACCTCGCCGGCCGCAGAGGCGTCGGCGAAGACGTAGGCGCGGGTCATCGCCTCGGTCAGCAACGGGTTGCGCTGCATTGCCCGGTTGAGCTTGCCTACCATGGAACTCAATCGCTGGTAAGGCGTCCCCCCGGAGACGGCGGTCCGGTCAGTCTTCGCGTCGATGCGTTCGAACTCGCGCCCCAGTGCGGAGACCAGCAGATGGACCTTGGAGGGGAAGTACCGGTACAGCGTTCCCACCGCGACGTCGGCGCGGTCGGCGACCGCGCGCATCTGCACCGCCTCGTATCCCCCCTTCGAGGCGATCGCCAGCGTCGCATCGAGGATCCGCTTGCGTCGCTCCCGTTGGGCCTCCGAGCCCAGCTCCGACTCGGTGAGAACCGAGACCGGCATCACCTCGCGCGGCTGCGAACCGGATCCACCGCCGGACTTCTGCGCTGGCGACGGCACTGTTGCTCCTCACTGTGCGACTACCGCTGTCGACTTGACGTTGCATCGCTGGCACTATTAGAACACGTTCTAGTGGGCTTCGGCAGGAGAGGAGCCCCGATGCCGAGCCGAGGAGCCGACGGTGTCCGTCATCTTCACCGAGGAGCAGTCCGCCGCCCGGGAACTGGTGCGCGGCTGGGCTTCCGGCGTCGGCGCCACGAAAGCGGTACGCGATGTCGAAGGCGGCCAACCGGACGCCTGGCGGCCTATTTTCGACGGTCTGGCGGGGCTGGGACTGTTCGGCGCAGCGGTGGACGAGGCCGACGGTGGGGCCGGCGGGTCGGTCGAGGATCTGTGCGCCATGGTGGAGGAGGCCGCCCGGGCGTTGATTCCCGGCCCGGTCGTCGGCACCGCACTGGCTACTCTTGTGGTAGCTGATCCCGCTGTGCTGCAGGCCGTTTCATCCGGCAAGTCGACGGTCGGCCTGGCGCTGGGGGGTGATCTGCGCGAGCGGCACGGTCTGGTGTCCGGTTCGGCCGACTACGCGCTGGGTGCCGACGGACGCGGACTGCTGCTCCTGGGCGTGGGCGAGAGCGTGTTTCTAGTCGATTCGACCGATCCGGCCGTGCGGGTCGATCCGCTGGAGGCCACCGATTTCTCCCGTCCGCTGGCGGCGGTGACCCTCGACGGCGCGCCGGCTGCCAGGCTGGCGGTGTCGCGACGCCGATTCGGCGATCTCGCCGCGACACTGCTGGCTGCCGAAGCGGCTGGCGTCGCCCGATGGGCAGTGGAAACCGCCGCCGGGTACGCCAAGGTCCGCGAACAGTTCGGCAAGCCGATCGGCAGCTTCCAGGCGGTCAAGCACCTTTGCGCCGAGATGTTGCTGCGCTCCCGGCGGATCTCGGTGGCGGCCGCCGACGCGGCGGCGGCCGTCGGCGGCGATGCCGATCAGTTGTCCATCGCCGCGTCGATTGCCGCCGCGGAGGCGATCGACGCCGCCAAGGCCAACGCGAAGGACTGCATCCAGGTGCTCGGCGGCATCGGTATCACCTGGGAGCATGACGCACATCTGTACCTGCGGCGTGCCTATGGCATCGGCCAGGCCCTCGGCGATCGGTCCGCTCATCTGCGCCGAATCACCCAACTGAGCCTCGACGGCGTCCGTCGCACCCTGCACGTCGATCTGGACTCGGTGGCCCACCTGCGTTCGGAGATCGCCGCGGCGGCGGCCGAGGTGGCCGCGCTGCCCGCAGGCCGGCGCAGGGCGGCGCTGGCCGACTCGGGGCTTCTTGCGCCGCACTGGCCCAGGCCCTACGGGCGAGATGCCTCGCCCGCCGAACAGCTGCTTATCGACGTCGAACTCGACGCGGCCGGCGTGCAACGTCCTGACCTGGTCATCGGCTGGTGGGCGGTCCCCACCATTCTGCAGGCCGGTACGGCCCGGCAGATCGAACAGTTCGTACCTGCCACACTTCGCGGCGAGATCATCTGGTGCCAGTTGTTCAGCGAACCCGAGGCGGGATCGGATCTGGCCTCCGTGCGCACCAGGGCCGTTCGCGTCGAGGGCGGCTGGACGCTTAGCGGGCAGAAGGTCTGGACCTCGGCGGCGCACCGGGCGGACTGGGGTGTCTGCCTGGCCAGGACGGACCCAGTCGCACCGAAACACAAGGGCATCAGCTACTTCCTGGTCGACATGCGCTCACCGGGCATCCAGATTCGCCCCCTGCGGGAGATCACCGGTGACGAGTTGTTCAACGAGGTGTTCTTCGACAGTGTGTTCGTCCCTGACGATGGTCTGGTCGGCGAGGTCAACGACGGCTGGCGCCTGGCCCGCACCACCCTGGCCAACGAACGAGTCGCCATGGCGCACGGGACCGCGCTGGGGAACCCCATGGAGGAGATGCTGGGGAGACTGGCCGGTACTCCGTTGGACCCAGCGGTGTCCGACCGGCTCGGCGCACTGCTGCTGGCGGCCCATCTGGGATCGCTTCTGGACCACCGCATCGCACAGCTGGCGCTAGGTGGCCATGACACCAGCGCCGAAGCCAGCGTCCGCAAGCTCATCGGGGTTCGCTACCGGCAGTCGCTCGAGGAGTTCCGGATGGACCTCTCGCCCGGGTCCGGGATCGTCGTCAACCCCTCCGTCCAGGGCTTCCTGAACACCCGGTGCCTGTCCATCGCCGGAGGAACCGAGCAGATCCTGCTCACCATGGCGGGGGAGCGGCTGCTCGGCCTGCCGCGCTAGCTGGGGTTTCGCGCCCATGACGCCGGTGGCCGCTACGGTGAGAGATAGCCGCCGATCCCGAAGCGGAGGACCTGTCGGCGTCAACGACGTCGATCCGATCGCCTGATGGGGGAAAATTGAGCCGGTTGACGCCCAAGTACGACGAGTTGCAATCGATCTACGACATCTCCAACGAGTTCTTCGAATTGTTCCTCGGCCCGACGATGGGCTACACCTGCGGCTACTTCGAGCGCGGCGACATGACCACCGACGAGGCGCAGAACGCGAAATTCGACCTCGCGCTGGGCAAACTGGGCCTGCAACCGGGAATGACCCTGCTCGACGTCGGTTGCGGGTGGGGCGGCGGCATGCAGAGGGCCATCGAGAAGTACGACGTCAATGTCATCGGGCTCACCCTCAGCGAACAGCAGCGCGACTATGCCATCGACAAGCTGGCCAAGGTTGAGACCGACCGGAACGTGGAGGTGCGACTGCAGGGCTGGGAGGAGTTCGACGAGAAGGTCGACCGGATCGTGTCCATCGGCGCCTTCGAGCACTTCGGCCACGACCGCTACGACGCGTTCTTCGAAATGGCCTACGGCGCCCTGCCCGACGACGGTGTGATGCTGCTGCACACGATCACGGCGGTGAACATGGCCGACGGCAAGGAACTCGGCCTGAAGATGACGTTTGAACTGGCCCGATTCGCGAAATTCATCATGACTGAGATCTTCCCGGGCGGTCGGCTCCCCTCGGTTCCGATGGTCGTCGACAAGGCCACCGCCGCCGGCTTCGAGGTGACCCGGGTCCACCAGATCGGGCAGCACTACGTCAAGACCTTGCAGGGGTGGGCCGCGGCGCTGGAGTCCCACCGGGAGGAGGCGATCGCCGTGCAGTCCCAGGAGGTATACGACCGCTACGACAAGTACCTCAACGGCTGCGTCCGCCTGTTCCGCGAGGGGTATACCAACCTCGGCCAGTTCACCCTGGAGAAGACGCCCGGTGCGGGTCAGTCGTCGTAGCTGACCTCCACCTCGTCGGACCGAGGCCGTGACTGGCAGGCCAGTATCAGCCCCTCGGCGAGGTCCTCGGCGTCCAGGACGTCGTTGGCCTCCATGGCCACCTCGCCGCTGACCTTGGTCGTCGCGCAGGCCCCGCAGTGTCCCTCGCGGCAGGAATAGGGCGCCTCGACACCGGCCGCCAGCAGGACGTCGAGCAATTTCTCGCCGCGCGGCCAGGGGACGGTGTGGGTCTGACCGTCGAGATGGACGACGACGGTCGCCGGCGGGTCGTGGCTGGTCACGAGTGGATCGCCCCTCCAATAACTGGAACACGTTATAGAAATAACAATACGGTGAACTACCAGCGAAGAGTTCCCGTTCCTCGACACAAATCGTAACGTGTTCTAGCCTGAGTGGCAGTACCGTACCTCCGGGAGGAATGCAGTGACGTCCCTTCAGCAACGTGACGCGCACACGGTTCTGGCCGCCATCGACGAACTCCTCCCGCGGCTTGGAGAACGTGCCCAGGAGACGGAGGATTTACGCCGGCTGCCGGATGCCAACGTCGCCGAACTCGACGAGGCGGGCTTCTTCAAGATGCTCCAGCCTGAGCAGTGGGGCGGTTTGCAGTGCGATCCCGTCCTGTTCTTCGAGGCGGTCCGCCGGATCGCCGGCGTCTGCGGGTCGACCGGTTGGGCCGGCGGGATCCTCGGCGTGCACAACTGGCACCTGGCTCAGTTCGACCAACAGGCCCAACAGGACGTCTGGGGCGACGATCCCGGTGTTCGGGTGTCCTCGTCCTACGCTCCGATGGGTGCGGGAATGGTGGTCGACGGCGGCTATCTGGTCAACGGGACTTGGTTGTGGTCCTCGGGCTGCGATCATGCCTCCTGGACCTTCGTGGGCGGTCCGGTGATCAAGGACGGCCGCCCGGTGGACTTCGGCAGCTTCCTCATGCCACTCGGCGACTACCAGATCCGGGACGACTGGCACGTGGTCGGGCTGAAGGGAACCGGTAGTAACACCCTGATCGTCAAGGATGTCTTCGTGCCGCGTCACCGGTTCCTGTCCTACGGCGCGATGAATGACGGTACCGCCGGCGGGCTGCGCAACAACACGGCGCCGGTATATCGGATGCCTTGGGGGACAATGCATCCCACGACGATATCCAGTCCGATTGTCGGTATGGCCTACGGAGCCTATGCGGCGCACGTCGAGCATCAGGGCAAGCGGGTGCGCGCGGCCTTCGCCGGCGAGAAGGCCAAGGACGACCCGTTCGCCAAGGTTCGCATCGCCGAGGCGGCCAGCGATATCGACGCGGCCTGGCTCCAACTGCGAGGCAACCTCGCCGAGGAGTACGCCCTGCTGTGCGAGGGCAAAGAGGTCCCGATGGAACTTCGGGCCAGGGCCCGCCGTGATCAGGTACGTGCCACCGGCCGGGCCATCGCCTCGATCGACCGGCTCTTCGAGGCGGCCGGTGCCACTGCGCTCAACAGCGACCAAGCGCTGCAACGGTTCTGGCGTGATGCGCACGCAGGCCGGGTGCATGCCGCCAACGACGCCGAGCGCGCCTATGTGATGTACGGCAACCAGGAGTTCGGGCTGCCGCTCGGCGACACGATGGTGTGACGGTGACCTCCTTCATTCGCGAGGCCCAGTCCCAGAACGACATCACTTTCGATTCGACGTCCCGCTACGCCCAGGTGCGCTCCGGGGAGCGCGACGTGCGCCTGCACTATCACGAGGCCGGGGATGGCAACGCCGAGACGGTGGTGTTGTTGCACGGTGGGGGCCCGGGGGCGTCGAGTTGGTCGAACTTCGGCCGCAACATCCCCGAACTAGCCCGGCATTTCCGCGTGATTGCCGTCGACCAGCCAGGCTACGGCCACTCCGACAAACACACCGAGCATGAGCAGTACAACCGCTACAGCGCCAACGCCCTACTGGCGCTGTTCGACGATCTCGGCATCACCCGCGCGGCCCTGGTGGGCAATTCGCTAGGCGGCGGCACCGCGGTGCGTTTCGCCCTGGACAACCCCGACCGGGCCGGCCGTCTCGTGCTCATGGGCCCGGGCGGTCTGTCGGTCAACCTCTTCGCCCCTGACCCCACCGAGGGGGTGAAATTGCTGGGTCGATTCACCGCCGATCCGACGCGGGAGAACATGGAGCGATTCCTGCGGATAATGGTCTATGACCAGAAGCTGATCACCGCCGAACTGATCGACGAGCGGTTCGCCATCGCCAGCACCCCGGAATCTCTGGCCGCCGCCCGCGCCATGGGCAAATCGTTCGCCGGACCGGACTTCGAACTGGGCATGATGTGGCGTGAGGTCTACAAACTGCGGCAGCGGGTGTTGCTGATCTGGGGCCGTGAGGACAGGGTCAATCCCCTCGACGGTGCACTGGTGGCGCTCAAGCAGATCCCGAGGGTTCAACTGCACGTATTCGGGCAATGCGGACATTGGGCGCAGTTGGAGAAGTTCGATGAGTTCAACCGGCTGACCATCGACTTCCTGGGAGGGGCCCGATGAGCATCCGTTCGCTGGGCTACCTGCGGATCGAGGCCACCGACGTCCCGGCGTGGCGGGAGTACGGCCTGAAAGTGCTCGGGATGGTCGAGGGCAGGGGAGCGACCGACGGCGCCCTGTATCTGCGGATGGATGATTTCCCGGCCCGGCTGGTCATTGTGCCCGGCGAGCACGACCGGCTCCTGGAGTCGGGTTGGGAGTGCGCCAACTCGGCAGGCCTGCAGGAGATCCGGCAGGCGCTGGACCTCGAGGGGGTGCCCTATAAGGAGGCCGACGCCGCCCAGCTCGCCGACCGGCGCGTCGACGAGATGATCACCTTCGCCGACCCGTCCGGCAACCGACTGGAGGTGTTCTGCGGATCCGCACTCGAACACCGTCGCGTTGTCAGCCCCTACGGACACCGGTTCGTCACCGCTGAACAGGGTCTCGGGCATGTCGTGCTCTCCACCCGCGATGACGCCGAGGCGCTGCACTTCTACCGCGATGTGCTGGGATTTACGTTGCGGGACTCGATGCGGTTGCCCCCGCAACTGGTGGGCCGTCCGGCTGACGGGCCGCCCGCCTGGCTGAGGTTCTTCGGCTGCAATCCCCGCCATCACAGCCTGGCCTTCCTGCCGATGCCCACCCCCAGCGGCATCGTGCACCTGATGGTCGAGGTGGAGAACAGCGACGACGTCGGGTTGTGCCTGGACCGCGCCCTGCGCCGCAAGGTACCGATGTCGGCCACCCTGGGCCGCCACGTCAACGACAAGATGCTCTCGTTCTACATGAAGACCCCGGGCGGATTCGATGTCGAATTCGGTTGCGAGGGAATGCAAGTGGCCGACGAGGACTGGATCGCCAGGGAGAGCACGGCGGTCAGCCTGTGGGGCCACGATTTCAGCATCGGGTCCTACGGCGCCAAGTAGCCCGGATGCCCGAATCCTCGATCGACCCGCGTGTCTTCCGGCAGGTGCTCGGCCAGTTCTGCACCGGGATCACCGTCATCACCACCATGGCGGACGGTGTTCCGCACGGCTTCGCCTGCCAGTCCTTCGCCGCACTGTCCCTCGATCCGCCGTTGGTGTTGTTCTGTCCGACAAAGGCCTCCCGCTCGTGGAAGGCCATCGAGGCCAGCGGGGCGTTCTGCGTCAACATTCTCTCCGAACAGCAGCGTCAGGTATGCGTTCGGTTCGGGTCCAGGGAGCCGGACAAGTTCGCCGGGGTGGACTGGAGCCCGTCGGGATTGGGGTCTCCGGTGCTCGGCGGCTCGCTCGCCCACATCGACTGCACGGTGGCCTCGGTCCATGACGGCGGCGACCATTTCGTCGTGTTCGGTGCCGTGCAGTCTCTGTCGGAGGTTCCCAAGGTCAAACCCCGGCCGCTGTTGTTCTATCGCGGCGAGTACACCGGAATCGAGCCCGACAAGAACACCCCGGCGCAGTGGCGCGATGACTTGGAGGCTTTCCTCACCGCCACCACGCCCGACACCTGGCTGTAGCGCCCGCTTTTCTTTGCGCGAGCAGACGTGAAAGTCACTAAAGTCCGGCGCGTCGCGGGTCTTTCGCGTCTGCTCGCGCCAAGGGGGGGAGGGTCAGCGGGTCAGCCAGGGACCCAGGCGGTGCAGCGCCGCGTCGATGTCGATGGCGGGGCCGGCGAAGGAGAACCGGACCGCGGCGTTGCCCCGGATGGTGTCGAAATCCACTCCCGGGGCGATGGCGACACCAGTGTCGGCCAGGAGCCGCTCGCAGAATCGAAGCGAGTCGGACGTGAAGTCCGAGACGTCGGCATACACGTAGAAGGCGCCGTCGGCGGGCGCCACCCGGGTGATGCCGAGCTGATGGAGACCCGCGATCAGCGTCTCGCGGTTGGCCGCGTAATGCCGCAGGTGACCCTCGGCCTCGGCGTGGGCCTCGGGGGTGAACGCTGCGACGCCGGCGTGCTGGGCCAGCACCGGCGGACAGATGGTGAAGTTGCCGGTCAGGCAGTCCACCGCCCGCAGCAGTTCCGCGGGCACCAGGAGCCAGCCCAGTCGCCATCCGGTCATCGCGAAGTACTTCGAGAAGCTGTTCACCACGACGGCGTTGCGGGATGTCTGCCACGCGCATGAGGTTTCCGGTGCACCCGGATACACCAGTCCGTGGTAGACCTCGTCACTGATCAGCCGAACGCCCCGGGCGTCGCACCAGTTGGCGATCGCGGCCAGTTCAGCGGGCGGGATGACGGTACCGGTGGGGTTGGCCGGACTTGCCACGATGACCCCTTGTACGGGCGGATCCAAATCATCGAGCATCTGCGTGGTCGGCTGGAATCGGGTGTCCGGACCGCACTCGATCTCGACGACCTCGCATCCGAGGGCCGACAGCATATTGCGGTAGCAGGGGTAGCCCGGGCTGGCGATGGCGACCCGGTCGCCGACGTCGAAGCAGGCCAGGAACGCCAGCAGAAATCCGCCGGAGGAACCGGTGGTCAGGACCACCTCGTCGACGGTGATGTCGATCCCGTAGGTGGCGGCGTAGGAGCGTGCGATCGCCTCGCGCAGCTCCGGTATTCCCAGGGCGACGCTGTATCCCAGTGAGCCGCTGCGCAGCGCCCGTTCGGCGGCGGCCAGCACCGGCGCCGGAGCGTCCGCACCGGGTTGTCCCGCCGACAGGTTCACCAGATCGCCGTGGGTGCGTTGCCGCTCGGCCGCGGCAAGCCAGACGTCCATGACGTAGAACGGCGGGATGCCGGCCCGGCGCGCGAGGTTACCGCTCACCCGGTCAGGCTAGAACACCCGCTAGAAGACCTCATCCTCGAGCGCGCGCAACTGTTCGCGGGGCGGCCCGAACAACTGGGCGCTGCTGTACGCGCGCTTGAGGTAGAGGTGCATATCGTGCTCCCACGTGATGGCGATCCCGCCGTGCAGCTGGATGGCCTCGCCGGCGACCGTGCAGAACGCCTCGGTGGCCGCGAGCCGGGCCAGCGCGGCTCGCACCGGCCCGGGGGATGCGACGGCGTCGCCCACCGCGGCCCGGGCGGCCTGCACCGCGACGTAGAGGTCTGCCATCCGGTGTTTGAGGGCCTGGAAGCTGCCGATCGCGCGGCCGAACTGCACGCGCTGCTTGGTGTATTCGACGGTGAGTTCCAGGCATCGCTGCGCCGCCCCGACCTGCTCGGCGGCCAGCAGTATGGCGGCCATGTCAGCGATGCCGGGGTCTTGGGCGATCTGCATCGAGCCGCCGGGCCTGACGCGGGCCAGTCGGCGGGTCGGGTCGAGGCTCTGGCGGGGTTCGGCGGTCACGTCGGTCCATCGCTGGATGCGGCCGTCGGTCACGGCGAGGACCACATCGGCAGTGGCCCCGTTGACCACGTAGTCGTGGTCGTCGAAGACCACCGCGCCGACCGATTCCCCGGCCGCCAGCCGCTCCAGCGCCGCGGCGTCGGGGTCATCGGCCGCCAGCAGGGCCAACTCGGCCAGCGTGGTGCCCAGAAGGGGCGTCGGAACCAGGCCGCGGCCCAGTTCTTCGAGAACCGCTGCAGCGTCGGCCAATTCGCCGCCCGCACCGCCCAGTGACTCCGGCACCACGAGCGCTCCCACCCCGACCTGCTCGCACAGCATGGCCCATAGCGACTCGTCGTAGCCGAGCGGGGACACCATGGCCCTGCGCACCGCGGCGGGGTCGGCGTGTTTGTCGACCAGCGCCGAGACACTCTGGCGCAGCAGGTGACGTTCGGATGTGGTCGTCACGGTTCTCTTCTCATCAATGTTCAACCACCATTACAGGGCCGCCAGCACTCGCCGCCGATGCGCGGAGGGGCTACCCCATGCCGAATACAGGGCCTGGGCCCGCAGCAGGAAATGGGACAGATCGCATTCGGCGGTATAGCCGATCGCCCCGTGGGTCTGCAGCGCGGCCCGTGCCGCCAGCAGCGCGGCGTCGGACGCGGCGGCCTTGGCGGCGCTGACGTCACGCACGGTGTCCGGCGAGTCCTCGGCCAGGGCGACCGCCGCGCCGAAGACCAGTGGCCGGGCCAGTTCCAGCGCGATGTGGACATCGGCAAGCTTGTGCTTGATCGCCTGGTAGCTGCCGATCACCCGGCCGAACTGGGTTCGCGTCCGCGCGTAGTCCACCGACATCGCCAGCATCGCCCGTCCGGCCCCGACCAGCTGTGCCGCGGTGATCAGGACGCCGTATTCGTGGGCGCGAGCGACGTCGGCGGCGCGGGCTGCCCCGGCGGGTGTGACGTCGAAAAGTCGGCGGCTGGGATCGACGGATTCGTGCGAGGAGCCGGGGGTCGCCTCCGCGACGGTGCCGTCTCGCGCCAGCAGCACAACGTCGGCGACGTCGGCGTTCGGCGCGCGGGTCGCCGCCGGGGGCATCGCCACCGTGGCGATCGCCTCGCCGCTGGCCAGCTCGGCGCAGCGCTGGTCGCCGGCGAGCAACACCGGGGCCACCGCGATCGACTCGGCGATCGGCCCGGGAACGCACCACCGGCCCAGGCATTCGGCAGCGACGACGAGGTCCACGGGTCCGGCGCCGAGACCCCCCGCGTCTTCCGGCACCGCCAGCGCGGTCACGCCCAGTTCGGCCAGCAGAGCCCACAGCCCTCTCCCCGGGCCGGTGTCGCCGCCGGCCCAGGACCGGATGACGCCGGGGACATCGGCACGTCCCAGCGCCGCGTCCAAGCTTGCGGCGAAGGCGCGTTGCTGCTCGTCGAGGGCGAACCTCATCGCTGCGCGCGCTCGCGGGGCAGGCCGAGGATCCGCTCGGCGATGATGTTGCGCTGAATCTCGTTGGTGCCCGCATAGATCGGCCCGCCCAGTGCGAACAACAGTCCCTCCATCCACGGGTCGGCCAGTTCCGCTTCGGGCCCCCGCAGTTCCACCGCCGTCTGGTGCAGCGCGACATCCAGTTCCGACCAGAACACCTTGGTCACCGACGACTCGGCGCCCAACTGCCCGCCTTCGGCCAGTCGGGTCGCGGTGCCGAAGGTGTACAGCCGGTAGGCCTGCGCCTTGACCCACGCGTCGGCCACCCGGTCAGCGAAGGCGGGGTCGGCACCGTCGGCCCTCCAGGCACGCACGAGTCGCTCGGTGGCGGCGAGGAATCTGGCCGGGCTGCGCAGCGACATTCCCCGCTCGTTGCTGGTGGTGCTCATCGCCGCGCGCCAGCCGTCGTGCACACCGCCGATCACATCGCGATCGGGCACGAACACGTCGTCGAGGAAGATCTCGCCGAATCCGGTTGTCCCGCCAAGTTGTTCGATCGGGCGCACCGTCACGCCTTCGGTCCGCAGGTCGAACATCAGGTAGGTCAGACCGCGGTGGCGCCCGGCGGAGGGATCGGAGCGGAACAGCCCGAAGGCGCGATCGCCGAACACCGCTCGGCTGCTCCAGATCTTCTGTCCGTTGAGCAGCCAGCCGCCGTCGGTGGCCGTCGCGGTGGAACGCAGGGAGGCCAGGTCGCTGCCCGCTTCGGGCTCCGACCAGGCTTGGGCCCAGATCTGTTCGCCACTGGCCATCGTCGGCAGGATGCGGTCTCGCTGCTCGTCGGTGCCGTGGGCGAACAGCGTCGGCGCGAGCATGGACGTGCCGTTGGCGCTGGCCCGGCCGGGAGCGCCGGCCCGGAAGTACTCCTCCTCGAAGAGGATCCACTGCAGCAGGGTGGCATCGCGCCCGCCGTATTTGGCGGGCCAGCTGGGCACCGACAGACCGGCTTCGAAGAGCACCCGGTCCCATTGCCGATGTTGGTCGAATCCCTCGGCGGTGTCATAGGACCGGGTGGGGAAGTGATCGGTGTTGGCGGCCAGGAAGTCGCGCACCTCCTCGCGGAACGCGCGGGTGGCCTCGTCGTAGCCGAGATCCATCAGATCATCTCCCGCAGAATTGGTTTGACGACCTTGCCGCCGGCGTTGCGCGGCAACTGATCGAGAAACACCACTGACCGGGGTGTCTTGAAATTCGCCAGATGCCGCCGGGTGTGGGCGATGACGGCGTCCTCATCGAGAACGGCGCCGGGGCGCCGGACCACGAAGGCGCGGCCGACCTCGCCGAGGCGGTCGTCAGGCACTCCGATCACTGCCCCGTCGGCCACCCCTTCCAGCCGTGCCAGTACCTGCTCGACCTCGGCCGGGTAGACGTTGAACCCGCCGCAGATGTACATGTCCTTGAGCCGATCGGTGATTCGGAGGTTTCCCGCGGTGTCGATGGTGCCGATATCGCCGGTGTGCAGCCAGCCGTCGGCGTCGACCGCGGCGGCGGTGGCCTGCGGGTCGTCGAGGTAGCCCAGCATCACGTTGGGTCCGCGCAGCAGGACCTCGCCCGCGCCGGCGTCGTCGGGGTCCCCGATGCGCGCCTCGAAGCCGGCGATGGGGCGTCCGCAGGTCGTGGCGACGGTCACAGGATCGTCGTCGGGTCGGCACATCGTGCCGAATCCGCTGGCCTCGGTGAGCCCGTAGGCGGTCAGCACGATGTCGAAGTCCAGTTCGCTCTGCATGCGTTCGATGAGAACGACCGGAACGACGGCCGCGCCGGTGACGGCGAACCTCAGTGAGGAGAGGTCGTAGTCGGCACGCGCGGGATGGTCGAGCAGGCTCGAGTAGATCGTCGGCGGTCCGGGCAGCACGGTTACCCGCATGTCCTGCACGGTGCGCATGGCCCGTTCGGGTTCGAAGGTGAGTTGCGGAATCAGGGTTGCACCGGTCTGCAGACAGGCCAGAATCCCGGCCTTGTAGCCGAAGTTGTGGAAGAACGGGTTGATGCACAGGTAGCGGTCGGCGCTGCTGATCCGGCCGCAGTCGGCCCACGCCGCCGATGCGGCCAGTGACTGCCGGTGCGCGCACACGACGCCCTTGCTGCGGCCGGTGGTTCCGGAGGTGAACAGGATGTCGGAGACGTCATCGGGCCGCACCGCCGCCGCCCGGGTGTCGACCTCGGCGAGTGGAACCTGCGGACCGGCCAGGAAGTCATCCCACGATCCCTCGGGCTCCTCGATGGGCACCCTGACGACGTGCCGCAGTGCCGGCAGCGAGGCGCGGTCCAGATCGGCGACCCGGTCGGCACCGAGGAACCGGCCCATCGCGATCAGCACCGGGGCGTGCGTGCGGGCCAGGGTGTCGGCGGCCTCCTCGGCCGTGTAGCGGGTGTTGATCGGCACCACCACCGCGCCCGCGTAGTGGATTGCCAGGCAGGCGACCACCCAGTGCCAGGTGTTCGGGGACCAGATGGCGACCCGGTCGCCGGGGCGCACACCCAGCCCGGCGATGGCGGCCGCGGTGTGCCGGACCTCCTGATGCAACTCGGCGAACGTCAGACGCCGTTCGTCGGTGACGACGGCGGCGTCGTCGGCGTGGTCGAACGCCATCCGGGACAGCACCGCCGGTGTGGTGAGGCGGTGGGTGTCGTCCGGGCCGCCGGTTGCCACTGTCGCGCTCCTACCTGGCACAAGGCCGACAAAGCAAGTGCTTGGTAGGTTAGCCTACTTGGGTGATCGGGGTCGAGGAGTTCCGGGCTGAGGTCCGCCATTGGCTGGCCGAGAACCTGACCGGCGACTATGCGTCGTTGAGGGGGCTCGGCGGACCCGGTCGTGAGCATGAGGCCTTCGCCGAGCGGCTCGCCTGGAACCGGACTCTGGCTGCCGCCGGACTGACCTGTCTGGGATGGCCGGTCGAGCACGGTGGCCGCGGACTTTCGGTGGCCCATCGGGTCGCCTTCTACGAGGAATACGCGCACGCCGATGCCCCCGACAAGGTCAACCACCTCGGTGAGGAACTCGTCGGTCCCACCCTGATCGAGTACGGGACGCCCGAACAGCAGCGCAGGTTCCTGCCGGCGATTCGCGACGTGTCCGAACTGTGGTGCCAGGGTTATTCGGAACCGGGCGCGGGCAGCGACCTGGCCAACGTCGCCACCTCGGCGGTGCTCGACGGCCAGCAGTGGGTCATCAACGGCCAGAAGGTGTGGACCTCGCTGGCCCACTGGGCGCAGTGGTGCTTCGTCCTGGTTCGTACCGAGCGGGGTTCGCGGCGTCACGCCGGTCTGTCCTACTTGCTGGTGCCCCTTGATCAGCCCGGCGTTGAGATCCGCCCGATCGTGCAACTCACCGGCGACTCGGAGTTCAACGAGGTGTTCTTCACCGATGCCCGGACCGACGCGGACATGGTGGTCGGTGCGCCCGGCGACGGCTGGCGGGTGGCGATGGGGACGCTGATGTTCGAGCGCGGGGTCTCCACGCTGGGACAGCAGATCCGTTATGGGCGTGAACTTTCCGGCCTGGTCGAGCTGGCGCGGGAGACGGGCGCCGCCGACGACCCGTTGATCCGGGAGCGCCTCACCCGGTCCTGGGCCGGGCTGCAGGCCATGCGGTCCTTCGCGCTGGCGACGATGGATGACGAGGATGGCGGCCCCGCTGCCGGAAAAGGCGCCGCCGGAAAGGATTCGGTGTCGAAGCTGTTGTGGGCCAATTGGCATCGTGATCTTGGTGAACTTGCCATGGAAATCCGGGGCAAGGCCGGACTCGTGCTGGCGGACAACGAGTTCGACGAGTGGCAGCGGCTGTTCCTGTTCTCCCGCGCCGACACCATCTACGGCGGATCCAACGAGATTCAGCGCAACATCATCGCCGAGCGGGTGCTCGCCCTGCCGAGAGAGGCCCGCGGCTGATGGGGCCACTGTCGACCCCCCCGGAGGAGACCGGCGGCCACGGGCTGCTGGAGGGCAAGGTCGTCGTGATCACCGCGGCCGCCGGCACCGGGATCGGCTCGGCCACCGCCCGCCGGGCACTCCTGGAGGGCGCCGACGTGATGATCTCCGATCACCACGAACGCCGGCTCGATGAGACCCGGGAGGCCTTGGCCGGCTTGGGATTGGGCCGGGTCGAGTCGGTGCTGTGCGATGTCACCTCCTCGGCCCAGGTCGACGCCCTGATCTCCTGCACCACCGCCCGGCTCGGACGGATGGATGTGCTGGTCAACAACGCCGGCCTGGGGGGCAATACCCCGGTGATCGAGATGACCGACGAGGAATGGGACCGGGTTCTCAACGTCACCCTCACCTCGGTGATGCGCGCCACCCGGGCCGCGCTGGGGTATTTCCGCGACGCCGGCCACGGCGGCGCGATCGTCAACAACGCCAGCGTTCTGGGCTGGCGGGCCCAGCATTCGCAATCCCACTACGCTGCCGCCAAGGCGGGGGTGATGGCGCTGACCCGTTGTAGCGCAATCGAAGCCGTCGACTACGGCGTGCGGATAAATGCGGTCTCACCCAGCATCGCCCGGCACCGGTTCTTGGAGAAGACGAGTTCGGCCGAACTTCTTGAGAGGCTCTCGGGCCAGGAGGCCTTCGGCCGCGCCGCCGAGCCGTGGGAGGTCGCCGCCACCGTCGCCTTCCTCGCCAGCGATTACGCCAGTTATCTCACCGGTGAGGTGATCTCGGTGTCGAGTCAACACCCATGAGCGGGCCGCAGCCGGCGAACCGGCGCAGCGAACTCCTCGGCCTGGCCGCGTCGATGTTCGCCGAACGCGGTCTGCGGGCCACCACCGTCCGCGATATCGCCGATGCCGCCGGGATCTTGTCGGGGAGCCTCTACCACCACTTCGCCTCGAAAGAGGCGATGATCGACGAGGTGCTCCGGGGATTCCTGGACTGGCTCTTCGAGCGCTACCAGGAGATCATCGACACCGAACCCAATCCGCTGGCCCGGCTTGTGGGGCTGTTCATGGCCTCCTTCGACGCCATCGAACACCATCACGCCGAGGTGGTCATCTACCAGGACGAGGCCAAACGGCTGTCCGCGCAGCCGCGGTTCGCCTACATCTCCGAACTCAACGTCCGCCAGCGCACGATGTGGGTCGACGTCCTCACCGAGGGAATCGCCCAGGGCTATTTCCGGCCCGACATCGACGTCGACCTGGCCTACCGCTTCATCCGGGACACCACCTGGGTCTCGGTGCGGTGGTACCAGCCCGGGGGGGCGCTGACCGCCGAACAGGTCGGGCGGCAGTACCTCGGGATCGTGC
Source organism: Mycolicibacterium sp. (assembly GCA_020637165.1). GTDB lineage: Bacteria > Actinomycetota > Actinomycetes > Mycobacteriales > Mycobacteriaceae > Mycobacterium. Next base: position 105,000 of record JACJWN010000004.1, on the reverse strand, counting down.
TCGGCGGAATCACCGCACCAAGTAAGGAGATCGTACATGGCTGAGGCGTATGTCATCGACGCGGTGCGCACCCCCGTCGGCAAGCGCAACGGTTCGCTGGCCGCGCTGCACCCGATCGACCTGGGCGTCCACGCGTTCTGGGGGATCTTCGAGCGGAACGGTGTCGACCCGGCGGCCGTCGACGATGTCGTCATGGGATGTGTGGACGCGATCGGCGGGCAGGCCGGCAATATCGGGCGGCTCGCATGGCTGGCCGCCGGGTATCCCGAGGAGGTGCCCGGCGTCACCGTCGACCGACAATGCGGCTCGAGCCAGCAGGCGATTTCCTTTGGTGCGCAGGCTATCCTGGCGGGAACCGCCGATCTGATCCTGGCCGGCGGCGTGCAGAACATGAGCCGTATCCCCATCTCCTCGGCGATGACCGCCGGCCGGGAATTCGGGTTCACGACTCCTACCGCAGAGTCACAATTCTGGCGCCAGCGCTACGGGGACGAGGAGATCTCGCAGTTCCGTGGGGCGGAGATGATCGCTGAGCGGTGGGACATCTCGCGGGAGGACATGGAACGCTTCGCGCTGGCCAGCCACCAGAAGGCCTTCGCGGCGATCAGGGGAGGGCACTTCGACGGCGAGATCGTCGCCGTCGATGGGTTCGGGGTCGACGAGACGCCGCGGCAGACCTCACTGGAGAAGATGGCCGGGCTGCCCACGCTGTCACCGGGCGGGCGGATGACCGCCGCGGTGGCCAGCCAGATCTGCGATGGCGCCAGCGCGGTCCTGCTGGCCTCGCAGCGGGCGGTGTCCGATCACGGCCTGGTGCCGCGCGCCCGAATCCACCACATCAGCTGCCGCGGCGCCGACCCCGTGCTCATGCTGACCGGGCCCATCCCGGCCACCCGCTATGCGCTGGACAAGACCGGCCTGTCGATCGAGGACATCGACGTCGTGGAGATCAACGAGGCGTTCGCCCCGGTGGTGCTGGCCTGGATCAAGGAAACCGGCGCCGACCCGGCCAGGGTCAACCCCAACGGCGGTGCCATCGCGCTGGGACACCCGCTGGGCGCGACCGGGGCCAAGCTGTTCGCCACCATGCTCAACGAACTAGAGCGCACCGGCGGCCGCTACGGGCTGCAGACCATGTGCGAGGGCGGTGGTACGGCGAACGTGACGGTCATTGAACGGCTGTGAGTCGCTGGCTTTGACATGAACGTCGCCGTCTGGTGATCGGCGTCAATTGAGGTCCTGCGTCACGGCGTCGGGACGTCGAAGTCGTCCCCGTGGGGCCGGGGACGACTTCGATTGCCGTGGGTGGGTGCAGCCGGTGTCGGCTGGGCTCAGTGGTGGTGGGCTCCGGCGTGGGACCGGCCGCCGCGGATGTCGATCGCCCAGCAGACCAGGCATCCCAGGGCGACGACGCCCGGCCAGGACAGCCACAGGCTGGCGACCAGCAGGTGTCCGCTGGCGGTCCAGGCCAGGGCGGCCGCTCTGACGGGGATGATCGCCGTTATCGCCGCCAGTGGCAGACGGTCTTCCACCAGCGATGGGTTGGCCCGTCGGGCGATGCCCCAGGCCGCGACGTAGGCAACCGGGACCGCGCAGAACAGTGCGGCCTGCAGAAGCCTAGATCGTGGTCGCTCATCATCAGCAGTGTCGTCTCCGGCGGCCAGACCGGCGGCAGTGACGCCCAGTGCCCCAGCGGCGCCGTTGGGGGAAAGGGCCACCCGGTGAAGAACAAAGCTGAAGGTAGGCCGCGCTAGCCAGAAGCGCCCAGGCTGTGAAGTCGATCCCGAAGTGCGCTACCGGGGCGTAGAAGGCAATGGTCGGGAGCAGCAGCGCGGCGCTCTTCCGGGCTTGTTCGAGCTGGCAGGGGTGGACATCGTCCAGGTGGCTGTTGCCGGCGGGCGTCGCGGTCGCGGTTGTGGTCATGGTTCCTGTTCCTGTTCGAGGTCGATACTTGAGTGCGGTCGGTCGGGTCGGTTACTGGTTCACCCGGAGACCGAGCTCAGGGCTGGCTGTCAGCGTCGTTGTCGTTGACCGCGTCGGCCCACGGGACGATGGTCGCCGCGAGGCTGCCGTATGGTGGGGCTGGCGTCGAAGAGGTCGCGTACCAAGGGAGGTGTCGGTCCCGGAAGCGCTGATGACGCCGGAGGCGCCGATACCGGTGTCGGCGGCGGCATGGCCCGCGAATGAGTGGCAGGGCGATGCCGCCGAAGACGATGGCGCTGAATCCGAGGTTCTTCATGATCTTTCCTTTTTCTCCGGGTGGGGTTGTTCTGTTGTCTTGCACCTCCATCACCCGAATCATCATCGAGTCAACGAATGGATCAGATGGAAATTGATCGCCATTGGAATAGCTTTGGGGATGGAATCCGCCAGCTCGATCACTTCCTCGCCGTGGTCACGGAGATGAACTTCTCCCGCGCCGCACAGCAGGTACACGTTATACAGTCCGCGCTCTCTGCGTCGGTGGCAAACTGGAAGGAACTCGGAGTACGAACTATCGATCGCTCGAGGGAAGATACGCATCACCCGCCGGCGAACTCTTCTCCAGGCATGCCCGTCAGGTGATTCAATCAGCAAGACTCGCCAAGGACTCGATGGGCGAATACCGTGGCGAACTTTCCGGCGTCGTCGAGCTCGGATCCCTCGTGTCGTCGGGCCAGCTGGACCTCCGCAAATCTTGGGCGAGTTCCACCGAAACACCCGCGTCGAATCCGGCTGCGGCAGAGGAACAAAGTCGAATGGAATGGCCGCCTATCTGAGTCGATCGCCGCTGGGACACCCGACCTCGCCCTGGGTCTCTGCACCGGATTCCTTTCCGGCCCGAGTCACCATGCGATTGCTCTGCGAGGAGCCGCTTCTCTTTGTTGTCGTCATGACCACCGCTTGGCCCAGCGGGACCACGTCACGGTTACCGCTCTTGCCGAGGAGGACCTCATCGGCTGGCCTGCCGAATTCGGACTGCAGCGCCTCGTCGAGGATGCTTTCGCCGCCCGGCATCCTCGCATCCTACGAACTGGCGGACTTCACCTTCGCCGCCAGCCTGGTGAGGGCGGGACTGGGCAACGTGTTCATGCCTGAGTGAAATCCGCAACCCCGACCTACGCGCAATCCCTCTGCGGTCGGCGCCGACGTGGTCCATCTATCTCGCCCATGCATCCCAAACCCGGATCGGACCCTCGCGGCCAAACTCGCCGAACTGATCATGGCCTCGGTCGACTCCAGCCCACCGGGGCCGAGCTAACGGCAGAACGTGACGGTCATTGAACGGCTGTGAGTCGCTGGCTTGACATGAACGTCGCCGTCTGGTGATCGGCGTCAATTGAAGTCCTGCGTCGGCGTCGGACGTCGAAGTCGTCCCTGTGGGGCCGGGACGACTTCGATTGCCGTGGGTGGGTGCGCCGGTGTCGGCTGGGCTCAGTGGTGGTGGCTCCGGCGTGGGACCGGCGCCGCGGATGTCGATCGCCCAGCAGACCAGGCATCCCAGGGCGACGACGCCCGCCAGGACAGCCACAGGCTGGCGACCAGCAGGTGTCCGCTGGCGGTCCAGGCCAGGGCGGCCGCTCTGACGGGGATGATCGCCGTTATCGCCGCCAGTGGCAGACCGTCTTCCACCAGCGTGGGTTGCCCGTCGGGCGATGCCCCAGGCCGACGGGCAACCAGGACCGCGCAGAACAGTGCGGCCTGCAGGCCTACGAATCGTGGTCGCTCATCATCAGCAGTGTCGTCTCGCGCCAGACCGGCGGCGGTGACGCCCAGTGCCCAGCGCGCCGTTGGAAGGGCCCGGTGAAGAACAACTGAGAGGTAGCCGCGCTAGCAAGCGCCAGGCTGTGAAGTCGATCCCGAAGTGCGCTACCGGGGCGTAGAAGGCAATGGTCAGGAGCAGCAGCGCGGCGCTCTTCCGGGCTTGTTCGAGCCGGCGGGGAGTGGACATCGTCGGAGTGGCTGTTGCCGGCAGGCGTCGCGGTCGCGGTCATGGTCGCGGTTGGTCATGGTTCCTGTTCCTGTTCGAGTCGATGCTTGAGTGCGGTCGGTCGAGGTCGGTTACTGGTTCCGGAGACCGAGCTCAGGGCTGGCTGTCGGCGTCGTTGTCGTTGACCGCGTCGGCCCACGGACGATGGTCGCCGCAGGGCTGGCGTAGGTGGTGGGGCTGGCGTCGAAGGAGTCGCGTACCAAGGAGGTATCGGTCCCGGAAGCGCTGATGACGCCGGAGGCGCGGCTGCCGGTGTCGGCGGCGGCATGGCCGGCGAATCCGAGTGGCCGGCGGCGATGCCGCCAGACGATAACGCTGAATCCGAGGTTCTTCATGATCTTCCTTTTCTCCGGGTGGGGTGTTCTGTTGTCTTGCACCTCCATCCTGACCCGAATCATCATCGAGCTCAACGAATGGATCAGATGAAATTGATCGCCATTGGAGATAGCTTTGGGGATGGAAATCCGCCAGCTCGAGTACTTCCTCGCCGTGGTCACGGAGATGAACTTCTCCCGCGCCGCACAGCGGGTACACGTTGTACAGTCCGCGCCTCTCTGCGTCGGTGGCCAAACTGGAGAAGGAACTCGGAGTCGAACTATCTCGCCCGCATCCCAAACCCGGCTCGGATCTTCCGCATTGCAACTCGCCGAACTGATCATGGCCTCGGTCGACTCCACAACCCCGCCGGGGCCGAGCTGACGGACCATATCGAAGGTCATTCTGCGGTGGTCAAGGGAATGCGTTGAAGCTCAGGGTTTTCGGGTCCACTCAGTAACAGGGTTCGTGGGCCCGGCCGGGTCGCTACGCGACGATCCGGGCCCGCAGGAAATGCCCGATGGAAACCCGTTCGAAGGTGTGCCGGCGCTCACGCGGGAGCAACGGCAGCGCCTGGGTCGAGTCGATCAATTCCGGTGAGTCGACATCGAAGTGCTCGCCCTTGCTGATCAGGGTCGCCTGCCCCGCGGTCAGCACGTTGCGAACCCAGTCCACCTGGGTGCCGTAGGGCAGCGGGATGAGAATGTCCTCACCCACCTGGTCGGCGACGATCGGTGTCGAGTACCGCTTTCCGGAGCGGCGGCCGGTGTGTTCGATGACCGAGGCGTACCAGTGCCGCCGGCCGGCCAGTTGCAGCATCAGCGGGTTGAGCAGGTACTTGTTCGACGTGCGGATCAGCGTGCGAAACGGTGCGGGCCAACTCTCCGGTGCAATCCCCATACCTGCACGGTACGCCCAGCATCGGTCAGTCTTCGACGAGCGCGGCGGCCGCCTTCAGGTGCGCGATAGCCTCGGCGACGATGGCCTCGACGAGATCCGCGCACGAGGGCAGGTCCTCGATGATGCCGGCCACCTGCCCGGAGGCCAGCACACCGGCATCGGTGTTGCCGTCGACCAGGCCGGCCTTCAGGAGCATGGGAGTGTTGGCCGCCATCACCACCTGCGACCAGGTCAGGTCCTTGCCGTGCCGCATGGCCAGGCCGTCGCGGATCATCGACGGCCAGGTCATCCCGGAGAGCTTCTTGAATCTGCCTGCGTTGCGCACCGCGGCGGTGAAACCCCTTATACGCGAACCGCTTTCGAGTTTTTCCACCAGGCCGGTGCGCAAAACCCGGTGCGGCATACCGTCGACGCGGGTGGATACCACCGTCCCGTCCAGGGCGGCGTGCAGGTAGCGCTGCTTGACCGCATCCGGGACCGTGGAGTCCGACGTGAGGAGAAACCGGGTGCCCATCGCCACGCCGGCGGCGCCGTAGGAGAGAGCGGCGGCCAGACCACGACCGTCGAAAAAGCCACCTGCGGCGACGGCCGGGACGCCGGTGCCCTCGAGGGCGTCGAGCACTGAGGGCAGCAGCAGCGTGGTGGCCACCGGTCCGGTGTGCCCGCCGCCCTCGCCACCCTGGACGATAACCGCGTCCGCACCCCAGCTAGCAACCTTGCGGGCATGCTTGGCCGCTCCCACGGAGGGGATCACCACCGATGCGGCGTCCTTGAGCCGGGCGATGAGCTCGGGTTTGGGTGCCAGCGCGAAGGAGGCGACCTTGACGTGTTCACGGATCATCAGATCGACGCGGTCGGCGGCGTCGGCGGCGTCGGCGCGGATGTTCACACCGAACGGCCGGTCTGTTGCGGACTTCACTTTGGCGATGGCGGTGGCCAACTCGTCGATGGTCATCGTCGCTGAGGCCAGGATGCCCAGGCCTCCGGCGTTGGCCGTCGCGGAGACCAGCCGCGCCCCGGCGACCCAGCCCATCCCGGTCTGGACCACCGGGTGCTCGATACCGACCAGCCGGGTCAGCGCGGTCCGAATTCTCATAGCTTGACTTCCCTGTCCCGCAACGCCTTCGGGTCGATCCGGCGGATGATCTCCAGCTCCTCGCCGCTCGGCAATCGGGTCTGCGGCGCCGCGTCGAGCCCGTACACCTCGAACGATGTCGCGGACCGAACGTCTTCGGGCCCTACACCGGGGTGCAGCGACACCGCCCGCATGCTGTGGCCGGGCCCGCCGAAATCGAACACCCCGAGATTGCTGACCACCCGGAACACGTTGACGAACCGGTAGGCGGGATTGTCCGGATCGATCTTGTCCCAGCCGATCCCGGACACCACGTCGACCGCCTCGCAGAACACCCGGGCCGAATGGTTTCCCACCCAGTAGCTGGTGACGTGGTTGACGGTGTTGCCCGGTGCGCCCCGCACGCCGAACATCTGCCGGGTCGGATGTTGCAGGGGGCCGAGCGCCGAAAGGTTCTGGTTCCCGAAGCGGTCGATCTGGTTCGCGCCCATCACCACATGGCGGCGACCCCAGGCCAGCGTCTCGAAGACCCGGCCGAAGGGCATCCAGCCCTCGATCGCGCCGGTGGCTCCCAGCGACGGAGTGTCGGCGAGCAGTCGGGCCTCACCATCGGTCAGCAGGATCTCGGGGGCGAAGGTCAGCCGCGCGAGCCGGGCGCCGATGGACGCGATGGTGGTCATCGGGCTGACCAGGATCTCCCCGGCGCCGCGGAACAACTCCGCGCACGCCACGGCGCAGACCTCGGCCCGGCTGGCCCGGATCACGATGCCTCTCCCTCCGCGGCGAAACGGCGCACCGCGGCCTGATAGTCCGCCTCGCCCCCGGACAGGTAGGTCTCGGCGAACCGCGCCCAGGAGTCCTCGTCGGCGGCGGCCCGGGCGTAGTGGCGCTGGAAGGCCTCGTCGCGTCCGTAATCCGGAGCGGCGGTGGTGAAATGCGCGCCGCCGGGGGCCTCGACCACGTGATCGACCATCATCCTGTTGACCAGCAGCGCCTGCGGGGGAGCCGCCCGCACCAGCTCCGCGGTGCTGACCACCCGTTCGACGGACAGGAAGCGCCGGTCGGCGGCCATCAGGAACAGGTCGTCGAAGTACGGGTCGATCCCGGTGTAGGCGGCGTTGCCGTGTCTGTCGGCGAGGTTCAGGTGGACGAACGCGGCATCAAGGCGCAGTGCCGGCATCGCGATGAGTTCTTCGTGGCCCTCGTTTTCCGACAGGCCGGAGCGCAGCGAGCCGGGGAGGGGGGTCGGGTAGGGCGAGACGACGGTGCGCAGTTCGCCCTCCCAGAAGTCCGGTACCGAACTGCCGAGTCCGGCCCGGATCGGCAGGAACGGAAGCCGCGCCGCCGCGGCCTGCAACCCGCACCGCAGCATGCCCTCGTCCATCTCGCGGGCGACGATCGCGCCGCTGGTGCGGGCCCGCGAGAACCACGGGTCGTAGAACGGCGGCGAGTCCAGTGAGACGAACCCGTAGTAGGCCTTGGCGACCTTGCCCGCCGAGCAGAGCAGCCCGAGGTCCGGGCCGCCGTAGGTGACGACAGTGAGGTCGGTGACGCCGGTGCGAAGCAGGGCCCGGACGAACGCCATCGGCTTGCGCCGCGACCCCCAGCCGCCGATACCGATCGTCATCCCGCTCTCGACGCCCGCTACGGCCTCGTCCAGCGTCGTCCGCTTGTCCCTCACGTCGTCTCCGCCTTGGTGGTGCCGGCGAATTCATCACGCAATTCGTCGGAAACACCGGACAGATTCAGCTCGAAGGTGAAGCCCTGCTCCATCCGGTAGCTGGCGTTGACGCGCTGGGTGTCGATGAGATTGAGCGCTTCCTTGGCCGCCCGGATCACGCGGGTGTCCTTGGCGGCGATGTCGCGGGCGACCCGCAGCGCCGCCTCGTCGAGGTCGGCGCGCGGGACCACCTCATGCACCGAGCCGAAGTGGTGCAGGGTGGCGGCGTCGACGGTCGCGGCGGTGAAGAACAGCCGGCGCATCATGTGCTGGGGCACCAGCCGGGACAGGTGGGTGGCGGCTCCCAGTGCCCCGCGCTCGACCTCGGGTAGCCCGAAGGTGGCGTCGTCGGAGGCGACGATGACATCGGCATTGCCGACAAGTCCGATGCCTCCGCCCACACAGAAGCCGTTGACGGCCGCCACCACGGGAATCGCGCACTCGTAGACGGCCTTGAACGCGGCGAAGCAGCCGCGATTGGCCTCGATCAAAGCGGTGAACCCCGGGGTGCTCTGCATCTCCTTGATGTCCACGCCCGCGTTGAAGCCCCGGCCCTGCGCCCGCAGGATCACCACCCGGGTCTCGGGGTCGCGCCCGGCGGCGGTGACCGCGTCGGCGAGGTCGAACCATCCGCGCGAGGGGATCGCGTTGACCGGTGGATAGTCGACGGTGACCGCGACGATCCCGGGCTCGATGGTCGATGACGTGATTGGCATGGCACTCCTGGAGCCTAAGCAAGCACTTGCTTGGTACGCTAGCACAGTGCCTGGCCAGCCCACTGAGTCGTCGGATTCCGGTTCTCGGGAGGGCATCAGCCTCGGACTGAAGGGCCGCGTGGTGCTCGTCACCGGCGGGGTGCGGGGGGTCGGGGCCGGGATCAGCGACGTGTTCGCCGCCCAGGGCGCGACCGTGGTGACCTGCGCCCGCCGGCCCGTCGAGGGCATCCGCCACGAGTTCCATCGGTGCGACGTTCGCGATCCGGACGCCGTCGCCGGCCTGATCGACCACGTTCACCAACGGCACGGTCGGCTGGACGTGCTGGTCAACAACGCCGGTGGTTCGCCGCATGTCCCGACCGCCGAGGCCTCCCCGCGGTTCCACCAGAAGGTGATCGAACTCAACCTGCTCGGGGTGCTTTACGCGTCGCAGGCGGCCAACGCCGTGATGCAACATCAACCCGGCGGCGGGTCCATCGTTTCGGTGTCGAGTGTGAGCGGCCGGCGCCCGTCGCCGGGTACCGCCGCGTACGGCGCCGCCAAGGCCGGCGTGGACAGCCTCACCGCCACGCTGGCCGTCGAGTGGGCACCCAAGGTGCGGGTCAACGCCGTGGTGGCGGGCATGGTGGCTACCGAACAGGCGGAGTTGTTCTACGGCGACGCCGATTCCCAGGCGGCCGTCGCCGCCACGATACCGTTGGGTCGTCTCGCGCAACCGTCCGAGATCGGCTGGGCCGCAGCGTTTCTGGCTTCCGATGCGGCCTCCTACATCAGCGGTTCGACGTTGGCCGTGCACGGCGGCGGTGAGCCGCCGCCGTTTCTCGCCGCCTCTGCCGCCAACAAGTGAGATCAACAACCGAAGGGAGATACCGGATGGGTCTGCTCGACGGCCGGGTCGTCATCGTTACCGGCGCCGGCGGAGGCATCGGGCGGGCGCACGCGCTGGCGTTCGCCGCTGAAGGGGCCCGGGTTGTCGTCAACGACATCGGTGTCGGGCTCGACGGCTCACCGGCCGGCGGGGGCAGCGCGGCGCAGGCCGTCGTCGACGAAATCCGTTCCGCCGGTGGGCAGGCCGTCGCCAACGGGTCCGACGTCGCGAACTGGGATGAGGCGGCCGGGCTCATCGCGGCGGCGGTCGACGCGTTCGGGGGTCTGGACGTGCTGGTCAACAACGCCGGCATCGTCCGGGACCGGATGATCGCGAACACCAGCGAAGAGGAGTTCGACGCCGTCATCGCCGTGCACCTCAAGGGGCATTTCGCCACTACCCGTCATGCCGGCGCGTACTGGCGCGGGCGGTCCAAACGGGGCGATGAGGTCGATGCCCGCATCATCAACACCACCTCGGGAGCCGGCCTGCAGGGCAGCGTGGGACAGGGCAATTACAGCGCGGCCAAGGCCGGTATCGCCGCTCTTACCCTCGTCGCCGCCGCGGAGATGGGCCGCTACGGCGTGACCGTCAACGCGATCGCCCCGGCTGCGCGAACCCGGATGACGGAGAAGGTATTCACCGAGATGATGGCCAAACCGGAGTCCGGATTCGACGCGATGGCCCCGGAGAACGTCTCACCGCTGGTGGTGTGGCTGGGCAGTGCGGAGTCCGCCGACGTCACCGGGCGGCTCTTCGAGGTGGAGGGCGGGACGGTCCGGGTCGCCGAGGGCTGGCGGCACGGACCCGCAGTCGACAGGGGAGCCCGCTGGGAGCCCGGCGAACTCGGTCCAGTGGTGCGGGACCTGCTGGCCCAGGCCGAACCCGCGGTGCCGGTCTTCGGCACCTGAAGCGTCGGCCCTACGGGTCGCAGATCACCACCGGAATCACCCGATCGGTCCAGGACTGGTAGTCGTCGAAGCTCGTGTACATCGCGGCCATCTTCGGCCAGTAATGCGCCCGCTCCTCCTCGGTGGCGTTCCGGGCCGTCAGGTTGAGCACCTCGCCGCGAATCTGGATCGAGACCTTCGGGTTGGCCTTGAGGTTCAGATACCACATCGGGTTGGTGGCCGCGCCGCCCTTGGAAGCGATCAGCACGACCCGGTTTTCCTCGCGCAGGTACAGCAGTGGGCTGACCCGCGGTTCACCGGTCTTGCGGCCGATGGTGGTCAACAGCGCCACCGGGGCGCCCTGCAGGAAGGTGCCGCCGATTTTGCCGTCGGTCTTCCGATAGAGCCATGTCTGAGCGCGGGACATCCATTTGATGATGGTGCCGACCTGGGGTGAGTTGAGTGCGCGCGGTGGTGGTTTGGGCCCACGGGGTGGTTGTTCGGTCACGGCCGTACTCCTAACGAGGGTCGGGTGAAATCTAACCCGGATGTGGTGAATGAGCCCGTCGTCGGGGATGGTGAACGTCTCGTCGACCCGTGCCGCTGCTCGCCGGCCCATGACCGACAGCCTGGTCACGACGGTGTAGCGGGCTCGGACCTCATCGCCGTCGATCCGGAACTCCGGTGCCGTGGTCGCTGTGATGATGCGGTACTGCGCGCCGCGACTCAGGCTGCGGCGCAGGTGCTTTCCGGAAAACCCGTTTTGCACCCCCTGTTCGACCCGAGTGCAATCCGGCGCGAAGGGCACCGTGTCCCCGTCATGGCTGACCAGTGCGTCGATATAGGCCTGCGCCGCGGCGATGCGGGACGGATCCGAGCCGGCGATGGGCTTAGATCCGCTCGATGATGGTGGCGGTCGACAACGCGCCCCCCGCACACATCGTGATCAGGGCTGTGGATCGATCGGTGCGCTCCAGTTCGTGCAATGCGGTGGTGATCAACCGGCTGCCGGTGCTGCCGACCGGATGTCCCAGTGCGATCGCGCCGCCGTTGACGTTGACCCTATCGTCCATATCGGCGTCCGAATCGGCGCCGTATACCTGCGCCCAGCTCAGGACCACTGAGGCGAAGGCCTCGTTGATCTCCACCACGTCGATGTCATCCATCGTCATTCCGGCCTTCTCCAGCACCCGCGCGGTGGACTGCACCGGACCGTCGAGGTGGTAGTACGGTTCGGCGCCGACGAGGGCCTGCGCCACGATCCGCGCCCGCGGGAGCAGGCCCTGCGCCCGTGCCACGGACTCGTCCATCCACAGCACCGCGGCCGCGCCGTCGGAGATCTGCGATGAGGTGCCCGCGGTGTGCAGGCCGCCCTCCATCACCGGTTTGAGAGCGGCCAGTCCTTCGGCGGTGGTGTCGCGCAGGCCCTGGTCGCGGGAGACGGTGTGATGCTCAGCGGTGGGCGTCTTGTCCTCGCCGATGACCGGTGCCTCCAGCGGCGAGATTTCCCGGTCGAAGCGGTGCTCGTCCCATGCCCGCCTGGCCTTCTGCTGGGAGATCAGGCCAAGGTGGTCGAGGTCGGCGCGGGTGAGACCACGGCGACGGGCGATCCGCTCCGCGGCGGTGAACTGGTCGGGCATGTCGATGTCCCAGGACTCGGCGCGGATCCGGGAGCGATCCGGCCCGGCGTTGGCGCCCAGGCCCACCCGGCTCATCGCCTCGATGCCGCAGGCGATCCCGACGTCGATGGCGCCGGTGGCGATCAGACCGGCAATCAGGTGGTTGGCCTGCTGGGCGCTGCCGCACTGGCAGTCGATGGTGGTCGCACCGGTCTGCTCAGGCAGCCCGGCGGTCAGCCAGGCCACCCGGGTGATGTTGTTGGACTGCTCGCCGAACTGGGTGACGCACCCGCCGATGACCTGTTCGACCTGGCCGGGATCGATCCCGGCCTTGTCCACGAGGGCCTTCTGCACGGCCCCGAGCAACTCGGTGGCGTGCAGTCCGGAGAGCCACCCGTTGCGTTTGCCGATCGGGCTGCGGGTGGCCTCGACGATCACGGGATTGCCCATGCGGCCAGGCTAGAACACGTTTCAGTAAGCTGACAACCGAGGTCGTCGCGGCACCTTTCCTGCATGGTGGAGCCGTGTTTAACTGGCACTAGATCGCGTTGTTCGAGGAGCTAGTCGTTCGAGGAGCTTGCTGACATGCCCAGTCCCCATCTGCCGCCGGGCTTCGACTTTCTCGACCCGGATCGCAATGTCGAGCATCTGCCTGTCGACGAGTTGGCCGAACTGCGCAGGGTCGCACCGGTGTGGTGGTGCCGGCAGGAGATCGGTAAGGGCGGATTCAACGACGGCGGGTACTGGGTCGTCACCAAACACCGGGACGTCAAAGAGGTGTCGCGGCGCAATGACGTCTACCAGAGCGGGCCCAACACCGCCCTGCCGCAGTTCGCCGACGACATTCCCCGCGAGGACATCGACATGCAGCGGGTCATTCTGCTCAACCTCGACGGCGAGCATCACGACCGGTTGCGCCGGATCATCTCCCGCGGGTTCACACCGCGCGCCGTCGGACGCCTGCGCGACGAACTCGACCAGCGGGCACAGACCATCGTCAAGACCGCCAGCGCGGCGGGGCACGGCGACTTTGTCGAGCAGGTCGCCTGCGAGTTGCCCCTGCAAGCGATCGCGGGACTGCTCGGGGTTCCACAGGAGGACCGGGCGAAGCTCTTCCGCTGGACCAACGAGATGACCGGCAACGACGACCCGGAGTTCGCCGGTATCGACGCCAAGGCGTCCTCGATGGAGGTGTTGGTCTACGCCATGCAGATGGCCGCGATCAAAGCCGAATCGCCCGGCGAGGACATCGTCACGGCGCTGATCAACGCGGACGTGGCCGGTGAGAAACTCACCGACGACGAGTTCGGGTTCTTCGTGCTGATGCTGGCCGTCGCCGGCAGCGAAACCACCCGGAACTCGATCACCCACGGCATGAAGGCCTTCATCGACAACCCCGAGCAGTGGGAGTTGTACAAACGCGAACGTCCATCGACCGCGGCCGATGAGATCGTGCGCTGGGCGACTCCGGTGACGGCCTTCCAGCGCACCGCCGTCACCGACGTCGAGTTGTCCGGCGTGACCATCAAGGCCGGGCAACGGGTGGTGATGTTCTATCGGTCGGCGAACTTCGACGAGGAAGTGTTCGACGACCCGCACACCTTCAACATCCTGCGTGACCCCAACCCACACGTCGGGTTCGGCGGCACCGGCGTTCACTACTGCATTGGAGCGAACCTGGCGCGGATGACCATCAACCTGATGTTCAACGCGATCGCCGACAACATGCCGGACCTCGCTCCGCTGGGCGACCCCGAACGGCTGCGGTCCGGTTGGCTCAACGGCATCAAGCACTGGCAAGTGGACTACACCGGTTCGTCGGCGTCCTGACGTGCGGCCCGACACGAGGAGGATTCGGGTGGATTTCACCGCGGAACCGGAACAGCAGGCGGTCGCCGATGTGGTCGAGTCGATTCTGGTTCGTGAGAACACCTGGCCGGCGCTGGTCTCCGGGGGCATCCCAGCGCTGGGCGTGCCGGTACGACTGGGAGGAGACGGGGTAGGGATCGCCGAGATCGCCGCCGCGCTGAGCGGTATCGGACGCCACGGGGTGATATCCCCCGGCCTGTGCACCCTCGGATTCGGCGTGGTGGGACTGCGCGCGATGGCGAGCGAGGAGCAGCAGGACCGCTACCTGGACGGTGTGGCCGCCGGTGCGGTCCTCACCGCGGCCCTCAACGAGCCCGGGTTCGCACTGCCTGACCGGCCGGCTACGCGACTGGCCGAGGGCCGCCTCGACGGCACCAAAGTTGCGGTTCCCTATGCGGCCCAGGCGAACTGGATGCTGGTCACCACCGACAACGGGGTCGTGGCCGTCTCGCCGGAGGCCCCGGGGGTGCGTCTGACCGGGACTCCCAGTTCGGCGGGGGGAGAGGAGTTCACGATCGAGTTCTCCCAGACACCGGTCGACTCCGTACTGGCGGGGGGAACTGTGCAAGGGCTCAACCAACTCGTGACCGCAGCGGTGGGTGCCTACGGGACGGGTCTGGTCGCCGGCGCGGTCCGGCTCACCGCGGACTACGTATCCAATCGGCACCAGTTCGGCCGGCCGCTGGCGACCTTTCAGACCGTGGCCGCCCAACTGGCCGAGGTCTACATCGTTTCGCGGACCCTCGATCTGGCGTCGACCTCTGCGGTGTGGCGCCTCGCGCAGGGCCGTGACGCCACCGATGACCTCGACGTCCTGGCCTACTGGCTGACCACCAATGCGCCACCGGCCATGCAGACCTGCCATCACCTGCACGGCGGGATGGGGATGGACATCACCTACCCGATGCACCGCTACTACTCCGCGATCAAGGACCTGGCCCGTCTGCTGGGCGGGCCCGCCCATCGCCTGGATCTGGTTGGAGCGCAATGTATATAGAGCTGACACCCGAACAGCAGCACCTGCAAGCCGAACTGCGGCAGTACTTTGCCACCCTCATCTCCGCGGAGGAGGCCGCCGAGATGGAGACCGACCGGCACGGGGCGGCCTACCGCGCGGTGATCAGGCGGATGGGATCCGACGGCCGTCTCGGGGTCGGCTGGCCCAAGGAGTACGGCGGACTCGGCTACGGGCCGGTCGAGCAGCAGATCTTCGTCAACGAGGCCGCGCGCGCCGATGTTCCGCTCCCGGCCGTGACGCTGCAGACCGTCGGTCCGACGCTGATGGCGTACGGCAGCGACGAGCAGAAGCGGCGGTTCCTTCCGGCCATCCTCGCCGGCGAGGTGCATTTCGCGATCGGCTATTCGGAACCGGAGGCAGGAACCGACCTGGCCTCGCTGCGGACCACCGCGGTCCGGCACGGTGACGAATACGTCGTCAACGGGCAGAAGATCTGGACCACCGGCGGCCACGACGCCGACTACGTCTGGCTGGCCTGCCGTACCGATCCGGAAGCCCCCAAGCACAAAGGGATTTCGATCCTGATCGTCGACACCACCGACCCCGGCTACTCGTGGACCCCGATCATCCTGTCCGACGGCGCCCATCACACCAACGCGACGTACTACAACGACGTCCGGGTCCCGGCCGGGATGCTGGTTGGTCAGGAGAACGCCGGCTGGCGGCTGATCACCACCCAGCTCAACCACGAGCGGGTGATGCTCGGGCCAGCCGGAAAGATCGCCGGTCTCTACGACCGGGTGCACGCCTGGGCGTCCAAGCCCGGCGCGGATGGCGTCGTGCCCATCGATCGCGACGATGTGCGGCGCGCGCTCGGCGAGATCAAGGCGATCTGGCGGATCAACGAACTGCTCAACTGGCAGGTCGCCGCCGCCGGTGAGACCGTCGATATCGCCGACGCCGCGGCCACCAAGGTCTTCTCTACCGAGCGCATCCAGCGGATCGGCCGTCTGGCCGAGGAGATCGTCGGTGCCCATGGCGATCCGGCGCAGGACGAGACGGCCGAGCTGTTGCGCTGGTTGGACGCGCAGACCAAACGGAATCTGGTCATCACCTTCGGCGGCGGAGTCAACGAAGTGATGCGCGAACAGGTGGCCGCTGCCGGCCTCGGCGTGCCGAGGGTGCCCCGGTGAGCCCGACCGAGGACATCCTCACCGCAGCCGAGCGAATCAAGGCCGACGGTAAGAGCGCACCCCGGCGCGGGCGACATCCGGTCAACCAGCCGATGATCGACCACTGGCTCGACGCCATCGGCGACAGAAATCCGATCTATGTGGACGAGTCGGCGGCCAGGGCGGCCGGACATCCCGGAGTCGTCGCGCCGCCGGCCATGATCCAGGTCTGGACAATGACCGGTCTCGGCGGCGTCCGACCGGATGACGACCCGTTGGGCAGGATCCTCGGATTGTTCGACGAGGCCGGCTACCTCGGTGTGGTCGCCACGAACTGCGAGCAGACCTATCACCGTTACCTGCGTCCGGGGGAGGAGGTCAGCGTCACCGCCGAGTTGACCGACGTAGTCGGTCCCAAACAGACCGCGCTGGGTGAGGGGTTCTTCATCACCCAGAAGATCACGTGGCGGGTCGGGAGCGAGGACGTCGCCGACATGATGTGGCGAATCATGAAGTTCCGGCCGCGCGACGCGTCGGCACAGTCCGCGCCGGCGGTTCCCGCCGACCTGGAGCCGGATCTGATGATCCGCCCGGCCGTCTCGAAGGACACCCGGTTTTTCTGGGACGGTGTCAACGCGCACGAGTTGCGCATCCAGAAGCGCCCGGACGGCTCGCTGCAACATCCTCCGGTACCGGCGCTGTGGAAAGACAAGGACGCCCCGACGGACTACGTCGTCGCCTCCGGCCGGGGATCGGTGTTCAGCTACGTCGTGCACCACGCGCCGAAGATCCCCGGCCGCGGTGTTCCCTTTGTGATCGCGCTGGTCGAGTTGGACGAAGGGGTGCGGATGCTGGGCGAGCTGCGCAATGTGGAACCGGCGGAGGTGAGGATCGGAATGCCCGTCTGCGCAACGTATGTCGACTTTCCGGCCGGAGAGAGCGGCCCGGCCTGGACGCTGTACGCGTGGGAGCCGATTCCATGAGCGCGCCGCAGGTCGGCACCACCCTGCCGCCGTTGTCGTTGTTCGGCGACCCCACCTTCATCGTCTCCACGGCGATCGCGACCCGCGACTATCAGGACGTCCACCACGACCGGGACAAGGCGCAGGCCAAGGGGTCGAAGGACATCTTCGTCAACATCCTCACCGATACCGGCCTCGTGCAGCGCTACATCACCGACTGGGCCGGTCCGAGTGCGCGGATCAAGTCCATCGCGCTGCGCCTCGGCGTGCCCTGGTATGCCTATGACACCGTGACGTTCACCGGTGAGGTCACCGCGGTCGACGGCGATCTGGTGACGGTGAAAGTCACCGGCACCAACAGCCTCGGTGACCACGTCATCGCCAACTGCACGCTGACGATGGGGGACGCCGATGCTATCCGGTAAGGCCGCGCTGTCCGGAATGGCTGCGATCGTCGGTATCGGCGCCACCGACTTCTCCAAGAACTCCGGCCGCAGCGAACTGCGACTGGCCGCCGAAGCGGTCCTCGACGCTCTCGACGATGCGGGGCTGACACCCGCCGACGTCGACGGCATGGTCACCTTCACGATGGACTCCAACACCGAGGTGGCCGTTGCGCGGGCCACCGGCATCGGTGAGCTGAAGTTCTTCTCCAAGATCCACCACGGCGGCGGGGCGGCCTGCGCGACAATCCAGCAGGCGGCGATAGCGGTGGCCACCGGCGTCGCGGATTGCGTTGTAGCGTATCGGGCGTTCAACGAGCGCTCCGGAATGCGGTTCGGTCAGGTACAGCTTCGGCTCATCCAGGGCGCGGACTCGACCAGCGTCGACAACTCCTATTCCTACCCGCACGGGCTGTCCACCCCGGCCGCCCAGGTGGCGATGATTGCCCGCCGCTACATGCATCTGTCCGGGGCGACCAGCCGAGACTTCGGGGCGATCTCGGTCGCCGACCGCAGGCACGCCGCCAGCAACCCGAACGCATATTTCTACGGCAAACCGATCACCATCGAGGACCACCAGAACTCGCGATGGATCGCCGAACCGCTGCGGTTGCTGGACTGCTGCCAGGAGACCGACGGCGGCGTGGCCATCGTCGTGACATCAGCCGAGAGGGCACGTGACCTGAAGCACCGCCCGGCGGTCATCGAGGCCGCCGCGCAGGGCTCCAGTCCCGATCAGTACTCCATGGTCAGCTACTACCGTCCTGAACTCGGCCTGCCGGAGATGGGCTTGGTGGGCCGCCAACTGTGGTCGCAGTCCGGGTTGACACCGAACGACATCCAGACCGCCGTCCTCTACGACCACTTCACGCCGTTCACCCTGATCCAGTTGGAGGAGCTGGGTTTCTGCGCCAAGGGCGATGCCAAGGACTTCATCGCCGACGGGGCCGTCGAGCTCGGCGGGCGGCTGCCGATCAACACCCACGGCGGGCAGCTCGGCGAGGCCTACATCCATGGGATGAACGGCATCGCCGAAGCGGTGCGGCAGCTGCGCGGCACCTCGGTGAACCAGGTGGGTGGTGTCGAGCACGTGCTCGTCACCGCCGGAACCGGGGTGCCGACCTCTGGTCTGATTCTGGGTTGACAGCGGGCCCACGCCCGGGGCCGGTCTGCGCTATGCGGATTCGAAGATGTTCTTGGTCAGCTCGACGATATCTTGCGCGGCCTCAAGCCAGGCGAGGGCTGCGACCAGGCCCGCGGTGGTGATGAGTCCGACGTCGGCGGCCAGAGGCAGGCCGATCGCGTTGACGAGGCCTCCGATCAGGTCTCCGCCGAGCATCTGCTTGACTCCCTCAAGGAACAGATCGACGTTGTAGGCCGGCAGGACCGTCACGATGGAATTGATGACATCCGCCGTCGGCAGCAGCGCCTCATAGATCGCGCCCGCGGCACCGGAAACCCACTCTGCGGATTTGAGGACGAAGTGCTGCACCGCCTCGATCAGACCGTCCGGTGTGGGCAGAGCGAACGACAATGTCGGCAACGAGATCGCGGCGATTTCCTTCGCGATCGACCCGTTGGGGCCGAAGTCGGCGATGAAGTCGCTGATCCCCTGTTGGACCCCTGCCACCAGCTTCTCGATAACCTCGAGCGGATTGACATCCGGGAACACCCCGAACGGCACCAGCACGTTGGCGTCCGGCTGGTCGGCCTCGCTGCCGAACCCGTGCGCCCAGTCCGCGTAGCCGAGGTCGACGATCACCTTAGGGACGGGCTGGATCAGGTCGGCGATCGGATTGCCGATCAGCGGGATGCCCCGGATCGGCTGCAGCAGAGGCAGGGTTCTCGGTGGGAATGAAGTAGTACTGCTGCGTCGGATCGGTGGTCGGCAGCGCGATCGCGTCCTCGACCTCCTCCTTGGTCAGGCGAAGCTTGTGCACTTCTCTGGGTTTGCACGTACTGGGTGTACGTCACGATCCCAAGGCGGCGTTGAGGACCGACAGGAAGTTCATCGGTACCGCGGGTAGTCCGCGAAGCCGTCGTATTCGCGCGCGTAACTGATGGTCGGATACTGTCCTCCGGCGCGGCACCGTAGAAGGGGATGCCGAGGGCGGGCAGGTTCAGGTCCGGGAAACGCGACAGGAACCCGCCGTTGGGGTTCACCTCGTTGGCGATGACCACGAAGGTGATCGGAGTCCTCCAAGCCGGTGGGGACTTCCGGCTTCGGTGCAGCGAGCCCGGAGTTTGCAACCGTCTTGCAGCAGTGAGGAGATGATCGAGCTCTGCGAGTAGCCGAACACCGCGGTCGGCATCCCGTCGGGCACCAACGCCAGCGTGTCGGACAGGATCGTCAGCCCCTGATCCACCGACGTGTCGAGCGGCAGGCTCTTCACGCCGGTGATGGGGTATAGGCCTTCCGGGTGGAAGACGACCTGGGCGGTTGTGTCGTCGGGGGCGTAGGGGTGAAGTACCACATGACGCGATCGACGCTAGTCCGACGACGGGATCGGCAACCGCTGGGGCCCATGATCAGGGTGCATGTCTGGCTCGACGCGGTGCAGATGTTCGTTTCGACCGTAAACGGCGGAACGGGCACCGCTTCGACGGCGGCGGCTGCCGGGACGGCGGCGGAACTGTCGTGGTGAGGCTGAGATCGGACAGCTCACGCCGGGTGTAGGCCAGCACCGTCCATTCCAGCGGCGAGCCGACCGGAGCAGTGGGGCCGCCGTCGGCGAACGGATCGGCGGCAGGGTCGTCCAGGGCGGTCACATCGCCCGTCGCAGGTGCGGGTTCCAGAGCGGGAACCGACGCGACGGGCAGTTCGGTGCTGGGGTAGTTCGGTGGGAACCTCCACCGCCGCGGCCGGCGCGGACCGCTTAGCCGCCGCTTGCCGGGGACGCCACGGCCGGGATGTCGTCCAGGGCGTCTGGGATCAGATCGGTCGTGTCCTCGACCGGTGGAGCGCGATCAGGGCCCTCGGCGGGGCCGCAGAGATCGGCGGCGCCGAGTTGGCGCCAGGTCGGCTGACGCGACGCCGCCTTCGGTGCGGCTGACGGCGCGAGAAGAAGAGGCGCCGCTATGGCCCCGCCGGCCCGACGGGGACGCCGCCGCCGACAGGTCGCTGAACGTGCCGAGGAGGCTTCTGAGCTGCACCGGCGGTGTCGGCGGATGCCACCGCGGAGTAGTTGAACACCGCGGCGCCCACCCCAGGGGCCACCCGCCAGTCCGCCGACCCGACCGACGAAATTCCAGGCGCCCACGGCGACCCCTGAGAGTTGATGAGAGATTCCTGACAGAACCTGAGCGAAGAGTAACCGGCCTTCTGATGATCCCGGGCTATTTTTCCGAGACCGGCTTTCAGCCGGTATCGCGGCGAGGTTGCGCTGCCGCGTTCAGCCTTCCGCGTCGGCCGAGGCCGGATGGTCTCAAGTCACGCCGTAACGCAGAAACCTGTGACTGGTGCGGCGGGCCCGCATCCGGTGACCGCCGCGTAGGCGCAACAGGAACACCACGGTTTGAACACCCTGATGATGGTGGCGAATCCCACGGCGGCGGCCGCCGGCCGTCCGATCGCGTTGACCAGGCCCTGGATCAGGTCGCCGCTGACTGCCTGCTCGAGTCCGTCGAGGAAGAGGTTGACCGCATGGCCCGGGAACGAGAACACAAAGAGCGTTGGCGAAATCCGCCAGCGGCGCAGCGTGGCGTACAGCGCGGAAGCCGCCAGGGCAGCGCGCGCTGGTGACCTCGGACACCACGTTCTGCACAGTCGTGACGACGTCACTCAGCGACGGAAGCGTGAACGGTTGGGATGCGAGCGCGGTGATGGTCGCAGCCGTGTCCGACGTCACCTTCTGGATCGTGGACGCCATCATCGACAGTTCTTGTGCGACCGACCCCCGGGCATCAGGTCGGCGACGAAGTCGTTGATTCCCTGCTGGACGCCGGCGATCAGCTTGCTGATGACGTCGAGGGGGTTCACGTCGGGAACACCCGATTCGAGCAGTACGTTGGCCGGCGGCTGCTCGGCCTCGGTGCCGAACCTGTGCGCCCCAGTCGGCGTAGCCGAGATCCACGATCACCTTGAGGGCGGGCTGGATCAGGTCCGCCAGCGGGGTGCCGATCCAGCGGTATCGCCCGCAGCGGCGCCAGCAACGGAAGGTTGGGGTCTGGATGAAGTAGTACTCCTGGGAGTCCTCGGTCCCGGCCGTCGTCGGAAGCTGTAGGCAGGCCGTCGATGAACCCTGGCATGCGGTTCCCGGGCCGAACTCCGCGAGAAGCGGATCGACGGTCCGATAAGTGTTGCCGAAATAATTTGGGTTCGTGTACCGGGTGTGGACCAAGAGGATGCCCATGGCCGCGTTGAGTGAGGACAGGAAGTTCAGCGGTACCGGGGTAGTCGGCGAACCCGTCGTACTCGAGGGTGTAGTTGATGGTGCGCGGCCCAGGGTTCCCTCCGGGTTGCCCTGTAGAACACCAGACCGGGTCCGGGCGTGATGAATCCGGTGAACCGGGAGAACCAGCCCCGTTGGGGTTCATTTCCCGACGGTGATGAAGGTGACCTGACTCGGGTCGGGCCCTCGATGGGCCAGATCGCCCTCCGCCGGCGGTGCTGGCGGGGGGACACGTGCTGCCTGCGCATCCCGCCTGGTAGGTCTGGAACAGCGAACTGATGATCGCGCTCTGGGAGTACCTGAAGTAGCTGATCGGCGTGCCCGGTTGTAACACCTGCAGGGTTGCCTCGACGGTTTCCGGACTTCGGTGAGGCCCCTCCGCGACGAGGGGTCGATGGGGGCACCTTCACCCCGGTGATCGGTAGGCACCCTCAGGCGTGAAAATCACCTGAGTAGTGAAACCTTGGTCGTCCAGGCTGTTGGGCCTCCCGACGTACCAAGCCATCGCATGGTTGACGTATTGCCTCGTTCGGAATC
This sequence comes from Mycolicibacterium sp., assembly GCA_020637165.1. Classification (GTDB taxonomy): domain Bacteria; phylum Actinomycetota; class Actinomycetes; order Mycobacteriales; family Mycobacteriaceae; genus Mycobacterium. The sequence goes on along the minus strand of JACJWN010000004.1, from coordinate 82,595 downwards.
AGGACGCCACTGGCTCCTACGATATAAGCGCACTTCTCCTCGACTCCGTGCACACGCTCGGGTGATCTCCGGTATCACCGCGCGCCCACGTCCTGCACTGGCTGCAGCGGCGAGGCCCACAAGCGCGGCGGCGGGGGTATCGACCGCGGCGTCGCCAGGCGCAGCTGCCGCCGCCGGAGCGGCGACGGCAGATGTCGGCGACTGGGGCGACCAGCGCAGTGATGACCGGCGCAGCAGGTTCCGGCGCAGTGTTGACCGGCGCAGTTTTGACCGGTGCAGGGGTGTCGAGGTCTGGCACGGTTGTGTCCGCCTCGGCGTTGGGTGCCGGCGCGGCGATCGTGGTCACCGCTCGGGACCGCACCGTGTTGCCTCCGGCGGAGTGCGCCGCGGCTCCCGCTGTGCCCGGAGCGGTCCGGACGCGCCGGGATGAGTCGGTCGAGCCCCCTGAGGGGCCGCGTTCCGCAGCGGCGGCCGATGTCGCACGCGAGGTCGGCCCGGCGTCGTTCCCGGAATCCGCGCTGGCGATACCGCAGCCGATGGAGAACGCCGCGGCCCCGATACCCAGGGCGGCGGCCAGGCCGCCGACCCGGCCCACGTAACGAGAAGCTGACACCACTTCTACAACCCTCCCGAGGCTCAGAGCGCTTTTAGCGAAGGTTAACTATGGACTCAGTCTTGATTCAGCAAAACGTTGAGATTGCCCAGGGCCGGATCCGGGTGCGGACTTACGCCTGGTTTCCGCAGCATGTGCGCACGACCTACGTCGGCAGCAGTTTCACGTCGGAGAGCACCTTGGCGCCGCCGCGCGACGGAGCAGTGACGACACCGATGTAGCGGTCTCCCTGGAGCCACGCGCTGGCACGCAGCATCTCCCCGGGAAAGACCACACCGGCAAACCGGGCTCCGTAAGAAGCCACCCGGCCAGGGTCGGCGTCCAGGACGGCATCGACGAGCGCTTTGCAGGTCATGCCGTAGGTGCACAACCCGTGCAGGATGGGCCGCGGGAATCCAGCCGCGGCGGCGAAGCCGGGATCGGAGTGCAACGGGTTGCGGTCCCCGCACATCCGGTAGAGCAGTGCCTGCTGCGGCAGCACCGGGATGTCGACCTCGATGTCCGGAGTTCGGTCCGGGGGTGTCGCCGATGACGAGGGTCCTCGGTCCCCGCCGAATCCGCCCTCGCCGCGGGCGAAAATCGTCCGTTTGGTGCTCCACAGCGGTTTGCCGTCGAGGTCGGTGACCGTCGTCTCACTGACCAAGACCGCGGCAGTGCCCTTGTCCCAGATATCGGTGAAACGGGTTGTCGCGCGCGCAGTCCCGCTCGGGGGCACTGGTCCCGCGACCGTGACCGCTTCGCTGCCGTGCAGCACCCTGCTGAGTTCGATGTCGATGCCCGGGAATTTCACCGTCGGCGGCTCGGTCAGGTGGAAGCTGGCGGCCACGCTGCTGAAGGTGGGAAGGACCTGGGGACGGCCGTCGGCAAGGTATCGCAGTTCGCGGGCATCCATCGGATCCGCGCCGGCGCCGAGGGCCAGGTGGTAGAGCTGCACGTCGTTGCTGGTCCAGGAGAACTCCACGGGCTCCAACTCGGCGGACAGGGCCACATCGACGTCAATGGGCATGAGTGGCCTTTCGCTGGACATCGGCCGCGTGCAGCGCGGCCAGGTAGCCGAAGGTCATCGCCGGTCCGATGGTTCCGCCCGGGCCCGGATAGGTGTGGCCCATCACCGGCGCGCTGACATTGCCGGCGGCGTAGAGGCCTTCGATCACCGAGCCGTCATCGCGCAACGCGCGGCCGTGGCTGTCGGTGCGGACACCGCCCTTGGTGCCAAGATCGCCCGGCACCATCTTGGCGGCGTAGAACGGCGGGTGGCCGATCTCGCCGAGGTTGGGGTTGGGCTTGTTTGTCGGGTCGCCGTAGTAGCGGTCATAGGCGCTCTCGCCCCGGTGAAAATCCTCGTCGACGCCGGCGCGGGCGAAGCCGTTGAACCGGTCGACCGTTGCCCGCAACTGCCCGGCCGGTAGCCCGGTCTCACGGGCAAGCTCGTCGAGCGTCACTGCCTTGACGATCACCCCCGAATCGAGCCACTTCATCGGGATCCGCTGGCCCGGTTGAAGACCGGCGAAGATGTAGCGGTCCCGGTAGCGCTGATCGAAGATCAGCCAGGCTGGCACGTTCTCACCCGGGCCCGGACCTTGGCCGTATTGCCCCCCGTACATGTGGTGGCACGCCTCGACATAGGGCATCGACTCGTTCATGAACCTCTTGCCGGATGCGTTGACGATCATCGAACCGGGGGAGTTGCGCTCGGACAGCGCGAACCAGGGTGAGCCGACCAGCGGAACGGTCGGACCCCACCAGGCGTCCTCCATCAAATCCAATGCGGCACCGAGTTTTTCGGCTGCTTCGATACCGTCTCCGGTGTTGGCCGCCGCGCCCACCGTCCACTCGGTGCTGATCGGGGCCCGCTGGTACTTCACCCGCATCTGCTCATTGTGCTCGAATCCGCCGCAGGCCAGGATCACTCCGCGCCGGGCGCGGATGAGCCGCGATTCGGGGTTTTCCGGAGTCGCCGTGTTGCGAACGTGGATTCCCCCCACCACTCCGTCTTCGCAGTGCAGATCAGTCAACGCGGTGTTGAGCAGCAGCGGCACACCCGCGTCGCGCAACCCGATCCGCAACGGAGCGATCAGTGCCCGACCCATTCCGACGAGATTCTTTCCCCGTACCCCCGCCCACGCGGTCCTCGCGCCCACCTTCAGGCTGCGCAGCACCCCGCGTGGGTGGCGTTTCATTTGGTTGAGCCGCACGTAATCCTGCTGCATGACAACGACATTGAGGGGGACCTTGCCATAGGGGGGTTCCAGCCCTGCGAGATCGGGACCCAGTCGGTTGGCGTCGAAGGGTTTCGGTTCGACCGAGCGGCCGCCGGGCCGTCCCCCCGGCATCTCGGGGTAGTAGTCGGAGTACCCGGGAACCCAGCACATCTCCAGGGGTGTGTGCCTGAGGACGAACGACAGCATCTCCGGGCCGCGGTTCAGATAGGTGTCGATCTTGTCGGCCGGGACGACATCGCCGACGATGGTGTGCAGATAGGTCGCCGCGGCGTCACTGGTATCGGTGACTCCGTCTCGTTGCAGGATCTCGTTGTTGGGAATCCACACCCCGCCGCCCGAGCGTGCGGTGGACCCGCCGAAGTGGGCGGCCTTCTCTACCACCACAGCCGATAAACCCTGATGGGCGGCGGTCAACGCCGCGACCATCCCGGCGGCGCCGCTGCCCACTACGACGACGTCAAACTCCTGGGCTGTCATACTAGAACACGTTATAGAATTGGCCGGTGCGGGCGCTACTGGCGGCTGTGGACGTCGATGATGGGATCCGGAAATGCTGAGCGACCAGACCCGTGCCGAACTGGCCGCCGATCTGGCTGAGGCGGAGCGCATCAGGGAGCCGTTGGCGCCGCTCACCGCGGCGCACCCCGCGATAGATGTCGTCGACGCCTACGAGATCCAGCTGATCAACATCCGACAGCGCGTCGCCGAGGGCGCTCGGGTGGTGGGCCACAAGGTCGGACTGTCCTCGGAGGCGATGCAGACCATGATGGGCGTTGACGAACCCGACTACGGACATCTCCTGGCCGATATGGAGGTGTTCGAGGACACCCCGGTCGAGGCGAACCGCTACCTGTTTCCCCGGGTCGAGGTCGAGGTGGGGTTCATCCTGGCCGCGGACCTTCCTGGATCAGGATGCACTGAGGACGACGTGCTCGCCGCTACGGCGGCGTTCGCACCCGCCATCGAGCTCATCGATACCCGGATCAAGGAGTGGAAAATCGGACTGTGCGACACCATCGCCGACAACGCCTCGTCGGCTGGATTCGTGTTGGGGCCGCAACGGGTGTCGCCCAAGGACGTCGACATCACCGGTATCGACGCTGTCCTGACTCGCAACGGCGAGGTGGTGGCCGAGGGGCGCAGCGACGCCGTATTGGGTAACCCGGTGACCGCGGTGGCGTGGCTGGCCCGCAAGGTCGACGGCTTCGGAGTCCGGCTGCGGGCCGGGGACATCGTGCTGCCCGGTTCCTGCACCCGGGCCATCGACGTCCGCCCGGGCGATCACTTCGTGGCCGACTTCGCCGGGCTGGGCACAGTTCGGTTGTCTTTTGATTAGGCCGGTTGTCTGTTGATTAGGAGCACCATGGGCTCACCCAGGAAATCCGTCGCGATCGTCGGCTCCGGCAACATCAGCACCGATCTGCTCTACAAACTGCTGCGCTCGGAATGGCTGGAACCGCGCTGGATGATCGGTATCGACCCGGCCAGCGAGGGTCTTGCCCGGGCCCGCGCACTGGGCCTCGAGACCAGCCACGAGGGCGTCGACTGGCTTCTCGACCAGTCCGAGAGGCCAGACATGGTCTTCGAGGCCACCTCGGCCTACGTCCACCGGGAGGCCGCGCCCCGCTACCGGGAGGCCGGCATCACCGCGATCGACCTGACCCCGGCCGCCGTCGGACCCGGAGTGGTGCCACCGGCGAACCTGACCGAGCACCTCGGGGCCCCGAACGTCAACATGGTCACCTGCGGGGGACAGGCCACCATCCCGATCGTCCACGCGGTGTCGCGTGCGGTGGCGGACCGAGGCGGGGTGCCCTACGCCGAGATCGTGGCCTCGGTGGCGTCGGTGTCGGCCGGGCCGGGCACCCGGGCCAACATCGACGAGTTCACCAAGACCACCAGCCGGGGTGTGCAGACCATCGGCGGGGCCGGGCGGGGTAAGGCGATCATCATCCTCAATCCGGCCGACCCTCCGATGATCATGCGCGACACTATCTTTTGCGCGATCCCCGAGGACGCCGACCGCGACGCGATCGCCAGGTCGATCCGGGACGTGGTGGCCGAAGTCCAGACCTACGTTCCGGGGTACCGGCTGCTCAACGAACCGCAGTTCGAGGAGCCCTCGGTGGTCAACGGCGGCCAGCATGTGGTGACGACGTTCATCGAGGTCGAGGGGGCCGGGGATTATCTGCCCCCGTATGCGGGCAACCTGGACATCATGACCGCCGCGGCCACCAAGGTCGGCGAGGAGATCGCCAAACGTGCGACGAGCCCATCGGGAGGGGCGTGATGACCGATCACATCTTCGACGTCCGGATCACCGACACCTCGCTGCGGGACGGTTCGCACCACAAGCGTCATCAGTTCACCGAGGAGGAGGTGCACGGGATCGTCGCGGCCCTCGACGCGGCCGGCGTCCCGGTGATCGAGGTGACCCACGGCGACGGATTGGGCGGGTCGAGCTTCAACTACGGATTCTCGAGAGTTCCCGAGCAGCGCTTGATCAGGATTGCCGCCGAGACCGCCCGGGAGGCCCGGATCGCATTCCTGATGCTGCCGGGTGTGGGAACCAAGGACGACATCCGGGAGGCGCAGGACAACGGCGGGACGATCTGCCGGATCGCGACCCACTGCACGGAGGCCGACGTCTCGATCCAGCACTTCGGCCTTGCCCGCGAACTTGGACTCCAGACGGTCGGTTTCCTGATGATGAGCCACACCATCAGCCCGGACAAACTGGCCGCCCAGGCCCGCATCATGGCCGACGCCGGATGCCAGTGCGTCTACGTCGTCGACTCGGCCGGGGCGCTGGTTCTCAGCGATGTCGCCGACCGGGTCTCGGCACTAGTGGCCGAATTGGGTTCGGACGCCGAGGTCGGTTTCCACGGCCACGAAAACCTCGGTCTGGGCGTGGCCAACTCGGTGGAGGCGGTGCGGGCCGGAGCCAAGCAGATCGACGGAAGCTGCCGGCGCTTCGGCGCCGGGGCGGGCAACGCCCCCGTGGAGGCGCTGATCGGCGTCTTCGACAAGATCGGGGTGAAGACCGGCATCGACTTCTTCGACATCGCCGATGCGGCGGAGGACGTCGTGGCCAAGGCGATGCCCGCGGAATGCCTGCTGGACCGCAACGCACTGGTCATGGGTTACTCGGGGGTGTACTCCAGCTTCCTCAAGCACGCGATCCGGCAGTCCGAACGCTACGGTGTACCGGCCCACCAACTGCTGCACCGTGCCGGGCAGCGAAAGCTGATCGGCGGGCAGGAGGACCAGCTCATCGACATCGCCCTCGAGCTCAGACGCGAGCAGGAGGGCGACCGGGGTTGACCCCGTCGCCCGCGGGGCTGTCGGGCACGGGGTGCACGATGGGGCTGTGACCCTCCGCGACCGCGCCCAGGCGATCCTCGAACAGCTCGCCGGATCCGAGGCGGTACTCCGCGACGACCAGTGGGCCGCGATTGAGGCGCTGGTCGTCGGGCGCCGCCGGGCCCTGGTGGTCCAACGCACCGGCTGGGGAAAGTCGGCGGTCTACTTCATCGCAGCCAAGCTGCTGCGGGAACAGGGCCGTGGTGCCACCGTCATCGTCTCGCCGCTGCTGGCCCTGATGCGCAACCAGGTTGCCGCCGCGCAGTGCGCCGGGGTGCGGGCCGCCACCATCAATTCCGGCAATGTCACCGAGTGGGACGAGGTGCGCGGACGGGTCGCCGCCGGTGAGGTCGACGTGCTGTTGGTGAGCCCGGAGCGGCTGAACAACCCGGACTTTCGCGACACCGTGCTGCCGTCCCTGGCCGCCGACGCCGGCCTCGTCGTCGTCGACGAGGCGCACTGCGTCTCGGACTGGGGCCACGACTTCCGGCCGGATTACCGGCGCATCCGCACCCTGATCGCCGAACTGGGCGTCGATACCCCGGTGCTGGCCACCACCGCGACGGCCAATGACCGCGTTGTCGAGGACGTCGCCGCGCAACTCGGTGTCGGCGGAACGGACACCCTGGTGCTGCGCGGCGGCCTGGACCGTGAGTCGCTGCACCTGTCGGTGGTTCGGATTCCGTCGGCGGCCCAGCGGGCCGCATGGATCGCCGAACAGCTTGATTCCCTTGAGGGTTCGGGGATCATCTACACGCTGACGGTGGCGGGAGCCCGCGACCTCGCCACACTGTTGCGGGAACTGGGCCACGATGTCGCGGCCTACACCGGGGCGACCGATCCCTCCGAACGGGAGCAACTCGAAGCCGACCTGTTGGCCAACCGGGTCAAGGCTCTGGTGGCGACCTCCGCGCTCGGTATGGGGTTCGACAAACCGGACCTCGGTTTCGTCGTTCATCTCGGGGCGCCGGCCTCGCCGATCTCCTACTACCAGCAGGTCGGCCGTGCCGGCCGTGGCACCGACTCGGCGCAGGTGATCCTGTTGCCCGGCAGCGAGGACCGGGATATCTGGAGTTACTTCGCATCGGTGGCGTTTCCGTCCGAACCGGTGGTGCGCAGGGTGATCGACGCTCTGGATGGTCAGCGGGCGCAATCCACTGCCGCCCTCGAGCCGATGGTCGACCTCGGCCGGTCCCGGCTGGAGATGGTGCTGAAGGTCCTCGATGTCGACGGTGCGGTGCGACGTGTCAAAGGCGGGTGGATCGCCACCGGTGAGCCCTGGTTCTATGACGAGGCGCGCTACCGCAAGCTCGATGACGCCCGCCGTCGTGAACAGCAGGCGATGCTCGATTACCAGTCCACCGAGGGGTGTCGGATGGCCTTCCTGCGCGCCCAGTTGGACGACCCCGAACTGGCCGACGGCGCGGCGTGCGGACGATGTGACAACTGCACTGGCGTCCAACGGGACGGGCAGGTCGAATCGCGGGTCGTCGAGGCCGCCAGGACACGCCTGCAGCGGCCCGGTGTCGAGATCAGCCCGCGCAAGCAGTGGCCGACCGGCATGTCCACACTGGGTCCGGAACGGTTCGCCGGACTGCGGGGTCGCATCAACGACGGTCCGGCTCCGGGGCGGGCCATCGGCCGCCTGACCGACCTGGGCTGGGGAGTGCGGCTTCGCCGATTGCTCGACGCCCCGGACGCCTCGGTGCCTCCTGAGTTGCTGGACGCGGCGGTCGAGGTGTTGGCGGCCTGGCCGTGGCAGGAGCGGCCGGTCGCGGTGATGGGGCTGGACTCGAGCACCCACCCGATCTTGATCCGCTCACTGGTAGACGGCCTCGCCGGACTGGGCAGGCTGGCCAACCTGGGCATCCTGCGTCACCGTCCCGGTCGTCAACCGGTGGTCGCCGCCAACTCCGCGCTGCGTGTGGCGGCGCTGGCCGATTCGTGGGTGGTGCCCGAACTCGGGGAACTGACCGGACCCGTGCTGCTGATCGACGACGTGACCGACACCGGCTGGACCCTGACGATGGCGGCCAGGGTGCTGCGGCAGGCCGGTGCGGGTGCGGTCCTCCCGTTCGCCCTGGCCAGTGTGACCTGACAGGGTCCGGTCACGGTTGACTCGACGCTAGAACACGTTCTAGGTTTCTTCAGGAGACGGCATGCGGTCCGGAGGAGAAACGCGGAGGCCCGGTGGACTATTCACAGCCGCTGCGGGAGGCCGTCGCGGAGGCCGAGCGACTGGTGCGCGAGGCTCCTCACATCGAGACCGAAGCCGATCTGCTCGAGGGTCTGCAATATCTTGCCGGTTGCGTCGCCGGCTGCATGCATCTGGCATTCGACTACGACCGCGATCACCCCTTTCTGCACTCCGGCACGGGGCCGTTCACCAAGATGGGGCTGGACAATCCGGACACCCTGTACTTCGGCACCCGGGTCCGGGGCGGTCATGAATACGTGGTCACCGGAACCCGCGGCACCACCACCGACCTGAGCTTCCAGCTGCTCGGCGGTCAGTACACCGACGCCAACGTGCCCGACAGCGAAACCGCCTTCGACGACCGCGAGCTCTACATCGACTCCCACGGGGATTTCGAGTGGCGATTCACCCCGGCCGACAACGCCCAGCTGGTGATCAGGGAGGTCTACAACGACTGGACCGCCCGGCGGGGCGTCGTCGCGATCGCCCGGACCGACACCGCGGGAACGGCGCCCCCGCCGCTGACCCGGGACCTCATCGAAAAGCGTTGGGCGACAGCAGGCAAACAACTCGTCCAGCGGGTGAAGACCTGGCTGCAGTTTCCGCAATGGTTCTACACCAACATCCCGGTCAACACGATGGTCGCGCCGCGGCTGACCCCCGGCGGCCTGGCGACCCAGTACTCCTCGGCCGGCCACTTCGATCTCGCTGAGGATCAGGCGCTGATCATCACCCTGCCGGTCACCGACGCGCCGTACCTGGGGTTCCAGTTGGGCAGCCTGTGGTACATCTCGCTGGACTACATCAATCACCAGACGTCGCTGAACGGAACCCAAGCCCAATCCGATCCGGACGGAAACATCCGGATCGTGGTGTCCGAACGCAACCCCGGTGTCACCAACTGGGTCGAGACCCTCGGACACCGCAAGGGTTTTCTCCAGTTCCGCTGGCAGCGGGTGTCTCGCCCACTGACCGCCGCCGACGGTCCCGTCGTCGAACTCGTCGACATCGGCCAAGTCGGACACCGGCTGCCGTATCACAATGACAACAAGATCACCGAGTGGGACTGGCGGGATCGAATCGCCCTGCGGCAGAACCAGATCGCCAATCGGATGGTGGGCTAGATGGCAGGCATGCTGGATGGCAAGGTCGCGGTGATCAGCGGTGTCGGACCCGCTCTCGGCAGTACTCTCGCGCGCCGGTGCGCCGAACAGGGAGCCGATCTGGTACTGGCCGCACGCACCCCTGCGCGACTGGAGGAGATCGCCGAGCAGGTCAGTGCGCTAGGCCGTCGGGCGGTTCCGGTCACCACCGATATCACCGACGATGAACAGGTTCGCAACCTGGTGGCCCACAGCCTGGACGCCTACGGCCGTGTCGACGTCCTGATCAACAACGCCTTCCGGGTGCCGTCGATGAAACCCCTGGCCGACACCAGCTTTCAGCACATCCGGGACGCGATCGAACTGACCGTTCTCGGAGCGCTGCGGCTCATTCAGGGATTCACCCCCGCGCTGGCCGAGTCGGCGGGGGCGGTGGTCAATGTCAACTCGATGGTGATCCGGCACTCCCAGCCCAAGTACGGCGCCTACAAGACCGCCAAGTCGGCGCTGCTGGCGATGTCCCATTCGCTGGCAACGGAATTGGGTGAGCAGGGCATCCGGGTGAACTCGGTGGCCCCGGGATACATCTGGGGCGAAACACTGAAGAGCTACTTCGCCCATCAGGCCGGCAAGTACGGAACCACGGTCGAGCAGATCTACGCCGCCACCGCCGCGCAGTCGGATCTCAAACGGCTACCGACCGAGGACGAGGTCGCGTCGGCGATTCTGTTCCTGGCCAGCGATCTGTCCAGCGGGATCACCGGGGCGACCCTGGACGTGAATTGCGGGGAGTACAAGGCGTGACCGGGCGGACCGACGTCGGGACGGTCGAGGACCTGAAAGCCTCCGCGGTCAGAGCCGTCGGACTCGACGATTTCGGTGACCAAGACGACAACTACAGTGACGATAACTACGGTGAGGCTCTCTCGGTCTTGCTGGAGGCCTACCGCCGGGAGGCCGGCCTCACCGTGGTCGGCAGCAAGATGTCGCGGTTCTTCCTGCGCAACGCGCTGGTGGCACGGCTGATCAGCGAGGCGTCGTGGAAGCAGTACCCGCAGCACGCCGCGGTGGACATCACCGCGCCGATCTTCGTCACCGGCCTGCCGCGGACCGGAACCACGGCCCTGCACCGACTGCTGTGCGGCGACCCCCGCCACCAGGGACTCGAGTTGTGGCTGGCCGAATTCCCCCAGCCGCGGCCGCCGCGCGAGACCTGGCCGAGCAACCCGGTGTTCGTCGAACTGCAATCCCGGTTCGCCAAAGCGCACAGCGAGAATCCCGACTACACCGGTCTGCACTACATGACCGCCGACGAGGTGGAGGAGTGCTGGCAACTGCTTCGGCAGTCGGTGCATTCGGTGTCCTACGAGACGCTGGCCCACGTCCCGAGCTATGCCCAGTGGCTGGCCCGGCAGGACTGGACGCCCTCGTACCGGCGTCACCGGCGGAATCTGCAGCTGATCGGGCTCAATGACGCCGAGAAGCGTTGGGTCCTGAAGAATCCGAGCCATCTGTTCGCCCTGGACGCCTTGCTGGCGACCTATCCGGACGCGCTGGTGATCCAGTGCCACCGGCCGGCCGAGACCATCATGGCCTCGATGTGCTCGCTGGCTCAGCACACCACCGCGGGCTGGTCGGAGGTCTTCGTCGGGGCGACCATCGGTGCCGACTCGCTCGAGACCTGGTCGCGTGGCCTGCGGAGATTCAATGCGGTTCGGGCGCAGCACAATCCGCGGCAGTTCGTCGACGTGGACTACACCGACCTCGTCGCTGACCCGCTGGGCACCGTGGAGAACATTTACGCGGCCTTCGGGATCGTGATGACCGAGGAGGCGCGCCGCGCCATCGAGCGCACCGACGCCGACAGCAAGCAGGGCCGTCGTGCACCCAGGCACAGCTATTCGCTGGCCGACTACGGCCTGACCGAGGATGAGGTCAAGGAACGCTTCACGGGTCTGTAGGCCTCCTCTGGCGCGAGCAGACGCAAAAGGTCTGCGACACGCCGTTGTCGGGGGTACTTTGTGCCTGCTCGCGCAGGAGAAGGTCACCCGTCGCCGGGCGGGGGAGCGCTGGAGTACTCCTCAAGGCAGCCCTCCGCGACGGCGTGGCGGATGCTGTCGGCCAGCTTCGGGCAGGAGCGTGCCCGCGCACTGTCGCCACCGGAGGCGCGGATCTCGGCGAACACCGCGCACTGACGCAAGGCCTCGGTGTTCCACTGCACCGCGGTATGCGGGGCGCCCAGTTTCTTCACCCGGACCGCGGCGTGGCAGAAGCGGCAGTCGACGTCGGCCAGTCCGGAAGTGAGGTAGCGCTCCCGGTCAGCCCGACTGGCTTCATGGACCGCGGAGGCCCGCTCGGGGTCGCCGGCGAAGTCCGGGGCCTTCGACCACGTCGGTGCGTCGTCGTCATCGCCGCTCGGGTGCCGATCGTCATGAGCCCCGTGCAGCAACAGCATCGACCGCGCCAGTTCGTCGATGTCGAGCGGCTGTTCGGGAGTCATGACGCCGGGTGCCCCGCCTCCCGGGCGGCCCGCTGACGCAGGTTCTCCTCGACCTCGACATTCCACTTCTCGTTGGCCCTGGTGGTGTCCACCTCGAGTTCGAACCGGTCGGTCATCTCCGGGGTGATGTCGGCGACATCGACGTAGAACTGCTGGTACCACCGGCGCATCTGGTAGACCGCACCGTCCTCTTCCACCAGCAGCGGGTTATCGATACGGGTCTTGTGCTTCCAGATCTCCACATCTTGGAGGAAGCCTTTGCTGACCCCGTCGGTGAAGGCCGACGACAGCCGCTCGGACATGGCGTCGTCAAGGCCCTTGGGCTTCTGCACGATCACGCCCCACTGCAGCACGAACGAATCCTGGCTGACCGGGTAGTGGCAGTTGATCAGGATCGACTCGGCCTTGAAGTCGCCGTAGGTGTTGTGCAGCCAGTTGATCATGAACGACGGACCGAAGTAACTGGCCTCGGAGTCCAGGTGGGACTCGCCGTAGGCGGTGCCCATGCCGCCGACGTCCGGGCGCCCGACGTTGTGCAGGTACTGCGAGGCGATGTGGCCCTCGAAGACGTTCTTGAAGTAGGTCGGCAGGCCGAAGTGGATGTAGTAGAAGTGCGCCATATCAGTGACGTTGTCGACGATCTCCCGGCAGTTGGACCCCTCGATGAGCATGGAGTTCCAGTTCCAGTCGGTCCACTCCGGGCTGGCCTGCTCGGGAATATCGGGGATGCGCACCTCGGGTTGGGGTGGGTTGCCCTCGTGGTCGTGCCAGACGAACAGCAGGCCCGCTCGGACGTCGGTGTGCCAGGAACGGGTGCGGGCCAGCTTTGGGGTGCGCTTGGCATAGGGCACCAGCTTGCAGCGGCCGTCCCCGCCCCAGCGCCAGTCGTGGAACGGGCAGGCGATTTCATCACCCTTGACGCTGCCCTGGGAGAGATCTCCGCCGAGATGACGGCAGTAGGCGTCAAGTACGTGCAACGCACCGGTGGAGTCGGCGAAGACGACCAGCTTGGTGCCGAACGCGTGGACGGAGTGCGGCCGGCCGTCGGAGAACTCCGTGACCGGGCCCAGGCAATGCCAGCCGCGGGCGTACCGGTCTGGCAGGGTTCCGGTGTCGATCTCGCGAATGCCGGTGGTCATGTCGCCCTCCACTGAAGGTTCTTCCTAACTAGAACACGTTACAGTTTTTCGCTGTGGTGGTGCAACCGGCGAGGATGCTTCCCGGCGGTGCGGCGCCCCGCGTCCTGGGGTATATCTGAGCGATGCAGATGTTCTCCTTCGAGGGCCGATCGCCCAAGGTGGATCCCACCGCCTTCGTCGCTCCGACCGCCGTCCTCGTCGGAGACGTCACGGTCGAGGCGGGCGCATCGGTCTGGTTCAACGCGGTCCTCCGTGCCGACTACGCCCCGGTGGTGATCAGGGAAGGCGCCAACGTCCAGGACGGCTCGGTTCTGCACGCTCCGCCGGGAATCCCGGTCGACGTCGGCCCAGGGGCCACCATCGCGCACATGTGCACCGTCCACGGCGCGCATATCGGCGCCGAAGCCCTGATCGCCAACCACTGCACGATCCTCGACGGCGCGGTCATCGGGGCCCGCAGCCTCGTCGCCGCCCACTCGCTGGTGGTCGGCGGAACCCAGATCCCGCCGGAGGTGCTGGTCACCGGTTCCCCGGCGAAGGTCAAGGGCCCGATCGCCGGAACCGGGGCGGAGATGTGGGTCAACGCCAACCCGCAGGCCTACCGCGACCTCGCGGAGCGCTACCGGGCCGGCTTGAAAGAGGTCGTCCCCCCCGACGGCGGCTTGTCGGAGCCGACCACCCACATCGAGTAATACTGCGAGCCACCTCCGTAGGCGTGCCCCAATGCCTTTCGGGCACCGGGCACTTGGTGCTCGCCGGCCTTGCCCATCACCTGGATGGCCGCCTCGGCGAAGCGGATCATCCCCGAGGCGCCGATCGGATTCGACGACAGCACGCCGCCGGAGGGATTGACCGGAAGCCGCCCCGCGATCGCGGTCTTGCCGGCCTCGGTGAGTTTCCAGCCCTCACCCTCAGGGGCGAAACCGAGATTCTCCAGCCACATCGGCTCGAACCAGGAGAACGGAACGTAGATCTCGGCGACGTCGATCTCGTCGATAGGGCTGGTGATTCCGGCGGCCGACCACAACGCCGCCGCGGCGTCGCGCCCGGCCTGCGGGTTGACCTGATCCCGCCCGGCGTAGGCCAGCGGTTCGGTGCGCAGCGCGGTCGCGTGAATCCAGGCGACCGGAAAGCCCTCCCCGATGCGGCGGTCGCTGATCTCCTCGTCGCCGATCACCATCGCCGCGGCACCGTCCGAAGAGGGACAGGTCTCGCCGACGCGGATCGGATCCCACAACATCGGAGACTCCAGCACCTTCTCCAGAGTGATGTCGGACTGTTGGAGGTGGGCCAGCGGGTTGCGGGCACCGTTGAGCCGGTCCTTGACCGCGACCATGGCGCCGATATGTGCGGGCGCGCCCGAGCGGCGGATGTAGGCCCGGATGTGCGGCGCGAAATATCCGCCGGCCCCAGCCCCGACCGGTTTGGTGAACGGCACCGGAACCGACAATGCCCACATGGCGTTGGACTCCGACTGCTTCTCCCAGGCCACCGCGAGCACCCGGCGGTACTGACCGGACTGGACCAGGCTGGCGGCAACGACCGCCGTGGAACCTCCAACCGATCCGGCGGTGTGGACGCGGATCAGCGGCTTGCCCGTGGCTCCGAGGGCGTCGGCCATGAACAGCTCGGGCATCATCACGCCCTCGAAGAAGTCCGGGGCCTTCCCGACGACGACGGCATCGATATCGGACAGCGTCGACCCGCTGTCGGCCAACGCCCTGTCGATCGCCTCACGCACCAGGCCGCTCATCGACACGTCGTGGCGTTTGGAGACGTACTTGGTCTGTCCGGTGCCCAGCACCGCGGCGGGATGCTTCACCGGTCCGTCCCTTCCATCACCGTGACCAGATTCTGCTGCAGCACCGGCCCGCTCGTGGCATGAGCCAGAACCCGCTGTGCCGACCCGTTGAAGATATGCCTGGCGGCGAAGCCGATACGCTCCAGTCCGGCGGAGAACATCGGGTTCGCGGCCAGTGCACCGCCGGAGGGGTTGACCCGCGTCGCGGGTGTCAGCCCGATCGCCTCGGTGAGGATCAACTGCTGGTGGCTGAACGGTGCGCAGATCTCGGCCACCTCGATGGAGCCGACATCCCCGCCGGCCGCCGAGTGTGCCGATGCCGCAGTGGACACCGAACGGGTCAGATCGCGGGCACCGATTACCGGCGTCTCTACGCGGTGATCGAAACCGGTTATCCAGGCCGGCCTTTCGCGCAGTTCCCGGGCGCGGTCCCCGGCGGCCAGCACGACCACCGAGGCGCCGTCGGTGATCGGCGCGATGTCGTGTCGGCGCAACGGGTCGGCGAAAAGTGGGCGGGCCAGGAGTTCGGCGATGCTGGTTGCCGGTTCGACCGAGTCGGTGCGGCCGGCCGCGGTGATGGCGTCCAGTGCCACCTGGGCCATGTCGGTGTCCGTCCACAGACCGGAGTCCAGGCCCAGCCGGGCCTGTAGGCCGGCCAGGGACACCGCGTCGGGCAGCAGCGGCGCGACGGTGTAGGGATCGGTCTGCAGCGCCAGCACTCGGCGCAGGGTGCCGGCGCTGGACTTTCCGAACCCGTAGACCAGGGCGGTGTCCACCTCCCCGGTGAGCACTTTGATATAGGCCTCGTAGAGAGCCCAGGCAGCGTCCATCTCGACATGTGACTCGTTGATGGGCGGCACGGCTCCGATCGAGTCGATGGCCGAGATGAAAGAGAATGCCCGCCCGGCAAGGTAATCCGACGACCCTGAGCACCAGAAGTCGATATCGGACCGGCTGATGCCCAGATCGGAGTAGACCTCGGCGAAGCACGGCATCAGCATCTCCACACCGTTGGTCGTGCCCTCGGTCCGGCGGACGTGGGGTGCGTGGGCGAACCCGACGACGGCGACGTCTCTGCTCATTTGGCCATCCGTCCCTAAAGGTGATGCTTGTAGCTGCCGTAGTCGGCGTCAGGTTCGCCGGTGGGCCGGAAGTGCTCGATGTTGTCGATGCCCGGTCCCCACTGCTCGCGGGGCTTCCAGACCGCCTGGACCCGCATGCCCATTCGAACCTCGGCGGCATCGATCTCGGTGACCTCGTGCAGGAACGGGATGTCGGCGCCGTCGAGCAGGATGTAGGCGACCACGTACGGCGGCTGCATCTTCTGTCCGGGAAAGGCGATATTGATGACGGCGAAGGTCGTGACCGTTCCGATTTCGGGTAGTTCGACGAACTGATCCAGTTCCCTCCCGGTCGCCGGATCTGCCTCGCGCGGAGGGAAATACACCTTGCCATCATCCCCGCTGCGGGCGCCGAGCAGCCGGCCCTGCTGCAGTGCCCGCAGGTACATGCTCTCCGGCCGTGACGCGGTGTGCTCGATGGAGATGCTGGTCGGCACGACCACCATGGTGACCGGGTCGCGGTCAACGGTCTGGTCGGGCACCTGTTCGGGGTCGTCGCCGGGCAGGAAGCAAACGATGTCGGTGATCGCCCCCACGGTTTCGTCGCGCCAGTGCGCATAGACGCGGTCTCCGGTTCGCACCTCACCGTCGACGGCGTGCACCAGGGCGGTGTCGGCGCCGTCGAGTTTGATCAGAGCCCAGGCGAACGGCCGGTCGAGGGGCTGTCCGTCCAAGGGTTCGGGTTGCCACGCCCACGACAGCACCGTGCCGACACTCGCCACCGGGATGATCTCGGTCAACCGTTGGTTGGTGACGGGGTCGTACTCGATGACGGGGACGTGAACCCTTCCGTCGGAACCGCGGACCCCGACGATGCGACGCTCCCGCAGGGCGGTAAAGAACGCTCCGAGCGTGGGCCCGACCGAACGGGTGTAGTCGAACGACAGTGTCAGTGGCGCCGACAGGGGCGGTTCGTGCGAAGCGACCGGGGGCTTGGCTGCCGCGGTGCTGCCTGAGCGGGCTGTCACGGGATCGAGTAGAACAGGTTCTAAGAATCGTGGCAAGGATCGTGTCCTGAGACCGGAAGGCGGCGGTAAATGAAGTTTGGTCTGCAACTGGGGTACTGGGGCGCGCAGCCGCCCACCAACCATGCCGAGCTGGTGGCCGCCGCCGAGGAGGCGGGCTTCGACACCGTTTTCACCGCCGAGGCGTGGGGCTCGGACGCATTCACCCCGCTGGCGTGGTGGGGCCGTCAGACGGTCCGGATGCGTCTGGGCACCTCAGTGGTCCAGTTGTCGGCGCGGACCCCGACGGCCTGCGCCATGGCCTCGCTGACGCTGGACCACCTCTCCGGCGGCCGGCACATCCTGGGTCTGGGAGTCTCCGGGCCGCAGGTGGTGGAGGGCTGGTACGGACAGCGGTTCCCCAAGCCTCTGGCCCGCACTCGCGAGTACGTCGACATCGTCCGTCAGGTGTGGGCGCGGGAGGCGCCGGTCACCAGCGCCGGCCCGCACTACCCGCTGCCGCTGGCCGGGGAGGGCACCACCGGGCTGGGTAAGGCGCTCAAGCCCATCGTGCACCCACTGCGCGCCGACATCCCGATCATGCTGGGCGCCGAGGGGCCCAAGAACGTCGCGCTGTCCGCCGAGATCTGTGACGGCTGGCTCCCGCTGTTCTACTCACCGCGGCTCGCCGGGATGTACAACGAGTGGCTCGACGAGGGTTTCGCCCGCCCCGGCGCCCGGCGCACCCGGGAGGACTTCGAGATCTGCGCCACCGCCCAGGTCGTCATCACCGACGACCGGCCCGCGACGATGGAGATGATCAAGCCGTTCCTGGCCCTCTACATGGGCGGGATGGGCGCCGAGGAGACCAATTTCCACGCCGATGTCTACCGCCGGATGGGCTACTCGGAGGTGGTCGAGGACGTCACCCGGCTGTTCCGCTCCGGGCGCAAGGACGAGGCGGCCAAGGTCATCCCGGACGAACTGGTCGATGACGCCGCCATCGTCGGCGATGTCGCATACGTGCGTGAGCAGATCGCGGTGTGGGAGGCGGCGGGGGTGACGATGATGGTCATCGGCGCGCGCAGCCCGGAGCAGATCCGGGACGTCGCCGGATTGCTGTGAGGTTTGCTTGCGGCCGAGTTAGAACGCGTTCTAAATTGGCCGGGTGACGACGGGGCGTTCAGCGCGGCGCGCGGTCGACGGGCAGGGCCTCGCCGAACGACATCTCCAGGTTTCCCACCGAGGCGGACACCATCGCGCGTCGCGGCAGGCCCAGGGAGGCGAGTTCCTCTGCGTAGGGATGGTCGCCGAGGCGCAGGCGCGCGCCGGCGGGCCGGAACCGGATTCCGGTGGTCTTCATCTCCCACGGCACCTCGCGCGTGGTGCCGTCGGAGTGGGTGTAGGTCTTGAGCACCTGCCGGCGCGGGCGCAGTGCCGGGACGGGTACGCCCCTGCTGAACTCCATACCGGCGATCAGCGCCCCGCCCTCGGAGACCTCGAAGCTGAACGGGTTGGAGTCCCGAACTGCGAAGTCCGCCATGATCTTCGGGAAACCCCAGATGGTCCGGCCGGCTTCCAGGGTGAACGCCTGGTCGACCGGAAGGTGATGGACGAAGGCCGCCGCGTCGGCCAGCGCACGCACCCCGTGTCGCTGCGAGCCGACCGGATTGACCATGACGCAGGTGCCGAACTCGTGGTAGCGGCCGAGGTCGCCGTCGAGGTAGCGGGCCAGTATCAACGTCACCACGGCCCGGTCCGGGCGGAATCGGCAGACTTCCAGCCCGCTGTAGTCGATGAGCCGCTGAGCCGCGTCGGCAGGCACCGAGAACATCGCGGTGTGCACGTCGGCCTTGCGGACCCGCACCGGCATCGTCAGCACCGTCCCGGCGATGGTGTGCGTAGCCGCGGCCATGCGGCCACTGTAGTGCGCCGCGAGAGCGCAACGGAAGCGCGAAAGGCGGCCCGATGACTTCCAGACCGGATGTGGATCTGACCGACGGGAACTTCTTCGCCGACGGCTCGGCCCGCGACGCCTACCGGTGGATGCGGGCCAACGAACCGGTCTTCCGGGACCGTGAGGGTTTGGCCGCCGCAGCCAGCTACCAGGCCGTGCTCGACGCCGAACGCAACCCGGAGGTCTTCTCCAACACCGGCGGCATCCGCCCCGACCAGCCCGCCATGCCCTACATGATCGATATGGACGACCCCGACCACCTACTGCGCCGCAAACTGGTCAACGCCGGCTTCACCCGCAAGCAGTTGATGGACAAGGCGGCGGGCATCGAGACGCTGTGCAACACGCTCGTCGACGCGGTGTGCGAACGCGGGGAGTGCGACTTCGTCCGGGACCTCGCCGCGCCGCTGCCGATGGCCGTCATCGGCGACATGCTCGGGGTTCTGCCGGCCGAACGGGCCACCCTGCTGAAGTGGTCCGACGACCTGGTGTGCGGGCTGAGTTCGGCGGCCGACGAGGCGGCGGTGCAGGCGCTGATGGGGGCCTTTGCCGGCTATCAGGCCTTCGCGATGGAGACCATCGCCCGGCGGCGTGCCGAGCCGGCGGGGGACCTGTTCTCAATCCTGGCCAACGCCGAGGTCGACGGCCACCGGATGTCGGATGACGAAATCGTCTTCGAGACGTTGCTGATTCTGATCGGCGGCGACGAGACCACCCGGCACACACTCTCGGGGGGCACCGATCAACTGCTGCGCCACCCCGATCAATGGGAACGTCTGATCGCCGACGAGGCGCTGGTGCCGGGAGCCGTTGAGGAGATGCTGCGCTGGACCTCTCCGGTGAAGAATATGGCGCGCACGGTGCTGCGGGACAACGAATTTCACGGTACCGAACTGCGGAAGGGGGAGAAGATGCTGCTGTTGTTCGAATCGGCCAACTTCGACGAGTCGACGTTCGGCGACCCGGAGAACTTCCGCATCGACCGCGCCCCCAACAGCCACCTTGCGTTCGGGTTCGGCACGCACTTCTGCTTGGGTAATCAGCTGGCCCGTCTGGAGCTCACCACCATGTTGCGCACAATCCTGCGCCGGCTGCCGGACCTTCGGCTTGCCGACGATTCTGCTCTGCCATTGCGGCCGGCCAATTTCGTCAGCGGGCCCGAGCGGATGCCAGTGGTGTTCACCCCGTCGGCGCCGGTGATGGCCTAGCGTCGCGAAAACGTGAGTTGAATTCCGTCTGGTGGTCCGGCCAGCACCGCTTGGGCGACTTCGGCTTCGATGTCCTTGGACATGTGGTCGAAGCGGTGAGTCGCCCCGGCGGTGAACTCCACGAAGGGATCTCGACCGGCCGAGGCACGCCACTGGACTGCGTCGCGCAGCGTGTCGAGTTCGTAGAGGTGGTCGCGCCAACGCCGGTCGAGGATCGTCAGGATGGTGCGTCGCTCGAAGGCGATCAGTTCGTCGCGGCCCAAGTTACGCTGCAGGGCGCCGAGAATCCGATCGGTGTCGTCTATCAGTAGGTCAACGAGGTCGTGCCACGCCCGCCGGGAGCCGGCCATGCGCTCCAGCTGTTCTCGATCGACGGCAATCGGGTAAAGACGGGCGAGTTGTTCGAAGAGTGAATCGGCGTCGTCATCGTCGTCGTGCCGGACCCGCGCCTGCGACACGAGGTCATGCAGGACGTGGCGAATCATCAACCGGGTTTGCTCGTGGATGTCGTCGCTGGTCATCAGCTCCTGCCGCGATTCGTAGACTGCGCGGCGCTGCCCGTCGAGAATGTCGTCGTATTTGAGGACGTATTTACGTTCCTCGAATCCGACCGCCTCGGCCTCGGCCTGGGCGGCATCGATAACGGCGCTGAGTTGGGGACTCTTGATCGCCTCGTTCGGCGCCAAGTGCAGGCTGCGGAGGAACGACTTAATCCAGTCGACCTTGAAGCGTTGTAGTAGGTCGTCTTCCAGCGAGAGGTAGAACCGGGTCTCTCCGGGGTCGCCCTGCCGGCCGGACCGCCCACGAAGTTGGTCGTCGATGCGTTGGGAATCATGGCGTTCGGTGCCGATGACGCAGAGACCACCGATGCTGATCACGTGTTTGTGCTCATCGCGGCTCTCGGCGCGTTTGCGTTCCAGCGTCGGCAGCCATTCGCGCTCGTAGGCCTCCGGGTCGGCGACCGGATCAAAACCTCGCTCCCGCAGTTCGAGTTCTGCCTCGAATTCGGGGTTGCCGCCCAGCATGATGTCGGTGCCGCGCCCGGCCATGTTGGTGGCCACTGTGACGGCGCCCAGTCGACCGGCGCGGGCGACGATTGCCGCCTCCTTGTCGATGTGGCGGGCGTTGAGCACGTTATGGGGGATACCGCGTTCACGCAGGACATCGGAGAGCTGCTCTGACTTCTCGACACTGACCGTGCCGATCAGCACGGGCTGCCCGCGTCTGTGCCGGTCGGCCACACTCTCGGCGACCGCCTCGAGCTTGGCCCGATTGGTGCGGAATATCTTGTCGTTGCGATCGATTCGCTGCGGCGGTTTGCGATCGGGGATCTGCACTACCGCCAGGCCGTAGGTCCGCTGGAACTCCGGTGCGGCTGAGCGGGCGGTCCCCGTCATGCCCGAAACCCGCTCGTAGAGACGGAAGTAGTTCTGCGCGGTGATCGTCGCGAGCGTCTGGTTTTCGGGTTGAACCTCGACACCCTCCTTGGCTTCGAGCGCCTGGTGCAGGCCGTCGTTGAAGCGGCGCCCCTCAAGCACCCTCCCGGTGCTCACGTCAACGATCTGGACTTCACCGCCAGCCACAATGTAGTCGCGGTCACGGACGAACAGCTCCTTGGCTTTTAGGGCGTTCTCCATCATCCGTATCCGCCCTCCGAGCTCCGGACGGTAGAAGTTATCCACTCCCAGCTTCGCCTCGACGACGTCAATGCCGGCGTCAAGCAACGCAACCATATTGAGCTTGTGATCGAGCTCGTAGTGGTGGTCGGCCACCAGCTCCTCGACGAGTGCCGCGAATAACCCGTACTCGTCGGAGACCGATTCTGCGGGTCCCGAGATGATCAGCGGGGTGCGGGCCTCATCGATCAGCACCGAATCGATCTCATCGACCACCACGAAGTTGTGGCCGCGCTGCACGACGACGTCCCACGAAGGGGCCATATTGTCGTGGAGATAGTCGAATCCCAACTCCGTGCCGGTGGCGTAGGTGATATCGGCAAGATAGGCGCGTCGGCGGGCTTCTGGATCCATGTCGGACAGCACGACCCCAACACTCAGTCCAAGGAACCGGTGGATGCGCCCGATCTTCTCCGCGTCGCGCGCAGCCAGATAGTCGTTGACCGTGGCTATGTGTACTCCCCGGCCGCTCAACGCATTCAGGTAGGCGGGAAGGCTCGCCACCAACGTCTTTCCCGCGCCGGTCGCCATTTCGGCGATATTCCCCAGATGGAGCGCCACACCGCCCATCACCTGGACGTCGAAGTGACGCTGCCCCAATGTGCGTCGCGATGCCTCCCGAACGGTGGCGAACGCCTCGGGTAACAGCTCGACGGTCGACGCTCCATCCTGGAAACGGCGTCGAAACCGATCGGTCAACCCACGCAACTCCGCATCGGTCAGCTCCTCGAAGTCGCCTTCGATGGCGTTGACCCGGGCGGCGAGCTCTTCGATGCGGGAAAACGACCTCCCCTCGCCGGCTCGCAACGCACGGTGCAACAGACTGGCCATGATCGCCCCTCAGTCGACAAGGTCGAAAGAAATACTCATCCCCGGAACCACTAGCGACTAATCAGCGGCGGCAGGATCGTCGTCCTCATCGTCCTTCTTGCGCCGACCGGCAATCACCAAACCACTTCCGGCTGCAATCAGTGAGGCCGCCATGCCGGCGAGCACGCCAACTCCATCGGCGCCGGTATGAGCCAACTCGCCCTCGGGCGGAGCTCCCTGCTCGTGGCCCAAAGCCGCGGGTCCGATGTGGCTGGGTTGCTCCCCGACGTTGTGCCCGGCGGACACCACCGATGTCGGCGTTCCCGAAGCAGGATCACCGGGCACCACACCCGACCCGGGTGTCGGAGCACCCGTGTTGGTCTGCGCCGTCAACGTGGACCACGGAACCTCCGTGTTCCCCGGCTGCGGGACAAATTCACCACCAGTGGTCGGGGTGCCGGTGGGGACCTGCCTCGTCGGGGTCTGGTTGGTCACCTGTTGGGCCGTCGGCGTCTGCTGGGGGGTGGCCTGCGGCGTGGCCGTCGGGACCTGATGCGGCACCTGCTGCGGAGTCAACCCACCCGGCACCGGCGTCGGCACCAGATACGGGGTGGCCTGGGGGGTGGCCTGTGGTGTGGGGGTGGGGACCTGGTGGGGCACCGGATTCGGGGTCGGCCCGCCCGGCACCGGCGTCGGCACCAGATGCGGCGTGGCCTGGGGGGTGGCCTGTGGTGTGGGGGTGGGGACCTGATGCGGCACTGGGTGAGGCTTCGCTATCGGCACCGGATGCGGGGTCGGAGGCTCGGTGAGCTGTGTGTTGGTGCCGCCGGTGGGTGGCTGGGTGTTGGTGGTGCCGGTACCGCCGGTCGTCTGCGGCGGGAAATGCGAAGGGTCGTCGCAATGGCTTGAGTGCCCGCGGTCACACGAGTGGCCCCATGCGTCATGGCCGCCGATACCGTCACGCAGCCCATCGCCCTGGTTGTTGCCCTGGTTGTGTGGTGGCGGTGGCGGCGGCGGCGCGGGAAGGTTGCCGAGATCTATCGCGGCCGGCGCGCCGTGTGCGCCGTGCGCGGCGGCAGGTGCCGGCACGGGGTGTGCGCTGCGCGTGGAGGGGATGGAGGAGCCTGAGGTGCCTGCACCTGCATCCGATGTACCCGAGTGCGTGGAAGTGTGCACCGTCGAAGCGGAAAGTGTGGTCTTGGGGGCCTTGTGGGTACTCGCGCCCCCCGTGGCGGAGCGATGCGAGCTCGAGGCGCCGCGCGAGCCGGAGTCGGCGTCCTTGGACTCGGAGTCTTTGGTATCGGAGTCTTTGGCGTCAGCCGAACTCGACGCGTCACCCCTGTCGGAGTCGCCGATATCGGCGCGGTAGGTGCGGGCCTGCTGGGTGATCGACTTGGTGACGTGGCCGAGCATGGCGCTGGCCGGGGTTGCGACAGCGGCGGCTGCTCCCGTGGTCATCAGGCCGAGCCCGAGTATCGCCGCGGCCTGGTCTTTGGATAACTTCTCGTGCGTCAAGTGCACGCCGTCGAAGACCACCATGACGTCGCACGACGCGTCGGCTACCAGGGAGACCGCGGCTGCGGGGTTGCCCGCGTCGACCTTCGGTCGCGAGCCGAGCCACTTGGGTCCGGACGGCACGTCCAGCACTCCGACAATGATCACCGCGGCGTGTCCGGACTCCTCGATCACGGAGTTGACCGGACTCGGGTCAGACCGCTCGGTCCAATTAACTCCTGCAAGCGCAGCGATTTCGTGAGCCCGTTCGCTCACGTTCTCGGCGCCGCCGAGCGAAGGATGCTCCGAAACGGTGCGAGCGGCTCGAATGCGTCCCGGTGGGGTGACGGCGACGACTTCCCGGCCAAGCTGCTCGGCGAGGGCGGCGGCAAACAACGGTTCGTAGCCGGACAGCTCGCCCGTCTCGCTGACGGTGAACACTTTGCCCGGCCTGGTCTCGTGTTCGCCGAGTACGTACACCCCGACTGCCGGCAGGCCCTGCTCTACCGCGTTGGCGGCGCCGTGCGCGGCATTGCGGACGAATACCTCGGCCTTCGCGGGGCGTCCTGTAATGACGACGACAGCCTCGGACCGTGCGGCGGTAAGTATGGCTGATTCGATGTCGGCTTTGCCTTGTTCAACCGTGACTTTCACGCCACGGGCTTGCAGCTGCTCGACGACATCGCTTCGCCGCCGTTCCCCGACCACGATGACTTCAGAGGCGAACTCGGCGACACGAGTGAGCCCGTCGCTCGTAATGGTCCCGGCGTCGAGCAGAACGACCTTGATTCGATTCGCGGCCGCCATCAGAACTCCTCGATATAACTGGTGCATCATCAAAATGATGTGGCACCGGCATGATTCAGGTCAGATTCGACCGTAGCCTCTTACAGTCGACGCTCTAGGCGTTGAAGTCGAAGATACTCCGATCGCGCTGGGCCCCTCAAAACCCAGACCGCGACGGCCACCGGTATCTGCTTGACGATCACGCCGCCAACGCCCCATTCATCCAGGAGTGGAGTGTCGATGAGAGTGTGCAGTACGACCGCGGCGACGAGCAGTCCGACAAGCACACCGGAACGTCGCGTCCAGGCGGCGTCCACCGCGCCGAAGAAATATCCGACGCCGGCACCGACGATGGCGCTCAGCCCTGCATGGGTGATGAGACCGGTGAGGATCCCTCGAACGAGCAGATCGGACCACAACGGGTCCCATGACCCCGATCTTGTCATTTCCGAGACGCTGTAGGCGAGTCCTTCGGCCGCATTGAAACCGATCCCCACCAGCGCCCCAAGGGTCATTCCAAAAAGCGGATTCCGCAAGGCTGGTGTGGCCGCCATCATCAGCAGCACAACACCGACGGCTTTGACGACTTCCTCGGGCAACGGTGCTGCCAGCGCGGAGGTCCACGCCTGGCCCGACGGACCCAACGCGTCGGCGATCCGATCACGTGTCACCGAGGCGATCAGCTCGGCGAAGGCCGCCGCGGCCGAACCACCCCACAGCGTGGCCAGCACCGCAGCCCAAACCGGCGGCCGAACGCTGCGAGCCAGTTTCACCACGACCGCGCTCAGCAATGCGGCGTAGCCGCTCCAACTGACCAGCGCCGCACCGACTGTTGCCGCCGGCACAGCCGGGGGCTCGAACAACCGAAACCCGAGCCATACCGCTGACCCGGCGATCAGACAGACCACCGCCCACCGGGCAGGCGAACGCCCCGGCCCGGAACTAGCCAACGGAGACGTCTTGGCCCGGGACGAACTGGCTGGCCCACGGAAAGACCACCGTGAACAGCAAGACGACCACGGCCACCACCAGGACCAGCGCGATCAACGCTCGAACCGGCGTCGGTCCGGGCAGCAGTGCCCACAAAGCGGCGTACATCAGCCCTCCTCGATCAATGTGCCGACGACGATCAATCGTTGGAACCGAACCCCGTACTTCGGATCGCATGTCGTCAGCGTCATCAGTCTCTTGGTCGGGACGGCGTTCGGCTGTTCCGGGACCGGTTCGATGACCCCGATGTCGGTGGGCTCGGTCAGAAACGACCGCTCGACTCGGTAAGACCAATGACGGTCGCCAACGGAGAAGTTCACCACGTCACCGGGCTTGAGTCGATCAAGATTCTCGAACGGTGCCGCGTGGCCTGCGCGGTGCCCGGCGACGGCGAAGTTACCGACTTCACCCGGGCCCGCGGTGCCGGGATAGTGTCCCGGACCCAGTGCCAGCTGTGGCAAATCGACGCCCTCCACTACGATCCAACTCCAGTCGGCGCCCAGTGCCGGACTCCGGATCTGCACATACGGCTTACCCACCGCGGGCACGGCCGGTGCCGGATCGACCAACGGGGCACCCGACGTTCCATTCGGCGCGATAGCCGCGGTCTGGGCCGCGCGATCGAGTTCGGCGGCCAGGCCGCGCTGCGCGCCGGCTGTCTGCACGCCGGTCCACCACAGCAAATAGACGACGAAGAGCGCCAAAATCACCCCGATGGTGATCACGATCTCGCCGGTCCATTGCAGCGCACGACGCACTGCTGCGCGACTGGCTGTCATTTTCGCGCGAAACGCTCGGCGGGCGTCATGGGTCGCAGTATGCCACTCGACCTCGGACTCCCGGCCGGAGTCGTCGGTGGCCCCGAGCAGGCTCAGCGCATCTTGAACTGCGGGGCCCGCTTCTCCTTGAAGGCCCGCGGACCCTCTCGGGCGTCCTCGCTCAGAAACACCTCGATGCCGATCTTGGTGTCCATCTTGAATGCCTCGTTCTCGGGCATACATTCTGTCGCGCGGATGGAGCGCAGGATGGCCTGTACGGCCAGCGGGCCGTTGGACGCAATCACTTCGGCGATCTCCATCGCCCGCGCCAAGGCTTGCCCATCCGGCACCACATGCCCGATCAACCCGTAGTCGCGAGCTTCGGGGGCGCTGATGTGCCGACCGGTCAGCAACAGATCACAGGCGATGGTGTAGGGAATCTGGCGGACCAGTCGCACCGCGGAACCGCCCATCGGATACAGACTCCAACGCGCCTCGGAGATGCCGAATCTGGCGCTTTCGCCGGCTACCCGGATATCGGTGCCCTGGAGGATCTCGGTTCCGCCGGCGATCGCCGGACCTTCGACGGCGGCGATCAGCGGCTTGGTCAGCCGCCGGCCCTTGAGCAGGCCGTCTATCCGCGACGGGTCGTAGCTGCCGTCGGCGAACGAGTCGCCCGGGGGCTTGGTGGTGGCGGCCTTGAGATCCATACCGGCGCAGAAGTATCCGCCGGCTCCGGTGAGGATGCAGACCCGGATGTCGGGATCACTGTCGACGCGGTCCCAGGCCTCCACCATGATCGAGAGCATCTCGCCGGACAGCGCGTTGCGCGCCTCCGGACGGTTCATCGTCACGATCAGGACGGGCCCGCGTTGCTCGATCAGGGCATGGGCATCTTCGGGGGCCATGGCGGTCCGCCTTCCGGTCACACTTGTGAAGAACTGTAACAGGTTCTAGTTTGGCATCGTGGCCCTCAACATCGCCGACCTCGCCGAACACACCATCGACGCCGTTCCCGACCGGGTCGCCCTCATCTGCGGCGACGATCAGATCACCTTCGCCGAGTTGGAGGAGAAGGCCAACCGACTGGCGCACTACCTGATGGACCACGGTGTCGAGAAGGGCGACAAGGTCGGTCTCTACTGCCGCAACCGCATCGAGATCGTCATCGCGATGCTGGGCATCGTCAAGGCCGGTGCGATCGCGGTGAACGTCAACTACCGCTACGTCGAGGGGGAGCTGCGCTATCTCTTCGAGAACTCCGACATGGTGGCTCTAGTGCACGAACGCCGGTACGCCGACCGGGTGGCCAACGTGCTGGCCGACACTCCTACCGTCAAGACCGTGCTCGTTGTTCAGGACGGCACCGACGGCGACTATTCCCGTTACGGCGGAGTCGATTTCGACGCGGCGATCGCCCAGGGCTCACCGCTACGCGACTTCGGGGAGCGCAGCGCCGATGACATCTACCTGCTCTACACCGGCGGTACCACCGGATTCCCCAAGGGGGTGATGTGGCGCCACGAGGACATCTACCGCGTGCTGCTGGGCGGCACTGACTTCGCCACCGGTGAATTCGTCGCCGACGAGTACGACCACGCCAAACAGGCCGCGGCCGGACCTCCGATGGTCCGCTTCCCCATTCCCCCGATGATCCACGGCGCCACCCAGTCGGCCACCTGGATGGCGCTCTTCGCCGGGCACACCACCGTCCTGGCTCCGGAGTTCGACGCCGAGGAGGTATGGCGGGCCGTCGAACGGCACAAGGTCAATCTGCTGTTCTTCACCGGCGACGCGATGGGCCGGCCGCTGCTGGACGCACTGGAGTCCGGCGATTACGAACTCTCGTCGCTGTTCCTGCTCGCCAGCACCGCCGCGCTGTTCTCCCCGAGCCTCAAAGACCGCTTCATCGAACTGCTTCCCAACCGAATCATCACCGACTCGATCGGTTCCTCGGAGACCGGCTTCGGGGGCACCAGCATCGTCGCCAAGGGCGCCTCTCAGGCCGGCGGCCCCCGGGTGATGATCGACCGGAACACCGTTGTGCTCGACGACAAGGGCAACGAGGTCGCCGCGGGGTCCGGGGCGCGCGGCGTCCTGGCCAAGCGCGGAAACATCCCGGTCGGCTACTACAAGGACGAGGAGAAGACCCGGCAGACCTTCCGGCTCATCAACGGGGTGCGTTACGCGATCCCCGGCGACTACGCCACCGTCGAGCAGGACGGCACCGTGACGATGCTCGGCCGTGGTTCGGTGTCGATCAACACCGGCGGGGAGAAGGTGTACCCGGAGGAGGTCGAAGCCGTGCTCAAGGGGCATCCGGACGTTTTCGACGCCCTCGTCGTCGGGGTCCCCGACCCCCGTTACGGCCAGCACGTCGCGGCGGTGATCGCCCCGCGTGCCGGTGCGCGACCCTCCCTGGCCGAACTGGATGCCTTCGTGCGCAGTGACATCGCGGGCTACAAGGTGCCGCGCAGCCTGTGGCTGGTCGACGAGGTGAAACGCTCGCCGGCCGGCAAGCCCGACTACGCCTGGGCCGGTGCGGAGACCCGGCGCCGGCCGGCCGACGAGGTGCACGGGGAGGGCTTGGCCCCGCGATGACGCGCACCTGTCTACAGTCAAGCCGATGACCATCGACGTGTGGATTCAGCATCCGACCCGCCGGTTCCTGTCCTCGGACATGTTCGCGTCACTACTGCGGTGGACCGGCGGCCGGATCCCCGACGAGGATCCGCCGATCGAGGCGACCCTGGAACAGATGGATGCCGCCGGAGTCGACGTGGCACTGCTGACCGCCTGGTGTGGACCGCACGGCCAGGACCTGATCTCCAATGATCAAGTTGCGCAATGGGTTGCGGACCATCCCTCGCGGTTCGCCGGCCTGGCTTCCGTCGACCTGGACCGGCCGATGGAGGCGGTCCGGGAGCTGCGGCGCCGGGTACGCGACGACGGGTTCGTCGGACTGCGGATGCTGCCGTGGTTGTGGGATGCCCCGCCGACCGACCGCCGTTATTACCCGCTCTACGCCGAGTGCGTCGAACTCGGCGTGCCGTTCTGCACCCAGGTCGGGCACACCGGGCCGCTGCGTCCCTCCGAGACCGGCCGGCCGATTCCCTACATCGACCAGATCGCCATCGACTTCCCAGAGTTGACGATCGTGTGCGGGCACGTCGGATATCCGTGGACCGAGGAGATGGTCGCCGTCGCCCGCAAACACCCCAATGTCTACATCGACACCTCGGCTTACACCGTCCGGCGGTTTCCGGCGGAGTTGGTGGCCTTCATGAAAACCAGGACCGGAGGACGAAAAGTGTTGTTCGGCAGCAACTTCCCGATGATCGGCCCCGCGCACTGCCTCGAGGGCCTCGATGATCTCCAACTCTCCGAGGCCATCCGCGCCGACTTCCTCGGCGGCAACGCCGAGCGGATCTTCGCGGTACGAGTCGGTGCGCTGTGAACGGGGCGCAGGCGCTGATCACCGCGCTCGTCGACAATGGTGTGCGGGTCTGCTTCGCCAACCCGGGCACCTCGGAGATGCACTTCGTCGCCGCGCTGGACTCCGTGCCCGAGATGCGTGCCGTCCTGACGCTTTTCGAGGGAGTGGCGACAGGCGCCGCCGACGGGTACGCCCGGATCTCGGGGGATCCCGCCGGCATACTGCTTCACCTGGGTCCGGGGCTGGGCAACGGTCTGGCCAACCTGCACAACGCGCGCCGGGCCAGGGTGCCGATGCTCAACGTCGTCGGCGACCATGCCACCTATCACAAGAAGTACGACGCGCCCCTGGAGTCGGATATCGACGCGGTGGCCGGCACGGTGTCGGGGTGGGTGCGCCGCAGCACCAGTCCGGCGGCGGTGGCCTCCGACGCGGCCGAGGCGATCGGGTTCGCCCGGGCCCAACAGATGATCTCGACACTGATCCTGCCCGCCGACGTTTCCTGGTCAGACGGGGCCGAACCGGCGGGATCGGTTGCACCGGTGCCTGTACCGGCAGTTGCGGACACCGAGCCGGTCGAGGAGGCGCTGCGCGACGACGAGGCGACGGTGATCATGATCGGTGGCGACGCCACCCGGGGACGGGGTTTGGTGGCCGCCGCCCGGCTGGCGCAGGCATGCGGCGCCCGCCTTTTCTGCGAGACCTTCCCCACCCGCCTGGAGCGGGGTGCCGGCCTTCCCTCCGTCGAACGGCTCGCCTACTTCGGTGAGGGGGCGGCGGCCCAATTGGCCGGCACGCGCCGGTTGATCCTGGCCGGCGCCGCTTCCCCGGTGACGTTCTTCGGCTATCCGGGTGTGCCGAGCGACCTGGTGCCACAGGGGTGCACGGTGCACACCCTGGCCGGACCGGTCGGCGCCGCCGCGGCGCTGGAGGATCTGGCGGACCGGCTCGCGCCCGATACCCCGGTCCCCGCCACGCTACCGTCACGGCCCGCAACTCCCTCCGGGGCGCTCACGGTGCAGACGACGGCCGAGGCTATCGGCGCGCTGTTACCCGAGCGGGCCATCGTCGTCGACGAGTCCAACACCTCGGGACTGTTGCTGCCGCTGGCCACCGCGGGTGCCCCCGCCCACGACTGGCTGACACTGACCGGCGGCGCGATCGGGTACGCGCTGCCGGTGGCACTCGGCGCGGCGATCGCCGCACCGGACCGTCCGGTGCTGTGCCTGGAATCCGACGGATCGGCGATGTACACCATCTCCGCGCTGTGGAGCCACGCACGGGAGGGCCTCGACATCACCACCGTCGTCTACGCCAACCACGCCTATGACATCCTGCGCATCGAATTGCAGCGGGTCGGCGCCCAGAGCGACAACCAGCGTCCGGGTCCCAAGGCGGAGTCGCTGCTGGATCTGACTCCGCCGGCGCTGGATTTCGTCAAGATCTCCGAGGGGATGGGCGTCCCGGCCCGCCGCGTCGCCACCGCCGAGGAACTCGCTGAGGCGCTGCAATGGGCGTTCGCCGAGCCGGGGCCGCACCTCATCGAGGCGGTCATGCCCTCGATCGCCGGTTAGCGGGGAATCTCGAAGACCGGGTCGTCGCAGTCCAGTGCCTCGGCCGCGAGGTGGCGCTTGAGGACCTTGAACGTCTCGGTGCGGGGCAGTGCGGCGGCGACCCGCACGAAGGATGGACGCTGTTTGTCCCCGAGGTCGTCCTGCTCGGTCAGGAACCTGGCGAAGGCAACGGGATCGAAGGCACCCTGGTCAGGAACCGCCAGCGCCGCCATGACGCGATCGCCGACAACCGGGTCGGGAATGCCGTACACGGCGACCTCGGTCACCCCCGGCCAGCGCATCAGCACCCGCTCGATCGGTGCGGTGCCGAGGTTCTCCCCATCCACCCGCAGCCAATCCCCAAGTCGCCCGGCGAAATACAGGTAGCCTTGCTCATCCCGGTATGCCAGGTCGCCGCTGTGATAAACCCCGTTGGCCATCCGTTGCGTCTGAGCCCCGTCATCCTTGTAGTAGCCGCGGAACTGGCCGCGGCCGCTGATGTTCACCAGTTCGCCGACCATTCCGGGTGGACAGGGCCGGCCGGTGGTCACGTCGAGGATGTCCAGATCCGCGGTGATCGGGCCCAGTGAACCCTCCGGGGTATCCGGCGTGCGGGCGATGGCGACCCCGCCCTCGGTGGACCCGAAGGCGTCGATGACCGTCACCGCGAACCGCCGGGAGAACCGGCCGATGTCCCGTGGCGCCGCCTCGTTGCCGTACATGATCCGCAACGGATTGTCGGCATCGTCGGCCCTCTCGGGTGTGGCCAGGATGTAGGACATCGGCTTGCCCACGTAGTTGGCGTAGGTGGCGCCGAAGCGGCGGACATCGGGGATGAACTGCGAGGCGGAGAACCGGCGGCGCAAGGCGATCGAGGCTCCCGCGGCCACGGCGGGGGACCACCCGGCCATCACCGCATTGGAGTGGAACAGCGGCATTGAGAGATAGCAGGTATCCGAGGGGCCCAGGCCGAGGCGCTGAGCCAGCATGACACCCGGTATGGCGACCTTTTCATGCGTGCACCTCACCGCCTTGGGCTCTCCACTGGTTCCCGAGGTGAAGATCAACATGAACAGGTCGTCGGGATCGGTGGTGGCCACAGAGAGGGGCGCGTCGCGGAACGTGGCCAGTTCGTCGCGGAAGTCCGGCGACGACGTGTGCAGCACCTGGGTTCCCGTCGGGGCGACATCCGGACCGTAAGACTCCGGGTTTTGGTCGGTGAGGACCAGTTGGCAGTCGGTATGAGCGATATCGCGG
Source organism: Mycolicibacterium sp. (assembly GCA_020637165.1). Lineage (GTDB taxonomy): Bacteria > Actinomycetota > Actinomycetes > Mycobacteriales > Mycobacteriaceae > Mycobacterium. The sequence goes on along the minus strand of JACJWN010000004.1, from coordinate 49,667 downwards.
CGCAGCGCCGCCCCGCGACGGGTCGGATTCAGCCCGACCGCCACCAGTCCGGTCAGGCCGGCGGCGACCAGCAGCGCGGAGAACAGCGGGGTGTTGCCGAGCAGGATGCCGATATGGGGAGGACGGTCGGGATCCAACCGGGCGCGCAGCAGTGCGGCGAGGTCGGCGGCCTGCTGAAGGTGTTGACGCCAGGATGACCGCGAACCGTCGTCGGCTCGGACGCCACGGTCGTCGGCCTCGGCGAGCGGCAGCAGCAGCTCGGTGACGGTGGGGATATCGGCCACTGCTCAGGCCGGCGTCTCGGCCAACTCGCGCCCGATGAGCCGCAGCGCGGCGGTGGCGCCGCCGAGGGCGAATTCGATCTGCTTGGCGGTGATGAAATAGCGATGCACCGGATGGTCCACATCGATGCCGACTCCGCCGTGGACGTGCACGGCGGTATGGGCGACCCGGTGCCCTGCCTCGGCCGCCCAGAATGCCGCGGTGGCGACCTCGACGTCGGCGGTCAGATCTTCCGACAGCCGCCAGGCCGCCTGCGTGCAACTGAGCCGAAGGCCCTTGAGGTCGATGTAGCCGTCGGCCAGCCGCTGCGCGACGGCCTGGAAGCTGCCGATCGGGCGGCCGAATTGTTCGCGCGTGCGGGCGTATTCGGCTGTCAGCTCCAGGGCCCGCTCGAGGACGCCGAGCTGGAAGGCGGCCAGCCCGAGCGCCCGCCGGGTGGTCAGCCAGCTCAACAGGTGATCGTCGCCGACGAGCCGGTCCGCGCCGACGGGGACGCCGGACAGTCTCAGTTCACCGGAGCTGTTGAGCCCGGTGGTTTCCAAAGCTGTCACCGCCACCCCGGGGTCGTCGGCGACCACCAGGAAAATTTTTGTGCCGGTATCGGTGTCGGCCGGAACCAGGAAGGCGTCGGCGATCGGCCCGAACGGGACCTGCGTCCGGCTTCCGGTCAGCAGGTAGCCGCCATCGGAGGATGCCGCTCGCACCGGGCCCTGCCCGGTTTCGCCGTCGAGGGCGACCGCCAGCACCTTCTCCCCGGCGATCGCCGGTACGCCCCAGTCCTGTCGCAGTCCCTGAGCAGCGGAGCGGTCCACCGCCCCGGCGCCGAGGACCGCCGAGTCGAGATAGGGGACCGCGGCCAGTTGGCGTCCCAACGCGGTCAGGACGGCGGTCTGTTCGAGCACCCCAAAGCCCGCACCGCCGAGGGCCACCGGGGAGGCGGCGCCGAGGACGCCGGCATCGATCAGCGTGTGCCAGAGGCTTTCGTCGAAGCGCTGGTCGAGGGCGTCGAGCTCACGGTGATGCTGCGGTGTGCACACGGAGCCGACGATGTCACCGACCAGCTGTGAGAGGTCCTGTGCCGCTTCGTTTCTGGTGAAGTCCATGCTGGGTTGCCTTTCAGCGTTCGGCCCGGGGAAGCCTGAGGGCGACCGTGCCGATGATGTCGCGTTGGACCTCGTTGGTTCCGCCGCCGAAGGTCAGAATCAACGCCGCACGGTGCATCCGCTCCACCCGGCCCCGCAGCAGCGCACCGGGCGAGTCCTGGCGCAGCGTGGCCGACGGCCCCAGGATCTCCATCAGCAGTCGGTATGCCTCGGTGGCCAGTTCGGTCCCGAACACCTTGGCCGCCGATGCGTCGGCCGGCGAGGGCGCAGCCGACTCGGAGGACGCCAACTCCCAGTTGATCAGCTTCAGGTATTCGGCCTTTGCGTACACCCGAGCAAGGTTGAGTTGGACCCACTCGGAGTCGATCAGGCGCAGGCCCCGCTCGTCCTTGGTGTTCTGCGCCCACTCCCGGACCTCTTGTAGCGCAGTGAAGATCGGCTGCGCCGACACCAGCGCCACGCGCTCGTGATTGAGCTGATTGGTCACCAGTCTCCAGCCGGCGTTCTCCTCGCCGACGCGGTTTGCGACCGGAACCCGGACGTCGGAATAGTAGGTGGCGCTGGTGCCCGGACCGGCCATGGTGTGAACCGGGGTCCAGGAGAACCCCTCGGCCGTCGTCGGCACGATCAACACCGAGATGCCGCGATGCTTGTTCGGTCCGGTGCGCACCGCCAACCAGACGTAGTCGGCGTACTGGATCAGGCTGGTCCACATCTTCTGGCCGTTGACCACATAGTCGTCGCCGTCGCGAACGGCGGCGGTCCGCAGCGCGGCAAGGTCGGTGCCGGCGCCGGGCTCGGAGTAGCCGATCGAGAAGTGCAGGTCGCCCGAGGCGATCCGGGGCAGGTAGAAATTCTTCTGCTCCTCGGTGCCGAAGGCCATGATCGTCGGCGCCACGCTGTTGATGGTCAGAAACGGAACCGGGGCACCGGCCACGGCCGCCTCGTCGGTGAAGATCAGCTGGTCCATCGCCGAGCGCGCCTGTCCGCCGTATTCGGTGGGCCAGCCCAGGGCGAGCCAGCCGTCGCGGCCCATCTGCGCCACCGTCTCGCGGTAGACATTCCCGGTGCCGTATTCGCCGGAGGTCGCCATCAGCGCCGCGCGCCGCTCGGGGGTGATGAGGCGGGCGAAGTAAGCGCGCAGTTCGCGGCGTAACTCCTCCTGCTGAGGGGTGTAGCTGATCCGCATCCGCCTGGGGACCTCCGGGGTGATGATCGTCGGGATGGCCCGCCGCCTTTTTGGTTGTAACACGTTCTAGTCTTGGAATCCAGCGGGTGTGTTGTCGTGCGGCTGACGGCGGCGCGTGGGTGGCCGTATCGTGAGGCGGTAGGGAGTCGAGGAGGAGTCATGCGAGTCGAAGTGGACCGTGATCGTTGTGAAGGCAACGCCATCTGCGTGGGAATCGCCCCTGATTTGTTTGTTCTTGACGACGACGACTATGTGATGGTCACCAAGGACCCGATTCCGGCTGACGAGGAGGCGCTGGCCGAACAGGCCATCGCCGAATGTCCGCGGGCGGCACTGACCCGCCGGGACTAGAGGTATTCATCCGGTGGATGCCTCCGAGGTGAGCCTCGATCTGTCCGGCCGGGTCGCGGTGGTGACCGGCGCGGCGGCGGGATTGGGTCGGGCCGAGGCGGTCGGCCTGGCCCGCGCCGGGGCGGCGGTGGTGGTCAACGATCTCGCGCCCGCACTGGAGGCCTCCGACGTCCTCGACGAGATCGCCGCCACCGGAAGCCGGGGCGTCGCGGTGGCCGGCGATATCAGCCAGCGCTCCACCGCCGATGACATCGTGGCGTGCGCCGAGGGTCTCGGCGGTCTGGACGTCGTCGTCAACAATGCGGGCATCACCCGCGACCGGATGTTGTTCAACATGACCGACGAGGACTGGGACACGGTCATCGCCGTGCATCTTCGCGGCCATTTCCTGCTCACCCGCAACGCGGCCGCCTACTGGCGGGCCAAGGCCCGCAGCCAGGCACCCGACGGCGGGGGCCGGGTCTACGGCCGGATCATCAACACCTCCTCCGAAGCCGGCTTGTCCGGCCCGGCCGGGCAGGCCAACTACGGTGCGGCGAAGGCTGGGATCACCGCGTTGACCATGACCGCGGCCAAGGCCCTCGGGCGCTACGGGGTGAGGTCCAATGCCATCTGCCCGCGGGCCCGCACCGCGATGACGGCCGATGTGTTCGGCGCCGCGCCCGATCTGGGCGCCGGGGAAGTCGACCCGCTGTCCCCGGAGCATGTCGTGAGTCTGGTGCGCTTCCTGGCATCGCCGGCCGCCGAAGCGGTCAACGGGCAGTTGTTCGTCGTCTACGGACCGACAGTGACCCTGGTCGCCGCGCCCACCGCCGAGTACCGTTTCCACGCCGACGGGTCGGCCTGGGATCCGGCGGACCTGGGCGAGACGATGCGTGACTACTTCGCCGATCGTGACCCGCAACGCACCTTCGGCGTCATCGGGCTGATGGGCGACTGAACGTTCAGGGCTGCGGCTTGGTGTGTGCCAGCGCGTCGAGGAACGCGCGAGCCCACCCGTCCACGTCGTGGGTCAGGACCTGACGGCGCATCGCGCGCATCCGTCGCCGGCCCTCTTCGGGATCCTGATTGAGCGCGGCCTCGATGGCGTCTTTCACGCCTTCCAGATCGTGCGGATTGGTCAGATAGGCCTGACGCAATTCGGCTGCGGCGCCGGTGAATTCGCTGAGCACCAGCGCGCCGCCCAGATCGCTTCGGCAGGCGACGTACTCCTTGGCCACCAGGTTCATCCCGTCCCGCAGCGGGGTGACCAGCATGACGTCACTGGCCACGAAGAAGGCGATCAACTCGTCGCGCGGGACCGGCCGGTGCAGGTAGTGCACCACCGGGTGGCCGACCTCGGCGTATTCGCCGTTGATATGCCCTACCTGCCGCTCGACGTCGTCGCGCAGGATCCGGTAGCTGTCCACCCGTTCGCGGCTGGGCGTGGCCAGCTGCACCAGCACGGTGTCATCGCCCCGGACCCGGCCCTCGGCGAGCAACTCGGAGAAGGCCTTGAGCCGGACGTCGATGCCCTTGGTGTAGTCCAGGCGATCCACTCCCAGCAGAAGCTTGCGCGGGCTGCCAAGCTCGGTGCGGATCTGTCTGGCGCGGCGCCGGATGTCGCGGTTGCGGGCCTTGCTGTCGAGGTCCGCCGAGTCGATGGAAATCGGGAACGCGCCGACCTTGACTGTTCTCCCGTCGGCGAGGCGGGCCTCGCCGAACTTGGACCGGACGCCCACCGCGGCGCGGGTGGCCTCGGCGCCGGCCAACTGACGGGACAGGAACAGAAAATTCTGGGCGCCCCCGGGCAGATGGAAGCCGACCAGGTCGGCCCCCAGCAGGCCGTCGATGATCTCCGCGCGCCAGGGCATCTGCATGAACAGTTCGACCGGCGGGAACGGGATGTGCAGGAAGAAACCGATGGTGAGGTCCGGTCGCAGGGTTCGCAGCATCTTCGGGACCAGCTGCAACTGGTAGTCCTGGACCCATACGGTCGCCCCGGGGGCGGCGGCCCTTGCCGTGGCCTCGGCGAATCGCCGGTTGACGTCGACGTAGCGGTCCCACCATTCCCGGTGGTAGATCGGCTTCACGATCACGTCGTGATAGAGCGGCCACAGGGTGGCGTTGGAGAAACCCTCGTAGTACTCGGCGACGTCCTGGGCGCTGAGCCGCACCGGGTAGAGGTTCAGGTCCTCCTCGAAAATCGGCTCTTCGGGTCCGTCGATGATGCCCGGCCAGCCGATCCAGGCACCCCGGTTACGTCGCAACAGCGGCTCCAGGGCGGTGACCAGACCGCCGGGGCTGCGCCTCCACACGAGGCTGCCATCCGCCTGCCGTTCCATGTCGATGGGCAGTCGGTTGGCGACGACCACGAAGTCGGAGATGCCGGAATCCGCACCGGCGCCGGCGCCCCCTGCTGACATCTAGGCCTCGAGCTTGGACGGCCCAATGCCGAGCATCGACAGGAACACCCGGCACTCGTCGGCGTCGGTGGCGTACGCGGCCACCACCCGACGGGCCTGCCGTGCTGTGCTGTCGGCCAGCGGCTCGACTTCGACGATCTCAGCGGTGTCAGGTTTTCCAGCCATGGAACAACTCTAGGTCACCTGAGGTGGCAGCGCCGAGACCCCGTCGGCTAGGGGCTGCTGGAGAGGGTGGACCGGGGGGTGACGCCGGGAGCGGAGTCGCCCATGTTCTCCGCGTAGCAGGCAACCGACATCCAGTAGCCGGTGCACGGTGTGCCGTTGATGTTCGGGACCAGATCGGAGGGCACACCGGATTGGGTGGTCGAGGAGTGCGAGTCGGTGAGACGCAGCGGGGCCTCGGGAACGGCCTCGTCGACGCTGGTGTTCAGCGGCGCCATCGCCGGGATGCAGTTCCCGTACTGCATGACCTCGCCGTTCTGGCACATGCTGGAGGAACCGCCCTCGGTGGCGGATCCGCTCTCGGTCGTCGGCGGCGCCGGGACCGGCACCGGCTCCGGACCCGGAACGGGTGCCGCGGCGGCCGTCGGGGCGATGCCCAGCATCACCCCGGCGGCCAGCAGGCCTGCGGCGATAGTCCTCGTCTGCATACAGCGGTTCTCCTGGTTACCCGGTCACACCGGTGTTGATGTGTGGAACGTTGACCTGCGGGGCGACCTCCTCGAGGCCGATGCACGCGCCGGTGCTGCCGCCGCCGCCGTGGTTGCCGTTGCAGGGAATTCCGGCGACCTCGGGCAGTTCGCCCACGTTGCCGGTTTCCGCTGAGGTTATCGAACCCGGCTGCAGATTGGTGGCGCCCGGCTCGATCGGGTTGAGGGTGGTCGGGGTCTGGTCGGTCCGCGGCTTGCACGCACCGCTGGCGGTGTCGAGGACCTCGCCGGACGGGCACGCCGAGAAGCCGGGTGGCGTGGCGGTGCTGGCCGCCGAGATCAGGATGGGGGCGGCCACGGCGGCAACGGCAAAGCCACCGGCGAGTAGCAGTCGCTGCGCGAAGTTGTTGAGCGAATCCATAGTCGGTGCTTTCTGTCGAGCCGGCTGCCCCCGGACAGGGATGGCGCGGGAGCAGTGACAAGGTCAGGTTGACAACGTCATTGTGATCAATCGCGGACCCTGATACCGACGTTACGGTCAATACTAATGTCGGATCGGGCGGGGCTCATCCCGTTCCCGATGGGAGGACTACCCATGCAACTCTCGTTCACCGGCCGGACCTACCTGGTCACCGGCGGTGGCAGCGGAATCGGCAAGGGGGTGGCCGCCGGGTTGGCACTGTCGGGGGCCGACGTGATGATCGTCGGCCGCGACGCTGGGCGGTTGTCGGCGGCTGCGGAGGAAATCGCCGCGGGGGCGGCGGGTGCAGGGGCCCGCGCAGAGGTGCGCTTCGAGCCCGCCGATGTCACCGACGAGGAACAGGTTCAGCGCGTCGTCCAAGCGGCGGCAGGGTGGAACGGCCGGCTGTACGGCGTGGTGCACTGCGCCGGCGGCTCCCAGACCATCGGGCCGATCACCCAGACCGATTCCGAGGCCTGGCGACGCACCGTCGACCTCAACGTCAACGGAACCATGTACGTGCTCAAACACTCATCCCGGGCGATGGTTCGTGCCGGAGGCGGTTCGTTCGTCGGCATCTCCTCGATCGCGGCCAGCAACATTCACCGCTGGTTCGGCGCCTATGGGGTGACCAAGTCGGCGGTTGACCATCTGCTCATGCTGGCCGCCGACGAACTGGGGCCGTCTTGGGTGCGGGTCAACGGAATTCGGCCGGGCCTGATCCGCACCGACCTGGTCCAGGTGATTCTGGACTCCCCGGAGGTCAGCGAGGACTACCGACAGTGCACCCCGTTGCCGCGCATCGGTGAGGTCGGTGATATCGCGAACCTGGCGATGTTCCTGCTCAGCGACGCCGCCAGCTGGATCACCGGCCAAGTCATCAATGTCGACGGCGGCCACGGTCTGCGGCGCGGACCCGACATGTCGGCGATGCTGGAGCCGGTCTTCGGGCCTGACGGCCTGCGCGGAGTGGTCTGAGGGGGTTGGAGGGCAGCGTGCGTCCGCAACCGGAGCGGCCCGGCCCGGGGCAGGAGTCGGTGTGGGACTACCCCCGCCCGCCGCGGTTGGAAAGGATCGCGGCCACCATCACCGTCGACCTCGGCGGCGAGACGATCGCGACGGCCGACCATGCCTGGCGGGTGCTCGAGACCAGCCATCCCCCCTCCTACTACCTGCCCCGAAGCGCATTCCGCCCCGGTGTTCTGCGGGACGCCCCGGGAATGTCGTGGTGCGAGTGGAAGGGTCGGGCTCGCTATTTCGACCTCGTCACCCCGGCGAGGGTGGCGGCCGGGGCGGCCTGGAGCTACCCGGCACCGACTGCGGGTTTCGAACCGCTCGCCGACGCCGTCGCGGTCATGGCCGGGCAGGTGGACCGCTGCACGGTCGACGGCGAGACGGTCGTCCCGCAGCCGGGCGGGTTCTACGGCGGCTGGATCACCAGCCGGGTGGTCGGTCCGTTCAAGGGCGGCCCGGGCACGAGGGGCTGGTAGCGCTGGGCGAGTAGTGCGGGCCGGTGGCGCCGGGGACCGGCGAAACACGGTTGAAACATCACTGCCGCGTTTCTGAAACACCCCGCCGACATCCTCGTCGACGTCCGCCGGGGCAACACCTCCCCGGCGATGCCGAAGGAGAGCCGACGTTGGACATCGATCCCGCCGCCACCGCATGGTTGCTGACCAGCACGGCGCTGGTCCTGCTGATGACCCCCGGTCTGGCGATCTTCTATGGCGGCATGGTGCGCACCACCGGCGTGCTGAACATGATCATGATGAGCTTCATCTCGATCCCGTTGGTGACAGTCGCATGGCTGCTCATCGGTTACAGCCTGGCGTTCTCCGAAGGATCGGTCGACGGACTGGTAGGCGGTTTGACCCACGTCGGGATGCGGGGGATCGGCCCGGACACCGTTCACGGGGCTGTTCCGGAACTCCTCTACGCCACTTTTCAACTGAGCTTCGCGATCATCACCGCGGCTTTGGTCAGCGGAGCGATTGCCGACCGGGCGCGGTTTGCAGCCTGGATGGTCTTCGTCCCGGTGTGGTCGGTACTGGTGTACGCGGTGGTGGCGCACTGGGTGTGGGCTCCCGGCGGCTGGCTACTGAAGATCGGGGCTCTGGATTACGCCGGCGGGCTGGTTGTCGAGATCGTCTCGGGCTCCTCGGCGCTGGCGCTGGCGCTGGTGCTCGGACCCCGCATCGGATTCAAGGTCGACGCGATGCGCCCGCACAACCTGCCCTTCGTGCTGCTCGGCGTGGGGCTGCTGTGGTTCGGCTGGTTCGGGTTCAACGCCGGATCCGCGCTGGCTGCCGACGGCCTGGCGGCCGCGATCTTCCTGAATACCCTGGTGGCCGGCTGCCTGGGCATGCTGGGCTGGCTTGCGGTTGAGCAGATCCGCGACGGCAAGCCCACCACTTTCGGCGCCGCCTCCGGTGTGGTGGCGGGCCTGGTGGCGATCACCCCGTCCTGCGGCACCGTGAGCACCCTCGGCGCGGTCGTGGTGGGGTTGGCGGCAGGGATCGTGTGCTCGTTCGCGATCGGGCTGAAGTTCAAGCTCAACTACGACGACTCCCTTGACGTCGTGGGTGTGCACTTCGTCGGTGGCGTGGTGGGCGTGCTGCTGATCGGCCTGCTGGCCACCTCGGTGATGACCGGCGGCCCGCAGGGCCTGTTCTACGGGGGCGGGCTGGGGCAACTCGGCAGGCAGGCGCTGGCGATGGTGGTCGTCGCCCTCTATGCCTTCGCGGTCAGCTACGGGCTTGCCAAGCTGATCGACCGGTTCATGGGCTTCCGGCTCAGCGCCGAGGACGAGGCCAGCGGTGTGGACTTCACCCAGCACGCCGAAACCGCCTACGCAGAGGGCGTCCACGGCCATCAGCCGCTGCGCCGGCCGATCTTCGGCGACCGCGAGGCGTTCCGGCGGCCCGACGGCGCAGAGTAGGGCTGCGCCGCCCGGCACTGCGACGACCGGTACTGGGACCGGTTCGCACTTTGGCCGTCTCGACGTTGTTCCGGCAGAGTTGTGGCCGTGAGTACAACTGTCGTGGTCATGCTTTCGGTCCTTTGGCCCCTCATCGGGCTGGTGTCCGGCCTGCTGATGGCCCGGCGTGGGTATGACCCGCTTTGGGTCTTGCTCGCGCTTCCATTGGGGCCGTTGTTCATCCCGATCGCCCTGGAGCGGATCAGGCGGAGTCCCGGTGTGGCTGAGTTCGGCCAGACGGGCGAGCCGCCGGGTCGGACCGGGACCGGGATCCGGGTACTGGTGGGGCTGGACGGCTCGGAGCCGTCCGGCCGGGCATTAGAGACCGTGCTTGCCCTGTTCGGGACGCACTGCGGCTTGATAGTGCTCGCAGAGGTCGTCCCCTTTGACGCGACTGAGTCCGTCAGGAGAGACGTGATCGAGGCAGCCTCGGATAGGCTGGCGACGGTAGCCGCCCGGGTTTCGATCGCCGGGGCCGTGCACACCGAAGTGCTGACCGGCCCACCCGGCCCCGCGCTGAGGCGGTTCGCCGAGGGTCAGGACATGGACGTGCTCGTTGTCGGCCGGCGCGGAAAAGGGCGTTCGGGACGAATGATGGGCAGCGTGTCGGCCGATGTCGTCGAGCGCTCTCAGATACCGGTTCTGGTGATCGAGCCGCCGGCCGATAGGCCGGACCGCGCTGCGGATCGGACCTAGGGCCGGGAGGGAGGGTCGCTGCCCGACGTCCCGGGCGCGGTGGTCGGCTACGCGTGATTCGTCGGCTGGCTACGAGCCCTCCGGCTGTGATCGGTTCGGCACCACCATCACCGGCCGGTGGCTCTCGTGCAGTACGCCCATCGCAACACTGCCGAGGATGATCTCCCGCACGGCGGATCGTCCTCTCGAACCGACGACGACCGCGGCAGCGCGCTGCTCATCGGCGGCCGCGACGATCGCAGTGGCGGTCCCGCGAGCCTGGCGGCCGCGGCCGCGGTCGATGTGAACGTGGACGAGTCGACCGTTCGAGTCGGCATCGGGCTGCGCCGGCACTTTGGTGGCGTCATCGACCGACACCGCGACGATTCGCCGATCGGGAAAGAGGCGCTCAGCTGTCTGTAAGGCGGTCCCCGCGCTTTCCGAGCCGTCCCATCCGACCACGATCGGCCCGTCCAGAAGTGCGTCGTACTCTTCGGACAACAGTGGCTGGGGGACGACGAGAACCGGACGCGAGCAGTAGTGCACCACCATGTCCGACACGCTGCCCAACACCGAGGCAGCACCGCCGAGACCGCGAGCGGCGACAATTACCAGATCGGCATCGACCCGTTCGGCGGTCTGCGCGATCGCAGTCCCCTCGGCTGCGTAGGTTCGCTCCAGCAGGGGGGTGGCGTCCCACCCGGCGGCACCGGCCAAGGTCACGCCCATCGCGGTGATCCGGCGTGCTTCGCGCTCACCTTCGCGATCCTCCGCGGCGATCAGATCGTCGATGTTGCGCGCCTGTGCCCACAGCCGCCGACGTATCTGTTCACTGGCAAACGGCGGAACCCACAGATAGGTGATCCACGCGTGCGCCCCCGGAAACAGTTGTGCACCCGCCTCAATAGCGCCTGCCGCGGCAGGCGAGCCGTCGTAGCCGAGGACCGCTCGCACTGTCACAGATCGCTCCTGATCTCCTGCCGGGGGTGAGGTGGACTCTCCACGGTACTGGGCAGCTTTGGCTCCGGCCGGCCTCGGCAATCTCCGGCTGGACCGAAGCCGTGCTGGCTCAGCTTTGCGCAGCCCGGCCGTGGAATTTCGATCGGGAACTCGGAGCGAATCAATCCGGCTTAGCCGAAGCCGCGATCCGATGCGGTGTCAGAGCGCCAGGTGCGGCCGGCAGAACGCGCACAGCCCCGATCCCAGGCTCGGGTAGCCGCACTCAGGGCACATTCCCGCTGTCGGCAACGGTCGGTGCACGGATCCCAGGCTGGCGGTCAATCTGTTGTCGAGATCGCCGAGTTGGCGGGCCAGCACGCCGAGTCGGGCGCTCAAGCGGTCCCTTTCCCCGCTGAGAGTCGTTCGTTCCCAGAGGATCTCGCCCGCCGAGGCGCCGGTTCGGGGGTGTCGGTTCCGCCAGTCCAGCTCTGCCAATGCGCGGTCCAATTCCTCCAGTCGGGCGGCCAGTCCCCGAAGTAGATGTGTGAGCTGTTCGCGCTCGTCCCGCATCTGTTCAAGGCTCCCGACAATGCGGGGGACGGGCCGATCGAGAGGGGGGATCAGGGCGGCTGGACCGATCACTGCTGATCCCTTTCGCTGGCGTTTTCCCGGAGGCGGGTGCGAACCTCGAATCGGTAAGCTAGCAGTTCCGCCAGCTATCCGCGAAATCTTCGGGACGTGGTCTCCACCGGTCGGCTCGGCGCGCGCGGGATCGCGATTTTCACCGAACCGGCCCGCCCGTGACGATTGTCTGGCGATCATTGTTCGGGGTTCGTCGATCCCGGAAGGATGAGCATGGATGTCAGCCGGATGGCATCGCTGATCCCTGCCGTCCCGCGGCCGCCCCTGGGTCTGCCTGATCCGCTGCGGCGGATTCGCGTCGGCAAGGACCTCGACAAGATCACCGACATCGGCGTGGAGGCTCCTCCCGAAGCCGGCGAGGTCAGCGCCGCTCAGGTGGGGGCGATCTGGTCGGCGGTGCTCGATTGGTACCGAAGTGGTGTCCATCCCGCTATGCAGGTCTGTGTTCGGCGCCACGGTGCGGTGATCCTCAACCGGGCGATCGGTTACGCCAGGGGCAAAGGCCCGGGCGAGGGCAGGGGCGCCGAGCGTGTTCCCGCCACCGTCGACACGCCCTTCTGCGTCTACTCGACCTCCAAGGCCGTGACGGCCTTCGTCGTGCACAAACTGGCCGAGCGCGGACTGCTGGATCTTGATGACCCGGTCGCTGCATACATCCCGGGCTACGAGAAGAACCGCAAGCACGACATCACCGTCGGCTACGTTCTGGCCCACCGGGCCGGCGTTCCCAACCTGCCGCGCCGCGCGTTGGACCTGGATCGACTCAACGACCGCGAGTACCTGACCGACATCCTGGTCAACGCCGTGCCGTTCGCCAAACCCGGCCGTTACCTTGCCTACCACGCCGTCTCAGGGGGCTTCATCCTGGGCGAGGTGGTGCGGGCCGCCACCGGTAAGGACATCCGGGAGGTGGTGGCCGAGGAGTTCCTCGACCCGCTCGGATTCCGCTGGACCAACTACGGCGTGGCACCCGAGGACGTTGACAAGGTCGCGCGCAACTACATCACCGGGCCGCCCACCACCCCGCCGCTGTCGAACCTGCTCACCCGCGCCCTCGGGGTCGAGTTGGATGCGCTGGTCAATCTCACCAATGACCCCCGCTTCCTCACCGGAATCGTGCCAGCGGCCAACACGGTGACGACGGCGTACGAGATGTCGCGCTTCTTCGAGATCATGCGCTGCGGCGGCGAGCTGGACGGGGTGCGGGTGATCGAGACCGACACGATCCGCCGCGCACTCATCGAGAGGTCTCACCTGGAGATCGATTTCTCCCTCGGCTTCCCGACCCGATTCTCGCAGGGTCTGATGCTCGGCGCGCGGGTGGTCAGCCTCTACGGCCTGGACACCCAGCACGCGTTCGGGCACCTCGGCTTCACAAACATGCTGTCGTGGTCGGACCCCGAACGGGCCATCTCGGTGTCGATCCTCAACAGCGGCAAGCCGATCATCTACCCGGAGCTGCACTGCTTCCTCGGCACGATGCAGCGTGTCACCACCGAGATGCCGAAGGTTCCGAAGTCGGAATTGATGCTGTGAGCGCCGGCGCGTGCTGAGCCCCCTGTCGGGATTGAACCGACGACCTTTCGCTTACAAGGCGAGTGCTCTACCACTGAGCTAAGGAGGCGCGGTGGGGCCGGCGGCGGCCGGCCCGACCAGGGCACAGCCTATCGGGTCACACCTCGTCCTCGCGGAACGGCCAGAGCCGCCGCCCGGGCAGCGGTATGCGCTCGGCGATATTGCTGAGCGGGTCCACCACCCGGGTCATCGCGATCACCGCATCGCGCAGCGCCTCCACCGTCGGGGTGAGGGCCTCCATGCCCGGGGCGAGCCGGTTGAGCGAATCGGTGACTGCGGTGAGTTGCTCGAGCGGGCCGTCCTTGGCGGTCAACGTTTCGATCACACCCCCTTCGGCCAGTAGACGATCGGCCAGACCGTCGTCGGCCAGAACCCGCTCCAGCAGACCGTTCTCGTCGAGCAACTGATCCACCAGGCCCCCGGGCGCCAGCGCCCGGCTCACCCCGCCGCCTTCGGCGGTGAGCCGGTCCAGCACCCCGTCCGGTGCGGTGAGCCGGTCGACCAGGCCGCCGGGGCGCATCAGCCGATCAACCGCGCCGTCGGGGGCCAGCGCCTGCCACAGCGGGCCGTCCTCGTCGATCAGGGAGGCGAATCGATTGATCCGGTCGATGGTTTCCTCCAGACCCAGCAGGTGGGCTACCGACTCCCCGGCAGAGATGGTGGTGGCGTCGCCGAGGCTTCGTCGGGCGATGTCGATGGCCGCCTCGGCGATGTCGATACCGGCATCGGCCGCCGCCAGCCCGATCCGAGCGGGTGTGGTCGCGATATCGACGAACGCCTTCGCCAGGTTCATGGGCCAAGTGTAGGTCCGCAACGCCTCCTACCACCGCAGATCGGAGTCACAGGAACCTCACAGCCACCATCCAGTGTGCATTCGCCGATGCGGGAGCACAGTGGAAGGCATGTCAGCAGCGATAGCCGGCCCGAGGCCCGACAGCGCTCCCGAGGCGCGGGTACTGGTGGTTGACGATGAAACCAATATCGTCGACCTCCTCGCAGTGAGCCTGAGGTTCCAAGGGTTCGAAGTGCACACCGCCACGACGGGTCCGGCGGCGCTCGACCGGGCCCGGGAGATCCGGCCTGACGCGGTGATCCTCGACGTGATGATGCCGGGAATGGACGGTTTCGGGGTGCTGCGCCGAATGCGGGCAGACGGCGTGGACGCACCGGCGTTGTTCCTGACCGCGCGTGACAGGCTGCAGGACAAGATCACGGGGTTGACGCTCGGGGGCGACGACTATGTGACCAAGCCGTTCAGTCTGGAAGAGGTGGTCGCCCGGCTGCGCGTCATCCTGCGCCGGGTCGGGAAGGGCGCGGGCCAGGAGGCGCCGACGCCCCGGCGGCTGGTGTTCGCCGACATCGAGCTCGACGAAGACACCCACGAGGTGTGGAAGGCCGGCGAACCGGTGTCGCTGTCGCCCACCGAGTTCACGTTGCTGCGCTACTTCGTCATCAATGCCGGCACCGTGCTCAGCAAGCCGAAGATCCTCGACCACGTCTGGCGCTACGACTTCGGCGGCGACGTCAACGTGGTCGAGTCCTATGTGTCCTATCTGCGGCGCAAGGTCGATACCGGCGAACAGCGGCTGCTGCACACCCTGCGCGGTGTCGGCTACGTCCTGCGGGAGCCCCGGTAACCGGGGCGCCGCCTGGGCGGATGGCCGACACTGGCGTTCCCGCGCAGCGGACCCTGCCGCTCCGGGTGAGTCTGGTCGCGGCGATGCTGCTGCTGGTCGGGTGCGGGCTGCTCGCCTCCGGCATCGCGGTGACATCGATCCTGCGGCACAGCCTGCTCAACAGGGTCGACGAGCGGCTGGTCGACGCCTCGACCGGGTGGGCCCAGCAGCCCCGCCAGAGCTTCCCGTCGGATCCAGAACCCAACCCCGCCAGGCCGCCGTCGAACTTTTACGTGCAGGGCGTCGATGAGCGCGGGGACGTCTGGATGGCGATCAACGACCGTAAGGCGAGCCCGGCGCTGCCCGACAGCGACGACGTCGGACCCGTTCCTGTGACGATCGGGTCGGTCGGCGACTCGAATGTCCAGTGGCGGGCTGTCTCGGTTCGCGGCCCGGACGGCGAGTTGATCACGGTGGCTGTGGATCTCTCCGATCTCCAGTCCACGGTGGATTCGCTGGTACTGCTGCAGGCCGCCATCGGCGGTGGGGTCCTGCTGGTGTTGGGCGTGGTCGGCTACTGGGTGGTGCATCGCAGCCTGCAACCCCTGGTCGAAGTCGAGAAGACGGCCGCCGCGATCGCCGGGGGGCAACTGGACAGCCGGGTGCCGCAAGGGGATCCGCGCACCGAAGTCGGACAGCTCGCCCTCGCCCTCAACGGCATGCTGGCCCGGATTCAGGGGGCGGTGGCGTCATCGGAGGCCTCGGCGGAGAGTGCCCGGATCTCCGAGCAGCGCATGCGCCGATTCATCACCGACGCCAGTCACGAGCTGCGCACGCCGTTGACCACGATTCGGGGCTTCGCCGAGCTCTACCGCCAGGGTGCGGCCCGCGACGTGGAGATGCTGATGTCCCGGATCGAGAGCGAGTCGCGCCGCATGGGCGGGCTCGTGGAGGATCTGCTGTTGCTGGCTCAGCTCGACGCTCAGCGTCCGCTGGATCGCAACAGGGTCGATCTGCTGGCGCTGGCCACCGACGCGGTCCACGACGCGCAGTTGATAGCGGCATCACGATCCATCAGCATGTCGATTCTCGATGGGCCGGGCACTCCCGAGGTGCTCGGCGACGAAACGCGGTTGCGGCAGGTGCTGGGCAACCTGGTGGCCAACGCCCTGCAACACACCCCGGAGTCGGCGCGGGTCACGGTTCGGGTGGGCACCGTCGGCGAGGACGCCGTACTGGAAGTCGCCGACGAGGGTCCCGGGATGGAAACGGTTGACGCCCAACAGGTTTTCGAACGTTTCTACCGCGCCGACTCGTCTCGGACGCGGTCCAGCGGTGGGGCCGGACTCGGGCTTTCGATCGTCGATTCGCTGGTGCGCGCGCACGGCGGGGTGGTGACGGTGCGGACCGCCCCGGGATCCGGCTGCTGCTTCCGGGTCGCCCTGCCGCGAGTCCTCGAACCGATGGCGGCCCCGGGGTGATTGAGGCGGCGGTGAATCAGACGTCCGCGAGGGCGGCCCTGATCCTGGACTGGGCTTCGTCCAGGGACTCCGCGGACGGGTTGCGGTCGACGTTGGCGAAGCCGAAGTCGGTGAGGTCGAAGGCCGGGAAGACGTGGACGTGCAGGTGCGGCACCTCCAACCCCGCGATGATGACCCCCGCACGGTCGGCGCCGAACGCCGCACAGACCGCCTTCCCGATGCGCCGGGCCACTCCCATCACTTTGTCGAACAGCGCGGGTTCAACCTCCTGCCACTTGTCGACCTCGGAGCGCGGCACCACCAGGGTGTGTCCCTGGGTCATCGGTTCGATGGTGAGGAACGCCACGACGTCGTCGTCGGAGTAGACGAATCTGCCCGGAAGTTCGCCGTTGATGATTTTGGTGAAGACCGACGCCATGGGCCCAGCATAGGGCCAGCCGCCGGGGCTCCGGGTCAGTCGCGCCGGCCGAACTGCATGCGATCCAGGTTCCAGTAGCCGCGCATGTTGGTGATCAGGCCGTCCTCGTCGACCCGGTAGCAGAACACCCCGCGCACGGTGCTGGTGAAGCCGCCCTCGAACTCGCTGCGCAGAACCAGGATGTGGGCGACCTCGTTGGGTGAACTCGACGGGAAGGTCTCCTCGCAGGTCACCCGCAGGCCGTTGTTGGCGATATTGGTGTCGTAGAAGGCCGCGACCGCAGCCTTGCCGCGCACGCCCAGGCCGTCGGGGTTGGTGACCGTCTTGCCGATCGGATCTTCAATGACGACGTCCTCGGCCATCAACGCCAGCCAGCCCTCACGGTCATGGGATTGCACGCAGCGCCACGACGCCTCAGAGGCGGCCATAGCGGGAGTCGGCGCGTCGGTCTGCGGCACGGCTTACCGGTCTTCGTCGGTGTAGCGGATCACACCGCGGATGTTGCGGCCCTCCAGCATGTCCTTGTAGCCGTCGTTGATCTGCTCGAGGCGGTACTGGCGGGTGACCATGTCATCGAGGTTGAGCTTGCCCGCCTTGTACATCGACAGCAGCTGGGGGATGTCGTAGTAGGGGTTGCCACCGCCGAAGATGGTGCCCTGCAGGTTCTTCTGCATCAGGGTCATCATCGCCAGGTTCAGGGTGACGTTGGTGTCGACCATGCTGCCGATGGCCGTCAGCACGCAGGTTCCGGACTTCGATGTGATCATCATGTAGTTCTCGACGTCGGCGCCGTCCAACTCGCCGACGGTCACGATGACCTTCTTGGCCATGAAGCCGGCGGTCGCCTCGGCGATGCCCATCAGTGCGGCGTTGATGTCCTCGTAGACATGGGTCGCACCGAACTTCAGGGCCTGGTCCCGCTTCCACTCCACGGGGTCGATGACGAAGATGTTGCGTGCACCGGAGGCGACCGCGCCCTGCAGGGCTGCCATCCCGACCCCGCCGACGCCGACGACGGCGACGTCCTCGCCGGGCTTGATCTGGGCGGTGTGGGTGGCCGAACCCCAGCCGGTGGTGACGCCGCAGCCGACCAGGCAGGCGACCTCGAAGGGGATCGACGGGTCGATCTTCACCACGGAGGACTCGTGCACCACCATGTACGGCGAGAAGGTGCCCAGCAGCGTCATCGGGAACACCGGCTGGCCGTCGGCGGTGTGGATGCGGTGGGTGCCGTCGGAGATGGCGACTCCGCCTAGCAGTCCGGCGCCGAGGTCGCACAGGTTGCGTAGGCCGGCCTGACACGACGGGCACCGGCCACAGGACGGGATGAACGACATGACGACGTGGTCGCCCACCGCCACGTCCTCCACGCCTTCGCCCACCTCGGTGACGATCCCCGCGCCCTCGTGGCCGCCCAGAACCGGGAAGCCCAGCATCGGGATGCCGCCGGTCACCAGGTGGTGGTCGGAATGGCACATGCCCGAGGCCTCCATCTGGACCTTGACCTCGTGCTTGGCCGGGTCGCCGATTTCGATCTCCTCGATCGACCACGGCTGATTGAACTCACGGATGAGCGCACCTTTTGTCTTCACTGCAAAACCCTCCGTTGTGAACGATGTGGCCGACCGGGAATGTGTTCTCGGTCACGTAGGGCCATCCTAAACCTGACGGGTGTCAAGTCACCAGATGGGTACGGGTGCCTGCCCTATCGGGTAGTAGCCCGGGAGCTTCTCCCCGGCAAGGCTGCGCTGGATGCGTTCCTGCATTCCCTTGGACAGCTTGCCCTGCCGCATCAGCTGTAGATACAGCGTCTGAACGTGGCCGAAGTCGAAGAAGTCGCGCTGCCATTCGATCAACGCCCGCCCGGCGTTCTCGGCGAGTCGGAACCAACTGCCGCCGATGCCGTGGATCTCGAAAGATGCCCCCGCGGGGTCGTCCGGGTCGGTGGCGACCTGTTTCCAGAAGCCGACCACCTCGCCGATCCTGTCGTCGATGACCACCCGCTGGTACGGGTACGTCCAGCCCTGCAGGCCGGCCATCTCCAGGCCGAGGGCGATATCGCGGATCTCCGCCTTGCCCACGCACATGACGTCCTCCTTCGGCCCGATATTCCAGCCGTAGGTGGCGTCCTCGGTGTAGAAATCGGCCAGCGGTGTCCAGTCGCCGTTGCGTTCGGCCTCGCGATTGGCCGACAGCCAGCGCTGCACGAAATCCTCCAACCGGTCACGGGTGAGGGTGGCCATCTAGTCCCCTTTCTCGGTGATCGACGGTTTCTCGGTGATGCACATGGCGCGGGTGGGACAACTCTCGACAGCCCTGGTGATGGCCTCGCGCGCCTCGTCGGGGGGCTCGGGATCCAGGATCTCGACGGTGCCGCGCCGCGGCACCCGAAAGAAGTCGGGGGCCTCCAGTTCGCACATCGCGTGACCCTGGCACAAATCGGGGTCGAGCTCGACGCGATAGCTACCCATTGCCGCCCCGCTTCCGGTAGCGAACCCGGGCCGGCGCGACCAGTTGGACGACCATCTTCGAGTGGTCGTTACGGTAGCTCTGCGAGGGCTGGGCCATCTCGAAGTCGAACTCGCGCAACAACACCGAGAAGATCGCCTTGATCTGCATGGTGCCGAAGGCTGCGCCCACGCAGCGGTGCCGACCGGCGCCGAACGGGATCCAGGTCCACCGGTGCAGCACGTCCTCCTCACGGGGCTTGTCGTAGCGGTCGGGGACGAACGCGTCCGGGTCGGGGAAGTCCTCGGCGATCCGGTTGGAGACCGCCGGTGAGGCGGCCACGAAATCGCCCTTGTGGATGGCGCGGCCCTCGACGTCGAACTCCCCCTGGGCCACCCGCATCAGGATGATCAGCGGGGGGTGCAGTCGCAGGGTCTCCTTGATGACGTTCTCCAGCTTCGGAATCTGCCGCAGAGCATGGAAACTCACCTCCTGGCCGTCGGCGTAGAGATCGTCGAGCTCGGCGGTGACCTCGGCGTAGACCTCGGGGTGGCGCATGAGTTCGATGAGCGTCCAGGCCGCGGTGCCCGCGCTGGTGTGGTGACCGGCGAACATCAACGAGATGAACATCCCGGTGATCTCGTCGGCGGAGAACCGCGGGTTGCCCGCGTCGTCGGTGATCGAGACCAGGACGTCGAGCATGTCGCGACGGGCCTTGTCCTCCGGAGGGTTGGCGATCCGTTCGTCGATGATCTCCTGCACCAGATCGACCAGGTTCCGTCGGGCTTCGTCGCGAACCCGGAAACTCTCGATCGGCAGGTAGGGGTCGACGTAACAGAGCGGGTCGGTTCCGCGCTCGAGCAAGTGGTACTGGTGGGCGAATCTCGAGTCGAGTTGCTCGCGGAACTTTCGCCCGATCAGACAGGCCGTCGAGGTGTAGATGGTCAACTCGGCGAAGAACTCCAGCAGGTCGACCTCGCCGGCGTCGCCCCAGCTTTCGATCATCCGGCGTACCTCGCGCTCAATGGTGCGGGCGTGGCTTCTCATGTGGTCGCCGCGCAGGGCGGAGTTGTGCAGCATCTCCTTGCGCCGTTCGGGACTGGCGTCGAATACCACGCCCTTGCCGAAGATCGGTGTCATGAACGGATAGGCCTCGGCCTGGTCTAGGTCTTCATCGGCGGCGCGGAAGAAGAACTCGTTCGCCGTCGCGCCGGTGAGCAGAACGACTTTCTTGCCGGCGAGCTGGAAGTAGCCCACATCGCCGCACTCCTGCCGGACACGGCGCATCAGGTCGATGGGGTCGGTGCGGAACTCCTCGAGGTGGCCGTGCTCACCGGCGCCGCCGGACACTCGCCGGACCTCCCGGCCGGCGCCGCTCATGGCCCCTCCGGATGCTTCGGTCCCCGGTGCTGGCCGGGCGCGTCGGACAGCGGTGCCTCGGGCTGGATCTCCATCGAGACGACAAACCCCCCGCGCGGGCTCTGCACGACGAACGCGACGGCCCGGGCCAGGTCGGCTGCTCGCAGGAAGTAGGAGTGGCGGGCTTGTCCCCACTTCGCCCAATCCTCCAGGGCCGGGGCGATGGTCTCCGGCGGCAGGCTCCAGCCCATCCCGGTCTGGGTCGGCCCGGGGTGCACGATCGCGGCGCGCACTCCGGTGCCCTCGAGTTCCATCTGCAGGTTGGTCACCATCGCCAGCAGTCCGGCTTTCGCGGCGCCGTAGCCGCCCATGTGCGGGCGCTGGCGCAGGGCGACGTCGGAGCCGATGAAGACCACATCGCCGCGCCGCCGGCCCACCATTCCGGGAAGGACCGCGGTGGCCAGCCGGTTGGCCCCGATCAGATGGATCTGGAGTTGGGCCTCGAAGTCCTCGGTCCCGGTCTCGTGGAGCCGACCGAAAAAGGTGTCGCCGGCGCCGGCGACGAGCACCTCGATATCGCCGAGTTCGGCGCCGGCGCGGTCGATGAAGGTTCTCACCGAGTCCGGGTCGGTCACGTCCAGCGGCAAGGCCACCGCCTCGCCGCCGCCGGCGCGGATTCTGGCGGCGAGTTCCTCGCACCTGTCCACCCTGCGGGCGCCCAGGGCCACCGGGAAACCCCGCGCGGCGAGTTCGGTGGCGGTGGCTGCGCCGATACCCGATGACGCTCCGGCGACGACGGCGGGCCGGCGAGCCGGATGTGGTTCGAAGCGTGGCATCAGCGCATCGCCACGGTGATCGGCAGCGAGGCGAAACCGCGGACGCTGCTGGAGTGCACGCGCACCGCGCCGGCTTCGTCGACCTGGTACCCGCTTATCCGCGCGAATAGTTCGCTCAACGCAACGCGGGCTTCCATACGGGCCAGATGGGCGCCGAGACAGAAATGCGCGCCACTGCCGAAACTCAGCAGCCGGGAACCGATGTCGCGGCCGATCCGGTACTCGTCGGGGGAGTCGAAGACCCGCTCGTCGCGGTGGGCCGAACCGGGCACCAGCAGCAGGGTCTCGCCGTCCCGCAGGGTGGTGCCGTGGAACTCGACCTCGCCGACGACCACCCGGGCCAGGATCTGACTCGAGGTGTCATAGCGCAGGGTCTCCTCGACCCACAGCGGAATCCGGGAATGGTCGGCCAGGACACTGTCGAGCTGACCGGGATTCCTCGCCGCCCAGTAGACGGCGTTGCCCAGGAGTTTCGTGGTGGTCTCGTTGCCGGCGACGACCATGAGGAACAAAAACGCCATGATCTCGTCGTCGCGAAGGCGATCGCCGTCGATCTCCGCGTCCAGTAGCGCGGAAGTGAGGTCCTCGGTCGGCTTCCTGCGTCGCTGGGCGACCATGTCGGCGTAGTACGTCAACAGTTCCACGGCGGCGGCCAGGGCCGAGTGGGGGACGTCGGCGACCCCGTCCTCCCGGTGCACCACGGTGTCGGCCAGCGCGCGCAGTGGCTGGCGATCCTGTTCTGGCACCCCGATGAGTTCGGAGATCACGTCCATCGGCAGCTTGGCGGCGAAATCGGTGATGTAGTCGAAGGATTCCGACTCCAGCGCGGTGTCGAGATGTCCGGTGGTGAGCTCGCGCACCCGGGGTTCGAGTTCGCGGATCCGGCGAGGCGTGAAACCCCTGGACACCAGGGTGCGTAGCCGTTGATGTCCCGGGTCGTCCATCGCCAGGAACGACATCGTCCGGTAGGCCTCGGGGTTGCGGGAGATCGGGTCCAGCGACACACCGAGCCGGTTGGACAACCCGGTGCTGTTGCGAAAACCCCGGTGCACATCTGCATGTCGGGTGAGTGCCCAGAAATTCAATTCCGCGTTCCGGTACAGCGGGGCCTCGTCGCGCAACCGCCGGTAGTAGGGATAGGGGTTCTCGTGGAAGTCGTAGTCGTAGGGGTCGAGCACCAACTCGACGGTCTCGGCGCTCACCGGTCCTCGCCCAGGATCAGGCCCGCCACGTAGCCGAGACGGTCGGCGATCTGCCGGTAGCTGAACGCCCCGCTGCCCGCCTGTACCAGCGCTCCGAAATAGCTCATCTCACACGCCGCCACCGCGCGGGCGTCGGCGCCGGGCCCGAACGCGGACTTGATGCGTTTGTGGATCTCGGCGCCGATGCGTTCGCGAACCGATCCGACCCCGGCCTCGTTGCTCAGCAGCGCGGTGGTGCATGCCGCCGCCACCTCCGGGTCGTCCGCGACCACCAGAGCCAGGCTGCGCAGTGCCTGCTCAACCCGCTCGAGGCGGGCGTCGTTGACATCGGTGAAATACGGCACCCTGCGCATCAGATCGAGGTAAACCTCGGCGACCAGGTGGTTCTTCGACGAGAAATAGGTGTACGCGGTCGCCGGGGCGACCCGGGCTCGCGCCGCTACGGCGCGCACCGTCAGACCCGCGTAGGAGGAAGTGCGCAGGGTCTCCAGCGCCGCGTCGAGAAGTTTGCGGACGGTCTCCTCCTGCCGCGGCCGACGGGAGTCGGCCCCGTCGTGAACGGCCGTCGCCAGAACATCGCTGGACACCTGTCCACCGTAGCGGCGGCCTTCGAGATGGCGCAAGGCCGAAACTGAACCCCCACGTCATCGGTCTCGAACCGGGTTGACACTGTTGCCCTGCGGCTATCTCGAGGATAGGGTTCGACGAGTCGATTCCGGACAGGTGTCCATGGTCGTTCAGGCGGGAGCGCGGATGGCGATAGCGGCCGAACGCAGCAGTGATCTGTTCATCGGTGGGGAGTTGGTGCCCGGGTCGGCCGGCAGCTTCCCGACGGTCGACCCCGCCACCGAGGAGGTGCTCGGCACGGCGGCCAACGCCGACCGCGGCGATATGGACCGCGCCATCGATGCGGCCCGACGTGCGTTCGACGCCACCGAGTGGTCGACCGATACCGAACTTCGGGTGCGCTGTATCCGACAGTTGCGCCAAGCCATGCGGGACCATATCGAGGACCTGCGCGAGATGACCATGTCCGAGGCCGGGGCGCCGCGCCTGCTCACCGCCGCCGCGCAACTCGAGGGCCCGGTGGAGGATTTGGGCTTTCCCGCCGAGACCGCCGAGCACTACCCGTGGCGCACCGACCTCGGCCGCGCCGCGCCGATGGGCATCGAGACCGGCCGCACCCTGGTGCGCGAGGCGATCGGCGTGGTGGGGGCCATCACCCCGTGGAACTTCCCGCATCAGATCAACCTCGCCAAGATCGGCCCCGCCCTGGCGGCCGGCAACACCGTCGTTCTCAAGCCCGCTCCCGACACGCCCTGGTGCGCGGCAATTCTGGGTGAACTCGTGGCCGGCTACACCGACATCCCGCCGGGTGTGCTCAACATCGTCACCTCCGATGACCACGCGCTCGGGGAGATGCTGAGCAGTGACCCACGGGTGGACATGGTCTCGTTCACCGGTTCGACGGCCACCGGCCGGGCGGTGATGGCCGCCGGCGCGCCCACCGTGAAGAAGGTCTTCCTGGAACTGGGCGGCAAGTCGGCGTTCCTGGTCCTCGACGACGCGGACATACCGGCAGCCTGTGCGGTGGCGGCGTTCACCGCCTCGGTGCACGCCGGGCAGGGCTGCGCGATCACCACCCGGCTGCTGGTGCCGAGGGCGCACTATGACGAAGCCGTCGCCGCCGCCGCGGCCACCATGCTCGGTATCAGGCCGGGCGATCCGAGGAACCCCGCCACGGTCTGTGGGCCGCTCATTTCCGCGCGCCAGCGCGACCGTGTGGAGTCCTACCTGGACCTGGCACTCGCCGAGGGGGGAAGTTTCGCCTGCGGCGGCGGTCGTCCCGCCGACCGGGACCGCGGCTTCTTCATCGAGCCGACCGTCGTCGCGGGACTGACCAACGACGCCCGGGTGGCGCGCGAGGAGATCTTCGGCCCGGTGCTGACGGTGATCGCCCACGACGGCGACCACGACGCGGTCCGGATCGCCAATGACTCGCCCTACGGATTGTCCGGCACGGTCTTCGGTACGGACCCGCAGCGGGCTCGGGCGGTGGCTGAGCGGCTGCGGGTCGGCACGGTCAACGTCAACGGCGGGGTGTGGTACTCCGCGGATGTTCCCTTCGGCGGTTACAAGCAGTCCGGTGTGGGCCGGGAGATGGGTGTGGCGGGGTTCGAGGAATACCTCGAACTGAAATCCATCGCGACGGCGCTCTAACGGGGTACGACTTCGACCGGGGGCGCGGTGGAGAGGGAGACTTCATGGGACAGTTCGACGACACCGTGGCCATCGTCACCGGTGCCGGCGGTGGCATCGGCCAAGCCTATGCCGAGGCGCTGGCGCGGCAGGGCGCTGCGGTGGTGGTGGCCGATATCAACACCGCGGGTGCCGACGCCGTGGCGAGTGGGATCGCCGCCGAGGGCGGGACGGCGATCGCCGTCCCGGTGGATGTCTCCGATCCCGCCTCCGCCCGGGCGATGGCCGAGCGTGCCTCGGCGGAGTTCGGTGGTATCGACTATCTGGTGAACAACGCCGCAATCTTCGGCGGAATGAAGCTGGACATGCTGCTCACCGTCGACTGGGAGTACTACCAGAGGTTCATGCGGGTGAACCTCGACGGCGCCTTGATCTGTACCCGCGCGGTCTACCGCACGATGGCCGAACGCGGCGGCGGGGCGATCGTCAACCAATCCTCGACGGCCGCCTGGCTCTACTCGAACTACTACGGGCTGGCCAAGGCCGGGATGAACGCACTGACCCAACAGCTGTCGCGGGAACTCGGCTGGCAGAACATCCGCATCAACGCCATCGCACCCGGCCCGATCGACACCGCGGCCAACCGCACTACCACTCCGCCGCAGATCCTCGCCGACATCGTGTCGCGAATACCGCTGAGCCGCCTCGGGCAGCCGGAGGATGTGGTCGGAATGTGTCTGTTTCTGCTGTCCGATCAGGCACGGTGGATCACCGGACAGGTTTTCAACGTCGACGGGGGCCAGATCATCCGGTAGCCACCGGGCGTACCGGCAGACCGCCCCGTACCGGGCGCACGCAGAGGGAGATGCAAATGAGACTCGGCTTCATCGGGTTGGGCAGCATGGGCGCCCCGATGGCGATGCGGCTGGCCGCCTGGCCGGGCGGGCTGGTGGTCCACGACCTGCGAGAGGAGGTGACCGAGCCGCTGGCCGCCGTCGGTGCCACCGTGGCGGGTTGCGTCGGGGATGTCGCGGCCGCCGATGTCATCGGCGTGGCGGTTCTCGACGATTCGCAGGTGCGTGCGGTGGTGGCCGAACTGGCCCGCCACGCCGGGCCGGGCACCGTCATCGCCATTCACTCGACGATCGGCGACACCACCGCCGCCGAACTGGCGGCCCGGTATTCCGGGGACCGGATCCACGTCATCGACGCACCGGTCAGTGGCGGTGCCGCCGCCGCGGAGCAAGGTGAGCTCGCCACTATGGTCGGTGCATCCCACGAGGTGTTCGGGCGGGTTGAACCGGTGTTCGGCAACTGGGCCTCGCTGGTCATCCACGCCGGGGATCCGGGCGCCGGGACGAGGATGAAGCTGGCACGCAACATGCTCACCTTCACCGCATTCGCCGCCGCGTGCGAGTCCATGCGGCTCGCCGAGGCCTCCGGGGTGGACCTGCAGGCGCTCGGACGGGTGGTGCGCCACACCGACGCGCTGACCAACGGCCCCGGCGCGGTCATGATCCGGGACACCATGCATGAGCTGGAGCCAGGGCACTGGCTGTACGACAGCTTCGCCCATACCCGCGATTTGGGGGAAAAGGACCTGAATTTGGCGCTGGCGCTGGGGGAGTCGGTCGGCCTCGGCCCGGAGGACCTTCCGCTGGCCAGGGCGGCGTTGGGCAGCCTGGCCGCCGGACTCGGTGTGCCGCACCGGGACGAGGAGTGAGCGATGGACGCCGACGACGTGCGCCGCAAGGGCCTGGACAAGATGAACGAGGTGTACGGCTGGCAGATGGCGGATCAGCCCGGTGAATACTTCGCGCTCACCGTCGACCACCTCTTCGCCGACATCTGGAGCAGGCCGGGGTTGTCAATGCGGGACAAGCGACTGATCACCCTGTCGGTGGTGACCGCCTTCGGGTTGCCGGGCCTAGCCGAGATACAGGTCAACGCAGCGCTGCAGAACCAGGAGATGACCGCCGATGAACTGCGGAAGATGGCGGTCTTCATCACCCACTACGTGGGTTTTCCGCTCGGGTCGACGTTCAACAATGTCGTCGAAAAGGTGATCGCCCAGCGTGCGAAGTGCTCAACTGCCGACGGCTGATCCGTACGCCAGCGCACCGCCGAGCAGCACGACCAGACACAGCGCGAGCGTCCCGACGGCATACGGCCACGCGGTCCGTCTCCGGCCGAGGGCGACGATCGTCAAAACGATCCCGGTCAGTCCCACCATTGCGGCGATGCCGAGGGCGCCCATCACCGCGGTAACCGCACCGGCGGCGCTGCAACTCGCGGGAGGGCAGTGGTCTAGGAAGGCAAAGGAGAACAATCCCATCAACGCCGCCGCCGCGCCCAGCAGCACAATCAGCACCATGACGAGGATCGAGATCGTCACGTCGAGGGCATTGCGCCGCGGTGGCTGATAGGGATAAGGGTAGGGCGGCGGGTATGGATACTGCGGGGGGACGGGGTAGCCCATGGACGGGATGTTAGCGGTGCCTGCCCCGTGGATAGGGTGTGACGGTGCGCGTCCTCGTGATCGGTTCCGGTGCCCGCGAACATGCTCTTCTGATCGGGCTCAGCAAGGACCCCGACGTCGACGTCCTGGCCATCGCGCCCGGTAACGCGGGTACCGCGGATATCGCCGATCAGTACGACGTCGACGTCACCTCCGCCGAGGAGGTGACCCAGCTGGCCGTCCGGGTAGGGGCCGACCTGGTGGTGATCGGACCGGAGGTGCCGCTGGTGCTGGGGGTGGCCGACGCGGTCCGCGCAGCGGGTATCGCCTGTTTCGGCCCGTCGGCCGACGCCGCGCGGATCGAGGGCTCCAAGGCCTTCGCCAAGGATGTGATGGCCACCGCGGGCGTGCGGACCGCTGTCAGCGAGACCGTCGAGAGCCTCGCGTTGCTCGACTCCGCCCTCGATCGGTTCGGCCCCGCGGCGGGGCAGCCGGCCTGGGTGGTCAAGGACGACGGCCTGGCCGCGGGCAAGGGCGTGGTGGTCACCGCCGACCGGGCGGCCGCCCGCGCACATGCGGCAACCCTGCTGGAGTCCGGGCACCCGGTGTTGTTGGAGTCCTTCCTCGACGGCCCCGAGGTCTCACTGTTCTGTCTGGTCGACGGAACCACGGTCGTGCCGTTGCTGCCCGCCCAGGATTTCAAGCGGGTCGGCGAAGGCGACACCGGACCCAACACCGGCGGAATGGGTGCCTATACGCCGTTGCCCTGGCTGTCCGAGGAGTTGCGGGCGACCATCGCCCGGGACGTCGTCGAACCGGTCGCGGCCGAACTTGCCCGGCGCGGCTGCCCGTTCTCCGGGCTGCTGTACGCCGGACTGGCGATGACCGCCTCAGGGCCGGCCGTGGTCGAGTTCAATTGCCGCTTCGGCGATCCCGAGACCCAGGCCGTGCTGGCGTTACTGGATTCCCCGCTCGGCCGGCTGCTGCATGCCACCGCGACCGGGAGGCTGGCCGAATTCGGTCGGCTGCGGTGGCGGGACGGGTACGCGGTCACCGTCGTCCTCGCCGCCGAGAACTATCCCGGCCGTCCCCGGGTGGGCGATATCGTCACCGGCGCGCAGGGCGAGGGGATCCTGCATGCCGGCACCGCCCGGCGCGAGGACGGCGCGGTGGTGTCCTCCGGTGGCCGGGTGCTGTCGGTCGTGGGGACCGGGTCGGACCTGGTTGCGGCTAGGGCCGCCGCCTACCGGACGATGTCCTCGATTCAGTTGCCAGGCAGTCACTTCCGCACCGACATCGGCCTGGCCGCGGCGGAGGGAAGGGTGCGCCTTTGAGCGTGCTTGACCGCGGGGCGGCCTTGCGGTCCAGCCGTACCGAGGTCCTTGAGTTCTGTGCGTCCCTGGCCCCGGCGGGCCGAACCCGGCTTGGCGGTCACCGTCGAGTGGATGATGGCCGTGCTGTTCAACCAGCTGCGGTTGGGCCGTCCGAGCTGGTTGGACCGGCCGGTGCTGATCACCGGAGTCTGCGGTGGCGCAGGTCCACGCCGCCGCGCTCGGGTTCCCGCAACGGGGGACCAAACGAGCCGGCTGGCGGGAGCGTGAGGTGGATGTCGGCGGTGGCGCCGACTACACCGATGCGCCCCTGGACTGGGTGAAGATTCTCTGAGCGACTCAGGCGGTCAGCAGCGGCGCGATCCAGGCGATCTCGGCCGGAAGCTGAGCGCTCCAGAAGCCGGCGTCGTGCCCGCCGGGAGAGAACCCACCGGCCGGCGGGGTGGGCAGCTGGGCCACGAAGGCCTTGGTGGCCGCGTAGAAGGGATCGCCGTAGCCGCAGTCGATCCGCAGCGGTATCGACCCCAGTGCCGGCAGACCGAACACGCTGTTGGCCGCGAAGTCGTCGGGGCCGTCGAAGGCGCCCGGGGCGGCCGCACCCGGTGACAGCCAGAGCGCCGGGCTGACCGCGCAGATCGCAGCGGTGCGCCCCGGCCCGAGCCGGCCGCCCAGCAGCAACGCCCCGTAACCCCCCATCGACCAGCCCATGAAGCCCACCCGCGAGGTGTCCAGACCCTGCCCGCTGAGCATGGGGAGCAGTTCGTCGAGCACCATTGCCCCGGCGTCCTCGCCGGAGGCACGCCGGTGCCAGTAACTTCCCCCTCCGTCGACAGCAACCACCGCGAACGGTGGCAAACCGGCATCGACGGCCTGGGCCAGTCCGCGCTCGACCCCGCCGGCCATCACCGTCGCGGCGCTGCTGCCCTTGCCGTGTAGTGCGATCACCGGGCGCAGCGGCCCGGTCTGTCCTGGGGGGCGGGCGACGGCCCAATTGGTCGGCACTCCTCCCCGGGCGGCGGAGACGAAACTCCCGGTCACCATCGTGGGGTCGGCGGCCGCACCGGCCGGTCGGGCCAACGCTCCGAGAGCGCCGGCCCCGGCCGCACCGGCAGCCAGTCGCAGGACGTCCCGCCGGCTCAGATTCGGCATCCAGCCATCCTGCCATGCCTCCCATACCCCGGCGGTACGGCCGGATGGCTGAACGACACGCGGTCGAATGGCACCTCTTTGCGGCAAAGCGCGGTGCTGCTCACGGCGGGGCTGGCAGCATGGCCGGATGACCGCAGCGGTGACGGCCAAGGGCGAGCGGCGTCGCTTTGCGCTGGTCTGCGCAGCCGCCGATCTGCTGTGTGAGGGCGGTTTCGATGCGGTGCGACACCGTGCGGTCGCCGAACGGGCTGGCCTGCCGCTGGCATCGACCACCTACTACTTCTCGTCGTTGGAGGAGTTGATCGAGAACGCCGTCGAGTATCTGGGCGTCGCCGAGGTCGCGGACCTGAGGACCCGGGTGAAGGCGCTGCCGAGGCGGCGCAGGGGCGCCGACGCGGCCGCCGACGTTCTGGTCGACCTGCTCGCCGCGGACCCGACCCGCGAGCAGCTGATCTCCCGCTATGAGCGGTACATCGCTTGCGCGCGGCATCCGGGGCTGCGGGCTGTCGAGCAGCGGCTGCACGATCAGCGGGTGGATGCGGTGAGCGAGGCGATGGCCCGGTCCGGCCGACGCGCTCGTCCCGACATGATGACCGCGCTGCTTTACGCAGTCGACGGGGCGGTGGTTTCGGCGCTGATCGGGGACGGCGATGGGCCGCGGGAGAGCGTTCATGCCACTCTGGTTGATGTGATTGACGTATTGGCACCCATCGACCAACGGATCTGATCGTGGATCTGGCTGGGGTCACCCGTCCGGTGACCGGACTTCTCGATGGCGCGATGGACCGCGCCCTGGTTCTCGGCTACACCCGTATCGGCTCGGGGCTGCGGCGGCGGTGGTGGCCGGCCGACCCGGAGCCGGATTCCCTGGTCGGCAAACGTGTGCTGGTCACCGGGGCCACAGCCGGGATCGGTCTGGCCATGGCCCGAGCGTTTGCCGGGCTCGGGGCCACGGTCCACCTGCTCGGCCGTGACCCCGGCAAGGTGAGCCGGTGCGTCGCGGAGATCACCGAGGCGGTGCCCGGCGCCGATGTCGTCGGCGAGGTCTGCGACGTCTCCGATCTGGAGGCCGTGACGGATTGGACCGCCGATTTCGCCAACCGGGTGCCCGCGCTGGACGGACTGGTGCACAACGCCGGACTGATGCCCAAGGAGCGGATCACTACCCGCCAGGGCCACGAACTGCAGTTGGCGACCCACATCCTGGGTCCGCACCTGATCACCGAGCGGTTGCTTCCGCTGTTACGAGCGGCCCAGGGGGCATCGGTGGTGTTCGTCTCCTCGGGCGGGATGTACAGCACGCCTCTGGTGGTCGACGACCTCGAGTCCCGCCATGACTACAACGGCGTGCGTACCTATGCCCGGACCAAGCGGATGCAGGTGGTGCTGGCCGACGCCTGGGCGCACCGGCTGGCCGGTTCGGACGTGCGGGTGGAAAGCATGCACCCCGGGTGGGTGGACACCCCCGGGGTGGCCGAGTATCTGCCGCGGTTCCGGGTCATCACCCGACCGCTGCTGCGCGAGGTCGAGGACGGCGCCGACACCGCGGTATGGCTGGTGGCCACCCGCCCGAACTCCAGACCCGGGCACTTCTGGCATGACCGCGCCCAGCGGCCGACGACCTTCGGTTGGCAGCGTGCCGAGAATCCCGCCAGGGTGCGGCGGTTCCTGCAACAGGTCAGCGACCTGACCGGAACCCCGAGGACCTGGACCTAGACATCAGCCGTGGCGTCCGGACCCGCGTGATTCAGGGGCGGGGTGATATTCAGGGCCGGGGTGATGATGCATCCGGTCGCGGCGTCGCCGTAGATCGTCACATCCCGCGGCCGCTCGGCGGCGTACCGCCCGATGTAGGCGCACAGCACCGCGTCGACGGGATCCTCGGCACGGCGCAACCCGGCCTTGGTTGTCGCGCCGGCAACGTTCTGGCGCAACCGCTTCCACGCCGTGGCGCTCAGGTCCAAAGAGGGTTCCGCCGAGCGTAGACCCTCGATCAGATCCATCAGCCGCAACAACTCGGAACGCAGCAGCGCCAGATCGCGGCCTGACTTCTGCTTGTACTTCAGCGTGCGCTCAAGGCCGAACAGCGCGACGCAGGCGGCGTGGGGATAGACCTCCATCGCCCGCCGGGGCGAGCCCGAGCCGGGGTCGAGATCGAGCCGCAGTGCCGCGCAGAGGCGCGCGCCCCGGCCGCCGTCGGCGAACCACGCCAACCCGGTGTTGGCGGGGTGCGCCCCGGCGTCGAAGCGGCCGAAGTCCCGGTTCAGGGCCGCTTCGCAGGGCCGGTTTCCGGAGTCGTTGACGACAACCAGTGGTGCGTCGATGGCCACCACGCACTCACCGGAGACCCAGGGCGCCAAGTCTGCCAGCAGGTCGGCGTCGTCGCCGGCCACCCCGACGTGGCTCAGTGTCCCGTCGCCGTCGAGTACTGCCACGCCCGTCGGGCTGCGCCCACCCCAGGCGAGGTCGACTCCTACGAAGTGCACAGCGCAAACCGTAAGCTGTCTGTCCGTGACCGGTCGCGTGGTAGTCCCCGACGTCCTGGCCAACCGGTACGCCAGCACCGAGATGGTCGCCATCTGGTCCCCGCAGGCCAAGATCGTCGCCGAACGGCGGCTGTGGCTGGCGGTGCTGCGCGCCCAGCGCGAGCTGGGGGTGGACGTCCCCGAGGCGGCGATCGCCGACTACGAACGGGTGCTCCCCGAGGTGGACCTCGATTCGATCGCCGCCCGGGAACGGGTACTGCGCCACGACGTCAAGGCGCGCATCGAGGAGTTCAACGCTCTCGCCGGCCACGAGCACGTGCACAAGGGCATGACCAGCCGGGACCTGACCGAGAACGTCGAGCAGTTGCAGATCCGCCAGTCGCTGGAACTGGTCTATGCCCACGGTGTGGCCGTCGCGGCCCGACTGTCCGAACGCGCGCTGAGCTACCGCGACCTGGTGATGGCCGGACGCAGCCACAACGTCGCCGCGCAGGCCACCACGTTGGGCAAGCGATTCGCCTCGGCGGCCCAGGAGACGCTCATCGCGCTGACCCGTATCGGCGAACTCCTCGAGCGCTACCCGCTGCGCGGCATCAAGGGGCCGATGGGCACCGCCCAGGACATGCTCGACCTGTTCGACGGCGATGCCGGTCGGCTGGCTGAGTTGGAGCGTCGGGTCGCGGAGTTCCTGGGCTTCACCGCGGTGCTCGACAGTGTCGGCCAGGTCTACCCGCGCTCGCTGGACCACGACGTGCTCTCGGCGCTGGTCGAACTCGGCGCCGGCCCGTCCTCGATGGCGCACACCATCCGGTTGATGGCCGGCCACGAACTGGTCACCGAGGGCTTCGCTGAGGGGCAGGTCGGTTCCTCGGCGATGCCGCACAAGATGAACACCCGCAGTTGCGAACGGGTCAATGGCCTTCAGGTCGTACTGCGCGGCTTCGCCTCGATGGCCGCAGAACTGGCCGGAGCGCAATGGAACGAAGGTGACGTGTTCTGCTCGGTGGTGCGCCGCGTCGCGCTGCCCGACGCGTTCTTCGCCGTCGACGGTCAGATCGAGACGTTCCTGACCGTGCTGGAGGAGTTCGGTGCCTACCCGGCGGTGATTCAGCGTGAGCTGGACCGCTACCTGCCGTTCCTGGCCACCACCAAGGTGCTCATCGCCGCGGTGCGGGCGGGTATGGGGCGCGAGGCTGCCCATGAGGCGATCAAGGAACACGCGGTGGCCGTTGCGCTGGCGATGCGGGAACGCGGTGCCGAACCCGATCTGTTGGATCGGCTGGCCGCCGACCCGCGTCTGCCGCTGGACCGCGCGGCTCTGGATGCCGCACTGGCGGACAAACAGTCCTTCACCGGGGCGGCGGGCGACCAGGTGGATGCCGTGGTTGCAGCGGTCGGGGAGCTGGTGCGTGGCTACCCCGACGCCGCCGCCTATACCCCGGGCGCCATCCTCTAACCCCCTCGACTTCGGCGCGGTTTTCGTCGCTCAGCGGCGATCAGCGCGCCGAAGTTGCGGCGCGAATCTCGGCGAGCACCCGTTCCGGATGCTGGGAGACGTCCAGCCAAGTGAACCGCAGGACCTGCCAGCCTTGTAGGGCGAGCCAGTTCTGCCGTTTGCGGTCGTTCTGGAATGCGGGTTGATCGCTGTGGAAAGCCCAGCCGTCGATCTCGATCGCCACCCGCTGCCGAGGAAAGGCGATATCGACGACGTACCGCCCGGCCGGATAGTTTGCCTGCCAGCCGTCGAAATCCGCCGCGCGCAACAACTGGATCACCAGCCGTTCGGCCTCCGAACGCGCACCGCCCGAGGCGGCCCTAAGCATTCGCCGCGCAGCAACGGCTCCGTGGCGGCCCCGGTTGCGGAGGTGCGCGCGCTGCAGCTCAGCCAGGCCGACCCGGCGCTGCAACGCGGAGTCCATGATCTTCGGGCCGCCGTTCCGGCGGGCCGAGGCTTCCAGCACGGTCAGCGCCAGCCCGGTGACTCGCAGTCCGCGGGCCTCGACAACGTCCTGCTCCGCTAGGTCGCGGCGGCGTACTCGGACCCCGGCCCGGCCCCGGCCGTGGCTGTTGCGGGGCACCGTCACCTCGAGCTCGCTCGGTTCGAAGGCCATCAGCCCCAGCCACCACGCCGCGGTGAGGCCGGTCGCCGTTGCCATGGGTCCATGGCTCCAGACCGCGGCCCGGATGCGAGCCGCCGTGTTGAACGGCCGGTCATCGGCGAAATAGACGCCCGTGGCGCAGCGCCGCCATCGCCCTGACGTCACGCGGCGCTGTATCGCGGAATGGCTGAGTCCGCTGCTGCGGGCCTGGGCCAGGGTGATGACGCCGTCATGGCGGCGCAGGTAGTCCTCGAGCATGCTGGGTTGGACGCCAGAGCGGGCGCTCCGGTTTCATTTCGGCGCGCTTTTCGTCGCTCAGCGGCGATCAGCGCGCCGAAGTCACCCGGGCAACACCCGCCGACCGGAGTTCCAGTGCCGCCAGGCCCCGCACGGCCATCGGATCCTCGCGTCGCCAGGCGCCGACCGGGTCATGGCTGACCTCGGTCAGCTTGCGCAGCGGGCGGTTGGCCAGAGCGCGCAGCGCCAGCAGCTGCTGACCGGCCGGGGTCTGCGCCAGCGCGATCACCGTCCACTTGCGGCGGAAGAACCGGATCCGCAGGAACAGCCACGGCATGCCGACCGCGAGGATCGGGGGCCCCGCCACGGCGATCGCCAGCAGCACCGCCAGCCAGGTCGCGGTGCTGTTGAGGTTCTGCCCGGCCCCGGCCAGATCCAGCGCCGCCTCGCTGGCCGCCCGCAGTGGCTTGGCCAAAGCATCGCCGACCAGCGGTAGCCGGTCTGCGCTATCGCCGGCGGAGCCCAGGTTGGCCGAGATTCCGGTGGCGCCCTCCTTGACCTGTGTGCCCACCCTGGCGAAGGTGGCGATCGCGTGGTGCACGGCCACACCGACGAGCACCCACACGGTGATCCACGCCGCGATCAGCAGGTCGCTGA
The DNA here is from genome assembly GCA_020637165.1 of Mycolicibacterium sp. Lineage (GTDB taxonomy): Bacteria > Actinomycetota > Actinomycetes > Mycobacteriales > Mycobacteriaceae > Mycobacterium. The sequence goes on along the minus strand of JACJWN010000004.1, from coordinate 14,443 downwards.
GGAGTTGGGCGGTCAGCCGTGCCGGGGTGGTGGCGTAGGGCAGGAAGCGCGATTTCATGGTTCCGATCCCAGCACAGATGGCCGCCGGCGGGCGGTTAGGCTGACCCGGTGCGTGCCGCTCTGACCGACTATCCCCACCTGGCCAGCGGCAAGGTCCGCGAGTTGTACCGCATCGACGAGGACCACCTGCTGTTCGTGGCCACCGACCGGATCTCGGCGTTCGACCACATCCTCGACACGCTGATCCCGGACAAGGGCCGCATCCTGACCGCGATGAGCGTCTTCTACTTCGACCTCCTCGATACCCCCAACCACCTCGCCGGCCCGCCCGACGACCCGCGCATCCCCGCCGAGGTTCTCGGCCGCGCCCTGGTGGTCCGCGCCCTGGACATGATGCCGGTGGAGTGTGTGGCCCGGGGCTACCTCACCGGGTCGGGGCTGTCGGACTACCGGGCGACCGGGGCGGTGTGCGGTATCGACCTGCCGCCGGGTTTGACCGAGGCCAGCAAGTTCGACCATCCGCTGTTCACCCCAGCCACCAAGGCCGAGTTCGGCGCCCACGACGAGAACATCTCCTTCGGCCGAATGACCGAACTGGTGGGCCGGAACCGCGCCGAGGAGTTGCGGGACCTGACGGTGCAGACCTACCAGCAGGCCGCCGAACACGCGCTGGACCGCGGAATCATCATTGCCGACACCAAGTTCGAGTTCGGAGTCGATCGCGACGGTTCGTTGGTGCTCGCTGACGAGGTGCTAACCCCTGACTCCTCTCGGTACTGGCCCGCCGAGAGCTACCGCGGGGGAATCGTGCAGCCCAGCTTCGACAAACAATTCGTCCGGAACTGGCTGACCGGTCCGCAGTCCGGATGGGACCGCCGCGGCACGACACCGCCCCCGCCGCTGCCCGCCGACATCGTCGCGGCGACGCGGGAACGCTATATCCAGGCCTACGAAAGGATCTCCGGGTTGAGTTTCGCCGATTGGATCGGGGCGGGCACATGAGCACGGCTCCGGCGCCCAAGCGGGTCGGCACGCGACGGGTCCACCACGACGACGTGTTCGTCGACCATTACGAGTGGATGCGCGACAAGTCCGATCCCGAGGTCATCGCCCACCTGGAGGAGGAAAACGCCCACGTCGAGGCCGAGACCTCCTACCAGGAGCCGTTACGCCAGACGATCTTCGACGAGATCAAGGCCCGCACCAAGGAGACCGACCTGTCGGTGCCGCTGCGGCGCGACGACTGGTGGTACTACGGCCGCAGTTTCGAGGGCAAGCAGTACGGAGTGCACTGCCGCTGCCCGGTGGCCGGACCGGCGGACTGGGATCCGCCCAAATTCGACGAGCACACCGACATCCCCGGTGAGCAGGTACTGCTCGACGAGAACGCCGAGGCCGACGGCCACGACTATTTTGCCGTGGGTGCGGCGACGGTCAGCCCGGACGGCAATCTGCTGGCCTACTCGACCGACGTGGTCGGCGACGAGCGTTACACCCTGCGATTCAAGGACCTACGCACCGGAGAGGTCTATCCCGATCGCATCACCGGAATATCCGCCGGGGTGACCTGGGCCGCTGACAGTGCGACGGTCTACTACACCACCGTCGACGAGGCGTGGCGCCCCGACACCGTATGGCGGCACCGGCTCGGCGCGCAGGGCCACGACGAGCAGGTGTTCTACGAGCCCGACGAACGGTTCTGGGTCGGGGTCGGGCGCACCCGTTCGGATGCCTACATCGTGATCGCGGCGGGATCGGCGATCACCTCTGAGGTCCGCTTCGCCGACGCCTCCGATCCGCAGGCGGAGTTCACCACGGTGCTGCCCCGCCGCGACGGGGTCGAGTACTCCGTCGAGCACGCGATCGTCGACGGTCAGGACCGGTTCCTCATCCTGCACAACGACGGGGCGCCGAATTTCACGCTGGTCGAGGCGCCGGTGGACGATCCCACCGCGCAGCGAACCCTGATCCCGGCGCGCGACGACGTGCGGCTCGAGGGTCTCGACGCCTTCGCCGGGCACATCGTCGTCCACTACCGCGCCGAGGCGCTGCCCCGGCTTCAGCTGTGGCCGCTGGTGCCGGGCCAGGGTTACGGCGCTGTGCAGGAGATCACCTTCGACTCCGAGTTGATGGCCTGCGGCCTCGCCGGCAATCCGAATTGGGACGCCCCCCGGCTGCGGGTGGGCGCGACCTCGTTCCTCACCCCGATGCGGATATATGACATGGACCTGGCGACCGGGCGACGAATCCTGTTGCGCGAACAGCCGGTCCTGGGCGGCTACCGCCGTGAGGACTACGTGGAGCGGCGGGACTGGGCGGTGGCCGCCGACGGTACCCGCATCCCGATCTCGCTGATGTACCGCGCCGGGATCGAGTTCCCAGCGCCGGCCGTGCTCTACGGGTACGGCGCCTACGAATCCAGCGAGGACCCTCGGTTCTCCATCGCCCGGCTCTCGCTGCTTGACCGCGGCATGGTGTTCGCGATCGCCCACATCCGCGGCGGCGGCGAGATGGGTCGGCTCTGGTACGAGCGCGGCAAGTTGCTGGAGAAGAAGAACACCTTTACCGATTTCATCGACGCGGCCCGCCACCTCGTCGATGCCGGCCTGACCCGGCCGCGCAACCTCGTCGCACTCGGCGGCAGCGCCGGGGGACTGTTGATGGGTGCGGTGGCCAATATGGCGCCGCACCTGTTCGCCGGGATCCTCGCCCAGGTCCCGTTCGTCGACCCGCTGACGACGATCCTGGACCCTTCGCTGCCGTTGACCGTCACCGAGTGGGACGAATGGGGCAATCCTTTGGAGGACCCAGGGGTCTACTTCTACATGAAGTCCTACTCCCCGTACGAAAACGTCGAGGCCAAGGAGTACCCGGCCATCCTCGCCATGACCTCATTGAACGACACCCGGGTCTACTATGTAGAACCCGCGAAATGGGTTGCCGCGCTGCGGCATACCAAGACCGACCCGCACCCGGTGCTGTTGCGCACCCAGATGGCGGCCGGCCACGGCGGTATCAGCGGGCGCTACGAGCGGTGGCGCGAGGCGGCATTCCAGTTCGCCTGGCTGCTCGCGACCGCGGATCCGGAGCGATTCGGCAAGGCGGCCCCCGGGCGCTGAGGCAATCGCGGCCCGGCTGGAGCGCAGAGGGCCAACGTGTCGCCAGAGGGTGTCCGGATCGCCACGGGCGCGCCACCTGGCCGACACCCGGCGTACATCAGCGCAATTGACACTTGTCGCATGACCGGCGATTTGCTCGTTTCCGTGTTCGGCATCAGTGACCGCACGTTGCCCTATCTGGACGAGTTTCGGCGCGCCCTCGGTCCGCGGGGAGTGCCGGTCTCACTGTTCGTCGCGCCCCGGCGCACCCATGGCTACCACCTCGAGGCCGACCCCGGCACGGTCGGCTGGCTGCGCCACCAGCGTTCCGCCGGTGACGCGGTGGTCCTGCATGGGTTCGACGAGTCCGCCACCAAGCGACGGCGCAACGAGTTCGCGGTGATGGCGGCACACGAGGCCAATCTGCGCCTGCTGGCAGCCGACCGGATCCTCGAAAAGGCCGGTCTGCGTACCCGGTTGTTCGCCGCGCCGGGATGGAACGTGTCGGCCGGCACCGTCAACGCACTGGCGCGCAACGGGTTTCGCCTGCTGATCGGCCGTAATGAATCGACCGATCTGGTTCGGGGAGTCTCCCGGCGGGCGCGGACGATCGGTATCGGACCGGGCTTGCTGACCGAGCCGTGGCGATGTCGGGCGGTGGTGTTGGCGGCCGAGCGCACCGCTCGGCGCGGGGAGACCGTCCGGTTGAACGTCGCCGCGGAACAACTCGCCGAGGACGGCCCGCGCAGGGCAGTGCTCGACGCCGTGGATCTGGCACTCCTGCACGGCTGCGCTCCGGAGGTCTATCGCTGCCCGCCCCGACCGGTGTCATCCCGGGCGGCCTGATCACGGCGCGAGACGTCAGCGTCCGGTGCCACCGGCGGTGGTCGCGATACCGCCGTCGACCGGGATGATCGCCCCGTTGACGTAGGAACCGGCCCGGCCGGCCAGGTAAACCGCGACACCGGCCATATCGTCATCGCGCCCGATCCGCCGCATCGGGGCGGCCGCGGCGATGGCGTCGCCAAACGCCTCCAAGGTCGCGGCCATCATCTTCGACGGGAACGGCCCGGGCGCGATCGCGTTGACCGTGATGTGTTGCGGGCCGAGTTCCCTGGCCAGCACGCGGGTCAACTGATGCACGGCGGCCTTGCTGGCCGAGTACGAGTAGGTGGGCATCGGGCTGACGTGGATCGCGTCGATACTGCCGACGTTGATGATCCGGGCCGGATCGTCGGCGGTACCGGCGTTGCGCAGCGCCGGCAGCAGCTCCTGAACCATCCAGAACGGCGACTTGACGTTGAGGTCGAGCACCCGGTCCCATGCCGAGGCGGGGAACGACTCCAGCGGTTCGCCCCAGGTCGCCCCGGCGTTGTTCACCAGGATGTCCAGGCGGTCGGTGTCGGCGAGCACCTCGGCGGCGAGCCGCGCGCACTCCTCGCGCTGCGACAGGTCCGCCGACACGCCGCGCACCGAACCGAACTCGGACAGGGCGGCCACAGCCCGGTCGCAGGCGTCGGCTTTGCGGGAACTGACCACCACCGCGGCGCCGGCCTGCAGCAGGCCGCGGGCGATCATCATGCCGATTCCCCGGGTTCCGCCGGTCACCAGAGCGGTCTTACCCTCCAAGCCGAAGAGCCGCTGAAGATCCGCCATACCCATAGTCAATCCCTTCGTCCTGTTCAGAACTGTCTCGTTCAGAACTGTTCCGCGTGCTCTTCGCGCAGCACCCGGAAATCGGTGTCGGTCATCTCGGTCAGTCGGCCGTAGAAAATGCCGCGGGCCTCGGGGGCGATGATGCCCTGGTGGATGGGCACCGCGTGTCGCGGCGAGACGGCACGCAGGTAGTCGACCGCTTCGGAAATCTTCATCCACGGGGCGGCCGCCGGGGTGGCCAGGACCTCGACCGGCTCGCCCGGGACGAACAGTGCGTCGCCCGGATGCATCAGTCGGGCGGGATGTTCGTCGTCGCCGACCAGATAGGACATGTTGTCGATCACCGGTATCTCCGGATGGATGACGGCATGGCGTCCGCCGACACCGCGGATGCGCAGATCTTCAACGGTGAAGCTGTCCCCGGCATGCACGGCCTGCCAACTCCCACCGAGCATCTCGGCGGTCTGCGGGTCGGCGTAGAGCGCGGCTTGCGGGTTGGCCTCCAGTAGCGCGGGCAGCCGCTGCGGGTCGGCGTGGTCGGGGTGCTGATGGGTGATCAGGATCGCCGACAGGTCGGTGATGCCCTCGAACCCGTGCGAGAAGTTGCCCGGATCGAACAGGATTCGCGCGACACCAAACTCTGCAAGCAGGCATGAATGGCCGAAATGCGTCAATTCCATGTTTACGATTGTGCGCTCTCAGGAGGCGGCGTATGCGAATGGCCCTCGCAGTGTTGACGGTGGGTTCCGCGTTGATCCTGAGTTCCGCTGTCGCGCCGCCGTCGAAGGCGGAGCCGATGAGCACCTGTCCGCCGGCCTGCGACCGGATTCCCCCGACCGCATGGATCGCGCCGTCGGCGATCCCGCTCGACGATGTCTACTCCTGGCCTGATCTGGCTGGGCTCGCGGTCACCGCCCGGGCGCCGCGGTTCCAGTTCGAGCAACTGTGCGCCACCGCCCCGACGGCCGGGGACCCCCGCGGGTACGTGGTGGCCGAGCGCTCGGTGGTCTCCAACCCGGCCGGCCAGTGGCAGTTGCAGGCCCAGGTGCTGCACTGGCGCGGTGAGACCTGGCGCGGCGGCCAGCTGGCACAGGAGACCGTCGCCGCGGCCGTCGCCGCGCTGCGGGACTGCCAAGCGACCAACCCCGGCGCCTCGGGGTCGCTGATCGTCGACCAGCCCGACCGAATGGCCGCAGTGGTCAGCGGACCGGTGATCCTGCACCAGTACCTGCTGGCCGATCCCGTCAACAGCACCGTCACCGAACTGGCACTCTGGTCCGACGCCCCGCCGCAGACTCCCTGGCCGTCGATCACCGACACCGCGGTCCTCGACGCGCTCGGCGCGCCGCTGTGCACGGCCTACGTCGACTCCTGCCCGTGACCCGCCGGTAGGATTTGATCCGCATCGTCCGCCGACGTCAGAGGAGCTTGCAGTGGCTCGGGTAGTTGTGGCAGTGATGCCCAAAGCCGAGATTCTCGACCCCCAGGGCCAGGCCATCGTGGGGGCACTGGGCCGGCTCGGGCATCCCGGTATCTCTCAGGTTCGGCAGGGCAAGCGGTTTGAACTCGAGGTGGATGACACCGTGACCGACGACGAGCTAGCCGAGGTCGCCGAATCACTGCTGGCCAACACCGTGATCGAGGACTGGTCGATCACCCGGGAACCGTCGTGACCGCCCGCATCGGGGTCATCACCTTCCCGGGCACTCTCGACGACGTCGACGCCGCCCGCGCGGTCCGGCTCTCCGGCGCCGAGGCGGTGAGCCTCTGGCACGCCGACGCCGACCTGCGCGGAGTGGATGCGGTGGTGGTGCCGGGGGGCTTCTCCTACGGCGACTACCTGCGTTGCGGGGCGATCGCCAAGTTCGCCCCGGTGATGACCGAGGTGGTGGCGGCGGCTGGCCGGGGGATGCCGGTGCTGGGTATCTGCAACGGCTTTCAAATCCTGTGCGAGGCGGGACTGCTGCCGGGTGCGCTCACCCGCAATGCCGGTCTGCACTTCGTCTGCCGGGACGTGTGGCTCACGGTGGACTCCATCACCACCGCATGGACGTCGCGCTTCGAGTGGGGCGCTGAGTTGCTCGTCCCGCTGAAATCGGGCGAAGGTCGTTATGTGGCAAGCGAATCGGCGCTCGACGAACTCGAGGGCGAGGGCCGGGTGGTGTTCCGCTACGCGGACAACCCCAACGGCTCCATGCGCGACATCGCCGGGATCAGCTCGGCCAACGGTCGGGTCGTCGGGCTGATGCCGCATCCCGAGCACGCCACCGAGGCGTTGACCGGGCCGTCGGACGACGGGCTCGGGATCTTCTACTCCGTTCTCGACGCGGTCCTGGCCGCCTCAGATACCTGACGCTGAGATGACCGGTGCCACCGCGCAGGGGCTGTGCGAGTTCGTCGACGCCTCCCCGTCGCCATTCCACGTCTGCGCCACCGTTGCCGGACGGCTGCGCGCGGCCGGCTACACCGAACTGGCCGAGACCGATCGTTGGAGCGGCACCGACCGGGGCCGGTTCTTCACCGTGCGGGGCGGTTCGGTGCTCGCCTGGAGCGGGGCGGGTCACCGACGGCCGTTCCGGATCGTCGGCGCGCACACCGACAGCCCCAACCTGCGGGTCAAACAGCATCCCGATCGGGTGGTGGCGGGCTGGCAGGTGGTGGCCCTGCAGCCCTACGGCGGGGCGTGGTTGCACTCCTGGCTGGACCGAGACCTCGGGCTCAGCGGCCGGCTCTCTGTTCGTGACCCCGATGCCGAGGGTGGGGTCCGCCAGGAGTTGGTCCGCATCGACGAACCGCTGCTTCGGGTGCCGCAGTTGGCCATCCATCTCGCCGAGGACCGAGCCACAGTCAGGATCGACCCGCAGCGCCACCTCAACGCCGTCTGGGGTGCCGGCGGCCGGTCACGTTCCCTGCATGACCACGTCGCCGAGTGGGCCGGCGTGGCGCCGCGGGATCTGCTGGCGGCCGACCTGATGACCCACGACCTCTCGCCGTCGCGAGTCATCGGCGCGCAGGGCGATCTGGTCAGTGCGCCACGGCTGGACAACCAGGGCACCTGCTACGCCGGTATGGAGGCCCTGCTGGCCGCCGAACCGGGCGGGTATCTGCCGGTGTTGGTGCTCTTCGACCACGAGGAGGTCGGGTCGTCCTCCGACCGCGGGGCACAGTCGGATTTCCTGCTGACCACACTGGAACGCATCGTGCTGGGCTGGGGCGGGGACCGGCAGGACTTCCTGAGGTTGCTGACCGCCTCGACGGTGGCTTCCGGCGACATGGCCCATGCCACCCACCCCAACTATCCCGACCGTCACGAACCCGGACACCTGATCGCAGTCAACGGCGGGCCGGTGCTCAAGGTGCAGCCGAATCTGCGGTACGCCACCGAGGGGCGCACGGCGGCGGTGTTCGAACTGGCCTGCAGCAAGGCCGGGGTGCCGCTGCAGCGCTACGAGCACCGGGCCGACCTGCCATGCGGATCCACGGTCGGACCGATCACCGCTGCCCGCACCGGGATTCCGACCGTCGACGTCGGCGCGCCGCAGCTGGCCATGCACTCCGCGCGCGAACTCATGGGTGCCGACGACGTCAGCGCCTACGCAGCGGCGCTGCACGCCTTTCTGACTCCGGACTGAACGGAAGGGTTCCCATGAGCCTGTCGCTGGAGATGATCACCGTCGACTGCACCGACCCGTCGCGGCCGGCCGGCTGGCGGGCGGTGCTGGCCGATCCGGATGGCAACGCGTTCTGCGTGGTCGCGCCTCGGGGCTGGCCCCTCACTAGACTGAGCGTCCGTGACCTCCGTCGACACCGTCGAGCACGCTTCGGCAACCCCCGACCACCCGCAGCCCTATCGGGAACTGGGCCTCAAGGACGACGAGTACCAGCGCATCCGCGACATCCTCGGCCGGCGGCCCACCGACGCCGAGCTGGCCATGTACTCGGTGATGTGGAGCGAGCACTGCTCCTATAAGTCCTCCAAGGTTCACCTGCGCTACTTCGGGGAGACCACCACCGAACAGATGCGCCGCTGCATGCTGGCCGGTATCGGAGAGAACGCCGGCGTGGTCGACATCGGCGACGGCTGGGCGGTGACGTTCAAAGTCGAGTCGCACAACCACCCCTCGTACGTGGAGCCCTACCAGGGCGCTGCGACCGGAGTGGGCGGCATCGTCCGCGACATCATGGCCATGGGGGCCCGGCCGGTGGCGGTCATGGACCAGCTGCGGTTCGGACCCGCGGAGGCACCCGACACCCGCCGGGTGCTCGACGGGGTGGTGCGCGGTATCGGTGGGTACGGAAACTCCCTGGGGTTGCCCAATATCGGCGGGGAGACGGTGTTCGACGCCTCCTACGCGGGCAACCCGTTGGTCAACGCCATGTGCGTCGGAGTGCTGCGCAAGCAGGACCTGCACCTGGCCTTCGCCTCCGGGGTGGGCAACAAGATCATCCTCTTCGGCGCCCGCACCGGACTGGACGGCATCGGCGGGGTCTCGGTGCTGGCCAGCGATACCTTCGCGGGTGACGAGAGCGGCGCCGGACGCAAGAAGTTGCCCAGCGTCCAGGTCGGTGACCCGTTCACCGAGAAAGTCCTCATCGAATGCTGCCTGGATCTGTATTCGGCCGGGCTGGTGATCGGTATTCAGGACCTCGGAGGGGCTGGATTGTCCTGCGCCACATCCGAATTGGCTTCTGCTGGCGACGGTGGAATGACGATCGAACTGGACAAGGTGCCGCTGCGCGCGGCCGATATGACCGCGGCCGAGGTGCTGTCCAGCGAGTCGCAGGAGCGGATGTGTGCCGTGGTGGCCCCGGAGAACGTCGATGCGTTCATGGCGGTCTGCGCCAAGTGGGACGTCCTGGCCACGGTCATCGGTGAGGTCTCCGACGGCGACCGGCTGAAGATCACCTGGCGCGGCGAGACCGTTGTCGACGTCCCGCCCCGCACCGTGGCCCACGAGGGACCGGTCTATCAGCGCCCACTGGGCCGGCCGGACACCCAGGACGCGCTCAACGCGGACGGCTCGGCGAAGCTGCCGCGGCCCGGCACCGCCGAGGAACTCCGCGTGACGCTGCTCAGCATGCTGGGCAGCCCGCACCTGTGCAGCCGGGCGTTCATCACCGAGCAGTACGACCGCTACGTGCGCGGCAACACCGTGCTCGCCGAGCACGCCGACGGCGGGGTGCTGCGCATCGACGAGCAGACCCACCGCGGTGTCGCGGTGTCGACCGACGCCTCGGGCCGCTACACCCAGCTCGACCCCTACGCCGGCGCCCAACTAGCTCTGGCCGAGGCCTACCGCAACGTCGCGGTCACCGGGGCCACTCCGGTCGCGGTCACCAACTGCCTCAACTTCGGCTCCCCCGAGGACCCCGGCGTCATGTGGCAGTTCGCCCAGGCCGTGCGCGGGCTGGCCGACGGTTGCGCCGAACTGGGGATTCCGGTCACCGGCGGCAACGTCAGCTTCTACAACCAGACCGGTTCCACGGCCATCCTGCCCACACCGGTGGTCGGTGTTCTCGGCGTCCTCGACGACGTGCGCCGCCGGCTTCCCACCGGACTCGGCAACGAACCGGGGGAGACGCTGTACCTGCTCGGTGACACCCGCGACGAGTTCGACGGCTCGATCTGGGCGCAGGTCACCGCCGAGCATCTCGGGGGCGTCCCGCCGCGGGTCGACCTGGCCCGGGAGAAACTGCTCGCCGAGGTGCTCACCGCGGCCTCCCGGGACGGATTGGCCTCGGCCGCACACGATCTCAGCGAGGGTGGTCTTATCCAAGCCGTGGTCGAGGCGGCCCTGGCCGGTGAAACCGGCTGTCGCCTTGTGCTTCCGCGCGAGTGGGAGTCCGTCGCCGACGCGTTCGTGTTCCTGTTCTCCGAATCCGCCGGCCGGTCGCTGGTCGCTATACCTCGCACCGAGGAGAGCCGGTTCGTCTCGATGTGCGAGGCGCGAGGTCTGCCCGCCACCCGGATCGGGGTTTCCGATCCGGGGTCGGATTCCGTTGAGGTTCAAGGACTTTTCAGCGTCACACTGGAGGAACTGCGCCGCACCTCGGAAGGGGTTCTGCCCAGGATCTTCGGATGACAACCGGGTCGCCGGCCCGTTGGCTGTGGAGCCTGGTTCGTCTGGACTTCACCGGGGTCGCGTTCGCGGCGTTGTTCTTCTGCCTCTCGCTGACCCCGTCGCTGCTGCCGCGGGACTGGCTGACCGGCGGCATCATTGGCGGGATCAACGCCGCGATCGGCTACGGGATCGGGGTGCTGCTCGGCGCGGTGGTCCGCGGGATGGTGCTGAGCGGTCGTTCCTGGTGGCCGCCGCCCCCGCGGGTCCGTCGGGCGCTGACGGTGGCCGTCGTCGCCGGGTCGATCGGGGCCAGCGTCCTGATGATCCTGCCGGCCGCGGCCTGGCAGCGCGAGGTCGCGGCACTGATGGGGATCGATGGCCCGGCCACCGCCGGCTACCTGCGTTCCCTGCTCGTGGCGATCCTCACCGGCGCGGCGCTGATCGCCGCCGCCAGGGTGATCAAGGACACGATCAGACTGCTGGCCCGGGTGATGATCCGGCGCTGGGACATCAACGACGAGATCGCGATGTTCATCGGCACCGCGATCGTCGTCATCCTGATCGTCACCCTGGTCAACGGCGTGCTGGTCCGCGGCTTCATCGCCGGTACCAGTGCGGTGTTCCAGCCGCAGAACTCCGCCACGCGGCCGGGCGTCGAACAACCTCTACAGCCCGAGCGATCCGGCAGCCCGGACTCGTTCGCGCAGTGGGACACCCTCGGTTTCCAGGGCCGCAACTTCGTCGGCACCGGACCGAGTGCCGCCGAACTCTCCGAACTCAACGGGCGTCCGGCCAAGGAGCCGATCCGGATCTACGCTGGGTTGCAGTCCGCCGACACCGTCGAGGCCCGGGTGGCGGTGGTGCTTTCGGAGTTGCAGCGCACCCGGGCCTACCAGCGCAAATTGCTGGTGATCATCCCGACTACCGGCACCGGGTGGGTGGACCCGGTGGCGGCGCGCTCGATCGAGGCGATGTACAACGGCGACACCGCGCTGGTGGCCATGCAGTACTCCTACCTGCCGAGTTGGATCTCGTTTCTGGCCGACCAGCAGAAGTCGGTCGAATCGGGCCGGGCGATGGTCGACGGTATCCACCAGCGCTGGCTGGGGTGGCCCGAAGCGGCCCGCCCCAAACTGGCGCTCTACGGGGAAAGTCTGGGCGCGATGGCCGGGCAGGCCGCGTTCGGGTACCTGCCGGACGTGGCAGAGATGAATTTCTCCTCGGTGCTGTGGGTGGGTCCGCCCAATGCCAGCCGGCTGTGGAAGGCACTGACCGTCCGTCGCGATCCGGGCACCCCCGAAGTGCAGCCCCGATATGACAACGGTCGCACCGTCCGTTTCGCGCAGGCGTCGGGCACCGCCGAGATCGCCGCCGTTGCAGCCTCCCCACCCTGGCGGGGAACCCGGGTGATGTATCTGCAGCACGCCTCCGACCCGGTGGTGTGGTGGTCGCCGGATCTGCTCGTCGAGCGTCCCGCCTGGCTGACCGAACCGCCGGGCATCGACCGGACACCCTCGATGCGCTGGTATCCGATCGTCACGTTCTGGCAGGTCAGCGCCGATATGGCGGGCAACGTCACCAACTCCACCGGCACTCCTGAAGGGCACGGCCACAAGTACGGCGACGCTCAACTCGACGGCTGGGTCGCCGTCGCCGCACCGGAGGGTTGGAGTGACTTCGACACCGACCGTATCCGGCGGTGGCTGGAGAAGGCGACCGCGGCCGGTGGACCGGAGTTCGCGTGAACCGGCGGAGGGCGCGCGCGCTGGGACTGGCCTGCGCGCTGGTGGGGTGGAGTTTCACCGCCGGCCTCGAGCATCCCTGGCGGCGGCACCCGCTGGCGCTGGCCACGCTCGGCACGGTGTTGGCGGGGGTCTCCCGGGCCCGGTTCGGACTCGGCCCCCCGCAGTTGGGGTCCGGGCTCCGGCTGGGGTTCGCCGCGGCGGGGGTGGTCGCCACCGGGGTCGCGGTCGGCAGCACGCTGCCGCAGGTCCGGGTGGCGATGGCGGAGCGTGAACTGCCCGACCGCCCGGCGCACTGGCTGGCCGTGGAGATCCCGTTGGGAACGGTGTGGTCTGAGGAAACCGCCTTCCGCGGTGCCCTCGCCGCGGCGGCGGCCGACGCATTCGGGCCGGGCGCCGGGCGGCTGCTGCAGGCGCTGTCCTTCGGGCTCAGCCATATCCCCGACGCGCTGGAGACCGGCGAGCCCCTGGTGGGCACCGTGCTGGTGACCGGACTGGCCGGTTGGGGCTTCGCTCTGCTGGCCGAACGCTCCGGCAGCCTGGTGGCCCCGATGCTGGCTCATCTGGCCGTCAACGAAGCCGGTGCGCTGGCCGCACTGGTCGTGCGCCGTGTCGGGCGGTCCCCGCGGTGAGTCGGCGCATCGATCCGGGCGCCACCCGGGACGCCGTTCTCGCGGTCGGCTCCTGGCTGCTGGACGAGACCGCACCCCAGCCGGACCGGGCGGTTCTCGGGACGGCGGTACGGCTCACCGCCCGGACGCTGGCGGCGCTGGCGCCGGGCTCCAGTGTCGAGGTTCGGGTGCCGCCCTTCGTGGCGGTTCAGTGCATCGCTGGTCCGCGGCATACCCGCGGGACCCCGCCGAACGTGGTCGAGACCGACCCGCGGACCTGGCTGCTGCTGGCCACCGGGATCACGACGGTCGCTGACGCGGAGTCCGACGGCGCATTGCGGCTGTCCGGAACCCGCGCGGCGGAGATCGCAGGCTTGTTTCCGCTGGTCAGGCTGAACGGTCGGGAGAGTCGCTGAAACCTCGCCGTTCGATTCCCGGATCGCGGCCTGCTCGCCGTAGACTGATGCCGTCGCCGAGAGCGGGGCAGCGCTGAGAGCGGAGCAGCATTGTGACGGACCAGATCGTGACGGATCAGCAGGAGAACGAACCTCGGGAAGAGTGTGGTGTTTTCGGCGTCTGGGCTCCCGGGGAGGAAGTCGCCAAGCTCACCTACTACGGCCTCTACGCGCTGCAGCACCGAGGTCAGGAGGCGGCCGGTATCGCCGTTGCCGATGGTTCGCAGGTGCTGGTGTTCAAGGACCTCGGGCTGGTGAGTCAGGTCTTCGATGAGCAGACTCTGGCCGCCATGCCGGGTCACGTTGCCATCGGGCACTGCCGTTATTCGACTACCGGTTCGACCAACTGGGAGAACGCCCAACCGGTGTTCCGCAACACCGCGGTAGGAAGCGGTGTCGCGCTGGGACACAACGGCAACCTGGTCAACACCGCCGAACTGGCCGGCCGTGCGCGCAAGGCCGGGCTGATCAACCCCCACATGCCCGGTGCGGCCACCACCGATTCCGACATCCTCGGTGCGTTGCTGGCCGGCGGAGCCGCGGACTCCAGCCTCGAACAGGCCGCCCTGGAACTTTTGCCCGGCGTGCGGGGCGCGTTCTGCCTGGTCTTCATGGACGAGACCACGCTGTATGCCGCGCGGGACCCGCACGGGGTGCGGCCGCTGTCGCTGGGGCGGCTGGACCGGGGTTGGGTAGTTGCGTCGGAAACCGCCGCGCTGGACATCGTCGGCGCCTCTTTCGTGCGCGATATCGAACCCGGCGAGCTGCTGGCCATCGACTCCGATGGCGTGCGCTCGACCCGGTTCGCCCCGCCCACCC